>NZ_OZ255849.1:2600000-4857500 GCF_965277915.1 Antarctobacter sp.
GGAACTTCCGAATGTGTAAGATGTCGGCATGGGGTCTCGATCTCCACTGCTATGATTGTGATTGACCGGGCGCGATCTTCCGACAACGGGGGGCTGATGCGAAAGCGCGCCCGGCGCGGAAGGTGTCCGCATGCCGGACCCTACGAACGGCCGACCCGCTGCCCCACCTCCATCTTTGTTGATATTCGGTAGAGATTGTTGACGAATGACCCGTCCCTCCGGGCATCCGAAGGATCAGCGCCGAAAGGCCGCCTGCCGTTCGAGCCATCTGCGCGGCGGCAATCCCGTCCGGCGGCGAAAGGCCGATGAAAAATTGCTGACGCTTGAATACCCGAAGCTGTGCGCCACCACCTTGATCGGCATGCCTTGCTGAAGGGCGGAACAGATCGCGTCGAAGCGGACCTGCTGCAGGGACCGGTTGAAACTGGTGCCGAACTCGGCCTGATACGCCCGATCCAAGCGGCGTGGCGAGACACCGAACTGGCTGGCAATTTCGGCAAGTGACGGCGGTCTCTGCGGACTTTCCTGCAAGAGCGCATGCGCATCGCGCGCAAGACTTCCAGCCAATGGCGTCACGTTTGGCACGCCATCCTCGCAAAGGCTTTGCAGGTGGAATCCCAGAATCTGCTGGGCCGCCGCACTTACCATGCGGTGCCCCAGCGGCGAGGTGTTCGACAGGGCTGTCATCAATGCCTGGCGCAGGTGCAAGGGCAGCGCCCGGGCGCGGTGGTAGGTGTTGCTTCCGCCCTCGATCAGAGGTCGGACCCCTTTGGGCACCGGTCCGCCGAACCAGGCCTTTACCGTCTCCAGCGAGGCGAGCGCCCCGAAAATCGCATTGTCGGCCGCGCCGAAACGATACATCGCTCCTGAGACACTGGGCCGGATCAATCCGGGCGCGGAGTCTTGGTAGCGCCGCCCGCAGGCAAGCTCTGCTTCAAAACCGCCCTTGAGAACGACCTGTGTGAACACGAAGTCTCCATCGCGAGAACTTGTCACCTCGACACTGTCCGGCCCGGAGGTCCGGAACTGCGACAGACTCCAGCTGACGCCACTTCCGTCCGTGCCGGGGTTTCTTTGCCAGGACATCTCGACGGTGCCGGACTGCCGCCGAACTGCGTCACTGGCCTCGCCGTTTCCAAGGTACAGTTCGATCGGCGATACCCGCCCGGTACTCATGAATTCGATCCTGCTCTGCTGGCACCCGCACTGAGAACAGGGCTAACGCGTTTTCAAACCTGGGAAAAGTCCGCAGGGACTCGTGAGGCGCAAACCGCACCTGTCATTTGCGCGCCCGGAACCGCAAGTTGGACCTGCGCAGAGGGATGATCGCGACCAGTACAGGAAGCGACCCGGATTTGGTCCGTTTTGTTATCCAAGCCCCCAAGCCCGTTGCGCGCCCCTCGACGACGCCCACCCGCCGTCGCTGGTATGGATCTGCAACCGGGATCGGCAAAACCGCCGTCGCAATCTTGGCAAGAACCTCGGTCGCCGGCGCGGCACGATGCAACCTTGGTTCAGCCGAACCTAAATAAAGGCCAGGTTCTCAAGGGAGAGTGGTGCGGGTGGAGGGACTTGAACCCCCACGGATTGCTCCGCCAGAACCTAAATCTGGTGCGTCTACCAATTTCGCCACACCCGCAACGACGCGGTGAATAGCAAAGCGCCGTGACCGAGGCGAGCGGAAAATTCCTTTATAAGCCTGTGCAATTGACGGCCACGTAAACCGGATCTTGGCTTATCCTGCCGCAAAACAAGAAAAGACCGGCAGCAACATACAGGAACAAGTGACGATGACCCATGACATGGTCGGGCGCGGCAGCGGCGCGGGATCCCTGCGCCCACCTTGCGCAGGTCCCGCTTGCAATGCGCTTCCACTCGGTACGATCGTTCTGACGCTCGAAGGCGCGCTGCCGGTGGAGTATCTTGGTTCGGGTGACCGGATCATCACGAGGGACAGCGGAACAGCGCGGCTTGCAGCCCTACGGCCTTTGCGCCGGCGGCTGCCCGCAGTTTTCGTGGCCCCGGGCAGCCTCGGCCATATGCGGCCCGACCTGACGCTGGTCCTGCCCGCCGCGCAAGAGGTCCTGTTGCGTGATTGGCGGGCCAAGGCGCTGTTTGGCAAGGACCGGGCACTGGTGCCGCTGGCGCGGTTGATCGACGGACGGTTCATCCGGAGCGCGGGCGAAATCGACATGCAACTGGTCGAACTCTCCTTTGACGCACCGCACATCCTTTACGCGGACGGGTTGGAACTGGCATCTGCCACAACCCGCGTGACCGCCTGACAGGCGTCAGAGCCCGAGCGCCCGGAACACCCTTGGCAACTCTTCGGGAAGGTCCTCGGCGATCAGGCCGGGGCCGAAACTGCGCGCGGCCTCGACATGGAGCCAGGCAGCGGTCTCTGCAGCCTGCATTGCCGACATGCCACGGGCCAGCAACCCGGAAATGAAACCGGCAAGGACGTCGCCTGATCCGGCGGTCGCAAGCCAGGGCGCCTCCCTGTCGTAGATCGCAGCATTGACCGAACAGGCGCCACCCGGATCGGCGATCACCGTGTCGGGCCCCTTGAACAGCACCACGCAGCCCGCCCTCCCGGCGGCTTTCCGTGTGGCGTCCACCTTGGAAAACGCCGGTCCGCGGCTCGGTTTCTTGTTCAACTCATTCGCGATGTCCGGAAAGAGCCGCGCGAACTCCCCGCCATGCGGCGTCAGCACGCAATCCGCGTGCAGCATTTCGAAAAGCGCCTCTGGAGCATCCGCGTAAGCGGTCAACGCATCGGCATCGAGCACCACGCGCGGTCTGTGCCTTGCGGTCAACGCCACAGGCACGAGGTCGCGCGCCCGCTCTGCCCCCATGCCGGGGCCTAGACACAACGCGTTGAGGCGCTTGTCCTCCAGAACCTCCGCCAATTCATCGCCGTCCTCGACCCGCGCCAGCATCAGCGCGGTGATCCGGCTTGCCACCTCCATCTGCGCCGCACCAGGCACGCCCAAGGTCACCAGTCCGGACCCGACCCGAAGGGCACCGCGTGCGGCCAGTCGCGCCGCGCCGGTCTTGCCAAAGCCGCCGGAGAGAATGAGGGCATGGCCGTGGGAATACTTGTGGTCAACCATTCGTTTCGAAAGCGCCGAGACGTCGCCATGCGAGTGCCTCCCCATGTCCACGAGATGCACCTGGCTTTCATCAGGCACGTGGTCCAACCCGATATCCTTTACGACCAAGGATTTGCAGCGCTGGTACGAACCGTTCAGATAATGACCGATCTTTGCAGAGTGGAACGACACCACGAGGTCGCTGGAAGCCCCGTCACCGCCGCCGACGACTTTGCCGCTGTCCGCACAAAGCCCCGAGGGCATGTCCACGGCCACAACCCTAGCCTTAGACTTGTCCTTGGCCGCAGCCTTGAGCAATTCTCGCTCGACCTCGTCGGGCACGGGCCGCGTAAGGCCGGTTCCGAATACCGCGTCGATGACCAGATCCGCGGCGGCTTCCTCGACGCGCAACGCATCCCAGGCTGAAACGGCGCCCAACTTGTCCCACCGCGCGCAATTCGCCTTTGCATCCGGCGGCAATCTGTCCGCATCGCCAAAAAGAAACACCTCCACGTCCCACCCACGACCGTGCAACAGCCGCGCAATGACGAACCCGTCGCCGCCATTGTTCCCCGGACCGCACAGAACGATTGCCCGATGCGCCCCCTGCCCCAGGTCCGGCCATTCCTCAACAATCGCCTCGACCACCCCGGCACCTGCACGCTCCATCAACTCCAGGCCCGTCACGGCGCCATTGTCGATTGCCGCCTGCTCGATTTTGCGCATCTGTTCCGCGGTCAGAAGCTCTGTCATTTTGCCTCGCGATTCATTTCTGCACGTTTTTTACGCATATCGCACAAAACTTGACCGCGCCCGAAAATTCGCTCTTCGCTTCTGCCTCTCACAAGGCCTATCGGATTGTGGCGATCATCCAGAAGTGATCTGCCAAGTCCACGAATAGCGCAAGGGAGAGCGAGGTCTCATGAAAAAGATCGAAGCGATCATCAAGCCATTCAAGCTTGATGAGGTGAAGGAGGCGCTGCAAGAAGCGGGCATCCAAGGTCTGTCCGTCGTCGAGGTGAAGGGCTTTGGCCGCCAGAAAGGCCATACCGAGCTCTACCGTGGCGCGGAATACGTCGTCGACTTCCTGCCCAAGGTGAAGATCGAGATCGTTCTTGACGACGACCAGGTCGATGCCGCCATCGAGGCCATCGTCGAGGCCGCCAAGACCGACAAGATCGGCGACGGCAAGATCTTTGTCAGCCAGGTCGAACAGGCCATCCGAATCCGTACCGGCGAAACCGGCTCGGACGCGCTGTAATTCAGAAAATTGACCGCGGTACCGCTGGGCCGCAGGCATCCCAACAGTATGACAGAAAGGGACTCAACAGTTATGAGCAACGCTGTTCTCGACATGATGAAGGCAGAGGACGTCGCCTACGTCGACATCCGGTTCACCGATCCGCGCGGCAAGCTGCAGCACGTCACGGTGATCGCAGATGAGGTCGATGAGGATTTCCTCGAAGAAGGCTTCATGTTTGACGGCTCCTCGATCGCCGGCTGGAAATCGATCGAAGCATCGGACATGAAACTCATGCCCGACCTCGAAAGCGCCTACATCGACCCGTTCTACGCCGAAAAGACGCTCTGCCTGCATTGCTCGGTCGTCGAACCCGACACCGGCGAACCTTACGAGCGTGACCCGCGCGGCACCGCCGAGAAGGCAGAAGCCTACCTGAAGTCCTCGGGCATCGGCGACATCTCCTACTGGGGTCCGGAAGCCGAGTTCTTCCTTTTCGACGACGTGCGTTTCTCGAACAAGATCAACAAGGTCTCCTACGAGGTCGACGCGGTCGACGCATCGTGGAACACCGACACCGAGTACGAGACCGGCAACATGGGCCATCGTCCCGGCGTCAAGGGCGGCTATTTCCCGGTCAACCCGACCGACGACGCGCAGGACCTGCGCTCGGAAATGCTCTCGACCATGAAGCGCATCGGCATGAAGGTCGACAAGCACCACCACGAAGTGGCGTCGTGCCAGCACGAGCTGGGCCTGATCTTCGGCTCGCTGACCAAGCAGGCAGACGAGCTGCAGAAGTACAAGTACATCATCCACAACGTGGCACATGCCTACGGCAAGTCCGCCACCTTCATGCCCAAGCCGATCTACGGCGACAACGGCACCGGCATGCACTGCAACATGTCGATCTGGAAGGACGGCAAGCCGCTGTTCGCGGGTGACAAGTATGCGGACCTGAGCCAAGAGGCACTGTACTTCATCGGCGGCATCCTCAAGCACGCCAAGACGCTGAATGCCTTCACCAACCCGTCCACCAACTCGTACAAGCGCCTGATCCCCGGCTTCGAAGCCCCGGTCCTGCGCGCCTACTCGGCCCGCAACCGTTCTGGCTGCGTCCGTATTCCGTGGACCGAAAGCCCCAAGGCCAAGCGCGTCGAGGCCCGTTTCCCCGATCCGTCCGCGAACCCCTACCTGTGCTTCGCGGCGCTGCTGATGGCCGGCCTGGACGGCATCAACAACAAGATCGACCCGGGCGAGGCGATGGACAAGAACCTCTATGACCTGCCGGCCGAAGAGCTGGAAGGCATCCCCACCGTCTGCGGCTCGCTGCGCGAGGCCATCGACTGCCTGAAGGCCGACCACGAGTTCCTGCTCGCCGGCGACGTCTTCACCAAGGACCAGATCGAAGGCTACATCGAACTGAAGATGGAAGAGATCGAACTGTTCGAGCACACGCCGCACCCGGTCGAGTTCGGCATGTACTACAGCTGCTGATCGCCGCACGATCTACTACGGAATGGGCGCCCCGGTGGCGCCCGTTTTCGTTTTTGATCCCCTGCTCCGCAGCGGGCACCCGCCATCCTGCGACCTTCCCCCTTGGCGCCCCCTCGTGACGCGGCTAACCTTCCGGAGAACCTGTCCGAACCGGAGCCCTGCCATGCGCCGCCTCGCCCCTGCCCTTGCCCTTGCCATTCTGACCGCTGTCCCCGCGTTTGCCGCGGGTTGCGGTAATACCGCTTCGGGCTTCGACGCCTGGAAGGGTGAATTCGCGGCCGAGGCGCGCCGCGCCGGCGTGGGCGATCGCGGCATCGACGCCCTCATGAAAGCGCGGTATTCGACCAAGACAATCAATGCGGACCGCAACCAGAAAGGCGTGAAATATAGTTTCGAACGATTCGTGCAGATCCGCCTCGGCTCGCTCGACAGTTTCGCCAATGGCGCCCGCAAGCGCATCAACCAGAACAAGGCCTTCTACGACAGCCTCGAAAAGCACTTTGGTGTGCCGGCAGGTATCGTCGTCGCCATTCATGGCATGGAAACGGGCTATGGCCGCACGATGGGGAGCGAACCTGTCATCAACTCGATCCTGACGGTTGCCTATGACTGTCGCCGCCCACAGCTTTTCCGGCCTCATGCCATTGCCGCGCTGAAAATGGTGGATCGTGGCATGCTCTCGCCCGGCCAGAAAGGCGCCTTTCACGGAGAGCTGGGCCACACCCAGTTCCTGCCCGGCAACGCCATGCGCTATGGTGTCGATGCCAATGGCGACGGGCGTGTCGATTTCTACAACCAGGCCGACGCGCTGGCCTCGACCGCCAATTTCCTGCGCCAGAAGGGCTGGAAGCGCGGCCAGCCCTTCGGCCCCGGAACGCATAACTTCCGCGTGCTGAACGAATGGAACGCCGCCACCGTCTATCAACAGGCCATCGCCGCAGCCGCCGAAAGGATCGGTCGCTGAGACCGATCGGGAAACAAGGCGCCCGGAACCGCGTAATTTTCCCCGAATCGCCCGATTGTTAACATTTTTCGGGGTCAACCTTTCCTGTAGCGGCCACCACGCCGTGACAGGAGAGCAGAATGACCTTCGAACACCCCTACGCGGGGATGATCCTGCCGGATACGCGGGATCTGCACCCCGGCCCCTATCTCGACAGTGCCGCAAAGGTACTGGCCCGTCTTGATCCGCGTCAGGACGCCAAGGCTCCGACCAGGCGAAAACCGGGACTCGTCATGGGGCAGCACCTGGGCATTGCCGTTCTCCCCGAAGAGCAAAGCGATTACGGACCGAAAGTGGTTCTGCAGGTGGTGACCGCGGATGGGACCCCGCCCGACGAAACCGACGCCGCGCGCCTGCTGTCCGACACGGTACGGGCCGCGCTGAATCATTCTTCGGCGGACATCCTGGAATGGTTCTCGCCCGAGACGCTCATCGACCGCGAGGATTTCATCCGGCTGCGCAACTTCGTCTCGCCCCGTCGCATCGGCCGGGTCGACACGGAGATCGAGGATGCGCTGTTCGAAAGCGCCGCAGCCGCACAGGGTATCTGCGGCTCGCTCTACCCCGAAAGTTCAAAATCCGCGCAAATCCCAAACCTGCCCGCCGTGGTGGCGGAGACCACGATGAAACGGCGCCATTCCTGGTTCGGTCTGCGACGCGCCAGCCAGATGATCGCCGTGACCAGCCTGATCGCCGTGCTCAGCACGACCGGCCAGATGGACTATTTCCTCCGGCAGTTGCTGCAGTGACGTCCTCGCTGCGCACAAGGTAGGTGTGAATCGAGAAGACCACCGCGCGGGTCTTCGGCAGGCGCAGGATGCACTGCCGCTCTGACCGCCAGAATGGCGCGGTGGCGGGTTCGACCGGTGCACGCGGGTTGTGCATCGAGCGCGGATGGAAAAGCTCTGACTCGGCGTAGCGCAGGGCATTGAACCGCCACAGCGGACGCCCGGCCTGCACCCCGTCGAACAGTCGCTGTACCCGGCGCGCGATGTTGTCATCGAAACTGTCCACCGGCGCGTGGATCGCCGTCATCGGACGCATGAATTTCTCGTCCAGCCGCCAACTGGCGGGAAAACAAAGCACAGCGCCAGTCAGCACATGCTGATCGCCATGCTTTTCCATCAGGCACAGGTCTTCCTGCACGATCCGCCCCAGTGTTCCCAGCGGATCCGCCCCGTCCAGCGAAACACGCGCGCCGTCGGGGCACAGAACACTGTTGTCGCCCCGCAAAAACAAGTCAGGCAGCGCCGCAAGAACCGTTTCCATGAGCTCGTCCGCCGCAGGAACGGCAGCGGCGAACAGGGCCAGCACCTCGTCCCGGCGCTCGGTCAGCAGGCGACGACGCTCTGCCATCTGCGCGGCATAGGCTTCGTCCACGATCAGCCAGTCCGCAGGATCCAGAGGGGCAATTCCCGGCAAGGGGCGCGGTGCGGTGACATCATAGGGGATTCGGTCTTGCAGGATCATGAGCGCAGGCTATGCCCGTCACGCGACCTTCACCAGCCGCCGGCCACTACGTCACCGGAAAGAATACGGTCAAAAAACGACCCCCTGTACGGTCGTAATTCCGCGCGCCAGCCCCGGGATGCCCCGGCAGGCTGACGGAACCAGCCTTCGGAAGACGCCATGAACACCCATTTCCGCGATACCCGCAAGATAGACCCGACACGCGGCGCCATGACCGGCGACAACACCCCCAACGACATGGACCGGATCGAGATCGGCCCCACACGCTTGGCACTGGCCGAATGGGCCGCCGCGGGGCTTGAACTGCCCGACCTGCAGGAAATGCGGCGCTATCGTTGGCAGCGGCTGACAGATCACGTCGTGGCGCGGGACCTTGCCGGGTTGCTGGTCTTCGACCCGCTCAACATCCGCTACGCGACCGACAGCACCAACATGCAGCTTTGGAACACCCACAACCCGTTCCGGGCCGTGCTGGTCTGCGCCGACGGCTACATGGTGATCTGGGACTACAAGAACGCGCCTTTCCTGTCCTCGTTCAACCCGCTGGTGCGCGAGGCGCGCTCGGGCGCGGACCTGTTCTATTTCGACCGCGGCGATGGGCTGGACGTGGCGGCTGACCGGTTTGCCGCCGAGGTGGCGGACCTGCTGGCGCAGCACGCCCCCGGCAACACGCGGCTGGCGGTGGACAAACCCATGATCCATGGGCTGCGCGCGCTCGAGGCGCAGGGCCTGACCGTCTTCCCCGGTGAGGAAGTCACCGAAAAGGCGCGGTCCGTGAAGGGTCCGGACGAGATCAGGGCCATGCGCTGCGCCATCAACGCCTGCGAGGCCGCGATGCTTGAAATGGAACACTTTGCCCGCGCCAACGTCCCCCTGGGCGGTGTGTCGGAGAACGATATCTGGGCCGTCCTGCACGCCGAGAACATCCGTCGCGGCGGCGAATGGATCGAGACGCGGTTGCTGACCTCCGGCCCACGCACGAACCCCTGGTTCCAGGAATGCGGTCCGCGAATCGTCCAGAACAATGAGATCGTCGCCTTCGATACGGATCTTGTCGGCAGCTACGGCATCTGCGTCGACATCTCGCGCACCTGGTGGGTGGGAGACCGGGCGCCACGGCCCGACATGATCGACGCCATGCGACACGGGCATGAACATGTCATGACCAACATGGAAATGCTGCGCCCCGGGGTGAACATCCAGGATCTGTCCCGCAACACCCATGTCCTGCGGCCCGAGTTCCAGCGGCTGAAATACGGCTGCCTCATGCACGGTGTGGGTCTTTGCGATGAATGGCCCCTGGTGGCCTACCCGGACCATATGGTCGAAGGTGCCTTCGACTACGAGCTGGAGCCGGGCATGACGCTGTGTGTCGAGGTGTTGGTGTCGCCCGACGGCGGCGATTTCTCGATCAAGCTGGAAGAGCAGGTGCTCATCACCGAGGATGGCTACGAGAACCTGATTTCCTATCCTTTCGACCCGTTGCTGATGGGAACCTAGGCTCTCACACCTCCGCCTTCACCCGCCGTGCCATGCGCAGGACCGACTCTGCCTGCGTGTAGTCCTGCACCTGTTCCAGCGGCACCCATGCCAGTGCCTTCGACTCTGCCGAAGCGCTGAGGTCGCCCGCCTCGGCCTGCATCAGGAAACGGACGTCATAGTGCAGATGCGCCGGGTCCGTCCCGCGTGCCGGGATCTGGTGGATATCAATGTCGAAAACGTCCGGCGACAGAAACGAAATCCGCGCCAGCCCCGATTCCTCGTAGGCCTCTTTCAAGGCCACAAAGCGCACGTCCGCGATGCCGTCGCAATGGCCGCCCAGGTGCAACCAGCGATCCAGCTTGGCGTGATGGGTCAGCAGAACGGACTGCCTGTCCGGTGACAGTACAAAGGCAGAGCCGGTGACATGGCCGCCGATGAGTGGATCGCGGAAGAAGGCTGCCAGCCCCCACTGTGCACAAAAGGCCCCCAACCGGTCCCATTCCGCCCGGTCCCGTGCATCGCGCGGCACGAAACGCCCGATACCGTCAATCAGCATTCAGGTGCACCCTTGCCAGAACCCCGGCATGATCCGATCCCCAGAGCGGCCGCGTCTCCATCCGACCGCCGCCGGGCGCCCAGACCTGGTCCAGCGGCAGCGGAATAGGCAGCGCCTGCCCGGCGGGCCAGCCATGCGGTGCCAGCCAGTAGGTCGGTTGCAATGGCCCGGCACGCTGCACGCCCGCCGCCCCTGTCAGGCGCCGCACCGAATTGCCCCAGGGCATCATGTTGAAATCGCCGGACAGGACGACGGGCCCCTCCAGCCCGGCAAGAACTCCTTCCAGCACCTCTGACTGCGGCGCCTGGGGATGCGGCCACGGCCAGCGCAGGTGCACCGACAACACCCAGACCGGTCCCTGCGGTGTGTCCAGGTGCAATCCCGCCACCCCCTGCCCCGGCAGGCATAGTGTCCCGCCCGGCAGCACCGGATGACGCGACAGCACGGCATTGCGGCTCCAGCTGTAGAAAGGACAGGTGGTGCTATGAGGATAGGATGGCGCCAGCCGGTCCAGGATGTCGCCATTGCGGCTGGTCAGCTCCTGCAGGGTGATGACGTCCGGGGCTTGGCCCAGCATATCCGCCGCCAGTTCGGGGATCTGCGCATTTCGGTACAGCAGGTTCTTCTGGTAGACTGCAAATCCGCCCGGTGTCGGCGCTGTCAGCTTCATGACGACCGCCTGCCCCAGCACCACCAGCGCCAGACCAGCCAGCCCCCAGCGCACCCAGCGCAGCCATCCGGTCCAGATCACGACCAAAGCCGCCAGCGCCACCAACGGCAGCCGCGCCACCGCCAGCGAGTCTCCCGCCGGGTGCAGCGCGCCGCCCCAGCTGGCCAGCGCGACCAGCACCAAAACCCCTGCAACAATGCTCACCAGCGCGCGCATCAAACTCACCATGCCGTGACGCTCCTGACAGTTAGCTTGTGAGCCGCCCCGGCCCGCCCCATTCTCTGACCCAACCACGAAACGTCAGGACGCCCCAATGCCCACCGAACGCATCACATTCCCCGGTCATGCCGGCGACAGGCTGGCCGCACGGCTGGACTTGCCCGAGGACACGCCGCTCGCCACTGCACTCTTCGCCCATTGCTTTACCTGCGGCAAGGACATCGCCGCGGCACGGCGCATCGCTCAGCGGCTTTCCGCGATGGGGATCGCTGTGCTGCGGTTCGATTTCACCGGACTGGGCCATTCCTGCGGCGAGTTTGCCAATACAACCTTTCACAGCAACGTGGGCGACCTGAAAGCCGCCGCCGAATACCTGCAGGGCCGCGGCATGGCGCCCAGCCTGCTGATCGGCCATTCCCTTGGCGGTGCTGCGGTCCTGCGGGCAGCGCCCGACATCGCCTCGGCCAAGGCCGTGGCGACCATCGGTGCGCCCTTCGACCCCGATCACGTCACGCACAACTTTGCCGATGCGCTGGACCGGATCGAGGAAGAAGGCCAGGCACAGGTGGACTTGGGCGGGCGGCCCGTCACCATCGGGCGGGACTTCGTGCGGGACGTGAAGGCGCAGGAACTGGAACCGGTCATCGGATCGCTGAAAAAGGCGCTGTTGGTGCTGCACGCGCCGCGCGACTCCGTGGTCGATATCTCCAACGCCACGCGGATCTTCACCGCCGCGAAACATCCCAAGAGCTTTGTCACGCTGGATGATGCCGATCACCTCGTCTCTGCCCCGAAGGACGCGGAATACGTCGCCGAGGTGATCGCGGCCTGGGCCGATCGCTACCTCGACCTGCCGGCCCCCGCCCCGCCGATCGGCGCGCCGGAGGGGGTGGTGCGCGTGACGGAGGCCGCGGCCGATGGCTTTTTGCAGGACATCCAGAACGGTCCGCATCATCACGCACTGGCGGATGAGCCCGAAGCCTATGGCGGCAGCAACCGGGGCATGTCACCCTATGGGTTCCTCTCGGCGGGGCTGGGCGCCTGCACCTCGATGACCATCCGTATGTATGCCCGGCGCAAGGGGTGGCCGCTGACCGGGATCAGCGTGGACGTGACCCACGACAAAGTGCACGCCCAAGACGCGGGGACAAGCGCGACGACACGCGTGGACCACTTTGTCCGCCGGATCAAACTGGAAGGCAACCTGACTGCCGACCAACGCGCCCGGCTGCTGGAAATCGCGGACAAGTGCCCGGTGCACAAGACGCTGGAAAAGGGGGCCGATATCGAGACCGAACTGGCCTGAAGCCCCCTTGCCTCCGGTCCCCGATCCGCGCCACTGTCGCGCCGCAACAGGGGGACAGCATGAAGGCATATCGTCAGGTGGCCGTGATCGGCGCAGGCATGGTCGGGGTCTCTACCGCGCTCTGGTTGCAACGCATGGGATGCGAGGTCACGCTGGTCGACCGCGAAGGCCCCGCGGCCGGTGCCTCGACAGGCAACGCGGGCATCATCGCGGCGGGCGCCGTGGTGCCCCTGCCCGTTCCAGGCTTGATCTGGAAGGCCCCTGGCATGTTGTTCGACCCGCGCCAGCCGCTGTTCCTGAAATGGGGCTACCTCCCGCGCCTCGTCCCCTTCCTGTTGCGCTACATGGGACACGCACGGCAGGCCAAGGTCGAGCAGATCACCCGCGCGCTGACCCTGCTGCTGCAGGACAGCGCCGACCAGCACCAGGCCTTGGCTGAAGGAACGGAAGCCGCGCACTTCATCCGGCCCGGCAGCTACCTGCACGGCTATGCCAGCAAGCAGGCGTTCGAGGCGGATGCCTATGGCTGGGAGCTAAGGCGGCGCAATGGCTACACGGTGCGCGAGATGACGCCCGAGGACATGGCAGCCTTCGATCCGGCACTGGAAGGGCGCTTTGGCTATGGAGTCGACAACCCGCAGCACGGCACGATCACAGATCCCGGCGCCTATGTCCGCGCCCTGGCGGCGGCCTTCGAGGCGGGCGGCGGCCAGATCGTACAGGCAAGCGTGACAGGCTTTCGCGAGGAAAACGGGCGCGCCGTGGCCGCGCTGACCAACAGGGGCGAGATCGCGGCAGAGGGGTTTGCAGTGACCCTTGGCGCCTGGTCCGGCGGGATTGCCCGCGCGCTTGGCGTCACTGTGCCCCTGGAAAGCGAGCGCGGTTATCACGTCGAGTTCCACGCCCCCAACATCGAATTGCGTGCGCCGGTCATGGTGACTTCGGGCAAATTCGTCGCCACGTCGATGCGTGGGCGCCTGCGGGCGGCGGGTATCGTGGAGTTCGGCGGTTTGAAAGCCCCGGCCTCGCGCGCGCCCTTCGACCTGGTGCGGCGCAGCGTGGCGCGCATCTTTCCCGATCTGACCTACAGCCACACCAGCGAATGGATGGGGCACAGGCCCGCCACCTCGGATTCCCTTCCCGTGATCGGACCCAGCCCGCGGCTGGCCAATGTCTGTCTTGGCTACGGACACCAGCACATCGGCCTGACAGGCGGCCCGCGTACCGGGCGCTGGCTGGCGCAGATGATGGCAGGCGAACCGGTGAACGCCGATCTCTCGGCCTTCGCCGCCGACCGCAGGGGCTGAAACGCAAAAGGCCGGGCACAAGGCCCGGCCTTTCGGTTTCTCAGGACTGGCGGGGTCAGCCGCGCGCGCGGCCCACCAGTTTCCATGCCAGCGGCAGGATCACGGCGGCCAGTGCCAGCTTGATCGCGTCACCGACGAGGAAGGGCGTCAGGCCCCATTCCAGGATCGGCTTGTCCCAGCCGTAAAGCATGCCTAGCCAGATCAGGCCCGGAACGTAGATGATCACGTTGCCCAGCAGCATGGCGCCGGCCATCTTGGGCGCCGAACGGTCCCAGCCTGCGCGGGCAAGAATACCCAGCGCAACGGTCGCCAGAACGTAGCCGACGAGGTAGCCGCCGGTGCCACCCATCATGTATTCGATGCCGAATGCCTCGGCCGAGGAACCCGCGAAGACATCAAAGCCAAGCGCGCCGATGATCATGTAGCCGAGGATCGTCACAAGACCCAGGCGCGGACCGTAGGCGGCGCCGACAGTCAGCACGGCAAACGTGCCCATCGTGATCGGGACGGGCCACATCGGCACCTTGATCTTGGCCGCGGCGGCGAGCACGGCGATGCCCAGCACCACCAGCGCCACCTGCTTGAGGCGCAGCGCAGCACCCTCGTTGGCGCCGAAGGCTTCGGCCAGGACGTTGCGGTTCATCGTCAGGTTCATGGGGCTCCCCCTCGTCATGAATATTTCACTCATGTTTTGCCCGACTTGCTGCGCCGCCGCAAGGGAGCATTAAGTAGATGTGCAAACCCTGCTAACCCTGCCATTTGCAAATACCACCAAGACAGATTGCAAAGCCGCGGCTCAAAGCGGGCCGAGCCGTCCCAGCAAACCCGGCATCTGGCGCAGCAGGTCCAGCGCCATGTTCGCATCGCTCACCTTGATATCGACCAGGGGGTGCTCCCAGTCCTGACCGCGCACGGCATAGATCCGAAACGCCCCGTTCTCTGTGTCGTTCCTGGAGTAATACCCAAGGTCGACAACCACCGCGCGCTTGGAATACTGCGCGAGATCCTCGCGCAGGCGATCCGGCGTCAGCGGCTCCAGAGGCTTGACGATCTGCCAGCCAGCCACGCGAAACACCGAATTGATCTGCAGTGCCAGTTCCATAGTGTCCCCTCTTTTCGCGCCAGACTAAAATGGGGCCGCCGAAACGGCGACCCCATTGATCCTGGTTATATGTGGCAATGGCGGAAACCCGCCATGCCGTCACGAGATGCGGTTGAGCAACTCGCCCAGCGACTGTTTCGCGTCGCCGTAGTACATCCGCGTATTCTCCTTGAAGAACAGCGGGTTCTCGATGCCCGAGTAACCGGTGCCCTGGCCCCGCTTGGAGACAAAGACCTGCTTCGCCTTCCAGCATTCCAGCACCGGCATCCCCGCGATGGGAGAGTTCGGGTCTTCCTGGGCCGCCGGGTTCACGATGTCGTTCGAGCCGATGACGATCGCAACATCCGTGTCGGGGAAGTCCTCGTTGATCTCGTCCATCTCCAGCACGATGTCATAGGGCACCTTTGCCTCGGCCAGGAGCACGTTCATGTGCCCGGGCAGACGGCCCGCCACCGGGTGGATGGCAAAGCGCACCTCCTTGCCCTGGGCGCGCAGGCGGCGGGTCAGTTCGGCCACGTTCTGTTGAGCCTGTGCCACCGCCATGCCGTAACCGGGGATGATGATGATGCTGTCGGCCTCTTCGAGGGCCTGCGCCACACCGTCGGCGTCGATGGCAACCTGTTCGCCCTCGACCTCCATCGCCGGGCCGGCGCTGCCGCCGAAGCCGCCGAGGATGACGCTGACGAAGGACCGGTTCATCGCCTTGCACATGATGTAGGACAGGATCGCACCCGAGGAGCCCACCAGCGCACCGACCACGATCAGAAGGTCGTTGCCAAGGCTGAAGCCGATGGCCGCCGCCGCCCAGCCCGAGTAGCTGTTGAGCATCGAGACAACGACCGGCATGTCGGCGCCGCCGATGCCCATGATCAGGTGATAGCCGATGAAGAAGGCCAGAACCGACATCAGCAGCAGGGTCCAGCCGCCGCCGGTGCTCATGTAGATCACCAGCAGGATCACCGAGCCGATGGCCGCGGCGAGGTTCAGCATGTGGCCGCCGGGAAGCTTTTTCGCCGCCGAGGTCACCTTGCCCGAGAGCTTGCCATAGGCGATGACCGAACCGGTGAAGGTCACGGCACCGATGAAGACGCCCAGGAAAACCTCGATCTTGAGGATGTTGATCTCTGCCGGGGTCTTGTGCGCGACCTTGGCCGAGAAGCCCTTGAGCGCCTCCAGTGCCTCTGTTGTCCCTTCGGACTGCAGCGCGGCAACGGTGTTCATGACCAGTTCGGCGTTATAGCCGACAAAGACAGCCGCAAGACCGACAAGCGCGTGCATCCCGGCAACGAGTTCCGGCATCTGGGTCATCTCGACCTTGGAGGCCAGGAAATAGCCGATCACGCCGCCAGCGGCGATCAGGATGATCGACAAGATCCAGAGACCCGAGCCCGGTCCGATCAGCGTGGCAAACACCGCCAGCGCCATGCCGACGATGCCGTACCAGACGGCGCGCTTGGCGCTTTCCTGGCCCGAAAGTCCACCCAGCGACAGGATGAAGAGGACAGCCGCGACCACATAGGCCGCCGTGGTAAATCCGTATTCCATGAGTCCTTGTCCTCTTTACGATTTCTGGAACATGGCGAGCATGCGCCGGGTCACGAGGAAGCCGCCGAAGATGTTGATCCCGGCAAAGAAGACCGAGACCGCGGCGAGGATGAGAACAAGCGTGCCGCTGGTTCCGATCTGCATCAGCGCACCAAGGATGATGATCGACGAAATCGCGTTCGTGACCGCCATCAGCGGGGTGTGCAGCGAATGGCTGACGTTCCAGATCACCTGGAAGCCGATGAAGACCGACAGCACGAAGACGATGAAATGCTGCAGGAAGCTGGCCGGGGCGACAAGACCCACCAGCAACATCAGCACACCGCCCACGCCCAGCAGGGTGACCTGCTGCTTGGTCTGCGCCTTGAAGGCCGCCACTTCCTGCGCGCGCTTCTCCTCGGGCGTCAGTTCCTTGGGCTTTTCCTGCTTCTTGGCCGCGATCGCCTGCACCTTGGGCGGCGGCGGCGGGAAGGTGATCTCTCCCTGGTGGGTGACCGTCGCGCCACGGATCACGTCGTCTTCCATGTTGTGATTGATCTTGCCGTCCTTGTCGGGCGTCAGATCGGTCATCATGTGACGGATGTTGGTCGCATAAAGCGTCGACGACTGCGTCGCCATGCGCGAGGGGAAGTCCGTGTAGCCGACGATGGTCACGCCGTTGTCTGTGACGACCTTCTCGTCCTTGACGGTGCCTTCGACGTTGCCGCCCTTCTCGGCGGCCAGGTCGACGATGACCGAGCCCGGCTTCATGGCCTTGACCATGTCCTCGAGCCACAGCTTGGGGGCCTCGCGGTTGGGGATCAGCGCCGTGGTGATGACGATGTCCACCTCGGGCGCCAGTTCGCGGAACTTGGCCAGTTGCGCCTCGCGGAACTCGGGGCTGGAGACAGAGGCATAGCCGCCGGTTGCCGCGCCGTCCTGCTGTTCCTCCTCGAAGTCGAGGTAGACGAACTCGGCGCCCATCGACTCGACCTGCTCGGCCACTTCGGGCCGCACGTCAAAGGCGTATGTGACGGCACCCAGCGCGGTCGAGGTGCCGATGGCGGCCAGGCCGGCAACACCGGCGCCCACGACCAGCACCTTGGCCGGGGGCACCTTGCCCGCGGCGGTGATCTGCCCGGTGAAGAACCGGCCGAAGTTGTTCGATGCCTCGATCACGGCGCGGTAGCCGGCGATATTGGCCATCGACGACAGCGCGTCCATTTTCTGGGCGCGGCTGATCCGCGGCACCATTTCCATCGCGATGACGTTGGCGCCCTTCTCCTTGGCGATGTCCAGGCCTTCCTGGTTGCCGCCCGGGTTGAAGAAGGTGATCAGCGTCTTCTCGGGTGTCAGGTATTCCAGCTCGTCCAGCGTCGGAATACGCACCTTGGCGATGATATCCGCCTCGCCCCAGAGGTCGGCAGCGCTGCCGACGACCTTGACGCCCGCAGCCTCGTAATCCGCATCGGAGAACTCTGCCCGCGACCCCGCGCCGGATTCGATCAAACATTCATAACCCAGCTTTTGCAGCTGGCGGGCAGAATCCGGGGTCATCGCAACGCGATTCTCTCCAGATTCAACCTCTCTTGGCGTCCCTATCTTCACGGTATTCCCCTTTGTTCTCAGGTACTCCTACGCCCCTGATGAGGCGTTAATTCGCATTTCAGCGCAATCATGCGGCTCTGCAGCGACAGGCAGCGCGGGTTGTAAAACACACCATGACCAAAAGTTAAAGTCGGACAACTATTATTGCGCCGCGCGCCAAGGAATCGAAACATTGTTGCCCGCCCGTGCACGCCATGTCGGCACCCCGTCGAAATATTCCTCGTGGTTTCGGAAACTTAGCTTTTGCATCATGTGCGGGACCCTTGGCCTGGGAACCGCCGTGGTCGGCATGCCGGGGGCAGCATGCGACCACAGGTCACCTCTACCAAAGGATGAGTGCTGAATTCGCAGTCATTCCGCGATCAGATCCACCGCCGCACATCCTTTTCGTACCGGGCAAAGGCCGCGCGGAATTTCCGGCGCAGGTGATTTTCCTCGGGTACGATGAAACGCCGTTCGATCACCCAGACGAAGACTGGCACAAGTGGCAGCGCCAGGACCGCGTCCCAATACAGGATGATCCCCAAAAGGATCATTGAATCGCCAAGGTAGATCGGGTTGCGTGAACGTTTGAAGATCCCGCTCGTCACCAGGCGGTCCGCTTCCCGGTGCGGGATCACGGTGGTCCGGTGGCGCCGCATTTCGTAGAGCGCCAGCACCATAAGGATCACCCCGCCTCCGACCAGCAGTCCGCCAAGGAGATCGGCGACGACAGGGCCAAAGCCCAAACCATAGCCAAAATGGGTCTTTTGTACCCAGGCCAGGCCCAAGGCCCCCACCAACCAGACCGGCGGCATGTCCATCCATTTCATCAGCAAGCACTCTCCTGCAATTGCTCGTCCGGACCCGCGGATCCTGGTCGGCGTGTCAGGCGCCGTCCGTGATACCCCGACTGCATGACCAGCACGTTTTCCTTTCCATCACGCGGGGATTTCGTCCATCCGGCCCGACACCTCGCGGGTCATTTGTTCCGGCAGGATGGTCGCTGCGGTTTCGGCGTCAAAGCCCGTGCAACCGATGATTTCATCTTCCCGGTCTTCCTTGTCATGTCACCACGGGCAGGAGCCGAGCCCGATAATCAACAAGCACCGCGTTCTCCTCCAATAGCTGAAACGGGTTATTCCCACTCCATCTCCTCAAAGACCCGGCCCGCGTTCTTGGTGGCCAGCTCCTCGAAAGTATCCAGATGCGCCCAGTTGGACTGGTCGATGTAATAGGCATCCGCCAGGTCGCCGCCCTCGTCGATGTGGTCGCCGATCTTGGCCCGCAGGTCCTTGAGATAGTCCGTGGTATAGCGCGTCACCTGGGCCATGTTCGTCGGATGCCCGTGCCCGGGAATGACATAGGTCGCGCCAAGTCCGGTGAAGGGTCCGTCGAAGGTCTCGATCCAGCAACTGGTGCAGGTATCAGCGAAAATCGGCGGCATGCGCTCGTGAAAGGCGATGTCACCGGCGATCACGATACCCCATTGCGGGATCCAGACCTGCGTATCGCCTGGGCCGTGCGCAGGACCAAGGTGCAGGACGTGGAATTCGACTTCGCCCAGGGCAAAGACGTGTTCATCGTCAAAGGACATGTTCGGCACAACGACCCGGGTGCCCTCGGCCTTGTCCTGGTTGTAACGTTGCATCCCCTGCAGGATGAAATCACCGTTTTCCTCGATCTCTTCGATGGCCTCGGCATGGGCAAGGATGTCGACGCCCTGATCGGCCCAGTAGGAATTGCCGAGCATGGCATGACCCTGCCCGTTCTCGTTGATGACCAGCTTCACCGGCTGATCGGTGACGGCCCTGATCTCGTCATGCAGCGCCCTGGCCAGCCGCGCCGAGGCACCGCCGTTGATGACCACCACGCCGTCACCGGTAACAACGAACGACAAGTTGTTGTTATGGCCGGAGTTTTCATAGGTCGGCGGTGCCGTCGCGCCGATGGCAGAAAAGACATGCGGGATGACTTCGACCGGCTTGTCGTAGAGTTCGGACTGCGGGTACTTGTCGGCGATGTCCTCGCTGGCCTGCGCGGTGACGGCCGCCAGCACCAGCGCCGTGGTCAGGGCAAAACGTGTGTTCATGAGATCCTCCCGAAAATCTCAAACACATTCGCATGCGTGAATAGCATTGCCAAGCAACCTCTCGCGGACCTCTTGTCACAGCGCCGGGGCACGGTAGGCTTTCGGGCAAAGAGGGAGGCGGAGATGATCGAAGGCAAACACGCGCTGGTGACCGGCGGGGGCAGCGGCATCGGACTGGCAATTGCACGGGCCCTGGCCGCAGAGGGCGCACAAGTCACAATCACCGGGCGCAACGCCGAGCGGTTGGAGGCGGCGCGGAGCGAGAGGATCTTTCCGATCTCGATGGACGTGATGGATGAAACCTCGATAATTCATGGCGTTAAAGAGGCTGTCTCCGCACGCGGCCCGGTTCAGATCTGCGTGCCCAATGCCGGGATTGCAGAGGGGCGGTCGATCCTCAAGACGGACATGGAGTTCTGGCGGACCATGATGGCCACCAATGTCGATGGCGCCTTTCTGACGATCCGCGAATGCCTGAAAAACATGGTCGAGACCGACTGGGGTCGAGTGATTGCTGTGTCCTCAATCGCGGGGATCAGGGGACTGAAGGGGGCGCCGACCTATACCGCGTCGAAACACGCGCTGATGGGGCTGATCCGGGCACTGGCTGCGGACTACGCGAGAAAGCCCATTACTTTCAACGCGCTGTGCCCCGCCTACGTGGATACGGACATCGTGACCATGAATGTTGACAACATCATGAAGCGCACCGGCTGGTCCGAGGCAGAGGCCCGCGCGGCAATGGTGGACGTGAACCCGCACGGTCGGCTGATCGCGCCCGAGGAAGTGGCGCAGGCGGCGGTCTGGCTGTGTCACGAGGCCTCGGGCAGCGTGAACGGACAGGCAATCCAGATCGCGGGCGGAGAGATCTGACGGCTGTACGTTTTGTACAAAACGTACACCGAAATCAGCATTTTGTACAAAACGCCCCACGGCCCGGTTTCGGTGACAGGATGGCCGTTTCATGCGACCATCCCGCATGGCCATCCCGAACAGGTATTTTGGCAGCCCGGAACAACAGGGTCTTGAACGACGCGCGCATCTCTTGTGGCAGATCCTGCAGGACGATCCTGACTATTGCTTTCACGGGCGCGCGGTCGGGCTGTTGCGAACCGGCACGCAGGACACAAGCCTGCAGATCGCGCTGGCCCGGTTGCAGGGGTTGGGACCGGGGACCCGGCTGACACCGGAGGTTGCCAGCTCGCGCCGGGCCGCGATCGAGGACGCCGGGCTTGGGCTGGAAATCCAGCAGCGATGGGGCGCGGATGAATCCGCCCTCGCCGGCGCCCGCAGCTTTCTGTGCGACAGCGGCTTGCCCGCGGGACTCGCCACGGTGGAGGTCGGGCCGGATACGCCGGACACGGACCTCGACCGGCTTGACGATCTGACCCGCGCCTGCGGCATCCTCCTGCCCTCTGCCGCCTTTCTGCGCGGCGCCTTTGGCCCGGCGGTCAGCCTTTATGCCAGAACGCGGGATGGCGAGATCGTCGGCTTCGCGGCGGCCCTTGTCCAGGCGACATGCGCCCCGTCCCTGCAAGGCGAGGCCTGGTGGGGGTTTCTTTCGACGCGAAAGGACTGGCGCGGACACGGGATCGCAAGACAGCTCGGGGCAAAGGCGATGCTCACAATGGCGGAACGGCATGGGGTGCGGCGTTTCCAAACCGGCATCCTGACGGGAAACGCCGCCTCGTTGTCCTTGTCGCGCTCTCTGGGGTTTCGGGACACCGGATTGCTGGACCTGTTGGCAATCGACGCAGAGACGCTGCGAAATGGGCGGCAGGCCGGGTAACGCCCCGACCGCGTCAGCCCGCCGTCAGCCCGCGTCCCAGCACATGTGCCAGTCTATCGCGGGCCGTCTGGAATTGCGCGTAGGGCGGGCGTTTTATCCCGTCGAGCGCGCCAAGAAGCAGCGCCGCCACCTCTTCGGGCGACCCATCCAGCCGCACGCGACCGGCCGCCGCCTCGCGCGTCAGCCAGTCGGCAAAGACGGTGGTCAGCCGGGCCGTCCCGGCCTCGACGACCTCGCGCGCGTGGCTGTCCTTGATGTCCAGCAGTTCGGCACCGTGCGGGCTGTCCAGCATGTTGCGGATCATCGGCCCGGTCTTGGCGGCAAAGCCCCGCGCCAGCAGATCCTCGACGCTGCCCTCGCCCGCCAATGCCTCGGACACCGCGCGCGCGGCCGTGTCGAAATAGACCTCGACCATGCGGCGGGCGATGTCCTCCTTGCCCTGGAAATGCTGGTAGAGCGCGGGACGGGACATGCCCGCCGCCTGTGCTATGTCCCCCATCGAGGTACGGCGATAGCCATACTGGCACATCACCGCCAGCGCGGCTGTGAGTATGGCCTCTTGCTTGACCTGATCGGCTGGGACTGCATCCATCATGACATCAGTCCTGACAAAACTGCGCAAAACTGTCAATTGACACTCTGACATATTTCACCCATTTTGTCAGAAATCGACCAGGAGAACGACATGGCCACCACGCTCACCGTCAACGGCACCTCGCATGAGGTGGACCTGCCCGACGAGGTTCCGCTGCTCTGGGCACTGCGCGATGCGCTGAACCTGACCGGCACCAAGTTCGGCTGCGGTGTCGCGGCCTGCGGGGCCTGCACGGTGCATATCGACGGCGAGGCGGTGCGCAGCTGCCAGGTGCCGGTCGGCGACGTCTGGGGAGAGGTCACGACGATCGAGGGGCTGGGCACACCGGATGCGCTGCACCGGCTGCAGCGAGCCTGGGTGGATCACCAGGTGGCGCAATGCGGCTATTGCCAGTCGGGCCAGATCATGCAGGCCGCCGCCCTGCTGGCCGAAACGCCGAACCCCACGGACGATGACATCGACGCGGTCATGAACGGCAACCTCTGCCGCTGCGGCACCTACCCGCGTATCCGGGCCGCCATCAAATCCGCCGCGCAAGGAGCTTGAGCCATGTCCCGGATCGGCAAGATCGCCCGCCGCACATTTCTTTTCGGGGCCGTGGCCGTCGCCGGTGGCGCCGCCTTTGGCGCCTGGTACGTCAGTCGCCCCGCGCCCAATCCGCTGAAGCCCGCGGAAGGAGAGGCCAGCCTGAACGCCTTTGTCCTGATCGACGGCGAAGGCGTGACCCTTGTCGCGCCCCGCGCTGAAATGGGACAGGGCACCATGACCACCTGGGCGGCGCTGATCGCCGAGGAGATGGACCTGGCCTGGGAGGATGTGCGCGTCATCCACGGCCCGCCGGCGCAGGCCTATTACAACAGCGCGCTGATGGGAGAGGGCCAGACCCACAAGGGCTATGACGCCTCGGCCTTTCAGCATTCGCTGGGCGAGATGATGGGCGTCATGGGCAAGGTGTTTTCCATGCAGGTCACGGGCGGGTCCACCGCCATGAAGGACGGCTACGAGCGGATGCGCGCCACCGGCGCCGCCGCGCGCGAGATGCTGAAGACCGCCGCCGCCAAGCGCCTGAATGTCGGCGTTGTCGAATTGCGCACGGAAAACGGCGCGGTGATCGGCCCCGATGGCACCGCCATTCCCTATGCCGAACTGGCCGCCGAGGCGGCGGAGGTCGAACCGCCCCGGATCGAACCGCGCGAGCGCAGCGAATGGCGGCTTCTGGGCACCTCGCTGCCGCGCGTCGACATGCTGGGCAAGTCCACCGGCACCGCGCAGTTCGGCATCGACACGCGCCTGCCCGGGATGCGCTTTGCTGCGGTGCGCCAGTCGCCCACGCGCGGCGGCATGAAACGCTATGACGCCTTCGAGGCGGGCCGCATGCCCGGCGTCGAAAAGGTGGTGGACCTGGGCGACGGGTTGGCGGTGATCGCCACCAACACCTGGCTGGCCCAGCGGGCCGTGGACGCCATCGAGGTCGAGTGGGAACCCGCCCCCTACCCGGAGAGCACCGAGGCGATGGTGGCCGCGGTCGAGGCGGCCTTGGACACCGAACCGGATTCCGTGTTGCGCGACGATGGCAACCCGGACCGCCTGCCCGCAGGCGCAACGGCGGTCGAAGCGGAATACCGCGTGCCTTTCCTCGCCCATGCCACGATGGAGCCGATGAACGCCACCGCCTGGTTCGACGGCCAACACCTGCGGCTGTGGTGCGGCAACCAGGGGCCGACCTTCTTGCGCGATGCCTGTGCCGCCGAGGCCGGGGTCGACCCGTCAGAGGTCGAGGTGAACGTGACGCTGATGGGCGGCGGCTTTGGCCGCCGGGGCGAGTTCGACTACGCGGTTGTGGCGACCAAGGTTGCCAAGGCCATGCCCGGCACGCCGGTCAATGTCACCTGGTCGCGCGAAGAGGACATGACCCACGACTATTATCGCCCGCCCGCCATCGCGCGGATCACGGGGGCGGTGGCGGACGGCGCGCCGGTGGCCTTCGACGCCAAGGTCGCCTCGCCCTCGATCGCGGAACAGGCGCTGAAACGCTGGGTCGGCTTTGCCCCCGGCGGGCCGGACAAGGGGATCGTCGACGGCATCTACAACCAGCCCTACGGCATCCCGAACTACCGCGTCGCGGGCCACAAGGCGGACATCGCGCCGCCGCTGGGCTTCTGGCGGTCGGTCGGGGCCAGCTTCAACGGGTTCTTCCATGAGTGTTTCATGGATGAGCTGGCGGTGGCTGCCGGGGCCGACCCGCTGGAGATGCGGCTGAAACTGACACGCGACGAATGGCTGCCCGCCTTCTACGCGCTGGAGGCGGTGCGCGACATGTCCGGCTGGACCGGCAAGACAGAGGAAGGTGTCGGACGGGGCCTGGCGATGGTCTACAGCTTTGGCACCCCCACGGCGATGGTGATCGAGGTGCGCGACGTGGACGGCGCGGTGCGCCTGACCGACGCCTGGATCGCCGCCGACCCCGGCGTGGCGCTGGACCCGTCGATCATCGAAGCGCAGTTGACCGGGGCGATGGTCTATGGCCTGTCGGCCGCCATCGGCGAAGAGGTGACATTCGCGGGCGGCGTCGCGGAGCAGAAAAACTTTCCCGATTACGAGCCGCTGCGCATGGCGCAGATGCCCCGTACACAGCTGCAGATCCTTGAAAACCAGGAGCGCCTGAACGGGATCGGCGAGGTTGGCACGCCCCCTGCCGCACCTGCACTGGCCAATGCGCTCTTTGACCTGACGGGCAAACGGGTGCGTGAGCTGCCGCTCAACAAGGCCTTCGACTTTTACGTCTGAGGCCGGATGACTGGACTGATGCCCGGCGCCGTGCCGGGCATCGGCTGCTCCCGTCGAAAGAAGACAAGTCTCCCTAATTGCACGAAAAGATCAGCCGCACAATCTAGGCAAACGAAAAGATATAACTTAAAGTATAGTTCAGTCCCGGTGCGTGTTTTCGGGCCTTTAGTAACGAGTTCCGCCTCTGCCGTTTAGGCAGGGGCTTTTTCGTCATCTGTCACGGGATTGACGGGCCTCACCCCGCAACGCGCAGCCCCTCGGTGCCCTTTTTCGCCCAGTCATGCACGGCGGCGCCGAATGCCTCGAAGAGCGGGCGCGAGACCGGATCGCTGGCCGCGTTCCATTCAGGGTGCCACTGCACCGACAGGGTAAAGCCCGGCGCATCCTTGACGTAGATCGCCTCTGGCGTGCCGTCCGGGGCGAAGCCGTCGATCACGATGCGCGACCCGGCGGTCTTGATCCCCTGCCCGTGCAGGGTGTTGGTCATCACCTCGGCCGAGCCGAACAACTGGTGGAACGGCCCGCCTTCGGTCAGCGACACCTTGTGGCGCAGGGCGAATTTCTCTTCCAGCGTGCCATCGGGCGGCATCCGGTGATTCATCCGGCCCGGCAGGTCGCGGATCTCCGGGTAGAGCGAGCCACCCATCGCCACGTTGACCTCCTGAAAGCCACGGCAGATGCCGAGAAAGGGCTGGCCGCGCTGCACGCAGGCCCGCACCAGCGGCAGGGTGATCGCATCGCGGTTGCGGTCGGGCTGGCCGTGCGCCTCTGTCCATTCCTCGCCGTATTCCTCGGGGTGGACGTTGGGCCGCCCGCCGGTCAGCACGAAGCCGTCAAAAGCCTCGAGCAGTTCCTCGACACTGACCAGCCTCGGGTCAGAGGGGATCACCACCGGCAGGCAGTGCGACACTTCGGAGACCGCCTCGGAGTTCATCGTGCCGCCCGCATGGGTCGGGTACTGATCGTTGATCAGGTACTGGTTTCCGATGATGCCGACGAGGGGACGCGCCATGTGTCTGCTCCTTTTGAACAGAGCATATGTAGACCACATGCGCCCGCGCGAAAAGTGTCCCCCCGCACAGAGCGGCCTGCGGCCGCACACAGCGCGCGCAATCTGCACGAAGCTTGGGCAGGACCATCACACCGGTGGAACCGGACCGCCACGGCCACAGAAGTTCGGGGCGAGAGCACCCAGCGTGCGCTCGCCCCGGACCGGTTCAGATTTCGGCGATCAGGCCAGCGGCCTCGATCCCGGCCTTGCCGGCCTTGGCATCGTTGTCCGAGGTGTCGCCGGTGACACCGACGGCGCCCAGCGTCCGCCCCTTGGCGTCGCGCACGAGAATGCCGCCCGGAACCGGGACCAGCTGACCACCGAAGGCCGCGTTGGCCGCCGAGATGAAATAGGCCTGCTGTTCGGCCCGCGCCATCTGGGCAGAGCCGGGCATGCCCAGCATCACCGCGCCATAGGCCTTGCCCTGCGCGATCTGAAAGCGACCGGGGCTGGCGCCGTCCTCGCGTTCGAAGGCGATCAGGTTGCCGCCCGCATCCAGCACCGCGACGGACAGCGGCTTCATGCCGTCCTCCTTGCCTGCGTCAAATGTCTTGCGGATGATCGTCCGCGCCCGTCTCAGCGAAATCGCCATGACTGTCTTTCCCTGTTTTGCATGAATTTCATTTGTTCCGGCAAAGGCGCGACGTGCCCGGGCCAGGCCCCGGCACCACGCGCCCCTTGTCGGCCAGTCAGCCCGCCGCCTTCAGTTCCAGCCGCCGCTTGTGCAGCACCGGCTCGGTATAGCCGGAGGGTTGCACCCGGCCCTCGAAGACCAGGTCGCATGCCGCCTGGAAGGCGATCCCGTCAAAGCCCGGCGCCATCTTCTGATAGGACGGGTCATCGGCGTTCTGGCCGTCCACGACCTCGGCCATGCGCTTCATGATCTCCATGACCTCGTCACGACTGACAACGCCGTGGTGCAGCCAGTTGGCGATGTGCTGGGCAGAGATGCGGCAGGTGGCGCGATCTTCCATCAGGCCGACGTCGTTGATGTCGGGCACCTTGGAACAGCCCACACCGGCGTCGATCCAGCGCACGACGTAGCCCAGGATCCCCTGCGCGTTGTTCTCGACCTCGCGCCGGATCTGTTCGGGACGCCACTTGCGGAAGGTGGCCAGCGGGATCTCCAGCACCGCGTCCACATGGGCGCGGCGGCCACCGGCACGCAGCGCCTTCTGCACGGCAAAGACATCGACCTTGTGGTAGTGCAGCGCGTGCAGCGTGGCGGCGGTGGGCGACGGCACCCAGGCGCAGTTGGCCCCCGCCTTGGGGTGTTCGATCTTGGCCTCCAGCATGGCGGCCATCTTGTCGGGCATGGCCCACATGCCCTTGCCGATCTGGGCCTTGCCGGACAGGCCGCATTCCAGCCCGATATCCACGTTGCGCGCCTCGTAGGCGCCGATCCAGCCCTTGCGCTTGATGAAATCCTTGCGGCTGAAGGGCCCCGCTTCCATCGAGGTGTGGATCTCGTCGCCGGTACGGTCGAGGAAGCCGGTGTTGATGAAGGCGACCCGGTGCTTTGCCGCCCGGATGCATTCCTTGAGGTTGACCGAGGTGCGGCGCTCTTCGTCCATGATACCCAGCTTGACGGTATACTGCGGCAGGTTCAGCGCTTTTTCGACAAAGGTGAAGACCTCGTCGGCGAAAGCCACTTCTTCCGGCCCGTGCATCTTGGGTTTCACGACATAGACCGACCCGGTGTGCGAATTGCGCAGGCCCCCTTCGGTGCGTTGCAGATCGTGGCGCGCGATCAGCACGGTCACCATCGCGTCCATCAGCCCTTCGAAGATCTCGGACCCGTCGCGCAAGAGGATTGCCGGGTTGGTCATCAGGTGGCCGACGTTGCGCACCAGCATCAGGGCGCGGCCCTTTACGGTGAAGGGGGCGCCGTCCGCACCAAGGAACTCGTGGTCCGGGATCAGCTTGCGGGTGACGGTCTTGCCGCCCTTCTCGAAGGTCTCGGACAGGGTGCCCTGCATCAGGCCCAGCCAGTTGGCATAGGCCAGGGTCTTGTCCTCGCCATCGACGCAGGCAACGGAATCCTCGCAGTCCATGATCGCCGAAACCGCCGACTCCAGACGCACATCCGCCAGCCCCGCCTGGTCGCGGGCGCCGATGAAATGGGTGCGGTCAAAGACCAGTTCGACGTGTAGCCCGTTGTTGCACAGCAGGACCGCCTCGGGCGCCTTGGGGTGGCCGCGGTAGCCGCGGAATTTCGACGGGTCGATCAGCGGCTGATCGTCGACCAGCAGCGCGCCGTTCTGGACGTGATAGCGGCGGGCGTCGGCATGGCTGACGCCCTCGATCGGAAAGGCCTCGTCCAGGAAGACGCGGGCGCGGGCGATCACGCGGGCACCACGGCCGTTCTCATACCCGCCCTTGGGCGGCAGCGAGCCCATCGCATCGGTGCCGTAGAGCCCGTCATAAAGGCTGCCCCAGCGGGCATTGGCAGCATTGAGCGCGTAGCGGGCATTGGTGATCGGCACCACCAGCTGCGGGCCGGGCACGGTGGCGATCTCGGGATCGGTATTTGCGGTCTCGATCTCGAAATCATCACCCTCGGGCAGCAGGTAGCCGATCTCGGTCAGGAAGGCCTTGTAGGCCTCGTGGTCATGCGGCTGGTTGGCGCGCGCCTTGTGCCAGTCGTCGATCTGTTTCTGGATCGCCTCGCGCTTGTCCAGCAGGGCGCGGTTGAGCGGGCCGAAGTCATGCGCCAGCTCTGACAGGGCCTGCCAGAACCCCTCGGCCCCGATGCCCGTGCCCGGCAGGGCCTGCTCTTCGATGAAGCTGGCCAGTCGTTCATCGACTTTCAGCCCGGCGCGTTCCACTCGGTCGACCATAGTATACCTCTCTTGGTGTTTGGCGGCGAGCCTAGCATCTTGTTTCCGATAGGCAACAAGCGACGCTATAAGGATTTCTGTCAACGGCCAGAAGCAGTTTCAATTGCCCTTTGAAACCGGCATCGGTTCAGAACGTACCAGAGGGAGTTTCAAAGATGGCCGAACACCCCGTCGACCTCGACACCTGGCCGCGCACGGCGCAATTCAAATGGTTCCGCGGTTTCGAAAAGCCGCATTACGCGGTGACCGTGCGGATGGACGCAACGCATCTGATGAAGCAGCGAAAACCGGCGGGACACTCTCTGTTCCGCGCCAGCCTGCATGCGATCGGCTGCGGCCTGCACGGCGTGCCGGAACTCAACATGCGGTTCCGCGGCGACAGCGTGGTCCGGCACGACAGGGTGATGCTGTCGACCCCGGTGCCGCGCCCGGATGGCGGGTTCAACTTTTCCTATGTGCCCTTCGACCCCGACTTTGCGCGTTTCGACGCGGGCGCCAAGGCGGCCATCGAAGAGGCCCGCAATCGCGCGACGCTGGCCGGCAATGCCGAGGGGATGGACGGCGTGGCCTACATGTCCTGCCTGCCCTGGCTGGATTTCACCGCGCTGGACAATGCCATGCCCCATGCGGACGACTGCATCCCCCGGGTGGCCTGGGGCAAGATCGTGCCCGAGGGCAACGGCTGGCGCATGGCGATGGGCATCCAGGTGCATCACGCGCTGGTCGATGGCGAACACCTGGGCGGGTTCTTTGAAGGCGTGCAAACGGCGCTGGATGCCGGATGAGGCGGCGGAACGGGTGATCCCGGGACGGGACGGCCCGTTGATCAGGCCGCCTCGTCCTCGCTGGCCTGCTGGCGTGCCCAGAGCGCGGCATAGCGCCCGCCCTGCGCCAGAAGCGCGTCATGCGTCCCCTGTTCGACCACCTCGCCCTCTTGTAGGACAACGATCCGGTCGGCATCGGCAATGGTGGACAGGCGGTGCGCAATTGTGATGACCGTGCGCCCCTCGCCCGCGCGGCGCAGGGCATCCTGAATACTGGCTTCGGTTTCCGTGTCCAGCGCGCTGGTCGCCTCGTCCAGCAGCAGGATCGGCGGATCCTTGAGCAGGGTGCGCGCAATGCCCACCCGCTGTTTCTCGCCACCCGAGAGCTTCAGCCCGCGTTCGCCGACCTGGGTGTCATAGCCCTCGGGCAGGCTCTCGATAAAGCTGTGGATCTGCGCGGCTTTCGCGGCCTCCACGATCTCGACGTCGCTGGCGCCGTCACGGCCATAGGCAATGTTGAACCGGATCGTGTCGTTGAACAGCACCGTGTCCTGCGGCACCACGCCGATGGCCGCATGCAGGCTGTCCTGGGTCACGTCGCGCAGATCCTGCCCGTCGATGCACACCGCGCCGCCGTCCACGTCATAGAACCGGAACAAGAGCCGCCCGATCGTCGACTTGCCAGAGCCCGAGGGCCCGACCAGCGCCACATTCTCGCCCGCGCCCACGGCCACGTCGATGCCCTTGAGGATCGGCCGCGTCGGATCATATCCGAAGCGCACCCCGTCAAATTCCACCACCCCGCCCGAGACCGCAAGTTCCGGCGCGCCGGGCTTGTCGGACACCTCGCGCGGCTGTTCCAGCAGGTCGAACATCTCTCCCATGTCCACCAGCGCCTGCCGGATCTCGCGGTAGACCGTGCCGAGAAAGTTCAGCGGCATGGTGATCTGGATCATGTAGGCGTTGACCATGACGAAATCGCCCACGGTCAGCGCACCGTTCTGCACCCCCACGGCGGCCATGACCATCACGGCCACCAGCCCCGAGGTGATGATCAGCGACTGCCCCACGTTCAGCATCGCCAGCGAGGTCGCCGTCTTGATCGCCGCCTGCTCATAGCCCTGCATGGCGCGATCGTAGCGGGCCGCCTCGCGCTCTTCGGCGCCGAAGTACTTGACGGTTTCAAAGTTCAGCAGGCTGTCGATCGCCTTCTGGTTGGCGTCGGTGTCCTGCTTGTTCATCTCGCGCCGCAGCTTCACCCGCCACTCGGTCACCTTGAAGGTGAAGGCGACATAGAGCGCGACGACCCCGACCACGACGGCGAGATACCAGACATCGAACAGGAAAAAGAGCACCCCGGCCACCAGCAGCAGTTCCAGCATCAAGGGCCCGATGGAGAACAGCAGGAAGCGCAGCAGGAACTCCACCCCCTTCACGCCGCGCTCGATGATGCGGCTCAGCCCGCCGGTCTTGCGGGTGATGTGATAACGCATCGAGAGGCGGTGTATATGGGTGAAGGTCTCCAGCGCCAGCCGCCGCAGGGCGCGCTGCCCCACCTTGGCAAAGATCGCGTCTCGCAACTGCTGGAACCCGACGGTCATCAGGCGCGCCATGCCATAGGCCAGCGTCAGGCCGACAGCCCCCAGCATCAGGTCCGAAACCTCGCCAGAGAGAGTGTCGACCGCCTGTTTGTACAGGATGGGGGTGGCCACGGCGATCAGCTTGGCCAGAACCAGGAACCCCAGCGCGATCACCACCCGGCGCTTGGCCCATGTCTGCCCCTCGGGCCAGAGATAGGGGCCGACGCGGCGGATCGTACGCCAGCCGGACCGGCGTTCGTCGCGGGCGATCTGGGCGTCGGTGGAACTGTCGGGGGGCATGAAAGGCTTTCCTGTTTGGCCCTATCACCTAGGCCGCGGCGCCCGGTTCTGCAAGCGGTGCCCACGCTTGCGGTGTCTCGTGCGGCCCCCCAGTTCCCCCCGCCGAACTGCCCGACCCGGAACAGGATCGCGACGTTCTGTTTCTTCTCTCGGAAAATACTCCGGGGGTGAAGGCCGCAGGCCGAGGGGGCAGCGCCCCCTGCCCGCCCCGTCACGCGCGCGGCATTGCATTTTCGTCAGTCGGTCACCGTCTGCGGCAGGTCGAAGATCTGGCCGGGATAGATCAGGTCGGGATCGCGGATGCGATCGCGGTTGGCCTCGTAGATGCGGACGTACTGCATCCCGTCGCCGTAGCGCTGGCGCGAGATGCCCCAGAGCGTGTTGCCCGGTTGGATCGTCACGCTGCGCACCGGGCCGGTCCCCTTCGAGACCACCCCTTCCAGCACCGTGGTGCTTTCGCGCAGGAAGGGGCTTTCGACGCGGGCGATGACCTGGCCGCGCTCGTTGATCTGGTCGACGCGCAGGACGTAGGTGCCCTGGTCGACCTGCGGCAGTTGCACCCGCCAGCGGCCATCCTCGCGGATGCGCGAGGTGGTGACCGGGGTGTTGTCCAGGTAGATCCGCACAAAGGACGCCGTCTTGCCCCGGCCCGAGAGCAAGACGTCGCCCTCGTCGTCATAGCTGATCGAGTCGAGCGCCACGTCGCCCGGTGCGATCGGCGCGGTCGACAGCGCCTCGATCCCGCGCGGCGAAGACAGCAGGACGGCGGGCGGCGGCGCAGTCGGGGGCGCGTCGCCCGCGTCCGGTTCGGCCCGCGCGGTGATCGCCGGGTCGTCCCCGCTACGCGGCACGGCGGTCCCGGCGACAGGCGCCGCGCCTTCCGGGCTGGCCGGGTCGCGCACACGGGCGCTTGGAACGGTCGGGTCCTGGCTGTCCACCGGCGCCTGCGAGCCCGGCAGGCCGCCGGGACGCGGCGGGGCGCCGGCGATGGCAGGCTCCGGGTCGGTCCCAGGCAGCGGGCCGCGCTGGGGGGCGCCGTTCCACTTTGGCGCGCCCAGCGGTTCGGGGCCGGTGCCAACCTCGGGCTGCGGATCGACGCGGGCCAGTTGATCGTTCCTCGCGGGCGGCACGCCCTCCGGATCTACGGAGCCGGCATCGGGGTCTGCGGTGGCCCGCGGCACATCACCCGCCGGTGCATCCGCATCCGGTTCCCGTTCAAGGATCGGGCCTGTCGCCGCGGGCGTTTTCGGCTGGCGTTCCGGTGTCAGGTCGGCGGCGGCCACCTGGCGCGGCGCGACGATGACCTCGCCCTCGGACAGGACGACGCGTTCCTTGGCGGTCTGGCGCAGGGTGATGACCGCGCCTTCGTCCGGCGGCAGGTTGAGGAAGGTGGTGAATTTGCCGTCGCCGCCGATCTTGAGTTCTTCGACCGGTTCGCCGTTCACGATCACCTCGAGCAGGGCACCCGGCTCTCCGCCGCCCGCGATCAACGAGAAACCGTCGGTTTCGGCGCGCACAACGTCGAAGCTGGGGCGGATCACCGCCTCGTCCCCGTCCAGCAACAGTTCCTGCACCGGGGCCGCGTCGGGATCGAAGAGCGGCAAGAGCGCGCCTGCCACCTCCGGTGCCTCGGGGTCGGGCCCCTCGGCTTCGGGCCTGTCCGGATCGGGAGCCTCTGCCAACGGGGCGGCTGCGGCAGTGGTTTCGTCGGGGGCATCGCCCGGGGCCGGGCCGGGCACGGTCTGGTCCGGCTCTGGCCCATCGGGGTCGACGGCGGCGATCGAAACACCCGGCGCCGCGGCCTCTGCTCCTTCCGCCGGGGTCGGGGCCGGTGCGTCCGGCGCCTCTGCGGGGGCTGGGGCATCGGCGGTCTCCAGCGGCGGCGTGACAGGATCGGTCGCCTCCGCCGGGTCTGCCGGATCCGGGCCATCCACGGTCTCGACCGGACGGGTGGCGGGATCGGGCTTGTCCACCGAGGCCGTGGGCGCGGGCACCGGATCGTCGCTTTTCACCGGATCTGCGGCGGGCCTGGCAACGGTCGAGGCGGCGAGCGGCGTGTCGGGTCCATCGAAACTGGGAACCGGCGGCGCATCCGGCGCGGCGACCACGGGATCGGGTGCCGGCCCATCGGGAATGCCGCCCCAGGGCGGGTCGATCATGCCGGTGGCGACCATGACAGAGATGGCTCCGGCGGTGCCGGCGCTTGCGAGGGCCAAGTAGAGTGCGATCTTGCTCATGGCAGCCTTCCGAATGTCAGCGCCTGCGGCCTCGGTCCCTCAGCGGAGCCACAGGACGGTTGAGCGTTTATAAACCACAGGCTACGAAGCGTCAAAAGTCGTTTTTTCTGCAAGCCTTGGAGCCTGAAATGCCCACAATGTCCATCTGCGTCTACTGCGGCTCCCGCAAGGGGGGAAATCCCGACTATGCGGACGAGGCCACCGCGTTGGGAGAGGCGCTGGCGCGGGAAGGCTGGCGTCTGGTCTACGGCGCGGGCGACGTGGGACTGATGGGGCTGATCGCGCGCGCCACGCAGGCCGCCGGCGGAGAGACCTTCGGCGTGATCCCAACCCACCTGATGCAACTGGAGGTCGGCAAGACCGATCTCACCAGTTTCGTCGTCACCGAGACCATGCACGAGCGCAAGAAGGTCATGCTGATGAATGCCGACGCGGTGGTGGTCATGCCCGGCGGCGCCGGGTCGCTGGACGAGTTCTTCGAGGTGTTGACCTGGCGCCAGCTGGGACTGCATGCCAAGCCCATCATCCTGCTGGACGTGGCCGGCTACTGGGCGCCGCTGAAGGCGTTGATGCAACATGTCGTGGACACCGGGTTTGCCGATCCCACGCTGCTGGAATTCGTTCAGAGCGGCGGTTCGGCCGAGGAGGTCATGACGCTCTTGCGGCGCGCCCTGTCCTGAACAAAGCCCGAGGCCGAGTAGATCGCCAGCGCGGTCCAGATCAGGCCAAAGGCGACGAGGTGGAACGGGGTCAGCGGCTCTTTGAAGATGACCACGGCACAGAGGAATTGCAGCGTCGGGTTAAGGTATTGCAGCACCCCCAGCGTGGTCATGTTGACGCGCTGCGCGGCGGCCGAGAAGAGCACCAGAGGCAGCGCCGTCAACAGGCCGGAAAAGACCAGCAGGCCCGAGGTGTACAGGTCATCGCCAAAAATGGCCTTGTCCTGCAATTCCAGCACCGCCAACCAGCCCAGGGCAAAAGGCGCCAGCAGCAGAACCTCGCCGGTGACAGAGACGACGGGACCGACGGAAAGCCGTTTCTTCACAATGCCGTAGATGCCAAAGGTCGTGGCCAGGATCAGCGCGATCCAGGGCGCGGCGCCCAGTCCCCAGGTCAGCTGCGCCACCGCCAGGGTGGCCAGTCCCACGGCAACCCATTGCAGCGCCGACAGCCTTTCGCGCAGAACGATCACGCCCAGAAGAACGGCGACCAGCGGGAAGGTGTAATAGCCCAGCGAGGTCTCGCGCACCTGCCCGATCTGCACCGAAAAAATGAAGAGGAACCAGTTGGCGGTGATCATCAGCGCCGCGATGGCGGTGATCAGCGCGGCCCTTGGCCGCCCGACCGCCCCGCGCAGCTCACGCAGGCGTCCCTGCACCGCCAGCAACCCGGCAAAGACCACCAGCGACCAGAAGGTGCGATGCGCCAGGAGTTCCAGCGGCGGGACGTGCAAGAGCAGCTTGTAGTAGATCGGCGAGAGCCCCCAGATCGAACATGCGCCGATCATCAGGAGGATGCCTTGGGTCTGGGGGGGCATGATGGTCTCCGGTCAGTGCCCCTGCCCTACAGAGCCGCGCAGGCCACTGCAAGCCGACGCCCCGGTGACGGCGCGCCCTGCCTCAGCCGCCTGCCCCGCCGCGCAGCCAGCGCCGCACCCGACAGGCCCCGAAAAGCGCCGGGACGAGCGTAATCAGCCCGATACAGAGAATTGTCAGAGGCAGCGCCCAGAGATGTTCGAACACGGGCAGTTTCACATTGCCCTTGGTATCGGGATTGAACAGGATCTGGTGCCGCGATCCGATCTCGAACCCCCAGTTGGCGGAGGATTGTCCCAGGCTGGCCTCGGTCATCTCGCCCTCGCGGAATTCATAGCGGAAGACGGGGCCATAGACCGTTTGGTTGCCCGCCCAGGGGGTCCAGTCCTCCCACTCGTAGACACGCACGACTTCGCCTATCGTGCGGTCCGCGCGCGAGGTGAAGCTGAGGCTGTCGTAGGCCAGCAGTGCCGCCGCCGCCAGGAACAGCACCGGCGTGACAAAGATCAGAACCCAGACCCGCCTGGACACCTGCCGTCGCCCATCCGGATGGGTGCGCCACAGAAATTGCTGGGTCTGGTTCGCCCGAACGATCAGATTGCGCAACATCCTGCGCCCCCTGTCCGACCGGACGATGCCGGATTGCGCTGCGGATGAGCCACGCCAGCCCCGGGTGTACGCATGGTTGGACAGACCTTTCCGAAATGCGGCTGAAGGCCCGCACATTTCCGCGCGCCCATGACAAGGATGCTCGCATCATAGGATCTCGTGACGCGTTTGGGAATCGTGCGAATGCCCCGGCCACCAAACGAAAAACGCCCCCGCAGCAACCTGCGAGGGCGTCTTTTCCGATCAGCGGGACGCGGCGCCCCGCGATCCGGTTCACATGCGCGAGGCCACGTTTTCCCAGTTGACCAAGTTGTCGAGGAAGTTGGTCAGGTAGGCCGGGCGCTTGTTGCGGAAGTCGATGTAGTAGGAGTGCTCCCACACGTCGCAGCCCAGCAGCGCGGTCTGACCAAAGCACAGCGGGTTCACGCCGTTCTCGGTCTTGGTGACCTTCAGGCCGCCGTCGGTGTCCTTGACCAGCCAGCACCAGCCCGAGCCGAACTGGCCCGCACCTGCGGCGGAGAACTGCGACTTGAATTCGTCGACGGTGCCGAAGCTGTCCTTGATCGCGGCTTCAAGCTCGGACGGCATGGCGTTCGGGCCGGGGCCCATCATTTCCCAGAACTGCATGTGGTTCCAGTGCTGCGAGGCATTGTTGAAGATGCCGGACTGTGCCACCGCGCCCGCGTCATAGGTGCCCTTGACGATCTCTTCGAGGCTCTTGCCTTCCCACTCGGTGCCGGCGATCAGCTTGTTGCCGTTGTCGACATAGGCCTTGTGGTGGATGTCGTGGTGGTATTCCAGCGTCTCCTGGCTCATGCCCTGGCTGGCCAGAGCGTCGTGCGCATAGGGAAGATCGGGAAGTTCGAAAGACATGGTTCACCCCTTCGTGATGTGGCGGTTCATTGCCCCAATAGGTGTCCCCCTTCCCGCCGAAGGTCAACCCTGCCTCGTCGCCCAAAGGTGACTTCAAGGCGAAAGTTTTGTCGGCAAGCAATTCCCCGCCCTGTTGAAAAGTCTATCCTTGCCACGGGTTTGCGCCGTCACGTTGATCCTTCCGCTGGCCTTGAGGAAGGTCGCGCGATAATCCAGCAGCACCCGGCGGTTTCCGGAGGAGCGCACCTCCAGCTCCCACGAGACGGTCACCCGTGAGCGGTTGTCCCTGACCAGCCGTCCCTCGACCGGAACGCCGTCGTTGAACACGAGGATCGAGGCGTCAGAGACGACCACCCGGTCGATCGCCCTGTCCAGCGCAATGAAGATCACCGGCTGGATCCACTGGCGTTCGGACGTGCCGTCGATGCGGCAATGATAAGCCGTCTTTTCCGCCGCTGCGCCTCCGGAGAAGGCGGCCAGGACAAGAGCGGACAGGATGAGGCGGCGCATGGCGGCTCCGTTTCGGGGGTGAGCCCTGCCACTATCGGCAGAGCCGCCCGCCAAGGCAACCGCCCTGCCCGGTCACCCGGCGTGAAAGCCTACGAATGCGTCGGGATCGGCGGCGGTGCAGAGCAGGTTGAACATGTAGTCCGCAACCGAGCGGAAGCAGAAGACCTGCGCCGTGGTATCGTCCACCAGCCAGACGCCCGCCGCCACCTGGGCGAACCGGGTGCGGCGCAACTCGCCCGCCGGCATGGCGTCACGGGCAAAGTCCACAGGAGCCAGCTTTGCCAGCACGTCGCGCAGCTGTGTGCCACGCAGCCGGAACATGGCCCGCATGTCAGAGACATTCTCGACCAGCGCATGTTGCCCCTGCAGGGCCTCGGCCAATTGCGCGCAGGCGCGCGGTGCCTGCCGGTAAGGCACCAGCACCAGCAGTTCATCCGGCGACATCCAGAGCACCCCGCTTTCGCCCATGACCTGCGCACCGCGCACACCGGGCATGGGCAGCCCGGTCAACTGTGTCACGGCCTCTTGCAGAAGCTCGTCCGCCAGGTCGCCGCGCAGGGCGATCATGCCCTGCGGCCCGGTCTCGCGGACGTCCACCAGCCCCTCGTATTGTGCGCCGCCGAGCGGCAGAACCGGGTCAGACATTCTGCTTCTCTCCTTCGGGGTCAAAGAAAACGGGGCTGACAATCTTCGCCTCGACCACGGTTTCGCCATCGTCCCTGACGAAGGGAATGATCTCTCCCATACGGTCGGGGCCATTGTGGACAAGGCCCATCGCGATCCCCTTGCCCAGCGCCGGCGAATGGTAGGTCGAGGTCACCCGGCCCTGCGTGTTGCGCTGGCCGTTGGCGTTCCTGCCCGGCGCCACGGCATAGGCGCCATCGGGCAGGACCGAGCCATCGACGGTTTCCAGCCCCACCAGCTTCCAGCGGTGCGGATCGGCCATGTGGCTGCGCTCCTGCGCGCGTTTGCCCAGGTAGTCCTCTTTCTTCTTCGAGATCGCCCAGTGCAGGCCAAGGTCCTGCGGGATCACCGTGCCGTCGGTCTCGTCCCCGATCATGATGAACCCCTTCTCGGCCCGCATGACGTGCAGCGCCTCGGTGCCATAAGGCGTGATGTTCCATTCCTGCCCGGCCTCGACGACACGGTCCCAGAAGGCGCGGCCGAGGTTCGCGGGCACGGCGATCTCGTAGCTGAGTTCGCCCGAGAAGGAGATCCGGTAGACACGCACCGGGAACCCGGCCAGCGTGCCATCTGCCCAGGCCATGAAGGGCAGCGTGTCCTTGCTGACATCCATGCCGCCCAGCTTTTCCAGCAGCTTGCGCGCATTTGGGCCGACCACGGCAAGCTGGGCGAATTGCTCGGTCACGTTGGTGGTATAGACCTTCCAGTCCCACCATTCGGTCTGCAGCCATTCCTCCATATGGGCATGGATGCGCTCGGCGCCGCCGGTGGTGGTGTGGCAAAGGAAGGTATCCTCGTCGATCCGCGCCACCACGCCGTCATCGGTCAGGAAACCGTTTTCCGTACACATCAACCCGTAGCGGCAGCGGCCCGGTTTCAGGGTGCTCATCATGTTGGTGTAGAGCATGTCGAGGAAGCGACCGGCATCCGGCCCCTTGACGATGATCTTGCCAAGGGTCGAGGCGTCCAGCAGGCCAAGGCTGTCGCGGGTGGCCAGCACCTCGCGGTGCACCGCCTGGTGCTTGTCCTCACCTCTTTGCGGATAGCAGTAGGGACGGCGCCAGTGCCCGACGGGTTCCCAAGCGGCGCCGTGTTTCTCGTGCCAGTCGTGCATCGGCGTCTTGCGGATCGGCTGAAATATCTCGCCCCGCGCCTCACCGGCAATCGCCCCCATGCTGATCGGCGTATAAGGCGGGCGGAAGGTGGTGGTGCCCACCTGCGGGATCTCTTCACCCAGAGATGCAGCAAGGGTCGCCAGTCCATTGATGTTGCTGAGTTTCCCCTGATCCGTCGCCATGCCCAGCGTGGTATAGCGCTTGGTGTGCTCGACGCTCTCATAGCCCTCGCGGGCGGCCAGTTGCACGTCCGAGACCTTGACGTCGTTCTGGTAGTCCAGCCAGGACTTCATGCGCAGGTCGTCCCAGGCGTTTTCCGGCATCAGCCAGACGGGACGCAGCGGCGTCTCCTCTGCGCTCTCGCCCTTGGGCGGGGCAAAGCGGCGGGGTTTTCGACCGGCGGCCTTGCTGGAGTTTTTTCCTGCCTTGTCAGAATCTTCCAGAACATCCCTGAGGTGCATTTCGCCATTGGCACTGCCCGCCACGGTGACAAAGGGCCGACCGTCATGGCTGGTCGGTGCGCGCTCGGGATCGGGACGGAAAAAGGCGCGTTCCTCGTCCCAGGTCAGCTTGCCCCCACAATGGGACCAGAGGTGCACCACCGGCGAACAGCCGCCGGACATGGCCACGGCATCGCACTTGATTTCCGACAGCATGGCGCCGCCACCCGCCATCGAGCAGACCGCCACGCCGGTGACACGTTTGCCGCCCTTGACCTTGGCGATGGCCCGTCCGGTTTCGACGCGGATGCCCAGGGCCCTGGCCTCTTCCATCAGCGCACCGCCGCCCATCTGGCGGGCGTCGATCACCGCCGGCACCTCCAGCCCCGCCTGTTTCAAGGCGATGGCGGTGCGATAGGCATCGTCGTTGTTGGTCACGACGACGGTCTTCTGGCCTGCGGCGACGCCGAAATTCACCAGGTAGTCGCGCACCGCCGAGGCCAGCATGACCCCGGGAATGTCGTTGCCCGCAAAGCTGAGGGGCCGCTCGATGGCGCCGGTGGCGGTAATGATCTGTTTCGCGCGGACGCGCCACAGGCGGTGACGCGGGCCGTTCATGAAAGGCGCGTGATCGGTCAGACGCTCGTAGCCCAGCAGGTACCCGTGGTCATAGACGCCCGCCCCCATGCAACGGGTGCGCAGGGTGACATTCTCCATTCCATCAAGGACTTCGACGGTTTTCTTTATCCAGTCCCCGGGGGCCATGCCGTCGATAGACCCACCATCCACTGGCGCGCGGCCGCCCCAATGGGCCGTCTGCTCCATGACCAGCACCCTGGCGCCTGTGTCCGCCGCCGCCTTGGCCGCCTGAAGCCCCGCCACGCCGCCGCCGACCACCACCACGTCGACGAACGCATGGAAGTGTTCGTAGGTGTCGGGGTCGCGGGTTTCCGGATCCGGCGCACGGCCCAACCCTGCCGACTGGCGGATGAAGGGTTCGTACAGATGCTTCCAGAAGGGCCGCGGGTGGATGAACATCTTGTAGTAGAAGCCCGCCGTCAGGAAACGGCCGAACAGCCCGTTCAGCGCGCCGATATCGTAGTCGAGCGAGGGCCAGTGGTTCTGCGAGGTGGCCTGCAACCCGTTGAACAGTTCCGTCGTGGTGGCGCGCTGGTTGGGTTCGTGGGTGTTGTCCCGTCCCAGGTTCACCAGCGCGTTGGGTTCCTCGGCGCCCGAGGCGACGACACCGCGCGGGCGGTGATACTTGAAGCTGCGGCCCACCAGCACCTGGTCATTGGCCAAGAGCGCCGAGGCCAACGTATCGCCCTCGTGGCCGCGGAAGGTCTTGCCGTTGAATGTGAAACAAATGTCGCTGCTGCGATCGATCAGGCGGCCGCCTGTGGCGAGACGGGTGCTCATGTCTCAGGCCTCCACACTGTATTGGCCGTTGGAAAGTGAGTATTTTCAGAGAGAAGAAACATCAGGACAGCTCTCTCCACGTCCAGCCGGGGCGTTTGGAGGTGATCGCGTCGAGGATCCTCTTCGGCGGTTCCGTGGTCTGGGCGGGATAGGTGCCGAAGACCTCCAGCGTCATGGTGCAGCGTGCGGCGTGGAACCACTTGCCGCAGCCGTTGACGTGGCGCCAGCGTTCGAAATGCACGCCCCTGGGGTTTTCGCGCATGAAAAGGTAGCCCTCGAAGTCCTCGTCCGAGGACCCGGGACCGTGCCGCGTCAGATGCGCCTCGCCGCCCGCGTGCAATTCGGTTTCATCGGCCTGGACGCCGCAATAGGGGCATTGGAAAGTTAGCAATGTCCGGTCTCCTCTTGCAGCATAGAGTCGTTGGGGGATGTGATGCCTGAACAGGCAAAGGGGCCGAAGCGCAGACGCGCCTCGGCCCCCGGAAAAATTAGGGTCCTGATGGACGGATCAGTTGTCGCCGCCCCCTTTCGGGTCGGCCGCGGGCGCTGCGCCATCTTCGCTTTGCACGGTGATGTTGAGATCTGCGCCGTCGTCACCCGAGGCCGTTGGGACACCGCCCGAGAAGACGACATAACCCAGAAGGGCCACGACGACGACAAGGATGCCGACGATGAACGCCAGCGCGCTGTTCCCGCCCCGGTCACGGGTCGTGGTTGTGGTTGTCGTGTTATTATGCGTGGCGTCGGACATGGCGAAGCCTCCTTGATTGTCATCTCGTTTCTACGATCTGACCAAAGAACGACCTGCCCCCCCACGGGGTTCCGCGCGGTTTCAGACATGAGCGGTAGCACGCGCATCAATGCGCCACCCCTGCCGCCACGGATTCGTCGATGAATTTCCCCTCGCCGAAACGCCACATGGAGAACTCCTCGCAGAGCGGCGAGTGGCCCCTGGCCATCAGTTCCGCAAAGCCCCAGCCAGAGCCGGGGATCGCCTTGAAGCCGCCCGTGCCCCAGCCGGCGTTGATGAAACAGCCCTCCAGCGGGGTTTTCGACAGGATTGGGGACCGGTCACCCGTCACATCCACGATCCCGCCCCATTGCCGCAGCATCTTGAGCCGCGAGACCATAGGGAAGGTTTCGATCAGGGCGCGCACGGTTTCCTCGATGTGGTGAAAGCTGCCACGCTGGGTATAGGCGTTGTACCCGTCGGTGCCCCCGCCGATCACCATCTCTCCCTTGTCGGATTGGCTCATGTAGCCGTGCACTGTATTGGCCATGACGACGCAATCCATGATCGGCTTGATCGGCTCTGACACCAGCGCCTGCAGCGGCACCGATTCCAGCGGCAGCCGGAAGCCCGCCATGGCGGCAAGATCCCCGGAATGTCCGGCCACCACGATGCCCAGTTTCTCACACGAAATGTCGCCCTTTGTGGTCTGCACGCCGGTCACGCGCCCGCCCTCCTGGCGCACGCCGATGACCTCGCATTTCTGGATGATGTCCATGCCCATCGCGGAACAGGCACGGGCATAGCCCCAGGCCACGGCGTCATGCCGCGCGGTTCCCGCCCGCTCCTGCCAGAGCGCGCCCAGCACGGGGTAGCGCGGTCCGTCGAGGTTGATGATCGGCACGATCTCCTTGACCTCGCGGGGCGTGATGAACCGCGTTTCGACACCCTGCAGCGCATTGGCATGAGCGGTGCGCTGGTAGCCGCGCACCTCGTGCTCGGTCTGGGCCAGCATCATGACGCCGCGGGGGCTGAACATGACGTTGTAGTTCAGGTCCTGGCTGAGCGTCTCATAGAGCGCGCGCGCCTTTTCGTAGATCGCGGCAGAGGGATCCTGAAGGTAGTTCGACCGGATGATCGTGGTGTTGCGCCCGGTGTTGCCGCCGCCCAGCCAGCCCTTCTCGATCACCGCGACATTGGTGATGCCAAAGTTCTTGCCAAGGTAGTAGGCCGTTGCCAGACCGTGCCCGCCGGCGCCGACGATGACCACGTCGTAGCGGCGCTTGGGCTGGGCGTTGCGCCAGGCGCGTTCCCAGTTCTTGTGGCCGGAAAGGGCTTCTCTGGCAATGGCAAAGGCAGAATAACGTTTCATGGGCTCGAATCCGGCACGTCCGTTCAGCAGCATTTTACCGGAACGACATGGATTCAACGGATGTAACCGTCGCAATAGCATCCGATTGCGACATGGCGCACCATCACGGGCTTTTGCCCTTTTTTCCGGCCCCGCAGCGCCTTAAGTGGGATAACAGAAAGGGAGGCCGATGACCGTATTCTGGATTGTGACCGCCGCCTTGGCCCTGCTTTGCGCCGGCGCCCTGAATCTGGCCCTCTTGCGCGGCCGGCGCGCCACGGGCCCGGCAGAGGCCTATGACCTTGAGGTCTATCGCGACCAGTTGAAAGAGATCGAGGCGGACGCGGCCCGCGGCAAGATCCCCGCGGAAGAAGCAGAACGCCTGCGGGTCGAGATCTCGCGCCGGCTTTTGGCAGCGGACGCCAAGATGCAGGCGCGCGGCGACCGGGCCGAGCAACCCCGAGCGCTGGGATTTGCCTTGGCGGCGGTCATCGCTCTGGTCGTTGTGGGCGGGGCCTTCGGTCTCTACGCCCAGATCGGCGCGGCGGGGTATGGCGACGTGCCGCTCAAGGCGCGGCTGGCCCGGGCCGAGGAGGCGCTGAAAAGCCGCCCCTCGCAGGCCACGATGGAGGCGCGCATTCCCCCCCAGGCCGCGCCCGACGCCACGCCGCAATACCTGGCGCTGGTCGAACGGCTGCGCCAGGCGGTAGAGGCGCGCCCGGACGACATCCAGGGCCATGTGCTGCTGACCCGCTCCGAAGCGGCGCTGGGGAATTTCTCGGCCGCCTACAAGGCGCAGAGCCAGATCATCCGGCTCAAGGGCGACGCGGCCACCGCCAAGGACTTCACCGATCTCGCGGACATGATGATCCTGGCCGCCGGCGGTTACGTCTCGCCCGAGGCACAGGCAGTGCTGGAACAGGCCCTCTCGCGCGATCCCGACAATGGTGTGGCGCGCTATTACGGCGGGTTGATGATGGCCCAGGTGGGGCGCCCCGACGTCGGCTTCCGCATGTGGAACAAGCTGCTGCGCGAAAGCAGCGCGCAGGACCCCTGGGTGCAGCCGATCAGTGACCAGATCGAGGACCTCGCCTTCATGGCCGGCGTCCAGAACTTCCAGATGCCGCAGCTCGCCGCCGCCACGCCCCGCGGGCCCAGCGCCGCCGACATCGACGCCGCCCGGGACATGACGCCGGAGGAACGCCAGCAGATGATCCGAGGCATGGTGAGCCAGCTCTCCAGCCGCCTCGCCGAAGAGGGCGGCCCGGTCGAGGATTGGGCACGGTTGATCTCTTCGCTGGGTGTCATTGGGGAAACCGACCGCGCCGGCGCAATCTACACGGAGGCACAGACCGTCTTTGCCCAAAGCCCCGAAGCCCTCGAACTGTTGAAAAGCGCCGCAGAACGCGCCGGTGTCGCCGATTGACCTCCATATCTGCTCCCTGCGCGCCCCGGCCTTCTTTGGGCCTGAAAATACCTCCGGGGGAGTCGCGCCGCGCGCGACGGGGGCAGCGCCCCCTGCCCCGAGCCGGAGGCCAGAGGCCGCAGGCGAGACAACCTGCGCGCCGCACGGCGCTCATCCGGGTTGCCGACATCCACGGAGTGCCGCACCGATGATCCACGACACCATCGACAGTTTCACCGCCGACCTGCCGCCAATGGTGGCCCTGGCCGGGCTGGACCTGGGGACACGGACCATCGGTGTGGCCGTCAGCGACAGTTTCCGCTCGGTCGCGACCCCTCTGGAAACCATCAAGCGCAAGAAATTCGGCGTCGACGCGGCGGCACTGGTCAAGATCCTGCGGGCCCGCAACATCGGCGGCGTGGTGCTGGGCCTGCCGCGCAACATGGATGGCAGCGAGGGACCACGTTGCCAATCGACCCGTGCCTTCGCCCGCAACTTCGCCAGCCTCTGGGAAGGTCCGATCACCTTCTGGGACGAACGCCTGTCGACCGTGGCGGCGGAAAAGGCCCTGCTGGAGGCGGATACGACACGAAAACGTCGCTCCGAGGTCATCGACCACGTCGCCGCCGCCTATATCCTGCAAGGAGCACTGGACCGGATGCGGTACCTGAACCCACAGTCGGGTGCGGCGGACGCACCCGACGACTAGGCCGGAGCACGTGGGCATGAAAGACGATATCTGGTCCCGCAACGAGGTCCAAAGCCCCTGCATCAAGGTCTGCGTGATCCATCCGCAGGAAAGGCTTTGCACCGGCTGCCTGCGCACCACGCGCGAAATCTCGATGTGGTCCAGCATGAGCCAGGACGAGCGCCGCGAGGTTCTCGAGGACCTGCCCGATCGTGCCGGACGCCTCCGCAAGCGGCGCGGCGGGCGTGCGGCGCGGGTCAAGTCCCGGGACTGAGCGCCAGCGCAATTGGCCAGCCGCTTCGTCAGCGGCCTGAATCGGGCATGGGAGGGGGCGCTGCCCCCATCTCCCTTCGGTCGATCCCCCCGGAGTATTTTTGCAGAGAAGAAGCCCGGGGCCTGGCGCGGAACTCACCCGGAGAGCCAGGCCTCCGCACCGCCCATGATCTGGGGGCGGAAATAGGCCAACATGCGGCCTTCCGGTGGCGCCTGGGCGCCCTCGGCCCAGGGGGCAATTCCGTGCAGGGTCAGCCGATGCAGCAGGAGCGCCTCGCCCGGCGCGGCGGGCAGTTCGACCCGGCGGCAGGTTTCGAAACAGCGGCGCCGCGCGGCCTGGTAGGCATCGGTCACATCCACCTCGCCCCAGGTCTCGGGCGGGTGGCCCGCCAGGGCGCCGCGCAGGGCGTCCCGCATGACCAGGTGGCTGCCCTCCCAGGCGACCAGAGGGCTGGCGCCGGCATCCGCCTCGGTCAGCGGCAGGCCCAGAATCCAGGCGTGGGGTTCGCGGATACGGCGGCGGCGCGCCGCGCCTTCGGCCAGCACCCCGTCCACATGGGCCGCGTCGCGTTTCAGACGATACCGAAACCCGGCCACGCTTTCCCCCGCGCGGGGGCGCGGGTAGCCCGGAAAAGTGATCGAGAGCTGTGCCGGGTGCAAGTCGGGCAGCGGTGCCAGAGCCTCGGGCGCGGCCCCGGCCAGGGGAACACCTCCGATACTGCCATCCGGCGCCGTCGGCAGGGCATCGACGCCCACGAACCAGGTGCCCTCGCATTGCAGCCAGGTCGCGCGCTGTGCCGGGTCGGCCAGCACGGCGCGGCCCGCCTCATGCGCCGCTGCCGCCCAGGCCCGCGTTGCGGGGTCGGCGGCGAAACGGGTCCAGCCGCGCGTTTCGAGCACGCTCAGCCCCACAGCGCCTCGCGCATCATGTTGGCCGCGACGATCAGGATGAAGACCGCGAAGATCCGCCGGAGCACCATCGCGTCCAGCGCATGGGCCAGCTTTGCCCCCAGCGGGGCCGTCAGGACTGTCATGCAGATGGTGATCAGGAAAGCCGGCCCGTTGACCGCGCCCAGCGTCCAGGGCGGCGCGCCGTCGACCTGCACGAGGAGGAACCCCAGCACCGAGGGCACCGCGATCAGCAGGCCAAAGCCCGCCGCCGTTGCCACCGCACGGTGCATCGGCACGCTGTAGAGCGTCATCAGCGGCACGCCGAAACTGCCCCCGCCAATCCCCATCAGCACCGACAGGAAGCCCAGCACCGGCGACAGGATGGCCCGTGTCACCGTCCCTGGCATCTGTGGCGCTATGCGCCAGTCCTTGCCCCCGAAGGCCAGGTAGATGCCCACGATCGTCGCCAGCACCGCAAAGATCACCGCCAGCGCATCTGACCGCAACCCGGCGGCGATCAAGACCCCCAGCACCGCACCCAAAGCGATCCCCGGTGCCCAAGTCCTCAGGATCTCCCAGTCTACCGCGCCGCGCTTGTTATGCGCCATGACCGAACGGGTCGAGGTCACGATGATCGAGGCCAGCGAGGTCGCCAGACAGATCTGCATCAACTGCGGCCCGTCGAACCCCGTTGCCGAGAAGACGTAGAAATAGGCGGGGACCAGGATGATCCCGCCGCCCACGCCGAAAAGCCCCGCAAGGATACCGGCAAAGCCCGCCGCCACCACGAGAATACCCACGAGGGGCAGAAGTACCGAAAGATCCATCTTGTTCAGGCCACCTTTGCTGGTCCGATATGTGTAAGCGCCTCTTCGACAAGCTCCGGTCCCGCGCCCTCGCGCGTCGCCCCGGTCGAGAGAACTTGCCGCCAGCGCCGCGCGCCCGGACGGCCCGAAAAGAGGCCCAGCATGTGCCGCGTGACCTGGTGCAGCTTGCCGCCCGCCGCCAGGTGCGCCTCGATGTAGGGCAGCATGGCGCGGGCCACGTCCTCGGCGCTCTGGTCGTCCCCCTGCCCCCAGATCCGCGCGTCCGCCGTGCCCAGGATGTCCCAGGGCTGGTGATAGGCGGCGCGGCCCACCATGACCCCATCGAGCCCCTGTTCAAGGAAGGCCGAGACCTGGTCGAGATCGGTGATGCCGCCGTTGACCGAAAGGTGTAGGTGCGGGAACAGGCCCCGCATCCGCTGCACCAGGTCGTAGTCCAGCGGGGGAATGTCGCGGTTCTCCTTGGGGCTGAGCCCCTGCAGCCAGGCCTTGCGCGCGTGGATGATGATGCGCGAACAGCCCGCGGCGCCCAGCCGGGCCAGGAATTCGGGCAGCACCTCTTCGGGATCCTGGTCGTCCACGCCGATGCGGCATTTCACCGTCACCTCGACATCCACCGCATCCTGCATGGCGCTGACACAGTCGACCACCGTCTGCGGATGTTTCATCAGGACCGCGCCGAAAGTGCCCGATTGCACCCTGTCGGAGGGGCAACCGCAATTCAGGTTGATCTCGTCATAGCCCGCCGCCTGGCCCAGTTTCGCCGCCTGCGCCAGTTCCTGCGGGTCCGAACCGCCAAGCTGCAGCGCCACGGGATGTTCCGAGGCATCGAAGTCCAGCAAGTGCAGCGCCCCGCCGCGCACCAGCGCGGGCGCTGTCACCATCTCTGTATACAACAGCGCGCGGCCGGAGATCAGCCGGTGAAAATAGCGGCAATGCCTGTCGGTCCAATCCATCATGGGTGCCACGCTTAGCCGCGCGGCCCTGTGGACGTCCGAAACCCCTTGTCTATCTGGCTCTGCACTCATGGTCACCTGACCCGTCGTCTTGGATTTGTGGGCCTTTTGGCCCCGTTTGCGGGGGTGGTGCAACAAATGTTGCACCGACACCCGATTTGTTACACCGCTCTCCGCCGGGAGCGCCGGCGAGGTATCGCCCCCTGGACAAAGGTCCACCCGCCGCGCGCCTCCCGGTTCGATCTGCCGACCATCGGCAACGATTTCCCGAAAGAAGACCCGGATGGGTACCATCATGGCGCGCCAGAAGAAAGACGGCGCAAAGAGCTTCACTGCGGTGATCCCGAAGAAATAGCGCGGCTAGATCATCCTCACCCTCGGCGACACGTTCCCGAGCCGCCAGGCGGCAGAACATTGGATGAAGAAGACCGAGCGCAATCTGAAGGGCAAAGGCGCTCTCGACCGGACGTTCGCGGACTCCGTTTCTCGTCGGAGATCGGCAGACCGCAAATCATAGCTGCATCAGTGTCCGAATTCCGGGGCGACGTTCACTTTGCGCCCTTTCGACGGGCCGACACGGCCACCTTTTTGAGAGCAAACCGCTGCGCCGCCCGTTCGAATCGACCGTGGCGCGATGCATCGAAGGAGGTCCTGCCAGCGGCCAGCGCGATGGCCCCCAACAGCATGAACGCATCAAGATCCGTCTGCCGGCAATCCTGCTACATCCTTTCGCGGCGCAGCGTGATCTCGTAAGAGTAGCGATCCGCGGGCAGGATGCTGACCGTGGCGATCTGGTTCTCCGCCCCGCCGTCGAGATACTGGCGCCGCAATTCCAGGGCATGGCTGCCCGGCGCCACCTGTAGGAGGTCGGCCAAGGACTCGGGCACCGGCCGTGCCTTGATCGACTGGCGGATCTCCCGGATGATCACCCCGTGCCGTTCCTCGAGCAGCGTGTAGACAAGGCCGGAATAGTCCTGCACCTCATCGGCGATATCTGCATATGTCTCGTTCAGAAAGACATCCGTGCAGCCCACCGGAGCCTCCAGCCCGTCGACATGCCGAGTCTGGCGGATGAGGCACCAGCGCCGTCCGGGCCGGTCCCCCAGTCTCTGCGCCAAAGCATCGTCCGCGACGACCCGGCTCACGCTCAGCACCTCACGCCTCGAGGCGCCCGCGAATTGCAGCAGATCCCCGGTGGCGGTCATGGAGTGCACGTAGGTCGGCGGCGGCTCGCTGCTGATGACCCGCGTCGCCGCGCCCTGCTTGCGGTCGATCATGCCCAGCCGCGCCAACTCGGTCAGCGCGCTGCGAATGGTCGACCGGCTGGCACCGAAGCGCGCGCACAAGGCGGCCTCGCTCGGCAGGGCCTCACCGACGCGGAAGGCGCCCGCTCGCAGGTCTGCCATCAGTCTCGCCGCCACTTCAGGGTAACGCTTTTTCATTTTTACATTTCCTTTCAACAGGTTGCGCAACCATTGAAATTAGGCGCTTGACACGTCTCGCGACTCTACCCAACCTATCCGAACATGTCAACTTGTCCGAACAAGTTGGTAAGGGAGGAAAATACCATGACCGATGACCGCGCGGTTCCGTCGAGCCAACCAACCGCAGCAGAAGAGCTCGATGCCGAGGGACTGGACCGGCAACTGCCGCGCAGGATCGCCTTGCTGCTGACCGCGGTATCGGCTCTTTACGCGCTGTTCCACCTGGCGGTTCTGAACTTCTGGTCCATCGACGAATGGGTCTATCGCGTGCTGCACGTCAACCTCGGCGCGGTGATCGCCTTTGTCGGGTTGAAGGCCTGGCGCCGTGAACGCGGCCGCTTGGTCGCGGTGCCCGACGGGATCCTGATCTCGGCCGCGCTGGGATGCTCGGCCTATATTGCTATCAATGTCGACCAGCTGATCATGCGCACCGGGGTCATCACCACCACCGCCGACATGCTGTGCGGCATCGCAGGGACCATCGTGGTGCTGGAGTTCGCCCGCCGCGTGGCGGGGCTGGTCCTGCCGGTGATCGCGCTGATCTTCGTGGCCTATGTCTTCGTCGGGCCCTGGATGCCGGGCATCCTGCGGCACTCGGGCTTTCAGACCGACAACTTCTTTTCCTTCGTCTACAGCCAGGACGCGGTCTTTGGCATGACGGTGGCGGCTTCATCGCGCTACATCATCCTCTTCGTCTCCTTTGCCGTCTTTCTGCAGGCCTCTGGCGCGGGCGACTATTTCATGCGGCTTGCCATGACGCTGTTCGGCGCAACCCGCGGCGGTCCCGGCAAGGTGTCCGTCTTTTCGGGCCTGCTGTTCGGGACGGTGTCCGGCTCTGCGGTGGCCAATGTCGTGGCATCCGGCACTTTCACGATTCCGATGATGCGCCGCGTCGGCTACCCGCGCGAAAGCGCTGGCGGGATCGAGGCGGCCTCCTCCTCGGGCGGCCAGCTTGCGCCACCGGTCATGGGGGCCGGGGCCTTCATCATGGCCGAGATCACCGGCATCCCCTATTCCGAGATCGTCACCGCCGCCATCCTGCCCTGCCTGCTGTTCTACATCGCAATCTACATGACGGTCGACCTGCAGGCGGTGCGTCTGGGCCTAACCGGGGTGCCGCGCAGGGAACTGCCGAAGCCGCGTGACCTGATGGCAGATGTGTTCTTCCTGCTTCCGCTGGTCGTGCTGCTCTACCTGCTGCTGTCCGGCTATTCGATCATCGCGGCGGGCACATGGGGGCTGGCCTCGACCCTGCTGGTGCTGATGTGCCGCGAGATCGGCTTCCAGTCCCGTGTGCTGGCCCTGCCGCTGGTGCTCTTCGTGGCGCTGCCGATGAGCGGTTTGCAGGTGAACTACGCCGGGGCCATCGCCTTCGTGACCAGCGCCGTGATGATGCTGGGGCTGGCCGTCTTGCGCGGACAGGCCCCCGCCCTGCCCCGCGTTCTGCGCACGCTCGGCACCACCACCTACGAGGGGCTTTCTGACAGCGCGCGCAAGTCGTTGCAGCTGATCAGCGTGATGGCCTGCGCGGGCATCGTTGTCGGGGTGTTGGGGCTGACCGGGCTCGGGGGGCGCTTTTCCTCGGTACTGCTGGCGGCAGCGGGCGAGAGCCAGGCCCTGGCATTCGTGCTGGCGATGATGATCTCGATCATCCTCGGCATGGGTATGCCGACCACCGCCGCCTATGCCATTGCCGCGGCCGTCGTGGCCCCTGCCCTGCAGCAAATGGGGATTTCGGCGCTGGCCGCGCATCTGTTCGTGTTCTACTGCGCTGTCATCTCGGCGATCACACCGCCGGTCGCGATTGCGGCGTTTGCCGGTGCGGCAATCGCCGGGGGCAAGCCGTGGCCGACCTCGATCCGGGCCATGCGCTTCGGCATCGCGGCCTTTGTCCTGCCCTTCATGTTCTACACCAGCCCCGAGATCCTGATGCTGGGCAGCTGGATCGAGACCGCCCATGTCTTTGCCACGGCGCTGGTGGCGATCTGGCTGATCGCCGTCGCCGGCGAAGGCCAGCTGTTCGGCCCCCTGGGTCCGCCGATGCGTGTAATGGCCGGGATCGCGGCGCTGCTGCTGCTGTGGTCCAGTCTGCCGACAGACATTGCGGGCCTCGGCATCACGGTGGGCCTGTTGCTTTGGGCACGCCGCTCGCACCGCAAATCCCATCAAACCGCCTGACCCCTTCACTTCACCGAGTTTGCAAGAGGAGAAAACTCATGACCATCGCAACCAGACTGATCGCCAGCGCGGCATTCTTCGCCGCCGGGGTATTGCCGGCTTCCGCACAGGACGCCCCGGCTTCCATGACAATCTCGACCGCGTCCCCGGGTGGCGTCTACGCCGTCTATGGAGAAGGTGTGGCCCAGATCCTCAGCGACGTGGTCGGCATCCCGACCTCGACCCGCCAGACCCAGGGCCCTGCGCAGAACCTTGTGCTCCTGCAGGCCGGACAGACCGAACTGGCGATGACCACCTCGGGCCCGGCTTTCGAGGCCATGAACGGTGCGCTGGAACTGGCACCGGGACAGGACTACGACGGGTTGCGCGCGCTGTTCGCCATGTATCCGACGCCCTTTCAGATGATTGCCCTGGCCGATAGCGGCATCGACTCGATCGATGATCTGGCGGACAAGCGGGTCGGCGCCGGTCCCCGCGCCGGCACCGGCGGCACCTATTGGACCCGTTGGCTGGACAACATGGATCTGGACGTGTCGTTGCAATACGGCGGCATTGGGGATCAGGCGAGCCAGCTTGCCGATGGCCGTCTCGATGCGATCGTGACTGCTGGCGGGATCCCGCATCCGGCGCTTTCCGAACTCGAAAACACGCAGGACGTGATGATCTTCGGCATGTCCGCGGCCACACAGGCGCGTCTGTTGGATGAGAACCCCTACGCGGTTAGCTTCAGCATCCCGGAGGGTACGTACAAGACACCAGCAAGCGACCTGCAAACTGTCGCCATGTGGAATTTCGTCGTGGCAGATGCCTCGATGTCCGACGACATTGCCTATCAGATCACCCGCGCAGTGCTGGAGAACAACGCCCGGATGATTTCGACCCACGCGGCGGCCAAGCAGACGCTGGCTGAGAACATCCTGAAGAACACCTTCATACCGCTGCATCCGGGCGCCGCGCGCTACTACACGGAAATCGGCGTCGAGATCCCGGACGCGATCGCACCGGGCGCCGAGGGCTGACGACAATGACGCTTGCATCGACCGATCCGGGTCTTCTTTGTGGCAGCGAAGGCTACCAGCGCTGCGCCAAGATCTTTGGCGAGGCCGGGACGGTCGATGCCTACCTGCAGTTCGAGGCGGCCCTCGCAGAGGTCCAGGGCCGCCTCGGTGTCATCCCCGGCCAGGCGGTCGCCCCGATCCGGGCGGCCTGCGATCAGGGCAAGCTTGACCTTGCCAAGCTCCGGACCGGATCGCTGGCGGTGGGGTACCCGATCGCGCCGCTGGTCGCGATGATTGCCGATGCGGCAGGGCCCCACGGTCAATGGGTTCACTACGGGGCCACCACGCAGGACGTGATGGACACGGGCATGGTGCTTCAGCTGCGTCAGGCGCTGTCGGGGGTCTTGAATGATCTGGATCGGACCGCGCACCTGCTGGCCGATCTCTGCGCTGCGCATCGCCGCACGCCCATCGCGGGACGCTCCAAGCTGCAGCATGGGGTCCCGGTGTCCTTCGGCTACAAGGTTGCCGTATGGCTTGACCAGATCCTGCGCGCCCGCGACGGCCTGTCCGAGGCCCTGTCCCGCGCCGAGGTGCTGCAATTCGGCGGCGCTGTCGGCAGCCTTGCCGCATTGCAGGGGCACGGGATGGCCGTGCGCCGGGATCTGGCCGCCGCGCTGTCCCTACGGGAGCCGGACATTTCATGGCACGTCAGCCGCGACCGCATGGTTGCCCTTGCCTCGGCTGTCGCGGCGCTGGTTGCGGCGCTGGCAAAGATGGCCAGTGACATAGCGCACCTGATGTCGACCGAGGTCGGCGAGCTGCTGGAACCCGCCGCCGAGGGCCGCGGCAGTTCCTCGACCATGCCGCAAAAGCGCAACCCGGTGATCTGCGAGGCGATCCTCGAAGCCGCGCGGGACACGCGCCATGTTCCGACCGTCGTGCTCGAGGGAATGCTGCAAGAGCATGAGCGCGGCATCGGCCACGGCTACCGCGAACGCACGGCCCTCTGCCGGGCGGTGCAACAGCTGGCGGGCGCCGTGACACTGACGAACGAGCTGGTGTCCGGGTTGGAGGTCAATGCCCCACGCATGGCGAGAAACCTCGACATGACCCAGGGCCTCATTCATGCCGAAGCCGTGATGATGCAGTTGTCCGAGCGTCTCGGCCGCCTGAAGGCGCATGACATTCTGCACCGGGTATCGCACCGTGTGGCCTCTACGGGCACCCGCTTCGAGGAGGCGCTGACCGTCGAAGCCAGGGCCAGCCTGCCCGCCCAGGCGGACATTCTTGCTCAACAGATCGAATACGCTCAGGACATGATCGATCTAGTTCTCGCACGCATCGACACACCTGAAAGCAGGCCTGAAAGAGCGCGTGTCGCCGTGGACTGAGCGGCATGGACCGGTATTTCCGGGCCCTTTGGGCCAATTCGCTCTTGGGGCTCGGGCATAGGGGCGCAGATGGTCTGACCGTTTGCGGCAAGCGCGCGGTCTTGGCGCCGAACCCGCGTGATGCGCCGTTGACCGGGGAGATTTCGGGCATGAGCGCCTCTTTCACACCATGCCACCATTGGCACGCAGGGTCTGGCCGTTGATCCAGCCTCCATCAGGACCGGCGAGGAAGGACACGGTATTCGCGATGTCCTCCGGCTGGCCCAGACGCTGCAGTGGGTTGGCCTTGGACAGCGCTTCGATCTGCGCATCGGTCTTGCCATCGAGAAAGAGAGCGGTCGCCGTCGGTCCGGGAGCAACGGAATTGACGGTGATGTTCCGCCCGCGCAGTTCCTTCGACAGGATGTCGCCCATCACTTCCACCGCGGCTTTGGTGGCGGCATAGACACCATAGGATGGCAGCTTCGCGCCGACGACAGAGCTCGACAGGGTCATGATCCGTCCGCCATCCTGCATCCGCCGGGCCGCCTCGCGCAGAGTATTGAACGTGCCCTTGAGGTTGGTGGCGATGGTGCGGTCAAAGAGATCATCCGAACTCTCTGCAAGCGTAGCCAGTTGCATGATCCCGGCCGAGGCCACCAGCACGTCCGGGACGCCAAAGGCCGCCTCGGCCCGGTCGAAGAGTTGCGCCACCTGCGTGGGATCGGCCACGTCGGCCCGGGCGGCAACGGCCCGCCCGCCCTTGGCTTCGATCCGCGCCACCACGTCGGACGCGGCCTCTTCGTTTCCGGCATAGTTCACCACCACGGCAAAGCCATCTGCCGCGAGGCGTTCGGCGATGGCGGCACCGATTCCGCGCGAGGCGCCGGTGACAAGGGCTGTCTTTGGAGAGTGATCGGTCATGTCGCATTCCCTGTTCGCAAGTCCGTGAGACACAGATGGGGTGTTGTCCCGTCTGGATAATTGCCCCTTTATCGACATCAGAATTCGTAAATGGCGAACAATGGACAAATTCGACGAGATGCGCGTCTTCATCCGCGTCGCCGAGACCCGCAGTTTCCGCCGCACCGCCGAAAGCCTCGGCCTGCCGCGCTCCACGGTCTCGGAGGTGATCAAGCGCATGGAGGCCCGCCTTGGCGTACGCCTCCTCGACCGGACGACGCGAACGGTGGCCCCGACGCTGGACGGCGCGGCCTGGCATCAACGGTGCCTGAAGATCGTTGCAGAGGTGGAAGACGCCGAGGCCGCCTTTGCCGGCGGCGCGGCACAGGGCCGCTTGCGGGTCGACGTCCACGGCACCCTGGCGCGACACTTCCTGCTGCCGGAACTGCCCGCGTTTCTCGCCGCCTATCCGGCCCTCGATCTGGTGATGTCCGAGGGGGACCGTCTGGTCGATCTGATCCGCGAAGGGGTCGATTGCGTGGTCCGGGTGGGCCAACCTGCACAGAGCGATCTGATCATGCGTCGCCTCGGAGACCTGCCCGAAGCCGTGGCCGCCGCGCCGGGCTACCTCGAGCGGCACGGCATACCGCGGACGCCTGACGATCTGGAGGGCCACCGGGTGGTGGCCTTCCTGTCGTCCAAGACCGGCGCGCCCTTGGATCTCAGCTTCATCCAGGATGGCCGCGAGGTCACCCGGCCATTGCCAGCCGCGCTCACGACCACGGGGGCAGAGACCATGGTGGAAGCTGCCCGGCGCGGTCTCGGGTTGATCCAGGTGCCGCGCTATCACCTGGCTGCCGATATTGCGACGGGCCGGTTGGTCGAGGTGCTCGCGGACTACGCATCCGCGCCCTCGCCGGTCGTCGCGCTTTACCCCCGGGATCGCCAGCTGTCCCCGAGGCTGCGGGTGTTCCTCGATTGGTTGGCCATGCGATCCTTCGCGTCGTAGGGGCATTGCGACTCCTGAGCATCACAACAACCTCAGGTCGGACATTGGACAGACCAACCGGACCGCAATATCACCCGCTTGACGAAATCCAATGACATCACGACATTGGATGTCCGCACGTGCTGCCGCCTGCGCAGCTACGCCCGGGCGCTGAACAGGGGCGCATGACGCCGGACCCGAGGATTGACGCAGGCGCAATACGCCCGCTGCTTGATCGGCTTCACGCGCATCTCTGTCCCCCTGGTCCTGCGCGTCTCCCAGTTCTCAGGCGGCTGGGATGCGGCCCAAGGTAAGGCCCCTATCGCGGTGCGGCGTTTTCGTCCTAGCGGTTTGGATATCCGGGGGCGTCCCCGGGTTTGCCGGGGGTCACGATTCTGGATTGCTGCCGGCTGGCACTTCCTCTCGAACAGGACACCACCGCTCCCCAAAGGCATCTGAACAAGGCTCAACTCAATCCCTGTTTGCAGGACAGGCACATCCGGCATGAAGATTGCCTTGGATCGCTGCCCCACCCCGGATCGGATCCGAACCGCAGATCCGGACCGGGGGCTGGTCATCCACGGTTTCAGGTCCTAACCCGGGGCAAGTGTCGCGGCAGCAAGGCAGAGCCCACATGACTGACTGGACGGAATACGGGCTGGCACTGGTCCTGTTCATCGGTAGCCACCTGCTGCCGCGCGCCGGCGGCTTGCGTGAACGGCTGATGCACGCGATCGGACGCAGGGCTTATCTCTCCGGGTACGGGCTCCTGTCGCTTGTCCTGCTGGCCTGGGTGATCTCGGCGGCGATCCGGGCGCCCCATGTCGAACTCTGGCCGCAAGCGCCTTGGACACGCTGGGCGCCGAACCTGGCCCTGCCGCTGGCGTTTGTCCTGGCGGCCTGCGGCGCAGGACTGCGCCAACCCTATACCCTTGGCGGAAAACGCGGCGCCGGTTTCGATCCCCGGACCCCCGGGTTTGCCGCGGTGTCGCGTCACCCGCTGTTCCTTGCGCTTGCGCTCTGGTCCGGGGCGCACCTGCTGCCCAATGGCGACCTCGCGCAGGTGATTTTGTTCGGTGCCTTCCTGGTCATGGCCCTGGCCGCGATCCCGGCCTTCGATGCCCGGGCACGAAGCGGCCTTGGCCCCGAGGCCCGGGCCTTTTTCGAGGCCACCGCCATACTCTCGCCCGCGCCGCTGCTCCGCCCGGACTGGATGCGCGCCAATGGCCCGCGAATGGGTCTGCGCGCACTGGTCGGGCTGGCGCTCTGGCAAGGCAGCCTGCACCTGCATGACCTCTTTATCGGCGCTTCTCCCTTTCCTGCCTGAACCTTGATCTCGCGCAAGGTGCGCGCGCCGCAAAAGGCGCATGGGGAAGGCATGAAACAGATCGACCGCCTCAGATCCCTCGGCCTCTTCGACGCCCGGGTGCCCCGCTACACGTCCTATCCCACCGCCCCGGTCTTTGCCCCGCAGGTGGGCGCCCCCGAACAGGCACGGGCGCTGGCCGCGCTGGACCCGGATGTGCCGGTCTCGGTCTACATCCACATCCCCTTTTGCGAGCGGCTGTGCTGGTTCTGCGCCTGCCGCACACAGGGCACCCAGACACTGGCCCCGGTCGAAAACTACATCGGCACGTTGGAACAGGAACTGGCCCTGCTGAAGGACATCCTGCCCAAGGGGCTGCGCATGGGCCGGATGCACTGGGGCGGCGGCACGCCGACGATCCTGCCGCCCGCGCTGATCCACCGGCTGGCGCAGGCGGTCAAGGCGGTGATCCCGCCCACGCCGGACTGCGAGTTCTCGGTCGAGATCGACCCGACGATGGTGGACCGCGACAAGATCGCCGCGCTGGCCGCCGAGGGCATGAACCGCGCCAGCATCGGCATCCAGGATTTCGACCCGGTCGTGCAAGAGGCCATCGGGCGGCTGCAACCCTTCGACGTGACCCGTGCCTGTGTCGAGGATCTGCGCGCGGCGGGCATCCGTTCGCTCAACGCCGACCTGGTCTATGGCCTGCCCCACCAGGACGCGGCGCGGCTGAACGACACCGTGGCCAGGGTTCTGGAACTGGCACCGGATCGCATCGCGCTTTTCGGCTATGCCCATGTCCCCTGGATGTCCAAGCGGCAGAAACTGATCGACGAGGCCGTGCTGCCGCATGAGGTGGAACGCTTTCAGTTGGCGGAACTGGCGGCGCGCCGCTTTGCCGAGGCGGGGTTCGACAGCATCGGCATCGACCATTTCGCGCGTCCCGACGACGGGCTGGCCCTGGCCGCGCGCACCGGGCACCTGCGCCGCAACTTCCAGGGCTATGTCGATGACCGCTGCGCCACGCTGATCGGCCTTGGCGCCTCGTCGATCTCGCGCCTGCCCACGGGCTATGTCCAGAACGCCCCGGCGACGCCCGCCTATGTCCAGCGGATCGATGCCGGTGACCTGGCGGGCACGCGCGGCCATGTCATGACCGGCGACGACCTGCTGCGCGCCCGCGCGATCGAGATGATCATGTGCGATTTCCGGCTGGACCTGGACGCGCTGCGGGCAGAGTTCGGCCCCGATGCCGACAACCTGCGGGAGGACATGACCCTGGCCGCCGAACGCTTCGGCGAACTGGTGACGCTTGGCAACGGCACCCTGGCCATCCACCCCGAGGGCCGCGCCCTGACGCGGATGGTGGCGCGGCTGTTCGACGGCTACACGCCCGACGGCGCGCGCTACAGCCAGGCCTCCTGACAGCGACACCCGGCGGTCCGCAGCGGCCGCCGGGGGCCGGCAATTCTTTCGACCTCAACCTTGAACGCCACGGCGGGCAGGCCCATCTAGGCGTCAGAGGACGACCTCCAGCATTGGAACACCCCCGGGACGGCCCGGACGCGTCCCGGGGGTTGCCATGCGCCCCCCGCTTGATCGCCTGCGCCACGCGCTGTGCTTTGAACTCATTGCTCTTGGCCTGATCGTCCCCCTTGGCACGATTGCCTTTCACATGCCGGCCCATGACATCGGCACCGTTGGCCTTGTCGGGTCCGCGGTCGCGACGCTGTGGAACATGCTCTACAACGCCGGCTTCGACCGGATCCTGCACCACCGGCGCGGCACCACGGCAAAGACGCTGCGCCTGCGCCTTCTGAACGCGCTGCTGTTCGAGACCGGGCTGCTGGCGCTGCTCTTGCCCTTCATGGCCTGGTACCTCGGCATATCGCTCTGGCAGGCGCTGGTGATGGACCTGGCCTTTGCCGGGTTCTACCTGGTCTACGCCTTCGCCTTCAACTGGGCCTACGACCGGGTCTGTCCCCCGCCAGACAGGCATGGGACGCACCGCGCAGGCTGACCGGTCAGGCATTGCGCCGCCTCAGCCGCGCGGGCCGATCGCGAACTCGACCCGGCCCAGCCCCTCGATCTCGATCCCGCAGGTATCCCCTGGCACCAACGCGCCTACGCCCGCAGGCGTGCCCGTCATGATCAGGTCGCCGGGTTCCAGTTTCATCGACTGCGACAGGATCGAGATCACCTCGGGCACGGTCCAGATCATCTCGGCCAGGTCGCCGTCCTGGCGCGTCTCGCCATTGACCTTCAGCCGGATGAATCCCTTGTCCGGATGGCCGACAGAGGCCACCGGATGCACCGGGCCGACGACGGCGGAGGCATCGAAATCCTTGGCCCAGTCCCAGGGCCGCCCCTGTTTCTTGGCCACCGCCTGAAGGTCGCGCCGGGTCAGGTCATTGCCCACGGCATAGCCCCAGACATGGGACAGCGCGTCCGCCTCGGCGATGTCGCGCCCGCCGGTTCCGATGGCCACCACCAGTTCCGCCTCGTGGTGCAGGTCCTCTGTCTCGGGCGGATAGGGCACGGTGGCGCCGTTCTCGACCAAAGCGCCCGCGTGCTTGGTGAAAAAGAACGGCGGATCGCGGTCCGGGTCCTTGCCCATCTCGCGCACATGGGCGGCATAGTTGCGTCCGACGCAAAAGATGCGACGCACCGGAAAGCGCGCCGCGCTGCCCTCGACGGCGGCACTGGCCTGCGCTGCGGGCGGAAAAACATAGTCCATGTCAACTGTCCTTGTGTTTGGGAATGCCGGGTCAGCCATAGGATTCCGGGCCGACCCACTGCTCTGGCGAATAACGCGAGCCATGCGCCCAGCCCAGCGGCAGGCAGCGCTCTATCTCGGCCTTGAGGTCATCGCCCAGCATCATCGAGGCCCCGCGCACCAGTTCGTGCAGGTGCCCCGGGCTGCGGGTGCCGGGGATCGCATGCACGGTCCGGCCCTGCGACAGGACCCAGGCGATCGCCAGCGTCGCCGTGGCATAGCCCGCCTCGGCGGCAAGGTCGCGCAGGGGCTGGCTGGCGGCGATGTTGCGTTCAAGGTTGCCACCGGTGAAACGCGGATTGACCTTGAGAAACCCCGCCGCCGCCACCCGTTCCGGTGTCGGCGGCGTATCCGAAAGCAGCCCCCGCCCCACCGGAGAAAAGGCGACCAGCGCGGTGCCCAGTTCCTCGCAGGCCTGCAACAGGCCCATCTCCGGCAGGCGCGTCTGCAACGAATACTCCGATTGCACGGCGGCCACCGGATGCACGGCGGCGGCACGGCGCAGGCTGGTGGGGGCGATCTCGGAAAAGCCGAACGAGGCGATCTTGCCCTTGCGGATCAGCCCGGCCAGCGTCGCCGTGACCTCCTCGATCTCGATCCGGGGATCGCGGCGATGGACATAGAACAGATCGACCTGCTCCAGCCCCAGCCGCCCCAGGCTCTTGTCCAGTTCCGCCTCAAGGTGGGCGGCGGAATTGTCGAAACAGCGCGCGCCCGTCTCCGGGTCGCGAGTGATCCCGGCCTTGGTCGCGATGCGGAAGGGGCTGCCGCCCTTGCCCGCATAGCGTTTCAGGAAACGCCCGATGATCTCTTCGGACGTGCCCATGCCGTAGACGTTCGAGGTGTCGATGTGATCGACACCGGCGTCCAGCGCCGCGTCCAGGACCGCGTGGCTCTCTTCCTCGCTCACGGCACCGTAAAAGCCCGCAAAGGACATCGCCCCGATGCCCAGCGCCGAGACCTCCGGTCGACCCTGTCCAAGTGTACGTCTCAGCATGTCCTGCCCTCATCCGCTGTCAGGCGGACAGTGGCGCCCGCGTCCCGGCTTGGCAAGTCCCGGCCTCAGGCCTCCAGCCAGGCCTTGTAGTCGCTGACCAGCAGGTGCAGCGGCGGCTCGTCCTCCTCGATGTCGGAAAACCGCCCGATCGGCTCGCGAAAGATGTTGTCGGTCTCGTCGTCGTTCACGGTGCTGACCTCGCCGATCAGCACGTCGCCGCCCTCGCCCCAGAAGGCGTGCCAGTCGCCCGGCCGCAGGGTCACGCTTTCGCCCGGCGCCAGTTGCAGCTTTTCGCCCGGGGTGTAGTCATGCACGATCCCGTCGCACATCACGGTGCCGCCGCGATCCTCGGCAAAATTGCCCTTGTCGTCAGACCCGTACAATTCCACCACCAGCGTCGCGCCGCCGCGGTTGATGATGTCCTCGGCCTTGATGACATGGGTGTGCATCGGCGACAGCTGATCCTGTTTCGAGATCAGCAGCTTTTCCGCGTAGCACATCCCCCGCCCCGAGGTCAGGTCCGACAGCAGCCCGTTGCGCAGGGTGAACAGGAACAGCCCCATCTCGTCATAACGCCCGGCGCCATAGTCGGTGATGTCCCAGCCGCAGCGTGCGTCGATGACATGCCGCGCCGCGCCCGCCTGCGCGACAAAGGCCTCTGGCGACCATTGCGCAAAGGGTGGCAGGGTGAACCCGTGGCGACGGATCATCTCGTCCGCCTCCGTCATGATGGCGTTGATGCGCGAGCGTTTCATGCCTTGCCCTCCGTTAGCGATAGCGGTCGTCCACAGCTATCCGCCGCCCGCCGCGCCCCGTCAACCGTCAAACCGAAAGAGGCCCCCGGCCCGTCACTTTGACCATTGCCCCGCATTGGCGAACCTGTCACACACGGTGACGTGACCGGTCCCGGAAAGGCGACTTTCCGGGGGAAAGAGGGAATGCCGTGCGGCGCATCCGCGCCAATCCGGCAACTGCCCCCGCAACTGTAAGCGGAGAGCCGGGCCAAGACGCCACTGGAGCAATCCGGGAAGGCAGGCCCAGGCACCGACCCGCGAGTCAGGAGACCTGCCGGACACCCGTGGCCCGCATGGCCACGGTTCCACCGGACGTCGGGGTGAGCGTCTGGCCTGTGTCCTGTCCGGACTCCGGCCGCCTTGTCCCACGTCTGCACACCGCATTGCGCCGGGGATGGCGCAGACTGGACAAGGACGATGACAGTGACCTTTTTTACCCGTGGCAAACAGGCCCTTTTTGCGGCCATGATGGCGCTGCCCACCGCGGCGCCCGCGCATTTCCTGCTGGAATACACAACCGACGCCCTGATCGACCGCCCCGGCGACGTGCCGGTCAAGCTGGTGTTCTGGCACCCCTTCGAAAACGGTCATGTCATGGACCTCGACCGCCCGCAGGAGTTCTATGTCATCCATCGCGGCGAAAAGACCGACCTGATGGACACGCTGCAGCCGATCACCTTTACCGGCGCCAGCAATTCCGCCGCCGCCTTCCGGGGCTCGGTTCCGGTGAAACGCTCGGGCGACTATGTGCTGGTGACGGTGCCCCAGCCCTATTTCGAGGAATCCGAGGACACCTACATCCAGCAGTTCACCAAGTCCGTGCTGAACCGCAACACGCTGCCGACCGACTGGATGGAGCCGGTGGGCCTGCCGACCGAGATCCTGCCGCTGATCAAGCCCTACAACGTGATCGCCGGGTCCACCTTCACCGGGCAGGTGCTGGCCGATGGCGAACCCGTCGCCGGCGCGGAGATCGAGATCGAGTACATGGCCGCCGAACCGGACATGGACGGATCCGCCGCCACCGCCCCCGTCGCCAGCCCGCCGCCCGGCGGGGCCGTCGTGGCGATCTCGGATGCCAACGGCTATTTCACCTTCGGCATTCCCAAGGCAGGCTACTGGGGCTTTGCCGCCCTCGGGACCGGTCCGGTGACCGAACATGAAGGCAAGGAACTGAGCCAGGACGCGGTCCTGTGGATTCGCGCCTGGGAACTGGAGTAACCCCATGCACATCGTCGACGGAGCCCTCTCGAACCCGGTCGTCATCGGCGGCGCCGTTGCGGCGGCGGGGGGCATCGCCCTGGGCCTGCGCGCCCTGCCGCTGGACCGTATCCCGGCGGCTGGCGTGCTCTCGGCCAGTTTCTTCGTGACCTCGCTGATCCATGTGCCCGTGGGTCCGTCGTCGGTGCATCTCATCCTCAACGGTCTGGCCGGGTTGATCCTCGGCTGGGCCGCCTTCCCCGCCCTTTTCGTCGGCCTCCTGCTGCAGGCGGTGTTTTTCGGCTTTGGCGGGCTGACCGTCCTGGGCGTGAACACCGTCAACATCGCGCTTGCGGCGGTGATCGTCGGCCTGCTCTTCCGCCCGCTGATCCTGCGCGGCGGCCCGGTTGCCGCGGCAATCTGGGGCGGCATCGGCGGCGCCTGCGCCACCGCCCTGACGACGCTCTTCGTCGCCCTGTCGCTGATGTTCTCGGGCGACGAATTCCTTGCCGTGGCGCATCTGGTCTTTGTCGCCCACCTGCCGATCATGGTCATCGAGGGCCTCCTGACCGGCTTTGCCGTTCTCCTCGCGCGCAAGGTCAAACCCGATCTCTTCCTGTCGATGAAGGACGTCCAGGCATGATCCGGCTCGCCCTTCTCCTGACCCTGCTGGCCCTGCCCGCCCCTGCGCTGGCGCACAAGGTCATCGCCGCCGTCTTTCCCTCGGGCAGCGCCATCGAGGGCGAGATCGGGTTTTCCAACGGCGACATGGCCACCGACCAGCCGGTCGAGGTCTACGGTCCCGGCGGCGCGCTGCTGGGCGAAACCGTGACCGACGCCGACGGGTTCTTCACCTTCGAGCCGACAGAGCCGGTCGCCCACACCTTCCGCGCCGATCTTGGCGCCGGGCACCTGGCCAATGTCACCATGCCCGCCGAAGAGGTCGCCCGCATCCTCGGCGTCGCCGCGCCCGAACCCGCGGCGCCCGCCGCCGCCACCGCCCCGGCCGCGCCCGGCGTCGCGCTGTCGGATGCCGACCGGGCCGAGATCGCCCGCATCGTCCGCGACGAGATGCGCCCCCTGCGCCGCGAGATCGCCGCCTACCGCGAAAAGAACGACCTGCAGACCATCCTCGGCGGCATGGGCTATATCCTCGGGCTGTTCGGGCTGGGCTTCTACATCGCCGCCCGCCGTCAGCTGAAAACCAAGGCCGGGGCGTGACGCATATCCTGTCGAACACCAGCGCCGCCCTGCCCGGCGACGGCGCCCGGCGCGGCCCCGGCCCGATCGCGGCGCTCGACCCGCGCGTGCGCATCCTCTCCGCCGTCGCCTACGGCATCTTCGTGGTCGCCCTCGACAGCCTGATCGCGCTTTCCGCCGCCCTGGCGCTGTCCCTGACCCTGCTGACCCTCTCGCGCCTGCCGCCCGGCAAGACGCTGAAACGAGTCGCGATGGTCGACGGCTTCATCCTCTTCATGCTGGCGCTCCTGCCCTTCACCGTGCCCGGCGACCCGATCTTTACCCTCTGGGGCTATCCCGCCTCCTGGCAGGGCCTCGCCCGCGCAATCCAGATCGGCCTGACCGCCAACGCCGTGGTGCTTGCCCTCATCACCCTTGTCGGCACGATGGAGCCGGTGACGCTGGGCCACGCGCTCTATCGCCTGAAGGCCCCGGAAACCCTGGTGCACCTGCTGATGTTCACCATCCGCTACGTCGAGGTGCTGCGCCAGGAATACCTGCGCCTGCGCGCCGCGATGAAGGTGCGCGGCTTTCGCCCCGGCACCAATTGGCACAGCTACCGCAGCTTCGGCTATCTCGTCGGCATGATGATGGTGCGCGCCATCGAACGTTCCGAACGCCTGCTGGGCGCGATGAAATGCCGTGGATTCTCGGGCCGGATCGTGCTTTTGCAAGAGTTCCGCTGTACCCGGGCCGATGCGCTCTTTGCGCTGGTTCTAACCGGCGCCCTTGCCCTGCTGCTGACACTGGAACTGACGCTGCGATGATCGAACTGGACGATCTGCACTTTGCCTATCCCGGCCAGCCCCCGGTGCTGGCGGGCGCCTCGATGCGCCTTGGCCCCGGCGAACGGCTGTCGCTGACCGGCCCCAACGGCGCGGGCAAGTCGACACTTCTGCGGATGATCCTCGGCCTGCAACGGCCCAGCTCGGGCACCGTGACCATCTTCGACCGGGCCCGCAGCCGCGAACGGGATTTCCACGAGGTCCGCCGCCGCATCGGCCTTGTCTTCCAGGACCCCGACGACCAGCTCTTCTGCCCCACCGTGGCCGAGGACGTGGCCTTTGGCCCCCTGAACCTGGGCAAGACCCGCGACGAGGCGCTGGCCGTGGTCGAACAGACCCTCATGGTGCTCGACCTGCTGCACCTGCGCGACCGCGTCACGCATAAACTGTCGGGCGGCGAGAAACGCCTGGTGACGCTTGCCACGGTCCTCGCCATGTCGCCCGAGGTTCTGCTGCTGGACGAGCCCACCAACGCGCTGGACCCGGAAAACCAGGCCCGACTGACAGAGATCATCGACGCCCTGCCCCTGCCGATCCTACTGGTCAGCCATGACCCCGCCTTCCGCGAACGGATCGCGCCCTGCGCGCTGGAACTGACCGACGGCAAGCTGGTGCCGGTCTAGTCGCAGGCCATCGCGCCACGTCAGTTCTTGCGCGCCGTGACCCTGCAGCCGTTCGATACGCTCATGGTCAGAGCCCGGCCATCCTTGGACAGGGTGCCGTTGGCGCTACTGGTGACCCAGCCAAAGGTCTCCGTGGCCGAATAGCTGCGCCCGTTCAGTGCACCCCGCGTGGTTCCGGTGCCCGATGTACCGCTGATCGTACCGGTAAAGGCAGTGGCCCCCGCCGACCGGTAAACGGTGCGGCCCGTGGCCGTACCAAGCGGGCATGTCGCGGACCAGCTCCAGGTTCCGACCATCGAATAGACCGGCGCGGGCGGCGTGGCCTGGGCCGGTTCCCTCGGTGCGCCGGCCCCCGGTTCCGGGACCGCTGCGGCCACCTGCCTGCAGATTCTGCCCGACCGCGCCTTGATGGCCTCCAGCGCCTGCGCCGTTCCAAGATCACCAGCCTCGAGCGCCGCATCCGTCGCAGCCACAAAACGGCGGAATGCCTCGCGCGTGCGCGGCCCCATGATCCCGTCCGGCGTACCCGCATCACACCCCAGCGTGTTCAGGTGCAGTTGCGACTGGCGCAGGATCTCGCGCCTGTCCTCCGGCTCCGGAACCGGTTCGGCGGCCTCGACGGGCTTGGCCTGCACGGCCACGTCTTGTTCCGCCTTTTCCGCGCGCAACTTCTCCAGTTCCGCGAGTGCTGCCGCCAGCGCGCGTTCCGCGTCCCTGTCGGCACCATCCTTGGCTTCCGGCACCTCCGGCGCCTTGGCCACCGCCTGCAACACCTCCGACTGCGCCAGGATATCGGCCATCGGTACGGCGAAATTCACATCCCCCGCCCGGCTCCCGGCGTGATGCAGCCCGATCACCTTCTGTGACCCTGCGTCGATCACCGGAGACCCCGAGTTTCCCGGCAGCGTATCGCAGGTATGGCGCAGCCTGTTCCCAGCAACCGCCGGGCTGTCCGCCTGGCATTTCTCACGGCTGATCCTCTGCGCCTCGCCCATCGGGTGGCCGATCACCCAAAAGGGATCGCGGTCATTGGGCACCGCCGCCGAGAGGTCCAGCGCGCCGAACTCGGCGTTGGCATCGCCCAGCACCTGCAGCACCGTGTAGTCCAGCGCTTCGCTGGTCTCCAGCGGCACCGGGTTGACGTGAAAGCTCTTGACCCCGTCCTCGATCCCGTCACGCAGAAAGCCCGCGTGGAACTGCACCGCCGCGATACTGGTCGCGCCCTTCTCGACCATCCTGGGATGTTTCAGGATACCCGGCACGCAATGGTGGTTGGTCACCAGCTTGTTGCCCTCGACAAGGAAGGCGGTGCAGGGCGCGTGACCGACATTGGTCAGGATCTGCAACATTCCCACGGCGCGGCCCGTTCGGACAAAGATCGAGCTGTCGCCATAGCTGGACACGAACTCGTTGTTGTAGGCCCCCACCTGCGCCTCAAGCTGTGCGTCCAGCAAGGATTCCTTTCGTGGCGCGACCACCTGCCCGAAGGTCTCGGGCGGGAACAGCATCAGGTCCTGCGCCTGAACGGCACTGCCAAGGGCAAGGATCGAGGCGGCGGCAATCAGGCGGGCAATGGACATCGAAAAATACACTCCGGGCGCGGGATTCGCCCTGCAGTCTAGCAAGAGTTTCCCGGCCACCCAGTCCGGATTTCCCCGCCCGCGCAGCACGCCCCGGCGACAAGGGTTAACGAGACCTTGCCGCCTTGTACTAAATGCTGGTTTCCGCGTACGTTTTGTACAAAACGTACAAGACCCGGCGCCTCAGGTCCGCCCCTCGCGCCGCATCAGGTAGGTGTCCATGATCCAGCCGTGCCGCGCCCGCGCCTCGGCCCGTGTCTCCACGATCCTAGGGCCGGTATCCGCCAGCGGCCCTGCCTCCAGCACCTGTTCCTCCATCCCCAGGAACCCGCCCCACCAGATCGAAATGCCTTGCGGATCAAGGGATTGGAACGAACACTCGCCGTCCAGCATGACGATCACCGTTTCGGCCCCCTCGGGCCATCCGTGATCCCGCAAACGCCGCCCGGTGGTCACGACCACGGCGCCATTCACCGTGTTGAACGGAATCGCATGTGCCGCCGTCAGCGCCTGAAGCGCCGTAACCCCCGGAAATACCTTGACTTTCACATCATCGCCCAGCCGTTCGGCAATGCGCAGCGTGCTGTCGTATAGCCCCGGATCCCCCCAGACAAGCAGCGCCACGGGCCCCTCCGGCGCCCCCTCCAGCGCCGCGATCCAGCGGTCGGCGATGGCGTCATGCCAGCGTGCCACCCGCTCCTGGTAAGGCAAGCTCTCATCCCGGACCGGCATATCGAAGACCACAACTTGCGCCTCGGCACCCGCGCGCCGCAAGATCTCGTGGCGAACCTCGGCGAGGTCCTCCTTGGCCGCCCCCTTTCTCGGGATCAGAACGGTCGCGGCCTCGCGCAATGCGCGCTGGCCCTGCAAGGTCAGATGGTCGGGGTTGCCTGTCCCGATCCCGACCAGCCAGAGTTCAGTCAAACCCCACCCCCAGTTCGGCCATCGGCCCGTAAAGGATCAGCGCCGGCTTGGTCCCGACCTCTCCCGCCAGTCGCGCCGACAGGCCCGCCATCGTGTCCCTGTACAGGCTCTGTTCGGAGGTACAGACCGCCTCGGCCAGAATCGCCGGGGTCGTCTCTGGCAAGCCATTGGAAATCAAGGCTTCTGCCAGTTTCGGAAAGGTCCGCTTGCCCATGAAGACCACCGTCATGGCACCGGGATCGGCCAGCGCCCTGAGGTCCAGGTCCGGGGGCAATGCGCCGCTGGCGTCATGCCCGGTGACAAACTGCACCCGCCGGGCCGTCAGGCGCCGGGTCAGCGGGATGCCACAGGCCGCCGCCGCCGCCACGGCAGAGGGAATGCCCGGTATGATCTCATAGTCGATCCCCGCCGCGCGCAGCGCAACCTGCTCTTCCTCAAGTCGCCCGAACAGCCCGGAATCCCCTGATTTCAAACGGACAATCCGTCCGCCCTCCTGCGCATACTCCACCAGCAACTGGCTGACATGGTTCTGCTTGGGCGAGGGCCGCCCGGCCCGCTTGCCAACGCCGATCAGGTCCGCACCGGGGCGCGCATGGCTCAGGATCGGCCCCGAGGACAGGTCATCGAAAAGCACCGCATCGGCGCGTTTGAGCCGGTCCACGGCCTTGAGCGTCAGAAGCTCGGGATCGCCCGGGCCGCTGCCCACGAAACTGACGAATCCGCTCATGCCGGGACCTCCGCCGTGATCAGGTGAAAGAAGGTGCCGGTGACATGTCCCTTTCGAGAGCCGGTCTCTGGCACCGGGTTGCCATCGGCATCCGCCACCGCCGCCAAGGGGGCGTCGGGTTGCTCGAGGATGGTGGAATAATGGAACTCATGCCCGCGCAGGGCGGTCCCCGGTGCAAAGCCCGTCATCTCCCCCTCCAGCACCGCGCGGCGATATCCTAGGTGGAACTTGCGCTTCTCGAAAGAGGTCACCAGTCCCAAAAGGCCCGCCATCTGATGCGAAACGCCCTCCTTGTCCACCAATGCCGCGCCAAGCGCCATGTACCCGCCGCATTCGCCATGCACGGGCCGCGTCTCGGCAAAGGCCCGCAATCCTGCCCGGAACCGCTCTGCCGCGGCCAGCCGCCCGGCGTGCAACTCGGGGTAGCCGCCCGGCAACCAGACCAGGTCGGCGCTTTCGTCCGGGACCCCGTCGGCGAGGGGCGAAAACGGCAGGATCTCGGCCCCCGCAGTCCGCCACCCTTCCAGCAAATGCGGATAGGTAAAGGAAAAAGCCGCATCGCGGGCCAGCGCGATGCGCTGCCCCGGGGGACGGGGCAAATCGGATGTGGCTGGCGGGCGGGCCGCTGCCGGGCGCAGCCCGGCGGCCGGGGCGTCCGACCGCCCATCCGCCACCGCGCGGATCGCCGCAAGATCGACATGTTCGCGCAGGAAATCGGCATAACCCGCGATCGCCGCCTCTAGGTCAGGGTGTTCGACCGCCTGGATCAGGCCAAGGTGCCGTTCCGGCAAGGTCAGATCGCCGCGCCGGGGCAACACGCCCAGCACCGTGATCCCGGCCTTTTCCATGCCCAGCCGCGTCAGCCGCTCATGCCGCGGAGAGGCGCAGCGGTTCAGGATCACCCCGGCAAAGGGCAAATCGGGCATGTAGTCCCGGAACCCCATTGCCGTGGCCGCCGCCGATTGCGCCTGTCCGCCGACGTCGACCACCAGCACCACGGGCCAGCCCATGCGCCGGGCGGTCTCTGCCGAGGACCCGAACCCGCTCTGCCCGCGCGTCGCCACCCCGTCGTAGAGCCCCATCGACCCCTCGCCGATGCAGATATCCGCGCCATCCGCCTGCGTCGCGACCGCATCCAGCAGACCGCAATCCATCGCCCAGGTATCCAGGTTGAAAGACGCCCGCCCGCTGGCCGCAAGGTGAAAGGCCGGGTCGATATAGTCGGGGCCGGACTTGAAGGGCTGCACCGCAAGCCCCTCGTCGCGCAAGGCACGCAGCAGCCCCAGCATGACGGTCGTCTTGCCAGTGCCCGACGCAGGGGCCGAGATCATCAGGCCGGGGGGAAGATCAGTCATCGCCATGTTGCCACTCCGCCCAGGGACTTTCGGCGCTCTGCGGTCTGTAGCGCCTGTCATAATCCGCCGCATAAAGCCGGCTTTCCGCCCGTGGCCCCTCGCCCAGGGCCGCGCCGACGAGGATCAGCGCGGTGCGCGAAATCCCCTCATCCACAGCCTCTGTTAGGGTGCCCAGCGTACAACGGATCACCCGCTGGTCGGGCCAGCTGGCACGATAGACGACGGCCACGGGACACTCCGCGCCATAGCCCGGCAGCAACTCTGCCTGCACCTTTTCCAGTTGCCCCACCGACAGATGCAGCGCCAGCGTCGCCCCCGTTCGGGCGAAATTCGCCAGGCTCTCCCCCTCGGGCATGGGCGAGGCGCGGCCCTGCGTGCGCGTCAGCACCAGCGATTGCGCCAGTTCCGGCACCGTCAGCTCCACCGCCAGCGCCGCCGCCGCCGCCGAAAAGGAGGGCACGCCCGGCGTCACGTCATAGGGAATCTCCAACGCATCCAGCCGCCGCAATTGCTCGCCCATTGCCGACCAGACCGAGAGGTCCCCGGAATGCAGCCGCGCCACGTCTTTGCCCTCGGCATGGGCCGCAGCGATTTCCGCAACGATGGCATCAAGGTCCATCGGCGCCGTGTTCACGATCCTCGCGCCCGGCGGGCAATGCGCCAGAACCGCCTCGGGCACCAGTGACCCGGCATAGAGACAGACCGGGCAAGCGGAGATCAGGTCGCGCCCGCGCAGGGTCAGCAGGTCGGCCGCGCCCGGCCCAGCCCCGATGAAATGAACTGTCATGCGCCCTCTCCTTCTGCCAGCGCACAGGTGGCCATGCGGTCGGTCGAGACCACCCGGCCTCCGATCAGCCGCGCCCCCGGCCCGGCCGCGGCCAGCCCCGCCGCCTCGGCCAGGCTGCCTGTGCCGCGCGCCGCCGTGCTGGCCTCCGATTGCGTCTGCACCTCCTGCGCTGAGAGCGTGGCGGCGTCAATCCCGATCACCGGCAACCCAACTTGCCGCGCAAAGGCCGCGAATGCCGGCGATGTCGCCTTGTCCGCTGCCGTGGCCAGCGCCGAGACCGTCTGCCCGGACCCCGCCAGGGACAACGCCTCGGCGAGCGCCTGTACCGAGACCGCGCTGCGGAAACCGAACCCCGCGACGATCACAGCGTCACACTCCACTGCACAACCGGGTAGGCCGCTTTCCAGCCCCGTCGCGGCCCCAGAGCTGCCGCCTGTGCCAATTCGATCCGCAAAAGGTCCCCTCCTCGTTCCGCATGGGCCGCGATCAGTTGCGCCTCGCTTTCCAGTGTCACCGCGTTGGCCACCAACCGCGTTCCCCCGGGCAGATGAGTGAACAACCAGTCCAGCAGCGCCGCGCTCAGTCCGCCGCCGACAAAGACCACGTCCGGCGCATCCAGTCCTGCCAGGGCTTGCGGCGCATGGCCCGCGACCACCTGCAACCGGTCCACGCCCAGAGCCGCCGCATTGGCAGTGATCAGCGCAATCCGATCCGCGCGCGGCTCGATCGCGACGGCTTGGGTCGACGGATGGCTCAGCAACCACTCGATCCCGATGCTGCCGGACCCACCGCCGATGTCCCAAAGCCGTTCCCCGGGTTTCGGCGCCAGGGCCGACAGCGTCAATGCCCGCACAGGGCGCTTGGTCATCACGCCATCGCTGTCGAAAAACGTATCATCGATACCCGAGGCACGGGGCAGTGCCGCCCCTTCTCCGGCGACCTCGACAGCCACCACCACCGGGTGTGAGAATTCCCCGGACACAGCCTCGGCCCGCACCTTGGTCACACGTTCCCGCGGACCGCCCAAGGCCTCCATCACCCAAATATGCGAGGTACCGAAACCTACCCCGGCCAGGTATCTGCCCAGATCCGCCGCAGCCTCGCCATCACGCAGGGTGAGGATCATCCGGACACCCGGGGCCAGATAGGGGCGCAGCCGTGTCAACGGCGCCGCGTGATGCCCAAGACACAGCGTCCTGTCCAATGCCCAGCCCAGCCGCGCCGCGGCCAGCGCAAAACAGGATACCCCCGGAAGCGCCCGCCATTCACCCGGCCCAAACCGTCGCGCAATCACGCTGCCCGCACCGAACCAGAACGGATCGCCCGAGGCCAGCACCGCCACCCGTCGCCCACGAAACCCGTCCAGCAGGTCCAGCCCGTCAGAAAACGGCACCGGCCACTCCACGCGCTCGGCCCCAAGGTCCGGCAACAAGGACAGGTGCCGCGGCGGTCCCATGACGATTTCCGCCCGTTCCAGCGCGGCGCGGCTTGCAGGCGACAGCCCCTCCGGTCCATCTTCACCCAGACCGATGATCACCAGCCAGGGAGCACCCTCAGACATGACGCCGAACCTCCTGGTCCTGGCCGGCACGACAGAGGCCACGGCGCTGGCCAACCTGATGGCGGAACGCGGGATCAAGGGCACTGTCAGCTTTGCCGGCAGGGTCGAACGTCCGCGCCGCCACCCCCTGCCACAGCGCGTCGGAGGCTTTGGCGGTATCGAAGGGCTGGCGCGTTACATCCGCGACACCGGCGTCACGCACCTGGTGGACGCCACCCATCCCTTTGCCGCGCAGATGAGCACCAACGCAGTGCACGCGGCCCGACAGGCGGGGATCCCCATGCTGGCCCTGACGCGGCCCGCCTGGCAGGCGCAGCCCGGGGATCGCTGGCGCCATGTACCGGACATTGCCGGTGCGGTCGCCGCTCTGGACACCGCGCCCCGCCGGGTCATGCTGGCCGTTGGCCGGATGCACCTGGAAGAGTTTGCGCCCAACCCGCAGCATTACTACCTGCTGCGGCTGGTCGATCCCCCGAAGTCCCCGCCGCCCTTCGCCGAATACCACGTCATCGAGGATCGCGGGCCTTTCACCGCCGAAGGCGACCGAGCGCTGATGCAGGACCACGGCATCGACCTCGTGGTGTCGAAGAACGCGGGCGGCAGCGGCGCCTCGGCCAAGCTGGACGCCGCGCGGGCGCTGAACATCCCGGTCGTGATGATCGACCGCCCCGCCCTGCCCGAGCGCCACGAGGTCGCCACCCCGCAGGAGGTGCTGGACTGGCTGGCTCATTCCGGGACGGACCTTGGGGTGTAGACCCAAGGCGCCCCCTCCCGCTCGATCACCCGCGTCAGCGAGGAACCGACAAGGACGACGGTGCGCATGTCCGCCATCTCGGGCGTGGCGTCACACAGGCGGACCACCCGCAGTTCTTCCTCTGGCGTTGAGACGGCGCGGGCAAAGATCATCACCCGCTCCGGTTCGCAGGCTTCGCGCAGCACGCCCAAGGCACGGCCAAAACCCTCGGGCCGTGACTTGGACCGCGGATTGTAGAACCCCATGGCAAAATCCGCCTCTGCCGCCAGACGCAGGCGTTTCTCGATCAGCGCCCAGGGCTTGAGGTTGTCGCTGAGGTTGATGGCGCAGAAATCATGCCCCAGCGGCGCACCGGCTTTGGCCGCCGCCGCCAGCATCGCGGTGATGCCGGGCAATACCCGGATCTCAATCGCGCGCCATTCCGCCGGGCCGGCCTCGACCGCTTCAAAGACCGCCGAGGCCATGGCAAAGACACCCGGATCGCCCGACGAGACCACGACCACCCGCCGCCCCTCTGCCGCCATGTCCAGCGCGTGGCGGGAACGGTCCAGTTCCACGCGGTTGTCGCTTTCGTGCAGGCGCAGCCCTTCTCGCGGCGGGATGCGCCGGACGTAGGGAATATAACCGACGACATCGGTCGCTTCCTGCAGGGCCGCCGTCACCTCGGGGGTGACCAGCGCCTCGTCTCCCGGACCCAGGCCTGCGATCACGACCCAGCCGCTCATGGCCTGCGCCCTTGTCCGTGCACGATGACGATCGAGAAATAGGGCGACACGCGGTCATCCGCCTCGGCCAGGGGCATGACGGTCTGCCCGTCCATGCTGGCGTATTCCACCAGCCAGGCGCGGTCCATCTTGCCCGCCGCCTGCAACGCCTCGCGGATCTTGGGCAGGTTCCGACCGATCTTCATCACCACCAGCGCATCCGCATCCAGCGCCCCGCGCGTCAATTCCGCCAGGGGCAACGTGCCCATCAGCACCGACAGGATGTCATCGCCCCAGGTCACCGGCGCGCCGGTCGCCGTCCAGGCCGCGGACATGCCGGTGATCGCGGGCACCACATGCACCGGCACGTCGTCCTTGAGCCGAGTATAAAGATGCATGAAGGAGCCGTAGAAGAACGGGTCGCCCTCGCAGAGCACCACCACGTCTTCACCGGCGGCCACAAGCGCCTTCAGATGCGCGACACAATCGGAATAGAAAGCCGATAGGATCTGGTTGTAACGCGGGTCCGACAGCGGAATCTCGGTCGTGACCGGGTATTCCATCGCGAATTCAACCGCATTCTCGCGCAGCATTCCGTCGACGATCCCGCGCGCACGGCCGGACCGCCCTGCCTTGCGGAAAAAGGCCACATGCCGTGCACTGCGCACCAGCCGGTCGGCGCGCACGCTCATCAATTCGGGGTCGCCGGGGCCAAGCCCGACGCCGAAGACCGTCCCGCCCCTCATTCCGCGCGGCTCGCGATGGCGTTGATGGCGGCGACGGTGATGGCACTGCCGCCCAGCCGCCCTTCGACGATCAGAGAGGGCACCGGCTGTGCCTCCCACAGGGCGTCCTTGCTTTCGCGCGCGCCCACAAAGCCCACCGGGCAGCCGATGATCGCCGCCGGGCGCGGGCACTCCGGATCCTCGAGCATCTCAAGAAGGTGGAAGAGCGCCGTGGGGGCGTTGCCGATGGCGACCAGCGCCCCTTCAAGCCGGGGCCGCCACAGTTCCAGCGCCGCCGCAGAGCGCGTGGTGCCGAACTGCGTGGCCAGGTCCGGAACCTCGGGCTCGCGCAGGGTGCAGATCACGTCATTGCCGGCCGGCAGGCGTTTGCGTGTCACCCCCTCGGAGACCATGAAGGCATCGCAAAAGATCGGCGCGCCTGCCTCCAGCGCGGCGCGCGCAGCAGAAACCATGCCGGGCGACACTTTCACATCGCGCTCCAGCCCCACGAGGCCGGCGGCATGGATCATGCGCACCACCACCTGTTCCTCGTCTCGGGCAAAGCGGTCCAGCTCTGCCTCGGCGCGGATGGTGGCAAAGCTCTCCTTGTAGATGGCCGCGCCGTCTTTTTCGTATGTATAGGGCATTGATTTCAGGGCCTGATAAGTTCGTTGATGTCCAAAGGGGTCAGCCCGCGGCGGAGCGGCTCATCCCACGGCGCCCCCGGCGTGACAAGATCGAATGCGCCGCCATTCCCCACCAAGGTACGATCGGCAGCGCGCGGAAAGGCGCAGCCCTTGGCACAGCCCGAGACGTGCCAACGCCGGCCCTCGGGCACATGCGCGGCAAGGCTGCGGGCGAGATCGCGGGTGGCGACACTGGCCTGCGGGCAACCGGGCGCACCGGTACACGCCTCGATCCGGCGGATCGGGTCGTGCGGGTCGGTGACGAGGTCGTCGTGCGGGGTCAGACGGGTGACAGCGGGCAAGTAGAGCATCCTGAACGGGGTCACGCGCAGTTCGGAGCCGGTTCCTGCCAGGTGTCGCAGCGCCTGCGCCGTGAACAGGCCAAAGGGCGCAGCCACGCAGATCCCGGCAGAACGAGGTCCCGGCTCTGGCGCCGGAACGGGCTCATTCGGGACGGCCGTGCCGCGCAAACACTCGGGCAGTTCGGCGCCCGACGCGATGTGCCGCGCCATGCGTCCGCGCCCGTCCGATCCGACACCGCCGCTGTCGAGGAACCAGGCCGCCAGATCCAACGCCAAGCGCACTGCCTCTTCCTCGACCACCGGGTGCCCGGTGGCGCAGCCATCGGCGCGGACAATAAGCCCATCGCCGGCCGCTTCGATCCGGATATCGCCGCTGACCTCGTCCAGTTGTCGTTGCGGGCCGGGATCGATCACGAACCCGAATTTCCCCGGCAGTCCCGCAAAGCGCGCCGCCTCGAGTCCTTGATACAGGGCCTCGGCAAGGGGGACAGCCGTGCCATCGTCAAAAGGCGCGAGAATCACGTTGCGCCGCGCCTCATGCTCGGCATCGCCGGGCAACAGGCCCAGCGAATCCAGCCGCTCGATCACCCGCGGGAAACCGTCGTCCGTGACACCGCGCAGTTGCAGATTGGCCCGCGCCGTCACCTCGACGACCCCGCCGCCAAGGCTCTCGGCGATCTCCGCCAGCCCGCATGCCTGATCGGCGTCCAGCCGCCCGAGATGCGGACGTACCCGCACCACCAACCCGTCGCCCGAGCGCATCGGGCGATATGCGCCCGGACACCACCCCTTGATCTCGGGCACGCTCATTCCGCCGCCTCCAGCGCGGCAAGGATCGAGTTCCGACGCGTCTGCCAGAGCCCCGCCGCATGCAGTGCCGCGAACCGTGCCCGCATGGCCTCAAATGCCTCGGGGTTGGCCTCTTGCAGGAACTCCGTCACCGCTTCATCGCCCAGCGTCGCATCGTAGTAGAGATCAAAAAGATGCCCCGGCACCACGTCTGCCAGTTGCGCGAAGGCGGCCATGTTCTCCAGCGTTGCGGCAATTTCCGCCGCCCCCCGGAACCCGTGCCGTTGCATCCCGGCCAACCATGCCGGATTGGCCGCCCGCGCCTGGACCACGCGGGCGATCTCCTCGGTCAGCCCCCGCGCGCGGGGGCGCGACGGATCCGTGTTGTCCATGTGGTAGAGCGCGGCCTTGCCCCCGGTCACGCCCTGGGCTGCGGCAAAGCCCGCCTCGTGACTGGCGTAATCCTCGGCCAACAGAAGGTCGGTTTCCGGCAGATCCTGAAGGTGCACGAAGGCCTCTGCCGCACGCACCCTTTCCCGCAAGCCCGCGGCGTCGCGTTCGCCCTCCCCCCGGTCATAGGCCCAGGCCGAGGCCGCAAGCCAAGCCTCACCCGCCGCCTGTCGCGATCCCTCGGAATAGTCGCCGATCTGCGCCCCGATCCCAAGGCCAAAGGACCCCGGCGCCGGGCCGAAGACCCGCGCGCCCGCCTGCCCGACAAAGGGGTTCCAGTCACGCGCCTCGTCGCGTTCGGAGAGCGCCTTGACCGCCTGACCGAAAAGCGTGGACAGCGTCGGAAAGACATCGCGGAAAAGGCCAGACACGCGCAGCGTGACGTCGATCCGGGGCCGCTCCAGCTCGGCAATGGGGATGACCTCGATCCCGCTGACGCGCTCGCTGCCCTGGTCCCAGACGGGGCGCACCCCCAAGAGATGCAGCGCCATGGCAAACTCCTCGCCAGCCGTGCGCATTGTGGCCGAGCCCCAGAGATCCACGATCAGCCCGCGCGGCCAGTCGCCCTCGTCCTGCAGGTGTCGCCGCACCAGTTCCTCGCCCAGCTTGACGCCCTGAGCATAGGCGCTGCGCGTCGGAACCGAGCGTGGGTCGGTCGTAAACAGGTTGCGCCCCGTCGGCAGGACATCGCTGCGCCCCCGGTACGGCGAGCCTGACGGTCCGGCCGCGATCCGCTTGCCATCCAGCGCGTCGATCAGCGCACGACGTTCCGCCGCGACGGACTCCGCCGCATCGATCCCGCCACCCGTCACGGGCGCCCGCCCCCAGACGTGCAGCCCATCGCCGAACTGGCTTTCCTTGATGTCACAGACAAAGCGGTCGATCCGGGTGATCGCCTCGGCGGTGCTGGCGCTGGTCTCGAGGCCGAGATCCCCTTCGACCCCAACCGCTTGCGCTTCGGCCCGAATGTCCTGCATCAGCCGATCGCGTCGTCTTGGATCCAGCCCGTCGGCATTGGAAAACTCGTCCAGAAGCGCCTCGAGCCGGGCCAGCCGTTCCGGAACGGCGGCCTCGCGCAAGGGCGGTGGTACATGGCCCAGCGTCACCGCGCCGATGCGGCGTTTCGCCTGCGCTGCCTCACCGGGATCGTTGACGATGAAAGGATAGATTACCGGCATCCCACCTGTCAGCGCCTCGGGCCAACAGGCATTGGACAGCGCGACCGATTTGCCGGGCAGCCACTCCAGCGTGCCATGCGCGCCGATATGGATCAGCGCATCCACTCTCTGCTGCAGCCACAGGTAGAAGGCGACATAGGCATGGCGCGGCACGCGGGACAGGTCGTGGTAGTCGTCGTCTCGCTGCTCCGGCGTGCCGCGTTCCGGCTGCAGCGCCACCAGCGCCTTGCCCCGCTTCAGCACGCGGAAGGAAAATTCGCCATCGACAACATCCGCATCCGCCTCGGGCACACCCCAGGCGGCCTCGAGATCGTCACGCAAGGCCTCGGGCAGGCGCGCCAGTGCGGCCCTGTATTCTCCCAGGGGCCAGTTCAGATGCGCCGCGCGCAGCGCCTCCGCCGACACTTCCGAACCGACGTCGTGACCGGTCTCTGCGAGATCGGCAAGGATCGCCTCTGCCGAGGCAAGCGCGTCCAGCCCGACCGCATGGGCCAGGTTCCAGTCGCGCCCCGGATAGGTTGAAAGCACCAGCGCCAGCCGCCGGTCGGCTTCGGGCGTGGCCGCCAGCCTGGTCCAACGCGCAACACGATCGGCTGCGGCCATCACCTGCACCGCATCCGCCGCATGGGCGACGCGGGCAAATTGCAGATCCGGATCGCGCGCCTGCGGTTCCTTGAAGGACACGGCGCCCGTGAACAGCCGCCCGTCAACTTCCGGCAATACCACGTGCATGGCCAGGTCGGCGGGGGACAGGCCCCGCTCCGCCTCGGCCCAGGCCGCGCGCGAAGAAGTCGCCAGGGCCACCTGGAAGACAGGCACATCTCCCGCATCCAGCGGCGAATCCCCCTCGGCCCCGCGCCCGGAAAAGGCGGTTGCATTGACGATGGCGACGGGCGCCAGGTGCGCCACCTGCCGCGCCAGCCATCCCGAGGCGCCCGGCGCCTTCAGCGAAGGCGCGAACAACCCCAAAACGTCAAAGCCGCGCGCCCGCAATTCGGCGCATAGCGCCTCCATGGGCGCCATGTCCGCCGATACGAGGTAAGAGCGGTAGAAAACCAGGCAGACCAGCGGGCGCGGTTTCTTCTCTCCCGAAATCCTCTCGGGGGGGCTTGCCTCCGGCAAGCGGGGGGCAGACAGCCCCCCTCCGCCCTCGCCATCCCGCAACGCCGCCAGAACCGGGCAGCAGACCCCGTGCTCCGGCAGCCAGCCGCCGACCTGCGGCAACCCCTTGGCGCCGCGCACCGGCCCGGCATAGAGCCCCGCCGCCAACGCCATCTGTGCCAGCGCGGCCTGGGCCGCCACCGCGCCGCCCGCGTCGCAAAGATGTGCCAACCGCCGCAGGGTGGAGACCGGCAGGGTCGAGACCTCGTCCAGCCGCGTATCGACCCGCCCATCCCCCGGCAGCACCGCCAGGGCGATCCCCTTCGCCTGTGCCAAGGCGGCGATCTGCTGGATGCCATAGGCCCAATAGGGCACGCCACCGATCAGCCGGACCAGGATGCCCTTGGCCCCCTCCAGAGTCTGTTCAACATAGGTGTCCACAGAGAGCGGATGTTTCAGCGCCGCGATATTGGCCAGCCGCAACGAGGGCATTCGCCCCGCGCGCCCGCCGCCCCGCTCCCAGCCGGCGGCAAAGGCGCCGAGGTCGGAATCCGAGAAGGACAGCACCACAAGGTCCGCCGGGCTTTGCGCCAGATCGGTCGGGGTCTCGCTCTCTTCGAGTCCGTGGCTTTCGCGAAAGATGACGTGCATGACACCGCTCCGGCGCGGCGGGTAAGGCCCGCCTTACTCCGCCGCCTCCGTGGCCACGCCCAGCACGGCCCGGATGGCATCAGGGCGGATATCGTCATGTTCGGCGATCACGACAAGCCTGCCTTGACGGGGCTCGTCCGCTTTCCACGGACGGTCGTACTGATGCCGGACCCTTGCGCCAACTGCCTGCACCAGCAGGCGCATCGGCTTGCCCGCGACACTGGAATAGCCCTTGACCCGCAGGATGTTCTGGCTTTTTGCCAGTTCCTCGATCCGCGCCACCAGATCGGCGGGGGCGGACACCTCGGGAATGTCGACGACGATCGACTCGAAATCGTCGTGTTCATGGTCGTCATGGTCGTCGTGATGGCTGGGACGCGCATCCATGTCGTCCTCTGCCGCCGCCTCCAGCCCCAGGATCACCCGCGGATCGACGGCCCCCTCGGCCACCTCGATCACCGGCAGCGGTCGCGGCGCCTCGGCGGCAATGATCTCCTTGGCCTTTGCCACGCCCTCGGGGCCCGCAAGATCCGGCTTGGTCAGCAGGATGATGTCGGCGCAGGAAATCTGGTCCTCGAAGACCTCCGACAGCGGCGTTTCGTGATCCAGCGAGTCATCCGCCAGCCGCTGTGCATCCACCTTGGCCACGTCGGGCGCGAAACGCCCCGAGGCCACCGCCTCTGCATCGGCCAGCGCAATCACGCCATCCACGGTGATTTTGGACCGGATATCCGGCCAGTCAAAGGCTTTCAGCAGCGGTTTCGGCAGAGCGAGACCCGAGGTCTCGATCAGGATATGTTCCGGGCGCGGGTCCAGCGCCATCAGCGCCTCGATCGTCGGAATGAAATCATCGGCCACGGTGCAGCAGATGCAGCCGTTGGCCAGTTCCATGATGTTTTCCGCCGGGCAATCGGGGATGGCACAGCCCTTGAGGATTTCGCCATCGACGCCCACGTCGCCGAACTCGTTGACAACAACGGCCAGCCGCTTGCCGCCGGGGTTCTGCATCAGGTGGGTGATCAGCGTCGTCTTGCCCGAGCCCAGAAAGCCGGTGATGACGGTGACGGGAAGCTTGGCGAGATCAGTCATGTCTGTTCCTTTTCCGGCGTTCCGGTCTGTTCGGGCGGGATGCGCGCGATGCAATTGCGTTTGAAATGTTCCGGCCGCGCGCGCCAGGGGATCACCCCGTCACGGGCCGCATGATACAGCGCGACACCTTCGGCCAGCAGGTCCGGATGCGACGCTTCGTGAAGGTTTCCGTAGACGTAGGTCCAGCGTTCCGGCCCCCCGCGCATGGCAACGGAACAGCCATAGTCGCAGTTCTGCAGGCATTCCACCGGCGTCAACGTGACACCCTCGGGCATCTCGCGCTCGGCAAGCGCATCGTGCAGGCGCTGGCCCGGGCGCACACCGCCCTCCGGCACGTCTTCGCCGCGCCGACACTTGACGCAAACCAGCAGTTCGACCGGCGCCTGGCCCGCGTCCTGCTGCGTATCGTGATCCATTTCAGACCTCCTCCGGGGCACCCCGCCCGGGATTAAAGTTGCACCTGGGATGGCAGGTCTCCTGGCTCGCGGGTCGCGGCACCCCCGCGCCTTCCCGGCCGGTCTGGCCAGTGGCACGTTGCGAGGGCGCTCACCGCTTACAGTTGCGGGGGCAGCCGCGGGGTTTCACCGCGTTCCCTGTTGTCCTCCCCGGGTGCTCCGGGGAACCATCGTGAGGGGGGTGGTGCGACAGACGGGCGGACATGTCAATCGCGAAGCACGTTGACGGGGCGCGACACGGATGCAATTCCTGCCTGAACCGATCAACGGAGCGCGCAATGGACGAGATCACCACCCGCCACAACGAAAAGATGCGCCGCATCAAGGCCGCCCGCGACGAGATGATGAAGACCAAGACCGAGGAAAAGGGTCTGATCATGGTCCACACCGGCAAGGGCAAGGGCAAGAGCTCGGCCGGGTTCGGTATGATCATGCGCTGCATCGCGCATGGCATGCCCTGCGCGGTGGTGCAATTCATCAAGGGCAACTGGGACACCGGCGAAAAGACCTTTCTGCGCGACCGCTTTGCCGAGGAATGCCGGTTCTTCGTGTCCGGCGAGGGCTTTACCTGGGAAACCCAGGACCGCGAGCGGGACATTGCCGCCGCCCAGAACGGCTGGAAGATCGCGCAGGAACAGATCCTCGATCCCGAAATCAAGTTCGTCCTGCTGGACGAGATCAACATCGCCCTGCGCTATGACTACATCGACATCGACGAGGTGGTGGACTTCCTGCTGCACCAGAAACCGGTCATGACCCATGTCTGCCTGACGGGCCGCAACGCCAAGCCGGAACTGATCGAGGCCGCCGACCTGGTGACCGAGATGGACCTGATCAAACACCCCTTCCGCGACGGCGTGAAGGCACAGAAAGGCGTGGAGTTCTAGGCCCATGAGCCGCATGACCCGCCTGCCCCCGGCCAGCCCCTGCGTGGCGCGATGCGTGATCGACGAGGCATCGCAACTGTGCACGGGATGCGCCCGCAGCCTGGACGAGATCGCTTGCTGGGGTAGTGCCTCGGACGATTTCCGCGCCGGCGTCTGGGCCGCCTTGCCCGCCCGCGCCACGAACATGGGGCTGAAGACGCGCCGCCTGTCCTGGCAGGGTGACACGCTCTTGACCGAAACCGCGCGCCGCATCGCGGAAGACGGTGCGCGGCTGGTGGCGGGCATATGGGGGGCCTCGGGAGAACTGTCGCGCCTGCCGGGGACAGAATGCGCGGCACAGATCGGTGATGGCGTGCTGACCCTGCAACTGGACAATGCCGCGCTGCGGCTGGAGGCCGCGCGCTACCTCACCGCCTTCGAGATAGACCGCCCGGAGGCGCCGACACTGATCGCGCTTGCCGTTCCGATCGGTCGCGCCCTGCGCGATCCTGCCCGCTCCCTGACCGCGCTTGGCCCGGACGAAGACGCGCTTTTGCCGCGCGATGCCGGTGGCACGCGGTTCGACCTGGGGCTAGGCAGCCGCGCCGCCCGATTCACCGTCCGTTGCGACAAGGCGCTTGCTGCGAGGCTGGCCCGCTGCCAGGGCACCGCGTGGCCGGATCACCTGTCGCGCAGCGGCCTGGCCCTGCGGGACGCCGCACCGGTGCGGGTGATCGAGACACCCTGTCTGCGGCTTGAGATCGACGCCGAGATTCCCCCGCCGGACGGCGCCTCTCCAGAAGGGCCGCACACGCACCTCTTGCCGGACCACGTGGCGCAGCGGCTGGAAACGCCCCCGACTGTGCCCTTGCCCGCCGGCTATGTCGCAACTGCCCTGATCTACCCTCAATGACCACCGAACTTGTCGTCTGGGACTTCGACGGCGTTTTGAACGCCGAACCGCCGGGCGAACCTTTCGGATGGGTCGCCGACCTGGACCGGACGCTGGGTCTGTCGCCGCGCGCCTTTCGCGCCTTCCTGAACCGGCCGGGACAGGCCGCACGCGTGTTGCGCGGCGCGCTGCCACTGGAACAGGCGCTGGCCGACTGGCTGGCCACGCAGCACACGGATGTCAGCGCCGCGGTCTTGCTGGACCATTGGTTGCAGGCCGAGGACCGGCCCGACAAACAGGTGATCGACTGGCTGGCACGCAGTCCCGCGCGCGCCGTGATCGGCACCAACAATCCCGCACCGAGGGCAGATTATATCATGGATGTCATGGGGTTGTCAGAACATGTCGAGACGATCTTCGCCTCTGGCCCGATGGGTGTCGCCAAGCCCGATCAAGGTTTTTTCGGCCAGATCGAACGCTGGTCGGGGATGATGCCGCAGAACCTGCTTCTGATCGACGACAACCGCGAGAACCTGGCCTCAGCAGCCCGGCGCGGCTGGCAGACCTTTCACTTTGACGCGCGCACTCGCCTTGATCTGCCGGTCCGGCTGGGGATCGCGCCATGAGCCGCGCGGTGATGATCCAGGGCACTGGGTCCAATGTCGGCAAGTCCATGCTGGTGGCGGGTCTCTGCCGGGCGGCGCTGCGGCGTGGCTACTCGGTGGCCCCGTTCAAGCCGCAGAACATGTCGAACAATGCCGCCGTGACCTCTGACGGAGGCGAGATCGGGCGGGCGCAGGCGCTTCAGGCGCTGGCCTGCGGCTTGCCGCTCCACACGGATATGAACCCGGTCCTGTTGAAACCAGAAACGGATGTGGGCGCACAGGTGGTCGTTCAGGGCAAGAGAGTGACCACCGCCAAGGCCCGAGATTACGCGAAGTTGAAGCCGCAACTTCTTGGTTCCGTTATTGAAAGCTTCAATCGACTCAAGGCGGTGCATGATCTGGTGATCGTCGAAGGGGCCGGCAGTCCGGCAGAGGTGAACCTGCGCAATGGCGACATCGCCAACATGGGGTTTGCCGAGGCCGCAGTCGTGCCGGTAATCCTTGCCGGAGACATCGACCGGGGCGGCGTGATCGCCCAGATCGTCGGCACCCAGGCAATACTGCCGACCGAAGACGCCAACAGGATTTCCGGGTTTATTGTCAACAAGTTCCGCGGCGATCCTCGTCTTTTCGACGAGGGTTACAAGCTGATCGAAGAGCGCACCGGCTGGCGCGGCTATGGTGTCGCCCCCTGGTTTCCCGAGGCCTGGCGCCTGCCTGCAGAGGATGCGCTGGACATCCGCACGCAAACCCGTCGCGAAGGCTTGCATGTGGTCTGCCTCTGCTTTTCGCGCATGGCGAATTTCGACGATCTCGACCCGCTGGCGCAGGAACCGGGCGTGCGCCTGACCATGCTCCGGCGCGGCGAGGCGATCCCCGGCGACGCCGACCTCGTGATCCTGCCCGGTAGCAAGTCCACCCGCGGCGACCTTGCCTTCCTGCGCGAACAAGGCTGGGACGTGGACCTAATGGCGCATCATCGCCGTGGCGGTCGGGTGCTGGGGATTTGTGGCGGCTATCAGATGCTTGGCCGCGTGGTTGATGACCCGCAGGGCATCGAGGGGCCGGCGGGCCGCGATCCCGGCCTTGGCCTGCTGGAGATCGACACCGTCATGACCGCGGACAAGTCCCTGACAGAGGTAAACGCCCGCCATGCGGCCACCGGCACCCCGTTCCACGGCTACGAAATCCATATCGGCCGCAGCGACGGCCCGGACCGCGTCCGCCCCTTCGCCTTTGTCGGGGACAATCCCGAAGGGGCGATCAGCGCCGATGGCCGGGTGATGGGCAGCTACCTGCACGGCATGTTCCGCGACGACCGGTTTCGCGCCGCATGGCTGAATGGTTTCGGGGTCGAAGCCAGCGCCTCGTATGATGCGACGGTCGAAGCGACGCTGGAAGCCCTTGCCGATCACCTTGAGGCACATCTGGACGTCGAAGGTCTTCTCGCTGCCGCCCGCTGAGTGCCGTCAGCCCTTTAGCGCCGCCACCAGTCGCGCCCAATCGGGTTCGCACCCCGGCAGGCCCAGCCGCAGCCAGCCTGCCGAATAGGGGAAGGCGCGGCTCCAGATCCGCGCCTCTGCCAGACGCTCCTGCGCGGCCAATGCGTCGCCCGTCTCATAGGTCCGGAACAAGACCGTGCCCCCCACCAGGGACCAGCCCGCCGCCTCGGCCAGTGCATCCATGCGCACCGCGTCGCGGGACAGCCGCGCGATCGTCTGCGTCTGCCAATCCGCATCCGCCAACGCTGTGCACCCGGTGGTGATTGCCGGCCCGTTGACCGCCCAGGGTCCTGCCAGCCGCCGCATTTCGCCCACCAATGCTGACGGGCCAAGCGCAAATCCCAATCGCAACCCCGCCAGTCCATAGAACTTGCCGAAGGATCGCAGGACGAGGATCAGGACGCCTTCGGGCACACTGTCGAGAAAGGGGATGACAGAATATTCCGGTGCGGGATCGGCAAAGCTTTCGTCCACCACCAGAAGGCCCACGTCCTGCGCCAGGTCGATCAGTTCCTCCGGCGTCCAGAACCGACCATCCGGGTTGTTCGGGTTGACCACGACCCCAAGCCGCGCGCCCTTCAACCCATCCGCATCCGCGACCTGGGTCACGGTCCAGCCCTGCGCCGCCAATGCGCCGGCGTGTTCGTTGTAGGTGGGGCCGACAACGCGAGCCTCACCCGGTCCACCCAGCCGTGGAACCAGCTGGATAGCCGCCTGTGCGCCAGCAAGGGCGATGCAGTCAGTTTCGGCCCCGGCCCGATAGGCTGTCCGCGCCGCAGCCTCCAAGGCAGCGGTTTCGGCCCGCGTGGGCAAAGCCGCCCACGCCCGAGGCGGCAGTTCTGGCAGCGGATAGGGCACGGCATTGATCCCCGTCGACAAGTCCAGCCAGTTGCCATCGCCAAAGCGGGCCTTGGCCCGGTCCAGATCGCCGCCGTGGTCGCGCATCTTGTCCCCTAGAGTATTGCCAGCCCGATCAGGGCCGCGCCGCAGAGAAACATCGCACGCACATAAAGCGCAAGGCCCCGCGAGATGTCGCGCGCCCCGGGATCGGGTGCGCCTTCATTGACCCAAGGCTCCTGAGCGACACGGTCGCCGTAAATGCGCGGCCCGGACAGGCGCACGCCCAGCCCGCCCGCCAAGGCAGCCTCGGGCCAGCCCGCATTGGGCGAGCGGTGGCGTGATGCGTCTTGAGAAACGACTTGCAAAGAGCGCCGCAACATACCGGAAGCCAACGCAAAAACCAGTGAGGTCAACCGCGCCGGGACAAGATTGACCAGGTCGTCCAGCCGGGCGGCGGCCTTTCCGAAATGCTCGTATCGTTCGTTGCGATGGCCAATCATGGAATCCATCGTGTTGATCGCCTTGTAGGCCACGATCCCGGGAAGCCCAGCCACCACGCCCCAGAACAGCGGCGCGACGATGCCGTCCGAGGTATTTTCGGCCAGGCTTTCCAGGGCCGCTCGGCTGATCCCCGCGCCGTCCAGCGCACTGGGGTCACGTCCCACGATCATTGACAGGGCGTGGCGGGCGGCGGGCAGATCTCCGGCCAAGAGCGGATCGCGGACGGCAGCAACGTGATCGTACATCGAGCGCACCGCGATCAGCGGCCAGGCCAACACGCCCAGCACCAGCACCGCTGCCCACCCCTTGCCCAAAACGACCGTCACCAGAACAGCAGGAAGGACGGACGCCAGCAGGACCAGCACCACTGTCAGCGCGCCCATGGCAAAGCGCCGACGTTCGGTCCCGTCATTGAACCGCGCCTCAAGCGCCGTGATCAAGGCGCCGATCCAGACCACCGGATGCGACAGTCGCCGGAAAAGCGCCGAAGGCCAGCCCAGTGCCACGTCCAGTAGCAAGCCGATCAGCATGACCTGCGCAAAGATCATTCCGGCTCTCCCGTCATGAACCGGAACACCCCGGTATACCCCGCCTCCTGCATCTGCGCCTCGGCCCCGTCAGGCATGGTCCCGGGGGCAAAGATCAAGGCGCGCGCGGGGCCTGTATGGGCGCGGGCATGGCCCAACGCGCCGAGCACCTCTCGCAACGCCTCGGTCGGGTCGTCGGTGGGGCCGCGCAGCGCCGAGCAGCGGCGGGCGGATTCGCTGGCAATCGCCGCCTTGCCCGCCAATCCGGCCCCCGGCCAGTCGGCGACCAGGTCGGCCACATCGGGAAACCGCACATCGGTGGGGTCGGTCCGCTCCGGGGCGCCATGGAACCCGCCAAGGATCTCGCATTGTGGCACCGGGCCGACCGTGTCCAGCACCTCTGCCTGTCGCGATGCCCAGAGCAGGCGATCAGCCCCCGGCCACATCACGGGATCGCTTGCGCCTTCGACCTGCAAGCAGGCCCGCGCCACCGCGGCCCCCTCGACCCCGGCGAGACGGGCCAGCGCCACAAGCGCGGCGGTCGACATGCCCGCGCCTCCGCCGGGCGGGAAATCGGGCTCAATCCTGACCTCGCCCTCAAGCGCCACGCCCAGGTCACTCAGAAAACGCTGCACCAGCATCGGCGCCAGCACCTCGGGTGCGCCAGAAACCTGCAAAGGCCCGTCGCCCTGTCGTGTCACCGTGACCCCACGGTCCGGGCAGGCAAGCGTCACCAGGGCAACCGGCCCGTCAGGCCCCAGCCGCCCCTGCAGCCATTCCCCGAAATGCCCGGCGACAAAGACCATGCGGCTAGATCGGGCGCCAGTTGGTGGAGATCACCGACAGACCGCCGGGATAGGCGCGCAGGCGGGTCACCGACCAGGGCGCGACCTCGAACCCCAGCGCAGGCGGCACCGCGCCCAGGGCCAGCGCCAGCCCCGCACGCACCGTACCGGCATGGGCCACGACGGCGACCGGCCCGGCCTGCCGCGCCTTCTCTGCCAATTCCTCCAGAGCCGGCCACACCCGAGCCACCATGTCGGCAAAGCTTTCGCCCCCTGGCGGACGGTGTTCAGCCAACTCTTCTGACGACAGCGCGCCGATGTCGGGGATCTCGTCGAACCGCAGCCCGTCATGTGCGCCGAAGTCCTGTTCCCAGAGCCGCGCGTCCTGTTCCGGCGTGGCCGCGGGCCAAAGCGCATGGGCCGTCTGACGACAGCGCAGCGCCGGGCTGACCACGCGATGATCGATCTCTGACACCAGAGCCTGCAGAGGTTCCCACACCGCTACCTCGCCAAGGTCTGCGGGCACGTCCATACGTCCGCACAAACGCCCGTCATGCAGGGCGGGCGCATGTCGAATCAACAGCAGTTCAGAGGCGTCGGGCGGCGTCATTTCGGGGCTTTTCAACCAGATCGGAACATGCTTTGTCACGACCGCATGGGAAAGTCGATCCTCATCACGGGTGGCGCACGCTCTGGCAAGAGCAGCCTGGCCGAGCGCATGACGCTCGAACACGGGCGGCCCGCGATCTACATCGCCACCGCCCAGGCACATGATGGCGAAATGGCAGACCGCATCGCCCTGCACCAGGCCCGCCGCGATGCGGATTGGCGGACCGTCGAGGCCCCGCGCGATCTGCTGGGCGCCCTGCGGGACACAGATGGCACGACGCCCCGGCTGGTCGATTGCCTGACGCTCTGGCTGACCAACCTTATGCTGGCCGAAGAGGACTGGCGCGCAGCCGTAGACGCCCTGACCGAGGCCCTGCCCGCGCAGTCTGCGCCGGTGATCTTCGTCACAAACGAGGTCGGTGCCGGGATCGTGCCGGAAAACGCCCTGGCGCGCGCCTTTCGCGATGCGGCGGGGCTGGTCAATCAACGTATCGCCACTGCCTGCGACGAACTCTGGTTCTGCATCGCGGGCCATCCACTGAAAGTCAAACCCGCATGAGCACCCTGCCCCTTGCGTCGCTGGACGCGGTGACCTCTCTTGATCTTCCCGGATTCGACACGGCCGCGGCAGAGGCCGCGACGGCGCGCCAGATGCAGTTGACGAAACCGCCCGGCTCGCTGGGGCGGCTGGAGGACCTGGCCGCTTTCATGGCGGGCTGGCACGGCACCGACCGGCCAGCGATCGAGCGGGCGCAAGCGTTGGTCTTTGCCGGCAACCACGGGGTCTGCGCGCAGGGGGTGAACCCCTTTCCGCAAGAGGTGACGGCACAGATGGTGGCCAACTTTGCCGCCGGGGGCGCGGCGATCAACCAACTGTGCCGGACCACGGGCGCAGACCTGGACGTAATCGCGCTGGACCTCGACAGGCCGACGCGGGATTTCACCGATCAACCGGCGATGGGCGAAGAGGAATGCCTTGACGCGCTGCAACGGGGCGCGGCGGCGGTGGATACCCGCGCCGACATACTGCTGCTGGGGGAAATGGGCATCGGCAATTCGACAGTGGCGGCGGCGCTGGCCCTTGCCGCCTTCGGTGGCAGCGCACCGGACTGGGTCGGCCCGGGCACGGGATCGGACGCCGAAGGCATGAGCCTCAAGGCACGCGTCGTGACGACGGCGGTCGAGAAACACGGCGCGCTGGCGCCCATGATGCGCCTTGCCGCCCTAGGCGGGCGCGAGCAGGCGGCCCTTTGCGGGGCGGTTCTCGCGGCGCGCATGGCCCGCATCCCCGTGCTGCTGGACGGGTTCATCTGCACCGCTGCCGTGACGCCGCTGTATTCTGCCGCGCCCGACCTACTGGCGCATTGCCAAATCGCCCACATGAGCCGCGAGCCCGGCCATCGTCGACTGGCCGAGGCGATGGAGAAACCGCCCCTGCTGGATCTCGGCATGGCGCTTGGCGAAGGCTCCGGCGCGGCTCTGGCCCTCGGGATCGTGAAGGGCGCTCTTGCCTGCCACAACGGCATGGCGACCTTTGCCGAAGCGGGTGTCTTGGACGCATGAGACTGCGCCGCCGCATCGACGAGTTGCGGTTGGGGATGATGATGCTCACCCGTCTGCCGATGGGCCGGCTGGATGATCCGGCGCCGACGCTGGCCCAGGCCCGGTGGAGCTTTCCGCTGGTGGGCCTGCCGCTGGGCCTCTTGGCCTGGGCGGTGCTGGCAAGCGTGCAGGCGCTGAACCTGCCGCCGCTGGCCGCCGGTTTTGCCGTGCTGGCGGTTCTGGCCGGACTGACCGGGGGGCTTCACCATGACGGGTTCGCCGATTTCGCGGACGGGATGGGCGGTCATGACCGGGAGCACCGGCTGGAGATCATGCGCGACAGCCGTGTCGGAAGCTACGGCGTGATCGCGCTGATCCTGGTCACCGGACTGGGAGCCTCTGCGGTGAGCGCCCTGCCCATCACCGCATGGGCAGGTTTGCTTCTGGTCAGCCTGACCAGCCGTCTGGCGATGCTGGTTCTGCTGGACCTCATGCCACCCGCCCGGCACGACGGGCTCGGCCAGATGGCCGCCACCGAGCAGGACGCGCTGCCCTGGCGGGTCTGGCTGCCGGGCGGACTGCTGACGCTGTGCGCCGCGTTGGTCGTTGGAACGGCGTCCTTGCCCGTCCTTGCCGCGATGGTACTGGCCGCGGCCTGGGTCGCCTGGCGGGCCCGCAAGCTGCTGGGAGGACAGACCGGCGACGTGCTGGGGGCGGCACAGCTGTCCAGCGAAACAGCCGGCTGGCTGGCCCTGGCCGCCGTGCTCTAGCCGCGGGGAAATGCGCGAAAATCGGGCATGTCCGCCTGACCTGAGAACCGGACCGGCGCCCTCATTGCACCTGCAACGAGGACAGGGCTACACTGTGCCCAGACTGATACGGGATCCCGCGATGACCAGACCCTTGCCAGACTTCGACCTTTCGGGCTTTACCCCATACCGCCTGGCGGTTGCAGCCGAAAAGACGTCAGAGGCGCTGGCCCGCCAGTACCGTGAACGCTTTGGCATCTCGATCCCCGAGTGGCGGGTTCTGGTCCACCTGGCGCAGCCGCTGGACGGGCGGGGCACCGTGTCTGTCCGCGATATCGAGGCCCGCGTCGCGATGGAGAAAAGCAAGGTCAGCCGCGCGGCCAGCCGGCTGGAAACCGCAGGCTATATCGAAAAGGCCGCCGATGCAGGCGACCGGCGGTTGGTCCGCCTTGCCTTGACCGACAAGGGCCAGGCCCTGATGGCAGAACTGCTGCCGCTCGCCCGAGCCTACCAGGAGGAACTGGAACGCCGCCTGGGCGACACTCTGGCCGATTTCGAGGCCGGGCTGGATCGACTTCTCGACACACTGCCCCCCGATCCGTGAATCCCGCCGGCACGGGGCCGGTCTTTGCGACGCGCAGGGGTGAACAGTCAGACTTCGCAGCCATGAACCTGTGACAGGGGCTCATGGATCAATTGGATGACTTCCCTGGCCAAAGTTGTTTTACGTGCTTCGGCTTTGCAGGCTGGCCCGGAACGTGATCGGCGCCCCGGCATTGAACGACTGATCGGGCGGCATCCGAACTGCATTGCCTCTGCCGTCCCCGGGCGCAGCCTGCCTAACCGCGATCTCCATATCTTGGGGGACATCCCGAAAGCCCTTGCGACCACGCGCACGGTGGCCGGTTCGACAACCACGAAGCAACCTTGCCCTTGGACGGGAGTGGCAGGCTCGATCGAGCCCCCCCCAGCCCGGGCGCCAACGGCGCAAACCATCACTCGGCGCGCAGACGCGCCGCACCAAGTGCGCTGATTGCCACCATGACGGCTGCCGTCGCGAGGCACAGGGGCAACCCACCGACCTGGTAGCTGAGCCCCGACAAGAGCGTGCCCAGCAGGCGCCCTGTCGCATTGGCCATGTAGTAGAAACCAACATCCATCGTCACCCGCTCACCCTTGGAAAAGGCCAGGATCAGGTAGGAGTGCAGCGAACTGTTGACGGCAAAAAGTGCGCCGAAGACCAGCAGGCCGGCAATTATCGTCGCCGTCAACCAGGGCGCCGGATCGCCCGCCGCCAGCACCAAGAGCGCCAGCACCGCGGGTACCACCGTCAGCGACAACGCCCAGCCGCGCGCAGCGCCCACGATCTCTGCCGCGGGGCGCGTTGCGGCGCGCAGAGCCCTTGGCGCATAGGCCTGAACCGCGCCGTACAGGATCGTCCAGACCGCCATGAAGCTGCCGATGGTGAAAAAGGCGATGCGATTGCCCTCTTCACTGCCGTCCGACAGCACCGCGTAGAAATAGACCGGGATGCCGACGACGAACCAGACATCGCGCGCACCGAACAGGAAGACGCGGGCGGCGGACAGCCAGTTCACGTTGCGGTCCTTGGAAAACACCTCCTTGAACTTTGCGCCCTTCTTGCCCGTGGGCAGGCCCGTTGGCATCCGCAATGCCACTGCCAGCAGCACCGCGCCCAGCACCGCCGCCATGCCCAGAATCGCCGGGACAAAGCCGAACAGAGCCAGCAGCGCCGCGCCGGTCAGAAAGCCCAGCCCCTTGATCGCGTTCTTGGATCCGGTCAGCACCGCGACCCAGCGGAACAGCCCGCCCTGCCCGCTTGGCGCCAAGAGCTTGACCGCCGATTTCGCGGACATCTTGGACAGGTCCTTGGCGACGCCGGACACACCCTGCACCGCCATGACGAAGATCACCGAGGCGGTCAGGCTCCACGCCGGGTCCAGCTGGGCCAACGCCAGAAGCGCGACGACCTGCAGCGAAAGGCCCGCGTAGAGCGTCGAGGCCAGGCCAAAGCGCGCCGCGATCCAACCCGCCGACAGGTTTGTGACAATGCCCGCGACCTCGTAAAGCAGGAACAGGTAGGCCAATTGCACCGGCGAAAAGCCCAGCGTGTGGAAATGCAGCAGCACCAGCATCCTGAGCGCGCCGTCGGTGAGCATGAAGGCCCAGTAGGCGGCGGTGACGGCGATATAGGCGGCCAGACCCTCGGGTCGGTGGGAGGTGGTGTCGGTCATGTCCGGACTCCGGTCAGGCGGATCGGGTGGAGGGGCGTTGCCCCTCTTGGCCTGCGGCCATGTCACCCCGGGTTGTTTTCAGACAGCGGAAGCGCCGAAGGCTCATTCGGAGGTCACAGGCTGTTACCGACCATATGCGCAACGTCCACCAGACGATGCGCATAGCCCCATTCATTATCATACCAGGCATAAATCTTTACCTGTGTGCCGTTGACCACCATGGTGGAGGGCGCATCGACGATCGAACTGCGTGGGTCGTTGGTGTAGTCGGTCGAAACCAGCGGCCGCTCCTCGTAGCCAAGAATGTCCTTCAACTCACCTTCGGACGCGGCCTTGAACAATGCGTTGACCTCTTCGACGGTCGTTTCGCGATCTACCTCGAACACGCAATCTGTCAGCGAAGCGTTCAGCAGCGGTACGCGCACGGCATGACCGTTCAGCCGCCCCTCGAGCTCGGGATAGATGAGCGTGATCGCCGTGGCGCTGCCGGTTGTCGTGGGGATCAGCGAATTCAGCGCGGACCGCGCGCGGCGCAGGTCCTTGGCGGGCCGGTCCACGATGGTCTGGGTATTGGTCACGTCGTGGATCGTGGTGATCGAGCCGTGCTTGATGCCAAGGTTCTCGTGGATGACCTTGACTACCGGCGCGAGGCAGTTGGTGGTGCAGGAGGCCGCGGTGACGATCCTGTGCTCGTCCGGTTTGTAGATGTCGTCGTTCACGCCATAGACGATGTTCACGGCACCGCCGTCCTTGACCGGGGCCGAGACGACGACCTTTTTCACACCGCGTTCGAAATAGGGCGCGATACGCTCGGCGGTCTTGAAATAACCCGTGCAGTCGATGACCACATCGACGCCCTCCAGCGGCAGGTCCGCCAGGTGGCCGGTGCCGTAGACCGGGATGCGCGTGCCGTCGATGGTGATGCTGTCGGCGTCCGCGCTGAACGAGGCGTCCCAGCGGCCATGCACCGTGTCGAATTCCAACAGATGTGCATGCATGGCCGGGTCACCCACCGCGTCATTGAGAAAGGCGATCTTGTCCCCCGCCTCCAGCATGGGTTTCACGATCAGCTTGCCGATGCGGCCAAGCCCGTTGATGGCGTAGGTGGTCATGCGTAGTCTTCCGTTCTTGCGATATCGTCAATGCGGGCCTGCAGGCTCTCGCGGTCGAGCGTGCCGATGGGCAGCGCCGTGAAGGATTGGATGCGGTTTTTCAACGCGCCGTAGACCTGTTGAAAGGCCAGCTGCCTTTCTGCTTCGGTGCCGGTTGCCTTGACCGGGTCGGGCTGGCCCCAATGGCCGGTCATCGGCTGGCCCGGCCAGGGCGGGCATTCCTCGTTCGCCGCCCTGTCGCAGACGGTAAAGACGAAATCCAGTTGCGGCACCTCGGCACCCTGAAACTCCGAGACATTCTTGGCCCGCAAATCGGACACCTCATGCCCCTTGTCGCGCAAGACCTGCAGCGCCTGGGGGTTCAGCTCGCTATAGGGGTTGGTCCCGGCCGAGAAGGCCCGGAATCGGTCCCCCGCCAGGTCGCGCAGCAGGGTTTCGGCAAAGATGGACCGGGCAGAGTTGCCGGTGCAGATGAACAGGACGTTGTAGGTGCGATCAGCCATTTCGCGCTCCGTCAAGGATGTTGGCAGGCAAAGATCCGGGCGGCCACGGCAGCAATCCGCCCAGAGATAGGTCAAGAGCCGCCCCGAACCGTCGGTATCGGCGGTGTACAGCAGCGAGGTCCCGTGCCGGGACTGTGTTACAAGCCCCGCGCTACGCAATTGTGACAGCGCCGCCGAAAGTGTCGACGGAGCAAGTGCCAGCGCCTGTGCGATCTCACCAGCGGGTACGGCATCCGGAAAACGCCGCATCAGCAGGCGAAAGACATCCAGCCGGCGACCGTGGGCAAGCGCGGAAAGGGCGTTGAGCGATTCATTTTTCATATTTCCGGAAATACGGAAATATTGGACACTCGACAAGCCTTATTTCCGATTTTTCGGAAATACAGGGATACCCCATCTCGACAGACGGTTGGCGCCGGTTAACCAAAGCATGTTAGGGGAACCGCGTAATCGCCTCTTGTCTGACCGGAGAAAGCCCATGCCCGGACGTGCCCCCCTTGCCCGTTGGCTGAACGATACCAACGACGTGACCCAGACCTTTCTGGCCGCCGGACAGATTCCAGATCTCGTCAACCTGGCAGGCGGGCTGCCCGATCCATCGACCTGGCCGGTTGCGGAGCTGTCGGATTTCGCGGGCCGGGTCGTGACCGAACACACCGCCGAGGTCCTGGGCTATTCACCCATCGACGGGCTACCGGACCTGCGCGACCGTATCGCGGCAGAGTTCAGCCACGGCGCGCTCAGGCTGACCCGGGAAAACGTCCTGATCACCACCGGCGGCATGCAGGGGCTGGACCTGCTGGGCAAGGTCTTGATCGACCCCGGTCAGACCATCGCGGCACAGTCGCCGGCCTACCTGGGCGCCATCGACGCCTGGAAACCGCGCGCACCGCAGTACCGCCCGATGGTGATGGAGGCCAATGAGTTTGACGCAGAGGCCGCCATGGCCGGCGCGCAGTTCGCCTATACCGTCCCCAATTTCTCGAACCCTTCCGGGCGGCTGGTGCCAGAGGATCAGCGCCGCGCGCTGGTGGCGGCGGCGGAGGCGACGGGCTGTTGGCTGGTCGAGGACGATCCCTACGGCCACCTCTACTACGACGGCGCCCCCCTGCCCCGGATGCTGGAGCTTTCGGCCAACGGGGCCGAGGTCTACGACGGGCCGGTGATCTACCTCGGCACATTCTCGAAACAACTGGCCCCGGGCCTGCGCGTCGGGTGGGTCATCGCCGCGCCTGAGATCATCGAGGCCATGACCACGGCCAAGCAGGGCTCGGACATGTTCACCAGCGGGCTGTGCCAGCGCGTCGCGCTGGAGGCGATGGAACGTGGCCTTCCGGAACAGTTGCTCCCCGGTATCCTGGATCTCTACCGCACCCGGCGCGATGCGCTGTGCGCGGCCATGCAGGCAGACCTGTCGGAGCTTTTCACCTGGCAGGTCCCCGAGGGCGGCATGTTCGTCTGGGCGGTGGCACGCGATCCGGCGCTGGACACCGACCGTCTGATGAAAACCGGGCTGGATCATGGCGTCTGCATCTCGCCCTCCAGCGTCTTTGACCCGATGGGTCAGGACCGTCGCGCTATCCGGCTGAACTTTACGCTGAATCCGCCCGAGGTCCTGGCCGAGGGTATTCGCCGCCTGGCAAAGGCGACACGGACGGAGCTGGCGCAGGCCGCCTGACGGCCCCACTGCGTTGGAACCGCTCTAGTGCCCGCCGCCCGGCAGCGGCGGGATGTTGCTCATGTCAACATCATCTTATCACATTCCATCTATATAATATATGTAAGTTGGAATACCAAAGGCGCGCGAACACCCAAACCTGCATGAGAAGGAGCAGTGACTTGACGAACAAAACCATGCTTGCCGCGGCCATTGGATTTGCCTTGATTTCGGCATCGGTTCAGGCCGATCACGCCAACCCCTGGGCAGGCGAGGATGACACGGTGTTGTCCAGGAACCACGACGCCAACCAAGCCCGCAGCATCGGCACTCCGGGTGAGAACGAAATGCGCGGAGTGATGAACCGCCGGGCGCACGGCAAGCTGGCCGACCCGCGGGGCTTCGGTGGCGCGGCTGGCGGCGCCTCAGCTTGGGCGGGTGGAGACAACGGAGGCGGAATCGGCAAAACCCGCCGTTGACGCGTCGGCAAAGGAAAGGACCCGCGCCGTAGGGCGCGGGTCCTGCATTTTTGCCCCGGTCACGCCAGAGAGGGGAGCCAGAGCACGATCCCCGGAAAGGCCACCAAAAGCGCGATTGTCACGGCGTCTGCCACGAAGAACGGCGTCACGCCGCGAAACACGTCCTGCACAGACAGCTCTGGCCGCACACCCGCCACAACGAAACAGTTAAGCCCGATGGGCGGCGTGATCAGGCAGAACTCTGCCATCTTGACCACGAGAATGCCGAACCAGACCGCGCACATCGGCCCGGACATGCCGAATGTCGCCTCTTGCGCGCTCACAAACGGCCCGCCGTTCAGCGCCATGATCGCCGGATAGACAACCGGCAACGTCAACAGCAACATTCCGATGGCGTCCATGAACATCCCAAGCACGGCGTAGGCCAGCAGGATGCAGATCAGGATCAGCATCGGCGGATAGGGCAAGGCGGTCAGCCAGTCGCTGAAGGCGGTCGGCAGGTCGGCAAACCCGAGGAAGCGGACATAGATCAGCACGCCCCAGATGATCGTGAAGATCATGATCGACAGTTTCGCTGTCTCGACCAGCGCGTCTTTCAGTTCGGCCAGCCGCATGCCGCGCCAGAGCGCCATCAGGAAGACGATGAAAGCGCCGATGGCGCCCCCTTCGGTCGGTGTCCCCCAGCTGTCACCGCCAAACGGGTTGTAGACAAAGAAGATGATGATCACGACCACGGCCACGATGGGAAGCGCCGGCGGCAGGCTGACCAGACGTTCGCGCCAGGTAAAGCCGCCCACCGGGGGGCCGAAGCCCTTGATGGTCAACGCCAGCCCGACGATCAGCAGGGCATAGACCAGTGCCGAGAACATGCCGGGGATGAACCCCGCCAGCAGCAGACGCCCCACGTCCTGTTCCACGATGATCGCATAGATCACAAGGATCGCCGAGGGCGGGATCAGCGAGGCCAGCGTCCCCCCAGCCGCCACGACGCCCGCCGCAAAGCGCTTGTCATAGCCCACCTTCAGCATCTCGGGGATGGCGATGCGGGCAAAGACCGCCGCCGTCGCGACGCTGGCGCCCGACACCGCGGCAAACCCGGCGGTGGCAAACACGGTGGAGACCGCCAACCCGCCCGGCACCCAGGCGATCCAGCGTTTCGCCGCCTCGAACAGGGCCCGTGTCAGCCCCGCGTAATAGGCCAGGTAACCGATCAGGATGAAGGTCGGGATCAGGCTCAGCGCCTGGCTCGCAACCTTGCCATGCGGCACCTGCCCGGCGGTCTTGACCGCCACGGTCAGCGCCCAGCCGAATTCCTCGGCGTCGTAGCCCTTTTTCGACCAGAAGATCCAGATCAGCCCGGCCAGCCCGGCAAAAGCGGCGGCAAAGGCCACGCGCATCCCCAGGACCACCATGACCAGCAAGCCACCGGTCACCCAGAGGCCAATTTCTATCGATGTCATTTGTCATGCCCCTGTACCTGGTCAGCCTCGGCCGCCGCCTGTTCCGCCGCGGACATCACCAGCGGCACCGCCACGGGTTCGCTCTGCCCCAGGATGATGGCCCGCCCATAGGCAACGAGCTGCAGAACCAACCGCAGCGAGATCACCGCGAAGGCCACGGGCACCACCAGTTTCGCGGGCCAGATGGGCAACCCGATGTCGATCGAGCTGTCACGGCTCCAGTTCGGGGCGCCGAAATCGAAACTGCGGTCGAAATGCGCCCAGGTTCCCCAGACCAGCAGCACCATCAGCACGAGGATCAAGAACGTCGTAACGAACTCTGCGATCCAGAGCGCCCGGCCCCTGAGGACACCGATGACAATATCCATGCGGATATGCCCGCCAACGCGTTGAACGTAGGAAATGCCGAAGATGGCGATGAAGGGCATCGCCGCCTCGATCCAATCCACATAGCCCCGAAGCGGCTCGTTGAAGAAATTGCGGCCAGAGACGGAAATCACCGCCAGGCACATCAGCGCAAAGGCCCCGACGCCGGAGACAAGCGCCATGCCCCATTCCACCCGTGCCAGCGCACGGTCCAGCCGCGACAGCAGGCTGTCGTCTTCGAGGACGGAGGCATGTCCCGCCATCGCTCACCTCTCATGTCCGGAGAAACGCAGGCCCCGACCCTGCGTCGAGGCCAGGCACCGAATCTTGCGGATCCGGTGCTTGGCCCCGGCGCAAGGCCGGGGCGCGAAAGAGCCACCTCAGTTTGAGGCGCGCGCCTCTTCAAGGGTCGAGAACACCAGGTCATAGAGTTCCTGCGCCGGAAGTCCCTGCGCGCTCATGTCCTTGATCCAGGCGTCGTGGATCGGCTGGCCCGCGACCTCCTTGAACTTGGCCAGTTCGGCGTCCGAGATCATGACCTTTTCAACGCCTTTTTTGGCCAGCACCTCGTCCCAGCGCTGCAACAGCTTGCCGTAGTTCTCGAGGTAGTAGGCGATCGCCTCGTCGACGGATTCGTCCAAGGCCTGGCGCTGGTCGTCAGGCAGCGATTCATAGGCGTCGATGTTGACGACGATGGGGCAGTTGACGGTGCCCGGGTTCAGGTTGGCCGTCCACCAGTCCGCCTGGTTGATGGTGCCAAAAGACAGATGCGCGTGCTGGGCAAAGGCCACCGTGTCCACGACGCCCGAGTCCATCGCCTGGTAGGCCTCGGACGAGGTCACGCTGGTCGGCACGCCGCCCACGGCAGAGAACGCCTTGCCCAGACCGCCGGTGGCGCGCACCCGCATACCGTCGAACTCGGACAACTCGTCGCGCGGCTCGCCGGTGCCGACGAGGTTGTATTGAGGCATGGGCGAGGTCATCAGCATCTTGGCGTTCCACTGCGCCATTTCCTCGGCCACGGCCGGGTGGTTGTAGATCGCATGGCTGACGGCCACTTCCTCCTCCAACGTCGAAACGCCGAGGAAGGGCAGCTCCAGAACGGTGATGGCGCGGTTCTTGTCCGGATGGTAGCCGGCGCAGAACTGCGCCATCTCGAAGGCGCCGATCGAAATCCCGTCCAGGTTTTCACGGTTCTTCGACAGGCCGCCGTAAGAGATGTTCATGGTGAATTCGCCGCCGGTCTTTTCCGAAACCAGTTCGGCGATCTTGTGCAGGTGCTCTGTAAAGGCGCGGCGCGAGCCCCAGGTCGAGACGTTCCATTCCGTTGCGGCGGCCTCGGTTGCCAGGGTCGCGGCAATGGTCGTCGCCAGCAGTTTTGCAGTGATGTTGGACATATCATCCTCCCCTATGTCTCCAGCGGTATCCTCCGCCTCGCGGGGAGGTTAGACGAATGCCCCCACGGTTCAAGGGCCTTGGGCCGAAAGGGATTCGCACCAGGGAGCGCTAACAGCCGGTATACAACCGCATACCGCATCCTTTTGTCACACCTGCCGCTCCAGGCCCGACAACCACAAGATGCACAAATTCCCCGCAAGCGCCCCTACGGAGTGCTGAGTGAGGCGCCATTAAAACAAGGGGGTTAGCTGCCCACGGGCAAATTTGTTTACGATTTTCAAGCCATTTCTGAAAATTATTTACAGCTAAATCATTCATAACGCTAACATTATTTATTTCTTTTCCAGTTCGCGTATTGTCCGAGGTGAACGCGGTGACGCTAGGGAATGGCGGGCCGCCGGATCGAAACGGAGAGGGAGCTCCTTCATGACCGAACAGACCACACCCGAGACAGCCACCCCCGTCTATCCGCCCTCCGCCGACCTGGCGGCCAAGGCCCACGTTGACGCGTCGCGGTATGACGAGATGTACGCGCGGTCGGTGTCCGACCCCGAGGGGTTCTGGGCGGAGCAGGCGCAGCGGCTGGACTGGATGACGCCGCCGACCGAGATCAAGAAGACCGATTTCACCCTCGGCCAGGTCAAGATCGAGTGGTTCCGCGACGGCACGCTCAACGTCGCCGCCAACTGCATCGACCGCCACCTGGAAAAGCGCGGCAACCAGACCGCGATCATCTTCGAGCCCGACGATCCGAACGAACCGGCGCAGAGCATCTCCTACGCCGACCTGCACCGCCGCACCTGCCGCATGGCCAACGTCCTGGAGAGCATGGGCGTGCGCAAGGGCGACCGGGTGGTGATCTATCTCCCGATGATCCCCGAGGCCGCCTATGCCATGCTGGCCTGCGCCCGCATCGGCGCCATCCACTCGATCGTCTTCGCCGGCTTCTCGCCGGACGCGCTCTCGGCCCGGATCAACGGCTGTGACGCCAAGGTCATCATCACCGCCGACGAGGCGCCCCGCGGCGGCCGCAAGACCCCGCTCAAGACCAATGCCGACAAGGCGCTCTTGCACTGCAAGGACGACGTCAAGTGCCTGGTCGTCAAGCGCACCGGCGGCCAGACCACCTGGGTCGAGGGCCGCGATTTCGACTACAACGAGATGGCGCTGGAAGCCTCCGACTATTCCCAGCCCGCCGAGATGAACGCCGAGGATCCGCTCTTCATCCTCTACACCTCCGGCTCCACCGGCCAGCCCAAGGGCGTGGTCCACACCACCGGTGGCTACCTGACCTATGCCGCGCTCACCCACGAGGTGACCTTCGACTACCATGACGGCGACGTCTACTGGTGCACCGCGGACGTGGGCTGGGTCACCGGCCACAGCTACATCGTCTACGGTCCGCTCGCCAATGGCGCCACCACGCTGATGTTCGAGGGCGTGCCCACCTACCCCGATGCCAGCCGCTTCTGGCAGGTCTGCGAGAAGCACCGCGTGACCCAGTTCTACACCGCCCCCACCGCGATCCGCGCGCTGATGGGCCAGGGGGACGAGTTCGTCACCAAGTGCGACCTCTCCTCGCTGCGCATCCTCGGCACGGTGGGCGAGCCGATCAACCCCGAGGCCTGGAACTGGTACAACGACGTGGTCGGCAAGGGGAACTGCCCGATCGTCGACACCTGGTGGCAGACCGAGACCGGCGGCCACATGATGACCCCCCTGCCCGGCGCCCATGCGACGAAACCGGGCGCGGCGATGCGGCCCTTCTTCGGCGTGCAGCCGGTGGTGCTGGACCCGCAGTCGGGCGAAGTGATCGACGCCTCGCCCACCGAGGGCGTGCTGGCGATCAAGGACAGCTGGCCGGGGCAGATGCGCACCGTCTGGGGCGATCACGAGCGGTTCGAAAAGACCTATTTCTCGGACTACAAGGGCTATTACTTCTCCGGTGACGGCTGCCGCCGGGACGCGGATGGCGACTACTGGATCACCGGCCGGGTCGACGACGTGATCAACGTCTCGGGCCACCGGATGGGCACGGCCGAGGTGGAATCGGCGCTGGTCGCCCATGAAAAGGTCGCCGAGGCCGCCGTCGTGGGCTACCCGCACGAGATCAAGGGCCAGGGCATCTACTGCTACGTGACCCTGATGAACGGCGTCGAGCCCACCGAGGAGCTGCGCAAGGAGCTGCGCAGCTGGGTCCGCAGCGAGATCGGCCCGATCGCCTCGCCCGACCTCATCCAGTGGGCCCCGGGCCTGCCCAAGACCCGCTCCGGCAAGATCATGCGCCGCATCCTGCGCAAGATCGCCGAAAACGACTACGGCGCCCTCGGCGACACATCCACACTCGCCGACCCTTCCGTCGTCGACGACCTCATCCAAAACAGAATGAACAAGGGCTGATCCGATGATGGACGGAGCAAACACACCCGCCACTGCGCCCGTGCTGATCCTGCTTGGCCCCCCGGGGGCCGGCAAGGGCACCCAGGCGCGCATGCTGGAAGAGAAATTCGGCCTCGTGCAGCTATCGACTGGAGACCTGCTGCGGGCTGCGGTGGCTGCGGGCACCGAGGCCGGGCTGCGCGCCAAGGCGGTCATGGAGGCCGGCGAGCTGGTCAGCGATGACATCGTCATCGCGATCCTGCGCGACCGGCTTGCGGAACCCGACTGCGCCAAGGGCGTGATCCTCGACGGCTTTCCCCGCACCACGGTGCAGGCCGAGGCCCTGGATAGCCTGCTGGCCGAGAGCGGGCAGAAGATCAACGCCGCCGTCAGCCTGGAGGTGGACGATGCCGCGATGGTGACGCGCATTTCGGGCCGCTACACCTGCGGCACCTGCGGCGAGGGCTATCACGACAGCTTCAAGCAGCCCGCCGAGGCCGGGACCTGCGACAAATGCGGAGGCACCGAGTTCAAGCGCCGGGCCGACGACAACGCCGAGACCGTCGCTGCACGGCTCGAGGCCTACCACGCCCAGACCGCACCGCTGATCGACTACTACGCCGCGCAACATGCGCTGATCGGCATCGATGCGATGGGCGAGATCGAGGACATCGCGGGGAAACTCGCCGCGATCGTGAAGACGGCCACCGCCTGAGGCGGCGGCCAAAGGAACCGCCCGCCGCGGCCCCAGCGCGGCGGGTTCATGGAGGAAAGAGGAGGACCCGCATCATGGCGGATCAAACAAATCACGGCGCAGAGGCGACCCAGAAGTCCGACGCGGCTTACTGGGCCGCGAACGTGCGCATCATTGTCATCAGCCTCATCGTCTGGGCGCTGGTGTCATTCGGCTTTGGCATCCTGCTGCGCCCTGCCCTGTCGGGCATCAGCGTCGGCGGCACCGACCTTGGCTTCTGGTTTGCGCAGCAGGGATCGATCCTGGTCTTTTTGGCCCTGATCTTTTTCTACGCGATCCGGATGAACAAGCTCGACAAAGAATTTGGCGTCGAGGAGTAACGTCATGGACCAGTTTACCATCAACCTGCTGTTCGTGGGCGCGAGTTTCGCGCTTTACATCGGCATCGCGATCTGGGCCCGCGCGGGCTCCACGTCTGAATTCTACGCCGCCGGTCGCGGCGTCCACCCGGTCACCAACGGCATGGCCACAGCAGCCGACTGGATGTCGGCGGCCTCGTTCATCTCGATGGCGGGCCTGATTGCCTTCACCGGCTATGACAACTCGTCCTTCCTGATGGGCTGGACCGGTGGTTACGTGCTGCTGGCTCTGCTTCTGGCGCCCTACCTGCGCAAGTTCGGCAAATACACGGTGTCCGAATTCATCGGCGACCGGTTCTACAGCCCGACCGCGCGCGTCGTGGCGGTGATCTGCCTGATCGTGGCCTCGACCACCTACGTCATCGGCCAGATGACGGGCGTCGGCGTGGCCTTCGGCCGCTTTCTCGAGGTCTCCAACACCGCCGGCCTGCTGATCGGTGCCTGTGTGGTCTTTGCCTACGCCGTTTTCGGCGGCATGAAGGGCGTGACCTACACCCAGGTCGCCCAGTACTGCGTTCTGATCATGGCCTACACCATTCCGGCCATCTTCATCTCGCTGCAACTGACCGGAACGCCGATCCCGGCGCTGGGTCTCTTTGGTGAGCATACCGCTTCGGGCGAACCGCTGCTAGCAAAACTGGACGCGATCGTGGCCGAACTCGGCTTTGCCGAATACACCGCGCATCACGCCGACACCTTCAACATGGTGCTATTCACCCTGTCGCTGATGATCGGCACCGCGGGTCTGCCCCACGTCATCATGCGCTTCTTCACCGTGCCCAAGGTGTCCGACGCCCGCTGGTCGGCCGGCTGGACGCTGGTCTTCATCGCCCTGCTGTACCTGACGGCCCCCGCCGTGGGTGCGATGGCCCGCCTGAACATCACCGAGATGATGTGGCCCGGCGGCACGTCCGGCGATCCGGTCTCGGTCGAAATGATCGAAGGCGACGAGCGCTACAACTGGATGGCCACCTGGGAAAAGACCGGCCTGCTGGGCTGGGAAGACAAGAACGGTGACGGCAAGATCGCCTACTTCAACGATCAGGACGCGGACACCGTGGCCAAGATGGAAGCAGCCGGCTGGGGCGCGGAAAACGAGCTGACCAAGTTCAACCGTGACATCCTTGTCCTGGCCAACCCGGAAATCGCCAACCTGCCCGCATGGGTCATCGGCCTGGTCGCCGCCGGCGGTCTTGCGGCTGCACTCTCCACCGCGGCCGGCCTGTTGCTGGCGATCTCCTCGGCGGTGTCGCACGACCTGATCAAGGGCTCGATCAACCCCTCCATCTCGGAAAAGGGTGAGCTTTTGTCGGCGCGTGTCGCCATGGCGGTTGCCATCGCGGTCGCCACCTACCTGGGTCTCAACCCTCCGGGTTTCGCGGCGCAAACCGTGGCACTGGCCTTCGGCCTCGCCGCCGCCTCGATCTTCCCGGCACTGATGATGGGCATCTTTACCAAGGTGAACAACAAGGGTGCGGTTGCGGGCATGGTCTCCGGCCTCGTGGTCACGCTGATCTACATTTTCCTGCACAAGGGCTGGTTCTTCATCCCGGACACCAACTCTTTCACGGATGCGGACCCGCTGCTGGGCACAATCAAGTCGACCTCCTTCGGGGCCGTCGGTGCGCTGATCAACTTCGCGGTGGCCTTCACCGTGTCGAAGATGACCCAGCCGATCCCGCAAGAGATCGAAGACCTGGTGGAATCGGTCCGCGTGCCGCGCGGTGCCGGGGCTGCCGTGGACGGTCACTGATATGGGGCGGGCTGTCGAAACGGCAGCCCCTCCCCTGCGCATTCGTCCCGTCCGGTGTCATGCCGGGCGGGACCTTTCATTTGCCGATTGTGCTCGACACACCGGTCTGAACGCCGGACCCGGCGCGCCGCCGCGGAACAAGCCCGCGCGGTGCCGCACGACAGACGGGAAATCCCCCCTGAGACCGCCCGCCCCATGTCCTTCCCCCGCGTCCGGCGGTATGCGTTGCGAAACGCGGCGCCGCCTCTTGATCGGAGGACTCGACCAATGACCACCGGGCATGTCTTCATCGCCATGAGCCTCGACGGCTATATCGCCCGCGAGGACGACAGCCTGGACTGGCTGACGCCCTATCATGCCCCGGACAAGGACCACGGGTTCGACGCCTTCATGGACTCGGTTGACGGGCTGGTCATGGGCAGCGGCACCTTTCGCACGGTGCTGGGGTTCGGCGGCGATTGGCCCTATGCCAAGCCGGTCATCGTCCTCAGCCACAGCCTGACCCCGGACGACATTCCCGAGGCCCTGCGCAGGCGCGTCACGCTCAGCCGTGAGACCCCCACAGCCCTGATGCACAGGCTGGACGCGGAAGGCTGGCGGCGCGCCTATGTCGACGGCGGCGCCGTCATCCGGTCCTTCCTGCGCGAAGGGCTGATCGCGGACATGGACATCACCCTGGTCCCCGTCCTGATCGGCCGGGGCCGCAAGCTCTTTGGTGAGATGGACCTGAAAGCCGACATCCGACTCGATCAGATCCGGGTGCGCCGGTTCCCGTCCGGCCTGGTCCTGACCCGCTACGCCGTTTCTTCCCATCCTGCCAGCAAGGACGCCTGATGCCCATCGACCACGCCGACCTGCTTCGCTTTCTTTCTGCAGTTCACCCCTATGACGCGCTGGACGCACAGGTACTGGAAGAACTGCTGCCCGCCTTTCGCCCCCAGTCGATGGCAGCCGGAGAGACGATCTACACTCTGGGCGAGAAGCTGGATGGCCTCTACCTGATCCACAAGGGCGCGGTGGAGGTTCGCGATCAGAACGGGGTGCAGATCTCTCTGCTGGGACCCCGCAACTCCTTTGGGGAACGCGGGCTGATGCGGGACGGGCTGGCGGCCACCAGCGCCAGCACGCGCGAGGACACGCTGCTGCTGGTCCTGCCTGCGGACCGGTTCCAGGAACTGCTGGAGACCCAGCCCGCCGCGCGCAAGTTCTTTGATCGCCAGCGCGCCCCGAAACCCCGGCGCGCCGACCTGGCCACCAGCCGGGTCGAGACATTGATGGCCCCGGCGCCGCTGACCTGCCCGCCGGACACCCCTGTGCAGCACGCGGCGCAGCTGATGCATTCCCGTCATATCTCCTCGGTCTGCATCACCGAGGGCAAGCAACTGCGCGGCATCGCCACGATCCGCGACCTCTCGGGCAAGGTCGTGGGTGGCGCCCTGCCCTATGACACCCCCCTGTCCGAGATCATGAGCGCCGATCCCGTCAGCCTGCCGCCTTCGGCCATCGGCTCTGACGTGCTGCACATGATGATGGAACGCCGCATCGGCCATGTCCCCGTGACCGAGAACGGTGAACTGGTGGGGATCGTCACGCAGACCGACCTGACCCGCTTTCAGGCGATGACCTCTGCGGAACTGGTCTCGGAGATCGCCCGCGCGAGAGACGCGCAGGACATGGCCCGTATCACGGCCCGCATTCCGCAACTGCTGGTCCAGCTTGTCGCCGCCGGCAACCGTCATGAGGTTGTCACGCGCTTGATCACCGACATCGCCGACACCGCCACTCGCCGCCTCCTGGCGCTGGCCGAGGATCAGCTTGGCAATCCTCCCGTGCCTTATCTCTGGGCCGCCTGCGGCAGCCAGGGACGGCAGGAACAGACCGGCGTGTCCGACCAGGACAACGTGCTGATCCTTTCCGACGATGTAACCGATGACCAGATGCCCTATTTCGAGGCGCTGGCCAATTTCGTCTGCGACGGGTTGAACACCTGCGGCTACGTCTATTGCCCCGGGGACATGATGGCCACCAACGCGCGCTGGCGGCAGCCCCTCCGCGTCTGGCGCCAGTATTTCGACAACTGGATCGCCAAACCCTCGCCCGAGGCGCAGATGCTGGCCAGTGTCATGTTCGACCTGCGCGCCATTGGCGGCACCGCGGCACTGTTCGAGGACCTGCAGGAAACAACACTCGCAAGGGCGTCCAAGAATTCGATCTTCGTGGCGCACATGATCTCGAACTCGCTGAAACATACACCGCCCCTGGGCCTGTTGCGCGGGTTCGCCACGATCCGCTCGGGCGAGCACAAGAACCAGCTGGACATGAAACACAACGGCGTGGTGCCGGTGGTCGATCTGGGCCGCGTCTACGCGCTACAGGGAAGGTTGACCCCGGTGAACACGCGCGCGAGGCTCGAAGCGGCCATTCCCGCCGGTGTGCTCAGCCAGTCCGGCGGGCAGGATCTGCTGGACGCCTATGACCTGATCGCCGAAACCCGGCTGGAACAGCAGGCCCGCCAGATCAAGTCCGGCAACGCGCCGGACAACTATCTGGCCCCCGCCGATCTGTCGGATTTCGAACGTAGCCATTTGCGCGACGCCTTTGTCGTGGTCAAATCGCTGCAATCGGCGGTGGGCCACGGCAAGGGGATGCTGTCGTAACAGCGGCCCGCGCTCCGACGAGAGCACGGGGGAGGAGGAGAGACTATGTTTCTGGAACTGATCGCCGTCTTTGTCGCGGGGTTCTTCGGCGCCGGCATCATCATGCTGCTGAACTGGCTCTCGGGGCGTCGACTGCCGCGCTGGTTGGTGCCGCTGGGTGCAGGCAGCGCCATGCTGATCGCTGCCATCGCCAGCGAATACAGCTGGTACGGGCGCACGGTGAATAACCTGAGCGACGAGTTGAGCGTGGCGCAAAAGGTCGAAAGCCGCGCGTTCTGGCGGCCCTGGACCTATCTCTATCCGCTGACCGACCGTTTCGTCGCCGCCGATACCGCCAACCCGCTCAAGAACACAGAGCAGGACGGCCTTTACCTGGTGAACCTTTATTTCTACGGTCGTTGGCGGACCAACCAAATCGTGCAGGTCATGGTGGATTGCCAGGCGCACAGGCGCGCCGACCCGGTGCTGGGGGACGGGTCAGAGCCGCTGTGGCGCGACGTCGGCCCCGAGGATCCCATCGTCAAGACCGTCTGCGCAGAGGTCTGATCCCATGAGCAAGCTCAGCCTGCGCCTGCGTATCTTCCTCTTCTTCTGCCTGTTGGCCCTCGGCGGCACCGTCCTGACGCTGGGCGCGCTATACGCGGGCCATTCCCGCGCCGTGACAAGCACGCCTGCGAACGGCTTTGTCTTTGCCGGAATCCTGGCCAGTTTCGGACTGGTGGCGCTGACCACCGGCGTCTGGCTGCTGTTCGACGAAAATGTCGCCAAGCCGATCGAGCGCCTCTCGGGGCAACTGCGGGCCCGTGCCCATGCCGGGGCCGACCTGCAGGTGGACACGGATGCCGCGCGCTACCTGGGTGACCTTGCACCGGCGGCCAGCGCGATCACCGCCGCCCTGTCGGACAGCACGGTCAGCACCGCAGAGCGTATCGCCGCCGAGACCGAGCGCCTGTCGGCAGAGAAGGCCCGGCTGACCGCGCTCTTGACCGAAATCCCGGTGGCCACCCTGCTGGTCAACGCTGACGATCAGATCGTGCTGTATGACGGACAGGCGGCCGAAGTGCTGGCCCAGCAGGCCCTGCCGCGCCTGAATGCTCCGCTGGCCGACTATTTCGACCCCGCCACTCTGCGCGCCGCCCGCAGCGCGCTGATGAAATGCGGCAAGGAAATCGACCGCACGCTGAAAGGGCTCGACGGCCAGCAAACCTACGAGGCCCGGATGAAACCGACCGAGGGCGGCGGATACATGATGATCATCGACGCCGCCCATATCGAGATTTCTCCCGAGGCCGCGCGCCCGCTGGTCTATGATTTCGACCTGATGCAGGGGCGCGGCGGCGCCAAACTGGACGAAACACCACTGTCCGCTTTGACCTTCACCGTCTTTGACACGGAAACCACCGGGCTTTTGCCGCACAAGGACGAGATCGTGCAGATCGGCGCGGTGCGCGTGGTCAACGGCCGGATCGTCGAAGGCGAACAGATCGACCAGTTGGTCGATCCGGGACGCCCGATCCCGCACGTCTCGACCAAGGTGCACAAGGTGACGGATGCAATGGTGGCGGGCCAGCCCAACATCGCGCGCGCCGGTCGGCTGTTCCACAGTTTTGCACGGGACTCCGTGATCGTGGCGCATAACGCACCATTCGACATGGCCTTTCTGCAACGTCACAAGTCACGCATGGGCGTAGTCTGGGATCACCCGGTCCTGGACACAGTGCTGTTGTCGGCGGTGCTGTTCGGCGCCTCGGAAACGCATACGCTGGACGCGCTGTGTGAGCGGTTGGGCGTCACCATCCCCGAACCTCAGCGCCACACGGCCCTGGGCGATGCACGCGCCACGGCAGAAGTGCTGGTGCGGATGCTGCCCATGCTCAATGCGCGGGGGCTAGACACATTCGGAGAGGTCATCGCCGAGACGCGCCGTCACGGCCGCCTGCTGGAAGACCTGAATTAGCGGCCTTGCCCCATGGTCAGCCTCAAGGGCACCTTGCCCTCGTCCAGAACGGCCCTTGTCATCGCGGCCAGACCCGCGGGGTCCCTGGCCGCCCAGGACAACACACCACCCTTGTCAGACGGGAACCCCAGCGCCTCGATCGAGACCGCGTCGATGTCACGGACCGCAACCCCCGCGGCCTGCAATTCACGGGCCGCCGCGACAAGAGCCACCAACAGCCGTTCGCGGATCTCTTCCGGAGTGTAATCCCCCCGCTCCAGCCGATGAAAATGCGCCTCCTCCAACGCCAGGTCCGCGACGATGGGATCGTCCACCTTGCCGTTGCCGCCGGGGTAACGATACCACCCTGCCCCGGTCTTGCGCCCGAGCTTGCCCAGTTCCATCATCCGCACCAGGATCGGCAGGCCCTCGGGCGCCTTCCCGGCCTTGCGCCGCTCCCAGGCCAGGTCCAGCCCGATCCGGTCCTCGATCTCGAAGGGACCGGCCACAAAGCCGAAACCCTCCATCGCCTCGTCCACTTCCCAAGGGGTCGAACCATGCAGGAACACCGCCTCCGCCGCGTCCCGAAAGGGCATCCGCAGCCGTTCCGCCAAGGTGTCTTCAGCCAAGGAAACGCTCCTGCGCGATAAGGGCCAGCAAGCGATCCAGCGTCTCTTCCAGCGTCGCGCCCGAGGTGTCGAGCAGCGCGTGGGCGCGTTCGTAAAGCGCCTCTCGCGCCTGGAGGATGGATTTGAGCTGCGCCATCGCCTCGGGCTGCCCCGCCATCGGACGTTCGTCACCCTGGGCGCGCACCCGGGCCATGTGTTCCTCGGGCGCTGCCTTGAGCCATATGGTGTGGAAATGCGCCAGAAGGCGGTTGTAGGTGCCCGGTTCCGCCACGATGCCGCCCCCCACGGCCAGGATCACCTGGTCATGGGTTGCAATCACGCGGTCCAGCGCATCCGCCTCCAGCTTACGATAGCCCTCTTGCCCGTAAAGCGCCATGATTTCGCCCACCGGCATCCCGCCGACCTCGGCGATCTCTCGGTTCAGTTCTACAAAGGGCACGTCGAGCGCCGCGCCCGCCAACCGCCCCAGCGTCGACTTGCCCGCGCCGCGCAGGCCGACAAGGCAGATCCGCTGCGACCGGCGCCCGCCGGGTGCGGCCTCCATCAGTAGTTCGCGCACCTGCGCCTGAACCGGTCCCTCTGCCTGGCGGTACATTTCGGCCATGTGCAACGCCTCCGAGGTCCAGGGGTCGTCTTCGCCCACAAGCCATTCGATCCGCAGGTCCAGCGCATCGGCCACCTTGCACAACAGACCGATCGAGATGTTGCCCGCCCCGCTTTCAAGCTGGGCCAGGTAACGCGGCGATACGCCGGAAGACTCCGACAGAACCCGGCGCGATATATTCCGTTGTTCGCGTGCCTGGCGCACGCGTTGGCCGACACGGGTCAAGAGGTCCGCGACCGTGCCATTTTCTGCCGGTTCCGTTTCCAGGGCCACCCGATCCGACACCTCTGGTCCTTCCGATTGCGCGATCTGTATTGTGAACTATAGTGCATAGCTCAATTCGGATGCGCGGGAAAGAACCGCATTGATGCGGTGGGACGCAACGTCACGAACGGGACAGGACGGTGATCAGTCGCCGCGACCCAGAACACTGTCGGGAACGACAAGCGCCTCGATCAGCGCGTGACACAGGCCGGTGCATTCCTTGCAGCCGATGCAGGTGCCCCCGGTCTCGTAGAATTTCTCTCCGAAGGCACGGGCGCGCGGGGCATGGCCGATCAGGCGGTCGCTTTGCATGGCATCACTTTCTGTTCGCGGCAGAAGATTCGATTCCCGAGCCTAACGCCTCCGCCCGGGTTCACCTTGTCCCAGATCAAAAAAGGGCCGGGTGCGCAGTGCAATCCCGGCCCTCTTCCCATCTTCCGGGCGTTTTCCTACAGGCAGACCACCGCCGGGTCCTCGTCGCTGTAAAGCCGGTCCAGCAAGGATGCCCGGCGCGCCAGAACCTTGCGGTAGTTCAGGTTGCCCTTGGCAGTGATCTCTCCATCACCCAGCGAAGGCGGTTCCGCCAGGACCATCACACGGTTGACCCGGGCCGCAGATCCGTGGTCGGCGCGCAGCGCCAGTTTCTCGGCCAAGGCCTTGCGCAGGGCATCGCTCATCAGGGCCCCATCATGGTTGCCCCCCTCGCCGGCAAGGGCAATCGCCTCTGCCGAGGGAAAGATCATCAGCCCCACCTGTGATTTGTCTGCGCCGCAGATCACCATGTCCTGCGCCAGGCTGCCGTATTCCTGCAGGAGTTCCAGCCGCAGCGTCGCCGCCCGAACCCAGGTCCCGGTCAACAGCTTGAAGTCCTCGGAAATTCGGCCATCAAACCGCATCCCCTTGTTCAGGTCGGTGTCGTCGACGAATTTCACCGCATCCCCGGTGCGGAAGAAGCCCTCTTCGTCGAAGGCCTCGGCGGTCTTTTCCGGATCGTGCAGGTATCCGGGCATGATGTTGGGGCCACGCACGCGAATTTCGCAGCGCATGTCCTCGTCCGGGATCAGCTTGACCTCGACCCCCGTCATCGGCACCCCGATGATGCCCGACATATGCGTCGGCTCATGCTGGATCAGACAGGCGGGCCCAGTCTCGGTCAACCCCCAGGAGGAGTTCATCAGCGGCACCTCGCCGCGCACCTCGCGCGCCATGTCCTCGAGATCGTCCCAGACATCCTGCGGCAGCGAGGCCCCGGCGTAAAACAGCATGTCGAGATCCTTGAAATAGCTTTCCCGCAGTTCCGGATCCGATTTCATCGCGTTGCGGATCATCGAAAAGCCCACCGGCACATTGAAGGCCAGCGTGCCATTCTTCATTCGGTTGTTCTCGATCGTTTCGGCGATCTTGGCCGGGATCGGTTTGCCGCCGTCGATATACAACGTGCCGCCGTTGGCCAGCATCATATTGAAGTTGTGCGACCCGCCAAAGACATGGTTCCACGGCAGCCAGTCGACGATACGGGGTGGGCGTTCACGCAAAAAGGGCAAAGCATCGGCAAGCTGGGCCTGGTTGGCACACATCATGCGCTGCGTGGTGATCACCGCCTTGGGGTGCGAGGTAGAGCCGGAGGTCATCAGGTACTTGGCCACCGTGTCGGGCCCGACCTCCGCCGCTGCCGCTGCCACTGCCAGGCCGTCACCGTCGCGCAAAAGATCCGTCAGTTCGGTTTCACCCGCCTGCGGGTTGCGCGCCACGACACGTTCCATGCCGTCGAATAGCTCATGCGCAAGGGCTTTGGCAAACTTCTCGCCATCGTCGGCAAAGACCATCGTCGGTTTGACCAGGTGCGCGCAGTGTTCAAGTTGTGGCCAGGCGCCGGGGATCAAGGCGTATTGCTCTGCCAGCGGCACCGTGGGAACGCCCACGTATTGCGCGGCCAGCGACAGGAGCGCGTGATCCACACCGTTGCCAGAGATGATCAGGATGGGCGTTTCTGCGTTCATGCCCCGCGCCAGAAGGCTGGATGCGATCCGGCGGACAGCGACGCGCGCCTCGGCGTAGGTCACCTCGCGCCAGCCCTCGCCATCGCGTTCCGCGAGAAAAACCGCCTCGGGCGTCTTGCTGGCCCAATGATCGAGCCAGTCGCCAGTCTTTTTGGCGGGTTCGGTCATCTGATAGCCGGAGCGCAGGATGATGGTGCCGTCGGCCCGGTCCTCGCGGGTGACGGAATGGGCGCGGTACTTGCTCATCTCGATCTCCTCAGCGTTGCGGCATACGCACCGCCGCATCGAGACGGATGGTGGTACCGTTGAGATAAGGGTTGGCGACGATCTGGGTGACCATCTGAGCGTATTCCGCCGGATCGCCCAGACGGTGCGGGAAGGGAATGTTGGCGACGATGCCCGCTGTCACGTCCTCGGGCAGGCTCTCCATCATCGGCGTGTTGAACAACCCCGGTGCGATCGCCATGACGCGCACGCCCTGTTTCGCCATCTCGCGCGCGGCGGGGAGGCACATGGCGGCAATCGCCCCCTTGGAGGCCGAATAGGCTGCCTGTCCGAACTGGCCGTCCTGGTAGGCGATGGACGCGGTGTTGATGATCACGCCGCGTTCGCCCGTGTCCAGCGGGTCCAGCGCCATCATCTCGCGCGCGGCATAGGACATGACGAAATAGGTGCCCATGAGGTTCACCCGGATCGTTCGTTCGAACAGGTCGGTCGACAGCTTGCCCTCGCGCCCGACAATCCGCGCGGCCGGTCCGATACCCGCACAGTTAACGGCGATGCGGGGGGCGCCCAGCTTGTCCACGATCTCACCCATCGCCGCCTCGACCGAGGCCTCGTCGCCCACGTCCGTCTTGACCGCGTGGCCGCCGATCTCGGCAGCGACCGCTGCGCCGCGCTCGGCATCGAAATCGAGGATGCCGACCCGTGCGCCCTCGCTGGCCAGACGCCGCGCCGTTGCTGCCCCCAATCCGCTGGCGCCGCCGGACACGACCGCAACATGATCCTTGATGTGCATAGCTTACTCCTCCCGCATGACGGGTTGTGTTGGGTTGGAAATTCCGACCGGGGGCCACGGCCCGGCAGGGCCGCGACCGGGGCATTGCCCTAGCCCGGTATGAGGAACAGGGTGATCGCCGGGAACGCCACGAGAATGACGACGCGGATCAGGTCGGAGACGACGTAGTAGAGCACCGCCTTGTAGGTCTCGACCATCGGTGTTTCCGGGTCCATCGCATTGATGACAAAGAGGTTCATGCCCACAGGTGGCGTGATCAGCCCGACCTCGACCACGATCAGCACCAGGATACCGAACCAGATTGCCGCGTGTTCCGGGCTCATGCCGAAATCGAGGGCCATGATCACCGGAAAGAAGATCGGGATCGTCAGCAGGATCATCGACAGGCTGTCCATGAAACAGCCCAGCAGCAGGTAGATGACGAGGATGATCGCCAGCACGGCGATCGGGGACATGCCCAGTTCGACCACCCAGTTCGACAGTTCCTGCGGCACCCGCGTGCGCGCCAGGAACAGGTTGTAGAAGGCCGCGCCGAAGACGATGAAGAAGATCATGGCCGAGGACCGGGCCGTATCGGTAAAGCTGTCCAGCAGGGTCCGCCAGGTCAGCCCGCCGTTGAAAAGTGCGATGACACCCGTGCCCAGTGCACCCACAGCCGCGCCCTCTGTCGGGGTGAAGATACCACCGTAGATACCACCGACAACGGCGATGAAGACCAGCAACACCGGCCAGACATCCAGGATCGCGCGAATGCGGTCAGCGTATGGAACGGGCTCTCGGACGCCGGCGGCCTCGGGGTTCACCCGAACATAGATCGACACCGCGATCATGTAGCCGATGGCCGCCAGCACACCAGGAATGAAGGCTGCGAGGAAAAGCTTGGCGATGTTCTGTTCCGTCAGGATGGCATAGATCACCAGCACCACGGAGGGCGGGATCAGGATGCCCAGAGTGCCGCCCGCCGCCAGTGTCGCGGTCGAGAAACCGCCCTGGTAGCCGTAGCGTTTCAGTTCCGGCAAGGCCACACGGCTCATGGTGGCGGCGGTGGCCAGCGAAGACCCGCAGATCGCGCCGAAACCCGCGCAGGCCCCGATGGCCGCCATCGCCACGCCGCCGCGGCGGTGACCCAGCCAGCTTTCCGCGGCCTTGAACAGCGACTGGCTCATCCCGCCGAGGGTCGCGAAATAGCCCATCAGCAGGAACATCGGCACGATCGACAGCGAGTAGCTGGAGAAGGTCGAATAGGAGAGGTCCTTGAGCTGAGCCAGCGGCAGCCGCGTGCTGCCCATGACCAGCCAGAACCCGGCAAAACCGGTGCCGAACATGGCCAGCCCGATCGGCACGCGCAGGAATATCAGCAGCAGCAGGGCCGGAAAGGAATAGATCCCGATCTCGAGGTTGCTCAATGATCCGCTCCCACGGCATTCGGCACGATCACGCGCCCGGTCACAAGTTCATACAGCCGCACGATGGCGACATAGACGGAGGTGATGGCCGCAAGGACGGCCCCGAACAGGCTGGCCGCATAGGCCCACCAGATCGGGAACTCGAGCAGCAGCGAGGTCTGGGCAGCGCCAAACCCGTTCGGCATCTTGCGCAGCATCCCCTCGTAGAGCTGGAGCGCGATCGTCACCAGCGCGACGGAGAACAGCACCGCAATCAGGAAATCCAGGACGCGGTTCACACCGCGTGACATCATGTTGGTGAAGACATCGACAGAGGCGTGCCCCATCGTCACCTGGCAGAAGGGCAGGAAGGCAAAGATGCAAAAGGCCATGCCTGCCTCGACCAGCTCGTAAGAGCCCCGAATGGCCCCGACGCCGACGTCATTGACCAGCCACTCGGCGAGGCCCGGGGCAATCCCCATGACAATATCGGAGTGCAGCCCGGAATTCACGGCGCGCCCGACGATCGAAATGCAGGTGATCAGGATCAGCGTGGTCAGGACAACCCCGCCCAAGAGCGCCATGAAGCGCGCAAGTCCCACCACGATGCGGTGCAAACCGGCCATCGCTGACGTCCCCCCTTTTTGTCGCGAAGGGCCGCAGATTTTTCCGCGGCCCAGGGTTTCAAAGGCTTACTTGCCCCAGGTGTCCATATCGGACGTGTATTCCGCCATCAGGGCGCGGGCCTGGTCGATCAGCGCCTGGCCGTCGATGCCCTTTTCCTGCATGTCGGCGACCCAGGTCTCGTAGATCGGGTTCACCAGGGCGTCCCACTTCTTGGCTTCTTCCTCGGTCACGGTGAAGATGTTGTTGCCAAGATCCACGGCAATCTGGCGTGCAGGGCCGTCGGCATCCGCCTGTGTACCACCTGCGAAGATCGAGAAGGCGAGGCCGGAGTTGTCGTCGATCACCTTCTGCAGGTCTTCGGGCATGCTCTCGTAGATGTCCTTGTTCATGGCCAGGACAAAGGTCAGGTTGTAGAGAGCGGGACCGTCGAACTCGGTGTGGTTGGTGACCAGTTCCGGCACCTTGAGGGCCGACGTCACTTCCCAAGGGATCGTGGTGCCGTCGAGGACACCCTTGGACAGCGCCTCGGAGACCGCCGGAACCGGCATGCCGATCGGCTCTGCGCCGACACGGGTCAGCAGGTCGTTCACCAGCCGCGACCCGCCGCGGATCTTCATGCCTTCAAGATCGGACGGCACGCGCACCGGCTCGTTGGTGTGGAACATGCCGGGACCGTGCACCCAGGTGCCCAGGATCTTGAGATCGGCAAATTCGCCATCTTCCATGTGCTCTTCGAACATCTTCCAGTAGGCGTAGGAGGCCGCGCGGGCATCCGATACCATGAAGGGCAGTTCAAAGACCTCGGTCGAGGGATAGCGGCCGGGCGTGTAGCCGACCACGGTCCAGACGATATCGGCGATGCCGTCGATGGCCTGGTCCATGAGTTCCGGCGGCGTGCCGCCCAACTGCATCGAGGGATAACGCTCGATCTCGATGCGGCCGTTCGAATCCGCCTCGACCTTGTCTGCCCAGACGTCCAGCACCTGCTTCGGCACATTGGCCTGCGCCGGCAGGAACTGGTGCAGCGTCAGCGTGACCTCCTGTGCCATTGCCGAAGTGGTGGTCATCATCGCGGCCAATGCGGCCCCGGCAATGCCAAGAACGGTTCTGCGTGTGGTCATGTCTTACCTCCCTGATGACCTCCGCTTTCCTTTTGGGAAGCGGTTTACTTTGCGTATTCCTGCATGAGTGCCTTTGCCTGGTCGATCAACGCCTGCCCGTCGATGCCCTTGTCCGCCACGTCGGCGATCCACGCATCGTAGACAGGGCGCGCAAGCTCCTCCCAGCGGGCGGCGTCCTCTGCACTGATGGTGATGATATTGTTGCCCCTGTCCACAGCGATCTGACGCGCCGGACCATCGGCGGCGGCCATCGTCCCACCCGCAAAGACCGAGAATTCCAGCCCCGAATTGTCGTCTATGACCTTTTGCAGGTTTGCGGGCAGGCTGTCATAGCGCTCTTGGTTCATGGCCAGCACGAAGGTCAGGTTATAGATCGCCGGGCCGTCGAATTCAGTGTGGTTGTCCACCAGCTCCGAGACCTTCAGTGCCGCGGTCACCTCCCAAGGAATGGTGGTGCCGTTGATCACGCCCTTGGACAGGGCTTCGGGGATGGCCGTCACCGGCAGACCGATCGGCTCTGCTCCCAGCAGTTCCAGCAACTGGTTGACCATGCGCGAGCCGCCGCGGATCTTCATCCCGTCCAGGTCGGCGGGTTCGTCCACCGGGTCCGCTGTGTGCAGCATGCCCGGGCCGTGCACCCATGTGCCCAGGATCTTGACCTGCGCGAAATCCGTGTCCGCCATGTGTTCTTCGAACATCTTCCAGTAGGCGTAGGATGTCGCTTCGGCGTCATAGGTCATGAAAGGCAGTTCAAAGACCTCGGTGTGCGGAAACCGTCCGGGGGTAAACCCGTTCACCGCCCAGACAATGTCGGCCACGCCGTCGATGGCCTGGTCGATCAGTTCGGGCGGGGTGCCGCCCAGCTGCATGGCAGGATAGCGTTCGATCTCGATCCGGCCGTTCGAGTCCGCCTCGACCTTGTCGGCCCAGACATCCAGGATCAGCTTGGGCACGTTGGCCTGGGCTGGCAGGAACTGGTGCAGGACCAGGGTCACGTCCTGGGCCGCCAAAGGCATCGCCGACGTGGCCGCAACGAGTGCTCCGAAAATCGCCCCAAGGGCCGCTCTGCGCGTCTTCATCCTGACCTCCCCTTCAGAATGTACCCGGCTCTCGCCAAGGCTGTGCACAATTTTGCACGCGCTGCATTATATCGCAACACATTTCCCGCCCGTGCGGTCGGTTTACGACGTCCAAAGCCTTGTGTCCACAGCCTTGAATGCCGCCCCTACAAGGGAGCAGCTTCGACGTGAATTGTCCAGAATAATCCACTAGGAAACAAATTCTGCCGCACTGAGAGCGCTCACACCTGCGTGAGATCCGGGATTTGGAGAGGAATTATGACCGGTTTCGCAGATGTGCACGGCGGTGGCGCGCCCGGGATTTCCGGACGCGCAAGCAGAATCACGTCAAGGTCACGGCCTTGCCGGACTGGGCCGATTCCAGTGCCGCATCCGCCAGTTGCAGGGCTTTCAGCCCGTCCTCGCCGGTCGTGGGCAGGGCCGTTCCCTCGTTGACCGCCGCGACGAAGGCGGCGATCTCGTTGGCATAGGCAGCTGCGTAGCGATCCATGAAGAAGTTGAGCAGCGGCGGCCGACCGAAACCGCCAGCTCCCGCCACCTCGACAGTGCTTTCGTGCCGGTTCGCCGCGGCGGCCATGCCATCGGACCCGTGAACCTCGATTCGCTGATCGTAACCGTAGGTTGCGCGACGCGAGTTGGTGATCACGCACTGCTTGCCACTGACGGTCTTCAGGATCACGTTGACGCTGTCGTAGTCGCCTAGTTCGCCGATCTCGGGATCGACCAGGACCGAGCCCTGCGCCATGACCGTCACCGGTTCTTCTCCCAGCAGCCAGCGCGCCATGTCGAAATCATGGATCGTCATGTCACGGAAGATGCCGCCCGAAACCTTGATGTAGGAGGCCGGCGGCGGGCCGGGGTCGCGCGAGGTGATGACCACCATCTCGACAACGCCGATGGTGCCATTATCGATCGCCGCCTTGACCGACAGGAAATCCGGATCAAACCGGCGGTTGAACCCGACCATCAGCTTGGCACCTGTTTCCTCGACCGTGGCCAGCGCCTGTTTCACACGCTCTGCCGACAGGTCCACCGGCTTTTCGCAGAAGATCGCCTTGCCCGCGCGGGCGAATTTCTCGATCAGGTCGGCATGGGTGTCGGTGGGCGTACAAATGGCCACCGCCTGCACGTCGTCGCTGCTGGCGATCTCGTCGATGGTTCGCAGGTCGCAGCCATAGCGCGCCGCCATGTCATCGGCGGCCTGATGAAACGGTTCGGCCAGCGCGACGAACGTGGCCCCCGGCGTGGCCGAGATCGCACGGGCATGGGCCTGGCCGATGCGGCCGGCGCCCAGAATGGCAAATCCAAGTGTCATGTCTCTCTCCCTAGAAGGGCCGCCGCGGCACAGTCTTCGTGCCCGTGCGGACGAACCGATATGCCGCCGCAGCCCCCCTGTTGGTCAAGCGGTCCGCCTCATGGATGTGCGATTTTCTATCAAACCTGAGACGCGGTGAACCAAGGCACCTCAGCCGCCTGCCACCCTCAAGTCACGACAGCGATCAACGCAGGACTTTTGCAAAGGTCTGTACCGACTTGGACAGGACCAGCGGATCGCTTGCCGCATCGAAGCTGATGAAATGAGAGGTAGTCATATGCGCCTCGAAGGACGCCCGGTCGTCGTAAATCTCGTAAAGGAACACCTCCTGCGGGCGATCCGGGTCGATGCAGACATCGAACTGGCGGCAGCCGGGCTCATCCCGCACCGAGGCATGGGCGTTCTGGCTGATCAGATCCAGAAAGGCCGTCTCGGCCCCGGGCTTGATCTCGAAACGGACGGTGACTGCGTACATGGGCGCTCCTCTCTCCGGATCGCAGGTTAGCCGCCCTGCCCGCCCCGGTCCATCTCGCAGGCCAACAGGCAGGAACGACCTGGCCATGCGACTGTCAGCGACAGCCTTTCATCCGCATGTCCCAAATACGACAAACGGGCCCTGGAGACATCCAGGACCCGCCAACCGTTCAATGTGAGCCCCTTTACAGGCTTACCCGCTGCGCGCTGCCCCCCTCATCGGCCAGGCGCGCGGCAACGGATGCCACGGCAAGATCCTGCAGACCGACGCCGGTGCCATCGAACAGGGTGATCTCGTCATCCGAGGACCGGCCCGGATGGTCACCGTTGATGACTGCGCCGATGGGCGTGATCCGATCCTCGGTCAGCCTGCCCTCCACGATGGCGTGCTGCGCCTCGCCGATGGTGATCGACTGCGCCACTTCATCGGTAAAGACCGTGGCCGTGGCAACCAGCGCGGCATCGACCTCCTGCTTGCCCTTGGTGTCGGTGCCCATGCAGGCGATATGCGTACCCGGCTTGATCCAGTCCTTCATCAACAGCGGTTCAAAGGCCGAGGTGATCGTGATGATGACATCTGCCTGAGCCCCCAGCTCTTCTGGCGTGACTGCCTCGAAGGGCAGGCCCAGTTCCTCGGCCACGGCCCCCAGTTTCGGCAGCATCTCTGGATGCGGGTTCCAAGCGACAACCTTTTCAAAGTCGCGCTGTTCGGCAGCAGCGCGGAGCTGGAACTGCGACTGGTGGCCTGCGCCCACCATGCCCAGAACCTTTGCATCCTTGCGCGCCAGATGCGCGATCGACACGGCCGAAGAGGCCGCCGTGCGCACCGCCGTCAGGTAGTTGCCGCCCACCAGCGCCGCCAGTTGTCCGGTGTCCGGATCGAACAGGAAGACCGTGGACTGGTGATTGGTCAGCCCCTTGTCCATGTTGCCGGGCCAGTAGCCGCCGGATTTCACGCCCAGCACCTTGCCCGCCTTGTCGAACCCCGACTTGAAACCGTAGAGGGCGTCGGCATACCCGATTGCCTCGCGCACGACCGGGAAGTTGTAGGCATCCCCCTTGGCCATTGCACCAAACACGGCCTCGACGGCATCAAAGGCGTCCTTGCGGCCCACCAGCCGTTCGCATTCCGCCTCGCCCACGATGACAAGGCCCTGTGTCTCGGGCATATCCTTCATCTTTCCTGTCCTTCCAGATCGGATGTGAGGCGCCGGGCCTTCGCCCCGCGCTCTTGTCGTTGCATCGGACCGGGCCCCTGCCCGGCCACTGCCTCAGTAGGCCCGGCCGCGCGCCGAGACCGGCCAGAGCGCCTCGACCTTGCCGTTCCGCACGCCGACGTACCAGTCGTGCACATTGGCGGTGGGATCGCAGTGGCCCGGCACCAGCTTCAGCTTGTCTCCGACGTTCAACACGCCCTTCGGATCTGCGATCACGCCGTGTTCATCCGAACATTTGACGTATTCCACGTCGTCGCGGCCAAAGATCACCGGCAACCCGCTGTCGACCGATTGCGCCTTCAGGCCCGCGTCGCAGATCGCCTTGTCCGCCTTGGCGTGGCTCATGACCTGGGTCAGGATGAAGAAGGCATTCTCCCATTCGCCCTGGTCAATGCGCTTGCCATCCTTGTCGAGGATGCGGCCATAGTCGGCGTCCATGAAGGCGTAGGAGCCACACTGAAGCTCGTTGTAGACGCCCGAATTGGACTCGAAATAGTAAGAGCCGGTGCCGCCGCCGGAGACCAGTTCGCATTCGATGCCCTCGGCCTTCAGGCCCTCGACCGCGTCCTTGACCATCGCGATGGCGGTATCGAGCTTTTCCTTGCGGGCCTCGTAGCTGTCGAGGTGCTGCATCGCGCCCTGGTAAGCCTGGATGCCGGTGAATTTCAGCCCACCAGCGGCTTCGATGGCCTTGGCGATCTTCACCACGTCCGCGGTCGAGGTCACGCCGCAACGACCGGCGCCACAGTCGATTTCCACGAAGCATTCGATCTGGGTGCCGTGCTTCTGCGCGGCTTCGGACAGTTCCGCCACGTTGGCGATGTCATCGACGCAGACAATGGTGCGGGCGCCCAGCTTGGGCAGGCGGGCCAGGCGGTCGATCTTTTGCGGGTCGCGCACCTGGTTCGACACCAGCACGTCCTTGATCCCGCCACGGGCAAAGACCTCGGCCTCGCTGACCTTCTGACAGCAAACGCCTATGGCGCCGCCCAATTGCTCTTGCAGCTTTGCCACGTCGACGGACTTGTGCATCTTGCCGTGCACCCGGTGGCGCATGCCGTGGGCCTTGGCGTAATCGCCCATCTTCTTGATGTTGCGCTCCAGCGCGTCCAGATCCAGTACGAGGCAGGGCGTCTGAATATCGGCCTCGTCCATGCCGATGGCTGCGGGAATATCAAAGCCGACTTCGTAGTCGTCGAGGTTGGTCGCGTCTTTCATGAAACTCTCCGTTGTCTTAGGGGTGGCGGGGGATTCCCCGCCCCAGATGCGGTCCACGGCGGGCCCCTGCGTCAGGTCTTCATCCACGGCAACCGGTCCAGGTCGACGTTGCCACCGGTGATGACGATGCCCACACGCTGGCCGGCGTAGACCTCGGGGTTCTTCAGGATCACCGCCAGCGGCACGGCGCAGCTGGGTTCCATGACGATGCGCAGATGCTTCCAGATGATCTTCATCGCGTCGATGATTTCCTGCTCGGATACGGTCTGGATATCGGTCACGAAATGCGACACGAAATGCCAGGTGTTCTCCTTCAGCGGCACCTTCAGCCCGTCGGCGATGGTGTCCGGCGCGTCATCAGCGATGATGTGCCCGGCCTTGAAACTGCGGTATGCGTCATCGGCCTGTTCCGGCTCGGCGGCGTAGATCTTCACCTCTGGCGCCAGGTTCGACAGGGTCAGACAGGTACCAGAGATCATGCCGCCGCCGCCGATGGGTGCCACGACCGCGTCCAACCCGTCCACCTGCTCCAGCATCTCGGCCGAACAGGTCGCCTGGCCACAGATCACGCGCGGGTCGTTGTAGGGATGGACAAATTCGCCACCTGTCCGTTCCTGCACCTGTGCAAAAACCTGTTCGCGAGAGGTCGTCGAAGGCTCACACTCGGTGATGATCCCGCCATAGCGGCGCACCGCGTCCTTCTTGGCCTGCGGCGCAGTACGCGGCATGACCACGTTACAGGGGATGCCCCGCCGACCCGCGGCATAGCTGAGGGACAAGGCGTGGTTGCCCGAACTGTGGGTGCAGACGCCGCGCTCCGCTGCCTCGTCCGAGAGACCGAAGACCGCGTTGCAGGCGCCCCGCACCTTGAAGGCACCCGCTTCCTGGAAGTTCTCGCATTTGAAGAACAGCTCTGCGCCGGTCAGATCGTTCAGGTACTGAGACTGCAGAACCGGCGTGCGGTTGATATGCGGCCGGATGCGCTCATGCGCGGCGCGCATGTCCTCGATGGTCAGCGCCTCGGCCAGGGTCATCGCGTCAAGCATCTTTGCCTCCTCAGGCTGCGGATTTCAGCGCCGCAACGCGGCTGGTCCGATAATATTCCTGTGCCGCAGCGACACCGCTGCCCAGGGTGATCGGGTAGTTCAGATCAGCCATCGCCATCTCGATCGTGGCAAGACCTGACAGGACCATGACATCGGTCAGGCTGCCCAGGTGCCCGATGCGAAAGGCCTTGCCGTCCAGCTGCCCCAGGCCCACGCCAAAGGACACCTTGTAGGCGCGGTAGGCGTGATCCGTCAGCGCATTGCTGTCGAACCCCTCGGGGACATAGACCGCGCTGACAGTGTCAGAATACAGGTCCGGCGACTTGGCGACCAGCTTCAGGCCCCAGGCATCGACCGCGCGGCGCACGCCCTCGGCCAGGCGGAAATGGCGCGCATAGACGTTCTCCAGCCCTTCTTCAAAGAGCATGTCCAGGCTTTCGCGCAGGCCATAAATCAACTGCAGCGGCGGCGTGTAAGGGAAGCCTCCTGTCGCATTGGCCTTCATCATGTCGCGGAAGTCGAAAAATGTGCGCGACAGACCGGCGGTTTCGATCGCCGCCAGCGCCTTGGGCGAAACGCAGAGGATCGCCATGCCGGTCGGCAGCATGAAGCCCTTTTGCGAGCCGCTGACAGCGATATCCACACCCCAGGCATCAAACTCGAAGGGCATCGAGGCCAGCGAGCTGACACAATCGACAAAGAGCATGGCCGGATGATCGGCCCCGTCCAGCGCGCGGCGAACGGCGGCAATGTCCGAACGGACGCCTGTCGCGGTCTCGTTGTGCGTGGTCAGGACGGCCTTGATCTCATGCGCCTTGTCAGCGGTCAGGATCTCGGCGAATTTTCCGGCGGGAACACCTTCGCCCCAAGGGGTCTCGACGATCTGAACGTCAAGTCCGTGGCGCTGGCAGAGGTCGATCCACTTGTTCGAAAAGACGCCATAGCGACCGACCAGGATCTTGTCGCCGGGGCTCAGCGTGTTGGTGACCGCCGCTTCCCAGCCGCCCGTGCCGCTGGCCGGAAAGGTGATGATCTTGCCCTCTGTCGACCCAAAGACCTTCTTCGTGTCTTCCAGCACCGGGGCAAAGGTGTCGACGAAATCCGGCGCGCGGTGGTCGCGGGTCTGGATCTGGATCGCGCGACGCAGGCGGTCGGGCATGTTGGTCGGGCCGGGGATGAAAACCGGGTTCTGGTCGGTCATGGCGAGGTCTCCTTCTTGCCACCCAATATCCGCCAACCCCTCGAGTCGTGCAATTTTCTTGAAAAGCTTTTTCACTTCTGTTTTGATGGCAACAAACACATGAAAATGAACAACAATACGTTTTTCATTTTTCACCCTCGCAAATGCATCGAAAAACTTTTTCGAAAGGCACACGCACATGAACAGCCCAAAACGCCCGCGCGGCCGTCCCAAGTCAGCTTTCAAGGAAAGCTCTGCCGGAACGCTGCAGGCGCTGGACCGCGCGCTTGGCGTGCTGACCGCCTTGGCAAGGGATGAAGGCACGACGCTGTCCGACCTCTCGCGCGAGATCGACATTCCCACCGCCACCACCCATCGCATCCTGACGACGCTGGAAAACCACCGTTTCGTGACCTTCGACGAGGAACGCCAGGAATGGGCCGTGGGGATAGAGGCCTGGCGCACCGGCACCGCCTTTCTGAAACGCAACAGCGTGGTCGAGGTCGGCCGCCCCGTCATGCGCCGCCTGATGCAGGAAACCGGAGAGACCGCGAACCTGGCGGTTCCCGACGGGCGCGAGGTGGTCTTTGTCGGCCAGGTCGAGACCCCCAACCCGATCCGGGCCTTCTTTCCGCCCGGCACACGGACGGCCATGCATGCCTCTGGCATCGGCAAAGCGATACTGGCTGCGTTGCGCCCACAGGCACAGCAGCGGTTGATCGAGGACATGGACCTGACGCCCTTTACCGCCAGCACCCATGTCACTCTGTCGGGGCTGACCGTCGACCTGCACAACATCGCCGCGCGGGGCTGGTCGCATGACCGCGAGGAACGGCACGCCGGCATGTCCTGTATCGGGGCCGCCATCCTGAACGACCAAGGAGAGCCCTGCGCGGGGATTTCCGTCTCGGGTCCCACCGCGCGCTTCGACGGGGAACGCATCGCCGATCTGGGCCGCCGCGTGGCCGATGCCGCGCAAGAGATCACCGACCTGTCCGGCGGGGCGATGCGCGACGTCTGATCCTTTGGGGCGTAGCTATCTTATGCCGCTTGCGCGGACCGTCGCAGCCAGAGCGTCTCAGGTCACGCGGGACTTGACCTGGTATTTCGGATCGCGCCAGATTTCGTTGCCCAGCACATCTTCCATCACGTCGACCGCGGCCACCACGTCGCCTTCGTCGATGTAGAGCGGGGTAAAGCCGAAGCGCATGATGTCGGGTGCGCGAAAGTCGCCGATGACGCCCCGGTCGATCAGCGCCTGCATTGCCGCGTAGCCATGTTCGAAGGCAAAGGACACCTGGCTGCCGCGCTGCCCGGCCTCGCGCGGCGAGGCGAGCATCAGCATCGGACAGCGCGCCTCGACTTCGGCGATGAATCTCTCGCAAAGCGCGACAGAGGCCGCGCGCAACTCTCCCATCTCGACCCCGTCCCAGGCATCCAGCGCCGCGTCCAGCACCGCCAATTGCAGGATCGGCGGAGTGCCCACGCGCAAGCGTTCGGTGGACATGGCCGGGCGATAGCCCGGTTCCATCGCGAATGGCGCCGCGTGGCCAAGCCACCCTGACAACGCCGGCTCGACGCTCTCGACGATGTCGGGGCGGGCATAGATGAAGGCCGGCGCCCCCGGCCCGCCGTTGAGGTACTTGTAGCTGCAGCCCACGGCGAATTCGGCATTGCAGGCGGTCACGTCCACCGGCACCGCCCCGGCGCTATGGGCCAGGTCCCAGATCATCACGGCACCTACCGCATGGGCGCGCTCCGTGATCGCCTTCATGTCGTGCATCCGGCCAGAGCGGTAGTCGACCTGGGTCAGCAGGACCACCGCCACGTCGTCGGTGATCGCCTCGGCCACGTCCTCGGGCGCGGGCGTGCGCAGTTCATAGCCCTTGTCGATCGTACCGATCAGGCCCTGCGCCATGTAGAGATCGCTTGGAAAGTTGCCCGCGTCCGACAGGATCACCCGTCGGTCCGGGTTCATCTTCAACGCCGCGGCCAGGGCCTGGTAGACCTTGATAGACAACGTGTCGCCGGTGGCCACGGATCCGGCCGGCGCGCCGATCAACCCGCCGATCCTGTCGCCGACCTTCGCCGGCAGCGCCATCCACTCGGCGGTGTTCCAGGCGCGGATCAGCTCTTGCCCCCATTCGCGGGTCATGACCTCCTGCACGCGCTCGGTCGCTCCTTTCGGCAGCGGCCCAAGCGAGTTGCCGTCGAGATAGATCACGCCCTCGGGCAGGTCGAACAGGTCCTTGCGCGGCAAAGTTGTCATAGCTCTCCTCTCAGGTGCCAGAGTTCCGGGAACAGCTCGACGCTCAGCATCCGGCGCAGGTAGGCCACGCCAGAGGTGCCCCCGGTGCCGCGCTTGAACCCGATCACCCGCTCCACCGTAGTGACATGGTTGAACCGCCAGCGGCGGAAGTAATCCTCGAGATCGACCAGCTTTTCCGCCAGCTCATAAAGCGTCCAGTAGCGGTCGATATCCTCGTACACGATCTTCCAGCGCGCCTGTATCTCGTCGCGTGCGGCATGGGGACTGTCGAGTTGCGGTGCCGGCATGGCGCCTTCGTCCCCGTCGACAGTGCGAAAGAGCAGCGCGACAACCTCGTCGTAAAAGCTTGGCCGGGCCAGTTCCGTCTCCAGCGCGGCACGGACCTGCGGAAGGTGTTCATGCGGCTTCATCATGTGGGTGTTCCGGTTGCCCAGGATGTATTCGATCATCCGGTACTGATAGGACTGGAACCCCGAAGACGGGCCCAGCGCCTCGCGGAACCGGGTATAATCGGCCGGCGTCATCGTGCGCAGCACGTCCCACTGGTTGTTCAACTGCTCGAAGATCCGACTGACTCGCGCCAGCATCTTGAACATCTTGGGCGTGTCGCCCGTCAGCAAGGCATCCCGCGCCGCGCCCAGTTCATGGATCGCCAGCTTCATCCAGAGTTCAGATGTCTGGTGCTGGATGATGAACAGCAACTCGTCATGCGCGCCGCTGAGGCAATGCTGCTGGTCCAGCAGGCTGTCAATATGCAGGTAATCGCCATAGGACATGGCGTCGGCAAACCCCATCTTGGCGCCATCGCTGGACGGGTCAAAAGCGGTATCGGGGTCTTGATCGCTGGATGTGCTCATTTCCGCGCCACCTTTCGCCAGATCGCGGATCTTGGCAAGACCGCGTAACGTCGGATCACGGCCCCACGGGATCGGTTCCGGACGAAACGCCGCCCCGGCGAAGTGCCGCGATTACCCATAAAAATTGAATTTCCTTCGATCCAAGCGACGCATTTTCGTCCAAATTCAGACACCGCCCGGCCCGCAACGACTGGTGATTTCGGATCTGAACGCACTCTGCACCGCACCCGGCCCCGCCCGCAGCCTGTCCCGTTCGAACAGGAGTATCGAGGTATGACATACCAGTCGCAGATTCCGGTTTCCGAACCCGCCGAGACCCTTGGTGACGGGCTGCCGCCGGGCACGACCCTGTGCAACGGGCAATACACGGTCGAAACCTACCTGAATTCGGGCGGCTTCGGCATCACCTACCTTGCCCGCGACAGCCTTGGACGCCGGGTCGTCATCAAGGAATGCTTCCCCAACGCCATCTGCTGCCGCCGCGGCGAGGACGTTCGCCTGCGGTCTAGAAGCTACGACATGGACTTTACCCGCGCGGTCGAGCTGTTCCAGAAAGAGGCGCGCGCGCTGGCGCAACTGCAACACCCCAACATCGTCGGCGTGCACCAGATCTTCGAGGCCAACGGCACCGCTTACATGGCGCTGGATTTCGTCGAGGGCACCGATCTCTTCGACCTGCTGGACCAGCATCCCGACGCGCTGACGCCCGAGGCGGTGCGCGAACTGGCAGTCCTGCTGTTGCAGGCGCTGAGCTATGTGCACCGTAACGGCATTCTCCATCGCGACATTTCCCCGGACAACATTCTGCTGGACACGATGGGCACGCCGGTCCTGATCGATTTCGGCGCCGCACGGCAAAGCGCGACACAGGCCAGCCGCGTGCTGTCGCGGGTCCACACCGTCAAGGACGGCTATTCCCCGCAGGAATTCTACATCACCGGCAGCGCGCAATCGCGGTCAAGCGATCTCTATGCCCTGGCCGCTACCTTCGTGCACCTGATCGAGGGCAGCCCGCCGCCGAACAGCAGCCTGCGACTGGCAGCGGTCGCCGAACAGCGGCCAGATCCCTTCCGTCCTCTGTCGGGCAGGTTCCCGCAGCACGACCCGCGCCTTCTGGCTGCCATAGACCGCTGTCTGAACCTGTTTTCCAAGGACCGGCTGCAAAGCGCCGACGAATGGCTGGATGTGCTGGCGGGGCGGCGCCCGTCGCTGTTGGCGCCGTCCACCGTGACGCAGACGGTCGGGGCGGCCCCGGACACCGTCCCCGTTGACCCGGAGATCGAGACCAAGATCGCCGAGATGGTGGCCATCAACCGCGCCGCCATCGCGGAAGACGATGTCGAGCGCATCGCGCCCGTCAAGCGCGCGCCCCGTCCCGATCCCGAAGAGGCGAAACGCGCCGCCGAGCGCGAATACTGGGCGATCCTGAACGAGGATCCCGCCGACTGGGTCCGCGAAGCCGCACCGGAGCAGCCGACAGAAGAAACCGCAAACGCAGAGCAAGCCCCGCCACCACCGCGCCGCCGCCGTTTCCTGCTGAGCGCGCTTTTGCCGTGGTCGGGCCGTGGCCAGCGGCGGACGCTGGAAACAAACCTTTGAGGAAAGGGTGAAGGACATGCAGGGTATCAAGAACCTGATCGCGCGGAGACGCCCGGTTTCCGACCCGGCGCTGGACGCGCCTTTGCAAGAGGCGCCCGCGCGCGATCCCTGGGACGATCTTGCCGAGCGCTTCGAGGGAGGACAAGACCTGCGAAACTGCGACATCGACAGCGCCCGCGCCGCGCGCAACCATGTGCCCCGCCCGGAACGGCCGCAACCGTCGCCGCGGCAGGAATGGGCCGCGCCGGCGGCGCCGGATCCGGTGGATCTGCCATCTCTCGATCCAGAGGCAGACGCCCTTCCCAGCCCAAGGATCTGGGACCTGGACCCGGACAGCCCCGAAGACTCCGCTGCGCCGTCACCCGCCAGCCCGGCACCCTCGGCGCTGGCGCGCAGCGCCTCCGAAATGGGGTCGGATCCTTCCGAGGCGCCCAGGCCCGGTTCACAGCGGGTCAAGACACGACTGCTGGGGTTTCATTCCGACCCCGCCGGCCCGGATCCGCTGGCCGCACCCGCCGCAAGCGCGCCCAGCGCCGAACCCTTCTTCCCGATCGGCTGGATCGTCGTGGTCGACGGACCGGGCCGCGGTGCCAGTTTCACGCTGACCGCTGGCCTGTCGACATTGGGACGCGACCCGGATCAGACCGTGACGCTGGATTTTGGTGATACCGCCATTTCTCGCGACCGCCATGTGGCCATCGCCTACGACGAGGACGACAACCGCAGCTATATCGGCCACGGCGGCAAGGCCAATATCGTGCGCCTCAACGACAAGCCCCTGCTCAGCACCGAGGAACTGCATGATGGCGACACGATCCGCATCGGCAAAACCGTGCTGCGCTTCGTGGCCTTCTGCAGTGACGGCATGTCATGGACCGCTCCCGACAGCGGGGCGCAGGACAATGGATGAGCTGGCCACCGACGTGGCCTCGGGCCAGCACCTGGGGCGCCGCAGCCGACAAGAGGATGCGCTGATCGCACAGTTCCCAGAGGGCGGCTTGCCCGGACTGGCCGTATTGTCGGACGGCATGGGTGGTCATGATGACGGCGACCTCGCCAGTCGCATCCTGGTGAGCGAGATGTTCGCCGAGATGTACCTGGCGGCGGCCCGTGCACCCGACGGCGGCGACCCCGGTTTTCACGCCGCGCTGGACAGCGCCAATGCCCGCCTGAAACAGCATATCGACGCAGATTGCATCAGTGCCGACACCGGCGGGACGCTGGTGGCGCTGCGCGTGGACGACGGCCGGCTGCGCTGGCTGTCCGTCGGGGACAGCCCGCTGTACCTGTTTAGAGACGGCGCGTTGCGGCGGCTGAACGTATTGCATTCGATGGGGGCACAACTGGATCTCATGGCGGCACGCGGCGCGATTGCGCCCGAGGCCGCCCGCGAGCATCCGCAACGCCATTGCCTCACCTCCGCTGTCACTGGTCAGAGCGTGCCCTTGGTCGATTGCCCGGCAGAAGCCTTGGCGCTGGAACCCGGGGATATCGTCCTGTTGGCCAGTGACGGGTTGAACGTGCTCGATCCGACCGAGATCGCGCGAGTCCTGCGAGGGCGCCCACAGGCGGGCAGCTCCGCCTTGACCCGCGCCCTGCTGGCGGCGGTCCGGGACAAACAGGTCGCCCATCAGGACAATGTCTCTTTGGTGGTGATCCGTATGACCCCCGCTCCTGACAGCGCAACCGCCCGCCGACAAGCGCGCCACACCGGACAATTGGCCGCGCGCCTGCCACGCCTCGGGATCGCCGGATTGACCGGCCTGATCCCCGTCAAACGGAGGGCCGGATCGTGACTCCCCTGCCCTCCGATCATGCGGACACAGTTGCCGGACTGCAGGCACTCTGCGCTGACGCGCGCCTTTCCGCCAAGGCGCAGGCTAGTTGCGCCGCGCTGGTCCGAAAGCTGGCGGCGCCGGTGCGCATCGGCCTGCTGGGCTTGCCCGGCGCCGGGAAACGGGCCGTCCTGGCAGCGCTTGGCGGACTGCCACCCGACCTCGTGGAGCAGCCGCTGCCAACGCTCGAGCTGTCGCAAGGTTCCGCAGCCCGGACCAGTGCCATGCTGCCTGACGGCAGCAGGATCGGGGGCGAGGGCCTGCCAACGCCGGACCTGCTTGCTCAGGGCCCTGTCTTCCTGCAGATCACAACGCCCGAACCTGCCCTGTCGGGCCGTCAGCTATTGTTGCTCGTCACCGATACCAGCGCCTCGGACCTGCGCGCCGGCCTGTCCTGGGCAGCTTCGCGCGTCGACCTTGCGCTCTGGTGTTCCCGCGATTGGAACGATTTCGAACGCGACCTCTGGCAGGCGGCGCCGGATCGCCTGCACAACCACGCGCTGCTGGTCCAGACCGGCGACCGTCCTTCCAAGTCGCCCGGCGCGGGGTTTGACGGACAGTTCCACGTAAACCCCGTCGCCGCAAGGGGACTGGCCCCGCTGGTCGCCCATCTGGACCAGGTGATCGAGGACGCCAGCCTGCAAGACATTCACGCCGCCCAGATGCTGCTGCACCGCTATGGCACGCCCGCGCAGCGTGCCCGCTCCGAAGAGCAGGCGCGGACCGCAGAGGTCATCCCGCATCCCGCCACGCTGCCGCCCGAGGCCGCGCGCGACCTTGCCCGCGTCTTTCACGCGGTGCGCGACGCTGCAGACGGCCTCGCCGCGACCCTTGGGGGCGGTTGCGACGACGACACCCTGTTTGGCGCCTTCGACGAGGCATTCGCCAACCTGGCCGAAAAAGCCGCCGGGGCCGAAAGCCTGCAGGAACATCTGCCCGACCTGGTGGCCCGGTTCGACGAGGCTCAGGACCTGGCTCTGCTGCTGCGGATCGAGGGCGGGACCGAGCAATTGGCCGATGCGGCGCAGTTGTTGCTGCAGGTTCGGCAGGATGTCGAGCAGCACATGGCCGCCTGACGGCCTCCGAAGATGCCGCAAGAGGATATCCAGGTGAGACAAGACGTATGACACAGGTTTCGACGGATCCGATCGCAACGCCCCCCAAGGCCTTCGACGGCTTTTCCGCCCTTGCGGAACGGCTGGCCGATCTCGACATGCGTTTTGCCGAAATGGCGCAAGGCAGCGAGGAGAGCATCGCCCACCAGGCTCGCGAGCACCGCCGCCAGATCCGTGCCTTCGAACCTTCGGTGACCTTCATCGGGCAGGTCAAGGCGGGCAAGACCACTCTGGTCAACGCGCTCACCGGCTGGCCGGACCTCTTGCCCGCGGACGTGAATCCCTGGACCTCCGTCGTGACGTCGCTGCACATGTCGCCGCAACTGAAACCGCAGGATCGCCGCGCTGCCTTTCGGTTTTTTACCAACGAGGAATGGGACCACCTGATCCGCCAGGGGGGCCGGGTCGGCGAAATCGCCGCGCGGGCCGGGGCGGACACGGAACTGGAAAAGGTCCGCGCGCAACTGGACGAGATGCGCGAGAAATCCAAGGCAAGGCTGGGGCGCAAGTTCCAGATGCTGCTTGGGCAGACCCATGACTACGACACTTTCGACCAGGAGTTGATCCAGCGCTACGTCTGCCTGGGCGACGATTTCTGGGAAGAGGCGGACGGCAGCCCCGACCAGGGCCGGTTCGCCGATATCACCAAGTCGGCGGATCTCTGGTTCGCAGGACCGGACCTGCCTCTTGGCTTGTGCATCCGTGACACGCCGGGCGTCAACGACACCTTCTTGATCCGCGAACAGATTACCATCAACGCGCTGCGCGGCAGCCGGCTTTGCGTGATGGTTCTGTCCGCGCAACAGGCCCTGTCCTCGGTGGATCTTGGCCTGATCCGGCTGATCTCGAACGTGAAATCGCGCGACGTCATCATCTTCGTGAACCGTATCGACGAACTGGCGGACCCCGTGACCGCCGTACCCGAGATCCGCGCCAGCATCCTTGCCACCCTGCGCCGCTTCGATGGTCCGCAGGAGGCCGAGATCATCTTCGGTTCTGGCTACTGGGGCCATCACGCCGTGGCGGGCCGCCTGGACGACCTGGGCACCGACAGTGCCGCGACGCTGGTCAGCTGGGCCGAAGCACATGTCAACAGCAAACTGGCCCACCTGCCCGCGCAGGAGATTATCTGGCAGCTTTCCGGCCTGCCCACCCTTGGCGATGCCATTGCCCAGCGGGTCGAACAGGGGATGGGCGCACGCCTGGAACAGACCCTGGATGTGGCACTGGACAACCTGCAAACGGGCAAGACGGCCATTGGGTCCCGCAATGGGTGCGATACGTTCGAGCCTCGGCAATTGACAATGACCCCGCCGGACATCGCCCACCAGCTCGACCGGATCGAAGATCGCGCCTGTGCGGCACTGGAGGCCCACCTTGCCCGGATGCACGAGGCCTTTGCCAACCGGTCCGACAATGCCCGCCGCGCCTTCCTCGGGCGGGCAACCGCGTCCCTGGTCAAGCACCTCGAACATTATGGCGAAGGCGAGGTCTGGACCTACGATCCCTCGGGCCTGCGGATGCTGTTGCGCAGCGCCTACAAGGTCTTTGTCCAGGGCGCCGGGAAGGCCGGAACAGAGGTCCTGTCCGGGGCGGCCGAGGACATCGGCGCACTCTACCGAACGGCCTTCGCACTGGAGACCGAGGGGCCCGCGATCAAGCCGCCGCCACTGCCCTCGGCCCCCGCACCGATCAGCCTTGGCCAGACCATCGCGCTGGACCTTAGGGGCAGCTGGTGGGCGCGGTTCTGGCGGCGTCAACGCGGCTATCACGCCTTTGCCGACGACTTTTCGCGCCTGATCCACGAAGAAACCAAGCCGGTGGTCGAAGCCCTGCACCACCAATGTGCCGCGCCCTTCTCGCAAGAGCTGCGCAAGACGCTGAGCGGGTTCATCCAGGGCCAGCGCGAGATCCTGACCGGCCTGGCCCAGGACAGCGCCTCCCACGCCCCAGCCCCCCAGAACCAACAGCAGAGGTCCGCATCATGACAGACGATCGTCCCACCGACCCGAGCGCCCGAAAGCCACGCGTCGCCCTGATGGGAGAATTCAGCGCGGGCAAGAGCACCCTGGCCAACCTGCTCCTGGGTCAGGACAGCTCTCCGGTACAGGTCACCGCCACGCAGCTGCCGCCGGTCTGGTATCAACTGGGCACCCCCGGTGCCCGACGCATCGGCCAGGACGGCAGCGCGACGCCCCTGCCCGCCGATGACTGGTCCGCGGTATCGCCCGAGGATACCCGGATGATCCAGGCCCAATTGGACGCGGATATCCTGCAAGCCTGCGACCTGATCGACCTGCCCGGGACCTCGGATCCGAACATGGCACCGGATTTCTGGGATGCCTTCCTGCCCAAGGTCGACCTGGCGATCTGGTGCACGCCGGCCAACCAGGCCTGGCGCCAGTCCGAGGCGGCCCTCTGGGAGCAGGTTCCGCCACAACTCTGGACAAAGAGCCTGCTTCTGATCACCCGCATCGACAAGATGCAGGCAGAACGGGACCGGGCGCGGGTCTTTGCACGGGTCCGGGCCGAGGCCGGGGCGCTGTTCCGCGACGTGCTGCCGATCTCGCTGACCGGCGCGCTGGCGGGTCGTGACAACGACGACGTGCTGGAGGCAACCGGCGCCGCCGCCCTGGTCCGTTTTCTGTGCCATGCTCTCGAAGGATTGGAGCCGCCTGCCCCGGTGGAGACACCGCGCGCCACCGCCCCAACGCCACCGGCCAGCCGGTCCCGGCCCGCGGCACCTTCCGCCGGCAGCGGCACCGAGCCGAGGATCGTGCCCCGCCGTATCACGCGCAGCAAGTCGCAGGGCGCCCGATCAAGGCCCGAACACCGTCACGCCTGATCACCGGAAGACGTCCGGAGGTAAGGCGACCTTAACCCGCCGCGGGTCATGACTGGGGCAGCAGAGGCTACCCGATGACCCGTGACGATCTTGCCCGGTTCCGTGCCGGTTTCGCCCATTGCGAACTGGTGATGCTCGCCGACACCGCGGCGCGCACCGTCCTGACTTTCGACAGCGCCATCCACCAGGGACAGGAACGCCTCGACGATCTCTGTGCAACGGCCTGCGCCCTGTTCCGTGCGGACCTGCCCGTCAGCGGCATGGCCCTTCTGAGCGGCCCCCGTGGCAGCCGATTGTTCCTGCAAATGCCCCAAGAGCCGAGTGAGGTGATCTGTGCGGTGCTCGGTCCCCGGGCCGACCTGCCCGCGATTTGCGCTGCTGCGGGGCAACTTGGCGATCCGGAAAGCATGACATGACCGACCATCGCTCGATTGCAACCATCCTGGCGCGGGCGGCGGCCCTAGGCGCCGACAGCCATTCCCTGGCCGCCGCTTCGGCAGAAGAGGCGCAGGGCTTTGTCCTCGACGCCATCGCGGCCTGCATTGCGCCGCGCGAACTGACAATCCTCGACGGCGGGATCCCCTTGTTGCGGCTGGAGGCGGCGTCTGGACAGTTGTCGCGCATCGTCGAGCTACCGGACAATGCCCCGGCAGAGGCGCAGGCCCTGTCTGGCAAACCTCTGAAATTCTCGGAGGTGGAGGCCGTGGCCCGGACCTTGGCCCGGTTGCTGCCCGGCGACCAAAGGTTGCAATGCAGGTCCACCCCGCCCCTGCGCCCCCCGGATCCCGCGCACTCCGGCATTGCCAGCGATGCGCTTTGCCGGCAGCTTGGGCTGGCTTTGCCGGACGCAGTGATCCCGGACCGTTGGGCCTATCTCCTTGCCGCAGCGGAAGAGGTTTTGGTCGCTGTCATCGAACCGGGACACCCGACCCGGCAGTTCCGTCCGAGCCGGCCCATTCCCGGCACCTTGGAAAGGCAGCTACAGACCCTTCTGGAACCCCCGTCCCCAGCCGCCAACATCCTGAACGGAAATGAAATACTCTTCTTCATTCTTGCCAGCGATCCGGATCTGGCCATCGGGTTGGCGCGGGACAGGTCCCACCCTCGCGCCCTTGTCATAGAGGCCGAGGCAATGGCGGATGTTGCTGCTTTCTGGGCCGGTCTCCCGCATGTTCCAATCGCCTGCGCCCCTGACTGACACGTCTGAAGCAACGAGTGGGCATGGCCGTGGCATCAAACCGCCACCTCGCTGCCTGATCGCCCCTTGACCTTCCACCACGTTTCACCCCACGGTTGTCCGGCCGACGGGCCTGCGGGCAGCCAGAAAAAGCCTTTGCAAGGTCCTGCAACTCGGGCACGCTTTGCCGCGAGAACATCCAACCCTGGGGAGAACCATGAAATATCGTTCCGCGATTGTTCCATTTCTTTTGTCGACCACTCTGATGACGGCCGGTTTTGCCGCCGACGTCCCCGAGGGCACCCAACTGGCAGCCGACCAGACCTTCACCTACCGCGTGCTCGACGAATTCTCCTCTTTCGACCCGCAGGTGGTCGAGGATGTGAACGGCTCCGAAGTGGTGCGTGATCTCTTCGAAGGGCTCTACAACCAGAACGCCGACGGCGAGATCGTGCCGGGCGTCGCCCTCAGCCACACGGTCAGCGAAGACAACATGACCTATACCTTCACCCTGCGCGACGATGCCAAGTGGTCGGATGGCAAACCCGTCACCGCCGGCGATTTCGTCTATGCCTGGCAGCGCGCGGTGGATCCCGAACTGGCCTCGCCCTACGCCTGGTACATGGAACTGATGTCGATCCAGAACGGCGCCGCGATCATCGCGGGCGAAAAGCCGATCACCGACCTCGGCGTCTCGGCCCCCGACGACCACACGCTGGTGGTGCAGCTGAGCCAGCCGCTGCCCTATTTTGCCAAGATGGTCACGCACGCCACCACCTTCCCGGCGCCGAAATGGGCGATCGAGGAACACGGCCAGGAATGGACCCGCCCTGAGAACATCGTTTCGAACGGCGCCTATGTCCTGACCGAACATGTCCCCAAGGAACGGTCGGTGCGCGAGCGCAACGAGATGTACTGGGACAATGACAAGACCGTGCTGGAACGGGTCGTGACGCTGGTCATCGGCGACGAAGCGCAGGGCCTGACCCGCTGGCGCGCAGGAGAGGTCGACAAGACGGACATTCCCTCCGGCCAGTATCCGGCCCTGAAGGAAGAGTTCCCCGACCAGGCCTATGCCGTGCCGCGGCTGTGCAACTATTACATGACCTTCAATCTCAAGGACGGCCCCGAGCCGTTTCAGGACGTGCGCGTCCGCCAGGCGCTGTCCTACGCGCTGGACCGTGACGTGATCGTCGACCGCGTGCTGCAGGGCGGCCAATTCCCGGCCTATAACTTCACCCCCGGCGCCACCGACGGTTTCGAGGTGCCCGAGATCGACTATGCCAACATGACCCAGGCAGAGCGCGACGCGAAAGCCAAGGAATTGCTGGCAGAAGCGGGGTACGGTCCGGACGGCGACACGTTGTCCTTCACCTATCTCTACAACACCTCCGAAAGCCACCAGCAGATCGGCATCGTGGCCAGCCAGATGTGGAAGCAGAAACTGGGTGTCGAGGTGACGCTGGAGAACCAGGAGTGGAAAGTCTTCCTGGAAACCCGCGGCAACCAGAACTTCGAACTTGCCCGCGGCGCATGGTGCGGCGACTACAACGAGGCCTCCACCTTCCTCGATCTGCTGACATCGCAGTCGGGCTACAACGACGGCAAGTATTCCAACGCCCGCGTCGACGAATTGATGGCAGAGGCCAAATCCTCGCAGGATGCCGGTCCTCTCTACTTCGAAGTCGAAGAGATCCTGTCCCAGGAAATGCCGGTGATCCCGATCTTTCACGCCTCGATCAACATGATGCTGAGCGACCAGATCAAGGGCTGGCCGGTCAACAATGTCGAGCAGAACTGGTACGCCAAGGACCTCTACAAGGTCGCCGAGTAAGCGCCGCGTCGCTTTCCCGCATCCCCCGCCCCGGACTGCATCCGGGGCCTCTGCACGGTTCCACCGGCGCGGGGGCCCCGGGACAGGCCCGGGACGGGGTCACATTGCTCGAACCCCGGATCCGGTTCCCCCATGTTCAACTACACGCTGCGCCGATTGCTGACGGTGATCCCGACGCTCATGGTGCTGATCGTCTTTTCCTTCTACCTGATGCGGCTGGCGCCCGGTGGTCCGTTCACCTCTGAAAAGCCGCTGCCGCCTGCGGTCATGCAGAACGTGCTGGAACGCTACGGCATGGATCAGCCGCTTTATGTCCAGCTCTGGACCTATATCAAGAACATCGTCTTCCACTTCGACTTCGGACCCAGTTTCGCCCAGAAGGATCGAACGGTGAACGACGTGATCGCCCAGGGGTTCCCGGTCACGCTGACCTACGGGTTCTGGTCGGCGGTCTTCGTGTTGGTGCTGGGCATCCCGCTGGGGATCATCGCCGCGCTGCGCCACAACAGCATCTGGGACTACACGATGACAGGGCTTGCCATCTTCTCCCAGATCTTTCCGAATTTCGTTCTCGCCCCGATCCTCGTGCTGCTCTTCACCCTGTCCTGGGGACTGTTGCCCGGGGGGGGCTGGAACGGCGGGCAATGGGAATACATCGTCATGCCCGCCATCGCGCTGGGGACATCCTACATGGCGGGCGTCGCCCGCCTGACACGCGGTTCCATGCTGGAGGTGCTGAACGCGCCCTTTATCCAGACCGCCCGCGCAAAGGGCCTGCCGGAACGAGTCATCATCTGGCGGCATGCGCTGAAACCGGCGCTCTTGCCGACGCTGACCTACATGGGCCCGGTTTTTGTCTACATGATCACCGGATCGGTCTTCATCGACGTCTTCTTTTCCACCGGCGGCATCGGGCAGGATTTCATCGACGGCGCCTATAGCCGCGATTACTCCATGCTTCTGGGGCTGGCGATCCTCTACAGCCTTCTGACCTTTGCCCTGAATCTCATGCTCGACCTGCTTTATGCCTGGATCGACCCCAAGGTGCGGAGCAGCCTGTGACGGACGCCCGTAAACACCTCAACTCCAAGGACTTCGCCGACACCGTCGCCGAAGAGATGATCGTCTCGCGGTCGTTCTGGGCGGATGCCCGGCGCCGCTTCCTGGGACACCGGCTGGCGGTCTTTTCCGTATTCATGCTGCTGGCGCTGGTACTCTTCGCGCTCTTCGGGCATCACCTTGCGCGCTGGAGCTTCGAGGAGATCGACTGGAACGTCCTGGGCAGGATCAAGACCGAAGGCGCCCCCAGCTTGGAAAACGGTCACTGGTTCGGTGTCGACGAACTGGGCCGCGACCTTTATGCCCGCGTCGTCCAGGGCACGCGCACCTCCTTGATGGTCGGCTTTGTCGCCGGTCCGCTGGCGGTGCTGCTGGGGGCCACGCTGGGGGCCCTGGCGGGCTACTTCGGCGGGCGCCTCGACCAGATTATCACCGGGCTCTACACGATCTGGATCTCGATCCCCTACATCATCTTCTTTGTCGTCTGGCAGGCTTTCTTTGGTCGCTCACTGACGCAGATGATCATTGTCATCATCATCGTGAACTGGACCGCCGGCCTCTTGATCGTGCGCGGGCAGGTCATGATGCTGAAACACCGCGAATTCGTCGATGCGGCGCGGATGCTGGGCATGTCCGACCTCGCCATCATCTTCAAGCACCTGGCGCCGAACATCCTCTGGGTGATCGTGATCTATACCTCGATCGTCATCCCCGAGGTCATCATGGCCGAAAGCCTGGTTTCCTTCCTGGGTGTCGGCATTCAGGAGCCGAACACAAGCTGGGGCGCGCTGATCTCAGAGGGCGCGCGGACCATGACCTTCGGCACGCTCTGGCAACTGGCCTTCCCCGCCGCCTTCTTCGTGATCGCCCAGGTCTCGCTGTATTACATCGGCGACGGGTTGCGCGACGCCCTCGACCCCAAGGACCGCCGATGACCCTGCTTTCGGTACAAAACCTCCGGATCCGCTTTCGCACCGGCGACGGTCTGGTGCACGCGGTCAACGATGTCAGTTTCGACATGGCCGAGGGTCAGAAACTTGCGCTTGTGGGCGAAAGCGGCTCTGGCAAGAGCCAGATCGCCCTCGCCATCATGGGTCTGCTGGCAAAAAACGCAGAGATCGACGGGCAGATCCGTTTCGACGAACGTGACCTGCTGACCCTGCCCGCTGCACAGATGAATGCCCTGCGGGCCGCGCAGATCGCGCTGATCTTCCAGGACCCCATGAGCTCGCTCAACCCCTACATGACCATCGAACGCCAGCTCGGCGAGGTTGTGGAACTGCACGAGGGCGCCAGCCGGGCCGAGGCCCGCAAACGTGCGCTGGAGGTCATGGATGCCGTGCGCATCCCCGACGCCAGGAACCGACTGCGCGCCTATCCGCACGAATTCTCGGGCGGGATGCGCCAGCGTATCGTGATCGCGATGGCCCTGATCTGTCGCCCCCGGCTGATCCTCGCCGATGAACCGACCACGGCGCTGGACGTCACCGTGCAGGCGCAGATCATGGCCCTTCTGGACGAGATCCAGCGCGACATGGGCACTTCCGTGCTGCTGATCACCCACGACCTTGGTGTCGTCGCCGGGTTCTGTGACGATACGATGGTGCTCTATGGTGGCCGCGTGATGGAGGCTGCGCCGACCCCCGCGATCTTCGACGCGCCCGGGCATCCCTATACCCGGGGTCTGCTGCGCGCCGTGCCACGGATCACCGAAGGCGATGTCACGCTTTCGGCCATACCCGGAAGTCCGCCGAACCAGACCGCAGCCCCCCGGGCCTGCCCCTTTGCGCCACGCTGCGTCGATGCCATTCCCGCCTGCCACGACGGACTGCCCGAATTCCGCGAGGGCCGCGCCTGCATCCGCCCGGTGGAGGAACTGACATGAGCGATCCCATCCTCTCGGTCAGCGACATGCGCGTGACCTTCCCGGTCCGCCAGGGCCAACGATTTCCCTGGTCGCCGCCTCGGCGCCTGCAGGCGGTCAATGGCGTCGGCTTTGATCTGATGCCGGGCCGGGTGCTGGGCATCGTCGGCGAATCCGGCTGCGGCAAGTCCACCCTGATCCGCGCCATCGCCGGGCTTGGCCCGCATGACAGCGGCACCGTCTCGCTGGACGGCCAACCCATCGACTATGCCCGCCGGGCCGATCTGCAAAGACTGCGCCGGCGAATGCAAATGATCTTTCAGGACCCCATGGCCTCGCTCAACCCGCGCATGACCATCCGCGAGATCGTGGCCGAACCGCTGGTCTACTTCTGCCCCGAGCTGAACAGCCGACAGAGGCGGCAGAAAGTGATCGAGATGCTGGACCGCGTCGGCATCGCCGAACGTAACATGAACCGGTTCCCGCATGAATTCTCGGGCGGACAATGCCAGCGCATCGGCATCGCCCGCGCTCTGATCGCCCGCCCGCAGATCCTGCTTTGCGACGAACCTGTCTCGGCGCTCGACGTCTCGATCCAGGCGCAGGTCATCAACCTTCTCAAGGAGTTGCAGGTGGAGATGGGGCTGACGCTGATCTTTGTCGCCCATGACCTGGGCGTGGTGCGCCACATCTCCGACGATATCCTGGTGATGTACATGGGCGGCATGATGGAAATGGCACCGGCGGCCGATCTGGTGGCGAACCCGCGCCACCCCTACACGCAGGCGCTGCTTTCCGCGGTTCCGGTACCCGATCCCCGCGTGAAACAGCAACCGCAGATCCTGACCGGAGACCTGCCCAGCCCGACGGACCTGCCGCAGGGCTGCCTCTTTCAGTCGCGCTGTCCGAAACGCATCGATGCCTGCGCCCGCACCCGGCCCGACTTGCTGAACCGACAGGGGCGTCAGGTGGCCTGCCTGCTGGAGGACGAAGCGGAGCGGGCCTGACCAGCGGTCAGACCAGCCCCAAATCCGCGTCCGAGGCGCTGCCCGCGTATTTGTCACGCGGCGGCATCGGCCGGTCGCGCCAATGCGGTTCGAAGGCAAAACTGGACACGCTCCGCCCGTCGACCAGCGCCCCGTTGCCCGCCCCGACCGCGTAGTCGTAGTAGAGTTTGACGATCTCCTCTTCGCAGACCTGATCGGTGCCGGGATGCGCCATGCAGGCGCTGCGCCAACGCCGGACACGGTCGTATTCCGGCCCCTCGGGCAGCGAGAAATCCTCGTAATAGTCGAGAAACCAGAAGCGTTTGAACATCGGCGTGAACACCGCCTCGGCCAGGCCGAATTCCCCGAAAAGGAATGGCCCTTCGGGGCTGTGCTCGGACAGGAAACCGTCGATGTCACGGTAAAGACCCAACAGCTTGTCGCGATGCGCTTCCCGCTGATCCCTGTCCTGGTTCAGGACGAACAGATATCCCGCCGTCGTGAAAGGGCCTTCAAGGGCAATCAGCATGGATTCCACTGCATGGTCGAACGGGTCTGCCCGGCGCAATGGGCCGCCCGGCAATACCTCGTCGAGGTAGCGCAGAATGACGAGGCTTTCCTTGAGGATACGCCCCTCGGCTGTTTCCAGCACCGGCAGGGCCGTTGTACCACGGGTCTTGCGCAGCAGCTCGGGATCGCGGGGCTTCGTGATGTCGACCACCCGGAATTCGACCGCATCCGGGGTGCCCCTCAGGGCCAGCAGGATTTCCAGCCGTTGGGAAAAGGGACAGACGGGGATGTGGTAGACGATCGGTCTTTCGGTCATGTTCGGTTCCTTTGGCGTTCTTCCGCCGCAGGATAGCCGTGATCATCTTTTCGAGCACCCCCCGGGGCCCTGCCGGCAATCGGTCAGGGCCCCGGGGCGTTTGAATTATCGCAGGTCGCCGGGCAGCAGGGCGTCGGGGAGGTTCTGGTAGCAGACCGGGCGCAGGAAGCGGCGGATGGCCAGGGTGCCCACCGAGGTCGCGCCGAAGTTGGTCGAGGCCGGGTACGGCCCGCCGTGGACCATCGCGTCGGCCACCTCGACCCCGGTCGGAAAGCCGTTCACCAGCAGCCGCCCGGCCTTGCGCTCCAGCACAGGCATCAGGCGTTGCGCAAGCCCCGTGTCGCCCTCGTCCATGTGCAGCGTCGCCGTCAGCTGGCCCTCGAAACCGCGCGCCAGTTGCTCCATCTCGTCCGGGCCGGATACCCGCACCACAAGACCCAGCGGGCCAAAGACCTCTTCGCCAAGCGCATGATCCTGCAGGTAATGCTCGGCGTCCGTCTCGTAGAGATTGGGCGAGGCATTGCGGCCGTCGCTGTCGGTGGTCAGCACCGGGCGCACCGGGTTGCGCGTGTCGAAGCGCTGTTTACCGTTCTTATACGCCTCCGCGATACCGTCGGTCAGCATGCATTGGGTCGCGACGCCCTTCAGCGCCTCGGCGGCGGCGCTGACAAAGGCGTCGCCGGCCTCCCCCATCTCGACCACGGCGATGCCGGGGTTGGTACAGAACTGCCCGGCCCCCATGGTCAGCGAGGCGGCCCAGCCTTCGCCGATCTGCGCGCCGCGCGCCTTCACCGCCTGCGGAAGCAGGAACATCGGGTTGACGCTGCCCAGCTCGCCGAAAAAGGGGATCGGCTCGGGGCGTTGCGCGCAGAGATCGAACAGCGCCCGGCCGCCGCCGAGCGAGCCGGTGAAGCCCACGGCGCGGATCAGCGGGTGCTGCACCAGCGCCTGGCCCACGTCGCGCTTGCCGCCCTGGATCAGGCTGAAAGTGCCGGGATGGACGCCGGTCTTCTTGATGGCCGCATGGATGGCCTCGGCGACGATCTCGCCGGTGCCGGGATGGGCCGAGTGCCCCTTGACCACCACCGGGCAGCCGGCGGCCAGCGCCGATGCCGTGTCGCCGCCGGCGGTGGAAAAGGCCAGCGGAAAGTTCGAGGCGCCGAAGACCGCGACCGGCCCGATCGGGCGCTGGACCATCTTCAGGTCCGGGCGCGGCAGCGGCTGGCGGTCGGGCAAGGCCGTGTCGTGGCGGCGATCCAGGTAGGCACCGTCGAGGATGTGGCTGGCGAAAAGGCGCAGCTGGCCGGTGGTGCGGCCGCGCTCGCCCTGCAGGCGGGCCTCGGGCAGGCCAGTTTCCTGCGTGCCGATCTCGGTGATCTGCTCACCGCGCGCCTCGATCTCGTCGGCGATGGCATTGAGAAAGGCGGCGCGCTCTTCGCGGCTCGTGTAGCCGTAGGACCAGAAGGCCGCCTCGGCCGCCTCGCAGGCCCGGTCGACCAACGCCGGCGTGCCGACGGAATAGTCATGCGCCGGGCCATGCGCCGGCTCCGAGGTGAAGGTCGTCTCTCCAGAGACCCACTCTCCCGCGATCAGATGACGGCCGTGGGGGGTGAAGCTGCTTTTGTCCAGCATGATCTGTCCTTTCGTTAACCTGTGACCCCGATGGGCCAGGGAGCGAATTCCTCGGCGCCGACACCCAGCGCCTCGCTTTTCGATGTCTCGCCAGAGGCGATGGCCAGGATCCTGTCGAAGATCGCCTCTCCCATCGCGTCCAGCGTTGTCTCGCCGTCGATGACGGCGCCGCAGTTGATGTCCATGTCCCCCGACATGCGCGAGAACATCGGCGTGTTGGTCGCCAGCTTGATCGTCGGCGCCGGAAAGGACCCGAAACAACTGCCCCGACCGGTGGTGAAACAGACGAGGTTGGCGCCGCCTGCGATCTGGCCGGTGGCTGCCACCGGGTCGTACCCCGGCGTGTCCATGAAGACCAGCCCGCGCACCGTGACCGGTTCGGCGTAGCGATAGACCGCCTCTATGCCGGTCATGCCGCCCTTCTTGGCCCCGCCCAGCGATTTCTCGATCACGTTGGCCAACCCACCCGCCTGGTTGCCGGGGCCGACCCCCCCCTGCATCTGGACATCCCTCCCGTCTGTATAGTCCAGCCACCACTTGATCCGGTCGAGAAGCGCGCGGCCCGTCTCCTCGTCCCGCGCCCGCGCCGTCAGGGTGTGTTCGATCCCGTAGAGTTCGGGCGTCTCCGACAGGATCGCGGTACCGCCGTGACGGGCCAGGATATCCACCGCCCTGCCCAGTGCCGGGTTTGCGCTGAGGCCGGAAAACCCGTCCGAGCCACCGCATTGCAGCCCGATCTTGAGATGCGCGGCGGGCTGCGGGCTGCGCATGGCCTTGTTCGCCTCGGGCAGCATCTCGCGCACCGCCGCCTTGCCCGCCTCGATGGCTGCCGCCGTACCGCCGACGTCCTGCATCCGGACCGTGCGCAGCATAAGCCCGGTTTCCAGAGCGGTATCCGCAAAGAACCGTTCCAGCGAGTTGCGCTCGCACCCCAGCGAACAGACCACCGCGCCCGCCATGTTCGGATGCCGGATGTACCCGGCTAGCGTCCGGTGCAGCAGGTCCATCGGCTCACCCGTTGCCTCCATGCCGCACCCCTGATTGTGGATGAAGGGCGCGACGCCGTCGACATTGGGGAACTCGGCCAACCGTTCGTCGTCGAAATAGGCCGCGATCTTGCGCGCAACCGTGGCCGAACAGTTCACCGTGATGAAGACACCGATATAATTGCGCGTGCCTACCCGGCCATCCGCCCGTTCGAAACCCTGGAAGGTTGCGCGCTGATCCTCGGGCAGCAGTTCCGCCGCGATGTAGTCCTTGCCGAAGCGATAGTCTTTCTGGATCTCGTCCACCAGCACGTTGTGCCTGTGCATCCAGGTGCCGGGAGAGATGTCCTCTCCGGCGTAGCCGATCACCGTGGCATATTTCAGCACCGGCGCGCCCTTGGCGATGTGCGACGTGGCCAGCTTGTGGCCCGCCGGCACATCCTGCAGGGCGGTCACCCCTTCCTCCGGGATCTCGGTGCCTGCAGCCAGCGCGATCCGCGCGACAACCACATTGTCGCGCGGGTCAAGGCGGATGACCGGCGCGGCGGGCATCAGCGGTTGTTCGCCTTGCGCCACTCGGCGAACTTCTCGAGGTTTTCCTCCTGGGTGGCCGGGTAGAGGCCGATGATCGTCTGCCCGTTCTGGACCTGTTCGAGCGCGAAATCCTCGTAAGCGGTCATTTCGATGGCCTCGTCCGCGATCTCGTCCGCGAGATGCGCGGGGATGATGATGACGCTGTCATCGTCGCCCACCACGATGTCGCCGGGAAAGACCGGCGCATCGCCGCAGCCGATGGGGACGTTGATGTCGATGGCCTCGTTTGTGGTCAGGTTGGTCGGGCTGGAAGGGCGTGAATGATAAGCCGGCATGTCCAGTTTCGCGATGTTCATGGCGTCGCGAAAGCCACCATCGGTCACGACACCGGCACCGCCCCGCACCATCAGCCGGGTGATCAGGATGTCGCCCGCGCTCGCGGCCTGGGCCGATTTGCGGCTGTCCATGACCATGACGTGCCCGGGCGGGCAGGTCTCGATCGCCTTGCGCTGGGGATGGTCGGGGTTGCGGAACTCGACCAGCTGGTTGCGGTCCTCGCGGGCGGGCATGTAGCGCAGGGTAAACGCGGGCCCGACCATGTTGCGGCCCTTCTGGCCAAGGGGGCGCACGTCCTGGATGACCTGGTGGCGCAGGCCCCGCTTGTAAAGCGCGGTGGCCAGTGTTGCGACGGAAACCTGTTCCAGCTTGGACTTGGTTTCCGGGTTCATCGGGGTGTCACTCATGGATTTGGTCCTCAGATCAGGCCGTTGGTTGTCATGAAAGCGCGCAGGCGGGTCATCTGACTGTCGGTCAGGGGCCAGGCCGCGGGCGGGCGGGCGCTGCCGCAATCCTCGCCCATCAGTTGCAAAGCCGCCTTGACGCCAGGCACGTTGGCGCCGCCCTGGTCCTCGGCACGGATGTCCTCGAAGACCTGCATTTCCGCGATCAGGCGGCGCGCCTCGGCGTAGTCGCCGCCTTCCAGCGCGGTGTTGATCGCCACGGAGCGTTCCGGCCAGACGTTGATCAGGCCCGAGGTAAAGCCGCGCGCGCCCACGGCGTAGAAGGCAGGCGCCCAGACCTCGGCCAGGCCGCCGGTCCAGATGATGTGATCGGGACAGGCGGCGATAGCGGCCTTCAGCTTCATCGGGTTGGGCGTGGCCCATTTGACGCCGACGACGCCCTCGACGTTGCAGAGCGCGGCGATGGCATCGGTGCCGATGGCATCGTTGCGCAGGTAGAGGATGATCGGCAACCCCTGCCCCGCCTCTCGAACCGCGAGGACATAATCGACAAGACCGCGGGGCGCGACGAAGGGATCGGGCGGCTGGTGGATCATCAGGGCCGCGGCGCCAGCGGCGTGCGAGGCCCCGGCCAGGCGCTCCGCGTCGCGCACGCCACGGCCGACACCCGCAACCATCGGCACCCGCCCCGCGATATGAGCCCCGGCGGCCGCGACCATCGCGCAGGCCTCGTCCGCGGTGAGACCATAGAATTCGCCGGTGTTGCCATTGGCAGTCAGGACGTGCACGCCCGCGGCAACCGCCCGATCCACCACCGGCTTTTGCAGGTCCGGCGCGATCTCTCCGGCGCTGTCGAACGGGGTGACGAGAATTCCGGAGACGCCCGTCAGGGCCTGGCTCAATTCGGTCATGTCAAAGCTCCTGAGTCCCGGCCCCCGCCGGGATCGTCTGTCGGCAACAGCCCCGGAACAGGTCCGCGGCCATTGCAAGGGAAAAGGTCAGTTGATCTCCGGTTCCGGTACCGGTCCACCGAACTCGGAGCGCAGGAAGTCGAAGTCGCATCCCTTGTCGGCCTGCTCGATATGTTTCGAAAACATCCAGCCATAGCCGCGTTCAAAGCGTGGCTCGGGCGCCGTCCAGTTGGCACGGCGCGCGGTCAGCTCCTCGTCCGTGAGACGCACGTTCAGCACCCGGTTGGGCACGTCGATCTCGATGATGTCGCCCGTCTCGATCAGGGCCAGCGGCCCGCCGACGAAGGCCTCGGGCGCGACGTGCAGGATACAAGCCCCGTAGGAGGTGCCCGACATGCGCGCATCCGACAGCCGCAGCATGTCGCGATGTCCCTGTTTCAGCAGCGCCTTGGGCATCGGGATCATGCCCCATTCCGGCATCCCCGGTCCACCCTGCGGCCCCGCGTTGCGCAGGACCATCACATGGTCCGGCGTCATCGGGTAATCCTCGTCGTTGATGATCTCCTTGAGCTGGGCATAGCTGTCGGCAACGATGGCGGGTCCGGAATGTTTCTGGAACTTCGGGTCCATCGCCGCCGGCTTGATGACCGCGCCATCGGGGGCAAGGTTGCCCCGCAGAACCGCCAGCGATCCCTCGTGGTAGACCGGGTTGGACAGCGGACGGATCACGTCATCGTTGTAGTTGACCGCCTCGGCGATATTCTCGCCCATCGTCTTGCCGTTCACGGTCATGACCGACAGGTCCAGCTTGCCCCCCAGTTCCTTCATCAGGGCCGGCAGACCGCCCGCATAAAAGAAATCCTCCATCAGGTATTCCTTGCCCGAGGGACGGATGTTGGCGATCACCGGCGTGCCGTGGCCAATCTCGTCCAGGTCTTCCAGCGTCAACGGGATCCCGGCGCGGCGCGCCATCGCGATCAGGTGGATGATGGCATTGGTCGAACAGCCGGTGGCCATCGCCACGGTGACCGCGTTGCGCGTGGATTCCGGCGTCATGATCTTGTCCGGTGTCAGGTCTTCCCAGACCATTTCCACGGCGCGGCGGCCACAGGCGGCGGCCATGCGCTTGTGTCCCGCGTCCGGTGCCGGAATCGACGAGGCGCCCGGCAGGGTCAGGCCCCAGCCGTCGGCAATCGACATCATGGTGCTGGCGGTGCCCATGGTCATGCATGTGCCATAGCTGCGGGCGATACCGCCCTGCACGCCCATCCATTGCTCTTTGCCGATGGTGCCTGCGCGACGTTCGTCCCAGTACTTCCAGACATCCGTGCCAGAGCCCAGCTTCTGCCCGGCGTAATTGCCGCGCAACATGGCACCTGCGGGCATGAAGATGAAGGGAAGCCCCATGCTGACCGCCCCCATGACCAGCGCCGGGGTGGACTTGTCACAGCCACCAAGCAAGACCACGCCATCAATGGGGTGGGCGCGCAGAGTCTCCTCCACCTCCAGCGCGCCCATGTTCCTGTAGAGCATCGAAGTCGGCTTCAGGAACTGTTCCGAAAAGCTGTGTACCGGCATTTCGACCGGCATGCCACCCGCTTGATAGACGCCCTTCTTCACGAACTCGGCGCGGTCGCGAAGGTGGTGGTGGCAGGGCGACAGGTCGGACCATGTGTTGATGATGGCGATGACCGGCTTGCCTTCCCAGTCTTCGCCGTCCAGCCCCATCTGCATTGCGCGTGACCGGTGCCCCATCGAACGCAGGTCATCCGGCGCGAACCAGCGGGCAGAGCGGAGGTCTTCGGGTTTCTTGGTCATTGTCCGGTCTTTCTCAGGAAATCGGTTGTGCGTACTGGAACATCAGGAAGACGATCAGCGCCGCAAGCGCAAGACCGAAGACCCAGGGCCAGATTCCGTAACCGTTGATGTCTTCGTGACTGTCGCGTCCGATCATTGGGTCTCTCCTCAGTTCAGGAATTCAGGCAGGAAAAGCGCGATCTGCGGGAAGAACATCACCAGCAGCAGGCCGACGACCTGCAACCCGATGAAGGGCAGCACCGCCAGAAAGATTTCCTGCAGGGTCACATCCTTGGGCGCCACGGATTTCAGCCAGAAACAGGCCGGTCCGAAAGGCGGCGACAGGAAATAGATCTGGATATTCATGACGAAAAGGATGCCGAACCAGATCTTGGCCTGATCCTCGGTCAGGCCAAGGTCGGGCGCCAGCGTCATGATCACCGGCGCAAAGACGGGAACAGTGATCAGCACGATGGCGATCCATTCCATGAACGTGCCCAGCACCATCAGGATCAGCATCATCACCAGCACCGTGCCCAGCGCCGACAGCCCGAGGTCAAGGAAGAGCGAGCGCATGAACTCTCCGCCGCCGACGAGATTGAAGATGCCGACAAAGCTGACCGCGCCCAGCACCAGCCAGATGATGGTGCCGACCGTGGTCATCGTGCCCAGCATCGCGGCCGACAGCACGTCCCACTGGAACTTGTGGCGCACAGCAGCGATGAACAGCGCCCCGATACAGCCCACGGCCGCGGCTTCCGTCACCGAAGCGATGCCGCCATAGATCGACCCCATGACGGAGGCGATCAGCAGGATGCAGAGGATCACGGCCGTCATGCGATCCCTGGACAGCTTCTGTTCCGATCCGGTGATCTCGGCCACTTCGGCGGCGGTGGGGGCCAGGCTGTGGTTCAGGTTCACCCGCAGCAGGACGTAGCCCGCGTAAAAGACCGCCAGCATGATCCCCGGGATGGCTCCGGCCATGAAGAGATCACCGATACCGACCTCTGCCGCCAGGCCGTAGACGATCATGATGATCGACGGCGGGATCAGCGTGGCCAGCGCGCCCGAGGCGCAGATCAGCCCGATGGACAGCTTGCGATCATAGCCAAGGCGGAACATCTGCGGCAGCGCCACAAGGCCCAGCATCACGATCTCGCCGCCCATGACGCCGGACATGGCGGCCAGGATCACGGCAACGACCGTGGTTTGAACCGCCACACCGCCGCGCAGGTTGCCGGCAAAGATCGACATGGCATCGAACAAATCCTCGGCAATCCCCGCCCGTTCCAGGATCGAGGCCATGAGAACGAAGAAGGGAACGGCAACCAGGCTGTAGTGTTCCAGCAGGCCCACGGCGTTGGACGACACAAGGAACAGGCCGCGCGGACCGAAGAAGCCAATCGCCATGACCACCGAGACAAACAGCGTCACGATGCCCAGCGGCATGCCCGTCATCATCAGCGCGACAAGCAGCACCACCATGATGATCGAGATCGTGCCCAGATCCATCTCGCGCAGTTTCAGCGCCTTGGACGGGTCCATCGCCTTGCCGATCTCGGTGATGAAGTCCGAGAACATCACCGCGATCTGCACGTCCAGCACATGCGCCAGGAAAGCCGAGATGAAATAGAGGATGAAATACCCGCCAACCACCTTGACCGCCAGCTTGGCGGGCTTGCTCGACAGGTGCCGATGCAGGTTCATCATCAATTGGGCAAGGTACATGAAGCCGCCGATGACCATCAGGCTCTTCATCATCATCGGCATGGGCGAGTTGAAGGCAGAGCCCGATTTCTCGATCCGTCCGACGCTGTCATAGGCCCGGATCGAGGCATCGCTGAGCAGCATGTAGAGCGCGATGATACCGACGATCATCGCGAAAAGTTCCAGCCACCAGCGCTGCGCCTTGCTGGCCATGTTGTGGATCACCGTGATCGCGATATGGCGCTGTTTCATGGTGACGTAGCCGGCCGACAACATCCATGCGGCGGCGACGATGGTCATGACCGTTTCAAAGGCCCAGTAGGTGGGCGCGTGCAGGACATAACGGGAAAACACCTCCCAGAGGGTCGCAAGAGCCGCGACCATGTAGAAGGTGGAAATGGCGATGCCGGTGATGTGGCTGGTATGCTCGACCACCGTGTATTGCGAACGCGGCAGGTCCGCCTCTTCGTGCAGCGGGTCCTGGGCGCCGATCTCGATCTCGGTCTGGTCCAGGGCGTCGTCTAGGTTGCGCGTCATCGCTCGATGTTCCTATCCCGGCCGTCCCCGGGATGCGGGACGGTCTTGTGGCGCGTCAAATTGTGTCTTGGTCCGGTGTCTTGGGCGCGGCATGGCACGCCCGCGGCTGGCGGGCGTGCCCCTGTCAATTGCGGCGAGCCTCAGAGCAGGCCGGCCTCCTTCATGAAGGCGACATGCGCGTCGTAGACTTCCCTGGCCAGGTCCGACCCGGCGGCAAAGTCTTCCCAGGCTTCCTGGGCGATCTTGCGGAACTTGTCGCGCTCTTCCTGCGGCCAGTCGATGACGGTAATCTCACCCTCGGCCTTGTCGCGGGCGACAAGCTGGCGGTCGAGGCGGTCGAAATGCTGGCGCAGACCGTTGTAGGCCGCAAGATACCAGGTCTCGAGCGCGACCTGCTCTGCCTCAGTCAGCTCTTCCCAGACCTGCTCGGAGACGGTGAATTGCAGGATCGGGGTCGAGTGGATGCCGGGGTAGATCGGGTACTGGGCGATCTTATGCATGCCGTTGGCATCGTTGTTGGCATAGGCAGAGTTGTCCGCCGCGTCGATCACGCCCTTTTCGAGCGCGCCGTAGGTTTCCGACCCGGCCATCGAGACCGGCGCGGCGCCTGCGCGTTTGAACACGTCGGCAGCCAGCCCCTCGGGCGAGCGGATCTTCAGACCCTCAAGATCGGCCACGCCGCGCACCGGCACCTTGGAGACGAAGGCCTCGCGCGCATAGGCGCCGCAGCCGACCACATGGACGCCCGGGAAATGTTCGTCATAGAGCTTTTGCAGCATTTCCTTGCCGCCGCCCTGCGCGCAAAAGGCCTGGATCTGGTCGGCGGAGTCGTACCCGGCGATCAAGTCACCCATCAGGGCAAAGGCGGGATCGACACCGGCGAAATAGTTGATCGAGGTCAGATCGCCGTCAAGGATGCCGACACCGATGGCTTCGGGGGTTTCGCGGCGCGGCACAACCGCGTTGATCGGCAGTAGTTCGACCGTCAGCGACCCACCGGTCATGGTCTCCAGCTTGGGCACCCATTCCTCGTTCAGGTAGGCCAGCGAGGCGTGGCTGGCGTTGGACGAAGTCTGGATCTTCAGCACGCGGTCCGCGGCAGTGGCCGCGCTGGCCGTGGCCAGGGCTGCGACCGCCACGACCCCTGCCCTGGACAGCGTCTTGAGCATATCGAATTTCATAAATTCCTCCCGTTCTTCGCTGCGCGTCACGCTTTCTCACGCGGGTATATCGGCAGCTGACCAAACTAATATATTAGTTGATACAACCGGTCAATCTTGATTGAATACCAACGCCGCCCTGCTAGATCCTCGTCATTCGCAGGGTGGGCGCAGGGAGTGGTCCGATGATGGCCTCGATTGAACAAAGCTTTGGCGACACGGCAAAAAGCGCCCCGACCTCGGCGGCGGGGACGGTCTATGACGCGTTGCGCCGCAAGATCGTGTCGCTGGACTACCCGCCCGGCACCTCGCTCTCGCGGAACGCGCTTGCGCAGGAATACGGCGTCAGCCTGACCCCCGTGCGCGAGGCGATGCAGCGGCTGGAAGAGGACGGATTGCTGCGGATCATGCCTCAGTCGGGCACCGTGGTGAACCGGATCGACGTCGACCAACTGTACGAAACACAATTCCTGCGCATTGCCGTCGAAACCGAGGTGGTGCGCCGCCTCGCCCTGGCCCCGCAGCCGACGATCCAGGGCCGCGCCCGCGCCATCGTGCGGATGCAGGAGACCCTTGTCGGCGACACCGAACAGATGGGCATGTTCTACGAACTGGACCGCGCCTATCACCGGACGCTGTTCGCCGGGGTCGGCATGACCAACCTGCAGCAGATGCTGGTCCGGCGGATGGGCCACCTGCTACGCTGCCAGAGGCTGGATCTTCCGTCCGAGGGCAAGATGGCCGACATCGTGGACCACCACAAACGCATCCTAACCGGGATCGAGACCGGCGATGCAGAGGCGGCAACAGAGGCGATGCGCAGTCATCTTTCCGGCACGATCAGCCGCCTTGACGTGCTGCGTGCCCGTTTTCCCGACCATTTCTCGGAGCCGGCCCCCGGCGGCTGACGGCCTGTCCCACCGCGATTGCGCGGTCAGGGGAATGCGCCTAGGCTCGGCGGGAATGCGAAACCGCGCCGGAGGTCAGCGACGTGCCAGAGATCGAGCCAAACCCGTTCCGGGGCAAGGGGATTTTGCAGGACTGGCCCCTGCCCGCCTCTGATCCGGCACCCGTCTCGGCCCTGCTGGCGCGTTGCCCGAAACATGCGCCCACGCCGCTGCATGATGCGCCAGAACTGGCCTCCGCCTGCGGTGTGGCCGTGTTGAACATCAAGGACGAGAGCGAGCGCATGGGCCTGGGCAGTTTCAAGGCGCTTGGCGCCGCCTATGCCATCGCACGAGACGCCTGCGATGCGGGCGGCGATCCGCCCTCGGCCGCTGGCCGCACCTATGTCGCGGCCAGCGCCGGCAACCACGGTCTGTCGGTGGCCACCGGGGCCGCCGTCTTTGGCGCCAGCGCGGTGATCTACCTGGCCGACTCCGTGCCAGGGGCCTTTGCCGACCGGCTGCGTGCCAAGGGCGCCGAGGTGGTGCGCGCGGGCGCCACCTACGAGGACAGCATGGCCGCCGCCGAACAGGCCGCCGCCGACAAGGGATGGACCCTGCTGTCCGACAGTTCCTGGGAGGGCTACACCGATCCGCCGCTGGCGGTCATGGAGGGCTACCTGCAACTGGCCGCCGAAGCCGTGGATCAGGTACCCGAACCGCCCTCGCATATCCTGTTGCAGGCCGGCGTCGGCGGTATGGCCGCTGCCCTCGCTGCGCATTTTCGCGCCGCCTGGGGGGATGCCCCACAGATCGTCGTCGTGGAGCCGGAAGCCGCCCCTGCCCTGCGGGACAGCATCCGCGCAGGCCGCGCCGTGACCGCACAGGGGCCGGTATCCTGCATGGGGCGCCTCGACTGCAAGACGCCTTCGATGATCGCCTTGGCCGGACTGTCGCGGGATGCGGACGGATTTGCGACCATCACCGAAGCCGAGGCGCAGGATGGTGTCGCCACGCTGGCCCGGCGCGGGCTGGCCACCACCACGTCGGGCGGGGCGGGCTTGGCCGCGCTGGTTGCCGGGCTGCCGGGGATCGGGACAGAGTCACGGGTGCTTGCAGTGCTCAGCGAAGGCCCCGAGGATGGCTGACGGGCGCCCCGGTTTCGGCGCGGGTGAATACCGCCGCCGCTGGACCGCGCTGCAGGCCCGCATGGCCGAGGCGGGCGAGGATGCGCTCTTGCTGACCGGCGCCGCGGATGTCTTCTACCTGACGGGCTTCCTGACCCGCTTCTGGGAAAGCCCGGCCCGTCCCTGGTTCATCGTGCTGCCCGCCAAGGGAGACCCCGTCGCGGTGATCCCGGAGATCGGCGCCCACCTGATGGGCCAGTGCCATCTGGGCGAGATCCGCACCTGGCCCGCGCCTGACCCGGTGGACGACGGCATCGGCCTCTTGACCGACACGCTGGCCGCGCTGGTGCCGGAAAGGGGACGGATCGGACTGCCGATGGGATTGGAGACCAGCCTGCGGATGCCGCTGGCCGACTACCGCCGCCTGACCGCAGCGCTCGCCCCCCGCGCCTTTGCCGACGCAACGGACACGGTGCAGCGCGTCCGAGAGATCAAGTCCGAGCTGGAAATCGCCGCCATCCGCGAGACCTGCACCCTCGCCGCGCGCGCCTTTGACGCCGTGCCCGCCATCGTCGCCGCCGAGCGCAATCTTGACGCGATCTTTCGCGGCTTCCAGGGCGCCCTGTTGGAGGCCGGGGCCGATTGGGTCAGCTACACCGCGGGCGGTGCCGGTCCGGGCGGTTATGGCGACGTGATCTCGCCACCCCTGTCCGTCCCGGTCCAACGCGGCGACGTTCTGATGCTGGACACGGGCGCGGTGAAGAACGGGTATTTCTGCGACTTCGACCGGAATTTCAGCATCGGCCCCCCCGATGACGACACCCGCCGCGCGCAAAACGCGCTGTACGAGGCGACAGAAGTTGCCCTGAACCGCCTGCGCCCCGGCATGACCGCGCGGGATGCGCACCGGCTGCTGACCTGCGCCCTGTCTGAACGCGGCGCGACGCCCGGCGGCGGCAGGCTGGGGCACGGACTGGGCATCACGCTGACCGAATGGCCCTCTTTCACCGATCGGGACCGCACCCCCCTGCGCGAGAACATGGTTCTGACGCTGGAACCCACTGTCGAGATCGCGCCGGGTCGGATCCTTGTCCACGAAGAGGATATCGTGCTGCGCGCCGACGGGCCGGAACTGTTGACGGAACGCGCGCCTTTCGACCTGCCAGAGATCGGGATATGACCGGCTTTCCCTTCGACCTCGACGCCCCCGAGACAATCCGCCTGGGTCTGATCGTCCTGCATGTGGACGAGACCATCGAAAGTGATTTCCGCCGCATCTTTCCCGGTGCGGACGTCGCCCTCCATGTAACGCGCATTCCCTCGGGGGCCGAGGCAACGCCGGAAACACTGGGCCGGATGGAGGCGGACCTGCCGCGCGTGACCGCGCTCTTGCCGCCCGCGGCGCAGTTTGCCGCCGTCGGATATGGCTGCACCTCGGGCACCACGATGATCGGCACCGACCGCGTGACGGAACTGGTGAACGGCGCCTGCCGGACAGGTGCCGTATGCAACCCCTTGAGCGCCGCGCGCGACGCCTGCCGTCACCTGGGTATCCAACGTCTGGGACTGGTATCGCCCTATCGCCCGGACGTGGCGCAGCCGGTCTGCGATGCCCTGGCCGGCAGGGGGACAAATGTCACCCGCGCCGTGCATTTCGGCGAGGCGATCGAGGCCAACGTCGCACGCATCTCGGGAAACAGCGTCGTCGCCGCCGCGCGTGAGGTCGCCCGGCACGGGGACGTTGACGGAATATTCCTGTCCTGCACCAACCTGCGCACGCTGGAGGTGATCGGACCGCTGGAACGGGAGTTGGGCCTGCCGGTCTTCGGCAGCAACCTCGCCCTTGCCTGGGCGATGGCGCGGGCCGCCGGGCCGCATGTTCTCCCCCGGCTGGATTGCCGGTTGATGCAGGCGGAACCGGCCTGACCGTCAGTCATCGCTGTCGCGGTAGCTCAAGGACTGGTCGCGCCTTTGGGCCGAAGTATCCAGCCGCCGCGAGGCACGCGTGCCCGGCACCAGCAGTTCGGCCTTGCGGAAATAGGCGCGCAGCTCTTCCTTGACGATGCCGAAATGCCTGCGCACCTCGCGCACGGTCATCGACTGCCAGGGATCTTCCTCCAGCGGGACAAGGTGCAGATCCCGGTTCGGCAGGTTGTCGATGGAATAGCCCACCCCCAGTCGATAGCTGGGGATGTGCTCGGGGCTGAATTGCCAGACCTTGGGGTAAAGCGTCGTGGACACATGGATGAAGGTGTCGACCGCCTCATCCGTGATGTCCGAGGCCGCGCCCATCGTCGCCCCGATGATGAAGGCCTCGTCCTGGACATGCAGGCCCCGGCCCAAAAGGACGTGGATGCAGTCATGCCGGGCAAGGCTGATGGCGCCGGGCAGCGCGTCAGGGCTCTCGGGATTTTCGTACTTCCGAATGATCTCCGGCACATCCTCGGCCTCGGCGGCGGGCATGGTCGCCAGCACCTCGGCCAGGGTCATGTCGTCGGTGTCCAGTCCCGGGCTCCATTCGTCCCATTGCAGCAGTGCGCGGCCCATGCCCTAGTTGCCCCCCTCAAAGGCGGTGATCGGATCGAAACTGGCGTTCTCGGCAACCGCTGCCTGCAGCGCCTGGGCCAGTTTGCCGACATCGTCCACCGCGACATAACTGGTGTGGCCCTCGGCGTTCAGGACGTGGCGCCGCCCGATGCCGATGCCGATGGTGGCGACCTGCACCGGAGTCTTGTTCACCGTTTCGATCACCTCGCGCACCAGCAGGTCGGGATCGTCCGCCGCGCCATCCGTTGTGACGATGATCCGATAAGTGCCGAAAGAGCGCGAGCGCGCCGCCTCTTCGGACAGCAGGTCACGGGCGGCTGACAGGGCCGGCCCGAGCGGGGTCGAGCCGGTGGAGCGCAGTGGAGACAACCTGCCCGGAAGGATGTCTGCGGCATCCTCGACCGTTTCGAAGGGCAGGACCAACCCGGCGTTCAGCGCCAGGACCCCCACCCTGTCGTTGGTGTCCATCATGCGCACGGCCTGCAGCACCGCGGCCTTGGCCTGTTCCAAGTCGGACCCCATCGAACCGGAATCGTCCAGCACGATCATGGTAAAGATGCGGTCCGGGTCCGGCACGGTTTCCACGTCCGGCACCTCGATCAGCGGCGGCCAGGCGGCCAGCGCCTCCCAGTCCACGGTCCCCATGTCCTTCGAGGCTGCGTAGGTGGTGGGCTCCGACACCGTGTTGTAGATGAAAAAGCCGCTTGCAGCCACGACACCGGCCACGGCCACCAGAAGGGTTTTTGCCTTGCTCATGTCACCATCCCCCGTGTCATAGCGGATCGAAGGTGGTGGCTTCGGCCTGGGCCGTCAGCACCCGGAATACGACGCGCATGTTCTGCCGCCACTCGGCCTCGGTGGTGGGCGGGTTGAACGCCGGGTTCGAAATGCCGACGCCGTCAACGATGAACTGGTCGCGGATCAGCCGGATGCCATTGTCCTCGGCGTAGGTTTCCAGAGCATCGACCACGGCGATGGCCCGTTGCAGCGACAGGTTCTGCGTCGAGGTGCGGATGCCGCGCAGTTCCGATTTGGCCGCGCCGTCCTTTTGCCGGCGTAGGAAATGCAGCGGGTCGGCATGACCCTCGACCGTGATGATCGCACCGGAATAGGTCGAGGCCAGGCGCAGGATCTCGGCGAAATCCTCGGCGTAGAGGTCGGCGGGGAAATCCGGCGTGTCCGGTTCGAAATAGACCTGGAAGTCGATCTTGGTGTTGGCGTCCAGCTGGCCGGTGCGGCGCAGGCGGTTGACGGCTTGGGCCGCCTTTTCCGGGTTGAAGGCAGCGACCTGGCGGTCGTCGAGGTTCTTCAGCCCATCGGTCAGCGCGGTGTAGTCCCATTCCGCCGTGGCCAGTTCATGCGGAAAGTCGATCATGCCCGCGCCGCGCAGCGCCGTGGCCACCTCCTGGCTGAGCACGTCGAAGCGGCGCAGGTCCGCCGGGTCGGCGAAATGCCGGGCGTTGCCCGACCAGCCGTCGGTGATCGCGTCCATCCAGAGGAACACGCCCTCTTCCTGCGGCAGCCCGCCCAGGAACTCGTCAGCCATCAGCTGGGCCATCTGCGTACGGTCAGGGTGGCCCTCTTCGGCCATGAAGGCGCGCATTTCTTCCTCGCCCCGGAACAGCGCGTTGACCAGCCGGGCGACCTCGTCGCGGTGGGCATCGAAATAGTCCGCCCGCACCGCGATGTAGTCGGCCACCACCGAAGTGGCCTCCAGTGTCGAAATCAGGATCGTCGATCCCTTGACCGACCCTTCGGCCCCGGTGCCCACGGCCCCGCCGGAGGTCAGAAAGCGCGCATCCGGCAGGATCACCGCCGCCGCATCGGCCTTGCCATTGGCAAAGAGATTGGCCGGCGTGTCGCCATCGCCGGTCAGCGCCTCGGCCCAGACCACGGTCACGTCGTCAAAGCTGAGCCCCGCGTCCGAGAGCACCCGCCCCACGAAATCGACGTGCGGGCCATAGGCCTGGATCGCGATCCGCTTGCCCGCCAGATCGGCGGGGCGGCGGATGCCCTCGCCCGCGACGATGCCGTCACCGGCCGACCAGCTGTGCTTGAAGAATACGATCTGCTCGGTCCTGGGATCGGCCTCCGTCACCGGGGCGGCGGCCATCAGCATGCCCAGCGTGCCGCGCAGGAACGGGGTTTCGCAGGCAAGGTAGTCCTCGACCTGTCCTGCGAACTTGTCCTTGACCGACAGCGTCAGTTCCCACCCCGCGTCCTGCAGCAGCCCGCCGCGCGGGGTGAGGGAATTTCCGTTGGCATGTACGACGACACCATCCGCCCCCCAGGCGATCAACGGCATCTTCTGCGTGGTTCCGCCGGAACAGTCACGCACCGGGCTGGTGACGACCTGGGCCAGCGGATCTCCGGTCTCGGCCATCGCCGGCAGGCCTGGAACGGACAAAACCAGCACCGTGCAAAAGGATCGAAAGAGTTTCTTCATAACAAGTCCTTCGTCGTTGTCGGGAACCTGGCCCCGAAAAATCAGCGCCGCTCAGCGGCGCAGCAGGGTCTCTGCGGTCGAAGAGGCGACTTCGACCTTCTCAAGCAAAGATGTGATCGCCCGCGCCTCCAACCCGTCCAGCGCGTCGTGCAGGCTCTGGATGCTGGTGCGCAGGTGCGCACGGCTGGTCTCGACATCCTTGCCATCACCACCGGTGCGGGCGCGCAGGGCGCCGTGGGTCTCGATCGCCTCGACCACCAGATCGGACCTTGCCAGCACCGCCTGTACCCGCGGCAGTTCGCCGGGTGCATAGAACAGGCTGCGCGCCAGGGCATCGAACCTGTCTGCTGTCCGGGTCAGCAGCGCGGCGATGTCCGCTTGTGTTCCGGGCACGATGCGACGGATGCGGCGGGCACGGTCATGGGTTTCGATCACGGTGGCCAGCGCCGTGGCATGGCGTCCGGACCGGGCACCGTGCAATTGGCTGAAGGCATGGGACAGCAACGCCGCCTCGGAATGCAGCATCCGAGCGGGCAACAGCATCAGCGCCCCCAGCGACAGCGCCAGCCCCAGAACCAGGGCCATGACGACATGGGCGCCAGGAAACCACAGTGGCAGGCGCACGAAAGCCAGATAGACCAGTCCGGCCACAAGCACCGTCACCAGAACCAGCATCATCGGCAGGACCGGCGTACGCGCCGACAGGCTGCCCGCACGGAGAACACGGTCGTGCATGGTCATGGTCGCACCTGCCAGGACAGAGTCACCCGCGCGAGGCTGGACTGGTAGGCGCGATCGCCCGTCCCGTCCTCTCGTGGCAACGGATCACCCCCGCCGACGCCGCCGGCCCAATCGATACGACGTGGCGGGAAACCGGCGTCCAGCGCCACCTGCCGCGCGGTCTCGGCCCGCTCCTCGGAGAGTTTCAGGTTGGCGGCCTCGTCGCCCTGGGTGCCACTGTGACCGGTGATCCGTATGACAATGCGGTCATCGGCGGCCAGCTGCGAAAACCTAGCTTTGAGGCGCGCCTCTTCGCCGGCGGCAAAGCCCGTTCCCCGGCTAAACACGAAATCCTCGCTGGCGGGTTTCAGCGCCGCGCCGGCGATTCCCAGCGCCGCGGCGCCGCCCAATGCCGCGGCAACCAGGACCGCACCGATGATCGCACGGCGAGGCAGACCCGGGCCAGAGCGGGACGACGGGCTGGCGGCATTCTGTGACGTCACGGGGCTGGCTCCATGCAATGACTTTATCAAACATGGGTAGCATAGCCGCGATTCGACGCGGAAACAGGTCTTGATAACCCCCGCTCTGACAGGTGTCTTGTGACGTGCAGATGCCTATTTTTTCATCAGGTTTCGGTGTCTATTGCCATCTCAGGCCAGTCGCGCAGGGGGAACGCAAGACCCGCCACCATCCCGCCCGCGGCCCGCCCCCTGGACTTTGCTCCGGATCGCGCCCCGGTGCCGAGGCACTGTCGCGCGGTCAAGCCCGCCCCCTGTCAGCAGGGCACGGGCCAGATCGAACCGGTCATCACGGCGAAATCACTGCATCACGCAGGCTCGAATGTCAGGTGCACCTTGACTGATTTCGTCCGGTCGCCGGCGACCGCAAAGGCCTGTGCGGCCTCTTCCAGCGGAAAGCGCGCGGTGATGATCGGGCCCACGTCGATGCTGCCAGAGGTGATGGCCTCGACAGCCTGAGCGAACTCCTCGTGGAAGCGGTGGGTGCCTTGAACACGGATTTCCTTGGCGACCAATGCATTGATCGGCATAGGCGTGTCCCCGACCACGCCGACCTGCACGAGCGCACCGCGCGGGCGCAGGGTCGCGATGGCCGAGCGGATCGCAGGCGCGGCCGCGGAGCATTCGAAAACGATGTGAAAATGCCCCTTGTCGGCGGCATAGGCCTCCATCGCATCGGGGTCCCTGGCGACGTTGATCGTACGGGTCGCGCCCATTGCGCGGGCGACCTCCAGCGTGGCGTCCTGAAGATCGGTGACAACGATCTCCGCTGCGCCCTCGCGCGCCGCGATGGCCACGCAAAGCGCGCCAATGGGACCAGCGCCGGTGACCAGCACCCGCTTGCCTGCGATGTCTCCGGCCATTTGCGCGGCATGCAGGCAGACCGCCAGAGGTTCGGCACAGGCCACGGCGCCCAGGTCAGCCCCCTCCGGCAAGGGGATGCATTGGGTGGCATCCACCACGATCCGGTCGCGGAACAGGCCCTGTTCATGCGGCAGACGGATGGCCGATCCGTTGAACCGCATGTTCAGGCAATGCATGGGCAGGCCCTCGGCACAGTACGCGCACTCTCCGCAGGGGCGGCTGGGGTTCAGCGCCACCGGATCTCCCGGCGACAGATGCGACACCCCCTCGCCCACTGCCATCACCCGGCCCGAGGCCTCGTGGCCTAGGATGATCGGTTCGCGGACGCGGATGGTGCCGATTCCACCATCGGACAGGTAGTGCATGTCCGAACCGCAGATCCCGCCCGCGGCGACGGCGACAAGCACCTCTCCCGCCCCCGGCGCGGCGACCTCCTCGGTTTCGATGCGCAGGTCATTGGCACCGTAAAGACGGCAGACTCGGGTTTGCATGTCGGTCCTCCTCAGTTGGTCAGGACGGATGGCAGCCAGGTGGCCAGCGGCGGAAAGAACGAAACCGCCAGCAGCACGAGGATGTTGGTCAGAAGAAACGGCAGGATCGCGCGCACGACCGGTGCCAGAGGCAGCCGGGCAATATTGGCGCAGACGAACAGGCAGACCCCCACCGGAGGCGTGGTCAGGCCGATCATCAGGTTCAGCACCGCGAAGGTCGCGAAATGCAGCGGGTCGATGCCCACCGCGTTCGACAGCGACAAAAGCGGCACAAAAAGGATGATCAACGCGGCGATGGTTTCCATGAACATGCCGACGAACAGCAGCAGGATGTTGATCAGCAGGATCACCAGGATCCTGTTCTCGGTCACCGACAGGACGGAATCGGCGATGGCCTGCGGGATGCGCTCGGACACCAGGATCCAGCCAAAGACATTGGCAAACCCCACCAGCGCAAGGATGCCCGCCGCGGAAACCGCGCTGTCGGCGATGATGCCCGGCACCTTTCGCAGCGGCAGTTCACGATAGATGAAGGCACCGACGATGAAGGCATAGACAGAGGCCACAACGGCGGTTTCGGTGGGCGTGGCGTAGCCGGACAGCAGCCCGTAGATGATCAGGAAGGTCATGGCGATGGCCCAGATCGCCCCGCCGAAACTGCGCGCGACCTCTCCCCAGCCCTGCCAGGGCTGGTGGGGATAGCCCCGCCGGACGGAGATGACGTAGCAGGTCACCATCATCGCAACGCCCATCAGGATGCCGGGAATGGCGCCCGCGAGGAACATCTTGCCGACCGAAATCCCCGACAGCGCGCCGACAATGATCATCGGAACAGAGGGCGGGATGATCGGCCCCACGGTCGAGGAGGCCGCGGTCACGGCGGCCGAGAAATCGGCCGGATAGCCCGCCTTCTTCATGCCCGGGATCAGAACGCCGCCAAGGCTAGCGGCATCGGCCACGGCGGTCCCCGTGATGCCCCCGAACAGCATGGAGGCCGAGATATTCGTCAGGCCCAGCCCGCCCTTGATCCAGCCGACGATGGCGTTGGCAAAACGGATGATCCGCTGGGTGATCCCCCCCTGATTCATCAGGTTGCCTGCAAGGATGAATCCAGGAATCGACAGCAGGACAAAGACATCCATCCCCGCGTACATCTTTTGCGGCATGACCACCGGGGGCATCCCGGCAAACAGAAGGTAGGCCAGCGACGACAGGCCAAGGGTGATCGCGACGGGAATGCCCAGTGCAAGACCGGCCACGAAGACAGAGAAGAGGATTGCAACGTCCACGGATCACTCCTCCTCGGGACGGTGAGGTTTGCCGTCTTCGGTGCCGGACAGCATCCCGATGACACGAAGCACGGCAAAGACGGCCAGCCCGACCAGCATCAGCCAGACGGTGAAATGAACAAAATCCATGCGGATACCCAGCGCGGGAGAGGTCTGCATCTTGCCGATGGAGACATAGCGCCAGGCGTGCGACAGCAGGAAGATGGCCAGCCCGGCGGTGGCCACTGCTGCCAACAGGCGCAGCATCCAAGGCAGCGGCGTGGGCAGCGCCTCGCTGATGACATCCACGTTCACCAGGTCGCCCGACCGCATCGCGGCCCCGGCGCCAAAGGCCACCATGTAGAGCAGCGCGTAGCGGGTCAGTTCCTCGGTCCAGACCGGCGAGGTTCCCGCCAGCCGCCCGATGACCTGGACCAGCACGGCCCCCATCAGCACCGCAAAGCCCAGCCCCGCCCCTATGCGGGCAAGCAGGACAACGGCCCGGATAAAGCGATCGACGTGTTTCACCGTATACCCCTTGTCAATCAGGCCGGCGCCACGCACCCGCGGCACCGGCCAGGTTTTCATGCGAACGCGCGGGTCTTACTGCGCGAACAGCTCTTCGACGATCGGCTTGATCTCGTCGTTGACGTTGGCCAGGACGGCATCCTTGGCTGCGGCCTGGAAGGCTGCCGCATCGACGTCGACAAAGGTCATGCCTTGCGACTCGAGGAAGGCGCGGTCATCTGCCAGGCTCTTCTCGAACAGCTCACGCTCGTAGGCCTGCGCACGCTTCGCCGCTTCCATGACGGCTTCCTTGTCGGCATCCGACAGCTTGGCCCAGGTGGATTCCGCGATGGTCAGGTAGATCCAGGACCGGACGTGGTCGGTCAGGTTGACGTGGCTTTGGACCTCGTAGAACGACGCCGAACGGATCAGGGCCAGCGGGTTTTCCTGCGCCTCGATGGTGCCGTTCTGCAGCGAGGTGAAGACCTCGGAGAAGGCCATCGGGCCGGGGTTGGCGCCCAGCGCCTTCCAGACGTCCACGAAGAGCGGCACGTTCGGAACGCGCATCTTGAGGCCGTCCAGGTCAGCGGGGGTGGTGATCGGCCGGTTCGAGGTCAGGTCGCGCGCGCCGCGGGCAAAATAGGCGATCGGGCGGATCTGCACCTTGTCGACGATCTGCGCCTTGATGTCGTCGCCCACAGGGCCGGCAGCAAAGGCATCCATGTCCTCGATGGTCTGGAAGGCATAGGGAACCGCCAGCAGTGCGGCCATCGGCGCCCAGTTCTGCAGGCTTTCGCCGGTGATCGTCATGTCGACCGTGCCCAGCTGCATGCCGTTGATCAGGTCGATTTCCTTGCCCAGCGACTCGTTCGGGAACACCTCGACGCTGATGCGACCGTCGGTCAGCGCCGACAGTTCCTCGCCGAACTTGACGCTGGCCTTGTGCCAAGAGTTGTCCTCGTTCGCGAGGTGGCCCAGCTTGAGCGTCATTTCCTGCGCCGCGACCGGGGCTGCGACCATGGCCGCCACGGCTGCGGCGATTGCGGTCATCCTGAAACCAAAAGTCATCCCTGTTCTCCTCCTTGGATGGGTGCGTTCACCGGTTGCGGCAAGTCGCCGTCCGGCAGTTCGAAATAGGCGGCATTGGCCGCCACTATCTGCGGCAGGTCGCTGAGAACCTCGCGCAGGTGATACCGGACCGCCGAGTTGGCGCCGGTGACGTCGCCCTGCTCGATCTGGTCCACGATGTCGTGATGTTGCGCGATCAGCTTGCGCAGCGGGAAATGACCCAGCGACAGGAAGCGGACCCGGTCCATCTGCGCCTTCAGCCCCTCGATCTGTTTCCAGGCGCCGCGCTTTCCGGCCGCTTCGGCCAGGGTGCGGTGAAACAGCTCGTCGAGATCGATGAAATCATTGGGGTCGCCGCCTTCGGCCTCTTCCTGCCGGGCCAGTTGCGCGCGCAGCTCGGCAATAACCGCAGGGTCGGGCGAGCGCGCAAGGATCTTGGCGATATCGGCTTCGATCGCCTCACGCAGGAACCGCGCGTCCAGCACTGCAGAATAGCCGATACGGCTGACGATGGTGCCGCGCTGCGGCAGGACGGCCAGCAACCCCAGGTCGGCGAGGCGGATAAAGGCCTCGCGCACGGGCTGGCGGCTGACGTCATAGGTGCGGGCGACCTCGGACTCGGACAGCCTGTCGCCGGGCTTCAGGTCGTTGTGGATGATCCGCTCGCGCAGAATCCGCAAGACCTGCCGCGAAATCGGCAATGTCGGATCAAGTTCCCAGGTTCCGCTGCCCTCGGCATTCATGATTCGCTGTCCTCCCGGCCGCTGACTACCATACTTCCATACTAGCCAGCAATCATGAAGGATGATAGAGAGCCGCAATACTTCAACGCGGGAGGACATCATGAAGCAGACCTGGCGCTGGTTTGGTCCCAAGGACCTTGTGACAACCGATGACGTGGCGCAGGCCGGGGCCGAAGGCATCGTATCGGCCCTGCACCACGTCCCCACCGGCACCGTCTGGAGCCGCGACGAGATCGCAAGACGACAGGCAGAGATCGCGCGCCTCTCCGATGGCAACCCCTCGGGGCTGGACTGGGCCGTGGTGGAAAGCCTGCCGGTGTCCGAGGACATCAAGAAACAGCAGGGCGACTGGCGGCAGCACATCGCCAACTACAAGGAAAGCCTGCACAATCTGGCGGCCTCGGGGATCGAGGTGATCTGCTACAACTTCATGCCGGTGCTGGACTGGACCCGCACCGACCTGGCCTGGCGCCTGCCCAGCGGCGCCACCTGCATGCGGTTCGACCTGACCGATTTCGCGGCCTTCGACCTGCATATCCTGGCGCGTGACAACGCCAAGGAAGACTATGACGCCGAGCTGCAAGAGGCCGCCGCGCGCCGCTTTGCCGGGATGTCCGACGAGGCAAAGGAGGCGCTGGCCGGAAACGTCGTCTACGGTCTGCCCGGGGCGGCAGAGCGATTCTCGCTCGAGGACGTGCGCGCGCACCTGGCCGAATACGCCGCCATGAGCGAAGCCACCCTGCGCAGCCACCTGGTCGACTTCCTGTCTGAGGTCGCACCAGTCGCACAAGACCTGGGGCTGCGGCTGTGCTGCCACCCGGACGATCCGCCTTTCCCGCTGTTGGGCCTGCCGCGCATCATGTCGACAGAACCGCAGTACCGCGCGGTGATGGAGGCGGTCGACCTGCCCGCCAACGGCATCACGCTGTGCTCCGGCTCGCTCGGGGCGCGCCCCGACAACGACCTGCCGGGCATGATGGAGCGGCTGGGCGACCGGGTGCACTTCCTGCACCTGCGCAACGTCAAACGCGAGACGCCGGATCTGCGCGGGTCCTTCCACGAGGCAGAGCACCTGGGCGGTGACACCGACATGGTGGCCCTTGTCGAGGCCGCCCTGAAGGAAGAGGCCCGCCGCAAGGCCGAGGGACGCGCCGACTGGTCCATCCCCTTCCGCCCCGACCACGGGCAGGACATCCTCGATGACCTAGGTCGCAAGGCACAGCCGGGCTATCCGTCGATCGGGCGCCTCAAGGGGCTGGCGGAACTGCGCGGCATCATTGCCGCGCTGTCGCCCCGGGTGGTGGCATGACCCGTCTCGGCACGCTTGACCAACTGGCACAGGGGGTCCGTCGGCCCGACTATGACCCGGCCGCCCACGGGCCCGGCATCGTCCACATCGGACTGGGCGCCTTTCACAAGGCGCATCAGGCGCTCTATACCGATGACGCCCTCGCGTCGGCGGGTGGCGACTGGCGCATCACCGGCGTCAGCCTGCGCAGCCTGGAACCGGCCGCGGAACTGAAACCGCAGAACGGGCTGTACACCCTCATCGAACGTGGCGTCGAAGGCAGTACGGCGCGGATCATCGGCGCCATCGACCGCGCGCTGAGCCTGTCCACCGACCGGCGCGCGGTGCTGGACGCGCTGTGCGATCCGGCCACGCGCATCGTTTCGCTGACCGTCACCGAAAAGGGCTACGGCATCGACCGGGCCACGGGCGGAATTGACCGCAGCCACCCGGCAATTGCCGCGGACCTCGCAGATCCGGATGATCCGCAGGGTGTCGCCGGCCTTCTGGTCTGGGCATTGGCGCAACGGCGGCAGGCCGGCGCGCCGCCCTTTACAGTGCTCTGCTGTGACAACCTTCCGGAAAACGGCACGCTCGTCCGGTCGCTGCTGGTTGATTTCGCCCGAGAAACTGCGCCGGATCTGGCCGATCACATAGCCAACGATGTCGCCTTCCCCTCGACGATGGTTGACCGCATCACCCCGGCCCGCACCGAGGCGACGCTGGCTTTGGCCCGCGAGATGACAGGGGTGGAGGATCGCGGCGCCATCGAATGCGAGAGCTTTCGCCAATGGGTGATCGAGGATCGCTTTCCCTATGGCCGCCCGGCGTGGGAGGCCGGCGGCGCGGTTTTTGTCGAGGATGTCCGTCCCTTCGAGAACATGAAGCTGAGGATGCTGAACGGCGCCCATTCCATGCTGGCTTATGCCGGTTTCTTGGCCGGTCACAGGTACGTCCGCGACGTGATGGGCGATCCCGCGCTGGCGGCTCTGATTCGACGGCACCTGGCCGCCGCATCTGCCACCCTGCCGCCCCTGCCCGGCGTGGACCTGACTGTTTACGCCAAGGACCTGGCCGCGCGGTTCGCCAACCCGCACCTCGGGCATGAAACCTACCAGATCGCCATGGACGGGACCGAGAAGATGCCGCAGCGCATCTTTGCCGCCGCCTGCGACGCGAGGGACCGCAAGCAGGGACTGGCCCCCTTCGCCTTCGCCACCGCTGCCTGGATGCGTTACACGCTGGGCCGCGACGAAGCGGGCAAGACCTATGACCTGCGCGACCCCAGGTCCGCCCTGCTGACCCCGCCGCCCGATGTTCCGGTCACGCCCGAGGGCCTCCACGACCGCTTGACTGCGATCCCCGACCTGATCCCCGCGCGCCTGACGGAGGCGCCCGGATGGCGCGATGCGGTGATCGCGCGGCTGGCTGTCATGCTGGATCAGGGCATGCGCCCGGCCATCGAGGCCGAAGCGTCGCGCTGACCGTCAAACGCGAAACGGCCCCGCCTTTCGGGCGGGGCCGTTGTCTTCAGGGCATCAGCCGTAGACCAGCCTTGGCAGCCAGGTGATGATCTCTGGCACCGTCATGCACAGCACCAGCCCGACGATCTGCAGGAACAGGAACGGCAGCGCCGACTTGAAGATGTCGGTCATCGGGATGTGATCCGGGGCCACCCCACGCAGGTAGAACAGCGCGTAACCGAAAGGCGGCGACAGGAACGACATCTGCATGTTCACCAGGTAGAGCACGCCGAACCACAGCACCAGGTCCTCGGGGCTGTCGAGGCCAAAGGCGGCCGCGCCGAGCGCCTTGATGATCGGGACGAAGATCGGCACGCAGAGCAGCAGGATGCCGACCCAGTCCAGGAACATCCCCAGGATCACCAGCAACACCTGCATCAGGATCAGGATGCCCCAGGGGCCCAGCCCCGTGGCCGCCAGCGCGTCCTGCACGAACTGCTGCCCGCCTTCCAGCACGTAGAGCCCGACAAAGATCGTCGCGCCGAACATGATCCAGATGACCATCGCGCTGGCCTTGAGCGTCGTGGTGCAGGCCTCGCGCACCGTCGGCCAGTCCAGCTTGCGGTGGATGGCGGCGACGATGAAGGCGCCAAAGGTGCCGATGCCCGCCGCCTCGACCGGGGTCGCCACGCCGGAAAAGATGATGCCCAGCACCACCACGACCAGCGTGATCGGCGCTGCCATCTTGCCGACGAGGCGCAGTTTCTCGGCGTTGGATACCCGTTCTTCGACCGGGATTGCCGGACCCAGCGCCGGATTGATGTAGCACCGCAGTGTGACGTAGAGGATGTACATCCCCGACAGCAGCAGGCCCGGGATGACCGCGCCGATGAACAGCTCACCCACCGATTGTTCGGCGACCACCGCATAGATGATGGCCAGGATCGATGGCGGGATCAGGATGCCCAGCGTGCCGCCGGCCATGATCGAGCCCATCGCGATCTTGGGGTCGTACTGGCGCTTCAGCATGGCCGGCAGGGCGATGATGCCCATCGTCACAACCGCCGCGCCGATCACGCCGACCATCGCCGCAAGGATCGTCGAGGCGATGATCGTGGCCGAGGCCAGTCCCCCCTTCACCCCGCCGAGGACCTTGTAGATCACGTCGAACATGTCGTTGATGATCCCTGCCCTCTCCAGCATCGCGGCCATGAAGATGAATAGCGGGATCGCCGAGAGTTGATAGTTGGTCATCAGCGGGAAGATCCGGCTGGGCACGATGTTCAGCGCCCGTGCGTCCCCCAGGACAAAGAGGAAGACACAGGCCAGCCCCCCGGTGACGAAGGCCAGTGGCAGACCTGCCATGAGCAGCGCCAGAAGGCTGCCGAACATGATGAGCGTCAGCCACTCGATTCCGATTTCGATACCCATGCCTCAATTCCCCCGCGCGATTTCACGGATGTCTTTCGAGACTTTCGAGATGCCCTGCAGCACCAGCAAAAGCCCACCCATCACCATGACCCATTTCATCGGCCATAGCGGCACTTCCCACTCGTTGAAGCTGATCTCGCCCCAGCGGATGTTCGGATCGGTCCATTGATCCAGACCAAAGCCGCCGACCATCTCGCCAAAGGAGATCTGTCCGCGCGCCCAGTCCGAGACCACCGCATTGCCGGAGGGCACCGCGATCGCGTCCATCGCAAAGATCCAGGACGTCACCAGCAGCGTGCCGGCGAAGATGAAGAAGAAGATCGAGGTCAGAAGATCGACCCAGGCCTTTTTCGGCTTGGTCAGCGGGGCATAAAAGATGTCGACCCGCACATGGCTTTCGGTCAGCATCGCGTAGGCACCCGCGATCAGGTATTGCATCCCGAACATCAGGTACATCGCCTCGTGCGCCCAGTTGGTCGGCGACCCGAAGACATAGCGCGCGATCACCTCGTAATAGTAGACGAAGACCGCGATCACCGCCCAGTAGGCGACGAACTCGCCGCAGAACAGCGACAGCCGGTCGATCCAGTTCTGCGCATAATCGCTGTCGTGCTTGGGCCCTTCCTCGGCCTCGGCGGCCATTAGCGCCTTTTCGGCTTCCGACATTTCCTCGTGCGGTGGCAGGGCCTCGTTCGCGCGCCGCACCAGCATGGGCATCAACACGAAATCCAGCGCCAGCAGGGCCAGGATGAGATACAGTCCGTACCCCGCCGCGCTATCCCAGAAGGCGCGCGTTTCGGCGGCCTCATCGCGCAAGGGAGTGATATCCTCTTGCGTCGCACGGGCATCGGTCAGGCGTTCCTCGCCCTTGGACACCGTGTCCTGTGCCCTTTGCAGGCGGCGCTCGGCACTGCGCTTGGCAAAGCTGCCTTCCTCCGCCTCGTCAAAGGCAGCCTGAAGGTCCGCCATTCCGGCCCGCGCCTCTTCGACGCGGCTCTCTTCGCGGTCAAGCACCCGCTGCGCCACGCGCAACTGGTTCTCGTAGTCCGACAGGACCGAGCGTGCATCCTGCGTCTGCCCGTTGGCAAAGAGGATGAACAGGAAGATCGGGATATAGACCAGTCCCAGCAGGTTCTTGAGGTAGAAGCGATGCAGGCCGATGATCCCGCCGGTGACGCCGATCATGTAGGCCAGCGGCAAGGTATAGCGTTTTTCGGCCCTCTGGGGGCGTCGCGACAGGACCATCGCGATGATGGGAAAGACGATCAGCCCCACCCAGTAGAGCCAATGTGGAAGCGTGAAGCTGAGACCGGGCATTGACGGTCCTCATGGTTTGGCATGACAAGGAAAGCGCCCGGCACACGTCTGGCGCCGGGCGGAAACGATCTTTGCGGTCGAACCGATCAGAGCTTGAGTTCAAGCCCCTGGGTCAGCGCCGGATCCACATAACCCAACGAGCCGGACATCATGTAGTCCAGCTGGATCTTGAAGACGCGCGCAGCCTGCGGATCGCGGTTCGCGTAGTCGAACCAGACCGGAACGGCGACCTCGGTCATCAATTCCACGTCGTCCTGCGTCAGGCGCGTGACCTCGGTGCCGTCGGCCTCGAACTTGGCCCATGCGTCCTGGTCGGCCTTCTGGATCGCGGCATGGTGCATGTCGGAATAGACATGCGTTTCCATTTCGACGAACTGCTTCATCTGCGGGCTCAGCGCGTCCCAGGCGGCCTGGCCCACGGTGATGTCCATGATGTCGACCGGCTGGTACAGCGACATGAAACCCGGAGGGCCCATGACGATGTAATCCGTCACCTGGCTGAAACCGAGCGCGTAGTTGACCGCCGGCCCAACGTAGTCGGCCACATCGATCGTGCCCTTTTCCAGCGCCGGGAAGATTTCCGAGCCGGGCAGAACAGTGGTTTCGGCGCCGATCTGGGTAAAGATCTCGGCCACCATGCCGCCGGGCAGACGCATCTTGCGGCCCGCGAAGTCGTCGATCGAGCGGATCGGCACCTTGGAGTGGATGATGTTCGGGCCGTGGTGAACGGGCCCCACGAAATGCATGCCCTGCGCGGCGTAAAGCTCGCGCGCGATGTCGATACCGCCGAGCCCGTAGTAAAAGACATCGAATTCATGCGGGTTGCGCAGGCCCAGAGGGATCGAGGTCAGGAACGTGGCCGCCGGAATGATGCCCTGCGCGTAGATCGTAAAGGGGTTCACCGCGTCCAGAACGCCGTTCTTGACCGCGTCGTACAGCTGAAAGTCCCCCACGACGTCATTTGCGCCAAAGGGCTGGAACGCCAGTTCGCCGCCGGTCTTTTCCTCGATGGTTGCGCACCAGTCCTTGAAAATCTGCAGGCCGGCGCCGCCGGGCCAGCTGGTCTGGATCTTCCAGGTGGTGGTCTGACCCTGCGCCGTTGCGAGATGCGGGGCCGCAAGAGTTGCCGCGCCGGCACCAGCCAAGGTGCGCAGCGCTGCGCGCCGCGTTGAGATATTTCGTGTCATCTTCGTCCTCCCATTTATCCAGGCGCCCGATCATGACGGAACCGGGCTCCCTAGGGGCAACTCTAAGTCCGCCCCATGAAATTGGTAATATTTTCTTTCCGAAACCGCAAAGAAATCTTCGACACATTCTGAATATCATAGGTATAGCTGCACCCCGGCAAGGGCTGCCCCACAACGCTCGGCGAAAAAAATCCTCAAAATGCCAACGGGTTAATCCTGGCCTGTCAGGCCACCCGAGACCGGCAAAGACAGCTTGCCCGGATCGGCACATCTGCCCGTGCGAGGGCGACGTCGAGCGCCGCCCTGACATGAGCACGCTCCACCGTCTCGCCGCGCCGGGTCAGGCATTCGTCCAAGCCATGCAGCGCCCAGACGTTGCGCGGATGCTGGCTTGGACGCGGCAAGGCACCGTCAAGACCAAGATCGGCCCGATAAACCGCCTCGGCCTCGGCGTAGTGTCCGGCATCCATCAGCAAGGCGCCCAACGCGTGCCGCGTGGGCTGCGGCCAGGACCAGGGCTCTTCGTATTGCAGCCCGTCATCCAGTGCGACCGCCTCGCGCAAGCGGGCCAGACCCTCCTCGTACCGTCCAGCCTTGTAGGCGACCTCGCCCAGCATCATCTGCTCGGCCACTGCCAGAACGTCGCGCGCGGTGTTGTTGAACAACATCCGCTCCTCCGGGACCAAGGCATAGGCATCGGCAAAGGCCTCTGTTGCGGCCGCCGCCGCGTCGTGCCGCCCCAGGTTGGCCAGCGCGACAGCCCTGGCGTAGAGGATCAGAGCATTGGTCGTCGTGTAAAGTTCGGTGTCCTCGGGCAATTCCAGGTCCAGCACATGGGACCACATGCCGAAGCGGATGTAGACATGCGGCAGGGCCGCCACGAATGTCTCGAACAGGTCGGGATAGACCCGCACCACCTCGTCCGGCACCTCGGCGCGCAAACGTATGGCCGCGTCCAGGGCCGCCGCCTTCTGCCCGAGGAACATCGCCCCGTAGAGTGCAAAATGCAGATTGTGGATGCGGTAAAGCGCGTAGAAATTCGCGGCCCCCGACCGCCTCTTGAAGGTCTCGTCTACCCTTGCCGCGGCGAGGTTGCGCGACAGCACGTTCTGGTAATCGCCGCACAGCACGTCGATGTGCGTTGCCATATGCACCAGGTGCCCCGCGTCCGGCACCAACCCCGTCAGGCGGTCACCGTGTGGCAGCGCCCGTTCCGGATGCGGCGACATTTCCATCAGGTGGATATACATGTGCAGCAGCCCGGGATGGTCCCAGGCACCCGGCACCTGGTCAAAGGCCCTGTCCAGCACCGCCATCGCTTCGGTGGTCGATGCCTCCGGGTTTGGCTCACCGCGATGATGGTCCCAAAGCTGCCAGGGGGTACGGTTCATCATCGCTTCGGCATGCACAAAGATGACATCCAGATCGTCAGGAAACCGCGCATAGACCGGCTGCATCGCGGCGGAAAACCCGTCGTTGAACGGCTGGTAATCCTCGATGCCCGGGTCCTGCGGATAGCGCGCGGCCAACGCCTCCAGCAGGGCCCGTTCGACCGGCGCCGCCCCTTCCACCGCCAGCCCGGCGGCCAGTGCCGCATGGGCGCGGGCCAGGGCCGGCGTCTTTTCCTCCGGGGTAAAAACCTCCCACGGCTTGTTGTAATTCGGCCCTATGGCATAGGCGATGCCCCAATGGGCCAGCGCACACGCCGGGTCGGCCGCCAGCGCCCTTTCAAAGCAAAGAATCGCCTCTTCGTGGTTGTAGGCAAACAGCCAGACCAGTCCCCGGTCCAACCAACGCTGCGCCTCTGGAACGGTCACGACCGGACGGCCATAGGTTCCGAGATCATAGTAATCCGACATGGCCCCTCCTGCTGCCGGATCATCATAGCAGGATTCCCGGAAACCGGGACAAAGACGCGCCCCGACAGCCGCGGCGAAAAAATCTCATTTTTTTCGGGATATCCACCAAGGACGCGGGCAGGTGATGCGTCGTAGACTCGGACCACGGCCTTTCAGCCGTCCGCGAATGACGAGGAGTCGACGACCATGACCAAATCCATTTTCCTGCCCGCACTGCTGGCAACAACCTGCCTTGTTTCCACCGCCCTTGCCTCTCCGCAGATCACCCGGATCGAACTGGGACAAGCCGGGATCGCCCGTTACACCTTTATCGCGCCGACAGAGGGCAACACGCTGTCTTTTGACGTGCCGATGCGCGATTCCGACGACGTGCTTGCCTCGCTCGTCGTGCGAGATCCTTCGGGCGGCGTCATCGACCTGCAGACCGACACGCCCGGCAGCAGCCTTGCGGCGCTGGCGGACACCATCTTTGCCGGCGGTGTACCGCGCACGACAGAGGGGATGGTGCGGGCCATGATCGGTGAGACGCTGGAGGTCACCACCGCACGCGGCGCCTTCACCGGGCGAGTCATGGGCGTGGGCGAAACCCAGATCGTCGAAGAAGGCAAGGACGTGACCCGCACCACCGTCCTGATGCTGACCGAGGACGGCGTGCAGGACATCGTGCTGACCCCCGGTGCCCAGGTCACCTTTTCCGAGGAGGTCGCGGCACAACTGGCCCGCGCGATGGATGCCGACCGGCGCGATAGCAAGACCCGGCGTTTCGACCTGACGCTGGAGGCCGCGGACGCTCGCGACGTGCACCTGTCCTATGTGACTGAGGTCGCGGCCTGGAAGAATTCCTGGCGGCTGCTGCTGGACGAAGGCCGGTTCCAGGGCTGGGCCACGGTCGAGAATGTCTCGGGGCAGGATTGGGACGACGTGGCGCTGACGCTGACCACCGGCTCTCCCGTCGCCTACCGGCGCGAACTGATCGACCCGCTGTATATTGCGCGGAACGATCCCCCCTCGGGTCCGCGTCCGATCAAGGCGGCGCCCGACTTGGGCGTCCGGGCATTGGCCGCCCCCGCCGCAGAAGCCGCTTATGCCCCCGCGGTCAAGGAAATGCTGGCGCTCGATCTTGCCAAACCCTCTGGCACGGCCCGCGCAGGCGAGGCCCTGAGCGGCGCGGGCATCCTGCGCTATGCCATGCCGCAGCCCGTCGACCTCGAAGATGGGCGCACCGCCAACCTGATGTATTTCGACATGGCAATCGAACCCGAGATCCGGGCGCTGTACCGCCCGCAAAAGACCGGCAAACAGGTGCTGATGGCCGCTTCGCTGCAGGCCGATCAGGCGCTGGCGCCGGGCCTGGTCTCTGTTCAGGATGCCAATGGTTTCGTGGGCGACGCGCCCTTTACCGGCATGTTGGCCGGGCAAAGCCGCCTCTTGCCCTTTGCCGAGGCCACGGGCGCCGTGGTCAACACCGACCGCCGCCAGACCCAGCGCATTTCCGCGATGATTTCCGGCGGAGAGCAGGTGACCGTCAACCTGATCACCCTGCGCACGACCCGCTATGACGCCACCGTGCCGGAAGAAGCGACGCTCTTCTCGGTCGAGCATCCCGGCGGTTTCGGAGAACTCGACCGTGCGCCGGGCAAGGTGGAACGGGGCGACGGTTTCATCCGGGTGACCGTGCCCGTCGAGGCGGGCGAGGTCTCGTTGGACGTCGTGGAACGGTCCGTCAGCCGCCGCCAGTATTCGCTGGACTCGGGTGACTTCGAGCGGTTGGTGCTGGATGTGCGCGCCGGGCGGATCGCGGTCGACGCGCCCCTGGGCGAAAGCTTTGACACCGCGCATGACCTGCTGCGCCGCGCCCGTGCCATCCAGCAGGAGATTTCCTCTCTGGAAGACCGCCAGCGCGAATTGTCGAGCGAACAGGGCCGCCTGCGCGCGAACCTCGACGCGGTCGAGGTCGAGACCCTGCGCAACCGCTACATCGAGGCTCTGGACAGCACCGAGACTGAAATCGTCGCTGCCGCGGACAAGCTTGACACCATGCGTGGCGAACTGCGGACAGTCGGGACCGATCTGATCGCACTCTTCGATCCCAAGTAACGCAAAACGGCCGCCGGCCTCTTGCAGGGCCGGCGGCCGCCATCCTGAGCGACGCCGTGATGCTTTTGCCGACGATTGAGCCGGGTTCCGGGCCGTTCCGGGGGTGTCAGGTGCCCCAGATCGGGACCGACCCCACGCCCGGCACAAGGTTGCGCGGGGCGGCGCTGCAGGTTGCTGGAACGTGGCCCGCCTCGCCACCAACCGAACGGGTCGACCCGTTGGGAAGCTTAATGCTGGCCCATGCCAACAGCTGGCCTACCCCGGCATCGCCTGAGACCTGCCGCCCGTGCGGATCTACGTCCACCACTCCTGCAGTACCGCGAGAAACGCGATCGCGGCCTTACGCTAGCAGCCCCCGCTGACTTTGCGCGGCACTTGACCGCTGCAACCGCCCGCCCAGCTACACAAGACAAGAGTTCTGCGCATCGAGTGACTGCGCAACACGCGCCCATGGGCATAAACACCAGCCGGAGGCCGGTCGCGGCAGGATGCAAGACCCGTGGCGGGCCAGGTGCCCTCCATCGGGCACATCCTCTGGTCGTTGCTTCAGGCAAAAGAAAAAGGGGGCCTCGTGGCCCCCTTTTGTCCGAACATCCAGATCACCTTGTGGAAACGACTGGCGGACTGGACGTCATCGCGTCGTGAACGGCCCGCTGGAAGGTTGCTTTCTTCCGGTCGATCAACTCGATCCGGGTCTTCCGGTTGCTGGGCTTTTCATTCTGGATCTGGACGATTTCGGCCAGCGTGTAGACGCCGGGCGGCAGGCCCAGTTGTTTCGCCATCAAGTCGACGGTTTCATTTGCGAATGCCGGTCCGGAAATGGCGAACATGGTGGCGATCAAAGCAGCTTTCGTGAACATTGTACTTCCTCCAGGCTTATGAGTTGGGTGACACACAGGCTTCTGCGCGTATCTCCATTCAACCATGGAGGCAGGAACGGACTGTCAAAGGGGTGTCAAACAGGTGTGAAAACAATGCGAAACGTGCCGTGAGAGAGATGAAAATGCCGAATTGGTGCGTTCTCAATGGCAATAGGCGCGTCTCACAGGCCTTTTGATCGAAATACCCGTTCTCAAACGTCAATTGTCTCTGTGGGATGAACGGCCTTTGCCGGGCGATGGCCAAGGGACACCGCCCGGCAATCGCGCCGTCAAAGGGTCTACAGAGAGAGCAGCGCCTTACCCGAGACGATTTGCATGCCGTATCCGGCGTCCTGCGCGCCTTTTTCCATATCCGGCGCAGGCACCCGGGCTTTTTCAAGTTCTTCCCTGGCTTCTTTTCCGCTCAACAAACGCTCACCGGCATTACGCTGCTTTTGCTGCAGCAAGGCGAGCAAACCGGCGATCTGGCACGATGCGGCAGAGGTTCCGCCGAACACGGTGTACAGCGACCGTGGCATGACCTCGGTGTGGTACGGGATCGGCTCGTCCGGGTTGCGATCACCCGAAGTCCTGAGGACGGGGCGTTTGTCCGCCCCCTCTTCGGCAAAGTCGTCCTCTTCGCCCGCTTCGGCCGCATAACCATACTGACCGGGAATATCGATCGCCATCAGCCCGTAGGGCGAGTAAGGACCACGGTCGCCTGCTCCCTCCGGCACGCTCACGTCCATGTCCAGGTTGCGCCCGCGCCATGTGATGTCGTCGTATCGGTGGTACCGGTCGGAAACTTCCTGTGCATCGTCCGACGGCGCATAGAACAAGGTGCCTCTCGCGTCATAGCCTGCGCTATAGGATGCGTGGGCGCCCCGGGCATTGACGGCCCCCACCACGATCAGGTTTTCGGCGACCGGGCCGCCACCATCCTTGCCCGTCAGGACGAGGTTGGCCGGGTAGTCCAGCGTGTCCGACCCGCTGTTCCCTGCCGCCATCACAACCGGTATCTTTTCCGAAATGACGGACAGAAGTGTCTCGAACAGATGCTTTTCCGCGGAACGCGCGCCACCGGCTAGCAGCCTCGTGCCTCTCAAGGACAGGTCCTCGCGCAGTTCCTTCTCGGACGGCGGGCGAGACTTTCCGCCGTCCTCTTCCGTCGCGGGCAGATCGGAAACGCCGCGCGGGATCAGGATCACGTCCGCGTCGTACCCCACAGCCCAGAGAAGCGCCATGATCAGGGGCCAGTATTCGGTATTGTAGACGGTGCTGATCGGAATGATATTCGCCGTCGGATGAATGCCCGCGTAGCCGATGGCATTCGGATTGCGGTTGGCGGACCTGTCCGCGCCACTTTCGAGTGGCCGTGAGGATCCGTTCTGGCGATCACGACCTTCACCCTGGGCGGGCTCGGGTGCGGCGGAGGGCTGTGACGCATCGTTTTGTGTCGCGGCGCCATCGTCGACGCACTCCTTTTTTCCGTATCCCGCAGGGCTGGCCGCAACCAGGCCGGCGCAAGCGGTACCGTGGGCCGCGAACCTGTCAGAGGGATCAGGCAGTTCAAGGTATTTGTGCGTCTTCAGGCTATGTCCCAAGATGTCGTGAAGAACCGACCTCAACGGGTCGCCGACCGCATCGAACGCGTCTAGCACGTCCCGGTCGCCGGCGATCCACTCCTGTATACGAGGCCAGTCGTAGCCTCTCCCGGCATAGACCGCACCCTCGAGGAACCCGGTGAAATCCACCGGATGGATCAATCGCTCCGAGGCGAGATTCGGATGCTCGAAGTGGTTGGCCCCCTTGGAAGCGTCGGCCGGGCAGCTTCCGGCACAGCCGTTGTCGATGATCGCCACCGTCACGGCCGTGAACTGGCCATCTGGGTCGAAAATCTTTTTCCACTCTTCCTTTGGCTTGCCTTCGTAAGGCTCCGCGCAATCCTCTGAATCCACAGCTTCCCAAGGTTCTACAAGCAATCCAAGCGCCTGAAGATGCCAGAGGTAGAATAGACCTTCGCGGTCCTCGCAGGTCGTGCAATCACCATCGGCCATGTCAACTCCTCCCCTCGTACCACTCGCGCTGAACGGCCCGCATCTGGTAGCGGCAGGCATAGAACAGGTAGGGTGCGAACTTTCCCGCAAGCTCGACCCCGGCCTCGGTGTCGGACTTGTAGTGCAAGCCGGCGTATTCGCGGTTCTCGCCGATGCGCTGCGCGACGTGGAACAGTTCCTGCGTCGCGGTGTATTCGGGAATGGCCCGCGACAGCACCAGCGCCACGCAGGTATCCTGGAACGCGTGGTTCGAAGGATAGGACGGGTGCGGCGGGATTCCGATGAACGGCCGCAGCGCATTGTCGACATGCGAAGGCCGGGGCCGTGTATAGCGGGTCTTGTAGACATAGCCGACCCGTTCGGACAGTTGCAGCACGGTGGAGATCAAAGCGCGCGTCGCCCGATAGCCCGCCAATTCCTCGATCCCGAGGCGCCGTAGCATGTCCGTCGGATTGTTTGCCGCGACCTGGCGGATGATCTCTTTCTGACGGAATTCATCCCCACGCAGACGGTTCTGTTTGCGGTGCAGTTCGCGCACTTCTTCGCGGGTTTCCTGCATGCCCGGAGGCGGCTGCAGCGGAAGACGCTCATACGCATAGACATTCTTGCTGAGCTTCTGTTTCGCTATGTTCGACACATAGGCGTTGTGGGCCTTTGCAAGACCGGCATCCTCGTTCTTCACGGTCTTTAGCGTGTCTTCAAACTCCACTGCCGCCGTCGTTTCAATGGCGATGTCTCTCAATTGCACGAGGTCCCGCAATTCGCGCCAGGTCGAGATGACCTGATCACCGAATGCCGGAACCGGATCGCCGTTCAACGCCGGAGAGCCAGTCGGCGCCGTGCCCGCGCCCTGCGTGCTGGCGCTGAAATGGGCGTGCGCGTGGGCATGCGCGTTGAAATGCGCATGGGCATGGGCGTGGGCATGGGCGCTTGGCCCCGGCGTCGTGGCCCGCGCAAGCGGTGCAACATCCCTTTGTTCTTTTCCGTCATGGCGGAAGAGCTTCCCTCTCCGCCCAAGCCGAAGGCTGGGCCCGTCTAGGCGATGTTCTTCCGACATGGGTGGTTCCTCCGGTTTTGGGGGGGTCAACTGGCGGCCTTCTCGGCAGTGCGCAGGCCTGAAATCAGGAAGCGGCGTACATGGTCCGCGGGAACTGGCGCTGCCGGATCCTCAAGCCTGCGCCATGTGAAACCCGGGTCCCGCTTCTCGATCCTTCGATAGGTCGCTGCCGCCGAGACCAAATCCCCGGATTGGGCATAATTTGCGGCCAGGTAGCGCAGTGTCGGCAAGAAAGGCTGTGTCCCCGGGATCTGCTGGGACAAGGACATCGTCCCATATTGGATCGCCTTTTCGAAGCTACCGGACAGGGAATGCGCCATTTGCCTGAGAGAGCCGAACAGGTACTGGTAAGGGCTGTCGCGCCCAAAACGAACTGCGCGCGCCGCGGCGACTTTCGCAGTGTCGTAGTCACCGGTGTAGCAGGCAAGCGTTCCTTTGGCGTAGTGATACAAGGCAAGGTCCGGAGGGTCCGATTGAAGAGGCGCAATGAGGGCAGCGGCGCGTCCGAAGTCCCGGAAGACAAAGCTGTAGACGTGCGAAAGCAGCGAGCGTGCCAGCGGATTGTGCGGATCAGCCTCGATCGCACGGGCGGCCCAGTAATCGGCCCGCGCCCGGATCTCGTTGAGGTCGAGCACTTTGGCCTCGAGAAGATGAGCCGAAGAATAGGCGCTCCAAGCGAAGTAAGACGCCTTTGGTTGCAGATCGCACGCCTTTTCAAGCGCATGGGTCGCTTCGGCAAGGGACCGCTCCGACCGCCGCATCAGGCGATCGACGCCTTCGATGAGGTTGCGTGCAGCCTCGCGCTCGGCGGTCATCCCGCCGATCCCGGAATGAAGAAGCTTGTTGCAGATCTCGTCGACCAGTTGCGCCGTCATCTCTGACAGGAGTTCGGTTGCCAGAGCTGCCGTTTCGAGCTGGCGCTGTTTGCTCCAGATTACAAACTGGTTCTCCACCTTGAAAATCTTGAACGACAGGCTTGTCGCCGCACCAAGAGACAGGGCCTGGACCTTCAGGAACAGATCCGCAGGACGGGCCCCGGCGGCAGCGACATCACGGAAATCATGGATGTCGAAAACTTCGTAGTACCTGAGGTTCGTCGCAATCTTGTCGATCACCAGGTTGGCAACCAGTTTCGCCGTATCATCGTTCACGGACGTTAATACCGGCAGGATACCCAGGCTCAGCCGTGGTCCGTTTTCGCAGTCGGTGCCGCTGGCATGGGATACCGTCGTCCTTGCGTCGGAACCTTCCGAATTGACGCGCATTTCGGAGAGCCAGATATTGAATTGGGGATCCTTGATATCGATCCCTTCTAGGAATTCCCGTCGAGAGGCGGCATTTACGTCTGGATCGAAGTAGTCGATTTTCAGATGTTCCCGGGCCAAGAGGACCGGCCCGCCATCTGTGAGCAAGATCCGCTTTGCGTCTTGCCCGAACATGCGCCGCAATTGAGACAGGGCTTGTCTAAGGCTGTTGCGGGCTTGTTGTTCCCCCCTGTCACTCCAGAGCTTGTCTTGAAGCATGGCCCTGGAACAGGGTCGGTCACCATAAATTGCGAGGATTGCCAGCAGTCCCTTGGCCTTCTCTCCGCACGTGCCCGTCAAAATATCCCTGCCCTCTCTGTCGAGAACCTGGATCGGTCCGAAGAGCTTCAGTTCATATGTCGGTGCCATGCTTTCGACGCCTGGAAACGCTTCAATCACCCTTAGTGTAGCGCATTTGCCACGGAGCCCGAACATTTTCGTTTGCCGCGGCGCGGAATTCACACCTTTTTCACATTCGACCTCGCCATCTCGCCTGCCCGCCGGCTCCAGAGGCAAAGCGCCGTCATCGGTTTGGGGAACAGGTCAATTGGTTCCGGGATTATCCCCCGGTTGCCACTGCCGCGGCGAGGCGCTACGGTGCCGCCAAATCCGTTGGGGTGCCCTGCAACAGGGCTGAGAGGCATCGCGCCGACCCATCGAACCTGATCCGGGCAATGCCGGCGTAGGGAACGGAGATCGCGCACGCAGGCAAACCGCCTGCCCGTTTTCCAGTCTCTTCCCGCGTGCCCTTGTGCGGAGGAGAAAATGGAAAAGGTCGCGAAACTCCTGATCGTTGCAGGCTCTGACAGCGGTGGAGGCGCCGGCATTCAGGCTGATCTCAAGGCCGCCTCGGCGCTTGGCGTCTACGGTGCCACGGCGATCACGGCCGTCACCGCACAGAACACGGTGGGCGTTCAATCCGTCGCGACGCTGGCCCCAGAGATGGTGGCGGCGCAGATCCGCTCGGTGCTCGACGACATTGACATCGACGCGGTGAAGATCGGGATGCTGGGCACGGTCGACATCATCGAAGCGGTGGCGCAAGCCTTGCAGGGCTTCGCCGGTCCTGTGGTGCTGGACCCGGTGATGGTTGCGAAGTCGGGGGATGCTCTGCTGGACGCGTCGGCGGTCACGGCGTTGCGCGATCACCTGCTGCCCCGCGCAACGATGCTGACCCCGAACTTGCCCGAGGCCGCCCGGCTTCTGGAACACGATCCCGCAACCACGTCTGAAAGGATGGAAGCGCAAGGCGCGGCGCTGCGAGCGCTCGGGCCGGACGCGGTGCTCATGAAAGGCGGCCACGCCGAAGGTGAAACCTGCCGCGACCTGCTGGTGACAGAGGCTGGTTTCACCGCTTTCGAGGCGCCGCGCCTTGCCACACGCAACACCCATGGCACAGGCTGCTCCCTGTCCTCGGCCATCGCGGCCGAAATGGCCAAGGGCGCTGCACCAGAGGCCGCCGTCCGCCGCGCGCATGGCTGGCTGCACGGGGCCATCGCGGCGGCGGACCGGCTGGAGGTCGGACGCGGTCACGGGCCAGTGCACCATTTCCACGAGGTCTGGGCATGAGCGCGGAAGTCACGATCCTGGGCGCCGGGGTCTCGGGGCTCTGCGTCGCGCATGAATTTGCGGACAGGGGCGCGGCGGTCCGCATCCTCGACACTGCGGGCGGGCCCGGTCCTGAATGCTGTTCCTGGTGGGCTGGCGGAATGCTGGCCCCGTTCTGCGAAGGCGAAGCAGCGGAAGAGCCCGTGACACGTCTGGGCGCGCAAGCCGCGGACTGGTGGCAGGCGGCTGGCGTGCCGGTGGCGCGGGATGGAACGCTGGTGGTCGCCCTTGGCCGTGACCGGGGAGAGTTGGACCGTTTCGCCCGACGGACGGAGGGGCATCGGCGCCTTGATGGCCAGCAACTCGCCGCGCTTGAGCCGGAACTTTCTGGGCGGGTCTCTGGCGGTCTTCACTTTGTCCAGGAGGCGCATATTGATCCGCGGACCGCGCTGGGCACCTTGCGACAGGGCCTTGCTGCACGCGGTGTTTGTGTCGCGGCGAACGGCGACCTGAACGGCACCGTGATCGATTGCCGGGGCCTTGCCGCGCGCGACCGTCTGCCAGAGTTGCGTGGCGTTCGTGGCGAGATGGCGGTGCTGCGCGCGCCGGAGGTCACGCTGCGCCGGACGGTGCGGATGCTGCATCCGCGCCACCCACTCTATCTCGTGCCGCGGGGGGACGGTGTCTACATGCTGGGCGCCACTCAGGTCGAGGGCGACGGGCGAGGCCCCCCTACCCTGCGTTCGATGGCGGAACTGCTGAACGCCGCCTATGCCCTGCACCCGGCCTTTGCCGAGGCCGAGGTGCTGGAGATCGGCGCCGATGCGCGCCCCGCCTTTCCCGACAACCTGCCGCGGATCGTCCCGCAGGGCGACCGCATCCATGTCAACGGCCTGTTCCGGCACGGCTTCCTGCTGGCCCCTGCGATGGCGCGGATGGTGGCAGGGCTGGTGCTGGACGGCGAGCCCCCGGAGTTCCTGCAATGAAGATCATCTTGAACGGCGCGGCCACCCATATCGCGGCGACCGACCTTGCCACGGCCCTGGACGAACTTGGTTACGGGCAGGCCCGCGTGGCGACCGCGGTGAACGAAACCTTCGTGCCAGCAGCGGCACGCGCGCAGCAGCCCTTGGCCGAAGGCGACCGGCTGGAAATCCTCGCGCCCCGGCAGGGAGGCTGACATGCCTGTTTTCTACGGAACCGAAATCGCATCCCCCCTGATGCTGGGCACGGCTCAGTACCCCTCTCCCGCGGTGCTGGCCGAGGCGTTTCACCGCTCCGGCGCGGGCGTCGTGACGGTGTCGCTCCGGCGCGAGGCAGCGGGCGGTAACGGCCAGGGGTTCTGGGACTTGATCCGTGGCCTGGGTATCCCCGTCCTCCCCAACACCGCCGGCTGTCATTCTGCACGTGAGGCCGTGACAACCGCCCATATGGCGCGCGAGATCTTTGGCACGGACTGGATCAAGCTCGAGGTGATCGGCCACGCGGACACGCTGCAGCCCGATCCCTTCGAGCTGGTCGAAGCGGCGCGGATCCTCTGCGCGGACGGCTTCAAGGTCTTTCCCTACACGACCGAGGACGGGATCCTTGGCGGTCGCCTGTTGGAGGCGGGCTGCGAGGTCCTGATGCCCTGGGGCGCCCCCATCGGTACCGGGCTGGGTCTGAACAACGTCTACGGCCTGCGCACCCTGCGCGCGCAGTTTCCCGAGATACCGATGGTGATCGATGCGGGGCTAGGCCTGCCCAGCCAGGCGGCACAGGCGATGGAGTTGGGCTTTGACGCCGTGCTGCTGAACACGGCGGTGGCCAAGGCCGGCGATCCTGCGGCCATGGCCGAGGGGTTCGCCCGCGCGCTGGAGGCCGGACGGCTGGCGCGCTCTGCCGATCCGATGGAACCGCGCGACATGGCCGCCCCCTCTACCCCCGTGCTGGGACTGGCGGTGCTGGAATGACGCTGGATCGCTTTTATCCGATTTTCGATCACCCCGACTGGCTGGAACGGGCGCTGCCCCTCGGCGTCAAGCTGGTGCAACTGCGGGTGAAGGACCGCCCCGAGGCCGACCTCCGCGCGCTCATCGAACGATCGCGCGATCTCTGCCGGGCGGCGGGTGCGGTGCTTGTGGTCAACGATCACTGGCAATTGGCGGCGGAGTTGGGCTGCGACTGGGTGCACCTGGGGCAAGAGGACCTAGACACCGCCGACCTGCAAGCGATCCGCGCCGCCGGGCTAAAGCTGGGCATTTCCACCCATGACGAGGCCGAACTGGCCCGTGCGCTGGATTGTGGGCCGGATTACGTGGCGCTGGGGCCGGTCTGGCCGACCATCCTGAAAAAGATGAAGTGGCACGAACAGGGTCTTGACCGCGTGACCGACTGGAAGCGCCGGGTTGGCGACCTGCCGCTGGTGGCCATTGGCGGGCTCTCGACCGCCCGCGCGCCGCAGGCCTTTGCAGCCGGGGCCGACATAGTCTCGGTCGTGACGGATATCACCCTGAACGCCGACCCCGAGACACGCATCCGCGAATGGATCGAGGTGACGCGATGACCCGCTACATCCGGCAGATCGCGGTACCGGAACTGGGCGCGGCGGGACAGGATCGGCTACGCGCGGCCTCTGTTCTGGTGGTGGGAGCCGGCGGGCTGGCGGCACCGGTTCTGCAATACCTTGCCGGTGCCGGGGTCGGGCATCTCCGGCTGGTCGATCCCGATCACGTGGACGAAAGCAACCTGCACCGGCAGACGGTCTTTCGCGCGGGGGACCTCGGCCAGCCAAAGGCCACAGCCGCGGCAAAGGCGCTGGACGGGCTGAACCCTGATTGCCGGATTGAACCGGTGACTGTCGCGCTTGATCCGGGCAACGCCGCGGCGCTGGCAGCGGGCGTGACGCTGGTGCTGGACTGCGCCGACAGTTTCGCCGCCAGCTACATCCTGTCGGAACTCTGCCAGGAACTCGGGTTGCCGCTCATCAGTGCTTCGGTCACCGGGACAGAAGGCTATTGCGGCGGTTTCTGCGGCGGGGCGCCCTCTCTGCGCGCGGTCTTCCCCGACCTTCCCGAGCGGCTGGGCTCCTGCGCCGAAGACGGTGTGCTGGGCCCGGTCGTCGGGGTCATCGGCAGTCTGCAGGCCCAGATGGCGCTGACCGTGCTTGCAGGGATCGGCCCCTCACCGCTGGGCCGGGTCACAAGCTATGACGGGCTGGCGCATCGGTTCGGCGGATTCTCGTTCGTCGGTGCGCCCGAACCGGACAGCTGTTTCCGCTTCATCAGTCCCACCGCCATCGCACCCGGCGATTTCGTCGTGGATTTGCGCGCGCCCGACGAAGGGCCGCTTGTCCGCGACGGTGCCTTGCGCCTTGCGACCGATGACCTCGGCCCGGACGGCCCGGTGCCCGCCCCCGGCCAGCGCGCGGTGCTGTGCTGCCGCTCGGGCCAACGTTCCTGGACCGCGGCCGAACGGCTTTCGCGCGTCTGGGACGGAGAAATAACCCTCGTCGCCCTTGGCGACCAAACCGGAGCGACCTCATGAGAGTCCTGACCCTGCTGTTCTGCCTTTGCGCCGCACCTGCCACGGCTGCCGACAAGATGACCCTTGTTCTCGACTGGTTCGTGAACCCCGATCACGGGCCGATCATCATTGCCAAGGAAAAGGGCTATTTCGCCGATGCCGGTCTGGAGGTGGAAATCGTGGCCCCGGCCGACCCCGCAGACCCGCCCAAAATGGCGGCGGCCGGCAAGGCCGACCTCGCCATCTCCTACCAGCCGCAATTGCACCTGCAAGTGGCGGAAGGTCTGCCGCTGAAACGCGTCGGCACGCTGGTCGCCACGCCGCTGAACTGCCTGCTGGTCCTCGACAACGGTCCAATCGCGGAAATCGCGGACCTCAAGGGCCGCAAGGTCGGCTTCTCGGTCGCCGGTGTCGAAGAGGCGCTGTTGTCGGCCATGCTGGCCCCTGCCGGTCTCGGGATGCAGGATATCGAGCTGGTCAACGTCAACTGGGCGCTCTCGCCCTCTATCATGTCGGGGCAAGTGGACGCGGTCATCGGCGCTTTCCGGAATTTCGAACTGAACCAGATGGAGATCGAGGGCGTCGACGGCCGCTGTTTCTACCCCGAGGAAGAAGGCGTCCCCGCCTACGACGAGTTGATCTACGTCGCCAACCCCAACCGGATGGACCTCGAGAAGATCGACCGGTTCCTGGCGGCCACCGAAGAGGCCGTGCAGTACATCGTCAACCATCCGCAGGAAAGCTGGGAAATCTTCGCCGCCTCCTCTGCCGAACTCGACGACGAATTGAACGCGAGGGCTTGGCAGGACACGCTTCCGCGCTTTGCCCTGCGCCCTGCCGCGCTGGACACCGGCCGCTATGCCCGGTTCGAGCGGTTCCTGAAGTCGGTGGATCTGATCGAAGAGATCAGGCCTGTTTCGGACCTCGCCATCATGACGGATGCGGATCAATGAGTTACGGTCGTACCTTCCCCCTGTGGCGCGCCGCAGCGGGTGAGAACTGGCAGAACTATACCCGCCACTCCTTTGTCGAAGGGCTCTCTGACGGGAGCCTGCCGCGCGATGCCTTCCTGCATTATCTTGTTCAGGACTACGTCTTTCTCGTCCATTTCGCACGGGCCTGGGCGCTGGCCGTCACCAAGGCCGGAACAATAGAAGAGATGCGCGCCTGCGCCGCGACGACACAGGCGCTGATCGACGAGGAAATGCTGCTGCACGTGCAGACCTGCGCTGCGGCGGGGATCGACGAGGCGACCCTGCAGGCCGCCGAGGAACGGCCGGAAAACCTCGCCTATACGCGCTACGTTCTGGACGCGGGTCACGCCGGTGACTTCGCCGATCTGTTGTCAGCCCTGGCGCCCTGCGTGCTGGGCTACGGCGAAATCGGGGCGCGGCTGGCCAACGAGACCCCATCGGACACCTATCGCGACTGGATCGGCACCTATGGCAGTGCCGACTACCAGGCGCTGTGCGCCGATGTCGGCGCGCTGATCGACGGCGCGGTGGCGCGCAGGCTGGGTCCCGCGCCCGAGGACAGCCCGCGCTGGCCCGACCTCTGCCGCCGCTTTGCCACGGCGACGCGGCTGGAAATCGGGTTCTGGGACATGGGGTTGGCCCCGTGAAGCCACCGGGCCTTGCCTTCTCCGGTCGCGTCACTGTGGGCGACACTGTCCTGCTCGGCCCCGTTGCGGTGCGGGCAGAGCCGGGACGTTGGACCTGCCTGCTGGGACCTTCGGGGATGGGCAAGTCCACCCTGCTGCACTGCCTGGCCGGCCTGACCGACGGCTTGACCCTCGACGGGCGGATCGAGACCGGTGACGGGCGTCCCCTGGCCGGGCGCGTGGCCTTGATGGCGCAGTCCGACGGCCTGCTGCCCTGGCTCACCGTGGCCCAAAATGTGACGCTTGGCGCGCGAATGCGCCGCGAAGCGCCTGACCGGGACCGCGTCCGCGCTCTGCTGGCCCGCGTCGGCCTGACCGATCTGGCCGGACGCAAGCCGCACGCTCTGTCCGGCGGGCAACGGCAACGCGCGGCCCTGGCCCGGACTCTATACGAGGACCGACCGGTGGTGCTGCTGGATGAACCGTTCTCTGCGCTCGACGTGGCGACACGGGCGCGGATGCAGGACCTGGCCGCAGCCGAACTGGGCGGTCGGACGGTCCTTCATGTCACCCACGACCCGGCAGAGGCCGCAAGGCTGGGTGAACGCATCCTGATCCTGACCGGAGGGGGCATCGAGACGATCGACCCGGAAAGCGCCGCGCCGATCCCCCGCGTGCCCGACGATCCGGACACCCTTTCAACAACCGGATGCCTTACCCGCCTGTTGCTGGAGGTCGCATGAACCTGTTGCGCATCGGCCTGCCGCTGCTGATCGGCCTCGCGCTCTGGCAAGGGATCATTCTTGCGCTCGACATGCCCTCTTTCATCCTGCCGGGGCCGCTGCGCGTGGCAGAGGCGCTATGGACCAATCGGGCATTGCTGGTCGAACATGCGGGCATCACGATAGCCGAGGTTCTGCTCGGGCTTTTGCTGGGTGCCTTTCTGGGCTGGATATCCGCAACGCTGCTTGCCCTGTCTCCCGGTGCCGCGCGGGCACTGAGGCCCTTGCTCGTCTTCAGCCAGGCCATTCCCGTCTTCGCCCTTGCGCCGATATTTACTCTCTGGTTCGGCTACGGGCTGGGGTCCAAGATCGCCATGGCGCTGCTCATCATCTACTTTCCGGTGACCTCGGCCTTCTACGATGCGCTGATCAAGACGCCGCCCGCCTGGGTCTCGCAGGCACGGATCATGGGGGCGGGTCGGGCCCGCATCCTGTGGTGTGTTCGGATGCCCGCGGCGCTGCCCGGCCTGATGTCGGGGCTGCGGCTGGCGGCGGTCTACGCGCCGATCGGGGCGATCATCGGCGAATGGGTCGGCGCCTCGCGCGGGCTGGGCTACCTGATGTTGCTGGCCAACGGACGGGCCAAGATCGACCTGATGTTCGCCGCGGTTCTGGTGGTCGCGCTCCTAACCATCCTGCTGCACCGTGCTGTTGACGCGCTGGCGCATCAAGTGGAGATGCGCCAGCAGGGTATGAAAGGAAACGGCTGAAAGGGGACCGCACCAAACGCCAATCCGGGTTCAGAGCTCGGGATAGATCGGGAAGCGTTTGCAGAGGGCGGCGACCTCGGCGCGGACCTTGGCCTCGACCTCGGCGTTGCCGTCCTCGCCGTTGGCGGCCAGGCCATCGACCACCTCGATGATCCAGTCGGCGATCTGGCGGAACTCGGCCTCGCCGAAGCCGCGGGTGGTGCCCGCCGGCGATCCCAGGCGGATGCCGCTGGTCACGGTGGGCTTTTCCGGATCGAAGGGCACGCCGTTCTTGTTGCAGGTGATATGCGCGCGCCCCAGCGCCTTTTCGGTGGCATTGCCCTTGACGCCCTTGGGCCGCAGGTCGACCAGCACCACATGCGTGTCGGTGCCATGCGTGACCGTGTCCAGCCCGCCCTTGATCAGCTGGTCCGACAGCGCCTGCGCGTTCCGGATCACGTTCTGCTGGTAGGTCTTGAAGTCCGGCCGCAGCGCCTCGCCGAAGGCCACCGCCTTGGCCGCGATCACATGCATCAGGGGGCCGCCCTGGATGCCGGGGAAGATCGCCGAATTCACTTTCTTTGCGATATCTTCATCATTGGTCAGGATCATGCCCCCACGCGGCCCGCGCAGGGTCTTGTGCGTGGTGGTGGTGGCCACATGGGCATGCGGGAAAGGCGAGGGATGTTCGCCCGCGGCCACCAGACCGGCGAAATGCGCCATGTCGACGTGCAGCCAGGCGCCGACGCTGTCGGCGATCTCGCGCATGCGGGCGAAATCGATCTGCCGCGGGATGGCCGACCCGCCGGCGATGATCATCTTGGGCTGGTGCTCCTGCGCCAGCGCCGCGACCTGGTCGTAGTCCAGCGTATTGTCCTGCTGGCGGACGCCGTATTGCACGGCGTTGAACCACTTGCCGGACTGGTTCGGTTTCGCACCGTGGGTCAGATGGCCGCCGGCGTCCAGGCTCATGCCCAGGATGGTGTCGCCGGGCTTCAAAAGCGCCTGGAAGACACCCTGGTTGGCCTGGCTGCCCGAGTTCGGCTGCACGTTGGCAAAGCCGCAGTCGAACAGCTGTTTCGCCCGGTCGATGGCCAGGTTTTCGGCCACGTCAACCCACTGGCAGCCGCCATAGTAGCGCCGGCCGGGATAGCCTTCGGCGTATTTGTTCGTCATGACAGAGCCCTGCGCCTCCATCACCGCGCGAGAGACGATATTCTCGGAGGCGATCAGCTCGATCTCGTCGCGCTGCCGGCCAAGCTCGCCGGTGATCGCCTGCCGGATTTCCGGATCTCTGGACGACAGTTTTTCGGTAAAGAAAGGGGCAACAGGGGTTTGCACGGTCATGACGGTTTCCTCTCGCTGGGTCCGGCGTTCCGGGGCGGTGGGCCGGAGCGATGATCACGCTCCGGCCGGTCTCTTTGTTTGCCAGTCCGGGGGCCGGCTCAGGCCGCCGGAAGGGCGATGGCCCGGGCTGCCGCACCGTCGCGCGCGCCGTAATGGCCGAGCACGCTGGCCGCCAGCCGTGCGCCCATGCCTCCGGCCCGGTCCACCGGCAAGCCCTGGGCCAGCCCTGCAAGGAAGCCGCTGGCATAGGCGTCACCCGCACCGGTGGTGTCGACCACCTGGGCGACAGGGGCCGCAGGCACATGATGCCGGCCATTCGCATCAGCCACCCAAGAGCCCTTTTCGTGCTCGGTGACGGCGGCGACCGCGACCTTGGACATGGCCCAGTCCAGCGCCGCCTCGGCGTTGTCGTTCCCCGCCAGCGCACCGATTTCGGCATGATTGCCGATCAGCACGTCGACATAGCGCGACACGGTGTTGCGCATCACCCCGATGTTGCGCTCCACACAGCCTGCATCGGACGGCGTCAGCGCCACGGTCGCGCCCGCGGCCTTTGCCATCTGGGCCAGCGTTTCGATCACGGCGGCGCCATGCGGAGCGTCCCAGATATAGCCCTCGATGAAGAGGATATCGAACTCCTCCGGCAACGCCGCGCGTGCCTCGAAAGGCATCAGGGTCGTCGCCGCACCGAGGTAGGTGCTCATGGTGCGTTCGCCATCCGGGGTCACAAGAACCACGCAGCGCCCGGTCCCGTGATCGTCGTTTTGGGCGACCGCGACAGGCGCGGCCAGTTCAAGACCCACCATCTCGTCGAGAAAGGTCGCGCCGAGATCGTCATCGGCGACCTTTCCGATGTAGGTGCCCCGCACCGGCGTATCGGCCAGATGCGCGATAGTATTGGCGACAGAGCCGCCGGACTGGCGCACGCCCGGTCCGACCTCCTTAAACAGGGCATGGGCGGCCTCAGCCTCGACCAGGTGCATCCCGCCCGGTGTCAGCCCGTGACGGCTGAGCACCTCGGGCGACACGGCGGCGACGACATCGACCAGGGCATTGCCCAGGCCGACGATATGCGGTGTGCGATTGCTCATTTCGCCCTCCCTCAATACCGGTAGTGTTCCGGCTTGAACGGGCCTTCGGGCGCCACGCCGATGTAGTCGGCCTGGTCCTTGGACAGTTCGCTGAGCTTGACGCCGATGCGCTCCAGGTGCAGGCGGGCGACCTTTTCGTCCAGGTGCTTGGGCAGGATGTAGACCTTGTTCTCGTACTGGTCGCCGTTCTTGTAGAGCTCGATCTGCGCCAGCACCTGGTTGGTGAAGGAGGCCGACATCACGAAGGACGGGTGACCGGTGGCGTTGCCCAGGTTCAGCAAACGCCCCTCGGACAGCAGGATGATCCGGTGCCCGCCCGGCATCTCGATCATGTCCACCTGTTCCTTGATGTTGGTCCACTTGTGGTTCTTCAGCGCGGCAACCTGGATCTCGTTGTCGAAGTGGCCGATGTTGCCGACGATCGCCATGTCCTTCATCTCGCGCATGTGCTCGATGCGGATCACGTCCTTGTTGCCGGTGGTGGTGATGAAGATGTCGGCGCTCGAGACCACGTCTTCCAGCGTCACCACCTCGAAGCCGTCCATCGCCGCCTGCAGGGCGCAGATCGGGTCGATCTCGGTCACCTTCACCCGGGCGCCGGCGCCGCGCAGGCTCGCCGCCGAGCCCTTGCCCACGTCACCGTAGCCGCAGACCACGGCGACCTTGCCGGCCATCATCGTGTCGGTGGCGCGGCGGATGCCGTCCACCAGCGATTCCTTGCAGCCGTACTTGTTGTCGAACTTCGACTTGGTCACGCTGTCGTTGACGTTGATTGCCGGGAAGGGCAGCTGGCCGTCGCGCACCAGCTGGTACAAGCGGTTGACGCCGGTGGTGGTCTCCTCGGAGACGCCCATGATCTGGTCGCGGGTCCTGGTGAACCAGCCCGGGGAGGCCGCCATGCGCTTCTTGATCTGCGCCTTGATGACTTCCTCTTCTTCCGAGGTCGGCACGGCAATGATGTCCTCACCCGCCTCGGCGCGCGCGCCCAGCAGGACGTACAGGGTGGCGTCGCCGCCATCGTCGAGGATCATGTTGGGGCCGTCGTCGAACAGGAAGGACTTGTCGAGATAGTCCCAGTGCTCTTCCAGCGTCTGGCCCTTGATCGCGAAGACCGGGATGCCGGCATCGGCGATCGCCGCGGCGGCGTGGTCCTGGGTCGAGAAGATGTTGCACGACGCCCAGCGCACGTCCGCGCCCAGCGCCACCAGCGTCTCGATCAGGACGGCGGTCTGGATCGTCATGTGCAGCGACCCGACGATGCGCGCGCCCGACAGCGGCTTGCTCGCGCCGTATTCCTCGCGCAGCGCCATCAGCCCCGGCATCTCGGTTTCGGCAATGTCCAGTTCCTTGCGGCCGAACCCGGCCAGTGCAATGTCGCGCACGGCGTAATCCGCCGCTTTGACGTTTTCAGGTTTGTTCATTGGTAGGTATCCTTGAATTCCGTTCGCTTCACTGCGCCGCCACGGTGGCGCCAAAGCTGCGGGCCAGCTCGTCTGCGAGATCTGTCCGCTCCCAGGAAAAGCCCCCGTCGTCCGCGGGTTGCCGCCCGAAATGGCCGTAGGCCGAGGTGCGGGTATAGATGGGCTGCAGCAGTTGCAGGTGATCGCGGATGCCGCGCGGGGTCAGGCGGACCATCTCGCGCAGACGGCGCGACAGTTCGGCTTCAGAGACCTCGCCGGTGCCGAGCGTATCGACATAGAGCGCCACGGGCTCGGGCACGCCGATGGCATAGGCCAGCTGGATCTGGCACTTGTCGGCCAGGCCCGCGGCCACGACGTTCTTGGCCAGGTAGCGCGCGACATAGGCCGCCGACCGGTCCACCTTGGTCGGATCCTTGCCCGAAAAGGCCCCGCCACCGTGGGGTGCGGCGCCGCCATAGGTATCGACGATGATCTTGCGCCCTGTCAGCCCGGCGTCACCGTCTGGGCCGCCAATGACGAAATTGCCGGTGGGATTGACGATCAGCTTGTCATCGGCCGGCAGATCCCAACCTTCGTCCTTGAAGACATCCGTGATGTAGGGCTTGACCAACTCGCGCACCTCGGCCTGGCTCAGGCCCTCCAGGTGCTGGGTCGAGACCACCACGGTATCCAGGCCCACGGGCTTGCCGCCGGCATATTTCAGCGTCACCTGGCTTTTGGCGTCGGGACCGAAATTCGGCTGCTTGCCCGATTTCCGGTCCTCCGCCATGTGGCGCAGGATGCGGTGGGAAAACTGGATCGGCGCGGGCATCAGCTCGGCGGTTTCGTTGCAGGCATACCCGAACATGATGCCCTGGTCGCCGGCACCTTCCTCGCCCTTCTCGCCCTCATCGACACCCTGCGCGATGTCGGCGGACTGGGCGTGCAGGCGGCAGACGATCTCGACGTCGCGCCAGGAAAAGCCGGCCTGGTCGTAACCGATGTCGCGGATCGCATCCCGGGCGATCTGATCGACATTCTTGAGCACGGATTCCGGACCGCGCACCTCGCCGGCGATGGTCACGTGATCGGTGGTTGCCAGCGTTTCGCAGGCCACGCGGGATTGCGGGTCAGCGGCCAGGTAGGCGTCCAGGATGGCATCCGAAATCCGGTCGCATACCTTGTCAGGGTGTCCTTCGGACACGGATTCACTGGTAAACAGCCAGGTCTTGTCGCTCATCTCGTTCCTTTCTCCACTACGGTGGGATTGGGTCGGGGTTGGCAAGTGGTCTTGCGGGGGTCAGGCGATCTTGCGATCCGCCGATGACTTGTCGGGCCGATAGGACAGGCTGGGGGCCAGCCAGGCCTCGACCTCGGCGATCTCCATTCCCTTGCGCGCGGCATAATCCGAAACCTGGTCCGGTCCGATCCGGCCGATCCCGAAATAGCGCGCCTCGGGGTGCGAGAAATAAAGGCCCGAAACCGCGGAAGCGGGCCACATCGCACAGGAGTCCGTCAGCTTGAGGCCGGTATGCGCGGGCGCATCCAGCAGGTCGAAAAGCGTGCGCTTCTCGGTGTGATCCGGACAGGCCGGATAGCCCGGTGCCGGGCGGATGCCGCGGTACTGCTCGCGGATCAGCGCCGCGTTGTCGAGTTCCTCGCCCGGGGCATACCCCCAGAGGCTGCGACGCACGCGGGCATGCAGCGCCTCGGCAAAGGCCTCTGCCAGGCGGTCACCCAGGGCCTGCACCATGATCGAGTCGTAGTCATTGCCCTCGGACTTCAGCCGATCGGCGATCTCGTGCACCTCCGCCCCGGTGGTGACGGCGAAACCGCCGACCCAGTCCGGCGTGCCCTCGGGGGCGACGAAATCTGCGAGGCACATCTGCGCGGTGTCGCGGGTCTTGTTGCGCTGCTGGCGCAACTGCGGCATCCGCGCGCGCAGCTTGCCGCGCGTCTCGTCCGTCCAGACAAGGATGTCGTCGCCCCGCCTGTTGGCAGGCCAGAGCCCGACCACGCCGCGCGGGGAAAACCAACCCTCACTTTCGATCCGGTCCAGCATCTTCTGCGCGTTATCGTATAGCTCGCGCGCGGTCTCTCCCCTGTCGGGATCCTCGAGAATGGCGGGGAAGTTGCCGCGCATTTCCCAGGTGGCAAAGAACGGCGTCCAGTCGATGAACTCGCGCAGTGCGGCGACATCCATGTCGTCGATCACGGTCAGGCCGGGCGTCTGTGGCGCCGGGGGCGTATAGCTGTCCCAGCCGCCGTCAAAGGCATTTGCCCGCGCCTGCGGCAACGGAGCGGTCGGCCGGTCGCCGCCGCGGTCGTCGCCTGCGCGCATCTTGTCCTGGTCTTCCGCGATCTCGGCCAGGTAGGCCGGACGGGCGGATTTCGACAACAGCTTGGACACCACGCCGACGGCCTTGGAGGCATCGTCCACGTGGACCACACCGTTTTCATATTCCGGCGCGATCTTGAGCGCGGTGTGCTTTTTCGACGTGGTCGCGCCGCCGATCAGCAGCGGCAGGTCCAGCCCCTGTCGTTTCATCTCTGCCGCCACTTCGACCATGCGGTCGAGCGAAGGCGTGATAAGGCCCGACAACCCGATGATGTCGGCCTTTTCCTCCTTGGCCTTGGCGATGATGTCCTCGGTCGGGACCATCACCCCCATGTCCACCACGTCATAGTTGTTGCATTGCAGGACGACGCCCACGATGTTCTTGCCGATATCGTGCACATCGCCCTTGACCGTGGCCATCAGCACCTTGCCCTTGGCCGAGGTATCGCCCTGCTGGCGCTTTTCCTCTTCCATGAAGGGCAGCAGATGGGCGACGGCGGTCTTCATCACGCGGGCCGATTTCACCACCTGCGGCAGGAACATCTTGCCGGCGCCGAACAAGTCGCCCACGACATTCATGCCGTCCATCAACGGCCCTTCGATCACGTGCAGAGGCTTTTCCGCGCGCAGGCGGCACTCTTCTGTGTCCTCGACGACGAAATCGGTGATCCCGTGAACCAGCGCGTGTTCCAGTCGTTTCTCGACCGGGGCCTCGCGCCACTTGGGGTCTTCCTTTTTCGATGCCTCGCCGGTGCCCTTGTACTTGTCCGCGATGTCCAACAGGCGTTCGGTCGCATCGTTGCGACGGTTGAAAAGCACGTCCTCGACGCGCTCACACAGTTCTTCGGGGATGTCGTCGTAGACGGTGATCTGGCCCGCGTTGACGATGGCCATGTCCATGCCCAGCGGGATCGCGTGATACAGAAAGGCCGAGTGCATGGCCTCGCGCACCGCGTTGTTGCCGCGAAAGCTGAACGAGACGTTGGACAGCCCGCCCGAGACATGGGTATCGGGCATGTCGGCCTTGATCAGCTTGATCGCCTCGAAAAACGCGTTGGCGTAATCGTTGTGCTCTTCGATGCCCGTCGCAACGGCAAAGATGTTGGGGTCAAAGATGATGTCCCAAGGCTGGAAACCGGCCTTCTCGACCAGCAGATCGTAGGACCGGCGGCAGATCTCGTACTTGTGCTGTGCGGTCTCGGCCTGGCCGTTCTCGTCAAAGGCCATGACCACCACGGCGGCGCCATAGCGGCGGATGGTGCGGGCCTGTTCAAGGAAAGGTGCCTCGCCCTCCTTGAGAGAGATCGAATTGACCACGGCTCGGCCCTGGACGCATTTCAACCCGGCCTCGATCACCTCGAACTTGGAGCTGTCGAGCATCACCGGCACCCGGCTGATGTCCGGCTCTGAAGCGATCAGGTTGAGGAAGGTGACCATCGCCTGCTCCGAGTCGAGCAGGCCCTCGTCCATGTTCACGTCGATGATCTGGGCGCCGTTCTCGACCTGGCTGCGAGCCACGTCGAGCGCGGCGGCATAGTCGCCTTCCATGATCAGCTTCTTGAACTTGGCCGACCCGGTGACGTTCGTGCGCTCACCGATATTGATGAAATTGGCAACACTGCTCATGCTGCGTCCTCCGTATGTGTGCCCGGGGCCTCGAACATCTCCAGTCCCGACAGGCGCATCCGCCGTACCGTTTCGGGGATGGCGCGCGGGGTCTTGCCCGCAACGGCATCGGCGATGGCGCGGATATGGTCGGGCGTCGTGCCGCAGCAGCCGCCGACAATGTTCACCAGCCCGGCCTCGGCCCATTCGCCCAGGTGCGCGGCGGTTTCCTCGGGCGTCTCGTCGTAACCGCCCATCTCGTTCGGCAGGCCCGCGTTGGGATAGGCGCTGATGCGGGTGTCGGCGACCTCGGACAAGGTGCGAACATGCGGGCGCATCTCGCCCGCGCCCAGGGCGCAGTTGAGCCCCACCGAAAAGGGGCGCGCATGGCTCATGGAGACCCAGAAGGCCTCTGGCGTCTGGCCTGTCAACGTCCGCCCGGACCGGTCGGTGATGGTGCCCGAGATCATCAGCGGGGGCACGTCCAGCCCTTCGTCCTTGAGGCTGTCGATGGCAAAGAGCGCGGCCTTGGCATTGAGCGTGTCGAAAATCGTCTCGACCAGCAGCACATCGACCCCGGCCTTGACCAGCGCGCGCGCGGCCTCGCCATAGGCACGCGCAAGATCGTCGAATGTGACGGCGCGAAACCCGGGGTCGTTCACATCCGGGCTGAGGCTGGCGGTCTGGTTGGTCGGGCCGATGCCCCCGGCAACCCAGCGCGGACGGTCCGGCGTCGACATGGCCTCGGCTGCTTCGCGGGCAAGGCGCACGCTCTCGGTGTTCATCTCGGTGACAAGGCCTTCCATGCCGTAATCGGCCTGGCTGATCGCATTGGCGCCGAAGGTGTTGGTGCACAGGATGTCCGCGCCCGCCTCGAGAAAGGCGGTGTGAATGTCGCGGATCATGTCGGGCTGGGTCAGGCTCAGCAATTCGCTGTTGCCGCCCACGTCGCTGTTCCAGTCCGCGAAGCGCGTCCCGCGATAGACGTCCTCTCCGGGCTTGTGCTGCTGGATCATGGTGCCCATGGCCCCGTCCAGCACCAGGATGCGTCGGGCGGCGTGGGCCGTGATGTCGGTCTCGGTCATCTCGTCTCTCCTCAGGCGGCGCTCTCGGCCGTGGTCCCGGACATGAGTCCAAGCGCGCGGCAGACCGCCAGGCTGACCTCGGGTCGGTTGAGCGTGTAGAAATGGAACTCGGACAGTCCCGCCTCCATCAGGAGACGGCATTGCTCGGTTGCGACACTGGTCGCGATCATGGCGCGGGTTTCTGGTGCGTCGTCCAGCCCTTCGAACATCCGCGCCAGCCAGTCCGGCACCGACGCGCCGCACATGGCGGAAAACCGTTTGAGCCCGGCGAAATTCGCCACCGGCATGATCCCCGGCACGATCGGCGCGGTGATGCCCGCGGCACGGGCCCGGTCGACGAACCGCAGGATCACATCCGTGTCAAAGGTGTACTGCGTGATTGCCCGGGCCGCCCCCGCATCCAGCTTGCGCTTGAGATGGTCCAGGTCCGCCGCGGCGCTTGCCGCCTCGGGGTGAACCTCTGGGTAGGCGGCCACGGAGATATCGAAATCCGCCACCCGGCGCAGCCCCGCAACCAGTTCCGCAGCGTCGCCATAGCCATCGGAGGCAAGGCGTTGCCCTTCCGGAAGGTCGCCGCGCAGGGCCACGATGCGCGTGATGCCCTTTTCGTGCAGCCCCCGGGCCAGTCGGTCGATCTCGTCCCGGCTTGCCCCCACGCAGGTCAGGTGATGGGCCACGGGTCGTCCGGTGCGGTTCCCGACCATGTCCACGATGCGGGCGGTCCGGTCGCGGGTGCTGCCGCCAGCGCCGTAGGTCACCGAAAAATAGGCCGGATCGGCACCGGCCATCTGATCGACGGCACGCGCCAGCGTCGTTTCGCCAGCATCGGTCTTTGGCGGGAAAAGCTCGAAGGACACAGAGGCGGGTGGATCGGGAAAGGGCCCGGTCATGCAGTACTCTCCAATGATGTGGGCGAATGGCGAAGCAAGGGCCGGGACGCGCGACGGCGCTCCGGCACGTCACATCACGCCGGCTTGCGGAAGTGCTGGATACCCCAGGCAAGATGGCCATCATCGGCGGCCTTCACCCAGTTCTCCAGCCCCACGGCCATCTTGTCGAGATACTCCGCCGAGGCCCCGGCCTCGCGCAGTTTCTCGTAATTGGCCAACAGTTCCTCGCGGACACGGAAGTAATGCGTGCGCAAGTCGCTGACCGCCTCTTCCTGCTCCACCGTCTCGAAGCCGAGCGCCTCTGCCGCCTCGCGATAGAACCGGGGCGACCCCAGATCGTTGAGTTGCAGACGGTCATAGACTGGCTGCAACACGGCGGGATCGGCATCGTCGGCCTGCATCGGATCGGTGAAGATCAGGTGCCCGCCGGGCTTGAGAACGCGCCAGGCCTCGGCCAGCACCTTGGCCCGCTGGTCCGAATGCAGGAAGGCGTCCTGGCTCCAAGCCACATCGCAGCTGGCGTCGGCCTCGGGCACATCCTCGAACACGCCGTGACGGACCGAGATCTTGTTGGACAGCTTCGCGGCACGGATCTTGCCCAGGTTATATTCATTCTGCGTTTCCGACAGGTTCAGGCAGACCGCCTCGCAGCCGGTCTTGCGCACCAGTGTGCGCATCGCGCCGCCATAGCCCGCCCCCATGTCGATGACCCGCGCCGAGGCATCCAGCGGCGGCAGCCGGTCGATCATCGACTCGATGGTACGGTCCGATGCCGTGCGGATGTCGGGCGTTTCGGCATAGCGGCCGATGTGCAGGTCCTCGCCACCCCAGATCGTGGAATAGAAGGTGTCCGCGTCGTCGCTGTCGTAGTAGTCTTCCGTGATGTCGCGGATGTCCTGCTTGCCGTCATCCGATACGGCGCCCCAGCGCACCAGGTGCATCGCCGATTTCTCGGCCACGTGGATGAAGAAATCCGGATCGTCCTCGGCATAGGTTTCCTGGAAATCGCCATAGGTGCGGACCCTTTCGAACCCGGCCTCGGACAGCAGGCGCCGCATGTAGTTCTTGCGGATCGGGCACATGTTGAGCGTGTATTCCGACCCGTCCGGGAAGGAATAGCGCATCCGGCACAGCCCCTCGTCGACGTGGTCGGGCTCGGCTGTCACCTGGTCGCCGCAGTAATAGTACTTGTGCTTGGTCGAATAGCCCCGGTCCAGCATGGCATCGTAGTTGCGCTGGTCGAGGATCAGCAGGCCGTCGTGCTTGAGCGCGGCGTAAAATTCGGCCAGCGCACGACGACGCTCGGATTCCTTGTGCAGATGCGTAAAGGAATTCCCAAGGCAGACGATCGCGTCGTACTTGCCGTTGATGTCGCGGTTGAGCCAGCGCCAGTCAGCCTGCGCCGTCTTCAGGATCAACCCCCGGCTGCGACCGTTCTCGAAGGCCTTGGCCACCATCGAGGCCGCCCCGTCCGAGGCGGTCACGTCGAAGCCGGCTTCGGTCAGGCGAACCGAGTGAAAGCCGGTGCCGCAGGCCACGTCGAGCACGCTTTCCTTGCCGCGAGCCCGCAGGATGTCGATGAAGAACTGGCCCTCGCTCTCGGCGCGGCCCGCCCAGTCAATCAGTTCGTCCCACTTGTCGACAAAGGTCTTGACGTATTCCTTACGGTAATGGTCGGTCTCGCGATCGGCCAGCGGGTCGTCGCTGTAGACCTGATCGGTCATGGTCAGTTCAGCGTTCTCGGCCATCGTGTCGCTCATCTCTGTCTCCGTTCCAAACGTCCCGTTGCCGGCGATGCAGATGCCCGCCGGGCGCGCAGCTTTTCTGCGCAAGCCTCGAAAGGCTGCACTGATGTCTTTGCCCACTTCGATGTTCGTCCCCGGCCGGCGTGACCCCGCCGCGGGTGGCAATGTGATCGGGTCCAGGTTCTGCGCGGGTCGGTGCCAAGCGGGTCGTCAGCTCGGCTCCGCCCAGAGGCGTCAGAGTGCTGCCCAATATGCACCGACAACCTCACGGACAATTTGCGACCATTCAACCCCCAATTGCGACATTCTTTCTAATTGGATGATTCAACAGGGGAAAAGCCGGCTCACTGCGTTGGGACAGTTGCGAAAATGAGCATCGGCATCCTTGGGTGCCGGGCCAACGGCGTCCATGAACCAGAGCGTCGAGCCGTCCGATGAGCGCAACGGATCATTGAAATCGAAGGCAAAAATCGCATCCGGCGTGCCGACGCACCCGGGCCTTTGACGTCAACCCCCGACGGACCGTCAATAGGTCAACGAATGACCGGAAGACAGCGGACCTGCCAGAAGCAGTTCCGCCGAAACTACTCCGATCCGAACAGAGGGCCGTCCGGCAAGGGCGTCGCCAAATACCGCGGCCTGAAGCTCACCTGCCAAGCCTGCCCCTCGAAGCCGCGCTGCTGTCCGAACATGGACTTCCGGTCCAACACCCGTGAAGAGCACGAAGACGCACGCCAGGCTGCACGGGATATCGCGAAGACCGGGCAATACGAGGTCTCGATGACGCTCCGGAAAAAGGTCGAGATGCTCTTCGCCCACCTCAAGCGCATTCTCGGCCTGGGAAGGCTCCGACTACGCGGCCCATGCGGTGCCAACGACGAATTCCTCCTCGCCGCCACCGCCCAGAACCTCCGGAAACTGGCCAGGCTCCTTCCTGCACCGCAGCAATCGCGGAAAGCCTGACAGGAAAGGCACTCGCGCCCCGTTCAGGCATCGATATTCTGCGCTGGCAAACGAGTGTTTTTCCACAGAACGGCGGATTCCGGCCTTTCGCTGCGGTGGCCATCCGATCATCCAGCCAAGATGGAATGCGACACTCAGAGCGGGCCAAGATCGAGGGTTGTGCTGCATCGCCGCATGACGGAGCCGAGCCTTTTTGCGGCAATCGGTCGACAGATCAGACGGCTTGATCTGTTGCCATGGCCCCTGAGGGCCAGCGCTGCCAGCGAGCAGCGCTTCGGCGTCGCACCCTCGCATTCAGTCAAACGCCGGCGTCATTTTTTGTGATCCGAAGAACGCTTTCATGAACACATGTCATGATCGCGCCGAACGCAACCGATCGACCAAGAGCCGCAGCGCCGAGCTAAGATTCCGCCGCCCCATGTAGCACAGGTGGTAGCCGTCGAAAGGCGGGCAGAAGTCCGCCAAGACCCTGCGCAAACGTCCGGTATCGAGGTCAGCGCGGACTTCCGGCAGCGGCAGGTAGCCGAACCCGTGACCAGCCCGCACCGCTTCCATCACAAGGCCGGGGTCGTTCAGGATGAAGGGACCGCTCAGCTTCTTCACCACCTCAGTGCCTTCGATCTCGAACTCCCAGTCATAGACCGGCCCGTCGGAGCGATGCCGCATCAGGATACAGTCGTGGGCATCAAGATCGTCGGGGTGCGTCGGCGTGCCGCGCCGCGCGAGGTAGTCCGCGCTGGCGACCGCCGCCATTTCCAACTGTGGCCCGACGGGGACTGCGATCATGTCTGGGCTCAGGTGTTCGCCGAGCCGGATCGCGCAGTCAAAGCGGTCTTCGGCAAGGTCAGAAAGCCGGCCTTCGCTGCTGATCTCGATGCGCACATCGGGATAGTCGCGCACCAGTTGCGAGGCCACCGGCCAGAGGATGTCGCGGGTGGCGGGCACGCTGGAGGTCACCCGCACCAGCCCCGAGGGGCGCTCACCCAGCGTGCGGATTTCTTCGATCCGGTTGCCGAGCTGCTGGAAGCTGGGGCGCAGTGCCGCGAGAAGCTGTTCGCCCGCATCGGTGGGGGTCACCTTCCGCGCACTGCGGTTGAGCAGCCGCACGCCGATCTTGTCTTCGAGCCGCCGGATCGTGTGGCTCACGGCGGATTGCGACACGCCGAGACGGTGCCCGGCGCGGGTGAAATTGCCCTCTTCGGTGACGGCGAGCAGGGTCGAAAGATCGCCGAGCAATTCACGGTCCATGGCGCGCTCCTTCTGTAGCTCGCGGTGTTCTGGGGCAATGAACAGCCTGGTGCAAAGGAAAAGCGCCGCCCAAGCATGAATCCAGCTCATGGCAACGATAAGGCAAGGCGGCCTTATCCCGCCCCGGGGGCAGCTCCAGATTGGAGGGCAGACGACACATCCGAAACGGAGTTCCCGAGATGACCACCCCGACCCCAACGACCGATCCCCAGGACCCCGCCCGCCGCGATCTGCTGGCCGCTGGAATGGGCGCCGCTGCGCTTGGCTTGGCCTCGCTGAGTGCCGAGGCGGCGCTGGCGCAGGTGACAACCGAGTGGGACAAGACCTTCCCGCAGAGTGACCGAGTCGACCACCGCAAGGTCAGCTTCACCAACCGCTACGGCATCGCGCTGGTGGGCGACCTCTACCTGCCAAAGAACCGCGGCGACGCGCCGCTTCCCGCGCTTGCGGTCGCCGGCCCCTTCGGCGCCGTCAAGGAGCAGGCCGCGGGCCTCTATGCGCAGGAAATGGCCGAGCGTGGCTTTGCCGCCGTGGCTTTCGACCCCTCCTATATCGGCGAGAGCGAGGGAACCCCGCGTTACGTCGCCTCGCCCGACATCAACACCGAAGATTTCATGGCCGCGGTCGACTTCCTTGGCCTGCATGACGCGGTCGACCGCGACCGTATCGGGATGATCGGCATCTGCGGCTTTGGCGGCATGGCGCTGAACGCGGCGGCCCCGGACAAGCGGGTCAAGGCGGTTGCAGTGACGTCGATGTACGACATGAGCCGAGTGATTGCGCGCGGGTATTTCGACTCGATGACCGACGAGCAACGCACCGAAGCGCTGACGGCAATGAGCCTGCAACGCTGGGAAGACGCTGCCTCGGACGAGGCTCCGAAGCTGGCGGGCGGTCTGCCCGACACGCTGGACGGCATCGATAACCCGGTGATCGCCATGTATCACGCCTACTACAAGACGGACCGCGGCTATCACCCGCGCTCGCTGAACTCGAACGGCGGCTGGAACGTCACCTCGGCCATGTCCTTCATGAACATGCCGCAACTCACCTACATCCACGAGATCTCGCCGCGTCCGGCGCTGATCATCGCCGGGTCCGAGGCGCATTCCCGCTACTTCAGCGAAGACGCCTATGCCGCCGCAGCCGACCCCAAGGAACTGGTGATCATCGACGGCGCGGATCACTGCGATCTCTACGACCAGAAGAACATCATCCCCTTCGACCGTCTACAGGCATTCTTCGAAGGCCACCTCGCGTAAATCCCCGGGCCTGTCCCCGCACGCGGGGGCAGCTCTCATCGCCCCTTTACCCATCATGGAGACGACCCGATGAATATGACCCTCGCCGCACTTGCTCTGAGCCTCGCCGCCCCCGCGGCCCTCGCCCAGCAGATGACGCAGACCACGCCTCTTGAGCGGGGTGGCCAGATCGGCAGCCCCGAGACCTTCACCGGCACGGTCTTCGTCGCGCCGGTCTTCGGCCCCGACATGAACGAAGTCAGCGCAGGTGAGGTGACTTTCATGCCCGGCGCACGCTCGGCCTGGCACACGCATCCGGTGGGCCAATACCTCGTCGTGACGGCGGGGACCGGCTGGTACCAGGAAGAAGGCCGGGAAAAGCAGGTGATGCGCACCGGCGACGTGGTTTTCGCCCCGGCGGGCGTGAACCATTGGCACGGCGCGACGGACGGAACCTCGGTCACCCACTACGCGATCCAGGCCGCTCAGGACGGCTCCGCCGTTACCTGGGGGGAACTGGTCTCCGACGAGGACTACGGCAGCTGAGACTGAACGCCTGCTACGGGAGCCGGCGTGATCGGTCCCCGCCACTTCGCCAACTCACCGATACTAAGGATGCTACCATGAAAACCCAGATCATTGCCTCCGTCTTCGCACTCGCGAGCACCTCCGCCTCGGCACAGGACGTTTCCCAAACCCTCCCGACCGCCGTCGACACGGTGGCGCCGGCTCTCGCCGCCTATGCCACCGAAGATCTCTTCGGCTCCGTCTGGACCGATGAGGCGCTCTCGGTGCGCGACCGCGCGCTCGTGACCTTCGCGGCGCTGGTCACACGCCATGAGGCGGACATGCTTGGGCGTCACACCGAACTGGCACTCGACGCGGGCGTGACCCCCGCAGAGCTGTCGGAAACCATCACGCATCTCGCCTTTTACACCGGTTGGGGCAACGCCACGGCAGCCGCCGAGGCCATGGCCCCGGTCTATGACGCGCGTGGCGTGACCGCTGAAGACCTGCCCGCTCTCGCCCCTGATCTCCTGCCGCTGGACGAAGAGGCCGAAGCCGCGCGAGAAGAGACGGTTCAGTCCAATTTCGCCAACGTAAGCCCCGGCGTCGTCGACACCACGCGCGAGCTGCTGTTCAACGACCTCTGGCTGCGCCCGGCCCTTGCGCCCCGCGACCGCAGCATGGTCACCGTCGCCGCGCTGATCACCGCCGGCCAACCCGAGCAGATGACCTTTCACCTGAACCGCGCGATGGACAACGGGCTGACGCAGGAAGAGGCAGGCGCGATGCTCTCGCATCTTGCCTTCTATGCGGGCTGGCCCAAGGTGTTCTCGGCGATGCCCGTGGCGCGGCAGGTGTTCGAGGGCCGCGCAGACTGAAATCCTGCGGCGCGGCCACGGCACCGCCGCCTCACCGACGGAGACATTCAATGAAGATCGTCCGAGCTGGCAGCACGCCCTCCGCCCCCGGTCCCGAGGACTACTTTACCGGAACCGTGCGGATTGACCCCATGTTCCAGGCCGAAGCCCCGGGCCGCACCAGCGGTGCCCATGTCACCTTTGAGCCCGGCGCCCGCACCGCATGGCACACCCACCCGGCGGGACAGACCATCATCATCACCTTTGGCCGCGGCCGGGTGCAGCGAGAAGGTGGCCCGATCGAAGAGGTCAGAACGGGCGACGTGGTCTTCTTCCCCGCCGACGAGAAACACTGGCACGGCGCCTCTCCCGATACTGCCATGTCGCATATAGCCATTCAGGAGAGCATTGACGGCACGCCGGTGACTTGGCTGGAGAAGGTCTCCGACGCGGACTACACCGGCTGAAGGTAACCGCGCTGCCGCCTGTTGTGGCGGCAGTGCGTTGATGACTGCAAGGCCGAGCTCCGGCGCTCCGAGAAGTGGTCTTGAGCGTTGATGTGCCGTGTGAAGCTCCTGACGAACGGTCAAGAAATCCGCAAACGTGCTCAGCGCGCGGCCTCAGGATGACGGTCTGCTCTTGCGCAAGAGCGCCTGGATGCGAAAGGCCGGTTCGGGGGAATTTGCGCCACAGCGATGACTATCTTGGCGAGTGTCCGGACTGGTGAAGGATTATTGATGTGGGCCGTGGTGCAACGGTGCCGCTTGGCGAGTGGTCGGCCCGCGTTGAAAATCCTCCCAAGGTGGAAGCCGCGGTGGCCAGGTGCTGTCTATGTGGAAAGTGCGCTGAGGTTTCCAGCGCCGATGCGGCGTGGCTGACGGCTCGAATGACATCGAACGTCGCAAAAAGCGCCCTGATCGGCCGAGTTGATGATGTGCGGTTGCGGGCGGCGCCTTTCGTCGGCGGTTTGCGGGCGTGACACTGCGTGAGGCATGGCTGAGCCGGTTCGGAACGGGCGTGAGATCCGGAGTTTTGATCGTGGCAGAGACTGGAGGTTTGTCATGCGGCCTGCGTCCGTGGTGGGTTGCGCGACATCGGTTTCTGGCCGCGACGGAGGATTTCGATGATGCGCATCGGGCCACCGCAGCATGGGCACGGCTCGCGCAGGGTGAGAGGTGCGGGCGCCCTCGGGTCCTGCGCTTCCATTTCGGGCGCCGGCTGCCCGAGCAGGCCACGGATGCGGAAGATGGTGGCCTTGCGTGTCGCGCTGGCCAGCAGGCCGTAGTGCCGGATGCGGTGGAAGCCGTCGGGGAGGACATGCATCAGGAAGCGGCGGATGAACTCCGGCGTGGACCGGCGCATGACCTTCTGCCGGTCGCCGGATTCGACGCGGTAGTCCTTCCATCGAAACGCGACAGTCTGGGTGTCGGCGCTGATCAGGCGATGGTTCGAGATCGCGACGCGTTGGGTGTAGCGGCTCAGGTAGGCGAGTACTGCCTCAGGCCCGCCGAAGGGCGGTTTGGCGTAGACGACCCATTCGGATTTGCGGAACGGCGCGAGCCAGGCGGCAAAGGCATTCGTCTTTGTCAGTCCTTCGAGATCGCCGTAGAAGGCCAATTCCCCAGCGGCATAAAGCGCCAGCAGCCCGTCGAAGAACAAGCGCCTGAACAGGCGCGACAGCACCCGCACGTGCAGGAAAAACCCGGCCTGCAGGCGACCCAGCGGGTGCCGTCCGGCGAGAGCCCTCCGCCCGGCACAATCATGTGGATGTGTGGGTGGTGGGGTCACGCCGGAGGCGTGCTTTCAGCACGACGCCGATCCCCAAGTGTGCAGCACGCAGGTCATGCCGATCCGGGCGCCGAGCCATTTGGGGGCGGCTGCGATGGTCGTGACCGTTTCGGCGAACGCCCGGAACAGCATGCCACAGATGGCCTTGTTCGCCATCGGTCTCGAACCCGTGGCGACACGATGGCTCACTCCAGAAGGCGATCTGAGCGATCCCGGCTGGCAGGGTGAAGACCACATGGAAAAACTCCACGGGCAGAAGGTCCTCGGCACGCGCCGCCATCCAGTCGCGCGCCGCCGGCCCCTGACACTTTGGGCAATGCCGGTTCTTGCAGGAATTGTAGGCGATGTGATGGTGGCCGCATTTGGCGCAGCCCGCTACATGCCCGCCGAGCGCCTCGGTCCGGCAGGCTTCGATCGCCCCCTCTCGTGACATTGCTGCGCAATGCACTATCGGGCAGTGGACATCACTTTGAGCTGGGACAGGCTGACGTGCCCGACATTGGCCTGCCGCCACGCAGGACCATGGGAACGAAAGATGTCAGCGATCTCCAGCGTCGGCCGGGGCACCCCGGCGCCCGGTCACTCCAGACTTCGCTTCACGGCGTGATCCTGCAGCTTGGCCAGTATATATAGTAGGGGCAGACCGTGTCGCGGATCGTCTTGGTGGCGACATGCGTGTATTGCGCCGTCGTCGTCAGCTTGGCGTGACCAAGCAAGACCTGGATCACCCGGACATCCGTGTTGGCCTCCAGAAGATGGGTCGCAAAGCTGTGCCTCAGCGTATGCAGGGTGGCAGCCTTCTTGACCCCGGGCATCGTCTTGGCCGACGTGAAGGCCCGGTTCAATTGCCGTGACGAGACCGGATTGATCTTCGGCTTGCCCGGGAACAACCAGCCCTCGGGTCGCGCTTCGCGCCAGTAGTCGCGCAGGAGAGCGAGTAGGCCGGGGGACAGCATGACCTTGCGGTCCTTCCGCCCCTTGCCCTGCTCGACATGGATCAGCATGCGGTCGCTGTCGTGTCGGAGACGCGCCTCTGGCACGATGTCCCCGATCTTGAAATTGCAGACCTCGGCAGCCCTGAGCCCGGCACCGTAGGAGATGCTGAGAGCCGCGCGATATTTCAGGCCGGGCCCGGGTGCCGCCATCAGTATGTCGGACACCTCCTCGACGCTGAACACCACGGGCAGATTCCGCGGCTGCGAGCGGAATTGCATGTAGCGCTTCATGTCCTCGCGCCCGCAAGTCATGCCAAAGAAGAACCGGAGCGCCACAATCCGCACGTTGAACGTGCTGGCCGTGACCCCGGTGTCGGTCATGTGAAGCTGGTAGGCGCGCAGATCGTCTGGCGTGGCCGTGTCCGGCGAGCGACCGAGAAAGGACGCAAAATCCTTGATCGCCCGAATATGCGCCTTCTGGGATTTCTCGCCCATGCCGCGAATACCCATGCCCTCGATCATTCGCTCGCGCAGCGGGGTCGTTCTCTCGTCCGTCATGGGAACCTCCTGTCTGTCGATTGAGAGGCCTCAATCGTCAGGCAGCGGCCCACATTCCCAAACCCTATTATCCACTAGAAAAAGCAAAAGGCGTGCCGGGCTCGCGTGCGACAGAATCGCCGGACCTTCCTGAAGTTCGCTGCGAGTGCTCGGTTCTCCCCGCGACTGCGCGGGACGTCGGGAGGAAGTGCTGAGAACGGACGTTCGTCGTGGCGGACATGAACGGCTACTCAATTCAAATGACGGCAAACCCCCTAGGGTCTGGACTCATTGAGTTTCAAAGCCAGTAGATGACGGCTGCGGCGAGAGCGATGGCTGATAGGAAGACCTTCGGGCATCTGTCGTACCGGGTCGCAACACGCCGCCAGTCCTTCAGCCTGCCGAACATGATCTCGATCCGGTTGCGCCGTTTGTAGCGACGCTTGTCGTACTTTACAGGTTTCTTGCGCTGCTTTCGACCGGGGATACATGCGCGTATCCCTTTGTCTTGCAACGCTTCTCGGAACCAGTCGGCATCATAGCCGCGGTCACCAAGCAACCAATCGACGTTCGGCAGGCTGCTGAGCAAGGCGCGCGCCCCGATGTAGTCGCTCACCTGTCCGGCGGTCACGAACAGATCAAGCGGGCGTCCTTGGCTGTCGCAGATGGCATGCAGCTTGGTGTTCATGCCGCCCTTGGTGCGACCAATCAGGCGCCCACGCCCCCCTTTTTGACGCCCATGCTGGTCGCTGTCCGGTGGGCCTTGAGGTATGTCGCGTCGATCATGACTGTCTTCGTCTCACCGTGTTCAGCAGCCAAACCAGCCATCATTCGGGCAAAAACGCCTTTATCACTCCATCGCTTCCAGCGGTTGTAGAGCGTCTTGTGTGGACCATAGGCTGCAGGCGCATCGCGCCATCGTAACCCATTGCGGTTGATAAAGATAATCCCACTCAGCACACGCCGATCATCGACGCGGGGTTTGCCGTGGGACTTCGGAAAGAAAGGCTCGAGACGCGCCACCTGAGCATCGGTCAGCCAGAATAGATCAGACATGTTCACCGCTCTTTTTCGAACCGTGAATCACGACACCCCTCTGAAATCAATGGGTCCTGACCCTAGGCTCTGGACTCATTGAGTTTCACAGCCATTAGATGACGAGTGCGGCGAGAGCGATGGCCGAGAAGAATGCCTTGGGGCATCTGTCGTATCTGGTTGCCACACGCCTCCAGTCCTTGAGCCTGCCGAACATGATATCGCATCGCTGCCCGGCAGTGCATTGCATAGCAATGTCACGAGAGGGGCGGTTACGGCGTTTGTAGCGGCGCTTGTCGTATTTGACGGGGGCCTTGCGTTGTTTGCGTCCGGGGATGCAAGCGCGTATCCCTTTGTCTTGCAGGGCTTCTCGGAACCAGTCAGCATCGTAGCCCCGGTCGCCGAGCAACCATTTGACTGAGCTACTCCCCATCTTTTGGACAGGAACTGGCGTAATTTAAGCTACTCGTTGCACCTGCTGATCGGGTTGGTTGATATCATTTCTCTGGCAATAGACCAGCGCCGGTGGCTTGCCGCCGAGGGCTGAGTGAGGGCGCTGGTGATTGTAGAAGGTCATCCATTTCCGGATCGCCGCCTTCGTCTCCGATCCCGTCTCCCAGGCATGAAGGTAGACGCACTCGTATTTCAGGGTGCGCCACAACCTCTCAATGAAGATATTGTCGAGGAAACGGCCTTTCCCATCCATCGAGATCCGCACGCCCGAGCGGCGGACCCGGTCCGTCCAAGCGAAAGAAGTGAACTGGGATCCCTGATCCGTATTCATTATCTCAGGCGGGCCGAACTTGTGGATGGCCTCGTTCAGCGCTTCGACGCAGAAGTCGGCCTCCAGGGTGTTCGATATCCGCCAGGACAGAACCTTGCGGGTGTGCCAGTCCATGATCGCCACGAGGTAGAGGAACCCTCGCCGCATGGGCAGATAGGTGATGTCCGAGCACCAGACCTGGTTTGGGCGTTCTACTCGCAGGCTTCTCAGCAGGTAGGGATAGGTCTTGTGCCCCTTCGTTGGCCTGCTCGTGTTGGGCTTCTGGTAAATCGGCATCAAACCCATAAGGCGCATCAGCCGCCGTATTCGCTTCTCGTTCACAAGGTGTCCGTCGTTACGCAGATGCCAGGTCATCCACTGGCCGGCAGGGCATTCCGCAGGAATGTCCCGAGAGGCTGCCGAACGCCGAAGAACGGGGGCTCCAGGTCCGAAGGACGCTCGTCGATCTGCCGCATCAGGCCGAGGTTCTGCTCGGTCTCACCCTTCGGCTCGTAGTAATGGGATGAGCCGGCGATCGACAGTAGCTTGCACTGCTGACCGATCGACAGATCCGGGTGGTCCGGCTCGATCATGCCGCGCCTCACTTCCCGCCCCAAGGCTTCAGCTTTCGTTCCAAAAAAGAGTTGGCCACCGCATTGTCGGGTTCTCTCGGACCATGTATGAATGGCCCCTTGGCAAGAGCTTTGTTCGGGTCCGGCAATCTGGTCGGTCGCGGCCATGTATTCGGCGTCTGTGTGCAGCGGTTTTACGGCTGCGCGCCCTGATGAAGTCAGCCGGCGGGCGGGTCCCGATCAATGGCACGCACTTCGAGGTGCTCCGGTCCGAACTGGGTATCCCGTTCCGCTTCTTACCGTCCCTGTGCCATCACCTCACGCTGCGCCTCACCATCTCTGGGCCTGCCGGTTCGCGACCGGCTTGGCCGTTCTTTGCCTGGCCGTTCTTTATCGTCTCAAGCCATGGTGTTCCGGTAGCTGTCGCCCCGCCTTATCAGCGCCCAGATCGTCCGGGCCATGCGGTTAGCCAGTGCGATAGCGACCACCTTTACGGGCTTGCGGGCGAGCATCCGGTCGATCCAGTCCGGCACCCGGCCTGATGCACCCTCTCTACGTCCGCGCCGCGCACTGATCTGGGCCATGGCGCCGAGGTAAAGCAGCCTGCGCAGGTACCGATTGCCAGCCTTGGAAATCCGCCCGAGCCTCTCTTTCCCGCCACTGGAATGAGCTCGCGGCGTCAGGCCGAGCCACGCCGCGTAGTCGCGCGCGCTGCGGAAGGCGGCCACATCGGGGGTGGTGGCCGCAAACGCGCTGGACGAAATCGTACCCACCCCGGGTACCGTCGCAAGTCGACGCGCCAGCGCGTCTTCGCCCTGCATCTCCCCGATCCGCGCAGTGACCTCTTCGATCCGGGCCTGTGTGTCGCGCAGTTGACCGGCCAGCATGTCCAGCGCCGGACGCGCCGTAGAATGCACGTCGCGGGCTGCGTCGAGCAGGCGATCGACGTGATGGATTCCCTTCGGCACGACGATCCCGAACTCGCCGAGGTGCGCACGGATCGCGTTTACGATTTGCGTTCTCTGCCGGACGAGGAAGTCCCGTGCCTTGTGATCGAGCAGGGCCGCCTGCCGCTGCGCCGACTTCACCGGCACGAAGCGCATCGTCGGGCGGGTCACCGCCTCGCAAATGGCCTCGGCATCAGCGGCATCAGTTTTGCCCCTCTTCACGTAGGGCTTCACATAGGCGGGCGGCATGAGACGGACTTCATGGCCAAGGGTTGCCAGTTCTCGCGCCCAATGATGGGCCCCCGCGCAGGCTTCCATGCCAACGAGGCAAGGGCCCAGCCGGGCAAAGAACACCAGGACCTGCGACCGCCGCAACTGACGGCGGCAGATGACCGTGCCTTCCGTGTCCACTCCGTGAACTTGGAAAACGTTCTTGGCCAGATCGAGGCCGATGGTGTTAGGTTGGTCCATGGATGGCTCCTCTCAGGTGCGGGCTTTCACAGACCCACCTTGGCACAACGCGAAGCCGCTGGTGGAGCCATCCACACCATCAGTGGCGTTCACCCGCCAATTCACCCGATCTTGGCGTGCAGCTCCTTCACCTGCTCCTCGTCAATCTCGGGCCTCTTGCGGCCTCCGCGCTCGAACACGCCGGACGCGCCTTCGAGCAGGGCCCGCTTCCATTGATGGATCATCGTCGCCTCTCTGTGTTTGCATGCAAACACCTGCCGGTCCTAGATGCACCCCGAACCGGCTGGCCAGCTCGGCCGCGTTGTTCGGGCTTACGTCGCGCCACTGGCGCGACGGTCCCTCCAACCCTCGCCTTTCAGGGCTTCCAGCGCGACCTTAGCCTTGAACTCAGGCGCGTGCTGCTTCCGTTTCGACATCTATGATCTCCTTCTCGTCGAAGATCAGCAGACTGCAAATCGTAGCTTATGTCAGTGTCCGAATTTCGGGGGGTAGCTCACACAACCACAGCCACAGGAAAGCTCATGTTAAACGTCCTGGGCTCTGTAGCTCAGTTCGAACGGGAAATGATGCTGGAACGGCAGCGTGAGGGCATACAGAAGGCAAAGAAGGCTGGAAAGTATCGCGGTCGGGCTCCTACCGCCCAGCGCCGCAAGGCAGAGGCACAAGAGCTTCTCAGAGGCGGTATGAGCAAACGTGACATCGCAGCAACTCTGGGCATCTCAGAGCGTTCGGTTCACCGAATCACATAACTACACAGGGCCAATATAGGCGTCAGGGATCTCTATGGTCTCTGACGCAAGCTTGACGCCCGACATGTGTGGTAAACGAGTGTGGTAAAAATTTTTTCCGCCACGCAATTTCATTAAATATCAACTACTTAAAATAATATTGCGTTAGTGGCGGAGGCTGTGGGATTCGAACCCACGGGACGCTCTCACGCCCAACGGTTTTCAAGACCGCCGCATTCGACCACTCTGCCAAACCTCCGTGTCGCGCATCGATAGTGCGCCCGTTCCGATTCTGAAAGCACCTCTCCGAAAATCCGCGCACAATCCCTTTGCAGGCTTTCCATGCAGGCTGTGACAAGGTATTGTTACAGTTGAATGGGGCCGTCAGAGCCCCTGAGAGGCAGTGCGCGACCGGGAAAACCCGGCGTGTGTCCGGGAAAACACCCGAGACGCAAATAGGGCAAGAGGCAAGACATGAGCGGCAAATCTTCCAATCTTTCCAGGACTCTGCGTTTCTCTGCCGCGGGGGCTGCGCTCTTGGTGGCATCCGGTTGTGCCGATGGACAGATGCCGGGTTTCCTGCAATCGAAAGACGCTGACGGCGATGTCGTCGCCCGTGCCAGCACCGCCGACACGCCCCGCGCCGCCCGCGATGTCGAAGCCCCGGAGGTCTTCCAGGCCAAGGAAGCCGGCCTCTGGGACGGACGTCCCTCGCTGGGCGGTGTCTGGGTTGCACACCCCGATGCCAAGGATCCCGAACGCGTCATCATCCGCAACCAGCAGAACGGCAAGTTCGTGATAGGCGCCCTGTTCCGCAAGGAACGCGAAACCCCCGGCCCCCGGCTACAGGTCTCCTCGGATGCCGCCGCGGCACTGGGTGTCCTGGCCGGGCAGCCCACCAACCTCGACGTGGTCGCCCTGCGCCGCGAGGAGGCACAGGACCCCGATCCCGCCACCGGCGATCCGCTGGCCGCGGCGCCCGGCGCCGTGCCCGCCGCCCCCGACGTGAGCGAGGGTGCGCTCGACCCGGTGATCGGTGGGGCCGCAGCAGCGATCGACGGCGCCACCCTGGCCCCGGCCAATCCCGATCCCGCGGCCAGCCCCGCCGCCAAACCCGCCGTCGTCGCCTCGGCCAAGCCTCCCGCCCCGGCGCCGAAATCGTCGAAACTGGACAAGCCCTTTATCCAGATCGGCATTTTCAGCGTTCAACAAAACGCCAAGGACACGGCAACCGCGATGCGTCAGGCCGGCATGGTGCCGACGATCAAGACCTTCACCTCGAATGGCAAAACCTTCTGGCGTGTCGTCGTCGGCCCTGCGCTTTCGGCCGATGAACGCGGCACGCTGCTGGCCAAGATCAAGAAGACCGGCTTTACCGACGCCTATGCGGTGACGGACTGACCTCGCGGGCAGGGCAACGGTCTGCCCTGCCAGTCCCGAACGATCAGATAGCCCGAACCATCAGACAGACTGTGACCTGCCCAGTCCGATGCCTGCATTCAGACCTTTCGCTTGCGCGGTTCTGACCGCCGCCCTGCCCTGTTTCGGATGGACCGACACGGCCCGGGCCGCCGAGATAACGATCCTGGACGACCACCCCGAAGCCTGCAATGCGATGCTTTCGGGGCAGATCACCGAGGGTGACACCGATAGGTTGCGCCGAGTCATCCCGCCGGCCAAATCTGCCTTCGATCGTGCCCATATCGCCACGTGGCTCTGCCTTGACAGCCCCGGCGGGAGTTTTCCCGAAGGCCTCGACCTCGCCGCATATATCCGTGAAACGGGCATCAGCACGCATGTGGCCGCCGATGACAGTTGCCTCTCCGCCTGCGCGCTCGCCTTCCTTGGCGGCACCCAGTTCTGGATCGAGGACGGGCTGACCCGGAGCCGCAGCAGGTCCATGCACGCGGCCGCCACGCTGGGCTTTCACGCGCCGCAACTGAACGTGCCCTCCGGACAGTTCTCGGAGACCGTCGTCGCGCAGGCCTTCGACGTGGCCATCCGCGCCTCGGCCGAAATCTTCGGCGGGCTCGAAGAGCTGCGCATCAGCCGCGACTTCGCCCTGTCCTTCTTTGATGTCTCCGGGCAGGAGTTCTACCAAATCGATACGCCGGACCGTGTCCGAGAGCTTGGCGTCACCATCACCGGCCTCGGCCCCCTGCCGGACCGTATCGACGAAGCCCGCATCCGGGATCTCTGCACAACGGCCTATCCAAGCATGGACCCGGCACGCTACGCGGACCCGATCGCGCCAACCAGTTTCGCCGGCAACTGGGTCATGACCCAGCCTGCGAGCCAACGCGGCGGCCTGGTCACTGCATATCTGTCGGCCACCACAGCAGAAGGCACTCTGATGATGGAAGCCTGCCGCGTGACCCGGGATCTCGGCCGGCCCATTGTCCTCGAACACTTCCGCGACATACGGACCAACCGCGGCACATGGGACAGCCCGCAGCCCCCCACGCCGCTCCACCTGGCGCGCCAACTGGGCGAGCTTCCACGGACCGGCTACACCCGGGTCACGGCCGCGCTTTCGGCGCCGATCGGCACGCGGCTGGCCGACCTGCAATCGCGCCGGCCCGGTGTGACCGATGCCCGCGTGACACAAGCCACCTGCGCGCCCATCGCGCAAAGCTATCGCGTGGTCCGCGTCCAGAACTTCTCCAACATGCGCGCCGAACCGGGATTCGGCGCGGCCGTGATCATGGAAGTGGGCAAGGACCGCGAAGTTATCCCCATCGACCGAAGTCTGAATGGGGCGGCGATCCTGTCCGACGCGTGCCGGGTCGCCTGCCGTCCGTCGGACCACGGCGTTCTGACGGCAGAGGCCATGCACGGGATCCAGGCCTGCCTGTCGTCCAGCGATCTCTGGTGGCAGGTCCGCACGGCCTCCGGCACCCAAGGCTGGATGTCGTCCAGGTTCCTTTCGCCCTGAAGCACCGCGCCCGGCGATGACCCGCCCGCTTCGGCACGCTGCGACGTGACACGCCCGCCGCGATACGCGATAACGGGGCAAGAGCCTGAATCGAGCACAGGACAGGAGCCCCGAACGTGACCATCTTTGCCCGCAGCCTGCTGGCCGCCACCGCCGTCGTGGCGGCGCTTGCCACCCAGGCCCTCGCCTTCGACACCCGCGCCAAGGCGGCCTTCGTCATCGACCAGACCACCGGCACCGTTCTCCTGGCCAAGAACGCCGACGAAGCCCTGCCCCCGGCCTCCATGTCCAAGCTCATGACGCTCTACATCGCCTTCGAGGCGATCCGCGAAGGCCGCCTGCAGCTTGACGAACGGCTGCCCGTCTCGGCCCATGCCATGTCCTTCGGTGGCTCGACCATGTTCCTGGATACCACCGACCGGGTCCGGGTCGAGGACCTGCTGCGCGGCATCATCGTCCTCTCGGGCAACGATGCCTGCGTCGTCCTGGCCGAGGCGCTCAGCCCCGACGGCACCGAGGCCGGCTTTGCCCGCCTCATGACCCAGCGCGCGCAGCAGCTTGGCATGACCTCCTCGACCTTCAAGAACGCCTCCGGCTGGCCCGCAGAGGGCCACGCCATGTCGATGCGCGACCTGACGTTGCTCGCCTCGCACATCATCCGCGATTTCCCCGAATTTTACCCGATGTTCGCCGAACGCAAGTTCGAGTTCGACGGCCGCGCCCCCTCGAACGTCAACAACCGCAACCCGCTCCTGGGCCTCGTGGCGGGTGCCGACGGGCTCAAGACCGGCCACACGCAGGAGGCCGGCTACGGTCTCGTCGGCAGCGCCAAGAACGGCGAACGCCGCGTCGTCTTTGCCATCACCGGGCTGGACAGCACCCGCGCGCGCGCCGAGGAATCCGAGGCCATCGTCAACTGGGCCTTCCGCCAGTTCGCCGAACAGACCGTCGTGACCAAGGGCGCCGCCATCGCCCAGGCCGAGGTCTGGATGGGCTCCGCCGAACAGGTCGCGCTGGTCTCCGACAAGGACGTGCGTCTGCTGGTGCCCACCATGACCCCCGGCGGCATAAAGGCCGAGGTCGTCTATACCGGTCCGATCCAGGCCCCCGTCACCAAGGGCCAGCAACTGGCCGAGCTGATCATCCAGCCCGAGGGCCTGCCGGAAACACGCGTCCCGCTCTTTGCCGCCGACAAGGTGGATGCGGGCGGCTTTCTCGACCGCATGATGACCGTCAGCGGGCTGCTCATCAAACGCTTTGCCGAAGACGCCGAGGAGGCGATGTGACCACCCCGCCCCGGCCCTGGCCCGGTCTCTTCATCAGCTTCGAGGGCATCGACGGCTCTGGCAAGTCCACGCAGGCGCGCCAGCTGCATGAGAGCCTGCGCGCCGCGGGACACGACCCGCTCCTGACCCGCGAACCCGGCGGCAGCCCGGGGGCCGAGGAGATCCGTGCCCTGGTCCTGCAGGGCGACCCCGACCGCTGGTCGGCGGAAACGGAGCTTCTGCTCTTCACCGCCGCCCGGCGCGACCACATGGAACGGGTTATCCTGCCCGCGCTGCAGGCCGGGCGCACCGTGATCTGCGACCGCTTCGCCGACAGCAGCCGCATGTACCAGGGCCGCGGCGGATTGCGTCCCAAGGTCGATGCCCTGCACGCACTGATGATCGGCATCGAGCCGGACCTGACGCTCCTGATCGACATGCCGGCCGAGGCCGGGCTGGCCCGGGCGAAATCCCGCGCCACCGAGGAAGAACGTTTCGAGGATTTCGGCCTCGACCTGCAACAAAGGATGCGCGACGGTTTCCTGGCGCTGGCCGACGAGGCGCCCGCGCGCTTCCGCGTGATCGACGGCAACCGCGACATGGATGAGGTCGCCCGCGACGTCCGCGACACTGTCCTACGGGAACTGGCCGCCACACCATGAGCGACACCGAAGACCTGCCCGAACCCGACCGTCTCGAAGGCGCGCCGCACCCGCGTGAAACCCCGCGCGTGATCGGCCAGGCCGAGGCAGAACAGGCCTTCCTGACCGCACATAACTCCGGGCGCCTGCATCATGGCTGGCTGTTGACCGGCCCGCGCGGGCTGGGCAAGGCGACGCTGGCCTGGGAAATCGCGCGCTTCCTTCTGGCCACCCCGCCCGCCGGAGAAGAGGACGGGTTGTTCGGGGCGCCGCCGCCGCCCTTGTCGCTGGACATCGACCCCGAGCACCCGGTCGCCCACCGGATGCGCGCGCTCTCGGAACCGGGGCTTTTCCTGCTGCGCCGGGGCGGCGCGGGATCGGCGGACAGCGAGCGCGAAAAGGCCCTGCGCGAAGGCCGGTTTTCCGATTACATCCGCGTCGATGAAATCCGCAAGCTGCACGCCTTCTTCGGCCTCTCCGCCGCCGATGGCGGGCGCCGCGTCGTCATCGTCGACAGCGCGGATGAACTCAACACCCAGGCCGCCAACGCGCTCCTGAAGATGCTCGAGGAGCCGCCCGCGCGCACCACGCTGCTCCTGCTCAGCCACCAACCCGCGCGACTATTGCCGACGATCCGCTCACGCTGCCGCACCCTGCGCCTTTCGCCGCTCAACCCCGAGGACATGGCCGCGGCGCTGGCGCAGGCCGGGGCCGAGGTCCCGCCGGAGCAGGTCGAGCCACTGACCATGCTGGCCGAAGGCTCGGTCGGCGCCGCCATGCGGCTCCTGAACAACGACGGGCTGGCGCTCTACCGCGAGATCCTGGGCCTGCTGGGCAGCCTGCCCGCGCTCGACCGCGCCCGCCTGCTGTCGCTATCGGAATCCTGCGCCGGCAAGGGCAAGGATGAACGGCTCGACCTGCTGCTGACACTGGCAGGACAACTGGCCGCCCGCCTCGCCCGCACCGGTGTCACCGGACATCCGCCACCACAGGTCCTGCCCGGCGAAGGCGAGGTGCTCAGCCGCCTGGCAAGCGACCCGGCCGCCGGCCGCCGCTGGGCCGATATCGCGCAAGAGGCCGGCGACCGCGCCCGCCACGCCCGCGCCGTCAACATCGACCCGGCAGCGCTGGTCACGGACCTTTTCCTGCAACTCCAGAAAGCCGCCTGACCGGGGCCGGAGATCGGGAGAATTCGAAACCGCTTTGGCCGGTTTGCGTCAGCCATCCTGACATGCAGGCCATTTTCGCTGCAGCGCGGCACACGCCCTTGGCAGTTCCCTCACCAAGGTCTGACGCCGGACCCGATCATGCTGCAAAGCAGCATGAATCGACCCGCGCCACCGACCACAGGCCAAGTCCTGCCGCCTCGCCCCTGCACGGCCCGCGTCCGGACAGGCTAGCGCCCCGGCGACCGGGCCATCCTGCCTGGAAAGACCCCCGCCGGGCCGTTTTGTACAAAATGCTGATTTCCGCGTACGTTTTGTACGTTTTGTACAAGCCGCGTCCCGCCCCGACCGGCCCGGTCCCAGAGCTCGCCGGCGTTGCGCCCGGAGCCGTCTTGACAAAACCTTGGCCCACCGGGCGCCCCGCCCCGGCTTCTTCTCTCCAAAAATACTCCAACGGCGCGCCGCAGGCGCGCGCCCTGGGCAGGGATCAGACGATCCCGCCCTGGATCAGCCGGTCGGCAAGCTGTGCATAGGCCTGCGAGATCGGCCCGTCGCCCATCGCCACCGGCGTTCCACCGTCGCCGCCCAGCCGCGTGTCGAGGTCGATCGGAAGCTGCGCCAGCAAGGGCACGCCGATCTTCTCGGCCTCTGCCGCCACGCCGCCATGACCGAAGATATGGCTGTCCTTGCCGCAATGCGGACAGGTAAAGACGGCCATGTTCTCGATCAGGCCCAGCACAGGCGTCTTGAGCGTGGCAAAGGCATCCAGCGCCTTGCGTGCATCCAGCAGCGCCACGTCCTGGGGCGTCGACACGACGATGGCCCCCGCCACCTCGGATTTCTGGCACAAGGACAGCTGCACGTCCCCGGTGCCCGGCGGCAGATCGACGATCAGCACATCCTGCGTGCCCCAGTCCACCTGCATCAACATCTGCTGGAGCGCGCCCATCAACATGGGACCACGCCAGACCACCGCCTTGTCCTCGGCCAGCATCGAGCCGATGGACATGACGGTGACCCCATGCGCCTTGAGCGGAATGATCGTCTTGCCGTCCGGGCTGGCGGGCTTGTCGGTCAGGCCAAACATGCGGGGCTGACTGGGCCCGTGAATATCCGCATCCAACAGGCCCACGCGCTTGCCCGCCCGCGCCAGCGCCACGGCCAGGTTGGCAGAGACGGTGGACTTGCCGACGCCGCCCTTGCCGGAGCCGACGGCCAGGATCGTCTTGACCCCTGCCGGTTTCATCACGCTGTCCTGCTGTTTCGGATGGCCGCCCATCTTCAGCTGGGGCGGCGCCTTGGCTTCGGTCGGCGCGCTCAGCACCACGCTGGCCGAGGTCACACCGGGCACCGCTTCGGTCGCCTTCTGCGCGATGGCGCGCAGCGGCTCCATCCGGCGCGCCAGTTCCGCGCTCGGAGCCTCGATGACAAAGCGCACAACTCCGTCCTCGACCCGCAGCGCTCGAATCATGTCCCTGGAAATCAGGTTTCCCCCGTCCGGCAGATCAACCCGCTCCAGCGCCGCCTCGACCGCTTCCTTCATCTCCGACATGTCTTACCCCGTGGTTTTGCCATTTTCAGTGGCGCTTCCCTTGCGTTAGCGCAACCTCAGATCACGCAGCTGCCTAGCAATCAACCTTAACTGCCAAGAATTGAACAGTTTTCATATGCACTTTCTGCATAGCAGAAATGACGCCGTGACCATTGTGCACTTGCAGCATTTGCCCCATCTTTAGCGCAACCAAGGCAACGCACAGACACTGAGGCACGGAAACAATGGCACATGCAACGGCGAACATCACCAATGCCCAAAGCGGTTTGGGCGCCCGCATCTCCGGGCTGGTCGCAACCTTCCAGGCGCGTCGCGCCCGCCGCCGGGTCTACAAGCAGACCTATGCAGAGCTGGCTTCGCTGAGCAACCGCGACCTGGCCGATCTGGGCCTAGCACGCAGCGAAATCTCGCGCATCGCGTGGCAAGCAGCCAACGAGAACTAAGTCTTTCAGGCGGGACGTTCCTCCTCCCAGTCCCTCCTGTTCCGGTGCCGGCTCCACTCTCCTCCCTTCGGAGCCGGCACCCAAAAGTTTCGGGGCATGACCCCAACATCATATGCGGGCCCTCCTCCCATTCGGCCCGCAGACAGAGCGGCGGCACCTCTCCTCCTCCCTAGGTGCCGCCGCACGAAACACCGGGTCTCGTGACCCAAACGCAATGTTGGATCCCTCTCCTCCTCCCTGGGATCTCGCATAAGCGGCGGTGCCTCTCCTCCTCCCTGGCACCGCCGCACAGGAATTCGGGTCACACGGCCCACAGATATGTCTGGTCCCTCTCCTCCTCCCTGGGACCTTTCATAAGCGGCGGCACCTCTCCTCCTCCCTGGTGTCGCCGCACCAGATTTCCGGGCCGCTTGGCCTGAACGATATGTCGGGTCCCTCTCCTCCTCCCTGGGATCTTGCATAAGCGGCGGCACCTCTCCTCCTCCCTGGTGTCGCCGCACCAGATTTCCGGGCCGCTTGGCCCGAACGATATGTCGGGTCCCTCTCCTCCTCCCTGGGATCTTGCATAAGCGGCGGTGCCTCTCCTCCTCCCTGGCACCGCCGCACAGGAATTCCGGGTCACGCGACCCGACCAAGTTGTCAGGCCCCTCTCCTCCTCCCTGGGGTCTTTCAACGGCAGCGGCGCCTCTCCTCCTCCCTGGCGCCGCTGCCCAAATAAGTTTCGGGGCCCCTCTCCTCCTCCCTGGGGTTCCGTAGCCTCAGCCCGCGATGCATCGCATCGCGGGCTTTTTTCTGTGCCGCGCAAGGTCGACGGGATAGGTGCGTGTCCACATCGTCCGCGGCCCCACGCGCGCGCCTTCACCGGCCCCCTTCCCCTTGGCGCGCCCTTGTCGTAGACCCTCCGCCAACACTGGACGAGGACAAGACCCATGCCCCTGGAAAAGAGCTTCAACGCCGCCGAGGCCGAACCGCGCCTCACCCAGAAATGGCTCGACACTGGCGCCTTCCGCGCCGGCGCCAACAAGAGCCGCGACGAAAGCTTTACCATCATGATCCCGCCGCCGAACGTGACCGGCGCGCTGCATGTGGGCCATGCCTTCAACAACACCCTGCAGGACATTCTGATCCGCTGGCACCGGATGCGCGGCTTTGACACGCTCTGGCAGCCCGGGCAGGATCACGCCGGCATCGCAACCCAGTTGCAGGTCGAGAAGAAACTAAAGGCCGAAAGCAACCTGCGCCGCACCGACCTGACGCGGCAGGAATTCCTCGACAAGGTCTGGGAATGGAAGGGCCAGTACGGCGGGACGATCGTCAACCAGCTGCAGCGCCTCGGCTGTTCCTGCGATTGGGACCGCAACGCCTTTACGATGGCCGGCGCGCCAGGTGACCCGAAGACCGGGCATGAGAACAGCCCCAACTTCCACGATGCGGTCATCAAGGTCTTTGTCGACATGTACGACAAGGGGCTGATCTACCGGGGCAAGCGGCTGGTCAACTGGGATCCGCATTTCGAAACGGCGATTTCCGATCTCGAGGTCGAGAACATCGAAGTTGCCGGCCACATGTGGCACTTCAAGTACCCCCTCGCCGGCGGCGAGACCTATGAATATGTCGAAAAGGACGAGGACGGAAACGTCACCCTGCGCGAAACTCGCGACTATATCTCGATCGCCACCACCCGCCCGGAAACCATGCTGGGCGACGGCGCCGTGGCCGTACATCCCGACGACGAGCGTTATGCATCTATCGTGGGCAAGCTGTGCGAGATCCCTGTCGGGCCGAAGGAACACCGCCGCCTGATCCCGATCATCACCGATGAATACCCCGATCCGGACTTCGGATCCGGTGCGGTCAAGATCACCGGCGCGCATGATTTCAACGACTATCTTGTGGCCAAGCGCGGCGGCATTCCGATGTACCGCCTGATGGACACGCGCGGCCAGATGCGCGCCGACGGCGAAACCTATGCCAAGGCTGCCGAGATCGCCATGCAGGTGGCCGAAGGCGATCGCACTCTAACCGAGGCCGAGGCCGACGCGCTCAACCTTGTGCCCGACCATCTGCGCGGGCTCGACCGTTTCGAAGCCCGCGAAAAGGTCATCGCCGAGATCACCGCCGAAGGGCTGGCGGTGATGACCACCTCTGACGACCCGCGCCTTGGGCCGAAACCCAAGTTGAAGAAGGGAGAGGAAGAGCCGCCCGTCACCGAGGTTCCTCTGGTCGAGGCCAAGCCGATCATGCAGCCCTTTGGCGACCGTTCCAAAGTGGTCATCGAACCGATGCTGACCGACCAGTGGTTCGTCGATGCGCAAAAGGTCGTCGGACCGGCGCTGGACGCCGTGCGCAACGGCGACATCAAGATCATGCCGGAGTCCGGCGAAAAGACCTATTTCCACTGGCTGGAAAACATCGAACCCTGGTGCATCTCGCGCCAGCTCTGGTGGGGGCATCAGATCCCGGTCTGGTACGGGCTCGACCTCTCCGCCAAGAGCGGCAAGCAATACGACCAGGAAAAGGACGGCGCACTCGACCTCGTCGAGATGCGCGAGCTTCTGGACGACCAGCGCCTGCTGATCGGCGAGGAACGCCACCACGCCGCGCATGACTTCGACGCCGTCCGCGCGAAATTCGAGGATGTACTGGCGGGCCTGCCCACACCGCTCAACCATGCGCGCGTGATCGAGGTCGAGGACCGCAACGCCGCCGTGCACCAATTCGCCGAGGCGCTGGCCCAGTACGAGGCGACGCAGGACCCGACGCAGCTGATCTACCCGGTCTGGCGCGAATCCGATGTGCTGGACACCTGGTTCTCCTCCGGTCTCTGGCCCATCGGCACGCTGGGCTGGCCCGAGGACACCGAGGAAATGCGCCGCTATTTCCCGACCTCGGTTCTGATCACCGGTTTTGACATCCTGTTCTTCTGGGTCGCCCGGATGATCATGATGCAATTGGCCGTCGTGGATGAAAAACCCTTTCACACCGTCTACCTGCACCAACTCGTCCGCGACGAGAAGGGCAAGAAGATGTCCAAGACCACCGGAAACGTCATCGACCCGCTTGAAATCGTTGACGAATACGGTGCCGACGCCCTGCGCTTCACCAATGCCTCCATGGCCTCCATCGGTGGCGTTCTGAAACTCAGCGTCGACCGGATCGCGGGCTACCGCAACTTCGGCACGAAGCTCTGGAACGCCTGCCGCTTCGCGGAGATGAACCATGTCTTCGACACCCACAAGTCCAGCAGCGACCCGGCATTCGCCCCGACCGCCCAGCAGACGGTGAACCGCTGGATCGTCGGGGAAACCGCCCGCGTGCGCGAGACCGTCGACGCGGCCCTGACAGACTACCGGTTCAATGACGCGGCAAATGCGCTCTACAGCTTTGTCTGGGGCAAGGTGTGCGACTGGTACGTCGAGTTCTCCAAGCCGCTCTTTGGTTCGGAGGATGCGCAGGTGGTGTCCGAGACCCGCGCCACGATGGCCTGGGTGCTGGATCAGTGCCTGATCATGCTGCACCCGGTCATGCCCTTCATCACCGAAGAACTCTGGGACACGCTGGGCACGCGCGACGGGATGCTGGTTCACACCGACTGGCCGACCTACAGCGCCGCCGAGGTCAGCGACGCCAAGGCCGATGCGGAAATGTCCTGGGTGATCTCTCTGATCGAGGGCGTGCGCTCGGCCCGGTCGCAGATGCATGTTCCGGCGGGACTGTATGTTCCGATGCTGGTCAAGGGCATCGGTGCAGAAGAGCAGGCCGCCTGGGACCGCAACCAGACGCTGATCCTGAAACTGGCCCGGATCGAGGGGCTGACCTCGGTTCAGGACTTCCCCAAGGGCTGCGTGACCGTTCCTGTTGGCCAGGCCACCTTTGGCCTGCCACTGGCCGATATCATCGACGTGGAGCAGGAAAAGGCGCGGCTGGAGAAGTCGCTGGGCAAGCTGGCCAAGGAGATCGGTGGTCTCAAGGGGCGGCTGAACAACCCGAAGTTCGCGGAAAGCGCCCCGGCGGAAGTGGTCGAGGAAGCCCATGACAATCTCGCAGCCCGAGAAGGCGAAGAGGCCAAGCTGAAAGAGGCACTCGCGCGGCTGGCCGAAATCGGCTGAGCCGAGTTGACCGTTGACCGGGCGCCGCCGGCGTCCGGTTCTCCCTTGGTTTCCAGACATTTCGGGGGAGACGGTCACAAGAAGACGGGGGCATAGCCCCTCTCTTGCCAGATCTCCGCACGGACGGCCGGCCCTAGAGCAGCGCTTGCGTCATCCGGATCAGCGTCGGCCCCTCCGCCTCGAAGGCTGCGGTCACCGCCCTTTGCAGCCCGGCAAGGCTCGCCGGTTCCACAGCCTGCGCCCCGTAGGCCCGCGCAAGGGCAAGGAAATCCGGGTTCCGTGCCACAACCGCGTTGGGCTCGATCTGGGCACTGACCATGTTTTCCCGGATTTCACCCAGCGCGCCATTGTCCCAGACCAGAATGGGCAGCGACAGCCCCAGTTCCACCGCTGTCCCCAGTTCGGGCAGCGTGTATTGCAACCCGTAGTCCCCGAGGATCGCACAGGTCGGCAGGCCCGGACGACCGACGGCGCCACCGATTGCGGCGGGAAGCGCATAGCCAAGCGTTCCGAAACCGCTGGGGTGATGCCAGTGGCCAGACCGGGGCATGTCCCAGACCTCCAAAGCGCCATAGGCGAATTGGGTCATGTCGGAATAGATCATCGCGTCCGCTGGCATGATCTCCTGCAACGCCTCGGCGATCTTTACCACGCCGGGCCGTTCCGCGCGGACCTGTGCCTGCCAGCGCGCCCGCGCCGCTGCCACCTGCGCCGCATCCCAGCAGGGCGGACGGTCGTCGTTGCGCGCCGGGATGGCAATGGTCATTGCCCGGATCAGCGCCGCCGCGTCGCCGATCAGGCCCAGGTCACCCGCCCGCAGCCCCGACAGGACCGTCGGATCCAGGTCCACTCGGATCATCCGTCCCTTGTGGCCCAGTTCGTCGCGCCAGAGGTCGACCTCGGACAGTTCCGTCCCCAGAGCAACCACCAGATCCGCCTGGGCGGCGACTTCTGCGCTTTCGGGCCGCGCGAGCGAACTGCCAAAGAACAGAGGATGATCCGAGGGCACGATGCCTCGGCCCGCATAGGTGACAAAACTGGCAGCCCCGGTCTGCTGCAACAGGTCCGGCACATGGGCTGCCCCGGCAACAGCGCCTCCACCAAAGACAAAGAGAGGTTTCTCGGCCTCGCTCAGCGCGTCGATCACCGCGTAGATCTGGTCATGGGTCAGATGCGGACGCTCTGGCCGCAGAGGCGGCTCCGGCGCGGGATCGGCCGATGCCCCCAAGGACGCGATCGGCATGTGCAGGGCCTTTGGCCGGGGACGCGCGCTGGCGAACTCGCCAAAGGCGCGGTCGATCAGAGCATAGACAGCCGCGGGCGTCCCCGCCTCTTCGGACCAGTCGCAGACCGTGGCCCCTGCCGCACGCTGGTCGCGCATCTGGTGCAATTGCCCGCGTCGGGCCGCGGTTTCATCCAGGCAGGAGGCCAGAGCCAGTACCGAGACACTGTCGGAATAGGCCTGTCCCAGCGCGGTCAGCGCGTTCAGGAACCCCGGCCCGGTGATCAGGTAGCAGACACCGGGCCGTCCGGTCGCCCGCGCATAACCATCGGCCATGAACCCGGCGCCCTGCTCGTGGCGGGCAAGGACATGTGTAATCCCGGCCTCCTCGATGCCGCGATACATCTCGATGTTGTGGACACCTGGAATGCCAAAGATCACCTCGACCCCGCGGGCCTTGAGTGCATGGCTGACCTGTGCGCCAAGGGGTTTCGTCATCATGCCCTCCAGAAGCCGACAGTAAACAGTGCAAAGACCACCAACAGCTCGAGCCGCCCGGCAAGCATGGCGAAACTCAGCATCCATTTGGCGGTATCGCTGAGCGTGGCAAAGTTGCCCGCCGGGCCGATGGTGTCCCCAAGCCCCGGGCCGATGTTGGCAATCGCCGTGGCCGCGCCGGACACCGAGGTGATGAAATCCAGCCCCGTAAGGCTGAGCCCGACCGAAAGCACCCCCAGCGAAACCACGAAGAAGACAAAGAAGCTCATGACCGAACTCATGACATCCGGTCCGATCGGGCGCCCCTGATAACGCGGCACGAACACGCCATGCGGCGAGCGAATGCGCCGCAACTGAACCCGGATCGAAGCGATCAGGAGCTGATAACGGAATATCTTGACCGAACAGGCGGTGGATCCCGCGCAACCGCCGATCAGCCCGATGAAAAAGAACATGGCGATCAGGAACGGCCCCCAGGTCATGTAGTCGACGCTGGAATATCCCGTACCCGTCATGATCGAGGTGATATTGAACAGCGCCTCACGCACCGCTTGTTCCGGGTGGTGCGGAAAGATCGACAGCAGGGTGAAGGAGGTCACCACCACCAGGATGCCGATGATCCCGACGAAGGCGATCACCTGACTGTCGGAAAACAGCACGTAACGCGCCCCGGCGACCATCTGCACGTAGCGCACGAAGGGCAGCGCGGCCAAAACCATGAAAACAGAGGCGACATATTCCGCCGGCCCCGCGAACGTGCCGAAAGAGGCATCGTAATTGGCAAAGCCCCCTGTCGAAACCGTCGTCATGGCATGAACCGTCGCGTCAAAGGCATTCATGCCGGTCAAAAGATAGCAGATGGTACAGACCAGCGTGAGCGTGATGTAGATCGACGAGATCGAGGCCGAAATCTGTGTCGCTCGGGGCAGGATCTTGCCCATCGTGTCAAAGGCCTCGGAGCGGAAGATCTGCATCCCGCCCACCCGCAATTCCGGCAGAAAGACCATGGCAACGACGATGATCCCGATGCCGCCGAGCCATTGCAGCAAGCCCCGCCACAGCAACAACCCCTTGGGCAGATCGTCCAGACCGATAAAGACCGTCGATCCGGTGGTGGTCAGGCCCGACATGGCCTCGAAATAGGCATCCGTGAGGTTGGCGTCCGTTGCACCCAGCATGAAGGGCATCGCCCCAAAGATCGGCAGCACCGCCCAGACGCCCGTCGTCAGCAAAAAGGTCTGCTGCAGGGTCAGCCCTTTCTTGACCCCGTTGGCGCAGGACACCGCGATCAGGCCGCCAGCCAGAATCGTGATGATTGCGCTTTCAAGGAAGACGGGCCATTCGCCCCGGCCCTCTGCCAGGTCGACCACGAGCGGCAGCAACATGCAGGCACCAAGGCAGGCGACCAGCAGGCCGATCACATAGGCGACGGGGCGAACATCGAACATGAGACGGAGCGTTGGCCCGCCGGTGCAGGACTGTCAAGCGCCCTGCGCACGCTTGCCGAAACGCCGCCCGTCAGGCGACCAGCAAGTCGCGAAAGACAAAGGGCAGGATATCGTCACGTCCAATACCCAGAGTGGCAAGTTCTGCGTCCGATGCGCATTCCAGGGCGATGATCTGCCGCAACCTCGCTCTGCGCAGCGTGCCCGGATTCATGCCGAACCCCACTTCTGTCAGGAAGACATCGATCCGGCTGTTGAGTGACCTGTGCCCCATCCCGATCTGAACATTGTCGCGCGTCATGACTGGAAACCTTGTCCTGTATGGTCGGTTTCCTCCCTGTGGTTCACCCTCTCACAAAAGGGGTAACCAAGCCATGAAGGCGACACAGGTTGCCGCGAAGCGCCCCGCACTGCACAAAGCGGCGGCAGGGGCCAAGGCCCGTGCCGCCAATTGCATCAGCCGACGTGGAAAAGGGTCGAGAACAGCTTGGGGTCCAGGCTTTCGGCAGCGAAGAGGTCGCCCTCGGTCAGGACAGAGACCGCGTCGTGGCTGTGCAGGCTCTCCTGGTGGCTCGCCACCACGCGGTAGTCGCCGACCCGCGTATCTGCCTGCAGCTGTTCCGCAAACAGGCGGGCTGCATCCTCGACGAAGATCGGGTTGGCGGCGTTCAGTTCGGCAAAGGCCTGTTCGTCCTCACGCTTGACCATCACCTGCGTCTCGGTCGGAACGGCCCGACGGCACATATCCACCACGTCCTCGAACCAGAGACACTCACCTTCCTTGACCTCGACGGAAATGCGCGCGACCGAACGTTGCGAATGCGGCGTGGCCAACTGCCCGCGCGTCCGCCGGGCATGCTCCGAAAGCTCCAGAGAGCATGGGCAGGTGGAGGAATAGACGTAGTCGAGGTGCATGACCTTGCGGCGCACCCCATCCTGTTCCACCAGCTCCAGCGCGATGTCGTAATATTGATAGCCCGACAGACCGGACCGCAGGCTGTCCACCTTCATCGGGAAGGAGAAGCGCATGTTGATGCGGGCGTCAAAGCTTTCGAGGTCGGACTTGTAATCGTCCAGCGCCGCCTCGATCACCTCGAAGCTGAAGGTCTTGTCCGCATGGGCATAGAACGAGCGCATGATGCGGCTCATGTTGATGCCTTTTTTATCCGCCTCAAGACTGACGGTCCCCGTCACGCTGGTTTCCAGGTGCAGGTCGCCATTGTCCCGGGTGTGATACTGGATCGGCAGGCGAAAATTCGAAATGCCCACATGCTGAATGGCACGATTCGCGCCGCGGATCAGCGAGGAAGGCCCGTTCTGCAGGTCCGGCAGCCCCTCCTTGTAGGCCGCATCGACGTTGAACCCTTCAGGATATGCCCGCGACAGCGCCGGATAGGAATCCGGCGCCGAATCGGGGGCAAGACGGGCCACCAGGGGATCCAACGCCTCGATCTCGGCGTCCTGCGCCTTCGACGCCCAGCGGCGCAGCAGTTCCAATGCCTCTGCCGCCTCTTCCTGGCTGGGCTTTCGATCGATTTCCGGTGTGTGGACGTTCATGGCCACCCCTTTCGAGCCTGTCTTCGACGCTTAACCTAGGAATTGTTCTCATCAATTCCAATCTCGAAATAGTATACGTCGCTAACCGGACCCTGGATCACTCGCAGGCGGCACTTGTCCGTCAGACCGCGTCCAGCGCCTGCAAAACGTCCCGAACGAGGTCCTCTGGGTCCTCGATGCCCACTGACAGCCGGATCATCCCGTCGCCAATGCCCAATGCAGCCCGTTGTTCGGGCTTCAAACGCTGGTGCGTGGTGGTGGCCGGGTGGGTGGCGATGGATTTCGCGTCGCCCAGGTTGTTCGAGATGATGACCACCTGCAGCGCGTTCAACAGGCGAAAGGCTGCCTCCTTGCCACCCGCGACCTCGAAGGACACCAGCGTGCCTCCCGCGCCAAGCTGCTGCTGCACCAGCGCGTTCTGCGGATGGCTGGCATGTCCCGGGTAGATCATCCGAGAGATCTTGGGGTGATCCGCCAAGGCTTCTGCCAAGGCCACGGCGCCCTCGGTCTGGGCGCGCACGCGTAATTTCAGCGTCTCCAGCCCCTTCAGCATCACCCAGGCGTTGAATGGACTCATCGAGCCGCCGGTATGCTTCATGTAGGGTTCGACGACGCCGCGGATATGCTCTCGCGTGCCAAGGATCACGCCGCCCAGGCAGCGGCCCTGGCCGTCGACATGCTTGGTCGTGGAATAGACAACCAGGTCAGCCCCCTGCGCAATGGCCTTGGAATAGACCGGCGTCGAGAACACGTTGTCCACGATGACCGTGGCACCGACCTTGTGCGCCAGTTCCGCGACCCCGGCGATATCCACCAGTTGCAGCGTCGGGTTCGACATGCTTTCGAAAAAGACCGCCTTGGTGTCGGGGCGAATGGCGGTCTCCCATTGAGCGAGCTCCTCGCCATCGACGAAGGTCACCTCGACACCGTAGCGCGTCAACACCTCTTCCAAGACATAGAGACAGGAACCGAACAGCGCCCTGGCCGAGACGACATGATCGCCCGCCTGCAGCATCGAGGTCAGCGCACCGCTGACCGCCGCCATGCCGCTGGCACAGGCAAACCCGTCCTCGGCGCCTTCCAGCAGCGCCATGCGCTCTTCGAACATGGCCACGGTGGGGTTGCCGTAGCGGGCATAGATGAACTCGTCCTCGCCCGCCTTGAGAAAGCGCGCCTCTGCCGCCTCGGCGGTGTCATAGACGAACCCCTGCGTGAGAAAGATCGCTTCGCTGACTTCGCCCCACTGACTGCGCTTGGTGCCGCCGTGTACGAGGTTCGTCGCCTTGCCGCGCGCCTGTTTCTCTTCGATGCTCATGGATCCACTCCCAACAAAAAAGCTCCGATCGCGGCCAAGCGAAAGGAGCTTCCGTCTGACCTCTTTAGCGGAATTTAAAGGGGCGATGCCCTTTGTGGCCCGCAATCCGGTAACAAATCGCCACGGGCGTTGGCATAGAGACGTTAAGATCACATTGCAAGGGCGTCACGATGATGTAACCCGCTCTTCACGATACCGTCGCAGCATTCAGGTAGGGCCACGCACAAGATGTAGTGGGACGCTGCCATGCCAATGCTACGGATCACAGTTGCCGAAAACGAGGCCCGCCTGCACGGCGACCCTGCCCCCTTGTTGCCAGCGCTCGCGGACGCATTGGCGACGGATACGGGCCCGGTCACCATCATGGTGCATGGCTACAAGTACCAACCCGGCCACCCCCAGCACTGTCCACACGCTTCGCTGATGTCCCCCACCCCGCACGCCGCCGACCGAAGGGTGGTCAGCTGGCCAGCGCGCCTGGGTCTGGACAACCGCGTCGCCATTTCCTTTGGCTGGCAGGCGCGCGGTTCGATCTGGGCGGCACATCGACGAGCGGCCTCGGCAGGAGAGGCGCTGGCCGGACTGGTGCGCGAGGTGCGCCGCCTGGCCCCGCGACGCCCGGTCAACGTGATCGCCCACTCGCTTGGCGCTCGGGTCGCCCTCGCCGCGGTGCGCGCAGGCGCGCCCGGCGCCATCACACGCGCCGTTTTGCTGGCCGCGGCGGAATACGGCGAAGTCGCACGCCACACGCTCGACAGCGCAAGAGGATGCCGGACACAGGTGCTCAATGTCACCAGCCGTGAAAACGACCTGTTCGATTTCGTACTGGAACGGCTGGTGCCGCCGAGGCATCCGGGCGACCGCATGTTGGGACATGGGGGGGTGGACCTGCCGCACATGGTGACGCTGCAACTTGACGATGAAGAGAGCCTCGCGGCCTTGCGGCGCCTGGGCTTTCCGATCGCGCCGCCGGAACGCCTGATCTGCCATTGGTCGCCTTACCTGCGCGACGGGGTCTTTTCGCTCTACCGCGCCATACTGAGCGGCGAGCTACCGCTTGACCGCCTGCGCGCGGTTCTGCCCACGGCCTGCGCCCCACGGTGGTCGCGCCTGCGCCCACGATTGCCGCGCCCGCAGCCGCCAATGGTGCCCGCCGAGTAGATCGTCCCTGCCCTGCACAGGGCAACCTGCCTGTATCGCAGGCAGATTTCACATGTCTCCGGTTGCCTCTCCGGCCTTCCCCGGCACAATATGGGGTGTTGGCCAATCAGCGGAGAAGCGCGTGGACTCCTTTCTTTTTCAGGCTTCTGTCTTTCTTCTCGCCGCCGTGATCGCGGTCCCCCTCGCGGCGCGCCTGGGACTTGGCTCGGTGCTTGGCTACCTGCTGGCCGGTCTCGTGATCGGTCCCGGCCTCGGGCTGGTCGTGGCAACCGATGATATCCAGCACTTTGCCGAGTTCGGCGTGGTCATGATGCTGTTCATCATCGGGCTGGAACTGGAACCGCGCGCGCTCTGGGACATGCGGCACCGTCTGATCGGGCTCGGGGGCTTGCAGATCCTGCTGACCACCTCCGCGATCTTCGCCGGCGGCATGGCCCTTGGCCTGGCCTGGCCGACCGCCCTGGCCGTGGGCCTCGCGCTGGCGTTGTCCTCGACCGCCATCGTGCTGCAGACGCTGAATGAAAAGAACCTGATGCAAACCAATGGCGGGCGATCCGCCTTCTCCGTCCTGCTGACACAGGACATCGCGGTCATACCGATCCTGGTCATCCTGCCGCTTCTGTCGATTCCCGCCTTCGTCAGCCCCGGGGCATTCCTGGAACAGAACGGCGACCACGGGGACCACGCCGGCGACGCCCATCATGCGGCCATGTCCCTGGTCGAGGGCTTGCCGGGCTGGGGCGCGGCGCTGGTGACGTTGGGCGTGATCGCCGCGATCATCCTGGCCGGAGCCTATGGTGCGAGGCCGCTGTTCCGCTACATCCACGCCGCACGTCTGCCCGAGATGTTCACCGCCGTCGCCCTGCTGATCGTGATCGGCATCGCCTTCCTCATGATCCTTGTCGGCCTGTCGCCGGCACTCGGCACGTTCCTTGCGGGTGTCGTCCTCGCCAACTCCGAATTCCGGCACGAGCTGGAATCCGACATCGAACCCTTCAAGGGGCTGCTGCTGGGGCTTTTCTTCATCACCGTGGGCGCCGGGATCGATGTGGGCGCTCTTTTGGAGGAACCGTTGACCATCCTCGGGCTGGCGCTGGCGGTGATCCTGGTCAAGGGCGCGGTGCTTTACGGTCTGGGTCGTGCCTTTGGCCTGCGCAAACGCGGCCTGTGGCTGTTCACGCTGGGACTGGCACAGGCCGGCGAGTTCGGCTTCGTCCTGATCTCCTTCGGTCGCCAGCAAAGCGTCTTTTCCGCCGATCTCGGCGGCCGGCTTCTGCTGATCATCGCCATGACCATGCTGATCACCCCCCTGCTCTTCCTTCTGTTCGACTATCTCAACAAGGGCTTCAGCGCGCGCACCGAAAGCGCCGAAGAAGACGTCATCGACGAGGCTGGCCCGGTGCTGATCGCGGGGATCGGGCGCTTTGGACAGATCGTCAACCGCCTTGTCCGCTCTGCCGGCCACCGTACCGTCGTGCTTGACCATGACATCAAGACGATCCAGTTGATCCGCCGGTTCGGGGTAAAGGGCTTCTTCGGCGATCCCACGCGGCCCGAACTGTTGCACGCCGCCGGGATCGATTCGGCGCGTGTCCTGGTGGCAGCCCTGGACGACCCCAAGGCCACGACAAAGCTGGTGGCCTATGCCCGCCGCGTCCGCCCGGACCTGCACATCGTCGCCCGCGCCCGCGACCGGACGCATGTGTACGCGCTCTACCAGGCCGGGGCGAACGACATCGTCCGAGAGATGTTCGACAGCAGCCTGCGTGCCGGCCGCTATGTGCTGGAAAACGTCGGCATGAGCGAATTCGAGGCCGCCATCGCCGAAGAGACGTTCTACCACCACGACCGTCGCACCATCCGCGATTTGGCCCAGCTCTGGGACCCGTCCATTTCCCCGGCAGAGAACGCAGCTTATGTCGCGCGGTCCAAGGAACTGGAGCGCGAACTGGAGGCAGAACTTTACACCGCACTGACAGAGCGTGGAAAGCAGGACGCCGCATAAGCGCGGACCGGACATGAAAAAACCGCGCCCCGGGGGACGCGGTCAGTTCATTTCCGTTTCGCAGGTCGCTTACGCGGCGCGCAGACCCAGAACTTCGTCAACCTGCTTGGCGGCGGCGGCCTCATCGCCGGACACGGCGGCGATTTCGCGGGTCAGGCGCTCCAGCGCCGCCTCGTAGAGCTGACGCTCGGAGTAGGACTGTTCGCGCTGGTCGTCGGCACGGTGCAGGTCGCGCACCACTTCGGCGATGGCGATCAGGTCACCCGAGTTGATCTTCTGCTCATATTCCTGAGCACGGCGCGACCACATTGCGCGCTTGACCTTGGCCTTCCCCTTGAGCGTCTTCATCGCTTCGTTCACCACGTCCGGGGACGACAGCGACCGCATTCCGACTTCGGTGGCCTTGTGCGTCGGCACGCGCAGGGTCATCTTGTCCTTCTCGAAGGAAATCACGAAGAGTTCGAGGCTGATCCCGGCAATCTCCTGTTTCTCGATCGACATGATCTGGCCGACGCCATGCGCCGGGTAGACCACATAGTCATTGGGACGGAAGTCGTTTTTCTTGGTCTTGGTCATATAGGTCGTTCCTCGCAACTCATCAGTTGACTAGGCGACAAAAAAGACGACCGGGGATCGCTGGATTCCCGCTCATCTCATGTCATACAGTCTGGTTATGCCCCGTGGGGACGTTGGGCAGTACGCCCCGAACGTGCAGTCATCATGTGGAAGACATGTATAGCACAGATTCCGGGCACATCCTAGCGCCCTCACGGATTGAGGTTTACCCGTTGAACATCAGGTATTTATGCAAAAGTTTTCATGTTCTGCCGGAACGGACGCGGCGAATCGTTCTCAGCCGCCCTCGCCCGGCGTCTCGGAGAAATACTTCTCCAGCTTGCCGGACTCGCCATCGCGTTCCTCGGCCTCGGGCAGCGGATCCTTCTTGGAGATGATGACCGGCCAGAGTTCCGCGTACTTGCGGTTGAACTCCACCCACTTCTCCATGTCCGGTTCTGTGTCAGGACGGATGGCGTCGGCGGGGCACTCCGGCTCGCAGACGCCGCAGTCGATGCATTCATCGGGATGGATCACCAACATGTTCTCACCCTCGTAGAAGCAATCCACAGGGCACACCTCGACGCAGTCGGTGTATTTGCAGGCAATGCAAGCGTCGTTGACGATGTAGGTCATGAGCTTCTGTTTCCTCGCGGCGCGCTTTTGCGCCTAGCTAATCCAGCGGTCCGGATCATTCAAGCGCCGAGGGGCGCGACTTGTCCAATGCACGGCGGTCTTTCTTGGTCGGGCGACCGCCGCCCTCGTAGCGCGGCGCCTGCGGTTCACGCTCGCGTGGCTTGGGCGGGTCGAGGTCCTCGTAGAGTGCCTGCGCCTCTGGCGCAGGCCCACGCCGCTCTCCTGGCGCGACAATTCGGATCACCCGCACATCGCGCTCTTTTGGAAAGGTCAGGATGTCCCCTGCCCCCACCAGGAAAGCCGGCTTCGCCACCGGCGTCCCGTTCACCCGGCAATGCCCGCCCGAAACAAGCTTGGCCGACAGCGAGCGGGTCTTGAAGAACCGCGCATGCCAGAGCCACTTGTCCAGGCGGATCTTGGCGGGGCCTTCACCCATTCAACTCTTGTCCTTGAGCCCCATGAGCGCCGCTGCAAAGGGATTGTCCGGATCGATCGGCTTGTCCTTCTTGGGCGGACGCGACTCGAACTTGCGACCACCACCATCGCGTGGCGGTTTGCCTTTCGGTTTGCCCCCCTTGCCACGGGGACGGTCGCCGCCCTTGTTGTCCTGCCGATCGCCACGCTGCGGACGTCCGCCACCCTTGGCCCCATCGCCACCGCGCGCCTCGCGCCGGGGCTTGCCGCCACCTCGGCGCTGGTTGCCGCGATTGCCGCCCCAGGTGAAGGAATAGAAGACCTCCATCTCGGGACCGGCCAGCGCCTCATCCGGAGCCTCGCCCGGGGTGAGTTCCTCTTCCGGTGTTTCCGGCACAGGTGTCTCGGCAACGGGTTCCGCCGGCTCGGCAGATACAGGCGCCTCGCCCTGGTCTTCCAATTGCGCCACAGGCTCGGCCACATCGGCGGGCTGCGGGGTTTCCGCCGCATCCGGCGTCACGCCTGCCGGCTCTTCGCCCGCGGCGTCCATGACAGGCTTGTCCTCGGCCGGGGCACCTGCCTCACTCGCGACCACCGCATCGGCGGGTTTGACCTTTTCGCGTTCACCCTTTTCGGCGCGATAGCCCAGGCCCTGCATCAGGTCGGCAAACTGTTCCAGCGTCATCCCGGTGATCGAAAGCATGTCGGCCTTGGCCTCGAACCCGCCACGGCTGTCCTCGGCGCGCAGCATGTCTGCCAGACGCTCCAGCATGTCGATGCGGATCGCCCGCGCGCCGGCCTTGCGATAGCCCGCCAGCGAGTAATGCTGCGCCGGAACTTCTTCCATGTTCGGCACGGTAACCAGCCCCGGCGGCGGCGCCTCGGGGAACTCGTCCAGCCCGTTGGCCAGCGACCACAGCACAAGCCGCAGCCGAGTCGGTGCCGGTTTCAGCAGCAGCGGCATGAAGATCGTGTACTGACCGAAACGCACGCCGTGCTTGCGCAAGGACCCGCGCGCATCCTGATCCAGCGCCTTGACGTCATCCGCCACCTGGGACCGCGGGATCACGCCCATCGCCTCGACCATCTGGAAGGCAAAGCCCCGCGCCAGGCCGGTCAGCGCCTCATCGTCGCGCATTTTCAGCAGCGGCTCGAACAGGGCCGCGATCTTGCGGTCCATGAAATGTTGCAAGCGGCGCGTGACCTTCTCGGCCACGTCATGCCCGGCCTCGTCATCGACAAAGGCCACCACGCGCGGCTTGAGCGGATCGTCGCCCTTGGCCAGCTTGCCGACCGCCTGCTCGCCCCACATCAACCCACCCTGTTCGGTAAAGTCGATCTCGGTATCCGGCGCATTGTAGAATCGGTCGGCGCGCAGGTGGAAATGCGGTGTCAGCGCCTGCAGGCTTGCCTGACGCAGCGTCTTGGCCTCCTGGCCCGTCGCATCCTTGTCCTGCCGGAACCGGAACCCCTCTAGCCTGCCGACGAGATGACCTTCGACGGTGACTTCACCCTGATCGTTCACTTCGGCCAAGAGGGCCTCCTTCTGTTTCAACCGGCGCAGTAGAACACTGGTGCGCCGGTCTACAAATCTCTGCGTCAGACGCTCGTGCAAGGCGTCCGACAGGGCGTCTTCTACAGCGCGTGTTCGCCCGCGCCAATGGTCTTCGTCAGCGACCCAGCCCTTTCGCTGAGCCACATAAGTCCATGTGCGGATATACGCCAGCCGTTTCGACAATGTGTCAATGTCGCCATCGGTCCGGTCGATCCTGTTGACCTGTCGAGCCAGGAAATCATCGGGCACGCGTCCGTTTTGATGCAAGTGCCCAAAGATAACGCCCAGGAGGCCCGCGTGTTCCGCCGGCGAAATTCCGCGGAAATCGGGGATTCGGCAAACATCCCACAACAATTGCACCGATGCCGCGTCCGAGGCCCGCGCTCGCACCTCTGCCTCGGAGGCCAGCGCCCTCAGGGCGCGCAGGTCGTCGGCCTCGCGCGCCTTGATCAGCATCTCGTGGTCGGGCGAGGCGTCAAGGCTCGCGTCCAGCGCGTCGATCGAGCCGAACCGCAGCGCCGCGCTGCGCCAGTTCAATTTTTTCAGCGGCGTGAAGGAATGATTGCAGATCGCCTCTGCCCATTCGTCCGGAATCGGCCCGGTGTCACCGGTGACGCCGAAGGTGCCATTGGACATGCCGCGCCCCGCCCGGCCCGCGATCTGTGCCAGTTCGTTCGGTTGCAGCGGCCGCATCCGCCGCCCATCGAATTTCGTCAGCGAGGAAAAGGCGACATGGTCGATGTCGAGGTTCAGGCCCATGCCGATGGCATCGGTCGCCACGAGGTAATCGACCTCGCCATTCTGGTAGAGGTCCACCTGCGCGTTGCGTGTCCGGGGTGACAGCGCCCCCATCACCACGGCCGCGCCCCCCTTTTGCCGTTTCAGCAGTTCCGCGATGGCATAGACGTTGTCGACGCTGAAACCGACGATGGCGGTCCGCGCAGGCAGGCGGCTGATCTTTTTCGAGCCGGTATAGACAAGCTGGCTCATCCGTTCGCGACGGACGTATTCCACCCCCGGAACCAGCGCCCCGATAGGGCCGCGCATGGTGTCAGACCCGAGGAAAAGCGTTTCATGCGTGCCGCGCATCCGCAGCAGGCGGTCGGTAAAGACATGGCCGCGTTCAGGATCCGCACACAACTGGATCTCGTCGATGGCGACGAAATCCGTCCCCATGCCCTCGGGCATCGCCTCGACCGTGCAGACCCAGTATTTCGCCCGCGGCGGAACGATCCGCTCCTCACCCGTCACCAGCGCCACGACAGACGGTCCTCGGATCGCCACGATCTTGTCAAAGACCTCGCGCGCAAGCAGGCGCAGCGGCAGGCCGATCACGCCGGTGCGATACCCAAGCATCCGCTCGATGGCGTAATGGGTCTTGCCTGTGTTGGTCGGGCCGAGAACGGCCGCGATCCGGGAATTCTGGGCCATTGGGCCGCCTATGTCTCGGACGGCGACCGGTCATCAAGGCCGCGCCCCTCTTGCCTCGTCAGAGCGTGATGCCGATGGCCCTGCGCTCGAGCCGCTCCATCGCCTTCTCGACGTCGGGATCATGCGGCCTGAGTTCAAGTACCTTCTCGAAGGCGCGATAGGCAAGGGCCGGTTTTCCGACCTGTTCATTGATCGCCCCGACCCCGCGCAGCGCCGCGAAATGGTTTGGGTTCAGCGCCAGCACCCGTTCCAGGGCATCCATCGCGGGGCCGAATTTCTCGGCCCCGAAATAAGCCAGCGCCAGCCCGTGCCAGCCCTCGGCGAAATCCGGCGCATGATCCGTCAGGGCGCGGAAATGCTCGATCGCGGCAGTGTGGTTCTTGACCTCCAAGGCGTCGCGCCCGCGCTTCAGAAGAAGGTCCATGCTGGCCGAACCGGACTTGGACCACTCGGCGATGATCCGGTTTTCCAACCGCTGTGCAGCGGTCGCGGTCTCGGCATCCCGCAGCTCTGCAAGCAGTTCCGTCGCGCGATCTTCCGCCTCCCCGAGGGAAGGTAGGGAAATCATGACTAGGGCGCAAAATGCCGCGAGGATACGTTTGTATTCCATATGTGCCGTCCTCATAACTTGGGCTGAGTGTAGCGTCTGAACGCCAGTTGGCCAGCGCACGATTATGAGAGCAAGCTTTAGGAGCGAAAATGAGCGACACAGTCAACGCGGCCGTCAAAGCCCTGAACGAAAAAATGGGCGGAAACGGGTTCGACGGAACCGCGAAAGTGACCATTGAGGACGAAGGCAGCCTGATCATCGACGAAAACGGCGCACATGCCGGGGATGAGGCGGCAGATGTGACCATGACCGCCAGCGCCGACACCTTCCTTGCCATTGTCGAAGGTGACCTGGACCCGACCTCGGCCTTCATGTCCGGCAAGCTTGCCATCGACGGCGACATGTCCGCCGCCATGCGCCTGGCACAGGTCCTGGCCTGATGACCGCCGTTCCCGCGCCCTTCCACGCCGACCTCGCAGAAGGTCCGGCAGATGCCCGAGCCTGGTGGATGACCACGTCGGACGGGCTGCGTGTGCGCATTGCGCATTACGGGAGCAACGGGGCGCGGGGCACGGTTTTCATGTTCCCCGGCCGGACCGAATACGTCGAGAAATACGGCCGGGTCAGCCGCCATCTTTCGGACGCAGGCTATCATGTCCTGACGATCGATTGGCGCGGCCAGGGCCTGGCCGACCGGATGCTGGACGAACGCCGGACCGGGCATGTCGGTGTCTTCGAGGACTACCAGCGCGATGTCACCAGCATGGTGCAACTGGCCGACGAGCTGGGTCTGCCCGGCCCGCGCCACCTGATCGGCCATTCGATGGGCGGCTGCATCGGGTTCCGCGCCGTGTCCGACGGTCTGGACGTGGCCTCTTGTGTCTTTACCGGCCCGATGTGGGGCATCCGCATCGCCGATCCGGTCCGCCCTGCGGCCTGGGCGATCTCGCGCATGTCGAAATCGGTGGGCCTGGGCCATCTCTTTGCGCCGGGCACCGGAGCCGACAGCTACGTCGCCTCCAACGCCTTTGACGACAACCTGCTGACCACCGACACCGAGCAGTGGGACTACATGCGCCGCCAGGTGCTGGCGATCCCGGAACTGCAACTTGGCGGACCGTCGTTACACTGGCTGCACGAGGCGCTTGCCGAAACCCGCCGCCTCGCCCGACGTCCCTCTCCGAAACAGCCCTGCATCTGCTATTGCGGCACCAACGAACGCATCGTCGACATCGACCGTATCCGCTCGCGCATGGCGCGCTGGCCAAACGGGCGCCTCGACATGGTCGAGGGCGGCGAGCACGAGATCCTGATGGAAAGCCCGCATATCCGCGAGCGTGTCCTCTCTGAGATCGTCACCCATTTCGACAGTGCGACAGACCGGACCGCTCTGCGCGCCTGACCTCTCCGTCGATCAGCACAAAAGGCCGTTCACGACGATCCGATCTCGTGAACTGCGCGCGCCGCCTCTGCGGCACCGGTCCGCATCCAGGCATGTTCCGAGGCGATGCAAAAGACATTGACGCCATAGGTTTCCGCCCAGTCCTGCGCGACGCCGCCGGTTCCCACGAAACTGGCATATCCCTTGCCCGCCGCCTTGCATGCTGCCCCAACACGGGCCAATGCCGCCTTGACCTCGGAATTGTCGGCGGTGTCATGGCCATAGCCCACCGACAGGTCCACGGGCCCGACGAAAAGCCCGTCGATACCGTCCTCCGCCGCGATCTGCTCGCAGATTTCCACCGCGTCGGGTTCCTCGATCTGCGCCAGAACCACGGTTTCCTCGCGGCTTTGCGCCAGCACCTCCGGCATGGGGCGCGTTGCATAGCCGGCCCAGCGGGTCGATCCGGCAAAGCCCCGCCCGTGCAGGCCAAAGCGCGCGGCCCGTGCCACAGCCTGTGCCTGTTCCAGCGTCTCGACATGCGGCACGACCACGCCCACCGCGCCGTAATCCAGCGCCTGCAGGATCTCGCGCGGGCTGCTGTCGCCCACGCGCACCATGACCGGGAAATCGAGGGCCCGGGCAACCGCCAGGCAATTGTCCAGGGATGCGCGGTCAAAGGGGGCGTGTTCCGCGTCGAGGCACAGGAAATCCAGCCCCGACTGCGCCAGCACCTCGATCACCGGAATCGCAGGCGTCTTGACGAAAGTGCCCGCCAGCGGCGCGCCCTCCCTGACCCGTTTCCTGAAATCCGCGTATCCCATGGCACCCTCCCTTTTGCGCGGCAGATTGCGCGGAACGCTGGCAAAGCACAACACGACAACCGCTGGCAGTGGCGAAAAATGCGCCTATCCTCAGAGCCATGAGCCAACCCGTCCTCACCTTCACCGAGCGCGGCATCTATTGCCCCGCGGGAGATTTTCATATCGACCCATGGCGCCCGGTCGACCGGGCCCTGATCACCCACGGCCATGCCGACCATGCCCGCCCAGGCCATGGGGCCTATCTTGCGACGGACGGCGCGCTGCCCGTCATCCGCCACCGCCTGGGCGAGATCGCGGCCGAGGGAATCGCCTATGGCGAGGCGCGGCAGATCGGCGGCGCGCGCGTCTCTTTCCATCCCGCCGGCCACCTTCCCGGGTCGGCCCAGATCCGGGTCGAGGTGGGCGGCCGGGTCTGGGTCGTCTCGGGCGACTACAAGGTGGTGGATGACGGTCTGTCGGAACCCTTCGAGCCGGTTCGCTGCCATGCCTTCATCAGCGAATGCACCTTCGGCCTGCCGGTCTTCACCTGGCCCTCGCAGACAGAGGTCGCGGCAGAAATCAACGCCTGGTGGGCCGCCAATGCCGCCGCGGGCCGCACATCCATGCTGGGGGCCTATTCGCTGGGAAAAGCTCAGCGCCTCATGTCCATGCTGGAGCCTCAGGGCCCGATCCTGACACATGGCGCCGTCGAAGCCACGAATGCCGTGCTGCGTGCGCAAGGTTACTCTCTGCCAGAGACCATTCAGGTCATGCCCGATACGGATGTGAAGGCCCTGAAGGGCGCCCTTGTCATCGCGCCCCCCTCGGCTCTGGGCAGCGCATGGGCGCGCAAATTCGGCCCGGCGTCGACCGGCTTTGCCTCTGGCTGGATGCGCCTGCGCGGTATCCGCCGCCGCCGCGGCATGGACCGGGGTTTCGTCATATCCGACCATGCCGACTGGCCCGGCCTGCAAGAGGCCATCAAATCCACAGGCGCAGAAACCATATATGTCACACATGGTTACACAGAAATCTTCTCGCGATGGCTGAAGGAGCAGGGTCATGATGCGGCCATCGTCCCGACCGAATTCGGCGGCGAGGACGGAGCCGAGAGCGAGAGCACTTTATGAAACGCTTTGCCCGGCTGTTCACCGAGATCGACCAGACCACGAAAACCACGGTCAAGACAAAGGCCCTGGCCGATTACTTCACCCATGCCCCCGAGAGCGACAAGCTCTGGTGCATCGCCCTTTTCTCGGGGCGTCGTCCGAAACGTGCCGTCACCACCACCAACCTGCGGGAATGGGCGGCCGAACGAGCAGGCATCCCGCTTTGGCTGCTCGAGGAATCCTATCCCATCGTCGGCGACCTGGCCGAAACCATCGCGCTGGTCCTGCCCCCTCCGTCTCAGGCCTCCGATCACAGTTTATCGCATTGGATCAATGTCCTGCGCGGCCTTCATGATATCCCACTGGAGGAACGGAAGCCACTCATCCTGAACGCCTGGGACCAACTCGACTCCACCGAGCGCTTCCTGTTCAACAAGCTCATCACCGGCGGCTTTCGTATCGGCGTCAGCCGCAAGCTGATGACCCGCGCGCTGGCCAAGGCGACCGGTCAGGACGAGGCGGTGCTGGCGCACAAGCTGATGGGGGGATGGACGCCCGAAACCACCACCTACCACGCCCTGATCGAGGCCGACGACCCCGCCGCCGACCAGAGCCGCCCCTATCCTTTCTACCTTGCCTACCAGTTGGACGAGCCTCCCGAAACGCTGGGCCCCCCGGAAGACTGGCAGGCGGAATGGAAATGGGACGGTATCCGCGGCCAGCTGATCCTGCGCGACCATGCGCATCATGTCTGGTCACGCGGCGAGGAACTGATGACCGACCGCTTCCCGGAATTTGCCCGAGCGGCCGACTTCCTGCCGCCCGGCACCGTGCTGGACGGCGAGATCGTCGCCTGGGAGGGCACGCAGCCCATGCCCTTCAGCGCGCTACAGCCGCGCATCGGGCGCAAGACCGTGCCAAAGAAGCTGCTGCGCGAGGCGCCGGTGATCCTGCTGGCCTATGACCTGCTGGAAGAAAACGGCACCGACCTGCGTGATGCCCCACTGTGCAGGCGGCGCGCCCGCCTCGATGCGCTGCTGGCCGACATGCCCGCAGAGGCGCCGGTGCGGGCCTCCCCCCTCGTGCCTTTCGCGGACTGGGAAAAGCTGGCCAAGACGCGCGCGCAGGCGCGCGGTTTCCGCGCCGAAGGGCTGATGCTGAAACGCCGCGAAAGCCGCTATCTGTCGGGCCGCAAGAAGGGCGATTGGTGGAAATGGAAGCTCGACCCTCTGACCGTCGACGCGGTGATGATCTACGCCCAGCAGGGCCACGGCCGCCGTGCCAACCTGTTCACCGATTTCACCTTCGCCGTTTGGCAGGGCAATGAACTGGTCCCCTTTACCAAGGCCTATTCCGGGCTTACGGACAAGGAGTTCGACGAGATCACGGCCTGGGTGCGCAAGAACACGCAGCAGCGGTTCGGCCCCGTACGGCAGGTGCGCCCCCAGCACGTCTTCGAGATCGCCTTTGAGGGCATCCAGCCCAGCCCGCGCCACAAGTCAGGTCTGGCGCTGCGGTTTCCACGGATGTCGCGCTGGCGTCACGACAAGGCCCCGCAAGAGGCCAACACCCTGGACGACCTGCGCGCGCTCCTTGCGGCCTACGGTTGACGCGAAAGCCACATCGGGCCGCATGTCCGGTTTTCCCGACTGGCAAGGCACCTGGCCCTAGGGATAGATGGCCCGGTATTTTCGACTGGACCTTGCCGACATGCTCCGCCCCCTCCTGCTCTGCCTCGGGCTTTTTGTGCCCGCCGCTGCCCATGCGCAGTCCTTCAACGTCGAGGGCAGCGTGGCCATCAGCGCCCATGACGACCACACCCTGTCAGGCATCGGTGTGATCGACGCGACCTCGTCGATCCCGCTCAGCCGCGACTATCCCCTGGCGCTGGAATTCGGCACCTATCTCTTCGGGTTGGATGGCAAGCGGCCGCATGAAACCTACGTCGCCTTCGCATGGGACGACACCTGGCGCGCGGGCGTCGTGCGTCCGGCCTATGATCAGGTGCTGCCCTCGGTCTTTGCGCGCACAGCGCCCTATCTCGCCTATGAGCGCGCCGAGTATACCCGCGCCCACGCCACGGTCGAGGCCATGCGCCGCACCGCCGTGCCCTGGGGCCTGTCGTGGCAGCACAGCTATGGCCGGGCAGATGTGGCCGTGTCACTGCACGACGCGGTCAAGGGTGGCTTTCGCGCCGCCTCTGTCGCGGCGACCTACAACGGTGATGGCTGGCAACTGGCAGGTGCCGTGGAAACCGTGACCTCGCGCACGATGGATCACCACGGCATCAATGCCAAGCTGGGCGCGCGCTTTGGCATCGGGCGCGCCGATTTCGGCGTGACCTGGCTGCACCCCGAGGCTAACGACAAGCCGGACGCGATCGCGTTGGACCTCGTCTTTCCCGTGACCTCGACATTGGACATGATGGCCTTTGGAGAGTTCACCGACGGCGGCAAGGATGATGCCTATGGCCTCGCGCTGGACTACCAGCTGCGCCCAGATACCAGCGTCCTCTTCGCTGCCACCGATGGTCCCGGTGGCAGCGGCTTTCACCTGACGCTTGAACGGTGGTTCTGACCCCGCTTCATCGCCCGGGCCGGATCAGGCCTGGCCAGCCTCAGCCGCAGGACCCGTCGAAACCGATCATGCCCTCGCCGATCCCGGTGACGCGCAGCGTGCACGACTGGTCCCCGACCTCGACACCCAGGCTGCTGTCGGCGGAAACACGCTGTGTCTGGACACCGTTCACGGCAATCCGCGCTTCCTGAGCGTCGCTGTCCACGCTGGACACGAAAACACGCAGGGCACCATCGGCAAGGCTGACCGTGTGACCCGGCATGACGCCATTGTCGGGCGCCGTGGCAGTGATCGCGGGCGGGAGCACGCCGCAGTCGGACCCAAGCGTCACCCCCTGGGCGCTCATCGACGCGACCGTGACCGAACAATCCCGGCCATCCATCGACACATTGGTCGAGCCACCAGCGCCCAGTGTGACCAGCGATCCGTTCACCGAAAGCCGCACGGAACCGCCCGCCGGGTCGATCCGCGAGACAAAGGCCCGCACCGCACCATCTGCAAAGAGCGCCGTATCCCCCACGCCCAACGCATCGGCAGAGGCCATGCCGTTGGCGGGTTCCGCCAGTTCCGCCGCATCGGGCCCCGCGTCCTCCGGCGCGGCAACCGCGGCGGCGGCCACGCGGGCGGTTTCCTCGATCCCCTTGGACAGGTCCGCAAGCGACGACTTTATCGTCTCGGCCTGCGCTGCCGAGGTCTTGGCAATGTCGTCCCCCAGCTTGGTCCGCAGGTCGTCCAGCTTGGTGGTCATTTCCTTGGACAGGCCCGTGGTCAGCGCCGTCATGTCCGGTGCGTTCTCGGCCAATCCCGTCTCCAGCGCGTCCAGCCGTTTTTGCAAGGCGGCGATCTGTTCCCCATGCGCCTTGGCCGCCTTTTCGGCCGCCTCCTGCGCGGGCACCACGGTATCGTCGATGACCTCGCGCAGGTCGGCGGAACTGTCCGACCCGCTGAAGGCGACGCCGGCCAGGACACCGATCACAAGACCGCCCGCCCCCCAAAGCAGTGAAGCATTCGACATGCTGAAATCTCCTCCCTGAATTCGATTGTTGGTTTTCCCTGGGGAAGCTTAGCCAGTCTCCCCCGTCGATCCTAAGTCTTTTCTGCGTCAAGACCTCCAAAAATATGGGGCGCCGGTTGCCTTCGCGCGGGCCTGCCCCCTATGTGAAGGGAAACGACAAGAGGGTTCCCCATGCACACGTTCGCCAAAACACCGCTTTTCGACGCCAACGCCAGTGCCGGGGGCAAGAACCTGGGCGATCTGCCCGAATGGGATCTGACCGATCTCTACGCCTCCCCCGACGCGCCCGAGCTGAAACGCGATCTCGACTGGCTCGAAGAAGCCTGCCGCAGCTTTGCCGAGGACTACGAGGGCAAGCTGGACACGCTGGACGCCGACGACTTTCTGACGCTGGTGCAGAGAAACGAGCGGATTTCGACTATCGCCGGGCGCATCATGTCGTTTGCCGGGCTGCGCTACTATCAGCTGACCACCGACGCCGAGCGCGCCAAGTTCCTGTCCGACTGCCAGGAAAAGATCACCAACTACACCACGCCGCTGGTCTTCTTCTCGCTCGAGGCAAACCGCCTTGGCGACGACCACTACGAGGCACTCTTTGCCGCCAACGCCGACCTGAACCGCTACAAGCGCGCCTTTGACCGGATGCGCGCCATGAAGCCCTACCAGCTGTCCGACGAGCTGGAGAAATTCCTGCATGACCTCGGTGTCGTGGGTGACGCTTGGGAGCGGCTCTTCGACGAGACCATCGCCGGGCTGATCTTCGAGGTGAACGGCGAGGAGCTCAACATCGAGGGCACGCTGAACCTGTTGACCGAACAGGACCGCGACACGCGCGAGGCAGCTGCCCGCGAACTGGCCCGAGTCTTTGCCGAGAACCTGCGCACCTTTGCCCGCGTGCACAACACGCAGACCAAGGAGAAAGAGGTGCTGGACCGCTGGCGCGGCATGCCCACTGCGCAGACCGGCCGCCACCTGTCGAACGACGTCGAACCCGAGGTTGTCGAGGCGCTGCGCAACGCGGTCGTCGACGCCTACCCGCGCCTGTCGCACCGCTACTACGAGCTGAAACGCAAGTGGCTGGGACTCGACACCATGCAGGTCTGGGATCGCAACGCCCCCCTGCCGATGGAGGCCACCCGCACCGTCACCTGGGACGAAGCGCGCGAGACGGTGATGAACGCCTACAACGCCTTCGACCCCCGCATGGGCGAGATCGCGACCCCCTTCTTCGAGAAGGGCTGGATCGACGCGGGCGTCAAACCCGGAAAGGCGCCGGGCGCCTTCGCCCATCCCACCGTGACCGAGGTGCACCCCTACGTCATGCTCAACTACCTCGGCAAACCGCGCGACGTGATGACCCTCGCGCATGAGCTGGGCCACGGCGTCCACCAAGTGCTGGCCGCGGGCCAGGGTGAAATGCTGTCCTCGACACCGCTGACCCTGGCCGAAACCGCCAGCGTTTTCGGCGAGATGCTGACCTTCCAGCGCATGCTGGAGAACGCCAAGGACGACGCCGAGCGCAAGGTCCTCTTGGCGGGCAAGGTCGAGGACATGATCAACACCGTCGTCCGCCAGATCGCCTTCTACGACTTCGAGTGCAAGCTGCACGAAGCACGCCGGGGCGGAGAGCTGACCCCGGACGACATCAACGCGCTCTGGATGTCGGTACAGGCGGAATCCTTGGGCGGCGCCTTCGAGTTCATGGAAGGCTACGAGACCTTCTGGTGCTACATCCCGCACTTCGTCCACTCGCCCTTCTACGTCTATGCCTATGCCTTTGGCGACGGGCTGGTGAACGCGCTCTACGCCGCCTACCAGGAGGCGCCTGAGGGCTTCCAGGACAAGTATTTCGACATGCTCAAGGCGGGCGGTTCGAAACACCACAAGGAGCTGCTGGCGCCCTTTGGGCTGGACGCGACGGACCCGAAGTTCTGGGACAAGGGACTCAGCATGATCGAGGGCTTCATTGATCAGCTCGAGGCGATGGAGGGCTGACGGCTTGCCCATCCAAGGCTTCAAACGCTCCGGCGGAGCGTTTGAAGCACGGACCGTGCAATAGCTCGGTGAACCGCCGAAAACACTTCCCATGCTTCGCCGAGGGTTGGCGAGACTAGGTTCATGGATTGACGCGGCGGATCCAGAAGACGTCTGAAACGGCCGCTCTTGCATCGCGGTCCAGATCGGCCCCGGGGGTCGTCCGAACGCCCAAAGCGTTGCCCCTTTACTCCCATCCTTGCTGTATCGGATGATAACTCAATCCAGCTCCGTCCAGGGCCAGGGTTTCACCTCGCTCGCCCCGGTCTGGTAGCGCGCGGCCTTGGCCATCCAGATCCCCAGGTCCGTGCCGAATTCCGCGAGCCTCTCGTTCGGTTCGCGCTTGTTGACCAGCAGGATGATCGCCTGCACCACGGTCGTCACCGTCAGCACCGTCTGCGCCAGGCTCAGCATCAGCCAGATCAGCACCATGTAAAGCAGCCGCATCCCCATCGGCTCTGTCTCGACCTCCGGCTGCTCTCCGTGCAGCCGTCCCTCGATCCTGTCGTCGTCGTTCGCCATGACACCCCCGTTTCACCGGCACCGATGGGCAAAGCCTAACCACGCCTTGCGCTGCCGCCAAGAGACATCGCTGATGGACCAGGATCAGCCCTTGCCAAGCCCTTGGCCGATCGGGTCAGATCGCGGCCATGTCCCAGCCCGAAAGTCCTCAGATGCCCATCCCCTTCTTCGACGGTCACAACGATTTCCTGCTTCGGCTGATGAAATCGCCATCCCCGCGCGAGGAGACGTGGCTGGGCACTTCCGCCGGGCACATGGACCTGCGGCGCATGAAACAGGCCGGGTTCGCGGGCGGGCTGTTCGCGATCTTCGTGCCACCGGTGCCGGACGGATCCCCGCCGCCAGACTTCAAGGCCCTCATGGCCGAACCGCCCTATGCCCTGCCGCTGCCCCCCGCAATGGACCACAAGACCGCCCAGCCCACGGCGCTGGAGATGGCGGGCCTGCTGCACTGGATGGCGCGTGCCGCCCCCGATGACTTTGCCCTTTGCCGCAGCGCGCACGAGATCCGCAGGGCGATGGACGCCGGCCGCATCGCCGGCGTCATGCACATGGAGGGCGCCGAGGCCATCGGTCCCGACCTCGACGCGCTCTACCTGTTTCACGACATGGGGCTGCGCTCGCTCGGGCCCGTCTGGAGCCGGCCGACCATCTTTGGCCACGGCGTGCCGATGGCCTTTCCCGGCACGCCGGACACGGGCCCCGGCCTGACCGACCGCGGCCGCGACCTCATCCGGCTGTGCAACAACCTGAAAATCCTGGTCGACCTGTCCCACATGAACGAGGCCGGGTTCGACGACGTCGCCCGCCTGTCGACCGCGCCGCTTGTGGCCACGCATTCCAACGTGCATGCGCTCTGTGCCTCGCCGCGCAACCTGACGGATCGCCAGTTGCACGCGATCCGCGACACGGGCGGCATGGTCGGGTTCAACTATGCCACCTTCTACATCAATGAAGATGGCCGCGCCGATCCCGGCACCTCGTGGGAGACGATGCTGCGCCACCTCGATCACCTGGTTGAGACCCTGGGCGAGGATCACGTCGGGCTGGGGTCGGATTTCGACGGCTGTGTCCTGCCCGATCTCATCGGCGACGTGACGGGTGTTCAGGGCCTGCTGGCGGCCATGTCGGCACATGGCTACGATGACACGCTGATCGCCAAACTGGCCCGCGAGAACTGGCTGGCCTGCCTCGCGCGGAGCATCGGCTGACTTATTTCAGCTGGCTGTCCTTGGACCCGCGCCGATTGATGCCCCCGCGCTGAGCCGATCGGCCGTCACGTTCGCTGGCACAGTCGATGCACAGCTTGACCCCCGGGATCGCAAGCCGGCGCTTTTCCGGGATCTCCTCGCCGCAGTCGGCGCATTCCTTCAGGCTTTCGCCCTGCGGTCCGCGGCGCAGCTTCATCCGTTCCAGTTCCTCGGCAATACTGGCCTCGATCTGTTCGCTGACCGCGCCGTCCCGGCTCCATCCGCCTGCCATGTCACACCTCTTTGCCACCAAGGCCAGATCACGTCAGTCCAGCACAAAAGCCCCGACCGGCGCAAGACGGGGCGGCGGGGGCGATCACGGCCTTGACCGCCCTGACCCTGCGCTATCTCCAGTGCAAAAGGAGTGCCCCCTGAATGATCCGACCCGCCGCCCTGTTCCTGTCCGCCATCCTCGCCCTGCCCGCCTGGGCCGCGCAGGGCTTCACCTTTGCCAGTATCGACGGCGGCACCCTGTCGATGGACGATTGGCAGAACCGCCCTGTGCTGGTGGTCAACACCGCCTCGCGCTGCGGATTCACATCGCAATACGACGGTCTGCAGGTGCTTTATGACCGTTACCGCGACCAGGGGCTGATCGTCCTCGCCGTGCCTTCGGACGACTTCCGGCAGGAATTGTCCTCGGCGGAGAAGGTCAAGGAATTCTGCGAGGTGAACTTCGGCCTCGACATGCCGATGACCGACATCACCCATGTACGCGGCGCAGAGGCCCATCCCTTTTACCGCTGGGTCGCGGAACAGACCGGGTTCAGCCCGGCCTGGAATTTCAACAAGATCCTGATCGGTCCCGACGGGACGGTGCGCGCCACCTTCGGCTCAACCACTCGTCCGCTGTCGGGCAAGATGACACGTGCGATCGAAGAGGCGCTGAACTGAAAGCGCCCCGGACGTCGGACCGGGGCGCATCCTGTCTAACCGGGCCAAGCCCGGGGGTCAGGCGCTCAGCAGCGCGTAGATCTCGTCCTTGAGGGCGGCACGCTGCTTGCGCAGCTGCTCTTCCGCCAGTTGCTCCATCGGCTCGATATTGGTTTCGGCACGGTGCACCTGGCGGTTGACCTCGTGGTACTCGTCCGCAAGCTTGGCAAAATGCGCGTTCGACTGTTTCAGGGTGTGCATCTTGTCGGTGAATTCCGGAAATTCTTCCGACAGTTCATGCGGCGTGTGGGACATTGGCGTCTCCTTCGTTTGTGTCCGCCCTCCAATTTGCACAGCAGGCGGGCACAGACTTTGACGCGGATCAAACCTGATCGCCGTATGTGCTTTTTGGCGAGAATACCCTGTCAGCGCTGTGCTCGGCGCCAGCCTGCCGCCCGCGCCTCCTGTTCGGAGCAGAACCAGCGTTCGCCCTTGTCGAGGCTGATCCGGGTGGCGTCGTACCAGGCCTGTCCCGGAACATGATAGATCCGTGCGCCTGAGTTGGTCGAGATGTTGCCCTTGATCCGGCAGCCTGCAGGAGCAGAGACCAAGTGCTGCGCGGCATGGCTCCGGCGGCTGTCGGAACGGAAGGCAGAGGGCGATTTCACGCCGGTTGCATGCAGCCCGGCATTGCGCCGCGCGGCGATGCGTTCATGCGGGACATAGGCCTCGGAGTAGCGTTCGTAGGCAAAGGCAAGGCCGCTTTCGACCAGGGTTTCGCCAAGGTCCTTGCCATCGACGCGGCAGCGCGCCACGACGCGGTCATATCGGTCGCGATCCAGTTCGACGCAGGAGGCGGTGCGCCCCTCGTAGCGGGCACGGACCTCGCCGCTGACCCAAGCGCCACAGCCCCACATCGGGGCCCCGCCCCCACCGCAACGCTGGCCGTTCTCGGGCGCGTCGATACCATGCAGGCGGATGTTGGTCTGGCCGATGGCGACCGTGTCGCCGTCGATTACCCGCAACGGGCCGCTGAGATCGGCAGAGGCAGCGGTTGCGGAGGCAGCAAGAACAAGAGCGAAACAAAATCTTAACATGCCGTTAAGATCGGCGCGCTCCTGTCCCGTTTCAAGCCAAAAGTTAACGAAAGGTTAACCGCCGATATCGGCGGTTAACATGTCTTAACGCTGCGCGTTCTCCCAATCCGGGTGAACCCAGGGCTGCGCATTGTCCGGCGGCAGGCGACGGCCCAGCACATGATCGGCGATCTTTTCGCCCACCATGATCGAAGGCGCGTTGAGATTGCCGTTGGTGATGCGCGGAAAGATCGAACTGTCCGCCACCCGCAACCCGTCCACGCCGATCACCCGCCCCTCGGGATCGACCACCGAGCGCGGATCGTCGGCCCGGCCCATCCTGCAGGTGCCACAAGGATGATAGGCGCTTTCGACGTGTTCGCGGATCACGGCGTCAAGGTCTTCATCCGTCTCTGCCTCGGCGCCCGGCTGCAACTCCTTGCCGCGATAGGGGGCAAAGGCCTCTTGTCCGAAGATCTCGCGCGTCAGGCGGATGCAGCGCCGGAAATCCCGCCAGTCCTCTTCGGTGCTCATGTAGTTGAAGAAGATGCGCGGCGCCTCCTCGGGATCGTCCGACCGCAGCGTGACCTCACCCCGAGAGGGCGAGCGCATTGGCCCCACATGCGCCTGGAACCCGTGCCCCTCGGGCGCCACCTGGCCGTCGTAGCGCACTGCGATGGGCAAGAAATGGTATTGGATGTCCGGATATTGAACCCCGGCCTGCGACCGGATGAAGCCACAGCTTTCGAACTGGTTCGAGGCCCCGGGCCCGCTGCGCGCGAACAGCCACTGCGCGCCAACCCAGGCCTTGCCCGCGAGGTTCCAGTATTTCGCAAGGCTGACCGGCTGCGTCGCCGACATCTGGACATACAGTTCCAGGTGATCCTGCAGGTTCTGCCCCACGCCGGGGCGATCCGCCCGCACCCCGATGCCCTGCTCGGCCAGTTGCGCCGCCGGTCCGATCCCCGACAGCATCAGCAGCTTGGGCGAGTTGATGGCGCTGGCCGCAAGGATCACCTCGGCCCGCGCCCGGATCACCTCGACCTTGCCACCGCGCGAGATCTCGACCCCCGTGGCGCGCCCCTCTTCAAAGATGACGCGCCGGGCCAAGGCCCGCACCAGCTCCGCCCCCTGTTTCAGGGCCGGCCGCAGGTAGGCCTTGGCCGCCGACCAGCGTTCGCCCTGCCAGACCGTCATGTCGAAGGCGCCAAAGCCCTCTTGCTGCTCACCATTGTAATCGCCGGTGACCGGATAGCCCGCCTGCCGCCCGGCCTCGACAAAGGCCTGCACCAGCGGATTGTCGCGGCGCCCACGGGTGACATGCAACGGCCCGCCCTGCCCACGCCAGGCCGGATCGCCGCCGTGGCCGCCATCGTGCCAGTCCTCCATCCGCTTGAAATAGGGCAGCACATCCGCGTAGCCCCAGCCGTCACAACCCTCGTCGCGCCAGTGGTCATAGTCCAGCGCGTGCCCGCGCACGTAGATCATGCCGTTGATCGAGGACGACCCGCCGATCACCTTGCCACGCGGACAGACCAGCCGCCGCCCGCCCAGGTGCGGCTCGGGCTCTGTCTGGTAGCCCCAGTCGTAACGCGCCATGTTCATCGGGTAGCTGAGCGCCCCCGGCATGTTGATGAAAGGCCCCCAGTCGCTGCCGCCATGCTCGATGACGATCACCGACTTGCCCGCCTCTGTCAGGCGCCCTGCCACGGCGCATCCGCCCGACCCGGCGCCGACGATCACGTAATCCGCTTGCATCGCTTACCCTTGATGAAATTGCCGGCGCGTACGGCGCCTCACTCGCCCCGTGGAAAACGCTTGTTTTCCTCCAGCACGTTCAGGTCCATGTGGTTGCGCATGTACCGCTCGCTGGCCTTTTGCAGCGGCTGGAAATCCCAAGGGTAGTAGCCGCCCTGTCGCAGCGCCTCGTAGACCACCCAGCGCCGCGCCTGGCTTTGCCGGACCTCGGCGTCGAACTGCCCCATGTCCCAGCGACGGGCCGCAGCGACACGGAATTCCTCCAAGACCTCGGCCTGTTCCGGATCTTCGGCGAGGTTCACCAGTTCATGCGGATCTGCCTCGAGATCGAAAAGCTGCTCCGGGTCCAGCGTGCAATCGGTGTATTTCCATTTGCCATGCCTCAGGCAGATCAGAGGCGCGTAGGACGCCTCTGCCGCGTATTCCATCGCCACCGGAGAGACCCGGTCGCCGCCCTGCATCACCGGCACCAGGCTTTCGCCCTCGGTCCAGGGCATGACCTCGGACATGTCGACGCCCGCCAGGTCACAAAGCGTCGGGCAGATGTCGATGTTCGACACCGGGGCCGCGACCCGTGCGCCGGCCTGCCCCGGGACAGAGATCATCATCGGCACCCGGGCCGAACCTTCGTAGAAGGACATCTTGAACCACAGGCCCCGCTCTCCCAGCATGTCGCCGTGGTCGCTGACGAAGACGACGATGGCCTCCTGCCGCGTGTCCTCCAGCACCTGCAGCAGCTGCCCGATCTTCTCATCCAGGTACGAGATATTGGCGAAATAGGCCTGACGCGACCGGCGGATGTTCTCCTCGGTGATGTCGTAGCTGCGCCAGTCGTTGGCGTCGAAGATGCGTTTGGAATGCGGATCGTGATCGGCGTAGTCCATCGCCGGGACCTGCGGCAACAGGTGCTCGCAATCCTCGTAGAGATCCCAGAACCGCTTGCGCGCCACATAGGGATCATGCGGATGGGTAAAACTGACGGTCAGACACCAGGGCCTTTCGTCCTGACCACGCGCCAGGTCGTAGAGCTTGGCCGAGGCGTTGTAGGCAACCTCGTCGTCGTATTCCATCTGGTTCGAGGTCTCTGCCACGCCAGCGCCCGTGACCGATCCCATGTTGTGGTACCACCAGTCGATGCGCTCGCCCGGTTTGCGATAGTCCGGCGTCCATCCGAAATCTGCCGGATAGATATCCGTGGTCAGCCGTTCCTCGAACCCGTGCAACTGGTCCGGCCCGACAAAATGCATCTTGCCGCTGAGGCAGGTCTGATACCCGGCGCGGCGCAGATGGTGGGCATAGGTGGGGATGTCGCTCGAGAATTCTGCCGCGTTGTCATAGACGCGCGTCATGCTGGGCAACTGCCCCGACATGAAACTGGCCCGCCCCGGTGCGCAAAGCGGGCTGGCGGTATAGGCATTGGAAAACCGCACCGAGCTCTTGGCCAGCGCCCGAAGGTTGGGCACATGCAGCCAGTCCGCCGGCCCGTCCGGAAACAGCGTGCCGTTCAGCTGGTCGACCATCAGGATCAGGATATTCGGCTTGGTCATTGGGTCCTCAACAGGGCATGGGCGGTTTCTGTCACATTCTGCGCGGCCCCCGAGACGCCCTGCCCGGACAGGGCAGCCCGCAGGTAGACCCCGTCGATCAGCGCCGCGATACGTTCGGCCACCAGCTCAGGGGCGTCGGTGCGCCCGCGCAGCGCATGCACCAGATTCGCGTGAAGCCGCCGCTGATAGACCCGCAACAGGCGCGCCGCCTCCGGTTCGCGCAGGGCCAGGACGTAGAAATTCAGCCAGGCGGACACGGTTTCGGGGCGGAAAAAGCTCTCGGCGAAATTCGCCGCGATCAGCGCCTCAAGGCGGCGATCCCTTGGGGCCTGCGCCAGTGCCGCGCGCACCTCGGCCCCGTATTCTGTCAGGATGTGGCGCATGGCGGCCAGGAAGATCTGCACCTTGCCGCCGAAATAATGATGCGCCAGCGCGCTGGACATGCCCGCACGGCGCGCGATGCGCGACACGGTCACGTCGAGGCTGCCGGCCTCGCCTACCTCGGCCACCGTCGCCGCCAGAAGCGCGGCGCGCCGAATGGGTTCCTGTCCGATCTTGGGCATGGCGACAGGATGGTTTTTATTGATTGGCGAGTCAATCAAGAATGCCGGCCATTCTTCCCCGCCGCTCGGTAAGGAAATCGGGCCGTGATCTCCACCGTGGTGCCGCCTGAGACTTCAACCGCATTCGGCATCGGCCAGTGTTGCAGGTCATTTCGCAGGGCATCCGCCGTGCCCGCCCCGCAATTGGCAGCGCCCCAGCGCCGGCCCAGTGGCGCACGAAACCCAACCGTTCATGCCTGCCCTCCCGTTTTCACGGGACACATCAGGCACGAGCACCCGACAAACTGTCGAGCGCCTTGCAGCAGGATCAGAGTTTCAGCGTGCCCAGCAGCCGGTTCTGCGGCAAGCGTGCCACTTCGACCCCGCCGTCGGTGCGCCGCAGGTTGTAGCCGTATCCGCGCATCCGGAACCGCCATTCCGCCTCTGACAGAACCTTTTCCCGCTCGCTCAGCAGGAAATCCTGAATGTCATCCATGTTGTCGGTCATCTTGCCCTCTGCAAACATTCCTTTCACTCCTCAAATGCTGCCTCTGATTGCTTGAAGCATCGTGAAGGAATGCGGCGCTATTGCGCCCGGAAGGCGGAGATTTGACGTTCCGTCGACAATCGGACTGGAAATCAGTTCTTTGTTTCCGAAACCAGCGGTGTGATCCGGCGCTTCAGAACCGCCTCGCGCCAGGTGATAAAGACCACGGCGGCCAGGATCAGAGATCCGCCCGCGATCACCCAGGGGTCGACGGGCTCGGCGAACAGGACCGCGCCCAACACGACCGCCCAGACCAGTTGCAGAAAGGTAACCGGCTGCGTCACGGTCACCGGCGCGGCGGCAAAGGCCAGCGTCATGGTATAATGTCCGGCGGTGGCAAACAGCGCCACGCCCAGCAGGATCAGCAGTTCCCACCAGGTCGGCCAGACCCAGACAGCAATCGCCAAGGGCGCCAGCCCGATGGTCACGCCCACCGACAACAGCCCCACCACGACTGCCGCGCTGACCTCGCCCGAGAGGATCTTGGCCAGCAGGTACGACCCGGCAAAGAACAGGGCCGTCGCCAGCATGGCAAAATGCCCCGGATCCAGTTCACGGAAACCCGGCCGCAGGATCATCACCGCCCCCAGCAGCGCTGCCACGATCGCCAACACGCGCCGCAGCGCCAGCCGTTCGCCAAGGAAAAACACCGCCAGAACGGTCACGTAGACAGGGTTGAGATAGTTCATCGCGGTCACCTCGGCGATGGGAATGCGCGTCATGGCATAGAACCACAGAACCACCCCGCCGGTGTGAAACAGCGCCCGCAGCGAAAACAGCCGCCACAGACGCGGCGTCAGGCGCACCTGCATCAATTGCCGGGCCATCGGCAGCAAAAAGACCAACCCCAGCACATAGCGAAGAAAGGCGGATTCCTGCGCCGGAATGCGCTGTCCCAGGGACTTGACCAATGCGGTGACCGCGACAAAACACAGCCCCGTTACCACCATCCAGAAAACACCCCGCGCCGGGGCTTGTACCTTGTCGACCATGCCCTTGGCTTAGACCATTGGGCGGCGGGCACAAGGGGGTCACATCCAAAGCAGCTTGGCCGCGATGGCCCACATTGTCAGGCCTACGACAAGATCCAGCACACGCCAGGCCCGCGGCCGCGCAAAGATCGGCGCCAGTGCCCGCGCCCCGTACCCCAGCGAAAAGAAGAACACGAAAGAGGCCGTCATCGCCCCAAGCGCAAAGGCCAGCCGCGCGTCGTACTGCGCCGAGACCGCCCCAAGCAGCACGACCGTGTCCAGGTAGACATGCGGATTGAGCCAGGTCAGCGCGAGGCAGGTCAGCACCGCCGCCCGCAGGCTTTGAGCCCCCTCGCCCGCGGCCAGCGCCTCGCCCCCTTTCCAGGCCGCGTACAGGGTCTTTGCCCCGTACCACCCCAGGAAGGCGGCGCCAAAGATCCGCATCCCCCATTCCAGGCCGGGCACCGCCTCGGCCAGCGCGCCGAACCCGGCAACCCCGGCGGCGATCAGCGCCGCGTCCGAAATGGCGCAGACAAGAACCACCGGCAGCACATGCATCCGCCGCAAACCCTGCCGCAGGACAAAGGCATTCTGCGCCCCGATTGCCAGGATCAGGCTGAACCCCAGTGCAAACCCCGCAATCGCCGCTTCCATACCTGTACTCCTCGTGACCCGATCCGCCTGATGGCGCGATTTGCCGCCCGGATCAATCCCGCTCGACGGCAGCATTGACCACCCCAGAGAAATCCCGAAACTCTCTGTCCAAGGGAGAACGCGCATGTGCTGGAGCGAAACCGCAACCTACTCGATGGCCGCCCTGGGCGCGGCGGCCACCTTCGTCACCTGGCGCAAGGGCGAACCCGCCGGGATCTGGGGCACCCTGGGGTTCTTCACCGCCATGGAGGGGTTGCAGGCCTGGGGATACGGCGTGATCGACCAATGCGGCACGCCGGGCAACACGACGGTCACGGTGCTGGCCTACTTGCACATCGTTCTGCAACCGATTGTCGTCAATCTCTTCTGCATGGCGCTGGTCGGCCCCGCGATAGAGCCGCGAACAAGACGCTGGGTGCTGGGCCTGGCTTCGCTGGCGTCCCTGACCTTGCTGGCCCGCCTGATCCCGGCCCCCTGGCTGGGCGTCTGTCCGCCCGGGGTGCCGCTCTGCGGGCCAGAGTTCTGCACCATATCCGGCGACTGGCACCTGGGGTGGAGCATGCAGCTCAACAATTTCCTCAGCCTCTCGCACTGGCTGGGCGGCATCGGGCATTTCCCGGACTACCTGCTGGCCTGCCTGCTGCTGCCCTGCCTCTACGGCGCCTGGCGGTTCGCCCTGCTCAACGGGCTGGTGGGGCCGCTGATCGCCTCCGGCCTGACCAGCACCCCCAACGAGATGCCCGCGATCTGGTGCCTCTTCTCGGTCATGCTGGTGCTGATCGGGATCAGCCCACTGGTCCGCCGACAGGTCTTTCCCCCCGCCACACCGGCCTGACCACGCTCAGCGCGGGCGCCGCCCCGGCGGGTGAAAGAGGTATTCCGCCAGAAGCCCCAGCTTGAATGGCAAACGCCCCTTGCGCTCGACCAGTTGCTTCAGCGTCATGCGCCGCCGCCGCACGATGGCCCGGGCGATGCGGAATTCCATCCTTCGTTTGCGTTCCAGCACCGAGGCGGGCAAGAGCCGCTTGATCCCCTTCCACAGCCAGCCCAGTTGCAGGAAGGCCAGCGCCTTGAACAGGCCCTTTTGCAGGCTGGTCCAGGTCATGCGCACCGTCGCGCCAAAGGCCGCCACCAGCCACAGCGGCAGTTGCACCGAAAAGAGGATCAGCCACAGCCCCATCGACGTGACCGACAACGCGAGAGTGGCAAAGAGGATCACCAGCCAGGCCACCCCTCTCTCGACACGGCTCAGACCGTTGAACCATTCCATCAGCCGCGCGTATCGTTGCTGCACGATCTGCAGATAGCCCTTCACCAGCAACTGGATGCGCCGCAGGATCGCCTTGCCCAGCATCAGCGGCACGACAGAGGTGGTGATCCATTTCTTGATCAGCTCGACGCGAAAGAACATCGCGCCCTGGGTCTTGAGCCAGCTCAGGACCACCGGCAGATCGAGCGCCGCCAGTTTCTTCAGCAGAACCTTGGCCTGGGTCAGGATCAGCCCCAGCGCGATCAGCACCTCGTGCCCGAAATACCAGGTCGCGGCACCGGACAGCACCACGAAAACCCCCAGCAGTATGAGCGCCCGCAAAAGCATACCCTTGGCTTAGGCGCATTTACCGCAGGGCCGCAAGGCAGGGATAGGTTGCCCGGGCGGCGGCGCCGCATTCATCACGCACCGGCAAACCTGCGGACGGCCCGCCGATGTGAGGGAATGGGGCAGGTCCCCGGGTGCTCCCTGGGCGCCGTTAAAGGCCTGGCGAGGCCCTGCCCACACAGGACAGCGCCTGGATCGAGACCGGCAAGTGGCGCGCCGAGGAGACACGCGGATGGGTCATCTCCGGGATGCTCCGGTCCTCACCGTAGAGCGTCTCGTATTCGTCGAAATTGTCAAAGACGCGGCGACCGGCATAGTCGATGAATGTCTCTGCCGGGGCACCATTGGCGAGGATCACGTCATGCGCCTCTGTTTCGACATGATAGACGGTAAACGTCGCAGGCAGGTCGGCGGCGGGCACCCAGTCGATGCTGCCCCCGTTGACCAGCGCCGAGGCGTTGATCACATGCCCGTCCAGAACCATCCCGTGATCTGCGGTCACGGTCAGATCGGCAAAAGGCACGTTTTCGCCAAGAGCGCCGGCGCGAATGACAACCGGCTGCACATGCCCGACGCCGGACCATTTGACGACAGTTTGACGGCCGATCCATTTCACGGCCACCGTTCGTCCGTCAGCGGTCAGTATCCTGTCCCCAATTCGCAGAGCCTCGACCGCGCGGACCCCTTCCGGTGCCGCGATGCCTGTGCCTTCGGCAAAGCAGGCGGGGATCTGCGCCGTGATCAGGGGAATGTCACCTTCCTGGTAGGTCGCGGGAAATTCGCCGGGGGCGGAGGCTGTTTCCGAAAAAATCAGGTGTTGCTCGGACCCGTCTTTGAAGACGAGGTATCTATGCCCACCGTCGTCATAATACCCCTGATAGGCAAAACCGGCAAAGGGCGCGGCGGTCTGATCCTCAAGATCCCAGGTTCCATCGGCGATGTCAGGACTCTCGAAATTCGCGTTCAAGACATTGAAAGCGCCCAAACCGTTTTTGCTAAACAATCTTATATCGCCGACGATCGTGGGCATTCTTGTTCTCCCGGTTGCCTGGTCTGCACAGGCAGTACAGTCTTGCACCAAACGAAGCCGCTTGGCACAGGACGGGTGTCAACCCACCTTGTTTGATTGGTTCAGTCTGTTCGCACAGAAACTTTTGCATGCAGATTGGGCCAATGCAAGGATGTCAACAGCGGGGGCCGCGGTCGCCCAAGAACCGCATCCTGCCATCCTTGGCGCTTGGAAACACTGGGCTTGCAACGCGTTGAACCGGCGTTCCCGCTCAGGGCTGTCCACGCATGGTCTACCGCTTGCCGCCCTAGAGGCCCCCGCCAAAGCGGGGGCCGTCTTGACCGACAGGACAGGCCTCAGGCGCCTTCCAGCTGCGCCATGACCTCGTCGGACGCTTCGAAATTGGTGGTCACACGCTGGACGTCGTCGTCGTCTTCCAGCGCCTCGACCAACCGCATCAGCGACTGCATGCCTTCTAGATCCAGTTCCGTCGTGGTCGTGGGCTTCCACACCAGCTTGGTCGACTCGGACTCGCCCAGGTCGGCCTCCAGTGCGGTCGAAACCTCGTTCAGGTCGGTGTCCGCGCAATAGATCACATGCCCGTCCTCGGAGGATTCGACATCCTCGGCACCGGCCTCGATCGCCGCCATCATGACGTCGTCCGCGTCGCCCGCATCGGCCGGGTAGACGATCTCGCCCTTGCGCTCGAACATGAAGCCGACAGAGCCGGTCTCGCCAAGGTTGCCGCCGTTCTTGGTAAAGGTCGAGCGCACGGTCGAGGCGGTGCGGTTGCGGTTGTCGGTCATCGCCTCGACGATCACCGCCACGCCGTTCGGGCCGTAGCCCTCATAGCGGATTTCCTCGTAATCCTCGGCATCGCCGCCCACCGCCTTCTTGATGGCGCGTTCGATGTTGTCCTTGGGCATCGACTGGCCCTTGGCCTCTTTCACGGCCAGGCGCAGGCGCGGGTTCTTGTCCGGGTCGGGATCGCCCATCTTGGCGGCGATGGTGATCTCTTTCGACAGTTTCGAGAAGATCTTGGCCCGGATCTTGTCCTGACGGCCCTTGCGGTGCTGGATGTTTGCCCATTTGGAATGGCCGGCCATGTCGCGTTGCCTCTTTTCGGGTGCTTTGTGTATCCGCGCCTCTATAAGTCACGCCCGCCCCCCTTGCCAAGTCCACGCGCCACGTCCGGGCCATGTGGCGTTGCGCGCCGCCCCTCCGTGGGGTAGCGCAAGTACATGAGCCGATTCCTCCTCCTCCAGTTGCGCCCCGAACCCGAGGCCAGCGACTCCGAGTACCGCGCCGTTCTGGACAAGTCCGGCCTGAGCGCCGACCGCGTCCACCGGATGCGCCTTGAACAGGAAGACCTGCCGCGCAATCTGGACCCGGGCAATTATGCCGGTGTGATCGTCGGCGGCGGCCCCGGCTGCGTCAGCGACAAGCCCGGCGACAAGGACCCTGTGGAACGCCGCATCGAAGAGGCGATCCTGCGCCTGATGCCCCACATCACGGCGCAGGACATCCCCTTCATGGGCTGCTGTTACGGCATCGGCATCTTGGCGCACCACCTGGGCGCCGAGGTGGCCAAGGACCGGTTCAACGAGCCGGTTGGCGCGGTGACCTGCTACACCACGCCCGAGGGCGCAAAGGACCCGCTGACCGCCAGCCTGCCCGAGCAGTTCGACGCCTTCGTCGGCCACAAGGAAGCGGTGCAGCACCTGCCCAAGGGCGCCGTGCACCTGGTGTCATCCGGCCCCTGCCCCTACCAGATGATCCGCTACGGTCAGAACGTCTACGCGACGCAATTCCACCCCGAAGCCGATGCCACCGAGTTCGAGACCCGCATCCGCATCTACCGCCACAAGGGCTATTTCGCGCCCGAGACAGCGGATGAATTGATCGAGATGTGCCGCGCGGCGGACGTCACCGAACCGCCGCGCCTGCTCGAAGGTTTCGTCGAGCGTTACGGGTGACACGACCCGTTCAGAGCGGAAAGAAGTAAGGGATCAGCAGCGCCGAAAGAACACCGATGCTGAGGTTCAGCGGCAGGCCCACCTTGAAGAAATCCGAGAACTTGTAGCCCCCCGGACCATAGACCAGCGTGTTGGTCTGGTAGCCGATGGGCGTGGCGAAACTGCACGAGGCCGCCACCATGACCGCGACCACCAGCGGACGCGGGTCCACCCCGATGGCGCTGGCCAGTCCGATGGCGATGGGGGTCACCACGACGGCCACGGCGTTATTGGACACGGTTTCCGTCAGGATGCTGGTCAGCAGGTAGACCGCCCAGATCACCAGCGGCGCCGGCAGTTTGGCCATCAGGGGGGCCACCGCGCCCACGATCAGTTCGACCGCGCCGCTTGCCTCCAGCGCCGCGCCGATCGCCAGCATGGCAAAGATCAGCGCCAGGAGTTGCCCCTCGACAAAGGAAAACGCCTCGTCCGCGTCGATGCAGCGGGTCAGCAGCACCAGCGCCACCGCAACCACCGCAAGCGCCAGGATCGGCGCCACGCCCAGCGCCGACAGCGCGACGATCCCGCCCAATGCCCCCAGCGCCACCGGCGCATGGCCGCGGCGAAAGGCGCGCGCCGACGGATGCGCCACGTCGACCAGGTCCATCTCGTCCGCCAACCGCTTGATATCCTCTGCGTTGCCTTCCAGCAGCAGCGTGTCGCCCACGCGCACCACCAGGTCGTCCAGTTGGCGCCCGATGTTCTGGTTCCGCCGGTGTACCGCCAGCGGGTAGACCCCGAACCGGCGCCGCAGCCGCAGCGCGCCTAGGGACCGGCCCACCATCTTGCAGCCGGGCGTGATCAGCACCTCGACGGTCGTGGTTTCCTTGGAGGACACCTGGTCGACGCGCTTCAGTTCCTTGTTGCGCTGCAGCGACAGCAGTTCGGTCATCTGTGTGCGCAGCACAACCCGGTCGCCCAGTTGCAGTTCGACCCCCTGCAGGTTGCGGCGCAGCGATTCATCGCCCCGGATCACGTCGACCAGCCGCACACCGTCGCGCTTGAACAGCTGAACGCCCAGCACCTCGCGCCCGATCAGGTTGGAATCCGGTGGGATTACCGCCTCGGTAAAGAACTTCATCCGCGAGCGATCCGACAGCATCCCCGCCATCGAGGTCCGTTCGGGCAGCAGAAAGCGCCCCACGAAATAGAGATAGACCATCCCCCAGGCCACAAGGATGATTGCCAGCGGGGTAACCTCGAAGATGGTGAAGGGCTGCAGCCCCTGGGTCCGCGCCACCCCGTCGACCAGCAGGTTGGTCGAGGTCCCGATCAGCGTCAGCGTACCGCCCAGGATCGCCGCGTAACTCAGCGGGATCAACAGCTTGGACGGTGCAATGCCCATCGTCTTGGCGATCTGCACGAAGATCGGCAGCATCACCACCACCACCGGCGTATTGTTCATGAAGGCCGAGGCGACAATCACCACCAGAAGGATGCCGCCGATGGCCCGCTTGGGTCTGAGCTCGACCTGCTCTTGCGCGTAGCCGGTAAAGGCATCCAGCGCCCCGGTCCGCACCAGGGCCCCCATCACCAGGAACATCGCCGCGATGGTCCAGGGGGCCGGGTTCGACAGGACGTCCAGCGCCGCGTCATAGGGCAGGACGCCGAGAACCAACAGCACCGCGACGCCGCCAATGGCCGTGACCTCTGTCGGGTAGGTCTCGCGGACGAAAAGCACGAACATCCCGATCACCACGGCAAGCGTCAGCACCGCCTGGCTTGTCTGGCTCAGCTCGATTCCGATCATGTATTGCTCAGCCTATCGCCCGCCCTCAACCGGCCGCATTCTGGCCCCTCACAGACACGGGCACAAGCGGTTTACGCTGCGGCTGCACAAGAGCCATGCCCGCCATCATCAGCGTCAGCGCCGCCCAGACCCAGCCCGAGTAGGCCTCGGCCAGGAACAGCATCGCCCAGCAGACGCCGAACAGCGTGACAAGATAGCTCACCTGCGCGGCAAAGACGGCCCCCGCCCGGCCCACCAGCCAGACATAGGCCGAATAGGCAAAGGCATGCAGCGCGGCGCTGGCGATCACCGCCCGGTCCGGCCCAGTCAAGGGCAGGGCTGGCGTGATGAACTGGCCGCTGGCCAGCGCCAGAGGCAGGCTCAGCCCGACACCCAGGATCGAGGCCCCGGCCAGCACCTGCACCGCGTCCAACCCCTGGGTGCCCCATTTCGACACCATGTTGCCCTCCAGGGCGTAGCAAGCCGAGGCAATCAGCGCGATCGCGATCCAGACCGCCTGCGTGCCCTCCGGCAGGCTCGCCTCTGGCAGCACCAGCACCGCCACCCCGCCCAGACCCAGCAACAGGCCCAGGATGCGCCGCGGCGCGGGCCGGTCGATGCCCAGCGCCAGGGCAATCGGAAGGGCGAACATGGGGACGGAACTCAGCAGGATCGACAACACTCCGGACGGCAGATGTACCGCCGCCTGGTAAGAGGCGATGCCCGGCACCACGGTGCCGACGACGGCGATGAACAGGTACAGCCGCAGCGCCGCAACATGCATCGGCAGGCGCTTGCCCCGCAGCAGTGTCAGCGCGCCAAGCAGCACCCCCACCAGCACCGTCTGCCAGAAGATCAGGCCGAAATGACGATAGCCCTCTGAAACCGCCACTTTCATCAGGGGCTGCGTCGCCCCCCAGGCCGCGCCCGTCACCACCAGCGTGGCAAAGGGCACAAACCGATTCACGCCGGACCGGCAGGCGCCAGCCGCCCGCCCTGGCGGACCATCTGCACGGACACCGCCTTGCCGGTCATGTCATCGGTCTCGACGTAGACACCCGACAGGGTCGCCTCGCCCAGCGCCGGGTTGAACCGGCCCTTGGGCATGCCGTTGACAAAGCGGCGCAGCGGCTCCGCCGGGTCCATCCCGATGACGGAATTGTAGTCGCCGCACATGCCCGCGTCCGACTGGAACGCCGTCCCGCCCGGCAGGATCTGCGTGTCCGAGGTCGGCACATGGGTATGCGTGCCCACCACGAGGCTGGCCCGCCCGTCGCAGAAATGTCCCATGCCCATCTTCTCGGACGTGGCCTCGCAGTGCATATCGACGACGATGGCCTGTGCCTGCCCACCCAGCGGATGCCGCTTCAGCGTCTCGTCCACCACCGTGAAGGGGCTGTCGTAGTTGCGGCTCATGAAGACCTGCCCCAGGGCCTGCACCACCAGAACCTTGCGCCCGCGGGCGTCCTTGTAGAGCGCCGCCCCCCGGCCCGGCGCCTGACGCGCGATGTTCAGCGGACGGATGAGCCGTGTCTCGCCCTCGATGTGGGTCAGCATCTCCTTCTGGTCGAAGGCATGGTCGCCCAGGGTGATGACATCGGCCCCGGCCTCGAAGATCGCCTTGCCATGTTCCGCCGACAGCCCGTGGCCGTTGGTCGCGTTCTCGCCGTTCACGATGACGAAATCCAGCCGCCAGTCCTTGCGCAGGGAGGGCAGACGCTCCGTGATTGCCTGCCGCCCGGCGCGGCCCATCACGTCACCAAGAAAGAGTATCTTCATGGCCGTTATGGGTAATTCGGGCGTCCGGGAAAGTTAAGCCCGAATCGTTCCTCGGGGTCGGAGAGAAGAATGGGGGCGCCGCCCCCGTCTCCCTCTGGTCGCCTCCCCCGGGAGTATTTTTGCAGAGAAGAAGCCAAGGGCGCCGCGCCCCGGTTTCAGCGACAGTCCATCACGGCGGTCAGCATCTCGGGGCTGTAAGGATCGCTGGCGTAACGCTCGAGGCCGCCCGCCGCCAGGCGCACCACCATCACATGCCGCCAATCGCCCGAGGGCAGCACGATTTCCGGCCCCTCGCCGCAATTCCGCAGCCCGCCGACGATGTGGTTCCAGCCGATCCGATGGTTCGAAAACCCCTCTGCCGAGGCCACGGGCCGAAGAACGCCCTCCTCCAGTCGCCAGAGGCGCAGGGTTTTTGCGAGGTGCGGCCGGTCGACATAGGCGATCTCGATGGCGCCGTCGCCGTCCAGATCCGCCGCACCCACGGGCGCCAGCCAGCGAAAGCGCTGACCGATGAAGGGCGTCGCGGCCAGCGGACGCAAGTCCGCGCCCTGGACCTCCCAGATCGCCAGCCGGGCGCCGCGGTCCGCGTGACTCTCGACCGTCACCACCTCCGGCACCCCGTCGCCGGTCACGTCCCAGAGCCGCGGCGCGATATCCTCGAAAACCAGCGGCGCCTGCCAGCGGCGGCGCAGCACGCGCCCGTCCGACAGAGTCACCGCCAGGGTGTCATACTCGATCTCATCCCCCAGCACGCCGTGCGGGTAGCGCGTCACCGCGCCCTCGTAGCGGGCGGCAACCGCCTCCTGCGCCATGGCCGGGGCCATGCCCGCCAGCCACAGGCACAGCGTCATGGCTGCGCCGCGGGCGGACGCGGGCCAGGGGCGCCACGGCAGACGCGGCGCCCGGGCAGGCATCAGATCTGCTTCTCGGGCATCTGCACGACAAGCCCGTCCAGCGCATCGCTGACCCGCAGCTGGCAGGTCAGGCGCGATCGCTTGGCATCCGGCTCATAGGCAAAGTCCAGCATGTCCTCTTCCATGTCCTCGCGCGCGGGCAGCTTCTCGACCCAGTCCTCGGCAACGTAGACATGGCAGGTCGAACAGGCGCAGGCGCCGCCGCAATCCGCCTCGATGCCGGGAATGTTGTTGTCGCGCGCGCCTTCCATCACGGTCAGCCCCGTGGGCACCTCCACGACATGCTCGGTGCCGTTGTGCTCGATATAGGTGATCTTAGCCATTTCACCGCTCCGTCTTGATCCGACCCCTACCTAGTGGGGACGCCCTTTGCCCGCCAGTCCCATTTGCGTCAACTCAAGGACGGAATACGATTTTTTGCCGCCGCGTTCCTCTTGCTGCACGTTCCGGTGACGGTGGTGGAGGGCGTCTTGGCCGTCGCGCGCAAATGTTCTACATTCGTTCGCATGACCTGGCCGCAACCACCTTCCTGCCTGATCGCCAGCCGCCTGGCAGAGCCGCCCAACGGCGCCCGCGTCACCGTGGCCGGGCTGGTGATCCTGCGCCAGCGCCCCGGCACCGCCAAGGGGGTGATCTTCATCACGCTCGAAGACGAGACCGGCGTGGTCAACGTCATCGTCTGGCGCAAGCTCTACGAACGCTTCCGCCGGGCGGTGATCGCGGGCCGCATGCTGCGCGTCACCGGGCGCGTCCAACGCGAGAACGGTGTCACCCACGTCATCTCCGAAGAGATCGAGGACATTTCGCCGCTGCTCGACCGGTTGCTGGACACGCCCTGAGGCAAGGACCCGCGCGCCGATCCGCCTGCCTCTAGGCAGATCGGGCCAAACCCGCTATCCTGCCGCCAAGAAAAAGGCACACCGAGGCCCGAGCAGTCATGTCCCCTATTCCCCGGCCCCACGCCGCGCCGCTGCTGGCGCTGGTCCTGCTGGCCGCCTGCGCCCCCCCGCAGACCGTCAGCCGCGAGGCACACGGCCCCGAGGCCACTCCCCCGCTTGCCGAACATCTCGACGACGGCACCTGTCAGGCCCGCGACCTGCGTCCGGCCATCTATGAGCACGTGATGGGCGAGGTGCAGGTGGTCCAGGCCGAGATCGCCGAGGACGGCACCGTGATCCGCCCACCGATCTACCGCAAGGCCCCGGTGCCCAGGCTGGTCCGCGAACGCGCCGAGATCACCTTCGAGGCCCCCTGCCCCGAAGACATGACGCCCGAGTTCATCTCGTCCGTGCAGCGGGCGCTGGCCGCGCGTGGCTATTTCTCGGGCAATGTCTCGGGTAGGATGGACGCGCCGACCTCGGCAGCGGTGCGCAGGTACCAGTCCGAACGCGGGCTGGAAAGCGCGCAGCTCTCGCTGGAAACCGCCCGCGCGCTGGGGCTGGTGGCAGTCGAACTGCCCGAAAGCTGACCGCGCGGCCCCACGAAAGGACACCTGACATGAGCAGCATCGGCATCGTCGGAGGCTCGGGCATGCTGGGCAGTGCCATCGCGCAGGCCTGGCTGGACAGCGGCGCCGTCGCGCCCGGCGATCTCTGGATCGCCAACCGCAGCGGCACACGGGGCGACCTGCCCGCCGAGGTCACCGTCACCGACGATGCCGCCGCGCTGGCCCGGGCCTGCGACACGATCCTGATCAGCATCCCGCCCGCCGGGGTGCCGGACCTGCACCTGCCTGCCGAGGACAGGCTGATCCTCTCGGTCATGGCCGCCGTCACGATCGCGGACCTGCAACGCCTGACGGGCAGCCCTCGGGTGGTCCGCGCCATGTCCAGCCCCGCCGCCGCGCGGCGGCTGGCCTATTCGCCCTGGGTCGCCGCCCCCGGCGCCAGCGAGGACGACCGCATGGTCGCCCGCCGTCTGCTGGCGGCCTGCGGCACCGAAGACGCGCTGGACGACGAGGCACAACTGGATCACTTCACTGCCCTCACAGGGCCGGTTCCCGGTTTCGTCGCCTGGTTCGCCGCCACCATGACCGAACATGCCGAGGCGCAGGGCATCCCGCCCGAGGTCGCCGACCGCGCCATCCGGCAGCTCTTTCGCGCCAGTGGCGAGATGCTGGCCGAGGATCCGCCCCGCGCCGCGGATCACGTCCGCCAGATGCTCGACTACGCCGGCACCACCGCCGCCGGGCTTCAGGTGCTGGAGGACAGCCCCCTGCGCGGAGAGATCTCAAGGGCGCTGAGCGCCGCCGCGCAAAAGGCACGCGACATGCGCCCCTGAGGGCCGTGGCGTCGCTCTCGCGGAATGCAAAAGGGGCGGCCCGAAAGGCCGCCCCTTGTCATGTCCGGAGGTTTCCGCCCGGCTCAGTTCGCGGCCAGGCCCAGAGCCATGAAGCGCGGGTCGCCGCCGCCCCGCCGCACCAGCAGCAGGATCGACTTGCGGCCTTCATCGCGCGCCTCACCGATGCGGGTTTCCAGGTCCTCGATGCTGGCCACGGCCTGCTGGCCCGCCTCGGTGATGATGTCACCGGCGCGCAGGCCCTTCTCGTAGGCTTCCGAGGCCGGTTCCACGTCCATGACCGCGAGGCCCTGCATCCCTGCGGAGAGGCCCAGTTCATTGCGGATCGCATCGGTCAGCGGGCTGAGGGTCAGGCCAAGCGTTTCCATCTTGGCCGGCGGCTCGTCCGGGGTCGAGGGCGCGGCGGCGGGCACCGCGGTCTGCGCCTCTTCGCGGCGGCCCAGTGTGACCTTCAGGGTCTGGGTCTCGCCGTCGCGGTTGACGACCACGCGCACGGTCTTGCCCACCGGCGTATTGGCCACGACGCGCACCAGCTGGCGGGTGTCCACCACCTCGACACCGTCGAACGAAACGATAACGTCACCGGCGGCGACACCGGCCTCTTTCGCCGGGCCTTCCGGCACGTCGGACACCAGCGCGCCCTTGGCTTCCGCCAAGTTCAGCGCGTCGGCCACGTCTTCGCTCACGTCCTGGATGCGCACGCCCAGCCAGCCACGGCGGGTCTCGCCGTATTTCTGCAGCTGGTCGACCACGTTGACCACGACGTTCGACGCCATCGAGAAACCGATGCCGATGGAGCCGCCGTTGGGCGACAGGATCGCGGTGTTCACGCCGATCACCTCGCCGTCCATGTTGAACAGCGGCCCGCCAGAGTTGCCGCGGTTGATGGCAGCGTCGGTCTGGATGTAGTCGTCATAGGTGCCGCTCAGCGCGCGATTGCGGGCCGAGACGATGCCCGCGGAGACCGAAAACCCCTGGCCCAGCGGGTTGCCCATCGCCATCACCCAGTCGCCGACACGCATGGTGTTGCTGTCGCCAAAGGGCACGGCGGTCAGCGGACGGTCCGCCTCGACCTTGAGCAGGGCGATATCGGTGTTGGGGTCCGTGCCGACCAGTTCCGCCGGCAGTTCGAAGCCTTCGAAGAACTCGATGGTGATCTCGTCGGCGCCTTCGATGACGTGGTTGTTGGTGACGATGTAGCCATCTTCGGAAATCACGAAGCCGGAGCCCAGCGCCGAGGACCGGCGCGGACGGCTGGGACCGCCACGGTCCTGAAAGTCACGAAAGAAATCTTCGAAGGGAGAGCCTTCGGGCACGATCCCGCGCGGGCCGGACCGGCCGGCAACGGTCGTCGAGGTGGTGATGTTGACCACGGCGGGGCTGATCCGTTCGGCAAGGTCGGCAAAGCTGTCCGGAGCGCCGCGCGCCGAGGCCATGAGGGATTGAGATACGATCAGGAACATCGACAGCGTCGCCAGCCAGAACAGCCTCAACGGTGTCGTGTTTTCCTGCGTCAGAGCGAGGGATTGCGGTTTCAATGGGGTCTCCTTGTCTCTGCCAGTCAGCAGACGCGCAGGCCACGCGCTGCCGCCTGCCTCCTATCGGTCAGTGTGACAAACATAGGTGCGCAGGCGCAACACCAAAGGGCTGAAATGCAGCCTCACCGGGTTGTGACAACGGGCCGAGGAACCGGGATCGGCGCTTTTCCGCTCTGCTTCGGGGCGAAAGCTGCGCCTACGGGTCGGGATTGTGGGTCGGCGCGACCGCGCTGACCTTGACGGGCCGCTTGCCGCCCCAGTGCAACGCGTCAGCGCCGGTATTCGCTGCGGGCGCATGGCAGGAACGACCACAAAGCCACCTGCTGTAGACACACCTGCCTTGTCTCGGGCAAATCCGAGCGCCCCATTTCAAGGGCCTTCGTTCGTCATGCCCCGCAGCCACTCCCGGACAAGCAACGAGGCATCGGACGCGCCTTGTCGCGGCGTCAGTAGGTAGAAGTCCGTGTCGCCGTTGAGCGCATTCTCAAGCGGTTGCACAAGGCGCCCGGCCTTCAGATCCCGCTGCACAAGGAAACGGCTCGCCAATGCGATCCCCTGCCCGGCCAGGGCGGCGTCCAGAGCCAATGTCGTTTGGTTGAACCGCGGTCCGCGCGAAAGCTTCACGTCTTCCCCGAACACCGTCTTGATGAATTTCGGCCATAGGTCGTGGATGTCATGCAACAGCGTCTTGCTCGCCAGGGTCGCCGCATCGAGCGGCAGGTCATGCTGAGCGACCAGACTGGGTGAGCACACCGCGATCACCTCCTGCGAGAACAGCAGGTCGGCGCGCAGGCTCGCCCCGAACGGCGGACGCGCCTGGCGCACCGCAAGGTCGATCCCGTCGGCGTGAAAGCTCAAGACCCGCTCCGTGGCAGTGATGCGCAGATCAATGCCGGGATGGGCTTGGCTGAGCTCCGCGAGCCGCGGAATGAGCCATTTCGACGCAAATGTCGGTGTCACGCTGATCGTCACCCGCGTCGGCGCCGACCGAAGCGCCGCGGTTGCCTCCGACAGCTGGGAGAATGCCTGCGACACACCCGCGTGATAGGTACGACCTTCCGCGGTAAACGCCAGGCCGCGCGGCTCCCTCAGGAACAGGCGAAGACCAAGATGATCCTCGAGCCCGCGCACCTGCTGAGCCACCGCCCCCTGGGTCACGCCCAGTTCATCGGCCGCGGCACGAAAGTTCAGATGTCTGCCTGCCGCTGCAAAGGCTCGGAGGCCATTCAACGGGGGCAAGGTGACTTCGTTCGACACAATAGTTTTCCTACATCCACGAGACAGGCGATCTGGTTGGCCAAAGCCCTGCCGGCTTCTTAGTTCTGCATAACAGAAGAGGCCGGGATTGTCCGGCAAGTAAGGAGACCAGGATCATGACGATAGAAAAGGTGGCACTGATCACGGCAGGCGGCAGCGGAATAGGCGCCGGGGCTGCGAAACGCCTGGCCGCCGACGGGTTCAGGATCGGCGTCTTGTCGTCTTCTGGCAAGGGCGAGGCACTGGCCGAGGAACTCGGCGGTTTCGGCATCACCGGATCGAACCAGTCGGTCGCGGATCTCAAACGGCTCGTCGATGGCGCGGTTGACCGTTGGGGCCGCATCGACGTGCTTGTGAACTCTGCCGGACACGGCCCCAAGGGCGACATCATCGAGATCACGGACGAGGAATGGCATGCCGGACTCGATGTCTACCTCCTGAACGTGATCCGTCCCACTCGCCTCGTCACGCCGATCATGGCGGCGCAGGGCGGCGGTGCGATCATCAACATCTCGACCTTCGCAACCTTCGAGCCCGACCCGCTCTTCCCGACCTCGGGGATCTTCCGCGCGGGCCTCGCCGGCTTCGCCAAGCTCTACGCGGACAAGTATGCCGCACAGAACATCCGCATGAACAACATCCTTCCCGGCTTCATCGACAGCCTGCCCGAGACCGAGGAACGCCGTGCGCGCATCCCGATGGGCCGCTACGGCAAGGAAGAAGAGGTCTCCTCGCTGATCGGTTGGCTTGCCTCCGAGGGAGGCGGCTACGTCACCGGGCAGAACTGGCGGATCGACGGAGGGCTCACCCGTGGCGTCTGAGGCAACCAATATCATCGAGCGCGCAAACACCGCCTTTGTCGTGAAGTGGCTGGCCTCGATCATCCAGATCTTGGGATACACCGCGACCGGGTTCGGCTGGACACCGTGGAACCTCTACCTGTTCCTGGTTGGCGTCCTCGGCTGGTTCATTGTCGGCGTGCTCTGGAACGACAAGGCAATCATGATGATCCACCTCGTTGCCCTTGGCTCCATGCTGGTGGGCATGGCCAGCCTGTGACGTTAAAGCGCCACAAACGGACGTCAGGCACCGCCGCAACAGAAAGCGCCGCGCTCCGGCCTCCCCCGGTTCGGAGCAAGGGCCAATAACCCCCTCCATTCCGGGCCACATCCGGACGGCCGGTGAGGGCCGCGAGAGTGCATGTCACTTTCGCGGCCTTGTCCTCGTCAATCTCGCGACCTACGCCGGCTTTACGGAATGCGCAGGCCGATTTTGCCGATGTGAGACTTGGTAAGGAAGGCCTCCTGAGCCTTGCAGATGTCGCTCAACTCGAACGTCTCGGCCAGCGTCGGCCGCACCTCGCCGCGTTCGATGTAGCCCACCAGGTCGGCAAAGACGGTCGGGTCCTGCCGCGTGCTGCCGATCAGAGTCTGGTCCTTGAGGTAGAGCGTCCGCAGGTCCAGCTCCACGATCGGGCCGGCGATGGCGCCCGAGGTCACGTATCGCCCACCGATCGCCAACGCATCGAGCAGTTCGGGCCAGCGCGGCCCGCCCACGAGGTCAAGCACAACGTCGAAACCGTCCGTCGGAAACGCGTCGTCGCGGGACAGATAGGCATCGGCGCCAAGCGCGCGCAGGGTCTCGGCCTTGGCCCGGCTGGTCAGGGCGGTCACATGGGCGCCGCGCCGCTTGGCCAACTGGATGGCGGCCGATCCCACCCCGCCCGATGCGCCGGTGATCAGCACGCGCTCTGCCGCCAGAGAGGCGCGCTGGATCATGCCTTCGGCAGTTGAAAAGGCGCAGGGAAAAGAGGCCAGTTCCAGGTCGGTCAGCGCGCTCTCCACGTCGATGGCATTCTCCGAAGCGGTGGTGGCGAACTGGGCAAAGGCACCGTCCCGTTCCGATCCGAACGTCTCCAGCGCATGTGGGTCGGCGCTGTGCCCCGGTCGATACATCGGTCGCACAAGCACGCGCGCGCCGACGCGGCCCGGATCGACGCCTTCGCCCACCGCCACGATGCGCCCACAGGCGTCCGCCCCCTGGATACGCGGAAAGGACAGCGCGCCGGACCAGCCGCCGTCGGCATCCGATGCACCGTCATAGCCCGTGGCAGCAGCGGAATTCGTGTCGCCGCGCACGGCCTTGGAATACCAGCCGGTGCGCGTGTTCACGTCGGTGTTGTTCACAGCAGAGGCCCCGACGCGGATCAGCACCTCGCCCCGATCGGGGCGCGGCACGGGGACATCGGTGCGATATTCGAGACGGTCGAGCCCACCGTGGCCGGTGAGCAGGACGGCGTGCATGGTATCAGGCAGGGTCATGGCATCTCCAAGTGGTAAAACGATCCCTCTACCTTGCAGGGGTAGAGAGGTCCCTCTACCTTGTCAACCATGACTCAGACCGTGGACAAGATCGCCGCCGGGCTGGAGCGGGCCTTTGCCAGCCAGGGCTTTGCCGAACCCAGCGTGGACACATTGCGCGATGCGGCGGGCGTAAGCCTGCGCACGCTGTACAAGTACCTGCCATCACGGGCCGACATGGTGCTGGCCGCGCTGGAGCATCGCCATCGGCGCTACCTGTCTCATGTGCTGGAGGGTTTGCCGCCGGATCCGATGGACGCGCGCGATGCCTTGATGGATCGGGTTGCGGAGTGGATGCAAACCGAGGCCACGCATGGCTGCCTGTTCCACGCCGCGGTTGCCTCTGACCCTTCGAACACGGCTTTGCGCAGGTTGCTGGAGGATCACAAGCACGAGGTTGCGCAACGGGCGTCAGTGGCCACGGCATTGGCGGGCCAGCAGGTGGCCTTGTTGCTGATCCTCGAAGGGCTCACCCAGTCATGGCCCTTGCATGGGGCGGAGGCCGTCAGAGCCGCCAAGGCGCTGGCGTCAGCTTTGCCACGAGAAAGTCCATGAACACCCGGACCTTGGGCGTCAACACGTTGGACCGGGGATAGATCAGCCACAGGACAGAGGCATCGTCGAGCCACCAGTCCGGCAACAGATGCACAAGCTGCCCTGCGCGGATCTCCTGCGCGACGCTCCAGAGTGAGTTGACCGAGATCCCGCCCCCCGCCATCGTCGCGATGCGTTGCGCCGTGCCGTCATCGAGGATCGTGCGGCAGGTCATCTGGCGGGGATCGAGGGTAAACCGTCCCGTTTCGGAGACAAAATCGCGCGGTGCGGCATTGCTCCAGGACAGAAAGTCATGCCCGGTGAGGTCGTCCGGCGTGCACGGCGTGCCGCGCTGCGCGAGGTACTCCGGCGCCGCGCAGAGAACGCGCCTGTCATCCCCCAGCTTGCGCCCGCGCAGGCTGCTGTCCTGCAGCGGCGCGCTGCGCAGGGCAAGGTCATAGCTGCCCTCGATAAGGTCGACGCGGGTGTCGGAGAGGCGCAGGTCCAGCGTGATATCAGGGAATTGCGCATGAAAGTCCGGCAGCAGCGGCATGATGTGGAGCTGCGCGAAACTGCTTGGCGCGGCAAAGCGCAGGGTGCCGGACGGGCGCTCGGCATCAAGACCAAGGGCCGCGCGGGCGGCCTCCGACTGGGCGAGGATCTCGCGCGCATAGGGCAGAAAGGCCGCCCCTTCCTGCGACAGCGACACCTTGCGCGTGGTACGGTGCAGCAGCTCCGCCCCCAGCTCATGTTCCAGCTTGGCCAGGCGGGCGCTGGCCATGGCGGGCGCAAGCCCGAGGCTACGCCCCGCTGCGCTGATGTTCAGCCGTTCCGCCGCCGCAACGAACAGGCGCAGGGTTTCCGTGTCCATTCCCATTATCCTGAAAACCGGAAAACTGAACTCCGTTATGCGACGTTTTTATCGAAATTCAAAGGTGTATTTATGCGTCAAACGAAACGCAAAGGACCCGGATCATGGACGCAATCGGATACACCCAGACTGGCCCCGCCACCGAACTGACCGCACGGGACGTGGCCCGCCCTGCCCTGCGCCCGCGCGACCTGCTGGTCGCGGTGAAAGGCGTCTCGGTCAACCCTGTCGACGTCAAGCTGCGCAGCAACCGCGCACCCGAGGGCTTCGGCATCCTCGGCTTCGACGCGGCGGGTGTCGTGGTAGAGACCGGACCAGAGGTGACGGGCTACAAGGTCGGCGACGAGGTGTTCTATGCCGGGGACGTGACGCGCCCGGGCACCAACGCGGAATTGCACGCGGTGGACGAACGTATCGTCGGCCGCAAGCCGGCCTCGCTGGATTTCACCGAAGCCGCCGGGATGCCGCTGACCGCCATCACCGCCTGGGAAATGCTGTTCGACAGTTTCCGCCTGGCCGAGGCGACGGGCGAAGGGAAAAGCCTGCTGGTCATCGGCGGTGCGGGCGGCGTCGGGTCGATCCTGATCCAGCTGGCCAAGCGGCTGACCGGGCTGACGGTGATCGCCACCGCCTCGCGCCCCGAGACACAGGACTGGGTGCGCCGGATGGGTGCGGATCATGTGCTCGACCATCGCAGGGATCTGGCTGCTCAGATGCGCGACCTGGCAATGACGCCCGACTATGTTGCCGCGCTGACCGCCACCGATCAGCACTGGCCCGCCATCGTCGATCTGATTGCCCCGCGCGGACACATCGCCCTGATCGACGACCCGCAAGGGCTGGACATCGCGCCGGCCAAGCCGAAGGCGCTGACGCTCAGCTGGGAGTTCATGTTCACCCGGTCCATGTTTGCCTCCGACATGGAGGCGCAGCGCGACCTGCTCAACCGGGTGGCGGCGATGCTGGACACGGGCGACCTGCTCTCGACCGTGACCGGGCGCGCCGATGCCCTGACGCCCGAAAGCCTCGCCGCCGCGCATGAACGGCAGGAAAGCGGACGCGTCATCGGCAAGCAGGTACTGCCGGGCCTTTCCGCCTGAACCCCATCCACCACGGAGCAAGTCATGCGTGACCACTTCGACAGTTTCGAGCAGATCAATCGCGGCTATGACAGCACCTTTCAGGCCGGGCGGCTGAGCCTCGGTCTCGTGGTGCCGATCGCCGCCTATCCCGATGGCCCGGTGCCGGACATGACCAACCACCTGGCGCGGGTGCAACAGGCAGAGGCGCTTGGCTTCCGCGCGGTCTGGCTGCGGGATGTGCCCTTCAACGTGCCGAGCTTTGGCGATGCGGGGCAACTCTACGACCCGTTCACCTACCTCGGCTACCTCGCCGGGCAGACCTCGGAGATCGCGCTTGGCGTGGCCTCGATCGTGCTGCCGCTGCGCCACCCGGCGCATGTGGCCAAGGCCGCGGCCTCGGTCGATCAGCTGTCCGGCGGGCGGCTGATCCTTGGCGTGGCCTCGGGCGACCGGCCAGAGGAATACCCGGCGATGAACGCCGACTTCGACGGACGCGGCGCGGCGTTCCGCGCGGCCTTCGACTACATCCGCGCGATGGGCACCGCCGCTCCGCGCATCGACACCCAGTTCGGCCGCACCGATGGCACCGTCGAGATGCTGCCGAAACCGCAGGGCGCCCGCCTGCCGCTGCTCGTCACCGGATCCAGCCGCCAGTCGCCGGAATGGATCGCGCAGAACGGGGACGGCTGGATGACCTATCCGCGCCCCGGCGTCGCACAGGACCGCGTGTTGCAGGACTGGCGCACGCGGCTGCACAGCCAAGGTCAGCCCATGAAGCCCGTGCTGCAACCGCTTTACATCGACCTGTCGGAAGATCCCGACGACGGACCGGAGCCGATCCACCTTGGCGTGCGCGCCGGGCGGCGCTGGCTGACCACCTACCTCAAACACCTCGAAGAGATCGGCGTGCACCACGTCGCCCTGAACCTGCGGTTCAACCGCGCGCCCATCGACCGCACGCTGGACCGTCTCGCGCAGGACGTGCTGCCGCAGTTTGCCTGAAAGGACCAACCGATGAAGACCATCCTGATCACCGGCGCGACGCAGGGCCTTGGCCGGGCCACCGCGCAGGCCCTGGCCGAACAGGGCCACGCGCTGATCCTGCACGGGCGCAATGCCGACAAGCTGTCCGAGGTCGCCGCCGATCTGCGCCGGACCGGGGCCGAGATCGCCACCGAAGTGGCCGACCTGTCCGATCTGACGCAGGTGGCCGCCATGGCAGACCGCTTGGCGGAAAAGCACCCGCAGATCGACGCGCTGATCAACAACGCGGGCGTGCTCAAGACCGCGCAGGTCCGGGCCGGTGCCTACGACGTGCGCTTTGCCGTGAACACGCTGGCCTCTGCCCTGCTGGCGCAGCGGCTCTTGCCGGTGATCCCGCAGGATGGGCGCATCATCCACCTCTCCTCCGCGGCGCAGGCCCCCGTCGATCCGGAGGCACTCGCCGGCAACCGCCCCCTGCAGGACATGGCGGCCTATGCCCAGAGCAAGCTGGCCATCACGCTGTGGAACCAGGGTTTTGGCGATCGCCATCCCCAAGGTCCGGTCTCCCTGGCAGTCAACCCCGGCTCGCTGCTGGCGACGCGCATGGTGCGCGAGGGCTTTGGCACATCCGGCAACGACCTGAACATCGGCGTCGACATCCTGACCCGCGCCGCCCTGTCAGCGGAATTCGCACAGGCAACGGGCCGCTACTACGACAACGACGCCCGCAGGCTCGCCCCGCGCTACGACGATGCCACCACGGCCAAGGTCACGGCGCAGATCGACACCCTTCTTTCCCAAAACTCCTGAGGACACTCCCATGAAAACCATGACCCTGACCGCCTACGGACCCGACGCCGCCTTCACCGAAACCGATACGCCCCGCCCCAAGGTCACACCCGGCCATGTGGTCGTCCGCATCAAGGCGACCAGCGTCAACACCATCGACACGATGATCCGCGACCTTGGCAGCGACCTGCCGCTGTCGCCTGCCTTGCCCGCCGTGCTGGGCATGGATTTCGCCGGGGTGATCGAAGAGGTCGGCACCGGTGTTTCCGAGTTCGCCGTGGGTGATGAGGTCTATGGCTGCGCCGGTGGGCTTGCAGATCTGCAGGGCGCGCTGGCCGAATACATGCTGGCCGACGCCCGGCTGATCGCGAAAAAGCCGCAGAGCCTGACCATGCGCGAGGCCGCCGCGCTGCCGCTGGTGGGCATCACCGCGTGGGAGGGGCTGCACCGTGCCGGGGTGTCCGACGGTCAATCCGTTCTGGTGCAAGGCGGCGCCGGTGGCGTGGGCCATCTGGCGGTTCAGATCGCGCGCCACCTGGGCGCAAGGGTCTCTGCCACGGGGACCGGGGCCGAACAGATGCGGGTGATCGCGGACTTCGGTGCGACGCCCATCGACTTCAAGACCGCCCAGATCGACGACTATGTGGCAGAGCAGACCGGCGGCGCAGGCTTCGACGTGGTGTTCGACACGGTCGGTGGCGCGAACATGACCAACTCCTTTGCCGCCGCCGGGCTGAACGCCCATGTGGTCACGACGGTCGCGCTGTCCGAGATCGACCTGAGCCCGGCGCATTTCAAGGGGCTGTCGCTGCACATCGTCTTCATGCTGCTGCCGATGCTGCATGACGTGAACCGCGCCGCGCATGGCCAGATCCTTGCCCGGCTGGCCGAATGGGTCGATGCGGGCGCGGTCAAGCCGCTTCTGGACAGCGAGCGCTTTGGGCTGAGCGACGCGGGCGCCGCCTATGCCCGGCTGCAAGGCGGCGCCGCCCTTGGCAAGGTCGTGGTCGAGGTCTGAGACAGGCGGGCCCGCCCCGATCGGGGCGGGCCATGTCGGTTGCGATCGCTTGTGCCCTGGGCATCGCGGCCCCGCTCAGAGGGACCAGTCAAATCCTGTCGCCTTCTCGGACACGTCCCAAAGCCGGGCCATGACGGGCTTGTCATGGGCATGCGGGTTCAACGTGCCGCGCCCCACCGGCCCCACGAATTCCCGCACGCCGGTCGGACCGTAAAGCGCGCGCTGCGTCAGCCCCGTCTCGGTGGCGCACATGACCTCGGGATAGGCGCCCCGTTCGGCGGTCTGCACCATCGGTGTCTTGGTCATCAGCCACCAGATCGCCCGCATCATCCGGCTGCCGCTGGTGCTGATCAGCGAGGTGGCCGACGATCCCGGATGACAGACGTAAACCTTCACCGCCGTCCTGCCCGCCGCCGAGAGACGATCCTGAAGCTCGTAGGCGAACATCATCTGCGCCAGTTTCGACTGGCTGTAGGCGATGTTCGGGCCATAGCCCTGCTGCCAGTTCATGTCGTCGAACCGGATGGTCTTCAGACCCATGTTGTAGCCAAGGCTTGCGACCACGACGATCCGCCCGGCCGAGCGTTCGATGCGATCGAACAGCAGACCGCACAGCAGGAAGTGCCCGTAGTGGTTGGTGCCAAGCTGGCTTTCAAAACCGTCGACGGTCAGCCGGCGCGTCGGCACCTGCGCGATCGCGGCATTGCAGATCAGCGCGTCGATGCGGGGAACGCTGGCCAGCACCTCGGCGGCAGCGGCGCGCACGCTGGAAAGATCCGACAGGTCCATGCGGATAAAGTCGACCTCGGCCGCCGGTCCGAACTCCCGGCGCAGCTCTGCCACGGCAGCGTTGGACCGTTCCGCGCTGCGGTTCAGCATCACCACCTTCGCGCCGCGCGCGAGCAACAGCCGCGCGGCCTGAAAGCCTGCCCCGGCGTTGCCCCCGGTGATGAGGAAGGTCTTTCCATCCTGCGCGCCGAGGCGTTCCGGGGTCCAGCCTCCGGGTCCAAATGTCGTGTCAGCCATTCTCTACTCCTGAAATCCGCGCCAAAGGCAGCGTTTCAGCCGAGGTAAATCTCGGGGCTTTGACAAAACAGGCGATATCCTCGCAAAGACTTGCCTGATCGTATCGATCCGATTGCACGGGCCGCTCCTGCGGGCCAAGATGCCGCCATGACGAAACCCGCCATCAGGCAGATCATCGAAACCCGCATGTCCAGGGATGGAATGGTGCAGACCGGCATTCGCGGCGTGCAACTGTTCCGCGCCACAGAGGCCCTGCCCTGCGTTCCGGCGGTCTACGAACCCTGCGTGATTGCCATCGTCAGCGGCGGCAAGGAAACCGTTCTGGACGGGCATCGCCACCTCTACGACAGTCGCCACTACCTGGTCTGCCCGATGTCCCTGCCGGTCGAGGCCGGAACCCCGACCGCCACGCCGGACAACCCGTTGCTGGGTGTCTATATCGCGCTGGACACGCGCCTGATGACCGAACTGACGATGGAGATGGACGCCACCGGCGGCACGCGCCCCGCCGCGCCAGAGACCAGCGCACGCGGCATTCGCCTGTCGCCCTGGGACGAGGGGTTTGCCGAGGCGCTCCTGCGGCTTACGCAGCTTGACGATCCGACAGACGCCGCGATCCTCGGAGAGGCGCGCCTGCGCGAGTTGCATTACGCGATCCTGAAAGGCGCCGCAGGTCCCTTTGCCCGTCAGGCCTTTGCGCCGGGAAACGGCATCGCCCGCGCCATCGCGCATCTGTCGCAACATCTGCACGACACCGTGTCCATCGACGACATGGCGGCGCGCGCAGGCATGAGCCGCGCCGTGTTCCATCGCAGGTTCAAGCAGGCGACCAGCATGTCGCCGATCCAGTTCGTCAAGGCGATGCGCCTGAACCACGCCGCCATGAAGATCTCTGCCGGGATGACCGTGTCCGCGGCGGCGATGGAAGTGGGCTATGTCAGCCCGTCGCAGTTCAGCCGCGAGTTCAAGCGGATGTATGGAACATCACCGCGCCGCTGGAGCGACGCGTATAGCGCCGAAACCGGCAGACCGTGAGGCGCAGGCGCGTTCGCGATCAGTCGCAGGAGACGCGAATACCAAAACGGTGCATGGCGACGGGTGGCTTGCGGCCCGCAACCGGCGCCCCTCAAAGCAAACCGCCGCGGGCCAGCCACAAGACGATCAGCCCGGTGACCAGCGTCAGCCCACCCAGCAGGCGGCGCTGTTCCAGGGTCATCGCGCGCAGCGCCTCCAGCAGGCGCTCCACAAGCTGAGGGGCCAGTGCATAGACCAGCCCCTCGATCACGAGGACCATTCCGATCCCCATCAGGATGTCCGACCCGCTCAATTGTCGACGGGTGCGGCGTCGGCCTCGGGGGCTTCCGGCGCGGGCGCCGGATCAGCCGGTTCCGGGGCCGGGTCGCTGGGCGCCGGGCCTTCGGGGGCCGGGTCCTCGGCACTTTCCGGCGCGGGCGCGTCAGGCGCCACCGGGCTGGCCGTGGGCGACGGCAGGGTCGGCGCCAGGAACGGGTCGCCAGAGGCCACTTCGCTCTTGAAGTAGTTGAAGAACTGGCTGTCCGGCGTCATCACCATCGTCGAGTTGCCGCCCTTCAGCGAAGCCTCGTAGGCCTGCAGCGACCGGTAGAAGGCAAAGAACTCGGGATCCGCGCCATAGGCATCGGCAAAGATCCGGTTCCGCTCGGCGTCGGCCTCGCCTCGGATCACGTTGGCATCCCGGTCCGCCTCCGAGAGTGTCTCGACCACGGTCCTGTCGGCAAGCGCGCGCACGCGGGCCGCCGCCTCGTTACCGCGGGCGCGTTCGTCCGCCGCCTCGCGCTCACGTTCCGCCCGCATACGGTCGAATGTGGCGTCAAGGTTCTGCGACGGCAGGTTGGTCTGCTTCAGCCGCACGTCGACCACTTCCAGACCCAGCGAAAGCGCCTCGGCCCGGGCGCTGTCGCGGATCCGGTTCATCAGCTCGCGGCGATCCTCGGACAGGATCCGGTCTGATGTGACCTGATCGGCACCCAGGACTTCGCGGATCTGCGCGTTGAGGATGCCGGTCAGGCGGTCCTCGGCGGTGCGCACACCGCCCACGCCGACAGCCTGCCGGAACTGGACCACGTCGGCGATCCGGTAACGGGCAAAGGCGTCGACCACCAGGCGGCGGTCATCCGACGGCGTGACCTCGATGGTCTGCGTGTCCAGCGACAGGATACGGTCGTCGTAGCGGACAACGTCCTGGATCAACGGGATCTTGAAGGCCAGTCCCGGCTCTTCCTTGACCGCCTTGATCTGGCCGAACTGCAGCACCAGCGCCTTTTCCCGTTCATCGACCACGAAGATCGACGACAGGAAGACCACGATGGCGATCACGAAGACCGGAAGAAGATAGGTTGCCTTGCGCATCACTGGTCACCTCCGCTGTTGCGGCGAAGTTCGTTGAGCGGCAGGTAGGGCACGACGCCCCCGCCACCAGAGCCACCGCCGGTCACGGTATTGTCGAGGATCATCTTGTCCACGTCGCCCAGCACCCGTTCCATCGTCTCGATGTACAGACGGCGGCGGGTCACTTCGGGCGCCAGCGCGTATTCCTCCTGAACCGAGGTAAAGCGCGCGGCTTCACCCACGGCCTGGTTGACCACCTGGGCGCGATAACCCTCGGCCTCTTCGCGGATCTCGGCGGCCTTGCCTCGGGCCTCGGCCACGACGCGGTTGGCATAGGCGTCGGCCTGGCGTTCCAGCCGGTCGCGTTCCTGTTCCGCCGCCTGAACGGCGCGGAAGGCGTCGATGACCTCGCGCGGCGGGTCGGCGGTGTCGAGGTTGATCCGGACAATGCTGATGCCGGATTCGTATTCGTCCAGCGTCGCCTGGATCTGCTCGCGCGCGCTGTCGGCGATGGCGCCCCGGTCGCGGTTGAGGATCGGCGCCAGGTTGGACGCGGCGATGATCTCGCGCATGACCGATTCAGACACCGCCTGCACGGTCAGCTGCGGGTCGCGGATGTTGAACAGCAATTGCGCCGGGTCCGAGATGTTCCAGACCACCTGGAAATCGATGTCGACGATGTTCGCATCGGTGGTCAGCATCAGCCCGTCGTTGCCGCCACGGCCGCCGCCGATCGTCTCGGTCCGTTCCGAGGTCACGTTGACCACCTCGTAGGTGACAAAGGGCCAGGGGGCAAAGTTCAGACCCGGGTTGCCGACGGCGAATTCACGCCCCAGCAACAGCTCGACCGACTTTTCCTCGGGCCGCACGGTGTAGAAGCTGCCAAAGGCCCAGAGGCCCAGCAGGATGACAAGGCCAAGGCCCACGGTTCCGCGGGTCAGGCCGGGTCCCCCCGAGCCGCCGCTGCCGCCGCCGTTGTTGCCATTGCCGCCGCCGCGACCGCCCATCAGGACGCGCAGCCGCTCCTGGCCCTTCTTCATCAACTCGTCGATCTCGGGCATCTGGTTGTCGTCGGGACGGCGGCCACCGCCGCCACCGCCGCTGGGCGGACGCTGGCCGTTGCCACCTCCACCCTGGTTGCCACCGCCGCCCCCCCAGGGGCCGCCGCTGTTACCTGCCATGAACTTCGGTCCTTTTCATCTCTCGTCTAACCTTCCAACCTGTGCGCCATTACCGCGAATTCAAGCGGTCCGCATCGGATTGCGCATGGTCACGATCTCTTCGGACATGGTCGGATGCACCGCCACGGTCCGGTCAAAGTCTTCCTTGGTCGCCCCCATCTTGATCGCGATGCCCGCCAGCTGGATCATCTCGCCCGCCCCGGGCGCGACGATGTGACAGCCCAGCACCTTGCGCGTCGCCTTGGACACGATCAGCTTCATCAGAACCCGGTCGGGCCGGTCGGCAAAGGCGGTCTGCATCGGACGGAACGAGGTGCAGTAGACCTCGATCTCCTCCTGGTCGCGCGCCGCCTCCTCGCTCATCCCCACCGTGCCCATCTCGGGCTGGGTGAAGACCGCCGAGGGGATCAGCTCGTGGTCAACCGGCGTCGGGTTGCCCTTGAACACCGTTTCGACAAAGGCCATGCCCTCGCGGATCGCCACCGGCGTCAGGTTCACCCGGTCGGTCACGTCGCCGATGGCATAGACCGAGGGCACCTTGGTCTGGCTGTAATCATCCACCTCGATGGCGCCGTTGCGGCTCAGCCCGATGCCAAGCTCCTCCAGCCCCATGTCGGCGGTGTTCGGCGCCCGGCCGGTGGCAAAGAGCACCGCGTCGAAATCGCGGATCTCGCCGTTGGTCGCCTTGACCCGGATCGGCCCGCTGCCCGGCGCATCCTCCTGGGCGGCGCCGAACTGGCTTGCCTCGACCGGCGCCGCATCCAAGCCCTGTGCCTCCGAGCTGTCGGCGCGGTGCATCTCGACGATGTTGGTGCCGGTGTGCAGGTCGATGCCGCGTTCCTTCATCGCATCCGCGATCAGCCCGCGCGCCTCCTCGTCGAAGCCCCGCAGGATCTGCGCCCCGCGATAATACTGCGTCACCTCGACGCCCAGCCCGTGCAGGATGCAGGCAAATTCGCAGGCGATATAGCCGCCGCCCACGATCAGCACCGACCGCGGCAGCGTCTTCCAGTGAAAGATGTCGTCCGACACCATGCCCAGATGCGCGTTCGGCATGTCAGGGCGGATCGGGCGCCCGCCGCTGGCGATCAGGATGTGTTTCGCGGTCTTCACCTCGCCGGTCGACAGCTCGACCGTATGCGCATCCTTCAGGCGTGCACGCGCGTCGAAGGTCTCGACTCCCGACCCGGACAGCAGCTTGCGATAGACGCCTTCCAGACGGTCCAGCTCGGTCTTGAGCTGGGCGTGAAACCGGCTCCACTCAAAGGCGCCATCGGCGATGTCCCAGCCATAGGCGCGCGCCTCGGCGGGCATGTGGGAATATTCGCTGGCAAAGACCATGAGCTTCTTCGGCACGCAGCCCCGGATCACGCAGGTGCCGCCGTAACGGTCCATCTCGGCCAGCGCCACTTTCGCGCCCGCCTCGCCCGCCGCCACCCGGGCCGCGCGCACGCCACCCGATCCGCCGCCGATGACAAACAGATCATAGTCGAAATCGCTCATCCATCGCTCCTGCATTTCCGCGGGACAAGGTATTTCACAGCCATCCCGCGAAGACCAGACAACGTTTCACCCCCGCCACGGGCTGTCCGCCTGCGGGCGACCTTGACGCGCCGGGACGCGCGCCCGAGATTGGCATCACGGCCCCGATCGGGCCGACGGAGAACGGAATGCTGGACGCATTGTATATCGGCATCGGCCTGCTGGCGATGATCGCCGGCGGCGACCTGCTGGTGCGCGGCGCCGTCGCGGTCGCCCGCGTCCTGCGCGTGCCGCCGATGGTGATCGGCCTGACGCTGGTCGGCTTCGGTACCTCCTCTCCCGAACTCGTGACCAGCCTGCAAGCTGCGCTCTCCGGGGCGCCGGGCATCGCGGTCGGCAACGTGCTGGGCAGCAATATCGGCAATGTCCTCCTGATCCTCGGAATCGCCGCCCTGGTCGGCGCCATCGCGGTCGACCGGCGGGCGCTGATGCGTGACGGGACCATGCTGCTGGTGGCCACCGGGCTTGGCATCATCGCGCTGGCGCAGGCAGAGGTCGGCCGCATCGCCGGCGGCGTTTTCGTCGCGGTCCTGTCCGCCTACCTTGCCGGCACGCTCATCGCCGAAAGACGCCGTGCCACGAAGGCGGGACAGGTCTACATGGCCGAGGCCGACCTCTTGCCCGCCCGCCCCGCGCGGATCCTGCCATCCGCCCTGACCGCGCTGGCGGGACTCGGCCTGACGATCCTCGGCGCGCGCTTCCTGGTCGAGGGCGCCGTGGGCCTGGCGGCGGCGGCCGGTGTCTCGGAAACCCTGATCGGGCTGACCATCGTCGCCATCGGCACCTCTGCGCCGGAACTCGTCACCTCGATCATGGCGGTGCGCAAGGGCGAGGGAGACGTCGCCTTCGGCAACATCATCGGCAGCAACATCTTCAACCTGCTGGGCATCCTCGGCGTGACCGCGCTGGTGACGCCCATCGCCGTGCCCGCGCAGGTCATGGGGTTTGACGTCTGGGTGATGCTGGCCACCACCCTGCTGCTGCTGGTCTTCGCCGTGACCGGCGCCCGCATCTCGCGCCGGGAAGGCGCGGTGCTGCTGGCAGGCTACGCGGCCTACCTGGGATGGCTCATCCTGCAGGCCTGACCGCGCCGCTGCGACCACAGGTCCATTGCCAGCCCCACCCCGGCAGGCGTAGCCATTTGCCCATGAAGCCCAAGCTGCTGACCACCCTGCCCGGCTATACGCGGGCCGATCTGACGCGCGACGCGCTGGCCGGCGTGACCGTGGCGATGGTCGCCCTGCCGCTCAGCCTGGCCATTGCCATCGCCTCGGGCGCCGATCCGGCCAGCGGTCTGGTCACGGCGATCATCGGCGGTCTTGTCGTCTCGGCTCTGGGCGGTAGCCGGGTGCAGATCGGCGGGCCGACGGGCGCCTTCATCGTGGTGGTCTTCGCCACCATCGCCCAGCATGGCTATGACGGTCTGGTACTGGCGACGCTCATGGCGGGGGTGATCCTGCTGGTGGCCGGCGTCCTGCGCGCCGGACGGTTGATCGCCCTGGTGCCAGAGCCCGTCATCAACGGGTTCACCATCGGCATCGCCATCATCATCGCCACCAGCCAACTCAAGGATCTCTTCGGCCTGACGATGGAGGAGGTCCCGGCGGAATTCCTGCCCAAGCTCGCCGCGCTCTGGGCGGCGCGCGAGACGGTGAACACCGCTGCGCTGGCCTCGGGCCTTGCGACGATGGGGCTGATCGTGGCCCTGCGCCGGGTCTGGCCCCGCTTTCCGGGGCTGATCCTTGCCGTGGGCGCGGTCTCGGCCGTGGTCGCGGTCATGGCCCTGCCGGTCGACAGCATCGCCAGCCGCTTCGGCGCCCTGCCCCGGGCACTGCCCGCCCCCACCCTGCCAGAGATCACGCTCGCCCGGGTCACGGAACTGCTGCCCTCGGCCTTTGTCATCGCCTTCCTCGCCGGGATCGAGTCGCTGCTCTCGGCGATGGTCGCGGACCGCATGATCGACGGCCGCCACCGCCCCAACGCCGAGATGCTGGCCCAGGGCGCCGCCAACATCGGCTCGTCGCTCTTTGCCGGGCTGCCGGTCACCGGCGCCATCGCCCGCACCGCCACCAACGTCCGCGCCGGAGGCCGCACCCCGGTCGCCGGCCTGGTCCATGCGCTGACGATCCTCGTGGTGATGTTCGTCGCCGCCCCGCTGGCCGGCGGCATGGCCATGCCCGCGCTGGCGGGCCTGCTGATCCTGACGGCCTGGAACATGTCCGAGCCGCACAAGTGGCGCGGCTACCTGTCCGAACGTCCCTCCGACGTCGCGCTCTTGTTGCTGACGCTGGTGCTGACGGTGCTGACCGACCTGACCGTTGCCATTGCCGTCGGCGTGGGCCTTGGCCTCGCGCTGCGGCTGGCACGACGCGACGTGCCCCCCGCCGACTGGCACCCGCGAGACCGCTGACGCGCCGCTTGCCCGCGCCCTGCCCGGTGATCGCCCGGCACAAGGGTTAACGAAATCCTGCCGCCTTGTACGAAATGCTGAAAACGCTGTACGTTTTGTACAAAACGTACAGACCGAACGGTTCAGTTTCCGCCCTTCAGAACCCGCTCAGATATCGCGAAAGATGTTGTCGTCCTCGACCAAATCCAGCTGGTTTTCGCTCACCGTTCCGGCGTTTATGTCACGGGTTTCAACCCGCCCGTCGCCATGTCCGATGATGACCTTGTCGCAGATGTCGATGAACAGCCCGTTCTCGACCACGCCGGGGATCTGGTTCAGCACCATCGCCAGTTGCCGGGCATTGCCGATCCGGCTCAGGTGCAGGTCAAGGATGTGATTTCCCTCGTCGGTCACGAAGGGCCGCTCGCCGTTCATCCGCAGCGTCGTGCGGCGCCCCATGACATCCATCGAGACAAGCGTCTCCTCGATCAGCGCCTGCGTGGTCTGCCAGCCAAAGGGGATCACCTCGACCGGCAGAGGGAAATTTCCCAGCCTTTCCACCTCTTTGGCGGCATCGGCGATGACGACCATCTGGTCGCTGGCCGTGGCCACGATCTTTTCCTGCAGCAACGCGCCGCCGCCGCCCTTGATCAGGTTCAGGTCGCCGTCGAACTCATCCGCGCCGTCGATGGTGAGATCCAGCCAGCGCGCCTCGTCCAGCGAAACCACCTCGATGCCCACGTCGCGGGCCAGCTCTGCGGTGCGGGTCGAGGTCGGCACGCCACGAAACCGCAGCCCCTCCTCGCGTACCAGCTCACCCAGGCAACGCACCAGCCAGGCCGCGGTCGATCCCGTGCCCAGCCCGACCCGCATGCCCGATTCCACCAGCGTTGCAGCCTGTTTCGCGGCGGCGTACTTGGCCTTGTCGATCGGGGACAGCTCTCCGGCCATGGGGATCTCCTTGCGTTGGCGGGCGTCACGACGCCGTTATAAGCGCCGCAATCCATCCGGGCGAGGCAAAACTGCCAAGCCCTTTAACGGGTTGCGATCCGCAGAACTGATTACAGGCGAACGCGCACCGGATCGAACCCCAGCAGGAATTTCTTGCCTTTGCCGGAACTGCCCGACAGCGGCTTGCAGCGTGCCTTGACCGTGGACAGGTCGGCTTTGCGTGGTGCGCGGGTGAAAAAGCTGAGGTTCTTCATCACCTTGACATCGCCCACCTTGACCCAGCCCTTGCGAAAGGCGGTCTTGGTGTTGCGATGGGCAAAGCTGGTCGAAGCGCTGCTGGCACCGCAGACATGGGCCACACCCCGGATGTCCAGCACGGCCCAGGCGAATTCGATCTTGCCGAGAGCGCTGTTCCAGTTCAGCTCGTTGACCACAAAGCCCTTGTTGACCGGGACTTCGACAATCCCCTGCTGGGCTGCGGCAGGCAGCGTACCGGCCAGTGTGAGGGCGGCCACGGCCAGGGCGGACTTGAACGAGCGGACCATTACGGTTCTCCAATGCAAACCTTTATCACCACAAAGGGTTAGGCGCCGCGCGCGACGGGCACAACCCCGCGCGGCCGGTTGTCCTGCCTACGTGGCAACCCGGGCGCGCCACTAGTCCACGGCCAGAACCCCCTCCGCCCGGAGATCGCCCGAGGGCATGCCGTCGGGCGACCCGCCGGGCTGTTCTTCCGACACCCCCAGCCGGGCCCCGTCCAGCCTGTCCACAAGCGCCGGCGGGACGGCCACGAGGGTCTCGGCGCCACGCAACAGCGCCAAGGAAACCGGCGCGCCCTCTTCGGGCAGCAGCCACAGTTCCAGCACCTTCCCCTCGCCCGCACCACCCGCCTGCAGGGTCACGGTCAGCACGCCCGTGAACGGTGCAAACCGCGTGCTCAGCACCAGGTCCCCCTTCGGCTCGGAGAGGTCCGCCCCCAAGGCGGGGGCCTTGGTCTCCAACAGCCCCGACCACAGCACCGCCCAGGCAATCGCGGCCCCGGCCACAGCACCCACGAGATAGGGCAGAACCTGCCGCCAGACCGGGCGACGGTCCTCGACGCCAAAGACCTGACCCTCGATTCGGCGCAGCACCTGCGGTGGCGGAGTTTCAGCGGGAATCATGTCGGTAAAACTGGCGAAATACGCCGTCCACGCCGCCACGTCCTGCTGCAGGTCCGCATCATGGGCCAACTGCGCCTCGAAAGCGGCGATCTCTGCCTTGGGCATCAGCCCCAGAGAATACTCGGCCGCCCCCGCCTCGGCACCGCCGGGCAGTTCGGTCTCAAGCCGGGCGTTCATCCGCTCAGGCACTCCCGCACCTGGACAAGATCGGTCCGCACCGCCGCGCGCAAAGCGTGTTTCGACGTCCCCGCCCCCTTGGCCAGGTCATCGTAGGTCGCACCGTAGAGATAGGCGTGGCGCAACATGTCGGCCCGGGCGCGCGGCAGTTCGCGCAGGCAGACCTCCAGCGCGCGGGCCTCCTCGCGCATGCCGGCCAGGTCCTCGGCATCCGGGCGCGTGGCATAAAGACGCTCCGTGATCTCCAGCGGCCCGACCATGCGCCCCGCCGCCCGCTCTTCCCCCAGCCGCGCGATGGCCGCATCACGCGTGATCGTCACCAGCCAGGTTTCGGGCGCCGCCAAGGCGCCGCGATACTGGCCCGCCGCCTTCCACACCCTGACAAAAACCTCTTCCAGGATGTCCTGTGCCAAGATTTCATCGCGCAGGATCCGCAGGGCGAGGCCATAAAGACGCGGGGCCATCGCGGCGTAGAGCCTGCGAAAGGCGCCACGATCACCGCCCGCCACCCGGCCCAACAGGGCTTCGATTTCATCCTGCGCGGTCATAGGGATCGTCTCACCACTTCCTCTTGCCACTCCTGAAGATATGTTGCACCTAACGCGAAGCATTCGAGCTTTGACAGAGGGACGTGGGAACAATGGCGGACGGCATGATCGATATCAACGCGAAACCGACCGAGGAAATCTCTGTCCGTGAAGTCTTTGGCATCGATACGGACATGATCGTACACGGTTTTCCCGACCGGACCGACCGTGTTCCGGACCTCGATTCCACCTACAAATTCGACCCGGACACGACGCTGGCGATCCTTGCGGGCTTTCGCAACAACCGCCGCGTGATGATCCAGGGCTATCACGGCACCGGCAAATCGACTCACATCGAACAGGTTGCCGCGCGCCTGAACTGGCCTGCGGTCCGCGTGAACCTCGACAGCCACATCTCCCGGATCGACCTGATCGGCAAGGACGCGATCAAGCTGGTTGACGGCAAGCAGGTCACGCAGTTCCAGGAAGGCATCCTGCCCTGGGCCCTGCGCAACCCCACGGCCATCGTGTTTGACGAATACGACGCGGGTCGCGCGGACGTGATGTTCGTGATCCAGCGGGTTCTGGAAACCGACGGCAAGCTGACCCTTCTGGACCAGAACGAGGTCATCACCCCGCACAAGTATTTCCGCATCTTCGCGACTTCGAACACAGTCGGCCTTGGCGACACCACCGGCCTGTATCACGGCACCCAGCAGATCAACCAGGGCCAGATGGACCGCTGGAGTCTCGTGGCGACGCTGAACTATCTGTCGATCGACGCGGAAACCAACATCGTCCTCAGCAAGGCGCCCCACTACAACACCGAGAAGGGCCGCAAGACGATCCGCCAGATGGTGACGGTGGCAGATTTCACCCGCCGCGCCTTCATGAACGGCGAATTGTCGACCGTGATGAGCCCGCGGACCGTGATCGCCTGGGCCACCAATGCCGAGATCTTCCGCAACGTCGGCTATGCCTTCCGCGTGTCCTTCCTGAACAAATGCGACGAGCTGGAGCGCCAGACCGTGGCCGAGTTCTACCAGCGCTGCTTTGACGAGGAACTGCCGGAAAGCGCGGCCAGCCTCAGCCTGGTGTAACAGCGACGCGTTCTCACCGACGACACCCACAAAAAAAGGCCGTCCGGGGCATTCCGGACGGCCTTTTTCTTTTCGGGCAAATCCAATTCGTTTCAAAGCCGCGCGGCACAGCGCCCGCCCTGCGTCAGAAGGCGAAGTCATCCGCGACAAAACTGTCGCCGGGAAAAAAATTGTCACCGGGAAAAAAGTTGTCACCGGGAAATTCCGTGCGATGGTTGTGGTTGATCTGAACTGCCACCTCGTCACCAGCGGTGAGGTGATTGTGATTGATCTGAACGGCCACTTCATCGCCGCTGGTCATCTGGTTGGTCTGGTTGAAAACGAAGCTGTCGGTGGACATGGTATCTCTCCAAATCGTTAAGCGGTTGTTCTGACACGGGTCTAGCGCCTGCCCGTCCGGGGCGTCAGGTCAGGAAAACCCGCTGGTCCGGAAAACCATGCCCGCAAGGGTTCGCGCGGCCATTCGAAAAGTTTTCCCGTCGATTAATGATTGGGCGAAAAATTGGTGTTATCGTACGCTTTATGAGCGGTATGAAAACTTTTTCGGGGCTCATTGGCCTCTTTTCCATTTGCGCCCTTCCCTTGGCGGCGTTGACCGAGGAACCGCGCGAAAGGACCCAGGTCTTTGCCGTCTGCCTCGGCCGCGCCTCCGCGGAGATGGAGCACCGATGGCTGATCGGCGGCGGCGCAGAGTCCGAGCAGGACCGCCGCGCGATGTTCGAAATGCTGCTGGACACGGTCGCGCCCAGCTCGGGCCTGCCGGGGCCACAGATCCTCGACATGCGCATCCGCGCCAAGATGGCGCATGCGCAATTGCTGCAGATCGCAACGTTCCACACAGATCCCGATCGCAAGCGCCGCGCCGCCGCTGCGGCACGGCGGGCCATGCGGCCCTGCTCTGCCCTGCTGCTGAGCTGACCCGCCTCAGAAGAAATCCGGACAGAACCCGCCTGCGGCCTCCACCATGCGCTCGATGAAGGCGCGCCGGTCGGGGTCATTGTACTGCGCGGCCCGGGTCTCTGCGGAGGCGCGCAACGCCTCCCTGAGGCGCTTGCGCTCTGCCTCATCGGTGGCGCCCCGCAACTCGCTGCTCAACCTGTTGGAGACCATCGCGTCGCCCACCGAGGCACGCACGAAACGCTCGAATGACGGCAAGCCGCCCTCGCCCAGTGCATCGAACAAAGGCCCCTGCCCCTCGGTAATCTGGTGCGCAAGGCAATCCATGTAGCGGGACTGGCTGAGTTCAAACGTCAGCACCGTGGCCAGCGCCAGTTCCGCCGCCTCGGGCGCGATGCGGGTATAGCTGCGCTTGTAGGCGCGGGGGTCAAGCGTGGTCGGATCGCGCAGGGCCCCCTCCAGCACCAGCACGTCGCCCGACCGCCCCAGCGCAAACGGCAGTTCGAAATGATTGAGCTGTGTTTTCACCAGCAGGTCATAGGATCGCGGATCCTCGAATCGCAGCGTGCCATAGCGCAGCGACTCGCCGAAACCCGCCACCTTGAAGCGGCCGTCGCCATCGGGTTCCAGCGTGGCCTCGGCGGCGATCCCCACATACTGCCCCTCGTCGGACCAGAGCGGCGCATGCGGCATCGTCAGCGCCCGCATCCAGTATTGCGTCACCCTGACCGTGTCCGGGGCGTCACCGGGGCCAAAGACCAGCACCTCTTGCCCCGGTACGGTGATGCCCAAAAGGTAAGGCAGCACCAGGTCTCCCAGCCAGGCGCCATGCAGCTGCGACAGATCCGTCACCGGCGCCGCCTCGGCCACCGCCACGGTGTTCAGCGCGAACATCTCCAGCGCCTCGCGGCTACAGCCCAGCGGGCCATCCGGGTCCTCGGACACGGCGTCAGGTGGCGGCGGCACATGGAACGCAGACTGCATTTCCGCACAGGTGACCTCGGTCCGCCCGGCGGCGGGCAGCAGGCAGACCAGAAGGGCAAGAAACCAACGCGACATGATCGAAATCCTTTTGGGTCGGGAATGGGGCCGGAAATGTGCCGATCCTACCCCACGAAGCGGTCCGGACCAAGCCCACGCCCCCTTGCGGGCGACGCCCAAAGGACGGATAACAAGCGCCATGAACAAGCCCAGCGACAACCCCGCCGATCCGTTCAAGAAGGCCCTCGCCGAAGCCACCAAGGTGATGGCCGACGACCCGGAACTTTCGGTCAGCTACTCTGTCGATCCCGCCGGTGTTTCCGGCGAGGCGATGCGCCTGCCGCAGGTCTCGCGCCGGATGACGCGGGACGAGGTGATGCTGGCGCGTGGCACGGCAGACGCGTTGGCGCTGTACCACCGCTATCACGATGCGGGCACCCACGCGCGCTACCTGCCCCAGGGCGACATGGCGCGCGAACTGTACGAGGCGATGGAAACCGCCCGCTGCGAGGCCATGGGTGCACGCGACATGCCCGGCACCGCCGGCAACATCGACGCCAAGATCGGCGCCGAAGCGGCGCGGCGTGGCTACGGCCAGATCCGCGAGGCCGCCGAGGCACCGCTGCCGCAGGCCGCCAACTACCTGATCCGCCACCTTGCCACGGGCCGCGACCTGCCGCCCGACGCTGCCAACGTCATGGAGCTGTGGCGCGGGTTCATGGAGAACCAGGCCAGCGAAACGCTGGACCGGCTGGACGACACGCTGGCCGACCAGTCGGCCTTTGCCAAGTTCGCCCGCCAGATGATCACCGACCTGGGCTATGGCGACCAGCTGGGCGATGACCCCGACCTCGACGACCAGTCCGAGGAAGAGGGCGTCGACGACCAGCAGGACGATCAGCAGGAACCCGATTCGACGGGCGAGGACGACGAGGACGGCGAGGAATCCGAAGCCTCGCCCGAGCAATCCCAGGAAGAGACGCAGGACCCAAGCCAGGCCCAGGTCACGATGGATGACATGGCCGACGAGGAACTGGGCGAAGAGGCCGAGATGCCCGAGGGCGAGGCGCCACTGGAGCCGCCAGCACCTCAGCCGATCTCGGAGGCCGACCCCGAGTATCGCGTCTATTCCACCGACCACGACGAGGAAATCTCGGCCGAGGAACTGGCCGAACCGATCGAGCTGGAACGCCTGCGCGCCTATCTCGACCAGCAGCTTGAACCGCTCAAGGGCGCGGTGTCGCGGCTGGCCAACAAGCTGCAGCGCCGCCTGCAGGCGCAGCAGAACCGCAGCTGGGAATTCGACCGCGAGGAAGGCATCCTGGACGCCGGACGCCTTGCCCGTGTGGTGGCGAACCCGACGACGCCGCTGAGTTTCAAGGTCGAAAAGGACATGGAATTCCGCGACACGGTCGTGACGCTGCTGCTCGACAACTCCGGTTCGATGCGCGGACGCCCGATTTCCATCGCCGCGATCTGCGCGGATGTTCTGGCCCGCACGCTGGAACGCTGCAGCGTCAAGGTCGAGATCCTGGGCTTTACCACCCGCGCCTGGAAAGGCGGGCTGGCGCGCGAGGACTGGCTGAACGCCGGCCGCGAACAGCAGCCCGGCCGCCTCAACGACCTGCGCCACATCATCTACAAGCACGCCGACGCGCCCTGGCGACGGACGCGCGACAACCTTGGCCTGATGATGAAAGAGGGCCTGCTCAAGGAAAACATCGACGGCGAGGCGCTGGAATGGGCGCACCGCCGCATGGCTGCTCGCCGCGAGGCGCGCAAGATCCTGATGGTGATCTCGGATGGTGCGCCGGTGGACGACTCGACGCTGTCGGTGAACCCGGCCAACTACCTGGAAAAACATCTGCGCGACGTGATCGCGATGGTCGAACGCCGGCGCCAGGTGGAACTGCTGGCCATCGGCATCGGCCACGACGTGACGCGCTACTACGAACGCGCCGTGACCATCACCGATGTCGAACAACTGGCGGGCGCGATGACCGAACAGCTTGCCGCGCTCTTTGACAGCGACCCGCGTGCACGGGCCCGATTTGCCGGGATCAAGCGGACGGGTTGACCGGACTGTCGTCCGCCTCGGGCCTCCGCTGGATCGCCGTGTTTAGCGGGTTCCGACCCGCAACAGTGAACTGGGCGTGGTGGACCTTCCAGCAATCCGGGTGGCGGTGCAGGATCGACAGGCCGACATGCGGCGATTCGGACAGGACCGTTCCGTGATGGATGTACCGCGTCTCATGCGTGGCCCGGATCGTGTCCGCATCGCGGAACTCGGCATGGGTGACCTTGCGGATCATATGCGTGATGCTCAGTTCTCGTTGCCGCGCCATGATGGTACGGAACAATTCGCGGGTTTCGTCCACCGAGGCCAGCACCCGGCGCCCCTCGAAACTTTCGACCGTGTTGGGGATCGCGAACCAGCGCAGAACCCCCTCCATGTCCCCCGCCAGCATGGCCTCGCCGCAGCGGTCCAGCATGTCCTGAAAGATGCGCCAGGCTTCCGCGTCGTCCTGCACTGCTCTTTGTCCTTTGCCGTGTTGTCAGCGGTTTAGCACATGGAATACGACGAATGGTCGAAAAAGCCCTGACCGGGTCAATTCGCCCGCTCTTGCCACCGCCGCCGCGGCCGCTAACCTGCGCCGCAAAGGAGTCACCGATGTTCCAGACATTCACCGAGACGGCCTCGCCCGACCAGGGGCCGCCCCGCCTTGCCGCCCTGCGCCAAGAACTGGCCAAGGCAGGACTGGACGGATTTCTCGTGCCGCGTGCGGACGCCCACCAGGGCGAATACGTCGCGCCGCGTGACGACCGCCTGGCCTGGCTGACCGGCTTTACCGGGTCGGCAGGCTGGTGCGTCGCCCTGCGCGAACGCGCCGCCGTCTTCGTCGACAGCCGCTATCGCGTGCAGGTCAAGGCGCAGGTGGCTGCGGATTTCGAAAAGATCGACTGGCCGGAAACCTCGCTGGCGGACTGGATCGGCGAGGCCCTGCCCAAGGGCAAGCTGGGATTCGATCCCTGGCTTCTGAGCGTCGAGCAACACCGCACCCTGTCGGGCAAGCTGCCGGATGTCACGCTGGCCCCGGTCGAAAACCTCGTCGATGCCATCTGGCCCGACCAGCCCGACCCGCCGCAAGGCGCGGTCTTTGCCCAGCCCCTCGAACTGGCCGGCGAGGCGCATGAGGACAAGATCGCCCGACTGGCCGCGAAACTGACCGCCACGGCCGCCGTCATCACCCTGCCCGACAGCATCGCCTGGCTCTTGAACATCCGCGGCAGCGACATCCCCCGCAACCCGGTCCCGCACGGTTTTGCCGTGCTCCACGCCGACGGGCGGGTTACGCTTTACATGGACGCAGCCAAGCTGACCGGGCTGGGTGACCACCTGGGCGACAAGGTGACGCTGCGCGCGCGCGGCGACTTCCTTGGCGATCTCGCGGCCATCGAAGGCAAGGTCCAGATCGACCCGGCCACCTGCCCGGTCGCCGTGGCCGAGGCGCTGACCGACCCGGATGAGGCCGCCGATCCCTGCCTGCTGCCCAAGGCGTGCAAGAACGCCGCAGAGCTTGAGGGCACCCGCGCCGCGCACCTGCGCGACGCGCTGGCGATGGTGCGTTTCCTGGCCTGGCTCGACCTGCAACCGCCGGGCAGCCTGAACGAAATCGCCGTGGTCGAAAAGCTGGAAGCAGAGCGCCGCGCCACCAATGCCCTGCGCGACATTTCCTTCGAGACGATCTCGGGCGCCGGTCCCAATGGTGCCATCGTCCACTACCGCGTCACCGAGAACACGAACCGCAAGGTGAACGACGGAGAGCTGCTGTTGGTCGACAGTGGCGGGCAATATGTCGACGGCACCACCGACATCACCCGCACCATCGCCATCGGCACCCCCGGCGCCGAGGAGACAGAGGCCTTTACCCGCGTTCTCAAGGGGATGATCGCCGTGTCACGGCTGCGGTTCCCCAAGGGGCTGGCCGGCCGCGACATAGATCCCCTTGCCCGCGTGGCGCTCTGGGAGGCGGGACTGGATTACGGCCACGGCACCGGCCACGGCGTCGGCGCCTACCTGTCCGTGCACGAAGGGCCGCAGCGCATTGCACGGACCGGCACCGTACCGCTGGAAGCCGGGATGATCTTGTCGAACGAACCGGGCTTCTACCGCGAAGGTGCCTATGGTATCCGGATCGAGAACCTGATCGCCGTGGAAGTGGCGCCCAAGCTCTACGGGCAGACCGTGGCAGAGATGTTGCAGTTCGAAACCCTCACCTGGGTGCCCATAGACAGGCGGCTGATCGATCCTAACCTGCTCACCGCGGACGAGCGAAACTGGCTCAACGACTACCACCGGCGGGTGCATGATCTGCTGACCCCGCACCTGGATGCGGCAACGGGGCAGTGGCTCTCGGACGCATGTTCTGTCATCTGACATGACAACGTTACAATGCCCGTGTCTGTGATGCGGGGAAAAGACATGGGGGATAAGACATGAGCAAAATCACCATCACGCCGGCCACCGGCACCTGGGTTGTCCGCGCAGGCGGGGCCGTGCTGGGTGAAACCGGCAATGCGCTGGAGCTGCACGAGGACGGCCATGCCCCGGTCATCTACTTCCCGCGTGCCGACATCGCTATGGCGCTTCTCGACCGGACCGATCACAGCACCCATTGCCCGCACAAGGGTGATGCCAGCCATTTTTCGATCGCGTCCAAGTCGAAGACCTATGAGAACGCCGCCTGGTCCTACGAGGACCCCAAGGGCGATGTCGCCCAGATCAAGGATCATCTGGCCTTCTACGGTCAGGACGGCGTGACGGTCGAACACATCTGAGGACACCGTTCCACGGAATTCAGGCCCCATGCGCTCCGGCGCGCGGGGCCTTTGCATGCGGTTCAGCCGCGCCGTTCCAGCAAGCCATCCAGAGGAGGGCTCAGCATCCAGTCTTGTTGACCGCATCAGCGCGTCGAGGTCGTCCAGCACGTTCGGTGAACCGCCGAGGGTACCGCCCGCATGCGGCAAGAACCCATGCGCTGCGGCATCGATCAGCGAAGAATGCGAAGCAAGGCTGACACCGGCCCCCATGTGCGGCCTCAATCAGATGATCGCGACGAGCAGGAAAACGGGTCGCGGATCACGGTCGGATCTTTCGCTCCTACCAATTTTGGTTGCGGCAAAACGCACGCCCCCCCTCGGTCGAGGCGGATCAGGGGGCAGCATCCCGCGCAACCATCGAAAACCCCAATTTGGCCGAACCCCATAAGATACTGAAATCACGGCATGCTATCCCCTAACAAGCGCCCGTAATTGCCTGTTTCCTGTGAATTGGCCCAAGTGTGGATCATCGCTTCCGACAACAAAGGACGAACCCATGCTCAGATTGCTCACATTTCTTTCGGCCCTCTTCTTCGCCAGCGCGGCCGCGGCCACAACCCTCTGGGTCGATGCGCCCCGCGACGGTTTTCTCAACCTCCGCACAGGACCCTCGACCCATTACCAGGTGATCGGCAAGATGCCCCACGCCAGCAGGGTCGAACTGCTGCGCGCGCCCGGCAAATGGGTCAAGGTGCGCCATTTCTCGGGCCGCGTCGGCTGGGCGCACAGCCGCTTCCTGACCGATCAACGCCCGCGCGGCCACCGTCATGGTGGCCACTACGGCGGCCATGACCGGGGCGAACGCTACTGGGTCGACGCACCGCGCCACGGGCACCTGAACCTGCGCAGCGGCCCGTCCCGCAAGCACCATGTTATCGGCAAGATGGCACATGGCGACGCGCTGCGCGTGCTCGACAAGGACGGCAAATGGTACAAGGTCATTTATCGCGGCAAGGTCGGCTATGCCCATCGCCGGTTCCTCTCCGCCCACAAGGTCCGCGCAGGACATGGCAAGGGCCCGGGCAAGGGTCATGGCCACGGGCATGACCGCGACCACGCCGGGCATACCTACTATGTCTACGCACCGGGCTACGCCGGGCTGAACCTGCGCAACGGCCCCGGCACCGACTACCCGGTGGTCATGACCATGAACCAGCGCGATCGCGTGACCGAGCTTGGCCGCCAGGGCAAGTGGATCCTCCTGCGCCATGCCTCGGGCAAGACCGGCTGGGCCCACGGCGATTACCTCGTCAATGGCGACCCGGGCTATGTGGCTCCGCCGAACGCCGGGCGCCATGACGGCCACCGCAACAACCACAGGGGCGGCGGCTGGGACCGCGATCACAATTACGGCCACAACAGCGGACACAGGAACGGCAAGAAATATGACAACTTTGCCGATGCCGTCACCGCCTGCATAGGCCTCACCAATCAGGACATGCAGTTCTGCATCCTCCGGAACCTCGGCAAGATCGACTGATCCGCCCGGTCCACACCGGCGCATGCTGGACAGGCGGGCCCCTCTGGGCCCGCCTTTGCCCTGCCCGGCCAAAGATACTGGTATCACGGCCCTTTCCCTCTGCCGAGGCTTGGCTAGGATTGCCCGGACACAGCCCGAGGACGACATGGATTCGACAGGACACCGCCTCTGCCTTGCCGCCGTCAGCGCGCTGGCGCTGACCGCAATGGCCCTGCCCGCCAATGCCGCAGAGAACGAGGCCGCCTGTCACCGGTTAGCGGGTAGCAACCTGGACAGCGGCCTGCCCGCCCCGTTTCCAGGCGTCCCCTTCGAGAAACTGGACGTGGAACAGGCAATTCCCGCCTGCCGCGCCGCCCTGGCCGCCGATCCCGACGACCCGCGGCTCATCTATCAACTGGCCCGCGCGCTGGACGCCTCGGACGACCGGGTGGCAGAGGCCGCGCGCCTCTATGACCGCGCCGCGCAGGGGGGATTCCCGCTGGCGATCAACAATCTCGCCGCGCTCTATGCCGATGGCCGCGGCGTCGAAAAGGACATGGAGCGCGCCATAGCCCTGTTCCGCGACGCGGCAGAGACCGGCCTGCCGATGGCCATGACGAACCTCGCCTTCCTGCATTGGGACGGCGAGGGCCTTCCACAGGACGACGCCCGGGCCGTCGCGCTTTTTCGCCAGGCAGCCGAGGCCGGCGACGGGCAGGCGATGTTCTGGCTGGGCCGCGCGCATGAAACCGGCCGTGGCACCGACCGCGACCTGGACAAGGCGCTGGACTGGTACCGGGCCGCCCTGCGCGCCGGAGACATGGTCGCGGGGCTGGACGCCGCACGCCTGCTGTTGCGGGACGAGGACGGGCACAGCCCCGACCACGAGGCCGCCGCCGTCGAATACCGGCTGGCCGCTGCCGCGGGCGATCCGCACGCCGCGGGCTGGTTGGCCGGGGACATCCGCGCCGGACGTGTCGCCCCTGCCGACCCCGACGAGCTGCTGCGCCTCTTGACACTGGCCGCCAGCACAGAGGACGCGCAGGCGCTCTTGGACCTCTGGCAGGCCCATCATGACCGGGAAGACCACGATCAGGCGCTGGCGATTGCCTACAAGGCCTACGACCGCGCCTCAGGGGCCGCGCTGTCAGAGGACAACGGCTGGCCCGTGCACCGGCTGATGGCGGCGCGCGCAGTGCAGCAATCCCTCACCGCCTCGGGCCAGGCGCCACGGTCGGAGGAGGAGTTGCGCATGTTCCAGGCCGATTTTCCCGTCGCCATGATCCGCCGGTTCGTCCTGAGTTTCGAGTGCCCGGACCAGCGCAATGAATTCAACATCTACGTCTGGGATTGGTCGCGCATTCATGGCATGGCCGATGCGCAATTCGACTGGATCGAACAGACCCGCGGCTGCACCGTGCCGCCGGAGGTGCGCCACTCCTTTGCCGAGGTCTGGGACATGGCCCTAGCTGCCGGGGCCAGCTACGCCGACCTGGCGGGCCAGGAAATCGGCGATGATGGCCTGCGCTACATCCAGAAGTAGGGCCGCCGCTTCAGCTGTGCTCTTCCTCGGCCGTGGCCGCCAAGGCCCGGTTGTACGCCTTCAGCGCGTCGACGTGGAACAGCGCCCCCTGAAGAACCGGCTCGCCCGTGTCCATCGTCACCACCGGCAGGAAAGGCTCGCCGGTGCGGTCCAGCATCGGCAAGGCCGTTTTCAGCGTTGCCCCGGACTGAACATAAAGACCGTCCTCGATCATCTGCGCACAGGTTGCCTCGTCCGCCGCGCCCTCGTCAGTCGGCTTGCGCATCACGCCCTGCACCCGGAACATGGCCAGCAGGTAGGCCTGCGGCCCCGCCGCCAGCTGCACATTGCGCCGCTCCAGCTGGGTGAGAAAGAACGACCTGTCCACGACGCGGCTGGCCAGGGCGGTCGACATCGACACGGACACCATGACCGCCAGCCCGGTCTGCCAGTCCCCTGTCAGTTCAAAAACGATCAGCGTGGTCGAAATCGGCGCTCCCAGCACCGCGGCCGCCACCGCGCCCATGCCCGCCAGCGCATAGAGCGTGAAAGCCGAGGAAACATCGGGGAAAACGCTCGTTGCGATGTGGCCAAAGGCCAGTCCGGTCAGCGCCCCCACCATCAGCGAAGGCGAAAAGATTCCGCCCCCCATACGCCCCGCCATCGTGATCGACACCGCCGCCACCTTGACCATCGCAAAGACCAATGCCTCGTGCATCAACAGGCCGCCGGTCAGGGCGCGGCTCGTCGTTTCGTACCCGACCCCGATGATATGCGGGAAAAAGATCGCGACCCCGCCCAGCAAGAGACCCGCCACCGCCGGACGCAGCCAATAGGGCAGGCCCAGCTTTTTTTGCAGCCGGGTCTCCATGTCATCAGCGAAAAAGATCGACTGCATCATGATGACGGCGACACCCCCGCAGACCAGCCCGAGGATGAAGAAGGCCGGTAGCTCCAGGTAGAATTCAACCGTCGTCGTGCCGGGCAGAACGAATTCCGTCACGTCGCCATAGACCAGCCGGTTGATGACGGTACCCGCCGCGCTGGCCACCACGATGGGCGCGAAAGCATGCAACGCGAAGTGCCGCAGGACCACCTCCAGCGCGAAGAGCGCCCCGGCAATTGGGGCGTTGAAACTGGCCGAAACGGCCGCCGCCACCGCGCAGCCCAGAAGGTCGCGCCCGGTGATCCCGTCCACCTTCAGCGTATTGGCCACCCAGCTCGAACACATGGCCGCGATATGGACCACCGGCCCTTCCCGGCCCGTGCTGCCCCCTGTCGACAGGGTGATCCACGAACACAGCGCCGAGGCGATCCCGGCCTTCTTCTCGACCCGCCCGTCGTTCAGCGCCGCCCCCTCGATCACGTCCGCCACGGAACGCACGCGCCCGTCCGGCGTCGCCACATGCAGGATGATACCCACCACGATGCCGCCCAACGCCGGGACCAACAGGACCCAGAGCCAGGGCAGGCCCTCGGCAAAGGAATGCAGTCTCTGTGGATCGGGCGTGCCGTAAACCACGGTCTGCAGGCTCTCGATCGCAAAGCGAAAGGCGATGGCGGCAAGGCCAGAGGCCACGCCCAGCCCCAAGGCGATGAACCAGAACTGGATCTGGCCCGGCCCGCGATGGCGCACCATGTCCCAGCCTCGGCCAAAGCCGGAGCGAATCCTGAGCAATTGCTGTTGCAGCAGGCTCGGCAATCCGGCCTCCCTCAATCCGGTGACTTTCCCGCGCCGCAGGCACTGGTTAAGGTGAACCGACCAGTTTTCCGGAGGCCCCCATGCCCATCGCCCAGGCGATCGATGATCTCACAACCCTCCTAGGCGAACGCGTGAGCCTGTCCAAGCCCGATCTCGAAGCGCATGGCGCCTCGGAATCCTATTTTCCCAATACCCCGCCCCAGGCCGTCGCTTATCCGCGCACCAGCGAAGAGGTGCGCCGCATCGTCGAGATCTGCGCCCGCGAAAGCGTGCCCGTGATCGGCTGGGGCGCGGGCACCTCGCTGGAGGGCCACGGGCAGGCCTTGCAAGGCGGGATCAGCGTCGATTTCCGCCTGATGAACAAGGTCCTCGAAATCCGCCCCGCCGACATGGACGTGACCGTGCAGCCCGGCGTCACGCGTGAGGCGCTGAACGAGGAACTGCGCGCCACCGGTCTCTTCTTTCCGGTCGATCCCGGCGCCAACGCCTCGCTCGGCGGCATGGCCATGACGCGGGCCTCGGGCACGACCACCGTGCGCTATGGCACCATGCGCGACAACGTGCTGGGGATGGAGGTGGTGCTGGCCGACGGCCGCATGATCCGCACCGGCACCCGCGCCCGCAAATCCGCCGCCGGATATGACCTCACCGCGCTCATGGTCGGCTCGGAGGGCACGCTGGGGCTCGCGACGGAACTGACCCTGCGCCTGCACGGTGTGCCAGAGGCGATCAGCGCCGGCATCTGCGCCTTTCCCGACATGGGGGCCGCCACCGCCTGCGTGATGGAGACGATCCAGATGGGCATCCCGATGGCCCGGATCGAATTTGCCTGCGACCATACCGCCCGCGCCTTCAACGCCTATGCCGGAACCGACATGGCCGAGGCGCCGCATCTGATGGTCGAATTCCACGGCAGCCCCGAGAGCACCGCGCAGGACGCCGAACGCTTTGCCGAGATCGTCGCCGATCACGGCGGCAGCGCCTTCCGCTGGTCCGGCCGCGAAGAGGAACGCCGCGCGCTCTGGGCGATGCGCCACAACGGCTATTACGCTATCCTCGCCTCGCGCGCCGGGGCGCGCGGCGTCGTCACCGACATTTGCGTGCCGATCTCGCGCCTGGCAGAGGCCGTCGAGGCCACGCAAGCCGACATCGCCTCCAGCGGCATTCCCGGGCCAATCCTGGGCCATGTCGGCGACGGCAACTTTCACGCCATCCTGCTAGTGGATCCAGACCAGCCCGCAGAACTGCAGATCGCCAAGGACCTTGCCGCCCGCATGGCGAAACGCGCCCTGCAACTGGGGGGGACCTGCACCGGGGAACATGGCGTGGGCTATGGCAAACTGCCCTTCATGGCGGCAGAGCACGGCGACGGGTGGCAGGTCATGGGCGCCATCAAGCGCGCGCTCGATCCTCAGAACATCATGAATCCCGGCAAGCTGGTGCCGGGGAACTGACATGGCCGGCTGGGGCGCCAACATCGCAGGTGAGACAGACAAAACATGCGGAAACCTTCGGCATGCGCCGGCGCGACACCGCCTGACCCTCAGCCCAGCACCCCGTCTGCCGCCCGCCGAACACGCGCCGCCCGCGCGGCCTCATCAGGCGGCGGCATGGCCCCGGTGACACATCTCAACTGCCAGTCCCCCACAAGAAGATCGATCCAAAGCGCTGTCACCTCCTCCGGCGGGCCGGCGACTTCGCCAGCAGCGGACAAGCGCCCAAACACCGCCACCAGCCGGGGAAAGACCGTCCCGCGACCGGCTTCGGCCAGCACCGCGCCCAGCGTGTCGCTTGCATCGGCCGCCGCCGCGCGGTTCAGCGCCACGGCCCGTTCGCTCAACAGCATGTCGAGCAGCGCCGCTCCCATTTCCTGCAGCACCTCGCGCCCCGGTCCCGCATCGTGCAAGGCGTCCAGCCGTTCTGTCACCTGTGCCGTGTTGCGCAGGATGAGAGACCGGAACAGACCGGTCTTGTCGCCGTACCAACGGTAAAGCGTTTCGTTGGACGCCCTTGCGCGTTTGGCAACGGCGAGCATCGACAAACCGGCAAAGCCCTTTTCGGCAAGTATGGCATAGGCCGCTTCGGCAATCTGCGCTTCACGGTCTGCCTTGTTCTCTGGTCGCATCACATCACTCCCTTGAGCAAAACCGTATCGGCGTGTACGGATATATGCAAGGCGTACACATGAGTACGCCTTTGAACGGAGATTGATCGATGCCCCATCCCTATTTCGACTATTGCGACAGTCATGATCGCCGCAGACAGCTCCCACTGCCAAAGCGGCGCGCAAGGCGGACAGACTTCTTCGCCAAATCGAAGGCCATCCTGTCCAACACATATGCATGCATCTTCGCGCGCAGATTGCCGACGTGATCCGATGCCCAACAAAATCGAACGACGCGCCGCACTTGCCACGCTCTTTGTCCTGCAAGCTGTCATGCTTGGCGCGCTTTACGCCGGGGTGTCACCGCATCCGCCACAGGCCATCCCACCATTCGCCATGGCCCCATTCCTGGGCGCGGCGCTTGGCCTTTGCGCAGCGGCCTACCTGACGGTCGACGCGTCTCGCGCCGGAAGCGTGCTTTCGGCCCTTGCGGTGCTGGCCGCGCTGGTATCCTTCGGTCCGCAGAAGTATCTCGACCCGGCCTTCCCGCAGATCTGGCCTGCCGTGATTACCGCCCAAGCTGCCTGTGCCGCGTTGCTAGCCGGGCTGTGGCATAGCCGCGCCGGTAAGCAAGAGCGCACGTCGTGACCCCATTTCCCGGCCCGTGCCCGCGACCCGAGACCTATGCCTTGAGCAGTGCCCGCGCCGCCGCGCGGGCCTCTTTCGTGACGGTGTCCCCCGACAGCATCCGCGCGATCTCGTCCTCGCGCTCGCCCGCGGCAAGCGGCACGACCTCGGACAGGGTCACCTCGCCGTCCACCCGCTTGGCCACCCGCCAATGATGCCCCCCCAGCGCCGCCACCTGCGGCGAATGGGTCACGACCAGCACCTGCCCGCCTTCCGACAGCGCCTTGAGCCGCCGCCCCACCGCATCCGCCGTGGCCCCGCCAACGCCCCGGTCGATCTCGTCAAAGATCATCGTGGCCCCGCGACCCTGGGCCTCTGTCAGGCAAACCTTCAGTGCCAGCAGGAACCGCGAAAGCTCCCCGCCCGAGGCGATCTTGTTCAGCGGTCCCGCCGGCGCGCCCGGGTTCGTCGCCACGGTAAAGGCCACCGCATCGCGCCCCTCTGGCCCGGCCGGTGCCTCGGTCACGGCGGTCTGGAACACTGCGCGCTCCATCTTGAGCGGTGCCAGTTCGCCGGCAACCGCCTTGTCCAGTTGCACCGCCGCCGCCCGACGCATCGCCGTCAGCTCCGTCGCCGCCTTGTCGTAATCCGCCTCGGCCGTGTCCACCGCCTTGCGCAGGTCGCCGATGCGCGCCTCGCCCGCATCCAGAGCCGCCAGCTTCTCTGACAGTTCCGCCGCCAGCCCTGGCAGATCGTCCGGCATTACCTGGTGCTTGCGCGCCAGCCCGCGGATCGCAAACAGGCGTTCCTCGGCCTCTTCCAGTTCCAGCGGGTTGAACTCAAGCGCCTCGAGACAATCGGCCACGCCGTTCGCGGCCTCGTCCAGTTCCGCCATCGCCCGGGCCAGCGCGGCGATCGGCGCCTCAAGGCGGCCCTCCGCCTTGTCCGCCGCCCCTTCGAGCCAGCGCAGCGCATTGGCCATCGCGCCCTCTGCCCCGTCATACCCCAGCGCGCTGGAGGCCTGGGCGATGTCGTCGCGGATCTTCTCGGCCGATTGCATCATGCGGCGGCGCGCGTCCAGCTCGGTCTCCTCGCCGGGTTGCGGGTCCAGCTTGTCCAGTTCGTCGACGGCGTGGCGCAGGAATTCCTCTTCGGCCTGAACCGCCTCCAGCGCCGACTGGGCCGACTCCAGCTCCTTGCGGGCCGCGCCCACGGCGCGCCAGCGGCGCCGCACCTCGGCCAGGCTTTCTCCGGCGCCCGCATAAAGATCCAGGATCGCCCGGTGTCCCCTTGGGTCCAGCAGGCCCCGATCATCATGCTGCCCGTGCAATTCAACCAGCGTCTCGGACAACCGCCGCAGCACCTCGCCCGACACGCGCCGATCGTTGACCCAACCGGTCTTGCGCCCGTCCTTGGTGTTCACCCGCCGCAGGATCAGCTCATCCGAGATCGGCAAGCCGGCCTCTTCGAGTACCGCCCATGCGGCATGGTCCTCGGGCAGGTCGAACTCGGCCACGACCTCGCCCTGGTCGGCGCCGGAACGGACCAGTTCCGCCCGCCCGCGCCACCCCAGCACGAATCCCAGCGAATCCAGCAGGATCGACTTGCCTGCACCGGTCTCCCCGGTCAGCACGTTGAGACCCGGCTGGAACTCGAGTTCCAGCCGTTCGATGATCAACATGTCCCTGATTTCAAGCGCGCGCAGCATGGTCCGCCATTGGTCCGGGCACGGGCCCGATGCCTCTTACAACCACTCGCCCTTGATCATCTGGCGATAGATGGCCGACAGCCAGTTGTCGCCAAGCGCCGTGGGCTTCAGCCCCTGCTTCTGCAACAGCTTGTAGCCATCCTCGTACCAATCGGTCGACTGGTAGTTGTAGCCAAGGATCGCCCCCGCCGTCTGCGCCTCTTCCAGCAGGCCCAGCGAGAGATAGCCTTCGATCAGGCGGAACAGCGCTTCGGGCGTGTGTGTCGTGGTCTGGAAATCCTCGACCACCACGCGAAAGCGGCTGATCGCGGCGCCATAGTGCTGCCGCTTGAGGTAGTACCGGCCGACCTCCATCTCCTTTGCCGCGAGATGATCGAAGGCCAGGTCGAATTTCAGGATCGACGACCGCGCATATTCGCTGTCGGGATAGCGTTCGATCACCGTCCGCAGCGCCTGCAGCGCCTGAAAGGTCAGCCCCTGGTCGCGGCCCACCAGTTCGATCTGGTCGTAGTAGGACAATGCCAGCAGGTATTGCGCATAGGCCGCGTCATCGTCGGCCGGGTAGAAATCGATGAACCGCTGCGCCGCAGAGCGCGCGTTCTCGTAATCCTTGTTCTCGTGGTAGGCATAGGCCTGCATGATCAAGGCGCGCTTGGCCCAGTCCGAATAGGGATAAAGCCGCTCTACCTCGCCAAAGTAGAATGCGGCGTCCTTCGGATCGCTGCGAGACAGCTCGTATTCACCACGCTCGAAGATCTGCTTGGCGGTGTAGGTCTCCAGCGGGACATTGCCCGGCCCGACCTCGCGCCGCCGAAGCGAATCGCACCCCGGCAGGGCCAGAGCCACCGCCAACGCAACGATCACCAGTTTTCGCGATCTGCCCCCAGACATGCCCGAACACCCTCTACTCCGTTCGGCGTCCCTTTGGCGGGCCGCCCATTGCGAGGGGTCTAGCACAGAAAATTCCGGTGCAAAATGTCTTACGGCCCGATTAATGCGCGCCATGCTGCCCATGCGTGCGGCTCAGGCCACAGCCGGTATTTCGTGGCGCCCGACACCGGCGCCCGGCAGGCGCCCCGCCTGCCTGCTGTCACACAGAACGACACGATACGCATCGGGCGCCGCAAAGAGAGCGTGCAGCAAGGCATTGGTCATGGCATGGCCGGCCTTGTGCCCCTCGTAATGGCCGAGGATCGGCGCGCCGGCCAGCGCCAGATCGCCCAGGGCGTCCAGCATCTTGTGGCGCACGGCCTCGTCGGAATGGCGCAGCCCGCCCGGGCTCAGCACCCGGTCGCCATCCACCACGACGGCGTTTTCATAGGTCCCGCCCAGAGCCTTGCCCGCGGCGCGCATCGCGTCGACATCCGAGGCACGGCAGAAGGTACGGCTGTCGCACAGCTCGCGCACGAAAGCGCCGTTGGCCAGGTCCATCGTCTTGGTCTGCTCACCGATGGCCGCATCCGCAAAGGCGATATGGAACTGCATCGACAGCCCCTGCCCCGGGAGGCCCGGCGACAGCCGCGCCCAGCCGGTGTCCGTCTTGACCTGGACCGGGGCCAGTATCTCGATGGCGCGCACCGGCGCCGCCAGTTCACGCAGGCCGCGGGCCAGGATGCCGCGCACGAAAGCCACCGAGGACCCGTCGAGGATGGGGGCCTCGGGTCCGTCGATCTCGATGAGGGCATTGTGCACGCCACAGCCGGCCAGGGCCGCCATGACATGTTCCACCGTGGACACCGATGTGCCCGCGCGGTTGACGATCTGCGTACAGAGCGGAGAGGCTTCGACCGCGTCCCATCGGGCGGCAATCATCGTGTCGCCCAGACGGATGTCCGTGCGCTTGAACCAGATACCGTAATCGGCACTGGCCGGACGAATTGCCAGTCGCGCAGGCTGGCCCGAATGAAGGCCGACACCTGTGAATGTGATCGAAGACCGAAGCGTTGTTTGCACGAGGCTGCCCCTGTTTTGCGCACGTCCCCCCAACCTGGACGCGGCTTTGGAGACGGAGGTAACCAAGCTGCGGCAGCGCCTCAAATCAAAGATTGTAACCGTGTGAAACATGGTGCTGAAACAATCGGCAAAACCCCGCCAAGGGCATGAACAAACCAGATTAAACCACTATTTTTAAACCAGAAAATCGCCCGAAACGACCGCGCGGAAACTGGCTCGAATCACCCCGGAAAAACCGGTTTCTGGCAAGAGTGTTGCCATTTGTGAACACATTGAAACACGCGCCCCGAACATGAAATCGCCCCCTGCAGCGGCAGAGGGCGATCTCACGAGGTTTGGAAATTTCAGCAGGCAGTCGGACCCGCTGCTGAAATTCCGGGCTTGGTTCAGTTGGCCTGGCGGCGCAGGAATGCCGGGATCTCGATCCGGTCGTCCTCTGCCTCGGGCTCGTGGTCATGGACCGGAGCCGGGCGATGCGCCTGCACCGGCGGCTGGGCGCGGCGCGGCTGTTGCTGGGCTGCGTGCTCGCCGTGGCCGGTCATGCGACCGATCAGCGAGTTGACGCTGAAGCGCGATTTTTCCTCGGCCGGCGCCGGTGCGGGCTGCGGCGCGGGGGCCTCCTGCTGCACCTCTTCGCGGGTCCGGGCTGCTGCGGCCTTCAGCCGGTCCAGCGTCGCCGGGCTGGGCGTGCCGGGGGCTGCGGGGCGCGGTGCCACGAAGTCCTGCGGGTCGGCCTCGATCGTGTCCGGCGCCGGGCGGAACTCGGCAACCTGCGGACGGTAGGCCGGCGGCGGCAGACCGTCGTCGGCGGCCGGCTCCTCGATCACTTCGTCATAGTCGCGCGATTGCACAGGCTCCGCGTGCTCGTGGCTGTCCATCTGGCCGAACAGCGAGGGTTCCGGCTCGGGCGCGCGTTCGGCAGCCACCGGCTGCGGTTCGGGCTGCGGCTCGGGTTCACCGGCGGGGGCCGAAGTGCCGCCCAGCGGCTGCGACAGCTTGCGGCGCGGCACGGGCACGTCGTGCACATTCTCGGTGGCGTCGATGCCGGTGGCGACGACCGAAACACGCATCTGGCCGGCCATGCTGTCGTCCAGCGTCGAACCGACGATGATGTTGGCGTCCGCGTCCACTTCCTCGCGGATGCGGTTGGCCGCCTCGTCCAGTTCGAACAGGGTCAGGTCGTGGCCGCCGGTGATGTTGATCAGCACGCCCTTGGCGCCTTTCAGGCTGATCTCGTCCAGCAGCGGGTTCGCTATAGCCTTCTCGGCCGCCTGGACCGCACGATCTTCGCCGTCGCCCTCGCCGGTGCCCATCATGGCCTTGCCCATCTCGTCCATCACCGCGCGGACGTCGGCAAAGTCGAGGTTGATGAGGCCCGGGCGCACCATCAGGTCGGTCACGCCTTTGACACCCTGGTACAGCACGTCATCGGCCATCGAGAAGGCCTCGGTAAAGGTCGTCTTCTCGTTCGCCAGGCGGAACAGGTTCTGGTTCGGAATGATGATCAGCGTGTCGACGACCTTCTGCAGGCTCTCGACGCCCGCTTCGGCCTGTTTCATCCGCTTGGCACCTTCGAACTGGAAGGGCTTGGTCACGACACCGACGGTCAGCACGCCCAGCTCGCGCGCGGCCTGCGCGATGATCGGGGCCGCGCCTGTCCCGGTGCCGCCGCCCATGCCGGCGGTGATGAAACACATGTGTGCGCCGGCCAGGTGGTCGACGATCTGTTCGATGCTCTCTTCGGCCGCGGCGGCGCCGACACTGGCGCGCGCACCGGCGCCCAGCCCCTCGGTCACCTTGACGCCCAGCTGCACGCGGCTTTGCGACATGCTCTGTGCCAGCGCCTGGGCATCGGTGTTCGCGACGACGAAATCGACGCCCTCGAGCTGTTTCTCGATCATGTTGTTGACGGCATTGCCGCCTGCCCCGCCGACGCCAAAGACCGTAATACGGGGCTTCAGCTCGTCTTGCCCGGGCATCGAAAGGTTCAGTGCCATGATATGTCCGCCTGTCTTTTTTCCGGTTTCAGGCCTGTGCACGGCCTGTTCCCTTGAATCCTACCGTTTGAGGCCCCGTCCGTCACGCGAAAAACGCAAAAAAGCCACAAAATATGGCCAATTTTACGGCTCAATTCCGCCGATATCGGAGATATCCACATATCTGGTGTTGACCACCAATTCCGGCGCAAAATACGACACCGGGCACAGGGCTGGTCCCTGCGCGGTTTCATGTCTCTACAATGTCCGGAGCGCCTGCCCGACCCTCCTGGCGCCTCTTATCCACGGGCACCTGTGCATAACCTAACGCGCCCCGAAAGCGCTGTCACCCGCGAAATCGCGCGCGGACCACAGAATTCCCGCCCCTTGCGAACCGGATGTCTTCGGCGCCTCCAGAAGCTACGAAACAGGCGCAGCCTGTCCCAAGGGTCGGCGGGCGGGCGCCTTTGCGGCGCAAGCCGCAAACAGTCCCGTCCCGGCGATCCCACTCACCAATTGTCGCGGAACCACTGCACCGCCCGCTTCAGCGAGCGCGCCGGCAACCGGTCCACCGGGATCTCAAAATCCCACCATTCGTCCTGTGGATGCGCCGCGAACAGGCACAGGCCCACCGCCGTCGCAAACCCCGGCCCGGTCGCCGCCTGCGGCAAGCCGTGCACGCGCAAGGGACGTCCCAGCCGGACCTGCTGGCCCAGGATCTTCGAGGCCAGCCCGTCCAGCCCCGGGATCTGGCTTGCCCCGCCGGTCAGCACGATCTGCTGTGACGGCAGGTGATCGAACCCCGCCGCATCCAGCTGCACCCGCACTTCCTCCAGGATCTCCTCGACCCGCGGGCGCATGATGCCGATCAGCTCGGCGCGGCTCACGGTGCGCCGGTCGTGTTCCCAGTCGCCGGTATCGCCGCCGATCTCGATCATCTCTCGGTCGTCCATGCCGGTTGCCACCAGCCCGCCGTAAAAGGTCTTGATCCGCTCCGCCGTCGCCATCGAGACCTTCAGCCCCTGGCTGATGTCGCGGGTGACGTGATCGCCGCCCATGCGGACGGAATCCGCGTAGATCATGTGTTTCTTGATGAAGATCGACACGCCGGTCGCACCGCCGCCCATGTCAATGCAGGCCGCGCCCAGCTCCTGCTCGTCCTCGACCAGCGCGGAGATGCCCGAGACATAGGCCGAGGAGGCCAGCCCCGCCAGTTCCAGGTCACAGCGCTTGACGCAATGGGCCAGGTTCTGGATCGCCTGCGCCTCGACCGTCAGCATGTGCATGTCGCAGCCCAGCTCGTTGCCGATCTGCCCGCGCGGATCGATCAGCCCCGAACGGTGATCCAAGACAAAGTTCACCGGCTGCGCGTGCAGCACCTCGCGTCCCGGACCGAAATCCGGCACGTCGCAAGCCGACAGAACACGGGCCACGTCCTGTTCGTCCACCGTCGTGCCCATGACCTCTGCCTTGCCGGCCAGACCATAGGACCGCGGCTCGGCACCCGAAAAGGCCGCGATGACATGATCCACCCGGATGCCGGCCATCTTCTGCGCCGCCTGCACGGCGGTACGAATGGCGCGCTCGGTGGCGCCCATGTCCTGCACCTCGCCGAAACAGACCCCGCGCGAGCGCGTCGTCGCCGCGCCGATCACGCGGAACCCGGACTGCCCCGCCAGCGACCCGATGCCGTCGTCCGACGGGTCCGACCCGTCAAAGCGCAGCACGAGACAGGCCACCTTGGACGATCCCACGTCCAGGATCGCCACCACGCCGCGCTGCATCGCCGCGCGCCGCATGTTCCGCATCGCCCTTTGTGACTCGTACAGCTCGATCATTGTTTGACTTCCCTACCCGCCTCGATCGCCTTGATGCGCCGCATCTCCTGTGCGGCTGCATCGGTCATTCGTATCGTCGGCCGCCGTGGCAACCGCAGGTCGACCGCGACCAGGTCGCGCGCCAGAAGGTCGACGCCTTCCGTCACCGCCATCGCGATCACCTGTTCCAGAACCCGTTCCGCCCCCTTCTCGGGCAGCATGATGCGCTGACCACGGTCCAGCACCACGTCCCAGCGCCGGGCGCCGATCCGCTCGAACCCGCGCAGCCGGTCGCGGATCGGGCCGGTCAGCGCGTCCATCCGCAGGGCCTCTTCGACGGCCAGCGCCATGCGCGCCTGCGCCGCCTCCGCCAGTTCTGCCTCTTTCTCGGTGCGGTCCGACGCGGGCTTTTGCAGCGCCGCCGCCGCCTCGGGCCGCAGGATGTCCCCCGCGATCACCGGCAGGTCGGCGAAATCGGCGCGATGCTCGGCCCGCGCAACAAAGATCCCGCCTTCGTCCAGCAGGTCCACCCCGGCAGCGGTTCGCCACAGGACCACCGGCTGCCGCTGTACCACGTCCACCTGCAGCACCCCGCCCTGGCGCACGCGCACCTCGGCGGATTTCACCTCGTCCAGCGCGACAACCCGGCGCTGGAGCCGGTCCAGGTCCATGTCGAACGAGCTGATCGGGAAATCGATCGGCAATTCGGCCCGGATCATGTCGATCAGTGCCTCGTCGGCCCCGTCGACCACCATCATGCGCACCTGGAACTCCGGGCGGTTCTCGACCGCGGCCCGCACCTCCGAGATCATCAGGTTGAAATCCTCGCGGTTCTCCTCGACCGAGAACCAGGCCGCCCCGGCACCGGCGCACAGCGCAAATGGCAGGAGAACCCGCAGGGAAAAGCGAAAGAACGGCGTCAGCATCAGCCGTTCGATCCGGTATTTCAGCCGCGATGCCCGGGGATCCAGCCGGGCCATCTGCGGATCGTCACCCTCGCGGAACTCTAGCGATCGCATGAGGCATCCTCCACCATCCAGGCACAGAACTGGCCGAAGGTCATGCCGATCAACCCGGCGTGCTCGGGCGACAGCGAGGTCGGCGTCATCCCCGGTTGCGTGTTGGTTTCCAGCAGGATCAACCCGTCCATGCCCCGCGCCTCGTCCCAGCGGAAATCGGTCCGCGTCACGCCCCGGCACCCCAGTGCCCGGTGCGCGCGCAGCGCGTAGTCCAGGCAGGCTTCGGTGATGTCCCCAGGGATGTCGGCCGGACAGACGTGGCGCGATCCGCCCGCCTTGTATTTGGCGTCGTAGTCATACCAGCCGTCGGTCACGATATCGGTCACGCCCAGCGCCCGGTCGCCCATGACACTGGTCGTCAGCTCGCGCCCGGGCACAAAGGCCTCGACCATGACCACCTCGGGCATGGTCGCGGCCAGCACCGGCGGGCCGTTGGCCTCTTCATGTACCAGGTAGACCCCGACCGAGGACCCCTCGTTGTAGGGTTTGACGACGTAGGGCGGCGCCATGACGTGGCGCGCCTGCACCTCGTCGCGCCCCGCCAGCAGGCTGTCCGCCACCGGCAGCCCGGCGCTGCGGTAGACCTCCTTGGTCTTTTCCTTGTCCATCGCCAGGGCCGAGGCCAGCACACCGGAATGCGTGTAGGGGATGCGCAGCCATTCCAGCAGACCCTGGACACAGCCGTCCTCCCCCCAGCGCCCGTGCAGGGCGTTGAACACCACGTCCGGTGCGGCCTCCTGCAAACGCGCAGCCACGTCCGGCCCCGCGTCCAGTTCGATCACCTGATACCCTTCGCCCCTCAAAGCGGCGGCACATTCCCGTCCGGAAACCAGCGAAACCTCGCGCTCTGCCGAGGGTCCGCCTTTCAGCACCACCACTTTCGGGAGTGTCCTGCTCGACATCCCCAAAACGCCTCAACTGCCCGGGGGCACCGCCCCCAATTACGAACGAAGGACAATGCCCCCGCCCCAATGCGCGGGGTTCGCCCCCGTCGCCTTTATCTGCCGCGGGTGATCCCGCAATAATTCGTGCAACCTGCCTGTGGTCGCCGGGCCCTGCTCTTGATCTTGTCGTTTAACGGAGGCCCAAATCAGCGCGCCGGCTCACCGACCCGCATGATTTCCCAGTCTAACTCTATTCCAGAGTGTTGGAAAACCTTTTTTCGCACTTCCTCGCCCAGCCCCTCCAGTTCCGCCGCCGTCGCGCCGCCGGTGTTGACCAGGAAATTGGAATGCTTGGGCGACATCTGCGCCCCGCCCATCGTGGCCCCCCGCATCCCGGCCTCGTCGATCACCTTCCAGGCCTTCAGGTCATGGCTGTCATCGGCCCGCCCGGTCGAGGAAAACCCGGCCGGGTTGCGAAAGGTGCTGCCGGCGGTGCGGTCCTTGGTGGGCTGCGTCTCGTCACGCTTTTTCAGCTGGGCCGCCATGCGCGCGGCCAACGCCTCGGGATCGCCTTTCAGCCCGTCGAACACCGCCTCGACCAGCACCCAGCCTTCGGGCAACTCGCTCTGCCGGTAGGCCAGGTTCAGATCCGCCGCCGGGATCGTCACCAGATCGCCCGCCCGCGTCACCGCCCGCACCTCGACCAGGTGATCGGCAACATAGGTGCCGTAGCAGCCCGCGTTCATCCGCACGGCGCCGCCGATGCTGCCGGGGATCGTGCGCAGGAATGTCAGGTCCACACCCGCCTCTGCCGCGCGCTTGGCCACATGCGCATCCAGCGCCGCCGTCCCCACAGTGACCCGTGTGCCCTCTACCAAGATCCCGTTGAACCCGCGCCCGAGACGGATCACCACCGCCCGCAGCCCGCCATCCCGGACAATCAGGTTCGACCCAACGCCCATCGGAAAGACCGGCACCTCTGCCGGAAGATCCGCGAGGAACGCCCGCAGGTCGTCCAGGTCGGCCGGTTGAAACAGCCAGTCCGCCGGCCCGCCCACGCGCAGCCAGGTCAGTTCGCTCAGGTTGCGGCCCGGCGTCAGCCGGCCGCGCGGTTCGGGAAGCTCTGTCATGGCAAGGGTGCTAGGCCGCGCCGCGCCGTTCCGCAAGGGGTCAGCTGCGGTCCGTCGCCCCCTCGGCCCTGAGCCGCCGGGCAAATTCGTTCCGACCCGCCCTACCGTGCGGCCTGCCGCACCCAGCGGAACAGGTAGCGCAGCGGCCACCGCAACATGCTCATCCCGGCAAAAAGAACAAAGAACCCGACCCAGGGGCCATTCTGATAGGTGACATAGCCGACCAGCGGCACACCCAGAACAATCAGCACATAGGCGCGCGTCCAGTGATTGTCGCGCGACGGTATCATCGCAAGCACATTGGCCAGCACGGCCCAGGCACAGGCGAGGATCAACGATAATGACATTGTCTTCCCTCCGTGCCCCCCAGAGGTTTCAACAGCTTGCGCCCTTTTCCGCCGCCGCACAACCCCCGGGAAAGATGCAATTGCAGGAAAAAGGGGCGCGGGCACACCCCGTTTCTATCAGAAGGTCAACTGCGCCAGGTGCTGAGCGAATGCCAGGACGCGACCGCCAAGTCCGGTCGCCGTCTCGGCAAAAAACCAACACCCCACCCCGCGACACCCATTTCGCACCCTCTTCGCCAAGCGTCTTGGCCGCCGTGATCACGAAAGCATCGGAGACTTTCCCACAATAGGTCAGAACCTTGGCAACCGCATCCAAGAGGTATTGCCCCGCGCGTGCCAAGGCGGACGGATCAGGAACCGGCTTTTCCAATTCGTGCTCAACCGCCTTTAGCGGCTCCTCCAACGGCGCTAGGGCCGAAACCTGCGCGACGGCGTCATCGACGAGTTTCGGCGGTTGGTTGTGCGACCGTTGCCGCAACGAGGCCACCTCTGACTGCGCCCGCGCCAAGTCCGCCCTCAGCTCGCGCGTCTCCAAAAGCAGACCAAACCGCTCTTCGATCCTGGCAATCGCCGCGGCCACCTTGTCCGGATCGTTCCACGTTTCCTCGTCGATCCCCTTGACAATGGCCAGCAGCAGTTCCGGATCTACCGGTTGCCCGCTCTTGGCCCCCTCCCACCAGCGACGCCAGAACTCCCATCGCGCGGGCGGGTCGGCGTCCCAGAGCGCCAGCATTTTGGCCTCGGTCTCCACGAACCATTCCGGCAAGCCCTCAGGCCACAGGTCAAGGCCCAGCAGATCGGCCTCCGCTTCTAAAAAGACGGCGTCGGCGGCTGCGGCGGCGAGTGTGGCCGTGATGGCATGGGCGGCGTCGGCAGCGGCGAAGGCGGCGTCGGCGCCTGTGGTAATGGTAGTGGTAGTGGTGGCCGTGGAAGTGACGAGGGTGACATCGGCAGAGGCGGAAGCAGGGGTGGCGAGGGCGGCGTCGGTTGTGACGGCGGCGTCTGCGAGGGCAGCGTCGGCTTCTTCCTTTATATCGGCGGTTGGCCATGTTCCCGCAACCGCTGATATCAAACCGCAGCGCAGCAGCGGCAGGGCCGTCAAGTCACCTTTCCGCGCCCAATCCTCTCCCATCGCCGCGCCCCAGAGCGGCAGCACCCGCAACGTCGCCCGGTGCGCGATCACGATGGAGTCCCGCCGCGGCCGTTCCCGCAGCCACGCCACCAGCGTCCTTTGGTCCTCGAAGTCTTCGGCCTTCATGCCGCCAGCTTCACCGCTCCCGCGCCGAACCTTAACGACAAGTCCCGCGCCCCCGGCTTCTTCTCTCCCGAAATACTCCGGGGAGTCACAGCTTTGCTGTGACGGGGCAGAGCCCCTCAAGACAAACAGCCCCCGAAGGGGCCATTCTCAAAATCCCAAACGCAGGCCCGGGCTTATCCCGCCGCCTTCTCCAGCCGCGCGGGCAGACCGTTCGCCCAGGCCGAGATCGTACCCGCGCCGAGGCAGACCACCATGTCGCCCGGCATCGCCTGCTCGCGGACCAGCCGCTCCAGATCGTCCTCGTCGCGGATCGCCCGCGCATGCCGGTGGCCGTGGCGCACCAGCCCCGCCACCAGATCGTCGCGCGTGGCGCCCTCGATGGGGTCCTCGCCGGCGGCAAAGACCTCGGCAATCGCCACCACATCCGCCTCGTTGAAACACGAGCAGAACTCTTCGAAGTGATGCGACAGGCGCGAATAGCGGTGTGGCTGGTGCACGGCGATCACCCGGCCCTCGCAAGCCTGCCGCGCGGCCTTCAGCACGGCGGCGATTTCCACCGGGTGGTGGCCGTAGTCGTCGATGATCGTCACGCCGTTCACCTCGCCCACGCGGGTAAAGCGCCGGTTCACGCCGCCGAAATTCGCCAGCGCCTCGCGGATCTCGTCACCGCTCATGCCAAGGTGCCGCGCCACGGCCACAGCCGACAGGGCGTTCGATACGTTGTGATCTCCCGGCATCGGCAGGGTGCAGCCCTCGATCGTCTCGCCGGTCTGCTGGAACACGACGTCGAAATGCGCCACGCCCGCCTTGTAGGTCAGCCCCACCGCGCGCACGTCCGCCTGTGCGTTGAACCCGTAGGTCATCACGCGGCGGTCGCTGATGCGGCCGACCAGCGCCTGCACCTCGGGGTGGTCGGTGCAGCAGACGGCCAGCCCGTAGAAAGGGATGTTCGACACGAAGTCATAGAACCCCTGCCGCAGGTTCTCGATCGTGCCCCAGTGCTCCATGTGCTCGGGGTCGATGTTGGTCACGATGGCCACGGTCGCGGGCAGGCGGTTGAAGGTGCCGTCGCTCTCGTCGGCCTCGACCACCATCCATTCGCCCTGCCCCATGCGCGCGTTGGACCCATAGGCATGGATGATCCCGCCGTTGACCACCGTCGGGTCGAACTTGCCCGCGTCCAGCAGCGTGGCGACCATCGTGGTCGTCGTGGTCTTGCCATGCGTCCCGGCCACGGCGACATTGGATTTCAGCCGCATCAGCTCGGCCAGCATCTCGGCCCGGCGCACGACGGGCAACCCGCGGCGGCGCGCCTCGTCCAGCTCGGGATTGCCCGGCTTGATGGCCGAGGAAATCACCACCACCTCGGCGTTCTCCAGGTTCTCCGCGCTCTGCCCTTCGAAGACATGGGCGCCCAGTTCCTCCAGCCGCCTGGTGATCTTCGAGGACTTCAGGTCAGAGCCCTGCACCTTGTAACCGTGGTTCAACAGCACCTCGGCGATGCCCGACATGCCGATCCCGCCGATGCCGACAAAATGGATCGCACCCACGTCGCCGGGAAGTTTCGTCGCCCCCGTCATGCAGGCCCCCCGCTCAAGCTCCAGATCCTTCATGTCCCGCCTCTCCTTTACCGAGGTTGTTCTTGTCCTGTCCCCGTGGCATTGCCGCCATCGTTGTTTCGGTCCGGCCCGACGTGCCGGCCACGCTCATTCCGTCGTCGCCCTGCCGGCGGCCAGTTCCTCGACCAGCCAGGCCAGGTGATCCGCCGCTTCGGGCTTCGCCACCGACAGCGCCCCGCGCACCATCTGGATGGCCCCGGATTCATTCGACAGGATCGCGTGGATCGACTCTGTCAGGCTCTCAATGGTCAGCTTGCTTTCCGGAATGCGGATCGCCGCGCCGGCATCGACCAGCGCCTGCGCATTGGCCACCTGGTGATCCCCCGTCGCATGCGGATAGGGGATCAGGATCGAGGGCCGTCCGATCACCGCGATATCCGCCACCGAGGAGGCGCCCGAGCGCGAGATCACCAGTTGCGCCTCGCTCATCCGGGCGGGCACGTCGTGAAAGAAGGGCTGCACATCCGCCGTGAGCCCGTGTTCGGCGTAATAGGTCGCCACGCGCTCCTGGTCCTCGTCGCGGGCCTGGTGGCTGACCCGCAGGTTGCCCACCATGTCCAGCGGCAGCGCGGCGATTGCCGGCGGCACCACGTCCGACAGGGTGCGCGCGCCCTGCGATCCGCCGATCACGAGGATCGACATCGGATAGGGTCCGGGCGCGATATATCCCGCCCCGGCCCGTTCGGCCACGGCGCGGCGCACCGGGTTGCCGGTGTGAACGCCCTCGACTCCCTCGGGCAGATCCGTGGGCCAGGTGCCGCAGGCCATGACGTCGACACGGGTGGCGAACCAGGTGTTCACCTTGCCCAGCACGCCGTTCTGTTCGTGGATCATGCGCGGCAGCTTCAACAGCCAGGCGGCGGTCAGGGCCGGCACGCTGGGATAGCCGCCAAAGCCCACGACAACGTCCGGCCGGTCACGCCGCATCCCGAAAATCGCCGAAACCACGCCCGAGGCCAGCCGGAACGGCACCGCCAGCTTGGCCAGCGGTCCACCCCGGTCAAAGGTCGCGGCCGAGACCTGTTCGATCTCGACCCCGTCGGGGAAGGCGCCGGTGTACCGGGCGCCCCGCGCGTCGGTCGACAGCTTGACCCGCCACCCGCGCGCCAGCATGATTTCCGCCAGCGCCTGGGCGGGGAACATATGGCCTCCGGTCCCGCCGGCGGCCATCACCAGCAAAGGCTTGCGCTCGCCCATATTCCAGTCTCCGTCATCGATCCACGCGCCGATATAGCATCCGCGCGCAATCGTCCATGACAAGGGGAATACCGGCAGTTTCCTGCCAATGCGTCCTCATCCGCGCGCCCGTCCCCGCAGGATGTCGCGGATCTCGCCCTGCGGGCGGGTCCGGGTAAAGGCCAGCAGCATCCCCACCGCGATGCCCCCCGCAATCAGAGAAGAGCCGCCGTAGCTGACGAAAGGCAGCGTCATGCCCTTGGCCGGCAGCAGGCGCACCGCCACGCCCATGTTGATCATCGCCTGCACGCCGAACATCGCCGCAAGGCCCGTACCCGCCAGCCGGATAAAGGGATCACGCTCACGCATCAGCCGGACCAGGCTGCGCATGACGATGGCCGCGTAAAGCGTCAGGATCGCCAGCACCAGGATCAGCCCGTATTCCTCGGCCGCCACGGCAATGATGAAATCCGTATGGGCGTCCGGCAGGCTCCATTTGACCTGGCCTTCGCCGACGCCGACGCCAAAGAACCCGCCCTCGCGGATCGCGTTCTCGGCATAGCCCAGCTGCGAGGTCGGATCGACCTCGGGGTTCAGGAACCCGTCAAAGCGCCGCTGGAAGTGTTCGGAATGGTTGTACGAGACCATGCCCGCCAGGACCACCAGCCCCGCCAGCCCGACCAGCAGCAGCATCGGCGCACCGCCGACGAACCACATCACGCCCCACCCGAAAAGGATCAACGCCGCCTGTCCGAAATCCGGCTGCATCGCCAGCATCAGCACGATGCTGACCATGATGACAAAGGAATAGCTCCGCCCCGGGGGGCCACCCAGTTCCTGTCCCGCCGCCATCAGCCAGGCGGTCAGGATCACGAACAGCGGCTTGAGGAATTCCGACGGCTGGATGCTGGCAAAGCCAAGGCTGTACCAGCGCACCGCCCCCTTGCCGAAATCCGTACCCAGCACAGGCAACAGGGCCAGCGCGATGAAGGCCGCGAAAAATCCTAGCACTGCAAAGCGCCGCACCATGACCGGCCCCATCATCGAGACCAGCACCATGACGATCAGGGCAACTCCACCGAAAAAGGCCTGTCGCTGCACATAGTAGAAGGGCGGCAGGCCGATGCGCTCTGCCAGCGGCGGTGAGGCCGCAAGCCCCAGCAAGAGACCGATCCCGAACAGCATGAAAATGCAGGACAAGGTCCACTTGTCCACCGTGCGCCACCATTTCGGCAACACCGGCTCGCCACCCTTCACGGGAACCGTGCCGTAAACCATCTCTGTCATCTGAACACCGCTACTGCCTCGAACTGCCCGGTTTGTCCCGGGTCTGCCGACCAGTGTAGCGCAGATTTTCCGATCAGGCCAAAGGTTTCCGGCGGCTCTTGGGACGATGTGCCCCCACCGACACGCGTCGGCGGGATTTACGCCGCCGCCCTCAGAACCGCGGCCGCCATTCCACGTCCTCGCCCCGCCGCGCCTTCTCGCGCGCCTCTTCCAGCCAGGTCAGGTGCTTGCTGCGGTCGCGCAAGCGGCGCTCGCGCTCCTCCCGGTCGCGCTGGTCGATCTCTTCCAGCGCCTGAACATCCCAGGGAGAGACCAGCCCCGCCACCACCTGCCCGCTGCGCGTGATCAGGAAACGGTCGCCTATCATCTCCAGCTTGCGCAGGTAGCGCGCCATCTCGGCGCGGAACACTCCGGCGGGCACTTCGGTGGCCCTAAACATCATGATCGGTTTGCGTGTCATGCCGCGACCCTGCCCCGCAGATGGTAAACGCGCCCCTTCCTCACCGTGCGCCGCTCGGTTAAGAGCAGGTTACCGCTTTGTACAAAATGCGGAAATCGACGTACAAAACGTACAAAACGTACAAACTCCGGACCCCCATGCACGTCACCACCCTGATCCTTGGCGCCGGCGCCGCCGGCATGATGGCCGCCGCCTTTGCAGGGCCGGACGTGCTGGTCGTGGACCACGCAAAGAAGCCCGGCGAAAAGATCCGCATCTCCGGCGGCGGGCGTTGCAACTTCACGAATATGTACTGTGATTCCAACGCATTCCTTTCCGAGAACCCGCATTTCTGCAAATCCGCGCTGGCCCGCTATACGCAATGGGATTTCCTCGATCTTGTCGGGCGATACGGCATCGCCTGGCACGAAAAGACCCTGGGCCAGCTGTTCTGCGACGGAAAATCCACGCAGATCGTGGACATGCTATTGAAAGAAATGGAAAAATCCGGCGCACAACTCTGGCTGAAGACCGGGATCAAGGAGGTCCGTCATGCCGACGGCCGTTTCCTCACCGTGGTCGAACGCGACGGCAAACCTGTTGAAATCACGTCAGAAAATCTTGTCCTGGCCACGGGCGGAAAATCCATCCCCAAGATGGGCGCCACGGGGATTGCCTATGACATCGCAAGCCAGTTCGGCCACACCCTGATCGAACCCCGCCCGGCGCTGGTCCCGCTGACCTTCGGAGAGCGCTTTGCGCCGCTCGCCGGTGTGTCTACCAACACGCTGGTTTCAAACGACAAAACCAGCTTCGAAGAGGCCCTTCTTTTCACCCATCGCGGGCTGTCCGGCCCCGCCATCCTGCAGATCTCAAGCTATTGGCGCGAGGGCGAAGAGATCACCGTCAACCTCTTGCCCGGACAGGATTTTCCCGAGGTTCTCAAGGCCTGCCGCCAAACCGAAGGCCGCCGTGCGCTGACCACGGAACTGGCCGCGCATCTGCCGGCACGCCTCGTCGAATTTCTGGGGCAGGACATTGATCTGAAAGGGAATATCGCGGATCTCTCAGATCGCCGCATCGCCGAGTTATCGCAGGCCCTGACCGGCTGGCGCCTGAAACCCACCGGTTCAGAAGGCTACCGCACCGCCGAGGTCACGCTGGGCGGGGTTTCGACCGAGGGGATCGACTCCAAGTCCATGATGTCAAAGCATCTTCCCGGCCTCTACATCATCGGAGAGGCGGTGGACGTGACCGGTTGGCTGGGCGGCTACAACTTCCAGTGGGCCTGGGCCTCCGGCGTAGCGGCCGGCCGCCACATTTCCTCCTAACCCACTCTACTCCCTTGCCAATTCCGTCTCGACGCAGGCGATGAAATCCTCGCCGCGCTTCTCGAAATTGTCGTATTGATCAAAGCTCGCGGCCGCTGGCGCCAAGAGCACCACCTCACCCGGCTCTGCATCCGCTGCAGCACGGGCCACCGCCGTGGCCATGTCGCCGCAGATTTCCACTTCGGTATCAGTCAGTTGCAAGGCAAAGCTCTCGGGTTCCCGCCCGATCACATAGGCCTTGGACACATGCGCCAACCCCGGCTGCAAGGCCTCCAGCCCGCCTTCCTTCATCAACCCGCCGCAGACCCAGCGCACCTTCGGGAAGGCCATCAGCGCCTTCAGCGCCGAATCCACGTTTGTGGCTTTGGAATCATTGACATAGGTGACGCCCTTGGACTCGCCCACCCGTTGCGAACGGTGCGGCAAGCCGGTGAAAGTCCGCAAGGCGGCTTCGATCTCACGCGGGCCAAGACCCAGGCTTCGGCATGCAGCAAAGGCGGCACAGGCGTTCTGGTGGTTATGCGCTCCCGGCAGGCCGACGATCTCGCGCAGGTCAATCGAGGCCACCTGCCGCCCCTTGCGCCATTCGGACAGAAATCCTTTACGCGCAAAGACATACCATCCGGGACCCAAGAGTTTCTGACCGCTTGCCACACGGATCACCCGGTCATCCGCGCGCCCCTCGGACAATTGCCCGGCCAGGTAGGCGCCTTCGATTTCGTCCACCCCGATCACGGCCCGGTCCGGCCCACCCTCGGCAAAGAGCCGGCGCTTGGCCGCGAAGTACCCGCCAAGACCGGCGTGCCGATCCAGGTGATCGGCGGAAAAGTTCGTGAAAACAGCCACATCCGGCGTCAGGCTGCGGGCAAGATCGGTCTGGTAGCTGCTGAGTTCCAGCACCACCACACCACCGTCCCCCGGCGGATCGATGTCCAGCACACCCCGACCGATGTTGCCCGCCAACTGGCTGTCCCGCCCCGCGGCGCCCAGGATGTGATGGATCAACGCCGAGGTGGTCGATTTACCGTTCGATCCGGTGACGGCCACAACCTTTGGCGGCTGGTCATAACTGTCCCAGCCATGCCCCAAGCTGCGGAAAAACAAGCCGATATCGTTGTCCACGGGCACACCGGCACGCAGCGCCGCCGAGATCACCGCGTTGGGCTGCGGATACAGATGCGGGATCCCCGGCGAGGTCACCAGGCAGGCCACATCGTCGAATGCATCCTCGCGGTCCAGCCGCCGCGCCTCGAACCCCTCGGCCTCGGCCCGCTCCCGGGCGGCCGCCGTGTCGTCCCAGACCAACACGCGCGCCCCGCCTTCGCGCAGCGCACGCGCCGCCGAGAGACCGGATCGCCCCAGCCCCAGCACCGCGACAATCGCTCCGTCAAACCCGCGTACCGGGATCATGCGCCCACTCCCGTCACTTCAATTGCACCAGCCAAACCGCTGGTATCCCTCAACGAACCTTCAGCGTCGCCAGCCCGATAATCGCTAGGATCAGCGAGATGATCCAGAAGCGGATCACGATGGTCGGCTCGGCCCAGCCCTTTTTCTCGTAGTGGTGATGGATCGGCGCCATGAGGAAGACGCGCTTGCCGGTCCGCTTGAAGTAAAGCACCTGGATGATCACCGACAGAGCTTCGACCACAAAGAGCCCGCCCACGATGGCCAGCACGATCTCGTGCTTGGTCGCCACGGCAATGGCCCCCAGCGCGCCACCAAGCGCCAGCGATCCGGTGTCGCCCATGAAGACGGCCGCCGGCGGTGCGTTGTACCACAGAAAGCCAAGTCCCCCGCCGACAACACCTGCCGCAAAAACAAGGATTTCCCCTGTCCCGGGCACATAGTGCACGTCCAGGTACTCGGTGAAATCGACCCGGCCGACCGCGTAGGCGATAACGCCCAGCGTCGAGGCAGCGATCATCACCGGCATGATGGCCAGCCCGTCCAGCCCGTCGGTCAGGTTGACCGCATTGGCCGCGCCCACGATCACGATCATGGCGAAGGGAATAAACATGTAGCTGAGATACAGCAGCGTGTCCTTGAAGATCGGGAAGGCGACGCTGTAGGTCAGGTCTTCAGGATGGTAAGCAGAGGCCCAGAAACCCGCGATCCCCGCGATGATAAAGCCCAGCAAAAGCCGCAATTTGCCGGACAGACCGGCTGTGTTCTGCTTGCTGACCTTGGCATAATCATCGGCAAAGCCGATGGCCGCATAGGCCACGGTGACGAAGAGAACCATCCAGACAAAGGCATTGTCCAGCCGCGCCCAGAGCAGCGTCGAGGTCACCAGCGCGCCGATGATCAGCAAGCCGCCCATCGTCGGCGTCCCGGCCTTGACGACATGCCCTTCGGGACCGTCGTCGCGGATCGGCTGGCCCTTGCCCTGCCGCTTGCGCAGCACATTGATCAAGGGACGCCCAAAGAGGAAACCAAAGATCAGCGCGGTCAGAAAGGCGCCGCCCGCGCGAAAGGTGATATAGCGGAAAAGGTTGAAGGCGTCCCCGCCGTCACTGAACTCTGTCAGCCAGAAAAGCATGGCCTGTCCTTTTACCCGTCCAAGTCCGGTGTCGCTTGGCGCAATTTGCGTATGGCGTCAACTACGCGCCCTACCCCCATCGAGAGTGACCCCTTGGCCAACACCACGTCACCCGCATCGAGATCGCGCGCGACCCGTTCTGCCATCTTGTCGCTGGTCTCGGTCCAGTGCCCGCGCTTGTCGGCGGGCAGTGCGCGCCAGAGATGCTGCATCAACGGACCGATGCAATGCACCATGTCGATCCGTTGCAGCGCCGGGTTGCCGGCAATGGCACGATGCAGGTCCACCTCGCCCTTGCCGAGTTCCTTCATGTCCCCCAGGTAGGCGATGCGCCGCCCCTTGGCCACGCGCCCGACATCGTGCCGAGGCTGAGCGGCCGCCAGAACCTCCAACGATGCGGCAAGCGAGGCCGGGTTGGCATTATAGGCATCATCGATCAGCTCGACGCTGATCCGTGTATCCACGGGGTCCAGCATGATTTTCTCACGCTGGCCGCGGCCCGCACCGGGATGCCACTGCCCTATCCCCATGACCGTCACCGCCGGGTCAAGTGCCAGCGCCTCGGCCACCGCCAGAACGCCCAAGGCATTGACCGCAAAGTGCCGCCCGGGGGCCATGACCTTGAAAAGACGCGGTTCCGTGCCCGCGCGTCCGATCGCCACGGTGCAGGCGTCGCGCACGGTGACGCGGTACAGACGGTACTGGTTGCAGGCACGCTCGCCAAAGCTCACCGCCCAGCGACGCCCCTCTTCGGCCCTTTCCCGCAGAATGGGACTGACCGGCAGATCGCCGTTGAAGATCGCGGTTCCGTAGGGTTCCAGCCCGTCGAAGATCGCGGCCTTTTCATGTGCGATGCCCTCGATGTTCTCGAAGGCGGCCAGGTGCGCGGGGGCGACAGTTGTGATCAACGCCACATGCGGGCGCGCCATCCGCGCCAGCGGGGCGATCTCGCCCGGGTGGTTCATTCCGATCTCGATCACGGCAAAATCCGCGTCACGCGGCATCCGAGCCAGCGTCAGCGGCACACCCCAATGGTTGTTGTAGCTTTTCTCGGCCGCGTGCACGCTGCCATGCGCGCCCAGCGTGGCGCGCAACATCTCCTTGGTCGAGGTCTTGCCTACCGATCCGGTAACCGCCACGACCCGCGCCCGCGTCCGGGCGCGCGCGGCTTTGCCCAACGCCTCCAGCCCCGCCTGTACGTCGTTGACAAGCAAGAGCGGCGCCGCGTCATCCACACCCTCGGGCACACGGCTGACCAGCGCCGCTGCGGCGCCCTTGTCCAGCGCCTGTTGCACGAAGTCGTGCCCGTCGCGGGCGGCCTTGAGCGCCACGAAGAGATCGCCGGGTTCCAGCGTCCGCGTGTCGATGGACACGCCCATAGCCGCCCAGTCGCATGGGGTGCTCCCTCCCGTGGCAGCGACCGCCTCGGCAGAGGTCCAGAGAGGATCGCTCACAGCCCCCTCCCATCCAGCGCCGCCACCGCGACGCTGGCCTGCTCGACATCATCGAAGGGATAGACCGTGTCGCCGATCGTCTGGCCCGTCTCGTGGCCCTTGCCGCAGATCAGCAGCGCATCGCCCGGTCCCAGGCCGTCGACACCGCGCAGGATCGCCTCGGCCCGGTCAGGCACCTCGAAAGCGTCGGGCGCACCGGCCAGAACCTCGGAACGGATGGTCGCCGGGTCCTCTGTCCGCGGGTTGTCGTCGGTCACGATCACCGTGTCGGCATGTTCCGTGGCCGCCATGCCCATCAGTGGGCGCTTGCCCTTGTCGCGGTCGCCCCCGGCGCCAACGATCGCCACCAAACGCCCCATCACATGCGGGCGCAACGCCTGGCAGGCTGTCGCCACCGCGTCGGGCGTATGGGCGTAATCGACAAAGATCGCGGCGCCGTTGTCACGCTTGGCCGCCAGCTGCATCCGTCCACGCACCGTCCCCAACAGCGGGAGCACGTCAAAGACGTCCTCAGGATCGCCGCCGCAGGCAATCACAAGCCCCGCCGCCACAAGGATGTTTTCCGCCTGAAAGCCACCGATCAATGACAGCCTTTCCTGCCGGACGGTTCCTTCAAAGCTGAGCCGGATTTCCTGCCCCGTCGCGTCGAAACGCTGCGCCTCAAGGCAGAGATCGGCGGCTTCGCGCCCCACGGTAATGACCTCCTGCCCACGCGCCCGGGCGATGGCCAGCATGTCCACGCCGCGCGGGTCGTCGATGTTGATGACGGCCACGCCGTCCTCGGGCAGGACGCGGGCGAAGAGCCCTGCCTTTGCGGCAAAGTATTCGTCAAAGCTCGCGTGGTAATCCAGGTGGTCCTGGGTAAAGTTCGTGAACCCGGCTGCCGCCAGCGTCACACCGTCCAGCCGCCGCTGTGCCAGCCCGTGCGAAGAGGCCTCCATCGCCGCATGCGTGACACCGGATTGCGCTGCCCCCGCCAAAACGCGGTGCAGGGTTATCGGCTCTGGCGTCGTGTGTTTCAGCGGCGTCTGCCAGTCCCCCTCGACACCGGTGGTGCCGACGTTGACAGCCCGCAGCCCCAGCTCCTGCCAGATCTGGCGGGTAAAGCTGGCGACGCTGGTCTTGCCGTTGGTGCCGGTGACAGCGACCATCGTGGCCGGCTGCGCACCGAACCACAGGGCCGAGGTATAGGCCAGCGCCTGGCGCGGATCCTCGGCAATCACCAGCGCCGCGTCGGCAGCAGCAAGGTCATCGGCTGCGATCCTTGCGCCCTCGGCATCGGTCAGAATCGCGGTGGCGCCCATGCGCAGGGCGTACTGGATGAATTCGCCCCCGTGCACCCGCGTGCCGGGCAGCGCCGCGAACAGGAAACCTTCTTGTACTTCGCGGCTGTCCACCGCCAGCCCCGTCACCGTCACATCGCGCCCACCACGGGCATGAAGCCCCAGTTCCGACAGGCTTTTTGACAGAATCTTGCGTTCCGACGCCATCTCTCGTTTGCCCCCAAGGTCGTTTGCTTGCCCGCCGGCCCCGGCAACGAGGCGCGCGGCGGACGACCTCAGTCCGAGGCCGTCGTCAACGTCTTCACTTGCCCCTTATCATACTCCGGAGGCAAGCCCAGAAGCGGCGCGATCCGCGCGATCATTTCGGCGGCCACCGGCACGGCGGTCCAGCCCGCGGTGCGCCGCGGCCTGGAGCCGGTGGTTTCTACCGGCTCGTCCAGCATCACGACAAGGGCATAACGCGGCGCATCGGTAGGGAAAAGGGCCGCGAAGGTGGCGATGACCTTGTCCTTGTGATAACCACCCGTCTTCTTGGGCTTTTCCGCGGTCCCCGTCTTGCCGCCGACACGGTACCCCGGCACCTCGGCAAAGGTCGCCGTGCCCTTCTCGCCGATCACGACCTTGCGCAGCATCCGCAACGAGGCCTCTGCCACGTCGTCCCGCAACAGCTTGTCCCCCACCCGTGGGCGGTCACGTTTCAGCAGTGTGGGTTCAACGACATGCCCACCGTTCCCGATCATCGCGTAGGCCGCCGCCAGGTGCAGCGGCGAGACAGAGATACCGTGCCCGTAGGAAATCGTCACCGCAGACAGGTCCGTCCAGCGCGCGGGCACCAGCGGCCTGGCCCCCTTGGCCTCGACGATTTCCAGTTGCGGCGGCTCGAACATGCCCAGGTTTCGATAGAATTCCTGCTGGCGCCCCCGCCCGATCATCATGACGATCTTGGCCGTGCCGCGGTTCGAGCTTTGCGCGATCACGTCCGTCACGGAAATCTTGCCGTAGTTCTTGCCGTTGAATTCACCCACCTTGAAGCCGAGAACCTCGTAGGGCGGCGAGGTGTCGATCGTGGTTTCGGGATGGACCAGCCCCATCTGCAGCGCCTGTGCCACCGTCAGGATCTTGAAGGTCGAGCCCAGTTCGTACAGGCCCTGCACCGCGCGATTGAACAGCGGGCTGTCATCGGGCTGCCCCTCGACCGGCGGACGGGGCCGGTCATTGGGGTCGAAATCGGGCAAGGAGGCGAGAGCGATCACTTCGCCCGTATGCACATCCATCAGGACACTGGCAGCCCCCCGGGCGTTCAGCATTTTCATGCCCGCGTCCAGCACCTCCTCGGTCGCCGCCTGCACCGACAGGTCGATCGACAGCGCCAGGGGCGCACCCTCGCGCGCCGGGTCCCGCAGTTCCTCGTCAAGGTATTTCTCGATCCCGGCGGTGCCCACCACCTCGGCCGATGCAACCCCCTGCCGGCCGAAACGCGCACCACCAAGGAGATGGGATGCGATGGCACCGTTGGGATACAACCGCATCTCACGCGGACCGAACAGCAGACCCGGTTCGCCGATGTCATGCACGGCCTGCATCTGCTCGGGGCTGAGTTTCTGCTTCACCCACAGAAACTTGCGCTTGGGGTCCGTGAACCTGCGCGCCAGAGCCTCGGCCTCCATCTCGGGGAAGATCCTGGCCAGTTCCTCGGCAGCCCGCAGCGGGTCGATCATCTGCTGCGGATGGGCGTACAGGCTGTGGGTCGACATGTTGGTGGCCAGCACCCGGCCCTGCCGGTCGACGATGTCCGCCCGACTGGCAATGATCGACGCGCCGCTGGCTTGCGCGCGCGGCTCTTCGGGCTCCGAGGCGGACAACATCCCCATCCGGGCCCCCACGACGCCATAGGCACAGAGGAACATCATCGCCAGCACCAGCAGGCGGCCTTCGGCGCGCAGGCGCATCCGGTCACGCATTTCCTCGTGACGCAACCGGCGGTTCTCTCGCTCGATGGCATCGGGGTTCTCGCCGTTCTGGCGGGCCTCGAGGATACGGGCTAGCGGCCGAAGTGGGATACGGGTCATGGATTCGTCGCCCCGGAAGAAGTCACGTCGATGGGTTGGGTCAGCTCAAGGATCTGAAGCTGGGGAAAGGCGACCTGGTCGACCTTGGCGAAATGGTTCGGTGTCAGCGGCAACAGGCCCAGTCGGTCAAAGTTCAGTTCAGCCAGGTCGCGCAACCGGTCGGGCCGGTTCAAATAGGCCCATTCCGCCCGCAGGATGGCCAGCCGCTCGCGCGCGGCCCCGATTTCGCGCCGCAGGTCGTCAACATGGTCCAGTTCCGCCTTGGTACGGTAGTTCTCATGATAGGCCCAGTAGCCGGAGGCGATGACGGCCGCGGCCGCGAGCAGGAACAGAAGGCTGCGCATTTCATCTTCTCCTTGTGGTCGGTTTCATCTGCGGCGTGGACAGTTCCGCCGCCTCGACGGGACGCGCGGGAACGGTGGTACGTCGCCCCACCCGCAGCTTTGCGGAACGGGCACGAGGATTATCCTTTAGTTCGGCTTCATCCGGCCCGATCGCCTTGCGTGTCAGGACTTCGAAGGGTTCCGTGGCCTCGGGCTCCTCGGCGGCATAGCGGTTGACATGAGTCTTCTTGCCGCCGTGCAACTGGAAGAAGCGCTTTACCATCCGGTCTTCGACCGAATGAAAGGTCACGACCGCCAGCCGCCCGCCCGGTTTCAGAACCCGTTCCGCGGCCATCAGCCCCTGCCACAACGCGTCGTATTCGCCGTTCACGGCGATGCGAAGCGCCTGGAAACTGCGGGTGGCCGCATGGGCCTGACCGGGCTTTGTGCGCCCGATGACCCGCTCGATCAGTTCGGCCAGCGGCAATGTCCGGTCAAAGGGCCGATCCTGCACGATGGCCCGCGCGATACGGCGCGATTGCCGCTCTTCGCCGTAGATATAGAGGATGTCGGCAAGTTCCGACTCGCCTGCGGTGTTGACGATGTCCGCGGCAGTGCGCCCGGCCTGCCCCATGCGCATGTCCAGCGGCCCATCCTTCATGAAGGAGAAACCGCGATCGGCCCGGTCAAGCTGCATCGAAGAGACGCCCAGATCCAGAACCACGCCATCTACGGCCTCTGCGGCCTCGTCCATCTGTGCGAAATTGCTTTCGACCAGTTCCAGCCGGTCGCCGTAGGCCGCCCCCCAGTCGCGCGCCAGGTCATGCGCAAGCGGATCACGGTCGATCCCGATCACCTTGTCGGCGCCCGCCTCCAGCAGGCCACGAGTATATCCGCCAGCGCCGAGGGTGCCGTCGATCCAGATACCCTCGACCGGCGCAACCACCTCCAGCAGCGGGCGCAGCAGCACCGGAACATGAGGTGCGCCGCCGTTATGCGCCGCGGGATCACTCACTCAGACCTCCTCGACCTCGTCCAGCCATTCCATCGGGTCCTCGGGCAACTCGTCCATCAGGTCGCCTTCTTCGATCGCATCGGTCGGCTGATAGCGGTCCGCCGCCCAGATCTGGAACTTGTTCAGGCTGGCCACGGCATAGGTTTCGCCATCGATGCCATAACGCGCACGCAGCTTGGCGGGGATCACGATGCGCCCGGTGTCGTCGACCGAGGCATTGACCGAACCCGAGGAGTAGATCTTGGACAGAACCCGCTTGCGCTCGCCCGATTTCATCGCGTCGATACGATCCTCGATGCGCTCCATCTCTTCGACGGTATAACACTCCAGGTAGGGCAGACGCGGGTTGCCGTAGACCATGACAAATCCCGGGTTGCCGTTGTCCTTGGAATCCTTTTCCCAATCAGGGTCACCGGCCTCGAGGACACGACGAAAGGAGGCGGGAATGCTCATCCGCCCCTTGCCATCGACCTTCAGTCGATGCTCGCCTCTGAACCTCAGCCTGCGGCTCACTGCCCTCGGCCCCTCAACTCCCCCGTTTGAAACGAAATACGGCGGGTTGATCAGCTGCCATTGATCAACCCGCCGCTTGACCCGCTAAGCGGGTGTCTCCGACTGCGCGCGCCACCTGGGGGGGATGTCTGCTCGCCCGCGCGCCGGATCCTTGTTGTAACGATGAGAGCGAACGCCTGTATGAAACCTGCTCTTTTGTTTTTGTGAGTTCGGTGCTGGGCCTTGGGTGCCCCTGCCTCCGCGTCTCATCGTGTGAACTATTGATGCCATGTCACTTCATGGTAATCAATCCCTTTTTGGGGGAAACTGCGGAAAGCACTGGTGATCAGAGCCTTGCAAAAAAGGGAAAATCGCGACCACAGGGCAAAACTGACACAAACCTAGCGGGACGCCAGAAACCCAATACAAGATATAGACACGAACAGACGTGAGAAAAAACTTCCCCTACAGTCCCATGAAATCCTGGGAAAAGGCGTGCCGGGCGGTCGCGCCCCCGGCCACACGCGTCAAATGCCTGATCTCGGCCCTCGAATCACCCTAAATCTGACCGCACCTGGCGCTCCCGGCGCAGATCTGCCCAATCGACCCATGGTTTCCCACCCCGGGTGCCATCAATTCCCAAACGGGCCACGGGCGGAGCCAGTCGACCCGCTCGCTGTGCAGCCCGGCTTTAGCCAGTGTAGCGTGACGCTAATTTTTGCAGTGAATTACACCAAGATTTACAGCAACGCGGTTTTGGCCCCGGCGCCCTACCCTGCAGCCCGACGCGTTCGGAAGGCGGGCATGACATTGGTCGCCTCGGCTGCGATCTCGGCCGGAGTATCTTCCAAGCCGCCCTTGATCGGGAACATCATCTCGCGCTGAGCCAGATCGCGAGGCTTCTTGTAGGCATCCTTGAACGACTGCTTCCGCCCGATGGCCGCAGCGGCAACCGTGTCCAGCATCGCGGGAACGTCAATCGTGGATCCTGCGAACATCTCTTCCACAGTAATGATCTGAAGGCCTGGAATAGATCCGAAGAGGGTATCGACCTTGCCGAACTCCCGGGCGGCGTCACGCATCCCCCTGGTGGGTTCATGAGCGCAGATCAGGACCCCGATGGCCTTGGGGTCCCTGGTAAGCTGTCGTTGGGTTTCAACGGTACCAGCCAGATCACGCACCATCCCGGGGTTCAGGCTGCGCCCTCCCTTCACCGATACGATCCCTCTGCTCCGATCATCGCTGCCAGTCAGGTAATAGAAGGTCCCATCGATCCCCCCGTCGTTGCGGAACTTGCCAGAGTGCATCGCCCCCAGAGCACTGACCGCCCACTCCTCGAACTTGAACGGGTGGTTTTCGGCAAGCCATAGAGCGCCGTCGGCGCTCTTGGGGATCCCGAACACTTCATAGTCAACGGCCGGAAAATGGTGCTTCAACCGGTCTTGAACGACATGCATGGATTGAACCGCCACGTCTATACCGATCCAACGGCGTCCAAGTTCCTCAGCGGCGTGCAACGTGGTTCCACAACCGCAAAACGGGTCGAGTATGACGTCACCTTCCTTGCTAGAGGCTTCCAGTATGCGTTTCATCAATTCGACAGGCTTTTGTGTCGGGTAACCCAAGCGTTCCCGCGAAACATTGTGCAAGGGGCGAATGTCATCGATGATGTCTTGCAAAGGCATTCCCGGCAACTCATCAATGTACCGTTTTCGCTGCGGTACGCCTCCTACTTTCTTGGGCCAATGTATTCGACCTTGGGCGTCCATCTGGTCGAGTTTGTCATGCGGAACAGCCCAATGACGCCCTTTGGCACGAACATCTATTCCTCTCCAAGGGTCGCCTGATGGCCCATTTCTGGTTCCCGCCCCTGTGAGGTCTGCGCGGCGCCACCGTCGTCCGTCAGGGTCTTTATGCGTAAAGAAGGCATCGATGTAGGTTTGATCGTAAGGCTGCTTCGCCCGATTCCAGGTGAACTTCTCCCCCGCAGAATAGAACAGGATCACATCATGCACTGGCCCCCAGCGTTTGGCGCTTGAGTGGGCGCTGGTTCGTTTCCAGATTACTTCGTTCCGAAAATTCGAAGGGCCGAACACCCCGTCCAGGATGATCTTGAGGTAGTGACTAGCGGTTGGATCGCAGTGGAGATACAGGCTGCCGGATGGTCTCAGAACCCGGTGCAATTCCTGCAGCCGGGCCGACATCATCGTCAGGTAAGCAAGCATGTCATTGGTACCGAGGATCAGCCGGAGGGACATCAGAACATCGGCCACCCGCCCGGGAACGGACGTTACTTCGTTGAAGGCTTCCTCGGCCACTTCTCCCCAGCGCCAGGTATCATCGAATGTCGCGATCTGAGCGTCGGCCCAGCGGTCCTTGTCAGGACTCTTGAATAGCAGGTTATAGGTCGCGTTCGAATTGAACGGAGGGTCGAGGTAGACCAGATCCACGCTCTCGTCGGGAATATACTCGCGTAGGATATGAAGGTTGTCGCCGAAGAAGAATGAGTTGTTCATGTATCACCTCTGCCTCCCCCAAGGCCCGGTCAGTAAAGCATGCATTCGGGTTCAAATTTTGTCGGCACGCCCAAATCCTTGAAAACTGTGACTGATTGGCAGCTTACCGCGACATTGTGGGTGGACGACTTCTAGTCCCCCCAAATGTTGCCCGTTAAATGTTCAACCCCCGATTAACCTGCCCTTCACGCCTCCTCAGAACTGCGCCGCGAGCTCGGTCACACCGGCGGGCGCAGCGCCCACTGCGACCCGCACCTGGTCGAGGAGTGTCTGGTCAGGCACCAGCGATCACACGAAGATCGTGTCGCCGGAGGCCGTCTTGCGCGCCTGCACGCGGGACCAATCGGCGTCCATCATTTCCACCGGGTCCGCGGTGACACTGGCCATGTCGATGAGTCCGCCGCGATACACCCGGAAATTCGTTGCCGCCCTGTTCTCGGTGCTGAGAGAGACGTTCGGCCGCGCCGAATTGCCCCACACCGGACCGACGCCCGAGGGGTCCGCCGTATTGTCCGAACCGACCGCCGCCACGCCGGACACCTCGCCATCTGCCGATTTGCAGCGGGCGCCACTCCCGTCTGCCGTGCGCCAGAAAGCGAGCTGGCACATCTTCCCGAAGTGATCCGCGGTCGGGATGAGGTCCAGCTCGTCGATGCTCCCGATAGCCGTCTGGCGCGCGAAGCGCAGGAGATTTGTGCTGTACGGGGTGATCCCGGTGACGATGAGCCCCTGATCCTCGGTGATATAGCTGCCCGTCCCCTCCGCTGTATCAAAGAAGGGCGAATAGCCGTTCGACGGCTTCCATTCCCCGGCCGTCGGCAGCTTGTAGTAACCGAACCAGAGAAAATGCTGATCCCCGGCAAAGATCGAATCCCAGGCGTCGGCCGGCGCGCGCACGCCGAAAGGCGAATGCGTCAGATCGGTGAAGTCGAAGCCGCCGCTCACGAAGGTGGCGGCCGGGGCCTCGAAAACCGTGTTCATGGTATAGTCGCCGTCTGCCCGCTCGGCCAAGTCCTTGATCGTGTCGCCGCCGGTCGGATCGTCCTGGCCGCGATAGCACCAGGAAAAATCAACATCGAAAACGAAGCGCGCCGCGCCGGCCGGCAGGCCCGCGAGGATCGGATCGCGCAGGATGGCGCCGGTGCCGGTGGCGCCGGGGACGGTCAGGGTTTTCGCGGAATAATCCGTCATTCATTCAACCTCAGATATAGGGGGCCAGGACGCGCAGGATCGCGTCGGTGATCGCCATGCCGCCGGCCGGGCGGCTCGGGTGGGTGCCGCTGCTATCAAGCAAGCCAAGGGCGGAACCGTTCTTGTAATCGGCCACATCATCGCCAAAGGCCGCTTGCAGGTCGATAAACGTCCAGCCGTTATCAACCGCCTTCTTGCGGGCGGCGGCGGTGTAATCCGCCATCGGCACGGCGGGGGCGCTGGCCCGGTCGAGCTCGGCCTGGGTGATCCAGATCAGATCGGCGGTCGAGGAGACCGCCCGCAGGGCCGCCATGATCGCCTCGGCATTGGCCGCAACCGTTGCCGCGGGCACGCCCCCGGACTGGTCGTTACCGGCCAGGATGCCCGCGAAAGCCTCGATGCCCATGTCGGTGATCGTGGTTGCGGCCCACTCGGCAGGATCCACGTCCACCGCCCAATGGCTCGAGTTCGAACCCGGCGCAGAGAGGGCGTGCAGCCGCACCCCGTCGCCTGTCGATTTCAAATCGACACCGGAGAGATCGACAGTGCCGGACACAACGTCGAAAACCAGTGAGCCGGACGACGTGCCCGGCACGTTGGAAAGCGCGACCTTGGCCGGCCCGCCGGCGGTCAGGTTGAGGCTCGCCTCCCAGGTGCTGCCACCATCCCAGGAGTAACGCACGACACCGGCATTCAAGCCGGGGTAATAGAGATCAGCCCCGTCATGCGTGGCCCCCGACCAGGAGAAACTCACCTGATCGCCGGCGGTCGAGGAGGTTACATGCCCGATTGAGGGCGTGCCGTTGGCCGATGGCCCTGCGTTGACACCCGTCCATGATCCGGAGAGGGCCGGGTATGGCACCAGATCGAACCGCGCGCAGCCCAGGATCGCGGCCCCTCCGCCGCCGGATTTGACTCCGCCGGGCTGGTTGCTGCCCGGCACCCAGGGCGGGGCATCAGGCACGCCGAAAAACTGGAACCCCACGAAGCCCAGGCCCGCGATGCCGCAGGCATCGTGCAGCGCCTTGGCAAGGGCGCCCCGGAAATACTCCCCGCCGGTCCAGCTATCCCCGAACAGGGCCAAGACAAGCTGCGCGCTTTGGCCTTGCTGGATCAGGCGCAGCTTTCGGCGGCAGTTTTTGGCCTGGTGCGCGTTGAGCACCGGCCCGAGCGGGTCACCGTAGTCCGTCAGGCCGCGATCCAGCCTCTCGGTGAGGCTCGCCGCATCACCCCGCGCCGCGTTGATTTCCGCTTGCGCAGTCGCCGCATCCGCCACGCCCGCCCCAACCTCGGAAAGGTCGGCAATGACGTTACCGCTTTCATCCACCAGGTAAGGGCCGCCCTCCGCCAGCGTCTCGAAGGTCTCGAACTCCAGGGCACCCGATGCGTCCAGCTCCTGCTGCACAAATTCGGTCGTCGCGACCTGGGTCGTGTCCGTGCCTGTCGTCGCCGTGGGCGCGGTGGGTGTCCCGGTGAGCGCCGGCGAGGCCAGCGGCGCCTTCAGGTCGATCTGGTCCTGAAGCCCAGTAAAATCGCCGCTGTCCACAAAGATAATGTCGTCGGAATCCAGCGTCGTGACCTCGGTGTAGGTCACGTAGACTCGCCCACCGTTCGCCATGCCACCGGATACGCGCACCGCGGTGCCTTGCACCTCGCCTGCCGCGTCCATGTCTGTCGCGCGCGACCAGGCGCCCGCCGCGGTGACGTAGATCCCGTTCTCGCTGGCATCTGCCTGGTCCTTGACCAGGATGCGGTCGGTGGACGTCAGCACTCCGTCGATGGTCTGTTCGCCGCTCAGCGAGATGTTCGCCGTCGTAGCACAGGCGACCGGCCCGCCGGAGGTATATGCCGCGCCATCGACACCCGACGCTTCCAGCGCCTCAACCCGCGTATCCAAACCGTCCGTTACGGTCGTGTCAGCTTTGCCAGTTTCCAAGTCGTCAACCCGACCGGCCAAGGTGGAGACGTCAGATGCAGACGCCGTCAACGCCAGTGCATCCGCCACGGCGCCGGAGGCCACGAGTGCGGTCGCCAATGCGGTCGAAGACAGCGGTCCCGTTGATCCGTTGTGAAGGGCAAAGACATAGTCGAGCCCTGCCAGGGCGTCCTTGTCCGAGATGCGAATTCCTGTGCTCATGTGATGCCTCAGACGATTGTAACTGTGAATTCCGACGACACGGCCGAGCCGATGCCGTCGCTGTTCAGGGCCGCAAAGCGGTACTCGAAGTTGCCCTGCGGGGCGCAACCCGCGGTTTCCCGCAGCATCTGGACGGCCTCGATCGTGCCGTCGAACCCGCCGTAGCAGCTGATCCGCAGGTTGTTGTTGCCACTCAGGGCCGTCAGCTTGATCAGCGTCACACCGTTCTCGGTAATGAGATCACTGACCACCGCAGTGCCGCCGGTCAGGCGCACGTCGAAGCTGCTGGCAGTTCGCCCGGAGACGGTGACCGCGATGCGGTAGGTCTCGCCTGCGACAAAGGCGAATGCCTGGTCCAGCGTGTCCGCCGTGCCCGGCGTGTGGGTGGAGGGTAGCGTTGCACTGTTCCAGCCTCCGCTTTGCGTCCAGGTCGCCCCGACCAGGTCCGTGCGGGTGGTGTCGCCATCGATGTAGGAGACGGGCTGACCGGAGGACACAGGCTGGCCAAGAAAGTCCACCTCCGTTTCCGTCTCTGGTGCACCGAGCGCATCCGCGACGGGATCGAAGGTCTCACCTTCCTCGGTGCGGAAGATCTGCACACTGGCTGTGTTCCCATCCCCGACCACGACCGAGATATCGACAACACCCAGGCCCGCCGTCACCGTGACGCTCTCCAGGTCGATCGGGGCGGCCAGGGCCGCTGTATCGGACCCGACCGTGAAAGTTATTACCGATGTGTCGGTACCGACGTCCCCTTCGAAGTCGATAGCCCTCGCGCGCAGTTCGACCACATCGTCGTGATCGTAGCTGAGGCTCGCGAAGGTGAAGACATCGACCGTAGTCCAGGAACCGGCGCCCTGTAGCCGGTGGTCCAGTTCGTAATAGCCTACATAGGCGACTTCGTCGGCGGCCTGGGCCAATTTGACAAGGAGCGTCCGTGCCGAGCTTCCGTACTCGCCTGCAGCGGCCGTGGTCTGCACGCCTGCGAACACCGGCGCCAGCGGGTCGACGCCCGTGTCTACGATCTGCCCCACGATGGGAGACCAGGTCGTTGGCACATAGGCATCGGTCAGTTCATCGATTTCGGGGGCAGCATTGGTCAGGGTGACCGTCGCCCAGAAATCCTCACCCGGCTCGATGTCCAGAACCAACGCTCGCTCGGACACGTCCGATGCAGGTCCAAAAAGGACGATCGCGCCAGCTTCCGGAACATCGGCGCCGGTGACATGCAATGTCCGCGTCTCACCCGGCACGGTCTGCACCGCGCTCAGCACAGAGTGCCCGACCGGGTCCGTCTCGTCGAAGTCCAGGAAGCGGATCGCGTAATTCCGCCCCTCCTCCATCGTCACCACCTCGTCGAGGATGATGAGCGCGTCCTGGACCGAAAGCACCCGGGCCGATGCCTGGGCGCTGTCCAGGACGGGATGGGTCAGCCAAACCCAGTCGCCGCGCGTTTCCACACGCACCGCACCGTCGCGTTCGACGGTCCAGCGGTCGCGCCGGTACTCGACCACCAGCATGTCGCGATAGATTTCGCGGGCAATTTCCGTGGCATTGGTCTTACCCGGTTTCGACCACTCCTCGACCAGGTCGAAAGGCGCGCTCTTGCCCGGCCAGGGCACCACGATCTCTCCGTCGAGATAGTCGTTCTCTTCGTCCTTGAAACGCACGCGGATGGCATCCGGCGTGCGCAGGAAAGAACGCTGACCCTGGAAGTTCCGGCTGTTGCGTGGCGCGATATGGGTCCTCTCGCGCGCAGGCTGGCGGTCCAAAATCACCGACCACTTGGCGCCATCGTGCCAAGGGCTGGCCCTTCCGGCGGCGGCGATGGCCGTCAGGCGGTCCAACAGGCTTTCCCAACGCCGTTGGTCGCGGTCGTAGTGCAGTTCCTTGGCAACGCAGAATTCATGCCATTCGGCCAGCGCGTCCCAGTCGATCTCCCCGTCCGGAACCGGCTCGGGGTTGTCCGGTCCCTGCAGCGCCATGAGGTAGGCCGAGGCGGGGTTACGGGTCAGCGCCTGGTTCCAAGTCTCGCCATCCCACTCCGGGGCGTACCGCGCTACCAGAGCGTTTACATTGTCGAGTGTTCCAGACAGTTGATGCGTAGCTCGGATCTTGAGCGAAATGAGCGCCAGCGGCGCATTCATCCGGTCCAGGTTGATCGGGTACTCCGGCCGGAAGGACTGCACGGCTGCGAGAAACACCGTGCGCGACCGCTTGGCGTCCGCGTCGCTGGCACTGAGCCGTGTGACCTCGATCTCCCAGGTGCCGCGCGACGGCAGCCCCCAGGAGTACTGCCGGAAAAACCCGCCACCCTTGGCTTCACGGTATTCGAGCGTGTCGACATCCAACCATGTGACGGTGCCCTTTTCGCGATGGCGAATGCGGATCGTGACGCTCTGCGCCTTGCGATCGCCATCGTCATTGACCCGGTAGAGACCGCCCGGGAAGTTGAAGATCACGCTGGCCCGGATCGCATTGCCGGCCGTGGTACGCACGACAGGTTGCTCCTGGCGGCTGCCGCTCTTGTCGTCATTGCCCTGCGCGTCTTTCGGCCAAGTGTAGACCAATTCGACGCGCTCCGGTTCTTCGAGCACCTGGACGGGGGTGATCGAAACCGGATCGTCCGTCTCTACCCCTTCGCGCACTTGCCAGGTGACAGCGTCGAAGGCATCGATCGGCGTATCGCCGATGCGGAGATCCGAAATGTCCAGCCGCCCGTAACCAAACAGGAACAGCGCGCGGACGTATTGGTCGTCACCGACAATCTCCTGGTAGGGCTGCATGGCAAAGACCGGTGCGACGCGCACCCGGCCCATCGGCATCGGGACTGGCTCGCCGGGGATCGCCTGGTTGCGCCATCCCGAAATGGCATAGTCCGCTTCCGGGTTGCCTGGACCGTCTGGGATTTCCGGCAAAGGGATCAGCGAAGTCAGGGCAGCGGCACCAAGAGCAGTGACCGCCAGTGCGCCGCCGTAGGCCAGGACGTTGATAGCCAACGTCCCGAGCCCAGTGTTTGCAGACAGCCAGAGCGCCGCATTGATTGCGATGCCGAAAGGATCACCCGGCACCAGACGCAGGGCAACGTCAGTCCCCGCATGCGGCGTGACGCGGGACCACCAGGCCCGCGGCACGGGATGCCAATCGCACCCGCTCGCCATCGTCACGCGCACCCGGCTCAACACGCTTTCAGGAGCGCCGGGGAACACTTGGTCGACGATCTGTGCGATCGTCAGCGTCGGTGCCAGCTCGAAGCTCTGGCGCATCTGGTCGGGCAGCATCCCGCGTGCAGCGATCACCCGCACCGGCGCAGGCCCTGCGTAGCGGTAGGCTCCCACCAAGCGCTTGCGCCACATGGCTTCCCGGATCGGAACGATGCAGCTCTCACTGTGCCCGTGTATATGCAGCATATCCCGGTCATCGACGGCGACGGCCACATGGGTGGCATGCGGGCCGATGCGGAAGAGCAGCACATCGAAGGCGGCGATTTCGTCCACCTCGCGCCAGGGCCCCTTGTCCCGCTCACCGGTGATCAGCGCGCCAAGTTCGGCGCGCTCCGCGAGATCCGGACAGACCTCGGTATAGCTCGGAAGCTCGATCCCCAGTTCGCCGGCATAGACCAGGCGCACCAGCCCCCAACAATCGGCGCCATCGCGCGTGCGCCCATGATCCTGCTGAGGAATGCCAAGGTATTTGACCGCCCAGCAACTCACCGGAACAGCCCCGGAAAGCGATCCTTGGTCATCAGGTCGCGGGGCACGCCCCGCTCCTCGATGGCCCGGCGGGCGGAGGTGATTACGAGCTGCTCACCATAGGAAAAGTCCGGAACTTCAAGACCCCGGTACTCGATCTCGACCGAATCCGGGGACGCGGCATAGACCACGGCCAGGTGCGCCGTCGCCGGGGTGATGGTCGAGCGCAACTTCTTGACCAGAGTATCATCGAAGAGGTCGAGAATGACGCGTGCCGCGGCCGGCGCATCCTCCTGGTCGCCGGGCATCTGGTAGCTGGCGAATGCGAACTCGTAAGGCTCGGTCTCAGGGTCGGCACCGTTCCAGGTCGACCGCGTGCCGTAGAGCAGCGGATCAACCGACAAACGGGTCGCGTCAGACGAGATCCGGATTGGCGCTTCCAGGTCCGCATGTTCGAACTGCATCAGCAGAACTTCGACCTGGTCGGAGTGGAGGGCCTCGTCGTGGCGGCGGGCTGTGATGGAAACAGAACGGCTCATGGCAGGTCGTAGACGGCAAAGGAATAGTCAACGGAGGTCCCGCGAACGGGGCCTTTAAGAGGGGGTTCATCACCCCAGAGGCAGAGCATCACGCGCTCGCCCAGGATCGGCGTGTCGTCCTCGAAGAGCAGCGGAGTGCCGTCTGTATCCAGCAACGGCAATCCGTCGCGACGCGGGTCCGGCATCCAGAATGGCAACGTCCCGGTGGCCAGGTCGGCCCGGTAGAACCGGTCGAGGATGCCCTGCTGTTCCGGATCGAGCAACAGGGTCAGCTGCACCAGAGCGGGCACCGCGGAATAGCGCGGGGCATAGCGTGGCACACCGTGTTCGGCGGCGCGGCGGCGGCGGTTGTCCTGCGGCGTCTCGGCGTAGGCACTGCGGAGCGGCCGGGGCAGTTCGGAGGGCCATGTCGGAACCGTCATGTGCGCACCATCGGATCGCGCAGCCCCTTGCGGCGCAGGCTGCGGCGGGCCTTGCCTCCGGGCAGGTTCATAGCCTCATCGACCATGTCGGAAGCGACGAAGGCGGGCTGACGTCCGTCACCACGCTCCTGGCGTTCTATCTTCAAGCCCCGCTCCGTCTGGTCGATCAGCTCGAATTGCACCTCGACCGGTGCCGGGCTGTAGCTGCCACCACCATGCGCGCCGCCCTCCGCGAAACCCGGGATCGGCGCGCCGGCGTTGATTGCCTCCAGCAACGGGCGGTGCTTCTGCGTAGCCTTCGCGTTGACGGTGAACTCGCCGGCGGAAGTCATGATCGGGATCCTGTCGGACTTCGGTCCGCCCAGCCCGTAGTGCATTCCAGCCGCTTCGTGGCTGCCGCCTTCGGCAAAGCCGAACAGCCCGCCGATCCATCCCAGCAGCCCACCGCCGCCGCCGCCCGAGATCCCGAAGAGCGTATTGACCAGCCCCATCAGCGGGCCTTCACCCAGCAGTAGCGCCTGCCAGGCAGCGTCTTCCAGCGCCCGGCCGAACCGCTGCCAGGCCGAAGCCGCATCGTCACCGCCACGCACCAGGTCAGGGATCAAATCCGACATGCTGGTGCGGAAGAACTCTGAGGTTTCTGCAGCCTGGGCCTTGGCCAGTTCTTCCGCCTGGATCTTGGTGATCAGGCCAGCCACAGCCCGGATCTCGCCCTCCGTCGCACCGGTCAGATCCTCGCGCAGCCGGATCATCTCCTGCTGGATCGGATCGCTCTCCCGCAGCAGGTCCAGTTCCTCTTGTTTAGCCGCGATCAGGTCGCGGACGGCGTTGCGTTCGGTTTTGGCGGAGCGCCCGCCCCCGCTGGATCGCCTTGGCTCCCGGGGCGGGCCGCCCGGTGGCGTCCAGTCGCCATACTCCAGGTCCAGCAAGGTGATCCCGGTGCCGGTCGTCATCCCCTTGGGGAGGTTCTCGTTGAAGCGTCGGGCTGCATCAGCAGCGGCGGCACCGGCCATGTTCCGGGCCATCGTGTCCGCAAGTGACGCGCGTGCCAGGTTGTCAGCCAGGCGAGCGGCCTCATCGGCAGCGGCTCCGACACCCGACGACAGGTCTAGAGAGGCAAAATCCAGACCCGATTTCACGACATCCAGCAGGTTCTGGTAGAGTGAGATCGTCTCCTTGTCGGCGCCCTTCAGACCATCCGTGGCATCGTAAAGATGCTGAGCGAGCTTCTGCGCGGCGGCGGCCTGTTCCTCGGGACCTTTTGCGGCATCGACCTCTGACAACAGTTTGGCGAACTCAGTGGCCGCTTCAGCCGAGATGTTGAACTTTTCAGCGAGCTGGTCGATGGCCCGGCCAACATCGCGCAAGTCGCGGATCTCCTTGCGAAGCTCCTTTGTGCGCCGGATTGCGGCCACCATCTGCTTGTCGGAGAACTCGCCGACCCCCGCGTTCAACCTGTCCAGTTCGGCCTGCGCATCGCGCAAGGCCTTTGCCTGGTCAGCCACCTGCCGAGGGCTGAGACCGAGGGCGCTGCCCAGGCTGAAGGCGTCAGCCAGCCCGCCCATCGCCGCGCCGAAAGCTTGCTGCGCACTGATCCTGGCCAATTCGCGCTGGATCTCGAAGAAAGCCTGCGCCTCATCGGTCAGAGCACCGTATTCGTCGCGCAGATCGGTGAGACCAAGGGCGCCATCACGGGATGCGTTCTGGAACTTCTTGACCGCAGCCTCCAGCGCGTCCAGCTGGTCAGTGAGATCCTCTGCCTCTTCCCCCACATCGAACAGACCTTGCGACAGTCCGAAGAGGATCGGGACAAGTGCGCCAACAGCAATGCCAACGGTGCCGAAGCCAAGCGCAAGGTCAGGAGCCTGGACCGCGAGGGCTTGCAGGTAATTCCCCGTCACCGCGCCCTGCTGGGCGACTTGGCTGAACTGCATGGACATCTGGCGCAAACCACCGCCGGCAAAGGCCGAGGTCGCCTGGTTCGCGCGCGGGGCCTTGCGGCCGACTTCCTCGATCTCGTCGCCGAGATGGCCCGCCGCCTGCGCGGTTTTGCCGATTTCCGCCTGCGCCTGTTTGCCATCGGCCGTGAGGCGCGCATGCATGTTCAGCGTCATGTCACCCCCCATTCAATCCCGGTTCAAGGCCTCTTTGGCGCCCTGCTCGATCTGCCGGATGTCCGCCCAGAGGTCGGGCGTCACATCGATCCCGGCCAGGCGTAGCCCGGCCTCCGCGGCGGTGTAGTCCAGACCCAGCCAGCGGGTCGCGGCACCGAAGCGCGGCTCGATCCGCCACTGGCCGCTGACCACGGCAAAGGCCTCCAGCGCGGCGACATGCTCGGGCCAGAGCGCCTCCTGTGCATCCTTTGTCCGCAAGAGTTCGGGCGGGATGCCCCAGAACGCCGCGTCCTGGTCGATCTGTCGGGCCGGGCCGGACTGGTCCGAGAAATGCCCCTCGATCAGCGCGCGCCCGGCCCATTTCAGTTTCCCCGGCGGGCCTCGATCCGACCTTCGTTGTAGGCACGCAGGAGCGCGATCCGCAGGTCGGCAAAGCCGATCACCCGTTCCAGCAGTTCGGGTGAATACAGGATCGGTTTCTTGTCCTCGCCCTCGATGTCATCGAGGCGCCGCACGATTTTGCGCATGACGGCCTTCTCGCCCTCGACGCCCTCCGCGCTGACCTCGCCCATCTCGTCGTCGGGCAGAATGACGAACTCGGCGCGAAAGTCCTGTCCATCGGCGGTCTGGACGGTGCGGGTGAACACACGCTCTTCAGCGATGCGAAATGCCATTGGGGGTCTCCGTCAGGTCAGGGTGAGGGTCCATTGGTCGTTGCCCAAACCGGGCAACGGGACCAGGTTGAGCGGCCATTCCATGATGCCCTGAGCCTCGGTCGGGTTGCCGGGGCGCTGCATCTGGCAGGTCGGCGCCGAGAGCGCCGCGATGCGGCCGGCGCCGGTGCCGTGGGTCAGGGCCACCGCGACGGAAGTCTGGTCGCGGGCCAGCGCCCAGGGATCGAGCGTCGCAACGGCCACCGCCTCGACCTGGCATTCGATCATGTCGGACCGGTCGACGATCACGATCTCCTCGGCGCCGACCAGGAACCGCCCCTCCACCTGGTTGCCCAGTCCCAGCTTGAAGCTGCGCATCACCATTTCCTCGCTGTCGATGGTGAAGAGCGGCGTGGCGGTGTTCGACGCGACGCGGGGCTTCTGCCAGGCGCTGTAGTCGGGCGTGGGCAGCGTGCCGGCGGCGGGCTTGGTCCAGAGGCCGGTGAAGTTGAACTCCAGCACCGGGATGCCACTGGCGTTGATGGTGATGTCGCAGTTTCCGCGCGCCCCGGTCAGGGTGAACAGATGCCCATCGATGTGCAGGTAGAATGTGGCACTCTCGAAACTGTCCGAGACGGGGTTGTAGACCACCGAGGTGCCGGGGGTCACCGTCTCGGCACAGCCGCAGGCGCGGATGAGCGGTCCCCAGGCGGGGACAGTCCCCGCGGTGCCCGAAGGCTCCAGTTCGACCTTGAAGCTCATCACGGCATGCAGATCATAGGGGATCGTGGCATTGGCGCCGAGGTAAGGCGTGTCATGGCCCCGGTCGGCATCGGCGCCCTGCATCGGCTGGATACTGATCTCGGAGGCGAGGATGGCATTGGCCGCGCCCGTGGGGGCCGCATCGGTGCCGTAGGTGGTCTCGATCTTGGCCAGAATGACCTTTTTGCGGAAGTACATCGGCATGGATCAGGCCTCCTTCTTTGCAGGCTCTGCCGGTTCGGGCTTGGGACGTGGCGCGGGTTTCGGAGGCTTGACGGTCTGCTTCAGCGCGCCCTTCTCGGTGCGGGTGAAGCTGCCTCCGGACTGCGGGAGCCTGGTCATGTGGTGATCCTCAGCTGGTCGTTGATGCGGAACTCGGTGACAAAGGCCATCAGTCCACGTTGCGAGGGTGCCGGGCGCTCGGCAGAGAGTTCGAAAACGCCGACCTCGCCCCCCGGCGCCCAGCCGCAGATTGCGCTCTGAATGTCGGCCAGGAAGTCATCGAGGCGGCCCAGGGCGCGCTGGCCGCGCGCGTCGGTCGACTGCACAAAGGTGGCGATGGAGACGCCGCGCCGCACCGGCTGGATGAAGAGACCGGCGCCCATCGTCTGGGCGGGCACGCCCGTGGTCGTGCCGGGCAGGACATAGGCGTTCACGCCGCCGCTCGGAACACGGCCGTCCTTCAGGATGGCGGTGAACTCGGCGGCGAGACCGACCCGGCCGTCCAGCTCTGGAACCTGCGCCTCAAGGCGTGCCTTGACCTCGGACAGCATCAGATGAAGCCCTTGAGGTTCTCGGCCGTGAACGGCCGCTCGCGATCGTTGACGCGTACGCCGCCTGCCCCGGTCTCCGCGGGGGTCACGCCGTCGGCGTCCAGGATCACGTTGCCCTTGGCGATCTCCTGCAGCGTCTTGATGGCCTGTTGATAGTCGCGGACGATCTTCTCGTTCGGCTCGTAGACATGCAGCGTGTAGATCGCGATCTCACGGCTGATCTTGGGGATCGGGTCGGGCGTCACAGCGAAGGGCAGCGTGTAGCGGCCCTTGACGTAGCCGTCGATCAGCGCGTCCGCCTCGGAGATCGCGCGGGTTACGGTGTCGGTGTCGATGGTTCCCGTGGCCAGCTCGCCCCGGTCGGTCAGGTCGATCAGCAGCTGGGTGCCGTAGCGCTCTTCGAGATCTGGCTGGGTGCAGTAGGGCATGTGAAGGACCGTTCAACAGGGGTGGAAAGCCCCGGCGGCGCGGGGGCGCAACCGCCGGGAAAGTGGCCCGCCGCGCCCCCTCCGGCACGGCGCGCGGTGTCAGTCTTGAGGCAGACCGGACAGGGTAAGTTTCGGATCATCGGCCAGCATGGCGATCTCGTCATCGCTCAGCTCGGCAAGGGGGATCTTCACCGGCTCGGGGGTAAAGTGTCGATTGATGCGCCTGCGGCCCTTCTTGGGGCCGACGACGGTCAGCACGCCTTCGGGCGGCTGCTCCGGGTCGGAGGATTTGATGGGGGCGGCGCCTTCGCCCGCCCCCTGCACCGGCCCGGAGCCGTCGAAGGCCCCTCCCGGCGTGGTATCCTTCGCCTCCAGCGCCGCCTCTGCCTCGGCGATCTTCTCGGCCACCGTTTCGTCCTTCCAGCGCGAGTTGGTGTTGATCCCGAGTTCGTCGGCGCGCGCGTCAAGCTCCTCGCGGGTCATGCCTCACCCCTCACGCCAGCCAGGGCACGACGAGCAGTTCGGCGGTGCCTTTCCACTCGTTGGTCTCGCCACCCGAGGCGTACTCGGAGTTGAGGATCTTGCGGCCCGCGCTTTCCAGCGAGGGCGGCACCACCAGCAGGTTCGGCATCAGGCCCAGCGGGCGGCCGTAGTCGCCCTTCATGCCCGAGAGCGCGGCGCGCGCCGTTGCGTAATTGGCGGCATTCAGGGTCTGCTTGGACCCCCAGGCCATCTGCCAGAAGCCGAAACCCGCGTTCATGTAGCCGTCGGCGCCGTAGACGAACTCAGCGTTGTCGAAAACGTTGTCGTCCTGTTCGCGGTCCTTGGAAACGAACTTGAATTCCTTGCCGATCTGCAGGATCAGCGGCTTGAGCGCGCGCGAGGTATCCAGCAGGAACCAGGGCGTGCCGGAGCCGCCGTCGGTGTTGGCAACGGAGATATCGTCGCCATTCTCGTCCTTCACCGGGTGGTCGGTATCGAAGAAGTTCTGGCCATCGTAGCACTCTGTGGTGAACCCGGCCTTCAGCAGGGAATAGATCAGCTGGTCCTTCTTGGCCCCGGTGGCGCGCCCCATCTCGGTGAACATGGGCGCGTAGATCCCGAGGTTGTCGGTCTCGACATGGCGGCGCTTGACCCCGACCGTCAGCTCGAAGCCCTTCTCCTCGATGGAGTAATCGTGCTGTTCGAGGTTCTGGACGGCGCGCGGCCCGATCCACTCGCGGACGTTCGGCATCTGGCCCAGCCAGCCGTATTTCTGGCTGGTCTGCGAGGAACGAACCTCGGTCGCGACGCTGCTCCACTGGCTGGGCGCCATGCCCAGGCCGTTCTTGAAGGCCCCGGAGAACCCGACGCGAAGGCTGTTCAGGTTTGCGGCATTGATGAGCATGTCAGGTCTCCTCTCAGGCCGCGGCTGCGGCGGTCAGGGCCTCGTCCAGGCGGACCCAGACCCCGTTGGCGTCGACACCTTCGATCAGCCCGGCGGGCGAGCGCGTGGAGGTGCCATCGGTCTTGGCAACGGTCTGATCGTCGACGGCGTAGCAGACGTCGCCGATCTCGGCCTTGGTGATCTCGTCCGCCGCCGCCGAGTTGGCGAAGCGGTAGATGCCGGGGCGGTAATCGCAGGTCAGGTCACCCGCCGATCCTGCGGAGTTGTCGATCCGCTCTTCGGCGCGGCCTGCGCCGACCATGCCCGTGGCGGTTTGGCCCTCGACCAGGTTGCCCGAGGCATCCCGCATCACCAGCGCGCCGGCATAGATCAGGGTCGAGGCGGCAACATCGCCCTGGCGGATGTCACCCTCGAAACGGGGTGTGTTGCGGTCTGCGGTCAGTGCGGCCATCAGGCTGCCTCCTCTTCGCCCGCGTCAGCCTTCAGCTGCGCAAGAAAGTCCTCGTGGGACACCCCGAGCTGGTCAGCGACCACCTTCTGGTCGGCGCTCAGTTCGGTGATCGCCTCGCCCTTCGGGGCGGGATTGGCGGTGTGGGTCCGCGAGAGCTTGGGCAGCCGGCTAACCAGCTTCTCCGCGCGCTCGGGATTGTCGATCCAGAGCGCCGACAGTTCCGCGCGCAGCTCCGCATCGATGGCGCGACCTTCGGCCACCTTCTGGTCCAGCCACCGCTCGGCGCGCAGATCGCCCAGCTGCTGGGTCAGTTCGGCCACCTCGTCGGCGTCGCCGGCATTCGCCACGGCCGCCTTGGCCAGGACGGTCAGTTCCGCCACACTGGCGCCCTCCTCGGCCCCCAGCGCAAGCGCCAGGGTGGAGAGCTCGGCGGGCTTCTCCGCGCCCTTCTTCAGCTTCGAGATGGCGGCGAGGATCGCGTCCTCACCGGCATCTTCCGCGAGGCCCAGAGCCTTCGCGATTGCGGCCATGTTCATGTCGTCTGTCTCCTCGGAAAGGGATGCGATGGCCCCACCCAGGGCGGGGGTATTGGTCAGGGAGGCGTGGAAGATCCGCGCCACCTTGCCGGTGGCCTTGTTGAAGGACATCACCGGCGAGATGCCGTGATAGGCGCGGTCCGCCATCAGCTCGGCGCCCTTGCTGTTCCAGGTCACACGGCCCCAGATACCGTCCGGACGGCCCTGAAGCTCCTCGATCCAGCCCACCGCCGGCGCATCGCCACCCTTCGGGGCGGAGCGCGTGGTGGCGTGGTTCACGTCGATGAAGATCCGCTCACCGGAGGCGGTGCTGGCTGCAATCAGCTCCTCGGCGCTGTCGTAGAACCAGGGGCCCCGCCCATCGATCGAGCGGAACTTCTTGCCCGGCGCGGGCAGGAGCTGGATCCAGTCGGGCGGGGCCTCGCCTTCCAGCGAAAGGGCCACCGCCTCGAAGGACGAGATATCGGGACGCGTGTTCATGAGGGCAAAATGCCCGCCAACACGCCCCCGCTACATTGGGAAGGTTGCGCGGAAGATCAGTCTTCGACCAGGTCTTGAAGATACTCTTCAATGGTCTCCAGGAGAGCCGTCTCATCCTCGGGACCGATGCCTACGAAAGGCCGGGCCGGAATGTCGCCCCAGGGGATCGTCATGAAGTAGTCGCGGCCGTTCTTATCCTTGCCGATGCGCGCACCGAACTGCCCCCGGGCCGCGCCGAACTGCATCACGGCGGCGTAGATCATGTTTGATCCCCAGTCGACGTGCCCCGGCGCAACCTCATAGGCAATCGTGGTCGAAAGGGCGCGTGTCACCCCGACCAGCGGGCCACCTTTCGGCGTGTCGCCCCGCGCGGCATAGGCGTCCAGCGTTGTCTGGCTACGCGGTGCCCAGGCCGTGCCGTCCGGCGCTGTGCCAGTCTTGAAATTGCCCTTCGTCCGCTCGACCATCAATTCGCCGATGTCCTGAAGGAGCGGCGTCAGGTCGGAAAGCGCCTGTTCCGCCTCGGCCAGGGCGGGGCGCAGCGTGTCCGTGGTGACATCGACGGTGATCATGCCGGCTCAGAGATCCAGTTCGACCGTTGGTGCGGCGGGATCGAAACCTGCGGACTGCCGCGCCGTGAACAGCGCCTCCGACCAGGTAGCGCGTGCCATGTCCCGGTCTTCCTCCGGCAACTGCTCGATCAGCACTGACAAGCGATCCTCCGCATCTGCCGGCAGTGGCTCCGCGTTGATCAGGTCCATGATCTGCTGCGTGACGTCAGACATTCTGGCGGTCCCTTGCCTTGAACAGAGCGAGCAGCTCGGGCTTGATCCGGGCGTGATGCTCCGGCCCCAACATATACAGCACGAAGCTCTCAGCGACAAACTCCTTGAAGTTTGTCGACCCGTAGATCGAAACCGCGAAGTTCCACCCCTCGCGATCCCAGCCTTCAATCGCTGCGTTCACCGCCTCCCAATGGGAAAAGTGGAACTGGTGACCGGTCTCGTGAATGGCCACGGAGCGTGGATAGTCGTCGCCCCCGATCACCACTGTGTGCTGCCATGTTGCGCGTTCGGCCGCGCGGCGGGCCGGACCATCCGGCAGGTTCGAAACCGCCTTCGCATGCGCCGTTGCCCAGGCCTCCAGTCTCTTGGCTTGTGCCTCGGGCGCATACCAGGGTTCCCTGGACAGCCCGACCCTGTTCCAGCCCATGACCTTGTATCCGGGAGCGTACCAAGCACTGGCGTTCGGCGAAGGCTTGAGCCTTCCTCCGGTTGCCGTGGCTATGACCTTCGCGGAGCCCACGGCCTGCAACGGTACCATATCGAAGCGGTTTTTCAGCTCCCAGAGCGTTTGCATCACCTCGTTGACCGCATCGAGCTTCACCTTCCCCGGCCAAGAAACCTGTTTCTCGGCCAGCCCGCTTTCCACCACCAGCACCGCCGCATCCTTCAGGGACGTCGCCGGTCGCAGAGGCGGCACGGATGGCGACGGCGGGTCGGCGGCATCTTTGGTCAGCGCCGTGGACAATCCCTCGGGCAGGGCATTGGCCTTGCGCCGGATCTGCTTGCGCAGCTCGTCGACCACGCTGCCGCCCGGCGCGTAGCCCCAGCCTCGATCGATCCCATCCGGCTCGCCGGTCTTCTGGTTCAGATCCCTCCAGTTCTCGGGCAGCGTGACCTTTGGGTTGCCCCCGAGGCGTATCGCCTGCCGCAACGAGCGGGCGCCTACAACATAGCAGCTGCAGCCCCAGCCGTTCGGGGGATAGTGCGTGGCCCAGAACGGGTGATCCGCCGGCAGGATCAACCCGTCCCAGGCAAGGTGCTGCTCGCGTGGTTCCAGCGCACCGCCGTGGCGATAGACCCAGTATTTGAACCCGCCCTCGACCAGCTGGGCGTGCCGCCCGGCTGCGTAGCTGGTGCGCATGTTCGTCTGGTAGATGATCCGGGTGCGCCAGGCCTCGCCCTTCTTCGTGCCCTCCCCGGTCCAACCATGCCAGCCGCGCCGCTCGACGATCTGCCGGAAGTCACGCCGGAATTCTTCCAGGCTGGTGCCCTCGGCGATGGACTTCTCGACGGCCTTGGCAAGGTCCGCCAGCAGATCCGCCTTAGCAGCACCGGCCACCATGAAGGCGCGGTCGTGCTGCGCCTTCCACAGATCGTCCCACTTGGCCGTGGGCACCTGCTTGCCCAGGCGCAGCCGGAAGGCCGCCACCTGTTCCTTGAACGGCTTCCGAAAGCTCGCGGCGAGATCAGCCATCATCGTCCCCGGCCATCAGGCGCCCTGCCAGGTCACCCGCGATGAACGCCTGCGCCAGGACCTTTGCCAGGGCACCCTGCGACACCGAGGGGTACGCCCCGAGCAGCATCTCGCGGAGCTCCTCCAGACTCTCGGCCGAGCCCATCATCGCCTCGATCTGCCCCAGCATCACCTCGATCTCGGGCGCGGCCTCCTCGGTCAGTCGATCGACCGCAATGTCGAGAGGCGCTGTGTCGCCCGCTGAGGGGTCTTTCGTCTCGTCACGGGCCTCCGTCGCCGAAAGAGCGGCGAGGGTATTAAATGGGTATTTAACGGCGCTCTCAGGAGGGGTTCTGTCCCCCGCCCCCGGCTGACCGGGCACCTGCGGCGCATTCTGCCCCCCGGGACGCAGGATTTTGGCCCCCTCAGCGGGCCGTCGCAGGCCGAGCTTGGAATAGACATCGTCCTCCGAGACGGCCAGCCCGCGGTCCACTGCCGCGCCCACGGTCTGCATCCACTTGACCAGGTCCTCGGCCTCGGGGCGGGCGATGACGATCCGGGGGTATCGGCCATGCCCGGGATAGTTCAGATCCACCCAAGGCCGCACGAGGTCGCGGTTGAGCGCCCCGGAGAGCGCCTTGGCATCCGCCCGCTCGATGTCCTCCTGCACCATGCGGTGCTCTTTGCCGGACCCCAGCCCGCCGACCTCGGCGTCGGTGGTCGCGGTCTGGCCCAGGACGGCCTTCGAGACCTGCTTGTCCAGCCAGTCGGCCCGGCTCTCGTAGAGATCCACAGAAGCGCCGACATTGCCGGTTTCCACGAACTCGATCTCCATGCCCTCGGGCATGATCGCGGCGCAATCGCCGGCGATGTTCGCCACAGCCCGGAACAGCGTGTTCCGGTCATCCTCGGAGGCTCCCACCGGATATCTGCCCACGCGCAGGGGCTGACCGTAGGTCTGGGTGAAGATCGCCCAGTCCCGCAGGGTGTACATCTTGAAGAGATAGGCCCAGGTCACGGCCCGGCAAATCCCAGACCGGGGCGTGATCCCGCTCTTTGCCCGGATGCGGGGATGAATGAACTTGTAGGCGGGCAGAGGTTCGTCCTGGCCGTTCTCGCCGATCAGCATGGGGGTGCGCAGATCGCCCTGGTCGAAGCGGAACCATCGCGGATCCCGTTGCTCCAGGTAGGACGGCTGCCACTGCCCCATCGAGTTGTCCCACATGATCTCGGTGAAGCTGTAGCCCTTGCCGATGGCATCCAGGATGTCGAATAGTTCCTCCCCCAGCTCGTCGCGCAGGAGCCAGGTGCGCAGTTCCTCGGCAATCCGCTTGTCCGTCGCGTCCGAACTGGCGTCCTCGACCGTGATGTCGAGCTGCGTGACGGAGCGCTTTCGCGTCCCCAGCACTCCAACATAGTGCAGGTCGCGCTCCTCCATCGCCTCGGCCAGCTCCAGTTGGCGTTCGGGATGCCCTTCGTCCGCCTCGCGCAGGATGTTCGCCAAGCGGCGCGGATCGAGCCCGTCGCCGGGATAGCCCGTGAGCGGCGAGCGCACGCCTGTCAGGGAGGGGCCTGCCACTTCGCGCGTCAGCTCGCGCTTACGGACTGGGCGGCCCCATTGATCGACCAGTTGGGTCATTGGTCACTCCTTGTCAAAAAACGCCACCGCGCAGGCGCGCGCCCAGCGGCTGGCGCCACCAGGGCCGGTCATTGTCCCTGTCGTCGGGACCGTCCCGGCGTTCTGTCACCGGCTGGTAGGCGATCTCGGTGCCGGTCTGCCGGCTGGCGTACCAGGCAAGCGCCCCGGCCACTGCGCTGTCGCCGTGACGATCCAGCCCGTCCGATCCCTTGAAGCGGAAATCGCGCGGCACGCGGATGATCCCGTCGACGAACTGCAGCGCCTGGTGATCGGCCAGAACGTCGGCGTGCCTGGGCAGTTCGATGGTGCGGTCAGTGAAAGCCTCGATGTAGGAGGGCATCTCCGCAGCGTACCATTCGCGGCTGAAGTTCACCTCCTCGATCCGGCTGCCGTAGCGCATGGCAGCCTCCTCGGCGAGGTAGGCGCCGTTGCCGGTCTTGTCGACGGCCCCCTTCATGAAGCGGGGCAAACGGTCGGCGATGTAGAAGAAGACCTGCTTCTGCTGGCCGAAGGGGATGTTGCGCATCTCGACGATCAGCCTGCAGCGCTGGCGCAGGTCCTCCCCCTCTTCCAGGATCACGATGTCGGTCGCGTCGCCGGTGCGGGCAAAGTCCTCGCCCAGGTTGTGGCGGCGCTTGGGGTCCAGGCCGTCGAGAGCTGGCTTCAGGTGTTCCTCACACCAGGCCAGGGTCTCGGCCTTGCGCTGTTCCTCCGGCGCGTTCTTGAAGGCGTCCGGCTGGTGCCAGCGTTCGAATGGCACGCCCTCCACAAGGCAGGCCTCGATCTGCACCCGGGTCAGCGCGGCGCCGGCCATCTCCGAGGGGATCGCGTCGAGCTCCTGCTTCATCGCGGCGTCGCGCGCGCCGTAGGAGCTGCGGATCTTCGCTTCCCAGGCGTCCTGAGCCTTCTGCGACCACGTCTCGCCCATCATCAGGCAGACCCGCTTGAAGAGGCCGTTCAACACCGCGTCGCCGAAAGTGTACTTGTGAACGTGGAAGCCGTTCTTGCCTGCCCGTGCCTCGCGGATCAGTTCGTTGAACGGGTTCAGATGCCCGTTGTGGGTGGAGATCACCCGTACCTTGCCGCCCCAGATCAGCAGGGCGTTCACCGCGTCGATGACCTCGCGCACGTCGCGGTGGAACGCCGCCTCGTCGATCACCACGGTGCCCTGAAGGCCGCGGATGTTGGCAGGGTTCGACGACAGGGCCTCGACCCGGAAACCGGAGGCGAAGCGGACACGGTAGGCGGCGATCTGCTTCGTCGTGCCGTCGGGCTGCTGGTCCTCGAAGAGGAACTCCTCGACCTGCCCCAGCTCGCCAGCCACCACCTTGGCGAAGTGCGCGACGTAGCCGATGGCCTCGCGGCCCTTGTCCTTGGTATCGCCGATGTAGAAGCAGTTCTGCCCGCCGGCCGAACGCGACCCGGCGGCAACCAGGGTGCAGCCCAGCATCTCGGCAAAGGTGATCCCCGTCCGGCGTCCCTTTTCGCAGACCTTCAGATCCGACTGGTCTTCCAGCCAGGTCTTCTGGTGCTCCATGAGGATGCCCTCGGCGAGCGGGTCGAGATCCGCCGGGATGTCCCCGCCGCGCGGCAGGTCGGTGGGGAGCTCCTCGGAATTGCGGGAGAGGACGGGCTGGGTCATGCGGCGCGGGCCTTGTCCAGGTACCAGAAGGCTCCCATGCTCCGAACAATTGATTCCAAAGATTGGAGACGTGAATGGAATTCGACCCACAACAAATCGGCGAAGCTATCGAAGTAGCGGGCCAGAGCACCAAGACACTCAGGGGCGCTCTTGACGTAGCACAGCGCGTCAAGAAGCTCTTTTCTGACGGGTCCCAAAACGCCAGCGACACGGAACTTCAAGCTCTCGTTGGCGAACTCGCAGAACAACTGATGCAAGCGAGGATGGCTAATTTGGAAGTCGTTACAAAGCTTCAAGCTTTGCAGCTTCATTTCCAACGTGAAGATGAAACACGAGAAAAATTGTCCAACTACGCGCCATTCACGCTTCCACAAGGAGGTCGTGTTCTCCGCTTGCGGGAAGACCTTCGAGTGGATGAAGATTGGGAGGTCATTTGCCCAATCTGCGCCAACCGCACTCGTGAGCTCATTCCTCTGCAGGGGAGTTGGAAAGCAATCGATTTGAAATGTCCGCTGTGCAAGAGCGCCTTTCCGAACCAAAGTTCCTTCGCCGAGCCCACGGTATGGCATTACGCCACCTCCCAGTAGCCATCCCGCAGCCAGCCGTGCCAGCCAACGCAGGTCTCGTTGCGGTGGACGTTGACCGAGGGGTGCAGGGACGGCTCAGTGCGCGAGCCGTTCCAACGCCAGGTCGCGCCATGCGCCTTGGGCTTGTGCCGGTGGCCGACCGTGATCCGGCTGATCTGGCCGCACCCGCAAGGGCAGACGAACCAGAGCGCGGCCTCCTCGCCTTCCTCGCAAGGCGCGATCCAGATTGAGCCGCAATCAGCTCTGCGGCGATGTTCTCGCCGGTCGGTGAGGACAATGGCGCGCAGTGGCTCGGTCATGACGCCTCCTTGAGTGTGACCAGGTATGGTTCGCCCCGCCACCAGCTCACCTTGGCAACATCGCCCAGATGGGTGACAAAAACCTCGCGGCGGCCAAGGCACCAGGCCAGCGCGGCACGCCACTTCGACCCCCTGCGCCAGTGGTAGTCGCCAACCAGCAGGATCGCGTCGATCTGTTCACGCGACCGATTCATGTCCGCAGCCCCAGCACGCCCCTGCGCAGCCGGTCGAGCATTTCGGCCGAGAGCCCGGCCTCGGTGGCCGTGGCCTCCAGCGCCTCGTCCATTTCCGCCTGGGCCGCTTCGCGTGCCTCTCGCGCGACGCGGGAGCGTTCGTCCGCCAGCAGCTTCTCGCGCATGCCCGAGCTACTCATGAGGTCCTTCAGCATTCGGCCAAGGCTCATCAGCTCTTTCGGGTCGAGGTTCTCGCCTTTGTCACGCACCTCCCGGATCAGATGCACCGCGCTGGTGGCGATCATCTGCATCAGCACCTTGTGCAGCTCGCCCTCGGCCTCGATGTCCAGGTCCGACAGCAGGGTCTCGGCGATCGCGAAGGCCTCACGCTGATCCTTCAGCGCCTTCGAGAAATCGCCCACGGCCGTCTTGCCGACCGACAGTTCAAGCCCGGCCTCCTGCAGACGGAAATTCAGCGCCTCGGTGACATCGACGATGTCGGCGAAGCCCCGGTCGCGCAGCTCCTCGGCCAGCCAGCGGCGCAGCTCCTCCGGGATCAGGTCCAGCTTCTTTGGCGGCGGCATGTCAGCTCCCCGGCCGGGGACGCTGGATGCCGGGATGCTTGGCGATGCCCTGGGCGATCTCGACGCCGCGCGTGGTGGCCGTGGCAACGATGAACCCGCCCGCCAGCTCCTCGGTGGTCAACATGCCCTGTTCGGCCAGCCAGCTCAGCTCGGTCACCACCTGGTCGCGCGAATAGGTGATCCCGAAGCGCGGCAGGAGATCGGTCATGATCGAGACGTTGGAGGTGTAGCGCGGCGCGTCCTCCAGCATCCGCAGGATCGCCAGGCGGGCGTGTTGCTGCAGTTCTTCGGCGTAGCTCATGGCCGGTTCCTGTCGTTCAAAAGGTGGTCCTCGTGGCGGCTGACGATGGTTTCGAGCCGCTGCATGATCTGCGCATTGCCCCCGATCACGGCCTCCATCCGGTTCAGCGACCCGCTCATCTCGGCGATGCTCAGCTGGATGCTGTGGACATCATCCTTGGAGGGCATGCCGCTGATGGTTTGCTCGACGCGCGCGATCCGGCCCTCGTGCCGGTCCATACGGTCGGACCCGGCCTTGAACCGTTCATCGACCTCGGACCGCCGGGTGCGGATCACCGCCACGATCATGGCGGTGAGTGAAAGCAGGATCGGGATGGCCTTCAGGGACATGTCGAGTAGATCGGTGGCAGTCACAAGGCGGGTCCTTTCTGGATCACTTCGACGCCCGCCAGGCATCGAGGGCGGGATTGTCGGAAAGCACGGGAGCGGAGGCTTGGGGCGTCTCGCCGGCATCGAGGGCGCGCAGGCTGTCGCGGCTCTTCAGGACGGCTTGCGTCTGGGTCAGGAGACCCGCCACGTCGCGCTGGAAGTCGAGGCCCTTCACCTGCTGGCGCCCACCGAAGAAGAAGGTGACGATCACCAGGATCACAGCCCAGACGCTCTGCGGGATCACGGCCCAGGCGGCAAAGACCTGCGCCATGAAGACCGGATCATAGGGGGTCCAGACCAGCACCCAGAGCGCCCAGAGCGCCAGCAACGGACGCGGTAGGCGATTGAGGCCGTCGATCAGGCTGTCCCACCAGGTGCGGCGTGTCCGGCGGCAGAACTCGGCCGCGAACTGGTCCAGCGCCGCGCTGTCCAGGTCATGGCCGCGTTTCGATGCCGCCTCAGCGTTGACGCGGAACACCTCGGCCATCTCTCGCACCGCGTTCCGGTCACCACCGAAGAGCGTGGTGAGGAGTTGCTGGATCAGCCCCATACCGCCACCCGCGCCTGAAACTGCGCATCGGTCATGTGGTACTCAGGCGAGATGAACTCCTCGGCGCGCTTGATCCAGCCACCCTTGCCGCCCGCGCGAGTGCGGGCGTACTTGCGGCTTGCTGGGCGGCGGTCAGCGATCCGGAAATAGAAATTGCGCCGCTCGATCCCGTAGGCATCCACCAGGTGCTCCCCGGCCCGCTCCCATGCCCGGTTCGCGGCGGCGATGGTCTGCGGGCCGATGACGCCATCGATGGCGATCTCGGGCGGCGCCATTTCGCACAGCAAGCGCTGCAGGATTTTCACGGCGTTCGCGCCCGCGTTGACATACATGTCGAAGACGGTGGCCCGCAGGGCCTCGGGCAACTCGTCGATGCGCGGCCCGAAGAAGTAGCGCTCCTCGAAGATCGTGACGGCATGCTCTTGCGAGAGCGCGCGCACGTCCATCACGTCGATGTCGCCGTCACCGTCCAGATCCCCCCAGGGGATATTGCGCAGCGTGTGGATGGTGACGCCGTATTTGGTCGCGCCGCCCGGATCGTCGGGATCGTTCACGAACCCGCCTTCTCGCGCGACGATCTCCTCGGCCATCCGGCGCACGTCATGTTTCGTGGACATCTGACACCCCCGTTGAACGGGGTCAGAATGCCGGGTTGAAACCGGTGTCTACATTGGGAAGGTTGTCAGAACAGCGACAGCTGATCGGGATCGGAAGGGGGCTTGCTGGCCCCTGCCTCGCGCAGGGTGCGCTTGACGTTGGTGCTGCTGGTCTTAAGGGCACGGCATATCTGCCCGACGGTCAGCCCCTCCGCATGCAGTGCGCGGATCAGCCAGTTCTTGGGCATCGGGATCTCGGTCAGGTTTGAGCGCATGCGCGCCCCCAGCGCCCGCAGCTTGTCGGCTCCGATCAGCTGCTCGGCCGCACTGCGGCCCCGGGGATCGTCGGGAAAATAAAGAGGCGAGCCGCCAAACATGACCAGGAAGCTGACGGCCATGCGCGGCCCCAGGACCTCGATATAGGGGTCCAGGTGCGCCGGGTGGCGGGGATATGCCACCGGGTCGGTCATTCGATGTCGCGTTTCCGGGGCGGGCCGCTGTGACCCTTGTCGGGGCGGTTCTGCTCGAAGCAAGTGGTGACAATGCCGTTCTGGCTCCGGCGAAACGAGATGCCTTCGATATTGACGGCGCACATGCCTTCAAAGTCCTCACAAGCCGCGTCGATCCGCGCGCCCAGCTCGCGCCGAAGGGCCTCGATGTCGATGCCCTGCACCCGCTCCAGGTAGCGCAAGACGGCATGGTCGGTGACCCTGTGGCGCGGCTTTTTCATTTTCCGATCCTCGACCAGTCGAAGTCGATCTTCGCGCGTTTGCCCCACTGGATCAGCGCCTGCAGCACCGCGTCGATCTTGTCGTGATCGCGCAGGCCGTCGATGTCGGCCGGGACAAAGCCCCAGGCCTCGCCAAACCTCTTCTGGATGAACTTGTTCAGCCCCTTGCGGGTCGGGTCCTTCAGCTCGCCCGCATGGCCCAGTTTCGCCCAGAGCACATGAACCAGCCGCAGATCCGCGCGCGGCGCCTTGGGGCGCTTGCCCGAAGATGGCCGGAACCCCCGCGCCTTCAGTTCATCCAGGATGCGCTTCCGCTCATCGTCGGACATCTCCGAAAGACTGGCCTTGCCCACCAGGCGCAACTGCAGATCCTGCCGGGTTTCTGCGTCGATCCCGAGCTGGCGGCAACCGACGTGGATGGTGCGGATCAGGGCGCTGGTCATGGCAACGCCCTCCGAATTGACAGTGGAACAAACGCACGGCAGTCTCGATTGCGCTTTTGTACAATTGAGAGATTGAGAAAATGCGCTTTGTCTTTGCCTCCGTTCTCACATTTCTGCCGGCAATCGCTTGGGCCGACGCGGATAAAATCCTTAGCGAGAACTGCTTGGCGCTGATCGCCTACAAAGCCGCACCTTCGACGTTTCACTCCGAAGCGAGGGTGGCCTTCGACGCATTCTTGGAAGGCAGCCAATTGGGGCGTGGAGGCACGGATGTCGTGCCGGCGTTCACCGCGATATGTGCGGCCAATCCGCAGCTGAACATAAGGGGCGCAATGCGCAAAGCAGTTGCGAAGCGCGACTGACAACGCTTCCCCCATTGCTCCTGCGCGACAGGTGGACATCTCACTCCCCCTCACGCCTTGGCCAAATCAATGGTGATGGCTTCCCAGGGCGCCTCGCCGTGGTCGCGCTGGTAGCACCGGACATAGGTCTTGGAACCGACGACGCGCATGGCATCCCGGATCGCCTCCATCGCCCGTTTCCAGCGCTCGTCCGCGATCTCCAGGCGCAGTAGCATAAAGATCTCGGCGCGGTTGATCTGGCCCGCCTTGTCGGTATTGAAGGCCCGGGTCACGACCGCGCGCAACTCGTCGCCGGCATCCGCCGCCCATTCGTTCAAGCACTCGTCGATCAGATCCTTGGCGATCTGAAGCTCGGGGCCGAAGTCGATCTGGTCGGCCACTTGGACCTGCACCTTCATCGTGCCGTCGAAACTCATGAAGGTCTTGTTGCCTTTCGCCCCGCCCTTGGTCTCACCGTACTCCTGCGCCAGCAGCGCCTCGAAGCCCGAGAGATCCTCGAAGGTATGGTTTTTGAACCGGCTGACCTGGCAGCTCAGTTCCTTGGCGTAGCCGATCACCTTGCGAACCACCTCGTCCTGCAGCTGGTCCTGTGCCTTGACGGTCGAGAGCGGCTGCAGCCGCCCCTTGGCGTCCTTCATGTGCGGGGTGCCATCGATGTCGATGACACCCGGGATGTTCTGCTCGGTCATAGGTCTGTTTCCTCTTCTTGTGCTTCGATCAGCGAGCAATGGCACGCTGCCTCCATTTCGACGGTGCAGCGGATCGGGCGGTCGCAGGTCGGGCAGACTTGATCGCCCACCCCGACGTTGCCGAGATCGGTGTAGCAACCGGGACAGGTCCAGTAATCGTGGCGGTTCGGGTTGCTGCAGTGGATTGCGTGCGGTTCGGGAGGCGGAAAGCGGCTCACAGCGCCACTCCCGCCGCCCGGGCAGCGTCCGCGGTCTTGACCTGCGCCTCGTGAAATGCCCGTTGGCAGACCGGGCCTGCGCCCAGGCATTCGATCAGCGCGGCCATCGCGATGGTCTCTTCCATCGTCACCATCGAAGCGCCGCGCTGACCGCTGCGGTCGATCTTGGCGATGGCAGAGCCAGCCTTGGCCAGCATCTCGGCCTCAGTCATGGGGGTGTCAGGCATTCCTGGTCTCCTTGTTCATGGGGCAGCGATTGCAGGCGCGGAACATCTGCACCGCGCGCGTGTTACGGGACGAGAAGGAGGTCGAGCGCCCGCGCCAGTCGCGGCAGACCTTCTTGTCGATCTCGCCAAGGACCGGGCAGATCAGCGTCTCGCCCATCAGGGCGCCGCGGACCCGCTCCTCGACCGCCGCCATGTCGCCGGTGTAGGTCCGGGCCAGGACGGTCGAGACCAGGGAGGCGCTGCGCCCGATCCGGAGCGCCGCCTTGTTCTGGCTGGTACGGTCGCATTCCTCGGCCAACTCGCGGATCCAGGCGGGCATCTCCGCGCCCCAGCCGGTGCGGGCTTTCTCCAGGGCGCTCATGATGTCCCTCCGGTCAACGGCTGGAAGGCATCCTCGTTAGGGTCCATCAAGCCCTTGACCCGGCGAACCACGGGGGCCTGCGGGCCGGTGTTGCGGATCAGCTGGTAGCGCGGCTGACGTCTTCCAGGGATCGCGGTCTCACGCACCTTCAGATAGCCCGCCGCCAGCAAGGACCGGCAATAGGAGCGAGCCTTCTCAACGGTGACCTCGACCCCGCCCGCGTTGGCGTGCGCCGCCAGGTCGGTCGGGGTGAAGTTCGGCATGCGGCGCATGGCGCGCCACATGTTTCCCTCGGGCGTCGGGTCGGCCTTGACCGACGGCACGACGGGGATCGCCCGCGCCGCGTTGACGTAGATCTTGCGATGGCCGTCCTTGCGGGACACCCGGATCCACCCAAGGCGCGCCCAGCGACGCATGAACTTCTGCGCAGTCTCGGCGCACATGTTCATCTCTTCGAGGTCCTTCCAATGGAACTCGGCCAGCCCTTCGACCTTACGCCAGGCGTCACGCTCCATCGGGCTGCGGAAGTCGTCGCTCATGCTGCCCCCCGTTTGCGCTGGGTGCCGGTCTGCGCGCTGATTGCCCCGCCGATCCCGTGGAGCTTCACCAGCGACAGGAAATCAGTGTCGACCTGGCGTTGCCCCCGCCGTCGCGCCGCCTCGCGGATCCTCTCGAAGTTGACGCTCAGCTTGCGCGCGCTGCCATCGGTCAGGCGCAGCAATTCATCAATCGCGTCAGGTGAAACCTCGATCCCGGCGCAATAGATGCGCGCCAGGTGACCCGCATCAGCCGCGTTGCATGGCAGTGTTTCGGTACTGACCAAGACCCGGTCATAGATGTTCGGCCACTTGGTCAGGTTCGCCTCGAAGTCAGGCTCGCCCACGAAGATCAGCGGCGTGAAACAGCCCTCGTAGATGTCGCGGGCCACGTCCATCATGCCGGACTTCATCAGGTACTGGGCGTCGTCGATGATCAGCGGGCGGTCTGAGAGCGCCAGGGCGCGGCTGATCGCGTCGGCCTTGCGGGGCAGCGTGCCGCGCACCCCCTTCATCTCCAGCTCTTCCAGCAGCACGTCGGCCATGTGCTGGCGCGTCCAGGTGCTCTTGGCCTGCACGATATGCGCGTTGTACTCGTTCGCGGCCAGGGTCGTTGCCGAAGTCTTCCCCGCGCCATGCCGCCCGAAGAAAACACCGATCCCCGGAAGGGTGACGCTGCGGTGCTGCAACTGATCGACCATTTCAAGCAACGCGGCGACGTTGCGGAGGGGGGCCAGATCGCCTTGCATGTTCTGCTCCTTTTTCATTCGTTGTTCTTGCCCAGCGCCCGGTGCATCCGCACACGGGAGCGGTATTCCGACGTGGTCTGGTACAGGGCGAGCCAGTCCGCCTGCTCGGGCGTCATGGGCTGACCGTCGACCTGCATCTGCTCCAGTTCCAGCGCCCGAGCGAAATCCTCGTCCGGATCGCGCTCATCCGGTTTCGGGGAGGCGCGGCGCTGTTCCAACTTCGTTATCCGGGCCGTCAGGCGCTCTTCCTCCTCGGGAACCTCGGCTCTGCGCCGTCCGCCCTTGGGCGCGGCTGGATGGATCTTGGGCAGTCGGATCACGCCCGCATCCGGCAACCCGTCGCCCAGCGCATCCTCTCGCGCTGCCGCAAGTCGCTTGGACGCGGCCGCATCGGTCATCTTCTTCTCGATCCGGGCTTGTTCCCGCGTCAGGCGCTTGAACGCCTTCTTATCGCGGTTGTGTTCCTTGGCATCCGCCACCGAGAGGAACCCTCCGGCACGTTTGACCGGCGCCTCACCCAGGAAGGTGCCATCCATCTGGTAGACCAGTAGACCGGCATGCAGATCGTCCGGGTCGAACCGAACGGTGACGTCCTTGCCTGCGATCTGCCACATCCACTCGGCCCAGTAGCGCGAGCCGTAAATCGAGACCTCGCCATTCTTGCGATCCGCCCGGACACCTTCGGCCCGCATCAGCCAGAGGCGCTGCTGTTCCTCCGTTGCCTTGGTGATCGGCGAGGCCGCGTAACTCTCGTTGAACACCTCGTCGAAGGACCGATGATTGGCCACTTCCGACCGCCGTCCCCGCCGGGCGTTGTGCGCCGCGATCTCGCGTTCCAGGACCGCGCGGAAATCCTCCAGCGGGATGGCTCGTGCGCCGTGGTTTTCCGGCTTCTCGACCGTGTTGCGCCCGGTGTAGGCGCCCACGAAGGCCGGGTTCTTGGCCACCCGGTCGCACAGATCCCGGAAGGCGCGCTCGATGGGCTTGGCCTGGCCCCAGCCCGGCGTCGCGAAATGCAGCTCGATCCCCAAGAGTGGGAAGAGGCCCAGCACCTCACCCTGCACCAGCTTGAAGCGCTTCCGATGCTCGGTCTGGCCGGTCATCACCTTGTTGACGAACTCATGCCCGTTATCCATCAGGCAGTGCTGCGGGATGCCGTAGCGGCGCACCAGGTCACCGAAGGCCAGCTGCACAGTGTGCCCGTTCGCCGTTTCCGAGAGGCGGTAGGCCAGGAACTTGCCGCTGTAGATGTCGGAGATCGCGATCATCTGGATCCGGCCCGGCTTCTCGCGGTCCGGAAACTGGATGAAGACGTCGAACTTGTGGTAGTCGGTCTGCACCGCCTCCATCGCATGCATGTAAGTCTTGTCGCGGGTCTGGTGCGGGAAATACCGGCTCAGCGCATGGGCGCCTTTGCGCAGGTAGACCTGCACATGTTCGGGCACGGTCTCGGCAATGGTGCGACGCACCTTCCAGAGCGGTGCAACCGGGATGCCTTCCTTCTGCGCAACCTCCTCGGCCCAGTCATAGGCCGCTGTCAAAGGCGGCTGCGACTTGGTCAGGAAGTAGGTCTTCACCAGGTCGAGGAACGCGTCATCCAGCGGCGTCTGCGTCTTGCGTCCCCTACCTGACGCGGGCGCTAGGTAAGGCAGCCAATCTTCGGGCGCGATGCCCTCGACCAGGGCCCGCCAGTTCCAGAGGGTCTTTTCCGACCGCTGGGTCTGGCGGGCAACGACCCGAACGGCCTCGGTGCGGGTCAGGCCTGCGCTTTCCAGGGCATCGACCTCGCGCAGTGCCGCCAGGCGTGTCTCGGCGGTTTTCTTGGCCTTGGCCTTCAGCTTGTCGAACTCCGCCCAAGCCTGGTCGCGGGGCCGCTTGGGCGCCAACGGGGCCTCGCTATGCATTCCATGCATTTTGCTCAGCGCAACCTTGGCCCGCGTCGGGAACAGGCTGACGTGGTATTCGAGGCCCCCGCCCCGGCCCTTGCGGCGGCGCACTTTGCCGAGCTGGTTTGCCCAGCCATGACGACGGGCGAGATCATTCACGCGCCGCTTGGTCGTGGGCATGTCGGGCAGCCGTGCCTCGGCAATCTCGGCGGCGGTCCACCAGGTCTGGGAGGGGGCGTCTGTCATTCGGAGAGCCCCTTGTCCATTTCGTCCAGAAGCGACCAAACCTCGGTGCCATGCTCCTCCAGGAACCGGCGACGCGCCTCTTTGTTCGCGCGCTTCCAGGCGTCGGCCAGACGGGCATAACCCGCGTCGGTCGGGTCTTTTGGCGCAGGGCCTTCGCCGCGCGCGGCCTTCACCTGGCGCACGGCGTCGGCGGCGTTTTTGGCCTCGCCCTTGGACATCAGGTCGACCACGTCGTAGCGTGTGACCGGATCCGCGATCTTTCCCAGTTGCATCAGGTCGACAACACCGACCGGCTTCGGCGCCTTGCGAAGGTCAACGACCTCTTTCGCTCCCAGAGCCTGACCTGCCCGGATGAAATTGCGAACGTGTCGGGGCGTCACCCCCATCCGCTCAGCAATCGATTCTGCAAAGGATACGACGGAAATCGTTTCCTCCGTATCCCAGCGCTTGGCCACGAGGCCCGCCCCGATCTGGGCTTTGGCTTCGGGATGCATCTTTTCGTACACTGCCTTCCGACGTGCGAGAAAGACGGCGGTATCCAGCGGCGACAGCTCTGCCCCCGCCAGGTTGTCGTCGATCTCCATCAACTGGGCGAAGTCGTCGGTACAGCTCCAGCAAGTGACCTTGATCCTCTCGTAACCTTCGACGCCCTCGTCGCGCAGCTCACGCGCGGCGGTCAGTCTGTGCCCACCTGCCAACAGGACGATCTTGCCGCCCTTTTTCAGTTTGCGGACATGGATCGGGTCCTTGATCACCCCCAGTTCGCGGATCGAGGTCTTGAGCGCCTCGACCCCGGCGGAGCTGACCGGCCGTAGGCGGTTGCCCATGTCGATCTCGTCAACTGGCAGTTCGGTGATCGTCGTGAGGATCTTACCCATCGGCGCGCGGCCCTTTCGTCATCTTGTAGTACCAGCGGGGCTCACCGTTCGGCCCGTCGTTGCGGCGGGTGCAGTCGATCTTCGCGCCGATGCACCGCAACTCGGAGATGATCGCGCTGACGGCGGGCGCCTTGGCGCGCATCATGATCTCCAGCGTGGAATGCTCGCGCTTGTCGCTCAGCACCTTGAGGACACGCTGCAGCCGCGCGGACTTGATCGAGGCATGGTTCATACAGACAGCCCCTGGCGGCGGTCGAAGGGATCGGCTCCGCGCCGACACCCGTTGCACATGCGGTTGTGCGGTCCTTCGCTGATGAAGGGCGCGCCGCAGCTAAGGCAGGGGCGGCGACGACGCCGCGCCTCGCGGTTCATCTCGACACAGCGGTCCTCGGCAACACTGCGCGAACTGACCTGGTTGCTGACCTTCTCACGCGTGCGGCGATTGAACACGGCCCAGCCATAGCCGCTCTGTCTGACCTGGTATGGCTCAAACATGGCGCCTCTCCCGTGCGTAGCTGGTGGCGCTGGCCACCAGGGCCTCGATGGCGATCAGCGTGCCGCTGGCCTCCAAGGCGTTCAGCCGGTCGATGGCGTCGCGTTCCAGCGCCAGGGCATCCCCGATGTGTTGGCCAGCCGTGTCAATCTGGCCCAGGCGTTGAGCCGTGGAGGCGAGGCGGCGATGGGCGCGAGCCTGTGCCATTAGACAGCGCAGGTCGCACAGGTTTTTCCGGGTTTCAGGGGGCATTGAACGCTCCTTCAAACGGGCAGGAACAGGGGGGCAAACAACGCGCCGATCAGCAGGATCGCGATGCAGACACCGGCGATCCCGTCGCCGATCCAGCTGTCACTGATCCACCGTTCAGCGCGGACGATCCGGCCCCACGCCGCGCGCCACCGGGAGGAGCTGCCGGCACGCGGCGTGAGGGGCTGCAGCGCCGGGGCGCCGCAGGATCCGGACAGGCCCATCTGCTCGTGAGTGGTGGCCTTGCCTGTGTCAGGCCCGTCCGGTGTTTCGAGGTCAAAGAAAGCGTCCCGAAGCGCCTCGGCATGGTCGCGCAGATGCGTGACCGTGTAGGCCAGTTCCGGATGATAGCGGGGATCGATCACCGTCTCGATCAGCATGGCGCCCAGGGCAATCCGCTCGCGGTCGGAGAGGCCCGCGCCGGCCGCATGCGCGCGCAGGACGATGTCGGCACGGGTCAACATCACAGCACTCCTGTCAGCTTGATAACGGCCAGCCAGAGGCAAAGCCCTGCAAAACCAAAGGGGATCATCCACCAGCCGTGCGGCATCACGCGGCTCCTTTGCTGGCGGTCTTGGAAGCGGGACGCTCGATGTCCGCAGGCCATTCCAGGTCGGTGGGCCAGTTCTCGGAGAACCAGATCAGGGCGGAAAGATAGGTTGAGACGTTGCAGCCCTGCCCCTGCCGAAGCCGTCTGAAAAGCCTGGCATGGGTCGTGATCTGGTTCGAGACTGTCGCGTCGCTACGCCCAACATGGGCGCAGTAAGCGTCTGCAAGTTTCAAAAGGTCCTGAAGCCTCATCTGCTCTCCGTCGGCATTTCGCCATTAATGGAATTTTCCATTACAATACTCATGGAAATTTCCACCAGTCAAGTCACAACATCCCTCTTGCTGGAAATTTCCAATCAGTGCATTTTGGCACCATGCGTCGCGAGGATTTCCTTGCCCTTATCGAAGGGCGCCGGGAGGAGTTGGGATGGTCTGTGGCAGACCTGTCTCAAAGAGCGTTTGGATCGCGCACTTCTTCGGCAATCGCCGACATCAAGAGAGGAAGCGCGCCCTCGATAGAGCGCGCCGAGGCTATTTGCCAAGCGCTCGACCTAGACTTCTACATCGGTCGTCGGCGCACCTCAGAAGCGACTGCCGAACTCGACGGCGAACGCTTCGCCACCATCGCGCGTTACGAGGCCAGCGCCGCAGCCGGGCACGGCGTGGTCAACCTCGACGCCCCGCCAAAGGATCACCTCGCCGTTCCGCGCGACTGGCTGATCGAAACCGGCATCCGCCCCGACCGCTGCATCCTGATCACCGCCCGCGGGGACAGCATGGCACCGGCGATCTCCGACGGTGACCTGGTCATGATCGACCGGCACCAGACCGAGATCACCTCGGGTAAGCTCTATGTCTACAACGACCCCGACAATGGCACCCGGGTCAAACGCCTGGAGCTAATACCGGGTGCCGCGACGATCATCGCCCGCAGCGACAACCCCGACCAGAAACGCTTCCCGCCCGAATACCACACCGGCCCCGCCATGAACGCGATCTCGCAGAACATCCTCGGAGAGGTTGTTTGGTCGGGGCATCTGTGGCGATAGCCCCGCCAGGACCTGCATGTGCGAGTAACGTAAAGCAACTCAAGCAGGAGCACTCAAATTGTCGTATTCAGGTATACTTGTACCGGTATCGCGAGAGGTCACCGACAAAGAACTCTATAGGCTCAAGCAGTTTTCCTTGAGATTTCATGAGTTGTGGAAAAATTATGAAGATATGCGCTCGATGGGCTTCAACCCATCCGGGTCATACTCTGCAGAAGGTTCAAGAATCACCAGATCAGGCACCAATGTCGGAGTTAACAACTACCGCTTGAAGAGTTTTCTAACCGACTATCGGCACTTTTCTGGTCAAGAGCCGGCAAACTTCAAGAGAATGTGCAACTTTCTGCAAGAGATTTGTAGCAACAAGGATATTGAGACGATCTTGGCACATGAACGAAAATCGTGGGACGATGCCGGTATTCTGGCTGGATGGCATAATGATTTCACTGCCGAAGACGTGATCTCCGCGATGGATAAGGAAGAGGTATTCCATACAATACGGACAGGAAAAGGAAACCATGTGACATTGACGGAAGTGAAGGCACGTATAGATGAGAATGCTCTTTGGGCGGAAATCTCTACAATTGTTTTCAACCGGATGCTGGCGATCAGAAACGTCAACTATGTCATCCAACCCCTGCTGAATGCCGAGGCTTCACTTCAAGTTCCATCACAGATGAGCACACAGTGATAACTGAACTTAAGCGATGATGGCATGACTTGGCAGAACGCTGCAACTATGACCCTGCCGCAAGCTCTACCTTTACAACGCGCCCGCAGATGGCACGAGGGTCAAACGCCTCGAACTGTCCTAGACACAGCGATTATCGCCCGCAGCGACAACCCCGACCAGAAACGCTTCCCGAATACCACACCGGCCCCGCCATGAACGCGATCTCACAGAACATCCTGGGCTAGGTCGTTTGGTCCGGGCATCTGTGGAAGTGATGGCCGCGATGGTCTTGAATAGCGATAGGACGTCGAAATGAAGGCATTGATTTTGGGTGCTGGTATAGCCGCTGTGGGAGCCTTGTTCTACTTCCTCGCGCCGATCCATGACGGCATGTCATACACTGAACGAAAAAGCGTTATGGACGCGGTTCGCGGGCGATTGAAGGACCCTGACAGTGCCCGCTTCGATGGAATGGTCGTCACAAGGTCCGCAGTGTCAGTCACGGTGTGCGGATACGTCAACGCTCGCAACGGCTTTGGGGCTTACGCGGGGCGCAGGCGGTTCTATGTCAGCGTGATCGGGCAAGGGCCTGGCGTTGCCATTATGGATAGCCCCCCTGTCGTAGATGGTATGTGCCGGAAGGCCGGACTACCCGACGCCTGACCCTCAAGAACCCCAAAATCGCGTCCCACTTATCTCGAAGACCTGACAGGGTATCAAACCTGTCAGGCCTTTGTTTTTGTGCCCATAATCTCTATCTGGGACGCTGAAACCGAACTGGACGCCGACCGTCCCAGTTTCCGACCCTCGAACACCCGATCAAAGCCGGTTTACAGCCCCCTGAAACACCGATGAAACTAGTATTGAAAGGGGTTTGCGCGTTCCGGCCCTCCACCGCCCAGGTTTCAGCGCCTGGCGCTCAGTTCGGCTCGATTCACCCGGTTTCGGGGGTTACTGAAATACATCGACGCGGCGCGCCAGGTCACCCTCTCCCCTTGTGAAGGGCCTTATTTTATTGGCGATCCGGCTTCTACCGCCTTCATCGACCCTCTTCCGGCTTCACTGTAAAAGTAAGTGTCACCTAACAGCCAGCCGCCGATTTTCCAGTGAATTGAACTTGGTTGTTCCGCCAAGGCGTTGCGGCCTGCGCAGGCCAACAAAGTCCGGGCCCGGGATTAGTGCTGCTCCTTCGATCACCTATCGTGATGCGAGGGAGCACAACGGTGACATGACAGTGAACGGCAGACTTTCGGTCGGAGGCTGCGCGCTTTGCCCTGACCAGTGACCTGTCGGAGGAGCTTGTCAATCTCTCCTTGGGGCAATCCCAGGAAGACCGTCCGACTGCCACTTGGACTGGGCAGCGTTCCCTAGACCCTTACCCACTTGCGACGCATGATGACCGTGACCTTTGAGTTTGGCGGACAGCGACACCATCGCGGTTCATTTGCCGCCGCCATGGTCCCAAGCGCCGGAAATGCCAAACAACAGTTCCTACCGATCCCGACCAAGCAGACAAAAGCGCTGCCATGCGTGCGGATCGTTGCCAGGTTCAGGGAAAGGCGCGGCCTCTGGATGGCAACGGTCATCGGTCAAACCTCGCTGATCCCCCTGCGTCAAAGGCCAGCCCCCTTTCATGTCCATCGTTGTCCGGATCAAAGTCGGCCTGAAAAAGGATTGCGGGTCTCGCACCACGCGCCGTTTCATGAGAACACTGTTGCAGGCCCCGATCGTCGCCTCAGAAAGACCCGTCCATGATGACCAGCCTGAGCACCCTCACCCAGTTCCTCGACCGCGGCGGCCCCGCACTCTGGGCCATCGCGATCCTCTCGGTACTGACACTGACGCTCATCCTGTGGAAGCTGTGGCAACTCCTGCGTCTGGGCACCTGGAAACGCGTCGGGGCCGAGACCGCCCTGCGGTTCTGGGGCCAGGGGCAAACCACGTTGGCGATGAGCCATATCTCCTTTGATCCGGCACCGCGGTCTCGCGTGGCACAGGCCGCGATGCAGGCGCGCCTCTCGATCCCAGAGGAAGACGCCCGCGAAGAGGCGGCCCGCCAGGCTCGCGCGGTGCTGACCGAAACGCGGCTTGGCCTTCGGATGCTGGACCTCGTCGTGACCATCGCGCCGCTGATCGGCTTGCTGGGAACGGTCCTGGGCATGATCGACGCATTCCAGGCACTGCAGGACAGCGGACAGCAGGCCGACCCGGCGACCTTGGCCGGCGGCATCTGGGAGGCCCTACTGACCACCGCCGCCGGCATGGCCGTCGCCATCCCGGCCAGCGTCATGCTCTCGGTCTTCGATGGCATGACAGATCGGCTGGCGCATGATCTCGAGGACATCGTGACCCGCGTCTTCACCACGCCCTGGGCCTATGCCGGGGAAGAAGAGGACGCCCCGGACACCGCCTGACCCATGCTGAACCTTCCCGCTTCCCCGCGCCGACGCCGCCCCAGCCTGACGCCGATGATCGACGTGGTCTTCCTGCTGTTGGTCTTCTTCATGCTGGTGGCGCGTTTCGGCGGGACAGAGGGGCTGTCGCTGGTGCTGGCCACCCCCGAAGGCGGCAGCGCCTACAGCGGCCCGCCCCGGCTGGTCCGCGTTCTGCCCGAAGGCGTCACGCTCAACGGACGGCCCGTCATGGACCTGCCGGGCGCGCTGGCCCCGCTGATGGCCTCACCGCAGGACATCGTGGTGGTCCGCCCGGAGCCCGGTACCGGCGTCGTGCGCCTGGTCGAGGTGCTGGAAACATTGCGCAAGGCCGGGCTGACCGGGTTGACCGTGGTAGAGTAGTGCCATGTTTCCTTCCCGTCTCCACATCCCCCGCCGCTTCTGGCCCGGCCCGGCCAAACCCGGGCGCGAACCCGTGGTGCCGATGATCAACGTGGTTTTCCTGCTGCTCATCTTCTTTCTGCTGGCTGCGCAATTCGCCGATCCCGGCGGCACAGGGCGCAGCAAGCTGGCAGTCGACAGGCCCGCAGAAATGCAACGCGTTCTGGTGCTCGCGCCGTCGGGCATGGTCACCTTCGGCACCTTGCGCGGGGAAGAGGCCATTCGCGCCGCCGCCTCTGCGGGCATGGTACGCCTGCAGACCGACCGACAGACCCAGGCAGCCCTGCTAGCCCGCCTCCTCTCCCGCCTAGCCGAGGCCGGGGCGGGCCGTGTCGATCTTGTGACCACCGGAGAGGGCACGGAATGACCGGGCGTCGCCTCTTCGAAGGCCTGGTCTGCCTGGGTCTGGCGCTGGCCGTCCACGCAGTGGTTCTGGCCCTGATCGCGCTACCGAATGGAGAGACCTCCGATCCGGCCTTGAATCTGGTCCCGGCCTCTCCGGAAATGGGCGCGCTTGTCGCCGCCTGGGATCGACCTCCGGACACGGACATTCCGCAAACGCCCGATGCGCCGCCGGACGAGGCCGCACCCGCAGCCCCCGCCAAGGGACCGCTGACACCAACACGTACGCCCGTGCCCCGTGCGCCCGGCATGCCCGCTGTGCCAAGCGCACCGCCCGAGGCAGATCCGACCCCGCGTCCGCGGCCCGTCTCCGGCGGCCTCGCCCCGGACGCTCCGCGCTTGCCCGCCCCCTTTTCCGCAACCGAATTGCAGACCTCTCGCGCAGCGCTGCGCGGTGCACCAACCGCACCGCGTGCGCCCGGCGCGGGGATCGTGGCACCAACAACCGGCGCCCTGCCCCGGATCGACACGGAGCCAGCCGCACCGCCTCCGGCTGAGCCGGCGCGCGAAGCGGCCCCCGCCGTCACCCCCGATGCGCAACCCGCACCGGAGCCGACCCCCGATCCGGCCACGCCTCCTGCGCCAGAACCGGAACCAATCCCTCAACCCGAACCTGATCTACAGCCCGAACCACGACCCGACCGGGCGCCGGAAACGCCTGCGCCGCCTCTCGGCGCTCTTGACCCGCAGCGCGCGGACCCCGAGCTTGGCCCGCCCACGGCACAGGCTCCGGCGACCGCCCTGCGCCCGATCGCACGCCCCTTCCTCCGGCCCGATCCTTTCCTGCCGCGCCCAGTGGCGCGCCCCTCGGGATTGGGCGACCCCTGACCGGCGCCCCACCTTGACCCTCCCGACGGCATCCTAGATACCACCCCCAACCAAGGAGCCGTCATGACCGTTCCCGCCATTACAGACAGCCATTGCCACCTCGATTTCCCCGACTTCGACCAGGAGCGCCCCGAGGTGATCGACCGTGCCCTGCGCGCGGGCGTGCATCGCATGGTCACCATCTGCACCCGCCTCAGGAACGAACCCCAGGTCCGGGCCATCGCCGAAGCACATGCGCCGGTTTTCTACGCCGCCGGGACGCACCCGATGTCCGCCGCCGAAGAACCCCTGGCCACGGTCGATGAGCTTGTCGCCCTCGCGAAACACCCGAAATTCGTCGGCATCGGCGAAACCGGGCTGGACTATCACTACACCGCCGAAAGCGCCGATGTTCAGAAAACCAGCCTGCGCATCCATATCGAGGCAGCACAGGAAACCGGTCTGCCGCTGATCATCCATGCGCGCGACGCCGATGACGACATGGCCCGTATCCTGACGGAAGGACACAAGGTGCAGCCATACACCTGTGTCATGCACTGTTTCTCTTCCAGTGCCGCGCTCGGCAAGGCCGCGCTGGACCTTGGGTTCTACCTGTCCATGTCGGGCATTGCCGCCTTCCCCAAGTCGCAGGACCTGCGCGACATCTTTGCCAGTGCGCCGCTCGACCGGATCCTGGTGGAAACCGACAGCCCGTATCTTGCGCCCCCGCCGCATCGCGGCAAGCGCAACGAACCGGCCTATGTCGCCCATACCGCGCAGAAAGGTGCAGAGGTCTTTGGCCTGCCCTACGAGGAATTCGCCGCGCGGACAGAGGCGAATTTCGACGCGCTCTTCTCCAAGGCCGCCCGCTGGGAGCGCGCTGCATGACAGGTGAATTGCGCTTCACAATTCTTGGCTGCGGGTCTTCCGGCGGTGTGCCACGACTGGGCGGCAACTGGGGTGCCTGCGATCCGCAGAACCCCAAGAACCGCCGCCGACGCTGTTCCATGCTGGTCGAACGCGAGACGCAGGACGGCACGACCTCCGTTTTGATCGACACCACGCCCGACATGCGCGACCAGCTGCTGGACGCCGGCATCGGGCGTCTGGACGCGGTGGTCTATACCCATGCCCACGCGGATCATACCCACGGCCTGGACGACCTGCGCCAGATCGTCTTCAACACGCGAGAGCGGCTGAACGTCTGGGCCGACGGCGACACTCAGGACGATCTGTTGTCGCGCTTTGCCTATGCCTTCGTCCAGCCCGAGGGTTCACCCTATCCGCCGATCCTGAACCTGCACACGATCGATGGCCCCGTCACAATCGAGGGCGCCGGCGGGCCCGTGACCCTGACCCCGTTCGAGGTCAACCACGGCAGCATCGACGCGCTTGGCTTTCGCATCGGCGACCTGGCCTACCTGCCGGACGTGGCCACCATCCCCGACGCGGCGTGGCCGCATCTGGAAAACCTCGACTGCTGGGTGCTGGACGCGCTGCGCCGCACGCCCCACCCGACACATGCGCATCTCGACCTGGCGCTGGAATGGATCGCCCGCGCCGCCCCCCGGCGCGCGGTGCTGACCAACATGCACATCGACCTCGATTATGCCGAGGTGGAGGCGGAAACACCCGACCACGTCACGCCGGCCTATGACGGCATGATCATCCGCCATGCGATCTGAGCCCCGACGGAACAAGACGGGCTGAGATGCAGGCGCTGCTGGACATCATCCTCCCGGTCTTTCTTGTCATCGGCGCCGGGTATGCCGTGGCATGGCGCGGCTGGTTCTCGGCCTCCGGGGTGGATGGTCTGATGAACTTTACCCAGACCTTCGCCATTCCCTGCCTGCTGTTCCGCGCGATCTGGACCCTGGAACTGGGCGATGATTTCGAACCCTGGCTGCTGGTGAGCTTCTACACCGGATCGGGGGCCTGCTTTGCCGCCGGCCTGCTGGGCGCGCGTCACCTCTTTAACCGCGACTGGGAGGAATCCGTCGCCATCGGGTTCTGCTGCCTGTTCACCAACTCGGTGATGATCGGCCTGGCACTGACCGAACGCGCCTATGGCAGCGACGCCCTGCAACCCAACTATGTCATCATCGCGCTGCATTCTCCGTTCTGCTACGGCCTTGGCATCACCGCGATGGAAATCGCGCGCGCCCGTGCCGCCGGGCTGTCGAACAGGGCACTGCCCGGCAAGGTTGGCAAAGCCATGTTCCGCAATCCGCTGGTGATCGGTATTGCCCTCGGCCTTGCGGCCAATCTTTCCAACATCGACCTGCCCAGCCCCGCCAGTGACGCGCTGGACATGATGATCCAAACCGCGCTGCCCGTCGCGCTTTTTGCCACCGGCGGCATTCTGTTCCGCTATCGGCCGCAAGGCGACGGTCGGGTGATCGCCTTTATCTGCGCGATCACCCTGCTGCTGCATCCAACGATCACCTGGGTGTTGGGATCGATCACTGGCCTGGAAACGCAACCCTTCCGCTCGGCCGTTCTGACGGCTGCCATGGCGCCCGGAGTAAACATCTACGTCTTCGCGAACATGTACGGACGCGCGCGCCGCGTGGCGGCCTCTTCGGTACTGATCGCCACGGCGCTGTCGGTTGTGACGGCCTGGGTCTGGCTGACCCTGCTGCCCTGACGGCCCGGAAAAACGGGCCCGACCGCTTTGACATTCCTCGCGGGCGGTTTCTTGATTCGAGCTGACCAACGGAGGGGCCGAGATGACCACATCGCCAGACCGAACCACCATCGGTATCCTCTTCATGCTGGCCTTCTGCACCTTTGCGCCGATGATGGACGCGTTGGCCAAGGCGACCCCGGCAGAGGTACCCGTGCCGCAGATCCTGGCCTTTCGCTTTGCTATCCAGGTGGTGATCCTGATGCCGCTGGCCGCGGCCCTGGGTCACAGCCACAGGATCACACCGGGCGATCTGGCTCGTCACGTGGCCCGTGCCGCCGCGCTGCTGGCCGCCACGGGCTGCTTCTTTACTGCGCTGCGCTACATGCCCATCGCCGACGCGATCTCGATCTTTTTCGTCGAGCCTTTCGTATTGATCCTCATGGGCGCCGTCTTCCTTGGGGAACCTGTCGGCTGGCGGCGGCTGAGCGCATGCGCCGTTGGCTTTGGTGGCGCGCTATTGGTGATCCGGCCCAGCTTTTCCGACCTGGGACTGGTGGCTTTTTTGCCACTGGTGACGGCGGCGCTCTTCGCCATCTACATGCTTATGACCCGCGCGATGGCGCGGCGCCTGCATCCGCTTGTCCTGCAAGGGCACACGGCGCTGGCGGCCACGGTGCTGATCGTGCCGCCCCTGCTGCTGATGGAGGGGACGGGTAACGCGCTGTTAGATCCGGTCCGGCCACAGGGTCTAGCGATCTGGACGCTGGTCGGGGTCGGCGTGGTGGCGACGATCTCTCACCTTTTTCTGACCTATGCGCTGAGGCTGGCGCCTGCCGGGACCATCGCGCCACTGCAGTACCTGGAAATCGTCGGAGCCACGGTGATCGGCTATTTTGCATTCGGCGATTTCCCGACACCGCTGACATGGGTCGGAATCGCGGTGATCGTCGCCTCCGGGCTATACGTCTTTGAACGGGAACGGCGGCTGGAACTGCGCGCCAAGACGCCGCCGCCACCGGTCTGAGCGTTTACCGTGCCGGAGTGATGACCTCGGCCTCTGTCACGATCAGGTCCAACGGCTGGTCGGTTTCCTCCAGCGGCAAATCGGCATCCTCCTGGGCGCCGAAGGCGAAACCGATCGCCAAGGTGGGCCGCCGCGACCGCAGCATCTCCAGCGTGCGGTCATAGAACCCGCCGCCATAGCCCAGGCGCCCGCCATCGCGGGAAAAGGCGACCAGCGGCACGATCAGCACCTCCGGTTCGAAATAAACCTGGTGCTCCGGGATTTGCGCCCCGAAAGGCCCGTCGACGAGCGTGCAATCCGGCTCCCATCGCGCGAATTTCAGCGGTTGCCCCTTGGCCTGGATCACCGGCACACCGACGGGGCCATGCGCAGCGGCCTCGGCCATTGCGGGCACCGGATCGATTTCCGTGCGGATCGGCAGAAAGCCGGACAGTGGCACGCCGCGATACCCCGCGAGAACCTCGCTCAGCTTGCCCGCAGCGCCGGGCGCCTGTCCTGCAAAAGCGTCTTTCCGGCGGGCAAAGGCCGCCTTGCGCGCCGCCGCCTTGCGATCGTCCAACGTCATCATAGCAACACCAGCACTGCCAGCCCGAGAAAGGCAAAGAAACCGACCACGTCAGTCACCGTGGTCACAAAGGCGCCAGAGGCCAGCGCCGGGTCGACGCCAACCTTTTCAAGGATCACCGGGATCACGATCCCCGCCAGCCCCGCAATGACCAAATTGATGATCATGGCGGTCGCGATCACGCCGCCCAGTTGGAAAGAGCCGAACCAGATGATGCCGACAATTCCCATGATAACGGCAAAGGCCAGCCCGTTGATCAGGCCCACCGCGACCTCACGCCGGATCACCCGCCAGAGGTTGGCGCCGGTCAGGTCTTTTGTTGCCAGCGCGCGCACCGCCACGGTCAACGACTGGGTGCCAGCGTTGCCCCCCATCGACGCCACGATGGGCATCAGCACCGCCAGTGCCACTACCTGCGCGATGGCGGCCTCGAACTGGGCGATGACCAGCGAGGCCAATACCGCCGTCACAAGGTTTACCGCCAGCCAGGGGAAACGCCGTTTTGTCGTTTCGATCACCCGGTCGGAAAGGCGGCTTTCGCCGTCGACGCCTGCCAGACGCAGGATGTCTTCCTCGTTTTCCTCGTCCAGAACCGCCATCGCGTCGTCGATGGTGATGACGCCGACCAGCCGCTCATTGTCATCGACCACCGGCGCCGAGATCAGGTGGTACTGGTTGAAGGCATAGGCCACCTCGCCCTCGTCCCGCGTGACGGGGATGGTGTGAAAGGTTTCTTCGACGATGGATTTCAGCAGCACATCGCGACGCGACGACATGATCTTGCCCAACGTCACGTTGCCTACGGGCCGTAGCCGGGGATCCACCAGCACGACATGATAGAACTGTTCCGGCAGCCGGTCGGAGCTGCGCATGTAGTCGATGGCGTCACCCACGCTCCAGTGTTCGGGCGCCATGACCACCTCGCGCTGCATCAGGCGCCCGGCGGAGAATTCGGGATAGCTCAGCGACTGGCGGACCGCGGCCGCATCGCCGGCCTCCAGTGCATCCAGAATCGCGTCCTGCTGATCGCTTTCCAGATCCTCGACCAGGTCGACGACGTCATCGGTGTCCAGCTCTCGCACCGCCTCCGCCAGAACCGAGGGCGTCAGCGCGGCAAAGACCTCTTCGCGCAGCGCCTCGTCCAGTTCCGACAGGATTTCACCGTCGAATTCCTTGTCGTAGAGGCGGATCAGCCTGCCGCGATCATAGGCGTTGATCTGTTCCAGCAGGTCGGCGATGTCGGCCGCGTGCAGCGGCTCCATCAGCTCGACCAGCTGTTCCCTGTCCTCGACATCCACCGCATAAAGAATCGCCGCAACAGCCTTGCGATCCAGCGCATAGGCGTCTTCGGTCTCGGTGGTTTCTGCCTCCAGCTCTTCGGCCATGCCCTGCCCTCCACCTGTCTCAGCCCGACACTATGACAAGCTGTCGGCGGGCGACAGGGGGACTATGGCGATTTACCTTTCTTCGCGACCTGCCTAGGATTTTCTGCATGAGCAAACGTCACCTGCACCTGGGCCAGACCCTGACATTCACCGCCGATCCTCTTGTCGAAGGGCCAGGCGCCGCGCAGCACCAAAGGCATGGCGCGCTGGTGGTCGAGGACGGCGTGATCACGCAGGTCGGCGAAGCCGGGACACTGAGTGAAGGTGACTTTGCCAGCATCACGGACCACGGGCAGGCGTTGCTTTTGCCCGGCTTCGTCGATGCCCACGCGCATTACCCGCAGACCGCGATGATCGCCAGTTGGGGCAAACGGCTTATCGACTGGCTGAACACCTATACATTCCCCGAGGAAATGCGCTTTGGCGACCCGGGCTATGCCGCGGAAATCGCGGGCCGCTACCTCGATCTTCTGCTGGCGCAGGGCACAACCACGGTTTGCAGCTACTGCACGATTCATCCGGCGTCGGTGGATGCCTTTTTCGAGGCGGCAGAGGCGCGTGGCATGCGTGTCCTGGGTGGCAAGACCTGCATGGACCGAAACGCGCCGGCCGGGCTGCGCGATACCGCGCAATCCGCCTATGACGACAGCAAGACGCTGCTGGCCCGCTGGCACGGACGGGGCCGCGCCTCTTATGTCATCACCCCCCGGTTTTCGCCCACTTCGACGCCGGAACAGCTCTCGGCCCTCGGCGCGCTATGGGCTGAACATCCGGACTGCCTGATGCAGACCCACCTCAGCGAACAGACCGACGAAATCGCCTGGGTTCGATCGCTGTTTCCGCAGGCGCGTGACTACCTCGACACTTACGAAGCACACGGCCTGCTGGGCGCAAACGGACTTTACGGTCATGCCATCCACCTGGAGCCGCGCGAAAAGGACCGGCTGCGCGAAGTCGGTGCCGCACTGGTCCATTGCCCGACCTCCAACACCTTCATCGGTTCCGGCCTGTTTGACATGGACGGGATGACGCGCGCGGGCCAGCGCGTGGGGCTTGCCACCGACACCGGTGGTGGATCGTCCTTTTCCATGCTGCGCAGCATGGCGGCCGCCTACGAGATCGCCCAGTTGCGCGGGCGCGCCCTGCACCCCGCCGAACTGATCTGGTTGGCCACCACGGGCTCGGCCCGTGCGCTCCGTCTCGATGACCGCATCGGCAGCCTCGCCCCGGGGTACGAGGCCGATTTCATCGCGCTCGACCTCCCCTCGACCCCGGCCATTGCCCAGCGTAGCGCACGGGCGGGTGACATATGGGAGGCGTTGTTTCCAACGATCATGATGGGCGACGACCGCGCCATCGCGGCCACCTACGTTGCCGGGCGGCGCGTGGTCTGAGGCTCAGCCGATCCGCACGGGCTCTCCGTGCGGCGTTGCCATGTAGGCATCCTCCCAGGCGACCCGCAGCGCGCGCAGGTCCTCGGCCCCGGCGATCCCCTTCTCGGTACAGATCCGCTCCAGCGCCGCAACCCAGGCGACGAAATAGTCATCGCCGCCGTCCAGCTCTTTTGACAGGCCATGCTGCGCCAGCACCGTGCCAAAGGTCTGCGTCCATTCCGGCCATGTGAACGCCCCGCCCGCTTCAAGCGACACGGCCAGCGCAAAAGCCTGGGCATGCCAGGGCGCCTCAAAGACCGGCTCGGTCATGTCTCTAGCTCCAGGTAACTTTCCCAGAGATCGCAACTGACCGTATCCCCCGGCGCCTCCGCCGTCCCCCAGACATCGGCCGCGTCGAAAACCACGGTGTAAAGCGGTTCTGGCTGTTCGCCCAATCCATGTGCGTTTGTATCGGGAAAGACATGGCAGCCATGCACGCGTTCGACCACACCGCGCAGTCCGGCGGCATAGCCTGGCAGGCGCGTATGTCCACCCGTCACGGCCAGATTGCGCGCCGGGCGACACGTGCGCACCCGATCGCCAGGCCCAAAGCGCGACGCGGGACCGTCGCGCAAGACCGGCCCTCCGCGCGCCAACGCGCCGGCCACCGACTCGGCCCGCAGCCTGCGTTCAGCCAAGGGCGACGGCGCCGGATCGGCTCCCGCCAGTTCGTCGCGCGTGACCACACCTTGGGCCACCAGCAAGTCCGCCAGCCCGGCCAGCCATTTTTCATAGTAGGAAAACGCCAGGTAATCGGCAGGGGCAAGGCATTCACGGGCAAAGCGCGACCTGTCGAGCGTCCATTGCCCCAACGCCCCGGCCGCCAGAGTCACCGCCAGCGCGCGCCCATGCCAGTCCCTGGCAAAGACGGGTGCGTCCTTGGGCTCCGGCCGCACCGGACCGTCACCGAACCGCCCGCCCATGTCATGAACCCGGCTCATGTGGGCGCCTCCGCCAGCGCCGTGCCGATCATCGCGTCCCGGCTGACCAGCGTCGCCAATGTGCTTTCGTCCAGTCCCTCCGTCCCGACGGGGCGCATCGGCAGCACCAGGTAACGAACCTCGGCGGTCGAATCCCAGACGCGCACCCGTTGCCCCTCGGGCAAGGTCACGCCGAAATCGGCAAGCACCTTGCGCGGCTCGCGCACCGCCCTTGCCCGGTAGGCATCGGACTTGTACCAGCCCGGCGGGATCCCAAGCAGCGGCCAAGGGTAGCAACTGCACAGGGTGCAGACGACCATGTTGTGCTGTTCCGGCGTGTTCTCTACCGCGACCACATGTTCGCCTTGCCGCCCGGTGAACCCCATCTCGGCCACCGCCGCCGTCGCATCTTTCAGCAAACGCTTGCGGAAATCCGGATCGGTCCATGCCCGGGCGACCACTGCTGCGCCGTTCCTAGGGCCGACCTTGTGGGCATAGGTCTCGATGATCTCGTCCAGAGCGGCGGGATCGATCAGTCCCTTGCGTGTCAAAAGCGTTTCCAGCGCCTTCACACGCAGCTCTGGGTCAGGCGGCAAGAGACTATGCGGCGGGGCGTCGTCGGCGTGATCGTGGGGCATGTACAGAGCTTGCCCTGATGCACCCGCCCACGCAAGCATCCCGCAGGGGCGCGACCGCGCGTGACAGACACCGTCTGTTGTGCGACGGTCGCCAAAGTCTTGACCCATCGCAAGGAAACCACTTTTCATGACCAAAGCCCGTCTCGGGTCCGCCTTCGTGCTTGCCCTGACACTTGGCGCCGGACCGGCCTCTGCCGTCGTCACATTCGATCTCACGGACGCGCGGGCCGCCGAGCTGATTGCCCAGTGCGAGGCCGAGGACGGCGCACCGTGGAAACACACCAACAGCACGACCGTGGTGAACTGCTGCATCCCCGGCGAGGACTGGTGCGTGGTCTGCACGGCTGGCAGTCCGGAGGCTCCAACCGCCTGCATGTCGCTTGGCGTTCCGCCCGCGAAACCCGCAGAGTGACCGGCCAGCACCGGCTGGCTTGTGGTTTCATTGCTTGCACCGGCGCAACGCTTCGCCTACATGAGCCGAAACCGACCCAACAGGCGCAGGCCCCATGGAAAACGTCATCCTCATCGTCCACCTTCTTCTGGCTCTCGGCCTGATCGGCGTCGTGCTGCTTCAGCGCAGCGAAGGCGGCGGCCTGGGGATCGGCGGTGGTGGCGGAGCCATGAGCCAGCGTGCGCCGCTGACCGCGCTTGGCAAGCTGACCTGGATCCTTGCTGTCGGCTTTATCATCACCTCGATCACGCTGACGATCATTGCCGCCCAGAACGCCTCGGGCAGCTCCATCCTCGACCGTCTCGGAACGCAGGAGCCCGCCGCCGATGCGCCGGCGCCAGCCACCGGGCTTGATGGAATCGACCCGAACGCGCTTGTCCCCCCGCCCTCGGCGCAGGACGGCGACGCGCCCTTGGTTCCGCGCGCGGACTGACGCGACCCAAGGTATTGACGCAAAGGCGGCCTTGTTGGCCGCCTTTTTCGTTCCGCACGATCACAGCAGTCCGTCGTTCGAGTTCAGCCTGGGCTTGGCCATTGAAGGTCTCGGAAGGGATATCTCCAACGCCATGTCCTGTCTCGCGCGTGTCGGGCTGCCGCTGTTCCAACAGGCCTTTGACAGTCCGCGCAGGACCCGGATTTCAGAACGCAAGATCGCTGCCGCCCCGGGAATGCAGACCGGCGGGACCAGCGCGACACAGCGCCAGACCGCCTACAAGCCCTTGCAGATTGCCCATGGTGCGCAACAGCATCTAGCGGTCATCTGGACAAATCCGCGCGAATCCACTATGTGTCAAATCCCGTGTTGCAGCTGGTGCCACATCCGGTACAAGCCGCGTCTAAACTTGCAGGAACGCAGGCAATTGCCTGCAAAAATCACGGGGTTACCCAGATGGCGCGCTTCATCTTCATCACCGGCGGTGTGGTCTCTTCGCTTGGCAAGGGGCTGGCTTCCGCTGCCCTTGGCGCTCTTCTCCAGGCACGCGGCTTTTCGGTCCGCCTGCGCAAGCTGGACCCCTATCTGAACGTCGATCCCGGTACGATGTCGCCCTTTGAACATGGCGAGGTCTTTGTCACCGACGATGGCGCGGAAACCGATCTCGACCTGGGGCATTACGAACGCTTTACCGGCGTCCCCGCGCGCAAGACCGATTCCATCTCCTCGGGCCGCGTCTATACCAACGTGCTGGAGAAGGAGCGCCGCGGCGACTACCTCGGCAAGACCATTCAGGTCATTCCCCACGTCACCGACGAGATCAAGAACTTCATCTCCATCGGCGAGGACGAGGTCGATTTCATGCTCTGCGAGATCGGCGGCACCGTCGGCGACATCGAGGGCCTGCCCTTCTTCGAGGCGATCCGCCAATTTTCCCAGGACAAGCCGCGCGGCCAATGTGTCTTCATGCACCTCACCCTGCTGCCCTGGATCAAGGCCAGCGGCGAATTGAAGACCAAGCCGACCCAGCACTCCGTCAAGGAGCTGCGGTCGATCGGCCTTGCGCCCGATATCTTGGTCTGCCGGTCCGAAGGCCCGATCCCGCAGAAAGAGCGCGAGAAGCTGGCACTGTTCTGCAACGTCCGCCCCGACAGCGTGATCGCCGCGCAGGACCTGCCGTCGATCTACGACGCGCCGCTGGCCTATCACCGCGAGGGGATGGACCAGGCCGTCCTGGACGCCTTCCAGATCAGCCCGGCGCCCAAGCCCGACCTGTCGAAATGGGAGGATGTCAGCGACCGGATCCACAACCCCGAGGGCGAGGTCAACGTCGCCATCGTCGGCAAATACGTCCAGCTGGAGGACGCCTATAAATCCATCGCCGAGGCGCTGACCCACGGCGGCATGGCGAACCGGGTCAAGGTACGGGTCGAATGGGTCGATGCCGAGATTTTCGACCGCGAGGACCCAGCGCCGCACCTGGAGAAATTCGACGCCATCCTCGTCCCCGGCGGCTTTGGCGAGCGCGGGACCGAAGGCAAGATCAAGGCGGCGCAATTCGCCCGCGAGCACAAGGTGCCTTACCTCGGCATCTGCCTTGGGATGCAGATGGCGGTGATCGAGGCCGCGCGCAATGTCGCCGGGGTCGCCAAGGCGGGCTCCGAGGAATTTGACCACGAGGCTGGGGAAAGGCGTTTCGAACCCGTGGTTTATCACCTCAAGGAATGGGTGCAGGGCAACGAGAAGGTCAACCGCCGCCCGGACGATGCCAAGGGCGGCACGATGCGGCTGGGCGCCTATGACGCCGTGCTGACCGAAGGCTCGAAGGTGGCGGGGGTCTATGGCAAGACGGCCATCGACGAACGCCACCGCCACCGCTACGAGGTCGACATCAAGTACCGCGAGCAGTTGGAAACCAGCGGTCTGTGCTTCTCGGGCATGTCCCCGGATGGCAAGCTGCCAGAAATCGTGGAATGGCCCGACCACCCCTGGTTCATCGGCGTACAGTTCCACCCCGAGCTGAAGTCGAAACCCTTTGACCCGCATCCGCTGTTCAGGGATTTTGTGCGGGCGGCGAAAGAGGTGTCGAGGTTGGTTTGATGGGGGTGGGAAGATGCCTAAAGGAATAACCTCACTTACGGGCTACATTCGGAAACTCGAAAAGCTTCGTGAAGAAAAATCAGGCGATCTATTCTTTCGTGGCCACTCAAGCCACAAATTCCTTTCTAAACCTTCTGTATTCAGGCATGCTGGACTGAAGGGCCATGAACGCGACATGCTTCTCGACCTGATCTCGGAAAGCCCCAGAGAGTTTGACAGCGATAGCTTGACCTTTGACAAATTAGTAAGAGCGCAGCACTACGGAATCCCCACGCGCTTACTAGACGTAACGTCAAATCCATTGATGGCACTTTATTTCGCCTGTGAAAATTGCTCGGACGACAGAGGGCAGGTAATTGTTTATGAAATTCCAAGAAGCCAAGTAAAATTCTTTCCTAGCGACGCCGTCAGCTGCAAAGCGAACTTGGCTCTGCTGACCGAGAATGAACGGCAAGAGCTTAGAAAAAACATTACATCAGGACTTACAAAAACTTATGGGAAAAAGAGAGGGCCCGCAGCCCTCAACACCCGAAGGAAAACCAACCCTGACAAGTATCGAGATTTCATAGATCACTGGAATACATACCCCTCATCAAAAAGGTTAGCCCAGTTTATTAAAGAAGAAAAGCCCTATTTCGAGAACAGAATTGATCCAATTGACATCCTATCGATCCAAGCAGTTATTCCAAAGAAAAATAATGCTCGGATTAGCGCGCAAGCCGGCGCCTTTTTGATGTTTGGGTTGCTGGAGGATTTTTCAGAAAAGACCGCCAAAGACATAGAGAGATCTGTCATAGATATCACTCCATCAAAGAAGAAAGAAATTTTACAGTCACTGTCCGCCGTAGGCATTCACGAAGACACTGTTTATCCAGAACTAGACCGGCTGGCTTCCAAAATAAAGAAACGTTTTCAAAATTAAACCTTAGTTCGGGTGAAAATTCACTTGTTGGTTCCGGCCACCCAAGCAGCGCAAGCGCCGACCCGCGGGGTAGCGCTGCGACACTTGAACGTATTCACTTTTTCGGGACACAGGCGAAGTAGCATCACAGTCATCCACAAGACCAACCAAAGCGCCGCCCCGGAGCTTCGCGCCCCCTTCCCGCCCCACCCAATCCGCCCTACCCTTTCGCGATGATCCGCCGCGCCCTGCCCTCTGTCCTGCTGATCCTTCTGGCCCTGATGGTGCTGCCCTTTGCCTGGCACGCGCTCACCCGGCCGGTGCTGGCGCTGCAAGGCGCGCCCGAGGCGCTGGGGCGGCTGTTTCATCCCGGCGCACTTCTCTCGAACCTTGCGATCTACGCCCACATGATCAGCGGCGCGATCATCACCGCCACCGTGCCGCTACAGATCCTGCCCATGATCCGCCACCGGGCGCCGCGTTTGCATCGGCTCTCGGGCTATACGCTGGCTACGACCGCCGTGTTCACCGGCCTCGCGGGCCTGCTCTATATCGCGCTGCAGGGCACCATCGGCGGCGCCTGGATGTCAGGCTGGTTCGCGCTTTATGGCGTGCTGATAATCCTCGCCGCGGCCAACACCGTCTATTATGCCATCGACAAGGACGTGACCCGACACCGCCGCTGGGCGTTGCGGCTGATGGTGCTGGCGGTGGGCTCCTACCTCTATCGCCTGCACTACGGGCTGTGGTTCGCCGCGACGGGCGGCATCGGGGTGGACGACTTTTATGGCCCCTTCGACCGCGCGATGGTCTGGGCCTTCTACCTGCCCTACCTCGCGCTTTTGGAACTCTGGTTTCTGGGTGAACGTCGCCTCAGCCGAAAACCAGCGTGAGGATACAGTCCCAGCCGCTCTCTGCCGTGCCCGCAGCGCAGAACCCCGTCCCGATCCGCCCCGCCATCATGTAGAGCATCCCGGCAAAGGCCGCCCCATGCGTGACCCAGACCAGGCGAGGACGGTTGTCCTGCGCAGTTCGGATCAGCGCCCCGTTGATGTCCGGAAAGGACCGGTTCAGACGCCGGAACTCACGGCTCATGGTGATGGCGATGTCATAGTGCTGCCGCAGGGCCTGCCCATTTACATAGGTGAAAAAGGCGACGGCCAGCACGAACATCCCGGCGAAACTGCCCCCCATCTCGCCCTGGTAGAAATGCAGGAATCCGAAAATCGGGATGTAGGAGGTCAGGAACATGCCCCAGATGAAATCGATCTTTTGCCAGATCATGACATAGACGCGCAGGTATTCCAGCAGCTCCTTTTCCCGCGCCTCGCGGTCGACCACACCCTGCGCGCCGCTCTGTGCCATTCACTCCGCCTCATCAGGACCCTCGGGGTCATCACCCCCTATGTGATACCGGGTTGCAGGTGATGCGCAAGCGGCCAGCCCCAATGGCCCTTGCCAGCCCCGCCGCAAACTCTTAGGCCGCTCGCATGCTGTCCTATCAACATGCCTATCATGCCGGGAACCTTGCCGACGTGCACAAGCACGCGGCGCTGGCGTGGATGCTGGACTACCTGATCCACAAGCCGAAACCGTTGAGCTACATCGAGACGCACGCCGGGCGCGGGCTCTACGACCTTGAAGGGGCCGAAGCGGTCAAGACAGGCGAGGCCGCGCAGGGGATCGCCCGCGCCAAAAACTGGTTTGGCGCGGATCATCCCTATGCCCGGGCACTGAAAACGGTGCGGGACGAAAGGGGGCCCTCTGCCTATCCCGGCTCTCCGCTGATCGCACAAAGCCTGTTGCGCGAAGACGATCGGCTGCACCTGGCCGAACTGCATCCCCAAGAGCACGAGGCATTGTCCAGTGCTGTGCGGGCGCCGAACACGCGCGTCTACAGGCAGGACGGCTACGAGATGGCGCAAAGCCTCTGCCCGCCGACCCCGCGGCGCGGTCTGATGCTGATCGACCCAAGCTGGGAGGTGAAAGCCGATTACGCCAGCGTCCCCCGGACCATGCAGGCCCTCGCGCGGAAATGGAACGTGGGCATCCTGGTGCTCTGGTATCCACTGCTGCGGGACGGGACACATGTGCCCATGCTGCGCCAGCTCGAGGACGAGTTCCCCGCGGCCCTGCGCCACGAAGTCCGCTTTCCACCCGCCCGGGACGGACACCGCATGATCGGCTCCGGCCTTTTTGTCGTGAACCCGCCGTGGGGGCTGGACGCGGCACTGAAACCACTCTCGTCCCAATTCGCCAAGACCGGCTCAACGGGCAGGTGACGCGACCTCTGGCGTCATGCTACGCCATTGCCGAACCATCAGGAGGCCGGCCATGTTCGAGCGGTTGAAAGCCTTTTTCCACCACGGTCCGCGCCAGCCAGCACCGCTGCCGGAACCGGATGCCAAGCTGGCGCTTGGCACGCTGCTGGTGCGCGTCGCGCGGGCGGACGACACCTATCTCTTCGAGGAAATCAGCCAGATCGACCGGACCCTGTCGACGGCGTTCGGACTGAACCCGGTGGAAGCCGCAAAGATGCGCGCCACCTGCGAAAGGCTGGCCCGCGAGATCAAGGACGACGCGAGGATGACGGCGCTGATCCGCGAAAACGTGGACTATGCCCACCGCGTCGAAACCGTGCAGGCGTTATGGCAGGTGGCCTGGGCGGACGGAATCACCGACGCCCGCGAGGCCGCGCTGGTGAACCTGGTCGAAGAGGCGCTTGGCGTCGCACCACATGACAACGAGGCGGCGCGCAGTGCGGCCGTGATCCCCTGAGGAATTGTGCCCGCCCGAAACCGGGCTTATATCCCCGACCATGTTCGCAGATTTCCTCAAGCGCCTGACGGCGACCGATCCCACCCCACTTCCCGACGAGGACGCACGGCTCGCGCTCACCGCGCTGCTGGTCCGCGTCGCCCGGTCCGACGGCACCTTCGATGACAGCGAAAGGGACCGTATCGACCGGATCATCGCCACCCGTTACGGCCTTTCGCCCTTCGAGGCTGCGCGTCTGCGCTCCGAGGGCGAGGGGCTGGAATCCGAGGCGCCGGACACCGTGCGCTTTACCCGCGCGATCAAGGATGCCGTCCCCTACGAGGACCGTATCGCAGTGATCGAGGCGCTCTGGCAGGTGGTGCTGGCCGATGGCGTGCGCGAGGCCGAGGAAGACGCGCTGCTCAGGCTTGTGTCCAATCTCCTGGGGATCAACGACCGTGACAGCGCCCTGGCACGGCAACGGGTCGAGAAGAAGTAATGATTGCCAGCCTTCCGATGTACTGGTGGCCCGAAAACGCCACCGCCTGGTCACGATTCTGGGATGACATGCGTGCGCGCCTGCCCCAATTGCCCCCGATCACTCCACCCGAGGATCTGCCTGCCGACTGGTACGCGCACTGGGGCGCCCCTGACCTGGTCCTGTCCCATGTCTGCGGCCTGCCTTTTGCGACCACCTTCGCCGAACGGGTCACTTATGTCGCCTCGATCGACTTTGCCCTGCCGGACACGCCCCCCGGCTGGTATCATTCGGTCGTCGTCACCCGGCCCGACGATGCCCGCGCTCGTTCGGAACTACGGCTTGCCTACAATTCCGCTGACAGCCAGTCAGGGTGGGGCAGCACCCGCGGCCATAACTTTGCAGGATACCTCGAAACCGGGGCGCACCGTGCCTCTGCCACCGCGGTGGCCGAAGGCCGGGCCGATGTCGCCTACATCGACGCGGTCAGCTGGCGTATCCTGGAACAGGTTGCGCCCGATGTCGCGGCGTCACTGGAGGTCATCGACCGCAGCGCGCCGACACCCGGTCTGGCCCTGATTGCGGCACCCGGCACGGATCCGGCGCCCTTGCGAGAGGCCTTCGCCGCCTCGCTGGACGCGCTGGCAGACGAGGACCGGCGGATCATGGGCGGCCCGGTCGGACTGGCCCAGGTCGGGGCCGAGAGCTATCGCAGCCTGCCCCTTGCGGCGCCGATGCCCGCCTGACCGAAGGTCAGAACAGGACTTTTTGCCCTTGGCCCCCTTGCCAAGCCCGCAGGTTTGCGCGTTGATACCGGGCATCCTGCGATCTGCCCGAGGCTCCGCTTGTCCGACACGCCCGTCATCGAAATCCGCAACCTGCACAAGGCCTATGGCTCTCTTGAAGTTCTCAAGGGAGTCGACATCACGGCCCGCAAGGGCGACGTGGTCTCGCTGATCGGATCTTCCGGTTCGGGCAAATCCACGCTGCTGCGTTGCTGCAACCTTCTGGAAGACAGCCAACAGGGCGACATCCTCTTCAAGGGCGAACCCGTCCACTGGAAAGGCGAAGGCCACAACCGCCGCCCGGCGGATGCCAAGCAAGTGCTGCGTATCCGCACGAACCTGTCGATGGTGTTCCAGCAGTTCAACCTGTGGGCCCATATGACCATCCTGCAGAACGTGATGGAGGCGCCGGTCACGGTGCTGGGCCGCGACCGGGCGCAGGTGGAAAAGGCCGCGCGCGGGTACCTGGACAAGGTGGGCATTGGCGACAAATGCGACGTCTACCCGGCGCAACTGTCGGGTGGCCAGCAACAGCGCGCCGCCATTGCCCGCGCGCTCTGCATGGAGCCGGAGGCGCTGCTCTTCGACGAACCGACCAGCGCGCTGGATCCGGAACTGGAGCAGGAAGTGGTGCGGGTGATCAAGTCGCTCGCACAGGAAGGGCGCACGATGCTGATCGTGACCCACGACATGAAGATGGCCTCTGATGTCAGTGACCACGTGGTGTTCCTGCACCAGGGACTGATTGAGGAACAGGGCCCGCCGGAAACGCTCTTCGGCGCGCCGAAATCGGAACGGCTGCAGGGGTTCCTGAAGTCGACCGTTCATGCCTAGGCCAAAAGGGCCAGCATCCTAAAATCGGCGGGACAGCCGCCAGAACCTACCAGGGAGTAACGACATGAAAAAGCTTCTGATCGGAACCGCGGCACTTGCGATGCTCGCCGGTGCGGCCTTCGCGGAAAGCCATTCGGTGGTCCGCCTCGGCACCGAGGGCGCCTATCCTCCGTACAACTACATCGACGACGACGGCGAAGTGGCCGGCTTCGAGCGCGAGCTTGGAGATGAGCTGTGCAAGCGCGCGGAACTGACCTGCGAATGGGTCACGAACGAGTGGGATTCGATCATCCCTAACCTCGTCTCCGGCAACTACGACGCCATCATCGCCGGCATGTCGATCACCGAAGAGCGTGACGAAGTTATCGACTTCACCCAGAACTACACCCAGCCCGACCCGTCCGCCTTCCTGGCGATGGAAGGCATGGAACTCGACATGGAGGGCGGCATCTTCGCGGCTCAGGCAGGCACGATCCAGGCCTCGTACATCGCCGAGATGGGCGCAACGCTGGTCGAATTCGCCACGCCTGACGAAACAATCGCCGCCGTGCGCAACGGCGAGGCGGACGCGGTTCTGGCCGACAAGGCCTACCTGGCACCCATCGCCGAGGAAAGCGCGGACCTTGCCTTTGTGGGTGAGGACATCCTGATCGGCGGCGGCATCGGCCTTGGCCTGCGCGAAAGCGATGGCGAACTGCGCGAGAAGTTCGACGCGGCGATCCAGTCGATGAAAGACGACGGTTCGCTGAATGCGCTGATCGAGAAATGGGAACTCGGCGCAACGTTCTGAAAAGGTGGGGCGGGGTAATCTCCCGCCCCGTCAGGTTCCGCGATGTTCGGTTTTTGCACTGACCCCGATACGCTCTCCGGCCTGAGCTGGATGGCCTGCTACCTGACCACGGGCAAGCACATGGCCATCTACTGGTCGGTGGGCACGGTCCTGCTGCTGCTGGCGATCACCGCGCCGGCCGCGCTGGCCTTCGGCTTTGCCGGGGCGTCGGCGGCGCGGTCGCGCATCCTGCCGCTCAGCTGGCTGGGGCGCGGCTATATCGCAATTGTCCGCGGCGTGCCGGACATCGCCTTTTTCCTGTTCTTCGTCATCGCCCTGGACCAGTTCTTTGAATGGATCCGGCACAAGGCGAAATGCCCCGACTGGGATCAGCCGATCCGGCAGGGCAATGATTTCGTGGTCTGCGCCGAGGCCAAGCTGCCCCTGGGCAACGCCGCGCAATGGGTCCATGAAACCTACGGCTTCTTCCTGGCGGTTCTGACATTTGCCATTGTTTTCGGGGCCTTCGCGGCGAACGTCCTGTTCGGCGCCATGCGGGCCGTGCCGCGTGCCCAGATGGAAACGGCCGAGGCCTATGGCATGAGTCCGCGCCAGTGCTACTGGCGCATCCTGGTGCCGCAGATGTGGGTCTATGCCCTGCCCGGCCTGTCGAACCTCTGGATGGTGCTGATCAAGGCGACACCACTGCTGTTCCTGCTGGGGGTCGAGGATATCGTCTACTGGGCACGCGAACTGGGCGGCGCCAAGACGGCGCGGTTCACCGACTACCCCCATGCCGACTGGCGCATGTGGTATTTCCTGGCGCTGCTGGTTTTCTACCTGATGTTCACGCGGGTGTCCGAAATCGTGCTGGACCGGATCATGAAGCGGCTGACCCACGGCCAGGCGACCTCGGGCGGTGAAGCGCAGAGGAAGGCGGCATGAGCTGTTTGCAGACCATCGCCGACTATGGCCTGCGCTCCATCGGGATCGGCGAGCGGCTGTTGCCGCGCGAGGATTTCACGCTGTGCCAGCAGTTCACCCTGATCGGCTCGGGGATGATCTGGAACGTCTATTTCGGGCTCATCGCGCTCTTGACCGGGTTCTTCCTGGCCACGGCGGTGGCCCTGGGAAAGGCCTCTTCGAACCCGCTGGCGCGCAAACCGTCGGAGTGGTTCATATTTGTCTTTCGTGGCAGCCCCTTGTTTATCCAGTTCTTTTTTGCCTATTTCGCGTTCCTCAGCCTGAAATCCGTCTCGCCCGTCTTTGATCCCCTCACCTCGGCCTGGCTGGGGGCGGCGATCGTCCTGTTCCTGAACACCGCCGCCTATTCCGGAGAGATCTTCTACGGCGCGCTGCTGTCGATCCCCAAGGGTGACACGGAAGCGGCGGATGCCTACGGGTTCTCGGGGCTTACCAAGTTCCGCAAGATCACTTGGCCCACGATGTTGCGGCTGGCCTGGCCTGCCTACACGAACGAGGCGATCTTTCTCTTTCATGCCACGACATTGGTCTATTTCTCGGGCTTTCCGGCCTGGCGGCAAAAGGGCGACGCGCTGTATTACGCCAACTATTTTGCCGACAAGACCTTCAACCCCTTCGTGCCCTACCCCATCCTGGCCGGGTATTTCATCCTTGTCACGCTGGTCATCATCTCGGTCTTCGGGCTGGTGAACCGGCGATTGAACCGGCACCTGCCGCAGGAGGTCCGGGGCCGGTTGAAGATGCGGATGAACCTGATCCGCTGAGGCTCTGGCTGTGTACGTTTTGTACAAAACGTACGTCGATTCCGGCAAAACGTACAAACGCGCAAGAAACGGTTAATCCTGCCCGAAACACGCCCGCGAGACAGGCGCCCTGCGCCGTCCCGCGACGCGCCGTGAACGCCCCCCTTGCCCAATGGCGCGGGCTCGCCTATGAATTTGATCAAATTCTGAAAGCACGAGTTCCCCATGCCCGCCCCCAGCGCCGACTGGCTGCACGACCGCCCGCAAATCCGTACCATCCGCGCCGCCGCCTGTGACGTGAACGGCGTCGCCCGAGGCAAGCGCATGCCCATCCCCAGCGCCGTCAAGATGCTCAAGGACGGCACGCGCTTTCCCTTTTCCGCGCTGAACGTCGACATTTGGGGCGAGGACATCGCCGACAGCCCGCTGGTCTTTGACAGTGGCGACCGCGACGCGATCCTGTTCCCGACCGAACGCGGCTTTGTGCCCATGCCCTGGCTGGAGGCGCCCACCGCCCTGCTGCCGATCTGGATGTTCCACGAGGACGGCCGCCCCTTCGAGGGCGACCCGCGCCATGCGCTCTCGTTCATACAGAAGCGCTTTGCCGAAAAGGGGCTGACCCCGGTGGTGGCGGTGGAACTGGAGTTCTACCTGATCGACGACAGCACCCGGCGCCTGCAGGTGCCTGTCAGCCCCCGGTCGGGCAAGCGGCGCGACGCGGCAGAGGTGCTGTCGATCCGGGCGCTGGACGCCTTCGACATCTTCTTTACCGACCTCTACGAGGCCTGCGAGGTCATGGACATCCCCGCCGATACGCTGATCTCGGAGGCGGGGCTGGGCCAGTTCGAGGTCAATCTGATGCACCAGGCGGACCCGCTGAAGGCCGCCGACGATGCCTGGCTGTTCAAGATGCTGGTCAAGGGGCTGGCCCGGAAACACGGTTTTGCCGCCAGCTTCATGGCGAAACCCTACGAGGATTATTCCGGCAACGGCATGCACGCGCATTTCAGCGTGCTGGACGAAGACGGCAGGAACATCTTTGACAACGACGGACCGGAGGGCACCGACGCGCTGCGCCATGCCATCGGTGGCTGCCTTGCCGCCCTGTCGGACAGCGCGCTGGTCTATGCACCGCACCTGAACAGCTACGAACGCATCGTGCCCGGGTCGCACGCGCCCTCGGCGATCTGCTGGGCCTATGACAACCGCACGGCGGCGGTGCGCGTGCCCTCGGGGCCACCCGCGGCGCGCCGGATCGAACACCGGGTCGCGGGGGGCGACGTGAACCCCTACCTGGCGCTGGCCGCGATGCTGGGCGCCGCCTTGATGGGGATGGAGGACAAGACCGAACCGCCGGCGCGCATCACCGGCAACGCCTATGACCAGGACCTGCCGCATATCCCGCGTGACTGGGGCAGCGCCATCGAGGCCTTTGCGCAAAGCCCGCTGATGCCGCGGATCTTTCCCAAGGAGCTGATCCGCAACTTTGTCCTGACCAAGCGGCAGGAGCTGCGCGACCTCGACGAGCTGACCAAGCACGAGCAGATGGACCTTTACCTGGATACGGTCTGATCTTGCAGGGCGCGCGGCGCGCGCCTAGCTTGCGGACCAGGAACATGGGTGTCTCATGAAAATCGGTATCTTGCAGACGGGCATCGTGGTGCCGGAACTGGCCAGGGATCACGGCCAGTACCCGGAGATGTTCATCGACCGCCTTTCCCACGCCGGGTTCGAATTTGAAACCTGGGCCGTGGTGAACGGAGAGTTCCCGCCCGGACCGGAGGCCGCCGACGGCTGGCTGATCACCGGGTCGCGCCACGGGGTCTACGAGGACCACGCCTGGCTGGCACCGCTGGAGGAGTTGATCCGCCAGATCGTCGCGGTGGACCGGCCGCTGGTGGGGATCTGTTTCGGGCACCAGGTGATCGCGCAGGCGCTGGGAGGCACGGCGGTCAAGTATCCCGGCGGCTGGGCCGTCGGGCCGCAGACCTATGACTTCGAGGGACGCGGGCCGAGAACCGTCATGGCCTGGCACCAGGACCAGGTGACAGAGCCGCCCGAGGGCGCGGTGACGCTGGCCGGCAATGACTTCTGCCGCCATGCCGCCCTGCTCTATCCGGGCAAGGCCTACACGGTGCAGCCGCATCCCGAGTTCGACCGCGCCTTTACCAAGGGGCTGCTGGACACGCGCGGCCCCGGCGTGGTGCCGGACGAGATCCTGCATGAGGCCGAGGCGGGGCTGGATGCGCCTCTGGACAGTGCCGAGTTGATCGACGACCTGATTTATTTCCTGAAACACAAGCGGCTGCCGGAAAGCGCCGCCTGAAACGCAAAGGACACCCCGTGGACACGAGTGCCCCGAGAGACTGGACCGAAACCCTGCCCGAACCGGCCCGCGCCTACCTGGAGGGGCGCCGCCTGGACGAGGTCGAATGCATCGTCTCGGACCTGCCGGGGATCGCGCGGGGCAAGGCGGTGCCGGCGTCGAAATTCGCCCGGATGGGCTATTTCCACCTGCCGGATTCGATCTTCTTCCAGACCATCACCGGCGACTGGGGCGAGGCCGCCTCGGACGAGGGGTTCATCGAACGGGACATGATCCTGAAACCGGACATGACCACCGCCACCGCCGCCCCCTGGACCGGCGACTGGACCCTGCAGGTGATCCACGACGCCTTTGACCGGCACGGCGAGCCGGTGCCCTTCAGCCCGCGCAACGTGCTGCAGCGCGTGGTCGCGCTGTATGAGGCGCAGGGCTGGAAGCCGGTGGTGGCGCCGGAGATGGAATTCTACCTGGTGGCGCGCAACGTCGACCCGGCCAAGGACATCGAACCGATGATGGGACGTTCCGGGCGCCCCGCCGCGGCGCGCCAGGCCTATTCGATGACTGCCGTGGACGAATTCGGCCCGGTCATTGACGACATATACGATTTCGCCGAGGCGCAGGGGTTCGAGATCGACGGCATCACGCAGGAGGGCGGCGCCGGCCAGCTGGAGATCAACCTGCGGCACGGCTCGCCGGTCAAGCTGGCGGACGAGGTGTTCTATTTCAAGCGGTTGATCCGCGAGGCGGCGCTGCGCCACGACTGTTTCGCCACCTTCATGGCCAAGCCCATCGCCGACGAACCGGGCAGCGCCATGCATATCCACCATTCGGTGCTGGACCTGGAGACCGGGCAGAACCTGTTTTCCGGCCCGCAGGGCGGGGAAACGGATGCCTTCTACCACTTCATCGGCGGGTTGCAGGCGCATCTTCCCTCGGCCATCGCGGTGCTGGCGCCCTATGTGAATTCCTACCGGCGCTACGTGAAGGACCATGCCGCCCCGATCAACCTGGAATGGGGGCGCGACAACCGCACGACCGGCATCCGCATCCCCCTGTCCGGCCCCGACGCGCGGCGGGTGGAGAACCGGCTCGCGGGGATGGACTGCAACCCCTACCTGGGCATCGCGGCCTCGCTGGCCTGCGGCTACCTGGGGCTGATGGAAGAGCGGCGCCCGTCCAAGCAGTTCCGCGGCGATGCCTACGAGGGCGAAGGCGACATTCCCCGGGTGTTGGGCCAGGCGCTGGACGTCTTCGACGGGGCCACGGCCCTGCACGAGGTGCTGGGACCGGAATTCGCGCGGGTCTATTCCATCGTCAAGCGCACGGAATACGAGGAATTCCTGCAGGTGATCTCTCCTTGGGAGCGCGAGCACCTGCTGCTGAACGTGTGATCCGGCGGTGCGCGCTGACGCGCGCGCAGGTTGGCGGAATGGGGGCTCTGCCCCCAAACCCCCGGAGTATTTCTGCAAAGAAGAAGCCACGAGGTGCGGCGTGAACCTGCTGTTTTCCAATGACCGACGCGGGGAATATCCCGAGAGCTGGTATGCCTCGGTGACGCCGGAGCTGCCGCCTTACCCGGTGCTGAAAGGCGAGGTGCGCGCGGATGTCTGCGTGGTGGGGGGCGGGTTCACCGGCCTGTCGGCGGCGCTGCACCTGGCGGAGGCCGGGCTGGACGTGGCGCTGGTCGAGGCGCACCGGGTCGGGTTCGGCGCCTCGGGGCGCAACGGCGGACAACTGGGCAGCGGGCAGCGGCAGGACCAGGTCAAGCTGGAGAAGATGGTGGGACGCGACGACGCGCGCCGGTTCTGGCAGCTGGGCGAGGAGGCCAAGGCGCTGGTGCGGGACCTGGCGGCGCGGCGCGGCATCGACTGCGACCTGCGCGCGGGGATCGCCTGGGCCGGGTCTTCGGACGGTTCGGTGCGCGAGTTGCACGACTACGCGGACCACATGGCGCGGCAGTACGGCTATGGGCTCGAGGTGCTGGACAGGGACGGATTTGCCGCGCTCTGCCCCTCGCCCGCCTATCGCGGCGGGGTGCTGGACCGGGGGGCGGCCCATCTGAACCCGCTCAAGCTGGCGCTGGGTCTGGCCCGAGCGGCCGAGGCGGCCGGGGCACGGATCCACGAGCGCAGCCATGTGCATCATATCCGGCAGGGCAAGAGCGTGACCGTGCAGACCGAGGCCGGGCGCGTTGTGGCGGATCACCTTGTGCTGGGCTGCAACGGTTACCTGGGCGGGCTGGACCGGCAGGTGGCCGCGCGGGTCATGCCGATCAACAATTTCGTCGTGGCGACGGAGCCGCTGGGGGCGGAGGCCGCGCGGGTCTTGACGCAAGAGATCGCCGTGTCCGACGACCGTTTCGTCGTCAACTATTTCCGCCTGTCGCCCGACGGGCGGCTGTTGTTCGGGGGGGGCGAGAGTTATGGCTACAGGTTCCCCGCGGACATCCGCGCGACGGTGCGCAAACCGATGCTGGAGATCTTTCCGCATCTGCGGGACGTGGAGCTGACCCATGCCTGGGGCGGGACGCTGGCGATCACCATGAAACGCCTGCCGCACCTGGCTCGGCTGGCCCCGAACGTGCTGTCGGCCTCTGGCTATTCCGGGCACGGGGTGGGCAACGCGGTGCAGGCCGGCAAGCTGATGGCCGAGGCGGTGCGCGGGCAATCGGCAGGGTTCGACGCTTTCGCCGCCCTGCCCAGCCCCGCCTTTCCCGGCGGGCCGGCATTCCGGTCGCCGCTGCTGGCGCTGGCGATGACCTGGTACGCGATGCGCGACCGTCTGGGACTGTAGCCCGGCGATTACCCTGACAATCCGGACGAGCCGATCGGATCCCGTGACAGGGTCCGGCGCGGTTTCGGCTGCGGAAAACCCGGCGTCGCAGGGATCGGGCCGGGCGGAATGCGACGCTTTGGGGCTTTCCTCAGATCCTTAACTGATTTACATTTTCGAAAACCGAGCTTCAGGATTTTGAAAACATGCTTCCGAACATGCACGATGCCGAGCCGATCCCGGCCGAGGCCCGCGCCGAGATCGACCGCCTTTTGCAGTCCGGCGACCTGTTCCGCTACACCGCCCCCGAGGATGCGCCCGTCGCCCTGCTGGAACGCGAATTCGCAGAGTTCATGGGCGTGAAATACGCGCTTGCGGTGTCGAGCTGCTCGGCGGCGCTGTTCCTGTCGCTGGAGGCGCTGGACCTGCCGAAGGGCGCGCGCGTCATGATCCCCGGCTTCACCTTTGCTGCCGTGCCTTCGTCCATCGTGCACGCGGGACTGGTGCCGGTGCTCTGCGAAGTGGGCGAGGACTATCGCATCGACATGAAGGATTTCGCCGCCCGCCTGCCCGGCGTTCAGGCGGTCATCGTCAGCCACATGCGCGGCCATACCTCGGACATGGACGCGATCCTGGCCCTGTGCGCCGAGGCCGGCGTGCCGGTGATCGAGGATGCGGCGCATTCCCTGGGCACCACCTGGCACGGGCGCAAGATCGGCACTCTGGGCCGTGTCGGCTGTTTCAGCTTTCAGAGCTACAAGCTGGTGAATGCCGGCGAAGGCGGCATTCTGGTGACCGATGACGCCGACCTGGTGGCCCGCGCCGTGATCCTGTCGGGCGCCTACGAGCACGCCTGGAAAAAGCACCTGCGCGCGGGCGACAATACCGCCGAACTGGAAGAGGCCTTTGCCCGCTGGCAGAACCGGTTGCCGCTGTACAACCTGCGCATGTCGAACCTCTCGGCGGCGGTGATCCGACCGCAGTTGCCGCATATCGACCGGCGTGTGACGGACGGGCGCCGCAACCATGACCATGTCGCGGCACGGATCGATCAGAGCCCCTGGATCGAGGTTCCCGCGAAACTGGCGCCCGAGGAACGCGCGCCGGATTCGCTGCAGTTCAACCTGTGCGGCATGACCGACGCCGAAGTGCGTGCCTTTGTCGATGCCGCCGAGGCCGAGGGCGTCAAGGTGCAGGTCTTTGGCCTGAGCCGCGACAATGCCCGCGCCTACTGGAACTGGCAGTTCCTGCCCGAGATGCCCGAATTGCCGCGGACCCGCGCGATGCTGATGCGCGCCTGCGACACCCGCCTGCCTGCCCGCCTCTCACTCACGGACTGCGATGCCGTGGCCGCCGTGCTGACCCGCGCGGCAGAAACGGCCACGGCGCCGCAACGCGCCTACGGCACCTGAGGCGGGTGAGCCGGCGCCCCGGTCACCTCCCTGACATGGGGGACGGTGGCCGGGCGCCCTCTGCCCGGCGGATTACTTGTCGAGCTTGGACAGCTTGTTCTGCAGGTCGGACAGCTGCTTCTTTATGGTCTCGAGGTCTTCCTTGCTTTCCTTGGACGGCTTTTCCCCGTCCTCGCCGGGAAGCTGCCCGCCCATCGCCTTGAGGAAGGCCTCTTGCTGGGCCTGCATCGCCTCGAAGCCCTTGGCCATCGGGTTCATGGAATTGACGTTCTCGAACCACTTCGACTGGCTGTCGCGGAACATCTCGAAGCTGGCGGCCAGGAACTGCGGCACGGCGCTGGTGGCCTGGGTGGTATAGCTGCGCACGAGATCCGTCAGCACGTTGATCGGCAGGACGCTCTGGCCCTTGCTTTCGTGCTCGGCCACGATCTGCAGCAGGTATTGCCGGGTCAGGTCGTCGCCGGATTTCAGATCGACGATCTGGACGTCGCGCCCGTCACGGATGAACCCGGCGATGTCCTCGAGCGTGACATAGTCGGAGGTCTCGGTGTTGTAGAGCCGCCGGCTGGCGTAACGCTTGATCAGAAGCGGTTTTTCACTCTCGGCCACAGGTGCCCTCCCCGACATTGGTGCAATGCAGCGAATCCTATGCGAGTGCAGAAGAAAAGGAAAGCCTGCGGGCGGTTGTGACGCAGAATGAAGGTTCGGCGCTAGAACAGGCTGCCCTGTTCGGGCGGTTTCGGCTTGGCCGGTTTGCGGGGTGAGGAACGCCCGCCAAGCTTTAGCGTGCCATCGGCAAATTCGATTTCCAGCCCGGTGGCCTCCTCGGCGGCGGCCTTTGTCGTCACCAGGTGGCCATCGCCCCGCACCACGGCATAGCCGCGCCGCAGCGTCTCTCGGTAGCCCAGCGTCTCGTGCAGGCGCATGAGCGCGTCCAGCTTGCGGCGCTTTTCGCCCTGGCGGGCGGTCATGGCCTCGTCCAGCCGGCGGGTCAGGCCCGCCAGCCGTTCCCGGCCCACGGCGATCTCGCGCGTGATCTGGCGTGGGCTCAGCCGGTCGGCACGGCGGCCCAGCGCCTCGCGCCGGGCCTTGACAAGGCGCGCCAGCGCAGGGCCAAGCCGCGCGCCGCGATCCTCCAGCCGCCGCTGTTCCACCGCGATGGCACGGGACAGGACACCGGGGCGCAGGCTGCCCGCGGTCTCGGACAGGTGCAACTTGCGCCGCTCGACAGAACGCGACAGCGCCAGCGGCAGCCGTTCCCCCTGTATGTCGAGCCTCTGGCGCGGCCCGTCCAGCAGTTCCTCGGGGCGCGGCAGGGCGCGGGACAGATCGCGCAGCCGCTGACCGCGGACCTCGAGCCGCTGCGACATGGCGCGCTCCATCCGGGCGCCGAAATCGCGCACGGCGCCGATCAGTTCCATGCGTACGGGCACCGCCAGTTCCGCCGCCGCCGTGGGCGTCGGTGCGCGCCGGTCGGACACGAAGTCGATCAGGGTGGTGTCGGTCTCGTGCCCCACGGCCGAGATCAGCGGAATGTCCGAGGCGGCGGCGGCACGCGCCACCACCTCTTCGTTGAAGCCCCAGAGATCCTCGACCGAGCCGCCACCGCGCGCGACGATCAGCAAGTCGGGGCGCGGCAGCGCGCCGCCGGGCGTCAGGCGGTTGAAGCCTTCGATGGCACGGGCCACCTCGGGCGCGCATTTGGCCCCCTGCACCGCCACCGGCCAGATCAGCACCTTGCGCGGAAAACGCTCGCGCAGGCGATGCAGGATGTCGCGGATCACCGCGCCGCTGGGCGAGGTCACGACGCCGATGATCTCTGGCAGGTAGGGCAGGCGTTTCTTGCGTTCGGCGGCAAACAGCCCCTCCGCCTGCAACATCGCCTTGCGCTTTTCCAGCATCGCCATGAGCGCGCCCGCGCCCGCCGGTCGGATGTCCTCGATGACGATCTGGTATTTCGACTGGCCGGGAAAGGTGGTCAGGCGCCCGGTGGCGATGACCTCCATCCCCTCTTCGGGCTGGGTCTGCAGACGGGCGGCGACGCCTTTCCACATCACGCCGGAGATCACGGAACGGTCGTCCTTGAGATCCAGGTAGACATGCCCGGACCGAGGTCGGCTGACGCGCCCAATCTCGCCGCGCACCCGGACAAAGCCGAATTCGCCCTCGATGACGCGTTTCACCGCGCCCGAAAGCTCGCTGACACTGAATTCCGGCGTGTTGCCCTCTGGTCCGTCGTCGATCAGGTCCATGCCGCCTCGCTTGCTCTTGCCTGCGGCTGACCTTAAACGACGGCCAACCGCCCGAAAAGACGCCCCCGGCGTCTTCTTGGTCCAAATCCCCGGAGGCGCGACGGGTCAACCTGTCCACCCGGCCAGCAAAGGAGTGCGCCCGTGAACATTCTCATCCTCGGCAGCGGCGGCCGCGAACACAGTCTTGCCTGGGCCACCCTGCAGAACCCCAAGTGCGACAAGTTGATCGTGGCGCCGGGCAACGCGGGCATCGCCCTGATCGCCGAATGCGCACGGCTGGACATCGAGGACCCGGGCGCAGTGACGGAATTCGCCGGCGAAAACGCCATCGACCTGGTGATCATCGGGCCAGAGGCACCGTTGGCCGCCGGCGTGGCCGACCGCCTGCGCGAGGCCGGCATCCTTGTCTTCGGCCCCTCTGCCGACGCCGCCCGGCTGGAAGCCTCCAAGAGCTTTACCAAGGAGATCTGCGCCGCCGTGAATGCCCCCACCGCGGGCTATGGCCATTTCACCGAGGCCGATGCCGCCAAGGACCATATCCGCGCCCAGGGCGCGCCCATCGTCGTCAAGGCCGACGGGCTGGCCGCGGGCAAGGGCGTGATCATCGCCGAAACCGTCGAGGACGCCTGTGCGGCGGTCGACGACATGTTCGGCGGCGCCTTTGGCGGCGCGGGCGCCGAGGTGGTGATCGAGGAATTCATGAGTGGCGAAGAGGCGAGCTTTTTCGTGCTGGTCGATGGCGAGACCTGCCTGCCCGTGGGCACGGCGCAGGACCACAAGCGCATCGGCGAAGGCGACACCGGCCCCAATACCGGCGGCATGGGGGCCTATTCCCCCGCGCCGATCATGGACGAGGCCGTGACGCAGAAGGCACTGGACGAGATCGTGCGCCCGACGATGGCCGAGATGGTCCGGCGCGGGATGCCCTACCAGGGCGTGCTCTATGTCGGGCTGATGATCGAGAACGGACAGCCCCGGCTGGTGGAATACAACGTGCGGTTCGGCGATCCGGAATGCCAGGTGCTGATGCTGCGGCTGGGGGCACAGGCGCTGGACCTGATGAATGCCTGTGCCGATGGGCGGCTGGCCGAGGCGCAGGTCACATGGGCCGAGGATCACGCCATGACCGTGGTCATGGCCGCCGACGGTTATCCCGGCGACTATGCGAAAGGCACCGAGATCCGCGGCCTGGACGCCCTGCCCGAGGACAGTTTCCACATGATGTTCCACGCCGGGACCAAGGCCGAGGGCGGCAAGGTGCTGGCCAATGGCGGGCGGGTGCTGAACGCCACGGCGCGTGGCACCTCCCTGCAGGAGGCCCGCGACCGCGCCTATGCGCTGGTCGATGCCGTGGACTGGCCCGAAGGCGTGCATCGCCGCGACATCGGCTGGCGCGCGCTGGACTGAGACCGGAGGCCGTCGCGCAACCTCTCATTGGTTGCGCGGGCCAGCTTTGTCGGCGCCGGGGCCTGTTGATTGGGGGGGCTGGCGCCGCCGGACGACCTGCACCGCCTCGCAGGCCGCTGATTGCTTTTGCCGTTTCGCCGCTGGCGCCCCGGCGCTAGGGTCCGCGCATGAACGACACCGATCTCGACCGTCCCATGCTGGGCATTGCCCTGATGCTGGCATTCTGCCTGCTGGCGCCCTTTGCGGATGCGCTGGCGAAACTGCTGGGGTCCGAGATGGCGGTTGGCCAGTTGGTGACGCTGCGCTTTGCGTTTCAGGCGGCGATCCTTGTCCCGCTGAGCATCGCGACGCGCCGGGTCTGGCGGATGGATGGGCGCATCCTTTTCTTCGTCACCCTGCGCACGCTGCTGCATATCACGGGGATCTCGCTGGTCTTCACCTCGCTGCTGTACCTGCCGCTGGCCGATGCCATTGCCATCGCCTATGTCATGCCGTTCATCCTGCTCTTGCTGGGGTTCTGGTTCCTGGGCGAGGAAGTGGGCTGGCGGCGGCTGGCGGCCAGTGCGGTGGGCTTTGCCGGCACCTTGATGGTGGTGCAGCCCGCCTTTTCCGAGGTCGGCTGGCCCGCGCTGCTGCCGCTGGGTGTCGCCGTGGTGTTTGCGCTGTTCATGCTGGTGACGCGGCGTATCGCCGGAGAGACCGATCCCATCGCGATGCAGGCGGTCTCTGCCTTGATCGCCCTCGTGATCATGGTCCCGGTCATGGCGCTGACCCCGACCCAGACGGTCGAGGCTCTGTCATGGATCGCACCTTCGGCCCGCGGTTGGTGGCTGATCACCGCGATGGGGGCGGCGGGGACGCTGGCGCACCTGCTGATGACATGGTCGTTGCGCTATGCGCCGGCCTCGACCCTAGCGCCGATGCAGTACCTGGAAATCCCCTTTGCCACCGCCGTGGGCTATGTGATCTTCGGCGACCTGCCGGGGCCGCTGGCGACGCTGGGAATCGGTGTGACCATCGCCGCCGGGCTGTACATCGTCATGCGCGAGCGGGCCATCCACCGGGCGCGTCCGCCAGTCCCGAAAGCAGTACATTCAGGCATTCCGCCGGCAGGATGAGCAGCATCTGCGGCCCGTCCATCGACAGGCGCACCGGCCCGGTCACCTCGTTCGAGGTGCCCACGGGGCCAGTTGGCGCAAAGTTCAGCCCGTCGATCGGCCAGCGAAGCCCCCGTGACCGCCCGGTGACCGGCGCCATGGGAAAGAGCGACAGCCGCGTGCCCGGCGCAAGGTCCAGCGCCAGGTCGGGCGGGCAGAGCATGGTCACGTCCTCGGCCCCGATCAGAATGCAACGCACATCGCGGCGTGTTGCCAGCACCGTCATGGCCGCCAGTTGATGATCCAGCCGCTTGCCCAGGAACCCGTAGCCAAAGACCAACGGCGCCGAGATATGGCGCAGGCACTTGTCGAAATCGGTGCTGTCCTGTTCCGCGATGGGCCGCAGAACGCCGGGATCCAGCCGGGTCTGCACCTCTGGCGCCAGCGAATCCATGTCGCCATAGACGGCATCCGGCATCCGGCCCTGCGCCAGCACCGTTTCGGCGCCGCTGTCGGCCGCTACGACCACCTCCGCCGCCTGAACCGCCCGGGCCAGCACCGCGTTGTCGACTTCGCCGCCCCCCACGAGGAGGACTGGCGTGTCGCTATGAACAATTTTAGACTTCATGGCGAATTAATGGCTTTTTGGGAAACAGACCACAATCCGGTCACGAAATGATACCCTTCCGGGCACAGATTCGATCAGCTTTCGTCCCGGTCAGCGTGGTAAACACACTGTTGCAGAACGATAGAAAGTGAGCAGCACTATGGTGAGTTCGAGCAAGATCCTGACCGTGTCCTACGGCACCTTCTCCTGCACCGCCGAGGGGTTCGACGATCCGTTGGACGTGGTCAAGGAAGCCACGCATTTCTTCCGCGGCGTCGTCGGAGAGGACCGGTTCTTTGGCGCCGAACCGCCGCAGTTCGATCCCGAACTTGCCTCGGAATACCTGCGCGACCGCCTGGCCGAGCCGGGCAGCGGCACGCTGTCCATCGGCAGCCCGCCGCGCGTGATGGCCGCCGCCGCCTCTGCCGGGGCGATGGCCGCCGCGATGTCGGGCCGCGAGCAGGACGCCGTTGCCGATGACATGCTGCCCGATGACGATACCATCGAAGCCACCGCCGTTCTGACCGAAAGACCGGAGCCTGCGACCGCCGACCTCGTGCCCGAGGCCGCGCCGGACGACGTGGCCCCCGACGGGACGGAGGCTGCGCCTGCTCCGCGGCCCTCCGCTCCCGACGATATCACCGCCAAGCTGGACCGGATTCGCGCCGTCGTCGCCTCTGCCGAGGAAGAGGACGAGGACGACGCACCACAGGCCACGCCGGAGGACACACCCGAAGTGGCCCCCGAAGGCGAGGCGCTGGAAACGCTGCTGGATGAACTGGTCGTCGAAAGCGGCGACACCGAGGCGGCAGAACTGGACGAGACCCTGTTTGCCGACAACGACGAGGACTCCGATCTGGCGGCGGACCTGAACGTCGACCTGGACGCGCCGGAAGAGGATCACGACAGCGCGCTGGATGCCGCCGTTGCCAGCCTGATGGCCGAAGACGACGACAAGGAAGACGCACCCGAGGCCGCCCCCCTGCGCCGGACCGCGGCGACCGCCGCCGCTGCCGCGCTGGCCACCGGCCCGATGCGTCCAGATGCCGAACCCGACGAGAGCGATGACATCGCCGAAGCGCCCGAGGATGCCCCCGAGGCGGCGCTGGACCTGGCCTGGACCGCAGAGACGGCGCCGGAACCGGAGGCCGAGGGCCCTGCCCCCGCGCCCGTCGACGATTTGCCCCCCGAGGATCAGCCCGAACCCGCCCCGGTGCGCGCCCGCATCGTCAAGGTCAAGCGCGCTGCCTTTGAACAGGCCATCGACGAGGGCACGCTGGAAGAGGTTCTGGACGACACCGCGCCTGGCGGTTTCACCCCGGAAGAAACCAGCAGCCTCAGCCCCGAGGAAGAAGAGGAACTGGCCCGGGAACTGGCCGCCGTGAAGGCGGAACTGGCCAGCGACTTCGGCGCCTGGGACGAGGACGACGATGCCGCGCTGTCCGATACCTGGGACACCGTCACGGACGAGGATGAAGACGAGGCTTTGGCGACTGCCGCGCCAGATGTGGACGCCGCACCGCTGCGCCTCGACAACCCGATCACCGCCCCCGAGGCAGAGCCCGCCCCGGACCTGGAAGACACGGTTGCCGAAGCAATTCAGGACAACGCGCGCAAGGCCGTCAAGCTGGCAAGCCCGGCCCGCGCCATGCTGACCGAGGGAGAGGTCGGCGACGGCGACACCTCGCGCCTGCTGGACCAGACCAACACCGAGATGGACGAACCCGAAGGCAACCGCCGCCGCAGCGCCATCGCCCACCTGCGCGCCGCCGTGGCCGCCACCAAGGCGGATCGCCACCTGAGCAAGAAGGCGGATGCCGCCGAGGAACAGGAACCCTACCGCGAGGATCTGGCCAGCGTGGTGCGCCCGCGCCGTCCGCAAAGCGTGAGCCACCCCAGCCCGCGCCCCGCGCCCCATGACGATGCGCCGACGCCACTGAAACTGGTGGCGGAACAGCGTGTCGCCGCGGCCTCCGACGCCGGCGAGCCCGGCCCTGTCCGCCCGCGCCGCGTGCGCCGCACCGTTCCCGCGCCCGAAACCCACAGCCCGGCACAGGCCGGCACGGCCTCGGGCTTTGCCGCCTATGCCCAGAACGTGGGCGCCGCGGAACTGCCCGAATTGCTGGAGGCCGCCGCCGCCTACATGTCCTACGTCGAAGGCCGCGATCAGTTCTCGCGCCCGCAGTTGATGACGACGCTGCGCCAGGCCGAGGTCACCGACAGCTCACGCGAGGACCGGCTGCGCAGCTTTGGCCAGCTGCTGCGCGAGGGCAAGATCCGCAAGACCTCGGGCGGTCGGTTCACCGCCGCGGAGACGATCAGTTTCAAGCCCGCCGCCAACGGCTGATCCCGTCCATAGAAAGCCCCCGTACCGGGTCCCAGCCACCTGTCAGCTGTGACGAACGTCCAGCCGCACAACCTGAGGGCCATAAATGAACGCGCGCTTGCAGAAATCTGCGAGCGCGCTGTCGCATCGCCTGTCGGGTATGCCGGCATCCTGCCGTTCGCCTCGGACACTCCATTCTCGCCGCGCAAGTGAAGGGCGTGGAAGGGGCGGATCGCGTTGAAAATCTCGGCCTTGATCGAGGGAGATTTGGCTGGTTCAAAACACCGGGTAGGAGGATCGGCCAGGGTGGGCCCTCTTCTGGCGCTGCTCCACAAGGTCTCGCTCGAGGATCACATGCCGCAGGATCACCTGCTTCGCTCCATCGACCGATACGTGAACAACTCCGGGCTCCGCAGCCATCTCGCTGATTTCTGCGGCCAAACCGGAATCAACACTCGTGGTTACAACCCCTCAACAAAGAAGAATTTGAACAAAGCGCCTTCTTCAAACCTCCTCCTATCTGGTTTCGGCAGGCGATTGACGAACACGGTAAATCCAAGTGGGTAAACCAGCCGGAAAAAGGAGACGTAAAACGCCAGCCCAAGGAGCGAACTCAATAGGAGTTCACCTTTGGATGTTGGAAGATATATGAAAAATTTAGATCCACCCCACAAGAAGACCGAAACAGCCAGATTTCGCCGCAATGCACAGAGTTGGCGCAGACGCTACGTCACGGTGAGGGATTTCGCGGGGGGCAGGTTACCTTAGTGTGTCGCGTCTGGCTATTCTGGAGCTTCTGTTCGAGATCAAAGCAATGACGGCTGTTTGAAGCGCAAGAAGAACGGCCATTCGAAACATCAAATCGAATGGCCACGATATCCTGCATTTCTGACCTGTGGGCGGTCTAAATACTCCAGCAAGGCACGATCAGCACCACATCTGGCACGGTCACCTGCCGCGCTCACCGCAAGCCTCAAGGGACCGAAAGCTGGGCACTGCTACCGCGGGCGACGAGCGTCCGTCCTGCCGTCAGTCCCTGTCGTCGGGGTCGGCCTGGCCGACGCCCATGAAGATCGGCTTCAGCGGCAGGATCCAGGCCACGCCGAAAAAGACGTAGATCACGAATTCCACCGCCACCGGCAGGTGCCAGAGGTCAAGGCGGCTCAGCACGCCCCAGGCCACCACGATATAGAGCGGGAACCCCACCAGCAGCACGAAAAGGGACCAGCGCCTGCGCGCCTTGTAGCTGAGTGCCATGTCTTGCTCCTTTCCGACCCTGCGGATGCAGTTAGTCCGCGAAGGGGTCCGTGACCAGAATCGTGTCATCACGCTCGGGCGAGGTGGACAGCAGGGCCACCGGACAACCGATCAGCTCTTCGACACGGCGGACGTATTTGATCGCCGCGGCCGGCAGATCGGCCCAGCTGCGCGCGCCTTCGGTCGATTCGCTCCAGCCTTCCATCTCTTCGTAGACCGGCACGCAACGCGCCTGTTCCTCGGAGGCGAAGGGCAGGTAGTCCAGAACCTTGCCGTCCAGCTCGTAGCCGACACAGATCTTGAGCGTCTCGAACCCGTCCAGCACGTCCAGCTTGGTCAGCGAAATGCCGTTCACACCCGAGGTCGCACAGGTCTGGCGCACCAGCACCGCGTCGAACCAGCCGCAGCGGCGCTTGCGGCCCGTGGTGGTGCCGAACTCATGACCGCGCTCGCCCAGGCGCTGACCGTCCGCATCGTCCAGCTCGGTCGGGAACGGCCCCTCGCCCACACGGGTGGTGTAGGCCTTGACGATGCCCAGCACGAAATCGATGGCGCCGGGGCCGATACCGGTGCCGGTGGCCGCCTGCCCGGCGATGACGTTCGATGAAGTGACAAAGGGATAGGTGCCGAAATCCACGTCCAGCAGCGCGCCCTGGGCCCCTTCGAAGAGAATACGCTCACCGGCGCGGCGCTTCTCGTTCAGGATCTTCCAGACCGGGGCCGCGTATTGCAGGATCTCCTCGGAAACCTGCCGCAGCTGCGCGATCAGCGCGTCGCGGTCCACCGCTTCGATTCCCAGGCCACGGCGCAGCGGGTCGTGATGCGCCAGCGCCCGGTCCACCCGCGCCTGCAGCGTGGCATCATCGGCCAGGTCGGCGACGCGCACGGCGCGACGGCCCACCTTGTCCTCGTAGGCCGGGCCGATGCCGCGACCGGTGGTGCCGATCTTGGCGCCCGGACGGGCGGCGGCCTCGCGGGCGCGGTCCAGCTCGCCGTGGATCGGCAGGATCAACGGCGTGTTTTCGGCGATCATCAGCGTTTCGGGCGTGATTTCCACACCTTGCGCGCGGATCGTCTCGATCTCGGACACCAGGTGCCAGGGGTCCAGCACCACGCCATTGCCGATGACCGACAGCTTGCCCCGGCGCACCACGCCAGACGGCAGCGCGTGCAGCTTGTAGACCGTGCCATCGACGACCAGCGTGTGCCCGGCGTTGTGGCCACCCTGGAAACGGCAGATCACATCGGCCCGGCTCGACAGCCAGTCGACGATCTTGCCCTTGCCTTCGTCACCCCATTGCGCGCCAACCACGACGACATTTGCCATCACATTCCCCTTTACGGCGTTGCAAACCCGCGCGTGTATACGCGCGCAATGCCGCCTGCGAAACCGCAAAATCGCCGCAAGAGACTGGACAGGCGCGCGCCGTCAGGGCAGCAAGGCGGCAAACCTCTGGAGGTGCCCATATGAGTTTCCTGCTGCGCTGGCTCTTTGCCTTCGTCCTGCTGGCCGCAACCTACAACCCGAGCCAGGTCAATTATGTCCGCTGGGCCATGAACAATGTCGACGGGAACCTGCCGCTGGTGGTGCTCTTCGGGATCGTGCTGCTGATCGGCTATATCATCTACCTGCGGGCGACGCTGCGCTCGATCGGGGTTTTCGGCATGGCGTTGGTGCTGGGGCTGGTCGCCGCGATTCTCTGGGCGCTGGTCTATTATGGATTGCTCGATCTGTCGGACCCCAAGCTGTCGACCTGGATCGGGATTTTTGCCCTGTCGCTGGTACTGGGCGTGGGCCTCAGCTGGTCGATCATTCGACGCAAGCTGTCGGGCCAAATCGACATGGACGACGTCGAGGAATAAGGCGCCAGCGGCGGCTCAACAGCCGTCGCGCCCCACCACCATGACCCAGCTGTCATTGGAACTGCGCACCAGCCCGTATTCCGTGGCACCCTGGGACAGCATGGTGCGCCGGTGTCCGGGCGACCCGGCCCAATCAGACATCACCTCGCCCAGCGTGCGCTGCCCCCGGGCGATGTTTTCCGCGATCACGCAGGGCCGGTAGCCGGCCCTTTGCACGCGGCTCATCGGGTTGCTGCCGTCCGGGCCGACATGGTCGAAAAAGCCCTTGCGGTCCATGTCCTGCGCGTGGCGGCGCGCGGCCTCTTCCAGCCGGGCGGAGCGCGTCAGTGGCGGCAGGCCGTTTTCGGCCCGAAAGGCGTTCAGCGCCGCGCCGCCCTGCCCTTCGGCAAAGCCGCCAAAACCGCGCGAGGCCGGTTCGGCGCGCATCGCGCCTTGTCCGGAAAACCGCCCTTGCGGCACCCAGCCGCAAGAAGCCACAGCAGCGCAGAGCGCCATCATCCAGACCAGCCGCATGTCATTTCCCCCTAAAGCGCCTCGGCCAGCTTGCGCGCCAGCGCGTTCTGCCGCGCCACCGCCGCGTCGATGTCAAAGCTGACGATCCGCCCGTCCTCGACCACCAACCGGCCTTCGACCAAAAGATATCGGACGCGCTGCGGTCCGGCCAGCAGCAGCGCCGCCGGGTCCCAGCTACCGGCGCTTTCCAGCCCACCAACGTCCCAGAGCGCGATATCCGCGCGCTTGCCCACCGCGATCTGGCCGCAATCCTCGCGCCCCAGCACCTGTGCCCCGCCGCGCGTGGCGATCCACAGCGCTTCGCGCGCGCTCATGGCGTCGGCGCCGCGCGAAACCCGCTGCAACAGCATCGCCTGTCGCGCCTCTGCCGCGAGGTTCCCGGCATCGTTGCTGGCCGATCCATCCACGCCCAGCCCCACGCGCACGCCCGCGTCGCGCATCGCCCGCACCGGGGCGATGCCGCTGCCGAGGCGGCAATTGGAGCAGGGGCAATGGGCCACGCCGGTTTTCGAACGGGCGAAGAGGTCGATCTCTTGCCCGTCGAGTTTCACGCAATGGGCGTGCCAGACGTCCTCGCCGGTCCAGCCCAGATCCTCGGCGTACTGGCCGGGACGGCAGCCGAACTGCGCCTGGGAATAGGCAATGTCCTCGTCGTTTTCGGCCAGGTGGGTGTGCAGGCGCACGCCCTTGTCGCGGGCCAGGATCGCCGCGTCGCGCATCAGCTCTCGGCTGACGGAAAAGGGCGAACAGGGGGCGACAGCGACGCGCAGCATCGCGCCCTCGGCAGGGTCATGGAAGGCGTCGATCACCCGGACGCAATCGTCGAGGATCGCCGCCTCGCCTTCGACCAGCGAATCCGGCGGCAGGCCGCCGTCGCTTTCGCCGATACTCATGGCGCCGCGCGTGGGGTGGAACCGCAATCCCACCTCGCGCGCGGCGGCGATCGTGTCGTCCAGCCGGGCGCCATTTGGATAGAGGTACAGGTGGTCCGAGGACATGGAGCAACCCGACAGCGCCAGTTCCGCCAGCCCGACCTGGGCCGAGACGAACATCTCGTCAGGACCGAAGCGCGCCCAGATCGGGTAGAGCGTCTGAAGCCAGCCGAACAGCAGCGCGTCCTGCCCGCCGGGCACCGCGCGGGTCAGCGTCTGGTACAGGTGGTGGTGCGTGTTGACGAGACCGGGCGTGACCACGCAGGAGGCCGCCTCGACGATACGCCCGGTGGTGGTCAGCCCCTGCCCGATCTGCGTGATCACTCCGTCGCGGATCAAGATGTCTGCGTCGGTCAGTTCACTCGCGTCGTCGTTCATGCACAGGACGGTCCGCGCGTTGCGGATCAGGATTTCAGGTTGTGGATTTGTGGAATGTGCCATGTCAGCCCCTCACGAAAGCCCTTTTCGGTGAGAGACAGGGTGCGGCACGCCAGAAAAGGGAAGGACACGTGATCGCCCAGCCGCACATTAGCCCGCGTTGCGCAGCAGGTCCAGCGCGGCGGCGTGCAGTTCGGGCGTCGCGGCGGCAAGAGCGCGGCCACCGTCATGCACCGGTCCCCCCTCCCAGTTCGTGACGATCCCGCCCGCCGCCTCGATCACGGCGATCGGGGCCTGGATGTCATAGGCCTGGAGGCCCGCCTCGATGACCAGGTCGATCTGGCCTGCCGCCAACAGCGCGTAGGCGTAGCAATCCATGCCATAGCGCACCAGTCGCGTCCGGGCGGCGACGCGTTCGAACCCGGCGCGATCTTCGGGCGTGCCGACCTCGGGGAAGGTGGTGAAGAGAACCGCCTCATCGATGGCCTGCGTGCCGCGCACGCCCAACGGACCCGCGCCATGCGGTCCGGTGAAGTCCGAGCGCGACAGTCCGCCGCGGAATCGTTCCTGCGTGTAAGGCTGGGCGATGATGCCGTAGACCGGGCCCGAGTCATCGCGGACAGAAATCAGCACCCCCCAGGTCGGGGTTCCGGCCAGAAAAGCGCGTGTGCCATCTATGGGATCAAGGACCCAAGTGAAACCGGAGGTGCCGGTCTGCGTGCCGTATTCCTCACCCAGGATTGCGTCGCCGGGTCGGCGGTCGGCCAGGACCGCACGCATGGCCTGCTCGGCGGCACGGTCGGCTGCGGTCACCGGGTCGAACCCGGAGCCCGCGTCCTTGTTTTCGGCTGTCAGGCCGCGCTGGCGGAAAAAGGGCAGGATCGCCTTGCCTGCCGCGTCGGCCAAAGCCTCCGCCGTTTCGATCAGTTCTTGAGCTAGCTCTAACGAGATCCGGTCCATGCGCCCCTCCTGCAACCCTTGTGCGGGCTACAGCAGCGGCGCAAGGGGCTCAAGCCACGTCGGACAGAACCCGCGCCAGTTCGAAAAGACGGCGGCGCTGGTTTTCCGGGATCGCGTAGTAGGAGCGAACCCGGTCCAGGGCTTCCTTGTCGCCCATGATGTCTGCGGGCACGGATTCCGCAGCCCCCTCTTCGGCGGCACTCTCGTTTTCGATGCCTTCGAAGAAAAAGCTGACCGGCACGTCCAATGCCTCGGCGATATCCCAGAGCCGCGAGGCGCTGACGCGGTTCGCGCCGGTCTCGTACTTCTGGATCTGCTGGAACTTGATGCCAACGCATTCAGCCAGTTGCTGCTGCGTCATGCCGACGAGCCAGCGACGGTGCCTGATGCGTTTGCCGACATGAACGTCAACGGGGTGCGCCATCTGTGTCTTCCTGTACTATGGGTGTGACCAGATGAGCCGGGACCGTACCCCAAATCCCCCAGAACCAGCATCATCCTACACGCTATAATCAAACGTGGTACATCATAACCATGTTCAAAATCAAGTCGCATGACCACCTACTGATGGTGCGCAGCGGGGAAAAACACGACAAAGTTGAACTTGACCGGAAAGCATTCGGTTACACTCTGTTTTAGCTTGACCACGGGCACAGGCACTTTGCCTTGGACGCAAACTCGGCTAGGCATTTGAAAACCCTATGCAGAGGATGGTATGCGCGCCTTTTTCCTGACCGATCACGACACGCCGGCCCGCCTGAGCGAGATAGCCGTGCCCGACCCGGCGGAGGGTCAAATCCGCCTTCGAATCGCGGCCTGCGGACTGAACTTCGCGGATCTTCTCATGCAGAAAGGCACCTATCAGGACACGCCGCCCCTGCCTTTCGTGCTGGGGATGGAGGTTGCGGGAATCGTGGATGCAACGGGACCCGGGGTCGAAGGATTCTCCGAGGGGGACCGAGTCGCGGTCTTCGGCGGCCAAGGCGGGCTTGCGGACTACGGCTGTTTTTCGGCCTCGCGCGCGGTCAAGCTGCCCGACAGGATGGGATGGACCGATGCCGCCGGTTTCCAGATCGCCTATGGCACCAGTCACCTGGCGTTGAACCACCGGGCACGCCTGCAACCCGGTGAGACGCTGCTGGTGCTGGGCGCCGCGGGGGGCGTCGGGCTAACCGCGGTCGAAATCGGCAAGCTGATGGGCGCCCGTGTCGTGGCCTGCGCCCGCGGCGCTGACAAGCTGGCGGCGGCGCAATCTGCCGGGGCCGATCACCTGATCGACGCCGAGACCGGCGACATCCGCGCCGAGATGAAGGCGCTTGGCGGGGCCGACGTTGTCTATGATCCGGTGGGCGGCGAGCAGTTCACCGCCGCCTTCCGCTCCTGCAACCCCGAGGGCCGCCTGCTGAGCATCGGATTCGCAAGTGGGGACGTGCCGCAGATCAAGGCCAATCACCTGATGGTCAAGAACCTCTCTGTCATGGGTCTGTACTGGGGCGGCTACCTGGCCTTCCGGCCAGAGGTGCTGACCGGATCGCTGGCGCAGCTCATGGCCTGGCATGGCGAGGGTCGGTTGAAACCGCATATCAGCCACGTCCTTCCGCTGGAGCAGGCCGCCGAAGGGATGGAATTGCTGCGCAGCCGCAAATCGACCGGCAAGGTGGTCATCAGCATCGCCGATCTCTGACGCCCGGCGTTTTGCAACAAATGAGAGGGCGGCCCTGCTCACCGGCCGCCCTCCCGGCCTCAGAACCGCAGGCTTGCGGTGAGGGAAACCGTCCGGCCCGGCTCGTTCAGGGGCACGACGTTGCCAAGGCCAAGGCCGTCGGCGCTGCGGCTGGCATAGGTCTGGTCAAAGAGGTTCTCGACGTCCAGCCGCACCTCCAGCCCCTCGACGCTTTTCGGCTTGTAGGCCGTATAGACGTTCACCACCTCGTAGGCCGGCAGGGTGACTGACCCCAGATCGTTTTCCAGCGCGATTTCGGCATTGCCACCAACGCGCCACTCTGACGTGACGTCGTACCCGGCCTCAAGCCCGATCAGATGCCCCACCGGCCGGCCGAAGTAATAGGCGGTCGACCCGATCGGTGCGCCATCCAACTCGACATCGGCGAAGGTGTAGTTCACCCGCGCAAAGCCTCGCGCCCCGGTATACCCCACCGACCCGTCGAAGCCCTGCGAGGTCAGGTCCGCCAGCGTGCCCCGTGCCCCGCCCGAGGGCAAAACCGCCGCGATGTCGCGGATCTCGGTGTGAAAGACCGCGCCGCTGATCGCCCAGGGACCGCTTTCGTAGCGCAGGCCAAGGCGCGCGGTGTCCGACCGCGACGAGGCAAAGCCGGTATAGTCCCAGTCGCCGCCAAAGTTGATCAGCGCCGCCTCGCCCAGTTCGAACCCGCCCCAGCTGGAGGCAAGACCGGCGTTCAGCGACAGCGTATCGGACAGCGTTACGTCAACTGCCCCGTTGATGCTCAGGCCGTTTTCCTCGAACCGCGCCCCGTTCGCGCCCTTGAATTCCTGGTGATCAAGGCGCGCGCCGTAGGAGACCGACAGGCGGTCGCTGAGATCCTGCCGCGCCTGCGCAAACAGGCCGATGCTGGACAGCGTCTCTTCGCCCGAGGAGCCGAAGGCACCCGGGCCGAGGCCCCGGCCCTCGGCGGTTTCATGGAAGAAGTCCAGCCCCGCGGTCAGGGTGCCGTTGCCCAATTGCCATTCGTTGCGGGCGATGCCGCTGAGGCTGGTGTTCAGCCCCCAGACGCCGGATGCGTCAATTTCCTGCTCGTTGTAACTGAGCTGAAGGAACGGCGCGAACCAGCCCTGCGGCGCCTCGTCCTGGTAGGTCAGCGTGTAGGAGGTTCGCCGCGACAGCCCCTCGACAAAGACGCTGGGCCGCCCGACGACCTCGGCGAAGTCGGGACGGGTAAAGAGAATCCCGCCAGGACCGGCCTGGGCCGACCGGCGGCCGGTGTCCTCGGTGTCCGAGGCCGAGAAGGACAGACGTTTGCCGCTGTCCGAGGTAAAGGCGAACTTGAAAACGTAGGCCGACAGGTCCGCCTCTGTCCCAGCCACGGTCTTGCCGTCGCCGTCCTTGTAGTCGTCACCGGTCTGACGGGTGCCGCTGAGCAACCATTCAAAGCCTTCCTCCTGCCCGAACAGGGTCAGCGAGCGCCGAAAGCCCTGCCCGTTGCTGCTGCCGCGCAGCGTGGTCAGCCCGCCCATGCGTTCGCCCGGCTCCAGGAAGTCGCGCGCGTCCATGGTGGTATAGGCCAGCCCGCCGGCCAGGGCATTCGGCCCGGCATCGGCGGGGGCGATGCCCTCGCTGACCTCGACCGATTTCAGCAATGCCGGGTCAAAGAGGATGTTGCCGGTATGGTGAAAGGCCGACTTGTTCTGCCGCGCGCCGTCGATGGTGACAGACAGCAGGCTTTCCTCGATCCCGTTGACGAAGACCTTTTGCGCGATGGCCGCGCCACCGCTGACGGCGACCGAGGATTCGCCCCGGAACACATCGGCGACCGAGGCGGGGTTGCGCTGCTCCAGCTGTTCCTCGTCGATCTTGTGGTTGCCCAGCAGCGTCTGGGCGGATTCGGAGATGATCCGAAGCGTGCCCAGAAAGACCGGGTCCGTATCCTGCGCGGCAGAAGGTGTTGCAAAAGAAAAAAGGCAAGTGCCCAGCAGCAAGGCGCCGCGGCCAGTCGGTCCGGTCATGTTGTCCCCTCGGATCGTGATGTGCGAGCGGCTGGATGACCTTCAGGGACAGGCTGTCTGGCGTGCTATCTTGTTTCCCGGGCAAGTAGTCGACAAAAAGAGTCAAGTCAAGGAGGCCCGGTGCACGGTCCGTGCTGGCCCCTGCCCCGGGCGTGTTGGCAAATTCGATCAACCGCGCTCTTTGGCCCAGACCATGTCGATCATCGCCTGGGTCCCGCGCGAGAACTCCAGCGGACAGGGATAATGCACCTTGTCCAGAATGCTGGTGTTGAAGGACTCGACCTGGTGGACGTAGTGGTTGTCCGCAGGAAAGCGGTGGACCGTCTCGACCAGATCCCTGGACTGCACGATGACACGCGCCTCACCGTAGACCTGGGCATTGAAAGGCGCGGTCAGCTTCATCACGCCCTCTTCGCCGTGAAAAACCACCTCTTGCCAGGGCGCCATCCGCATCGAGACCACGCCGGTATAATGGAACGACGGGAAGCGCGCGGTGATATGGGTCCAGACGTCCACGCCGTTCTCACGCTCGACCACGGCCGAGAGGATCTCTTCCGGTTCTTCGCCGGTCACGAAGCGCGTCGCGCCGTAGATATAGACGCCGATGTCCGGCACCGCGCCGCCGCCGGTGTCGGGCCGGTTGCGGATGTTCTGACCGTCGCTGCGGTTGTCGTAGGAAAAGGCCGCCGAGACACGCACCAGCTTGCCGATTGCCCCCTCCTGGTACAGTTGGCTCGCCTTTTGCCACTGGGGGTGGTGCACGATCATGAAGGCCTCTGCAGCCAAGAGACCGGTCTCATCGCGCTTGGCGATCACGGGGTCGAAGTCTGCCGCCGTCATCGCAAACGGCTTTTCAGCCAACACATGCTTGCCGGCATCCAGCGCCTTGAGCGCCCATTCGACGTGCATGTGGTTGGGCAGCGGGACATAGACGGCGTCGATCTCGGGATCGGCCAGCAGCGCGTCATAATTGTCATGCACGGCCAGGCCCGGTGCCAGTGCCGCAAAGGGCGCGGCCTTGTCGGGCGAGGAGGTCGCCAGTGCCGCAAGCCGGCCGCGGCGGCCCATGTGAATTGCCGGCCCCATGTGTTCGCGCGCGAATTTCGCCGCGCCCAGAATGCCCCAGCGAACGTGATCGGTCATGTCTCTCTCCCAGATTTGTTAGCGCCAAACCTATCCCAAGCGGAGGGGACTGAAAACGCCGCATTGACCTCTGGCGGCGGCCAAGGCATCCGATCTGAAATCGCCGATTGTTGAGGGCCCGACCATGCTGCGTAAACTTTTCATTGCCCTGTCCATCGTCGCGGGCAGCGTCGCCGGAACCGCCGGGGCGCAGGATTGCCTGCCCATTGGCGACAGTTGCATTTCGCCCGAGGACAGGCGGATCGTCCTTGGTCCGGCGGAACTGGTCGAACTGCCGAAACTGGCCGGAGCCACATGGGTTCAGTCGCTGGAACTGGCCGGCAATGGCGATCCCGCCCTGGTCGTCGATCTGGCCGCGCTGAACGTGCTGAAAGACCTTGGCCACCTACGGGTTCAGGACCTGCCCGGCGCGCGCTGGGACGATCTGGACCTGCCCGCGCTGCAGGCCCTGAGGCTGCAGGACAACGACATCACCGATTTCACCTTTCTCGACGGGCTGCCTGCGCTCAGGGCGCTCTGGCTGAAAGACTCCCACGGTCTGTCGGACCTGCCCCGGGCGACGTTGGGCCGGGTCGAGAACCTGCGCCTGAACGGTCCGGACCTGCACGACATTCGTGCTGACGGTGCGATGACCAACCTAAAGATCCTGGGTTTCAACGATGTGTCCCTGCCCGACCTCTCGGGCCTTGGCCCGACCCCGGCGCTGGAACTGCTCAACATCGAGGGCGAGGACATCACCAGCCTCGATGGGCTGATCGTCGGTCCCGCCTTCCGCGAGCTATGGGCCGAAGGCGCCAGCCTGACGGACATTTCGGCCCTGGCTCCGGCGGAAAACCTGGAGATGCTCCGGGGAAAGAACAGCCGGATCGGGGATATTTCCGCCCTCGCGGGCAAGACAAAGCTGCAAACACTGTTCCTGACTGGCAGTCAGGTCAGTGACCTTTCGCCTCTTGCCGGCTTGCAATCACTGCAATTGCTCAGCTTTTCGGACACGCCCGTGACCGACATTTCCGCCCTGTCCAACCTGCCCGAGCTCGTCGCCATCTACATGAACGTGACGCAGGTCACGGATTTCACGCCGCTTCTGGACACGCCGACGGACATCATGCTGCGGATCAACAGCGACCGCATCCTGATGAGCAGCAAATTGCCCGGCTTCATCGCCGAGGAAGGCTGGAAGCGCGGCCCGCTCTACGAGGAATGATCCCTAAACAGGGCCGCTGACATGAAAAAGGCGGGGCATGGCCCCGCCTTTCGCGTTCAACGGAGGGAGGGGCCCCGTCAGAGGGCCGAAAGCATCCCCTGTTCCTTGGCAAGATCGCGCATCCGCTTTTGCAGTTTCTCGAAAGCGCGGACCTCGATCTGGCGAATGCGCTCGCGCGACACGTCGTACTGGCCGGAAAGCTCTTCAAGCGTGACCGCCGATTCCGCCAGCCTGCGCTGGGTCAGGATGTCCTTTTCCCGGTCGTTCAGGACGTCCATCGCCTCTGCCAGAAGGGCGCGGCGCGCCTCCAGCTCGTCGCGTTCGGCGTAATCCTCGGCCTGGTCGGCATCCTCGTCCTCCAGCCAGTCCTGCCACTGCATGGTGCCTTCGCCCTCGGACCCCACGGTGGCGTTCAGAGAGGCATCGCCGCCCGACAGGCGCCGGTTCATGCTGATCACCTCGTCCTCGGTCACGCCAAGGTCGGTGGCGATCTTCTCGACATGTTCGGGGCGCAGGTCACCGTCTTCCAGTGCGCCGATGCGGCTTTTGGCCTTGCGCAGGTTGAAGAACAGCTTTTTCTGAGCGCTGGTGGTGCCCAGTTTCACAAGGCTCCAGGACCGCAGGATGTATTCCTGGATCGAGGCACGGATCCACCACATCGCGTAGGTCGCAAGGCGGAACCCCTTTTCCGGGTCAAAGCGCTTCACGGCCTGCATCAGGCCCACGTTGGCCTCTGAAATCACCTCGGCCTGCGGCAGGCCGTAGCCGCGATACCCCATGGCGATCTTGGCCGCCAGGCGCAGGTGCGAGGTGACCATCTTGTGCGCGGCCTCGGTGTCCTCGTTTTCGACCCAGCGCTTGGCCAGCATGTACTCCTCTTCCGGCTCCAGAAGCGGGAACTTCCGGATTTCCTGGAGGTAGCGGCTCAGACCCGCCTCCGGCGAGGGCGCCGGGAGATTTGCATAGTTCGACATCTTATCTGTTCCCTCCGTTCGGACCCGCATGTTACGGGCTTTAACATCAGGTAGGAACCTGAACCGAACAGTTCAAGTCCCGTATCCGTTGGTGTTGGTGCAGTTAAGCTCGATAGGTGACGGCGTCATCCTTTATGTCATAGCGTCACAGAGACGTGCTCGGTTCCCGATGAATTGAAACATATACGTTTACGCATGATTATAGTGCATATTTTGCGAATAATCAATTTTATTCGCATGGGATAAGAGGGCGCATTCGCCCATCGCCAAGAAGGACGCCGCCATGCAAGCCCTCGCTCCCTCACCTGTTCATGTCCGCACAGCCGGTGCGCTCTACCTCGTCATCATCCTCTGCGGCCTGACCGCAGAAATCGCCCTGCGTGGACCTTTGCTTGCCGGTGCGCCGGCAGAGATCGCCGGGGCCATCTCCGCGAACCTGCCGCAGTTCCGGCTGAGCCTTCTGGCGGATGTCGTCATGCTGCTGGCGGATATCGCGCTGGCGCTGCTGTTCTTCGCCCTGCTGCGCGACAGGGCCGAGGGGCTGGCCCGCGCCGCGATGGTCTTTCGCCTGGGGCAGGCGGTGCTGATCGGCGCCAGCCTGATCGCCCTTGCCAGCGCCCCTGCCCTGCTGGCCGACCTGCCGCGCATGGCCGTACACATGACCGACATGCATGCCCTGGGCTATGATATCGGGCTGATCCTCTTCGGTGTGAACAGTCTTTTGATGGCGCGCCTGCTGTACCTGGGGGCCACGCCCCGGATCATCGCGCATGGCATTGCGGCGGCGGGGCTTGTCTATCTCACCGGCAGCCTACTGCGTCTGACCGCGCCCTTGCTGTCAGAGGCCTTTCAGCCCGCCTACCTTGTCTGCATCCTGGCCGAAAGCGCGCTCTGCCTCTGGCTCCTGATCACGGGGCGGCTCTGAGCGCGGCCAGTAGGCCCGCCATGTCCTCCGGCAGTTCGCTGTGGAACATCAGCGCCTCGCCGGTCACCGGATGGTCGAACCCCAGTTCCGCCGCATGCAGCGCCTGCCGGTCAAAGCCCTTCGCAAGGTCAAATGCCGTGCCCAGCGCCTTCTCCGACAGTTTCCGCCGCCCGCCGTAGACCGGGTCACCAATCAGCGCATGGCCCGCATGGGCCATATGCACGCGGATCTGGTGCGTGCGCCCGGTTTCCAGCCGGCATTCCACAAGGCTGACGCAGGGCGGAGTGCCAAACCGCTCCAGCAGCTTCACATGGGTGATCGAGTGCCGCCCCTGCCCGTCGAAATAGACCGCCTGCCGCTGGCGGTCGGTCTTGTGCCGCGCCAGCCCGCTGGTGATGGTCACGCCGCCTTCAGCCCCGACGGAAACGCCCCGCGTGTTCAACAGGCGCGGATCGGCCAGGTCCGGCACCCCGTGGGCCAGCGCCACATAGGCACGGCGAACGGTATGTTTCTCGAATTGCGCGGCCAGGCCGTGATGCGCCCGATCGGACTTTGCCACAACCAGCAAGCCGCTGGTATCCTTGTCGATCCGGTGCACGATGCCGGGCCGCTTTTCACCTCCCACGCCGGACAACGCCCCACCGAAATGATGCAGCAGCGCATTCACAAGCGTCCCGTCCGGGGATCCGGGCGCGGGGTGCACCACCATGCCGGCGGGCTTGTCCACGACGATCAGGTCTTCATCTTCCCAGATAACCGTCAGCGGAATGTCCTGGGCGACAACGTCATACTCCTGCGCCTCGGGCACAGTGATCTCGATCTCGTCGCCCTCGGCGACCCGTGCCTTGGGGTTGGTCACGGTAACCCCGCCACAGCTGACCGCGCCCTCGGCGATCAACCGGCCCAACCGCGTGCGCGACAGGGACGCCGCCTCTGGCACATCCCGCGCCAGCGCCTTATCAAGACGCACCGGCGGATCCGCCGAAATCACGATACGAAGGATGGTCATGGCCTCTCCCGATCCCGAAGACGATCTGCCCGAACCGCCCTCCCTGCGCTTCCTGCGCATTCTGGTCACGGTTCTGACGGCGGTGATGATTGCCGGGATCATCGGGATCCTCGGCTTGATCTGGAACCGCTATAGCAACGCGCGCGCGCCGCTGCCAGAGGTCATCACGTTGCCCGACGACACCACGGCCAGCGCCTACACGCAGGGAACGGACTGGTACGCGGTGGTCACCGCCGACGACCGCATCCTGATCTTCGACCGCGCCACCGGCAAACTGCGTCAGGAAATGCAGATCGAACCGGCAGAGTGACAGACCGCAGCCGGGGTTGCCCGATTGGATTCAGCTCATGAAATCCGTTGCCATCATGTCCTGCCCCCAGCCAGTTCCCGGATGACCGTGCCGGCCAGCATCACGTCGTCCCGGGTGCAGTCGAACTGACCCACCTGAAAGCGGATCACCTTTCGACCCGCGTGCATGCCCTGCGTGACATAGATCCGCCCGTCCGCATTGATCGCATCCACAAGCGCCTGTTGCGCCTCATCATCGCCCGGCCCACGGAAAGTGAACAGCGACAGGATCGGCTCCGTCACGATCTCGAATCCGTCCCGCCGCAACTCCTCGCAAAGCTCGCCGGCCCAGGTCACATGGTTCCGGATCCGGCTCCGCAGCCCTTCCAGCCCGTAGTAGCGGATCAGGAACCACAGCTTCAGCGCCCGGAACCGCCGGCCCAGCGGGATCGTCCACTCCGAGTAGTTCACCACCTCCGAACCAGAAGTCTTGAGATACTCCGGCTCGATCTTCAGCGTGTCGATCTGGCTCTTCGGGTCCTTCAGGAACTGCACCGAGCAATCGAACTGCGCGCCCAGCCACTTGTGCGGGTTGAAGACGATGCTGTCGCAGCCGTCCACCCCCGCCCAGAACTGCGCCCGCAACTCCGGGCAGATCATCGCCGACCCGGCCCAGGCCGCATCCAGATGCAGGTACAGCCCCTCGTCCCGCGCGATCTGCACCAGATCCGGAAAACGATCCCATGCGCCGACCCCGGTGGCCCCGGTCACGGCGATGATCCCGGCAGGCACATGGCCGGCGGCCCGGTCCTCTGCGATGCGCGCGCACAGGGCATCCGCGTCCACAGCGAATTCCGGTGCGCCCCGCGTCGGCAGCTTCACCAGGTTCTCCTGACCGATCCCCGCCACCCAGCAGGCCCGATCGATTGAACTGTGCACCTGGTCCGAACAATAGATCCGCAATCGCCCCTTCGCCGACAGCCCTTCGCGGTTCCCGGTCCACCCGGTCGCCCTTTCGCGCATGGTCAGCACCGCCGACAGGGTCGCCGACGAGGCGGAATCCTGGATCACCCCAGAGAACCCCTGCGGCAATCCCAACGCCTGGCGCAGCCAGTCGATCATGACGCCTTCCATCTCGGTCGCCACCGGAGAGGTCTGCCACAACATGCATTGCGGGGCGAGCACGCTCACCAGCATCTCCGCCAGCATGGACACCGGCGCCGCGTTGGCCGGGAAATAGGCAAAGAAGCGCGGGTGCTGCCAATGGGTCAGCCCCTCGGGCACGATGCGCTCGAAATCCTCCCAGATCGCGCCCATCTCCTCGCCAGCTTCGGGCGGGACCGAGGCCAGCCGCGCCGCAAAACGCCCCGGTGCCATCGCCGGTCGCACCGGCCGTTCCCGCAGTCCCTTGTGATACCCCGCGCCGAATTCCGCCGCCTTCGCCCCCCAGGCCGCAAACTCATCCCAGTCCATCGCTGTCTCTCCACTCACCTGCGGCCCGTGTTTCTTTGGACCCAAAATACCTCCGGGGAAGCCCCGAAGGGTTTGGCGCTGCGGCCCCTTCAGATCCCAGCGGGCGGGCTCCATTCCCGGATCGACAGTCTGAATGTCGGAACAACAGATCTCGATCCAGTCCCCTTCCGGACCACGGACAAACAAGAACAAGCATTTGAAATCCCGTGCCGCCGCAGCCCGCGCTCGATTTTGTCGAGATAGCCGGTGGTCGATATCAGGTCCAGCAGGTCGATGACGTTCAGAGGCATCGCCCCCAAGGTCATCCCGGCGCGCTCATGATCCTCCTCCGAGACAGTCTTGCAGGCCACGGAAGGCACGTCCGCCACCTCCGCCTTGCGTGCGGCCATGCAGTGATGACCGCCTACGACATGACTCAACTCCACGATGTTGAACGGCGGGCAATGGTTCTGTCCAGGGCTCCTGTGCACCCCATTCGCAAAGCTGACGCCGACGGTGTCCGCGCCGAAATCCAAAGACCATTCACCACAACCGCGAGCGGAAAAACGCTGGTAGCCGGCATGACCGCGTGCGGGACGCCGCAGAGCGCTTGTATGCTGGCCAGCATCTCAAGACCCGGCGAATGCTCTCGCTTCAGATGCGGCAGGCTGTGCCCTCTTTCGCCACTTGGTTTGTGAATCGTTAATCTGACTGGCAACAGGAGGCTTCGATGACCCGATCCAGAGACGAATTTCCGTTGTCAGAAACGCAACGCACTTTGCCCATCGCGCTCTTGCGGGCCCGCGAGGCGGTGATGGAACGATTTCGACCGATGCTACGCGACATCGACGTGACAGAGCAGCAATGGCGCGTGCTGACCGTCGTACGGGAAGCCGAGGAGATCGACGCCACGCAATTGGCCCGCGCCGCCTGCGTCCTGGCGCCATCCCTGACGCGGACCCTCAAGTCGCTGGAGTCACGCGGCCTGATCACCCAGGGGCGGGACAGGAATGACCGGCGGCGCACACTGGTCCGCATGACCGAAGCAGGCGACGCGCTGCTGCACCAAGCCGGGGTGGTCAGTGCCCGGATCTACGCCGACATCGAGGCGAAGCTGAGCGCGGAGCGGATTGCGCAGCTTCTTGACGCGCTGGAACGCTTGACCGAAGACCTGAGGACGCAGGAAAACGCCCGGTCCGGCGACTGACCGAGTCACTGCCCGCTCACGACAGCCCACCCGGCCCGCCTCAGGCGGAGCGAGTCACGCGAGCTGCAAGACGAGGATGAATACGTTTGCAAATACTCCGGATGCCCTTAGTATACGCCCGCATAGACCATGCTCCTGAACACGAAAGGACAGACTGTGCCAACCTCGCAACCTCCGGTCGCTGGCGTCACCTGGCTCCGCGCACCGAGGCTTTCTTCCGAAAGCGGAACATCGGATATTCAACAAACTGTTTCAACAATATTATCAGAAGTTAAAGGCAAAGGGGACGCCGCTGTCGCCGACTTCGCCGCCCGGTTCGACAAAAGCAACCTGACCACCTTCGAAGCCACCGACGCAGAGCGGGCAGCCGCTCTGAAAGCCCTCGGCTCACAGACCCGTGCGGATACGGAATTCGCAATTGCAAACGTAACCAAATTTGCTGAGGCGCAGCTTGCCACGATGCTGCCGCTCGAGGTCGAAATCCGCGACGGCGTGCACCTGGGCCACCGCATCATCCCGCTGGAACGGGTGGGCTGCTATGTGCCCGGCGGGAGATACCCGTTGCTCTCGGCCCCGGTGATGACCATCGTTCCCGCCAAGGTCGCCGGCGTGGATGAGATCATCGCCTGCCTGCCCCCCAACGCCCACCCGGCCATGATCGCCGGATGCCACCTGTCGGGGGCGGACCGGATCTTTCGCATCGGCGGCGCGCAGGCAATCGCCGCCATGGCCTATGGCACCGAGACGGTTCCTGCGGTCAACAAGATCGTCGGCCCTGGCAACGCCTTCGTCAACGAGGCCAAGCGCCAGGTTTTTGGCCCTGTCGGCATCGACCAGCTGGCCGGCCCGTCCGAGATCTACACGCTGGCTGACAGCACCGGCGACGCGGCGATGATCGCCACCGATCTGCTGGCACAGGCCGAGCATGACGTGCGCACCCGTGTCGGCCTGATCACCACCGATGCCAAGCTGGCCGAGAGAGTCGAAGCCGAGGTGACCCGGCAGTTGGAAGAGCTGGAAACGGCAGAGACCGCACGGCAAGCCTGGGACGACTACGGCGAAATCGCCGTCTGCGCGAATGAAGCCGCGATGATCGCCTATTCCGATTACATTGCCGCCGAACATCTGCAGGTCCACACCGCCGACCCAAAGGAATTTGCGCTGAAACTGCGCAACTACGGCTCTCTCTTCATCGGTGAACTGGCAAGCGTGGTCTATTCCGACAAGTGCTGCGGCACCAACCACACGCTGCCAACCATGGCCGCCGGGCGCTATACCGGCGGGCTCTGGGTCGGCGCCTATGTCAAGGTGGCGACGCACCAATGGATGGAGCCCGAGGGCGTCCGGCAGGTGGCCCCGCCCGCAGTCCGCCAGAGCGCCAGCGAGGGGCTGGACGGCCATCGCCGCGCCGCGCAGTTGCGGCTTGAGCGACTTCAGGCCAGCGGCGGCTGAAGAACGGAGTGATCGGTCGCCGCCTCGAAGGCGGCGCCGATCCGCAGGATGGTATTCTCGCCGCCTTTCGGTCCGACGATCTGCAGGCCCAGCGGCAAGCCATCGACGAAGCCCATCGGCACCGACAGGGCCGGATGGCCGGTCATGTTGAAGGGGATCGTGCGCATTGCCGTCCAGACGGGCTTGCCCGCCGCAAAGGCGGCAAAGAGCGGCGCCGGGGCCAGCGTGGTCGGCAGGAGCAGCGCGGCGTGCTGCGCAAACAGTGCATCCAGCGCCTCTGTCAGCGGTTTCACACAGGCACGCGCCTCGGCAAGCCTCTCGGCTGCCACCTGTTTGCCACTGCGCAGGCTGGCGCGCGCCATGTCGCCAATGGCCGCCGGGTCGGCCTCGACCGTTGCGCCAAGCGCCGCCCATCCTTCGGCAAGCAGGATATCGGATCCCGCGGCCTCGACCGGGGCGTAGTCCGGCAGGTCAATCGGCGTGATCCGTGCACCACAAAGGCTAAGCGCCGAGGCGGCCTCATCCAGCATCGGCAAGAGCGCCGGATGCGCCGCCGCATCCTCGGCCCAGCCACGGCCATAGGCCAGCGACATCCCGTCGATGCCGCCCCCCTGCCACTCTTCCCCGGTCAGGGCCGCAAAGGCCAGCGCCGCATCGCCGACGCTGCGCGCCAGCGGGCCGACGCAATCGAGCGAGGGGGAGAGCGGCATCACGCCCTCGCGTGAGACGGCATCATAGGTGGACTTCAACCCGACCACCCCGCAATATGCGGAGGGGCTGCGCACCGATCCGCCAGTGTCCGTGCCCAATGCAATGCGCACCAGCCCCACCGCCACCGCTGCCGCCGACCCAGAGGAGGATCCGCCCGTGATATGAGCGGCATTCCAGGGATTGACCGGAGCACGCCCTAGGGCCGTGCCATCCGGACCGACGGTCGCCATTTCGTAGGTCGCCACGACACCCAACGGGACCGCCCCCGCATTCAGCAATACCGTGACGGCCGGAGCGCTTGCAGGGGCAATCCGCCCCGCCTGCGCGCGTGATCCCCATCGGATCGGCCAGCCCGCCACATCAATTATGTCCTTGACCGCAAAGGGGATGCCGTGCAGCGGCCCCCGATCCCTGCCCTCTGCCAACTCCCTATCCGCAGCCTCTGCCGTGGCCAACGCCTCGGCCTCGGCCACATGGGTGAAGGCGCCGATCACACCGTCGCGGCTGGCGATACGATCCAGATGCGCACGGGTCAGCGCCACGGAGGTCAGTCCGCCGTCGCGCAGGGCGGCGCCGGCCTCGGCAATGCTCAGGTCGCAGGGGTTGGTCGCAAACACGTCAGGTCCGGGCTTTCTCGAATGCGGCCCAGGCCGCCTCGAACTTGGCGAAATCGAAGCCCTGTTCCCGAGCAGGCCCAAGCACAAGGGTTTCGGTGCTCTGCATCTTTTCGATCGCCGCGCCGATCCGTGTGACGATATCCGCCGGGATCACCAGAGCGCCATGCCGGTCCGCATGGACCAGATCACCGGGGTTTACTGTCAGCCCGAAAACCTCGACCGGGGTTCCCAACTCCGTCACATGCACGAACCCATGGCTTGGCCCGATGGATCCCGCCACCACCGGAAAGCCCGGCGCAAGGTCCCCCAGGTCGCGCATCACGCCGTTGGTCAGCGCGCCAGATACACCGAATCCCTTGTGGACGGTCGTGTTGACCTCACCCCAGTAGGCGCCGATGCAGTGCGGATAGTCGATGTCCTCGACCACCGCGACCGAGGGTTTCGGCCCTTCGGCCATAGCCTTGTAATAGGCCATGCGGCGCGCGCGGATCACGTCAGCCGGTTCCGTCGGCGGGGCGAGGGCCGAGATCTTCGCCGTCACCGCGTAGCCCACCATCGCGCCACCCTCGGGATCAGAACACAGCATCGTGCCACGGGTGAAGCCGTCGAAGCCGCGCTTGCCCTGGGCAACTTCGATGGCGTTGCAGACGGTTGGCGTGTCGACGCCGCGCAAGAGCGTCAGAAGGGTGTCATCCATCACATCTCTCCAGCCAGGCCGCCAGGGCGGCGCCGGTTTCTTCGGGTTGTTCCAGGGTGGGCAGATGCCCCGCGTCTTCGATCACGCGCAGGGTGCTGCCCGCGATTAGGTCATGCATCAGCTTGTGCCGCGCGACAGGGCACAGGGCATCGTCACGCCCGCAGAGCACCAGAGCAGGGCCGTCATAGGCGCGCAGCGTCTCCTGCTGGTCGGGACGCCCGGCCAGCGCGCGGGACTGGTTGAGAAAGACCTCCGCCCCCAGCGACAGCGCCATATCCATGCACAGATCCAGGATCTCGGACCGATGCGGTCCATCGGTGAGGTAATTCGGCTTCATCTCGTCGCGCATCACCGCGTCCAGCCGCCCTTCGCGCACCTTGTCCATCTGCGGCACGCGGCGGGCGCGCACCTCTTCCAGTTCCGCCTTGGGGTTGGTGTCGAGCAGCGCCAGCCCAACCACCCGGTCAGGCGCCTGCCGCAGGACCTCCATCGCGACGATGCCCCCCATGCTGAGACCCGCCAGCGCAAAGCGCGGCGGGGCATGGGCCAGCACCTCGGCCGCCAGGTCCGACATGGTGTCATGCGCACCGATCGGTGCACATTGAACCGTTCGCCGACCCGACAGCGCGGCGATCTGCGGCGCAAAGAGCCGCGCGTCGCACATCATGCCCGGCAGCAGGACAAGCGGGGTCATGAGACGCGCTTCGCCCCCTCGGACAGGGCCGAGAGCTTGGCATATGCGATGTCGGGATCGACCGCGCCAAAGCCCGCGAAGGTGCCAAAGCCGCAATCGGACCCGGCAATCACACGGTCGGCGCCGACGATATCGACAAAGCGCTGGATGCGCTGCGCCACAAGGTCGGGATGTTCGACGAAGTTGGTGGTCGTGTCGACGACGCCGGGCACCAGCACCTTTCCTTCGGGGATGTCTGCCTTGCGGTCGCGGAACACGGTCCATTCGTGGCCGTGGCGGGGGTTCGAGGTCTCGAACAGGACGTATCGCGCCTTCGCCGACATCAGTGTGTCGAACATCTGCGCCATCGGAATGTCGCAGACATGCGGCCCCTCGTAGTTGCCCCAGCAGATATGAATGCGCACCTTGTCCTCTGGCACATCCGACAGAGCGTGGTTCAGCGCCTCGACATGGGCAGCGGCCACCTTGACGAATTCCGCGTCGCTCAGATCGTTGAAAAGCATGTGCCGCGACAGCGCGAGGTCGGGACAGTCCAGCTGCAGGTCAAGGCCCGAGGCGACGATGGTTTCGTATTCCGCCTTCATCGCATCGGCCAGCGCGGCGAGGTAGGCCTCGCGCGTCTTGTAAAAGTCGTTCTGCAGGAACAGAGAGATCACCCCGGGCGAAGCCGCGTTCATGAACCCCCGCTCCACCCCGTGCGCGGCCATCGCGGCCCGAAGGTTTGCGATGTCCTTTTCCAACTCTCCCTGCCCTTTCGATTTCACCTCTCCGACGCACATCGGGCGCGCATATTGCGGCGTGCCGCCATCGTCGGCGATGCGCTTGAGGAAAGAGGGAAACAGCTTCAGGTCGGCGGGCGCATTGCGCGGGCTGTCACCGTCGAAACCGGTGTAGCGGTCCTTGACGTAGGTCGCATAGCTGATCTTCGAGGTCTCGCCGTCGGAAACGATGTCGATCCCTGCGTCGGCCTGCTTGCGCACGGTCTCGCTCACCGCCTCTGTCATGGCGGCATCGAAGGCACCGGCGTCGTAGTCCTGCCCTTTTTCGCGGGCAAAGATGAAATCCACCACCTTTTGGGTACGCGGCAAAGACCCGACGTGCGTTGTCTGGATGGGCATAGTGCTGGCTCCTTCCGTCCCGGGCCTGGTCCGGGACCTCATGGTTCGAAAGAGAAGCCCCGGGTCAGGCCCGGGGCCGGTCCGTGCGGTGGCTCACCCCTTCCAGGTCTGGCCGGCCGGATCCTCGGTGGCGATCACCTTGTACATCGCGGCCTCGCCGGTCATCGAAGGCACGGCGGAATGCGCAAGATTCTCGGGCACGCTCATGGTGTCGCCCGGCGCCAGGATGGCGCTGCCGCCCTCCCAGTCGACGCGCCAATGTCCCTTGACCGGCATCAGGACCGAGGGTTTGTCATGCGCGTGTTTTTCCGTGGCGGCATTGGCTCGGGTCAGGAAATCGACCTCGAACCCCGGCTTGTCGCGGATGATGCCGGTTTCGCCAATCACCTTGACGGCCCCGTCATTGGCCAGGGCCACCATGTCGAGATAGCGCCGGACGTAACCGCCGATCACCTGCGCCGTGGTCGGGCAATCTACCTTGGCCAGCTCCTCCTTTGTCAGAAGCGGCATCGGTTTGACGCCCTCGGGCAGGCTCTCGCCCTTCTTGCTGTCGTAGAGCTTGCCGTTCTCGCCCAGGATCAGCCCGTGATCCTTGGCATCCTCGATCACATGCGGCGCCCAGATCACGCCGCCACCGGCGTCGTCGCCGCCGAGGATCGCCATGATCATCCCGTAGTCGGTGCCGATGTTCTCGAACCCGCGGAAGATATTGGTGGGGATGTTGAAGATATCCCCTTCTTCAAGGATCACCTCGCCGGCATCGCCTTTTTCCCCCCAGAAGAAGCGCCAGCGCCCGGAAAGGATGAAGAACACCTCTGCCGTGCGATGGTTGTGCATCGAGTTGCGGCACTTCGGCGGCTGCCCCGCCGCGCCTATGTTGAACCCGTGCGGGATGGTGATGTGGACGTGCTGGTCTGGCGACTCGGAGACGCCGCCGCCGATGATGGTAAAGTTTTCCTTCTGATCAGAGCCGGGCGTATGGGCGTCGATGAAGGCGGTCTTGCAGGGTTGAAGTTCGCCGTAGCGAACGATGCGCGCGGCCATGTCTTGCGGTGTCATGTGGGTCTTCCTCTGGTTGCCGCGCAATGTCAGGCGCGGCGGGTTGAACAAATCCGGTGAGATCTGTTCAGCGCCCCCGGCGGGCGGTTGTTCAACCGCCGCGCGCGGCGGCTGGCCAGGAACCCGTGCAGGGGCCGCAGACGGTGCGCCAGGGCGATCATGTCCCGCGCCTTGGGTCCGGCCCCCGACAGACACCCCTCATATGAAGGGACGGCCGTCATCCCGCCTCTGCCAGCGGTGCAGCTCGGCAGGTCACGTCGCCGGTGTGAAGGTGGATCTGTTTCCAGATCGCCACCTCGTCGATCAGGGTGAATTCGCGGCGCAGGCCCCATTCGCCCCACTCGGCATGGGTGATGCCCATGACGTGCACCTCGGCCCCGGTGGGCGCCCCGAAATAGCCGTGTCCGGAATGTGTGCCGGTCAGCGACCAGCGCACGGCGGCGCGGTTGGGCGTGCCGGGGTCCGATCGGCCGATCTGGTGATGGATCTCGAATGTTGCGGTCGGAAAGGACGAGCGCAGGCGCATCCAGTCGGTTTCGGCAAAGTCATAGGACCAGCCGCCCCGCGCCCCCCAGTGCTCGGTGCGCACCGCGCGGTCGTACTCCTGCCGGATGACGGTGAAATCCTTGTCCATCATCCGGGTCAGGATGTCGGTCAGGCGCGCGCCCCATTCGTTGTCATTGCCGCGGCCGGTGTAGGGGCCCTGCACATCGTGGCTGGGATGGAAGGGGCGCTGGCAGGCATCCGGCCCGCCCTCTGTCTCGATCTGATAGCGGGCATAGTCCGCCGGGTCGTGGCCAAGCTGGCGCGCGATACCGCCGACGTCGCGGATCAGCCATTCATCGTCGATCACGTCCCCCTTGGCAGCGCAATCGGCGATGGCCCGAATGACAAAGCCGCGCCCCGTAGGCGCACCAAAGGCCCCGTGGCCGGTATGTGTGCCCATCGTCACCAGCCGGTGCGAGGACAGGTAGCGCCCCTCTTCCGGCCCTTCGGACCAGATCACGTCCTCGCCCAGCAACTGCCGGTCGGGGAACTCGGCCAGCGTGGCCAATGTCCCGTCGATGACGCCGGCATTGCCGGTCACAAGCCCCGAAGGAAAGCGCATGGGGATGTCGCGGCCATAGTAGTGGTGCAGCGTGGCCAGCCCACGGTCTTCCCAGATTTCCCTAGTGATCTTGAGAATGTAATCGGGAAGGTCGCTGAACTTGTCGGAAAACCCCTTCATTCATGTGCTCCGGTTTGCAAGAGGATCTGTTTCCAGATCGCAGTTTCGTCGATCAGGGTGAATTCGCGGCGCACCGTGGGGTCCCCCCATGTGCCGCTGCCCGCGAAGGGGCCGAATTCCGCGTGACTGATGCCCATGATGTAGACCTCGGCGCCCGTGGGCCGCCCAAAGCGGCCCCATCCGGAATGCGATCCGTGCAGGCTCCACCGGACGGCAGCGCGCGGCGGCATCAGCGGGTCCTCGCGGCCCACGATATGCTCGATCCGAAACTCTGCCGAGGGAAAGGCGGCGCGCAGGCCCATCCAGAACCGATCTGCATCGCCCCAGCCAAGGCCATCCTGCCCGCCGGGGTAATGCAGGTTCGCACCACGGTCGTAGGCACGGGGGATCACGTTCATGTCGGCGGCCATGATCGCCGAGAGCACATCGGCGTAACGCTGGCCCCATTCGTTCTCGTTGCCGCGCCTGCCATAGGGGCCGGCCACATCCGTCGCCGGGGTCATCGGCTGCACGCAGGCTTCTGGCCCGCCCTCGCGCGCGATCAGGTCACGGGTCCAGTCGATCACGTCAAAACCCATCTGGGCCACGATGGCGGACTGGTCGCGCACCAGCCATTCGTCATAGACGGCGTCGTCGCGGATCGCGCAATCGGCCAGGATGCGATAGGCCACGCGCCGCCCGGTGGGCGCGCCGTACATGCCGGGGTGGCTATGGGTGGCGGTACAGATCAGCCGGTGAGAGGACAGGAAAGCATCCGAGGTCTCGGTCGCCCCATCCGGATCCTCACACCAGATCACGTCCTCGCCCAAGAGCTCACGGTCGGGAAATTCCGCCAGCGTGGCCATCGTCGCGGCGATGACGTTGGAATTGTCCACCACGACCGAGGCCGGAGAACGCACGATCAGCCCCGGCGCATAGCGGTGCCGCAGCGAACCGATTTCCCGATCCTCCCAGATCTCCTTGGTGATGCCGATGATGAAATGCGGCACATCCTGCCATTTCGGTTCGAATCCGCGCATTCAGGTCGCTCCAATGTTCTTCGTCGAGCCGCGCAGCTTCAACTCGCCGTCCAGCGTAATGCGCTCGGGCGGTGTGTCACGGTCCTCGATCCGGCGCAGAAGGACCTTCACCGTCTGCGCGATCATGCGATTGATGGGCTGGCGGTAACTGGTCAGGTCATAGGCCGGCCAGGCGGCGATGGGCACATCGTCAAAACCCGCCACGGCCACATCGTCAGGGACGCGCAGGCCCAGCTTGAACCGGATCACGTCCATCGCGGCAAAGGCCATGTGGTCGTTGCAGACGAAAACCGCGTCGGGATAGTCGCGCCCGGCGAACATTTCCAGCGCCGCCGCCCGGGTCTGGCCGTATTCGAAGTTGCCCAGCTCGCGCGCCGACAGGGTCAGCCCCGCCTCTTCCAGCCCGTCGCGAAAGCCTGCCTCACGGTCGCGCTGCGTCGTGGCCTCTTCGAGCCCGGCGATATAGCCGATCTTCTGGTGCCCCGCGGCGGCAAAATGCGCGGCAACCGCGCGTCCGCCGAGATAGTTGTTCGTGGTCACGGAAGACATGCTCGGATCGTCCTGCTCGCGATTGAACAGGACTACCGGAATCCCGTGATCGTGGCAGCGCCGTGCCAGCACCGAGGACATCGAGACGGAGGCCAGAACGATGCCGTCCACCTGGTAATCGAGGATCTCGCGCATCACGTCCTGAACGTCGCCAACCGTGGGCGAGGACATGAAGACGAGGACGTGATAGCCCTCGTTCTGCAGCGCCACGGACAAGCGCTCGACCACTTCCGGGTAGAACTGATTTTCAAGGTAGGCGACGACCAGGCCGATGATGCGCGACCGGCCGGTGATCATGGCGCGGGCCAGGACGTTGGGCCTGTAGCCCAACTCCTCCGCCGCACGCAGCACCTTTTCCCGCGTCGCCTTGGACACGCTGGCGCCGGGTGTAAAGACCCGGCTCACCGCCGATTGGCTCACCCCGGCGCGTCGCGCCACCTGTATCGAAGTCACCCGTTCACTTGCCATCAGTCCGCCGTCCAGCCTCCGTCAATCAACATGGAGGTGCCGGTTACCAGAGCTGAGGCATCGGAGGCCAGATAAAGCACGGCCCCCATGATATCCTCGACCTCGCCCACCCGGCCCAGCTTGATCTTTTCCTCGATCCAGGCGACGCGCTCGGGGTTGTCGAAGGTGCCTTCGGTCAGCGGCGTGCGGATAAATGTGGGGCAGATCGAGTTGATGCGGATCCGCCGCGGGCCCCATTCGATGGCCATTGCCTTGATCATGCCCTCGAGGCCGTGTTTCGACGCACAATAGACTGCCCGGTCGATGCCGCCGACTTGGCCCATCTGGCTACTGATGTGGATGATCGAGCCGCCGCCCTCGGCCATGGCCTTTGCCGCCGCCACCGACAGGAAGTAGGCCCCGCGCAGGTTGACGCCCATGACCGCGTCGTAATCCGCCGGGGTCGTCTCCAGCGCCGGGCCGTGGCGGGCGAGGCCCGCGGAGTTCACCACCACGTCGAGCCGTTGCCCCGCCAGGGCCGCCTGCATCGCGTCCAGGTCGCCGACGTCCAGCGACAGCGCCTCGGCGCTCCAGCCTTCGGCCCGCATCTCGGACACGGTCTCGTTCAGTCGGTCCGTCCCGCGGGCGGCGCAGACGACATGCGCGCCGGCCTCGGCCAGCGCCACGGCGCAGGCCTGACCGATGCCCGAAGAGGCCCCCGTTACCAGAGCGCGCTTGCCGTCGAGGCGCAGCGAAGGTGTGCGCGGCAGGATCATTCCGCCGCTTCCACCAGATGCGCGGGCGCACCGTAGGGCACGTTCACCCCACCATATCGACGGACCCGGACGTTGCACTGTTCCGCATGGCCGACAAACCCTTCGAGCAGGCAGAGGCGCGAGCCATAGGCACCGATCCGGGCCGCGGCCTCGTCGGTCAAGACCTTCTGATAGCTGTGGGTCTTCAGGTACTTGCCCACCCAGAGCCCGCCGGTATATCGGCCGGCCTTCTTGGTCGGCAGCGTGTGGTTGGTACCGATCACCTTGTCGCCATTGGCCACGTTGGTGCGCGGGCCAAGGAACAGCGCGCCGTAGCAGGTCATGTGCTCGAGGAACCAGTCGTCGCGGTCGGTCATCACCTGGACGTGCTCGCTGGCGATCTCGTCAGCCATCTGCAGCATCTCGTCATAGGTATCGCAGACGATGACCTCGCCGTAGTCCTGCCAGCTGACCTTCGCGGTCTCTGCGGTGGGCAGGATCTCCAGAATGCGGTCGATCTCTGCCAGTGTCTCGCTTGCCAGTTTTTCGGAGTTGGTGATGAGAACACAGGGGCTGTTGTACCCGTGTTCTGCCTGCCCGAGCAGGTCGGTCGCGCACAATTCCGCATCGGCGGCGCTCTCGTCGGCGATTACCATCGTCTCGGTCGGCCCGGCGAAGAGGTCGATACCGACGCGCCCGAAAAGCTGGCGCTTGGCCTCGGCGACAAAGGCGTTGCCGGGGCCGACCAGCAGGTGCACCGGGGCGATGCTCTCGGTGCCCAGCGCCATCGCGCCCACCGCCTGGATGCCGCCCAGCACATAGATCTCGTCCGCGCCGCCCAGGTGCATCGCGGCGATCACGCCCGGGTTCGGTTCACCGTTGAAAGGCGGCGTGCAGGCCACGATGCGCGGCACGCACGCCACCTTGGCCGTGGCCACCGACATATGCGCCGAGGCGACCATCGGGAACTTGCCGCCGGGCACGTAGCAGCCGACCGACTGCACCGGGATGTTCTTGTGGCCAAGGATCACGCCGGGCAACGTCTCGACCTCGATATCCAGCATCGAGTCGCGCTGCGCCTGGGCAAAGTTCCTGACCTGCTCCTGCGCGAACTTGATGTCTTCGAGATCCTGCGGGCTGACCTTGGCGATGATCGCCTCGATCTCGGCCTCGGTCAGGCGATAGCTTTCACGGTCGTACTTGTCGAACTTCACCGCCAGTTCGCGCACCGCCGCGTCGCCACGCGTCTCGATGTCCTTGAGCGTAGAGGCCACGACGGACGCGGTCTTTGCGTCGTCCTCGGCACGATCCGCCTCGGGTTTGCCACGCTTGAGATAGGTGATGGTCATGTCGTTTCCTTTTCTGCACTCGGCGGCGTGAGCGTGCCGTCGTCAAAATGCTCCCAGCCTTGCCCATCGAAAACGTCCCGCCCCAGCTGGGCGAGGACAGAGGCGAAATCGACCGACACCCAATTGTCGGCGATGCGCCCCTCGGTCACCTTCCAGAAATCCATGTACGGGATCTTTACCCGCTTGCCGGTGGGCGCGATGCCCATGAAGGTCCCGGAATGGGTGCCCTCGATATGACCGAAACAGGACGCCCATTCACCTTCACAGATGAATTTCTCGGTCTTGTACTCCCGTTCGGTAAAGGCGGCGCGCAAGGGCAGCTGCCAGTTACGGCGGAAGGCGTCCAGCCCCGGTTTCGTGCCGCAACCCTGATTGCCCATCCAGCGGAAGTCCTCATGGAAATGCTGATCCATGTCGTTGGAGTTGGCGCCCAGCGCCTCTTCCATGCGGATGATGACCTGGCGCGTGGCCTCGGCCTGTTCCTCGGGGGTCATTGTTGTGCGATCCTTTCTCCGCTTGCGGTGTCGAAAAGGTGGCAGATCCCGGCCGGGATGCTGGCGTTCACCGTGTCGCCGATCTCTGCCCGGTATTCCTTGTTGGTCTTGATCGAGACGAGCGATCCGCCCAGCCGCCAGGTGATCATCGAGGCCTCGCCCAGGAGCTCGATGGAATACATCGGCGCGGAAATCTCGCCCGTGCCCTCGACGATCTCTGCATCCTCGGCGCGGAAACCGAGGGTCACATTGCCGGACGGGCCGGCAGCGAGGCCCTCGACCCGGATGCCGTCACCCTCGAAGACGCCGTTTTCCAGCCTGCCTTCAACCAGGTTCATCGCCGGGGAGCCGATGAAACTGGCAACGAAGGTATTGGCGGGGTTGTCGTAGATATCCGTGGGCGTGCCGACCTGCTGGATCTTGCCCTTGTTCATGACGACCACACGATCCGCGAGGGTCATGGCCTCGATCTGGTCATGGGTGACGTAGACGGTTGTCGTCTTCAGCTTGGACTGCAGGTTCTTGATCTGTGCCCGAGTGCTGACCCGCAGCTTGGCGTCGAGGTTCGACAGAGGCTCGTCCATCAGGAAAACCGTGGGCTTGCGCACGATGGCGCGGCCCAATGCCACGCGCTGACGTTGACCGCCAGACAGTTCGGCGGGACGGCGATCCATGAAGTCCTGCAATTCGACCATCTCGACGGCCTTCATGACCATCTCGTGATGCTGGTCCTTGGGCACCTTCCGCACCCGCAGCGGAAAGCGGATGTTCTCGTAGACGCTGAGGTTCGGGTAGAGCCCGTAGGATTGGAACACCATCGAGATGTCGCGATCCTTGGGCTCAAGGTTGTTCACCACCCGGTCGCCCAGCCAGATTTCGCCATCGGTCACCTCCTCCAGCCCGGCGATCATCCGCATGGTGGTGGATTTGCCGCAGCCCGAGGGCCCCAACAGGACAAGGAATTCCTGGTCCGCGATATCCAGATCGAAATTGTCCACGCCGACGAAGGAACCCCAGCGCTTGTTCACGTTCTTGAGTTGCAGTCTGGCCATTTGAAAAGCCCCTTATCCCTTGACGGCGCCAGCGGTCAGGCCGCTCACGATTTGACGTTGGAAGAACAGGATGAGCACGAAGAGCGGCACGATGGCCGAGACGACGGCGGCGACGGCATACATCACCTTGCCCTCTTCCTGGGTGGAGCCCAGGAACGAGTTGATCTTGGGGATCATCGTCGCGTTTTCCTGCGTAAGCAGCATCGAAGTGACGGCGAAGTCATTGTAGGCCAAGAGGAAGCTGAACAGCCCCGTCGTGACCACACCCGGCCACATCACCGGGATGATCGCCAGCCGGAACGCCTGGAACCGGGTGCAGCCGTCCACCATCGCCGCCTCATCCAGATCCTTGGGGATCGATAGGAAGAAGCTGTGCAGCATCCAGAGGGTGAAAGGCTGGTTGATCGCCACCAGCACGATGATCGTTGTGGGCAGATAGCCCCAGATGTTCATCTGGAAGAACGGCAGCAGGTAGCCCGAAACCAGCGTCACATGCGGCATGGCGCGGAACACCAGCGCCGCCATCAGCAGCCAGAAGGTGTACTTGAACCCCGACCGCGCCAGCGCATAGCCGCCAAGCGTGCCGAGTGTCAGCGAGATGATCACGGTAAAGAAGACGACGATGCCGGTATTGACGACCGCGCGCCAGAATTCCTGTTCGATCCAGGCGCCGCGATACCCGTCCAGCGTGAAAGGCGCCCCATGCTGGCGTTCCGTCACCGGACCCGTGATCGCGTTCATCCAGTCGGCGCGGGAAAAGAAATCCCCCTCGACCTTGAACGAACCCCACATCGTCCAGAGGAACGGGAAGGCGGCGACGATCAGCCAGAACAGCACGAAGATCGTCGACAGGGCCACCAGCGATGGCGGTTTCTTGTTGGCAAGATCGGACATGACCGGGCCCTCCCTCAGGTCTTGCGGTTGAATTCGCGCCAGTTGCGGCGCAGGACCGGCAACAGCAGGATGACGACGCCGACAATGGTCAGCATCGAGGTCGCCGCGGCAGAGCCGAACAGCGGCGATTCAGCGGCGCGAAGATCGTTGTAGATCAGGTAGCTGAGCGAGGTGGCACTGGCCGCGGCAGAGAAGCCGATGATCGGCTCGAAGATACGGAAGTTGTCCATCAGCTGCATCAGCGCGATGAAGGTCGCCAGCGGCATCAGGTAGGGGATGGTCACGAAACGTACCCGCTCCCACCGGCTTGCCCCGTCCACCATCGCCGATTCCAGCGTATCCTGCGGCACGGTCTGCAAACCGGCGTAGAAGACCACAAAGGCGAATGGCGCGGAGTGCCAGACCCCGTAGACGAAGAGCGTGATCCAGGTCAGCGTCGGAGAAGCCTTGAGCGACAGGGTCGGATCCCCGAACAGCGCCTGCAGCCCGGCCCCGATGATCCCGCGGCTGTCGATCATCCAGAACAGCACCAGCGACCCCACCAGCGGCGTCACCAGCATGGGCAGCAGCGAGAAGAAGATCACCGGCCCCTTGAGCATCTTGGGAATGGAATTGACCACCACCGCGATGATGAACCCCAGGATGATCACCAGCGGGGTCACGATAAAGGTATAGGCCAGCGTGAAGATCAGCGCCTTGTAGAATGGCAGGTTCATGATCCGGTTGCGGATCTCGCCGAAATTCTCGCTGGTGGCAAAGATCTCGCCGATCTCGTCAAAGGCAAGATGACTGGCGTTGGTGTAGGTCCCCAGCCCGTTGAACCGTCCAGCCGGATTTTCGGCCCGCAGTTCCGCCATCGCCTCGACGTCGACGGTGACCTCGTTCTTGCAGCCGAACGGCCCGCAGGTCTCGGACTCGATCAGGATCTGTTTATGCTCGATGAAAAGCGACTGGTAACCCACCGACAGGATCGGCAAGGCGATGAACAACACCATCGCCAGGAGTGACGGCCATATAAAGGCCATGAACGTCTTGTGAGGCATGACTTTCCCCTTGTCGCGCCAGACAGAGGCACGAGGTCATCCGTTCCGCTGATTTGGGTGAGCGGGGCCGCCCTGCGGCGACCCCGGCCGGATCGTCCCTAGTTCAGGAAGCCGGCTTCGGTGGCGGCGGTGGTATAGGCCGCGGTCACGTCGGCCAGTGCCTGTTCAGCGCTTTCCTTGCCCTGCAGGAACTCTGCCAGGTTGTCGCCAAGCGCGGTGTGCAGCAGGCCCATGTAGGGCAGCATCGGATAGGGGCGCGCGCCGGCCTGCAGGTCGGCGATCACGCCACTGGCCGCGGGTGTCGGTTCATAGCCGTCGATCAGCCAGACCGCAGCATCCATGTTGGCGGCCAGCATGTCCTGCGACAGGCCGTTCATCATCGCGCGGAACGACGCCTCGGCATCCTCGTCCGAGATGTTCTTGGCAATGGTGAACCCGTCCCACCAGAGCGCCGCCGAGGGGATGTCGTACTCGCCGATCGTGGGCGCGGCGGCAAAAGCGGTATTGGCTGCGATTTCCGGTGCCGGGTTGTCGTCGGCGATATAGGCGCCTGCGCGCGACCCCCAGGAAATCGAAATGGCCGCCTCGCCTGCCTCCCAGATCGGTTTCTGGGCGTTGCTGTCGAAGGTGGCCCAGTCCTGGCTCATGTAGTCCAGCATCTTCTTCATGTTGTTGAGAACGAGCAGCCCGTCCTCGTTGTCGATCGCCAGCTCGGCGCTACCGGGCACGAAGAAGTCGTTGCCGGTGGCAAGGTAGTTGTTCACGAACTCGGCCGCGATGTTCCAGCCCGGCATGTAGTTGGAGGAAATCGGCGTTTCCATCACGCCTGCATCGCGCAGCTTTTCGGCGGCGGCAAACATCTCGTCATAGCTTGTGGGCACGGGAATGCCGTGCTCTTTCAGCAGGTCCTCGCGGTAGAACATGTGCTGGGCATTCGCCATGAAGGCGATCGCCATGATCTTGCCGTCGACAACGATCTTCTGGCTGTCCTGCAGCTGGCCGCCCCATTTCTCGACGTATTCGTCCAGGGGCCGGATCAGACCGTCGCTGAGCAGCGGCACGATGGAGTTGGTGGCGACAACGGCGACGGTGTAGCTGGCCGGGTTGGTCGTCAGCGCGGGCACCTGGATGTTCTTGTGTTCCTCGGTGTGGTTCTTGGTCACCTCGACCTTGTCGCTGGCGCATTTCGCGGCCCAGTCGGCCACCGCGTGCAGCGCGTCGAAGTCGTTCGACAGAATGCGGACCGAGCCGCTTTCGATGCCGCAGTCGGCCCAGGCGCCGCCTGCCGATGCAATCAGCGCACCCGCGGCGACCGTTGCCTTAACATTGAACTTCATTCCGATCTCTCCCGTTGGAACTGCGCACGCCCTCCGGCCACCCGGACAGCCTCCCGATTTCTACCCCGGCCTCTTTTCTGTCCGGGGTGGCGCGCTTGTCATGGTCATTTGCCTTCCGTCGCCCCGGACCCGTGCCCGGAACTTCTTTACCGTAGCAATGCATGAATACGATTGCAATATTTTCCTGCAAACGCCAGAATACCCCCAAATGGAGACCAGCATGACCACTGACATCACCGCGTTGAAACTCAGCCTGCACAAGGACCTGTCAGCACTTTGCGAAGGTGGACAGGCAGATATGGGCGCCCGGCTCGCGGCGCTCTACCACCCCGAGGTCGAGGTCCGCGCCGCCCATCCGATGAACGAGGGAGTCGGGCTGGACTTCCTCACCGATTCGCTCTGGCGGCCGCTGATGACCGCCCTGCCCGATCTCGAACGGCGCGACCTGATCGTCATGGGAGGAGAGTACGAGGGCCGCACCTATGTCGCCATGATGGGCCACTACTGTGGCACCTTCCGGCAAGACTGGCTGACCATTCCCGCGACCGGTCGCCCCGTCTACCTGCGCTACGGCGAGGTGCACGAGATCCGTGACGGCAAGATCGTCCAGACAAATTGCCTTTGGGACGTTCTGGACATGATCCGCCAGGCCGGTTTCTGGCCGCTGCCCCCCAGCCTGGGAACAGAAGGCATGTGGCCCGGGCCGATCACCGGCGACGGCTTGATCTTCACCCCGCAGGACCCGGACGAAGGCGCATCCAGCATCGCGCAAACCCTTGCCATGCATAGCACTTTGGCCGCCTACGACGACTTCGAGAAGCGCGGCCGCGAGGGTTTGATGACCATGCCGCAAAAGGACCACTGGCACCCCAGGATGATGTGGTACGGGCCATCGGGCATCGGCACGACACGCGGCCTTCAGGGATTTGTGGACTATCACCAGTTGCCTTTCCGCCGCGCATTTCCCGGGCGCAAGGGCGGTGGACAATGGGATGAAATCGCCGAGCTGAAGGCACAGCACAAGGGCGGCCACTATATCCGCGTGGGTGACGGCCCCTATTCGGTCACCGGCGGCTGGCCCAGTGTTTTTGCCACGCACGACGGGCCGGATTTCCTGGGTCTCGCGGCCACGGGGCGCCCGGTGATGATGCGGGTGATGGATTTCTACCTGCACCACCAGGGCCTGATTCGCGAAAACTGGGTGCCGCTCGATATCCCGGACCTGCTGATGCAGATGGGCGTGGACGTCCTCGACCGCATGCAGAGTCATTTCCGTCGCGGCGCCGGGCTGGAGTGATACGATACTTGCAATCGTATGCATAGCATGCTTCATTCCGCGCAAGTGAAACCGCAACGTCAGGACAACGACATGGCCACGAAGGACCAGCCAGCAAGCGAAACGGCCCCCAGGGGCAAGGACACGCCTCCGGGAAAGACCACCCCGGCTTCCGTGCTGCAGGTCGAGCGGCGTGACTTTGTCGATCTCGTCCCCAAAGACCGCGCCCGCGCGCAACCGATGCGGGGGTTCGATCCGATCTATACCGACATCGTGGATTACATCGTCCGCTGCACGCATCGCATCTGGGACGAACGCGATGTGGGGCTGATCTATACCCACTACACGCACAACTGCGTCGTCTATCATGCCACCGGCACGATCTATAACCGCGAGGACGTCGTGCATGACACGATCAAGCGGATGTTCATGCTGCCGGAACGCCGCGGCATGGCCACCCAGGTGATCTGGAACGGCAACGAGGACGACGGTTTCTACACTTCGCATCTCGTCACCGGCACCGGGCGGCACACCCAGCCGGGCATCTATGGCAAGCCCACGGGCCGGACCTTTGTCGCGCGCACCATCGCCGACTGCATGATCTACGAGAACATGATCTACCGCGAATGGCTGGTGGTCGACAGCATGGCGCAGGTGAAACAGATCGGGCTGGACGCACAGGCTTATGCCGAGAACCTGGCCCGCCCCTATTTCGAAAAGGGCCTGCTGGCGGTCGACATGGGGGAAAACCGCCGCCTGATCGGCCAGTACCCGCCCGAGACCGCCCCGGATACCGAGATCGCCAATACGGACCTCGAACGCGAGGTCCTGGAGTGGTTGCACGAGATCCACAACAAGCGCATGTTCGGCAAGATCCGCGAGGTCTACGCACCCACGGTCCAGTACCACGGCCCGCTGATGAAAGAACTCTACGGGCACGGCGCGGTCACGCACCAGACGGTCGGCCTCTATGCCACTGTGCCCGACGGCTTTTACATGCCGCAGCACATTTGTTCAGTCCCCTGCGAGGAAGGCGGCACCAAGGTCGCCGTGCGCTGGCTGATCGAGGGGCACCATCAGGGCTGGGGCGTGATGGAGGAGCTGGGCGCGCCCACCGGCAAGCGGGTGCAGATCATGGGCATGAGCCATTTCCACATCAAGAACGGCCGCATCGTCGATGAATGGACGAATTACGATGAAATGTCGGTGCTGATGCAGATCAAGCTGGCCCAAATGGCCGACCGTGACAGCGCTGTCTTGGACGACGGTGAGGCTTGAGCCCGCCTGGCTCAAGAACCGAGCGGGGCTGATAGGACAGCCCCGCTCTCGCCGGCCTCAAAAGCGCATCGTCGCGTCGACCGCGCGCTGCCAAGCCGCGTATTTTTCCTGGCGCATCGCCTCATCCATCGCCGGGGCAAAGCTTTTGTCCAAAGCCCAGCCTGCTGCGAATTGAGCCTGCTCGGGGTAGATCCCGGCACGCTGACCGGCCAGCCAGGCCGCGCCCAATGCGGTCGTTTCCAGCACCTCGGGCCGGTCGACCCGCGCGCCGATGATGTCCGACAGGAACTGCATCGCAAAATCCGAAGCGCTCATTCCGCCGTCAACCCGAAGGGTTGCATCTGACGTCTCGCGCAGCACCGCATCGCTGACCCCGCCCATGTCCGCCTGCATGGCGGCCAGCAGGTCCCGGGTCTGGTAGCCGACGCTTTCCAGCGCGGCACGGGCCAGTTCTGCCGGGCCTGAATTGCGGGTCAGACCAAAAACCGCGCCGCGGCATTCGGCGTTCCAGTAGGGCGCGCCCAGCCCGGTAAAGGCGGGCACCAGAACCACGTTCTGGGCGTCATCGGCACCTTCGGCCAACGGCTGGGTTTCCTTCGCCTCGCGGATGATCTTCAGGCCGTCGCGCAGCCACTGCACCACCGCACCGGCAATGAAGATCGAGCCTTCGAGGGCGTAGGTCGGCTTGCCGTCCAATTGATAGGCGATGGTGGTCAGAAGGCGGTTTTGCGACCGGACCGGCGTATCGCCGGTATTGATCAGAGCAAAACAGCCGGTGCCATATGTCGATTTCAGCATACCCGGAGCAAAACAGGCCTGCCCCACGGTGGCCGCCTGCTGATCCCCGGCAATCCCCAGGATGGGGATCGGGCCACCGAACAGGTCCGGACGGGTTTGGCCGAAATCGGCGGCGCTGTCGCGGACCTCTGGCAGCATCGACATGGGGATGTTCAGCCGGTCGCAGATCGTTTGTGACCAGCCGCCCTTGCGGATGTCATAAAGCATGGTGCGCGCGGCATTCGTGGCGTCAGTGACATGCACCGCGCCCCCGGTCAGGTTCCAGACCAGCCAGGTATCGACCGTGCCAAAGACAAGCTCTCCGGCCTCGGCGCGTGCGCGGGCGCCGTCCACGTTGTCCAGCAGCCAGGCCAGTTTCGTCCCGCTGAAATAGGGATCGAGCAAGAGGCCCGTGCGGTCTGTCACCGCGTCTTCGAACCCCTCATCCTTCAGCTTGCGGCACAGGTCGGCGGTGCGCCGGTCCTGCCAGACAATCGCATTGTGGATCGGTTTGCCCGTCTTGCGGTCCCAGACCAACGTGGTTTCGCGCTGGTTGGTGATACCGATGGCGGCGATCCCCGGCCCGCCCGCCTTTTCGATCGCGGCACGGCACGTGGCGGCAGTCGTCGCCCAGAGATCCGCCGGTTCATGTTCCACCCAGCCCGAGGCCGGGTAGTGCTGGGGGAATTCCTCCTGCGCCGTGGCGACAATGGACATGGAAGGGTCGAAGACGATGGCGCGGGTGGATGTCGTGCCCTGATCGATGGCCAGGATATGGGTCATGACCGCCTCTCCTCAAAGCGATTTCAGGTTGCGCTGTCGCAGCGCCGAGTATGGGGGGAAAACAGGAGGTGGTCGAGGCCCCGAAGGGCCCCGACCGGGGAGGAAGGCTTATTGCCAGGACTTGATCAGCTCATCGTAGCTGACGGTCTTGGGCTCTTCGTCTTCGTCGTCGAGCTTGGCATAGGGCGCGCCGGGCTGGTCGAACCAGTATTCGGCGTCGCGCTCGTCGTTCAGCTTGGGACCGATGTCGCCCTGGATGCCGGCACGTTCCAGGCGTTCCATCACGCGTTCCTGGTCCGCACAGAGCGCGTCCAGCGCCTCTTGCGGGGTCTTGGCGCCGGACATGGCGTCACCGATGTTCTGCCACCACAGCTGTGCCAGCTTGGGGTAGTCAGGCACGTTGGTGCCGGTCGGCGACCATGCCACACGCGCGGGCGAGCGGTAGAACTCGACCAGGCCGCCCAGCTTGTCGGCACGATCGGTAAAGCTGTCGTGCTGCACGGTGGATTCGCGGATGAAGGTCAGGCCGACATGGCTTTTCTTCACGTCCACGGTCTTGGAGGTGACGAACTGGGCATAGAGCCAGGCCGCCTTGGCACGGTCGACCGGGGTCGACTTCATCAGCGTCCAGGAACCCGCGTCCTGATAGCCGACCTTCTGGCCTTCTTTCCAGTAGACGCCATGCGGCGAGGGAGCCATGCGCCACTTGGGCGTGCCGTCCTCGTTCATCACCGGCAGACCCGGCTTGACCGTGTCGGCAGTGAAGGCGGTGTACCAGAACATCTGCTGGGCGATGTTGCCCTGCGCCGGGATCGGGCCGGCCTCGGAGAAGGTCATACCAGCGGCGGCGGGCGGCGTGTATTTCTCCAGCCACTCGATCGCCTTGGTCACGGCATAGACCGCCGCGGGCGCGTTGGTGGCGCCACCGCGCGCGACACAGGAGCCGACAGGCTGGCTCTGGTCATTGACGCGAATGCCCCATTCGTCGACCGGCAGGCCGTTGGGCTCACCCACGTCTCCCATGCCGGCCATCGACATCCACGCGTCGGTGTAGCGCCAGCCAAGCGACGGGTCCTTCTTGCCGTAATCCATGTTGCCGAAGACTTCGCCATCGACACCCATGTGCGACAGGTCGCGACCGGTAAAGAACTCGGCGATGTCCTCGTAGGCCGACCAGTTGACGGGAACGCCAAGGTCGTAGCCGTAGGCCGCCTTGAAGTCTTCCTGGTTCTTGGGATCGTTGAACCAGTCATAGCGGAACCAGTAGAGGTTCGCGAACTGCTGGGTCGGCAACTGGTAGACCTTGCCATCCGGCCCGGTGGTAAAGCTGAGGCCGATGAAATCATCGAGGTCCAGCGTCGGCGAGGTCACGTCGGCGCCTTCGCCGGCCATCCAGTCGGTCAGGTTGCGCACCTGCTGATAGCGCCAGTGGGTGCCGATCAGGTCCGAGTCGTTGATGTAGCCGTCGTAGATGTTCTGGCCCGACTGCATCTGCGTCTGCAGTTTCTCGACCACGTCGCCTTCGCCGATCAGGTCATGGGTGACCTTGATGCCGGTGATCGCGGTAAAGGCCGGGGCCAGCACCTGCGCTTCGTATTCATGCGTGGTGATGGTCTCGGAGACGACCTTGATCTCCATGCCGGCAAAGGGTGCGGCGGCGTCGATGAACCATTGCATCTCCGCTTCCTGGGCGTCGCGCGGCAGGGCAGAGAGATCGCCGATCTCGCTGTCCAGGAACGCGCGCGCGGCGTCCATGTCGGCAAAGGCCGGACCCGCGAGGATCAGCAGCGCTGCCGTGGTTGTCTTTAGGTTGAGGTTCATTTGTTGGTATCCTCCCATTTTGAACCATTAACTGAGGAACAAGCAAATCGCGGCCGGGTCTCCTCTGGTCCCGGCCCCGCGCCCGTCGCTACACCCAGCGGAAGACCGCCGCGGCGTAGATCAGGCAGACAATCAGCGCGTAAGGTTGGTTCGCGCCGACCAGTCCAAGCCAGGCCAGGTTGATGAAGGCCGAGCCGAGAAGGGTGATGAACAGCCGATCACCGCGCGTCGTCTCGATCCGCAGGATGCCCATGCGGGGCGTTTCCGGGAACTTGATCGCGAGGATCGTGAAGGTGATCAGCAGCGTGGCGATGACCATGAAGAAGATCGCGGTCGGCCAGGTCCATGCCATCCAGTCCATTGTTTTTCCTCCCTTTCCCGCGTCACACGCGGCCCAGGGCAAAGCCCTTGGCGATGTAGTTGCGGACAAAGTAGATCACGAGCGCCCCCGGCACGATGGTCAGGATACCGGCGGCGGCCAGAACGCCCCAGTCGATGCCCGATGCGCCCTGCGTGCGGGTCATGATGGCGGCGATGGGTTTCGCGTCCACCGTGGTCAGCGTCCGGCTCAGCAGCAGTTCCACCCATGAGAACATGAAGCAGAAGAAGGCCGCGACCCCGATGCCGCTGGCAATCAGCGGGGTAAAGATCTTCACGAAGAAGGTGCCAAAGCTGTAGCCGTCGATATAGGCGGTCTCGTCGATCTCTTTCGGCACGCCGCGCATGAAACCCTCGAGGATCCAGACCGCCAGCGGCACGTTGAACAGGCAGTGCGCCAGCGCCACGGCGATATGCGTGTCGAACAGCCCGACGCTGGAATACAGCTGAAAGAAGGGCAGCGCGAAAACCGCCGGCGGCGCCATCCGGTTGGTCAGCAGCCAGAAGAACAGGTGCTTGTCACCCATGAAGTGATAGCGCGAAAAGGCATAGGCCGCCGGCAGCGCCACCGCGAGGCTGATGACCGTGTTCATCACCACGTAGATCAGCGAGTTGACATACCCCATGTACCAGGCCGGATCCGTGAGGATCGTGGCATAGTTGGCAAAGGTCAGGTCGCGCGGCCAGAGCGTGAACTCGTTCAGGATCTCGGTGTTGGTCTTCAGGCTCATGTTCAGGAGCCAGTAGATCGGCAACAGCAGGAACAGCAGGTAGAGCGTCATCACCACGGCGCGGCTGTTGATCCGGGGCAGCGCGGCCTTGCGGGACGAGCTTTGGTTGACGGTCGCGTCGGCCATGTCTCAGCCCTCCCGCTTATCGAGGTTGGTCATCACGGTGTAGAATACCCAGCTGATCAGAAGGATCACGAGGAAATACATGATCGAGAAGGCGGCGGCGGGTCCAAGGTCGAACTGCCCAAGGGCCATCTTGACCAGGTCGATCGACAAGAGCGTCGTCGCGTTGCCCGGACCACCGCCGGTGACGACGAACGGCTCGGTGTAGATCATGAAGCTGTCCATGAAGCGCAGCAGGATCGCGATCATCAGCACGCCCATCATCTTGGGCAGTTCGATGAAACGGAACACCTTCCAGCGGCTCGCCTGGTCGATCTTGGCCGCCTGGTAGTAGGCGTCGGGGATCGACTTCAGCCCGGCATAAGCCAGCAGTGCCACCAGCGAGGTCCAGTGCCAGACATCCATCACGACGATGGTGATCCACGCGGCGACCGTGTCCTGCGTGTAGTTGTAGTTCACGCCCAAGGCGTCCAGCGTGTAGCCCAGCAGGCCAATGTCCACGCGGCCGAAGATCTGCCAGATGGTCCCCACCACGTTCCACGGAATGAGCAGCGGCAGCGACATCAGCACCAGGCAGAGCGAGGCCCAGAAACCGCCCTTGGGCATGTTCAGCGCCACGAAGATCCCCAGCGGGATCTCGATCGCCAGGATGATGCCCGAGAACATCAGCTGGCGGCCCAACGCGTCCCACATGCGTTCCGACCGCAGCATCTCTTCGAACCATTCGAGACCGGCCCAGAAGAACTGGTTGTTCCCAAAAGTGTCCTGAACGGAATAATTGACCACGGTCATCAGCGGGATCACCGCCGAAAAGGCCACCAGCAGCAGAACCGGCAGAACAAGGAACCAGGCCTTCTGGTTGACTGTCTTTTCCATTACGCGGCCTCCCCCTGCACGCGCCAGTCATCGGCGTAGACGTTGACGTGAGCCGCATCGAAGGTGACGCGGTTCATGTCGGCGCTGACGTGATCGTCCTCGCCCGCGATGATGTTGATGTCATTGCCGAAGAACTCGGCCCGGATGATCTTGTGCCGGCCGACATCCTCGACACGGCGCACCTTGACGGGCAGGCCCTCGGACTGGCTCAGGCGGGCGAATTCGGGCCGCACGCCGATCTCGACCTTGCCGTCGAGCGGCTTGTACCCCTGCGCCAGTTCCACGAAGGACCCGTTGATATAGGCCTTGTTGCCATCAACCTTTGCCGGGATGACGTTCATGCCCGGCGAGCCGATGAAATAGCCCACGAAGGTATGCTCGGGCCGCTCGAACAGCTCCTCGGGCGTACCGATCTGCACGACGCGGCCATCGTACATCACCACCACCTTGTCCGCGAAGGTCAGCGCCTCGGTCTGGTCGTGGGTGACGTAGATCATCGTATGACCGAAATCGTGGTGCAGCTTTTTCAGCTGGGTGCGCAACTCCCACTTCATATGCGGGTCGATGACGGTCAGCGGCTCGTCGAACAGCAGTGCGTTCACGTCCTTGCGCACCATGCCCCGGCCAAGCGAAATCTTCTGCTTGGCATCCGCCGTCAGGCCGCGCGCCTTTTTCCGCAGCATGTCCTCCATGCCGATCATACGGGCGATTTCCTGCACGCGCTCGGCCACGTAGGACTCGTCCCGGCCCCGGTTGCGCAGCGGAAAGGCCAGGTTGTCGTGCACGGTCATCGTGTCGTAGACGACCGGGAACTGGAACACCTGCGCAATATTGCGTTCTGCCGTCGGCGCCTGGGTCACGTCCTGCCCGTCGAACAGGATGCGGCCCTGGCTGGGATGCAGCAACCCCGAGATGATGTTGAGCAGCGTGGATTTCCCACATCCGGAGGACCCCAGCAGCGCATAGGCGGCCCCGTCCTCCCAGTCATGGTTCAGTTCCTTGAGCGCGTAATCGTCCTCGCCGGCCGGGTTCGGCAGGTAGGAATGCGCGAGATTGTCGAGCGTGATCTTGGCCATGGTCCCCTCCCTCAGGCCGCGAGCGCGTAGGCGGCGGGCGCGACCAGCCGGCCGTCCTGCCCGAATACATAGACATGGCGCGGGTCCAGCCAGACACTGAGCTCTGCGCCCAGCGTCAGGTCGTGGACGCCATGGATCAGTCCCACCCAGCGTTCGCCGTGATGGTCGAGATGCACGAAGGTCTCGGAGCCGGTCAGTTCGGTCACGCTGAGCCGCGTCTTGAACTCCATCGCGTCCGCCGCGTGCTTGCCGATTTCCAGGTGGTTGGGCCGGAACCCGGCCGTGTAGCGGCCATCGGCCAGCTCGGCGATCTTGCCCGTCGCGGGTGCCTTCTGCCCGTCGCCGAACATGATCCGGTCGCCGGTCTTGGAAATCTGCAGGAAATTCATCGGCGGATCGCTGAACACCCGCGCCGTGGTGGCATCGACGGGCTGGCGGTAGACCGATGGCGTCGGGCCGAACTGCGTGATCCGTCCTTCCCACAGCGTGGCGACATTGCCGCCCAACAACAGCGCCTCTTCCGGTTCGGTCGTGGCATAGACAAAGATGCTGCCGGAGGCCTCGAAGATCTTGGGGATCTCGACCCGCAACTCCTCGCGCAGCTTGTAATCCAGATTGGCCAGCGGCTCGTCCAGCAATACCAGCCCCGCGTTCTTGACCAGTGCCCGCGCCAACGCGCAGCGCTGTTGCTGGCCGCCGGATAGCTCCAGCGGCTTGCGGTCCAGCATCGGGGTAAGCTTCATCAGGTCGGCGGTCTCGCGCACGCGGCGGTCGATCTCGGTCCTGTCGACGCCCATCAGCTTCATCGGAGAGGCGATGTTGTCGTAGACGCTCATCGACGGGTAGTTGATGAACTGCTGGTAGACCATCGCCACCTTGCGGTCCTGCACGCGCTGGCCGGTCACGTCCTCGCCGTTCCAGATCACCTGCCCCGTCGCCGGAACGTCCAGCCCCGCCATCAGGCGCATCAGCGATGTCTTGCCCGACAGGGTCGGCCCAAGCAGCACGTTCATCGTGCCCTTTTCAAGCTTCAGGTCCGTGGGGTGGATATGTACCTGCCCCTCCACGGTCTTCGACACGCCTTTCAGTTCCAGCGTCATCGGGTTCTCCTCCTCATTCCGCTGCTGCGGGCGTGCTGTGGCGATTGCGGGCCATCCAGGCATCCAGGGCCTCGATCTGACCGGCGTCCAGCCGAAGCCCCAGCTTGTTCCTGCGCCAGACCACGTCCTCGGCGGTGCGCGCATATTCATGGGTCATCAACCAGGTGATCTCGGCCTCGGTCAGGGTCGCGCCGAAATCGCGCCCAAGGTCGGCGGCCGCTGTCGCATCCCCCAGCACCTTGACGGCCTCGGTTCCGTAGGCCCGTACCAGCCGCCTGGCCCAGAACTCGGTCAGGAAAGGATACGTGGCCCTGAGATCGGAAATCAGGCCGTCCACACCAGGCACCGGGAAATCCCCGCCAGGCAAAGGTACGCCCGCGGTCCAGGTCCCCTTTGAGACTTCAAGCTGCGTGCCGATCTTTTCCAGCGCGCTTTCCGCAAGCCGGCGATAGGTGGTGATCTTGCCGCCAAAGACGTTCAGCATCGGCGCGCCGGCACTGGTATCGACCTTCAGCGTATAGTCCCGCGTGGCGGCTGTCGCGCTGCTGGCGCCATCGTCATACAGCGGACGGACACCGGAATAGGTCCAGACGACGTCCTCGGGCACCAGGTCGCGCTTGAAATAGCGATTGGCGAAATCCAGCAGGTAGTCGCGTTCCTGCGGGGTGCATTCCGGCTTCTCGGACGGATCGTCATGCTCGGCATCCGTCGTCCCGATCAGGGTGAAATCCGTCTCGTAGGGAATGGCAAAGATGATCCGCCCGTCGGTGCCCTGGAAGAAATAGCACTTGTCGTGGTCATACAGTTTCTTGGTGACGATGTGACTGCCCCGGACAAGGCGAACCCCCTCGCGAGAGTTCAGCCGCGCCTTGGTCTGGATGATGTCGCCCACCCATGGCCCACCGGCATTGACCAGCATCCGCGCATAGAACGTGCGGGTCGCGTTGCTTTCGGTATTGCGCGTTTCGATGCGCCAAAGCCCATCTTCGCAGGTCGCGCTGAGCACCTTGGTACGGGTCATGACATGCGCGCCGCGCGCCTCTGCATCGCGTGCGTTCAGGACCACAAGGCGCGAATCCTCGATCCAGCAGTCGGAGTATTCGTAGGCCTTCTCGAACCTGTCCTCCAGCGGCGCGCCCTCAGGCCCGCCGACCAGATCCACGGTCCTGGTCCCCGGCAGGATCTTGCGCCCGCCGAGGTTGTCGTACAGGAACAGCCCCAGACGGATCAGCCAGGCCGGGCGCCGCCCCTTCATCCAGGGCATGAACAGACCCAGAAGTTTCGATGTCGGCGTCTCCGAATCGAAGCGCATATCCTTATGATATGGAAGCACAAAACGCATCGGCCAGCTGATGTGCGGCATCGCCCGCAGCAACACCTCGCGCTCGATCAACGCCTCACGCACGAGGCGGAATTCGAAGTATTCAAGATAGCGCAAACCGCCGTGAAACAGCTTGGTCGAAGCCGATGAGGTCGCCGAGGCAAGGTCGTTCATCTCCGCCAGGGTGACCGACAATCCGCGCCCGGCCGCATCCCGCGCAATGCCACATCCATTGATGCCGCCGCCGATGATGAACAGGTCAGTAACCGTCTTGTCTGCTGATCGCCCCACGCGAATCCCCCCATGCGCGTCTCTGCAAGAGTTATGACCAAAAACATGGCGCGGAGCAATGAAAGATTTTTCGTTTTCGTTCGCTTTACCCGAATCACACAGCTCTCGAAGCGTCAAATCGTTTCGCTTCTGCAGAAAACGAACCCAAATTCGCTGCTTTCCGATCCTATTGGTTGCCATTTCGCGCGTTTCGGGAAAGGCTGATGGGCACCACGCAATGAACACCCAGACCCGAAAGCCCTGAACGTGTCCCAATCCTTCCGGCAGCCAGAGATTCTCGACATCGCGCGGCGCGAAGGCAAGGTCACGGTTGAAGGGCTCGCCGCGCATTTCGGTGTGACGCTGCAAACCATCCGCCGCGACCTGACCGACCTGGCAGAGGCCGGCCGGCTGGAGCGCGTGCACGGCGGCGCGGTCCTGCCCTCGGGGACGACGAATATCGAATACGGCGAACGCCGGTCGCTCAACCAGGAGGCCAAGCGCGCCATCGCGCGGGCCTGCGCCGACGAGATCCCCAACGGCATCTCCCTCTTCCTGAACATCGGCACCTCGACCGAAGCCGTCGCCGAAGAGCTGAAACACCACGAGAACCTGATGGTGGTCACGAACAACATGAACGTGGCCAACATTCTCGCCGGCAATCCCGGCTGCGAGATCATCGTGACAGGTGGCCAGTTGCGCCGATCGGACGGCGGCCTGATCGGCAATCTCGCGGCAGAGACGATCCGCAAGTTCAAATTCGATCTCGCCGTGATCGGCTGTTCGGCGCTGGACCGCGATGGCGACCTGCTCGATTTCGACATCCAGGAGGTCAGCGTCAGCCAGGCGATTCTTCGGCAGTCGCGCAAGACCTTCCTGGTCTCCGACCACACCAAGTTCTCGCGCAGCGCCCCTGCCCGCATCGCCTCGCTGGCCGACCTCGACGCCTTCTTTACCGACGCGCCTCTGCCCCCCGGCCTTGCCACGGCCTGCCAGTCCTGGGGCACCCGGGTCGTGACCACGGAGCAAAACAAGGGCTGACGCACTGGCAACACGGCCTTGGCAGCGATCCTGTTACCCGCAGAAGTTCAATGTTGTCCGAGAGATGATGGTACCGCCTCCCCGGCTCGAACGGGGGACCTCTTGATCCACAATCAAGCGCTCTAACCTACTGAGCTAAGGCGGCACATCAGGTCTTGCAGGGCGACCCTGCCGGAAACCGTGCGGCTTCCTAGCAGCACGTTCCGAACAGCGCAAGCCCTCTGTGACCCAGAAATTCGCGCTGTCCGGAGGCTCATTTTACTGCACCTTCAGGATCAACGCCATCGCGGAGTCGCCCGCCGCGCAGCCTTGGAAAAGACCATAACCGCCGCCCCGCATTTCCAACTCTTCGATCATCTCGATGATGGCGCGCAGGCCGGTCGGTCCCTGCGGATGTCCCCAGATCAGCGAACTGCCAAAGTTGTTCATGCCGCGCCAATCGATGCCAAAGGCCCGGGCAAAGGCGATGTCGTTGACCGCAAAGGGGTTGTGCGACTTGACCACGTCAATGTCACCGATCGACAGGTCCGACAGTTCCAGCGCGCGGCGCGCCGCACCGATGGGGGCCGCGGGCATATGGGCCTTTTCCTCGCGCGCCTGCGCCACGGCCACCAGTTCGACCAGCGGCGCATCCCCTCGCGTGGCCAGGTCCCGCGCCCGGGCCGGGTCGGACACCATGACCAGCCCGGCGTTGCCATCCGCAGGATGGGTCTGGGCGGCAAAGGTGACCGAGCCGCCTTCGCGCACCGGCCGTAGCCCTGCCATCTTCTCGGGCGAGGCCGGATAGACGCCGCAATCGCCCGAGATCGTCCCGACCGTCTTGCGAAAGCGCGGGTCGGGCACCGCGAACTCTGCCGCCATATAGCGTTTCTGAAAAGCCCGGTCGTCTTGCAGCGCCTCCTGGTACTGGCTCTGCCGATGCAAGGTCAATTCATGCTGTTCGGCGGTCTCGATCCCCTCGCGGCGCGCCACGTTATCGGCCGTGTCGATCATCGCACAGCGGGCAAAGGGATCCTTGTTGAAACTTTCCAGAACGATGTCCTCGCTCTGCCCCGTCCCGCCGGGCGCCCCCGGCGCAGGATAGTAGACATGTGGACTGTTCGAGGTCCGGTCGCCGGACACCAGCAGCGCGGCAGAGGCCGCCCCGATGGCAAATTCGCCAGCGACCGTGGCCAGCAGGCGCGCGCCCGTCGCGCAGGCCTGGTTGACGGTCGGCCCCGGAAGCCGGTCCGCCCCGATCATGCCGGTGAACCAGGGCAGGCCGTAGAAACTGCGGTATTGCGGCACGGTCAGACCGTAGGCCGCGAAATCGAAGGTCTCGACCGGAATGTCACGCTGCGCCAGGGCCTCGCGTGTCACATGCGCCGCGAATTCCATCGCGTGCAGCTCCGCGAACTCTCCCTGCCAACGGGCAAAGGGTGTGCTCCAGTAAGCGCCGTAAGGGATATAGGCCTGCATGGCCGCCTCCGTGTTGAATGGAATTATCAGGGTCGGTGCTCACACCAATCCACAAGGAACGGGAAAGACAGTTGCCCTGCCGTCAGGATGGCCCAGTTCAGCTCTGTTGTAGCCATGACATCCCCTCCCGAATTTGTTATACCTCATCCTGATATGCATGCTTTGCAAATTTTACCCCTAAATACAATCAACCTGGTTTGGCCGCCAGACACCTGCCGCAACACCCGGCTCTGGCCCGCGCAAAGGGCCGAAAACCTAGCCTCCCTGCCCTTCCAGCAGCCCCTGCGCCGCGATCAACCCGTGCAGGTCCTGCAAGGACTGCTCTACTGAACGGCCACTGGTGTCGAGGTGATGTTCGGCCCTGCGATAGCTCACCTCTCGCGCCTTCAGGATCTCGCGCAGTTGCAACATGGCGCGCGGGTTCCCTGCCATTGGCCGCGTATCCCCCTGCGCCCGGACCCGATCCATGTGATCCCCCGGCGCGGCCTTGATCCAGACCGTGTGAAAGCCCTCCAGCATCCGTTCGAAGGTCTGCGGCTCTTCGACGATGCCGCCACTGGCGGCCAGGACGATCCGGCTCTGCGTCGACAAGAGCCGGTCCAGCGCCTCTGCCTCGATCTGTCGATAGCCCTCCGGCCCGTACAACGCGATGATCTCGGACACTGCCATTCCGGCGCTGCGCTCGATCTCGACGTTCATCTCGACAAAGGGCAGGCCAAGGTCGGCACCGATGCGCGCACCGAGGGTAGACTTGCCTGCCCCGCGCAGACCGACAAGACAGATACGCTCGGCCTTTTGCGCGCGCAGGCGGCCCGGATCCAGCACCCGAAATGCCTTTGCCCGCGTCGCCACGCAGGCATTGCGGTAAAGCTCTGAGAGCTGTGCCAGGTCCGGCGCCAGCGGATCCTCCTCGGCCAAAAGCTCTGCCATCGGACGACCAAGGACAAGCGCCACCCGTTTCAGAAGGCCGATCGAGATATTGCCGTCACCACCTTCCAGCTTGGCCAGGTAGCGCGGCGAGACACCGGACAGCTCTGCCAGGTCCTGCCGCGTCAGGCCCGAAGACTTGCGGGCGGCCCGCACGCGGTCTCCGACCAGCCGGTAAAGCGCCGTGGGATCCGCCTCGCCTGCCCCGCGCGCCGCTCCGGTCATGGCTCAAGCGCCCCGGCCTAGGCCGCGGGCAGCCGCGCTTCGATCGCGGCGCGCATGTCTTCGGGCGGCGTGCGCTTGGCAAAGGCATCCGCCTCGATGAAGACGCTGACCGTCCGCGAGGAGAAACACAGCTTGCCGTCCTGTTCGCCATCGACCCGGAAAGTGATCGAGGTCTCGCCCAGCCGCACCGGCCAGACGTGACAGACCAGTTCATGCCGGGGCGTGATCGGGCTGCGGAAATCCATTTCCAGCCGGACAAAGGGCGTGCCGACGTTACGGTCGATCTCCATCTGAAACCAGCCATCGCCGCCCAGATTCTCGACCCACCAGCCGTTGATGGCATCCAGCGCGAACCAGGGGATGCGCGCCGTGTAGACGATCCTTGCCGGGTCGCAATCGCCCCAGGTCACGCGGATCACATGCCGGTGGGCATTGTCGGGACGGTCTTCCATATCAGTATGTCTCGACGTGATAGCGGCCTTCTTCGCGAAGGACATCCCGCAGGTTGCGCCACTGCTGGCCGATGCTTTCGGCGATATTGGTGAACGCCCGCTCAACGCCCTCCTCCATCTCCTTCAGCCCGCAGATGTAGATATGGGTGTTGGGATCCTGCAGCATGTCCGCCACGATGTCCTCTTCGACGCGCATCCGGTCCTGGACGTATTCCTTGTCCTGGCCGGGCATCCGACTGAACACCAGGTGCTTTTGCAAGAGGCTGGAGGGCACCTTGTTGAGCGGTCCGAAATAGGGCAGCGAGTCCGGCGTCCGCGCGCCGAAGAACATCACCATCCCGCCGGATTTCTTGCCCACGGTGCGCTGACGCGCCATCGTGAAGGACCGCATCGGCGCCGATCCGGTGCCGGTACAGATCATCAAGAGCCGCGCATCGGGATCGTTCGGCATCAGGAAGGTCGCGCCGAATGGCCCTGTTACCTGCACCTTGTCACCCTTTTTCAGGTCACAGACGTAATTCGAACAGATGCCGTTTTCCTCGCGCTTCACCGTCAGAGAGACGTTGTGATAGCCCGCCCGTTCGCCGTCGCGGGGCGAAGACACGGAATAGAGCCGCGGCAGATGCGCCTTGCCCTCGGCATCGGTTCCCGGCGCGATGATGCCCAGCGACTGACCTTCGAGAGCCGGAAAGGGCTTGCCCTGGAAATCCAGGATGATGTGGCGGACGTCCGTGTCCGCGCCTTCGGCGGTCAGGCGATAGTTGCCCTGCACCACCGCCTCGACCGGGCTGGCAAGGTTGTAGAGGTTGACCGTCGGCTTGGCCGCGCTGGCCGGCGCCTTGGACTTGCCGCCGGCGCCCTTGTGCGCCTCTGCCAGCAGGGCCGCCACCGGGTCCTCACCGCTTTCGGTGCCATCCTCGGCGCTTTCGGCCACGGACACCTCTCCCTGTTCGGGCAGTTCCATCCACTCGTATTGCTCTTCGAGCGAATAGGGTTTCTCGACCACGCGCCATTCGTCGATGGATCCGGTCGGACAGACCGGGATGCAATCCATGCAGAAATCGCAGGTGTCCGGATTCACGACGACGTTGTTCTCGTCATGCTCGATCGCGCCCACCGGGCAGGTCATCTCGCAGGTATAGCAGCGGATGCAGATTTCCGGGTCGATCAGGTGCTGTTTCAACGGCTTGTTCATTGCGTCCCCCGGTGCAAAACGGCCTCGGGGACAGCTATGGCCTCGATCACGGCCTGGCACAAGCCGCGGCAATTCTCGCATCCGATGCAGCAGCCGATCTCGCCCAGTTCCTTCGCGACCTCGGTCACGCGCGGCGCATGGCCGACGTTACGTTTGGTGATCATCGCGTTTCCTCCTCCTGCTGGTCGGTCCGGCGCGGGGCCCTGCCCCGCGCCGCCCGTTGGTTCGGAAAGGACGGAGGGTTCCCCGCCCCCGCCGCATCAGGCCATGTGCAGCTTGACGTACTCGAAGTCGCCCGGCTTGTTGTCGATGCCCACCTTCGGCGGCGCGATCCAGCTGGCGTATTTGCCCGGCTCGTAGACCGGCTTCATCAGCGACTGGATGTAATCCCCGTCCGCATGGGTCGGCAGCCACTTGGTGAGGCCCTTGTCGTATTCCTCGCCCGAAACATGGTTGCCGTCCGGGTCGAAGTTGTGGCCCGCGAAGATGCCGATCTTGCGGTTGAAGGCCTGGTGCGGCAGCTTCAGCTCGAACTCGATCCCGGCCTTCTCGATGATCTTGTTCCAGCGTTTCACGCCGCCCGCCGCGTCGCGGATATAGTCGTCACGCAGACGCATGTTGATCGCGGTCAGCGCGGGCACGTCCTTTTCGACGATCTTGCCATCCTCGAGGTCGAGCACCTTGTAGGTGTCGTTCTTGAGCATGTGGTCGTCGTCGATCCGGTTCTCCATGTACCGGCCCTTGATGCCCGCGTTGAAGGCATTGGCCGCGTTGGTCGAAACTTCCTGCCCGAAGAGGTCCAGCGAAAGCGTGTAGTGCAGGTTGAGCTTCTTCTGGATGGTCGGCAGGTCGATCACGTTCAGGTCGCGGATCTTGCCCACGTCGTAGGGATCGGTGATGCCCGCCTTGTTCATCGCCTCGACGGTGGCCTGGATGGTGCGGCCGACGCCGGTCTCGCCCACGAACATGTGGTGCGCTTCCTCGGTCAGCATGAAGCGGCAGGTGCGCGACAGCGGGTCGAACCCCGACTGAGCCAGCGATTCCAGCTGCATCTTGCCGTCACGGTCGGTGAAATAGGTGAACATGAAGAAGGACAGCCAGTCCGGCGTTTCCTCGTTGAAGGCACCCAGCATCCGCGGCGCTTCCTCGCTGCCCGACGAGCGGATCAGCAGGTCATCCGCCTCTTCGCGGCCATCCTTGCCGAAGTATTTCTGCAGCAGGTAGACCATTGCCCAGAGGTGGCGGCCCTCTTCGACGTTGACCTGGAACAGGTTGCGCATGTCGTACAGCGACGGCGCGGTCAGGCCCAGGAAGCGCTGCTGCTCGACCGAACCCGGCTCGGTGTCGCCCTGGATAACGATCAGGCGCTTCATCAGGTTGCGGTATTCCCCCGGCACCTCTTGCCAGGCCGGCTGGCCGGCATGTTCGCCACAGGGAATGGTGCGGCCCTCGACCTGCGGCGCCAACAGCACGCCCCAGCGATATTCCGGCATCTTGACGTAGTCGAACTTGGCCCAGCCCTTGGGATCGACGCTGACGGCGGTGCGCAGGTAGACCATCGATTCCTGGAAGTTCTGCGGGATCAGCTTGTTCCACCAGTCCAGGTAGCCGGGGTGCCATTTCGACAGCGCCTTCAACACTTTCTTGTCGGACGACAGACCCACGTTGTTCGGGATCTGGGTGTCATAGCTCACGTTGATCAGATCGAGCATCTCTCTCTCCCTTTGGGTGTGGTGTCACGGGAACGGCCTTCGCCGGGGCCCGCAGGGCGGGGAGGTCCCCGCCATGCCGAACGCGTCAGACGCGCTCCATGTTGTAGTCTCCGCGCACGCCGGTGCCATAACGCTGCAACGCGCCATCGGCCCCCACCGCGTTGGGGCGGTTGAAGATCCAGTTCTGCCAGGCGGTCAGGCGGCCAAAGATCCGGGTTTCCATCGTCTCCGGTCCGGCAAAGCGCAGGTTCGCCTCCATCCCGGTCATCGCATCGGGGCTGAAGCTGGCCCGCTCTTCCATGAAGATCCGCACCTCGTCTTCCCAGTCGATGTCATCCAGGATCATGGTCACAAGGCCCTGCTCATCGGCCTCCTCGGCCTCCAGCGCCTCGCCGATCTTGCCTTTCAGCTCCTCGACATGCTCCGGCTCGCCAAGAAAACGGGTTTCCAGCCGGGTCAGGCCGTTGCCCATCGGATAGGGGCCAAAGTTGTCCTTGGTCAGGGTGATCGTCGCCATGTGGCGGTTGTCGCCCTCGAACTCGTCTTCCATCATGTAGCTGCGGTCCACCGCGAACAGGATCTCGGCCAGCACGCCGACGTAGCAAGATCCATGCTCGACGAAGGCCGCCAGCGAACGCGAGGTCACATCGATCCGCTTGAGCGTGCGTTTCCAGTAGTGACGCACCTCGTTGGACAGCCAGTGATCGGCATTTTCGGCCAGCAGCGCCTCATGCGCGGCCAGCTTCTCCGGGTCGCCCTGGGTGCGGAACACCCACAGACCGATTTCCATCTCGTTCAGGCGCAGGTGCAGGATCGCATCCTCAAGCTCTCGGCAGAGCCTCAGCATGTAGGCCTGGTCGCCCTGGGCGACAAAGGCCTCCATGTCGGCGGGCGCGTCCTCTTCGGGGCCTTTCAGCGTGATCGTCGCCTTGCGCCCCTTGCGGTCGATCTCGACCTCGACCAGCGAATAGCTCACCGCGTCTTCGGTGATGGTCCGCGCCAGCGGGCCCAACTGGATGCCCTGCGCCACGTCCGCCTTGTCCGAGGCCGCGGCGAATTCCTTCGCCCGCTCCATCACCGTATCGTCGAATTTCGAGTTCGGGATGACCTCATCCACCAGGCGCCAGTCCTTGGCGCGCTTGCCCTTCACCCCCTCCTCGATCGAGCAGAAGATATCGGCCAGATCGCGGCGGACCTTGCGCTTGTCGGTGACGCGGGTCAGCCCCCCGGTGCCCGGCAGAACCGCCAGCAGCGGCACCTCGGGCAGACCCACCGAGGACGTGCTGTCATCGGTCAGCATGATGTGGTTGCAGGCCAGCGCCAGTTCATACCCGCCCCCGGCGCAGGCGCCCTTGACGGCGGCAATGTATTTCTGGCCGCTCTCCTCTTCGGCGGCCTCGAAGCCGTTGCGGGTCTCGTTGGTGAACTTGCAGAAGTTCACCTTGTGGCTGTGCGCCGCACCGCCCAGCATCCGGATGTTCGCACCGGCGCAAAACACGCCCGGCTTGCCCGACTTCATGACCACGGTCTTGACCTCGGGGTGCTCGAACCGCATCCGCTGCACGACATCGTTCAGCTCGATGTCCACGCCCAGGTCGTAGGAATTGAGCTTCAGCTTGTACCCCTCGAAGAGCCCCGCGTCCTCGTCGACATCCATGATGAGCGTGGCCACCGGGCCGTCATACTCGACACGCCAATGGCGGTATTTTGTCGGGTCGGTCTGAAAGTCGATCATCTTGGTCATCGGGTCCTCCCTGGTCGCGAAGCTGCAGTCAACTTACATCAAAGCGAAAAGTAAGTAAACTTATGTATGCACAATAGAGCACAAAATAAATCGTTCAAACTCAGTTACTTTGACAAATATCTGCCAAGGGTGACCATTGCTGTGCATTATTTTGCACACCTCAACTCCACTTCCAGGGAATCGAGCATGGCGTGGACGCGACCCGCGCCAATGCCCATGACCTGCGCATCGCGCGACGGGGGCAGCAGCTCTCGCGCGATCCCGCACAGCCGCAGCGCCGCCCCCGGCCGCATCATCTCCTGTTTCAGAAAGGCATTGGCAGTCTGGATCAGCGCCTGAAGGAAACGGCGGTCCTGCCCTTCGGGCAAGGCCATCCAGATCGGCTCCAGCACCTCATGCGCTTCCCAGTAGAAGCCGCTGTCGATGTAAAAAAGACCGTGGCGGAAAGCCTCGCTTTCCGCCATCTCCGCCGGGGTCATGCCCGGCCGGGCCGAGGCCCTGATGTGATCGAACGCGCCCTCCGGGTGCCGGGCGTTCTGTCCCGGCACATGGGCGTGGGTCGGCCTGTGCCAGGCCGACATGGTCACGCGACCTCGGGTTCTGCGGCTTCGATCCGCTCCAGCCGAGCGCAGAACTCTGCAATGCCCGCAACCACCTTTTCCGGCTGGTCCAGGTGCGGCGCATGGCGGCATTCGTCCAGTATCAGCGTGTCCACCGGCGCATAGCTGCGGTTCTCGACCTCGTCGATCTGGGCCAGCGTGCCGTACTGGTCCTCCCTGCCCTGCACCGCCAGCACCGGGATCCGCAGATAGTCGATCACGTCGCCCACGTTCCAGGCTTTGAAATCCGGGTGCAGCCAGCTGTCGTTCCAGCCGCGGAAGGTATTGTCCGGGTCCCGATGATAGCGTGCCATCTTCTCGCGCAGGTCGGTCGTCTCATAGGCCTCTTTCGCCTTGGCGATCTCGGCCAGCCCCATCTCCTCGGTAAAGAAATGCGGCGCCATCAGCACCAGCCCGCGCACCCGCAGGTCCGACACGCTGCCCGCGTAAATCGCCGCGATGGTCGCGCCGTCGCTGTGTCCCACCAGCACCCCGCGCCGAAAGCCGATCGCCTCCAGCACCTCGGGCAGCACGTCCACCGCCTCGCGCGTCATGTAGTCCAGCGGGCGCGGCAGGTCCGCCGGGTCCGACTGGCCATAGCCCGCGCGCGAAAAGACAAAGACGCCAAAGCCCGTCGCCTCGGCCAGCGCCTTGGGGAACTCCCGCCACAAGGCGGTGCAGCCCAGCCCCTCGTGCAGCAGCACCAGCGTCGGCGCCTTGTCCGGCGCGGGTCCGTAACAGCCGTATTCCAGTTCCTTGCCCCCGGCGCTCAACCGGCCGCTTTCCGTCCATTCAGCAGTCATGCCGCCCCTCTCAGCTTGAATCGTTGAATTTTCCCCGTCGCGGTTTTCGGCAGGTCCTCGACCACCTCGATCCAGCGCGGGTATTTCCACATGCCGATCTTGTCCTTCACGAACTCCTTGAGCCCGTCGACCGCAGCGGCCTCCTGCCCTTCCTTGAGCACGACAAAGGCCTTTGGCTTGTCCAACCCCTTTTCATCGGCACAGGCGACCACCGCCGCCTCCAGCACCGCGGGATGTTCCACCAGCGCCTGCTCGACCTCGAAGGGGCTGACCCAGATGCCGGAAACCTTGAACATGTCGTCCGTCCGCCCGCAGTAGACGTAGCGCCCTTCGGGGGTGCATTCGTACTTGTCCCCGGTGCGGGTCCAGTGCCCCTCGAAGGTCGACCGCGACTTGTGCCGCCGGTTCCAGTAGCCGTCCGCCGCCGAAGGCCCGCGCACCAGCAGTTCGCCCACCTCGCCCTCGGACACATCCTCGTCGTGTTCATCGACCAGCCGCACCTCGTACCCCGGCACAGGTGTGCCGGAGGTGCCATAGACGATCTCTCCGGGCCGGTTGCTGAGAAAGATGTGCAGCATCTCGGTCGAACCGACACCATCGACGATCTCCGTCCCGGTCATCTTGAACCAACGCTCGCCAACCTCCCTGGGCAGCGCCTCGCCGGCAGAGGTGCACAGCCGCATGGCATGGGCCGGCACACCCATTTTGTCCATCGCGGCGTTCATCGCGGCATACAGCGTCGGCACCCCGCAGAACAGCGTCGGCCGCTCGGCCTCCAGGATGGCAAAGACCACCTCGGGCGTGGGCCGTCCGGACAGCAGCACCGTCGTCGCGCCCACCGCCATCGGAAAGGACATGGCATTGCCCAGCCCGTAGGCGAAAAAGATCTTGGCGACGGAATAGACGGTGTCCTCTTCGCGGATGCCAAGCACCTGCGCGCCGAAGGTATCGGCGGTGGCCTTCAGGCTGGAATGGACGTGACGCACGCCTTTGGGCTGCCCCGTCGATCCCGAGGAATAGAGCCAGAAGGCCATTTCGTCGTCAAAGGCCTCGACCGGTTCCTCGACCGGCGCATCGGCAATGAAATCCTCGTAGCTCTCGGTGCCCTCCGGCGCCGCGCCGATCACCACGACGGCCCGCAGAAAGCGGTTGTCCTCGATCGCCGGCTTGACCGTCTCCCACAGCTTCTCCGACACCACCAGGATCGAGGCCCGGCTGTCGCTGAGGATCGACTCGTAGACCGAGGCCGACAGAAGCGTGTTGAGGGGCACGGGGATCGCCCCCGCCTTGAGCGCCCCCCAGAAGATCACCGGAAATTCGACCTGGTCCTGCACGATCATCGCGATCCGCTCTTCTCGCCGCACCCCGTGGCGATAGAGCGCGCCGGCAAAGCGGCCCGTCTGCTCGGCCAGCTCGCCGTAGGTCAGGCTGCGCTTGCGGCCGTCCGCCTCGCGAAAGGCCACCTTGTCGGCGCGCCCCTCGTCAACGTGGCGGTCCACGAAATATATCGCTGCGTTTCCATTCATGACTTGGCCTCCTCCTGCCGGTCATCCCGTCCCTTATCCGGTGCAGCGATCCTCCCCGATCGAACCGCACCCATGACGCGCCGCGACGATCCAGCCTGCGGACAGCGCGGAATCGTCATTTTGATAAGCGTACACCTTATTTGCGCGATATGCAATTTGATGCAACAAGTATGAGGAGATGCCAAAAATGTGCATTATAATGCGGAAAGCAACGTGAAAACCGGGCTCAGTCGCCCTTGGGCTCCGCATCCACCGGGCCCCCGGCATTCTCCTCGATCAGGTGCAGCGCGGCGTTCAGCGCCTGCACCTCGGCCGGGGATAACCCGTGCATCAACCGTCGATCCGCCGCCTGAACCGCCTCGTAGGCGCGGCGATGCAGCAGTTCGCCGTCCTCTGTCGGATGCAGCGCATAGGCGCGCCGGTCCCCTTCGGCCTGGCACCGCTGGATCAGACCCGCCGCCTCCAGTTCATCCACGATCTTGACGAGGTTGGGACGTTCGATCGCCAGCGCATCGGCCAGTTGCGTCTGTCGCAGCCCCGGTCGGTCCACCACCACGGCCAGCGCCGAAAAGGTGGTCCGCCGCAAACCGAAAGGCGCCAGTTCCTGCGATATGGTCGACAGCATCTGCACCGTGGCACGCCGCAGCCGATAGACCGTCAATTGCCTCAGACCCGCATCCGGTCGTTCCATCCCCGACCCTTTCTTCATCTTGTCGTCCCGCCAGACCGCGTACAGCAGGCGGGGCGCATCGCGGCAGACCTGCCCGGCAACGCCGGACAAAAGACAGTATCATGACAATATGCGTGCTTGTCACTTTCGTTTGCCCGTCCGATCATGGCCCGATGAAAGACATTTACACAATGCCCGGCCACCTGATCCGACGGCTGCAACAGCTCTCGGCCTCGATCTTTGCCGAACGCATGCGCGAAGCGGGTGTCGACCTCACCTCGCCGCAGTTCGCGGCCCTTGCCATGCTGCAGGAACATCCCGGTATCGACCAGGCCACCCTGGCCGGGATGATCGCCCATGACCGTGCCACCATCGGCGGCGTGATCGAACGGCTCTGCGCCAAGGGATTGATCGAACGCCGGACCAATCCCAAGGACCGCCGCGCCAAGGTGCTGGCCCTGACGCCCGAGGGCGCCGAGCGCATCGCCCACATCCGCCCCATCGTCGAAGAGATGCAGCGCAACCTGCTGGTGGGACTAAACGAGGACGAAAAGCGCGAGTTCATCCGCCTGGCCACCAAGGTCGCCATCGCGGGCAACGATCGCACCCGCGCGCCGCTGCGGATGCCGCCGGAGAAGCCCGCGACCAAGACCGGGACAGATTGATCCCGCCGCGCGCCCGTGCCATCCACCGCGACAATCGCCTTGAGGAGGGGAACATGTCGGACACCATTCTTGTCGCCGATCACGGCAGCTGGCTGGAAATCACGCTGAACCGGCCCGAGCGGCTGAACAGTTTCACGCCAGAAATGCACCTGGCCCTGCGCGCCGCCCTGACCCGGGCGGCGGACGAGGCCAAGCGCGCCGTCCTGCTGACCGGAGCGGGGCGCGGCTTTTGCGCCGGGCAGGACCTGGGCGACCGCGACCCGCGCAAGATGGACGGCCCACCCGACCTCGGCGAGACCGTCCGCAACTACTGGGCACCGCTGGTCCGCCAGATCCGCGCGCTGGAAATGCCGGTGATCTGCGCCGTCAACGGGGTGGCCGCCGGGGCCGGATCCTCGGTCGCGCTGGCCTGCGACATGGTGCTGGCCGCCGAAAGCGCCAAGTTCATCCAGTCCTTCTCCAAGGTCGGACTGATCCCCGACACCGGCGGCAGCTGGCACCTGACGCAGTTCCTCGGCCGCGCCCGCGCGATGGGCCTGGCCCTGACCGCCGAACCTCTGCCCGCGCAAAAGGCCGAGGACTGGGGCCTGATCTGGAAGGCGCTGCCGGACGACGCCCTGATGGACGAGGCGCGCAAGCTGGCGGCCCGGTTCGCCGAGGGCCCAACCTTTGGCTATGCCCGTACCAAGGAGGCGATCACCGCCGCCACGACCAACACGCTGGACGCGCACCTGGATCTCGAGGCCGAGCTGATGAAGGCCTGCGGCGAACACCCCGACTATGCCGAGGGTGTCGCCTCGTTCCTTGACAAGCGCGCGCCGAAATTCACCGGCGAACGCTGACTCACAGGTCCACCTCGTAGCCCTGTTCCACGACCTCCGTGCCGAAACTCACCTTCGGCTCGGAGCGGACCAGCCGCCAGCCTGATCTTTCGTACAAGGCGCAGGCCGCACGGTGGCTCTGATGCGTCCAGAGCGCCATCCGGCGATAGCCCGTTTCCCGCGCGAACCCCATGCAGGCCTCCAGCAAGGTCCGCCCCAGCCCCTTGCCCCGCGCCTCCGGCACCAGCAGGAAAAGGCGCAGCTTGGCGGTCACCTCGTCCTCGCGCACGCAAAAGATACTGCCCAGCCGCCGATCCCCGTCCCACGCGATAAAGGATCTTTCGCAGGCCGGGTCATGATCGCGCGCGAAATCCTCGAGGATCTGCCGCACGAGCACCGCAAAGCTCTCGTCAAAGCCCTCATCACGGGCGTAAAGCCGCGCGTGCTGATCGACAAGCCAGTCGATGTCACCCGGGCCAAGGTGTTTCAGGTCGATTGTCATGCGGGGAAGAAACCCCCGCACCGCTTGCAAATCAAGCCTTTCGCCGCTAGGTCACGACGATCTTTCGCGGGTCTCAGAGAAGGCAGAGGCAGATGGGCATCAACGACGAACGCGACATCGAGGCCAACCTCCAGATTGGCCCCACCGACGCCGGCATGGTCCGGCTGTTCATCCTCGCCGACGGGATCGAGATCCCGATGGACTTCGACCCGGTCGAGGCCGAGGAAATCGCCGAGGAACTGCGCGCCGCCGCCGCCACCGCGCGCAAGGCAAAACCGAAGAAACGCTAGGGTTTCGGCACATGCTGGTCCAGAAAGATCCGGTTTCCATCCGGGTCGACCAGCGTCATGCAGGCCGGTCCCGCCCCCTCGTCGTCCGTGCCTTTTTCCGGCTCGATCCCCTGCGCACGCAGGCGCGCCTGGATCTCTCGGATATCGGTGAAGTCCGACAGAACCTCATCCTCGGACCGCCAGCCGGGGTTGAAGGTCAGCATGTTGCCGTCGAACATGCCCTGGAACAGGCCGATCACGCTGTCGCCGTTGCGCAGGACCAGCCATCCCTCGTCGACCACGCCGCCGATCGGTCGGAACCCCAACGCCTCGTAGAACGTCTTTGAGGCGCCGAGGTCACGGACCGAGAGACTGACCGAAAACGCACCAAGTTCCATGGCAATTCCTTTCCGATGACAAGGGACCGTTCCCGACATCGTGGGCCGGATCCGTCCCGCCCGGCAACCCCTGTCCGGGCCCGCCCGCGAAATTGCCCCCGGTCCCTTCAGCCCCGGTCCCGTCAGCCCAGGTGTTCCAGCCCCGCGCCGGGATCGCGCAACCCGTGCAGCCGACGCGCCGCATGGACCGCGAACTTGCGGATCAGCTTGTTGCGCCGGGCCGCCGCCAGCTTGTCCTCGGGCCCCATGCGCAGGATCTCGGCATCGTAGGCATCGGCGATGATCAGTCCCGTGCCCTCGGGCAGCAGGTCGGTCGGGAACGCCTGGTCCACCGCCCAGAAATAGCGGTCACACCAGTCCAGATATCCCTGCCACTTGCCGTCGCTCATGTAATCCGCGCGGCTCGACTTGCACTCGACCACCCACAGCTCACCCTTGGGGCCCAGCGCCATGACGTCCACCCGCAGCCCCCGGTCGGGCACGAATTCCTCGATCACGGCAAAGCCATGCCCCGCCAGGTGGCGGCACACGCCCCGCGCCAAGAGCTGGCCGGGCATCAGGTCGGAGGTGACAGGCAAGTCCATGCCCAAATCATTGAACATTTCGTGAACAAATGCAACCCCAGCGCCCGGGCGCCTTCCCTCTGCCGGGGAATGATCTAGGCTCGCCCGAAACCACAGCGATGACGCAAGGCCCCGCATGTCCCAGGACCAGACCGACACCCGCCTGACCCGCGCCGAAGCCCGCGGCGTGCGCGCCGCACGCGAACTCGAGGGCCACCTGACCTGGCTCGACACCTTCTCGGGCACGGCGCTTGGCGTGCTCTCGGTCGCCTCGGGGATCTACACCTATCTCGGCGTCTCCTCCCTGCTGGATGAAAACGGCGCCATGTCGGTCTTTGCCGCCATCGCCTATTCCACAGCCGTTTCCGTGGGCATCTTCGTCTTCTGGTCCTACATGCTGCGGCTCTTCCCTGCCGTCCGCTCCACCCGCGCGCGCACCGGGCTGATGGCCGCCATGGGGCTGGGCAGCCTTGCCATCGTCGCCATGTCCTCCTGGCTGAACGCCGCCGCCCTGGCCGGCTCGGCCGCCGTCGAACAGCACCTTGCCGAAACCGTACAGGATTACCAGGCGGCGCTCGAACGCGCGCATGAGATCGCGTTGACCGGCCAGGCGCTGGAACGCGACGTCGCCCGTGTCCGCCAGTCCTTCGAGGACCTGTCCGATCTCGAGGCACAGGGCGCGCTCTCCGGGCTCGCCGGGCGCGGCGCCGTCTTCCGGGTCCTGCGCCAGAAAGCCGCCGAGCTCACCGCGCTCGAGGCGCAGATCGCCGAACAGACCCCGCTGGTCGACACCGCCTTTACCGAGGGCAACACCATCCTCAGCCGGATGCGCGCCCTTACCGTCGAACCCGGCAGCGTCGAGGCCCGCAGCGTCGAGTTCTCCGAGGCCGCCGTGCGCCTGCAGGGACTCATCACCCAGCTGCGCCAGCTGTCGGTTGCCCCGCTGGTCGAACGCGCGGCACAGGATCTTGCCGCCTCGGTGGTGCTGCCGGAACTCGACGGCAGCACGGCACAGGGCCGCGCCGACCAGTCCGCCACCATCACCTCGGTGCTCGAGGTGCTGGCACAGCGGGCGGCGACGCTGGAACGCGCGGCGCAGAACGTCCAGTCGCTGCAACCGCCGACCGATGTCACCTACACGCCGCTCTCCGCCGCCGACGCGGTGATCCTGTATGCGCGCAACTTCGTGCCCTCCTGGGCCGGGGCCATCGCCATCGACTTGCTTCCGATGGTGCTGGTCTTCATCCTTGCCATCACCCATGCCGCCATCCGCCAGGGCCGCGAGGGCGCCGGGGTCGAGGACACGCTGACCCTCGCCGAACTGCGCGCCGCCGTCACCGCCCTGCGCGAGGTCGAGGCCGTCGCCGGGCCGCCGGCAGCTCCGCCCGCACAGGCCACCCAGGCCGCGGCCACCCCGCGCCCCGAGGGCGAGGACGTCACACCGCTCAAGGGTAAATCCGCGTGAGACAGCTCATGCAGGGACACCAGCCATGAACCGTTCCGTCGCCCGCACCCTGTCGGCCGTCCTCGTCTTCCAGGTGGGGATTGGCGTCCTCTTGGTCCTCGGCGACATGCGCCAGGGGCCAATCTCACTGCCCGGCTTCCGCCCCGATGCCCCCCGCCTCTCGGACCCCGTGCGCCCGGGCGACCAGCGCAGGATCTTCGACCCCGGCCGCGACCGCCCCGCCGTGGCCCCCGAACGCGATCCGGGCGAACTGCCCGACCGGCTGACCCTGACCTTCGACCAGGGGACATGGCGGCTCGAAGGGGCCATCGCCGAGGGTGACGCGGAACGCGTGATCCCCCAGATCGACCGCGCCGACCCGCCGATCGAAACCCTTCTGCTGCAATCCGAAGGCGGCTCGGTGCGCGACGCGCTCGATCTCGGGCGGCACCTGCGCGCCTCGGGCATCGCCACGCAGGTTCTGTCGGGGGAATTCTGCTATTCCGCCTGCCCCTACCTCTTTGCCGGCGGCCAAACCCGCAGCGCCGCCGCCTCCGCCTCCATCGGGGTGCACCAGCACTACTTCGGAGAAAACACTCTTCTGCCCGCCTTCACCGCGGTCGAGGACATCCAGCGCGGCCAGGCCGAGGTCATGGGCTATCTCGACGACATGGGTGTCGATACCCGCGTCATGCGCCACGCGCTCGCCACGCCGCCCGATGAAATCTACATCCTCCTGCCAGAGGAACTGGCACGCTACGCGCTTGTCACGGATACGCCCTGAGGCGGGTGACACAAAATCTTCGCAGGCCCTTGTCTCGGCCCCCCGCGCAACTTAGGTCTGCGCTTGGCGGGTTCTGCCCTTCTCGTGAGACGGGTACATTCCGGTGGCCTTAAGCAAATCCGAGGGAGCTGGCTCTGGCGGGATCGTGGTCTCGTTACCTGGCGCCCACCTGTATACACAGGTCCTCGGGAATGCGTTACCCACACGGTTGGCGTGGTTCCCGCCGCTTCCCCATCATGACCCAACCGGCAAGCAGGCTGGAGGGCGGGCCGCTGAGCCGTATGGCTCAGCCGGGGCGTCCGGAAGACGCCTTGCGCCCGAACCCGGGCCGCTGGCTCGTGACCTCGACGGGCACCGGGCGCCGCGGCCCGCGGGGCGGCGATGACGCAGGGGGCTTTCTCTCGCCCAGCCGCATGATCGAAATCGCGAATTGCGCCGCCGCAAAGACCGCCGCGAAATGCACCCAAAGCAGCAGCACGGCAAAGGGGCCGATGCCGGTATGGGTTGCAAGGTGCCACAGGTTGCCCACGTCCAGCGCCAACAGGCCCGCCACGAACACCGTGGCCAAACCCGCGCCGACAAGGCACTGCGTGATGCAAAGTCGGATGATCCGGGGCATGCGCGCCTCCTTTCCAGTGTGAAAAGGGTATGGCGCGCGGCGCATCCGGCAAGCCCCGGGTGCGATAAGTGGTCAGCAGCTCAGCGGCGCTGCAATCCGCCCAGTGTCCGCTCCTGCAGCGCCCGGTTCTGCGGGGCCTCTGCCCCCACCCGCACAGGCGCCGGCTCCTGCGGGCGGGCGTCCTGGCGCTTGCCGCCGGATGTGTCGTCTTCCTGCGCCATGCGCATGATCGAGATGGCAAACTGCACGCCCGCAAAGACGATGCCATTGAACATGAACAGCATCAGCACCGCCACGATCCCCATGTCGCTGCCGGAAATCAGGTGCCAGAGGTTGGCCACGTTGAACCACAAGAGCGCGCCCACAAAAACGGCCGACAGGCCAAAGCCGGCCAGGACCTGCAGGATATAAAGTCGGATGAGCTTGGGCATGGGGCAACTCCATCGCATTCCGGGTTCAGAATACAACTTGGGGTGCAGAAGGCAACCTTGCAAGGGTTAAGCCTTCGTGACCTCCTTGTACGTTTTGCCGATTTCCGCGTACGAAACGTACAAAACGTACAAGGGTCTTCCCTGGCCCCGCCGCCCGGCAGGCCCGTCTCAGAACGCCTCGGGGCGTGCCTCGCGGGCCATGTGGTCCAGCACCGCGTTCACGAAACGCGCTTCCTTGCCGTCGGGAAAAAAGGCGCTCGCCACGTCCATGTATTCGACAATCGCCACCTTCGGCGGCGTGTCGAACTCCAGCAGCTCGGCCCCCGCCACGCGGAACAGCGCCCGCAACGTGGGGTCGATCCGCGCAATCGGCCATTTCGCCACCAGGGCCCGGTCGGTCATCTGGTCGATCTTCACCTGCCAGTTGACCGCCTGTTCCAGCAGCCGGGCAAAGAAGTCGATGTCGCCGTCGATCATCTCTTCGCCGTCGATCTGTTCCGCGCCGAACCGGAATTCCAGAAACTCGCGGCGCACCTTGTCCACCCCGGCATCCGATTGTTCCATCTGGAACAGGGCCTGAACCGCGTAAAGCCGCGAGGCGCTGCGCATCTTGCGTTTCTGGTTGCCCGAAAGCTTGGTCATGCGATGTCGGGGTCCTTGCTGGTGCCTGCGATCTGGATTTCCTCGCCGAAGGGGGCGAATCCCACCCCCTTGCGCGAGCCGCCCCACTTACGTTCCAGCGCCAAGAGATGCAAGGCCGCAGCCGCCGCACCGCCCCCCTTGTTCTGGCCCTTGGCCTCGGCCCGCACGCGGGCCTGTTCGTAGTTTTCCACCGTCAGGATACCATTGCCGATGCACAGCCCCTGCAGGCCCAGCAGGGTCAGCGCGCGGGAACTGTCATTGCACACGGTCTCGTAATGGGTGGTCTCCCCCCGGATCACGCAGCCCAGCGCCACATAGGCATCATAATTCGACAGCCGTCCGGCGATACCGATGGCGGTCGGCACTTCCAGCGCGCCGGGCACCTCGATGGTCTCGTGCCAGCCGCCCGCCGCCTCGATCTCGGCCTCGGCCCCGGCGACCAGTTGATCGGCGATGTCCTTGTAGTAGGGCGCCACGACGATCAGCACCTTGACCGGCTTGTCGAATGTCGGCCGGTCAAGCGTGTGATGGGTTTCATTCGATGCCATCAACCCAGCTCCGAAATCTTGCGAGTGCCCGTGATTTCAAGGCCGTAAGCCTCTAGCCCGACAACCTTGGGGGTCGGCGAATTGGTCAGCAGCGTCAACTTGGACAGGCCAAGCGAGGACAGGATCTGCGCCCCCAGCCCGTATTGTCGCAGCGTCTTGGGAGAGACCTCGTCGCTGACGTCCAGGTGCTGCGAGGTATCGCGAAGCAGGACGACAACACCACGTCCCTCGCGCGCGACTTCCTCCATCGCGTGCTGGAACTCATGCGCCCGGCCCTTCGGCCCGGTGCCGATCACATCCAGCATCGGATCCATCGCATGCATCCGCACCAGCACCGGATCGGGGGTCGAGATGTCGCCCTTCACCAGCACGATATGCTCGTCGCCGTGGGTTTCGTCGGTATAGACCCGCATCAGCCATTCACCGCCGAATTCGGAGGTGATCGGCGTCTCGGTGCGGACCTTGACCAGGTTGTCATTGCGACGGCGGTAGGCAATCAGGTCGCTGATGGTGCCGATCTTCAACCCGTGGCGCTGCGCAAAGGCGACCAGCTCGGGCAGGCGCGCCATCGTGCCGTCCTCGTTCATGATCTCGCAGATCACGCCCGCCGGGTTCAGCCCGGCAAGCCGGGAGATGTCGACTGCCGCCTCGGTGTGACCCGCCCGGACCAGCACCCCGCCCTTGCGGGCACGCAGCGGAAAGACATGGCCCGGCGTGGCGATATCTGCCGCCCCTTTCGAGGCATCGACCGCCACGGCGATGGTCCGCGCGCGGTCGGCGGCGGAAATGCCCGTCGTGACCCCTTCGCGCGCCTCGATCGACGTGGTGAACGCGGTTTCGTGCCGGGACGAATTGTTCGTCGACATCAGCGACAGGCCCAGTTCCTCGATCCGGTCCGAGGTCATGGACAGGCAGATCAGCCCGCGGCCATAGAGCGCCATGAAGTTGATCGCATCCGGCGTTGCCCATTGCGCGGGAATCACCAGGTCCCCCTCGTTCTCGCGGTCTTCATGGTCGACCAGGACGAACATGCGCCCGTTGCGGGCGTCGTCGATGATCTCCTCGATCGAGGAAATTGCGTTTGACCAGTCCTGTTCCACCGGTCCGGGATTCTCGAAATCGGGCATAGGGCCTCCCTCCTGCCAGTCTCAGGCGGGATACTTGAGAGACGGGTCAAATGCCAGAGGCAAGCGGCACGCTCCGGCATTCCGTACGGTCCCGCCACGCCGCCCTTAGTCGAAGATGTCCTCGATCAGGTCAAAGGCCTCGCTCAACAGCTTGTAGGCCGGGCTCTTGCGTCGCTTTTTCTTCTTTTTCTTCGTCTTCTTCAGGGGCGGTTCCCAGGTTTCCCGGCGCGCGGCATGGACTTCGGGCGCGCGCTTGCGCTTGCCCTTGCGGGGAGGGCGATGCGCCTCGGGATCGACGGCATCGACGCGCAGCGATTTCAGGTTGTGGAGCGGCGCCCCGCAGCCGGAACAGGCAAGTTCGTTCCGCTTCTCCCCTTCCAGGCGCAGCGCGGCGCGGGTGCCGCAGTAACAACAGGTTGCGATCTTCGTGGTGGGCATCCAGCGCAGTTAGGCACGCGCCGCGTAAAGCGCAACCGCCGCCGCGTTCGACACGTTGAGAGAGCCGAAGTCGCGCGCGAAGTTGATCCGCACCAGCGCGTCGACCGTCTCCTTGGTCTTGGGCCGCAGCCCCGGCCCCTCTGCCCCCAGCACCAGCGCGACAGGCACATCCCGGCGGCCCTCCAACGCTTCCTCGATGGTCTGTTCCGCTTCACCATCCAGGCCCAGCACCAGGTATCCCATCTTCTGCAAGGCGACGATGGTGTCCGCCAGGTTGCGCTCGCGCAGGTAGGGCTGGCGTTCCAGCGCGCCGCTTGCGGTCTTGGCCAGGGCCCCGGTTTCCGGCGCCGCATGGTGACGGGTGCCGATGACCGCCTGCGCCCCGAACACCTCGGCCGAGCGTAGAATCGCCCCGACGTTATGCGGGTCGGTCACGCGGTCCAGCAGAACCAGCCGCAAGGCCCCCTCGCCCGAAAGCGCCACGTCTTCCAGCCGCCCCCAGTCCAGCGGCTTGACCTCAAGCGCCGCGCCCTGGTGAACGGAGCCGGGATCCAGCGGCGCGCCGAACTTGCGCGGATCGTGGATTTCGGGCGTCATGCCAGCGGCGTCCACCGCATCGGTCAACTTTTCGGCGGCATTGGGCGTCAGGATCAGCCGCAGCTTGTCCCTGCGGGGGTTCACCAGTGCATCACGCACCGCGTGCAGTCCGAAGAGCCAAACGGTTTCCGCCGCCGAAGCGCGTTTCGCCTGCTCCTTCTCGATCACCCATTTCGGTTTCTTCGCCATCGCCTGTGCCCCCATGTCCTGAGGTGACAGGCTTTGCATCCAAGAAGGGCCTTTGCCAAGGGAATTTCCTGTTGACGGGGATTTTGGGCGGATGTAATCAGCCCCCCACGCCGGCAGCGACCGGCGCTCGGTGGGCGACAGGCCGCAAGGTGTGGCAGGGGACTGTAACTCCCTCGCGGAGACGCACGCTTGGTTCGATTCCAAGGTCGCCCACCATCTTCCTTCACATTTCGAGTGTTGGCTGATGGTGACCCGCACAGACGATGGCCATCGAGGCGGGTCTTTCGCGAATGCCGCGTCCACCGTTTGACCTCATCCGGCATGGCAACGGTCTATGGGACACTGCCAATGCGCGGGCAGTCAGCGTGGTCATGCGAACGTGCAACACCAGTTTGGCGCTTCACGACTTAACAATACGACGCTCGCGATGGTCCCAAATGAACGCATGTGCTGCTTGAGTGGCGCCGACCCCCTCCAAACAGGGGGCGCAGGTGTCCAGCGCATCTGCCTATGCAGCCGCCGCGCGAAACCACTGGGCGGAAACCGGCAGACGCGCCAAGACGTTAACGGGCCTTTCCGCGAACAATGCCATGCGGGTCGAACACCCTGCAAAGGACAATCCGACGGCCCAGTCTTGCCTGCAGTTCACCCGATGACAAAGGCGTAAATCACCACCCAGGCAGACAAGAGCGCGCCGACGATGACGACAAAGGCCCCGTTCCAACGGACCCCGACGTGCAAGGCGCTGACACCGGCAAAGGAGCCGATCAACAGGGTGGTCGCCGTGAAAGGCGAGCAAATCCCGCTGATGGCCCAGCCTGCCGCGATGGCCGCCACCAAGGCCGATGGACTGACCCCCAGCACCTCGGGTGCCGGGATGATCGACGAAAAGAGCGTCACCGCAAGGATCGGATTCATGCCCAGTTGGCCCAGGAATGGCACCAGCCAGACCAGCAGCACCAGAACCGCCCAGGTCGGCAGCGCGGCCAGATCGATGCCCGCCCCGGCCACCACCGGGCCCAGCAGTGGGCCACCCACGGTCCCGATATAGCCCGCCATCATCAACAGCGTGACCTCGCCCCGGGTGCCGGGCAGTTCCTGCGTGACGTAGCGCACCAACCGGTCACGCATCCCGTAGTCCAGCGCGCCGCCCCGATGCTGGACCAGCGCCCAGCCCAGCGACAGGACGGGCACCACCAGCATCACGATCCCCACGATCCGGAAACCGGTCTGGGTGTGCAGCACGGACACCGTCACCCCCAGCAGGACCAGAAGCAGCAAAAGCGGCCGCATCAGCGCCCAGGAGCCCTCGACCGGCCCGCGTGGCGGCGGCGGAACCGACAGTTTCGGCTTGAAGATCCGGTCCAGCGCCCAGCCTGCCACGATGATGATCCCCGCGCTGACGAACCCGGCGGGCGCCGATGCCGCCCAGCGGGCGCCGGGAATCAATGCATTGGTGATCGCCATGGAAAACCCCAGCGGCGACCAGGGCAGCGACGAGATGAAACCACGCTGGATCGCCAGCAGCATACGCCGCGTGCGATGGCTCCGGATCTCGGCATTGGGCTCCTGCGCGGCGCTGGTTGTCGCCAGGTTTCCCAGCAGCGAGATCGCCCCGTAGTTCAGCAACAGGGCGAACATGTGGCTGCCCACTGTCAGCGCGGCATAGCGGCGCCCGGGCGGCTGCTCGGCCAGGAACATCCCCGCGGCGCGGATGGACGGAGAGCTTTCGGCCACATTGCGCAGCGTGGTCAGCGCGGCGAAAAAGGCGGCAATGAAGCCGGCAGAGCCCAAGGCGTGCAGCACGGTTGTCTGCCAATCGGGCAGAACCGCCACCGCCACGCCTGTCAGCACCAGGGCCGCAAAAACAAAGGCCTGCCGTGACCGCCTAACCCTGGTTGCCAGCAGGGCCACCAGCGCCGTCACCAGGAAAGGGATCAGGACAAATGCGCCGTGCAGGTCCCATTCGTCCAGTGTGACCACGATCGCGACCAGTACCAGCAATACGCCGGTGGCCGCATCCACCTTGTCTGTCCGCCGCGCAGAAATCGCCGCTCTCCCGGTTGTCACTTCGCTCGGGTCTGTCCTACCCGCTGCGTCAACAAGGGGACAGCCGCAATCCGGTCCGCCGCGGGATCAGCCATTGCGCCCGCCGACCAGATGCCCGCCAAGGGCGCTTATGCCAAAGGTGATGGCGGCGACGCAGACGATGCTTGGCCCCGCGGGCGTGTCAAAGCTCCACGCAGCCCCGAGCCCGCCCAGCGCGGCGATCACGCCCACCGAGGCCGCTCCCGCCAGCATCCCTTCGGGCGTGCGGGACAGCGGACGCGCCGCCGCCGCCGGAATGATCAGCAGGGCCGCAATCAGCAGCGCGCCAACCACCTTCAACGCGACCGCCACGACCAAAGCCAGCGCCAGCATCAGGGTCACGCGTTCGCGTTCCGGATTCACACCGGAGGCGGCCGTCAGATCGGGCGAGAGGGTGGACAACAGCAAGGCCTGCCAGCGCCAGCCGATCAACGCCGCAACCGCAGCGCCCCCGCCCCAGATCACCGCCAGGTCCATCTTGCTGACCGCCAGGATATCTCCGAACAGATAGGCCTCGAGGTTCAGGCGCGGGCCTGACAGGAGACTGGACGCCACCAGCCCGGTCGCCAGGGCCGCATGGGCGGCGACGCCCAGGACCATGTCGGCGGCATAGCCGCGCCCGGTCAGGCGCGCGACGCCAAAGGCGACCAACAACGCCACCACCAGCGTCCCGGCGAAGACAGGCACCGACAGCGCCAGCGCCAGCGCCACGCCCAGGATCGCCGCGTGCGAGGTCGCGTCGCCGAAATAGGCCATGCGCCGCCAAACCACGAAGACCCCCAGCGGGGCCGCCGCCAGCGCCGCCCCCACCGCCGCCAGCACCGCACGGACAAGGAAATCATCCAGCATCGCAGGTCGCTCCCGGCGCGTGATCGTGACGGTGCGTGTGTTCGTGCCGGTAAAGCGCCAGCGCCCCCTGCGTTCCGGTTCCGAACAGGGCGCGGTATTCCTCGGCCTGGGCCACGACCTCGGGGTGACCTTCACAGCAGACATGACCGTTGAGGCAGATCACCCGGTCGCTCGCGCTCATGACAACGTGCAACTCATGGCTGACCATCAGGACGGCACAGCCCATGCGGTCGCGCAACGCCTCGATCTGGCGATAGAAACTGGCCTGTCCCGGCTGGTCCAGTCCGGTTGTCGGCTCGTCCAGGATCAGGATCTGCGGATCGTTCAGCAGCGCCCGCGCCAGCAGGACCCGCTGGAACTGCCCCCCCGACAGGTCCGACATCTGCCGGTCTGCGAGGTCGCCTGCCCCGGCCTCGTCCAGCACCTTGGAACAGTCCGCCGCGCTGACCCTCTTCGGCAAGTTCAGGAACCGGGCCACCGTCATCGGCATCGACCCGTCCAGCCGCAGCCCTTGCGGCACATAGCCCAATCGCAGCGCAGGCTGGCGCGTCACCTTCCCGCGCGACGGTTTCAGCGCACCGATCAGCGCCCGCAGCAGCGTCGACTTGCCCGAACCGTTCGGCCCCACCACGGTGACGATCTCTGCTGGCGCGATCGAGAAATCCACGTCGCGCAGGACCTCGCGCGTGCCGTGCCGCAGGGTCAGGCCCCGCGCCTCGATCAATCCGCTCACGCGCCAGCCTCCACGCAGGCGGGACACAGGCCCTCTGCCTCGATCGCCACGCGTTCGACCTTGAATCCCAGCTCCCCGGCGGCGGCCCGCAGCGCATCAGAGGCCCGCCGTCCCGGGGTTTCGGCCACTGCCGAACAGGCGCGGCAGATCAGGAAACAGGGCGCGTGCCGTTCCCCCGGCGCCGTGCAGGCGACAAAGGCGTTCAACCGCTCGATCCGGTGGGCGAAACCGTTGGCCACAAGGAAATCCAGCGCCCGGTAGGCCACCGGCGGCTGCGAGCCCAGCCCTTCCTTGCGGAGCACGTCCAGCACGTCATAGGCACCCATCGCCCGATGCTCGTCTAGCAGGATCTCCAGCACCCGACGGCGCACCGGCGTGAACTGCAGCCCCTGCGCCTTGCAGGCCTCTTCGACCGTGCGCAGCGACGTGGCAATGCAATGGTGGTGGTCGTGATGTTCGAACCCCTTGGTTTCCATGTCGCGACTCTCCTTCGGGTTTGGGGTTGATATGGTATAACGTTTTGCCGTACAAGCCCGCGAACGTTATATCATAACATGCGATCCGAGGTTCCATGCTCCGCCCCCTTGTTCTGTCCGCCTTCCTCACCCTGCCCCAGATCGCCTCGGCAGAGGTGCCCCGCGTCGTCACCGACATCGGCCCGGTCGAAAGCCTGGTCGCCACGGTCCTGGGCGATCTCGCCACGCCAGAGCGGCTGCTGGCCCCCGGTGCCTCGCCGCACCATATGGCCCTGCGCCCCAGCCAGGGGCGCGCCCTGTCCGAGGCGGATGTGGTGATCTGGGTCGGGCCAGACCTGACGCCGCAACTGCAAGAGCAGATCGACGCGCTGGCCGGATCGGCCCTGTCGCTGGCCCTTGGCGAAGCGCCCGGAACGCATCTCTTGCCCTTCCGTGACACCGGCCTGTTTCCGCATGAACACGATGAGCATGATGAGCATCACGACGAACACGATGAACATGCGCACGGCCATGATGATCACGACGATCATGACGACCACGATGATGACCACCATGACGACCACGACGACGACCACCATGACGACCACGCCGAAGCGCATCATGCCCACGACGGTCACGGCGCGCATGACTCGCATGTCTGGCTCTCTCCGGAAAACGCGACCCTCTGGCTGACCCTGATCGCCGAGGCCCTGTCACAAGCAGATCCCGAGAACGCCGCCATCTACATTGCCAACGCCGAGGCTGGCGCCCGGACCATCGCAGAGGCCGTTGAACAGGCACGCGCAGTCCTGGATCCGGTCGCGGACCGCCCGCTCGCCCTCGCCCATGATGCCTACCAGTACTACGAGGAATTCTTCGATCTGAGCGTCATCGGCGCCATCTCGGACGCGGATGCGAACACGCCCGGCCCCGCCCGCCTCGCCGCGCTGCGCGACGGGCTGGCCGAACAGGGTGCGGCCTGCATCCTGACAGAAACCTCCACGGACCCGCGCCTGCTGGAAGCGGTCAAGGCCAGCGGCCTGCCCTCGGTGCAGCTCGACCCGCTGGGAACGGATCTGCCGCAGGGCACCGCGCTGTACCCTGCGCTGATCCTTGAAACCGCGATGCGAATCGCCGACTGCGCCGGCAACTGACCCGCGCCGGGGCCCTTATGGGGCCCCGCGACGCCCCTCGAAGGCTTTGACCTCGATCCCTGCCGCCTCCAGCGCGCCGCGCACGGCGCGTGCCATCGGCAGGGCCGTCGCACCGTCCCCATGCAGGCAGATCGTGTCGATCCCTGCCGGGATCGGATCGCCTGTCTCCGGCAGGATCGCCCCCGCCTGAACCATCTTCACGATTCGCGGCGCGGCCACCTCGGGGTCATGCAGCACCGCGCCGGGGAGGCTGCGATCCACCAGGGTCGCATCCGCGTTGTAGGCCCGGTCGGCGAAAATCTCGCCCGCCCAGAGGCACCCCAGCCGTTCCACAACCCGCTGCTGCGCCGTCGCCGCCAGCACCATGACGATGATCTCCGGCGCCACTTCCAGCGCGGCACCGTAACAGGCTTCGGCCAGCCCCTCGTCCTCGGAGGTCATGTTGGACAGAGCACCATGCAGTTTCAGGTGCCGCACCTCGGCGCCCAAGGCCCGCGCCATGCCCAGCGCCGCCCCCAACTGGTACTGCACCATGTGCCGCAGCGACCGCTCGGGCAGGTGCATCCGCCGCCGACCAAAGCCCTGCAGATCGGCAAAGCCCGGATGCGCGCCAATACCCACGCCCCGCGCCTTGGCCGTGGTCATCGTCTCGGCCATCACGTCCCAGTCACCGGCGTGAAAGCCACAGGCGACATTGGCGCTGGTGACAACTTCCAGCAGGGCGGCGTCCTGCCCCATCACCCATGGGCCAAAGCTTTCGCCCATATCGGCATTCAGATCCACGGATGTCATGACAACTCCTCCCCGGCGGTCACGCCGCCGATCAATTCATACGACAGCAGGTCCGGCATATCCGCCGGATCGCGCACCAGCGGGCGCACGGCAATGTTTTCCAACCCGCGTCGGAACGCGCCCTCCGCCTCCAACGCCTCGTCGCGCGACACGAACCGGAACCGCAGCTCCGCGCCCGGCGCGGCCTGTGCCACGCGCGGCAGGTCCGCCGGAATCACCGTGCCGATGCGCGGATAGCCCCCGGTGGTCTGGCATTCATAAAGCAGCACATAGGGCGCGCCGTCGCCGGGGATCTGGATGTCACCGGGCGTGATGACCTCTGACACGATGCTCTGGCCCTCGGTCAGCCCATAGCCCTCGCCCTCGGGCAGCAGGCGAATGCCCATCCGGTTGCCCCGGCTGTCGCGCGCAAAGCGCTCTGCGACAAAGCGCGCCCGCATGTCCTCGGGAAACATCCCCGTCTGCAACGAGGGCAGCACCCGCAGGACACCTCCGCCGAACCGGTCCACCGGGTCCAGTGTCAGCCCGGCCTCGTTCCCCGTGTCCCCCCCGAGCGGCAGGCGATCGCCCGCCTCCAGCAGCCGCCCCAAACCGGCGTTCAGATGCGCCGACCGCGCCTCCAATTCCTCGGGCAGGTCGAAGCCACCGCCCAGCGTCAGGTAGCCGTAGACCCCGTGCAAGGCGCCACCGATCTCCAGTACCGCACCGGCAGGCAAGGCGTGGCTGGCGTTCCAGGCCAGCGGCGCGCCGTCAAGCGTGGCGCGCATCGGCGCCCCGGTCAGGGCGACGCGGCAGGGCACGTCCGCGCGGAAGCGCCCACCGTAGCCCGCCAGTTCCAGCGCCGTGCGCACCGGCTGGCGCAAGAGCGCCGCGCCCTCGGCCAAGGCCAGCCGGTCCGCCGCCCCGCCCCGCGACAGGCCCAGAGCCATGTAGCCCGGCCGCCCGCCATCCTGAACCGTCACGCCCGGTCCGGCCTGCAGGATCTCCAGAAGGCTCATGCCAGCGGCTCCACGGTCACACCGCCCATCGGATCGTCCGAGAGCCGGTCCCAGGCCTCCGCCGGGACCGCGTCAAAGACCACCTCGTCACCGGGCCGCAACAGGAAAGGCGTCTGGCTCTCGGGCCGGAACAAGGGCGCCGCCGTGCGCCCCACCTGTCGCCATCCCGTCGGCGCCGAGACCGAAAACAGCACGAATTGCCGGATCGCCACCACCAGCGCCCCCTTGGGCACCCTGGGCGTCAGCCCGGACTGGCGCGGGATGTCCCAGGCCTCTGGCAGCGTGCCCAGATAGGGCTGGCCGGGCGCAAAGCCGATGGCATTGACCCGCACCCGTGCCTGCGACAGCTCCCGTTGCGCGGCCGCAGCGCTCATGCCCGCAGCCTCGGCCGCCTCATCCAGCTGCGGACCGAATTCGCCGCCATAGATCGTGGGAATGCGCAACAGCCGCCGACCCTCGGGCAAGGGCGCCGCGTACCAGTCGTCCTGCGTCAGCCGCGCCTCAAGGTCCGCACCCAGGCGCTCCAGCGACAGGAAAAGCGGATCGAACCGCAGGTAGGTGGAAACCAGCGAGGTCGAAATTTCCTCGACCCCTTCCGGCGGATCGCGCTCGACCGCCGCCCGAAAGGCCAGCGCCGCCCTGTTCGCCGGTTCCGACAGGGCCGGGCCGAACTGCACGATCACGCCATCCAGCCCGATGGGCGCAATCCGGGGAAAGTCAGTGCAAGGCTCTGTCGTCACGTCCAAGGCTCCTTGGCGCACAGAGCATCATGCGCCGCGCCCCTTGTCCACCGCTTCCCGCTTTTGCGCAAAGGCGCGTCGCCCCTGGCGTCTATTCCGTGAAGAATATTGCCCGGCGAGACAACCGAAGGCAGCTGCCAACCAGCTTACCCTCAGCCGAGAATGCCCCGCATCGCGGTCAGGAAAGCGCGCACCTCTTCCAGCGAGTTGTAATGTGCCAGCGACACCCGGATGCAATCTGCTTGGCCCAGGGGCCCCAGCACGTTGCCCGAATAGTGATCCGCCTTGCGGGTATGGGTGCGGATGCCGGCCTCGTTCAGTACCGTGACGATCTCGGCCGAAGGGCGCCCTTCGGCCCAGAAGCTCACCAGCCCCTCGCGGCCCGGGTTGTCGGTGCCACCCACGATGACGACCCCCGGCAGGTCTGCCAGCCCGGCGAGGTTGCCAGTGCCGTGGATCATCGCCTGACACAGCGCCGCCTCGTGGGCGTGGATCGCCCGCCGCGCCTCCGCCAAGCGTCCGGTCCGCGTTTCCGCCCCGGATACCTGCTCTCCCAGCCAGTCGAAATAGCTCACCACGTCCGAGAAGGTGGCATAGGCGCCGGTATCCCGCGTGCCCATTTCCCAGTTGCCCTCCGGCCCGTCGATCAGCGCATCATGCGCCAGCGCCGTCAGCCGGTCCGAGGCCCAGGCCACGCCGTAGCCATGCCGCGAAAAGACCTTGTACGGAGAGATCACGTAGCCGTCGACACCCGCCCCCGCCACGTCGATATGGCCGTGGCAGGCGTGCTGGATGCCGTCGACGATGATGAAACATTCGGGCGCCACGGCGCGGATCGCATCGGCGATTCCCGGCAGATCCATTCCGATGCCCGTCACGGGCGAGGTATGCAGGATCGTGGCCACCGCCGTATCCGGTGTCACATGCGCCGCGTAGGCGTCGGGCGTCACCCGCCCTGTCGCATCGTCATGCGGGATCAGAACGTGGCGCCGCCCAGCCACCCCGGCCCAGCGTGCCATCGCGCTGCGCGAGGCCGGGTGCTCCACGGTCGAGCCCAGCGCCACACCCGGCCCCGCGCCAAGGCAGGCATCCCGGATCAGCCGGAACAGCAGTTCCGTGCCGCTTTCGCCAAAGATCACCGCACCGCCTTCGGCGCCAAGGAAGTCGCGCACATCCGCCCGCGCCGTGTTGATCACCTCGACCAGCGCCTTGGAGGCCGGGTTGTCGCGGCCCTGGTTGTCAGGGATCGCGGCAAACCGCGTCGAAGTCTCGACCACCGTGTTCAGGGTCAGCGCCCCGCCCGCGTTCTCGAAGAACACGCGCTTGCCGGTAATGGGGCAGTCCTCGACATGGGCAAAGCGCCCGCGAATTTCGCTCAACAAGGCATCTTCGAACATCAGTGCGGTTTCCGTTCTTCCTGTTCCACGGCCTGCGCCGCCTCTTCCATGTCCTCGGGATCCTCCGAGGGGATCGCGTATCCGCCACCCAGCCATTTCGCCAGATCCACGTCCGCGCAACGTTTCGAGCAGAAGGGCCGGTACTCGGGGTCAGTTGTCTTCGAACAGATCGGACAGCTCATATCACCTCTCTCAACGCCACGCGGTCGCGCTTGCGCTGCAGTTCCAGCAGGCCCAGCGTCGTCCAGCCCGCCACGACGGTTTCCGTGGTCTCGGCCTTCAGCGCCGCCTTCAGCACGCTTTCGACCTGGCGGCGGTCCTTTTTCACCATCGGCGCCGGGTCGACCACGATCTGCCCCCCCAGCCCGCGCAGCCGCAACTGGCGCGGCAGGTCCCGCATGGCGGCGATATTCGCCTTCAGCCCCGCCGCCGGAGAGGTGTCGCCACCGGTGTTGATGTCCACCGCCACCAGCGCCGAGGTCGGCTCGATCAGCATCGAGCCGCCGGAGGGCAGTGCAACCCGCGGCTTGCCCAGCATCTCGATGGTCTCGCCCAGCTCGTGCCGGTCGAAAGCCCCCTCGGCATCGTCCAGATCCGCCGGGCCGACCCATTCGCGCCAGGCCAGCGCGTGCGGCCCGTCGCCCTCGACCAGCAGTTCCGCATCGCCGGTCGTGTCCGCCATCACCGCGCGGGCCAGTTCAGACATGGCCAGGAGATCGTCCATGACCTCGTCTGCCAGGTCCGGATGCGCCGACGACCGCAGGATCACGCCAGCCCCCTCGGGCAGCGGACTTTCCCCCACCACGTCATGCGCAATTTCCATCAGCGCATCGCGGATATCCTCGTCCCGGATCTGGCGCGAGACATTGATCCCCGGCGCCCCCGGCGTGACGATGGCATACCGCGACTTGAACAGGATGCGGTTGGTCACCGGGATGGCCTTGCCCGGCTCGGCATAGCCGGTCACCTGCACCAGCAGCCTGTCGCCCGGGCTCAGCCCCTTGACCTGCCGCAGAAAGGCATTGCCGTCGGGCGTGCGCAGGAATAGCCCGCCCTGCCCCTTCATCGGCCGTTCGACGACGCCGCGATAGATCGACCCGGGACGCGGCAGATCCGCGTCGATCAGCAGGTCGTCCAACTGCCCGTCCACCAGCAATGCGGCCGCCTCGCGGCCCTTCCACTGGTCCAATACGATTGTGCTGCCCTTCATGACGCATCCCTGTAAAGCGGATAGCCCGCTGCTTGAAGCAGATTTGCCGTCTCGGCCAGCGGCAGGCCCACCACGGCGGTGAATGACCCGCTGATCCAGGGGATCAGCGCCCCCGCCGGCCCCTGGATACCATAGCCGCCAGCCTTGCCGCGCCAGTCACCGCTGTTCAGGTAGCCGTTCAGTTCTTCGTTGGACAGCATCTTCATCTTGACCTGCGTGACCACGTCCCGCTCCCAGACCTTTCCGCCCCGGCGGACCGCGACGGCGGTGATGACCCGGTGACGCCGCCCCGACAGCATGGTCAGGAACGCGGCCGCCTCTTTTTCATCCGCGGGCTTGCCCAGGATGCGGCGGCCTATCGCCACCGTGGTATCCGCCGACAGAACGATCTCGTCCGGGTCCGAGGGAATCGCCATGGCCTTTTCCCGTGCCAGCCGCACGCAATAGGGGCGCGGCTGCTCTCCCTTCCTCGGATCCTCGTCAATGTCCGGCGGACGGATATCATCGGCCGTGACACCAAGCTGTGCCAGCAGCTCGCGCCGGCGGGGACTGCCGGAGCCCAGGATCAGGCGGGGCTTTGGGGACATGGACGGCTTCCTTGCAACGGGGACATGTCAGGCTTGACCAGAGGCGCCGTGCGGATGCAAGGGCGGGACAGGCACCGCCACGCGAAAAAGCGGCCTGAAAGCCGCTTTCAACGCGCAAGCAAGCGCGTTCCCCGCATCACCCCGCGCACACCGCAACCGGACGGGCGGCGCGACGCCGGTCCGGCGCCTTACTTGAAGCGATAGTTGATCCGACCCTTGGTCAGGTCGTAGGGGGTCATTTCCACCTGTACCCGGTCGCCCGCGAGGACACGGATGCGGTTCTTGCGCATCTTGCCTGCCGTGTGCGCGATGATCTCATGGCCGTTGTCAAGCTCGACCCGGAACGTCGCGTTCGGCAGGAGTTCCTTCACGACACCGGGAAATTCGAGCGTATCTTCCTTGGCCATGTTCTCTCCTGAATCGAAAACCGCGCTCTCGGCGCGGCGCGCCATAATATGCGCCTGCAGCGCGGGGAATTCAAGTCACATCTCAGCGCAATGCAATGACTTCCGGTGCGCCGTCCCGGCCCGCCTGATCGTCCCAGTGCTGTCGGTTCAGAACCACCCCCTCGCGCCGCACGCGCGCCACCGCGCCCGGGTCGATCTCGGCATAGGTCCAGCCGGGCTGGTTCAGAACGCCATCGGCCAGGATGCCGGTCTCGGGAAAGCCGATGTCCGGCGGGCCGAAGACCGCGCCGCGCCCGACGCTGACGTCGATCGACTCGCTCCAGTCGGCCTCGCCCACGACCGAGGACATGACCGCCACGCATTGCGCCTCCAACGCCCGGGCCATCGCGCCGATGCGCACCCGGCTGTTCCCCGACAGGGCCTCGGTCACCGAAGGCACCAGCAGGATCTCTGCCTCCCGCAGCGCCCGGCCCAGCAACGGATACTCGCTGTCGTAGCAGATCAGGATACCGATCCTGCCCAGCGCCGTGTCGAACAGCCGCAGCGGTCCGCCCGCCACGACGTTCCAGTCCTCGCGCTCGAACCGGGTCATGATCTGCTTGTCCTGCACCCCCATCTCTCCGGAAGGGGCGAAGAAGCGCGCCCGGTTCACCGGTCGCGGCCCGATCTCCGGGTCGAAGACAGGCGCCGAGGCGGCCAGGATGTGCACGCCGAAGCGCCGCGCCAGCGACGCATGCAGCTCATCCGCCGCTGGAACGCGCTCGGAGACCGCGTGCAAACTGGCCTCGAGGTCCAGCGCCACTTCGCGCCCCGCCAGCGTCGCCAATTCCATCGCGCCGTATTCGGGAAAGACCAGCAAGTCGGCCCCCTCGCCGGCGGCCTCGCTCACCCATCGTGTCAGCTTGGCCTCGTAAGTCTCCCAACTGTCAAGAAATTCCGCCGGGTACGCCGCCGCTGCAACCTTCATCTCAAAGCCTCACAATTCACGCATCCAGAATTGGAGCGGCTTTTCCGTCTCCGCGTCATGGTCGATGTCCTTCCAGCGGAATCGCGCCACCGCGCCCTCCAGCCGCTCGTACCCCCGCTTGCGCCAGAACGGGTCAAGCGGCGCGTAGTCGGCAGGCCGAAGCGGGTGGTCCTCTGGCCGCACCACCCCGCAAAAGACGCAGTACCGCCGACCCAGCGCCCGCGCATGAGATTCGCGCAGGTCAAAGAACCGATGCCCGATGCCGTGCCCGCGGTACTCGGGCAACAGCACGGACTCGGCACAGTAAAAGACCTGGGACAGGTCAAATCCCTTGCCGTCGAAGGCCCCGGCGAAATCCTCGGCGTGGTCCTCCAGCGGCGTGCCCGTGGACGCCCCCACAAGCCTGTCGCCGTCAAAGGCCCCCACCAGCACCGCGTTTTCGCTGTCGCGGTAGGTCTGCAGATAGCCGCGTTCGTACTCGAAGTCCCCGTCGTAAAGATAGGGAAAGGCGCGGAAAACCGAGATCCGCAGCCGCGCCACGTCATCCAGCGCCGCCTCCAGCGCGGCGCCCGTCAGCACCTCGACCCGCATCACGAGACCTGCGCGGTCCAGTCGGCGAGATTGTAGTAGGTCACGACCCGGCTGATCCTGCCGCCGTCCAGCGAAAAGAATGACCCCGCCGGCAAGCGATAGTTCTGCCCACGCGCCTCCGGCAGGCCTTCGTCGGTTTGCAGGTAGGTGCCGTTGACGATGAATTCCGCCGCCGCCCGGCTGCCGTCCTCGCTCTCGAAGATCACCATGTCGGTCAGGTTCTCGCGGTAACAGCGGCTCATGTGGGCACAAAACGCCTCGAACAGTTCCTTGCCGCGCCGCACCTGCCCCTCGTTGACGTGATGCGCCACATCATCCGACAGGCACTCCAGCATTCCCGCCGTATCACCCGCATTGAAGGCCGCGAAATACTTCGCCACCACGTCCCGCGCCTCTCCCATTGCGCAACTCCCCGTTTCTTCTCTCTGAAAATACTCGAAAAAGCGGCGCAGCCGCTTACTCCGCGCTCCATTGATCGCCCAGCCTCTTGACCAGCTGGTCCCGCGTCTGGCGATAGGCGTTCAGCTTCTGCTCTCGCGTCTCGCCGATGCCGGTCGGATCCATGATCGGCCAGTATTCCACCGTCAGGTGATAATAGCGCGTCAGGTCCAGCGCCCGCCGCTGCGAGGCCGGAGACAATGTGACGATCAGGTCGAACCCCGACAGCATCTCGCCCATCTGTTCCATTTCCTCGAAACTGCGCGACCGGTGCCGTTCCAGCTCTACCCCGATCTCGCTGCAGACCGAGATCGCGAAACCGTCGATCTCGAGATCGTTCACGACACCGACCGACTGCACGTAGGTTTCTGTTCCGTACAGCTTCTTCATGATGCCCTCGGCCATCGGGGACCGGACGGCATTGTGGTCGCAGGCAAAGAGGATCGACTGCGGCAACTCCGGCACCTCAGCCCCCGAAATGCAAGACGCAGACCAGGGTGAACAGCCGCCGCGCCGTGGCGTCGTCGACCTCCACCTTGCCCTCCAGCCGCTCCTGCAGGATGCGCGCGCCCTCGTTGTGAATGCCACGGCGCGCCATGTCGATGGTCTCGATCTGGCTGGGCGGCAGGGTCCGCACCGCGTCGAAGTAGCTCTTGCAGATCTGGAAGTAGTCCTTGACCACCTGCCGGAAGGGCGACAGCGAAAGATGGAATTCTGCCGCCTTTTGATGATCTGCCGTGCCAACGTCAAAGACCAGCCGCTTGTCCCTGATCGACAGCCCCACGTTGTAGGGTCCGGGCGGCACGGCGCGATCCTCGCGCGCGGGCAAGACAAAGGAATTCTCTTCCATTAGGTCGAACATGGCCACGCGCCGCTCCTGCTCGATCTCCGGCGTCGGCGGAGGCAGGTTGGCATCATCCAGTTCGATATGCGCGATGCGGGTCATGGGCAGCATCCTGAAAACTCGCATTGGCTTAGCGCGGCCCGTCCCCGGGGGCAATGGCACCAAAGGGTCAAATCCCGCCTTCGGACCCGACCCGCCTCAGCCGTCCAGCAGTTCCGCCACCAATTCGGGCGGACGGCATAGCCGCACGCCTTTCGGCGAACAGACGATGGGCCGCTCGACCAGTTCGGGATGCGCCACCATCGCCTCCAGGATCGCGATTTCGTCAACGCCATCCTCCAGCAGCCCCATCTCCTTCGCCTGAGTGCGGGCCGTGCGCAGCACCTCCCGCGCCGTCAGCCCCGCCACGGCAAACAGCGCCTGCAACTGCGGCACGGTCCAGCCCGTCTTCATGTAGGGCACCACGACGGGCTCTTGGCCCGCTTCCCGGATCAGCGCCAGCGCCGCACGCGACTTGGAACAGTTCGGGTTATGAAAAATGACGACCCTCATGCCCTTCCCCCTTCAGCGATTGAGCTTTTCAAGCCGCGCGGTCACGCTCAACCCGTGCGCCTCCAGGCTTTCGGATCGCGCCAGCACCTCGGCCGCCGGGCCGATGGCGCGCAGGCTGTCCGGCGTCATCCGCGCCAGGGTCGTCCGCTTGAGGAAATCCATCACCGAAAGGCCCGAGGAAAACCGCGCGGAACGCGCCGTGGGCAGGACGTGGTTCGGTCCGCCGACATAGTCGCCGATGGCCTCGGGCGTCCACTGGCCCAGGAAGATCGCCCCGGCGTGCTGGCATTTCCCGGCCAACGCCTCGGGGTCCGCCACGCAAAGCTCCAGGTGCTCGGGCGCGATTCGATTCGACAGCGCCGCCGCCTCGTCCAGGTCGGGCACCGTGATCACCGCCCCGAAATCACGCCAGGAGGCGCCCGCGATCTCTCGCCGTTCCAGCGTCTGCAACCGCGCCTCGACGGCCTCGGCTACCCGGCGGCCAAAGGCCTCGTCGGTGCAGATCAGCAGTGCCTGCGCGCTTTCATCGTGTTCCGCCTGGCTCATAAGGTCCAGCGCGATCCAGTCCGGGTCATTGTCACCATCGGCGATGACCAGGATCTCGGAGGGGCCGGCGATCATGTCGATGCCGACCTTGCCAAAGACCCGGCGCTTGGCCGCGGCGACAAAGGCATTGCCCGGTCCGGTGATCTTGTCCACTGGCGCGATGCTCTCGGTGCCATAGGCCAAGGCGGCAATCGCCTGAGCCCCGCCTATGCGATAGATCTCGTCCACCCCGGCAATCCGCGCCGCCAGCAGGACCGCCGGGTTCACGACCCCGTCCGGCGTAGGCACGCAGATCGCCAACCGCTCGACGCCCGCCACCTTGGCGGGAATGGCGTTCATCAGAACCGACGAAGGATAAGACGCCAGGCCGCCCGGAACATAAAGCCCCGCCGCCGACACCGCGCCCCAGCGCCAGCCCAGAGTGGCACCCTCGGGATCGGTCCAGCTCTGATCCTGCGGCATCTGGCGGACGTGATAGGCGCGGATGCGCTCGGCCGCGGTTTCCAGCGCATGACGTTCGGCATCAGGCACGCGCGCGCACTCCGCCTCGATCTCCGCCTCGGAAATCCGCAACCGGGACGCGTCCAGTTCCAGCCGGTCGAATTTCGCGGTCAGCTCCAGCACCGCAGCGTCGCCGCGCGCACGCACGTCCGCGATGATCTCCGACACCACCGACTCCACGTCCGGGCTGTCTTCGCGCTTGGCTCCCAGAAGGGTCCGAAAGGCGGTTTCGAAATCGTCCTGGCGGCTATCGAGAAAGACGGGCATGGGCACCTCCGCTGCATCCAGCGCCTCTTAGCCCGCCCGTCCGCCGGCCTCAAGCGCCGCGACTGGCGCACGCTCCTGGCTGGGGGGCCACCCCGTCGCACTTCACACGCTTCCCTTGAAGGTTTGCCGCCTTCAGCGGGCCGGCGCTCAGCCTGCTCTCGGGGGCGTCTCGGACCGGAATAGGCGCCAAGCGGCGCCGTCCCAAAGGGTCGGCGGGCGGGCGTCTTTGCGGCGCAGCCGCAAACAGTCCCGTCCCGACGACAGGACCTACAGGCTCACACTCCGTGGTCCGGCAGCTTCCCCGAAGGCGCCAGGTAAGGCCGCGTCACGTCCCGCAACGCCACTTCCAGTGCCTCGACCTTCGCCCGCAGGGCCCCGTCCCCGGCCAGCGTCAGAACGACAAAGCCATCCGCATCCTCACCCGGTTCGAATGTCACCGACATAAGCTGCAGGATCATGTCGCGGTCCGACCGGTCCACGCCCTGGCTCGCCACGCCCAGCACATTGTCGATCACCAGCAGCGCCTGCACGCGTTCGACAGGCCGCCCCCTTGCGCGAGCCGCCTCCACATCTTCCCAGCGGATACGATTGACCAGAAGGCCCAGCCTGCGCTTCGAGGCCTGCCAGCGGATCTCGGTGACCGGCAGAACCGCATCCTGAACCAGGCTAGAAATCACCGCAAGGTCCTCGGCATCCAGCGCGCCAAGGTTCAGCGGCCGCTCGCCACCGTCTTCGAAACGCGCGTCCTCGGTCATGCCTCGGCGACCCTCTCGATCCGGGCGCCCACCGCCGACAACTTGTCCTCGACGTTCTCATAGCCTCGGTCCAGGTGGTAGACGCGGTTGACCATCGTCTCGCCCTCGGCCGCCAGCCCGGCCAGGATCAGCGAAACGCTGGCCCGCAGGTCCGTCGCCATCACCGGGGCGCCGCGCAGCCGCTCGACCCCGGTCACCGTCGCCGTGCCGCCATGCACATCGATCTGCGCGCCCATGCGCATCAGCTCCGGCGCGTGCATGAACCGGTTCTCGAAGATCTTCTCCTCCAGCACCGACACGCCCTCGGCCGTACACAGCAGCGCCATCATCTGTGCCTGCAGGTCGGTCGGGAAACCCGGGAAAGGCTCGGTGGTCACGTCCACCGCCGACACGCGGGCATTGCGGCGCGCGACCTTCAGGCCGGCCTCGGTTTCCTCTACCGAAATCCCCGCCGCGTCGAGCTTTTCGCAGAAGGCTTCGACCAATTCGATCTTGCCGCCGAGGCAGGTCACTTCACCGCCGCAGATCGCCGGCGCCAGCATGTAGGTGCCCAGTTCGATCCGGTCGGTCACCACAGCATGGGTCGCCCCGCCCAGCCGGTCGACGCCCTGGATGGTGATCTCGGGGGATCCCTCGCCTTCGATCTGCGCGCCCATCGCCCGCAGGCACCGCGCCAGATCGACGATTTCCGGCTCGCGCGCGGCATTCCTGAGAACGGTCGTCCCCTTCGCCAGCGTCGCCGCCATCAGGGCGTTTTCCGTCGCACCGACCGAGACGAAGGGAAAGGTGACGATGCCGCCCCGCAGCCCGCCCGCCGGCGCCTTGGCGTGCACATAGCCGTCGCGCAGGTCCATCTCGGCGCCCATCGCTTCCAGCGCCTTGAGGTGCAGGTCCACGGGCCGCGCGCCGATGGCACAGCCTCCGGGCAGGGACACCTCGGCATAGCCCTCGCGCGCCAGCAGCGGGCCCAGCACCAGGATCGAGGCGCGCATCTTGCGCACGATGTCGTATTCCGCCCGCTGGGTGATCTCGCCGTGCGAGGACATGGCCAGCACCCGGCCATCGGCCAGGGTCGACACCTCGGCGCCCAGCGACCGCAGCAGCAGCGTCATCGTGCGGATGTCCGACAGGCGCGGCGCGTTCGTCAGCGTCAGCGGCTCGTCGCTGAGCAGTGTCGCCGGCATCAGCGTCAGGCAGGCGTTCTTGGCGCCCGCGATGGGAATCTCCCCGGCCAGCGGGCCGTTCCCCGTCACAACAATCGAATCCATGCCTGTCCTATTCCTCGCCCGGCGTGTCGCCATTCTCTGGTGCAGCGGGCTCTGCGGCGTCCTGCCGCGCCCGGGCCTGGGCCTTGCGGCGCGCAAGATTGGCTTTCAGCGCCGCTTTGAGCCGCGCATCCCTGCCGTCATTGCCACTTTGGCCCCGCCGTTTATCATCCTGCTTCATGGCGCGGGTGTACCTCAGCCATGATTGCTGGTCCAGCCTGAGGCAGGGCAGTCGGCAAAGCTTTGTCGGTTTTTTCAATTCGACCTCTTGCGCGGTCAGAATTTCCGGTCTAAGAGGCCCGCCACACGCTGCTGCTGTAGCTCAGAGGTAGAGCACTCCCTTGGTAAGGGAGAGGTCGAGAGTTCAATTCTCTCCAGCAGCACCATTCCCCCAGGTTCGACATTTCGCGGGCCGGTGCATGGCCTTTGGCTGCGGCGATCAAGTTACCAGTTGGATGAGAGCAAGGGCCCGGCGAAATTTCGTGGCGGCACTCACGCCAAACGAAACTTGTGAGAAGCGCCGCGCAAACATCTGTTTTTGAATTGAAAACCTGACCAAGCGACATCTGATCGGTTTTCCCGCTGTTCCGGCCATCTCTTGCAGTTTCTTGCCAGGCATCGGTTCACAGGAAGAAAAGGGGACAACCCGTTGATTCAAATACATGATCGGAAATCACCCCCAATGTCGCCGCCAAGATCGTACAGCAGAGCCGCGGAGCGCCGCCACCAAACCCCAACTCGGGCTGGAGACGCCGTCGAGAAAGTCCTGAAACGACAAGAAACGTAGCCATAACGCCCTACTTCTGAAGAATGAATATTGCATTTTGTAAACGCACACCGCACCAAGGCGGGCGTTCCCCCAGAAAGTCTCCTCCGCTAACCCACTGAAAACTCACACCGGCAAGTTTCCGCATTCTCGTCGTGCAAACCGGGATCCGCTAGCCATATGGGGCCGATCTCGTCCACTCTTGCCAAGGCCCCGTCGCAGGGCCTATCCGCAGGTCCGGGCAGTTGGCCCGCGCAATGACCGGATCACCTGTGTTTCTCTATCGCTTGCTCCTCAGCCTCTTTGCCACCGGCACCCTGGCGACTGTCCTGCGTCGGGGTGGGCTCTCCGCGGCCCGGTCCCGGCTGTCGCCCGGCACGCCCACTCCCGGCCCGCATGTCTGGTTGCACGGCGCCTCGAACGGAGAGCTTGCCTCTGTCCGTCCGCTTCTCGAACGCCTGATCGCCGCTCGCCCGGACCTGCACTGGCTGATCACCGCCAACACGGACACCGGCGTGGCGCTGGCCGAACGCTGGGGCTTGCCGCGTGTCACCGCCCGGCTCGCGCCGCTGGACCTGCGCGGCCCGACGCGCCGGATCATGCAGGGCTGGCAGGTTCGCGCCCATGTCGCGCTCGAAGCCGAGCTCTGGCCAAACCGGTTCCTCAGCTGCCCCGGCCCGGTCCTGCTATTGGGCGCACGGATGAGCGCGGGCACCGCGCGCAACTGGGCACGGCTGCCGAAACTGGCCGGTCGGACACTGAATCGGGTCGCGTTCGCCTCGGCGCAGGATGCCGCAAGCGCAGAGCGGCTGGCCAATCTCGGCCTGCCCGCCAGTGCCCGGGGGCCGGTCGTCGACCTCAAGGCCTTTTACACGCCCCCCGCCCCGGTGGCCGATCCAGGGCTGGACGCCGCCTTGCCCCGTCACTTGACCTGGCTTGCCGCCTCTACCCACGAAGGCGACGAGCGCGTCGCGCTCACCGCCCACAAGACCTGCCTGCGCGACACACCGGGGCTGAAACTCATCCTCGCCCCGCGTCATCCCCGCCGGGCGGATGAAATCGCCGAAGAGGCCCGCGCACTGGGCCTGACCGTCGCCCGCCGCAGCCGCAGCCAAGACCCCGCGACGGCGCAGGTCTACCTGGCCGACACGCTGGGAGAGATGCCGCTCTGGTATGCCCGCGCGGGCCGGGTCTTCATCGGTGGAACGCTCAGCGACCGGGGCGGACACACCCCCTATGAGCCCGCCGCATTTGGCGCCGCGCTGATCCACGGACCGGATACGCGTAATTTTACCGCCGCCTTTTCGCGGCTGCGGGACATCGCACCGGAAATCACCGATGCAGAAACGCTTGCCCATGCGCTGACCGCCCTGCAAGATCCTGCCGAACAAGAGAAATCTGGCCAAGCGGCCCGTGCCGCCCTGCGCCAGGACAGCAGCCTCGACGCGCTGGCGGACAGCATCCTTGCCCAGCTGCCGCCGCCAGAGCGAACTTGATCCGCCGCGCGTTATCCTTATCTTTCATATGATTGCCATCCGGAGCCGGGAGATGATCCAGTACAGTCTCAAATGTGCCGACGGACACCAGTTCGACAGCTGGTTCCAATCCGCATCCGCCTTTGACAAGCTGCAGGCCGCGGGCCACGTCGCCTGTGCCGTCTGCGGAACGGAAAAGGTGGAAAAGGCGCTGATGGCGCCCCGCGTCGGACTTGGGGACACGCCCGAAACCGCCCCGGAAAAACCGCTGTCCAAACCCGCGAACCCCGCCGAACAGGCCTTGGCCGCGCTCAAGGCCCATGTCGAGGCGAACTCGGACTATGTGGGCACGCGGTTCGCGCAAGAAGCCCGGGCCATGCATGCCGGTGACGCTCCGGAACGCCCGATCTGGGGCGAGGCCAAGGGCCATGAGGCCAAAGCGCTGATCGAGGACGGGATCAAGGTCGCACCACTGCCCTTTACCCCCACGCGCAAGAGCAACTGACCCCTGTTCCGGCCCGCGCCATTGCGCTAGGCAAAACGGGCAGACATCAGGGAGCCCGCCCATGCAGATCCTCATCACCGGCGCCAACCGCGGCATCGGCGCGGCGCTGGACAGCGCCCTGACCGCGCGCGGCAACAAGGTGCTTGGCACCGCGCGCGACCACCCGGAATACCTGCCGCTGGAAGTCACGGACCCGGCCTCGCACCGCGCCCTCTCCACAAGGCTGGAAGGCCGGACCATCGACACGCTGATCTGCAACGCCGGCGTCTACCTGGACAAGGGACAGAGCCTCGCCGACGGCTACCCGCCGGAAATGTGGGCCGAGAGTTTCGCCGTGAACGTCACCGGCGTCTTCCTCAGCGTGCAGTCGCTCCTGCCCAACCTGCAACTGTCGGACATGCCGCGCATCGCGATCATCTCGTCTCAGATGGCCTCGCACACCCGCGCGCCCGGCGGCAGCTATATCTACCGCGCGTCGAAGGCGGCGGCGCTGAACCTTGGCCGCAACCTGGCCGCGGACCTGAAACCGCTGGGCATCGCCGTCGGTATCTACCACCCCGGCTGGGTGCAGACCGACATGGGCGGCGGGGCGGCGGAAATCACCCCCGCCGAAGCCGCCCGCGGACTGGTGGACCGCATCGACGCCTTGGACATCGACCACACCGGCTGTTTCGAGACCTGGGATGGCCGCGCACATCCCTATTGACCCCGTCCTTGAACCCGCGCGCTTTCCGGCGGCCTTCGCCGCCGCCTGGCACAGCCGCAGCGGACAGACGCTGGCCGCGCTGTTCACCGAAGACGCGGTTTTCATCACGGTCACCGGGCTGTGCTGGCAGGGACGTGCCGCGATCGCCAAACCGTACGACCGCATTTTCAGGACCGCCTTCGCCAGGACGGTCCTGACCCCCAGCCGGACCGCAACCACCACGCTGTCGGACGACAGCGCGCTCGTACGTTGCAGGTTCACGCTGTCCGGCCAGCCCGCGCCCGACGGCGGCCCTCGTCCGGACCGCCTGTGGATCACCAGCTTTGTGCTGCAGCGGCGGGCGCAGGGCTGGCTGGCACTCAGCGCCCAGACGACCGAGGACACCGCCTCGCCCGAGGCGCTGGTCGCGTCTGGCAGAATGGCCCCGGTGGACCACCGAACGCCGCGTGACCGCTGAGCCGCGGTGACATCGCCACAACGGCCGACCTGCGGCCAAAGCGCCCTTGCGCGCGACGGAAACGCGGCGTAAACGCCCTGCGATCTGAAGGGGGACCTCCATGTCCGTGCTCGTGATGAAATTCGGCGGCACTTCCGTCGCCACGCTGGACCGCATCCGCCGCGCCGCCAAGCGCGTCGGCGTCGAGGTCGCCAAGGGCCATGACGTGATCGTCATCGTCTCGGCCATGTCCGGCGAAACCAACAAGCTGGTGGGCCTGGTCGAGGACACCTCGCCGCTGTTCGACGCGCGCGAATACGATGCGGTGGTCTCCTCGGGCGAAAACGTCACCGCCGGATTGATGGCGCTGACGCTGCAGGAAATGGACATCCCCGCCCGCAGTTGGCAGGGCTGGCAGGTGCCGGTGAAAACCACCTCGGCCCATGCCTCTGCCCGGATCGAGGAAATCCCGCCGGAGAACATCACCGCGAAATTCGCCGAGGGCATGAAGGTCGCCGTCGTGGCCGGGTTCCAGGGGATCAGCCCAGAGGGCCGCATCACCACGCTGGGCAGGGGCGGGTCGGACACTACCGCCGTGGCCTTTGCCGCCGCATTCGGCGCGGTACGCTGCGACATCTACACCGACGTCGACGGGGTCTATACGACCGACCCGCGGATCTGCGAAAAGGCGCGCAAGCTGGACCGGATCGCCTTCGAGGAGATGCTGGAAATGGCCAGCCTGGGTGCCAAGGTGCTGCAGACCCGCTCTGTCGAGCTGGCAATGCGCTACAAGGTGCCGCTGCGGGTGCTGTCGAGCTTCGAGGAAATGGACGACGCGGCGGGAACGCTGGTCTGCGACGAGGAAGAGATCATGGAAAGCAATATCGTGGCCGGTGTGGCCCACTCCCGCGACGAAGCCAAGATGACCCTGGTCTCGGTCGCTGACCGGCCCGGCATCGCCGCCGCGATCTTCACTCCCCTGGCCGAGGCAGGGGTGAACGTGGACATGATCGTGCAGAACATCTCGGACGAGGGCCGCACCGACATGACCTTTTCCTGCCCCACCAACCAGGTGGCGCGCGCCGAGAAGGCGATGGAAGAGGCCAAGGCCAAGGGTGACATCAATTTCCACGGCATCGTCGCCGATACCAACGTGGCCAAGGTCTCGGTCGTGGGTATCGGCATGCGCTCGGCCGCCGGTGTCGCGGCCAAGTTCTTCCGCGTGTTGGCCGACGAAGGCATCAACATCCAGGTCATCACCACCTCCGAGATCAAGATTTCCGTCCTAATCGAACGCAAGTACATGGAACTGGCCGTGCAGGCGCTGCACGATGCCTTCGAACTGGACAAGGCTGGCTGACGCCGGCGCCGTCGCACCCAGGCCGGACGGTTGATTTCCGACCGATCCGGCAGTGCATATCACACGCATAGCGGGTATATTCTCGCCCCGTCCGCGAAAAGCGGTTTCCAATGGGGCGCTCAATGCTCTATTGCTCCGGATCGCATCCACCGGAGAGGCGCGGGAAGACATCCATGCCGACAAATACCGAATCGGAAAGCCGCAAGCTGCTTGGCCGCTTGCGCGACACGATGGCCGAGGATGCCGCCGGGCAGGCGCGCCTGGACAAGATCACCCATCTGACCGCCGACAGCATGGGGACAGAGGTCTGCTCGATCTACCTGTTCCGTGACAACGAAACGCTGGAACTCTGCGCCAGCCAGGGCCTCAAGCCCGAGGCCGTGCACCAGACCCGGATGAAGCTGGGCGAGGGCCTTGTGGGCCGCGTCGCCTCCACCGGCAAGACGATCAACGCCGCGGACGCTCCCTCGGAACGCGGGTTCCGCTACATGCCGGAAACCGGGGAAGAGATCTATTCCAGTTTCCTCGGCGTGCCGATCCAGCGGCTCGGCTCCAAGCTGGGGGTGCTGGTCGTCCAGTCCAAGCAGGCGCGCGAGTTCACCGCGGACGAGGTCTACGCGCTCGAGGTCGTGGCAATGGTCCTGGCCGAGATGACGGAACTGGGCGCCTTCGTCGGCGAAGGCGCGGCCCTCAAGGCCCGCCATACGCAGTCGCTGTTGTTCCGGGGCGGCACCGGTCAGGAAGGCAGCGCGATGGGCCATGCCTGGCTGCACGAGCCGCGCGTGGTCGTCACCAACCCGGTGGCCGACGACCCCGACACCGAACTCCGGCGCCTGCACGACGCGGTCGACCAGTTGCGCGTCTCGGTCGACGAGATGCTGGCCGGCGCCGGCAGCGATGGCGAACACGCCCAGGTGCTCGAAGCCTACCGCATGTTCGCCAATTCCAAGGGCTGGATGCGCCGCATGGAAGAGGACATCGCCCGCGGTCTCTCGGCCGAGGCAGCGGTGGAAAAGGAGCAGTCCACCGCCCGCGCCCGCATGGCGCAGGTGACGGACACCTACCTGCGCGACCGGCTGCACGATCTTGACGACCTGTCGAACCGACTCTTGCGGATCCTCACCGGCCAGGGCAACCAGACCGGCGCCGAACTGCCCGAGAACCCGATCCTGATCGCCCGCAACATCGGCCCCGGCGAGTTGCTGGAATACAACCGCAAGCTCAAGGGCGTGGTGCTGGAGGAAGGCTCTGTCGGCAGCCATGCCGCCATCGTCGCCCGCGCGCTGGCGATTCCGCTGGTCATCCACGCCGACCGGATCACCAACGAGGCGCTGAACGGCGACCAGATCCTTGTCGATGGTGACCAGGGCATCGTGCACCTGCGCCCGGACGAAACCGTGGTCAGCGCCTTCCGCGACAAGATGGCGATGCAGGCCAAGGCGCAGGAACGGTATTCGTCGATCCGCGACACGAAATGCACCAGCGCCGATGGCGCCCGGATCGAACTGCACATGAACGCCGGCCTGATGGCCGACCTGCCGTCTCTGGCCGGCTCCGGCGCCGAGGGCGTGGGCCTGTTCCGGACAGAACTGCAATTCCTGATCCGCAACAAGATGCCGAAACGCACCGAGCTGGTGGATATCTACGCCAAGGTGCTGGATGCCGCCCAGGGCAAGCGCGTGATCTTCCGCACCCTCGACATCGGCTCGGACAAGGTGCTGCCCTACATGAAATCGCTGGACGAGCCCAACCCGGCGCTCGGCTGGCGGGCGATCCGGGTTGCCCTGGACCGCCCCGGGGTGATGCGGATGCAGTTGCAGGCGCTGGTGCGCGCCGCCAATGGCCGCCCGCTGACCATCATGTTTCCCTTCATCGCCCAGTACGAGGAATACGCCCGCGCCCGCGACGAGGTGGACAAGGTGCTGGCCCGCGAGCGCCGTCTTGGCCATCCGGTGCCCGAACGCATCGAGGTCGGCGCCATGCTGGAAACGCCCAGCCTGGCCTATGCCTCGCGGCGCTTCTTCGAAGAGGTTGAATTCCTGTCGATCGGCGGCAACGACCTGAAACAGTTCTTCTTCGCCGCCGACCGCGAAAACGAGCTGGTCCGCCGCCGCTACGACACGCTGAACATCTCTTTCCTCAGCTTCATCGAGAACATCGTCGCGCGCTGCGAAAGCACCGGCACGCCGCTGAGCTTCTGCGGCGAGGACGCGGGACGCCCGATCGAGGCGCTGGTCCTGGCGGCCATCGGGCTGCGCTCGCTCTCGATGCGGCCCGCCTCGGTCGGCCCGGTAAAATCGCTCTTGATGCGGTATTCGCTGAAAGAGGTCCGTGACGTGATCGAGGAATCCAAGATGCGCGGCGAACAATCGGTGCGCCAGGCCGTCATGGAATACCTGCGCGACAATTCCTGAGCGCGTGGCCCTCACGCCAAGTTGCCCGTCGGCGCCTTGACAGGGGCCGCCCCTGCTTCAACTCTGCCCCGATACGACAAACACGGGGACAGACATGCGCAAACCGATTTTCGCCGGCCTCTTCATCCTGGCCGGCGCCGCCGCCTTTGCCCATTCCGGGGTCCAGAACCAGGCCGTCATGGCCCGTATGGACTCGATGAAATCCATCGGTGACGCGATGAAGGTGCTGGGCCGCATGGCCAAGGGGCAGACGACCTTCGACGCCAGCGCCGCGCAGGCCGCCGCGGCAAACATCGCGCGCCATTCCGCCGAAACCCCGGCGCTGTTCGAGGCGCGCGAGACCGATCCCAAGTCCGAGGCCAAGCCCGCGATCTGGACCGATTTCGCCGATTTCACCGCCAAGGCCGAGGCCCTGGAATCCGCCGCGCTGGACGTGTCGAATTCGCTTACGACACCGGACGACCTCGTGCCCGCCGTGCAGCGGCTGGGCGAGGCCTGCAAATCCTGCCACAGCCTCTACCGGGAGTGACCATGCCGCTGAGCCGCCGCCAGTTCCTTGGCACGACCCTGGCCGCCTCGGCGCTGCCGCGCATGGCCTGGGCAGCGCCGCATCCCCTGCGGGCGGAACCCGTGGTCTCGCAGATCCTCGATGCCGGAGAGGGACAGACGGCCGGCTTTGGCTTCAACGGGTCGACCCCCGGCCCGGAACTGCGCCTGCGCGCGGGCGACCGCCTGTCGGTCGCCCTTGAAAACAACCTGCCCGAGCCAACCGCGGTGCACTGGCACGGCATCCGCATCGCCAACGCGATGGACGGCGTGCCCGGCCTGACGCAGGACGCAGTCGCCCCCGGCGGGACCTTCGACTACGACTTTGTTGCGCCGGACGCGGGCACCTATTGGTATCACTCGCACCACCAAAGCTGGGAACAGGTGGCGCGCGGCCTTTACGGACCGCTCATCGTCGAAGAGGCCACGCCCCCGGATGTCGATCACGACATCACCGTGATCCTCGACGACTGGCGGCTGGAGCCTTCCGGCAAGATGGCGGGCGATTTCGGCAACATGCACGACTTTGCCCATGCCGGGCGGCTGGGCAATTTCGCCAAGGCGATCCTGCCGGACGTCACGGTGCACCGGGGCCAGCGTCTGCGCCTGCGCATCATCAACACCGCCACCGCGCGGGTCTTTCCGCTGGTGCTCGACGGGATCGCAGGCCGGGTGGTGGCGCTTGACGGCCGTCCCCTGCCGGAACCGCGCGACCTGTCCCGGGTCGCGCTCGCCCCGGCGCAGCGCATCGACGTGATCGGCGACGTGACCGACACGGTCCGTTTTCTCTTTCCCACCCCCGAAGAGGCCTTTGTCATGGGCGCGCTCGAACCCGGCGAGGCCCCCGTGCCCGCACGCGACACACCCATCGCCGCCCTGCCCGATGGCCACCGCCCGACCCCCTCTGACACCGCCCGCAGCCTGACCCTGCGGATGCAGGGCGGCGCGATGGGGGGACAGCACGCCGGCGATGACATCTGGTCTTTCAACGGCGTCTCTGGCCTGCCGGACGCCCCCTGGGCCAGCTTCGACCGGGGGGAAACCGCGCGCCTGCGACTGATCAACGACACCGCCTTTCCGCATGGCATCCACCTGCACGGGCACCACTTTCACGAGGTGACCGCGGACGGCACCACGGGCGACCTGCGCGACACCACCCTGCTGATGCGGGGCGAGACACGCGAGATACTCGTGGTCTTCGACAACCCGGGCAAATGGCTCTTGCATTGTCACATGCTGGGGCATCAGGCCTCGGGCATGAAGACATGGGTCGAGGTGGCGTGATGCGCGCGCTGGTCCTCGCCCTCCTGCCCGTGCCGGCCCTTGCGGGGCATGAACTCGACGGGCGCGACATTGCCGCAGGCAAGGTGATCTATGCCGAGAACTGCGCCGCGTGTCACGGTGCGGACCTGCAGGGCCAGCCCGACTGGCAGACCCCGGACGCCGACGGCATCTATCCGGCGCCGCCGCACGACGAGACCGGCCACACCTGGCACCATTCCAACGCCGATCTCTTCGACTATACGAAACGCGGCGGGCAGGCGGTCGTGGCCGATCTGGGGCTCAAGAGTTTCACCAGCGGTATGCCGGCCTTCGCGGGCACGCTGTCCGACGAGGAGATCTGGCAGGTGCTGGCCTATATCCGCTCGACCTGGCCGGACCGCATCCGCGAGATCCACGCCAGCCGCAATCCGCCGCACGACTGACCGGGCCCGCGTCCGGGGGACAGCCCGTGAAAAAACCCGGTCACAGCCTTCGGCATGTGACCGGGTTCCAGGACTGTCTACACGAGTTCGCCCCTACCGTTCTGGCCAGAGCGCCGCCCGCGCTTTCTGCGCGGATGGAGACCCTATCCCCTGTGCTTTTGGCGCGGCCTTCGGCGAAGCCGGGCCTTTCGTGGGACGGGCGCTTCGTTCCGGGACTTTCCGCCCTCGGTACGACTCACATACCGCGGTTAAGCCTAATTCCGCGTTAACCGCGGTTCCGCCATCTGCTTTTTCAGCTCGGCCACCAGTTCGTCGCGCGGCAGGCCGGTCCGTTCCACCAGCGCCAGCAGGCCGAAATGCACATGCGCCATCTGCTGGTAATAGCTGGTATAGGCGTAATTCGTCGCCGCCCCCGCCACGGCGCCCAGTACCGGCACCGTCTGCGCCGCCAGCTTCTGCCCCATCGCGACGGACAGTTTCGGCGCGATCCGCGCGATCAGGCTGTGCACCGCCGCGCCGGTCACCGTCACCCGTGCCGCCAGGAACCCCATCTCGGCACCGTCATCCTCTTCGAGCGGGCCCGCCACCGCAAAGACCGTCAGGCATTCCCGCGCCACCTCCGGATCATTCGGGTCGAACCCGTATTCCGCTGCAATCCCCTGGATCGCCCGAAACAGCACCGTCACCGTGACCGGCAGTTCGGCCAGCGCCGTCGGCAAACCGCCCGATCCGCCCGCCGCGCCCATCGCCGTGGCAAGCGCCGTGTTCAGCCAGCCCTTCTGGTCCGGCACCATGCCGCGCGACTGCTGCGCCGCCTGCATCGCCACGGTCAGCGCCCGCCGCGTCGCCTCTTCCAGCCGGTCCTTGGCATGGTCCGGCAGCCGTTCCAGCAGGTTGCCCGCCTGCCCGCCAATCAGCGACAGGACCTGCATCCCGATGGACCCGGCCTCATTGTAACGCTTGGCCAGGGCGGCGATTTCCGCCTCGTGGGACCGCACAGGAAGTTTCGTATCGCTCACGTCCAGACCCTCCTCGATCCCCAAAAAGATGGGATCAGACAGGCCCGCGATCAAGCCGCGCGCGTCACCGCCCCCGCGACACCCGCCCAGGCGCCGGGCACCAGCTCCAGCCCCAGGACCCGGTCCGGGTTGGTCGGCGGCGGCATCTCGACGCCCTCCAGACGCCGGAACCCGAAGCGTCCGTAATAGGGCGCATCCCCCACCAGCAGCACCCGCGCAAGGCCCAGTTCCCCTGCCCGCGCCACCGTGTCCCGGATCAGCGCCGCGCCCAGCCCCTCGCCCTGGGCGATGGGGTGCACCGCGACCGGTCCCAGGAGCAGCGCGTCGTGATCCCCGACGCGCACCGGCCAATAGCGGATCGCTCCGCCGAGGGTCCCGCTCTCGTCCCGCGCCACGCGGCACAGGGCCGCCACGGGTGCCACGTCCTCGCGCAGGCGGTAGGACGACAGCGCCGAGCGCCCCGGCGCAAAAGCGAGGTCGTAAAGGGCCTCGACCTCCCACCAGTCGTCCGCTGTTTCCTGTGCAAGCGTGAACACCAGTCCTGCCCCCTGCCCCCGTGCATTCCGGCGCAAGGCCGCGTATCACGCGATAAACCCACGCGCAAACAGGAGCGACGCCCTTGTTCTATCGTCCCGAGGATGGCCACGGCCTGCCGCACAACCCGTTCAACGCCATCGTGACACCACGCCCCATCGGCTGGATCTCGACCAGGGGGGCCGACGGGCACGACAATCTGGCCCCCTATTCCTTTTTCAACGCGGTTGCCTACGTCCCGCCGCAGGTCATGTTCTCCTCGACCTCGGCCAAGGAGGACCGCGGCGATACCAAGGACAGCGTCGCCCAGATCCGCGAAACCGGCGTCTTCTGCGTCAACATCGTGGAATACGAGATGCGCGACGCGATGAACGCGACCTCCGCCTTCTTCGGCAAGGATGTCGACGAATTCGCCGAGGCGGGCCTTGAGAAGGCCGAGTGCGAGACCATCGCCTGTCCACGCGTCGCGGCGGCCCCGGCGAACCTGGAATGCAAGCTGACCCAGATCGTGCAACTGCCCGGCAAGGCGAATTTCGCCGTCTTCGGAGAGGTGACCGGCGTGCACATCCGCGACACCTGCCTGAAGGACGGCATCTTCGACGTGCTGACCTTCAACCCGCTCAGCCGCATGGGCTATCGCGACTACACCGTCGTGCGGGAGAAATTCGAACTGAAGCGCCCGGGGGAATAACGACGGGCGGCCAACAGCTGTAGACGGGGAGCGCGCGTGCCAAAGTCGCGCTCGTTCCCCGACAGCGGTCATTCGCGTGGGGTGCGGCGAAAGCTGGCAAGAGCCCTTGTTGACAGCTTGCTGTACCGCAGTGAAGGTCAGTTTCGTGTGAAGTTTAGGTAGTCTGCATAAGGCATTTAAAGGATGGGTAGATCTAAGGCACATCATTTCGTGGCTCAATCCGTCCAGAACCGTTTCAAAGCCAAAAACGGAAAGCTCTGGCATTTCAGTTCGGAAGAGGGTCGCGGAGTTTTGCCGCGAAACACCAAGTCAGTTTTTAAGATCCGAAACGACAACACTTTCAAGGATGGAAATGCATCGCATGATGAACTGGAAAAGGCATTTGGGCGGTTAGACGACGATTGGAAAGCCAATACAGACAAGATGATAAGCATGGTCAGTAAGGGCATCTACCCGAGACTGGATCCCTCATCGAAAGATGCTTTTTTCGAAGTTTTACATAGACAATTTTGGCGTTCACCGGACTTCGTTCACGATCGCGACCATCGGTTTATCGAAGAAGCCGTTCATGAGGTTGAAAAACTATTGGGTCCGATGCCCGCTGAACTTGCGCAAGACGAAACCTTTTTCACTGAGATGAAGCACAACACCGTCGTTTCAGCGCGGAATAGCATGATAGAACCTGAGATCCTTGAGTTCTACCGCAACTTTAGTGTCGTTTTCCTGAGGGCAAGCCATAATGTTGAGGCTTTCATCATTGGAAGTGCGATCAAGTGTGCCGCCAACGGCTTAACCGTTGTCCCGCTGTCCAAAACAGTTGCGTTGGCGCTTCGGCCAGTTGCCCGGCACGGCCCTGGAATAATCAAAGTTACGAAGAAGAACGCCGGGATTGTGCGCGAGGCCAATATTTCGATGGCGAAGCTATCGCGATGGGGTATTGCGGGTTGCGAAAAACGACAAATCTCTGCTTTGGCTAAGTTCTGCCCGACGAAACAGAACTACGAATAGAGCAACATTGAATAGCAGGTGGACATTGGCGCATTCGCAGCGAAAGTCAGGATTGTCCGCACTGCCGACAATCATACAACCAACCGCGAAGGTCCGCGCCGACCAACCGGTTCGTGACGTGCACTCGTCGCAGCGACAGCAACTTCCGCCCCGCATGCCCTCCATGCGGATCCGCATGGCCCCGCCCTCTCGCATTCCGGCGCCGGACGTGCTATCCAGACCTCTCAACGATGGAGGCAGTGATGGACCAGACCCTTTGAACCCCTGACATTTTCCCAGAGTTCAAAGGAGGCATCATGCCTGATCCATCCATGCCGGGTCCTTCCCTGCCCGCAGCCGACGCGGCCTTTCCCATCATCCTGCCCGACGGCACCCCGCATCGCGGCACGGTTTTCCTGAAAAACGTGATCGACCACCCGCGGTTCGAGGTGGGCGACTACACCTATGCCTCGGACTTCGACCCGCCCGAGGACTGGGCGGCACGGCTCGCCCCCTACCTGTTCCCCTTCAGCCAGGAGTGGCTGCACATCGGCAAGTACTGCCAGATCGCCCACGGGGTCCGGTTCATCGGCAGTTCGGCCAATCACGCGACGGACGGGGTGACCACCTTTCCCTTCGCGGTCTTCGACCCGTCGACCATGCTGGGCTACCAGCCCGACAGCCGCGACACGGTGATCGGCCATGACGTCTGGCTGGGCTATGGCGCGCTGGTCCTGCCCGGTGCACGGATCGGCAACGGCGTCATCGTCGGCGCGGGCGCGGTGGTGCGCGACACGGTGCCCGACTACGCCGTTGTCACCGGCAACCCGGCGCAGGTGGTCAGGATGCGCTTCACCTCGCAAGAGGTCGAGGTGCTCAATTCGCTGGCTTGGTGGGACTGGCCGCCCGAGTTGGTTGCCCGGGCCCGTCCGGCGCTGGAGGCCAGGGACGTCGCTGCATTGCAGCAAATGGCACCGGCAGACGCCGGCTGAAACGGAAAAGGGCGCCCTTTCACGGGCGCCCTTAACGAAACCTTGCCGGTTTGTACAAAATGCTGAAAACGGCGTACGTTTTGTACAAAACGTACAGCGTGCCGCCCGGCCTCAGTGCCCGCCCAGGATACCCGTTCGGACGTTGTAATCGACCGCCAGTTCATAGTCCGGGTCGTCGTCGCTATCCACCATCAGGTGCCCGGCCTTGGTCAAGAGCTTGTGGCAATCCCGGCTCAGGTGGCGCAGCTTGATCCGCTTTCCGGCCTCCTCGTATTTGCCCGCGATCGCCTCGATCGCCTGCAGCGCCGACTGGTCGACAACCCGGCTTTCGTTGAAATCCACGATCACCACGTCCGGGTCGTTTTCCACGTCGAACAATTCCATGAACCCGTCGGACGAGCCGAAGAACAGCGGCCCCTGGATCTCGTAGACCTTGGCGCCGAGGTCGGTATGGGATTCGCGGGTCCTGGCGTGAATGCGCCGCGCGTTGTTCCAGGCATAGGCCAGGGCCGAGACGATGACACCGACGACAACCGCGACGGCAAGGTCCTCCATCACCGTGACGACCGTCACCAGCAGGATGACAAAGGCATCCATCAGCGGGACTTTCCTGAGGATTGTCAAAGAGTTCCAGGCAAACGTCCCGATCACCACCATGAACATCACCCCCACCAGCGCGGCCAGCGGGATCAATTCGATCAGCGGCGCGGCAAAGAGGATGAAGATCAGCAGGAACAGCGCCGCGGCGATGCCCGCGATCCGCGTCCGCGCGCCGGATTTCACGTTGATCATCGACTGGCCGATCATCGCGCAGCCGCCCATGCCGCCGAAGAACCCGGTCAGGATGTTCGACGCGCCCTGCGCGATGCACTCCTGGCTGGCGCCGCCGCGTTTGCCCGTGATCTCTCCGACCAGGTTCAGGGTCAGCAGCGATTCAATCAGTCCGATCGCCGCGAGGATGACCGCGTAAGGCAGAATGATTTCAAGCGTTTCGAGGTTCAGAGGCACCGCCGGAATGTGGAAGGGCGGCAGCCCGCCCTGGATCGAGGCGAGGTCCCCCACGCGCGGCACGTCCAGTCCGAACCCGATCACAAGTGCCGCCACCACGACAATCCCGACCAGCGGTGCAGGCACGACCTTGCTGATCTTGGGCATGACCCAGATGATCGCCATCGTCAGCACCGTCAGCCCCAGCATCAGGTACAGCGGCATCCCCGAAAGCCATTCGCCGCCGCCCATGCCGTGACCGGTATTTTCCATTGTTCCCGGCACCTTGAACTGGCCCAGCTGGGCCAGGAAGATGACGATCGCCAGTCCGTTCACGAACCCCAGCATGACCGGATGCGGCACCAGACGGATGAACTTGCCCCATTGCAGCGCCCCGGCGATCACCTGCAGGATCCCCATCAGGACAACGGTCGCGAACAGGTATTCGACCCCGTGCTGCGCCACCAGCGCCACCATGACCACCGCCAGCGCCCCGGTCGCGCCAGAGATCATGCCCGGTCGTCCGCCAATCAGCGCCGTCACCAGTCCCACCAGGAAAGCGGCGTAAAGCCCCACCAGCGGGTGCACACCGGCGACAAAGGCAAAGGCCACCGCCTCGGGCACCAGTGCCAGCGCCACGGTCAGACCCGCCAAGAGCTCGATCCGCCATCGGCCCGGCGTCAGTTTCTCGTCCGGCATCAGGGACAGGTCGGGCAATTCCACACGGTTGGCGAAACGCGCCAAGAGAGCTTTTTTCATCGGGGGTCCTTTCCTGGGCGCAGCATCGGGCAGCCTGTGGCCGCTAACGCCGCATCGCAGCATGTTCGCGATTCAGGGCCTAATAGCCGAACCGGACCAAAGATGCACGGAATACTTCCGTATCCTGCCGAACCGCGGCGCCCCGGTATCCCACAGAGGCAACACCGGCGGGATTGTATCACGAAACCCCGCTCGGGTGCTTGCCCTCGGACACGCATCCGGCACACTTCGGGCAAAGCGAAACACCGGGCGCCGGGCAAGGACGGGGAATTGACATGACGGAAACGATGATTGCCGTGATCGGCGGGTCGGGCATCTATGACATCGACGGGTTGGAAGACGCGGCATGGCAGGCGGTGGAAAGCCCCTGGGGTACCCCTTCGGACGAGATCCTGACCGGCACGCTGGGGGGCGTGAAGATGGCCTTTCTGCCGCGCCACGGCCGCGGCCACGTCCACGGGCCGACGACCGTCCCCTATCGCGCCAACATCGACGCGCTGAAACGGATCGGCGTCACCGACGTGATTTCCGTCTCCGCCTGCGGTTCCTTCCGCGAAGAGATGGCACCGGGCGATTTCGTTGTCGTCGACCAATTCATCGACCGCACCTTCGGGCGTGAAAAATCGTTCTTCGGCACCGGGTGCGTCGCCCATGTCTCGGTCGCCCATCCCACCTGCCCGCGCCTCGGTGAGGCCTGTTTCACCGCAGCCCGCGAGGCCGGGATCACCGTCCACAAGGGCGGCACCTACCTGGCGATGGAAGGGCCGCAATTCTCGACCCTTGCGGAATCGACGATGTACCGCGAAAGCTGGGGCTGCGACGTGATCGGCATGACCAACATGCCCGAGGCAAAACTCGCCCGCGAGGCCGAGCTTTGCTACGCCTCCATCGCGATGGTCACGGACTATGACAGCTGGCACCCCGACCACGGCGAAGTCGACATCATGGACATCATCAAGACCCTGACCGGCAATGCCGACAAGGGGCGCGAAATGGTCCGCCGCCTGCCCGCCCTGCTGGGCGCCGAACGCGCGCCCTGCCCGCATGGCTGCGACCGCGCCCTGGAATACGCCCTTCTCACCGCGCCCGAGAAACGCGATCCCGCGCTACTGGCCAAGCTCGACGCGGTCGCGGGCCGCATGCTTGGCGGCAACTGACGCCTGGCCATGCTGCGACCTGCCCTCTTCTGGCTGGCACTCGCCCTGCCCTGCGCGGCGACGGGTGCAGTCGACTATATCGAAACCGACGGCCCGCTCAGCGACGAGGATTTCTACCGCCTCGTCGCCTGCGCCGCCCCTCCGGGCGAAGCCTGTCGCAAGGACATGGTCCATTGGCCCACGGAGCGGCCCCTGCGGGTCCAGATCGCCCGGATCGACCGCGCCTTCCTCGGCGGACGCCAGAAACGTGCCCGCGCGGCTCTGACACGGGCCATCCAGTACATCAATCGTGCCGGCGCCGGTATCTCGCTCCGCGAAGTCGCCCCGGGGGCCGAGGCCGACATCCGCATCTACCTGGTCGACACCGATGGCTCCGCGCCGCTCAGCGGCACCGGGATCAAGGGGGTCGACGGCATGACGGTGACCGGCGCGCGGGTCATCGTCTGGTCACGCAGCGACACCCATGTGATCCAGCGCGCGCGGATCATCTTTGGCACGCGTCTGGACATCCGCCACTACGAATCCGCCATGATCGAGGAGTTGACCCAGGCCCTGGGCCTGTTGACGGACATCCGCAATCCCGCTTACCTCGGCAAGTCGATCTTCTCGCAGGACGACAATCAATCCAAGGACCTCGGTCCCCAGGATCTCAAGGCCCTGCGCCGACACTATCCGCCACGGGAGTAACCTCATGGACTTTCAGCTCTGGCTGGCCTTTGTCGCCGCCTCCACCGCTCTCCTGCTGATCCCGGGGCCCACCGTGCTGCTGGTCCTGTCCTATGCCCTCAGCAAGGGGCGCTCGGTGGCCATTGCCTCTGCGGCGGGCGTCGCCAGCGGCGATTTCATCGCCATGAGCCTGTCGCTGGCGGGTCTCGGCGCTCTGGTCGCCGCTTCGGCCACATTGTTCACCGTGCTGAAATGGGTCGGCGCCGCTTACCTCGTCTGGCTGGGGATAAAGCTGATCCGCTCGGCACCGCAAAAAGGGCTGGTCCTGCCCGACAGCGGCGTGACCGCGCGCGGCGTCTTTGCTCACAATCTGGCCGTAACCGCGTTGAACCCGAAAAGCATCGCCTTCTTCATCGCCTTCGTGCCGCAGTTCGTGACGCCCCAGGCGCCGCTGCTGCCGCAGTTTGCAATCCTGGTGGCAACCTTCGTCACCCTCGCGGCGCTCAACGCCCTTGCCTATGCGCTCGCCGCCGACCGGCTGCGCCGCATGATCCAGCGCCCGTCGATCCTGGCTTGGCTGACCCGGGCGGGCGGCGCCACGCTGATCGGAATGGGCGTGCTGACGGCAACACTGCGCCGCGCCTGAAAGGACGACTGCGGGCAGAAGACTTGCACAGCCCGCCGCTGCCGCGCTACCGCAGGCGGGCGTTTCAACCGGGGACCCTACCATGCCGCGCAAGACAGAGATCAAGGACTACATCCGGACCATCGTCGATTTCCCGCACGAGGGGATCATGTTCCGGGACGTCACCACCCTCTTCGCCGACCCGCGCGGCTTTCGCATGGCCATCGACCAGCTCCTGCATCCCTATGCCGGGGTCCGCTTCGACAAGGTGGTGGGCCTCGAGGCGCGCGGCTTCATCCTCGGCGGCGCCGTGGCGCACCAGCTCTCGGCCGGTTTCGTGCCGATCCGCAAGAAGGGCAAGCTGCCCGGCGCGGTCATCTCCGAGGAATATCAGCTGGAATACGGCGAGGCGGTGGTCGAGATCCACGACGACGCCATCGAGGCCGGGGAAAAGGTACTGCTGGTCGATGACCTGCTGGCCACGGGCGGCACCGCCGAGGCCGGCATCAAGCTGGTCGAACGGCTGGGCGGCGAGATCATCGGCTGTGCCTTCGTAATCGACCTGCCCGAACTGGGGGGCCGCCAGCGGCTCGAAGCGATGGACATGGACGTACATGCCCTCTGCGCCTTCGAGGGCCTCTGACGCCGGGCGCTCTTCAGGCTTCTTCGGGCCGCAAATACCTCCGGGGGAGCGCCGCAGGCGCGGGAGCAGCGCCCCTATCGGAGAACGGCGCGCTTGCCGCGCAAGGACGACGGGAAAAGCGCGCGCCCGCAGGCGCGCACAATCGGATCACGGAGCGATCAGCGGTGATCGGCCAGGTTCACGGGCACGGCCGCCGGGCTTTTCGGCATATCCGAATTCGCGTCGATGAACTCCAGCACCAGCGGACGGATGTTGTTGCGCCAGCTCTTGCCGGCGAAGATGCCGTAGTGGCCCGCCCCCGGCTCCAGGTGGCTCGCCTTCTTCTCGTCCGGCAGCCCGGTGCAGAGATCCAGCGCGGCGACGCATTGGCCGGGCGCCGAGATATCGTCCTTCGCCCCTTCGACGGTCTTGACCGCGACCTTGGTGATCTTCCCCATGTCCACCCGGTGCCCGTCCACGATGAACTCGTTCTTGGCGATCTCGCGGTTCTTGAAGACACGTTCAACCGTCGACAGGTAGAATTCCGCCGGCATGTCCATGACCGCCAGGTATTCGTCGTAGAAACGGTTGTGCGCGTCGTGGTCCGAGGCCTCGCCGCGCGCGACCCGGATGATCTGGTCGCGGAAGGCAGCAGAATGGCGGTCCGCGTTCATGGACATGAACGAGGCAAGCTGCAGCAGCCCGGGATAGACCATGCGGCCAACGCCCTTGTACTTGAACCCGACGCGCTGGATCATCGTCTCTTCAAGCTGGCCCATCGTCACGCGACGGCCAAAGTCGGTCACGTCGGTCGGGGTGGCGTCAGGGTCGATCGGCCCGCCGATCAGGGTCAGGGTGCGCGGCTGCGCATCCGGATCCAGCTCTGCCAGGTAGGCGGTTGCGGCCAGTGTCAGCGGCGCCGGCTGGCACACGGCGATCACATGGGTATCGGGGCCGAGGTGACGCATGAAGTCCATGAGGTACAGCGTATAGTCCTCGATATCGAACTTGCCTGCCGAGACGGGGATGTCGCGGGCATTGTGCCAGTCCGTGACATAGACCTCGCAATTCACGATAAGCGACTTGACGGTCGAGCGGAGTAGTGTGGCATAGTGGCCCGACATGGGCGCGACCAGCAGGATCTTCCGCGGCTGTTCCTCGCGCCCGGAGACGTTGAAATGGACCAGGTTGCCAAAGGGTTTTTCCACCACGGTGGCGACGTCGACGAGGTGATCCTTGCCGTCCTCGCAGGTGAACGTGTGGATCCCCCAGTCGGGCTTGACCACCATGCGCTCGAATGTGCGTTCCGTCACGGCACCCCATGCCGCCATCCACTCCAGCGCGGGGTTGGGAAAGGCCGAGAACATCGGGTAAGAGGCCATCGTCCGCGCCGTCGCGCCCATCCACGCGTTGGTGTTGCGGATGCTTTCCATCAAATCATACGTCGCCATGTAGCGCACGACAGCACTCCTTTTGTTTCGCGGGGTCAGCGGCTTGCCGCGCACCCAGGCCCGAGCCAATTCGTCGCTTTGCCCCCCGAAACCCACGACGGTATTTCTGCAGTTGCGAAGGATAGGGGGATTTGTTTCCAATGACAACAAACGAGGTTGCCGCAGGCGAAAGCCGCGCGCGGATGGAGGAGAACCTTGAGCGGGTCGAGGAACTGAGCAAGCGGCTCGTTTCGGCCCTGACCCGACGCCATCCGACGCCACAGGCGCTGAATGGCCCCGACCATGCGCTGTACACCAAGGCCGCGCAGGCCTACATGCAGGAATGGATGACCAACCCGGCAAAGCTGATCGAGCAGCAGGTCAGTTTCTGGGGCAAGACCGTCACCACTTTTGTCGAGGCGCAACAACAGCTGGCCCGTGGCAAGCTGACCGCCCCCGAGAACCCGGGGCCCAGCGACAAGCGGTTCAAGAATCCGCTTTGGGACAGTCACCCGTACTTCAACTACGTCAAGCAACAGTACCTCATCAACGCCAACGCCATCCGCGACGCGATCGACGCGATCGAGGACATGGACGAAAAGGAAAAGCGGCGTCTGCGCTATTTCAGCCAGCAGATCGTCGACATGTTCGCGCCGACCAACTTCCTGGCCACGAACCCCGACGCACTGATGAAGGCGGTCGAGACCGAGGGCGAAAGCCTGGTGCGCGGGCTGGAAAACCTTGTCAGCGACCTCGAGGCCAACAATGGTGAACTGGTGGTGCGGCTGGCCGATGACAGCGCCTTCGAGATCGGCGAGAACATCGCCACCGCCCAGGGCGAGGTAATCTATCGCAACCGGATGATGGAGATCATCCAGTACAGTCCGACGACGGAACAGGTCTACGAGACCCCCGTCGTGCTGTTCCCGCCCTGGATCAACAAGTTCTACATCCTTGACCTGAAACCGCAGAACAGCCTGATCCGCTGGGTCATCGACCAGGGCTATACCCTTTTCGTCGTCAGCTGGATCAACCCGGACGGCAAGTACCGCGACGTCGGGCTCGAGGAATATGTCGACGAGGGCTTCCTCAAGGCGATCGAGGTCGCCAAGGAGATCTGCGGCACCGACAAGGTCAACGCGGTCGGCTATTGCATCGCCGGCACGACGCTCAGCCTGACCCTGTCGTTGATGAAGAAACGTGGCGACAAGTCGGTGAAATCGGCCACATTCTTTACCGCGCTGACCGACTTCAGCGACCAGGGAGAGTTCACGCCCTTCCTGCAGGACGATTTTGCCGACGGGATCGAACAGGAGATCGACCAGGAAGGCATCCTGCCCTCTTTCATCATGGCGCGCACCTTTTCCTTTCTCCGGTCGAACGACCTGATCTACGGCCCGGCGATCCGGTCCTACATGATGGGGGAAACTCCGCCCGCCTTCGATCTTCTGTACTGGAACGGCGACGGGGCGAACTTGCCGGGGCGGATGTTCAGCCAGTACCTGCGCGGGCTTTGCCAGCGCAATGAATTCGCCGAAGGCACGTTCGAACTTTTCGGGGAAAAGCTGAGCGTCAAGGACGTGGATGTGCCCCTGATGTCCATCGCGGCCGAGACCGATCACATTGCCGCGGCGCGCGACGTCTATCGCGGTGTGCAGATGATGGGATCACGGTCCAAGCATTTCGTGATGGGCCAGTCCGGCCATATCGCCGGGATCGTCAATCCCCCTTCCAAGGGCAAGTACGGACATTTCGTCAACGACGACCTGTCGCAAGACTTCGATGCCTGGAAAGAGACCGCCGAGTTCCGCGAAGGGTCGTGGTGGCCGCATTGGGAGGGCTGGTTGCGCAAACGGTCCGGCAAGAAGGTCCCCGCGCGCGAGCCTGGCGATTCGGCCTATGAGCCGCTTGCGCCCGCTCCCGGGACCTATGTGAAGTTGAAGGCCGCCCAACAAAACCAGTGACTTGTCAGCGGCATGCTGCGGTGCAGAATTTTTTCTTGTAATGCCGCGTCGCAGCATGCATATTCTCGTCAGTTGCTGAGCGATGGGGCGGGCCCAAGGCAGCACGAGACAAGGATTGACTGAGATGGCACAGACCCAAGACATCACCGCGATGATGAAAGAGATGATGGGCGCATTCCCCGTGGACACCAAGGCCATGGAAGACGCGTTCAAGACCACCGCGACCATGAACGAAAAACTGTCGGCGGTTGCTCTGGAAGCCGCAGAGAAGTCGACGGAACTGTCGGCAACCTGGACCAAGGACACCCTGTCCAAACTGGCCGACATGTCGAAAGCCAAGGCAGAGCCGGCCGACTACGCCAAGGCGATGACCGATTTCGCATCGGGTCAGGCCGAAGTGGCAGCCGAAAACATGGCAGCCCTCGCCGAGATCGCCAAGAAGGTTCAGATGGACACCGTCGAACTGCTGATGGCAGCCGGCAAGGATTTCTCCGAGGACGCAACCGCGGCCATGAAGAAAGCCACCGACGAGATGACCGCGACCGCCAAGAAGGCAACCGCCGCGGCAAAGTAATCGGTTACGACCGAACGATTTTGCGCCCTCTCCTCCCAAATTTGGCGCAATTTCCTGGGGCAGGATCTTCGGATCCTGCCCCTTTTTCTTTGCCTGACAGAAACTTGCCGATCGTCGTCTCCCCCCTGCGACAGGGGGTGCGACATAATCTTCGCTGCATCGCAGCAGAAAAATCTTGAAATGCTGCGCCGCAGCATCCATCTTCGGGTCAGTGGAACGCAGCACGCCGGAGACGGCGCAACATTGGAAGAAGGATCAAGACAGATGGCAAAGACCGACGATATCACCGCCATGATGAAAGAAATGATGGGCGCATTCCCCGTCGACACCAAAGCTATGGACGACGCTTTCAAGACCACCGCGACCCTGAGCGAAAAGCTGTCCGGCGTCGCACTGGAAGCGGCCAAGAAATCGACCGAGCTGTCGGCCTCCTGGACCAAGGACACCCTGTCCAAGATGACCGAGATGTCGAAGGCCAAGACAGAGCCCGCCGACTACGCCAAGGCGATGACCGAATTTGCATCGGCACAGGCAGAAATCGCGGCTGAGAACACCGCCGCCTTTGCCGAGATCGCCAAGAAGGTTCAGATGGACACCGTCGAACTGCTGATGGCAGCCGGCAAGGACTACTCCGAAGACGCGACCGCGGCGGTCAAGAAGGCCACCGACGAGATGACCGCGACGGCCAACAAGGCGACGACCACCGCCAAGAAAGCCGCACCGGCCAAGTAATCCGGACACCACCGGACAATAATTGCGCCTCTCCTCCCGAACTTGGCGCAAGCGACTGGGGCAGGATCTTCGGATCCTGCCCTTTTTCTTTTTCTCTTTGCACCAAAGAAAAAGGGCGAGCCCCTATCGAGCGCGCCCTTCGTTTCGAAAGTAAGGTCCAAGGGATCAGACGATGGTCGCCTCGGTGGCGGCACGGATCTCGTCCTCGGTCACGCCGTCGGCGGTCTCTACGATCTTCAGACCGCCCTCGACCACGTCCAGCACACCGAGGTTTGTGATGATCCGGTCGACCACACCCTTGCCGGTCAGCGGCAGCGTGCATGCCTTCAGCAGCTTGGAGTCACCGTGCTTGTTGGTGTGGTCCATGACCACCACGACCTTCTCGACACCGGCCACGAGGTCCATCGCCCCGCCCATGCCCTTGACCAGCTTGCCCGGGATCATCCAGTTCGCCAGGTCGCCGTTCTCGGCCACTTCCATCGCGCCCAGGATCGCCGCCGCGATCTTGCCGCCGCGGATCATGCCAAAGCTCGTCGCGCTGTCGAAATAGGAGGTCCGCGCCAGTTCCGTGATCGTCTGCTTGCCGGCGTTGATCAGGTCCGGGTCCTCTTCGCCCTCATAGGGGAAGGGGCCCATGCCCAGCATGCCGTTTTCCGACTGGAGCGTGATGTCCTTGTCGCCGACGTAGTTGGCGACAAGCGTCGGAATGCCGATCCCGAGGTTCACATACATGCCGTCTTCGAGTTCTTCCGCGGCCCGCGCCGCCATCTGATTGCGATCCCAGGGCATTATGCTTCCTCCCGCTTGCGGACGGTCCGCTGTTCGATCCGTTTCTCGTGTTCACCCTGAATGATCCGGTGCACGTAGATGCCGGGCAGGTGAATGTGATCGGGGTCGAGCGAGCCGCGCGGCACGATTTCCTCGACCTCGGCCACGCAGATCTTGCCGCACATCGCCGCCGGCGGGTTGAAGTTCCGCGCCGTCTTGCGGAACACGAGGTTTCCGGTGTCGTCGGCCTTCCACGCTTTCACGATCGAAAGGTCGGCAAAGATACCTTCCTCGAGGATGTAGTGTTCCCCGTTGAAGACCTTGACCTCCTTGCCTTCACCGATCTGCGTGCCGTAGCCGGTCTTGGTGTAAAAACCCGGGATACCCGCGCCGCCGGCGCGCATGCGCTCGGCCAGAGTGCCTTGGGGGTTGAATTCCAGTTCCAGTTCGCCCGACAGGTACTGGCGCATGAATTCGGCGTTTTCCCCCACATATGAGGACATCATCTTCTTGATCTGGCGGGTGTCGAGCAGCTTGCCCAGACCGAACCCGTCGACGCCGGCGTTGTTGGATGCCACGGTCAGATCCTTCACACCGCTTTCGACAATGGCATCGATCAGCAGCTCCGGAATGCCGCAGAGGCCAAAGCCCCCCGCGGCAATCAACATCCCGTCGTGCAGAACGCCGTCAAGCGCCTCTGCCGCCGAGCCATAGACCTTCTTCATGGCAGTTGCCTCCCTTGGTTTCGGATTTCAGGAGGTTTTCGCCGCCCTGCAGCAAGATGTCAACGGAAGCCCGGGATGAGAGCGCTCACATCAGATCAGCCGCACTTGTGTGCCGATCGGAGTGATCTCGAAGAGCTCGGCGATCTTCTCGTTATACAGGCCGATGCAACCGTCCGATGAGGGACGCCCGATCTTGCGCGTGTCATGGGTGCCGTGGATCAGGTAGGCGGGCCAGTCGAAATAGAGCGCATGCGTGCCTAGGGGGTTGTCGGGCGCGCCACCTTCAACCGGACGCCAATCCGGAAAGCGTTCCATCTGCGACGGTGTGGGAGTCCAGGAAGGCGCCACCTTCTTGCGCACGATCTTGGTATATCCGCGTTTCGTCAACTCGTCGGTCTTGGGCACCGAAGTCGGGTAGACGCGATAATCGCTTCCATCTTCGTTCCAGTAGTGGAGCGCGCGGCTGGCGGTGTCGCAGACGATACAGCCCACGCCGAGCTCGTCAAAATGGTCGCGCCAATCCTGGCTCGAAAAGCTCGAGATGTTGCGGCGCACGACCTCGGCCTCTTCGCGCACCTCGGCCCGGGCCCGTGCTGGCACTACCAGTGCTGCGCCGCCCGCAATCAGCAGGCCGCGGCGGGACATTCCATTGCTCATGATGCTCTCCTTGCCTGTTTTTCCAGGCAAGCCTTACTCTGCGCCGCGACGCAGCACCAATCACATCCAGTTGACGAAATCCGTCTTCAGCCCTGGTCGCCGGCCGCTTTCTTGACAGCAGTTTTCCTGGCCGTGCTCTTTTTCGCGGTGCTCTTCTTGGCGGCAGGTTTCTTGGCGGCGGCCTTCTTGGGCGCGGCTTTCTTCTTGCCGCTCTTGGCTGCCTTTTCGTTCACCAATTCGACAGCCGCCTCCAGCGTGATCTCCTTGGGATCGGTGTCCTTGGGCAGGGTCGCATTGACCTTCTCCCACTTGACGTAAGGCCCGTAGCGCCCTTCGTAGACGCTCAGCGCGCCGCCGTCCGGGTGATCCCCCAGTTCCCGCAACGGCTTGGCCGCCGCGCCGCGGCCGCGTCCAGGGTTTGCACGCTTCTCGGCCAGCATCTCCACCGCCCGGTTCATGCCGATCTCGAAAACCTCCTGGAATTCCTTGAGGTTGACGTAGACCGGTTTTTCCTCGTCGGGCTTCTGGTGCATGATGAAGGGACCAAAGCGACCGAGGTTCGATTTGACCACGCCGCCCTCGGGATGCATCCCGATTTCACGCGGCAGTGTCAGCAGGGTCAGCGCCTTTTCCAGAGTCATGCCGTCCGGCTCCCAGCCCGGCAGGAACTGGCCGCGCGCCTTGGGCAGCGAGGCCCGCGGCGGCTTCTTGTTCTCCGGCGTCGGTTCGCCGCGCTGGACATAGGGCCCGAAACGCCCGGCCTTCAGCCAGATCTCGTCCCCGGCATCCTCGCCCAGCAGGCGTTCCTCACCCTCGGCGCCCTCGCCCGCGATGGGGCGGGTGTAGGTGCACTCCGGGTAGTTGCCGCAGCCGACGAATCCGCCGGTACGCGAGGTTTTCAGGTGCAGTTGCCCCTGGCCGCATTTCGGACAGATACGCGGATCGCTGCCATCTTCGCGCGGCGGGTAAAGCTGCGGCGCCAGCGCCTCGTCCAGCACGTCCAGCACCTCGGAAATGCGCAACTCGGACGTTTCCGCAATCGCAGCACTGAAGTCGCGCCAGAACTTGGCCAGCAGGTCCTTGTAGTCCTCGTTGCCCGCAGACACGCTGTCCAGTTCATCCTCCAGCGCGGCGGTGAAATCATACTCGACGTAGCGCTTGAAGAAGTTGAGCAGGAAGATCGTGACGATCCGGCCCTTGTCCTCGGGGATCAGGCGGTTCTGCTCCTTGCGGACGTATTCCCGCTCCTGGATCGTGGTCACGATCGAGGCATAGGTCGAAGGCCGTCCGATGCCCAGCTCTTCCATCTTCTTGACCAGCGTCGCCTCGGTGTAGCGCGGCGGCGGGTTGGTAAAGCTCTGCGTGGCCAGCGTGGCGCCGTCATCGGACATGACGGCATTGCGCGCCTCGCCCACCGCCTTTTCGACCGCCTTCGCGTGTTCGCTCTTGAGGGCGCCCGCGTCGAACTTGGCGGCCTCGCCCTGCATGATTTGCGGCAGGCGCTTGTCGTCATCTTCGACGGGCTCGTCGCGCCCCTCTTCGTAGATCTTGAGGAACCCGTCGAACAGGACCACCTGGCCAGTCGCGCGCAGACCCACCTGGCCATCGTCGCTGCCGATCTCGACCGTGGTCCGTTCAAGACGCGCCGCCGCCATCTGGCAGGCCAGCGTCCGCTTCCAGATCAGGTCGTACAGCTTGCGTTGATCGGGCTCGGACAGGCGCAGGCTCCCGGCATCCTTGGTCATGTCCGTTGGGCGGATGCATTCGTGGGCTTCCTGCGCGTTCTTGGCCTTGTTCTTGTACATGCGCGGGCTGTCGGGGACATACTCCACACCGTAACGATCCTTGATCGCGTCGCGCGCGGCCATGACCGCCTCGGGCGCCATGTCGATGCCGTCGGTCCGCATGTAGGTGATGTGCCCGGCCTCGTACAGGCGCTGCGCCGCGTTCATGGTCTGGCGTGCCCCCATGCCGAACTTGCGGCTGGCCTCCTGCTGCAGGGTAGAGGTCATGAAGGGCGCGGAAGGATTGCGCGAGGTCGGCTTGGCCTCGACCGACAAGACCTTCAGTGCGCGTTTTTCAACAGCGCTGACAGCCATCTCGGCGTCGGTCAGGTTGGCGAGGTCGTAACGGTCGAGTTTCTTGCCAGCGAGGCTGGTCAGGCGGGCCTCGAAGCTCTGGCCGCGCGGCGTGGTCAGCTGGGCCTTCACCTGCCAGTATTCGCGCGGCTTGAAGGCCTCGATCTCCATCTCGCGCTCGACAATCAGGCGCAGGCAGACCGACTGGACCCGTCCCGCCGAACGTGCGCCCGGCAGCTTGCGCCAGAGCACCGGCGACAGGTTGAAACCCACGAGGTAATCCAGCGCCCGGCGCGCCAGATACGCCTCGACCAGCGGGGCGTCGATGTCGCGCGGGTTCTTCATCGCCTCGCTGACCGCCTGCTTGGTGATGGCGTTGAAGGTGACCCGCTCGACCTTGGTGGATTTCTTGATCGACCGGCGCTTGGTCAGCGCCTCCTTGAGGTGCCAGGAAATCGCCTCCCCCTCGCGGTCGGGGTCGGTGGCGAGGATCAGTTCGTCGTCGGATTTCAGCGCCTCAGCGATTGCCGCAACGTGCTTTCGCGAATCGTTGGCAATCTCCCACTTCATCTCGAAATCATGATCCGTATCGACCGAACCATCCTTGGGCGGCAGGTCACGGACGTGGCCATAGGATGCCAGAACGGTGTAGTCGGATCCCAGATACTTGTTGATTGTCTTGGCCTTGGCAGGGGATTCGACGACGACGACGGGCATGGGGTTCTGCTACCTCGTTAAATTTCTTTCGGGCCTTACGAAGGCCTTGTCTTGAGCCGCGTATGGCGGCGCAAGATGTGGTGCGCAAGAAGCATTTGTCAATCCGGGGCGCCGTGACGCTGGCGATGCCGCTTTCCGCGCCGCTCTGTTTTCGGCTACGTTCACCACATTTACCGGAGCGAGTGACATGACCCGATTTGCCTCTTTCCTGGCCGCCATCGCGCTGGCCGTCACGCCTCTGTCGGCCAACGCATGGGAAGAGCCCGCGCGCGGCACGGCCCTGCGCGCCGACCTTATGGATGCGATCAGGCCGCACGCGGAATGGATCCTCGGGGCACCGGTCATCTTCGTCGTCTCGGACCTGCGGGTCAGCGGCGACGTGGGTTTTGCCAGCCTTCATCCGGTCCGTCCCGGCGGACGTGAGATCACGCGGCAAGAGATCCCCATGCGGCCCGGCTGGGACAATCCCTTTGACTGGGGCGGGCCGGACATCCAGGTGCTGTACCAGCGCTCCGGGTCGACCTGGGTCGCCGTCCAGCACGCCATAGGTGCCACGGATGTGTGGTGGTCGGACCCCACCTTCTGCCCCGCCTGGGGGCCGGTGATTCCGGAGGTCTGCTGACCCCGGGGTCAGTTCCGCACCACCAATGACAACAACCCGCCGGGCTGGCGGCGGATACGTCCGTCCAGTTCGAGATCGGTCAGCACCGGCGAGACCTTGCCCGCGGGCGCGCCCAGATCGCGGATCAACTGGTCCTCGGCCAAGGGAGAGGGACCAAGCCGGTCGAGAATCTGCTGGTGCAGTGCCGCGGCCTTGCGGAGGGCCGCGTTTCCGTCCTGATCTTTCCGAGCCGGTTCACGACGCTGGGGCGGCCGTTCCCCTTGGTTCGCGCTTGATGTCGGTTCCGGCAAGTCCAGCGCGGGCTGATCCGTGGCACGAGGCGTTTCCAATGGCGGCAGTGCCTCGAGAATGTCCTCGACGTTGCGGATCAGGTGTGCGCCGTCGCGGATCAGGATATTGCACCCGCTGGCGCGGGCATCCATCGGGTGCCCGGGAACCGCCAGCACCTCGCGCCCTTGATCAAGTGCTGTGCGCGCGGTGATCAGTGACCCCGACTTTGCCGCAGCCTCGACTACGACGACACCGCGTGACAAGCCGGAGACGATCCGGTTTCGCGTCGGGAAATGCCGGGCCACCGGTTGCAGGCCCATCGGTTGTTCACTGAGCCGACAGCCGCCGTGCTGACAAATGTCGTCGGCCAGGCGCGTATTCTCCGACGGATAAAGCACATCGACACCACCGGCCATGACGGCCACTGTGCCACTTGGCAGGGCACCGAGATGAGCCACGGTGTCGATCCCGCGGGCTAGACCGGACACCACCACGAACCCGGCCTCTCCAAGACCTTCGGCCAGGCGCCGGGCCATGCGAGTGCCCAACGACGACGCGCTGCGCGCGCCGACCAGCGCGATCATCGGGCGCCGCAGCGCGGACTTGTCGCCGATCCCCCAAAGCAGCGGTGGCGCGTCCGGCAGTTCGGCAAGGTCCAAAGGATACCCCGGCTCTCCACGACAAAGCAGCCAGGCCCCGGCGCGGTGCCCGGCGGCGAGTTCCGCCTCGGCCACACCGCGCGGGCAGGCTTGGTATTTCTCGACACCGGCGGCGCGGGCGACATCCGGCAAGGCGTCTAGCGCCGCGGCGGCGCTGCCGTGTTCGTTCATCAATCTCCAGAAGGTCGTCGGCCCCACGCGACGCGAGCGCAAGAGACGGAGCCAATCCACACGATGATCTTCCGTGGTGGGTGGGAGTGGGGGGTGAGTGGAAGAGTAGCTTTCGTCGCGCATCCTGGCCCCGTCTTCTTGCAGGACCAGTGATAGCGCCAGAGTGGTTAACCATAGGTGAATCGCGCAGGGTCACCTGCATGATTTCGTGTAATCCACTGTTTCGGAACGACTCTTGATGTGATCGGTGGCCTGCCCGGCGCCGATTGGGCAAGCCGCTCCGGCCCCGCCGGAGCACCTGCGTCAGCTACAGGGAGGGTGCCGCCAGGCTTCAGGCCTGCGCCCCGCCAACCGTCAACCCCCCGATCATCACCGTCGGCTGGCCCACGCCCACCGGCACCCACTGGCCCTGCTTGCCGCAGTTGCCCATGCCCGGGTCCAGCTCCATGTCATTCCCCAGCGCAAGGATACGGTTCAGCGCGTTTGCCCCGTCACCGATCAGCGTCGCGCCTTTGACCGGGGCACCCACCTTGCCATTCTTGACGCGGTACGCCTCGGTGCAGGAAAAGACGAACTTGCCATTGGTAATGTCCACCTGTCCGCCGCCGAAGCCTACGGCCCAGATGCCGTCCTTGAGATCGGCCACGATGTCCGCGGGATCCGAATCGCCGCCCAGCATGTAGGTGTTGGTCATCCGAGGCATGGGGATATGGGCATAGCTCTGACGCCGCCCGTTGCCCGTCGGCTCGACACCCATCAGACGGGCGTTCTGCCGATCCTGCATGAAACCGACCAGCTTGCCGTCTTCGATCAGAACATTCCTGCCCGAGGGCGTGCCCTCATCATCCACGGTGATCGATCCGCGACGGTCCGGGATCGTGCCATCGTCCAGCACCGTCACGCCCTTCGCGGCGACCTGCTGGCCCATCAGACCGGCAAAGGCGGACGAGCCCTTCCGGTTGAAATCCCCCTCCAGCCCGTGGCCCACGGCCTCGTGCAGCAGGATGCCCGGCCAGCCGGGGCCAAGCACGATGTCCATGACACCCGCCGGGGCCGCCTCCGCCTCGAGGTTGACCAGCGCGATGCGCAAAGCCTCGCGCGCCTTGGCCTGCCAGTCCTGCGGTGCCAGCAGCCCGTCCAGTGCGACGCGCCCACCGCCCCCAGCGGTGCCGGATTCGCGACGGCCGTTCTCCTCGACGATGACCGAGACATTGACCCGGGTCATCGGCCGAATGTCCGAGACCAGTGTTCCGTCGGCACGCAGGATCGTCACCTCCTGCAATGAGGCCGCAATGGTCGCGGTCACCTGCACGACGCGACGGTCGAGATCGCGGGTGAAGGCATCTATTTCGCGCAGGGTTTCAAGCTTCACCGGGAAACTGGCCCCCTCGATAGGGTCGGCATCGGAATACAGGTGCCGGTTGGTGCCCGCAGGCGGTGGCGCCATGATCCCGCCGCCATCACCGATGGCAAGCCGCGCCGTGTCCACAGCACGTTTCAGCGCCGCTTCGCTGATCTCGGAAGAATGGGCATAGCCCGCCACCTCGCCGCGCACCGCACGCAGGCCGAAGCCTTCGGAAGAATCGTAGCTGGCGGTCTTGACCCGCCCATCATCCAGAACAAGTGCCTCGGAGCGGGCGCGCTCTATGAACAGTTCACCATCTTCGGCCCCGGCAAGCGCTCCGCGGACAAGAGCAGAGGTGGCATCGAGGTCGAGATGGGTCTCGAACGGACGGAAGGGAGCGGCTGGCATGGGCACCTCCGGATTGATCTGGATCAAGAAAAAGCGGCGGTTTGCCGCAAGGACCGAGCTTTCCCGGCATTCCAGAATATGATTTTAAACAGACAGAACGCAATGGGAGGTGCGTGAACTGCCGTGTCCGACGCGGCGTTCCTCCTGTCCGACCACACTCGCAACCGATCAGGGTGAGACATGCAAAGCAAACCGATGCTTTTGGGCCTTCTGAGCGCCTTCATCGCCGCGCCGGCACTGGCGCAGGACCTTCCCGTCGTGGGCAAACCCCACGACGGTGGCATGGGCTTCCAGCCCGCCGCCACCGAACTGGCGGCCGATCTGCAGTGGCTGGACGGCATGATCCTGGTGATCATCACCGCCATCTGCCTGCTGGTCGTCGCCCTGATGGCCTTCATCTACGTGCGGTTCAACCGCAAGGCCAACCCGAACCCCAGCTCCTTCACCCACAACTCGCCGCTCGAGGTGGCCTGGACAATCGGCCCGATCGTCATCCTCGTCTTCATCGGCGCCTTCTCGCTGCCGGTGCTGTTCAAGCAGCAGGAGATCCCCGAAGGCGACATCACCATCAAGGTGACCGGCTACCAGTGGTACTGGGGCTATGAATATGTCGGCACCGACCTGGTCTACGATGCCTACATGATCGGCTCCCCCGCCACCGGCGGCGACAACCGCATGACCCCGGAAGTCGAGGAGCAACTGGTCGACGCGGGCTACGAAAAGAGCGACTTCCTGCTGGCCACCGACACCGCGATCGTCCTGCCCGTCGGCAAGACCGTCGTGATGCAGGTGACCGGCGCGGACGTGATCCACTCCTGGACCATCCCCGCCTTCGGCGTGAAACAGGACGCCGTCCCGGGCCGTCTGGCCGAACTGTGGTTCACCCCCGAGAAAGAGGGCGTCTACTACGGCCAGTGTTCCGAACTCTGCGGCATCGCACACGCCTACATGCCGATCACCGTCAAGGTCGTCAGCGAAGAGGCCTACGAGGCTTGGCTGCAGCGGTCCATCGACGAGGGCGGCTATACCGACGTCCGCGAAGTCCTGACCAACTGAGTCCGGATGGGTTCACGAACCCATCCAATGCCAAACCTGCAAGGTGCGCCCGTCCGGCGCATCTTTTGACCACAGGGACCCGAGATGAGCGACGCCAGCCTGCACGCCAGCCCCTACGAGAACGAGGCCCAGTTCGGCGATTACTTCGCCCTGCTGAAGCCGCGGGTGATGACGCTTGTCGTCTTTACCGCCTTTGTCGGCCTGCTGGCCGCGCCGGTCGGCGTACATCCCTTCATCGGGTTCTGCGCGGTGCTCTTCATCGCCGTGGGCGGCGGCGCCTCGGGCGCCCTGAACATGTGGTACGATTCGGATATCGACGCGGTGATGAAACGCACCGCCAAGCGCCCGATCCCCGCCGGCAAGGTGTCGCGGGACGAGGCGCTGGCCATCGGCCTGACCCTCTCGGTCTTTGCCGTGGTCTTCCTCGGCCTCGCCACCAACTGGGTGGCGGCGGGCCTGCTGGCCTTCACCATCTTCTTCTACGTCGTGATCTACACGATGTGGCTCAAGCGGCTGACGCCGCAGAACATCGTGATCGGCGGCGCCGCCGGGGCCTTTCCCCCGATGATCGGCTGGGCCGCCGCGACCGGCGACATCTCGACCGCCTCTGTCCTGATGTTCTGCCTGACCTTCCTCTGGACACCGCCGCACTTCTGGGCACTCGCCCTCTTTGTCCGCATGGACTACGACAACGCGACCGTGCCGATGCTGACCGTGACCCACGGCCGCCGCGCGACCCGCCGTCATATCCTCGTCTACACCGTGCTGCTGGCCATCTTTGCCATCGGGCTGGGCTTTACCCAGGTTGGCGGCCCGGTCTACCTGGGCACCTCGCTGCTGCTGAACGCCCTGTTCCTGAAAGGTGCCGTGCAGATCGCGCGCCGTGACGAGGCGCAGGCCGAAGCGGACAGCTACAAGGTGGAAAAGAAATTCTTCAAGCTCTCGCTGCTCTACCTCTTCGCCCATTTCGGCGCGATCCTGGTGGACGCGGGCCTGGATCGCATGGGGGTCTGGGGATGAGCCTGGTCAAGGAACACGAGCTGCACAAGCGCCGCCGCGGTCGAAACATCGGCGTCGGTCTGGTGCTGGCAGCATTCATAGCGATAATATTCGGGCTGACCGTCGTGAAAGTCACCCGGGGGGACTTCCAGATGCAACAGCAACAGGGAGTGACTGATGGCAATTGATGGCAAGCTTAAGACGGTCTACCAAACCGTCGGCGTCGTCGTCCTGATGGGGGGCCTCGCCTGGGCCTCCGTGCCGTTTTACGACTGGTTCTGCCGTGTGACCGGCTTTGGCGGCACGCCCAACGTGGCCGTGGCCGCCGGCGACGTGCTGGACCAAACCATCAAGGTCCGCTTCGATGCCTCGAGGGAACGCGGGATGCCGTGGGAGTTCAAACCCATGCAGACCGAGATGGAGATCCGCATCGGTGAGGAAGGCCTGGCCTTTTACGAGGCCTACAACCCCACCGACCGGCCCATCGCCGGGCAGGCGTCCTACAACGTCGCCCCCTACGAGGCCGGCGCCTTCTTTTCCAAGATCGAATGCTTCTGCTTTACCGAACAGGTGCTGATGCCCGGTGAACGCGTGCAGATGCCGGTGAGCTTCTTCGTCGATCCCGAGATCGTCACCGACCGGGACGCCAAGCACACCAACCACATCACGCTGTCCTATACCTTCTACGAGATCGACCTGCCCGAAGAGACGCAGGCCGCGCTCGACGCCCAAAAAGACGCGAAAGCGTCCGTGAACTAACGCCTAACGAGGGAACCGCAATGGCGCATGCAAAGAACCACGACTACCACATTCTGAACCCCTCTATCTGGCCCTTCCTCGGGTCGGTCGCCGGCTTCGTGATGCTGTTCGGCGCGGTGCTGCTGTTCCACGGCAACGGTCCCTGGATGTTCCTGATCGGCCTCGTCGGCGTGCTGTACGTGATGTTCGGCTGGTGGTCGGACACGGTGACCGAAAACCAGGTCGGCGACCACACGCCGGTCGTTCTGATCGGCCTGCGCTACGGCTTCATCCTGTTCATCATGTCCGAAGTGATGTTCTTCTTTGCCTGGTTCTGGTCGTTCTTCAAACACGCCATGTACCCGATGGATCCCGACGGCAATTCGCCCGCCGTGGACGGCGTCTGGCCGCCCGCGGGCATCGAGACCTTCGATCCTTGGCACTTGCCGTTGATCAACACGCTGATCCTGCTCTGCTCGGGCGCGGCGGCGACCTGGGCGCACCACGCCCTGGTGCACGAGGACAACCGTCAGGACGTGAAGTCGGGGCTGATCATCGCCGTCCTGCTGGGCCTGATCTTCACCTTTTTCCAGGCTTATGAATACAGCCACGCAGCCTTCGGCTTCAGCGGCAACATCTACGGCGCCAACTTCTTCATGGCGACCGGTTTTCACGGCGCGCACGTCATCATCGGCACGATCTTCCTGTTCATCTGCCTGATCCGTGTCTACCGCGGCCATTTTACCGCAACCAACCACCTCGGCTTCGAAGCAGCGGCCTGGTACTGGCACTTCGTCGACGTGGTCTGGCTGTTCCTCTTCGCCGCTGTCTACATCTGGGGCGGCTGAAGGTGCGGCGGGGTAAACCCCGTCGTATATCAGGCCTTGAACCTCACGGCCCAGAAGGTACACCAAGGCGCGCCCGATCCGGGCGCGCCTTTCACGTTTCCGGAGCCCCGCTTGAGACGCTACATCGCCCCCCTGCTGATCGGCCTGACCGGCATTGCCATCCTGCTGTGGCTGGGCACCTGGCAAATGCAGCGTCTGGACTGGAAACGCGGGATCCTGGACGAGATCGAAACCACCATCACTGGCGATCCCCAGCCCCTGCCCCGGATGATCGATCCCGAGGCGCAGCGCTATCAGCCCACGACCCTGACCGGAGAGATTGGCGCCGAGACCTTGGCCGTGCTCGTTTCCGTCAAGCAGCGCGGCGCGGGCTGGCGCCTGATCTCACCATTCCAGACCGAGGACGGGCGGCGTGTTCTCGTCGATCGCGGGTTTGTTCCCGTCGACCAAAAGGACGCAACGCGCTACGCCGGACCGGCGGAGGTGACGGGCAACCTGCACTGGCCCGATGACCGCAATTCTTCGACCCCCGACAACGATCCGGCGGACAATACATGGTTTGCGCGCGATCTAGCCCCGATGGCAAAGGCACTGGACACCGAACCGCTGCTGGTCGTGACACGAACAATGTCGCCCGCCGACAAGGGTGTGACGCCCTTGCCCGTCGACACCAGCGGCATTCCCAACGATCACTTGCAATACGCCATCACGTGGTATTCGCTCGCCGCGGTCTGGCTCATCATGACAGGCGTCTGGATCAGGCGGCTGAAAACAGGCAGGGAGGCCTGACATGCGTTACATCTCTACCCGCGGACAGGCGCCTGCGCTGACATTCGAAGAGGCGATGCTGTCCGGTCTCGCGCGGGACGGCGGCCTCTATGTCCCCGAAACCATCCCCCGGATGAGCGCGGACGACATTCGCGCCCTGCATGGTCTCAGCTACGAGGAAACGGCCTTTCGCGTGATGCGCCCCTTCGTGGGCGATGGCTTTACCGACGAGGTCTTTGCCGACCTGATCGCCAAGGCCTATGCCGGGTTCGGCCACGGCGCGCGGGCGCCGATGGTGCAACTGGCTCCGGGGCATTTCCTGCTGGAACTGTTTCACGGGCCGACGCTGGCCTTCAAGGACTTTGCCATGCAGCTGATCGGCCAGCTGTTCCAGGAGGCGCTGGAACGCCGCGGCGAGCGTGTGACAATCGTCGGCGCGACCTCGGGCGATACCGGATCGGCCGCGATCGAGGCCTTCAAGGGGCTGGACAACGTCGACGTATTTATCCTGTTCCCGCATGGCCGCGTCAGCGAGGTGCAGCGCCGCCAGATGACCACCCCGGCCGAGGCCAATGTGCACGCCTTGGCGCTGGACGGGCATTTCGACGACTGCCAGGCGCGGCTCAAGGACATGTTCAACCACTTCGAGTTCCGCGACAGCGTACGGCTGGCGGGCGTGAACTCGATCAACTGGGCGCGGGTGCTGGCACAGGTTGTCTACTATTTCTCCGCCGCCGTCAGCCTGGGCGCGCCGGATCGCAAGGTCAGCTTCACCGTTCCCACTGGCAACTTCGGTGATATCTTTGCCGGCTACATCGCTAAGAAGATGGGCCTGCCCATCGACCGGCTGGTCGTTGCCACCAACCAGAACGACATCCTGCACCGCTGCCTGTCCACGGGTGACTACAAGACCTCCGAGGTCCATCCCTCGATCAGCCCCTCGATGGACATCCAGGTCAGCAGCAACTTCGAACGCGCGCTGTTCGACGCCTATGGCCGCGACGGTGCCGCCGTGGCGCAACTGATGGACGAACTGAAAGCCGGTGGCTTCAAGGTGTCCCAGGGCGCGCTGGAAGCCCTGCGAGAGCATTTCGATTCGGCCCGCGTGTCCGAAGAAGACACGCTGGACACCATCCGAACCGCCCATGCCACGATGGGCGAGTTGCTGTGCCCGCATTCCGCCGTGGGTGTCCGCGTGGGCGAGGCGCAGCGCGACCCCGCGACGCCGATGGTCACGCTCGCCACCGCGCATCCGGCCAAGTTCCCCGACGCCGTGGAAAAGGCCAGCGGGATCCGCCCCCCTCTTCCAAATCGCATGGCCGATCTGTATGAGCGTCCGGAACGGGTGACACGGGTACAGAACGACCTCGCCGCCCTAGAAACCCTCATCCAGGAGCGCATCGCCAAGTGACCGTCCAGATCGCCACCCTTTCCAACGGACTGCGCGTCGTGACCGAAAACATGCCGGGGCTGCAAAGCGCCGCGGTCGGACTATGGGTCACTGCCGGAGGGCGACACGAACGCGAAGAACAGAACGGCATCGCGCATTTCCTGGAACACATGGCCTTCAAGGGCACCAGGACCCGCAGTGCCCTGCAGATCGCAGAAGCGATCGAGGACGTGGGCGGCTATATCAACGCCTATACCTCGCGCGAGGTCACGGCCTATTACGCACGCGTTCTGGAACCGGACGTGGCGCTGGCCGTGGACGTGATCGCCGACATCCTGCGAGAGCCCGTTTTCGACCCCAAGGAAATCGAGGTCGAACGCCATGTCATCTTGCAGGAAATCGGCCAGGCACATGACACGCCCGACGATGTGATCTTTGACTGGCTGCAGGAACAGGCCTATCCGGACCAGCCCATCGGCCGCACCATTCTGGGCGAAGCCACGCGCGTCCAGGGATTCGACCGGGGCGACCTGGCGAATTTCGTGAACGAGCACTACGGGCCGGACCAGATGATCCTTTCTGCGGCGGGCGCGGTGGATCACGACGCGCTGGTCAAACAGGCCGAGGCGCTCTTTGGCGACATGGTCCCGCGCAGCGCCCTCGGGGCCGATCCCGCCCGCTTCCGTGGTGGCGAAACGCGCCGGACCAAGGACCTCGAACAGGCGCACCTGGCGCTGGCCTTCGAGGCCCCGGGCTATCGCGATCCCGACTTCTACACCGCGCAGATCTATTCCGTGGCCCTCGGCGGCGGCATGTCCTCGCGGCTGTTCCAGGAAATCCGCGAGAAGCGCGGCCTCTGCTACACCATCTTTGCCCAGAACGGCGCCTATGCCGACACTGGCATGACGACGATCTACGCCGGAACCTCGGGCGCCGAGATGCCGGAACTGATTACGCTGACCGTGGACGAGATGAAGCGCAGCGCCGAGGACATGAGCCCCGCCGAGATCGAACGCGCCCGCGCCCAGATGAAGGCCGGCCTGCTGATGGGCCTCGAAAGCCCGTCGTCCCGGGCCGAGCGCAGTGCCCGCATGGTCCAGATCTGGGGAGAGGTGCCGGATATCGAACGCACAGTGGCCAAGATCGATGCGGTCACACGCGAGGACGTGCTGCGCTTTGCCCAGGCACAGGCCGCCGAAGCCGCCGCGGCGATGGCGCTCTACGGCCCCGTCGCAGAGGCCCCCACGCTCGCCGAGCTGCAGGCACGCCGAGCGGCATGATGCTGGCGTTCCGGCGCAAGGTCCAGCTCGAGACAGAGCGCCTGACGCTGCGCCCGCCCGTGCATTCCGATTTCACCACCTGGTCGAACCTGCGCCGTGAAAGCCGCGAGTTCCTGACCCCCTGGGAGCCGTCGTGGTCGTCCGACCACCTGACGCGCAAGGCCTTTACCAACCGCGTCTACTGGGCCTCACGCTCCATCGGCACCGGCTCGGCGCTGCCGCTCTTCCTGATCCGCCGCGAAGACCAGGCTCTGCTGGGCGCGATCACGCTGGACAACATCCGGCGCGGCCCGGCACAGGCCGGCACGCTGGGCTACTGGATCGGGGAACGTTACACCCGGCGTGGCTACATGTCCGAAGCGATCGCCATGATGGTGCACCAGGCCTTCGAGAAGATGGGGCTGAGCCGGATGGAGGCCGCCTGCCTGCCCGAGAACGTCGCCTCGCGAGGGTTGCTGGAGCAGTCGGGCTTCAAGTACGAGGGCGTGGCGCAAAGCTACCTGCAGATCAATGGCCGCTGGCGGACCCATGTGCTCTATGCTTCGCTGCGGTCTGACAGGCGTGGCCGGACCGAGGTCGGCTAGACGCCGTGAAACATGACCCGGATGCGCAGAAAAGCATCCCCGAGCACTGACCGGACCGCCCCGGCGAAATTGTGAATTTGGCCAGCGGTCCGCGCGCGCTACCCTTTCCGGGACGTCACCCGACAGGAGCGCCCGATGATCCGCCTCGCCGCCGCCCTTCTTTTCCTGACTGCCACGCTGTTACAGGCTCAGGAACAGCGCCGACCTTCGCACTGTATCGCCATCGCCGACGCGGCCCCGGGAATCGAATACCTGCACAAGGCCAGTTGGACCGCGCCGATCCCCGAATACAGCGTCCGCATCCACTACATCGCCCATGCCTCGTTCCTGATCCAGACACGCGGCGGGCTGGAGGCGGTGACCGACTACAATGGACATATCGGACCCACGCGCTTGATCCCCGACATCGTCACCATGAACCACGCCCACACGACCCATTGGACCAATGCCGTTGATCCGGCCATCCCCCACGTCCTGCGGGGATGGGGAGACGTCTTTGGCGAAGGCGTGGATCATTACCTGGACCTGGGCGAGATGCTGATCCGCAACGTCTCGACCGACATCCGCTCGGCCTATGGCGGGAACGAGCCGAACGGCAATTCCATCTTCATCTTCGAGGTCGAGGGGCTCTGCATCGCTCATCTCGGCCACCTGCACCACGAGCCGACCGACCGGCAATACGCCGCGCTCGGACGGGCGGATGTGCTGATGGTGCCTGTGGACGGTGGCATGACAATGCCGCTCTCGACGGTCAAACGCATCGTTGACAGGCTGAAAAGCTCGATCGTGATCCCGATGCACTGGTTTTCCGGCTACGCGCTGGAACGGTTCCTAGCCGATGTCAGTGACACCTTCCAGATCGACCGCCGCAGCGATGCGACACTCGAGATATCGCTGCGCGATCTGCCGCGAAGGCCCACCGTCATCGTTCTGCAGCCACGCTACCTGACCGATCCGGACTGATCCTGTCTTCTTTGGGCGGCAAATACTTCGGACAGCGCGAGGGGCTGGCCCCTTTCTGACCCGCGTGCCACAAATGCGGGCATCCAAAGAATGAGGAAGCAATGCCGCTTGCGCCCGCCGATCACGCCTTTATCCAGCGCCTTTCGGCGCGTCTGCCCGATGACACCTTGCGTCCCGCAGAAGCCCGACACCGCGAAGAACCGCGTGGACGCTGGACCAGCACGGCGGAATGGATCGCCCTGCCCCGCTCGACGGAGGAGGTATCCAAGATCGTTCAGACCTGTGCGGAAGACGGCGTCGGGATCATCCCGCTTGGGGGCGGAACCGGCCTTGTCGGGGGCCAGCTGAAACCGGACGGCCCCGCGCCTCTGATCGTCTCGCTGGAACGCATGTCGGCCATCCGCGCGATCCACCCGCAGGAAAACGCCGCGGTGGTCGAGGCCGGCGCAATCCTGGCCGATGTCCAGAGTGCCGCCGCCGACGTGGACCGTCTGTTTCCGTTGTCCCTGGCCTCCGAAGGGTCCGCCCGGATCGGCGGCTTGCTGGGAACCAATGCGGGCGGCATCAATACCCTGCGCTACGGCAATGCCCGCGATCAGGTGCTGGGGCTAGAGGCCGTGCTCCCCGACGGGTCGATCTGGCACGGGTTGAAACGGCTGCGCAAGGACAACACCGGCTATGACCTGCGCCACCTGCTGATCGGCGCCGAGGGCACGTTGGGGGTCGTCACGGCGGCCAGCCTGAAACTGGCGCCTCGGCCCGCGGCCACCGGCACGGCCCTGTTGACGGTCCCCTCACCCGAGGCGGCGCTCAACCTACTGGCGCTGGCCCGCAGCCAACTGGGCGAAACGATCAGCGCCTTCGAGTTGATGCACCGCACCGGGTTCGATTTCCTGGCCGAGAAACTGCCCGAGTTGCGCCAACCCTGGGACACACCACCAGAGTGGTGCGTGCTGATGGACATCGGCCTTGGACGCGGCGCAGACCCGGCCGAGGCCCTGGAAACCCTCTTTGCCGAAGCGCATGAGGCAGGTCTTGTCACCGATGGTATCGTGGCCCAGTCACTCGCCCAGTCCGAGTCGCTCTGGACGCTGCGAGAGCACATGTCCGAGGCCAACCGCCTCGTGGGGGCCGTCTCCAGTCACGACATTTCAGTCCCGCTTGGCGCCATCCCCGAGTTCATTTCGCGGGCCGGCCCCGCGCTGGCCCGGCTGGGAGACTGGCGCATCAACTGTTTCGGTCACGCAGGCGATGGCAACCTGCATTACAATGTGTTCCCCGCCCCGGGTCGAACAAAGGCCGACCATGTCGAACAGCGGGACGCGATCAAGACATGCGTGCATGACCTGGTGCATGAACTCGGGGGTTCCGTCAGTGCCGAGCACGGCATCGGGCGGCTGAAAGTCGATGACCTGGAACGCTATGGTGACCCCGCCAAGCTCGCCGCGATGCGGGCGATCAAGGCGGCGCTGGACCCGAAGGGCATCATGAACCCGGGTGCGGTCCTGCGCAGCTGATCCCGGCGAGGTCCCAGTGCATGTCCGGGACGGAACCGCTTATTGCGACATCACCCGGAACACGCAGCCGTCCGAGATCAACTCGGGCGGCGTCATGCACAGGCCCTTGGCGACCTGGAAGGCTGCCAGCACCTTCGGCACGTAGTCCCGTGTTTCGGCATAGGGCGGCACGCCCCCGTGCTGCCCGATGGAGTTCTCGCCCGCGTTGTAACCGGCGAGCACGAGGATCGGATCGCCCTCGAACTTCTCCATCAGGAAATCCAGAAAGGCGACCCCGCCGCGGATGTTCTGCACCGGATCGAAGGCATCCTTGACCCCGAACCGCTGGGCGGTGGCCGGCATCAATTGCATCAACCCCTGTGCGCCCGCCTTGCTCTGCGCCCTTGGCGCACCAGCCGACTCCACCGCGATCACCGCCAGGGCGAAGGCCGGAGAGACCCGTGTGCCCACTGTCTCACGCAAAAGATCGACCCCGTGGACCTGCGCGATGTCCTGCAGCGATTGCAGGCGCGGCCCGCCGACGCTCTGCCCTTCGGGTCCCTTGGTCAGCGTGGCCAGCGCGGGGGCCAATCTCCCCGGGCCGGTGGCCGAGGCTTCTGGCGAAACGGCATTCCAGAACCAGGAATAGCTGCCCAGCGGGACCGACGGCACAGCCGCCAGTGCGGCGGCGGCCTGGGGGGCCACGGTCGGCGCCGTCGCGGGTGCCGTGGGCAGTGGCGGTGCCACGGCCGGGTTGGCACGCGGCGCGATCTGGACGGTGATCCGCTTCTTGACGCCAGCCTTCGGCGGTGTCACCCGCTTGAAAGTGAAATCCTGCACCGGTGCCCCGGCCGCATCCTGTGCCTGCACGCCCTGCGCACAGGACAAAGCAGCCGCAAAAGCGGCGCACGATAGTGTTCTGACGACCATGGGCCTGCTCGATCCCCGTGTTTCGGTCCGACTTTTCCACAGTCTCGCACAATCCGTGCAATTTATCCATCAGTGTTGCGAAAGGCCGAACCAGCGCCTTGAAAACGCGGCATTCCGAAGCCGGAGTTAACTCTTTCGGCATCTGGAGAGCGGGAAGTTATTCATATAAATCATACTGTTATTCATAATTCACAAGGATTCCGGCCCGGCTGCAAAATCAATCCATTCGAGCCACACTCTCGCCCCAAACCAACTGCTTAATAAGTTCATACCGACGAGGGACAGGGCAAGGTGAGAGAGGCCCGCAACGCCCAAGACGGTCGCTGAAAGCAAAGCAAGATATCTACGGAGAGAGACCATGATCAACTTCATCAAGAACTTCCGCAAAGACGAAGATGGCGCCGTGACTGTCGACTGGGTCGTCCTGACCGCAGCCGTCGTGGGCCTGGCCGTCGCTGCCTACACCACCATCGAGACCAACTCGCAGACGCTGATCGACAACGCCGCCGCACGCGTCGCTCTCGAAAACGACTTCTAAGTCGGGCGCGGCCTGAGCGCCGCGTCTCCCCACGGGCCCGGCCGCATGGCGGCTGGCCCTCCCTACCGCACATGACATGACCGACCGAAAGGTCGACCGGAGAAAACTAATGATCAACTTCATCAAGAACTTCCGCAAAGACGAAAACGGCGCCGTGACTGTCGACTGGGTCGTCCTGACCGCAGCCGTCGTGGGCCTGGCCGTCGCTGCCTACACCACCATCGAGACCAACTCGCAGACGCTGATCGACAACGCCGCCGCACGCGTCGCTCTCGAAAACGACTTCTAAGTCGGGCGCGGCCTGAGCGCCGCGTCTCCCCACGGGCCCGGCCGCATGGCGGCTGGCCCTCCCTACCGCACATGACATGACCGACCGAAAGGTCGACCGGAGAAAACCAATGATCAACTTCATCAAGAACTTCCGCAAAGACGAAGATGGCGCCGTGACTGTCGACTGGGTCGTCCTGACCGCAGCCGTCGTGGGCCTGGCCGTCGCTGCCTACACCACCATCGAGACCAACTCGCAGACGCTGATCGACAACGCCGCCGCACGCGTCGCTCTCGAAAACGACTTCTGAGTTGCCTGATCGCCCGACGGCGATCAGCTGACGGTTCAGGCGCGTGCCCGACGCGGCGCGCGCCTTTTTCACAACCGCATTTCTGCTTGTGCGGTTCCAGCCCGGAGTTACACCATGCGTGATCTGATTAAGGCCTTTGCGGCTGAGGAAGATGGTGCCGTGACCGTGGACTGGGTCGTTCTGACCGCCGCAATCGTCGGCTTCTGCATTGCAGCCTATACTGCCGCGGAAAACTCGACACTCGGCCTGCGCGACGGCCTCGCCGCCGAACTCGTCCGCCAAGACGACTTCTGACCCCCTGCTGCCACGACATTGGCAAGGGCGGCCCGCTGCGCGGGCCGCTCGTCATCATGTTCGCCACCTGCGGCGAACAGGCGTCGCCAAACCGCCCAGCGAGTGTCCCGTTCTTGCCGCATTCCCCCGCCAGGATGATCCGGGCCGGGAGACCGGCGAATCCCTTTTTGTCCAAGTGAGGTGACATATGCGACTCGTATTCGGACTAGTGCTGATCGCCGGCCTCGCCCTGGCGGGCTTTGCCGTCTACATGGCGCAGAATTACATCGGGGCCTATGAAAGCGCCCTTGCAGAGGAGCGCGCCAAGGCCGGCGCCTCTGTTCCAGTGGCCAAGGTCTTCATCACGAAACGCGCCATCAACTACGGCGAAGAGATCAAGCCAGAGGACGTGGTGCTGGCCCATTGGCCGCAGAAGGCCCTCCCCGAGGACTATTTCGACGAGGAAAACCCCTTCTTCATCGACGGTCAGGAACCGCGTCTCGCGATGCGCCCGATCGAGAAGGCCGAAGTGCTGATGAAGGTGAAAGTGTCCGAACCCGGCGGCGACGCGGGCCTGACCTCGCGCCTTGACCGCGGCCAGCGCGCCTTTGCGATCAAGGTCGACGTGGCTTCGGGCGTGTCCGGTTTCCTGCGTCCTGGAGACCGGGTCGATGTCTACTGGACGGGCCGCCTGCCCGGAGAGATCGGCGAACGCTCTTCCGGCGAGGTGACCAAGCTGATCCAGACCGGGATCCGCCTGATCGCAATCGACCAGACCGCCGATACCGAATACAACACGGCAACCATCGCCCGCACCGTGACCGTGGCCGCCAGCCCGCAACAGGTTGCCGCCCTTGCGCAAGCCCAGTCGACCGGCAAGCTGTCGCTGTCGCTGATGTCCCAGTTGGACGATACCGTGGCCGAGGCGATCGAGGTCGACCAGCTGTCGCTTCTGGGCATCGTGGCCGAGGAACGTGCCGAGAAGAAAGTGGACAAGACCTGCACCACCCGGGTGCGTCGCGGCGCCGACGTGGTCGAGATCCCGATCCCCTGCACCAACGGATCCGGGAAATCGAACGGCGAATTCAACCGCTTGAAAAGATCAGGCCCCTGCCGCGGCGGGGGCCTTTTTGTTGCGAAAATACCCGGCGTGTTGCGGGTTATCCACATAAGCCGGTTGGCTGAAGCCTTTGATTCTTGCAATAAAACACGAGATGACGCATGGTCGGGGAAAATGCAGGCGTCAGACCTGCGTCCGAGCAGTGATCGAGAGGCAGGTCACATGACCATTGACAGATTCCTGAAGACGGCCCTTTTGGGCCTGTCGCTTGCGGTTGCGCCGCTTGCGGCGCAGTACGCACAGGCGGACAACCTGCGCATCCTGCGCAATGGCACGCAACCGGTGCTCAACGTTCCGATGAACCGCGCGCTGGTGGTCGAAAGCGACGTTCCCTTTGCGGAACTGTCCATCGCCAACCCTGCGATCGCGGACATCTCTTCGTTGAACGACCGCAATATCTATGTGCTTGGCAAGGCGCCGGGGACAACGACGCTCACCATCCTCGACGCCGCCGGAGAGCTGATCTCGAACGTCGATATCCGGGTCTCGCCGGACGTGTCCGAGTTCAAGGAACGCCTGCGCCAGATCCTTCCGCAGGAAAAGATCGAGGTCCGCACCGCAAACGACGGCATCGTGCTGTCGGGCACCGTCTCTTCGACCGCGCGGATGCAGCGGGCGCTGGATCTTGCCCAGCGGTACGCCCCCGAACGCGTGTCGAACCTGATGTCGGTGGGCGGCGTCCAGCAAGTCATGCTGAAGGTCCGCTTCGCAGAGATGGAACGCACCGCCGCCAAGATGCTGCGAACCTCGCTGGCCACCGGCGGATCCGTCGCTGGCGGCGATCTCGGCCTTGAACTGGGCACACTGAGCGCCGCCTCGGATGCGGCCGTCGACGCCGTCGCCGACAAGCTGGCGCCGCAGGGGCTGGACGTCGAAGGCGCGGTTCTCTTCGGTTTCAACGCCGGCGGGCTCGAAGTGGGCATCATGCTGGAGGCGTTGGAACGCAAGGGCATCGTGCGCACCCTTGCCGAACCGAACCTGACCGCGCTGTCGGGCCAGGAGGCCAAGTTCCTGGCGGGTGGCGAATACCCTGTGCCGGTCAGCCAGCAGAACAACACCATCACCATCGAGTACAAACCCTTTGGCGTGGAGCTGAACTTCATCCCCCGGGTGGTCGATGGCGACCTGATAAACCTCGAGCTCGAGGCCGCGGTCTCGTCGATTGACACCAACAACTCGATCGTGCTCTCAGACATCTCGATCAATGGTTTCAAACGGCGCGAAACCTCGACCACTGTCGAACTGCGTGACGGCGAAAGTTTTGCCATCGCGGGCCTCTTGATGGACGATTTCACCGACCGGAACTCGCAATTGCCCTGGCTGGGTGACGTTCCGGTGCTGGGCGCCCTCTTTCGCAGCGCGGAATACCAGCGGTCGCAGTCCGAACTGGTGATCATCGTCACCCCGCACCTGGTGACGCCGACGCGGGGCGAATACCTGGCCCTCCCGACCGACCGCGTCGTGCCCCCGACCGAACGTGACCTCTTCCTGCGCGGCAAGGTCGCCGGCAAGCCGGGCCAGAAAGCCCCCAAGGCCGGCGCTGCGGGGGAAGTGGCCAAGCAGGACTTCACCGGGTCCTACGGATATGTGATGGATTGATGCAGAGGCGAATGATGATCAGGCTCCCCCTTTCCGCCGCGCTGACCGCGGGCCTCTTGATCGCCGGTTGCAGCCAAGCCCCAGTCGGGTTTGACCGCGAGGCGGGCGCGCTGATCGACACCGGTCACTTCGGCAACGCCACGATGAACAACCACCAGCTGATGACCGGCGAAAAGCAGGTCCTCTACGATCTGTCGCAGCGTTTCGCCTCCGAGGTCATGACCACGGTCAACTTTGCCTTCAACAGCGCCGTGCTGGACCACGGTGCGCGCGACACGCTGCGCGAACAGGCCCAGTGGATTCGCCAGTTCCCGGAAATCCGGTTCCGTGTCTACGGCCACACAGACAAGGTCGGCAGCAATGGCTACAACAAGAGCCTTGGCCTGCGGCGTGCCAATGCGGTCGTGAACTACCTCGTCAGCCAGGGCATCAGCCGTTCGCGGCTCGAAGCCGTCGTTTCCTACGGCGAGACACAGCCATTGATCGTGACCGAGGGCCGCGAACGCCGCAACCGGCGCACCGTGACCGAAGTATCGGGTTTTGTGTCCAGCCACCCCACGGTGCTGGACGGCAAATATGCCGAGGTCATCTACCGCGAATACATCAACAGCGCCGAGCCCAAGACGGGGCTGACCGGACAGCAAGGCCAGGACCTCGCGATCACCGAGTGATCCCGACAACGGACCTGCAAGGAAAGGGGCCAGACGGCCCCTTTTTTCATGTCCGCCCCTTGGTCGCCCATCCTGCGCCCCCGCCACACCCGCGTGAATTGAGCCGGAAATCCCCTTGACCACCAGAGGGGCGCGGCGGCGTTCCAGGCCCCGCCATCAGTCCCCGTTCACCGTACAATTTCGGTTTTTTAGCCCAAATGTTGCCTCGTTTGTGGGGGACTGTCGCCTTGGAGAACCAGTGCGTGCGCAAGACCCGAGTCGCGCACCGCGGGTCCGGGGGAAAAGTCTTCGCCACGTTCACCCGGTCCGGCAAGAGTAAAGGACGACAGGCATGACCAACGCGACACCACAGCAAACGGAGCCGGCACCAATCGTCGCCTGCACCATCAGCCGCGACGTCCAGAACTTTGACCTGCTCATCGACGACATGGAAGCCCTGCTTGGCGAAGGCTGGGGGGACCTCGGGTTCGATGAGGCCACGGCCTTTCTGAACCAGCCGGACGGCCGGTCGCTGGAATTCGTGGCGATGGCCATCGACGCCATCGACGAGCCGGACTTGCCGATGTTGTCTCAGGTCATTCACGTTGCCAAGGAAAACGGCGTCAAGGTCATCCTGATCGCCGAGGACGTGACGCCCGCCTCGCTGCATCAACTCTTGCGCGACGGGGCCGATGAATTCGTCCCCTATCCTTTGCCCGAAGGTGAGCTTGCCGGGGCACTCGAACGGCTGCGCCGCCCTGCCCCCACTGCCGCACAACCCGACAGCGCGCCCGCCACCAATGCCGAGGGTGTCCGCCTGTCCGGCGGGGGCGACGGCGTACTGATCGCGGTGCACGGCCTTGCCGGCGGTGTCGGCGCGACCACCCTGGCCGTCAATCTTGCCTACGAGTTGGCAACAGGCGGCAAGGAAAAACAGCCGAAGGTCTGCCTGATCGACCTGGGGCTGCAATTCGGCTCTGTCGCGACCTATCTCGACCTGCCCCGCCGCGAGGCCGTCTACGAAACGCTCTCGGACATCGAGGCGATGGACGGCGACAGCTTTGGCCAGGCGCTGGTCAGTTTCGAGGACAAGATGCAGGTGTTCACCGCGCCCTCGGACATCCTGCCGCTGGACATCATCGGCCCGGCCGAGATCAAACGCCTGCTGGACATCACGCGCGAGCATTTCGATTACGTCATCGTCGACATGCCCTCCACCGTCGTGCAGTGGACGGAAACCGTCCTGACCGAAGCACAACTCTATTTCGCGCTGATCGAACTGGACATGCGCTCGGCCCAGAACACGCTGCGCCTGAAGCGGGCACTGCAATCCGAGGATCTTCCTTTCGAGAAAATCCGTTTCGCGCTGAACCGCGCACCCAAATTCACCGACCTGCAGGGCAAGAGCCGCGTCAAGCGGCTGGCCGACAGCCTTGCGATTTCGTTGGACGTGCAGCTGCCCGATGGCGGCCGCACCGTCATGCAGGCCTGCGATCACGGGCTGCCGCTGGCCAGCCACGCTGCCAAGAACCCGCTGCGCCGCGAAATCGTGAAGCTTGCCCAGCAGCTCAATGCGATCGGCGACAGCGACGCCGAAGCCGCCTGACCCAGGGGAAAAACATGTTCTCGCGCTACAAGAAAACCTCCGCTCCCGGCGCGCAGCCGGTCAAGGCCCCCGCCCCGGCGGCCCCCGTCGCCGCGCAGCCTGCCGCCCAGCCAGCCGCCGTGCGCCGCAAGGCGAAACCCGCCGCGCAGGCCGCCCCCGTGGACAAGGAAAAGAAGCGCAAGGAGCGACTTGGCGAGATCAAGCTGGAATTGCACCGCGCGCTTCTGGAAAACCTGAACCTGGCCGCGCTGGACAAGGCCTCGGAGGGCGAGTTGCGCGAGGAAATCAGCGCGATTGCCAATGAAACGCTCCAGGACAAGGGCGTCGTGCTGAACCGCGACGAACGCCGCACGATGATGGCCGACCTCTACGACGAGGTGAAGGGCCTTGGCCCGCTGGAGCCGCTGCTCAAGGACGAGACAATCTCTGACATCCTGGTCAACGGTCCGCAGCAGATCTTCATCGAACAGAGCGGCAAGCTGACGCTGTCGGACGTGACATTCAAGGATGAAAAGCACCTGATGCGGATCATCGACAAGATCGTCTCGGCCGTGGGCCGGCGCGTCGATGAATCGAACCCCTACGTCGACGCCCGTCTTGCGGACGGGTCCCGTTTCAACGCGATGGTGCCGCCCGTGGCCATCGACGGCAGCCTGGTGTCAATCCGGAAATTCAAGAAGGACAAGCTGGGCATCGACGACCTGGTCAACTTCGGCGCCTTCACGGAGGAAATGGCCGTCTACCTTCAGGCCGCCGTCGCCACGCGCCTGAACATCATCGTCTCGGGCGGTACCGGTTCCGGCAAGACCACCACGCTCAACGCGCTGTCAAGTTTCATCGACGATAGTGAACGCATCCTGACCATCGAGGATACCGCCGAACTGCAACTGCAACAGACCCACGTCGGCCGCATGGAAAGCCGCCCGCCCAACGTCGAGGGCAAGGGCGCCGTGACCCCGCGCGACTGCCTGAAGAACGCCCTGCGGATGCGCCCCGACCGCATCATCGTGGGCGAGACGCGCGGCGAGGAAGTCATCGACATGCTGCAGGCCATGAACACCGGCCACGACGGCTCGATGACCACGATCCACGCCAACAGCGCGCGCGACGGTGTGGCGCGACTGGAAAACATGATTGCGATGGCGGGCATCGAGATGCCGCTCAAGGCGATGCGCAGCCAGATCGCCAGCGCGGTCAACCTGATCGTCCAGGCCAGCCGCCTGCAGGACGGCTCGCGCCGGATGACCTCGATCACCGAGATCACCGGCATGGAAGGCGATGTGATTTCAATGCAAGAGATCTTTCGCTTCCAGCGTGTCGGCCTGACACCCGATAACAAGATCATCGGCCACTTCACGGCCACCGGCGTCCGCAGCGCCTTTGCCGAACGGTTCCGGATGTGGGGCTACGACGTGCCCGCCTCGATCTACGAACCCTTCAGACCGGAGTAACACCAATGCTCAGCGCAGAACCGATCATTTACGGCGGGATCTTCCTGGGCGTGCTGATCCTGGTCAACGGCGTCTATCTTGTCGCCTTCGGCAAGTCGATCAGCCTGACAAACCGGGTCAACCGCCGCCTGGAAATGCTCGACAAGGGCGAACGCCGGGAAGACGTGCTGGCCAAACTCCGCAAGGAGATGGACCAGCACATGCAAAGCCGCTCGCTGCCCATCTACTCGATGCTGGCCAGCAAGGCACAGAAGGCGGCGCTTGCCTTCACGCCACAGCAGCTGATCCTGGTCATGGTGGCCGCATCCGTCTTTGCCTTTGTCGGGTTGAGCATCGGGACAGAGGCCGGCGCCGCCGTGCGCGCTGTCATGTCCGTCTTCATGGGCGTGGGCGGGGTCTATTTCTGGGTCAACCACCGGGCCAACAAACGTCTCAGCATGATCGAGGAACAGCTTCCCGACGCCGTGGAACTGATGGTGCGCTCATTGCGGGTCGGCCACCCGTTCAGCTCGGCCATTTCGATCGTCGCAAAGGAACTGAAGGACCCGCTGGCCACTGAATTCGGCATAATCGCGGATGAATCGACCTATGGCCGCGACGTGGGCGAGGCGCTGAAACACATGGCCGAACGGCTGGACATGCAGGACCTTCGCTTTCTCGCCGTGGCCGTGGCGATCCAGCAGCAGGCCGGCGGCAACCTCGCCGAGATCCTCGAAGGCCTGGCCAAGGTGATCCGCGCCCGCTTTCGCCTGTTCCGCCGGGTCAAGGCGATCACCGCCGAGGCGCAATGGTCGGGCAAATTCCTGTCCGGCTTTCCCGTCGCCGCTCTGATCTTCATCCAGGTCGCCAAGCCCGACTACTACGACGAGGTGCTCGACCATCCCTGGTTCATACCCGCCTGCTTCATCGTCGGCATCATGCTGGTCGCGAACATGATCGTCATGCGCTGGCTGGTGAATATCAAGGTCTGAGAAAGGCTGCCCCATGTTCGATACGCTCAACACGATGATCATCGATGCCCTGGGACCCGCCGGTCCGCTGATCGTGGTCGCAGGACTGGCGGCGCTCTTGATCGTTGCAACGATCCCGTTGTTCCTCAACTCGCGCCCCGACCCGCTGGAAAAGCTCAAGCAGGACGGCAAGAAGCGCCTGGACGCGGAAACCCGCGCCGTGTTGCGGGAAAAGAGCAAGAACGAAAAGCTCAACAAGTACGCGCAGTTCCTGGAACCCCAGGACGCCAAGGAATATTCCGAGATCCGCACCAAGCTGATGCAGGCCGGCTACCGGTCCAAGGACGCGGTACAGATCTACTACTTCCTGCAATTCGCGCTTGGCATCGCCCTGCTCTGCGCGGGCGTGGTGTATTACATCTTCTTCATCGACCCAGAGACGGCAACGATGCAGACCAAACTGATGTATATCCTTGGCCCCGGCTGCGTTGGCTACATGGCCCCCAAGTACTGGGTCAACAAGCGCGTCGCCAGCCGCCAGGAGCAGATCCAGCAGGGCTTTCCCGACAGCCTCGACATGATGCTGGTCTGCGTCGAGGCGGGCCAGTCGATGGACCAATCCATCGTTCGTGTCGCCCGCGAGCTGCGCAGTTCCTTTCCTCCCCTGGCCGAAGAATACGAGATCATCAGCTACGAGATGAAAGCCGGCAAGGACAAGAGCCAGGTCCTGAACGACATGGCTGACCGCTGTGGCCTGCCAGATATCTCCTCCTTCGTGACCGTGCTGAACCAGGCGGCGACCTTCGGAACCTCGATCTCAGAGGCGTTGCGGGTCTATGCGGGCGAAATGCGTGACAAAAGAGTCATGCGTGCCGAGGAAGCTGCGAACAAACTGCCGACAAAGATGACGCTGACCACTATGATGCTCACGGTGCCGCCGCTGCTGATCATTCTCGTGGGCCCGTCCGCGGTCGGCATTTCCGAGATGGGCTCCATGGCCGTGGGCAACTGACTGCATGAAACAGGCTCTATGGGCCGCCCTGATGATTCTGCCCCTGGCCGCCTGCACCGCAGGCGGCCCGCTTGCGCGCGAGGATCCCGCATCTCCCTATGCGCCCGGTCTCGACCCTCGGGGCGAAGCGGTGGACGGTTTGACTGTGGGCCACCGCCTGATGGCCGCGGGCCAGCACGAACTCGCGCTCGAGGCCTTTACACGCGCTGCCGCAGACCGGGGATTGACCGCCGAGGTGCTGATGGCGCTGGGGTCAGCCAACCTGGCTCTGGGGCGCCTGCACCAGGCCGAACCGCTGCTGCGGCGCGCCGTCAAGGAAGAACCGGACTGGGCCGAAGCCTGGAACAACCTCGGCATCGTGCTGATCGAAAAGGGAGAGACCGCCGAGGCCTCCGAGGTCTTTCGCCGGGCCTATGCATTGGACAATGGCCAAAGTGACTCAATTCGCGACAATCTTCGCTTGGCGCTCGCAAAAATGGAAAATTCCGGTTATGGTGAGGAGTTAGAGCAAGAATACAAGATCGTACGTCGCGGGCATGGGGACTACCTGATCCGGCGCAGTGGCGGTTGACGGTCAATCGTCCCGAAAAACGGGGCACAAGAACAACCGCCGAAAAGGCGGGCGAGAGGCAGAGCAGCACAAGGACGCAGGCAAAATGCGCCATCCCATCATCGTTTCCCTCTGCGCGGCGGGCGTCGTCGCGCTGTCGGCCTGTGACAAGGGCATCGACACCGCTGAAATGGACCGCAAGTTCCAGGGCGTGAACGTCGTCGACGAAAGCGACCTGAACGAGGTCATGCTGACCGTGGGCGACCCGAACGAGGCCGTGTCCTATTTCCAGCGCACGCTCAAGGAAGACCCCGACCGGATCGACATCCGCCGCGGCTTTGCCAAGTCACTGGTCCGGGCCAAACGCATCCCCGAGGCGAAAGTGGCGTGGGCCAAGGTCGTCGAGCACGAGGAATCGACCGATGACGACCGCGTGCAGCTGGCCGATGTCCTGATACGCGCCGGCGAGTGGGACCAGGCGGAAAAGGTGCTGGACGCGATCCCGCCCACCTTCGAAACTTACAAGCGCTACCGGCTGGAGGCGATGATCGCCGACAGCAACAAGGAATGGAAAAAGGCCGACAGTTTCTACGAGATCGCGGTGGGACTGACGACCAAACCCGCCTCGGTGCTCAACAACTGGGGGTATTCCAAACTGACGCGCGGCGATCTGCCCGAAGCCGAAAAGCTTTTCCTTGAGGCGATCCGGCACGACGAAAAGCTGTACACCGCCAAGAACAACCTGGTCATGGCGCGCGGCGCGCAGGGCAAGTACATCCTGCCCGTCATCCCCATGACGCAGGTCGAAAAGGCCGAACTGCTGCACACCCTGGGCCTGGCCGCGATCAAGAGCGGCGACGTCAAGACCGGCAAGGCACTGCTGCGCGAGGCGATGGAGACGCACCCGCAGCACTTCGAGGCCGCGGCCCGGGCGCTGGCGGCCCTTGACGAGGCCTGACGTCCATGTCCCTGAGTGCCGCCGCGGCCCTGTGGTTTCTCCCCTTCGTCCTGCCGATCTGTGTCTATATCTGCTACACCGACATGAAGGGAATGCGCATTCCCAACCATGCCGTCGTAACGCTGTTCCTGGTTTACCTCTTCGTGGGCGTGGTCGCGCTGCCGCTTGACGCATATTTCTGGCGCTACTTGCATCTTGTCGTGGTTCTGGTGGCAGGTATCGCCCTGAACGCCGGCGGGGCGATGGGGGCCGGCGACGCGAAATTCGCCGCCGCCGCCGCCCCTTTCATCCACATCGGTGACCTGCGGTTCCTGATGGCGCTCTTTGCCGCCAACCTGCTGGCGGCCTTCGTGGCACACCGCTTGGCTAGGCGCACGCCACTGCGCCGACTGGCGCCCCACTGGCACAGTTGGGAGGCCGGGTCGAAATTCCCGATGGGGCTCGCCCTTGGCGGGACACTGGCGATCTATCTTGGCCTCGGATTGTTCTATGGCCAGTCCACACCATGAGCTGGGACCTCATCCTGTTCATTCTGGATGCGCCGCCCCCGGCGGTCGGTGATCTTCCCGGCGACTGGACGCCGGGAAGTTTTGAAACCGAGACCATCCGCAGAACCGTCTCGGCGACATTTCCAGAAACGGATTGGAGCGACCCAAGCTGAGGCCTTTTGCGCGGCGCGGATTGGTCAATCGAAGTCAATACCGGCCAAGACGCCGTGACCGCTTCGATCTCTCTGCATGTACGCGGGGGCGCGGGTGCCTTTGACGCCATCATCACATTGATTGCGCATCCCGGTTGGTACGCAATGGACACCGTGTCTGGGGAGTGGCTGGACCTCATGGACCCACCGGAGGCCGGATTCACGGCCTTCCGCGTATTCCGAGATAGGGCGCTGGCAGACGCGGTACCACAGCAACCGACCCGCGGTTTCATCGGACGTCTACGACGCCTTGTGCGGGTCTGAGGTCCGCGTCTTTCCCTGACCCTGCCCCGCTGCCGCCACATTCCACCGGCACCTTTGCGGCAAAACCAGTTGAGGGCAGACACGACATGAACATGGAAACCGGCGCCGTCCTGGCCCCGCCGCAGCCGCGGCGGATTGAGGAAATGAAGCTTCCGCTGGTGATGATGCGTGACATCGTGCTCAAGACGATGTTCCGCAAGAACACCAACATCGTGACGGATCTTGCACGCACCGTCTGCCTCCCTGTGACGGTCGCGCAGGAACTGATCGACATGTGCCGCGGTCAGGGCCTGATGGAGGCGATGGGCACGCTTGGCCCCTCGGGAGAGGTTTCTTCCGAGATGCCCTACCAGTTGACCGACAGCGGCAAGGCGCGTGCGCTGGATGCGCTGGCGCAGTCGGAATACTTCGGCGCCATGCCGATCCCCCTCGATGTCTACGCCGAACAGGTCAAACGCCAGTCGATCCGCAACATCCAGATCACCCGCGATCAGCTGACCGGCGCGATGGGCCACCTGGTCCTGCCGAACGACCTGATTTCCAACCTCGGGCCGGCCGTTTCCTCGGGCAGGTCGATCCTGATGTACGGCCCGCCGGGCAATGGCAAAAGCTCGATCTCAAACGGCATTCGCGATGCGATGGGCGACAGGATCTACGTCCCCCGGGCCATCGAGTATTCGGGCCAGGTTATCACGGTCTACGACCCGATCGTGCATTCCAAGGCCGAGGATGACGCGGAAGATCCCAACGCGCTGCGACGCCGCGCACGGTTCGATCGCCGCTATGTCCTGTGCCAGAGGCCCACGGTCATCACCGGGGGCGAGTTGTCCCTGAACATGCTCGACCTCGTCTACAACCCGACAGCGCGTACCTACCAGGCGCCCTTGCAGCTGAAATCGACCGGCGGCATCTTCATCGTCGACGACCTAGGACGTCAGGCGGAACCGCCGCAGAAACTGGTCAACCGCTGGATCGTGCCGCTGGAGGAATCCAAGGACATCCTCGCGCTTCAATCAGGCGAGAAATTCGAGGTGCCATTCGACACCCTCGTGATCTTTTCCACCAACTTTCATCCGAACGAGATCTTCGACCAGGCCGCGCTGCGCAGGATCTTCTTCAAGATCAAGATCGACGGCCCGAACCAGCAAGACTTCCTCAAGATCTTCAGCCTTGTCGCCCGCAAGAAGAAGATGCAGCTGGACGAGGCCAGCCTCGTCCACCTGCTCAAGAACAAGTACCCGACGATCAAGAATGTCTATGCGAACTACCAGCCGGTCTTCCTGATCGACCAGATGATTTCCGTCTGCGATTTCGAGGGCATCCCCTACAAGATGACCCCCGAACTGATCGACCGCGCCTGGGGCAACATGTTCGTCAAGGACGAGAAGATCGTCAAATAGGCGCCTTGGGGGCCTGCACCGCCCCCCCTAGGTATTCACTCCAAAGCCATGAAATCGGCCACCGCGCTCAGGATCCGGGCGTGGACCTCACCGCGGTGCGCGCCCTCCGGGTCGGTACAGATCGGGTCCTCGCCCTCGTCCTTCAGGATCTCGGACGCGATGGGTGTGCATTCCGGCAGGGCCGTGAAATGGATCGCGGGTGCGATCTCGACATACTCCGCCTGCGGCAGCCGCGCGGCGAGATCGCTGCCGTCCGGCCCCATGTCCGATGCGCCAAGACGCCGTTCCTTGCCAAGGTTGATCAGCAAGGTCGGCAGCGTCAGCTTTTCCACGCTGCTTTCCGTCGCGACAAAGGTAAAGGCCGGGTCGATCGCCATTGCCGCCGTCACGCGCGGATCGCGGGTATCGGCAGAGAACCCTGCGGGCAGATTGCGGAAATCAACGCCGCCCTTGTCGAAAAAGGCGCAATCGGTCCGCGCCGCGCCCCCCTCGCAATAGGGGGCATAGGCCCCCGCGTCGAACCGCAGCCCGGCCAACCCCAGCGCCGTCGCCCCGCCCAACGAAAAGCCCAGCGTATAGATCCGATCGGGGTCCACGGCGGCGGCAAACTCCGGTTCCGACAGGAACTGGTCCAACGCGGCGGTAAGGTCTCGCGCCCGCTCATCCAGCCGGACTGACCGGCGCGGAGAACTGTCGCCGCTGGTGCTGCCGGGGTGGTTGACGGCCAGGACGACCGCGCCGCGTTCGGCCAGCCCGGACAAGAGCCAGGCCATGCCGTCCATGTTCCCGCCCGATCCATGCGAGAACAGCACCAGCGGGCGCCGCCCCTCGGCGAAACGCGGCCCCATGAAGACCGGCACGCCCTTGAAGATCGCGTTGTCACCGATGCGGGTCACGTAGGTGGGGTTTGCGGCCGGGTAATAGAAACTGGCCTCCAGTGGCCTCGCACGATGCGCCGCGGTGACATCCATGCGGTCATGCCCGGGCAGTTGGTCTTGCGCCTGTGCGACACCCCCAAGGGCAAGCAATGCGGCGGTCAGAACATGTTTCATCAAGTGTCTCCTGTGATTGGCCTTGATGCCGTCACCCTTGCCCCTTGGACGCCTGCACGCGTCCTGAAACCGGTTTTCGGACGTGCGGAACGCGTTTAAGGACGTGCTGAAACACGCCTGACGAATGTTGTTCGCATGATTGCCCTGCCTTTGCCGCTGATCTTTGCCCTGCTGATCCTGTTCCTGCTGGTGCAGTCGCTGCGAAAGCGGGACCTGGGGCGCGAGGTGGCGGCGCTGCTCGCGCTTTGCGCATGGCAGAGCCTGGCAATCTCATTGGTGCACCACTACGGGCTGTACTGGCTGCATCCGCTGTTGCCGCTGGTCGCCTGTGCGCTGCCGCCGGTTGCCTGGCTGGCCTTTCGGGCCGCGCTGTTCGAACCGGTGAAGCCGGCACAGGCGCTGCCACACGCACTTGCCCCGACCTTCGGGTTGTTCTGCCTTCTGGCGGTCCCGGTCGCGCTGGATGCGACCGTGCCCTTGCTGTTCCTCGGCTACGGCGCGGCCATCCTCTGGGCCCTGCGCCCCGCCAATCCGCTGCCGCGCGCGCGGCTGGACGCCGGCCCTTGGCCTGCCCGGATCTGGCAGGCACTGGCTGCCGCGCTTATCCTCTCGGCCATCGGCGATCTGGTCATCGCGCTGGCCTTCATGGCGGGCCGCCCAGAGGTGCATGGCCTCGTGGTCAGCCTCGTTTCCTCGTTGTCGCTCTTGATGGTTGCCGCCTTGGCCCTGACCCGCGACGGCATGGCCCCGCCAGAGACCGAGACGCCCCAGCCCGTTGAGCCACCCGCCGCTCAGACCGACGATGCGATGCTGCTGGCGCGGTTGGACCGCCTTATGGCCGAAGAACACCTGTTCCTGGAACCCGACCTCACCCTGGCCCGTCTGGCGCGGCGGTTGCAGGTCCCGGCCAAGCAACTCTCCGCAGCGATCAATCGGGAGACCGGCGAAAATGTCTCTCGCCATGTGAACGGATACCGGATTCGCCACGCTTGCGATCTGTTGAACGATGGCATGACCGTGACGGACGCGATCTATGCCAGCGGCTTCAACACCAAGTCGAATTTCAACCGGGAATTCCTGCGCATCACCGGGCAATCGCCCTCTGCCTGGCGGTCGACAGCCCCTTCCGGGGCGTGACCAAAGGACAACATTCGCCTGCCCGGTCGTTCCCGGCGTTTTTTGGTGAAATCGGGCTTGACGGCGACGCGCGGCTTCCGTATCCGACGCTCCACTGCTTGGCGCGGTAGCTCAGTTGGTTAGAGCGAACGACTCATAATCGTTAGGTCGGGGGTTCGAGTCCCCCCCACGCCACCATTTCCCCCTTGCCCGTCGAAATGTCCCTCTGGCCGGAGTGGCACTGGCTTTTCTGCAATGCAGAAACGAGAAAAGGGGAGGCGTGCCCCCCCCTTTTCCAAACCGTTGCAAAGACCCGTTCAGGCGGACAGGTCCATGCCGTAGACCTCGGCCCAGATGTCCCCCCAGACCGCTCGTGCCTTGCCACGATGACGTACCGACTTGGCGGCTTCGAGGTTGTCCATCATGCCTTCGCCCTTGACCACGATCAGGCCAACCATCCCGACGGCGTAGTGCGGCTGGCACTGGTAGCCGTAGAACCCGGGAGTGTCGAAGGTCACTTCGATCTCTTCGTTGATCCTGCCCCGGAACGGTTCCGCGCCCTCGGGGATCATGTCGTCTGCGGTCTGCGCGTTGTGGCCCCTGTCGGTGGCCAGGAACTTGACGCTGTCGCCCGGTTCGATCACGGCGATGCGCGGAAAGAACACCTGGCGCAGCTTGCGGTCCTCGGGGTGCCGGTTCAGCATCTCGATTTCATGTGTCGTGGCCGCCAACACCCGACCGGGCAGGGTCAGAGCCAGCGAGGCCGAAGCCGCAGCAGAAAGAAGCGCGGTGCGTCGCGAAATGAATCGTGTCAAGTCTTCCTCCATCGGATTTGCACACCGGTCCCCTTGTGCAGGCCAGCGCGGGATGCCGGCACGTTGCGGCAATCCCCGGAACGTTGTCCAGCGCGGGCCAGCTCGATAGGCCGGTTTCTGCGACGTGAGATAGACCGTGCGGCCCGTCGGGCACCCGGAACCGGGCCGGATGCGTCGCTTTGTCCGCGGTTCAGGCGAGGACATGATTCTCGCGGCAGACGCGGCCTGTCCGCTATGTCACTGGACTGAGATCTCTACCTGCGCCGCACCAGCAGGACAAAGCGCAACGTCCGTGCGGGCGGCCATGCGCTCATTCGTAGCCCGTCATCTCCAGGTAACCGCGTCCCGCATGGCTGCCACCTACACGCACCGGCCCTTCCCAGTAGGGGATCGAGACCGCCATCCAGGCGTCGGGGTTCAGTGCCTCGACCGTCACGTCGATATTTCGGTCCGGCAGTGTCACGCGCCAGGTGACTGGCACCTCTCGCCCTGCCACCTCGGCGTTCCGCATCGGCTCTGCCGTCAGGGCGCCGTCTCCGTAGGGCTGCGTCGCACCGTCCGCACCGATCCAGGTGGCCGATGTATAGGCGCTGCCATCGGTCTGGCGCAGTCGAAACCCCATCAGTTTGGCCCCCGTGTCGAAGGACAGCGAAAACCATTCCCAACCCGATTGCGTGCTGCTGAGCGGCTGCGAGGAATATTCGCGATCCAGCCAGGCCTCTCCGGTCACGGGCACAATCCCGTCGGGCAAATCAAGGGTGCCCTCAACACGGTAGAAGGGTTGCGAATAGTAGTAGCTGGCCTGTCCTTCCGCCGATTTCACCGAGAACCCCCCGTCGCCATGGAAAACCAGCGGCCCCTGCGCCTCGAGCCCAAGGTCATAGCGAAACTCGGTCCCGCCGGCTGTCAGCCTCACGTTGTCCAGCGTCTTTCCGACCATCTGCCAATCGTCGATCCACGCATCAAATGGCTGCGCCGTAACACCGGCCTGACCGATCCCGCCACGGGCAATGCGTTCGGCGACATGGTGGGCATCGGGCGTTGTCACCGCAGCATGGGCGAACCAGACCTGGGGCGAACGCCAGCCCTCCCCCTCTCCGGGCGCGAGGGCCGAGCGGAACAGCGTCCACTGCACCCCGTAATCAGTGCCATCGGGGCCGGTCAGATTGGCCGTTACGTACCACCATTCGATGCGGTAATTCGGGTGCGGGCCATGATCGGCCGGAAAGTCAAAGACCGGATCCGGCGCGGGCATGGCAAATCCCGCTGCATCCGTGCCCAACCCGGCAAATCCCTGCCCCAACGCCGCCACCGGGCAAAGCAGCAGGAAAGCGATCAGCCTAGCGTTCATTGGCAAAGACCCTCAACAAGTGCGACACCGGCGTCCGCGCCATGCGCAGCGCCGGCCAGAGTGCGGCCAGCGCCGCCGCCATCAGGGTCAGCAGACCCAGCCGCGCATAATCCAGCGGAAAGAGATACATCGGCAGACACCAACCGAAGGCCTGCACGTTGACCATCGCCAGCAGAACCCAGGCCAGCGCCAGCCCCAGAGGCAGGGCCAGGATAGCCGTCAGCGCCGCCAGCACCAGCGCCCGCACCAGTTCGACCCGTGCAAGCGTGCCGCGCGTCAGCCCCATCGTCCAGACCGGCGCAAGCTGCGGCAGGCGGATGGCGGACAGGGTCAACAGGCTCATCAGGATGGCAAAGCCAGCCACTGCGAGGGTCAAGACATTGAGCGCCGCCGTCACTGTAAAGGTCCGCTCGAAGACGCCCAGCGAAAAGGCCTTGACCGTCGACTGGTCCACCACGCTGTCCGGCGGCAGGTCGAATGCCTCGCTCAGTGCACGGCGGAGGTCGTCTGGCTCCATCCCCAGCACCCCGAACTGGCGGGGCGCCTCGTCGGGGAATATCTCGCTGAACCGCGCCTCGGAAATGACTGCCTGTCCCAGCGGGTTGCCGTAATCGCCATACACGCCGGCCAGCGGCAGGCGCAGGCCCCCGCCAAGCTCCAGCATGTCGCCCAGCCACAGCCCCGCGCGGCGCGCGAGTTGTTCGTTGACGATCACCGCCTCCCCTGCCGCGACCCGTTCCCAGGCGTCCGGTCCGGCATCGACAAAGGCCCAGTTGTCCTCATAGGCAGGCCCGATCCGCGCACCCATCAATTCTGCCGGAACCCCGGCCAGACGGCTGTCGACCCGAAGCAGGGGCAGGACCGTCGCCCCTCGCGCCTGCAGAAACGCCTCGATCCCGGCCATCTGTTCACGGTCATTGCCGCGGACATAGCTTTCCGCGAACAGGCGCTGATCCAGGAAATCGATGAATGTCAGGCGAAAGCTGGACACCATCGTCGATACACCCACGTTCGCCGCCATCGCCAACAAGAGCGCCATGAGCGCAAGGCTGAGCCCGGGCAGTTGCTGGCGCGTGTCGGCCCAGAACCAGCCGCCGATCACACCTTTGGCACGCGACTGACCCAGCGCCAGAACCGCGCCAAGGATCAGGGGCAGCGCAAGTGCGGCCCCGATCAGCAGGCAACCCAACAATGCGAATGTGGCGATCAGACCGGCATCGGCCAGGGCAATCCCCGCCGCCACGGCCAAAAGCAGCATCGCCGCCCCGCCCTGTAGCCAGCGGCCCCGGCCCGCAGCCATCGCCCAGGCGCGCGGGCGGGCGCTGGCCAGGATCGGCAACCGGGCAATCCGCCAAAGCGCACCGGCCCCCGCCATACCGGCCCCCAGCACGGCAATTGCCAGCCCGGAAAGCCACCAGACCGGGCGCAATTGCAGACCGCCGGACACCTGCGCGCCATAGAGCCCCTCAAGCGTCGCGGCCACGTCCGGCAACAACAGGGCGGCCACGAAATAGCCCAGCACCACGCCGATCCCGCCTGCCAGCAGCGACAGGACCAGCAGTTCCACCAGCATCAGGACGATCAGGCGCCGCAAGGGCACACCCAAGGTCCGCAACGTCCTCACCATGCCGCGGCGCTGTTCAAAAACCAGGCCGATGGTGCCGTGCACGATGAAGATACCCACGGCAAAGCTCAGCAGGCCGAAGGCGGTCAGGTTAAGGTGAAAACTGCCGGTCAGCTGCCCTACGTCGCTGCCCGATTGCGCCGCGACGCGCGTCAGTCCCGGCGCGACCTCGTCAAGCGGCGGCAGGCCCAACGGCTGCTCTGGTGCAACGATCAGCCGGCTTAGGCTTTCTGGCCGGTCCAGAAGGCGCTGCGCCACCCCTACATCCGTCAGCGCCGTGTCCGGCGCAACAGACGGATCCGTGACGATCTCCTGCGGGAGGCCCGCCAGCCGCTCTGCCGTGGTGGCATTCGCGAAGAGCACGCCCACCGTCAGAAAACTGTCCAGATCGATGTCCCGGGTGCCACCGACAGGGCTGAGCGCACCCGGTGTGGTCAAGGGATCCAACCCGACCACCCGGATCCTGCCGCCATCGGTGCGCAGCACCCCTTCGATCACGGGCGACACCTGCCAGCCCGCCCGCCGCAGCGAGACGTAGGTCTCTTGCGGAAGGCTGTCCCCGGCCCTTGGCACCAGTTGGTCAAAGCGCCCCTCGCCCAGCGTCGCGGCGGCGGCGTCATAGCTGGCCCGTGCCTCGGCATTGATCGCCTGCACGCCGGACCACAGCGCCGTCGCCAAGGCAAGCCCGGCAAGAAAGGTAAAGAACTGCAGGGGATTGCGCCGCCAATGCGCGGCCAGCGCCTGCAGCACCGCACGCGTCATGCCAATCGTCCTGCGCGCAAGTGCAGCTGGCGGTCCATCCGCCCGGCCACGGTCGGCGAATGGGTGACCACCATCAGCGCGGCGCCGGTTTCTCCCACCAGCGCCAGCATCTGATCCAGCACCTCTTCCGCTGTTGCCTCGTCCAGGTTGCCGGTGGGTTCATCCGCAAGGATCAACCGGGGCCGCGCTGCCAAGGCCCGGGCGATGGCGACACGCTGCTGTTGCCCGCCGGACAGCTGTTCGGGGTACTTGTGCCGGTGATCACCCAGTCCCAGCGTCTCGATCAGTCGCGCCACCTGCGCCGCATCCTCACGCCCCGCCAGCCGTGCCTGGAAACGAATGTTGTCGAACACGTCCAGCGATGGGATCAGGTTGAATTGCTGAAAGATCACCGCGACGTCCGAACGCCTCAGTGCCGCCCGCCCGGCCTCGTCCAGCGCGGCAACGTCACGCCCGTCGAACAGGACCTGTCCGCCGTCGACAGTATCCAGCCCGCCGACGATGTGTAGAAGCGTGCTCTTGCCGGAACCGGACTCTCCCTGCAGCGACAGGGTCTGGCCGAGGTCTAGTGACAGGTCCACGCCGGACAGGATGGGAACCGGCCCCTCTGCTCCGGCAAAGCTCTTGGTAACGCCTGAAACTTGCAGCAACATGACCTGCCCTCCGACAGTGCGACATAGCCCCCTGCCGGGCTTAGCAAACCCATTCGCGGCGCAACAGTCACAGACGAAAAAGGCGCCCCGTTGCCGGGGCGCCCTGTGGTCGCAGTCAATCGTTCGCCTGCGCGGAGGCGATGCCGGTCCGGCTCAGCCCAAAACCTCTGCAACCGCCTCTGCGGTCTTGCCGGCGACCTCTTCGGCCTCTTCACGGGTCAGGCAGAAGGGCGGCGCAAAGCCCAGGATATCGCCCTGCGGCATCGCGCGGCCGATCACGCCCCGCGACAGCAACGCGGCGGCCACGCTGGGCCCGACCTTTTTCGACGGGTCGAAGAAGGTCCGGCTGTCACGGTCGGCGACGAATTCCACCGCCGCCATCATGCCTTCGCCACGCACTTCGCCGACGTTCGGATGAGCATCCAGCGCATCGTGCAGCGCCTTCTGGAAATGCGCGCCCACGTCGCCCGCGTTCTGCACGAGGTTCAGCTCGTCCAGCAGCTTGAGGTTGGCGACACCTGCCGCCGCGCCGATGGGGTGGGCCGAATAGGTCCAGCCGTGACCAATGGGACCGTTTTCATCCGTCCCCTGCTCCAGCACCTTCCACATCTTGTCGCCGACGATAGAGCCGGAAAGCGGCGCATAGGCCGAGGTCAGGCCCTTGGCGATCGTGATCAGGTCGGGCTTCAGCCCGTAGTGATCCGAGCCCATCATGGTACCGAGACGGCCAAAGCCGGTGACCACCTCGTCGGCGATCAGCAGTATGTCGTGTTTCTGCAGCACTGCCTGGATCGCCTCCCAGTAACCCGGCGGCGGCGGAACGATGCCACCTGTGCCCAGCACCGGCTCGCCGATGAAGGCGGCGATGGTGTCCGCGCCTTCCCGTTCGATCAGGGCTTCCAGTTCTGCCGCGCAATGGGCGGTGAACTGTTCCGGCGTCAGGTCCAGGTTGTCGCGGCGGTAGTAGTACGGCGCCTCGGTGTGGATCACCTGGGTCAGCGGCAGGTCGAACTTCTTGTGGAACAGCTCGAGACCCGTCAACGAGCCGGTCATCAGGCCCGACCCGTGATAGCCGCGCCAGCGCGAGATGATCTTTTTCTTTTCCGGGCGGCCAAGGATGTTGTTGTAGTACCAGACCAGCTTGATGTTGGTCTCGTTCGCGTCAGACCCCGACAGGCCGAAATAGACCTTGGACATGCCCGCGGGCGCGCGGTCGAGGATCATCTTGGACAGCGTGATGGACGCTTCGGTGCCGTGACCGACATAGGCGTGGTAATAGGCCAATTCCCTGGCCTGCTCGGCGATCGCCTCGGAGATGTCCTGGCGGCCATAGCCCACGTTCACGCAGTAGAGCCCGGCGAAGGCATCCAGCAGCCTGTTGCCCTCGCGGTCCTCGATATGGCAACCCTGCCCGCCGGTCACGACGCGGTTGGGCACGTTGCCCCGGGCGAATTCGGCCAGGTGGGTCGACGGATGGAAAAAGTTGTCGCGGTCCCACTGGTCCAGTTGATCGTTTCTAAGCATCTCGGTCCTTTCCTCGCCTCACGCCCAATCGCGGCAGACGTATTTGATGTCCATGAATTCTTCCATCCCCCGGCGAGCACCTTCGCGGCCCAGACCGGATTGTTTCGTCCCGCCAAAGGGAATTGGCGCGCCTGTCACCTTGGTACGGTTCACCGCCACCATTCCGAACTGCAACGCCCGGCTGAGCCGGTAGATGCGGCGCGGGTCCATCGAGTGGACATAGGCGACGAGCCCGTATTCGCTGGCATTGGCGCGGGCGACCACTTCATCCTCGGTATCGAAGGGCGTGATGGGCGCCACCGGGCCAAAGGTTTCCTCGCTCATGATCTGCGCCTCGTCCGGGACATCGGTCAGTACCGTGGGGTCATAGAACAGCGGACCAAGAGCGTTCCGCTTGCCGCCGCAGGCCAGTTTGGCGCCTTTTTCCAGCGCATCGGCGACGTGTTCTTCCTGTTTATTGACCGCCGCTTCGTTCATCAGCGGGCCGATGTCCGGGTCACTCATGCCCGCACCGATGCTCAGCGCCTTGGTGGCGGCAACGAATTTCTCGCAGAAGGCATCATAGATGGGCCGTTCGACGTAGATACGGTTGGCGCCAAGGCAGTCCTGGCCAGAGGTGGCGAATTTCGCCTTGATCGTCTCGGCCACGGCCTCGTCGAGGTCCGCGCCCTTGAAGACGATCACCGGCGCGTGGCCGCCCAGTTCCATCACCAGTTTCTTGATCGTCTCGGCGGAGGCGCGGTACAGCAGCCGCCCCACCTCTGTCGAGCCGGTGAAGGACAGCGCGCGCACGCGCTTGTCGTCGGTCCAGGGCGGCACCACGGTCGAGGCGCGGCCCGTCACCACGTTGAAGACACCGGGCGGAAAGCCCGCGCGCTCTGCCAGTTCGGCCAGGGCCAGCGCGCTGAAGGGGGTTTCATGGCTGGGATGGGCGACAACGGTGCAACCCGCCGCCAGCGCCGCCGCCGCCTTGCGCGTCAGCATGGCCGAAGGGAAGTTCCACGGCGTGATCAGTGCCGCCACACCCACCGGTTCCAGCCAAAGCTCGACCTCTGCGTCGGGCAGGTGGCTGGTGACGCCCTCGATGTTCGGGCGCTTGGATTCCTCGGCGTAGTATTCGACGAAACTCGCGGCATAGTCGATCTCGCCTCGCGCCTCGGAGATCGGCTTGCCCTGTTCCAGCACCATGATCCGGGCGAGGTCTTCCTTGTGCTTGATCATCAGGTCGAACCAGCGCCGCAGCAATGCCGACCGCTCTTGCGGCAGCGTCACCGACCAGGCCGCAAAGGCACGTTGCGCTGCATCCACGGCGCCGGCGCTGTCGTCGGCGGTCAGGCTGGCAACCTCGCCGACCACGGCGCCGCTGGCCGGATCGGTCACCTGCAGCACCGCGTTGTCCCGCGCCGCGATCCACTTGCCCCCGACGTAGGAAAAGCTACGGACCAGCGACTTGTCAGAGACTTCCTCACGCGCGGAAAGAACCGTCTGGGTCATGTCACACCTCCATTATCTGGGGTGCAGAATGTCCTGAAACCGGCACGGCCTGAGACCAAATTCACCTGCCAGACCAGAGGATTCCGCTCCGCAGAAGCCGTGTGGCAGTCCAGATCTTCGGTTTCAGTCGCCCAGAAGCGCGTCCAGCGGCGGCACGGCCGAAGATTTCACCGGCTTGGTAACGATATAGGTGTAGTATCGCGCCAGTCCGATCCGTGCCTCCAGCATGGCGTCGATGAGCCGCTGGTACGAGTCGATGTCCCGCGCAACAATCTGCAACAGGTAATCGAACCCGCCGCCAAGTGCCCAGCAGTTCACCACCTCGTCATAGCCCTGCATGGCGCGTTCAAAGCCCTGCATGCTGGCCGCCGTGTGGTCCGCCAGTTCAGCGGCGACAAAGACCGTGACATGGGGCGCAACGCGTTTGAGGTCGATCTCGGCCCGGTAGCCGGTAATCAACCCGGCCTGTTCCAGGCGCTTCAACCGCTCCCAGCAGGGGGTCGCCGAGAGGCCCACCTTGTCGGCAAGCGCCGCCTTCGTGATGCGGCCCTCCCTGGCGAGGACCGAGAGGATCTTGAGATCGCGGGCGTCCAGGCGGGTCATGTGGCGATCGTCGTCCCGGCGGCACCACGGACCTGCATCACATGGGTGGCAATGGCCGTATCCTGCGCACCAGTGCCGGTGAGGTCACAGATGGTGATGTCGTCGGGGTTGCGCCGGCCCCACGCTTTGCCCGCGATCACGTCGCCCAGTTCGACCGGGGACACCATCAGGCCCTCCGCCAGAGCGGCCTCCAGTTCGCCGATGGTCTCGCACTGGCTGATCCGGTCACAGACATAGCGATCCGCCCGCGCCAGAGCCGCCGGTTCGATTTCGTTCTTGCCGCCCTGGTCCGATCCCATCGCCGTGATGTGCAGCCCCGGATGCAGCCAGTCGGCCTTGAGGACAGGTGCGCGCGCCGGTGTCGTGGTGATGACCAGTTGGCATTGCGCCACCAGATCGTGGGCATCATTCATGACCTCGGCCTCGATCCCCAGCGCCTGCGCGATGTCCGCGGCACAGTCTGCGGCCTTGGCGGTGTCGCGCCCCCAGACCAGCGCCCGCTTGAAGGGGCGCACAAGATGTGCCGCCTGCATCTGCAAGCGCGCCTGCACGCCGGTGCCAATCACCCCGGCCGTTGCAATCTGCGTCGGGGCCAGATGCCGCGCGGCAACCGCGCCCGCGGCGGCCGTGCGCACATCGGTCAGGTATCCGTTGTCCAGAAGCAGCGCCTCGACCAGCCCTGTCTTGGCCGAGAACAGGATCATCAACCCGTTCAGGCTGGGCAGGCCCAGCTTTGGGTTGTCAAAGAACCCGGGGCTGACCTTGATCGCGAAGCCGTCGAATCCGGGAATGTACGCGGTCTTGACGTCGACCTCACCGTTCACTTGGGGCAGGTCCATCGACAGGATCGGCGGCATCACCACATCGCCCGTGGCCAGCGCGGCAAAGGCGCGTTCGACCACGTCCACCGCGGTCAGGTCCAAGGGAACTGCCGCGCGCAGGTCTGCCTCTGTCAGGATGGTCACATCACGGCTCATAGCGCCTCCCCTTGATGGTCAGATCCCCCAGCGTCACATCCTGCCCGGCCATGATCGCCGCGTGCAGTCCCATGTCGAGGTTGCGCCCGGTGATGATCGTGGCTGTCGGCCCGCGCAGGGCGACCTTGCCCGCCTGGACCGCCGCGATCCCCACCACGCAGGCCCCTTCGCATACGATGCGATCTTCGTAGTAGATTGTCTGGAGCGCGTGATAGATCTCTTCCTCGGTGACCAGCAGCACGTCGTCCAGGTAGTCGCGGCACAGAGGAAAGGACAGACGGTTCTGCAGGCCGATCCCCCCGCCAAGACTGTCGGCGAGGCTGGCGACCTCCGTCACCTCGACCGGGTGCCCGGCCTGCAACGAGGCATACATGGCCGCGCCACGGTCCATCGTGATGCCGATGACACGGATCCTGGGGTTGATCGTCTTGGCGGCAAAGGCAACGCCCGCCGCCAGCCCGCCGCCGGAAAGCGGCACAAGGATCGTATCGAGATCGGGCCGTACCTCCAGCAGTTCCAGGCCAATGGTGCCCTGCCCCGCGATCACCGCCGGGTCGTCGAAAGGCGATATTTCCACCAACCCCTCCTCGGCCACCAGACGTTCGGCCTCGGCCTGGGCATCATCCTGGCTTTGGCCCACGATGCGCACCTCGCCCCCCAAGGCGCGCACGCCTGCCACCTTGGCCTCGGGGGCCAGATGCGACATGCAGACCACCGCCTGCAATCCCTTGGCGCGGGCCGCATAGGCCACACCCCGCCCGTGATTTCCGGTGGAACAGCAGGTCACCCCGGCGACGTCGCCCTCCAGTCCGAAAATCGCGTTCACCGCTCCGCGCAGCTTGAAGGCACCCACCGGTTGCGCGATTTCCAGTTTCAAAAGGAACTCTTGCCCAAGGCGCGCGTTGAGCGCCGAAGGGACCAAAGGCGTCCGGTCGGCGATCCCGGCGATCCGGGATCGGGCAGCAAGCACGCGGTCCAGCGTGAAATCGATCATTGTGCTCCCTGCCGGTCGTTTTCGGACCCAGTGGTGTCGGTCCCCCTTCTTGCACAATGACCAATCGCCACCTAGGACTTCAAGCTGTCCCATAAGGTTTTTCCTTGCAGTTCCTCCGTTTCGCCAAACCATGGCGGAACGGACAATGATAAGAGGTGCAGTATATGTCGGCCCCCAACCTTCCCTTCTCGCAGACCGAATACGACCGGCGCCTGCGCCTGGTCGAGGCCCGCATGGAAACGCTGGGGCTGGATGCGCTTTTTGTCGAGGACCCGTCGAACATGGCCTGGCTGACCGGCTATGACGGCTGGTCCTTCTACGTCCACCAGGGCGTTCTGGTCATCCCGGGCGAGGCGCCGCTGTGGTGGGGACGGTCGATGGATGGCTACGGCGCGCTGCGCACCGTCTGGATGGAACCGGACCGGATCCTTGGCTATGCCGACGACTACGTGCAGGCGACGGATATTCACCCGATGCAGGACCTCGCCGCACACATCCGCGCGCGTGGTCTGGACACGGGCCGGATCGGCGTCGAGATGGAAAACTACTATTACTCGGCCCGGGCACATGCGACGCTGGTCGAGGAACTGCCCGACGCGCGGCTGATCGACGCCACCGCGCTGGTGAACTGGCAAAGGGCCGTGAAGTCCAACGAGGAAATCACGTTCATCCGCCGCGCAGCCAAGATCTCGGAAAAGATGGTCGACGGCATCCTCGAGCGCGTCGAACCGGGATTGCCCAAGAACGAACTGGTGGCCGAAATCTACGCCGACGCGATCCGCGGGGCGGATGGACACTGGGGCGACTACGCCTCCATCGTGCCGCTGCTGCCGTCGGGACTTGACGCCTCTGCCGCGCATCTGACATGGGACGGGCGCCCCTTCGCCGAGGGCGAAGCGACCTTCTTTGAACTGGCCGGGTGTTATCGCCGTTACCACGCCCCCTTCTGCCGGACCGTCTTTCTGGGCAAGCCGCCGCAACACATGCTGGACGCGGAAAAGGCGCTGGTCGAAGGCCTGGAAATGGGGCTGGAGGCGGCGCGTGCCGGCAATACTGCCGGCGACATCGCCCGTGCCCTTTACGCCGCGCTGGCCAAGGGCGGCATCCAGCGCACCGGGCGCTGCGGCTATCCCATCGGCCTCAGCTATCCCCCAGACTGGGGCGAGCGGACCATCTCTATCCGCACCAGTGACGAAACGGTGCTGCAACCCGGGATGACCTTCCACTTCATGCCCGGCCTCTGGATGGAAGACTGGGGGCTGGAAATCACCGAATCCATCCTGATCCGCGAGGACGGGCCGGCGGAATGCCTCTGCGACCGTCCGCGCCAGCTTTTCGTCAAGGACTGACATGGACCTGCTCTACCGCACAGAGGAACTCCTGGGCGAGTTGATCGCCTTTCCAACCGTCTCGGCGGACGGCAACCTGGACCTGATCGCCTGGGCCGCGAACTATCTCAAGGAACTCGGCGCGACTTGCGACGTGACGCTGGACGAGACCGGGCACAAGGCCAATCTCTTTGCCACCTTCGGCCCCGAGGGCGACGGCGGTCTGGTCCTGTCTGGGCATTCCGACGTGGTGCCCGTCGAGGATCAGGAATGGTCCTCGGACCCGTTTGTGATGGAAGATCGCGAAGGGCGGCTCTATGGGCGCGGCGCATGCGACATGAAGGGGTTCATCGCCTGCGTGCTGGCGGTGGCCCCGCGCATCGCCGAATGGCAGCTGACCCGCCCGGTCCATATCGCGCTGACCTATGACGAGGAAGTGGGCTGTTTCGGTGCCCGCGCGCTGGTCGAGGACCTGCGCGCCCGCGAGATCCGCCCGGCAATGGCAATCCTTGGCGAACCGACGATGATGCGCGTCATCAACGGGCACAAGGGCTGCTACGAATACACCACCCACATCACCGGCTGTGCCGGACATGGGTCCGCCCCGGATCACGGGGTCAATGCCGCTGTCTGTGCGGCACGCTATGCCGGGCGGCTGATGGAACTGGAAGGCGAACTGCGGACCCGCGCCCCCGAGGGCAGCCCGTTTTCGCCCGCCTGGACCACGCTGAACATTGGCCGGATACATTCGGGCCACGCGCATAACGTGATCCCAGACCATGCCGAGATCGACTGGGAAATGCGCCCGGTCCAGAGATCCGACGCCGAGCACGTCCTGGCCGAAATCGACCGTTTCGCCGAGGAGATGCTGCCCGCGATGCTCTCGGTGCATTCCGAGGCCGCGATCACCCGTGAGGTCATCGCCGAAACGCAAGGGCTGCATCCGGTCAAGGACAGCGAAGTGGCGGAAATCGTTTCCACCCTGACCGGCGCCAATGGACTGGACGTGGTGGCCTTTGGCACCGAGGCGGGGCTGTTCCAGTCGCTGGGCATGGATTGTGTTGTCTGCGGCCCCGGGTCAATCGAGCAGGCGCACAAGCCCGACGAATACGTCAGCCGCGACCAGCTGTCGGCTTGCTTGCACATGCTGCAGGGGTTGGAACGGCACCTGACCTGAACGCCCCTCGACAAGCCCCGGCCCGGTGCCCATCATGGCGCCCGGAAACGGGAGGAGCCTGCATGAAGACCATCGTCGCCCACGGCGCACATGACCTGAGGATCGAGGACCGCGAAATGCCCGTTCCGGGGCCCGGGCAGGTTCTGGTCCGGCTGGAGGCCGGCGGCATCTGCGGGTCGGACCTGCATTATTACCACCAGGGCGGCTTTGGGGCGGTCCGGCTGAAGGAACCGATGATCCTGGGCCACGAGGTTGCGGGCCGGATCGAGGCCCTTGGCGCGGGTGTCAGCGGCCTGGCCAAGGGGCTGCGGGTCGCCGTGTCGCCATCGCGGCCTTGCCGTGCCTGCCGGTTCTGCCATGCGGGCCAGCCCAACCACTGCCTGAACATGCGGTTCTACGGCTCTGCCATGCCTTTCCCCCACATCCAGGGCGCGTTCCGCGAGTTCCTGGTGGCAGATGTCGCGCAATGTGCACCTGCCGGGGACCTGAGCGCTGGCGAGGCGGCGATGGCCGAGCCTCTCTCGGTGGTGCTGCACGCCGCCCGCCGCGCCGGGGACCTTCTGAGAAAACGCGTGCTGGTGACCGGCTGCGGACCGATCGGGATGCTGGCGGTCCTGGTGGCGCGCGCTGCGGGCGCAGCCGAAATCGTGGCCACCGATCTCAGTGATTTCACCCTGGACATGGCGGCCCGCCTGGGCGCCGACCGCGTCGTGAACATGGGCAAACACCCTGACGGGCTGGCGCCGCTTGCGGCGGAGAAAGGGCAGATAGACGTGCTGTTCGAGTGTTCTGGCGCGGCGCCCGCGCTGGTCGCCGCGATCCCGGCGATGCGACCCGGCGGCGTGATCCTTCAGCTTGGTCTGGGAGGCGACATGACCCTGCCGGTGCAGGCGATCACCGCCAAGGAACTGGAGTTGCGCGGGTCTTTCCGCTTTCATGAGGAATTCTTTGCCGCCGTGGAATTGATGCGCAAGGGGCGCATCGACGTAAAGCCCCTGATCACCCATGAGGTCGCGCTGGATGAGGCGGAGGAGGGCTTCAAGCTGGCCTCGGACCGCAGCCGGGCGATGAAGGCGCAGATCCGGTTTTCGTGACCGGCGACGAACGGATCAACGACCCTCTGCCACGGAAAATGCACACGTGCCGGCAGTGAACCAGGTCAGCCGCCGAACCGTGTGCGGTCTCCTGCCGACTTGCCGAACCCGCCGCGAGAGAGCGCGGTTGCGCGGGACATCGGTTTGGCGCCGATGGTCGAGGCAGGGCGCGTGAACTGCGAGGTGCCAAGCTTGGTCGCGCCCTTGTTGCCCGAAAAGACACTGGAGCCTGCCGCATTGGTAAAGCGCCCGTCCTTGGTCTTGTATAGCGGCTGCGCGGCGGACATGCCGGACCGTCCGCCCATCATGTTCCCGATCAGGTAGCCAGCCAGCAGCGGCATGAAGATGCTGCCCGAGCCGCCCTCTGTCACCGCCGCCTCGGGGCCGCAGGCGCCCGGGCCGTGCAGTTCCTCGCAGACCTCGCGGCTGTCGTAGCGCGGCGCCGCCTCGACGTGCAGTTTCTGAGCTTCGGCAAACTGGATCTCACAGTCCTGCGCCGAGAACATGCCACCGCGCAGCGCCTCGTCCTTGCAGGTCTGGAGGTCGGGAAAGGCGGCGGCGTCCACCTGTTCCTCCTTGCAGCCCGCGACGGTAAAGGCCGCGGCGCCGACGATCGCGATGGCAACCCGTTTCGAACGTTTGGACATGACACTCTTTCTTTCTGCCGTATGGGCGGTCAGTTGGTTGCTCGGCTTATGCCTGAATGTAGTGGGGTTTGAACCGCGACAAATCCTGCGTGATACGGGAACGGTCCTCCCGGATGCCGATCCCGGCGCAGGCCTGCCCGACGATCCAAGCGCCGACTACAGGCCGGAAGCCGTCGAAAACCGGCAGTGGCGCATAGGCCTGAACGATCCTGGGGTGTTCGGAATACTCGGTGTTCTGGGCCTCTTCCAGGATCTTGCCAGCCTTCAGGATCGAGACGGAGGCCCCTTCGCGCGACAGGATCGGCTTGCGCACATGGCCCGAGGCGAGGCCGGCTTCGGCCCGGGCGAATGCCTCTGCGACCCCGGCGGAAGGGCTGCCCCTGCCCTCCATCGCATCGGCCACGTCCGCTTCGAAGAAAGCCGGCAGCAGGTTGGGGTGGCCTTCGAACATCTGCCAGAGCACCGGCAACAGTCCCTTGTTCGACAACAGCGCCTTCCACGCCGGTTCCAGGAACAGGCACCCCGAGCCGTCGATGTGATCGGCATAATCGTCAAGGAAGAGGTCTTCCCATGGGTAAAGCTTGAAAAGGACGGCGATCCGGCGGTCCTGATCGTCGAGAAAGTGACCATCCGCGCTCAACCCGATCTTGTCGAGGTCGCAGTAATGCGCCCCCAGCCCCGCCTCACGCGCGGCCCATCCCATCGCCTCGACCGTGCCGTAATCCTCGGGGTTGTCCGCGACCGCCGTGAAATGCAGATCGCTGTTTTCCTCGAAGACCTCACCGAAACTAGCGACCAGCGCCTCGTGGATACCGTTGAACTGGTCCGTGCCCTCGGGCAGGATCCCTGCGCCAAGCTGGTCCTCCAGCCACTGCCACTGGAAGGCCGCGCTTTCGTAAAGTGAGGTCGGCGTGTCGGCGTTGTATTCCAGAAGTTTCGCCGGCCCCTTGCCGTCATAGGCGAAATCGAAACGGCCATAGATCTCCGGATCGTCCTGTTTCCAGCTGTCGGTCACCAGGTCACGGCGATTTTCGGGAATTGCCAGTTGCGCCATCAGGCGTTCGGAGGCGATGATTTCCGCGACCGCCTCACGGCACATGGAATGCAGTTCTGTCGCCGGGTCTTCGAGATCGTTTTCGATCTGGTCGAGCGTAAAGGCATAGGCCGAGCTTTCGTCCCAGTAGGGCTCTCCATGCATGTCCGCAAAGGTGAAGCCGACCTCGCTGGCGTGATCACGCCAATGCGGCCGCTCCGGCAAATGGATCTTCTGCACCTGTCTGCTCTCCTGTTGCGTGCGGCGCTTCGGTGATGGGGATTTCGGGGGCGGAACGCGATCCTGCAGTGGCAGGTACGTCTCAGGCCGCCGGGGTGCCAGCCGTCAGATCTTGAGCTTCTTGAAAACCGGCTCGGGGATGTTGCGGATGATGGCCATGACCAGCCGCCAGATACCGCGCACATAGATCACGTTGCGCTGCTTTTGCACCGCCTTCAACACGGCGCGCCCCACCTCGTCGGGTTCGGCCGTCAGCTTTGCGGGCAGGTCCATGCCCTCGGTCATGGCCGTATTGACGAAGCCCGGCAGCACGGTGACCACATGCACGCCCGTCTTGGCCAGCCGGTTGCGAAGGCCCGAGAGGAAAGCCGTGAACCCGGCCTTGGCCGAGCCGTAGACATAGTTCGTGGCCCGCCCGCGGTCGCCTGCGACCGAACTCACGCCGACCAGCGTGCCGCTGCCCCGCGCCTCGAACCGGTTGGCTAGGAGGGCAAGGATACCAGCGGGACCTTCGAAGTTGCTGCGCAGCACCAGCGATGCCTTGTCGAGATCCTGTTCGTTTTCCGACTGTTCGCCCATGTAGCCCACGACGCTGACCGCGATCTGCGGCAGCGCGGGCAGACTATCGAGGAAGGGCCCAAAGCCGTGGCTGTCCAGCACGTCGAAGTCGTGCAGCGTCACCTCGACCCCGTGGCGCAGGGCCAGGTCGGCGCGCACCGTGTCCAGGCTGCCGGCGTCGCGCGCGGCCAGCTGGATCGGGTGGCCCTGGGCGGCAAAAGCATGGGCGATGGCCTGTCCCATGTCGGAGCGGGCACCTAGGATCAGGACGGGCAGATCGGTCACAGGGAAAGCCTTTCGGATTGGGCAGAGGCAAAATGCGCCTTGAGACCATGGGTTTCGCGCATCTCCAGGAACTCTGACACGCGGTCATCGGCCTGACGCAGGGTTGCGGCGCGCATGCGGCTGTCCTTGGCCAGGTAGAACCGCCCGCCGTGGGCGACGGCGATGGCGTCAAGCCGTTCCAGCAGGTCCAGCGTATGCGATTTCATCGGGAAATCGAGCGCCAAGGTGTACCCCTCCATCGGGAAGGAAAAGGCGCTGTCCTGCGGGCCAAAGCGCTTCAGCACCGCAAGGAAAGATCCGGCGCCGGCATCGGCGATGGCCTGCAGCAGTTCGGTCAGCCCGTCGCGGGCCGAGGCAAGCGGGATCACGCATTGGAACTGGGCAAAGCCGCGGCGGCCATAGATGCGGTTCCATTTCAGCACCGAGTCGAGCGGGTAGAAATAGCTGTCCCAGTCGACCAGCGAGGTGCCCGCTTTCCATGCGCCCATGCGGTAATAGAGTTCATTGAAGGCGCGCACCGTCCAGCGGTTGAGCGCAAAGCCCGGAAAATCCAGTGGCACCGACAACTTGCCCTTGTGACCAGCGTCCAGCGGGGTCTCGGCCTTCTTGGGGTCCAGTTCTGCCCGTGTCGCATGCTCCCCCAGCATGACCAGCGAACGGCCAAGGTGCCGCCCCTGCCCCATGCAGTCGATCCAGGCGACCGAATAGGTATCATGGCCATGCGCCTCGAACATGTCCATCGCCGTGGCAAGGTCGGGCGCGGGGTGGATCGTCTGGCGGATCCAGGCGGTTTCAACGGGCCGCAGGCGGATGGCTGCGCGCAGGATCACGCCGGTCAGGCCCATGCCACCGATCGTCCACCAAAAGAGGTCGTCCTCATCCTTGCGGGAGGCGCGGCGCACCTCACCGTTTGGCCCCATGATCTCGATCCAGTCGACGCAGGCGCCGAAACTGCCCTCCACATGGTGGTTCTTGCCGTGCACATCGGCCGCGATGGCACCGCCCAGGGTGATGAGTTTCGTCCCCGGCGTCACCAATGGGAACCATCCACGCGGCAGGAAGGCGTCGATCACGTCGCCCAGAAGAACGCCAGCCTCGGCCACCAGCCGTCCAGTTTCGGCGTCAAATTCCAGCATGTGGTTGAAATGGCGCATGTCCAGCGTCAGCCCGGCCCCCACCGCGCTGTCACCGTAGGACCGCCCGTTGCCTCGGGCGATGACCGGCCTGCTGCCGGTGACAAACGCTTTCAGAGCGGCCTCGTCACGCGGTGCGCGGACCTCTGTTTCGATCCGTGGAAACCGGCCCCATCCGGATAATTTCATGACATCGCTCCCAGCCGCGCGTCGGTAAAGACAAAGCGCCGGTCGAGATTGTACTTGATGACATACCCGATGGTGAGGCCGAGGACTGCGCCCAATTCGCGCATCACATCGGTTTTCCAGAATATCCAGAAGGCGGTTTCCGTCCCCCAGAAGACAGCCGTCGTCACGATCCCCATGAGAGTGTATAGCGTGAACTGGCGCCCGTGCGCGCGCAGGCCGGTGGCCTCGTCGTAGAAGATCCAATGCTTGTCGAGCAGGTACTTGACCACCAGCCCCACCAGCGTCCCCGCCCCGACCGCAAGGGCAAAGGCGACGCCTCCGTCCCCCGCCAGAAGGACAAGCCGCTGAGTGACCAGATTGGCAAACGTGGCAAGAACGGCAAAACCCGCGTAGCGCAGCAAAAGCGTTCGGCGCGTCATCTCACAGCGCACCGATCAATGCGAACCCGAAACACAGCATCACGCAAAGCTGGCTGACGCGGTCCCTTGCGGCAAAGACCAGCGGGTCATCGTGCATCTGGCCCCGATGGGCAATCATGATGGTCCGTGTGATCCAGTACAGCAGCACGGCCCCGATCCCCCAAAGCATGTAGGGCGCGTTATAGAGATCGCTGACATCCGGCGAGTCGACATAAAGCACAAGCACCAGCACCGAGACATAGCCCGCCGCGATGGCGATCATGGTGATGATCGGCAGGTCTCCGACGTTGTAGCCCCGCCCGCGCGCATGCAGAGTACCGCGCCGGGCACTGTCGACCAGTTCCGCCTGTCTTTTCACCGCGGCAAGAGCCAGGAAAAAGAAGATCGCAAAGGCCAGCAACCAGACCGAAAGCGAAATACCCGTTGCCACGGCCCCCGCCACGATGCGCATGCTGTAGAGCCCCGCAAGGGTGCATATGTCGATCACCATCTTGCGCTTGAGGTTCAGCGAATAGGCCGTTGTCAGCACGAAATAGCCGCAGACCACCGCCAGGAAGACCGGGCTCACCGCCAGTGAGACCGCCGCACCGGCAAGGAAAAGCGCAGGGGCCATGATCATCCCGTGCGGCAAGGGCACGGCGCCCGACGCGAAGGGGCGCCGCTTCTTGCGCGGGTGGGCGCGGTCGGCGTTCAGGTCGGTCATGTCGTTGACGACATAGACGCTGGAGGCCACCAGACTGTAGGCGACAAAGGCGGAAATCGCCATGAACACCGTCGCCGGATCGAACTGGTGTCCTGTCAGCATTGGCAGGAAGACCAGGATGTTCTTCAGCCATTGATGCGGGCGCAGAGTCTTGACGTAGGGCCGCAGCGTCCCCGGCTTGGTTGTCAGGTGCTCGACCTCGGGGGCAATGGCCTCTGCCTCGGACTGCAGCCGTTTCGAGGCGTTGACAGTCACCGCGCGGGCGGCCTGTTCCCAGACCGGCAGGTCGGCGGAACTGTCGCCCATGTAGACATATTGCGCTTTGCCGAAACGATCCGCGAGAAAGGCCGCCTTGGCCTTTCCCTTGAGGTTGCGCATCCCGTCAGAGCCATGCACCTCGTCGAAGACGCCCAGGTGTTCGGCAATCGCATCGGCCAGGCTCTGGTCCGCGGCCGTCACAAGCGCGGTGCGCCCGCCCTTTTCACGCCAAGTCTGGATATAGGCCAGTACTTCGCTGTCGAAAGGCAGGGTCGCCGGTTCCAGCCGGGCGGTTTCGGCAAGCCGCTGTTTCAACGCCGCACGCCCCCGGGTCAGGGCCCGCATGGCGGTCAGGGCCACTGTCCAGTCGCGGCCGAACGCAGTCCAGAAGCTCTCGTACAGCATGTCGCTACGCAGCAGCGTCCCGTCGAGATCGACGACTAGCGTCAGCCCGGACCGATCGCGCAGCGGCTCCTCTGCTGCCCCGCCCGACTGCCTTTCCGGGCCGCATGCTGGCTCTGCGTACATTATCCTGTCCATTCAGGTGTTTGGATCAGCCGATACCCTAGGCGCGCCGGCCTGTCACGTCGAGCGCGGAAAACCAGCGGCGTGGAATGTGTCCGGCGCGCCACAGGCCCGGCTCCGCCCGACCTCTGGTCGGGATCCACACCCTTGCCGGGCGAGCGATCTTGACCCCGCGGCACCCTGCCACGGGCGGCGTTTATCTTGACGCCCCAACCACCTAACCGCCAAACTCCGGCCGAAAGCAGACAGCCAGAACGTGGGAGGAAAGCGGCATGATCAGCCAGGAGCTCAATGATCGATTGACGAGGGTGGGGCGGGATCAGCCCGCGGGCCAAGTCCTGCGACGCTACTGGCAGCCTGCCGCCCTGAGCGATGAGCTGAAAGGCCCCCGCCCTGTCGTGCCGGTCACCCTGCTGGGCGAAAAACTGGTGCTGTTTCGGGATAACGCGGGGGAACTGGGCCTGATCGGGCGGCATTGCCCGCACCGCGGCGCCGACCTGTGTTACGGTCGGCGCGAGGACAACGGGTTGCGTTGCCCTTTCCACGGATGGCATTTCGACCGGACCGGGCAATGCGTCGAACAACCCGGAGAGCCCGAGGGCTCGAAAATGCATGAACAGATCCGCACGCCGGCCTATCCGGTGGTGGAACGAAACGGCATCGTATTTGCCTACATGGGCCCCGGCGATCCGCCACCGCTGCCGAACTTTGACTGTTTCCGCGCGCCCGACACCCATGTCTTTGCCTTCAAGGGACTGTGGGAGTGCAACTGGCTGCAGGCGTTGGAAGTCGGCATCGACCCGGCCCACGCGTCCTTTCTGCACCGCTTCCTGGAAGACGAGGACCCAAAGGACAGCTACGGCAAGCAGTTCCGCGACAGCGCGGCGGACACAAACATCCCCATGACCAAGCTGTTGCGCGACTATCCGCGCCCCGAAATCCGGGTCGAGGAAACGGAGTTTGGCCTGAAACTGACCGCACTGCGGCACATGGAAAACGGGCTGACCCATGTGCGCGTGACCAACCAGATCTTCCCCGAGGCGATCTGCATCCCGATGAGCCGCGAGATGACGATCACCCAATGGCACGTCCCCATCGACGACGAGAATTGCTATTGGTACTCGATGTTCACCAGCTTCGACAAACCGGTGAACAAGGAGCTGATGCGCGAACAGCGGCTGAAGGAACACCGCCTGCCGGACTACGCGCCGCTGAAGAACAAGCGCAACGACTACGGCTACGACCCCGAGGAACAGGCGCGCGAGACCTATACCGGCATGGGGCTGGACATCAACGTGCATGACCAGTGGGCGGTCGAGAGCATGGGGCCGATCCAGGACCGCACCGACGAACACCTGGGCAAGACCGACGTGGGCATCGTCCGCTATCGCCGGATGCTGCGCGCCGCGATGGACGCGCTGGAGAAGGGCGAGGAAAGTGCGCTGCCGATGCGGGGCGCCGTTGATCCCGCCACGATCCGGGGACCGCTGTCCAACGATGCGATTGCCGACAGCGCCGATTGGGACGCGGCCAGCCTGCGCGCCGATGCCGAACGGCGCGACGCCTGTCCCTGGGACGCGGGGCTCTGATGCGGGACCACCTGGCGCAGGGCCGGCTGTGCCGCGACGGGCTGTTGCAGCCAGAGGCGGCTGCAGAGTTGATGGCGCGGGTCGATGCCGAGGGGATCGAGACCCTGCGCATGCTCTTTGCCGATGCCCATGGCATCCTGCGCGGCAAGACGGTCACGCGGCGCGGGCTGGAAGGGGCGCTGAAATCCGGTCTGCGGGTGCCCTCTACGCTCCTGCTCAAGGACCTGTCGCACCGGACGGTCTTTCCGATCTGGTCCGAGACAGGCGACACGCCGATGTCAGGCGCCAGCGACCTGTTGCTGGTTCCCCGCGTCGAAACCTTCTGCCCCCTGCCCCATGCGCCGCATTCGGCGATGATCCTCTGCCGGGTGCTGCGCACCGACGGTCGCACGATTCCCTTCGTTCCCCAGACGCTTCTGCAAGGGGCCATCGACCGGCTGGCGTCGCGCGGCATGAAGGCCGTCATGGGCCTCGAGGTCGAATTCCAGGTGTTCGAGCCGGTGGAACCCGCGCTGGACCATGCCGACGCCACCATGCCGCCACGCCCGCCGCTGACGCGCGGCGTGAACCAGGGCTGGCAATATCTCACCGAGACCCGCTACGATGCCGCCGAGCCGCTCCTCGACCTTCTCCGGCGTAGCGCCGAGGCGATGGGCCTGCCTGTGCTCTCTGTCGAGATCGAGATGGGGCCAAGCCAGTTCGAGTTCACCTTTGCCGCCGATGACCCGCTGACGATTGCCGACCGCGCCGTGTTGTTTCGCACGATGGTCAAAGAGGTCTGCGCACGCGAAGGCTACCTTGCCTCTTTCATGGCCAAGCCACGGTTGGAAAACGCCGCCGCCAATGGCTGGCACATCCACCAGAGCGTGACAGACATGGACGGACGCAACCTGCTGATCCCCGAGACGGACGGCGCGCTGACGGACGTCGCCTCCGGCTGGATCGGCGGTCTTTTGGCCCATGCGCGCGCCTCCTGCATCGCGACGACGCCCACGGTGAACGGGTACAAGCGCTATGCGCCCTACCAGCTTGCGCCAAACCGGATCGGCTGGGGCGCTGACAACCGGGGCGCCATGCTGCGCGCGCTGATGGCGCCAGGGGACGGGGCCAGCCGGGTCGAGAACCGTGTGGCCGACAGCGCCGCAAACCCCTATTTCGCGCTGGCCTTCCAGATCCTGTCAGGGGTCGACGGGATCGAGGCCGGACACCGTGCCCCGGCCGCGCTTGAGAACCCCTACGACAACAGGGCGGAACATTTGCCCGCCACCCTCGGAGAGGCGATTGCCGCCTTCGAAGGGTCACGGATGTACCGAGAGGAACTGGGCGAAGAAACGGTTGCCTACCTCGCTCGTCTCAAGCGGGCCGAGTGGGAGCGTTACCTGTCGACGATTTCGGAATGGGAGCAGGCGGAGTATTTCACGGCGTTCTGACTCATAGCCCCAGTTCGGCGGCCAGGGCCTCCGGCGTCATCGCCCCCGGCGCCGCACCGCCACGCGCGAGTCGGGCAGCAACCGAGGTTATGGCCGCGTTCAGGGGCGCGTGGCCACCGTTGCGCCGGGCAATCAAAGCCACCTCGCCGTTGAAGTAGTCCGTCTCGACCGCGCCCGCCCCCCGCAGAAAGCTCTGGGTGGTGGAGTTACCCGCGCGGTCCACGCCCTCGATCGGCGCAATTTCAAGCAGTGTGCCGCGCCGCGGGTCGCCCTCGCCCATGTCCTGCCAGGACAGACCCGCGGCCCGGAACACGGTTTCGGCCTCCTGACGCAGGGCGGACGTGATCTCCGGCGCCTTCACGCCCCGCCCCAAGACCGCCTCGACGATGTTGCCCAGGTTGACGATCAGCTTGCCGTACTTGTTTTCCATGACAGTCTCCGTGGCGAACGACCGGATGCCCGCCCCCGTCAGCGCCTCGGCCAACGTCTTGTCCGCCGCATCGCAGCCACCCGGATAGCGGCCGATGTCGAAGACGCCGTAGTTGGGGCGTCCGAAACAGATCGCCTCATCCGCCGCGATATACTCGGCGGGCAGCATCACGTTGATCCCATGCACGTTGTCGAAGAACCGCAAGGCCAGATCCTCGTTCGCGACACCGTTCTGCATGCAGAAGACCGGCTGCAAGACATACCCGGCGGCGCGCAGGTCGCCCAGCGCCGCAGCGCTGTCCTGGCTCTTTGTCGCCAGCAGGATCACGTCGTCGTCACGCGGGGTCAGCTCTGTCGCCTGTTCGACCAGCTTTAGCGGCACCCGCTGTTCGCCCTTGTGACCACGCAGCAACAACCCCTTTTCCCGCACCGCCGCCAGCCGCCGCCCGCGTGCAATGCCGATCACCTCGTGCCCGGCGAGGGCAAGCGCCGCCCCGACGACACCGCCGACCGCACCGACACCGAAAATCACGATCCGCATGATCACCCTCCTGCCTGCCCTTGCGGGGCGGACCATGCGGGTCCGGTCACAAGGTTGCAAGTGCTCTCGCCTCGCGCGGCGGGAAGATCGTCAACGCCTGTGATAGCTCAGCGCCCCGGCAATGCAGATCCGCAGGGCCGATACGGGCAACGGCTCGGCCAGGGGCAGGTGCAGGGCGCGGTTGCCTTCGGCAGTCAGTTCTGGAAAGCGGTCTCGCCAGGTTGTGACCAGCGAAGTCTGGCAGTGCACCAGCAGCTGCAAAATCTCCGGCACCTTCGGTTTCCAGGCAAGTCGCAGGGTCGTGCCCGCACCGGTCGCCGCCGTCAGGAAGGCCGGCTCGCCCCATTTGAGGGTCTCGGTCAAGGGTCCCGCAGAGAGGTTTTCGGCCTCGTCAAGGATCACCATGCGCAGCTGCTTAAAGTGCGCCCGTGCCGCCGGCGGATACCCGGCGACAACATCGGCAACCACGACGGGCGGGGGTGCCATCATGGCAGCCATGCTGCGCGCCTTGCCCCGTGCCGCCCTGTCACCATCCGCATCTTCCGATCATCCGCGCCACGTCGTGACCACCCGCAAAATCCGTCGCCGCGATCCTGCCAGACCCGGCCCCGCTGCACCAGTCCACGCGTCGCCATGGAGGCGCGGGCGGCGGTCAACCGCAATACCTGTATCCGCGCGCCCCGAGGATGGCCCGGCAGGTGGAATCGGCATAGCCTCGGCTTGATGATCGGAGGCTGTTCCATGTCCTACACGCTACTCTATTGGCCCATCCCCTTTCGGGGCCATGTTCCGCGCTTCATCCTCGCCCAGGCGGGGGCGGAGTGGGACGAACCGGGCTTTGATGCCGTGCTGGCCGCTAAGACCGCCCGTCCCGAGGACCAGCCGACACCCTTCATCGGTCCGCCCGTGCTGATCGACCATGACGCAGGTCGGGCCCTGTCGCAGATGCCGGCCATCTGCATGTACCTGGGGCGCAAACACGGCCTGTCGCATGACCCGGACCTGGAATTGCGGCTGCTCTGCGATGCCTCGGACATCCTGCTTGAGATCACCTGCCATCACGGCGCCACCATGTGGACGCGCGACACATGGACCGCCTTCCGAGGCGACCGGTTGCCACGCTGGATGCAAGGGCACGAACGGCTGGTGACGGAAACAGGGGTCACGGTATCGGGTGGTTTCGTCTCCGGCGCAGGGACGCCGGGCCTCGCCGATCTCGTACTGGCCGCACTGTGGCACACGATGGCCGATCGGCTACCGCCCCTTCGGCCCCTGCTGCACGATACCGCGCCTGTATTGGGCGCATTGGCGGACCGAGTTGCCAGCTTGCCCGCGCTGATGCGTCTGCGCGACGACTGGGCCGATTGCGCGGATGTGTACTGTGCGGGGCAGATCGAAGCCTCGCTGCTAGAGATGCTGAACGAGGACATGAAAAGATGAGCACATTCGACGAAGACCTTTTCCTGAAAGGGCTGGATCATCCGCACCAGGTCGAACAGATGCGTCGTCACGCCGGTGGCGTTCAACAGGTTGGCGGCAAGGATGAACAGGGCGACGAGAATGAGCCTCATGTGGGCAGTCCGCTATCGTCCCTGGGATCGTGGTAGGGGTCTGTCGGGGCGCGCCCGGCCAGGCTGCGGGCGACACGGTGCAGGGCGACGGCCAAGAGGAACAGGCTGCCCGTCAGCGCGAGACTGTAGTAGACCCAGTTGGGCACGCGCATCGCAGGTGTCAGGAACTTGCCCGCGCGCGGCAGGAATTCGGCGAAGCTCCAGAGCATCAGCGCGGCAAACCCCAGCGTGGCGATGTCCCCGATCAGGTGCATGACCTTGCGCGCCCCCGGCGGCGAGGCATCGGGCAGCATAGAGACCGAGACCAGCACATGCCGCCCGGCGAGACAGGGCACGGACAGAAACACCAGTACGATGCCGGAGAACCGCGCCAGTTCGTCCGCCCGGGGCAACCCCAGGTCGCAGAAGTTGCGCGCGGCCACCTGCGTCACGTCCAGGACGGCCATCAGCACCAGCAGGCCCATGCCCAGCGTGACCCCAATACGGGCGAACCGCGCGAGGATCGCACGGCCCGGTTCGATGCACGGCATCAGGCGACCGCCGCGATCTTCTTGTAAAGATCGCCGTATTCGGCGCCGATCACGGTCATGCCAAGGTCGAGCAGCTTCTGCGTCTCGGCGTCTTCGTTGTCGAGGATCGCCTTGGTCGCCTTTTGGCGGGTCTGCTCGGCAGCGTCGCGCACCGAGTCCTTTTGCGTGGCGTCGAGGCTCTGCCAGGCGTCCTCGTTCATCACGACGACCTCGGCGTTGGACATGTGGCCGGTCAGCATCAGGTGCGACTGGACCTCGTAGAGCTTGACGTTCAGCACCACGTTGACGGGGTTTTCCTGCCCTGGCACGACGCCGGTGGCCAGCGCGGTGGGCACCTCGGACCAGTCGACCGGCACGGCAACGGCGCCCATGCCCTCGACCGCCGTGGTGTAGATCGGGAAAGGCACGGCGCGAATTTTTGTCCCAGCCAGGTCCCCGGGCGACATGACCGCCTTGTTGCAGGTCAGGTTCCGGCGGCCAAAGTAGTGGGCGTAGATCACCCGCACATTGGCGGTAGCGATCAGGCCCTCGTTCAGCTCCTTCATGACCGGGCTTTCGACATCCGTACCTTCATCAGGTGGTCGACGTCACGGTACAGATACGGCGTGTCGAGCGCCGCGAAGGATTGGTACAGTGACCCCAGCGCGCCGGCAGTGTTATGCGAAAAGGCGATGGTGCCCAGCGACACCGCCTCTGCCAGTTCCTGCAGCTTGCCCAGCTGGCTGTTGGGGAAGACTTGCACGCTGATGTCGCCGCCCGAGCTCTGGCCTAGCGCCTCGGCGAACCAGTCAGCCTACGTGCCCGCGACAGAGGCGACCTCGTTGTTGTGGCCATAGCGCAGGGTCGTTGCGGCAAGGCCGGGACGCGCCAGAAACGGCACGGCCAAGGCACCGGCGCCGGTGGCCAACAGGCTGCGGCGGGTCAATCCTCGGGACTTCAGCATCGGGCCTCCTCCCGGATAATGATGGGTTTTGATGTTTCATCATGCCTTGGATGCGCCCAAATTCATGATTTCAACAGAGTTGACCAAGGTTATGGATATTCGGCACCTTTCGCCAAAGGATATGAAATGACGGGTTTTGTGGTCCGTCAAAAAGAGCACAGCATGACGGACAGCACGAAACCGCAACTTGCCGACATTGCCCCACGCGCAGGCGTTTACGCTGGCGACGGTCGACCGGGTCATCATCCGCCGCAAGGGCGTCAAGGAGCGCACGCGCGGGAGGGTTTTGGAAATTGCCCGCGAGATCGGGTTCCTCTCGGCCGAGGACGCGGAACTTTATGGCGCGGAACGCCCCTTGAACGTGATCATGCTGCTGCCTGCGGGGTCAAATCCCTATCTGCGTCGGCTGGACGAATGGGTGAAGGCGCGGGTAGGACGGACCGGGATCAACGACCCCTTCCTGCGCTGTTTCTTCATCGACACTTTCGACGCCACCGCGCTGGCCACAGCGTTGCGCAAGAACGCGGCCTAGGCCGATGCCATCGCCTTTTTCGCGATTGAACACCCGGAAGTGCGCGAAGCCGCCCTTGAGGTCGCCGCCGGGGGAACCCGGCTTGTCACCATCGTGTCGGATCTGGGCACCCTGCCCGGCGTCGCGCACATCGGACTGGACAATCGCGCCGTCGGTCGGACGGCCGGCCTGCTGATCGAACGCCTGGCACATGTGGACACGGGGGCCGTGGCGCTAGAGGCCGGGTCACGCCACTACCGCGCCCAGTCGGAACGCGAGGCGGGCTTTCTCAGCATCCAGGAAGAGATGTTCCCGCACCTGCGCGTGATCGGCATGCGCGAGGGGCATGACGACGGGGGCGAGAACTATCGTCACACGCTCGCCCTGCTGGAACAGGCGCCGGACCTTGTGGGCATCTACAACGTGGGCGGATCTTCCAGCGGGATCAGCCGCGCCCTTCGCGAGCGTGACAGGATGGCTGTCACCTTCATCGGTCACGACCTGACCCCGGACACGCGCCGCGCCCTGCTGGAGGGCAGCATGGACGCCGTTTTCGACCAGGATCCGGACCTGTTGATCGAGGCCGCGATCCGGGCGCTCTCCCAGCCCGAAGCGCAACCGCGGCCCCTGCGGCTTGAAATCTATTTCCGCGAGAACCTGCCTGAACACCCTCTATCCGGCCAGATCCGCATCCCCGTACCGTGCCTCGAAGCGCGCCAGTTCGCGCGCATCGGGCGCCTGTCCGGTGAAGGTCTTTACATAGTTGGGGATCCGCGCCAGGCGCAGGCCGACATCCTCCTGCACCTGCATCGAGATATAGCCGATCTGCACCAGGTACATCGTGCGCGCTCGAACATCCGCTTCGCCCGGATCATAGCCGAACCTTTCGAACATCGCCCGGATGGCCGACAGGCGCAGCTCGTCCGCGGTGTTCACCTTGGCGGCGATGGCGTCGGACTGATGCGCCCACCCCCGCACTGCCAGGTCCAGCCGGGGCTCGAACCCGCCCCCGGGCAGGAATGTCCCGATCACCGTAAGTGCGGCCTCCGTGATGGTCTCTGCAAAACCTTCGGTCGCCTGGACAAGGCAGCGGGTGTTGATCTTGTCCCAATCGTCCAGCAGCGCCTGCAACAGGGCCTCCCGGTCGTCGAAAAACCAGTAGAAACTGGTCCGCGAGAGGCCAAGCCTGCTGGCCAGCGGCTGGATCTTCACCGCATCTATGCCCGAGCCGATAAAGGCCTCTCTCGCCGCGTCGAGCCATAGCTCACGCGATCCGCGCCACCCTTTCGAGCTCTCGTCTGTCTCCTGCGTCATGACGGATCTTCTAACAGCGGGATCGGCTTGTCACAAGGAAACTCGACACCGATGAACACAAACTTGACATAGGTGAACATTCCGTGCATCGCTGCCCCGTCAACCCGCGGAGGCCCCATGTCCAACGACCCTCTTCTGCAGCCCTACCAGCTCAAGCACCTGACGCTGCGCAACCGCATCATGACCACCAGCCACGAACCGGCCTACCCCGAGGACGGGATGCCCAAGGAGCGCTACGCCGCCTATCACGCGGAACGGGCGAAGGCGGGCGTGGCGCTGACGATGACGGCCGGATCGGCCGCCGTGTCCAAGGACAGCCCCCCTGTCTTCAACAACATTCTCGCCTACAAGGACGAGGTCGTGCCCTGGATCCGCAACCTGACGGATGCCTGTCACGAACACGGCAGCGCGGTGATGATCCAGCTGACGCACCTTGGCCGACGCACCGCCTGGAACAAGGGCGACTGGCTGCCTTCCGTCTCCTCCTCGAAACACCGCGAACCGGCGCACCGCGCCTTTCCCAAACTGGCCGAGGACTGGGACATCGAGCGCATCATCGCGGATTTCGCCGATGCCACGGAACGAATGCAGGCCGGCGGCATGGATGGGGTCGAATTGCAGGTCTACGGCCACCTGCTCGACCAGTTCTGGTCGCCGCTCACCAATGACCTGGAAGGCCCCTATGGCGGTCGGACGCTCGAGTCGCGGATGCAATTGCTGGACGACGTGCTGGACGGCATCCGCAAACGGGTGGGCAAGGAATTCATCGTTGGTCTGCGCTATACCGCCGACGAGGCCGAAGCAGGCGGGATCACCCCCGAGGAAGGCCTCGAGATTTCGAAACGGCTCGCCGCCGGGGGCAAGGTCGACTTTCTGAACGTCATTCGCGGCCGCATCCATACCGACCCCGCCATGACGGACGTGATCCCGGTACAGGGCATGAAGAACGCGCCGCATCTGGACTTTGCAGGCGCAGTCAGGAAAGCCACCGGGATGCCCACCTTCCACGCCGCCAAGATCCCAGATGTGGCAACCGCGCGCCAGGCTGTCGCGGCAGGGCTGCTGGACATGGTCGGCATGACCCGCGCCCACATGGCCGATCCGCACGTGGTCAAGAAGATCATCGAAGGACGTGAGGAGGACATCCGCCCCTGCGTCGGCGCCACCTATTGCCTCGACAGGATCTACGCCGCCGGAGAGGCGCTGTGCATCCACAACGCGGCGACCGGGCGCGAATTGACCATGCCCCACACGATCTCCCGTGCCGAGACCCGCAAGAAGGTGGTGATCGTCGGAGCCGGTCCCGCCGGGCTGGAGGCCGCGCGGGTCGCCGCCGAGCGCGGCCATGACGTGGCGGTGTTCGAAGCCCAGCCCGATCCCGGTGGCCAGGTCCGCCTGACCGCACAGAACCCGCGCCGGCGCGAGATGATCTCGATCATCGACTGGCGCATGGCGCAATGTGCGGCGCGGGACGTCGAATTCCATTTCAACACCTGGGCCGAGGCCGAGGACGTGACCGCGCTGAACCCCGACGTGGTGATCGTCGCCACGGGCGGTTTGCCCAACACCGAACTCTTCGAGAGCGGCAAGGAGCAGGACCTGGTCGTCACCGCATGGGACATCATCGCGGGCGACGTGAAACCCGGCCAGAACGTGCTGGTCTACGACGAAAGCGGCGATCACCCGGGCCTGATGGCCGCCGAGGTCGCCGCCAACACCGGTGCCACGGTCGAGGTCATGACCCCGGACCGGACCTTTGCGCCAGACATCATGGCGATGAACCTGGTGCCCTACATGCGTGCGTTGCAGGACAAGGACGTCACTTTCACGGTCACCCGCCGCCTTCTGGACGTGGCCCGCGACGGCAACGAATTAAAGGCCGTGATCGGCACGGATTACAGCGACCTCAAGTCCGAGAAGCGTTATGATCAGGTGGTGGTGAACTATGGCACGCTGCCGATGGACGAGCTTTATTTCGACCTGAAACCGCTGTCCTCGAACGGTGGGGCCGTCGATTACGATGCGCTGATCGGCGGCCAGCCGCAGACCGTGACCCGCGGACCCGCAGATAGCTTTCAACTGTTCCGCATCGGAGACGCCGTTAGCGCCCGCAACATGCACGCGGCGATCTATGACGCGTTGCGACTGGTCAAGGACATCTGAGGCCGCGCGGCCCGGGCAGATGTCCAACGAAAGAAGGGCGGCCCAGGGCCGCCCTTTCCCGTTTCCCGGCGCGCCGGTTGGCGAGGCTCAGGCCGCTTCGGCGGCCAGTTCTCTTACGCCGGTCTCCAGCAGGTGCAGCAAGTGCGGCGCGAAGCTGTGCCAGACGTCCATGCGGAAAGCGGTTTCACCATCGCGCCACAGCACAACCGTCACCCCGTCGAAGTTGATCCGGCGCCCCTCGCCCACGGCGATACTGTCGGGATTGCGAGGCATCCCCAGTGTCAGCAGATCCACGGCGCGTGGCCCATCCAGCGCAAAGGTCACTTCGCGCCCCGACACGTCGACCAGGCTATGCGGCAGCACGCCGTAAACATCGTCGCAGGCCGCCTGAATGCCCGGCGCCAGTGTCTCGGGGGCCTGTAGCATCCATTCGTCAGGCCCCAGGCAGAGGGCCTGGAAATCGCCGGCCTGCGCGCGCTGACCGATCCGGACAGGCAGCGTCAGCCCCAGCACCGTATTGAGCGGTGCAAGATCACCGCGCGCCCGCAGGGACATCCGTGCACAAGGCGCGGTCAGGCTAACCCGTGCTGCCGCGCTTTCAGCGAGGACCGAGGGCGTGAAAGAGGAAATCGGTGCGTTCATGACAGGCTCCTCAGATCTTCAGACGGGCGTTTTCGGGATCGACGAAAACCGTCGAGGTGATCTTTGCCGCGATGGTGCGGTCGGGCATCGGGATATGGACGGTATCCCCCATCTTGTCGTGCCCGCCTTCGACCAGGGCCAGCGCGATGGGCCGGCCCGCCGCGTCGGAGTGATAGGACGATGTCACATGGCCTACCATTTTCATCGGCACCGGCTGGTTGGGATCAAAGACGATCTGCGCGCCTTCCTCCAGCTTTGACTGGTCGTCGGTCAGCAGGCCGACCAGCTGTTTGCGCCCCAACGCGACAAGGTCTGGCCGCGCCAACCCGCGCATGCCGACGAAATCGGGCTTTTTCTTGCCCACGGCCCAGCCCATTCCGGCATCGTAAGGGGTCACCGTTCCATCGGTGTCCTGGCCGACGATGATATAGCCCTTCTCGGCGCGCAGGACGTGCATGGTTTCCGTGCCATAGGCGCAAATATCGTACTGCCGGCCCGCTTCCCAGAGGGTCTCCCACAGCTTGCGGCCCATCGGTGCGGGCACGTTGACCTCGAAGCCGATTTCGCCGGTAAAGCTGATCCGGAACAGCCGCGCGGGCATGCCCGCCACGGTGCATGTCCGGCAGGACATGTGCGGAAAGGCCTCGTCGGTCAGGTCCACGCCCTCGATCAACGGCGCCAGAAGCTTGGCCGCGTTGGGGCCGTTCAGCGCGATGGTCGACCATTGCTCGGTGGTGGAGGTCAACCAGACATCCAGTTCGGGCCATTCGGTCTGAAGGTAGTCCTCCATCATGTTCAGAACCCGCGCGGCGCCGCCTGTCGTCGTGGTGACATGAAAGCAGTCGTCCGACAGTCGGCCGATCACGCCGTCATCGCGGATGAAGCCATCATCGCCGCAGAGCAAGCCATAGCGACAGCGGCCCGGAGCCAGCTTGGTCCAGGGGTTGGTGTACATGCGGTTCATGAATTCGACCGCATCCGGCCCCTTGACCTCGATCTTGCCCAGCGTGGAAGCGTCGAAGATACCCAAGGATTTGCGCGTGGCGACGCATTCGCGGCGCACGGCGGCGTCCATGTCCTCGCCCGCCTTTGGGAAGTACCAGGCGCGGCGCCACTGGCCGACGGGTTCGAAGACAGCGCCGTTTTCCACGGCCCAACCGTCGATCTGGGTCTTGCGCGTCACCTCGAAGTGTTCGCCCCGGTGGTAACCCGCGAAGGCCCCGAAGGAGGTGGGCGTATAGGGCGGGCGGAAGGTGGTCAGGCCCACCTGCGGCTGTTTCTTGCCCAGCGCGTCGGCGGCGATGTTCAAGCCGTTGATATTGGACATCTTGCCCTGGTCGGTCGCCATGCCGTTGGTGGTGTAGCGCTTGACGTGCTCGATCGAACGCATCCCCTCGCGCACGGCCAGCCGCAGGTCCTTGGCGGTGACGTCGTTCTGGTAGTCGACAAAGGCCTTGGCCTTGCCCGGGCTGCGATCGGTCGGCAGTTCCTTGTGGGTGATGCCGGTGCCGGGGCGGTCCGCCGCAACGGCATAGACCAGTTCCGCAGGTGCCCTGCCCAGCGCCGTGGCCACCTCACGCCCCTTCGCGGCGCCGTCGTTCAGCGCCGCCTCGATACCCCAGAGGCCACGGCTTGCGCCCGCGATCACGCAATCCTCGGGCGTGTCGTTGGGCAGGAAGGTGGTCAGGTCGTCGTCCCAGGCCAGCGAGCCCTTGGTGTGCGAGAACAGGTGCAGCGATGGCGTCCAACCGCCGGACATCAGCACGGCATCGCAGGCGATGGTGTAGCCATTGCCGACCGTGCCGCCCTTGACCGGGTTCACGCGCAGGGAATTGACCCTCAGGCGCCCGGTGGTTCCGGTGGCCGTGTGCGCCAGCTTGACCTTGATGCCGCGTTCCTGCGCACCGGCCAGCAGATCGTCGCGAACGGTGTCGCGCGTGTCGACGATGGCCTGCACACGGGCCCCCGCATCGGCGAGGTCGAAGGCCGCATACCAGGCAGAGTCATGCGCGGTCAGGACAACCGGCTTCTTGCCGACCAGAACCCCGTAACGGTTCAGGTAGGTCTGGGCCGATCCAGCCAGCATCACCCCGGGGCGGTCATTGCCGTGGAAAACCAGCGGTTTTTCCAGCGCGCCCTGCGCCAGCACGACCTGCCGCGCCCGCACACGCCACATGCGTTCGCGCGGCGTGTCAGTGGGCAGGTCCGGCAGGTGGTCGGTCAGCTTTTCGACCATGCCGATCATGTTCTGATGGTAGTAGCCGATGGCCGTGGTCCGGGTCATGATCCGCACACCAAGGTCCTTCAGCGCCGCGGCTTCTGCCGCCAGCCAGTCCCAGGCGTGGTTTCCGTCGATCTGCGCCTGCGGCTCGGACAGCAGCGTTCCGCCCACCTCGGCATTTTCATCCACCAGCACGACCTTCAGCCCGTCCACCGTTGCCGCGCGGGCGGCGGCAAGACCGGACGGACCGGCCCCAACGATCAGAACGTCGCAATGCAGGTAGCGCGAGGCGTAGTGATCCGGGTCTTCCTCGGTCGGCGAGACACCCAGACCGGCAGCCGCGCGGATGAAGGGCTCATAGACCTTGTGCCAGAAATTCTTGGGCCACATGAAGGTCTTGTAGTAGAAACCCGCCGAGAACAGCATGTAGGCGGCGTCGTTGACCGCGCCGATGTCCCATTTCAGGCTGGGGTACTTGTTCTGCGAGGTCGTCTCCAACCCCTGCCAGATTTCCTGCACGGTGGCGCGCGTGTTCGGCTCGAACCGGCCCTTGCCGCGACGGGTGCCGATCAGGGCGTTCGGCTCTTCCGATCCGGCGGCGACGGCGCCGCGCGGGCGGTGATACTTGAACGACCGGCCCATCAGGTGCACGCCATTCGCCAGCAGCGCCGAGGCGACCGTGTCGCCCTGCGCGCCCTTGTAGGACTTGCCGTCGAAGGTGAACGTGACAGGCCGCCCGGTGTCGACGCGGCCTTTTCCCGCAACGCGAAACTGGCTCATTTCAGGCCCTCCGTCAGGCTGGAGAGGTCGGGGCGCGGGGCACCCGCCTTGTAGGTGGTCAGGAACTTGTCCGAAACGGTGTCGCGCACGGCGTTGAAGAACCGTCCGCAACCGTGGAAATGCCGCCAGCGTTCGTAATGCGGCCCCTTGGGGTTTTCACGGATGAACAGGAATTCCTGCCACTGGTCGTCACTCTGGCCAGAGGGATCCTCGGGGCGGATGACATGCGCCTGGCCGGCATAGGTGAACTCGGCCTCGGGCAGCGTCTCGTCGCAATAGGGGCAATGGATCAGAAGCATGTCGATATCCTCAGTGAGCCACAGCCGCGGCGGCGGCTTCGTCGATCAGGCGCCCGGTGCGGAATCGTTCCATCGTGAAGGGCGCGTTGATCGGGTGCGGTTCGTTCTTGGCGATGGTCCAGGCAAAGGTATGCGCCGCGCCCGGCGTCGCCTTGAACCCGCCGGTGCCCCAGCCGCAGTTGACATAGAGTCCGTCGACCGGCGTCTTGGAGATGATGGCGGACCGGTCCGGGGTCACATCTACGATGCCGCCCCATTTGCGCAGCATCCGCATCCGGTTGAAGATCGGGAAGACCTCGGTGATCGCTGCGACGGTATGTTCGATCAGCGGCAGGCCGCCGCGCTGGCTGTAGGACGTGTATTGGTCAGTGCCCGACCCGATCACCAGTTCGCCCTTGTCGGACTGGCTGATATAGGCGTGCACCGCGTTCGACATGACGACACAGGGGAAGATCGGCTTGATCGGCTCGCTGACCAGCGCCTGCAGCGGGTAGCTTTCCAGCGGCAGGCGGACACCGGCGGTTTCCATCACGACAGAGGTATGCCCGGCGGCCGAGACCGCGACCTTCTTGGCCTTGATGAACCCCTTGGCGGTCTCGACACCGGCAACCGATCCGTCCGCGTTGCGGCGGATCGCCGTGACCGGGCAGTTCTGGATGATGTCGACGCCGCGCATGGCGGCGCCACGGGCATAGCCCCAGGCCACCGCATCGTGCCGCGCTGTCCCCGCGCGTTCCTGCAGGGCGCCGCCCATGACCGGGTAACGCGCGTTCTGCGAGATGTTCAGCGGCGGGCAGTAGTCCTTGCACTCCTGCGGGGTGAGCCAGCGGTTGTCGACACCGTTCAGGCGGTTGGCGTGAATGTGCCGCTTGAAGCTTTGGACGTCATGCACGTTGTGCGCCAGCATCAACACGCCGCGACGCGAATACATGACGTTGTAGTTCAGATCCTGGCTGAGGTTTTCCCACAGGTCGACCGCGTGATCGTAGAGGCGCGCACTCTCGTCATAGAGATAGTTCGACCGGATGATCGTGGTGTTGCGGCCAGTGTTGCCGCCCCCCAGCCACCCTTTGTCGATCACCGCGACATTGGTGATGCCGTGCTGCTTCGCCAGGTAATAGGCCGCGCCCAGACCATGACCGCCCGCGCCGACGATGATCACGTCGTATTCTTTCTTGGGCTGGCTGTCGGGCCATTGCTCGGTCCAGGCCTTGTGGCCGGTCAAGGCGTTCTTCAGCAGGCTGAAGGCACTGAAATGGGTCATGGTCGGCACCTCTGGGGAATACTGCCGCGCAGACCTACTGGCGTCCTGCGCGGCACGTCGGTATGATTGCGCCATCCAACCTGCAGGTTTGCGCCATGCCCGAACGCACAGGATCGACACCGCCCGCGCCTGCCCCGCGCAAGCGGCTGAGCGTCGCCTTTCTGCTGGCCGACAGATTCACCCTGTCCGCCTTTGCCAACTTCGTCGACGTCCTGCGGCTGGCCGCGGACGAGGCGGACATGTCGCGGCCCATCCTCTGCGATTGGGCGGTTCTGTCGGACACGATGACCCCGGTGCGGTCCAGTTGCGGCGTGCGCGTCACGCCGGACACCTCGCTGCGCCGGGCCGGCAAGTTCGATTACATCGTCGTGGTCGGCGGCGTGATGAGCGACAAGCCCGCGTTGAGCCGGGCGGAAAGCGCCTTTCTGACCGCGCGAGCCGAGGCCGGAACGCCGGTTGTGGGCCTGTGCACAGGGGTCTTCCTGCTCCACGAGGCCGGGTTGCTGGACGGCTATCGCTGTTGCGTCAGCTGGTTCCACCATCAGGATTTCGTCAATCGTTTCGACGCGGTCCAGCCGGTCTCGGACCAGATCTTCGTCGTCGACCGGGACCGGCTGACCTGTTCCGGCGGGCACGGCTCGGCCCACCTTGCGGCCTTTCTGGTCTCGCGTCATGTTGGGCAGTCCGCGGCCATCAAAAGCCTCAACATCATGATGATCGACGAGGCCCTGCGCGGGGACGAGGCCCAGCCGGGCCAGCAGACGGCGCGCGCGCCCAAGGACGACCTGGTGAAACGCGCGATCCTGCGCATGCAGCAGAACATCGAGGTGCCGCTGTCGATTGCTGCGCTCGCCCGGCAACTGGGGGTCGGCAGGCGGACGCTGGAACGGCGTGTCCTGGCCGACCTGGGGCAGCCGCCCTCCAAGGTCTATCTGGACATCCGGCTGGATCGCGCCCTTCAGAAACTTCGCAACACGGATGATCCGGTGGCCGAGATCGGGCTGGCCACCGGGTTTTGCGACGGCACCCACCTGGCGCGGGTGCTAAAGGCGGAACGCGGTTTTGCCCCGGGCGAATACCGCAAGGCCCAGGCCAGCCCGCAAGACGACCTGCCCGCCGTCGGCGTCCTGCTGAATCCAAGGGGCTGAACACCTCCGGTCGCAAATTGGATATTCGGAGTCGCAATTCTCGACGTGGCGGAAACCGCCGCGTGCGATTGCGACGTCAGAGGCACGGGGTCGGTCCGCCGACTCGCCGACCTTATCGACATTTCAACGCGACCAACCTCCCGCCGCTGGGCGGGCACACAGCAGAAAAGGTGCCGAATGCTGCGCGAATCCGATGTTCTTTCGACGTTGATGCGCCGAAAGCCCGATTATTCCCTCGCACAGGAGCTGTATTGCGATCCGGGCGTGTTCCAGGCCGACATGGACCGCATCTGGTACCGGGAATGGCTCTTCGCGATCCCCTCCTGCGAGATCCCCAAGCCCGGCAACTACATCGTGCACGAGATCGGCGCCTATTCCGTCGTTATCGTGCGCGGCAACGACGGTGAAATCCGTGCCTTCCACAACTCGTGCCGCCACCGCGGATCGGTCCTGTGCAAGACCAGGAAGGGCACCGGCCCCAAGCTGGTCTGCCCCTATCACCAGTGGACCTACGAACTGGATGGCCGCCTGCTGTGGGCGCGCGACATGGGCCCCGATTTCGACGCCTCGCAACACGGGCTCAAGCAGGTGCACTGCCGCAACCTGTCGGGGATGGTCTACATCTGCCTGGCCGATGACGCCCCCGCCATCGACGAGCTGGCCGCGGAAACCGCGCGCTACCTGGCGGCGCATGACCTGGAGAATTCCAAGGTCGCCTACGAAAGCACCATCGTCGAGCGGGGCAACTGGAAGCTGGTCTGGGAAAACAACCGCGAGTGCTATCACTGCTCGGGCAACCACCCCTCGCTGTGCCGCACCTTCCCCGAGGACCCGCGTGCCATCGGCAATGACGAAAGCGCCGAACTGACCGGCCTGCAGAAGGAACACAGCGAACGCTGCGAGGCGGCGGGGGCCCCCTCGGCCTTCAGGATGTCGGGACTGGGCGACTGGCGTTTCGTGCGCACGCCGCTGCTGGACGCCGGTGAAAGCTATACGATGGACGGCAAGGTCGCGGTGACGAAACCCAATTCCAATCTGCCGTTCCGGAACGCCGGTTCGCTGTTGAAGTTCAAGTATCCCGCCACTTGGAACCACTTCCTGTCGGATCACGTCCTGCTGTTCCGCGTCACGCCGATCAGCGCGACGGAAACCGAGGTCTGCACCAAGTGGCTGGTCCACAAGGATGCGGTCGAAGGCCAGGATTACGACCTCAAACGCCTGACCGAGGTCTGGATCGCGACCAACGACGAAGACCGTGAAGTGGTCGAGAACAACCAGCGCGGCATTCTCTCGCCCGCCTACCAGCCCGGACCCTATTCGCCGACCCACGAAGGCGGCAACATCCAGTTCGTCGACTGGTACGCCAACACGATGATCCGCGCGATCACCGGCGGCGTCACCCCGATCGCGGCGGAGTAAGGGCATGGGACTGGACATGGACCTTACCGCCTCGGCGGATGATGGCATCTGGACCGATGCAGAGCCGCTGGTCTGCTGCGCGGTCGTGCCCGAGGCACCGAACACGGCAACCTTCAGCTTCGTGTCGGCCTCGGGCGCGCAGTTCAGCTATGACCCGGGGCAGTTCCTGACACTGGAACTGCCCGTTCCGGGCGGCACGGTCTGGAACACCTACACGATCTCATCTTCGCCTTCGCGGCCATTGACCATCGCGGTCACGGTCAAGGCACAGGCAGGCAGTGTCGGCACACGCTGGATGCTGGACCACCTGCAACCGGGGATGAAGATCAAGGCGATCGGCCCGGCCGGCATCTTCTCGCTGCCGCGCAAGGAGCAGAAGAAATACCTGTTCATCTCGGCCGGTTCCGGCATCACGCCCTCGCTGTCGATGACGACCTACCTGTATGACCGAGGCACCAACATCGATGTCACCTTCGTGCATTGCGCGCAGCGCCCGCAGGACATCATCGCGCGTCAGCGGCTGGAACAGATGGCCTCGCGCGTGCCATCGCTCAAGCTGTTCTTCATCGTTGAAGAGGACGACCCCTATCGCGTCTGGACCGGGCTGCGCGGGCGCCTTAACCAGCTGATGATCGGCCTGATCGCGGGCGATTACCTGGAGCGCGAGGTCTATTGCTGCGGGCCGGAGCCCTTCATGAATGCCGTGCGCGAAATGCTGATCGCGCTTGGCTATGACATGGACCGCTACCACCAGGAGAGCTTTACCGCGCCGGTCAAGGAAGAAGAGCAGCTGCCCGAGCATGACGATGTCATCCCGGACGAGGCGGCCAGCGCAAGCATCGCCTTCGCCCGTTCCGAGGTTGCGGCAGATTGTACCGAAACCGACACCGTCCTGGCGGTCGCCCGCGGCGCCGGCATCGTCATCCCCTCGGGCTGCACCTTTGGCGTTTGCGGAACCTGCAAGGTCAAGAAGACCTCCGGCGAAGTACACATGGTTCACAACGGCGGCATCTCCGAGGACGACATCGACGACGGTTACATCCTCGCCTGTTGCTCCAAGCCCATCGGCGCCGTCGAACTCGACGTCTGATCCTCTCTGGCCCGCTTCGGCGGGCCGGAGTCGTTTGTCGTGGCACCTGCTTCGGAATCCGGCACGCCAGCACCGGCTGCGCGGCGGCATGATCTTCCCAAGCCAGAGGAGATCCCGCGATGACCGAGACAATGCCCCGCCCCCGCGCCCGTTCCGGCGGACGTTCTGCCCGCCGCACGCTGCGCAGCACGCGTGACCTGCGGATGCTGCCGGGGCTGACCCGGGGCATACCGCTTTGCGAGGTGATGGACAGCGCCCAGGTCGAGCGTATCGACGCGGCCTCGATGGACATCCTCGAAAACGTCGGCGTGATGTTCCGCGACCCCGTTGCCCTTGCCGATTGGACGGCGGCGGGCGCCAAGGTGGTGGGCGAGATGGTCTACCCGGACCGTGGGTTGATCCGCGACCTGATCGCCACGATCCCCGCCGACTTCACATATTCCGCGCGCAACCCGGCCAACAACCTCCGCCTGGGCGGACCGCATTCGATCTTTGTCCCGATGACCGGCGCGCCCTACCTGCGCGACCTGGACGATCAGCGGCGCATCCCGACGCTGGACGATCTGGCCATGTTCCACAAGCTGGCGCACATGCTACCCAGCCTGCATTCCTCGGCCCATCACATCGTCGAACCCTGCGATCACCCGATCAGCCAGCGGCACCTGCGCATCACCTATTCGTCCATGAAACACTCGGACAAGACCTTCATGGGCATGACCACCTCGCCCAGGAACGCCGAAGACGTGATGGAGTTGTGCGCGATCCTCTTCGGCGCGGAGTTCATGGAGGAGAACCCGGTCACGACGGGTAACTGCAACGGCAACTCGCCGCTGGTCTGGGACGAAACGATGCTGGGCGCCATGCGCGCCTTCTGCAGGCGCAACCAGCCGGTTCTCTGCTCGCCCTTCGTGCTGGGCGGGGCCAACACGCCAGCCAGCGTGCCAGCCACTGTTGCGCAGCTGAATGCCGAGGCACTGAGCGCGCTGGCCTATACCCAGATCATTCGGCGCGGCTGTCCGGCAATCTACGGCCATTACCTGTCGACCGTCTCGATGAAATCCGGTGCGCCGATGGCCGGCACGCCGGAAATCAGCCTGATGAACTTCATGATCGGTCAGATGGCGCGCCACTACGGCGTGCCCTGGCGGACATCGAACACGCTGGGCGGGGCCAAGACCTTTGACGCACAGGCGGGCTATGAAAGCGCCACGACGCTGTCATCGGTGATTCACGCGGGCGCCAATTACATCTGGCACTCTGCTGGCTGGAACGAGGCCGGGATGCACTGTTCCGTGGCCAAGTTCGTCGTCGATGCCGAGCAATGCGCGATGGCCTACCGCATGGCCGAGGGACCAAGGTGGGAAGATTTCGAGACCGCGCTGAAGGCGGTGCCCGATGTCGGTCCGGGCGGGCATTACCTTGGCCATCCGCACACGCTCGAGCACTTCCAGAAGGCCTATTTCATGCCTGAACTGTTCGACAACAACTCGATCGAACAGTGGGTCGCGGAAGGATCGAAGGAAATCACTGCGCGGGCGCTGGTATTCGCCCGGGAACTGCTGTCGGAATACCAGGAGCCCAAGCTGGACGTGGCCAAGGACGAAGCGCTGCGGGACTACATCGCGCGGCGCGAACTGGAGATCCCGCCCGCCGATGCGCTGAACCAGGAATACTGACCAACGTGCCGCAGGCGCGGCACCTATTCGTGCCGCGCGCGCCATTCCTTGTAGCGCAGCACAGCGTTGGCGCCGATCTGCTGGAAAGGCTGCGGCGGGAGGCGTCCGGGCCGCGCCTCGGCAGTAAAATGACGGGTGATGGCGCTTTCGACACCGCAGGCCAGTTCCGCCGCGCCGATCCCTGTCAATGTGCCGCGCGCGGTGCCCAGCCCGTTTTGCACGCAGCCCGAGAACAGCCCCTCATCCAGCCTGCGCATGACCGAGACTCCGTTGAGCGTCAGGCAAAGGTGCCCGGCCCAGGAGTATTCCATCCTCATGCCGCGCAGTTGCGGGAAACGGTCGTCGAACTTGCGCTGCATGATCCGCGACGCCCGCGCAACGTGTCCCGCACCGATCCGACGCCCCGGCGCCAGCGTGGCGCAGGTGCGCGTGACGATGCGGTTGCCGCCTTGTTTGGTGTCGATGCGGCGCACGGTGGTGCCCATCGGGTCCGAGGGCGTGATGCCCCATCGGCTTTGCCCGCCCAGAGCCCTCAGCGCCTCGGCGCCCAGCTCCGGCGTTATTACTGCGTAGAGGAACAGCTGCATCAGCCGCCCTTTCTCGAAACCGAAGCTTTCGAGATGGCCGTTGACGGTCAGGATCACGCGGCCCGCGCTGATCGCGCCACCCGGAGTGTCGAGGCGCCAGGCTGCGCCTTCGCGCGCCAGCGCCTTGACCGGGCTTTGTTCGTGGAGCGTCACGCCGGCGCGCGACAGCCCGGCGGCCAACCCGCGGATATAGCCCGCGGGCTGCAGCATGACCGTGCCGGGCGTATACAATCCCGACCGGTAGTGCGTGGAGCCGGTGAGATCCCGCATGTCCTGCGCGTCGAGCATCTCGGAGCTTTCGCCCAGAGTTTCCAGGTGCGCTGCATAGCTGCGGTTGTGCGCCTGGGCTGTCTCGCTGGCCGCGCCGTTCACCTTGCCCGCGCGGTCAAAGTAGTTCCGGTCGATGCCATAGTCTTCCACCGCGGCGCCGGCGAAACCGATGGCCTGCCGGTTCAAGTCGATCATCGCCCGGTCGTCCCCGGCCCCCGCATAATCTTCCGACGTCAGTTCATGTGGCAAATCGATCATGAAGCCCGAATTGCGCCCGGCAGAGCCTTCGGCGATACGCCCCGCCTCCAGCACGACGATGCGCGCGCCTGGGTCGATCTGCTGCAGCCGCCGGGCCGCCGACAGTCCGGCAAAGCCCGCGCCAACGACGACCACGTCGGCGGTCTTTGCATGCTCTAGCGGCGCGTAGGTCGGCGCGGGACCAAGGATCGCGTTCCAAGCCGCCGGCCCGGGAAGGGCCGGCAGGCGGGTGACACTGCGTCGGTTCAATTCACCGCCTCATCCGCATCATCGGAAAGGTCGATCCAGATGGTCTTGAGCTGGGTGTATTGGTCATGGGCATGGATGCCGTTGTCGCGTCCGCCAAAGCCCGAGGATTTGAACCCGCCGAAGGGTGTCGCGCTGTCGCCCTCGCCAAAGCTGTTGACGGTCACGGTCCCCGCCCGCAGGGCCCGCGCGCCGCGGATCGCCCGCTTGACGTTGGCGGTAAAGATCGAGGCGGCGAGGCCGTATTCCGTGTCATTGGCCATCGCGATCGCCTCGTCGAAGCTGTCCACAGTCAGCACCGACAGAACCGGCCCAAAGATCTCTTCCCGGGCCTGTGGCGCGTCCGGAGCGACCTCGAGGATCGTCGGCTCGACAAAGCCGTTCTCGGCCTTGCCGCCCATCACCACCTTTGGTCCCTTGCCCAGGTAGGACCGAACCTTGTCGAAATGTGCCGGGGAGACAAGCGCGCCGACCCGGTTCACCGGGTCGAGAGGATCGCCCATCGGCCATTCCCGGGCATGGGCTTTGATCCGTTCCAAAAGCGCGTCCTTGACGCCCTTCTGCACGATCAGGCGCGAGGAGGCGGAACAGTTCTCGCCCATGTTCCAGAAAGCGCCATTGACCACATGCGCCGCGATCCGATCCAGGTTCTCGGCATCCTCCAGCACGACAGCGGGGTTCTTGCCCCCCATTTCCAGCGTGACTTCCTTGAGGTTCGACTCTGCCGCGTAGCGCAGGAACCGCCTCCCGGTCTCGGTCGACCCGGTAAAACTGACCGCATCCACGTCCATGTGACGGCCCAGCGGTTCGCCCACCTCGGGCCCCGCCCCCGGCAGCACGTTGAACACCCCCGCAGGCACACCCGCCTCCATCGCCAGTTCGGCAACGCGCAACGCGGTCAACGAGGTCTCTTCGGCCGGTTTCACGATCACCGAACAACCCGCCGCAAGCGCCGGGCCGATCTTCCACGCCAGCATCAGCAGCGGAAAGTTCCAGGGCAGCACGAGGCCGACGACCCCCACGGGTTCACGCACGACCATCGCGATGTGATCGTCCGAAGCCGGTGAGACCTGATCATAGATCTTGTCGATCAGTTCCGCGTGCCATGTCAGGCAGTGGATCGTTTCGGGCACGTCCACTGTCTCGCAGTCGAAGATCGTCTTGCCACTGTCGAGACTTTCGATCACCGCCAGCTCGCGCGCGTTGCGCTTCATCAGCTTGGCGAGTCGGATCAGCACCTCCTTGCGCTGACCAGGATGCAGGCGCGACCAGCGGCCATCCTCGAAGGCGTCGCGCGCCTTCCGGGCGGCGAAATCCACATCTTCCGGGCCGCAGGCTGCAACCTTCGCCAGCACCTCGCCCGTTGCCGGGTTCGTGCTGTCAAAGGTCTTGCCCGATTGCGCGGCGCGAAAGCTGCCGTCGACGAAAGCCTGGGTCGGCAGGGTCAGCCCGGCTGCGATGGCCTTGTATTCCTCACGGGTCAAAAGATCACTCATTCTGCTGCCTCCGCCTGCGTTTCGGCCTCGATCTCGGCCACGGTACGTTTCAGGACGCGCACCACCTGTTCCAACTGCCGCTTGTCATCCTTGTTGAGCGGCCGCAGCGGAGGTCGCGGCGGGCCGGCGTACTGGCCCATCATCTCGCAGCCGTGTTTCACGCACTGAATGAACTTGCCGCCCTGTTCCAGCACCCGCATCAGTGGCATCATCGCCGACATGATCCGGCGGCCCTTGTCGAAGTCGCCTTCGACCCGGCAGGCCCGCCACAGCGCGATGTGTTCCTGCGGCAGGAAATTCGATCCGGCGCAGACCCAGCTTGTCGCGCCCCAGGCAAAGAACTCCAGCGCCTGGTCATCCATGCCGCAGGACATCTGGATATGCGGGTAGTCGCGCGCCAGAAGGTGCACGCGGTTGATGTCGCCCGAGCTTTCCTTGATCGCGCAGAAATTTCGGCTGCGGCCCACCCGGTCGAGGAATTCCTCGCCCATGTCGATGCCCATGCGGCCCGGGTAGTTGTACAGCATGATCGGCAGATCCGCCGCTCGGTCAACGGCCAAGGCGTTCAGCGCATTCTCGCGCTCGGTCGGGACTGCGTAGGGCGGCGAACCGACAAGCAGGGCATCCGCCCCGATCCGGGCCGCGTGTTCCGCCATCGCAACCGAGTCCTCCAGCCGTATCGCCACGGTGCCGACGATCAGTGGCACGCGGCCCCCGATCACTTCCCTCGCAAAGCTGGCTATCTCCTGCCGCTCTGCCAGGGTCTGAGCGTAGTATTCCCCCGTCGAGCCGCCATTGATGAGACCATGCACTCCGGAGGCAATCAGGTATTCGATCTGGGCGGCCAGCGCCTCCCGGTCGATGCTGCCATCCTCGCGATGCGGCGTGATGACAGGTGTATAGATGCCGTCGAACTTCATTTTTCTCCTTTCCGCATCCCTGCGCCCGGCGCGGGGCCAAGCGGGATCCGCATTCCCATAGGCGTGACAAAGCTTTCGATCTCCGCCCGCGACAGTTCCCAGTGGTCCAGCGCAAGCTGGCCCGCACCCTCGGCATCGCCTTGCTCGATCAGGGCGATGAACTGGTCGTGCTGATCAGCAGCGACGCTGCGCTGTTCGGCCATCGCGCGGTTGCGCGGGTTATAGAAGGACATGCCAACCCGCGTGTGGTCGATCAGCAGGCGCCGCAGGCTGGGCGTCAGGAACTCGTTGTCGGCCATTTCGCCGATGATGGCGTGAAAGCGCTGGTTCATCAGAGCGCGTTCTGCGGTGTCGCCATCGCGGATCGCCTTGCGAAACAGCGTCTGCGCGTCCTTCAGCTGCATCACCTGCGCCTCGGTCGCGTTCTCGGCCGCAAGCCGTGTCACTGCCGCATAGAGCATCGGCGCCGCCATGAAGAAGTTGCGCATCGTCTTGTGCGTCATCGGCGCAACCTGCGCACCGCGGTTCTTGTGCAGGACGACATAACCCTCACCCGCAAGCTGGTTCAGCGCCTCACGCAGCGGCGGACGCGAGATGTCATAGGCCTGCGACAGTTCCGCCTCGTCCAGGTAGCTGCCAGGTTCGAAGGCCTGCGTCAGGATCCTGCGCCGCACGTCCTCGACGCACCGGGCCTTCTTGCTGATCGCCTTCTCGCTCATGCCTTCAACTCCGTTCCGGTCCACTCGGGCGCTTGCCGTGTCGACATCCCTTGCCGTTCGCCTATCCCTGAAAATACAACTTGTCTACAATAAAAATCCATGGCAGCAGACAAGCGGCGGATCATCATCGCATCACGCGACGATCTGCCGATCCCATGCGCCACTGGCCGTCCGGCCCTGCGAGAAAGCACCAAGGGGAATGACCCAGACCCAGCACATCGTCTTCGCCCTGGTCGAAGATTTCACGCATATCGCCTTTGCCTGCGCCGTGGATCCGTTGCGGATCGCGAACCTGATTTCCGGTCGGCCCTTGTATCGCTGGACCTATGCCTCTCTCGACGGACAGAACGCGTGCAGCTCGGACGGAACGCAGATCGCGGTACACCACGGGTTCGACGACCTACCCCAGTGCGACCGCCTTTTCGTTCTGTCAGGTATCGGGATGCAGGCGCAGGATCACACTGCCCTGCTGACAGCGCTGCGCCGCAAGGATCGCCTCACCCGGACACGGATCGGCGCACTTTGTTCCGGCAGTTGGGTACTGGCCAAAGGCGGCTTCCTGAACGGGCGCGATGCCGCGATCCACTGGGAATATCACGACAGCTTCATGGAGAAGTTCCCCGAGGTGAACCTGTTGCGCAATGTCTTTGTCGCCGATGCAAAGCACCCCACGGCCTCTGGCGGGACCGCCACGGCAGACCTGATGCTGCACCTGATCGCAGAGGACCACGGTCAGGATCTCTCGGTCGCGGTGGCGGATCAGATGGTCTACAACGCCGTGCGCGAAGCAACCGCCGCACAGAAGGTCTCGCTCCAGTCGCGCAGCGGCATGCGTAACCCACATCTTGCCGCCGCCATCACCCGGATGCGCGATCACCTCGACAGCCCGATTTCACCCACGATCATCGCGCAGGACCTTGGGATCTCGACCCGGCAACTCGAACGGCTCTTCGGCAAGTACCTGAACGCCTCGCCGAAAAAATACTACATGGAGATGCGGTTGGAACGGGCGCGGCACCTCCTGGTCCAGACCGAGATGTCGATCCTCGATGTTGCCCTTGCCTGCGGTTTCGAAAGCCCCGGCCATTTTGCGCGGGTCTACCGGACCGCCTACGGCGTGACGCCCATGATGCAGCGCGGGCGGCTGTCATAGATCGCCGAGGGCCCTGCGTCATTGATTCTCGGGCGACCGCCGGGCGGCCAGCAATCCACTTACGTCAGCACACCGCACAACCATTGGCGGCGGGAAAGCCCACGTTTAAAGCAGAACGCCCGCGATCCGAGCACAAATGGAGCGCTTGAACCTGGCCTTATGCCGATGGACGGCTTCAAGCCGCCAAACCCCTGAATTTCGGCTCAACTTCGGCAACCAATGGGCTGTTCCATCTCAGATTCCGCTTGTGACGGGCCGGAACGATGGCCTGCCATACGGCCCAAGGCGCTCAGCGAATGGACCAATTCTGCAGCAGACGCCAGCAGCGCTGACAAATCAGGCAAAAACCCATAAGTATCTAATTTAAAGCACTAAAATACAGACACCGCACATCGTGCACCCGCAAATTTCGGCACCACTCCCATCGCTCGTTAGAAAAATTGTTTCTCTTGAGTGAATGTTTTGTTTGAAAAGTGCCAATTTTTCGTCATCATAACCGCAGGTCCATTCAACCGCGAATGTGGTTCAAAATGGTTACCAGCTCGCTGGCATTGGTCTTCCGTTGCGTTTTTCGGTGTCAGCCAAGTGAGCCGGCCAAGAAAGACCGGAACAAGACAAAGTCCAAGAGGGAAGACGAAATGTCACTCGACGTAAGCACAATATACGCCGAACAAGTCACACTGAATTCACTGGTCCAGAACCTCCTTTACGGCTCTGGCACCGTGGGGGCGATCCTGGTCGTCGTGGGGCTGTTGCTGATCGACGCGGGCACCGCCCGCCGCAAGAGCCTTTTCAACTCTACAATCGAGAAGACGCTGGGCTTTTTCCTCGGCTTCGCGACCTATTACGTTATCGGCTTCGGCTTTTGGGCGGCGCAGTATTACATCATGGAAGGCGCAACCATGATGGACAGCATCAAGGACTGGTGGCTGGGCGGCGGCCTGACCAATGTTCACGCCCACGCGCTGGACCCTGCGGTTTTCCCCGGGCTGAACACCTTCCAGATCTTCATCTTCTTCCTCGCGGTCTTTGCGGGCATCATCAACATCCTGTTCCACTTCTCGGTGTCCGAACGGATGAAGCCGGCGGCCTATTATATCGTCTGCGTGGTTGCGGCGGTCGTGTCGTCGATCCTCAGCTGGGCCACCTGGGGCTCGGTCGGTCCGCTGACCAACGCGGGTTTCCACGACTTCTTTGGCGTTGGTTTTGTCTACATGTTCCCGGCGGGCATGGCACTGGTCTTTACCCCGATGCTGGGCAAGCGCCCCGGCATGATGGAACCGCACGCCCGCGTGTCGGCCTACCTTGCGCCCAGCATCGGCCTCTGCGCCCCCGGCCTGCTGCTGATCTTTGCCGGTCTGCCGATGGTTATCCTGTCCTGCCTGTTCTTCTTCGATCCCGAAGCCCTGGCGGTCAGCGTGACGATGGCGGAAACCAGCGTCGGCGTCGCCCTGAACAACTACGCCCTTGTCTGGGCAGGCGGCGCCATCACCGGCATGCTGCTGGCCTACAAGTCGGGCAATTATGCCTACACGCTGCTGGGTCCGCTTGCCGGCTATGTCGCAGGCGCCTCGGGCTTTGACGTCTACATGCCCTGGCAGGCCTTTGTCCTGGGCCTTGTTGCACCATTTGCATCCTACATCGTCTACGAGTTCACGCTGAAGCGCGGCATCGACGAGCACAAGCTGTTCCCGCTGTTCATCGGCGCGGGCATCACCGGCATGGTTGCGCTTGGCCTCTTCAAGGCGGGTACCCCGCGCGGTGGTTACCTGGGCATCGAGGAAGGCGCCTATGCCTTCCAGCACGGTGAAATCTCGCTGATCATGCAACTCGCCGGCATCGTGGTCTGCCTGGGCACCGGGGTAGTGACCGCCCTGGTCCTGTCCGTGATCCTCAAGGCCACCGTGGGCCTGCGGGTCGAAGACGACGACCAGATCGACGGGCTGGACAAGGTCTACTGGGACCTCGAACCGGATGTCACCACCCACGCGGACAACGTCCCGCGCAGCTGACGCCAAGCCCCCAAGGAAAGGCCCCGGACGTCGCTCCGGGGCCTTTTTGCATTCGACGCAGCTTGTGGCGGGTTGAACCCATGTCATACCATGCTGCACAAGCACAGCCGGACAGCCCTTACGGACATTCAGATGCCGAACACGAAAAATGCCGACATAGCCCCCGACCACGCCATCGGGGAAACCGTGCGCATCGTTGTCGACAAGCTGTTGGTCCGGATCCAGTCAGGCGAATACCCCCCTGACTCGCGCCTGCCCAGCGAGCGTGCCCTCGCGGCGGAACTGGGCGTGTCGCGCAACACCGTACGCGAGGCGCTGGACGTCCTAGAAAGCCGCGAGTTAATCCGACGCCGGCAGGGCAGCGGCAGTTTCGTGACATACCAGTCGCACCGGACAGAGGCCCCGATGCCCGGATCGGTCGGCGAACGCACCAGCCCGCTGGATCACCTCATCGTCAGGTCGATCATCGAGCCGGAAATGACCCGCATGGCGGTGATGAACATGACCCCCAAGGATCTCGACGGACTGGCGCAGGTCGTGGCCCAGATCGAGACCGTGCGCACCGATCTGAATGAGTTCATCCGCTGCGAGGAAGAGTTCTATCGTTCCATCGCGCGGGCCACGCGCAACCCCTTGCTGGAAGCCTGCTACGAGCTGACCATCGAGGTCTGCCGCCAGAGTTTCCGCACCGCCTTGATGCGCAAGCACCTCACGCCCGGGCGTATCCAAAGCTACCAGGCGCGGTTCAACTCTCTATTCAACGCAATTGCGACGCGCGATGTCGAGGCGGCCGTCGAGATCACGAAACTGCACCTCGTGGAAGAACAAAAGCTGTTCCTGCACGACGGCTGACCGCGGTGCCCCGCCCCGTCAGTCGATGATTTCCCGCGCCGTCAGGCCCGTCTGCATGTCGCCCATCTCGACCCGCTGCTGCCAGAGCTGCCCGACCCTGCCCATGTGGTCCCGAAGCAAATCTTCGTGGCGATCCAACCAGTCGGGGACTGAAAGGAACTCGGCGATCCTCGCCCGGCCCTCGCGCAGGCGCACCACGGGCCAGTCCCCGATCAGGGCATTGTCGATGCCGAACATATGCTCGCCCCACCAGCGCGCGGGGCCAAAAGCATGGGTGACCGGCTCCATCTGTTTCATGGTGGTCAGGACGGATACGGGGTGCACCGAGGCAACCTTTTCCACCGCCGCGTGCCAGATTTCCAGGATGGCGACATATTCCCAGCTCACCGCGCTCCAGGTCCCGGGATACCGGCTGTTGTATTCCTTGAAAAAGGCGCTCGGCTTGTTGAAGAAGAAGGCCTTGCGCGCCAGTTTCGGGTCGTCGAAATCCGGGAACTGGAACAGTGTTCCCTCCATGAAACGTTCGGAGGTGCGGGCCACGATGCGTTCGTAGTTGTCCAGCGTGCAGGACAGGATCCGTCCTTTGAACCCCTGCTCAAAAGCGTATTCCGTCATCGCGTGCACCATCGGCGTGTAGCTGGTGCACCAGCATAGGACATCGGGATCCGCAGCCAGCATCGGCCCGACGATTTCGGCAACGTCGGTCTGTTCGGGATCGTACTGGATATCCTTGACCACCGGCAGCCCCTCCGCCTCGAAGGCCGCGCGATAGGTGGCGGTCGATGGCAGCCCCAGAGCGTCCTTCTGGCTGCACATCGCAACGCGCCGCCGGTGCGGTTCGTTCTGTGCCAGCCACGCAACCCCGGTCACGTTGTAGACCGGGTGCACCTCCGACGGCGCGATCAGGTAGCGCGTGTCCGGCGAAAGATCGCTGGGCAAGAGCGTTGAGGTCAGGACCCGGTTTTCCGTCAGGAAGTTGCGCAAGGGGGTGAAGGTATCTCCGCCCAGCATCATCAACAGCTTGACCTGCTCACTCAGCACCAGGTGGCGCGCGCCCTCCATCGCCCTTTCGGGCTCGTACCCGCAATCGAAGGGAACGATCCGCAACGGGTACCTGCGGCCGCCGATCAGGATGCCACCGGCCTTGTTCAACCATTCCGCCCAAAGCTGCACACCATTGAGCCCCGGCAGCCCCCAGGAACTGACCGGACCGGTCAGTGGGGCCAAAAACCCGATGCTGACAGGCTCGCTCATGCCCACCCGATCAGAGGGAAACATGGACGTCACGGCGATACGATGGGCGAAGCTGGAGTTGAGCATACCAATTGCTACCACTCAAACCGCCTATCTCAAAACATGATTTTCTATATTCGAAGGGAAATTTGTTGCCTGAAGTGAAAAATTATTGACAGGACGCCAGATCAATGGCCAGATTTGGCCCAACCAAAAAGAACCAATTGATGCCTGTCAGACATGGGAGACAGATATGACCAAGAAACGCGTCGCAATCATCGGAGCGGGCCCGTCCGGACTGGCCCAGCTTCGCGCGTTCCAGTCCGCCGCGGACAAGGGCGAAGAGATCCCCGAGATCGTTTGCTTTGACAAACAGGACAACTGGGGCGGCCTGTGGAACTACACCTGGCGGACCGGTCTGGACGAAAACGGCGAACCGGTCCACTGCTCGATGTATCGCTATCTCTGGTCCAATGGCCCCAAGGAAGGTCTTGAATTCGCAGACTATTCCTTTGAGGAACACTTCGGCAAGCAGATCGCGTCCTACCCGCCGCGCGCCGTGCTGTTCGATTACATCGAAGGCCGCGTCAAAAAGGCAGGCGTGCGCGACTGGATCCGCTTCAATTCCGCCGTGCGTTGGGTCAACTACAATGCCGATACCGGCATGTTCACGGTGACGGTCCATGACCACGCCAAGGACCATGTCTACTCCGAGGACTTCGATCATGTGATCTGCGCCTCGGGCCACTTCTCGACCCCGAACGTTCCCTATTACGAGGGATTCGAATCGTTCAACGGTCGCCTGGTCCACGCGCACGACTTCCGCGATGCGCGTGAATTCTCGGGCAAGGACATCCTCGTCGTCGGGTCTTCCTACTCGGCAGAGGACATCGGGTCGCAGTGCTGGAAATACGGCGCCAAGTCGATCACCTCCTGTTATCGCAGCGCGCCGATGGGCTTCAAATGGCCCGACAACTGGGAAGAAAAGCCGGCGATGGAGAAGGTGGACGGCAACACCGTGTATTTCTCGGACGGCACCACGCGCGACGTGGACGCGATCATTCTCTGCACCGGCTACAAGCACTTCTTCAACTTCCTGCCGGACGACCTGCGCCTGAAGACGGCGAACCGTCTTGCCACCGCGGACCTCTACAAAGGCGTGGTCTACGTCCACAACCCCAAGATGTTCTACCTCGGGATGCAGGACCAGTGGTTCACCTTCAACATGTTCGACGCACAGGCATGGTGGGTGCGCGATGCGATCCTCGGCAAGATCGACCTGTCCAAGGTCTCGAAGGACGAGATGCTGGCAGACGTGAAGGAACGCGAGACGCGCGAAGAGGCGGATGACGACGTGAAATACGCGATCCGCTACCAGGCCGACTACATCGAGGAACTGGTGGCCGAAACCGACTACCCCAGCTTCGACATCGACGGCGCCTGCCAGGCCTTCTACGAGTGGAAGAAGCACAAGGCAGAAGACATCATGGGCTTCCGCAACAACCGCTACAAGTCGGTGATGACCGGAACGATGGCCCCCGTCCACCACACGCCTTGGAAGGACGCGCTGGACGACAGCATGGAAGTCTACCTGCGCAACTGATGAAAATGGCGTCCGGGGCATCCAGCCCCGGACCGACCTTGGGGCACGCGGCACCTTTCGCTCCCGCCGCGACTGCTCCCTTTTCGCCGGGTTCACAACGGGCCATGCCCCGCGTGTTCCCGGCGCTTTCATGTCCGATAACGCGACCTGCCTTTAATCGAAACGCCCGGGATTTGCCTACAGGGTGCGCGCCTCACGTTTCAAAGGAATTTCGGGCGACAAAATCACCGAAAGGAAAATTACTTTCCCAATGGTGGTGGAGTCTGACGCTCCCACCGGCAGAGATTTTAGGGCCCCATGTCCGATTTGTACCCGTTTCCGTCTGATCGGGGCAGCGACTCCCGGCAGAGGATATCGGAAGATGGGACAAAGGAGTCCGAATCTATGCACTACTCAGGGTTCAAGGTCATCAAGGAAGCGCTCACCGGCCATCGCGGCTGGGGTCCGGCCTGGCGCGATGCCACGCCAAAGGCGCAGTATGACTATGTCATCATCGGCGGGGGCGGCCACGGCCTGGCCACCGCCTACTATCTGGCCAAGGAGTTCAAGCAGGCCCGCATCGCGGTGCTTGAAAAGGGCTGGATCGGCGGCGGCAACGTGGGCCGGAACACCACGATCATCCGCTCCAACTACCTGCTGGACGGAAACGAGCCTTTCTACGAGTTCTCGCTGAAGCTCTGGGAAGGGCTGGAGCAGGAATTGAACTACAACGCGATGGTTAGCCAGCGTGGCATCCTGAACCTGATCCATTCGGACGCCCAGCGCGACGCCTTCATCCGGCGCGGCAACGCGATGATCCTGAACGGCGCGGACGCCGAACTGCTGAGCACGGCACAAATCGTCGAGCGCTATCCCTTCCTGAACGTGAACAACGCACGCTTCCCGATCAAGGGCGGACTGGCCCAGCATCGCGGCGGCACGGTACGCCACGACGCGGTGGCCTGGGGCTATGCCCGCGCCGCCGACCGGCGCGGCGTCGACATCATCCAGAACTGTGAAGTCACCGGCTTCCGGATCGAGAATGGCACCTGCAAGGGTGTCGAGACCTCGCGCGGTTTCATCGGCGCGGGCAAGGTCGCTTCCTGTGTCGCGGGCTCCTCCTCGCGACTGATGGAAAAGGCCGGGATGCGGCTTCCGATCGAAAGCCACGTCCTTCAGGCCTTTGTGTCCGAAGGTTTGAAACCCCTCCTCCCTGGGGTGATTACCTTCGGCGCCGGCCACTTCTATTGCAGCCAGTCCGACAAAGGCGGACTGGTCTTCGGCGGCGACCTCGACGGCTACAACTCCTACGCCCAGCGCGGCAACCTGCCCGTGGTCGAGGATGTCTGCGAGGGCGGCATGGCGATCTTCCCCAACCTTGGCCGGGCACGCCTGCTGCGCATGTGGGGCGGGATCATGGACATGTCGATGGACGGCTCGCCCATCATCGACCGCACCCATATCGACGGTCTCTATTTCAATGGCGGCTGGTGTTACGGCGGCTTCAAGGCCACCCCGGCCTCGGGCTATGCCTATGCGCATCTGCTGGCCACCGACACCCCGCACAAGACCGCCACCGCCTATCGCTTCGATCGTTTCGCCACCGGCCACATGATCGACGAAAAAGGCATGGGCAACCAGCCCAACCTGCACTGAGCGAGGACCGGACATGCTGATAAACCACCCCATCCTCGGCCCCCGCGACGCTGCCGAGTTCGTCTACAAGGGCGATGCGATGCTGATCCACCGACCCGACTGGCAGGCGGACGATGCGCTCGCACAGTTCACCGACTACGGCTACCTGCGCGACAACCCGGCGGGCCTGCACCGCGAGTTGTGGTTCCACGAACAGGGCGACCGGTCCTGGCTGGTCGTGACCCGCAACACCACCACCCATGAAATCACCAAGGTAGAGCTGGCGCGCGATGTCGCGCGGGCCGAGGGGCGCTCCAGATGAGTGACAAGAACCGACTGAACGGCGGGTTGATCGAACGCAACAGACCCATGTCCTTCACCTTCGACGGCACGCGATACAACGGCTACGCTGGTGACACGCTGGCCTCGGCTTTGCTGGCCAACGGCGTGCGGCTGATGGGCCGGTCTTTCAAGTATCACCGCCCGCGCGGCCCCCTGACCGCGGGTTCGGAAGAGCCGAATGCCATTGTCGAATTGCGCAGCGGCGCCCGCAAGGAACCGAACACCCGCGCCACCACCGCAGAGCTGTTCGACGGGCTGACCGCCAATTCCCAGAACCGCTGGCCATCCTTGAAGTTTGACGCGATGGCGATCAACGACCGGTTGTCGACCTTCTTTGCGGCCGGGTTCTACTACAAGACCTTCATGTGGCCCGCCGCCTTTTGGGAAAAGCTCTACGAACCGATGATCCGCCGCGCCGCCGGTCTGGGTACGCTTTCGCATGAGCCGGACCCGGACAGCTATGACAAGGGCTTCCTGCACTGCGATGTCCTGATCATCGGCGCCGGCCCCGCCGGTCTTGCCGCCGCCCTGACGGCGGGCGAATCCGGCGCCCGTGTCATCCTGGCGGACGAGGATTTCCTGCTGGGCGGTCGGCTGAACGCGGAAAACGGCCTGCTGGCCGACGAGGATGGCGTGGCCTGGGCCGCGCAGGCCGTCGAGCGCCTTCACTCCATGCCCAACGTGCGGGTCATGCCGCGCAGCACCGTGATCGGAGCCTTCGATCACGGCATCTATGGTATGGTCGAGCGGGTCAGCGACCACGTCGCAGAGCCCGCCGCCGGCAAACCGCGCCAGATCCTGTGGCGGATCTATTCCAAGCGGGCGATCCTTTCCGCCGGGGCCACCGAACGGCCCATCGTCTTTGAGAACAACGACCGCCCCGGCATCATGCTGGCCTCGGCCATGCGCAGCTATGCCAACCGCTGGGCAGCGACACCGGGCAACGCGGTCGCCGTCTTCACCAACAACGACGACGGACATCGCACCGCCGCCGATCTGCACGCCAAGGGTGTCAAGGTCACGGTGATCGACACGCGGCCCGACGCAGGCGTGAGCCCGGACTACGAAATCCTGTCCGGGGCGCAGGTCATCGACACCAAGGGGCGGCTCGGCCTGAAATCCGTTGACGTGCAACTGGCGAACGGTGGCACGCGAACGCTCTTTGTCGATGGTCTGGGCGTCTCCGGCGGATGGAACCCGAACGTCCACATGACCTGTCACCAGCGCGGGCGTCCGCAATGGGACGACGGCCTTTGCGCCTTTGTGCCGGGTGGCACCATGCCCACCGGTCTGATCCCGGCGGGCGCGGCAAATGGCGCCTTCAGCACCCATGCCGCGCTGACCTCCGGGCAGGATGCCGCGGCCACCGCCCTGGGCGACTTGGGCCTTAACGTCACACGGCCTGACCTGCCGGGCGCGGAGGACGCCCCGGTGCGCGTCGCGCCCTTCTGGCACGTCAAGGACGCCAAGCGCGCCTGGGTCGACCAGCAGAACGACGTGACTGCAAAGGACGTGAAACTGGCCCACCAGGAGAACTTTACCTCGGTCGAGCACCTCAAGCGCTACACGACGCTGGGCATGGCCACCGACCAGGGCAAAACTTCGAACATTGCAGGTCTGGCCATCATGGCAGAGGTCGCAGGCAAGCAGATCCCCGAGGTCGGCACCACGATGTTCCGCCCGCCCTACACCCCCACCGCCATAGGCGTGCTGGCCGGCCGGTCGCGGGACAAGGACTTTCGCCCGGTCCGCAAGACGCCCAGTCACTACTGGGCCGAGGAACAGGGCGCGGTCTTCGTCGAGGTCGGCATGTGGCTGCGGGCGCAATGGTTCCCGAAACCCGGCGAAACCCACTGGCGCGAAAGCGTCGACCGCGAGGTGCTGCAGACCCGGAAGTCGGTCGGTGTCTGCGACTGTACCACGCTGGGCAAGATCGACGTTCAGGGCACCGACGCTGCAGAATTCCTGAACAAGATCTATGCCAACGGCTTTGCCAAGCTGGCCGTGGGCAAGACCCGATATGGCCTGATGCTGCGCGAAGACGGCATCGCGATGGACGACGGCACAGCCGGTCGCCTGGCCGAGGATCACTTTGTCGTCACGACCACCACGGCCAATGCTGTTCCGGTCTTCCGGCACATGGAATTCGTGCGCCAGTGCCTGTACCCGGACATGGACGTGCAGCTGATCTCGACCACCGAGGCCTGGGCACAATACGCCGTCGCCGGTCCCAACTCGCGCAAGCTGCTGCAAAAGATCGTCGACCCCGAATTTGACATCTCGAACGAGGGCTTCCCCTTTATGGCCTGCGGCGAGATCACGGTCTGCGGCGGGTTGCGGGCGCGGCTGTTCCGGATCTCCTTCTCGGGCGAACTTGCTTTCGAAATCGCGGTACCCACGCGCTATGGCGACGCGCTGATGCGCCGCCTGATGAAGGAAGGCAAGGAGTTCGACGTGACCCCCTACGGTACCGAGGCGCTGTCCGTCATGCGGATCGAAAAGGGCCACGCGGCGGGCAACGAACTGAACGGGACGACGACCGCCTTCAACCTCGGCATGGGCCGGATGGTCTCAAAGAAAAAGGACTCGATCGGCTCGACCCTGTCGGAACGTCCGGGCATGAACGAGGAGGACGCGCTGAAACTGGTCGGTTTCAAACCGGTCAACGCGGAACACAAGGTTCCGGCCGGGGCACACCTGATGACCAAGGGCACGCCCGTGGATGCGGCACATGACCAGGGCTATGTGACCTCGGCCTGCTATTCGCCGAACCTCGGCTGCCACATCGGCATCGGCTACCTGAAATCCGGCGATACCCGCCTGGGCGAGGTCGTGCGCCTCGTCAGTCCGCTGACCGGGGTCGATCACGACGTCGAAGTCGTCAGCGCCCATTTCGTCGACCCAGAGGGGGAACGTCTCCGTGCATGATCTGAAACCCATCACCCCGCTTGGCGCCGCAAACCCGCGCGTCGACAATATCGGCCCGCTCACCCTGACCGAAATCACTTCGGTCGCCCTGGCCTCGGTCGCCGCGCGGCTGGGGTCCGAGGAGCCCACCCGCAAGACGCTGGGCGAACTGATCGGGGCCGAGGCCCCTGCCCCGTCACGCCATGCGGGCGACATGTTGACGGCGTTCTGGACCGGACCGGATCAATGGATGGTCGAGGCCCCCATCGCCACGCACGAGGATCTGGCGCATCGGCTGGTCGCGGCCTTTGGCGCCAGCGCCAGTGTGACCGAACAGACCGACGCCTGGTGCCGCTTTGACCTGAAGGGAGAAGACCACCCGGCAGTGATGGAACGGCTTTGCGCCATCGACCTTGCCAACTGGCAAGGCGGCGAGGTGCAGCGGACCACGATCGACCACCTGGGATGTTTCGTGCTTGCGCGCGATGCCCGCACCCTGTCGGTGATCGGGCCACGCAGTTCGGCCGGTTCCCTTCACCACGCGCTGATCACCGCCTGCCGGTCGGTGTTCTGAAAGGATCAGACCGAGGGCACCGGACGGTTGCCCTCGGTTCTGTAAAGGTTGATCCGTTTGCGATCCTCCTGCGGGCTCAGCCCGTATTCCGCCCGGTAGTGACGGGTGAAATGCTTGGCGCTGGCATAGCCAACCGCCGCCGCCACATCCGCCACCGCGTCGTTGGTATACATGACGATCTGCCGGGCCGCCTGCATCCTGAGCCAGCGAAAATAGGTGGTCGGGTTCTGCCCTGTCGCCTGCTTGAAGCTGCGTTCGAGGTGGCGGGGCGAAATCTCCAGCCGTTCCGCCAGTTCAGCCACGGACACGGGCGTCGTCATGTCGGCGGCAAAGACCTCGATCGCGCGTGACACGATGGGCGACAGGTCATCCTGGATGCTGCCGGTCAGATGGACCGGCACCGATTGCTTGACCCCGATCTTGCGCATCATCGGATGCTGGAACCAGCAGGCCACCTCTGTCGCCACGTGGCCACCCAGTGCCGCGTCGATGAACCCCAATGCCAGGTCAAAGGCCGCGGCCGCGCCAGAGGCCGTGACGCAACGTCGTGACACCTCGATGACCTCGTCGCTGTGGGGAATGTCAGGAAATTCCGTGGCAAAGGCAGCCTCGTAGCACCAATGCACGGATAGTCTTTCGCCCGTGACCGCACCACTTCGGACCAGCGGAAAGACCCCCCCGCTGATCGCGCCGAGGGTGCAGCCATGTCGCCCGAGCCGCCTCAGGTGCGCTGCACTGCGCGGGTCGGCAAACTCGACTGCCGGTGCGGAGAGCAGCAGCAGATAATCCACCTCATCCACGTCTTCCAGCAATGTCTGCGGCTCGAACGGGATGCCAGCGCTGGACTGCACCGCCCGGGGGGCTTCGGCCACCAACGTCCATTCAAAGGCGGTGGTGCGCGAAATCTCGTTCGCCGCGCGCAAGGGTTCGATCACCGATGTCAGGCAGGCCATCGGGAATCCCGGGAACAAGAGGAAGCCGATCTTCTTCGTCATCAGAACCAATCTCCGACCAATCCGACCAATTTTTAACCACAGGAATATTTTTTTGCAATGGAGTGAATTTCCGCTACATTGGGATCATATACAAGTGACCGGAATTTGAGGCCAAATCCAGAGAGACCGCATGAACGTAGAGTCCCCGAAACCCATGACCAAACTCATCCAGGACCCGCACAGCCTGCGCGAGGAACGAGAGAAGGTACTGGAGGTCGCCATCGGTCGCGAAGTCCGTGCCTATCGCAAACAGCAGGGGATCACGGTCGCTGAATTGTCCCGGCTGACCGACCTGTCCATCGGGATGCTGTCCAAGATCGAGAACGGCAACACCTCGCCGTCTCTGACCACCCTGCAAACACTGGCCAATGCCCTCTCGGTCCCGTTGACCGCCTTTTTCAAAGGCTACGAAGAACGCCGCGAAGCCGTGCACACCAAGGCCGGCGAGGGCCTGGAAATCGAACGGGCCGGCACCCGGGCCGGCCATCAGTACAACCTGCTTGGTCATATCGGCTCCAATTCCAGCGGTGTGATCGTCGAACCCTATCTCATTACGCTGAACACCGAATCCGACACCTTCAAGACCTTCCAGCACGACGGGATCGAGATGATCTACATGTTGGAGGGCAAGCTGGGCTACCTGCATGGCAACCAGCACTACCCGCTGGAGCCGGGCGATACGCTGTTCTTTGACGCCGACGCCCCGCATGGCCCCGAGGTGCTGACCGAACTGCCCGCACGCTATCTCTCGATCATCTGCTATCCGCAAAAAACCTGATCACCGGCTCCGGTGACGCAAAAAGCCCCCGCACTGCGGGGGCTTTTCCGTTTTCCGTCACTTCTGCAGCGGCGGTTCGGTGTCGAGGTCCGGCCAGACACCGGGAGAGGTCGGCAGGCCATCGTCATACTGGCTAAGATAGTCCAGCATTTTCGGGCGGTTGTCGATGAACCCCTTGTAGGTCGCCAGTTCGTCCGGCAGGTCGCGGATCACCCGATGCAGGCGGCGCCCCCATTTCGGGATGGTCACGATGTCCTGAAAGGCGATCAGGTAGCAGCGGATCGGGAACAGCAGCGCGTTGGAGCGCGGCAGCCGGTAGAAGGTCTGCAACTCGACCCGCAGGTGCTGTTTGGACCCGATGTTTTCCGGCGTCAGGGTCGATTTCTGCACCCCCCACTTGTGATAGTTCTCGGGCGAGGTATCCAGTAGCGGGTTGACCGTCATGGTCCAGTTCAGCCGCCGTGCCGGGGCGCCCTGCTGGATGTTGAGCAGGAATTTCAGCGCCCGCTTGAAGATCCCCATCTCATGCGCCAGCGGCACCGGTGCGTGCCACTCGAAGAAATCCATGCCGATGTCGAAATCCAGGCTCCAGTCCGCCTGGGTCGTGATCATGCCCGCGTCCATGTAGAGCATGTCGTTGCGCTGATCGAGCACCGCGAAATCACCTTGGGCCTGCCGTGTGATGTATTCCAACGGCCCGCAGGGCAGCGTCGTCTCATCAAGGAAGGTGAACGTATGGTCGATCCCCATCGGCTTGTTGATCCAGCGCCAGCGGTCACCGTCGCGGTGCAGCTCGAACAGGTCAGGGTAGTCCTCGGACTTGGAGACCATGATCAGTTCCAGAGTGTCCCAGCCAGCCAGAGTCATGTGCGGCAGCGACTGGCACCGCAGCGGATCCTCGGCCAGCACGATGGCGCGGTCCCGCATTTCCGAAACGTAATGTTCGTCCACGTCGAACCGCTTTTCGTAGACCGACCCCTCCGGGCCGCCCCGATGCTGTTCCATGTTCACCGAATACATGTAGCTGTCTTCGTGGAACGGGAACGGAAAGCGCTTGATGGCCCAGTCCGAATTCCGGAACGAGTAATCGTCGCGGAAGGTCTCTTCGTTGAATTGAATCGTCATGGTCGCTCCCCCTATCGGTCCAGAACCAGCGTCTTGCCGACAAAGCGGCTGACGCAGGGCATGATCTTCTTGCCGCTGGCGTGTTCGTCGTCATCCAGCCAGTGATCGCGGTGAATGAACTCGCCATCCGCCTCGACGACATCGGTCTCGCACTGACCGCAGGCACCGCCACGACAGAGGAAGGGCGCCTCGACGCCGCACCGTTCGATCGCTTCCAACAGGCTTTCGTGTTCGCCAACCTGGATGGTGATGTCGGACTTGCACAGGCGCACCTCGAAGGGTTTGCCGGGCTGGGGGGCCAGGAATTCCTCGGAATGCACGTTTTCGTCCGGCCAGCCGTGCGCGGCGGCGGTCTTGTGCACCCACTGGATCATGCCCTGCGGTCCGCAGACGTAGACATGCGTGCCAAGCGGCTGACCGTCCAGCAGATCCTCCAGCGCGATGGCCTGCTTCTTGTCGTCGTAGTAGACATGCACCTTGTTCGGGTGCCGCGACGTCAGTTCGTCGGCATAGGTGCCCAAGGCCTCGCTGCGGCAGGCATAGTGCAGTTCCCAGGCGCCACCCATCCGTTCCAGGTGCGCGATCATCGCCATGAAGGGCGTGATGCCGATGCCGCCGGCAAGGAAGACATGCTTGCGGCCGCGCAGGTCCAGCGGAAACAGGTTCACCGGGTAGCTGATCGTCATCGGATCGCCAACCTTGACCTTCTGGTGCATGAACAGCGACCCGCCACGACCCTCGTCATCGCGCCGGACAGAAATGGCGTATTTGCTGGGATCCGCCGGATCAGACATCAGCGAATACGGGTTGAGCCGCGTACGGCCATCGTCATTCATCTCGACCACGGTATGCGCCCCGGCCGAGAACGGCGGAAAGGGCTGGCCGTCACGGCGCGTGAACTCGAACCGGGTGACCAGATCATTCAGGGGAACAATGGCGCTGACCTCGACCTCGATCTTCTCGGCGCCTGCCTTGGCTTTCTGGGGGGCAGCACTCATTTGTATAGCTCCACGGGTTCGGGCACGTTTCCGGGATCCTCGGCGTCCACCCGGACACCCTGGAAGGCGGCCAGCCGACGCGAGTAGTGATCGCGTACAAACAGGTTCAGCCCGCAATGCGAACAGACGAAGGGATCGGTCATCACGTCCTCGGTGATGCCCTTGCAGTGCACGCATTGCATCCGCCGCGCGACAGAACCGCGATGTTCGGTCTGAATCGCGGAATGCGGGATTCCGGCGGTCATCGCCTCGTTCTGCGCCTGCCCCATCAACCCCTCGGTCCCGGCCAGGTAGACCTGCAGACCCATGTGTGCGTCCGACAGCACCCGGCGGATGCGCTGGACAGAGGCCTCGTAGGTCGGACCGACATAGAACTGCGCCGGTTCAAGCGCCTTCAAGCGATCGACATAGGTCTCGCCCGTGGCCTTGGGGATGTAGATGATGTGTGCCGCGCGAAAGATCGACGCGTCCAGCGCCGCGAGGTCCAGCAGGGCCTCGGCGCCCTCGGCATCCGCGATCATCAGATGCGCCTTGCCCGGCCGCGGTTCAAGCGTGCCATAGACAGGCCGGCTCCGGATACTTTCGGGGAATTGGAACTTCGACATGCTGCCGTGTCTCCCTTGGGATTCTTGGTGGCAAAAAGGCGCGGCCCCGGGGGTCGCGCCTTCTGCATGGCCGGGCGTCAGCCCTTGGCGGTGCGGATCTTCTTGTCCTTGTCGTAGAAGGGCATTTCCTCGGCGACACAGGGGATTTCGGTGCCATCCGCGTTGCGCACCGTCATCTTGGTGCCGGGCACCGCGCAATCGACCGGCATCCGCGCGATCCCGACCGTGTGGTCGAACAGGTCCGACCGCATGCCGTAGGTCACGACGCCAACCGGCTTGCCGTCCTTGAGCAGTTCGGCGCCCTCGTCTGCGGCGGTGGTGCCTTCGAGGCGGACACCGTAGATCTTGAACCGCTCCTTGCCTTGCAGCGCGTAGTGGTTCTCGGCGCCACGGAACCCCGTCTTGCCCGGGGAAACGGTGAATTCCAGCCCCAGCTCCCACAGCGAGTCGCCGCAGGCGCTGCCATCGGCAAAAGGATAGGTTTCCGAGTTGTCGCCCGGATAGAACAACAGGTAGCTTTCGGTCCGCAGCAGGTCGAGGGTCGAGAACTGGACCGGGCGGATGCCCATGTCCTTGCCGTCTTCCAGAATGGCATCCCACAGCTCGATCGCGTGGCGACCTTCGCAGAAGATCTCGTAGCCGCGTTCGCCGGTGTATCCTGTGCGCGAGATCATGACCGGCTTGCCGAAGAGCTTGGTCTGGATGATGCCAAAGTACGCAAGGTCACGGATGCCGGGAACGTGCTTTTCGAGGAAGTCGACCGCAACGGGGCCCTGCAGAGACATGTCGTGCAGATCGTCATCGAAGATCATCGAGACGTTCTTGCCATAGGCCGCCATCGCCAGGCTTTCATGGCCCGTACCGGTGCCGTGGACCAACAGCCAGTAGTTGACCGAGACGCGGTAGATCACACAGTCGTCGATGAACAGGCCGCGATCATCCAGCATCGCGGCATAGACTGCACGGCCTGGCATGAGCTTGTCCACGTTGCGGGTGGTGGCACGGTCGATCACCGCCGCCGCATGCGGGCCGCTGAGGTGGACCTTCTTCAGGCCGGACACGTCCATCAGGCCGGCCTTGGTGCGCACCGCTTCGTAGTCTGCCTTCGCGCGTTCGTCGGTGTGGTCATAGAACCATGCGGTCCCCATGCCGTTCCAGTCTTCCAGTTCACCACCGATTTCCGCATGACGCTGAGCCAGCGCCGACGTCCTGTAGATGATCGCCATTCCTTGTCTCCCTGACTCTTAGGTTTGGAGATATTGAGACCGATCCTCCGGAAAAAATCAATACCCGGGTTAAGATTATTTTCCTGCCGGGAAACGCATCAATTACATGACAACCGAAACAACCATAGGGCAAGCGAGGCATATTTCCACCCTGAGAGTGAAATAAATTTGACATGATGAATGAACTTCGCTTCCCATTGGTGAAATAAGTTGCACTAAAGTCAAGATCCAACAGACAGGGAGATACATAATGGATGGCAACCTGAACGCCCTGACCACGGTGTTCACCGAGTTTTACTACTGGGTGACCGTGGTCTTCATGTTCCTGATTCACGTCGGGTTCTGCATGTACGAGGTCGGTGCAAGCCGCCGACGCAACCACATGCATACACTGATGAAAAACGTCATGGTGATCCCACTGGTCACTGTCACGTTTTTCTTCTTCGGCTGGTGGATCTACTGGGCCTTCCCGATGTTCCCCTTCTTCGGCGGGCTCGACCACGAGATGGGCTCCGGCAACCTTCCCTGGGCTCAATCGATGGGTCCGAACGCCGCGGATCGAATCACCGGAGTGTTCTGGGCAGCCTTCCTCCTGTTCTCCTGGACGGCGGCCTCGATCGTTTCCGGCGCCGTGATCGAACGCATCCGCTCGTCCGCACTTTGGGTGCATGCGGTGCTGATCGGTTCTGTCTGGTGGATCATCGATGCGGCCTGGGGCTGGCATTATGATGGCTGGATGGTGAAGTTCCTCGGCTATCACGACGCTTATGCATCCGGCGTGATTCACGCGATCGCCGGCGGCTATGCCCTGGGCGTGATCGCGGTTCTCGGCCCGCGCATCGGCAAATTCGCCAAGGACGGCACGCCGCGAGACATTCCCCCGCACAACCCGTGGATGCTGACCATCGGCATCTTCTTGATCTACACCGGCTTCTGGGGCTTCTACGCGGCCTGCAACGTGCCCGTGATCTCTCCTGAAGGCATCGGCGGCCAGATCACCGGCACCACCTGGACGGCCACCAACATCTACCTGGCGCCGACCTCGCTGTCCGGGATCACCTTCAACTTCCTGATGTCGCTTTCGGGCGGCTTGATGGCGGCCTATCTCGTGTCCAAGGGCGATGCTTTCTGGACCTTCTCCGGCGGTCTTGCCGGGGTCATCACCGCCTCCGCGGGCAATGACCTTTACCACCCGGTTCAGGCAATGCTGATCGCCGCCGTTGGCGTGGTCATCGTCTACCGCCTGCACTTCTGGGTCGAACGCCGGTTCAAGCTGGACGACGCCGTCGGCGCCGTCGCGGTGCATGGCTATGCCGGTTTCGTGGGGCTGATCATCGCGGGCTTCGTGCTCTGGGGTGCGCCGTCCTCGCCGTATGAAGGCTATGCCACGGTCAACCCGCTGGGTCAGTTCATCGGAGCGATGATCATGTTCTTTGGCCTCGGGTTCCTGCCTGCATTCGCCGTGTCCAAAATTCAGGCGGCAATGGGCGTGTTGCGGATCCCCGAGGAGGTCGAGCTTGAAGGCCTCGATTACGCCGAACACCATGCCTACGAAGAAGCCAAGGAGGCCATCATCGAGGCCGACAAGGCCCACCTGGCCGCCAAACTCACCCCCGCAGAATAAGGAGCGTCCACTATGTCCTCGATTGGTTACGAAAGCTGGGCCGTAGACCTGGCGGATGTCGGTCCGATCTATCCTTTCCAGGGATCGGAAATGCTGATGGTCGCGCTTGGCGTGATCTTCTGGCTGGGCTGGCACCGGATCCAGTTCGTGCGGGAAAGCGAGCACCTGAAACGTGCCAAGCAGCGCGCGCTGGACCACGAGAAGGTCCAGCAAAGCGTCGAACGGTACTGATCCCGAGACCGGCAAGGGTGGGCTGATCGCTCACCCTTGCCTCTCAGGAAAATTTTTTTCATCTTAGTTGCGGCATCGCGTTTCCGGTGCTAGCCTGAACCGGTCAGCCCGATCCGGGTAGAATCAAGAAAGTGGAGCGACACCAGAATGTGCGGAATTGTCGGACTGTTCCTGAAGGACAAGGCGCTAGAGCCCCAGCTGGGTGCCTTGCTCACCGATATGCTCATCACCATGACCGATCGCGGCCCCGACAGCGCCGGGATCGCGATCTACGGCGCCGAGGACACCTCGGCCTCGAAACTCACCGTCCAGGCCGAAGACCCGGACGCGTCCTTTGACGGCCTCGCGGACAAGATGGCCGCGGCGCTGGGTGGCAAGGTCACGCTGACCCGCAACGACACCCACGCGGTGCTGCAGGTCCCCGCCGGCAAGGCGGACGAGGCCCGCACCGCCCTGCGCGAGATCGCACCCGAAGTCCGCGCCATGTCCTTTGGCGATACCCTGGAAATCTACAAGGAAGTCGGCCTGCCCAAGGACGTGGCGGCACGTTTCGACATCGCCAAGATGTCGGGCACCCACGGCATCGGCCACACCCGCATGGCCACCGAATCCGCGGTGACGACGCTGGGCGCACACCCGTTCAACACCGGCTCTGACCAGTGCCTGGTGCACAACGGCTCGCTCTCGAACCACAACTCGCTGCGCCGCAAGCTGCAGCGCGAGGGCATCCATATCGAAACCCAGAACGACACCGAGGTCGGCGCCGCCTACCTGACCTGGAAGATGCAGAACGGCGCGACGCTGGGTGAAGCTCTCGAAGCCTCGCTTGAGGATCTCGACGGTTTCTTCAACTTCGTCGTCGGCACCAAGGACGGCTTCGGCGTCGTCCGTGACCCGATTGCCTGCAAGCCCGCCGTCATGGCGGAAACCGATCAATACGTGGCCTTCGGTTCCGAGTATCGCGCGCTGGTGAACCTGCCGGGCATCGAAACAGCCCGCGTCTGGGAACCCGAACCCGCGACCGTTTACTTCTGGACCCACAACCAGGCCCCCACCCCGAAAAAGAAGGCGGCATGATGCAAACTTACGATCTTCAAGCCAACAGCCTGCGCGACCTGAACGCCGCGCTGCATGCCCAGGCCAATGACACCAACCAGACCAGCTGGGAAATCGTGAACCCGCGCGGCAGCCACGCCGTCGCCGTGGGTCTGGACGCGCCGATCGAGGTCAGCGTCAAGGGATCGACCGGTTACTACACCGCGGGCATGAACAAGCAGGCGACCGTGCATGTGCACGGCTCTGCCGGCCCCGGCGTGGCCGAAAACATGATGTCCGGCACCGTGGTCATCGAAGGCGACGCCAGCCAGTACGCCGGCGCCACCGGACACGGCGGCCTGCTGGTCATCAAGGGCAACGCAAGCTCGCGCTGCGGTATCTCCATGAAGGGGATCGACATCGTGGTGCACGGCAACGTCGGCCACATGTCCGCCTTCATGGCCCAGTCGGGCAACCTGGTTGTCTGCGGCGACGCTGGCGACGCCCTGGGCGACTCGATCTACGAGGCGCGCCTCTTCGTGCGCGGCTCGGTAAAATCGCTGGGCGCCGACTGCATCGAAAAAGAGATGCGGCCCGAACATATCGAAATCCTGCGTGACTTGCTGGAACGCGCGGGCAGCGATGCAAAACCGGAAGAGTTCAAGCGGTACGGCTCGGCACGCCAGCTGTACAACTTCAAAGTCGACAACGCGTATTGAGGGAGACATGAGCGTGAAAGACATCAAGGACAAGACGCCCCCTCGGACAATGCCAATCCAGTCGGCGACCTTTTCGAACCCGATCAACGCCGAGATCCGCCGCGCGGCGGCCACCGGCATCTACGACATCCGCGGTGGCGGCGCCAAGCGCCGGGTCCCGCACTTCGATGACCTGCTGTTCCTCGGCGCCTCGGTCTCGCGTTACCCGCTCGAAGGCTACCGCGAGAAATGCGACACCAAGGTGACCCTTGGCACGCGCTTCGCCAAGAAGCCGATCGAACTGGACATCCCGATCACGATTGCGGGCATGTCCTTCGGGGCTCTCTCTGGCCCCGCGAAAGAGGCTCTCGGCCGCGGAGCATCGGCGGCGGGCACATCGACCACCACCGGTGACGGTGGCATGACCGTCGAGGAACGCGGCCATTCCACCAAGCTGGTCTACCAGTACCTGCCCTCGCGTTACGGGATGAACCCCGACGATCTGCGCAAGGCGGATGCGATCGAGGTCGTGGTCGGCCAGGGCGCCAAGCCCGGCGGCGGCGGCATGTTGCTGGGTCAGAAGATCTCGGACCGGGTTGCCGACATGCGCAACCTGCCCAAGGGCATCGACCAGCGCTCGGCCTGCCGGCATCCGGACTGGACCGGCCCGGACGACCTGGAGATCAAGATCCTCGAACTGCGCGAGATCACGGCCTGGGAAAAACCGATCTACGTCAAGGTCGGCGGCACCCGCCCCTACTACGACACCGCGCTTGCGGTGAAGGCCGGGGCCGACGTGGTGGTTCTTGACGGCATGCAGGGCGGCACCGCTGCAACCCAGGACGTGTTCATCGAACATGTCGGTCTGCCGACGCTGGCCTGCATCCGTCCCGCCGTTCAGGCGCTTCAGGACCTGGGCGTGCACCGTGAGGTGCAGCTGGTGGTCTCCGGCGGTATCCGGAACGGCGCGGACGTGGCCAAGGCCATGGCCCTGGGCGCCGACGCGGTGGCCATCGGCACCGCCGCCCTGATCGCGCTGGGTGACAACGACCCGCGTTGGGAATCCGAGTACCAGAAGCTGGGCACCACCGCCGGCGCCTACGACGACTGGCACGAGGGCCTGGACCCGGCGGGGATCACCACCCAGGACGCCGAACTGCAAAAGCGTCTCGACCCGATCGAAGCCGGGCGGCACCTGCGCAACTACCTCAGCGTCATGACGCTGGAGGCGCAGACCATCGCCCGCGCCTGTGGTCACAACAACCTGCACAACCTCGAACCCGAGGACCTGTGCGCGCTGACAATGGAAGCGGCGGCAATGGCCCGCGTTCCACTCGCCGGCACCGAATGGTACCCAGGCAAACCCGGCTTCTGAACCAACACGGCGCGGCCTCTTGTAAGAGGCTGCGCCGCTTCACAAGATGGGGCGCATACAAGACGACGCCCATCGCGACACGATAGGACAGAGAGGATGACAAAAATGGCAAAAGATCAGGCCGCGCCGGACGCAAAGATCGACCTCGCCACCTACGCCGCTGAACGCGGCGTCAAGTATTTCATGATCTCCTTCACCGACCTCTTCGGTGGACAACGGGCCAAGCTGGTGCCTGCGGCGGCCATTGCCGACATGCAGGAAGACGGCGCCGGATTCGCCGGGTTCGCGACCTGGCTTGACCTGACACCGGCCCACCCCGACATGCTGGCCGTTCCGGACCCCTCCTCTGTCATCCAGCTGCCCTGGCAGCCCGACGTGGCCTGGGTGGCCGCCGATTGCGTGATGGAAGGCAAGCCCGTCGAGCAGGCGCCGCGCAACGTGCTGAAGCGCCTGATTGCCGAAGCCGCCGAAGAAGGTCTGCACGTCAAGACCGGCATCGAGGCCGAATTCTTTCTGCTGACGCCGGAAGGCGACGAGATCTCGGACCCCTTCGATACCGCTGCCAAGCCCTGCTACGACCAGCAGGCGGTGATGCGCCGCTACGACGTGGTGCGCGAGGTCGGCGATTACATGCTGGACCTCGGCTGGAAACCCTACCAGACGGACCACGAGGACGCGAATGGCCAGTTCGAGATGAACTGGGAGTTCGACGACGTTCTGAAGACCGCCGACCAGCATTCCTTCTTCAAGTTCATGGTCAAGTCGGTCGCCGAAAAGCACGGCTACCGCGCAACCTTCATGCCCAAACCCATCGAAGGCCTGACCGGCAACGGTTGCCACGCGCATATCTCGGTCTGGGATGCGCCCGGTGACGCGGCCAAGGTCAACGTCTTCGCAGGCGACGGCGAAGGCCAGACCGGCGAGGTCGGCCTGTCGGAGCGCGGCAAGCACTTCCTTGGCGGAATCATGAAACATGCCAGCGCGCTGGCTGCGATCACCAACCCGACGGTCAACAGCTACAAGCGCATCAACGCACCGCGCACCATGTCCGGGGCCACCTGGGCGCCCAACACCGTGACCTGGACCGGCAACAACCGCACGCACATGGTGCGCGTCCCGGGCCCCGGCCGCTTCGAACTGCGCCTGCCCGACGGCGCCGTGAACCCCTACCTGCTGCAGGCGGTGATCATCGCGGCGGGCCTGTCGGGCATTCACTCCAAGGCCGATCCGGGCAAGCGTCATGACATCGACATGTACGCCGAGGGCCACAAGGTCCGTGGCGCGCCCAAGCTGCCGCTGAACATGCTCGACGCGATCCGCGAGTATGACAAGGACAAGGAGTTGAAGAAAATGATGGGGGCGGATTTCTCGTCGTCCTACATCAAGATGAAGATGCAGGAGTGGAACTCCTTCGTGACCCACTTCAGCCGCTGGGAGCGCGAGCATACGCTCGACATCTGAGGCGTCCCCCCTCGCCCAGACCCGAAAGGCCGCTGCCATTCGCAGCGGCCTTTCTCTTGTTTGCTCAGACAAACGTCGTGCTGACGGAAAAAGGCGGACCACGATACCATCGTGATCCGCCATGTCCGGGCTCCGAGGAAGGATGTGGGGGGCCTCAAAGCTCGGGATAGATCGGGAAGCGTTTGCAGAGGGCGGCGACCTCGGCGCGGACCTTGGCCTCGACCTCGGCGTTGCCGTCCTCGCCGTTGGCGGCCAGGCCGTCGACCACCTCGATGATCCAGTCGGCGATCTGGCGGAACTCGGCCTCGCCGAAGCCGCGGGTGGTGCCCGCCGGCGATCCCAGGCGGATGCCGCTGGTCACGGTGGGCTTTTCCGGATCGAAGGGCACGCCGTTCTTGTTGCAGGTGATATGCGCGCGCCCCAGCGCCTTTTCGGTGGCATTGCCCTTGACGCCCTTGGGCCGCAGGTCGACCAGCACCACATGCGTGTCGGTGCCATGCGTGACCGTGTCCAGCCCGCCCTTGATCAGCTGGTCCGACAGCGCCTGCGCGTTCCGGATCACGTTCTGCTGGTAGGTCTTGAAGTCCGGCCGCAGCGCCTCGCCGAAGGCCACCGCCTTGGCCGCGATCACATGCATCAGGGGGCCGCCCTGGATGCCGGGGAAGATCGCCGAATTCACTTTCTTTGCGATATCTTCATCATTGGTCAGGATCATGCCCCCACGCGGCCCGCGCAGGGTCTTGTGCGTGGTGGTGGTGGCCACATGGGCATGCGGGAAAGGCGAGGGATGTTCGCCCGCGGCCACCAGACCGGCGAAATGCGCCATGTCGACGTGCAGCCAGGCGCCGACGCTGTCGGCGATCTCGCGCATGCGGGCGAAATCGATCTGCCGCGGGATGGCCGACCCGCCGGCGATGATCATCTTGGGCTGGTGCTCCTGCGCCAGCGCCGCGACCTGGTCGTAGTCCAGCGTGTTGTCCTGCTGGCGGACGCCGTATTGCACGGCGTTGAACCACTTGCCGGACTGGTTCGGTTTCGCACCGTGCGTCAGGTGGCCGCCGGCGTCCAGGCTCATGCCCAGGATGGTGTCGCCGGGCTTCAAAAGCGCCTGGAAGACACCCTGGTTGGCCTGGCTGCCCGAGTTCGGCTGCACGTTGGCAAAGCCGCAGTCGAACAGCTGTTTCGCCCGGTCGATGGCCAGGTTTTCGGCCACGTCAACCCACTGGCAGCCGCCATAGTAGCGCCGGCCGGGATAGCCTTCGGCGTATTTGTTCGTCATGACAGAGCCCTGCGCCTCCATCACCGCGCGAGAGACGATATTCTCGGAGGCGATCAGCTCGATCTCGTCGCGCTGCCGGCCAAGCTCGCCGGTGATCGAGCCAAACAGTTCGGGGTCGCGCGAGGCGAGGGACTCGGTGAAGAAACCGTCCGGTCGGTGCGAGACATTCATGGGTGTTGCTCCTTGTCCTGTCAGCCGGTCCAGCCAAGGCCGGCGGATATGCAGTTCATGCTTTGCATCAACTGGATGCGATGGCGGTTTCCGTCCTGCTGGCGCACCAGCCGCAAAAGATGCACCTGCGCCTCGTGCGCAGAGCGCAATGCGTCTTCGTGCCGGGTTATCCGCGCCACCGCATTGGGAAACCGCGCCCCCAGCGGCGTGCCGGTCAGGCGTTCGATTGCCGCGACCGAGCGCGTGTGCTCGGCCTGGACCATGTCAAAGATCGCTTCGGCTTCGGCCCGGTCCTCGACCAGACCGGCATAGATTTCGGCGATGTCCAGCCGGACCATCAGCAACGATTTTTCGACCTCGTCGATGCACAGCCGGAAGAGCGGCAGATCCCGCATCGTCCGCGCCAGCGCCTTTTCGCCCCCTGCCCCGCGAATGGACTGGAAGTCCTGCAGGGCCTGGCCAAACCCGTACCAGCTGCTGATCATGTGGCGGTTCTGGCTCCAGGCAAAGACCCAGGGAATCGCGCGCAGGTCGGACAGGGTCGCAGCCCCGAACCGTCGTGCCGGGCGCGACCCGATCTTCAACAGCGCCAATTCATTCACCGGGCTTGCCTGATTGAAATAGGACAGGAAAGACGGATGCTGCAACAGCGTCTGGTAGGTGGTCTGGCTGAGGCTGGAGAGAGTCTCCATCACGTCTTCCGCCTCGGGATCGACGGTTTCGAAAACAGGCGCGGTGCTATGGCGTAAGACCGAAGAGGCCAGCAATTCCAGTTGCGCCGCAGCGGTGCCGGTGTTGGCATATTTCGCCGTCACCACCTCTCCCTGTTCGGTCAGCCGCAGGGTGCCGTTCAACGTGCCGCGCGGCTGGGCCGCAATGGCCCGGTCGGTGGGTGCACCGCCCCGGCTGACGGACCCACCCCGCCCGTGAAAGAACACCGGTCGCGCCCCTTGCCCGGCGATCGCGCGGGTGATGGCGCGCTGTGCCCGGTCGAGCGACCAGCTGGAACAGAGGAAACCGCCGTCCTTGTTGCTGTCGGAATAGCCCAGCATGATTTCCAGCCGCCCGTCCCGGTCCTTCATGCTGCGCGCCGCCAGCGGCACAGACAGCACGTCGCGCAGGATCGCGGGCGCCGCCCGCAGGTCTTCGATGGTTTCGAACAGCGGCACGACCTTGAGCGAAAGGCGCTCGGCCCCGAAACCAGCATAGCGGGCCAGAAGCAGCACCGCCAGCAGATCGTCCGCCGAGCGGGTCATGGACAGGATGAATGGTCCGATGGCATCGGGCTCGGGCCCGTCATGCACTTCGCGGATCAACCGCAATAGCGACATCAGTTCGGCGGCCTCTTCGCCCAGGCGCCCATGATCGACAAAGGGCAAGCCCGCCTGCCCCACTTCGCGCCGCAGCCGCGCCGACCAGTCGGCGGACAGCGCCTCTGGTGCGGCGTCGACCGCGTTCCAGACCGCCTCTAACGTGCGGGTCACGACGTCGGAGTTCTGGCGAATATCCAGCGTATGGGCCCGAAAGCCAAAGGTGCTGGCCTGCCAGCGAAGCGGGCGGATGAGCTGTTGCGCAAGCCGGGTCGCATCAATGGCTTCCAGCGCCGCTTCGATACTACGCAGATCGGCCAGAAAGGCCGAGACGTCGCGATAACCGCCGGCTGCAAGGCACTGACGGATGGCCGAGCCCGCTTGGCGAAAGATCTCGTTCGGGTTGCGCTGCGCACAAAGGCCCGGATCCGTGCTGCGTGTCTCGACAATCTGGGCCAGCGCATCGCGGTGCGGACGCGGCACGGCGACGATCTTTTCGGACACGCTGAGCCGGGGAATGATCCGATCCAGGGCCATGACATACTCCTCGCGGATCATATCTCGCGAGCGAGCGATGGCCTCGCGCGTCACCTCGGCGGTCACGTTGGGATTGCCGTCCCTGTCGCCGCCGATCCAGGAATGGAACCGGATGCAGCAGTGATCGCGCCCGGTCGGGCCAAAAACCTCGCTGACCGCGTCGTAATAGCGTTCGAAGAGCCGCGGCACGGCCTCGAACAGGCTGGTGCGGTAGAATTGCAGGCCCCAGTCGATCTCGGAGGCGAGACTGGGACGTTCCATCCGCAACTCGCCTGTCAGCCAGAGCAGGTCGATTTCCATCTCCAGCGTCTCTTCCAGCCGCGCGATCTCTCGCGGGCTCCAGCGCATGGTCTCGAACAGGACCAGCGTGCGGTAGATGCGGCGATGGATTTCCATGACAGAGACGCGCTTGGCCTCTGTCGGATGGGCGGTGATCGTCGGACCGACGGACAGTTGGCCTTCGGAGAGCAGGCGCTGCATCGCGGGACGGTGATCCTCGGGACAATCGGCGAGCGCCTTGTGAAACCCGCCCTCGCCCGGATGGCCATCCTGTTCGGCCAGGCGTCCGGTGCGGATCGTCAGGTTTTCGTCCATGATCTGCTGCAGGTGAAACCAGATCGTGCTGGCCTGCAGGTGGTCGGCGTAATCGCCTTCGTCCCAATGGGTGACGCCATCCTCGACGGCTTGCGCCACATGCGGCGCGCGACGGTGGAGAACCTTCAGCCACGCCCCGCGCAGGCGGCGGTACACGTCTTCCGCATATTGATCGGGGGCTTCAAGCCCCGCAGGTTCTGCCACCATCTGCATCATGCCACCTGATCGCCGGGGGTCCGGCCCTCGAAGAAGTCGACAAGGTTGTCGAGCACGCGCATGCCCATCGCGGTGCGGGTTTCCTCGGTCGCGCTGCCGAGGTGGGGCAACATCACCAGGTTGTCGCAATCCAGCAGGATCGGGGCCACCTTGGGTTCACCGTCGAAAACGTCCAGCGCCGCGCCGCCGATGCAGTCGAACATCAGCGCCTGGGCCAGCGCGTGCTCGTCGATCACCTCGCCGCGGGCGGTGTTGATCAGAAAGGCCCCCGGCTTCATCAGGTCCAGCCGGCGCGAGTCGATCAGGTGCCGGTTGGCCGCGCCGCCAGGACAGTGCAACGAAACGAAATCACACTGCGGCAGCAGGTCTTCGATCGTGTCGACCTGCACCGCGTTGTAGCGGTCCAGCACGTCCTGCGCGATGCGAGAGCGGTTCTGAACGAGGATCTTCATGCCGAAGCCGAAATGCGCGCGTTGCGCCATCGCCTGACCGATCCGGCCAAAGCCCACGATGCCCAGCACCTTGCCAGAGACCTTGGCCCCCACGAGGTGTGTGGGCCGCCAGCCGGTCCACTGTCCGGCACGCAGTTCACGTTCGCCCTCGCCCGCGCGGCGGGCCACCATCAGCATCAGCGTCATGGCCAGGTCCGCGGTGCATTCCGACAGCACATCCGGCGTGTTGGTGACGGCGATCCCCAGCTTCTTCGCCGCATCGGTATCGATGTGGCTGAAGCCCACGCCGTAATTGGCCAGGATGCGGGTGCGGGCCTCGCTCACGTCCATTGCCTCGCTGCCCAGCCCGTCGGTGACGGTCGGCAGTATGGCATCGAACTTGCCCAGGGCGTCGCGGAAATCCGCGGCGCTCATGGGGCGGTCCTCGACGTTGAAGACCGTGTCGAATCGCTCGGCCAGTTCTGCCTCGACCGTCTGGGGCCAGCGGCGCGTGACAAGCACGCGCGGCCGGTTGTTCAGGATGGCAGGGGCATTCATCATGCGGCCTCCTTCTGCATCACCTTCGCAATGGTGTCGCCGATCTCGGCCGGATGCGGGGCGACCGTGACACCGGCGGCGGTCAGGATCTCGACCTTTTCGCTGGCGCTTTCGCCGAAGGCAGAGATGATCGCCCCGGCATGACCCATGGTCCGCCCCTTGGGAGCGGTCAGACCCGCGACATAGGCGACCACCGGCTTGGTGACATGATCGCGGATGTAGGCCGCGGCTTCTGCCTCTTGCGGGCCGCCGATCTCACCGATCATGCAGATGACATGGGTTTCATCATCCGCCTCGAAGTGTTCGAGTATATCCTTGAAGGAGGACCCGTTGATCGGGTCGCCGCCGATCCCCACCGAGGTCGAGATTCCGATGCCATGCTCCTTGAGCTGCGCGGCGGCCTCGTAGCCCAGCGTGCCGGACCGACCGATGATGCCGACGTGACCCGGCAGGTAGATATGGCCGGGCATGATCCCCAAGAGCGCCTTGCCCGGGCTGATCGTGCCGGCGCAGTTCGGGCCGGTCAGGACCATGCGGCGATCCTTGGGATAGCGGTACATGTAACGCTTGACGCGGATCATGTCCTGGGCCGGGATGCCGTCGGTGATGCAGACGCAGTACTTGATGCCCGCATCGGCCGCTTCCATGATGCTGTCGGCGGCAAAGGGCGGCGGCACGAAGACCAAGCTGGCCTCGGCGCCGGTGGCCGCCACCGCGTCTTCGACCGTATCGAAGACCGGGACACCCTCGACGGTCTGGCCGCCCTTGCCGGGGACGACGCCGCCGACGACATTGGTGCCATAGGCGATCATGTCCGCGGTGTGAAAGCGCGCCATCTTGCCGGTGATCCCCTGGACGATGACGCGGGTACCTCTGTCGATAAAGATGCTCATTGGACTGCCCTCATGTTGGAGCCCTGGGAAAGGTCGTTCTGCCAGGCGCCGACGGCGCGCTGTGCCGCTTCGATCAGCGTGGTGGCGCGGATGATCGGAAGGCCGGACTTGGCCAGGATCTTCTGCCCCTCCTCGACATTCGTGCCCGCAAGGCGGACCACCACCGGCACATCGACCTGCACCTCTTTCAGCGCCTGAACCACGCCCTCGGCGACCCAGTCACAGCGGTTGATGCCCGCGAAGATGTTGACCAGGACGGCCTGGACGTTGTCGTCGGACATCACCAGGCGAAAGGCCTTGGCCACACGTTCCGGGGTGGCACCGCCGCCGATGTCGAGGAAGTTGGCTGGTTCGCCCCCGGCCAGCTTGATCGTATCCATCGTGGCCATCGCCAGTCCCGCACCGTTCACGATGCAGCCGATGTTCCCCTCGAGCCCGACATAGGACAGTCCCCGGTCGGCAGCGCGGCTTTCGCGCGGGTCTTCCTGGCTCTTGTCGCGCAACTCGCTGATCTGCGGGTGGCGGAACAGCGCGTTGTCGTCGAAGGTCATCTTGGCGTCGAGCGCGAGGATGCGGTTGTCGCCCGTCACCACCAGCGGGTTGATCTCGACCATCGTGGCGTCATGCTCGCGGAAGGCGCGGTAGCATCCTTGCAGCGTACGCACCATCGGCGCGGTCAGCGCCGGGTCCATGCCCAGCTTGAAGGCGATCTGGCGGCACTGGAAGTCCTGCAAGCCCACGGCGGGTTCGACGGTTGCCCGCACGATGCTGTCGGGGCGGTTGGCGGATATCTCCTCGATCTCCATTCCGCCTTCGGCAGAGGCCACGATCATCACCCGCTGGGAGGTCCGGTCGAGGACAAAACCAAGGTAGATCTCGCGTTCGATCGGCACGGCGGCCTCGACGTAGACCCGGTAGATGCCCTTGCCCTCAGGGCCGGTCTGATGCGTCACCAGCTTGCGGCCAAAGAGCGACTCGCAGGTCGACTGGATCTCTGCGTCGCTGTCACAGACCTTGACGCCCCCGGCCTTGCCCCGGCCCCCGGCATGAACCTGGGCCTTGACCACCCAGCGGTCACCGCCCAGTTCGCGGGCCCGGTAAGCCGCCTGTTCAGGGCTGTAGGCCAGCGCCCCGGGGGGGCTGTGCACTCCGAAATTGGCCAGGATTTCCTTGGCCTGATACTCATGAATGTCCATGCTCTTTCCTCCTCCGAAAGACTGGATCGTCTGCTAGTTATTCTGCGGCGACCGCACGGTCGTAGACGCCGTTCAGTGCATCGGTCACGCGGGCATCGTCGACCTCGCCACCAAGCGCGCGGATCGCATCCGCGAAACGGGTGACGATGTCGGTGATCGCTTCGCGGCTCAGCAGGTTCAGAATGCCGATGCGGATCTGGACAGGCTCGGATAGGGTCGGCCAGATGCCGAAGTTCTGCGCCCGGCAGGCCTGCACCAGTTCCATCTCGCGGCCCGCCAGCGCCTTGGGCAGGTTCAGCACGACCAGCGAGGTCATGTTCGACGTCACCTCGCAGCCCATCGCCTGCACCGCGCGGCGCAGCGCCGTTTCGTGGTGGGCGTAGTCCTTGGCCCGCTCGGCGATGCCCTGCTGCAGGGTAATCCGCAGCGCCTCGTGGAAGGCCGCGACCGCGTAGGCGGAATGGGTCCGGTGATAGGTGCCCTTCTCGACATCCTGGCCGTCGATGATGCCCCAGTGGCGGGCTTCCATGATCGGGTGGTGCACGAAGGTGCGCGTGCCGGTCTTTTTCAGGGTTTCGATGTAGCGGTCGCTGAACGAGACGGGGGCGTAGGTCAGCGGCAGGCAGCAGATGCCCTTTTGCGGGCAGGAGGCCCAGCCATGCACACCCGGGTAATCGTCGATCCGGAAATCCTCGACCCCCAGGGACGAGACCGCGTCCACGAGGCCCATCACCTCGTGTTTTTCACAGGCGGCGCTGAAACCGGCGATGTCGTTGATCCGGCCCGAACCGGTTTCCCAATGCGCCATCGCGGCCCATTTCGGCTTGTGCTCGGCCAGCGCGGCCTCGACCATGCCGCCTGTCACGGACATGCCGTGCGGCACGTCGACAATGACCACCGACGCGGGTTTGGGATCCAGCGGGCTGAGCGCCAATTCGGCAGCGGTCGCCGCCTTCATACGAACTGTCAGACCGTCGATGCCCGAGAACGTGCCGTTGGAAAAGACCACGACCTTGTCGCCCGGCATCACGGCGCTGAACATCACGTCCAGGCCGCTCCACCCTGTTCCGGCGACGCCGAAGGTGTGCACGTTCTCCGTGCCCCAGACCTGGCGCAGCATATGCTTGCACTCGACCATGCCGCGCAGGACGTCGCCATGCATGTGATCGGCCAGCCCTGCCCCGGCATAGGCCGCCAGCACCCGTGCGTCGGTATTGCCCGGTCCGGGGCCCGCGGCGATGGTTTCGGGGATTTCGAGCTTGGGAAATAGCTGCGCAACGGTCATGATCGCTCCGTTCGTTCACTTGAGGTGTATGGTTGTTTCCTCTCGGTTATAGAATTGCTTGCTCACGGGAAAAACGTTCCTTAATCCTGCTTTTGGGCATCCAAATGGATGGGGAAATTACCACCCAAATTGGCAAGTATTCCGTTGTATGCCGTTTTCGCCCCCGCCCAAACGGGTGGTTTATGACAGAAACCTAAAGAAAATCAGGGGCCTACAGTGCAGAGAGAACGCATCGACATCATGCTGGGCGACGGCAATCCGCTGGTCCTGTCGGCCATGTCCGAGGTTTTTGAACGCGATCCCCGATTCTCGCTGGTGGCCACCAGTGCCACCGCCGAAGGGTTCCTGGGCATGATCATGCGCGTGCCGGTGAAGGTCTGCGTGGTAGACTGGAACATCCCGGCGCTGGGGGCGGAAAAGCTGATCGAGGTGCTGCGCGCGCAGGAAAACGCGCCGCGCATTGTCGTCTATGGCCATGACTCGGACGTGGCCGTACCGCGCCAGGCGATGGCCTCGGGCGCGGCGGCGTTCGTGTCGCGGGCCGCCCCGACCGACTCGCTGGTGCAGACCTGCCTCGACGTGGCCGCGGGCAAGATGGTCTTTCCCTACCTCGACATCCGCGAGCTGAAGACCGATCCCATCAGCACCCTGTCGCGCAAGGAGCGGGCGATTCTGGATGCCCTGGCCGAGGGACTGACCAACAAGCAGCTGGCCGCGCGGCTCGAGATATCGACCAATACGGTAAAGTTCCATTTGTCGAACATCTTTGACAAGCTCTCGGTCAAGAACCGCGCTCAGGCGATCGCGCACTTCTACGCGTCAAAGGCGAAAAGCGGCGGATGACGCGCCGTGCTGTGTGCACTGGTATGCAAAAAAATTTATTGACAGGAATACAGATTTCCCAAATGCAAATAGGGGTCCGACCCAACTTTCCTGTCAGAAAGGACCCTGACCATGTCTTTCCACGCCATCGACCAGGCCCCCGCACGGCTTAATCGCTCGGAACTGGCCGTGCCCGGATCACAGCCTCAAATGTTTGAAAAAGCGGCGCAATCCGACGTCGATGTGATCTTTCTCGACCTCGAGGACGCGGTTGCGCCCGACGAAAAGGCTCAGGCCCGCAAGAACATCATCAAGGCCCTGAACGAGATCGACTGGGGCACCAAGACCATGTCCATCCGGATCAACGGGCTGGACACGCATTACATGTATCGCGACGTGGTCGACGTGGTCGAGCAGGCGGGCGAGCGGCTGGACCTGATCATGATTCCCAAGGTCGGCACCGCCGCCGACGTCTATGCCATCGACATGATCGTAACCCAGATCGAAGACGCGATGGGCCTGAAAAAGCGCATCGGCTTCGAACACATCATCGAGACCGCGCTCGGCATGCAGAACGTGTCGGAAATCGCCGCGGCCTCCAAGCGCAACGAGAGCCTGCACTTCGGTGTCGCCGACTACGCGGCCTCGACCCGGGCGCGCACCACGATCATCGGCGGCGTGAACCCCGACTACTCGGTCCTGACGGACCCCGATGCCAACAACGCCCGCGAAACCCACTGGGGCGACATGTGGCACTATGCACTGGCCCGGATGGTGGTCGCGGCACGCGCCAACGGCTTGCGCCCGATCGACGGCCCCTTTGGCGACTTCCAGGACCCCGACGGCTATCGCGCCGCCGCCAAGCGTGCCGCCGTGCTGGGCTGCGAGGGCAAATGGGCGATACACCCCAGTCAGGTTGCGCTGGCCAACGAGGTCATGAGCCCCTCCGACGCCGAAGTGACCAAGGCAGAGCGCATCCTGGCTGCGATGGCCGAGGCCGAGGCCGCCGGCAAGGGCGCGGTTTCGCTGGACGGTCGCCTGATCGACTATGCCTCGATCCGGCAGGCCGAAGTGCTGGTCGAGAAGGCGCGTCAGATTGCAGCCGGATAAGATCCCGGCACTGAAAGGCGACGCGGCCCGGGCATTCCGGGCCGCAATCCGCCGTGCCGACCCGGCGCTGGCCATGCGCGAAAGCCTGGGGCAACATCCGCTGCCCCGTCCGGCACATGGATGCCGAACCATCGTCCTTGCCCTGGGCAAGGCCGCCCCCGCCATGCTGCGCGCGGTCCTGCCCCGCATCAGCGGCCCGCGGGTGATGATCTGCGTCACCCACCGCGAGAATCAGGAACAGGTTCCGGGCGCCGAGGTCTATCGGGCCGGCCACCCCGTTCCCGACACCGTGGGTGCACGCGGCGCAGAACGGATGCAGGAAGTGCTGAAAGGCGCCGTCACGGGGGACGTCGTGATCGCCCTGATCTCGGGTGGCGGCTCTGCCCTGCTGCCCGCCCTGCCGGAGGGTGTCAGCCTGGAGGACAAGCAGTCGCTCAACCGCCTGCTGCTGGACAGCGGGTTGGACATCGTGGCGATGAACCTTGTACGGCAGCAAGTTTCGCAACTGAAGGGCGGCGGGATGTTGCGGTTGGCCGCCCCGGCGCCAGTCACGGCCTATATCCTCTCGGATGTGATCGGTGATGACCTGCGCGCCATTGCCAGCGGCCCCAGTGTCGCGCCCATCGGCACGCCGGAACAGGCGCGCGACCTGCTGCATTCGGTGGGTTTGTTCAACCGTTTGCCCGAGAGCGTGCAGCGCCACCTCCGCAACGCGCCCCGCGTAAACGCGGAACTCACAGCCAGCAACCATTTGATCGGCGGCAACCGCGAAAGCGTGCAGGCAGCCGCGGATGAACTGCGTCGGGACTACGAGACCCTGGTCATCAAGGAACCGCTGACCGGCGACGTGAACGAGGCGGTCTGCACCACCTATCGCGCGCTGCGTGATGCAGGGACGCCTGACAAACCGCGCGCGATCCTCTGGGGCGGCGAAACCACCGTTCAGGTGCGCGGCGGCGGATTGGGCGGACGGAACCAGGAACTGGCCTTGCGGATGGCGGCACTTGCCGATGCCGAACCGATCGCCACGCCCTGGGTCTTTCTGTCGGCCGGGACGGACGGTCGCGACGGCCCGACGGATGCGGCCGGCGCGATTGTCGACCAGAACACCCTTGCCCGCATACGGGGCAAAGGGCAGTCGCCGACGGAGTATCTGGAACGCAACGACAGCAATGCAGCGTTGCGCCTGTCCGAAGACCTGCTGATCACCGGGGCAACCGGCACAAATGTCGCCGATGTCCAGATCCTGCTGATCGGCTGAGACCTCAGCCCCGGCGCAAGGCCCCGTGATCGCGCAGGACCTCCCTGTCCTGTGCCTCTTCGCCCTGGCGCCAGTCTGGAACATCGTTCACCAGCATGTGCGCGGCCCGTTGCAGGGTCGCGCGCATCTTGTCGACCGCCGGACCCGCCAGCCCCACGTCGGCCAATGCCCTGTCGAACGTCTGCAGCCACATCTCCGCATCCGCCTCGCGGATCGGGATGTGGGCATGGATTTCGCGCAGGTTCATGTGGCCGTTGCGTTCGCGGTAATAGGGCCTGCCGCCGAGAAAACCGCTCATGAACTCGAACTGAGCCTGCCGTGTATGGGACAGTCCGTGCCCCCGGAAATGCAGGCGATGCAATTCATGCACCGCCGGATCCGTTTCCATGAGATCGTAGAACTGCTCCACGAGGTCTCGCAGTGCGGTTTCACCGCCGATTTCTTCCAATGCGCTTGTCATGGCAAGGACCTAACCCGCCGCGGATTTGGCGGCTTTGAGATACGTCAAGACCGCGGCTTTTCCTTCTTCGGATCATAGGCGGCCAGATCGGCGCGGATGGTGGCGGGTAGGCGTTTCTGATGCCCGTCCAGCTTGCCGATTTCTACCTGCGTGCCCGGTTCGCAATGGGCCACGTCGACCCGTGCCATGGCGATGTTCCGCCCCAGGATCGGAGAACGCATGGAGGAGGTGATCTCTCCGATCTGCGCGCGGCCAATGTGGACGCAATCGCCGTGCCCGACCTCGACGTTGCTGTCGATGTCCAGCCCGACCAGCTTGCGCATCGGGTTTTCCTTGCGACGGATCAGCGCCTCGCGCCCAATGAAATCATCCGGCTTGGACTTCAGCGGTACGGTAAAGCCGACACCGGCCTCGAACGGATCGGTCTGGTCCGAGAAATCATAGCCAGCAAAGATCAGCCCGGCTTCGATCCGCACCATGTCCAGCGCCTCCAGCCCCATCGGGCGGATACCATGCGCCTGCCCCGCCTCCCAGACGGCGTCAAAGACCTCTCCCGCGTGTTTCGGGTGGCAGAAGATCTCGTACCCCAGTTCGCCGGTATAGCCTGTCCGGCTGACCACGACCGGGATACCCTGATCGTCACCGATACGGGCGGGCGCAAAGCGGAACCAGGCGAGATCCTCGAAATTCGGCTGGTGCGGCGCGGTCCAGATAACCTTCTTCAGCAGATCACGGCTTTCGGGCCCTTGCACGGCGATGTTGTGCTGCATGTCGGTCGAGGACCGGATCAGCACCTTCAATCCCAGTTCCTCGGCCTTTTCGCGGAGCCAGTCGCCACCGTAATCCGAACCGCCAATCCAGCGGAAGTTGTCCTTGCCGAGGCGGAACACGGTGCCGTCGTCGATCATGCCGCCATGCGGATAGCACATCGCGGTATAGACGACGCCGCCTACCGGAAGCGTCTTCATGTTGCGGGTAAAGACATACTGGCACAGCGCCTCGCTGTCCGGGCCGGTGATCTCGAACTTGCGCAGTGCAGACAGATCCAGCACGACGCATTTCTCGCGGCAGGCGTGGTATTCCTCGATCGGGCCGGCGCTGGACATGCAGTTTGCCAACCAAAAGCCGTTGTATTCTATGAAGTTGTCGGTGAACCGGTCGAACCGGTCGTGAAAGCCTGTCTGTTTGGTCATCTTCGGTTCCGCATCAGGTGTGGGGCGGTACGCCACGGCGCGTTGAAAGGATTCCTTGCCGCTGTATGTGCGCACATGGATATCGGTCGGGTTCCAGCCGTTCGCCGCCGAGGTATCGTCCGGGCAGGCCGAGCTGACGCAGACAAGGTCGGTCAGGGCACGCAGCAACACATAGTCGCCGGGGCGCGACCAGGGTTCGTCGGAATACATCACCCCGTGCTCGTCCAGCCCGGTGTTGAAGAAGAAGTTGATCGCCATCCAGCCCTTGCGCCCGGTCACCCCATGCGGCGCCAGGGCGCCGTTGAAGTTGTCGGAACAGTTGACGTGTCCGGGATAGCCGATGTCGTCGTAGTATTTGGCCGAACAGGCCAGGGCAAAGGCATCGTGCCGACCGCAGGTATCCTGGATCACCTCGACCAGCGGCAGCATGTCCTGATCATAGTATTTCGCATGCAGCCCCGGCATCGGGTAGGCATGTTCCATCAGCGTCCGCGTCGTGGTCACGTCCAGCGCGTGCTCGATCCCCTTGTCCAGCTTGCGAGCCGAAAAGCACTGGAAATCCGTGCATTGCCGCCCGTCCACGTCAAGGATCTGGATATAGTCACCCGCCTTGACGAAATAAGCCTCGGCGGTTGCCGAATGCACGCGCACGTCGGCGACCGGATCGGCAAGCGGATCGGGCAGTTCGAACTTGGGCACCGGCTTGATCGTCGCCCGCCGGATGTAGACCGTCAGCGGCGTCGCCGTGTCCTGCACTTCGAAATCCATGATGCCGCCAGGCGCGGCGATGATGGCGATCCCTTCGTGCGCGGCAGTAAAGCTCTCGGTGGTCCGGGCCGGGGTCGCGGCCTCGAACAGATGGATCGCCTCGGCCTTTGCCAGGTCCAGACCACGCGCCTCGATCCCCATGCGCAGGCTACGCAGGGACTGGTCGGTCGAGGTCAGCAGCGCCTGAAGCCCGTTTGCGGAACCTTGCGCGCGCGCGCCGATCAATCCGGCATCGAAAGTGCCGTCCGGGTGGGCACAAACGATTTCGCACCGCTGGCCGCCTTCCGTGTTCTCTATTTCCAGCCTGTCCCCGGCCTCGAGCCGGACAAGGATCGCGCCCATGCCTTCAACGACATAGCGCTCTGTCCCGGGAGGCATCGAGAAGACCCGAGGCTCGAAGATCCCACTGGGCCGCGGCGGTCCGGGGACCACGTTGGGATATCTGGTATCAAGCACGTCCATTCCTCCCGAGATTTGCCTTTACGGAAAATAATATTAATGATGAGAATATACCCGGTGGTTTGTTCGCGCAAGCGATACGGACAGGAATCTCTCTAATCGACAGGAGTTTCACGATATGAGTGCGCTTTTTCTGGGCCTGGTTGCGGCCGTTTGCTGGGGTCTGCATGACATCGCGATTCGCTATCTCAGCCGGACCGTCCCGCTCATGGGCGCATTGCTTGTGGTTCTCCTGACGGGGCTCGCGTTCCAAGGCAGCGTGATTCTCGTCAAGGGAGAGTGGCTTTTGCCACAGGGGCCGGCGCTCGGGTATGCATTGGCGGCGGGGTTCACCTTTCTCGCGGCAAGTCTCGGGCTTTATTTCGCCTTTGAGCGGGGGCCTGTAAGACTGGTCAGCCCCATCATCGGCGCCTTTCCCATCCTTTCCCTGTTCTACGCGGCGCTTGGGGGCTCGACCATCACGCCAGATCAGATTGCCACCGTTCTGGTTGTGATAGGTGCCGTCGGCCTGGTGGCGATACTCTCGGATTCCTCGCAGAGCGACATCCCGCCGCGCGGGCCGACGATCGCCTACTCGCTGCTCTCGGCCATCGGCTACGCCAGCACCTTCAAGCTGGGCCAGCTGGCCGCGGAAACCGGGGGCGAATGGCAAAGCACATTCGCCACGCGGCTTGTCGCGCTTGTCCTCCTGTGCGGGATCCTCTGGGCGCTGCGGCCCGACATCCGGGTCGGCCGCAAGGCCGTGGTGCCGCTGGTGACCATGGGCCTGCTGGATGGCATCGCCCTGCTGTCGGTGATCTCGGCCGCATCGTTGCCGCAGCCCGAGTTCGCGGCGGTCGCGGCCTCGATCTTTGGCCTCTTCACGATCCTGCTGGCGCGTATTCTGTTGAACGAACAGATGCGGATCGCGCAATGGGCGGGCTGTATCGTGGCCTTTCTGGGGATCGGCTACCTGACGCTCTGACCAATTGGCGGAGCCATTCAGCTCCGCCAGCCGGCCGCCTGTTGTCGTTCGTAGGCGCGGATCGCGTTCCGCATCAGGATCGCGACCGTCACGGGACCGACACCGCCCGGCACCGGAGTGATCCAACCGGCGACTTCCTTGACGGCGTCGGTATCCACGTCGCCGACGATCTCGGTCGTGCCGTCGGAATGAACCCGCTGGTTGATACCGATGTCGATCACCGCCGCCCCGGGTTTCACCATGTCGGAACCGATCAGATGCGCCTTGCCCACAGCGACAACGATCACGTCGGCACGGCGCGAGTGCATGGCCACGGAACGCGTCAGATGGTGACAGACCGTGACCGTGGCGCCTTCTGCCATCAGCATCATCGCCGCCGGTTTCCCGACGATTTCCGAATGCCCCACCATCACGACCTCCAGCCCCTCCATGTTGAGGCCGGTGGCGCGCACCAGCTCGACGGCAGCGGCCGCGGTACAGGGCGCCATCGCAACATCATTGTAGACGATGTTGCCGATCGAGGCAGGGTTCATGCCCTCCACATCCTTGAGCGGGTGGATCGCGGATTGCAAAGAGCGGACGTTGATGTGGCTTGGCACCGGGCGCTGCAGGATGATGCCCAGTACCTCCGGGTCATCATTCATTTCCTGGATACGCGCCTTGCAGTCTTCCTGTGTCACCTCCCCGCCCCAGAATTCCTGGTCAAAGGGCAGGTCGACGGCTGCAGCGGCCCGGGCCTGGTTGCGGACATAGACCGCAACCTCCGGAACATCCCCGATCGAGATCGACACGAGCTTGCCGATCCGCCCGGCGGAATTGGTAATGCCGCGTACCTCGGCCAGGATACGCTCCTGCACGGGCTTGCCTAGCAGCAACCGGGGATCCTGTTTCATGCGGTCAGCCCCTCCGGCTCATCCAGTCCGTTGGCCCGGCAGCAGGCGGTCAGCGTGTTGGCCAGCAGGCAGGCGATGGTCATCGGGCCGACGCCGCCGGGGACCGGCGTGATCGCCCCTGCCACCGCGGCACAGCTCTCGTAGTGCGCGTCGCCGACCAGGCGGGTCTTGACGCTGCCATCTTCCCTGGTGCCCTTTTCCGGCGCGTCGATACGGTTGATGCCCACGTCGATCACCGTGGCCCCCGGCTTGATCCAGTCGCCCGGCACCATCTCGGGGCGGCCCACGGCGGCGACGACGATATCGGCGCGGCGCACGACCTCGGGCAGGTCCTTGGTGCGGCTGTGGGCAATCGTCACCGTGCAGCTGTCGCCCAGCAGCAGTTGCGCCATCGGCTTGCCGACGATGTTCGACCGGCCGATCACAACCGCGTCCAGGCCACTCAGCGAGCCGTGGTGATCGCGCAGCATCATCAGGCAGCCCAGCGGCGTGCAGGGCACCATGGATTTCTGCCCCGTGCCCAGCAGGCCGACGTTGGAAATGTGAAAGCCGTCCACGTCCTTGGCCGGGTCGATCGCGTTGATCACCAGGTCCTCGTCGAGGTGTTTCGGCAAGGGCAGCTGCACCAGGATGCCATGCACCGCCGGGTCCTTGTTCAGCTTGTCGATCAGCGCCAGAAGGTCCGCCTCGGAGGTATCGGCCTCCAGCTTGTGCTCGTAGGAGTTCATGCCGGTCTCGACGGTCTGCTTGCCCTTCGAGCGGACGTAGACCTGGCTGGCCGGGTCCTCTCCCACCAGCACCACCGCCAGGCCGGGCGTGATGCCGTTTTCATCCTTCAGCCGCGCCACATGCGCCGCCACCTTCTCGCGGACCGTGGCCGCAAAGGCCTTGCCGTCAATGATTGTTGCGCTCATCCGTCTTTTCCTTCCTTGCCGATCACCCGTTCCTCACGGGCAATCACCGTCTCGATCATGAGTGTCCAAATCGCCCGGGCGAGTTCCGGATCCAGCCCCTCGGCCCGGGCCCTGTCGCCAACATTGGCCAGAACCGCCTCGATCCGGCGCGGCGCCCGGGCCGCGATGCCCTCGCGGGCCTTCAGGTCGGGCGCGCGGTCGGTATAGCCTTCACGCTCTGCCAGAAGGCGCACCAGCTCGCGGTCGATCTCGTCGATACAGAGCCGAAGTTCCGCCATGGTCTCAATGGTTTCGGGGGCAGGACGCGTCATGGATTTCCCTTTTCGCAATGGAACCTGCCCATCCCTACCGTCATTTTCCGGCGCCGTCCGGCCCCGGGAAAGCCATCCCGCAAAATTCCGGGAATTTTTTTCCAGAGCCACAGAACCGGCAGCAGCAGCACGAACCCGAGTCGGCCTTCCCTGCCGCTGCCTCCCGGGATCAGCCAACGTGCCAGCGTCACCCCGATCACCGCCGTCACGATGGTCAGGACCGGCAAACCGAACACGCCCGCGACGATGATCGTACCGCGCGGGCGTGCCCTCTTTGTCGCTCAGAACAGGCCCTCGATCTGGCCCGCGTCGTTCAGGCGGATGCTTTCCGACGCCGGCACCCTGGGCAGGCCCGGCATGGTCATGATCTCGCCGCAGACGACGACGATAAAGCCCGCCCCCGCCGACAGCCGCACCTCGCGCACCGGCACCGAATGGCCGGTGGGCGCGCCACGCAGGTTCGGATCGGTCGAGAAGGAATACTGCGTCTTGGCCATGCAGACCGGCAGGTTGCCATAGCCCTGCTCTTCCCAGAGCTTCAGCTGATCGCGGATCTTCTTGTCCATCAGCGCCTCGTCGGCGCGGTAGATCCGCTTGCAGATGGTCTGGATCTTCTCGGCCAGCGGCATCTCGTCGGGATAGATCGGCGAGAAGTTGGCGCTTTCGCCCTCTGCCACCGCCACGACCTTGCGGGCAAGATCGGCCGAGCCTTCCGACCCCAGTTCCCAGTGACGGCTCAGCACCGCCTCGGCACCGTGGCTGGCGACATAGTCCTTGATCGCCGCGACCTCGGCATCGGTATCGGTGACGAAGTGGTTGATCGCCACGACAACCGGCACGCCGAAGGATTTGAGGTTCTCGATGTGACGGCCCAGGTTCGGACAGCCCTTCTTGACCGCATCCACGTTCTCGGCGCCCAGGTCGGCCTTGGCCACGCCGCCGTTCATCTTCATCGCGCGCACGGTGGCCACGCAGACCACGGCGGACGGCGCAAGACCGGCCTTGCGGCACTTGATGTTCATGAACTTCTCGGCCCCCAGGTCGGCGCCAAAGCCCGCCTCGGTCACGACGTAGTCGGCCAGTTTCAGCGCCGTGGTCGTCGCGATGACCGAGTTGCAGCCGTGCGCGATATTGGCGAAGGGGCCACCGTGCACGAAGGCCGGGTTGTTCTCCAGCGTCTGCACCAGGTTCGGCTGCATCGCGTCCTTGAGCAGCACGGTCATCGCGCCCTCGGCCTTGATGTCGCGGCAGAAGACCGGCGACTTGTCGCGGCGATAGGCGATGATCATCGCGCCCAGGCGCTCTTCGAGGTCCTTGAGATCCTTGGCAAGGCAGAGGATCGCCATGACCTCGGAGGCCACGGTGATGTCGAACCCATCCTCACGCGGGAACCCGTTGGCCACGCCGCCCAGCGACGAGGTGATCTGCCGCAGCGAGCGGTCGTTCATGTCGACGACCCGGCGCCACTGGACCCGGCGCAGGTCGATCTCCTGCGCGTTGCCCCAGTAGATGTGGTTGTCGATCATCGCCGACAGCAGGCTGTGCGCGCTGGTGATGGCGTGGAAGTCGCCGGTGAAATGGAGGTTCATCTCCTCCATCGGCACGACCTGCGCCTTGCCGCCCCCGGCGGCGCCGCCCTTCATGCCGAAGTTCGGTCCAAGCGAGGCCTCGCGGATGCAGATCATCGCCTTCTTGCCGATCTTGTTCAGACCGTCGCCAAGACCCACCGTCGTCGTCGTCTTGCCCTCGCCCGCAGGCGTCGGGTTGATCGCCGTCACCAGGATCAGCTTGCCGTCCGGACGGTCCTGAACCGAGTTGATGAAATCCTGGCTCACCTTCGCCTTGTCGTGACCGTAGGGCAGCAGGTGCTCACCCGGAATGTTCAGCGCATCACCAATCTCCTGGATCGGCTTCTTGCTCGCCTCGCGGGCTATTTCGATATCCGTTTTATGTGCCATGATAAGTCCCTGTGGGTTGGAGCTTGGGTTACTCGGCTGCGGTTTTTGCCAAGGCCTCGACCCTCACGGCCGAGAACTTGAACTCCGGGATCTTGCCGTAGGGGTCGATCGCCGGGTTGGTCAGGACGTTCGCCGCCGCTTCGACGAAGGCGAAGGGGACGAAAACCATATCCTCGGACACGGCCCGGTCGGCCCGCGCCATGATCTCGATGCTGCCGCGCCGTGTGGTCAGGCGGATCATCTCTCCGGGCGTGACGCCAAGCGTGCGCAGCGTTTTCGGATGCAGCGAACAGTTCGCTTCGGGTTCCACCGCGTCCAGGACGCTGGCCCGGCGCGTCATCGACCCGGTGTGCCAGTGTTCGAGCTGCCGGCCCGTGGTCATGATCATCGGGTAGGCCTCGTCCGGTGCCTCGTCCGGCGGGATTACGGCAGCGGGCGTGAACTTTGCGCGACCCTCCGGGCGCGGGAACCCGTCGCCGAAGACCACCGCCTGCCCCGGATCGGTCGGGCTGAGCGAGGGATAGGTCACGGTTTCGGTTTCCAGCCGGTCCCAGGTGATGTTGTCCAGCGACTTCATCACCAGTTTCATCTCGGCAAAGACCTCGGAGACATCCGAATAGTCCCAAGGCAGGCCAAGGCGCTGCGCCAGGTCGACGGTGATCGCCCAATCCTCGCGGGCCTCTCCCGGCGGCGCGACGGCCGGGCGCACGCGCTGCACCTGGCGGTTGGTGTTGCTGACGGTGCCGTTCTTTTCGTAGAGCGCGGAGGCAGGCAGGATCACGTCAGCGTAGTTCGCCGTCTCGGTCAGGAAGATGTCCTGCACCACCAGGTGTTCCAGCTTGGCAAAGGCCTCGCGGGCGTGGTCCACGTCCGGGTCGGACATGGCCGGGTTTTCACCCTGGATGTACATGCCCTTGATATTGCCCGCATAGACCTGATCGACGATCTCGGTGACGGTCAGGCCCTTCTTGTCGGACCAGTCCTCGTCCCGCCCCCAGACGCCGAAGATGTCCTCGCGCACCGCGGCATCCTCGACCGAACGGTAGTCAGGCACGAACATCGGGATCAGACCGGCGTCCGACGCCCCCTGGACATTGTTCTGGCCACGCAACGGGTGCAGACCGGTTCCCGGACGGCCGACATGCCCGGTCATCAGGGCAAGGCTGATGAGGCAGCGCGAGTTGTCGGTGCCGTGGATGTGCTGGCTGACACCCATGCCCCAGAAAATCATGCCTGCCTTGGCGCCTGCGAAGGTGCGCGCCACGTCGCGGATCACGTCGGGCGCAATCCCGCAGATCGGTTCCATCGCCTCGGGCGTGAAGGCCTTGAGGTGTTCCTTCTCCGCCTCCCAGTTCTCGGTGAAGGCTTCGATGTACTGTTGATCGTAGAGCCCCTCTTCGACGATCACGTTCATGATCGCGTTGAGCAGGCTGACGTCCGCGCCCGGGCGGAACTGCACCATCTGGTAGGCATGGCGTTTCAGCCCCTGCCCCCGCGGATCCATCACGATCAGCTTGCCGCCGCGCTTGGCGAACTGCTTGAAATAGGTCGCGGCAACGGGGTGGTTTTCCAGCGGGTTGGCCCCGATGATGATCGCCACGTCCGCGTTCTCGACCTCGTTGAACGTGGCGGTCACCGCGCCGGAACCGACGTTCTCGATCAGCGCCGAAACCGACGACGCATGGCAAAGCCGCGTGCAGTGGTCGACGTTGTTGTGCTTGAAGCCCTGGCGGATCAGTTTCTGGAACAGATAGGCCTCTTCGTTGGTGCACTTGGCACTGCCAAAGCCCGCCACCGACTGCCCGCCATGTGCCTGGCGCAGCTTGGCCAGACCACCGGCGGCGGCCTGCATCGCCTCTTCCCAAGAGGCTTCGCGGAAGTGGGTCATCAGGTTGCCGGGATCGACGTTCAGACCCTTGGCCGGCGCGTCCTCGCGGCGGATCAAGGGCTTGGTCAGGCGGTGCGGGTGGTGGATATAGTCAAACCCGAAGCGACCCTTGACGCAGAGGCGCCCCTCGTTTGCGGGGCCATTGATGCCCTCGACGTATTTGACCTTGCCATCCTTGACCTTGAGCGAAACCTTGCAGCCGACGCCGCAGAAGGGACAGACGCTTTCGGTTTCGCTGTCGAAATCCGCGCTGTCGCCCTGCTGCGCCTCGTCGACGACGGTAGAGGGCATCAGCGCACCCGTCGGGCAAGCCTGAACGCATTCACCGCAGGCAACGCAGGTAGAGGCGCCCATCGGGTCGGCGAAATCGAAGGTCGGATAGGCATCGTGGCCACGACCGGCCATGCCGATCACGTCGTTGACCTGAACCTCGCGGCAGGCCCGCACGCACAGGCCGCACTGGATGCAGGCATCGAGGTTCACGCTCATCGCGACGTGGCTGTCGTCCAGCAGCGGGATGCGGCCCTCCTCCAGTTTGGGAAAGCGGCTGGTATCGATGCCGTTTTCGTCGGCCATGTCCCAGAGGTGCGAGGACCGGTCATGCGCGACTTCGCGTTCCGGCTGGTCCGCGACAAGCAGTTCCAAGACCATGTTGCGCGCGGCCTTGGCGCGGTTGGTCGCGGTGTTGACGACCATGCCCTCGGACGGCTCACGAATGCAGGAGGCGGCCAGAGTGCGCTCGCCCTCGATCTCGACCATGCAGGCGCGGCAGTTGCCATCGGGGCGATAGCCCGGCGCCGGCTTGTGGCAGAGGTGCGGGATCTTGAGGCCGCGGCCATTGGCCACTTCCCAGATCGTCATCCCCTTTTCGGCGGTGACGTCCTGGCCGTCCAGCTTGAAGGTGATTGTCTCGCTCATCGCTCAGACCTCGTCGGGAAAATGCTTGATTGTCAGGCGGATCGGGTTCGGGGCTGCCTGTCCAAGGCCACAGATCGAGGCGTCGACCATCGTCTGGCTCAGTTCCTCGAGCAGGCCCTGGTCCCAGCGGTCGGCCTGCATCAGCTTGACCGCCTTTTCACACCCCGCACGGCAGGGCGTGCACTGGCCACAGCTTTCATCCTCGAAGAACCGCAGCATGTTCAGCGCGGCAGCGCGGGCGCTGTCCTTGTCCGACAGGACGACAACGGCTGCCGAGCCGATGAAAGACCCATGCGGCTGCAGCGTGTCGAAATCCAGCGGTACGTCGTTCAGTGACGCGGGCAACAGTCCCGAGGACGGACCGCCGGGCTGGTAGGCCTTGAAGGCATGACCATCCAGCATCCCACCCGCTGCCTCGATGATGTCGGTGATCGTCGAGCCCGCCGGCAGGAGATGCACGCCGGGGTTCTTGACACGGCCGGAAACCGAGTAGCTGCGCAGCCCCTTGCGGCCGTTCTTTTCGACCGAGTTCAGAACGTCCGGTCCTTCGCGCAGGATGCGGGCGACCCATTTCAGCGTTTCGACGTTGTGAACCAGTGTCGGCCGGTCAAAGACACCGACCTGTGCGACAAAAGGCGGGCGGTGGCGCGGGATGCCGCGCTTGCCTTCGATCGACTCGATCATCGCGCTTTCTTCGCCGCAGATGTAGGCGCCGGCGCCGCGGCGCAGGTCGATATATCCGGGCGCAACGATGCCGGCCTCTTCCAGCGCGGCGATCTCACGGCGCAGGATTTCCAGAACCGCGGGGTACTCGTCCCGCATGTAGATGAAACAGGTTTCCGCCTCGACCGCCCAGGCCGCGATCAACATGCCTTCGAGGAACAGGTGCGGCGTGCGTTCAAGGTAATAGCGATCCTTGAAGGTTCCGGGTTCGCCCTCGTCGCCGTTCACCGCCAGGTAGCGCGGACCGGCATTGGCGCGCACAAAGCCCCATTTCTTGCCCGACGGGAAACCTGCGCCGCCAAGCCCGCGCAGGCCGGCAGACAAGACCTTGTCTTGTACCGCTTCCCAATCGCCACCCTGACGCAGGTCGGCCAGCACCTCGTAGCCGCCACCCGCACGATAGGCCTCGAACCCCTCGTAGTCTGGAATGCGGGCATGGGTCTCGCCTGCGGCGATCGCCGCCTGCACCTTTTCCGGCGTGGCATTGTCGATGTGGTTGTGGCCCAGTTCCAGAACCGGCGCGGTATCGCATCGGCCCATGCAAGGTGCGCGCAGAACGCGAACCTCGGTCGGGTCCATGCCCTTTTCCAGGGCCGCGCGGAGTTGTTCCGCCCCCGCCAGTTCGCAGGACAGCGAGTCGCAGACACGGATTGTCAGCGCGGGCGGCGGAGTTTCGTTTTCCTTGATGACGTCGAAATGCGCATAGAAGGTCGCGACCTCGTAGACCTCGGCCATGCTCAGCCGCATTTCTTCGGCAAGGGCACGCAGGTGCCGGGCCGACAGGTGTCCAAAGTGGTCCTGGATCCGGTGCAGGTGCTCGATCAACAGGTCACGCCGGCGCGGCGCCTCCCCCAGAAGAGAGCGGACCTCGGCCAGTGCCTGGTCATCGTACTGGCGGCCCTTCGGCGTATGACGCCCTTTGCCTCGGCCTGTCTTCCAGATACCCACGTCATCGAGCGACATGTCCAACGATCCTCTCGGTTTTAGACCTTCAATACTTTCCCAATAATCAATTTATTTTACCCACGGTCAACACCAAATTTTGGCTTTGGAGGGAATCGGGCATCGCTGACGGAGACCGAACTGCGCCCTTTGCGCCGTTGATCCGTTCGTGCGGCGGCGCCGCGTCAAAACGGATCTCGCGGCCGAGAGGATCAGAATTAGACGCTTGAAATCAGTCTATTGAGATCAAAGGAACGCCAAGGCACCCCCCCACGTTGCACGCACATTGACAGTCTTCGCACGACAGGCCCGGTCGCCAAGGCCCCTTGCCTGCCATTGGCAATCGGCCGACGTGAAGCGCTTTGCCGACAATGCCAGTGAAATTCGTTCGCAAGCCCCGCGGCCTTGGCCTCATCCCGTCCATACCGCAAGGATTGGCGGCCTTAGCAGCCTGCCCATAGCAGGAAACGCCCTGCTATGGGCAGGCTGACAGCGGCGGGAATCAGGCTAGAGAATCGCCCCAACGGCGAAGGCGCGCGCAGCGCCGGGTGGGCCTGTCTCAGGGCCTGAGCCGTGTTGGGGTCAGCCGGGCCAGTCCACCAATTCCGCCTCGATCTGGCCGCGCAAGGCATTGCACATCCGCAATCCGGTGGCTGTCCGCAGGTCATCTGGCGTCACACTGCCAACCCGCAGCTCTCCGCTCGCCAAGAGATGCGCTCGCATGACCCCGGGCAAGACCCCGTCCGACAGGGGCGGCGTCACCCAATGCCCCTCCTGACGGACCAGCAAGTTGGTGATCGTCCCCTCGCAGACATGACCTTTCTCATTCACAAAGACCGCCTCATCCACACCGTCGGGAAGCGCGGCGCGCGTGTCATCGTAAAGCCGTCGACGGGTGGATTTCACCCGCAGCCAAGGGTCCTTCGAAGTCAGCCGTGCCGGCGCGATGGCAATGCGCCAGACGCCTGCAGGGGACGGCATGGGCGCGGTTGTCGTCTCGATCCGCCCATTGCTGTGCAACACGGTGCGCACCCGCAGCGGTTCCGTTCCCTCAATCCCTTCCAAGGCGTCGTCGAAAGCCTGGGGATCAAAGGGGAATCCCAGCTTGCGGGCCGAGAGGCACAGCCGGTCGCGGTGCCGACGCGCCAGGATCACGCCCCGCCCCGGCTGCCACAGCATTGTTTCGATCAGGCCGGTTCCTGCTGGAACGTCGCGAAACGGCTCTTCCACAGTGCCTCCTCATATTCGCTCTCTGCGCGGCTGTCCCAGACGAGACCGCCGCCGACATTCAGCACCGCCGTGCCATTCTCGACCAGCAGCGTCCGGATCGCCACGTTGAATTCCGATCGGCCGTCAGGCGCCGCCCAGCCGATGGCCCCGCAATAGGCTTCGCGCGGGGCCGTCTCCAGGTCGTTGATGACTTCCATCGCGCGGATCTTGGGGGCACCGGTGATCGAACCGCAGGGAAACAGGGCCCGAAAGATGTCGGAGAGTTCGGTGCCGGGAGCCAGGCGCGCCTCGATCTGGCTGACCATCTGGTGCACGGTTTCATAGGTCTCTACCTTGAACAGTTCCGGCACACGGACGGTTCCCGGCGTCGCGACCCGCGACAGATCGTTGCGCAGGAGATCAACGATCATGAGATTTTCGGCCAGGGTCTTTTCATCGCCGGACAGCCAGTCGCGCAGATCCGCGTCCTCTTGCGCCGTTCGCCCCCGAGGCGCGGTTCCCTTCATCGGACGCGTCGCGATGCGGCCATGTCCGTCGACGCGAAAGAACAGTTCGGGCGAGCGCGACAGGATGGCCGGGCCGTCATTCTGCATGACCAGCGCACCATGCGACACAGGTTGGCGAGCGGTGAGCGCCCCGTAGAGAGCCCGAAGATCACCAGAGAACGGCGCACGAAGCGGAAAGGTCAGGTTTGCCTGGTAGATGTCCCCGGAACCTATCCAGTCGTGAACCTGGGTGAAGGCGCTTCCGTAGCGTGAAGCGTCCCAGTCGGGCCGGAAGGCCCCCAGAGTGAAACCGCCTGTCGAAGGCGCTGTCGCGGATCGGGGCTCGGCATAGACGCCAAAGCACAAAAGCGGCATGCGCCGCGCGACCGGCATCCGTTCGGCAAGGCGCGGTTCCAGCGCATAGCCGAGTTCATAGCTGGCATAGCCGGCAATCCACTGCCCAGCCTTGCGCGCCGCATCCATGTCTGCGAGCGCCGCCGGCACATCCACTGCCCTGTCTGCACGGATCAGGCGCGACGGGCGCGCAAATTGTGCCGCTGCGCCGCCGGGGCCGAAATCGAACCGTATTTCCATCCTGCGCCCTGCCCAGAAGACCCGTTTCCAGACTCGGGAGCGATACAGCAGCACAGTGCTTGGTTCAATTTATTTCACCAAAGGGAAATTCGCCCGAAGCCAAAGCAGCTCTGCCTCATGCGCTCGATCCCTTCGGCACATGGCCGTACTTCAGAGAAGTTCGGGCAGGCTCACCCTGGGCGGTCAGGCTGTCCCTTATGCCGCGACAGGACCGCGCCACTCATCAACGCGCCGGCGCCATTGGTCTTGAAAGGCCCCGGCCAAAGAGCGCGCGTTTGGTCATGCGCTCTCGTAATCCAGCCAGTTGCCACGCTAAAGGCAGACCACCGTTGGCGACTCCACTTTTGGATACACTCTTAAAGTGTGATATTATCGCGCTGCGTGCAGAAGGTCTGCGCCACATGCTGCCATTTTCATATTTTTCGGATAATGTTCATGGTCCATGTTCTCACCCTAGGTATTTTTTCGATCCAGTCCGACCGCGAGAATTTGCCGGTCCGGCTTGGACGTGAAGCCAGTGATTTCGCCGCGTTTTTGTTCACCCATCCTCACAAGCTCCTGCGGCGCGAACGGCTGCTCGACATGTTCTGGGGCGAGTTGTCGGAAGGTCGCGCGCGCAAGGCGATGAGTCATGCTCTTTGGCAACTGCGCGCTCGGATCGAGGCCGCGAATCAACCAAAAGGCGACAAACGCATCGAGAGCGATCATACGCATGTCGTTCTCACGCTGGGCGACGAGGATTTCATCGATTGCCAGGCTTTCTCGCAAGGTATCACCGAAGCATTGGACCTCGCCTGCGAAGACAGGGCGATGGCGCAGCTTGATCAGGCGCTTCGCCTGTACAAGGGAGAATTTCTGGAACACCTCAGCGACGCATGGGCCGTCGAGATCAGGGAACGGCTGCAAGCGCTGTACGTGCGTGGCATGACCTGCAAGATCGCAGCCTATGCGCGCCGGTCCCAGTACGAAGAGGCAATCGAATGCTCGCGCAGCGTGCTTGCCGTGGATCCCATCCGGGAGACGATGCAGCGGAACCTGATGCGCCTGCACGTCCTTTCGGGCAACCGGGCACATGCGATCTGCGCATTTCAAAGCTGCGCCGACATGCTACGGCGTGACTACGGCATCGACCCGATGCCAGAGACCATTGCGCTTTACCAGCGTATCCGCAGTGGAGATGTCTTTGGGTCAATCGAGGATGAGCGGCGGCATCTGATAGGCTAGCCGCGCACAAATCCGGTCAGATCCACGACGACGCCGCCGGCCTTGCGCCGGCTTTTTGCTGCGCCAAGCTGCGCCGTGGAAATTTCCGAGAGATCCCTGAGAGAATTGCGCGTCTTCCCGGCAATCACGGTTCGTCACCGCTAAGAAATCTCCGGCGGGTCGTGGCGAAAATTCCGTGACCCCTCTGACATCGGCGCGCGACCGGCGCGAGAGTGCTGCCCTCTAGGCTGCCTGCCATGACCGACGATGAACGCCCTCGCAGTGATCCGATGAGCGACGATCTGGCCCGGCTGGATCTGGACGCCGATGCGGATGCCTTTCTGGTTATCCGGGCCTGGCACGAAACCGATGGCGGGAAATCCTCGGATGAGCACTGGCGAGGGCAGATCAGCCACGGCCAGACCACCAGCAAATTCGTCGGGATCTCCATGCTGTTCGACAGGATCTCGACACTGCTTGCCGGATTGGCGCCGCCAACGCGGCCGGAGGACAGGGAATGACGTGCGCGAGGTGCCCCAATGGCTGATACCCGTGCCATCATGGCGGTCGGCGAAGCGATCGCGAACCTGCTGCGCGCCGCCTACGACCCGGCGGATTTTCCGACTCCTCTGGATTTGACCACGACGACAACCGAGCAGATCCGCAATGGCGCTCCGAATGCCGGAGTGACCCTGTTGATCTATCGGGTCACGCCGTCAGGAACCCATCGCTCCCCCGTCGGGCGCACGGATACGAACGGGCGGCGGTTTCGCACGCAATTGCCGGTTGATGTTCATATCCTGATGACGGTCTGGGGCACCGAACCCACGTTGCAGCACGCGATTGCCGGTTGGGCAATGCGCACGCTGGAAGATACGCCCTTGCTGCCGTCCGCCGCCTTGAACGCCGCCGTTGGTGGGTCTTTCCGCGCCGAAGAGGCAGTCGAGCTTGGCCTTGCGGAACTGTCCAACGAGGACATGTTCCGGATCTGGGAGGTCCTGAACCTCAACATCTACCAGCTTTCGATTCCCTATGTGGCGCGCACGGTGCGCATCGAGTCGGTCGAATACCTGTCCGAGCGCGGAGGCCCGCCAGTGCAGGAGCGACGCCAGGACATCGGCGTTCTGGAGCCCGTCGACGCCTTCAACCCGCCCGCGGACGGGGGGCAAAGGCCATGAACGTGCGCATCCTCGAGAGGCTTTCGACGCATTCTGCCCTGGGCATTCGGTTCTGGGACGAGGATTTCGAGCGCCCGGTCGAGGACGCGGTAATCGCCACCGCCCGGCCTTGGGGGCAACAAAACCGGCGCGCCGTCATCGCGCAGCGCACGTTTTCCGGGGCGCTGGTCTTCCAGGGGCTGCCCGGGATGCGAGGTTTCGAACACGACGGACCGCCGGATGCCAATGCCTCGCCCCCCTCACCGCCGACGCAGCGGTTCCTGATCGAGGTCACGGACACCAAGGCGCGCTATGCGCCGGCTGCCTTCGGGGTCGACCTGCCCCTGCCCTACGATGGACCCTATCTGGGTGCGGTGCTGCCGTCCCCTGCCCCACCGGGCTTCATCCTGATCGGTGGGCCGGATCGCCCGCGCGATCCGTCACTGGCCCGCGTCACCGCGACGCTGGCGCGGGCCGCGACCGGAGAACCCGCCGCCTGGGCGCGGATGATCGTCGTCGATCCCGAAGGCCGGTCCTGGCACGGGATCGCGGGGCCGGACGGCCGTTGTTCTGTACAACTTCCCTGGCCGGTGCTGGCCGAGGTCGTGCCGGGCTCGCCCCCGACGGGGGACGCGTCCTCGCTGCTAAGCCGCAACTGGCCCCTGACCATTACCGTAGAGGCCGCCGCCGCCCCCCTGCCCCCGATCACGGCGAGCGAAATACCCGATTACGGCCAGATCCTGTCCCAGCCAAACGCCCAGATCTGGCCCGAGCCGCCGGACGCCTCACCAACGCCGGTGCCGACCCCGACCACAACCGCAACGCTCCATTTCGGCGAGACGCTCACGCTGCGCAGCGGCGCTCGTGCCTCCCGCCTCTTCGTGGGCCCAGGCCCATCACCTTAACGGAAACGCAAAGAAATCAAGTTTGATCAGGAGGTCTCATCCATGCCCGAATACCTGGCTCCAGGTGTCTTCGTTGAAGAGGTCAGTTTCCGTCAAAAGACCATCGAAGGCGTCAGCACCTCCACCACCGGCTTTGTCGGCCCGGCCCGCTTCGGCCCGACCGAGGGCGAACCGCCGCTCTTGACCAGCTTCTCGGACTTCGAGCGTATCTACGGGGGGCTTGATGCAATCCGCCCGGACGGAACCGAGGTCCCCAACTATCTGGCTCATGCGGTGCGGTCCTATTTTGATGAGGGCGGCAGGCGGCTCTACGTGTCGCGGATCTACAACGAGCCGGCTGCCGACAGCCCGCCAACCCATTCGGGCGGTCGGGCGATCTGGCCGGCGCCCGATGCTTCGCCTGCCAATCCGGGCTTCACGCTGATGGCGCGCCACCCCGGGCGCGCCGGGAACATGCGGGTGCAAGTGACGATGCGGGTTGGTCAGAACGTGCTGGCGACCGGCGCCAACGGGCCAGAGCTGCGCGGCATCCGCCCGTTTGACACGGTGATTGCCGTGAACCTGGCATCGCCACCCCCTGCTTCGCCGGGCACGGTCAACGCCGAATTCTACTGGGCAGACCGCTTTCGCGACGAGAACACGGGGCGCGAAACCTTTCGCTTGCGTCAGGACAGCGCCGGCACCGAGCCCGGCCCGGGTTCGCCATCGTGGGTCGATCTGGCGAACGTCTCGGACGTCCGTCTGGTCACCCTGTCGGTTGCCACTTTGCCGCCCGGACGCTTTGCGGACGAGATGGTGTTTGAACGCGTCGCCTTTCATTCCGAGCATCCGGGCGCGGCAGAGACCGTTTTTGCCCATCACTCCGACAGCCGGGCGACCGAGCTGTTCACGCCGCTGGTGCTGCAGACCACAACCGACAACGGCGCCGCTTTGGCTGCGGCCTTTGCCTCGCTTTCCAATGAGGCCGGGCACTCGCTCTTCGAAGTGCTCTCTGCGACGATCGGCGGATTGCCGATGCCTGCCGAGCTCGAAGCGGCCAATGCATCGCCAGGACGCATACCGGTCGTGCGCCTGCCCACGGACGCCGAACTGACCGCAACGCTGGTGTTGCAGGGCGGTTCGGACGGGGGGCCGCTGGGCAATATCCAGTATCAGGGCGATGAGGACGACCCGAAGTCGGGGCTCGCCGCCTTGGAAGACCTCGAGGATATCTCGATCGTCGCCGCCCCGGGCTCGTCGGCCGATGAAGAGGTCAGCCGCGCGGTCATGGGCAGCCTGATCACCCATTGCGAGCGCATGCGCTATCGGGTGGCGGTGCTGGATGCCGAAGCCGGGATGACACCCGGCGAGGTGCGCGAATTGCGCGGAACGCTCGACAGCACGCGCGCTGCGCTTTACTACCCCTGGGTCACGGTCGACGACCCGCTGGCCATCGGCGCCCCGATGGAGCTGTCGCTGCCGCCGTCCGGCTTCATGGCCGGGATCTACGCGCGCAACGACGTCGAGCGTGGGGTCCACAAGGCGCCCGCAAACGAAGTCGTGCGATCCGCGCTGAACTTCGAGTTCCTGATCAACACCCGCCAGCAGGAGGCGCTGAACCCCGAGGGGATCAACTGTCTGCGCTTCTTCGAGGGGCGGGGGTTCCGGGTTTGGGGCGCGCGCACCGTTTCGTCGGACCCTGAGTGGAAATATCTCAATGTTCGAAGGCATTTCGCCTATCTTGAACGGTCGATCGAACGCGGCACGCAATGGGCGGTGTTCGAACCGAACGGTCACCGGCTCTGGTCCAACGTCCAGCGCACGATCGAGGATTTCCTCTACAACGAATTCGTGTCCGGACGTCTGGCGGGGCGGACCCCGCAGCAGGCCTATTTCGTACGCTGCGACGAAACCACGATGAGCCAGAACGACCGGGACAACGGTCGGCTTGTCTGCCTCATAGGGGTCGCGCCGCTCTACCCGGCCGAGTTCGTCATTTTCCGCATCGGACAGAAGACAGCCGACGCGCGATCCTGATCGTGCGCTCCAGAAGACGTCATAGGAGACAATCATGGCGACAGAACGCGAAGCGCTTCCCTACAGCCAGTTCAACTTTCTCGTCACGATCGGAGACGACCAGCCGGACCGGGCCCAGGCCGGTTTCCAGGAAATCTCCGGGATCGGGATGGAGATCAACGTTGCCGAATATCGCGCGGGCAACACCAACGACAACACGCCGATCAAGGTCACCGGCACCTACAAGGTCCCCGACATCACGCTGAAACGCGGGCTCATGGGCTACCTGGACCTCTACGGCTGGCTCGACAATGTCAGGAACGGCCAGCAGGACGACCTGCGCACGGTGAAGATCGACCTGTTGAGCGAGGATCGCGGCACCGTGGCGATGACCTGGAAGCTCTTGATGGCGCGGCCGATCAAATACACCGGTCCGTCGCTCAACGGCAAGGGCACCGATGTGGCCGTCGAAGAGCTGGTCCTCGCGGCACAGCGGATCGAGGTGAGCTAAGCCGATGAACCTGCCGCTTGCCAGACGCGCCCCCCGACTGCCCGGCGTCTATGTCGAAACCGGGCGTCCCCAGCGTGCGGACGCTTTGCCCCGGATGGACGTGGCAGGCTTTGTCGGCTTTGCGGCGTCGGGGCCGGTGGACGTACCGGTCCCGGTCGAGGATCTGTCGCGCTTCCGCGACATATTCGGGCCGGACGTCGTGTTGGCGCGCGACCTGGAGAGGCAGACCGATCAGACGAGCCTGCTTGGCCCGGCGGTCGAGGCCTTCTTCGCAAATGGCGGAAGGCGGGCTTTCGTGGTGCGGGTCGCAGAGCCGGAAGGGCCGCAAACGCTGTCGCTCGACATTCCGCAACTTGTCGATACATCGCGCAACGGCGCGGTTGCGCTGGCCCGTTCGCCCGGACGCTGGATCGCACCGCTTGGAGCTGACACGCGGCTCGTGCGGCGGAGATTGTTCCCCTTGATGGGGGGAGGGCTTGTGCGGACCAGCGAAGTCCTCTCGATCCGGGTCACCCAGGCCGGCGACGCGCCGGTTCCGGGCGATCTGATTGAAGCAACCTTCAACGACGCCGAATTGCTCGCGCTGCTGGTAGTCGACCGGGTCGAGGGGACCCGGGTCATCGCCCGCGACGACCGGGTCTTCTGGTACCAGCGCCCCGCCTCACCCCCGCCCGAGGGGGCGATTGGCGTGGATGACGACGGGCTCGTGCCCGCACCGGTCGCAACTGTCGATGCGCTCTTTGCGAGCCCGCCGGAGCCGCAACCGGACAGTCTCAGCGTCCTGACCTTTGACCTTGTCCTCTGGGAAGGCGAGAGGATCAGCCACCGTCTGGACGGGCTTGGCTTTGCCGCCGCCCATCCGCGCTATTGGGCGGCCCTGCCCGATGACGCGGCGCATTTTGGTCCCGCATTCGGGCGCCCGGTGCCGAGCCTTTCGCCGGGCCGTGCGCGGTTCCTGTCCGAGGCGTCGGTCCCGCGGTTTCCCTTGGCAGGACCGGTAGCCGACCCGAACGGTGTCTGGTTGCCGCATGCCATGAAAACCTATGTCGACCGCGAACGGTGCGCCTTCGCGACCCTCCCCCCGGGCCCCCGGCTGGAGACGGAGGGGCTGGAGCACTTTTCCAGCGAGATTTTTCTCGACCCGCGCTTTGCGGCGATCCAGACCCATGCGCTGTCCGCCGAGCTTGCGGCGCGTCACTCGATGGAACTGACCGAGGGCGGGCGACCGCTTCGCGGGCTTCATGCGCTTTACCCGGTGGACGAGGTCGCGATGATCGCGCTGCCAGACGCGGGGCATCGCCCCTGGAACCGGCGGCTGGTCGCAGCGCCCGCGCCATTGGGTGCGCCCCGTCTCGGCGTGCTGCCGAATGCGCTGGATGCCTTCGACCGGATCGCGCTCAGTTGGACCCCGGTGCATGGCGCGACGCGCTACAGGGTCGAGCTTTCCCCCGATGACAGCTTCGACCCACCCGAGGTCCACATCGTCGAAGCGCCAGAGGCCTTCGTCCCCCGCGCCCCGGATTGCCCCGCGATTGTCTTCGCCCGTGTGCGCGCCGAAACCGCCAGTGAGATCGGACCCTGGTCGAATGAGCGCGCCTCGATGATCCCCGAGGAAGATTTCGAACCTTGCGCCTACACCGACCCGGACCTGCTGTCGCTTCTGCCAACGCTTGATACCGGCGCGAGCCCCGGCCCGCGTCTGACCTGGACGTTCGAGAGCGGCGCGCCCGCACCCGGCGACGTCTTTGAGGTGCAGACCGGCCAGGCCCCGACTCTCGGGGACGCAAGGACCACTTTGCTGGCCCCCGGCACTGTCGACTTCTTCCCTGCCCCGGCCATCGACCGCCCGAGCTACATGCGGGTGCGCGAGCTCCGGGACGAAGTCCGTGGACCCTGGTCGATCACGCTGCGGCTTGACCCGGACGCGGTTTCCGCCTTCACCGTGGATCCGAAAGAGGAATACGCCACCGTCGGGACCGCGCCCGAAAGCGGCGAAGAGATCCTGACCGCCGTCCACCGCGCCGCGGTCCGGTTTGCGGCGGCGCGCGCCGACGCGGTCGCACTTCTGTCGATGCCGCGCCACTTCCGCGCGGACGAGGCCAAGGCACACCTCGCCCGGCTTTCGCCGCTGTTCGAGGATCTGGAGGGCGATCCCGGCCCCGCCGGTATGCTGCGCGTTCCCGCCCTGCGCTTTGGAGAAGAGACGGCGCTTTCCTATGCTGCGCTGCACCACGGCTGGATTTCGACGGGCGGCGCCTTCCACCCGCCAGATGGCGCCGCTGCGGGGCTGATCGCGCGGCAGGCCAATGGGCCGGGGGTCTGGATCGCCTCCGCGAACTTGCCTGTCACGGATGCGCTGGCCCTCACGCCGCAACTCGAGGACGCGACGCTTGCCGATCTGATCGCTCATCAGATCAATCCGATCCGCGACGATCCCCGAGGCTTTCTTTTCCTGAATGCCGAGACCCTGTCGGCAAGCGCCGAGCTTACCCCCCTGCCCGTGCGCCTTCTCATGATCCTCCTGCGCCGCCTCGCCGTGCGTGAAGGCATGGCCTATACGTTCGAACCAAACTCCCCCGATTTCCGTGCCCAGGTGCAGCGTCGGTTTGAACGCGTGCTCTCGCTGATCCACCAACGCGGCGGATTCGCAGGGGCACGGCCCGTCGAAAGCTTTCGGGTTGTCACCGACAGGAGCGTGAACCCGCCCGGTGCGATCGAGCTTGGGCGCTTTATCGTCGAACTGCGCGTCGCCCCCTCGCGTCCCATGCGGTTTCTGAACGTGCGCCTGCTGCGCACCGGCGCTCGGGATCTGGCCGTGGAGGAGGCGACATGACCACTCTCTTCACCGCCTTCAATTTCAAGGTCCGCCTCGAGCTTGAGGGCGAGGACGGCATCATCTGCGACGGCGCCTTCTCTGAGGTCTCGGGTCTGGAAGCCACGCTGGAGACCGAGACCATCCGCGAAGGCGGCAACAATGCGCGCCAGATCCACCTGGCAGGCGTCACCAGTTATGGCGAGATCACCTTGAAGCGCGGGATGGCCAAGGGGCTTGGTCTCTGGGCCTGGTTCCGCGCGGTGCAGGAGCGCCGCGAAGCGCGCGCCCATGGCGAAATCGCGATGCTGTCGGCTGACCGTGAACGCGAGGTGGTGCGATTCAAGCTGACGGGCTGTTTGCCCGTAAAGCTGAAGGCGCCGGCGTTGAATGCCTCGGACGGGCTGATCGCCATCGAAGAAGCCCAGATCGCCTTTGAAACGCTGGATGCGGAGGAGGTGACCGATGCCTGAGCCGCAAGCCCTGCTGAAAGCCCAGATCCAGCCGGTGACCTGGGACGAACAGCAGACCGTGTCGGAGACCGGCGATCCGATCAGCGTCCAGTTCAACCCCGAAACCCTGAAGGTCGCCTATTCCAACAAGAGCGCAGGCGGCGACCAGCGGGGCGGCTCGGCGATCCAGTTCGTCGGCTCGGGGACGACAAAGCTGACGCTGGACCTTTGGTTCGACGTGACGGCCCCGGCGCCCGATCGCCCGGAATCCGAAGGCGAAACCGTCGACGACGTGCGCCGACTGACCCAGCAGGTGGTGCGTTTCATCCAGCCTGAGCCGAGCGACGAGGAGGGCAAGTTCACGCCGCCCGGAATCCGCTTCCTTTGGGGCACCTTCCTGTTCGAAGGCGTGGTGGACTCGATCAACGAAGAGCTTTTGCTGTTCTCGGAAGATGGCAAACCGCTGCGAGCGAAAATCGCGCTGGCGCTGTCCAAGCAGGAAATCCAGTTCCAGTTCGGCAACCAGGGCGGCGCCGGGCTTGGCGGAACGGGGCGTGGCAGCACGCCACCCACCGCGTCGCAACCCGCCCCCGCCACCCGCGAGGGCGAGAGCGTGCAGGAGGCCGCCGCGCGCGAAGGCCGCCAGGATGACTGGCAGGACATCGCCCGCCAGAACAACATCGACAACCCGCGCAACCTGCCCGCAGGCACGCCGCTTGACCTTAGCCGACCAGGGAGACGCTGATGCCCGTGATCATCAATGACCTCGAGATAATCCTTGAAACCCAGGCCGAGCCCCCCGCCCAGACCGCCAGCGATGGCGGGCCCGGTGCAGAGGCCGATGCGACGGGGCGCGCCATCGCGCCGACCACCCTGGCCCGGGTCGAGACGCATCTGCGTGAACGTGCGGCGCGACTGCGCGGCCACTGAGGACCAATCATGCCCGACCTTGGAACCGTTCCCCTTCTCTACAATGCCCGGCCCAGGCTGACGGTCGACGGCACCGCGCAGCCCGACCTCGACGCCGGACTGATGGCGCTGACCATCGAAGAAGACTTCGACGGCATGGCGCGCTGCGAAGCGACATTCGGGAACTGGGGGACGGCCTCGGGCGGGATCGGGTTCCTGTACTTCGACCGGGCGCTTCTGGACTTCGGCACGCCGCTGCGCATCGCCATCGGCGGCGGCCAGGGCGCGGGTGCGGTGTTTGAAGGGCGGATTTCCGGCATCGAGGGGCGTTTCCCGAAATCGCGCCCTCCCGAGGTGCTGGTCCTGGCCGAAGACCGCCTGCAGGACTTGCGCAAGACACGGCGCACCCGGGTCTTCGAAGAGGCCAGCGCCGAAGACGTCATCCGCGCGGTCGCACAGGATCACGGGCTGACTCCGAACACAGATATCGAAGGTCCGACCATGCCGATCGTGGCGCAGTTGAACCAGTCGGATTTGGCGTTCCTGAGGACCGTTGCGGCAAACGTCGGTGCCGAGATCTGGGTGCGCGGCGACAGCCTTTTTGCGCAATCCCGTGCCAACCGCCCCACCGATCCGATCGTGCTGACCTATGGCCAGGGCCTGCACGAGATGCGGCTGTGCGCCGACCTCGCGCACCAATGCTCGAAACTGGTTGTCGGCGGCTGGGACCCAGGCGCCAAGGAGACCGTGGAAAGCGAAGCGGGGCCAGACAGTCTCTCGGGCGAAAGCGAGGGCGACACCGGCAGCAGCGTCCTGGACGCGGCAATCGGCGAAAAAGTCGAGCGCGTGGTTCACCCTCTGCCGATCAGCACCGCCGAGGGCGACGCGCTTGCGGGCGCCGAATATCGCCGCAGGGCACGCCGCTTCGTCTCCGGCGACGGCATCGCCGAAGGCGACAGCCGGATCTCGGTGGGCTCGGCGCTGACCTTCCAGGGCCTCGGGCCGATGTTCGACGGTGACTTCACGGTCACCTCGGTGCGCCACGTCTTCGACCTGGAACGGGGCTATCAGACCGAATTCTCGGTCGAACGCCCATGGATCGGATCATGAGGGAGCGAACCTGATGTCACCCCTTGACCTTCACCCGCTTGCGGACACCCGGCTGCCCACCGGGCTGGGCGGGCTGTTTTACGGCGTCTATCCGGCAATCGTGACCGATCTTGCCGACGAGGACGGTCAGGGACGGGTGCGGGTGCGCCTGCCCTGGGCGATCGACGCGGACGGCGGGCACGAGGCCTGGGCACGGATGTCGACGCTCTTTGCCGGTCCTGACCGGGGCAGCTGGTTCATGCCGGATGTAGACGACGAGGTGCTCGTTGCCTTCGGCGGAGGAGACCCGCGCCACGCCTTCATCATCGGCGGCCTCTGGAACGGCCAGGACACACCGCACGAGGAAATGGACAGCAGTTCCGAGAACAACATCAAGTCGATCCGCACCCGCAACGGGGTCAAGGTCACGCTCGACGACAGTTCGGGCTCGGAAGAAATGATCCTGGAGACCCCGGCGGGCCAGAAGATCACCCTGCACGACAGCGAGGCAGGGATCACTCTGGAAGACTCCAACGGCAACACGGTGACGATGGAGGCCGCGGGCGTGTCGATCGATGCGTCTTCAAAGGTCTCGATCAGCGCAAGCCAGGTCGAGGTTTCGGCGGGAATGGTCACGGTCGATGCGGGGATGTCGAAATTCTCGGGTGTGGTCAAAGCCGACACGGTGATCTCGAACTCGGTGATCTCATCCTCCTACACGCCAGGGGCGGGCAACATATGGTAGCGCAGGATCGACACGAAAACCTGCGCTGGATGGCGCCTCACCCGATGTGGCTGAACACCTCGCCGGGGTTGAACGGCGAGGCCCGACGCCCGGCGATCCTGCGCTTTGCAAGCGAAGACTTCATGGAAGAACTGGCGGCGCTGACCGCGACGCGGCCAGAAGCTTTGCCAGCCTGGTTGGCGGTGCCCGAGACCTGGCGCGAACCGGCGCCCACGCCTCCGAAAGAGGGCCTGGCGACCGCGGCGCCGTTGTCGGCGGCACGCGCTCGGGCGACGGCGCTGGCGCGCAAGAATGGGCTCGTTGGCGGGGCAGCGGCAAAACCCGTGCCCCAGGTTCAGGCGGATCTGAAACTTTATCAGCCCGCGCAGGACCGGTTCTACATGGTGGCGGCCCAACTCGTCTGCCCGCGCCCGGGGCTGCCGGATCGGACCATCAGTTCTGCCAAGCAAGAGCGCCCCCGCTTCGTCCTGCGCCAATTGGTGCAGAAAGTTGCGAGCGAGGGCGAATTCGACCCCGAAGGCAAGGATGCGAACGGTCTGGACGAAGTCGACGAATACGCCTTCATCCCGCACGGCGAGGACGGCGGCCACTGGCGGCTCCTGGCGCCCGAAGAGCGCGGGCGCCTGATACCGGATGAAGAGCGCCACGGCCTTTTCCCGACCACTTACCACACCGACGGGCGCAGGCGCCGATTGCTGCTGGGCGCCCTGCCGATTGCCCGGCGCGAAACCTATGTCGGCGCCACCCGGTCAAACGAGACGCCCGATCCTGAAATCACCCTGGATGAGTCCCCGCAGGACCCTGTTGCGCTGCTCTGGCATGCAGAGGTGACCGCCCCCTGGACCGTGCTGATTGACCAGGCTGCCATTGTGCAGGAGCAGATCGCGGATCGCCCCGGCGAACCCAGTATGTCCATAGCCAGCGACGGCCACCCGGAGCGGTACGCCGCTGCCGAGAAACTGCTGTTCGATTATCGCGCGGGGGCGGTCCAGATTGGCTGGCTGATCCTCGCGGATGCGCGGCGCTTCCTGCAAAGTCACCTGCCGGTGCTTTGGGACGATCTGCAGGGGCTACCAACTCCGCGCAGCCTGACCGCTCCCGAAACCATGGTGAAGGGCCTCTTGCAGAGCATCACGATCCACAACCTGCTGGTCAGCGAGATCGGTACCGAGCACGGCGGTTCCTCCGGCCCGGTCAAGGCCGGTTTCGTCGAGGCGCTGCTGGCGCTCAGCGATGACGATGTCCTGGAGCTTGAAAAAGCTGCGACACCATTCGACTGGGATAACCCGCCGAGCCGCCCCGCGTTCCTCTGGATCCCGGCACACCCGCCGGTCAACCCCTCCGCGGTGACAGCCACGGACACCTGGAACAACTGGCCAAGTCGCGCGGGCACATCGAGCGAGACGGTGGCAGAGCTTCAGGCTCTGATCGAGGTCGCGCTGGTCGAAAACGCCGCGACCGAAGGCCGGGCTGGCCCGGTCCCCGATTTGCGCCCGCCCCGCGACGTCAGCCGTCGCGAGGACACTTGGTTCACGGTGCGCTGCGTCTTCGAGAGGCCCAATTGTGTGGGCTTTGCCGCCCCGGTGGTCTCGGCACCGACGGCGCCGTTCCAGATGGCGTCCTTCTTCGACCCCGATGCACCCGCGCGCGACATCAGGATCCCCATGCCGATTGATCTCTCGCCCGCGGGGCTTCGGAAATTCCGCAAGAGCGCGGGGTTTGCCGTTTCCGACATGTTCTGCGGAGAAACGAACCGCTTCAAGAAGGTGACACTCGGCGATCTGATCCGATCGGTCCTGCCCTGGCCGCTGCACAAGGACCTGCCCTCGGCAGACAGTGCGGCCTGCAAGACCGCCGGGGGGAGCGCATTCGGGCTGATGATTTCGCTGTCGATCCCGATCGTCACGATCTGTGCGTTCATCCTGATGATGATCATGGTCACGCTGCTGGACATGATCTTCAAGTGGCTGCCGTACCTCATGACCGTGATCCCCATCCGACTCAGGAAGGGGGCCAAGGAATGAGCATGGGTGACAAGAGCCTGGGTCGCGGATTCGCCTTTCCCCCGGGGATCGGGCCGGATGGTCGTTGGGCCTGGTCGACGGGCGTCGACAACATCCACCAGTCGATCGAGCTGATCCTGAGAACCGATCGAGGCGAGCGCCTTATGCGCCCGGCTTTCGGCGGCGGGCTGTCCCGCTTCCTGTTCCAGCCCAACACAGCCGCCACGCACCGGCTGATCGAGGAGGTCGTTACCCAGTCGCTCGGCCGGTTCGAGCCCCGCATACGCCTCCAGTCCGTCGATGTCGGACCGGACCCCGATGAAGCCGACGCGGCGCGCGCCCTGGTGCGCTACCGCGTCATCCGCACCGGCGCCGCGGACAGCGTCGCCCTGCGTGTCCAACTGAGGTGATCAAAGGCCATGCCCCTGCCACCGCCTGCAATCGACACCCGCACCTGGCGCGAGCTGATGGAAGAGGCCCTGCGCCGCAACGCGGTGCACACGCCCGAATGGACCAACCAGTCGGACGCCGATCCGGGCGTCACGCTGTTGCAGCTCTTCGCCTATATGAGCGAGAGCATCATCTACCGCACAAACGCGATCCCCGAGCGCAACCGCCGCGCCTTCCTGCGTCTTCTGGGGCTTGCCCTGCGCCCGGCAGGAGTGGCCCGGGGGCTCGTGGCTTTCGAGAAATCCTCGGGCGCGGTCGAGGCACAGACGCTTGTCGCAGGCGCCGACCTGCGCGCCGGGCAGACGCCATTCAAGGTCACGCGCGGGCTCGATGTGCTGCCGGTCGTTGCCTCGGTCTTTTACAAGCGCCGCCTGGCGGGGGGCGCCCTTGAAAACGCGCGCGAGTCCTACGGTGCTCTTTATGCCAGCTTCACCGATCCTCCAGGGAGTGCGGCAGCGGTGAACGCGCTTGATTTCTACAAGACCGTGGAATTCGAACCACCGCACCCGGGCGACATCGGACCCGGTCTGGACGTCGGGGCAGAGACGATCGACGGCCTCTGGATCGCGCTGTTCGCGCAGCGTGAGAACAAGGTCGCGGAGGCAAGGGACGCGTTGCGCGGCAAATCTCTGAGCCTTGGAGTGATGCCGGCGCTGGACGAAGAAGGGCTGTCGCATCTGCCGATCGACAGCGATCCCGAAACCCTGCGTGCGCTGGTCGTTGAAACGCCGAATCCCGCTGCCCCCGGCGAAGGCGCCAATTACCGCGCGCTCACCGCCACGCCGGATGCGAACCCGCTGACGATGCCCGCGCTTCTCGAGGTCTCGCTTGGGGATGCGGAACTCACCACCTGGGACAATCTCGAACCGCTGGAACCCGGCACCGGGGCCTACCCGCCGGATCTCGAGGACGACCCGCGGGCCGCGCGGCTGGTCTCCTGGCTTCGTGTTCGGCTGAGGAACGACGGGAATGCCGTGGCGGCGGGCGGGCAGATGTCCTTCAAACTGTCCTGGATCGGGATCAACGCCAGCCGCGTGGAGCAACGCGCGCATGTCACCGGAGAACTCCTGGGTCGGGGCAACGGCGCTCCGGACCAGGTCGCGCGGCTGACCAGCACGCCGGTCATCGCCGACAGCCTGGAGCTGCGCATCAACGGCCAGCTTTGGCAGCCGATCGACGATATCCTCGCGGCCCCCGCCGAGGCGGGGGCGCGCGGCGGCGACAGCGAGGCCGATGGGACCGAGGCGATGGTCTATGCGCTCGACCCCGCCACGGGCGAGATCGCCTTTGGAGATGGTCTGCACGGTGCGCGCCCTGCCCAGGGCGCGGTGATCCTGGCAAGCTACGATCACGGCGGCGGGCCCGCGGGGCTCGTCAGCATCGGAGCGATCAAGTCCGGATCCGGGCTGCCGAGCGGGCTGAAGGTTACCAATCCGGTTCCGACCTGGGGCGGCAGCGCGGGCGAAACCGTCGCCGAGGCAGAGCGCCGCGCACCCACTGTCCTGGCCAACCGCGACCGCCTGGTGACCGAAGAGGATTATTCGACCATCGCCGCCGGAACGCCCGGGGTCGACATGGGCCGGGTCGAGGTTCTGGGGCTGGTGCGCCCCGCGAACCCGGCGCTTGTCGCGCCGGGTGCCGTCACGGTCATGGTGATCCCCGCCAACGATGCGCTGACCCCGCGCGCGCCCAACCCCGATCGACTGTTCCTGCAGGCGGTTTGCGAGCACATGGCCCCGCGCCGCCTGATAACGACCGAGCTTCACGTTCACGGCCCGGTCTACGTCGATGTCTGGGTCTCGATCTCGATCGAAGTGACGCCCGGGCGCGACACACCAACGGTGCGCAACGCGGTCACCGCCGCCATCGAGACTTTCCTCTCGGCGCTCGAAGGCGGCTTTGCGGGGCGCGGCTGGCCGTTGGAAACCGCCGTGGACCCGGCCGAAATCCTGGTGCAGGCGGCGCAGGCCGAGGGCGTGCGCCGGGTCGATCAACTGATCGTCGGAGGTGCTTCGGGCCCCTTCACCACGCCCATGGCCCTGAGCGGACTGGAACTGCCGCGCCTCGCGGGCGTGTCGGTGGTCGCCGGAGGAGACCCGATCCCGCTTGATGAGCTACAGGGCCAGGCCCCGCCAGTCGATACGGTTGTCGCGGCGACGCCGGTGCCCGTGATCCCGGACGAATGCTGAGGGCGACATGAAAGACGCAAACGGCACCTCCTTTCATCTGATGCTCGGGCGCCGGGACTGGCAGGCCGCGCTCACCCACGAGGCGCCGTCCTCGGTCATCTGGGACCAGACCGCGGGCGCCGCAGTTCTGCGCCCCGAGGCCAAGCACTTCCCACCGCGCGTGGGTGCGGTACGCCTGTCCCCGGAGGACCGGCGTGGGGCGGATCGCGACGGTTTCGGAAATTGGTATTGGATCACCGAGGACCGGCGCGGGATCCGGACCTGGAGGATTGGTGGCAGCGCCGCAGATTTCTTCGACGCAAGCACGCTGGAGCAAACCGTCTGCCCGCCGAAGGACGGCAGCTTTGCAGATAGCGCCCCGCCCGAGCCTGCCTTCGCCGATCTGACGCTCTCGGGCCTGTCGGTCAGCTGCCGCCATTTCCTGCTGGTCGGTACGCTCTCCCCGAACGGTTTCCTTCTGTTCGACCTCCACAGTGGCGGCACGCCGACGTTCCAGCCCTGGAGCACCCCGGCAGAGATCGCGGTGCGAGACCTTGCGCGGGCGCACGACGGCGGGACCTGGATCCTCGACCGAACGGGACCAGCGGATGCCGGGCGGGTCTGGAAGCTCGACGAGCGTTTCTGCCTTGAAGGTTTCGCCGGGACCACCGCGCTCCCCCTGCCGGCACCGCCCGACTTCACCCCCGAAGGCGCGCCGCCCGAGCCCGTCGTCGCTTCGGAATTCCCCAGGGCGCTGGATCTCGGTGCATCTGGCCCCACGGGCGTGCCCGGCGCCGCCGCCCCGGTTTCGGTTGCCAGCCTGCCGGACGAGACGTTTCTGATCCTCGACGCGCCCGAGGGCGTGCCCTCGCGCATCATCCGCTATTCGCCCGATGGTCCGGCGGCCGAGGTCACGCTGGACCAGGACAAGCTGAGGGAGTTCGAAGACCCGCCGCTCGCCTACCGAGGTCACGACATCGCCTTTGTCGCCAATTTCAAGGCCCCCCCGGGCCGTCTCGAGGGTGCCCTGCTGATCGTCGATGACCACGGGGACCAGGCGCTGCACTTCGACCTCACGGCGGATAGTTGGGCGCCCGAGGCGCCCGCGGTGTCCGAGCTATCGCTAACGCTTGCCCCCGATTACCTGCCGATGCGCCATTTCGCGGGCCGGGCCCTGGTCGAGGCGGGGGGCAAGACCCACTACGACCTTGGCGAGACCTGGATCGCGCTGGCCCCACACCCGCGTCAGAACAGGGTGACCGAGGGGACGATCCGGCCCGCCGTCTTCGATTCAGGCCAACCCGGGACCGTTTGGCACCGGATCATCTTCGACGGCTGCGTGGCGCCGGGAACCTCGGTGACGCTTTCGGTGCGGGCCGCCGATAGCCCGGACGCGCTTCTCGGGACCGAGTGGTCGGTCCTGCCCCGCCCCTACAAGCGCGGCGACGGGGCCGAGACCCCGCATTGGAGCCCCTTCCCCGATGCCGACCCCGAAAGCGCGGCGGGCAGCTATGAAACGCTGATCCAGTCGGCAGAGGGCCGTTTCCTGCAACTGGGGATCGACCTCACCGGCAACGGCAGCACCACGCCGCGCCTGCGCGCGCTGCGCATCTACATGCCCCGGTTCAGCTATCTCGACCGTTACCTGCCCGCGGTCTACCGCGAGGACGAAGTCTCGGGCGATTTCCTGGAACGCTTCCTGGCCAACGTCGAGGGGCTCTTCACCTCGATGGAGGACCGGGTCGCCACGGCGCATGGTCTCTGGGATACGCGGATTGCACCGCCAGAGGCGCTGGACTGGCTTGCAACCTGGATGGGTGCGGCACTGGAGACCGACTGGGACGACGCGCGGAGGCGTCTCTTCATCGACCATGTCGAGCTTCTGTTTCGCTGGCGGGGCACGCCCGCCGGGCTGAAGGCAATGATCGACATCGCGACGGATCCCTGCCCGGACGAATCCCTCTTCGACGGGCTGAAGAGCGGAAACCCGCCCGAGCCCGACGGCGCGCGGCAGGGGGTGCGGCTGTCAGAGACCCATGCGCTGCGCGCTTTCAGGAGCGTAACGCCAGACCCCGTGGAGACGCTGGTGGGCTGGACCTACGAGGACGGCGCCGAGGCGTTGCACCAGGCTTTCGCGGCCTTCGCCCTCGACCGGCGCGGGGCGACGGTGGCCGAGCTGTCGACGATTTGGGGCGAAAGCCCGGCGTTGCAGTCGCAAAACGACATCCGCTTTGCACCTCTGGTGCCCGCCAACCCCGCCAAGGCCGAGGATTGGCGGGCCTTTGCCGCCGGTCCGATCGGGTTCACCTATGCGGCGGCCACGGCGGCCGACACGATCCATTGGCAAGCCTACCTGACCCGCCGCCATGGCGCGCCGGATCGCGTCGCGGCAGCCCATGGGCTGACCAGCGCCGACCCTCATCCCCTGTCCCTTCCCGCAAGCCTGCCCCCGGGGGGACCTCGGCTCGAAGACTGGATCGCCTTCGTCTCGGCCATCCTGCCGGTCGAGCGCGACGCGCATCGTTTCACCGTACTGGCCCCGGTTTACCCGGGCGAAGACCGCCAGCGTCGCGACGACCGCATCGGGCAGATCGCCCGCGTGGTCGAGCGCGAGCGCCCGCTTCACACCGCATACGAGGTGCGCCCCTACTGGGCGCTCTTCCAAACCGGCTCGGCCCGACTGGGCCTCGATACCGCGTTGAGCGACGGCGCGCGGTTCACGGCGATCGAACTCGGTCGCAGCGCGCTCAGCGAGGGTTTCATCGGCTACGGCCACCCATTTGCCGTTCGGGACCGCACCGTGGTCGGACGCGACGCAGCAGGAGAGGTAAGACTATGACTTGCGAAACAGGATGCGGATGCCACGGCGCCTGTACGCCTTCTCTGACGCTCGATCCGCACAAGCGGGTGCACTACTCTCAAGGCCAGGTGCTGGGCGTGGATGAGTTCGTGCAGGAGGAGTACTACTTCCTCGAAGGCGCGCGCAGGCACCACCGGACCTTGCACGGCTATGGCACGGTCTGCGGTCTTGGGGTGTCGGCATCGGACAAGGGCAACGAGGTCGAGATCCGGGTCGCGCCCGGCCACGGCATCGACACCCACGGCCGCGAGTTGCACGTCACCACCGCGCAATGCGCAAGCCTTGACGCCTGGATCGCGGGCCAGGCGGCCAGTTCGCCGCCTCTTGCCCTGCCCTCACCGGCCGAGCTCGATGTCTGGGTCGTGCTCTGCTACCGCGAATGCCTGACCGATCAGGAACCGATCCCGAGCGGCCCTTGCCGCACCCCTGAGGAATCGATGACGCCCACGCGTGTCACCGAGAGCTTCTCTATCCGTTTTGACCTGCAGCGCCCCGATATGGCGCGCTTCGATGCGATCCGCGCCTTTGCTGCGCTGATCGGGCGGCTGGATCCCATGCCTGGCGGCTCTCCCGCGATGTCGATCGACGATTTCCTGGACGAAGTCGAAGCGATCGGGACCTCCACGGGCTCGCCCCCGAGCCCCGCCTCTCCGGCAACCGGGCCGATCGAGGTGCCCGAGGACCAGATGGGGGAGTACCTTGCGGCAGCTTTCCACGCCTGGGTCACGGTGGTGCGGCCCGCGCTTCTGCCGGATGGCACCAATTGCGCGGGCAGCCCGGGTGGCGATGGCTGCATCGCCCTGGCTCGGCTTCGGGTGCCGGTAACGGACGCGGGCGGCGGCGCGGTCGCGCTTGACGGCAACGCGGCGGCGATCACCGTGGAGGATGTCGACCGTCCGCTGCTCCTGTCGACCCAGCTGATCCAGGAATTGCTGATCCCCGCTTCGGATGACGGCGGTGTGATCGACCATGACGCTCTCAACGGGTTGGCGGATGACGACCACCTTCAATACCTCCTGATCCAGCCACGCACCGGGGCCGGGCCAAGCACCCTGGTCGAGCATCTCTCGGGCAATGGCACGTTCAGACTGCAAGACATTCCACAGGCCGCCGTGCCAGGCGACGCGATGCCATGGGGCCAGGGCGCCGGCGGCGACCTGACCGACAACTACCCGAACCCCACCGTCAAAGGACTGCACGGGCTCGACATCCCGGCCCCGGACGACACTGGTGCAAACGATGGCATGCACCTGACCGTCGAAAACAATGGGACCCAACTGGTATGGGCCGCAGCCGCGCCCCCAGCCCCCGGAGACGGGGCCGGCGAGGAAAACCTGGTACGCCTTCAGGCGCTGTCCTGGCTGCATGGGGGGGCAAGCGACCTTCGGTTCGACCTGCAGTTCCTGGGGGGCGCCGTCGAAACCCTTCCGGGAATCGCGGTGGCCTTCTGGAACGAACAGGTCGGGGATTCCGTGGTCGAGCTTGGCGTCGATGGTGAGAGAAATCTGGATCTCGGTTCGCTCGACGCCAACAGTTTCCGGATCTACGCGGAGGTTCCCGACGATCGCCTTGGCGCGTCTTTCGCAGAAACCCAACCAAGGGCAAGGCTTCGTCTGCCCCCGGTCGCCCTGATCCCGATCAAACCCGACGTTGCAGTTGGACAGACCCTGTTCGGCTCGGGCTCGCAAATGGACACGAACCTTGCGCCGGGCGCCTTCCTGCGCATCGACGACAACACGCATGCCGAGATCGTGGATCGACAGCTCAAGATCTGGGTCGAGCTGGACGGCGATCATGTCCGGGCTTTCACCGACAGTGTGGACCCCGACATTACGCGTGCTGTGGATACGGAATTCCTGCGCTCGCGCCTGCCAACGGGGGATCGCCCGGAAGGCGCGAAACGCGGCACGCAAGGGGGGCTGTTCTCGAGCTGGATCAACTTCGCCGACACCGACGGCATTTCCGCCGGGTGGGTCAACGTAAACGAAGCGGACGCCAGCGTTCTGAGCGCGCTCGGGATCGCGAACACTTCCATCGAAGCCTTCCTGCAGCGGCGACGTGCGCTCGGACGGTTCTCCACCTTCGACGAGATCAACGCGATCAACGGGATCAGCGACCGCGCGCGCCGCGTGCTGACCAACCCCGATCACATCATCCTGGGAGCGAGGTAGCGCGATGGCCATCGAACTCGAACAAGCTGTCTTGGATGGCGGCCGGCGTTTCGTCAACTTCTTCGAGGGCCGTATCCTGACAGGCCGCGACCTGCGTGACGAACAGGGCGCCGCGCGACAGGGGCGCACCGCGCTTGGGCGCGCGATCGGTCACGGCATCGTCGAAGGGCTTGAAGTGCGCGATGTCACCCCCTCTGGCGCAGGACAAGTCGCGACGGTCGAAGTCACCGCCGGGTTGGCGGTCAGTCGCACCGGCCAGACGCTGGATCTGGCAGAGACACGCAGCGTGCGCCTGAGTGTCCTGGACGAGGACAGCCCGAACCGGGATGCCGGAGCCTTTGACATCTGCCTCGATCAACCCCCGCCGTCAGAGTCGTCGACGGCGGAAGGCTTTCACATCCTGACCCTGACCACGGCCTCGGGATACGAGGAGGAAGCTCCGAAATCAGGGCTGGAGGACGGCGGGATCGCAGCGGGGTGCGGGCGGCGCTACGCCACGCTCGGTCTGCAGTTCCGCCTGGTCCGCTTTGACCCCGCGTTGATCGCAGGGGACATGGGGGGCGCCGAGATCGGAAATCTCGCGCTTGGATCGAGCGACCAGCAAAGCTCGCGCCTGCGAAACCGTGTTGCGCATCTCGGGCTTGGCACGGCGCCACGCGCGCCTTTCCCCCTGGACCCGTTCGCCGAGACGCCCTCTGGCGCTTCGGCCTGGGCGGACTGGGAACTGGAAACCACTCTTGGTCAGGGCAGCCCGCCGAAACTCATGTCTTGCGAGGTTCCGCTGGCGGTGCTGCGCCTGCAGGGCGGGCAGATCACCTTTGTCGACATGTGGTCAGTGCGCCGCCGCCCTCGCACGGACGCGCGTGCCAGCGATTGGCCTCTGATCGCGGCCAATGCGCGACACGCGAGCGACGCGGCCACCCTCTTCCAGTTTCAGGAACAGCTCGACTGGCTCTTTGACGGGATCACGGTCCCGCCCAGCACGGCGGCGGTGGACTACTTCGATATCCTGCCACCGGTCGGCTTCCTTCCGATGCCCTCGGCCAGCACATTCCTGCCCGCCGCACCACCCCCGGTCGACATCGCGCCCGGGCGGCTGATCCCCCTTGTGGAAGAGGCGATGCGCTACCCGGCGGTGGACCTCAGCGCCTCGCCGGCACCGGGGTTCGTGATCTATCGCGTCGATCCCTCTGCGGACTGGCTCTTGTTCGTCTCCGACATCGTACCATCGCCCGAGCTGGAAGCGATCAAATGCGCCGAGCTCGAAGACAGGATCGAGGAACTCGAGGACATCCTGGACACGCCCGGAACGATCACGGGTACGGTCGCCATAATCTACCTCTTCGGCACCGGCCCAATAGAGCAGGTGGTCCCCGGCGCAATCGTGACGGCAACCCTGACCGGATCCCCAGCCGGATCCCCGGCAGACACCTTTGCCGCGACCACCGACGCGAACGGCGAGTACATTCTGACCCTGCCCCCCGGAGACTACGAGTTTGTCGTCTCCTTCCCCGGATCGGCGCAGAACTTCGCAAGCAGCATGGTCACGGTTGAACGGGCCACGCCTGCGACGGTGGATTTCAAGCGCAACATCGGGAACTTCATGACGATGATCCTGAACACGTAATGACCGAGCTGACACTAGATAAGGTGCATTTGCACGCAGGCCGGGCGGCGGCTCCAAAGCGCCGGGCGCTGAGGCGGCTCGAACGTGCCTCCCCCACCCAGCCCGGGGCGCCCTCCGAGGTCCTGATCCTGCGCCGTCTTGCGGATCCTGCACCGGGTGCGCTTGGCCGCGCTCTGGGCGAAAACGGGCTGGGGGATTGGGACCGGGCGCTGACCGGGGCGCTTGAAAGGGCCCGGGCGCGGGCACTCAGACCCACCCCCGGGGCATCGCTGTCCAATGCCGAAGCGGTTGTCTTCGCCGATGAGGCGGAAATGTACGCCTGCCTGGTCGAATGCCTTGCAGGCACCGCAGAGCAGGCTTGGTGGACGCAGGCGCTCTTGCGCCGGGTTCCGCCGGGATCTGGCCCCGAGGCGGTGCTGCGCCAGCAGATCCACCTGCTGCCCGCGATCACCGAGGTGCTGGTCTGGCGCAATAGCGCAAGCAGCGTTTTCTCGGCCCTGCCGCCCGCGGCGGCGGAGGCACTGGCCCGCGACCTCGGGCCATTTGGTGCGGGGCGCCACTCAGGGCCTTCGGCCAATGACCAGCCCGTTGACACGGGCGATCCAGCAGATGACTGCGGCGACAACCCCATAGCCGTGGACGCCCCGCCCGCCTTGAAAAATTCACTCGCCACGCTGTCGCCCCCCCAGGCACGGCTTTTGGCAATCGGGTGGGTGCGCCGCAAACGCCCCAACCTTGCGGGAGCTCTGCTGACCGAAGCGGCCGAAACCTTGATGCGCACCACCCGTGGACACCGTGTTCCCGACGAACCGGCCACAACACGCAAGATGGATCAATCGCAGAGCATCCAGGATAGGTTTCACAGGGGTGCCTTGCCCACCCCCGATGGTTCCGATCCCCAGTCTCGCGACCTTGACGCCGAAATCGGAACGGACGGCGCCGAACACACCGATCAAGGCGGCAGGTCTTCGAAAGATCCGCCATCCTTGGAACCCGCCCCGCCCCTTGCAGGCGCGCCCTTGGCACAGTCACCGGACCCCGCGGTCAGCCCCGGGCCAGAGACGACGCAAAACAGCACGCCCGCAACCGAAGCGGAAACCGCGCCGGTCACAGACCTTGGCGGGATTTTCTTCCTGATCAACGTCTTCTCGACCGATTTTGCCCTGCGGGCCAGGTCCTTTGCCAAAGCACTGAAAATGTCCAAACAACCAGAGTACGGCCCTTGGTCACGGCTCGAAAGACTGGCGCGGGCGACGTTGGAAGAGACCGCCCCCCATGTCGACCCGATCTGGGGGCTTCTTGCGACGCTCGACGGACGCCCGGTCGACACACCGGCCCATCCTGCCGAACTCGACCGGATCGCGGCCCAAGAACTATGCGCCTGGCTCGGCCGTGTGGCCTGGGGTCCGGACGGGCCATCCGAGGGACAAAGCCCGGCAGGCCTCCTTCGTCGTCGCGCCCGGATCTTCGTGGCGCCTATGCACATCGATGTGGTCTTTCCTGCTTCCGCCCAGAGTCTGCCGGTGCGTCGGGCCGGGCTCGATCTTGATCCCGGCTGGCACCCTGCCTTCGGCCGCATCGTCGCCTTTCACTACCGCGAACATGAGGTGATCTGATGAGGAATCCCCCCCCTCCCCCCGATGCCTTCGCGCGGTCCCGACGTGTTACGCCGCCAGCAGCGATGTCACTCCCGCCGCAGGACCCAGCCACGCAGATGTCGCTCTGGTTGACCGCAGCCGCCCTGCGGCTCTGCGACTGGGTGGCGCGGGAGCATCCCGCGCTTGGTCTCCACCACCCGTTCCTCGAAGGATATCGCGCCGCCGCCGAGGCCGCTTTGCCAGGCGTTCCGACCACCGCCTGGCCAGCGCATTTGATCAGCCGCGAAACCGACGCCCTTCCCTTTGCCCGGACCGCCGACACTCTGGCCTTGACCGACACGCAACGCCTGGCCTTTGCGCTGGTCGCCTTGGCCGAAGAAGACGCGCGCGTCGGCGCATTTCTGGTCGAAGCGCAGGGAGGCGGCGCGCCCTACCCCTCGATCGAGACGCTGGCGCGGGTTCTGTCCGATGGTCCCCCCGCGCTCGGAGCGGGCTGGGATCTCGTAGCGCCGTTGATCGCGGCGGGTCTCTTGATACCAACCGAAAAGACCGGACCACGGGCGCGACAGACCCTTGCCCCAGAGCCCCTTGCCTGGGACCTGATACGCGGGGCGGCGCTACCGGCCTGGCCAAAAGGGGTCCGTCTGCGCGCCAAGTCGGCTGCAAGGAAATGCGATGCCCTGGCCTACAACCAGTCGTTCCGAGACCAGCTGACGCGGGTGCCAGCCGCAATTGCCGCGATCAATGCGCCCCTGATCGTCTTGCACCACATGCCCGGTGCGGACATCGAAGAGATCTCGGCCAGCCTTGCCCTGACAATGGACCGCAACCTGCTGATTGCCGGAACTGCAAACAATGACAATGCCAAGACGATCGGCGCTGCGGCGATACTATGCGACGCGATCCCGCTGCTGAGTTGCGATCTGGGACCCGGCGAAACGCTGGAGCCGCCCGAACTGGGGCGCTGGATCGGCCCGGTGATCCTGTCGATGGGCCAGTCAGGGGGCCTTGACCCGTTATCCGCCGCACGGGCGATCACGCTCACAGTGCCATTTCCGCGTGCCACGGACCGGGCGCGTGCCTGGCTTGAGGCCTTCGAAGAGCGCCCTGTCACGGGAATGGAGGAAATCCGCGACGGTTTCCAATTGCCCTTGGGCTATGTGCGACGCGCGGGCCGCGCCGCGGCCTCGGCGGCGACACTTGCCGGGCGCGCCACGATAACCCCAAGCGACGTTCAGGTCGCGGCACGCGCGCTTGGCCGCGAGCAGCTTGACGGCCTGGCCGAATTCATGCCCGCCAGCGACGGATGGGGAGACCTGATCACCCCCGGACAGACAAGGGCGTTGCTCGACGAACTCTGCGCCCGTTGCAAGAACCGCGAAAGGCTGCCGCACCACCTTGGCACCGCGCGGGATGGCTCTGCCGGGCGCGGTGTCCGCGCGCTCTTCACCGGGGCCAGCGGCACCGGCAAGACACTGGCCGCACGGCTTCTGGGGGGCGCGGTGGGGACGGATGTCTACCGGCTGAACCTCGCCGCCGTCGTCGACAAGTTTGTAGGCGAGACCGAAAAGCGGCTGGACCAGATCCTGGCGCAGGCCGAGGCGCTGGACGTGATCCTTTTGGCGGATGAAGGCGACGGTCTCTTGGCGCAGCGCACTGACGTGCGCTCTTCCAACGACCGCTTTGCAAATCTCGAGACGAACTTTCTCTTGCAACGCCTTGAAAGCCATGAGGGCATCGTCGTCGTCACCACCAACGCCCCGGACAATATCGACAGCGCCTTCCAGCGCCGTATGGACGTGGTGGTGCCCTTCCCGCGCCCCTCGGCCGAAGCGCGTCTTGCACTTTGGGAACTGCACCTTCCCGACAACCACGCCGTCGACCCCGCCCGTCTGCGCGATTTCTCGACACAGGCCGCGCTCACGGGCGGCCAGATCCGCAACGCGGTGCGCGCCGCCGCCAGCATCGCGCTGAGCGAAGGTGGCCCGATCGACGCCGAAGCCTTGCGCCGCGGGCTCGAACGCGAGTTGCAGAAGGCGGGCGCAATGGGGGGGCTCGCCCCGGGCAGGGGTGGGAGCGGCGCGCAGACCACACGCCTCTCCGCCTTTGCGAAGGCCCTGAACGGAGAAGGATCATGACTCACAAATCTCGGCGCCCGGCCAGAAAAGTCACCTCGGGCCCTGCACCTTCCAAGGGTTCATCCCCCTCCAAGCCCGCAAAAAGCGGCGCCAATGCCACCCAAGGCCCGGCCTTCGCGATCCCGGGTGTTCAGACCAAGCTCGCCGTCGGAAAAGCCGACAGCCCCTTTGAACGCGAAGCCGACCGGGTGGCGGACACGGTGATCCAGGGCGGCAGGGCTCCGGGCATTACCCCCCTGCCTGCGGGCGGTCTCGGCGCGCATGCGCAACGTGCCAGCGACAAGGAGGAAACCGAAACCGAGGAAACCGACAAGGCGGAAGAAGAACAGGACACCCAGGCCAAGAAGACCAGCGAAGAAGAGGAAAAGCCCGACGCGGAACCGGCCCAAACCAAGATGGCGGGTGGAGAGGAAGAGGAAGAGGCGGCACAGGAGAAATCCGGGGAAGGTGAAGAAAAGGAGGAGGAAGAGGAGGCCGCGCAGGCCAAGTCCGTCGAGGGCGAAGAGGAAGAAAAAACCGCCCAGCCCAAGGTCCAGGATGAGGGCGAACAGGAGACCGCCCAGAAAAAGACTGCCGGCGCTGAACGCGATCGCTCGGTCGCGCAGGAGGCGGTCCGGACCCCAGGTCGGGGCGACGAACTTGCAAGCGAGGTCCGCGGTCCGATCGAACGCTCGACCGGCGCCGACCTGAGCGATGTGCAGGTGCACCAGGACGGCCGCGCAGCCCGCGCCGCAGAAAGCATCGGCGCCCGCGCCTTTACCCACGGGCGCGACATCTGGCTTGGCGCTTCGGAAAGCGCGCGTGACACGCGGCTCATGGCCCATGAGGCCGCACATGTGATCCAGCAGACCGGGACCAAGGCAAAAAGCGGCGCGGCCCGTGCCCGACAAGGCCCCTCGACCCCGGGGCCTTCGATGGCGCCAGCCATGGGTCGGGCAGGCCCGGCCCCGCTTCAGCGCGCCAAGAAGAGCGCCGCTGCCCCCCCAGCTGCACCGGCAGGTCCCCCCACCGGTCCGGCAACGGTGACTGCTGGCGGGCATTCCGCCACGCTGGCCACTAGCGCCGAGAAATCCGCGCTGACCGTCAAGGACATCCGCCTGCCCGCCGAAGCGAACAAGCAGTCGGTGTCCGGCCCGCTGAAAGCGAAGCGCGAAAAACGGACCTCGGCAGAAAGCAAGCAACGTTCTATCTGGAAGAGCAAAATCAAGGTCGACGCCAACAAGATAAAGCTCAACCAAGACGAGGGCGTCGAATCCAAGAACGGAACAAAGCGCTTTTTTCTGAAAGTCGCCAACCAAAAATCCTACGTCATCGGCACCCCCGATCAGATCGCGGCACAATCGCTCATCCCCAACTGGGCCAAGACCGGCAAGAACGAGATCTTTGAGGTCGACCACATCCACGAGGTCCAGCTGTCGGGCGACGCCAGCGCGATGAGCAATTTTCAACTGCTGGACCCGGCCACGAACGGTGCTTCCGGCTCTGCCATACAGGCCGAGATACGCAAGAAGATCGCGGCCGCCGCAACGAAGCTGAAGGCCAAGGCCACAGCGGACGGTGTCCACCCCGCCTTGATCAAGCAGCTCGACATGGATGCGGGCGACCTGAAGTCCACTTTCAAGGACGTCACTTTCCAGACTGTCTCCGCCTCGCCCCTGAAGCTTTCGAAATCACGCAACAACTTCTGGCTTGTGAGCGAAATCCAGGACGCAAAGCACATCAACACGCTGAAACAGCTGACCAAGGCGGAGGCAAACAAAGCCGATCTGGTCGGCAGCAACACCAACATTCTGGTCATGCTCGGACGCGGCGCAGGCAAACCGCGACGGATCAACCTTCCAGGCGGGCTGGAAAGCCTGCCGACCGGCAAGCCCAGCTTCAAGAACCCCAAGGGGCTCAACATTACCGGCGTTCAGGGCACCAAAGACGGGATCACCAGCTTCACGGTCGATCCACACGGCAAAGCCCCGAAGATCGACTCGAAAACGACACAGGCCACGCCCTCGATGCTGGGCGGAGACCCCTTTTCCTATTCCCTGATCGATCTGAGCGCCGCGCTGAAGAACAACGTCAAGATGGTCGGCATGAGCCCGATCGACGTCAAGGAATCCGCGATCGAAAATGACCGGCTGGTGACGCGGGCGGTCCTGTTGCCGACATCGAAGATCTTTCGTGACGGGCTCGGGATCGACTTGGCGATCAACGGACACCGGCTTGAGCTGTCCAAGACATTCTCGGGCGGGGATTTCGACCTGCCGGGACCGATCAATGTGACCGGCAGCGAATTGACGCTGACTGCTGGCGCCGGTGCGGGAGGTGCGTCGCTTTCGGCCACGGGCAAACTCGAATTCGAGGTCGAGCGTGTCGGCAAGGGTTATCTTGAAGGCATGGGCCGGATCGGGGCCGAGGCCGGGTTCTCGGTCAAGGGCGGGTTCGAATTCGACCCCGCGCTCTTCAAGGGGGCCAACGCAAAGATCGACGTGGCGTATGCCAATGACAAGTTTACCGGGAAAGGCACGCTGAAAATCGGGTCCGATCAAATCAAGGGCATCCAGTCCGCGACCCTCAACGTCACCGTCGAAGATGAGACCTGGGAGGCGGCGGGAACTGTCGTGCCCAAGGTTCCGGGTGTCTCCGAAGGTTCGCTTTCAATGAAGTTCGACCCCAAGGGCGGGTTCGAGATCGCGGGCGAATTGACCCTTGGCAAGGGGATACCAAGGCTGAAGAGCGGCAAGCTCAAGGCCAAGCTGGTCAAGGAGAGCGAGGCCTACAAGCTGTCGGGAAGCGGCGATGCCGAGCTTGATATCCCCGGCGTCGCCGCCAAGCTTTCGGCCTCTTACGATGATGGCAAGTTCAAGGCCGAGGCCAGTGCCGGTTATGCGCGCGGGATTGCATCGGGCAAGGTCACCGTCGGCGCGACGAACATGCCCGTCGACCCGGAAACCGGCAAGGTTTCGGACGGCGACCCGGGCGATGCCATCACCATCTTCGGCTCGGGTTCGGTCACGATCAAGTTCACCCCCTGGCTGCAGGGCACCGCGGGATTGACGATCAAGGCAGACGGCTCGATGGAGGTCAAGGGCAAGGTCGAACTGCCCGACAGCATCGAGGTCTTCCCCGAGAAGAAGCTGGAGAAAGAGCTTCTGTCGGTCAGCGCCGACATTCCGATCGTCGGGGTCGCGGTCGCGGGCCAGCGGATCGGGATTTTCCTCAACATCACGGGCGGGCTCACCGCCAAGGCCTCGATCGGCCCGGGCGAGTTGAAAAACGTCTCGGTCGAAGTGACCTACAACCCCGAAGACGAAAGCTCTGCCAAGATCACCGGATCGGCGCGGTTCGAGGTGCCGGCCGAAGCGGGCCTGAGGCTGACCATCCAGGGTGCCCTTGGGGCCGGTATTCCGGTGGTTTCGGCCCGCGCCGGTCTGGAACTGGGCGCCGAACTTGGGGTCAAGGGGCTGGCCTCGGCCAATGCCGAGGTCGAATGGACGCCATCGACCGGCATCTCGATGGAGGCAGACGTGGGCGTCAAGGCCTCGCCCCAGTTCACCTTTGACATCACGGGCTTTGCCGATGTGAAGGCAGACCTCTGGCTGACCACGATCGAACTCTATTCCAAGAGATGGAAGCTGGCCTCCTTCACCTATGGCTCCGGCATGGAGGTCGGCGCCAAGCTCAAGGTGAAGGTCGAAAACAACGAGGTGAAGCCGATCTCGATGAACGACGTCGAAATTACCAAACCCGATATCGACCCCATGCAACTCGCCAAGGGCGTGATCAAGCAGGTCGTGTGATGGAGGATCAACAAATGAGCGAACCACAATCCGCAATCGACCGCAGCCGCCAGTTCAACAATGCCGCAGCGATGCTGCACATGAACGGCGAGGCCGAGGCAGCGCGTGCGCAATACGAAGCCGCGCTGGAAGCCGACCCGGAAAACGCCTCGGCGCTGAACAACCTTGGCTTCCTGCTGGCGCAGGAGGGGCAAATCGACGAAGCGATCGAAGCCTATGACTCCGCGCTCCGGCTCGATCCCGAGAACGTCACATGCCTCACCAACCTTGCCTCGGCCCGGGCCACACAGGGCGATCTGGAGATGGGCATGACGCTATTGGCGCGTGCCCTGGACATTGCGCCCGATGACCAGCAGGCCTGGGCCAACCTTGGCCGCCTGTCGCTGGCTGCGGGCGCGTTGGAGCAGAGCGAGAACGCCTTTCGCAACGCGATCTCTCTGTCCGAGCCAAACGTCGACCACCTGGTTCAGCTTGGCGCGGTGATCGCGGCCCGGGGCCGGTACGCCGAGGCGATCGAGGTGCTGGAAGCCGCCTGCGCGCTCGACCCGGCCGACGCGGATGCCTGGCGCCAGCTTGGCGTTGTGCGTTTCGTGCGCCACGATTTCGGCTCGGCCCTGGAGGCGCTCGAGTCCGCGCGACGTCTTGCGCCCGAGGACGCCGAGGTACTGCGCCACCTCCATCTCACCAACATCGCCTGCGGAAAGCGGATTGAGGCCGAGGCCGCGCTGAACACGCTGTTGAGGATCGCGCCCCACAGCGCGGGGCCGCTGACCGATCTCGCGATCATGCGCCTTGACCAGGGTGCCTTTTCGGCGGCCGTCGAACTACTGACATCTGCTGCCAGCAAGAAAGATGCCGGAGCGCGGACGCGCTTTTACCTGGGGCTTGCGCAACTCCTTGGTGACCAGCGTACCGAGGGTACCGCAACGCTGAAGGCGCTTGCGGCAGAGGGCGGTTCCTACGGCGAAAGGGCGCTGCAACAGCTTGACGATTTCGGGGCGGCATGACGGCGAAGCACGACATCAGGGCCTGGCGCAATTGCCACGCGGGTGAAACGATCCTCGTCTGCGGCTGTGGCGCCTCGCTAACGGACCTCACGAGCAAGCCCGAGATCACGACGATCGGCGTGAACGACATCGGGCGGCACTTTGATCCGGACTATCTCGTCGTGCTGAACCCCAAGTCACAGTTCAAGCCCGAGCGGTTCGCCGCAATCGAGGCCACGCGCGCGCGTGCCGTCTTCTCGTCCGTCGCCGGCTTCAGCTTGCCGGGGGTGGAGGTTGTGCCGCTGCGCCTCGGCAAGCGCGGAGGAACCGAGGTGTCCCCCGATGGGCGCATCCCCTACACCCGGAACTCGCCCTATGTCGCACTGACGCTTGCGCTGTTCTTCGGAGCGAAGCGCGTAGGCCTCCTTGGGGTCGATTTCACCGAAGATCATTTCTTTGGCAAGACCGGCCCCCATCCGCTCGCCCGCGAATTGCGCGCGATCGACAAGGAGTACCGCAGGATTTTCGAATTGGCCGCGCAGAATGGCGTCGAGATCGTGAACCTCTCGCGCCGAAGCCGCCTGAGTGCTCTTCCCAAGGCCGACCTCGCGGGTTTCGTGGCGCCCCGCAGAACGCCGACGCGGGTCTTGCACATCTCTTCGACCAATTGCGCCGGCGCGATCTGGAACCTGCACCGACTGATGCAGGCCGACCCGCGTTTCGAAAGCAGGGTTGCAACCGCCTCACCCGTGACCCGTGGACGGTCCAAGCCACGGACCTACCCCCATGATCTGCTTTGGAGCCAGAAAACCGCCGTGCGGGCCGAGATCGAACGTGCCGACATCTTGCATTTCCACAACTTCGTCGATGCGAAAAGCCCGACTTTGTCGCAGTTCGCGGGCGCAATGCGCGGCAAGCGTGCGGTGCTGCAGGTCCACAGCGAGCCCGCTGTGCTCGCCCCGCATTTTCGAGGGCGCGACCCGGTCACACGCACGGACATTCCGGTTCTGGTCATTGCCCAGAAACACGCGCGGTTCTACCCGCGGGCGACGCCGGTGCTGAACGCGATGGATCCGGCGCGCTTTACCCCGCAGGGGGCGAACAGCGGTTTTGGCGGCGCCCTGCCCCGCGTCGTCTTCACGCCTTCTGACCTTCACGACTATCCGCAGACCCCACCAACCTGCCGTGGCAAGGGCTATCGGGCCACGCGCGCAATCCTCGAGCGGTTGGCCCGATCGGGTAAGATCCAGCCGGTCATCGGCTTCGATCTCAGCCATAGAGAGGCGCTGGCCCTGTCGGCGGACGCCGCGGCCAAGATCGACGAGTGCGTGACCGGGGGCTACCACCTGACCTCGCTGGAAGCGCTGTCTCAAGGCTTGGCAACCTTCGCCTGGCTCGACGAGACCACCCGCCACCTCCTTGCCAGGATGACAGGATCCGACGAGACCGCGCTGCCCTGGGTATCCGTCAAACTCGACGCGCTGGAGGCCAAGTTGACCGAGATGGCGCATGCGCCCGAGAGCTTTGCCAAGGCCGGCGAGGCCGGTCGTGCCTGGATGCTGCGGCACTGGACACCGAATGCGGTCCTCGACCCGATCCTCAAGGTGTATGAAACGGAGACGTGCAGGGGCGTGCGCCCGGTTCGGTCACCCACTCGCGCCCCGGTCTGTGCAACCGGTCCCGCCCCGGATACGCCTAGCGCAGACGGCGCCGTGCGGGGCCATGTCAAGGGATCGAAACACCCCAGACGGTCAGAAGACTTTGAGCAGCGTGTCTACCTTTCCGCCAAGCTGCTTGCCGCCCGCGGATCGGCGCAAGGCCGCGTCGCTCATGTTCTGGGCAACGGGCCTTCGCTTGCAGACATAGATCTGGCGCCCCTGCGGGGGGACATCGTGATCGGTGTCAACGCCGCGCAGATCCTGGCGTCGCGCCTTGGGCGCGCGTTTGATTACTACTGTGTGTCTGACCGCCGCTTTCTGGCAACCTCTGAGGGTCACGAAATGGCCAGGGCCGCGAAGAACGCAACCCGGGTCTTTGCGGGCTATTGCGCGGGTTTCCTGAAGGACGAGGCCGAGATCAACTATGTCCGTATCCTGCCCGGAGATGGCGCCTCAGACGATCTTGCCAGCGGGCTCCACCACGGCTGTTCGGTCGCACTGTTTGCGGCCCAACTCGCGGCCTGGCTCGGGGCCGATGAGATCCGCCTGCACGGGATGGAGTGCAACTACGATGCCGGGCGTTTCTATTCAGGTGCCGGGTCCAAGGCCCGCAGGCCCGATCCCGGAACCTACCCGCGCGTGGCCCGGTCGGCGGAAGCCCTGGCCGCCCTCCTGGCCCGAAGTGGGCGGGTTCTGAGCGTTTCCGGCCCCTCCCGCCTTACCGGGTCTTTCGGCTCCCCCGCGGTCCAGGGCATCAAGGCCGTTCCCGTTGTGCACAGTAGGGCGCACCCGAAGGTCGCCCAAGCGCACGGGGAGGATTGAGCGTGTCCGGGAACATGGCCCTATCGCGCACCCTGCCTAGCCGGCCCGATGCACAAGGATTGCTCGGCGGAAGGGAAGATCAGGACCGGGCCGGCAGCCCGGCTTGGCCAAGAGGACATTGCGGTTTTTTTTGCTGCCGTAGCTGCATGGGCGCGGGCATGTCTTGCAACTGATCGCGGGCATGTCTTGCAACTGATCAAAGCAATCCTTTGCAGTGGGCAGGCAACGCCTTGGCCGCGGATGCAGCAGAACTGCAAAAAACTTCGGAAAAGGTTGTACGCCTGATCAATCGACACTCGACAGGAACCTGGCGAAATCTTCGACGTGCTTGCGAATGGGGCGGCCCGAACGATGCACGAGGAAGTACCCTTTACCCGTCACGTCGCGTTCTTCGCCAAGCGGCATGAGCGCCCCTGACGTTATCTCGTCTTTCAGCAGCGCGGAACTTGCCAGGGCGATACCGTCGCCCGCGATCGCCCGGCCGATGGACTGGCTGTAGGTCTGGCAGACCTCTCGTCGCAGCTTCGACAGAACGGATGTGTCGTGACGCTTGAGCCAGACCTCCCAGTTGATCCAGTCCGGTGCGATGCGGTGATAATCCAGCAGGCTCAGCCTTTGCGGGTCGGCCTTGAAGGCGTCGAAACGGGCCGGGGACAGCACGGGTGTCAACGCCTCTTCCATGATCCTCGCGCCCTGCCAGCCATCGGGCGGCGCGCTGGCATAGATGATCGCAAGGTCGTGGTCGTCGGAGAGCAGGGTCGCCGGGTCATCCGACACGACGGTCTCGACCGGGCAGGACGTTTCGCTGATGGCAAAGGCCTTGATCCGGGGGAACAGCCAGAAGACCGAGACCGCGTTATTGGCCGCAATCCGAACGGCAGGGTTGGCGGGCGACCTCACCCCATCCAGAGATGCGTTGAGATAATCGAGCGCCATCGCCACCGGCTCGGCCAGCTTTGCGCCGGTTGGCGTGGCCGTCAGGCTGCGCGCGCCGCGTTCGAACAAGGGCGTGCCAAGCCAATCCTCAAGTTGCTTGATCCGTTTCGAGACAGCCGCCTGCGAGACATAGAGCTCGGACGAGGCCGCGGTGAACCCGCCGTTGCGCATGACCGCGTCGAAGAAGACCAGCGTATCCAGAGGCGGCAGGGATTTTCGGGACCGTTCCATTCCTTTTGGTTATCCAGATGCACGATTTTTTCACGCGTTTACCGAGACCTTGAGTTAGCAGAAGTTGCGCTGAAAACGCAGGAGATCACGACATGGCGAATCTTGATTGGCACGCAGAGCGCAGCGATCTGTCCGGTATTGCACTTCTTGATCGCGCCCCCGAAAGCGAAGGCATCGACCTGCGGGCCGTGCGTCTCTACAGGCAAGCGCGGGTGCGGCGCGAGATGGCGCGCCACGGCGTCGACGCGGTGATCCTGTCGGACCCGGTCAACATCCGCTACGCGACCGGTGCGCGCAACATGCAGGTCTTTTCCCAGCGCAACGCCCCTTCGCGCTACTTGCTCATGACAGAGCACAAATCCATCCTCTTCGAGTTCACCGGCTGCCTGCACCTGGGCGAAGGCTTTGAGACGATCGACGAGGTACGCCCGTCCAGGACCGCCAGTTTCGTCGCGGCGGGGCCGGAGATCGCGGCACGCGAAAAGACATGGGCGATCGAAATGACCGCCATCATCACCGAGCTTGTCGGTGCCGGGGCCACCGTTGGGCTGGAGCGTCTGAACGCGGGTACGGCAATTGCGCTGAAAGCCTGCGGTTTGAACATCGTCGATGCGCAACAGCCCGTGGAAATGGCCCGCGCGATCAAGTCGGACGAAGAAATGAAATGCGTGAACGCCTCGCTCCGCGCGACGGAAAACGGCGTGGCGAAGCTGCGCGCCGCCATCCGTCCCGGCATGACCGAGAATGAACTTTGGTCCGTGCTGCATCAGTCGGTCATCGCGCAGAACGCCGATTACTGCGAAACGCGCCTGCTGAACGCCGGGGCGTGTGGTGTCAGACCAATTCTAACCGGTCTCACCAAGGGCAGGATGGCTGCCCCTTATGCCGCGCAGAGGCCACGCCACTCGGAGAGAGCAGCGGCGCGGTTGGCCTTGAAGATGTCCCGGCTTGAGAGGCCGCGTTCCTGGTTGAAATGATTGTAGACGGAGGCATGCACAGAGGCGAATTTCTGCAGACTTCGCATGCGCCGGAACCGGAGCATCGCCCGCTCGCGTCGTCGAAACGGAAGATGGGAATTCTCCGCCCGATTGTTCAGCCATCGGCCGGTTTCTTGTCGATCCTCGGCCCCGATTTCCTTCAGGGCGGCGCCATAGGAACGGAGCTTGTCCGTCACCAGGGCGTCTGACCGGCCGTGGTTCTTCATCGCTTTCTTGAGGAATTTCAAGGCGGCCTTCTTGTCACGGGTCTTGGTCACGAAGCTTTCCAGCACCTCGCCCTCGTGATCGACAGCACGCCATAGATAATGCGTCTCGCCGTTTATCTTCACGAAGATCTCGTCGAGATGCCATCGCCAGCGGCTTGATCGCATAGCCTCGATCCGCCGTTTCCGGATCTCGGCAGCAAACATCGGCCCGAATCTGCGCCACCAGAACCGGACGGTTTCGTGGCTGACCTCGACGCCGCGCTCATGCAGAAGATCCTCGACGTTCCGAAGCGAAAGCGGAAACCGGATGTAGAGCATCACGGCCAGCCGGATGATCTCGGGACTGGTCTTGAAGTACTTGAAAGGGTCGCGCTTTGCCATCCCGAGACGCTAATCAGGCCCCTGCTCCGCAGCAAGCGAAGTTCCTTTGACACCACCCCTGGCGGAGATATTGCCCGAGATCATCGGACGTTGATTCGCAAAGGGCCCGCCAAAGGTGGCGGGCCTTTCCGAACGTTCGGGGCGTGTCGCCGCCGTGTCACAGCTTTTCGGTCAGGGCCGGGACGGCCTCGAAGAGGTCGGCGACAAGGCCGTAGTCCGCCACCTGGAAGATCGGGGCCTCTTCGTCCTTGTTGATGGCGACGATGACCTTCGAGTCCTTCATGCCGGCAAGGTGCTGAATCGCACCCGAGATGCCGACCGCGACGTAGAGGTCCGGCGCCACGACCTTGCCGGTCTGGCCCACCTGCCAGTCGTTCGGCGCAAAGCCCGAGTCGACCGCGGCGCGCGAGGCACCGACAGCGGCGTTCAGCTTGTCCGCCAGCTTCTCGATGATGGCGAAATCCTCCTGGGACCCGACACCGCGGCCGCCGGAGACCACGACACCGGCCGAGGTCAGCTCGGGGCGGTCGCTTTCGGCCACCTTGTCCTCGACCCATTCGCTGAGGCCGGGGTTGTCGCCCGCTGCGATCTCTTCGACAGCCGCCGAACCGCCGGTGGCGGCCGCGTCGAAGGTCGAGGTGCGGAAGGTGATGACCTTGGTCGCGTCCTTGGACTTGACCGTCTGCATCGCGTTGCCGGCGTAGATCGGGCGGACAAAAGTGTCGGCGTCCACGACCTCGGTCACGTCGGTCAGCACCATCACGTCCAACAGCGCGGCGACGCGGGGCAGGATGTTCTTTGCGTCGGTGGTGGCGGGCGCCACGACGTGGCTGTAGTCGCCGGCCAGCGAGGCGATCAGCGCGGCAACCGGCTCTGCCAGGCGGTGACCATAGAGGTCATCCTCGGCGACCAGCACCTTGGAAACGCCCTCGATGGTGGCGGCTTCGTCGGCGGCGGCCTTGGCAGAGGCGCCGGCGGCCAGGATGGTCACGTCGCCCAGGGCCTTGGCGGCGGAGACGGTCTTGGCGGTGGCGTCCATCGCCAGCGCGCCGTCGTTGATCTCGGCAATCAGCAGAACGGCCATCACACGATCCCCTTTTCTTTCAGCTTGGCGACAAGCGTATCGACGTCCGGAACGATCTCGCCTGCGGCACGTGCCGCCGGTTCACCGGTCGAGACGATTTCGAGGCGCGGGCTGACGTCGACGCCGTAGTCCTCGGCGGTCTTCTCATCCAGCGGCTTTTTCTTCGCCTTCATGATGTTGGGCAGCGAGGCATAACGCGGCTCGTTCAGGCGCAGGTCGGTCGAGATGATGGTCGGCATCTTGACCTTGACGGTCTGCAGGCCGCCGTCGACCTCTCGGGTGACAACCGCGTGGTCGCCCTCGACGTCGACCTTGTTGGCATACATGGCCTGCGACCAGCCCAGCAGGGCGGACAGCATCTGGCCGGTGGCGCCCAGGTCGTTGTCGATGGCCTGCTTGCCGCAGAGCACGAGCCCCGGCTCTTCTTCCTTGACGATGGCGGCCAGGATCTTGGCAACGGCCAGCGGCTCGATGTCGGTGTGCACGTCATCGGCGGCCACGACCAGGATGGCGCGGTCGGCGCCCATGGCCAGCGCGGTGCGCAGGGTTTCCTGGCTCTGCTTGACACCGATCGAGACGGCGACGACCTCGTCGACCTTGCCGGCTTCCTTCAGGCGGATCGCCTCTTCCACGGCGATCTCGTCGAAGGGGTTCATCGACATCTTCACGTTCGCCAGATCGACACCGCTGCCATCCGCCTTCACGCGGACTTTCACGTTGTAGTCGATCACGCGCTTGACGGGCACAAGGACCTTCATCTGCGTTCTCCTGTTTGAAATCCGTGGAACCGCCTAGCAGACGGTCCTGAAGCGCTCGACGATCACGTCCAGCACCTCTTCCGGAGGTCGTTGCCACCACTCGCGCGAGAAGATCTCGACCTCGCACAGCCCCTTGTAACCGGCGGTCTCCACAGCGCTGCGAATCCCTTTCAGATCGGCCACACCATCACCCATCATGCCGCGGTCGAGCAGCATGTCGCGAGTGTCTTCGAGCCAGTCGCAGAGGTGATACCCGAAAATGCGACCGCGCGCGGCAGAGAGCGTCTCGGCCAGGGTCCGATCCCACCAGACGTGGTAGACATCGACCGCAACGCCCACATTCGCCGTCCCGATCTGGTCGCAGATCTCCAGCGCGTCGCGCACCGTGAAAAGCACCGTGCGGTTGCCGCCGAACATCGGGTTCAGGGGCTCCAAGGCGAGGGAGACACCGCAATCGGCGGCATGTTCTGCATGACGGGCGACGCGCTCCGCCAGTCGCTTGTGGCTGTACTCCAGCCCCTTGACGCCGGGTTCCGTTCCACCCGTGACAATGGTCAGCACCGGCGCGCCCAGATCCGCCGCCATGTCGATGGAGGCCGTCACCTCGGCGTCGCTGCCGGCCTCGCGACCGGTGAGGTAGGGCGTGCGGCAAAGGCCCACGACCTGCATGCCGGCGGCACGCACCCGGTCGCCGATCTCGACCGACCGTTTTCCGATCTCGCGGCTCCAGAAGACGATGCCGCCGTAGCCACGCGCCGCACAGGCGTCGACCACCTGTTCTGGCGAAAAACCGGCACCATGACCTTCTAGGTTGTGCCCGAGCGTCGCGGTGTTCAGCGCCAAGGCCGAGTGCTCGGAAGAGAAATCGCGCATCAGGCGACACCGTGGAGAGCGAGCAGGCGCTTCATCCGGGTCACCGCCATCTCCGGGTCGCGCAGCAATCCACAGCCATCAGCAAGGCGGAAGATCTCGGTGAAATAGGGCAAGGGCCGCATCGACTGGGCGCCATTCAGCATCACGAAATGATCCTGGAAGCCGTTCAGCCAGGCCAGGAAGACCACGCCGGTCTTGTAATATTGCGTCGGCGCGCGGAAGATCAGCCGGGCCAACGGCACCGTCGGGTCGAGTGTGGCGCGGAAGCCCTGGACATCGCCCTGCCCCAGCAGGTTCACGGAATGGGCCGCGGCCGGGGCCAGCGGGTCAAAGATGCCAAGCAGCGCGTGGGAATAGCCCTGGTCGTCGCCTTCGATCAGTTCGGGATAGTTGAAATCGTCGCCAGTATACATCTTGACGCCCGCAGGCAGGCGGCGGCGCAGTGCGATTTCCTTGTCCTTGTCGAGCAGCGAGGTCTTGATCCCGTCGACCTTGGCGGCGTTCTGCTCGATGATCGCGACGACCGTTTCAAGGGTCTCTTCGAAGGTATCGTTGCCCCAGTAGCCCGCCAGCTGCGGGTCGAACCTTTCTCCTAGCCAGTGAAGGATTACCGGGTGGTCACAGGCCGACAGGATCTCGCCGTAGATTCGGATGTAGTCGTCGGCGGAAGTGGCGACACGCGCCAGGGCGCGGCTGGCCATCAGGATGATCCGCGCGTCCAGCGCTTGGATCGCGTCGAGCTGCTCCATGTAGGCGTGCTTCACGTCATCGAGCGATGTCGCGTCCGCCGGGTCGAGGTGATCGGTGCCGCAGCCGTTGGCGACCAGCGCGTCGGGCAGTTCGTTCCTGGTGCGTCGGATCAGTTCCAGCGCCCCGCCCCAGTCGAGCCCCATGCCGCGCTGTGCCGTGTCCATCGCTTCGGCAATGCCAAGACCCAGCCCGTGCAGGTGGTGGCGGAAGCGCATCGTCGCCTCCCAATCCACCGTCGCCGTGCCGGAGGGATCGTTGGCAGTGAAGGGATCGGCCACCACATGCGCGGCGGAATAGACCACGCGGGCCGGATCGGCGGGCAAGCGCGCCTCGGCGACCGGGGTGCCGGTCAGCGCGTGATCGGAGAGGACACCTTTTTCATCTGGCAAGGCGATTTTCATGGGGCGCGGTCCTTTCAGAAACGGGGGACGAGCATGCCGGCGTCGGCGGCGATCACCTGGCCGGTGGTATAGGGCAGCTTGCCCGCGGCAAGCGAGGAGATGATGGTGCCCATTTCCTCGGGTTGGCCGACACGGGGGATCAACGTCAGGCCAGCCCTCGCGCGCTCTTCGTATTGCGCGATCACCGGCGCTGTCATCTCGGTGGCGATCAGTCCGGGGCGGACGTCGTAGACGGAGATATTCTCGCGCCCCAACCGCACAGCCCAGGCCTGCGCCGACATCGCGGCGCCGGCTTTTGACACGCAGTATTCCGAGCGCGGTTCGGCCACGGCGGTGGCATTGGACGAAGTCACGTTGACCACGGCGTGAAACAGCGTCAGATCACGGTCGCGCGCCAGCAGGCGGCGGGCGAAAGCCTGGGTCAGGAAGAACGGCGCCTTGGTGTTGACGGCGAGGCAGCGATCGTAGCTGGCCTCGCTCACCTCCAGCGGGTCCCCGCGCTGCATGACGCCGACGCCGGCGTTGTTGACCAGCGTCGTGAGCGGGCCAAGCGCGGCCTCGATTTCGCCCAGCACGCGGTCATGCGCGGAAAGGTCGGTGACGTCCATGGCCACGGCGTGCACGGGCCCGCCCTCGGCGCGCACCGTTTCGGCGGCGGCCTTGAGTTCCTCGTCGTCGGCCGGTCCGTTCACCGCGACGGCAAAGCCCTCACGGGCCAGCGCCACGGCTGCGGCGAGGCCGATGCCCCTGCTGGCGCCGGTGACGAGCGCGACGTTCCGGGTCATGCGGCAGCTCCCTTGGCAAGAAGTTCCCGCGCGATGATCATGCGCTGGATCTGGTTGGTTCCTTCGTAGATCTGGGTGATCTTGGCATCGCGGTAAAGCCGCTCGACCTCGAAACCCCGGATATAGCCCGAGCCGCCGAAGACCTGCACCGCGTCCGCCGTCCGGGCCACCGCCATGTCGCCGGCGAAACACTTGGCCATCGAACAATAGCGCGTGGCGTCCGCGCCGGTATCGATCTTGTGCGCGGCGTTGTGGACCAGAAGGCGTGCCGCTTCCACGTCCTTGGCAATGTCGGCGAGCAGCCATTGCACGCCCTGGAATTCCGCGATCGGTTTCTTGAACTGCTTGCGTTGCTGGGCGTAGTCCACCGCCGCTTCCAGCCCGGCCTGGGCGATGCCCACGGCCAACCCGGCAATGCCGACACGACCCTTGTCGAGCACGCTCATCATCATGTGGAAGCCGCGACCTTCCTGCCCCAGAAGCGCATCTGCAGGAAGCTTCACCCCGTCGAAGTTGAGGGCGCCGACCTGGCTGGCGCGCTGCCCCATCTTGTGTTCCTTGGGCCCGCGCGAAACGCCAGCGGCATGCAGGTCGACGATGAAGATCGACATTCCGCGATGCCCGGCCTCGGGATTTGTGCGCGCCAGGACAAGTCCGACATCGGCCACCGGCGCATTGTGGATCCAGATCTTGCCACCATTCAGAACCCACCCGTCGCCATCGCGCACCGCCGTCGTGCGAATGCCCGACACGTCGGTGCCCGCCTCAGGTTCGGTGATGCAATAGGCACCGCGCATCTTGGCCGCCAGCAGGCCGGCAAGCCACTTGTCACGCTGCGCATCGGTGCCGTGCTGGACCAGCAGGGTCGAAAGCAGTTCAACCAAACCGCATTGGTCGGCCACGCTGGCATAGCCGCGGGACAGCTCCTCCATCACCACGGCATAGGCCACCGTGTCGAAGCCCGGCCCGCCCATGTCTTCCGGCACGCCGATGCCGAACAGGCCAAGCTCGCCCATCTGATCGTAGATCTCGTGCGGGAATCGTTCGTCGCGGTCAAGCTCCTCGGCCAGTGGCTTGATCACCTCGTCGGCAAACTGGCGCGCCATCTCGCGCACCTGGGTGTGGGTGTCGGACAGGTACATCCCGCTCTCCTCAGTAACCATTTAGTTACTTATAGCGTCGACTCGCCTACCGGTCAAGACAAATGGAAGGCTTGATTTCACGTGCTAATCATGCACTATATAACCATATAGTTACTTACGGGAGGATCCCATGCAACCCGACGCCAAGGAAAAATTCGGACGAGTCGACCTGGAGGTGACGCCCTTCGGATTCGGCACCGCGCCCATCGGCAACATCTTTCGCGAGATCGACGAAGAGACTTCCGACGCGATGATCCAGGAGGCCTGGAACCAGGGCGTTCGCTATTTCGACACCGCGCCGATGTATGGCCACGGTCTGTCGGAGCTGCGCACCGGGCATTCGCTGCGTTGGAAGAACCGCGACGATTTCGTGCTTTCGTCGAAAGTGGGGCGCATCCTGAAACCCGCCCGCAAGCAGGACATCGACTATGCGCCCTGGACCAATGCCGGGCGCTTCACCATGCATTTCGACTACAGCTACGATGGCACGATGCGCAGCTTCGAGGACAGTTTGCAGCGGCTGAACCTGGAACGCATGGACATTTGTTTTATCCACGACATCGACGTCTTCACCCGTGGTAACGAACAGCCCGAGGTATTCAAACAGGCGATGGATGGTGCCTGGAAAGCGCTGTCGGACCTGCGCGACCAGGGTGTCGTCAAGGCGATCGGTGTTGGCGTGAACGAATGGGAGGTCTGCCACGCGGCCCTGCAGCAGCGCGATTTCGACTGTTTCCTGCTGGCCGGCCGCTACACCCTGCTGGAACAAGAGGCGCTCGACGGTTTCCTGCCGCTCTGCGAGGAACGCGGTGCGGCGGTGGTCGTCGGCGGCGGCTTCAACTCCGGCATCCTCGCCACCGGCGCCAAGGAAGGGGCCAAGTACAACTATGCCCCTGCTCCCGAAGAGATCATGGATCGCGTCCGCAAGATCGAGGCGGTCGGCGCCGAGTACGGCGTGCCCCTGCCCGCCGCCGCGCTGCAATTCGTGACCGCGCATCCGGCAATCCCGACCTTCATGGCCGGCACCCGGACGGTCGAGCAGTTGCAGCAGAACCTGGCCTGGTTCAGTCATCCGATCCCGCCGGAGTTCTGGGCGGATCTGAAGTCCAAGGGCTTGCTGCGCGAAGATGCGCCGACGCCGTGAACCATCGCATCCTGGGGCCCGGCCGCCATGGCCTGGCCCGGCTGGCCGTGGGTGACCGGATCGTCTCCGGGCGCCGCACCGTGACCACAGACCTGATCGACACCTTTGCCGAGATGACCGGCGACCGGTTCGAAATCCACATGGACCGGGCGGCCGCAATCCGCCACGGTTTCGCCGATCGGGTCGCGCACGGCCTACTGGTCCTGTCGCTGGTCGACGGGTTGAAGAACCAGGCCGACGCACAGTTCGACGCCGTCGCATCACTTGGTTGGGACTGGCAGTTTTCGGCGCCCGTTCTGGCCGGCGACAGCGTCGGCGCAACGATCACGGTCAAGGATCTGCGCCTCACGTCAAACAGCCAGCGAGGCATCGCGACGCTGGAATTCGACGTGACCAATCAGAACGGCAAGACCGTTCAGCGCGGCGAAAACCGCCTGATGATCTATGTCTGAGGTCGGACCAGGATCGCCCGGAAGTCGTTGACGTTGGTGCCCGTAGGGCCCGGCACGAACAGGTCGTCGATTGCCGCGAAAGCCCCCCAGGCGTCGTGGCGCGCAAGTGCCTCCATCGGATCGAAGCCTGCTGCGCGCATCCGCGCCGCGCTGCTGCCATCGGCAAAGGCGCCGGCGTTGTCCTCGGACCCGTCGATCCCGTCAGTGTCCGCCGCCAAGGCAAGCACGTCCACGCCCGCCACGGCGCGTGCGAATGACAGCAGGAACTCGGTATTGCGCCCGCCGCGCCCGCCTTCGCCGCCAAGCGTCACGGTGGTCTCGCCCCCCGAGAGGATCACGATCGGAGCGGTGAAGGGCCTGTCTCGCAGGATCACCTCACGCGCCATCGCCGCGTGCATCAACCCGATGTCCCGCGCCTCGCCCTCTACGGCATCGGAAAGGATCACGGCGGGTATGCCCTGCGCCTCCGCCGCATGGGCTGCCGCCTCCAGGGACAGGGCCGCCGAGGCGATCACCCGCGTTTCCGACCGTGCAAAGACAGCATCGCCCGGGGCGGGCGCACGGGCGACCTCGCCGGTCAGATAAGCCGCGACGCGCGGCGGCAGGTCGATGCCGTAGGTGGCCACCAACTGACGCGCCTCCTCCAACGTCACCGAAGACGGCACCGTGGGGCCAGAAGCAACTTCGGCGGGATCGTCGCCGGGCACGTCCGAGATCACCAGCGACAGCAAGCGGGCGGGACAGGCGGCGGCAGCGAGGCGCCCGCCCTTGATCCGGCTGACGTGTTTGCGGATGGCGTTCATCACGGAAATGGGCGCGCCTGAACGTAGCAGCGCCGTGTGCAGCGCCCGCTCGTCCTCCAGGGTCAGACCTTCGGGCGGTGCCGGCAGAAGCGCCGAGCCGCCACCGCAGATCAAGGCGACAACCAAATCGTCCGCCGTCAGGTTTGACACCGCCTGCAACAGCGCCCGCCCCGCAACCTGTCCCGCCTGGTCCGGCACCGGGTGCGCCGCCTCCAACACGCGGATACGCTTGCACGGCACCCCGTACCCGTAGCGGGTCACGACGACGCCTTCCAACGGGCCGTCCCAGAGCCGCTCGAAGGCGGCGGCCATCTGCGCAGCACCCTTGCCTGCCCCGATCACCACCACCCGCCCCTTGGGCCGTTCCGGAAGATGGTCGCGCAGCACCGCCTCGGGGTCGGCCGCGCGGACCGCGGACCCGAACAGGCCGGTCAGAAAGGCCTTGTCTTCGGGTCGCATCACAACTCGATGTCGCAGACAAAGACGCCCTCGGGGCCGCCTTCCAGGTGGGCCACGATGTCGCCGCCGATGGCCTCGTGTTCCCGGTCGGCAAGGTACCTGTCGCGCACCTCCACGTCGCGGAAATCGAACCAGAACATGTCGCGGAAATCCCGCACCAGGGGCGTCTCGACCGAGACGTTCCTGCGGTGCTGGAAATCCTCGATCCCGTCGATATGGCCGCTCAGCCCGGCGAGCCGGTCATAGAGCGCCTGCTTGGTGTCGTCCGTCACATCGCCGCGGAACCGCAGGTGCACCAGGTGTCGGATCATGACGTCAGTCCTTCTTGTCGGAAAAATCGGGCGCACGCTTGTCGAAAAAGGCCGAAACGCCTTCCCGCAGCTCTGCGCTTGCCGCGGCGACACGGCCGGCAAGCGCTTCGAGGACCCGTTCGCGTTCCTCGCCCTCGGCGGCATTGATCAGCATCTTGGTCAGTTCCGTGGCGCGCGGCCCGCGTTTCAGGATGGTGGCCGCCACGTCCAGTGCACTTTGCAGCCCCTCACCCGATGGGGCCACCGCATCGACGATGCCCAGGCTTTGCGCCTCTTCTGCCGTGAACACCTCCCCCATCAGGGCCATGCGCCGTACGGCGCGCGCGCCAAAGCGGCGCACCGCCCGCTGGGTACCGGACCATCCCGCGATGATCCCCAGCCCTGCCTCGGGCTGGCCAAGTTTCACATGCGCCTCGGCGATCCGCGTATCGGCGCAGGCAGCCAGTTCCAGCCCACCGCCCAGGGCGTGCCCGTTCAGCACCGCGATCACCGGTTGGCGCAACCGGGCCAGCCGGTCGAGCGCCTCATGCCCGTCGCGCACCCAGTGCCTTCCGAAACTCAGCGGATCCTCACCCGACCAGGCGGCGATATCCCCGCCGGCGCAGAACGACCGGCCTTGACCGGTGAGGATGAGCACGTCGATGTCTTCCCGTCGCTCGACCTCCCGGCATGAGGACCCCAGCGCATCCATCATGCCGGCATCGAGCGCGTTGCGCTTTTCCTCGCGGTCGATGCGAAGGATGCCGATGCGCCCCTCGACGGTCAGCGAAAAGGCCTCAGGACCGCTCATGCCCGGGCCAGTGTCAGGTTGATCGGTTCCGGACGGAACAGGCTGTCGTCCATCACCTTCAGATCCTCCGCCACCCGCAGTTCCGTCGCGGCCTGGTCGACCACGTCGCGCTGCACGTCCAGCCCCGGCGCGATCTCCGTCACCGTCAGCCGCCCGTCGATCAGCCGGATCACGCAGCGTTCGGTCACAAAGGTCACGTCTTGCCCCTGCTCGACTGCGCGTTCGCCCGAGAAAGACACCTGGTCGACGGCATCGACGAACTTGGCGATCTTGCCCTCGGCGTCGATCAGCAGCTTGCCGTCCTCCAGCCGCATCTTCGACCCGGCATTGAAATTGCCAGAGAAGACGATCTTCTTCGCCCGTGCGGTGATGTCGACAAACCCCCCTGCCCCAGCGGTCCTGTGCGGCACGGCCGAAAGGCGCGAGACATTGACAGACCCGTCGCGCCCGACTTCCAGGAAAGACAGCAGCGACGCGTCGAAGCCCCCGGCCTGAAAATAGGCGAACTGGTGCGGCGAGGCGACGAAGGCTTGGGCGTTGGCGGAACAGCCGAACTTGAAGTCGAGCAGCGGGATGCCGCCCACGGCCCCCTGTTCGATCATCCAGGTGACGGCGCCGTGCAGTCCTTCCTCGACCAGGATTCGCGGCACGTTGGCCGAAATGCCGAAGCCGATATTGACAGCCCAGCCGTCCTTTAGCTCCTGCGCCACGCGCCGGGCGATGACCTTGCCGACGTTGAACTCCGCCGGGCGGAAGGAGGACAGCGGCCGGATCAGTTCGCCCGAGATCGCCGGGTCGAATTCGGTGGCCGTGGTCTGAAGCTGGTCGGATGCCTCCACCACGGCATCGACCAGGATGCCCGGCACCGCCACGTCATGCGGTCGGATCGAGCCGTTCATCGCCACGCGCTTGACCTGGGCAATTACCAACCCGCCATTGTTTCGCGCCGCCAGCGCCATTTCCATAGCGCCCAGGTAGGCGCCCTCGTGCTCGAAACTCAGATTGCCGCGCTCGTCGCCGGTGGTGGCGCGGATGATCGCCACGTCCGGGGCCATGGCAGGGAAATACAGCCATTCCTCACCCTCGAAGTCCCGTTTCGAAACGATCGGCGCGGCGCGCGCCGCGTCGTTCATCGCGCAGCCTTCCTGATCGGGATCGACGAAGGTCTTCATCCCCACCTTGGTCAGCACGCCCGGGCGCTTTGCCGCGGCTTCGCGGAGCATGTCGAAGACGATGCCGGAGGGCACGTTGTAGGCCTTGACCTTGTTGGCGGTGATCAGCTGCCAGATCAACGGCGGCTCCGCCTTGGTCGGGCCCGACGGATAAGAGCCGCCGATGATCCGCGTCAGCATCCCCTCCTTGGCGATATGATCGACTCCCTTGGTGCCGAACATGTCGCCGGCCGCAATCGGATGGATAGAGGTCAGGTTGCGCGGCGCACCCTCGGCATCGAACCGCGCGCCCAGAGCGGCGAGGACCGCATCCGGGCAACACAGTCCGCTCGACGAGTTCACGGCCACAACCGAACCGTCCTGAATACGGCCCACAGCCTCTTGTGCATTCGTGACTTTTGACATCTCCGGTTGCCCCTTAGTAACTAACTGGTTATTTTTAATATGCCGCCTATCCGCGAGTCGATCAAGGCCGAAATTGCCCGCGGCGGCGTCCGGGCCGGGGCCGAATGTCAGGGAGGATCTCAAATGACCATCTATTTCGAAAAGACCTATCAGCGGTCTTTCGGCACTTTTCCTCTGAAGGGTCAGGAGTTGCATGACGCGGTGCTGGCCGCCGCCGAGGTTGGATACCGCGCTTTCGATACCGCGCAGATGTATGGCAACGAAGTGGAAACCGGTGCCGCGCTCAAGGCCACCGGTATCGAGCGCGACGATCTATTGGTCACGACAAAGGTGGACATCGCCAATTTCAGCGACGACAAGTTCCTGCCGTCGGTCGAGGAGAGCCTGAAGAAGCTGCAGATCGAGCAGGCGGATGTCCTGCTGCTGCACTGGCCGACGCCCGGCGGCGACATCAAGCTGTCGCTGGAATTGCTTCAGCAGGCGCATGACCGCGGCCTGGCCAAGCACATAGGCGTGTCGAATTACACCGCCCAGATGATGCGTGACGCAAGGTCCATCGTCGACGCCCCGCTGGTCACGAACCAGGTCGAATTCCACCCGCTGCTGAACCAGGACACGCTGCTGGCCGCCGCCACCGAGACCGGTATTCCGCTGGCGTCCTATTGCTCGGTCGCGCGCGGCGAAGTCTTCAAGCACGCGATCTTTGACGAGATCGGCGCAGCCTATGGCAAGAGCCCCGCGCAGGTGGTGTTGCGCTGGATCTTGCAGAAAGGGGTCAGCATCAACACCATGTCGACCAAGCAGGCAAACATCCGGGCCAATTTCGACGTGATGGATTTCACGCTGTCGTCGATCGACATGGACCGGATCGAGGCAATGACCGGGACCGGGTACCGCATCGTCAGCAAGGATCTGGTGCCTTACGCACCGGAATTCGACTGACCCGCGCGGGGGCGGTCCTGTTGCCGCCCCACGACCGGCCGCGCGGACGCGATCATTGGCGTGGAGCGTCCGACCGCCCCGGGCTTGGGGCAAGCAGCGCATTACCGGCGCGCGCGTTCGCGCTCCGATACTTCCGCGGCGCGCTCTATGGCAGCCAAACCCACAAGAACAGGACGCTCTGCCCTGACACCGGCCAGATCGCCGACACTTGGAGGCGCGCCGTCGATGCGCGGCAGCTAGCTTTGGTTCCGCGCTTGGGGCCCGGCAGTCAATGACAGCCAGAGGCCAGGACAGCCTTAGCGATTGCCGCGTACCAGATCCGCGGCCCTTTCACCGATCATGATCGTCGGCGCGTTGGTGTTGGAGCCTATGAGGCTGGGCATCACCGAACTGTCGCAGATCCGCAGCCCGTCCACTCCGCGCACGCGCAATTGCGGATCGACGACCGCCATCGGGTCGCTCGCCGCCCCCATCTTGCAGGTGCAGGTCGGGTGATAGGACGTGCGGCCGTATTGCCGGGCATAGGCCTCGTAATCGGCCTGGGTCTTCACGCTGTCATCCGGGAAGCGGATCTTGCGGATGTGTTTCTGCAACGACGGCTGTTCGAAGATCTCGCGGCTGAGCTTCACCCCTTCGACCGAGGTTTTCAGATCATCGGGGTGGCTCAGGAATTTCGGATCGACAATTGGCATGTCGCCCGGATTGTTCGACCGCAGCCGCACCGTGCCACGCGATTTCGGGCGCAGCGTGTAGCTATTGAGCGTGATGCCGGAAGAGCCCTTGGGCACGCTCGGCACGCCGGCTTCGGCCCCCGCTCCGGCGAGGAAGTGGAATTGCAGGTCCGGCACCGGCTGGCCCGAGTCGGCGTACCAGAAGGCCCCACCTTCGACCACGTTCGACGTCACCGGGCCGGAACCAAAGAGGTAATACTGCGCCCCGGCCCAGACCATCCAATGCGGCTTGTTGTACTTGTCGAGGCTCTGGTGCCCGGTCAGTTCAGCCACGATATCGATGCCGAAATGGTCGTGCAGGTTTTCACCCACGCCCGGCAGGTCCGCGACCACCTCGATGCCGTGTTCGCGCAGATGCGCGGCTGGGCCGAGCCCCGAAAGCATCATCATCTTGGGAGAGCCGATGGCGCCGGAGGTCAACAGCACCTCGGACTCCGCCCGTGCCACGTGATCGCCGAATTTGTCGGAAAAGGCCACGCCGGTCGCGCGCCCGTTCTCGATCACGATACGCCTGACCAGCGCCCCGGTCGTCACGGTCAGGTTGGGGCGTTTCATGGCGGGCCGCAGGTAGCCCACTGCCGCCGAACACCGCTTGCCGTTCTTCGTGGTCGTCTGGTAGCCACCCGCGCCTTCCTGCACCGCGCCGTTGAAGTCCGGGTTGTAGGGCAGGCCGCGCTCCTGGCAGGCCTGCACGAAAGCGCGGGTCATCGGCTGCAGATCGGGAATGTTCGACACCCCCAGCTCGCCATCTGTCCCGTGCCAGTCGCCCGACAGGATCGTATTGCCCTCGGAGCGCAGGAAATACTTCTGGATGTCCTTGAAGGACCAGCCTTCTGCGCCTTCCTCCTCGGCCCAGCGGTCGTAATCCACCGGATTGCCGCGGGTGAATACCTCGGCGTTGATCGAGGACCCACCGCCGATCACCCGCGCCTGGGCATAGGGGATCTCGCGCATGTTGGCATGTTCCTGGGGCGCCGTTGTGAGGCCCCAGGTCAGCGGGCCGGTGGTCATCTTGGCAAAGCCCACCGGCATGTGGATCAGCGGGTGGGTGTCCTTGCCGCCCGCCTCGAGAAGCAGCACGCGGGAAGAAGGGTCCTCTGTCAGCCGGTTCGCCAGTACGCAACCCGACGAGCCGCCGCCAACGATGATGTAGTCGTAACCTTCCGCCATGGTTCCTCCCTTGATGGCCCGACCGCTTCGCTGCCTGAGGGCCTTTTTTGCCCTATCGCTTCGCGGCCTACGGGCTTTTTCACTCGATCCAGGGGCTGCGCTTGCCGATCTCGATATGGACCGACTTGACCTGGGTGTATTCCTCGACCCCGTACATGCCCGCCTCGCGGCCCCAGCCCGATTGCTTGAACCCGCCCAGCGGCAGTTCCGGTCCGCCGGCCAGCGTGGTGTTGACCCAGAAGCGCCCGGCCTGCACCCGGCGTGTCACCATCAGCGCCTTGTCGATGTTCTTGGTCCAGACCGACGCCGCCAGCCCGTACTCGGTATCATTGGCAATGGCGATGGCCTCGTCCACAGTGTCGAAGGGCATCACCGTCAGGACCGGGCCAAAGATTTCCTCGCGCGCGATGGCCATGTCGCGGGTCACATCGCCGAAGAGCGTCGGCGCGATGTATTGACCGCGCCCGAAATCGAGCTGTTCGCCGCCGTAGAGCAGCTTGGCGCCCTCAGCCTGACCCTTCTGGATGTAACTCATGATCGTTCTGTTCTGGGCGTCGGTCGTGATCGCACCCACCTGCGTCGCTTCGTCCAGCGGGTCCCCCACCCGGATTCGGGCGAACTTGTCCTGCACCATCTGCGCGAATTTGTCGGCCACCGAACGCTCGACGATCAAGCGCGAGCCGGACACACAGCATTGGCCGGTATTGAAGCCAATGCCAAAGGCCACGCCGTCCGCCGCATCCTCGAGATCAGCGTCGGCGAAGACGATCTGCGGGTTCTTGCCGCCAAGCTCCAGCCCGAGTTTCTTGAAATTGGACTTGCCCGAGGCCTCGACCACGCGGCGCCCCACGGCGGTGGAGCCGGTGAAGGACAGCATGTCGACGCGGGGATGCTCCAGTAGCGCCTGGCCGATGGTCGAGCCCGACCCGGTGACGACGTTCATGCAGCCGTCGGGCAATCCGGCCTCGGTCAGGATCTGGGCCAAGATCAGCGTTGTCGCGCTGGTCACTTCCGAAGGCTTGGCGACGATGGTGCAGCCCGATGCGAGGATATAGGGCACCCGCTCGCAAAGAATCAGGAACGGGAAGTTCCACGGCGTGATGATCCCCACCACGCCCACCGGCTCACGCGTGACGATACCGAACATGCCATCGCCGAGGTTGTTGAAGCTGTCGCCATGAAGGCTGCGCGCCAGCCCGGAGGCATATTCGAACATGTCGGCGCAGCCGCTGACTTCGGCGCGGGACTGGCTGATCGGCTTGCCGTTCTCCAGCGTTTCCCAATAGGCAATCTCGTCGGTCCGTTCGCGGATCAAAGCGCCCGCCTTCAGCAGCACCGCGGCTCGCGCCTGCCCGTTCAGGCCCGACCAGCGCCTGTCGTCGAAGGCTTCGCGCGCGGCATCCACCGCCATGTCCAGATCCGCGGCGGTGCATTTCGGGATGCGCGTCACCGGCACGTCATGGCCGGGCGAGCGCCGGTCGAAAACCTGGCGGTCGCCTGCGGGAACGCTCTTGCCATTCACGAAAAAGCCGAAATCGCGTGCTTCCGTGGGCGGTGTCAGCCTGGTGCTCGTCTGGTCCATCTTTCTCTCCTTCCGCCACGCTGTCGCGGCATAGATTCAACTGCTGGCGTCGAGCCCGTCGCGCCAGTCGTTCCAGCCGCCGTCGACCGAGGACGGGGCGTTGTGCCATTGGTGCAGGGGTTCACCGGTGGCCGGGTCCCTGTCGGGGATCGGCAAGCTCATGATAAGCTTGCACGCCTGGTAGTAGAGTTCCGGCGTCAGAAACTTTTCCTGGATGTTGTCCCAGTCCCGGCCGCCGGCGTAGCCGCCGCACATCATGATGTCGCCCGACGCGCCGATGTGCTCGTGGCTCACCCCCGCCGGCATGACGATCACGTCGCCGGCCTCGACGCGCACCTTGGTCCAGCCGCCCTCGCCCACCGACAGGTTGAATTCCATCCAGCCCGCCGCGCAGCCGAGGCATTCGTGGCTGGTCGAGTGGAAATGCGCGTAGTGGTAGACGCCCGGATATTCCCAGTTGTTGCCCCAGCCGTTTTCGCGGAACCGCGCCTTGACCGCCTCGGTGCCGCCGCCTGGTATCGCGTTGCGGTGCACCAGCAGCGGAAAGCGACTGTTCGGAATCATTCCTTGCGGCTTCGACGTGTAGCTTTCGGTGGTCATGGCGCTCCTCCCCCGGTCATGACAATCTGCGTCTTGAGGTCCTGCGGCCGCTCGGCAATCGTGTCGAAGGCGGTCTGGATGTCGTGCAGCGCGTATTCGGCGCGGGTAAAGGGCGCGGTATCGATCCGGCCATGCACCAGCAGGGTCAGCGCATCGTACATGTCCTGCCCCATCCCGGCGACCGAGCCTTTCACCGAGTTTTCGCGCAGGATCGTGTCGAGGATCGGCAACGGCAGCGCTTCGTCCGGCCCGGTCAAACCGAAAGCCGCAAGGTGCCCGCCCTTGCGCATCAACCTAAGCGCTTGCGCATAAAGCCCCGGCTGGCCAACGCTTTCGATCACCACGTCGACGCCCCTCCAATCGGTCGCTTCGAGGATCGTCTGGCTCAGTTCGTCGGGATCGGTCACACCGATATCCGCACCACAGTCCAGCGCCATCTGCACCCGGTGCTGCGAGATGTCGGTGACGATGATCGGCGCCGCGCCGATGGTCCTGAGAAGCTGCACATGCAGGTTGCCGATCGGCCCCGCCCCGATCACCAGAACCGACTGGCCGAAGGTGATCTGCGCCTTGCGCGCCGCGCGCACCACGCAGGACAGGGGTTCGGTCAGCGCCAGCACCGCATCCGGCACGTGTTCCGGTGCCGGGATCACCAACCGCGCGGGCACCGCCATGTATTCGGCAAAGGCGCCGTCCATGGTGATCCCCATCTGCTGCATATCCGGGCAGTTCAGGATCTCGTTGCGGCGACACCAGTAGCAGGTGCCGCAGCCGATGTTCATGTCGATCACCGCCTTGCTGCCGATGGCCAGCCCCGAGACACCCTTGCCCAGCGCATGGATCGTACCGGTGAACTCGTGCCCCGGCACCATCGGCAGGCTGTCTGCCGCGTAATGGCCATGGAAGATATGCAGGTCGGTGCCGCAGACACCCACGCGTGCGACGCGGATCAGCACCTCGCCCTGCCCGGGCGTCGGAATGGGGCGGTCCTCGATCTCGAAGCGCCCGGGTTCTTGCAGAACGGCGGCTTGCATCATCATCCGGCTCCTATTTCACGATCCGCATCTTGCTGCGGTCGATGGTGACGGCGATGGCGATGATCAGGATGATACCAAAGACCATCTGCTGCATCGTGGCGTCGATTTCGAAATAGAGCATCGAGGAGCGGACCACCGCGACGATCAGCGTGCCGACCAGCGTATTGACCACACCGCCCACGCCGCCGGTCAACGGCGTGCCGCCCACCAGCACCGCAACGATGGCGGGCAGAAGGAAGCCGTTCGCCAGCGTCGGCGCGCCGCCCGATAGCTTGACCGAGAACAGCAGGCCGGCGATGGCCGCCAGCGTTCCGGACAAGGCGAAGGCCATGATCTTGATCTTCGTCACGCTGAGCCCGGAGGCCACCGCTGCAAGCTCTCCCGCGCCCACGGCCTTCAGCGCGCGCCCAAAGGTGGTTCGCGTCTGAAGAAACAGCGTGGCAAGCAGCAGGAATGCGCCCAGGAAGATTTCATTGGGGATGCCGAAGCTGGTGCCGACCATCCAGCCGAAGGAGGCATCCCTCATGGTCGCATCCATGTATAGCGCGCGCTGGCCCGACAGGTACTGGGCTGTCGAATAGGCCACGCCGCCGATGGCCAGCGTCGAGACGAAGGAGGGCACCAGGAGCTTGGTGGTGATGAACCCCGAGACCGCGCCAAAGGCCAGCCCGGCGAAGATGCAGACCAGCGCCGCGCCGACGCCCAGCGTCGGCAGCGCAATCGTCGCCACCACGGTGGTCATGTTGGCCACCGACTGCGCCGAAAGGTCGATGCCGCCAATATAGATGGCGAAGGTCATTCCGAGCGCCATGATGAACAACGGCATGATGTCGGCCACCATCGAGGTCAGGTTCTGCGGGCGCAGGAAATTGGCGTCGGCGGAGCCGACGATCAACACAAGGATCAGAAGCGTGATCCAGGGAAGGTGCGGCTTGATACGTTCGATGCTCATGTCGGCCTCAGGTCATGTAGTGGACAAGGTCATAGAGGCTCGGCTTGTCACCGGGTCGCCCGTGAAAGACCTTTTGCATTTCGCCGTCCTTCAGGACGAGGATGGTGTGGCTGAGCCCGATGGCCTCTTCCAGAGTGTCGGCCACGAGGATGATGCCGGAACCCGCCTCGGACATCTCGCGCACCATGTCGTAGACGTCTTCCTTGGCGCCGATATCCAGCCCGCGTGTCGGGTGATCGAGCAGGATGATGTCCGACCCGCCCGAGCGCCACTTGGCCAAAACGACCTTCTGCTGGTTGCCGCCGGACAGACCGCCGCAATCCTTGTAGATGTTCGGCGTCTTGATCTTCAGTCGCTTTACCCAGTCCTCGGCCAGCGATTTCTCTTCGCCCAGGCGTAGAACGCCGCCCGCCGCATAGTTCTTCATCTGGCTCAGCGTGATGTTCTCGTAGACGTTCATGCCGGCGACGATGCCCTCGATCTTGCGTTCGCGCGGGACATAGCCGACGCCCGCGGCCACGCTGTTCTGGGCGCTGAACTGGCGGACTTCCTCGTGTCTGATCCGGACACTTCCGGCAGAGGGCTTTTCCAGCCCGAAGATGGTGCGAAGGATCGCTTCGCGCCCGGAACCCTCGGTGCCGACCAGGCAGAGTACCTCGCCGCGGTGCAGATCGAAGCTGATGCCGGAATACTTGTGATCCACCGACACCTTGTCGAAGCTCACCAGCACCTCGTCGCCATGCGGCTTCTGCTTCTGCTCGCGGTAATATTCCTTGTCGACGTCGCGGCCCACCATCTTGTGCTGGATCGCGTCGATGTTGGCATCTTCGTGAGAGACCACGTCCACCACCTCGCCGTCCCGCATCACGTAGACGCGGTCGGACAGTTCCAGAACCTCGTCCATGCGGTGGCTGACAAAGATGAAGGACGCCCGCTTGGTCAGCTCGCGCACGAGCTTGAAGAGCAGTTCCACCTCTTCGCGCGCCAGCACGGAGGTCGGCTCGTCCAGCAGGATCACCAGGTCGCCCTCGACCCGTTCCTCCAGCGTCAGGACCTTTGCCAGTTCCACCAGCTGGCGCTGTGCAAAGGACAGTTTCGCGGTCACGGTCGACGGGTCGATGTCCAGCTTGACCTTGGCCAGTTGCGCCTTGGCCGCCGCCGCCATCGCCTTCCAGTCGATCACGCCGTATCTGACGAACTGCTTCTCGAACCCGAGGAAGATGTTCTCCATCACCGTCAGGTTGGTGATCAGCGATTGTTCCTGGAACACCATGCCAATGCCGTGTTCCATCGCCTGGCGCGGGTTCTGGAACCGCATTTCGTGGCCGTCGATTTCGATCGTTCCGCCATCGGGCTGATAGGCACCGTAGATCACCTTCATCAGCGTCGACTTGCCGGCGCCGTTTTCGCCGACGAGCCCCACGATCTCGCCCCGGCCGATTGTGAAATCGACAGCCTTCAGCGCGTGCACGCCCGGGAATTTCTTGTCGACTTGGTTGAGTTGGTACATCTGTGCCTCCCCCTATTTCACGAAGGCGACGGACTTGCGGTCGGTGGAGAGCACCACCGCGGCAATCACCAGCGCGCCCAGCACGCCATCCTGCACGTAGCCAGGCAGGCCGATCACCACCATGCCGTTGCCGATGACGTTGACGATCAGCACGCCGACCAGCGTATTCCAAACGCCACCTATCCCGCCCCAGAGCGCGGTGCCGCCGACAACGACCGACGTAATCGAGATGAACATGAAGTTGTTGCCGGTCGCGGTCTCAGCGATTCCGATCCGGCCCACCGCCAGAAGTGCGCCCACCGCGTAGAAGATGCCGGCCAGCGCAAAGGCCGTCACCCGCACCCGGTTCACGTTGAGGCCCGAGGCATGGGCCAGTTCTTCGCCGCCGCCGACGGCATAGATATTGCGGCCCAGCGTCGTGCGCGCCTGAATGAACCACGCCACCAGCAGGAACAGCCCCGCCACGTAGACCATTACCGGAAAGCCGAACCAGCGTTCGGTCAACAACCCGCGAAAGACCTCGTCCTGGACGCGGATGCGGTCACCGCCGGTCAGCAGGAGCGCAAACCCGGTGCCGACAAAGCCCATGGCGAGCGAGGCCATGAAAGAAGGGATCTTGAGCTTGACATGCACCAGCCCGTTGATCAGCCCGATCACCGCGCCCACCAGGATGGCCAGCGGCAGGGCGAGAATACCCAGGCCCAAAACCGTGCCCCCCATGCCCATAAAGGCGAAGGCAAAAACCACGGCGGCGACCGACACGGTGCCTTCCATCGACAAGTCGATGGACCCCATGATGATGATGAAGGTCACGCCGACCGCCACCATCAGTGCCGGCGATGAAGCAATCGCGATCCGCGCGAGGTTGCGAACCGAAAAGAACCGGGGCTCCATCACGGTAAAAAACGCGATCAGCACCAATAGGACGATCAGCGGGGCCCATTTGAGAAGGGCTTCCCTGGAGATTTGGCCGCTCACGGGGCGCCTCCGATGGGTAGGTGTGGGAAAAGGGCAAGGCTGCGGCCACTGGGTGCGGCCGCCGCGCAGGACTTACTTGTACTGGATCTGGCCGCCCGTCGGGCTCCAGAAGTCCTTCCAGTCGTATGTCGGCGTGCTGTCGATGTAGGTCTGCTTGAAATGCAGCGCCTCATCCGGCGTCACCAAGATCGTCGGGCCGTAGAACTCGCGGTGCTCCGGCGGCTCTTCCGACGGTTTGAAATGGCCGGTCGCGGCATAGTAGGCCAGCGCCGCGGTGATGCCCCCGCCCCAGTGCGGATTGGTGAAGACAGTCGCCAGGATCTTGCCCTCACCGACGAGTTCGACCGCCTGCGGGTTCCCGTCGTAAGAGACGATGGGCATATCCTCGATCCCCTCGGCGCGCAGCGCTTCCAGCACGCCGTAGGCGATGGTGTCGTTGGCGCAATGGACCCCCTTGATCTCGTCGCCGTAGCGGGTCAGGAAGGCGCTCATCACCCGGTTGGCCTTCTGGGTGTCCCAGTCGGCGGGCTCGGCGGCCAGAAGCTCCACGTCGGGGTAGTCCTTCAGCGCGTTCTTCAGACCCTGCAACCGCTCGATGGCGGGGTTGTTCGACGCGATGCCACCAAGATGGACGACACCGCCCTCTCCGCCCATCGCGTCGAGCAGGATGCGCGCGGTCTGTTCCGCCGGGCCCACGTCCGACCAGGTCATGTGGCTGACGTAGTTGTCGCCGAAGTCCCACGGGTGCAGGTCGTCGGTCTTGTTCCAGATTGTCGACACATAGGCCCCCGCCTCGGCGCAGGCTTCGACCACGGGTCGCGCATTGGGCGCATCGTTGGTGTCTATGGCCAGCGCCAATTCGCCATTGGTCTTGGCCAGCAGGGACTTGACATCGCCGAGGGATTTTTCCGACGAACCTTCGTTGATCAGGTGGACCATTGCGTCCGCGGGCTTGCCGAGGCTTTCGACAAAGGCTTCGCCCCCCGAAACGATCTCGTTCCAGTAGGGGTTGGTGCGGTTGCGGTACGACCACGCGATGGTCGGGTCGTCATAGGTGGCCGCCATGACCGGTGACGGGCCGAACATCTTCATCGCCGCGGCGCCGGAGATTCCGTAGGCCGAGGCCAGAAGGAAGTTCCGGCGGCTGAGTTTCTCTTTCTCGATGAAATCCTTGATGAACGTGGACATGGGTCTCCTCCCTGTTTTCCGTGTGTGCCATCTCATTCGGGCATCCGCCCCATCGCCCCTCCGAACCGATGGTCGCGGATCTGGATCAGCCGAACCTTAACGCACTAACTAGTTACTTTATTATTTGCCGAATCGTCAAGCCCCGAGCCATGATTGTCGTCAGGGATGTGATCAACACGCGCCTGCGCCTAGCGCTTTGACCGCTAACGTCCCTTTCGCTAGGAGTACTGAGAGGCAGAGATGCGCCAAGGCAGGAGAATGCTAATGGAAAAGCCGGTGAAAAAGCGACGCGATGCCGACGAAACGCGGGCCCGGATCCTTGCTGCGGCGAAAAAGGAATTTGCCAAGAATGGTCTCGGCGGCGCCCGGATCGACGAGATCGCCGAGCGTGCCAAGGCCAACAAGAGGATGATTTATCACTACTTCGGCAACAAGGAGGATCTGTTCCTCATCGTTCTGGAAGAGGCCTATCTCGACATCCGCGCCGCCGAGCGGAAACTCCGGCTGGAAGACCTTTCGGCGCGGGAGGCGCTGGAGAAACTGGTACGTTTCACCTGGGAATATTATCTCAAAAACCCCGAATTCATAACGCTGGTCAACTCCGAGAACCTGCACAAGGCACGGCATCTGAAGAAGTCCGAGCGCGTCGGCCCGGCGCAGCGGCGCTTTGTCGACATGGTCGAAGAACTGCTGGACCGGGGCGTAGCCGAGGGCGTCTTCCGCCCGGGCATCGACCCGGTTCAACTCAACATCACCATCGCGGCGGTCAACTACTATTATCTCACGAACCGCTACACCGGCGCGCTTCTGTTCGACCGGAAAATGATGGAGAAGGAGGCGCTGGAGGCCCGCATCGAGTTCAATATCCAGACCATCATGCGCCTCGTCTGCGTCGATCCGTAAAGCTCAACGCGGGTCCAGCCCCAAAGCTCGGATCGCGGCTTCGGCACAGGAAATGTCCTCGTGATCCTGCGCGCCCGAGACGCCGAAGCCGCCAATGCAATTCTCGCCTTCGAAGATGGCAACCCCGCCACCCCAGGCCATGAACCGTTGCCGCGTGTTGAGACCAAGCGACAGGGTCGGGTCGCTGGCCATGCGCTGTCCAAAGGCCCTGGTCGATTTGCGCAAGGTTCCCGCGGTGTAGGCCTTGTCCAAGGCGAATTCCCCGATCGGCGGCGCAACGTTGTCAGTCCGCCCGAAGGCCACGAGATAGCCGAATGGATCAACGGTTGCCGCCGCAACCTCCCATCCGTTTGTCTTGGCATGATCGAGCGCGGAGGCGACCAGTGTCGCAGCGGTTTCCGGCGTGATGATCTTACTGGTCTGGCTGATCGGCATGGCGATGTCCTGCGTCTGGGTCGTGAAGGGCGCGGGCAAGAATGACGGAGACGGTAATCCTTGCCCGCGGATCGGATCGGCACTCTCCGAGCCAACCCGATAGAAGGCGCGTGCCGGCAAGGTCGGAATGTCGCGTTATTAATGACATCCTCTAGCCGCACGAAAGCATTTCGCGAGTTAGCTTTAGTAACTATACAGTTACATCATCAAGGCGGTGCGCTGTTAAGTCAACCCCGATCAGCGCGCAATCCTGCGCGACCATCTGCGACAGCAAAGGCCGCCCGATCAGCTTCTTCGTCTCCGCCGGACAGGTCAGCGATTACATCGGGGCACGGGCGCTGCTCAGCAGCCTGCCAGATGTCGACTGGCTGCTCGGGGACCGGGGCTACGACGCCGATTGGTTCCGAGAAGCACTGCAGGACAAAGGGATAAGCGCCTGCATCCCCGGCCGAAAACAACGCAAGACGACCGTGAAATACGACAAGCGACGATACAAACGGCGCAACCGCATCGAGATCATGTTCGGCAGGCTCAAGGACTGGCGCCGTGTCGCAACCAGATACGACCGATGCCCGAAGGCCTTTTTCTCCGCCATCGCTCTGGCTGCAACCGTCATCTATTGGCTATGAGTCCTGAGCCTAGGTGACCGCCTCTGTCGCACCCCATGTCAGCCTCATGTGGCCGGCCTCAAAGGAGCGGTACCAAACCGCGACAGGTCCAAACATCCCGCCAGCCGAAGCAGAAGCGAACTTCTACGCAGCTCTGGAAACTGAAAACATAGCCGCGTAACTAACGACAATCAGCCTACGGCAAACCCGGGGCGGTTCAACCCGCCCGCTCTCTTCGTCGGAATGGTTGGTGTGAGTTCTCGGCTCTATTGTTCAACCAGCGCGCCGTACACTGCCGATCGGCATTCCCAATCACTTTCATGGCGACACCATAGGAGCGCAACTTGTCGGTGACGACGCGGTCCGGCTTGCCATGGCGCTTCATCAATTTCTTCATGAATTTCAGAGCAGCCTTCTTGTCCCGTGTCTTCGTCACGACGCTTTCCAGCACTTCGCCCTCGTGGTCCACGGCACGCCACAGGTAATGCGTCTCGCCATTGATCTTCACGAAGACCTCGTCGAGGTGCCATTGCCAGCGGCTCGATCGCATCGTGCCGATCCGGCGTTTCCTGATCTCCGAGGCAAAGACCGGGCCGAACCGGTGCCACCAGAACCGGATCGTCTCGTAGCTGACGTCGATCCCGCGCTCGTGCAGCAGGTCTTCGACGTTCCGAAGCGACAGTGGGAAGCGGACGTACATCATCACCGCCAGGCGGATGATTTCCGGGCTCGTTCGAAAGCCGCGAAACAGGTTCGGTCTGGTCATTACAAAACGCTACGCGGCCGCCCTGCACCGATCAAGCCGCTCAACTTGACAGTGCCCTCGCCAGGGTTGTTGCTTTGACATCAAAAGGCTGCTCTGGTGAAGCTGCACTGCGGCACCGTCACGTGCGTCGAATGTCTTCTGTGGGCCGAGAATGACGGACGTCCCTGCCTGACAGTCGCTCGCATGCCGCGGCGCGAAGATCGACCGCTCCGAGCCCTCAGCAGAAGTTTTAAATTTTCGCTGCAAGCGCACGAAGCAGAAAGATTGCCGCGACCGCATCGTTTTCAACGCCGCTGAGCGGCGTGAAAACCGGCCGTTCATTTATTTCGCAGCGTAGATGAGAACCCGGATCTAAAGGTTGCGGGAAGGAGCCACCCTTTGCTCTTGCAACTATTGCTGATGCGGAAACCTTGCGGCCCCGCAGCGGGGGACAGTATATGCGCGATTCTGTCTCCAGAGGCCCTCAAGGAATATGTTGACGGTGAGGCGCTGGACTGGGCGGCACGCAGACTGTTGCAACGCCCAGAAAGGCTCAAGATTCTGATCGTCATCTGCGCGAGGTTAATGCGCAAACCGGGTCAACCGGCGGCATTGAGCTTTGCGCCGTAGGATTCCGGCACGATGTCTCCGCCTGTTACCAGGTCAGACGCCGCGTCGGCCAGATTCCGGATCTGGCCGATGCGGTTGTCGATCAGTTGGATCGGCACCTGTTTTCCGACCGGCGTTGAGACGAATTCGATGGACCCTCGCGCCCTGTCAGGCCGCCGCTGCCAACCGCGCGCGGTCGTGAGGCCGGGCGTAGTCCAGCACCGGCCCCTTCGGGACCACCTGCGTCGGATTGATCGTGCGTTGGCTGACGTAGTAGTGCTCCTTGATATGCCGGAAACCCACCGTCCCGGCCACGCCCGGCGTCTGATAGAGATCCCGCATGTAGTTTGAGATGTTGGGATAATCCTCGATCCGTTTCAGGTTGGTCTTGAAGTGCCCGTGATAGACCGCGTCGAACCGGATCAGGGTGGTGAACAGGCGCCAGTCGGCCTCGGTCTGGGTGCCACCGATCAGGAAGCGGCTTGTGGCGAGGCGTGCCTCGATCTCGTCCAGGGCCGCGAACAGGTTGTCGAAGGCCTCTTCGTAGGCCGTTTGCGTGGTGGCGAAACCGGCTCGGTAGACGCCGTTGTTGATGTGCGGATAGACGAAGTCGTTGAGCGCGTCGATGTCGCTGCGCAGCGCTTCGGGATAGAAATCCAGCCTGTTCCCTGTCAGATGATCGAAGGCGCTGTTGAACATCCGGATGATTTCCGACGATTCATTGCTGACGATCGTGTTGGTCTTCTTGTCCCAAAGCACAGGCACCGTGACGCGACCGGTATAGTCCGGAACAACGCTGGTGTAGACCTGATGCAGGAAGTCATGTCCGCCGATGGGGTCGCCGCCAGTGTCCTTGTCGAATTCCCAGCCGTTTTCCAGCATGTGGGGATGCACTACGGTCAGGCCGATCAGGTCCTCAAGCCCCTTGAGCTTGCGGACGATCACCGTGCGGTGCGCCCAGGGACAGGCAAGCGAGACATAGAGGTGATAGCGCCCGGTCTCGGCCGCGAACCCGCCCGCACCCGAAGGACCGGCGGCGCCATCCGGTGTGATCCAGTTGCGGAACTGCGCGTCCTCGCGCAGGAACTTGCCGCCAGATTTTTTCGTGTCGTACCAGCTGTCGTGCCAGATGCCGTCGATCAGAAGACCCATGGGTGAATTCCTTTTGTTGCTGGCCGGAATATGTGGCGCCGGGCGAGAGAGAGGAACGTGCAAAACGCGCAATTGATTGTTGCGAGATTTACGCTGAACGGTGCGCTTGTTGGGTGGAAAGACTATGTGCAAGGTGATTTGCGCTATTTTTTGCAACAATCAATTGCGCATTGCCTGACTTCTGCCAGGGCGCCGCCCCCGTTAGATCGATGTCAGATCGAATGCGAACACGGAGCAAACCAATGGACCAACTGATCAAATCTCTGCAGAACATTGCCCCCGCCATCGGCCGGGTGCTGATCGCCGTGCTGTTCATCAGCGCAGGTTACGGAAAGATCGCCGGCTACGAAGGCACCGCCGGCTACATGGAAATGATGGGCGTACCCGGCGGGCTGCTGCCGCTGGTCATCCTGCTTGAACTGGGCGGCGGCCTGCTGCTGCTGGTGGGGTATCAAACGCGGCTGGTGGCCTTTCTTCTGGGCGGGTTCACCGTGATCGCCGGCGTGCTGTTCCACCTGATCCCGGGCTCGGGCATGGAAGGCATGACCGCACAGAACGAGATGATCCACTTCTGGAAGAACCTGGCGGTTGCCGGAGGTCTGGGCTTCGTCTTCGCCTATGGCGCCGGGGTCCTGTCGGTCGACGCCCGCGTTCAGGCCTGAATTCCCTCACTCTCCCTCCTCCCTCCAAGAACCGAGCGGGCGGCCTGCGGGCCGCCCGTTCTTTATGCCTATTTCAGCATGTCGGGATTTACGGTGACCATATCCTCGACGAAACTGGTGAAGGCGGCCACCTTGGCGGGCATCTTGTCGTAGGGCGGATAATAGGCCGTCAGCCAGATCTCCGGCGCCGACCAGTCGTCCAGCAGGGGCAGCAGGCGCCTGTTTTTCAGCTCGTCGGACATCAGAAAATTCGGCATCAGCGCGACGCCGCACCCCCTGTCGGCCAGCGCGACGATCACTTCGCCGCTGTTGGTTTCGAACCAGTGATTGAGCGCAGCTGCCGTGGTCTCTCCGGTTTCCTGGTGTGAAAGTTGCAGCGCGGTCCCGCCCGGAAAGTGACTGTAGGCCAAAAACGCGTGATCGGCGAGGTCGCCGGGATGTTGCGGCGTTCCTGCTGTCTCGAGATAGGCTGGGGAGGCCACGATACTGCGCGGCACGCCGGCGATCTTGCGCCAGATATTGGAAACTCCCGACGGTGGCCCGGAAATCCGCAGGGCCATGTCATAGCCCTCGTCAATGAGATCGACAAAGCGGTCAGTCATCTCGATCTTCACCTGAACGTCGGGGTGGGCGAGATGGAATTCATGCAAAATGTCGGGCAGGAACCGCTGGCCGAAAGAGACCGGTGCGCTGACCCTCAAATCCCCTGACAACGTGTCCTGCTGCTGCTTGACCAGATCCTTTGCCCGGTCAAGATCTTCGACCAGAGGCCGCGTGCGATCCAGATAGACCTGCCCGGCCACGGTCAGCGAAACCTTCCGTGTCGTGCGCACCAGCAGCTGCACGCCCAGTTCATCCTCCAGTTCCCCGACATAGCGGGTCACGATCGAGCGGCTGACGCCAAGATCGCGCGCCGCGGCGGCGAAACTTTCAAGCTCGGCCACGCGAAGGAACACACGGATGCGTTCGATTTGTCCTGCCATTGGCGATAATCCCCGGCTGATTGCGCTGATATTACGTGGAGACTCGCATTATTGTTGCAGAAATCGCAATGGACAATCTCAATGCCGGGGGCTACCTGCGCGGCGGATAAGGCGTATCTTTGGATCAACCAACGCAGCACTGATGCCAGCGGCGGGTGAACCGGAGAATTGCACGTGAATATTCATCATCAAGCCACCGACACCAAAGGGCGCTACAGCTTTGCCACCGATGGCGGACCCGAGGCCGAGCTGACTTACTCTAAGGCCGGGGATCACATGATCATCATTGATCACACTGGGGTGCCTGACGCCTATCGCGGACAGGGCATCGGTCTGGCCTTGGTCGAGCGCGCGATCACCGATGCGCGGTCTGCTGGCAAAAAGGTACTGCCGCTTTGCCCCTATGCTGCCGCGCAATTCAAACGTCACCCTGAATGGGCTGACGTCCTGTCATCTTGAACCGGGGAAATCCCCGAGAGGAAACACCATGAAACACTTTCGTCCCTCTGACGCCCGTGGCAATGCTGACCACGGCTGGTTGAAAAGCAAACACAGCTTTTCCTTCGCTGATTATTATGATCCCAATCACATGGGTTTTGGCCCATTGCGCGTGATCAACGAGGACCGCGTGGCCCCGGGCCGTGGCTTCGGCGCGCACCCGCACCGCGACATGGAGATCATCTCGTATGTCGTGGAAGGCGCCTTGGAGCACCGCGATTCGATGGGTCAGGTCGCGGAAATCAAACCGGGTGATGTGCAGCGGATGAGCGCAGGCACCGGCGTGGTCCACAGCGAATACAACGCTTCAAAAACCGACCCGGTGCATTTCCTGCAAATCTGGATCATGCCCGACCAGCAAGGGCTGAAACCCAGCTATGCGCAGGAGCATTATGATGATCTGGACGGAAATCTGCGTCTGGTGGCCTCGAATGACGGGCGGGACGGCTCGATTTCCATCCATGCCGACGTTAACCTTTACGCCAGCAAACTGCGCAGCGACGCGCAGGTGGAACTGCCCTTGAAAAAGAAGCGTGGCGTCTGGGTGCAGGTCATCAAAGGCCTTGTGACGGTCAAAGACCAACCGCTGGAATCCGGTGACGGGCTTGCCCTTGCCGATGTTAACAAGGTCGCAATCTCTGCAATGGACAACAGCGAATTCCTGCTGTTCGACATGGCGCTGTAGGAGGACAAAAATGAGCTGGAACCCCACCATCGAACCGATCTGCCCGAAAGCCGGGCAGGTGGACGACATCGACACGCTGATCATTCCCCGGGCCCGTGACATCGGCGGGTTCGAGGTACGGCGGGCACTGCCCTCGCCAGCACGGCAGATGGTGGGGCCCTTCATCTTCTTTGACCAAATGGGCCCAGCCGAGTTCATCACCGATGGCGGGATCGACGTGCGTCCACACCCGCATATCGGCCTTGGGACCGTGACCTATCTGTATCAGGGCGAGTTTGAGCATCGCGACAGTCTTGGCACCCACCAGATGATCTATCCCGGCGAGGTCAACTGGATGGTGGCAGGCCGCGGCATGACCCATTCCGAGCGCACCAGCGACGCAACCCGCGCCGGGCGCCACAAGCTGTTCGGCATCCAGACCTGGATCGCCCTGCCCGAAGACCGCGAGGAGATGGCGCCGGATTTCGAGCATCACAAAGAGGCCGCGCTGCCGCAGTTTCAGGACGGCGGCGCCATTGCCCGACTGATCCTGGGCGACGCCTATGGCAAATCCAGCCCGGTCACCATGCAATCCGAGACCTTCTATCTTGACGTTATCCTTCAGCCCGGCGCCGCCTTCCCGTTGCCCGACAATCACGAGGATCGTGGCATCTACGTGTCCGAAGGCAGCATCGAGGTCAGCGGTGACACATTCGAGGCCGGTCGCATGATGGTCTTTCGTCCCGGCGACCGCATTTCGGTCAAGGCCGGACCACTGGGCGCGCGCCTGATGGCGCTTGGCGGCGCGACGCTGAACGAGCAACGCTATATCTGGTGGAATTTCGTGTCCTCCTCGAAGGATAGGATCGAGCAGGCCAAGGAAGACTGGAAGGCGGCGGATTGGTCGAACGGCCCCTTCAGGCTGCCTCCGGGGGATGAGGAAGAGTTCATCCCGATCAGCCCCGAGCTTGACCGCACACGTCCACGCGACTGGTAGCGCCCCGCCGGTTCTGCCTTTGGGCAATCCGGGCGGCAAAAAACTGTGTTCGATCACCATGACCACCCCGATCAATATCCACCTGATCGAATACCCAGGTGCCCAGAAAACCGCGCTATGGGTGAACTGGCCCCCGTTTCAACCGGACACCTTGGCTTGACCAAGGAGGCATAAGGATAGCCCTAAGCACGTGCATATGTCTGAGATTGACATCACCACCGATGGCGGTCGCCGTCGGCGTTGGCACACGAAGGTCAGGTGTCTGACTGCTTGACATACAGCACTGTCAGAATGACCCAAAGGCCTGCGATCATACCGGTCTGCGCCCAGTAGGGCCAGGTCGATTGCCCCTCGGCCAGCACGGATCCAAGCCCCTCTGACATGTTGACCGACGCAAGGCCAAGCGCAGTCATTCCGAGTACGGCCGCGGGCAGCCGGAAGCGCGGGCCGTATTTGTCGGCCAGTTCTTCACAGCGGGCGATGAACCGATCCTGGCCATAGGTGTTCACATACTGGGTATAGCCCCCGGTTTCACATACTGGGTATAGCCCCCGGTATGGACTGGTGCGCCGATGCCCATGATCGACCCGATATTGCCATCGGCGGCGCTGCGCAGAACGCCTTCTTCCAGACACCGAAGGCTTTCCAGAACCGGGCGGAACAGGATGCGGTCCTGAATGTCGCGATCCGAAATCTCGGCATCGTCCTTGCGCCATTTGGACAGGCCGGACCAGATCGTCTTGCCGCCGTCTGCGTAGTCGTAGAACCCCTTGCCGGTCGCGCGGCCATGGCGGTCATGATTGTCCAGCATGTCCGCCAGCATCGCCCGCGCCTCGGGGTTTTGTTCTTCGGCAGGGTCCAGCAGGCCCATTTCAATCTGCGTGCGATAGATATCCGTCACCAGCTTGATCTGAACTTCGTCCAGCAGCGACAGCATCCCGGTGGGCATCCCGATCAGTCTGGACAGGTTGTCCACCCGCAGGGGATCATGCCCCTCGGCAACCAGTTGCACACCTTCGATGATCTTCGTGCCGATGGCGCGCGAGGTGTAGAAACCCGTCTTGTCACCGACGATAATCGGCGTCTTGCGGATTTGCTGGGCAAAGTCGAACGCGCGCGCCAGCGTCTCGTCCGAGGTTTCCTCGCCCGTGAGGATCTCCAGTAGCGGCATCTTGTCAACCGGCGAGAAGAAGTGCAGGCCGACAAAGTTCTTCGGGTTCTGCGCCTTGGACCCCAGCCGCGTGATCGGGAGGGTCGAGGTGTTCGAGCCCCAGACCCCGTTCTCGGCCAGATACTCTTCGGTCTCGGCGATCACCTTGTCCTTGAATTCGATCTTTTCAATGACCGCCTCGATGATCATGTCGCAGCCGCGCAAGTCTTCCATATCTTCGCTGGCTTTGATCCGGCCCAGAACCTCGGCGGCTTTTGCCTCGTCCATGCGGCCCCGCTGTACACGTTTTGCCAGCAGTTTCTCGGTATAGGCTTTGCCGCGATCTGCAGCTTCTTGCGTCATATCCTTCAACACAACCTCAATGCCTGCCATGGCCGAGGAATAGGCGATCCCCTGTCCCATCATCCCGGCACCCAGAATGCCCAGCTTCTTGACCTTGCTGCGCGGGATGTCCTTGGGGCGGCTGGCACCGCCATTGACCTGACCCAGACCAAAGAAGAAGGTTGAAATCATGTTCTTCGCTTCGGGTGACACAAGCAGCGCGCAGAACTGGCGGGTTTCATAACGCAGCGCCGTATCGAAATCCTGCTTGCCCGCTTCAACCATGACGTCCAGAATCCTGGCTGGCGCAGGCAGCAGGCCGCGAGTTTTCTGGAACAGCATCGCCGAAGCCCCCGCAATCTTGGGGGCCAATTTGGGCGAGTTCGACCCGCCACCGGGAATGCGATGGCCCTTGGTGTCCCAGGGTTGCGTTGCCGCCGCCTCGTCGACCTGAACGGACAGGATCCATTCGCGGGCGCGGGTCAGCAGGGCGTCCGCCTCGACAACCTCATGCACCAGCCCCGCCTTCAGGGCTGCGGCAGGGGGCAATTGCTTGCCTTCCAGCAGGAACGGCATCGCCGCTTCCAGTCCCAGCAGACAGGTCAAGCGCACCACGCCGCCGCCACCGGGCAACAGGCCCAGCGTGACCTCGTGCAGGCCGATCTTGGATTTCGGGTTGTCGGCGGCGATCCGATAGTTCGAGGCAAGGCACAGCTCATACCCGCCACCCAAAGCTGCCCCGTTAATCGCGGCGACCACCGGAACCGGCAGGTTTTCCAGACGCCGCATATCGGCCTTCATGCCTTCGACCTCGTCAAACAGGTCCTGCAGCTGATCCGGCTCGACCGCCACCAGCCGGTTGAGGTCACCCCCTGCAAAGAACGTCTCTTTGCCCGAGGTCAGGGCAAAGAACGTCTCTTTGCCCGAGGTCAGAATGACGCCTTTCAGCCCCGCTTCGGCCTCAAGCTTGTTCACCATGTCGGCATAGAGCGGCCCGAACTCTTTGTTCATCGAGTTCACGGGACCGTCCATATTCATGGTTGAGAGCGGCGGTGAGAAAGTCGGCCACGGTAGCGGCGGGATGAGCCTGCTGCGGGCGGCGTAAAAGTCGTCCACCTTTGCCCTTTCTTTTTTGACGGAGGGAGGGCGGGAGGATCTGCACCCTGGATTTGTATCGCAAGGTTCGTCTGGCCTGTGCCGAGGGCATGGGCCAGCGTGAAGCTGCCCGGCATTTCGGGATATCTCGTGACAGCGTTCGGAAGATTTTGACCTTTTCGATCCCACCCGGCTATCGGCGGTCAGCACCGATCCGGCGGCCCAAACTGGATGGGTTCACCGGGGTTATCGACCAGTGGCTGTCGGAGGATCGTGAGCGACCGCGCAAGCAGCGGCATACCGCCAAGCGGATCTTCGAACGGCTGCGCGACGAGCACGCCTTCGCGGGCGGATACACCATCATCAAGGACTATGTGCGGGAGCACGGACGGCGGAATCGTGAAGTGTTCGTTCCTCTGACGCACGCACCGGGCCATGCCCAAGCCGATTTCGGCGAAGCGGTGGTGGTGATCGGCGGTGTCGAACAGAAGGCTCACTTCTTTGCCCTGGATCTGCCGCACAGCGATGCCTGCTACGTCCGTGCATATCCGGCAGCGACAGCGGAGGCCTGGATGGATGGGCATGTCCACGCTTTCGCGTTCTTCGGTGCCGTACCTCTGTCGATTCTCTACGACAACGACCGCTGTCTGGTGGCCAGGATCGAACCGGACGGGACACGCAGGCGCGCGAAGCTGTTCAGCGAGATGCTGTCTCACTACGTGATCCGGGATCGATATGGGCGCCCCGGCAAGGGCAATGACAAAGGATCGGTGGAGGGGTTGGTCGGATACTCCCGGCGCAACTTCATGGTGCCGATCCCGAACTTACCGACGTGGGATGCTTTCAACGACTGGCTCGAAGAGCAGTGCCGGAAACGCCAGAATGACAAGCTGCGCGGGCACAGCGAGACGATTGGCGAGAGGCTCCGGCGCGATCTGGAGACGATGGCGACGCTTCCTGCAACTTCCTTTGAAGCCTGTGATCAGGCATCGGGCCGCGTCAGCTCGCTCGCGCTGGTGCGCTACAAGACCAACGATTATTCCGTGCCGGTTGCCTACGGGCACCGGGATGTATGGATCCGCGCCTATGTCGACCGGGTGGTCATCGGCTGTGGCGGCGAGATCATCGCACGACATGTTCGCAGCTACGACCGCGAGGGCATGGTCTTCGATCCGATCCACTACCTGCCATTGCTGGAGAAGAAGATTGGCGCTTTCGAGCAGGCGGCTCCGCTGACCGGATGGGATCTTCCCAAGGCATTCACCACCCTTCAGAAGCTGATGGAGGTACGCATGCTGAAAGCCGGCCGGCGCGAATACGTGCAGGTCCTACGGCTGCTCGAAAGCTTCGAGATGGAGGAGGTTCATGCCGCAGTCCGGACAGCCCTCCAGATGGGGACAATCAGCTTCGACGCCGTGAAGCATCTGGTGCTGTGTCGGATCGAACGGCGGCCACCGCGGCTCGATCTGGAGGTCTATCCGTACCTGCCACGCGCCGAAGTGCAGACGACGTCTCCGACCAGCACATGTGCCTGACAACCGGTGGCACGACATGACGGAAGCGCCGCAGATCCTGCTGAACCATCAGCTCAAGAAGTTGAAGCTGCCGACCATCCTGCGGGAATACGACAAGCAGGCCAGGCTTTGCGCCGCCGAAGGACGAGACCACGTCCAGTTCCTTGCCCGCCTGATCGAACTGGAGCTCATCGACCGGGAAAGGCGGATGATCGAACGCCGGATCAAGGCAGCGAAATTCCCGGCCACAAAGAGCCTGGACAGCTTCGACTTCGCCGCAATCCCGTCGCTCAACAAGATGCAGGTTCTGGAACTCGCACGCTGTGAATGGATAGACCGCTGCGAGAACGTTATCGCCCTTGGTCCAAGCGGCACCGGCAAGACCCACGTGGCCCTCGGCCTGGGTCTGGCCGCTTGCCAGAAAGGGATGGCCGTTCGGTTTACATCCGCCGCCGCCATCGTTCACGAGCTGATGGAAGCGCGAGACGAGCGCCAGCTCCTGCGGCTTCAGAAGCAACTGGTGAAGCAGAAACTTCTGATCATCGACGAGCTGGGCTTCGTGCCTCTCAGCAAGACCGGCGCCGAGCTTCTGTTCGAACTGATCTCCCAGCGATACGAGCGTGGCTCCATCCTGATCACCTCGAACCTGCCCTTCGACGAGTGGACGGAAACCTTCGGAACAGAGCGCCTGACAGGGGCTTTGCTGGACCGCCTGACCCACCACGTCGCCATCCTGGAGATGAACGGCGACAGCTATCGGCTGGCACAGAGCAAGGCACGGCAGAAATCCTGAAACATCACCGAAATCGGTCCTGATAGACCAAGGCGCCTTGGCAACCGTCAGCTATATGGGGAGCACGTTTGCCAAGGCGCCGGTCACGTCCAGACTGGCCGACTTTTGCTCCGCCCCTTGGCCGGATTTTGCGCCGCCGTTGACACCTCCTGCTCCTTGATCATCCCGATGATCTGCGCCTCGGTGAAACGGCTCTTTCGCGTGTGTCTGCTCCTTCAGGGTTGGCGCAAACTCTACATTACGGTGAGGGGTTTCGCGGGGGCAGGTCACCTGTCACGCAAACCCCTTTGAAAACACGAAAAAATCCGGCCGCAGCCGGATCGAGAGAACGCTTTCGCTGGGGCAAGTGGCGGAGGGGATGGGACCGGGGTCGAACCTTCTCCAGCATCAAGGGCATTGATAATATTTTGGTTTCTCAATTTTTTTGCGGTTTCTCTTCAGCGAGCGAGCTGTTCGATAACACGGAGATCGATGAGTTGCTCCCTTAGATAGGCGACGTTGAGTGCAAGTCCGGGCAGCAGCCATTGGAACAGGCGGGCGACGGCCAGGACTTCTTCGCAGGTGGCATCTGCTGCGGCGGCCTCGCGAAGCGCGTCGCTCGAAAGCCTAGTGGGGTTCGGAAGACTCGCGGCCAGTACGACGGCCCTGTCGTGGACCCGGGCAACGTGATGCTCGTAGTCATCGCGTACCACGGCACGTTTCAGGTCGGCCCATGCAGGGGCGAAGTAACTCGGCCAGCGGGCGAAGGCGCGATAGTCGGTGTTGACGAAAGGCAGCCCGAGCGTGCCCTGGATGTCGGTATAGAGTGCGGAAATGGTCGCGTCGGCGTGGTGGGGCTCGATCAGAACAGGTTTTGGCGCATCTCGGCACGGTTCGGGCGTCCTGCTCGCAACGGCGCCGACGGGCCATTCACCGCCCTCGAGGACCAAGCGCGCCAACGACGCCATGAGAAGATATGGCATGTTTCCGACCGAGAAGATCTCATTGCAGGCTCGGATCTCCTCGAATTCGCGCTGATCGTAGCCCATTTCGCCGAGCCGTCCCAAGATAGACGACGGCAAAAGTGCGGCCGCTTCCTGTTCCGCCTGGTCGCGCAGGTCGTGGCACGCGCGGATGAAAGCATCTGAGCTGACAACGGGCTTAAGGGCCGACCAGAGCGTCTCGTAAAAGCGCGGATAGTGAGCGAAGGCCATTGCAACAACGCCCATCCAGGGAACCCTGAGGCCATCCTTGGTCCGCTCGTAGACCTCCGCCAAATCCCCCGTTGCGGCGTACTCCGGTACCGGATGAATGGCCGGGATCGGGTCGGGCTTCAGACGCACCAGTTTAGACATCGGAGATATGCTGGGGCAGGCTTTCGCTCCATTTCCTAAGTTCGTCGAGAAACCCGAGCGCCGTGCAGCCCAACTCGGTGATCTGGTACTGCACTGATACCGGCGCGGTATCCATGACTTCACGAGTCACCAAGCCTTGCACTTCCAACTGGCGCAGCCGTTCGGTGATCATCTTCTTCGATGCGCCGCCGACCATCCGTGCAAGGTCGTTGAACCGGACCGGCCCATCCTTGAGATGCCAAAGGATCGACCCGGTCCATTTGCCGCCGATGATCCGCATCCCGCGTTCGATGGCGCAAGGCTCGACACATGCGTCGTGAACGTGTCTGCGGCCCTTTGCGTCTTCTTCAACTCGTGCCTCCACGGCATGTCTCTCCTGTTTTTTGCAGGTTACAAAAAGTATACTGGTTGATCTTAGTTCCTTGCGCCCGCAATTTCGTCTCGAGCGCGCCGCGTGTCAAGCGGCCCGGAATAAACAGACAAGGACGAAGAAGATGAGCAAGATCCTGATCCTGAACGGCGCCCAACCGTACGCATTTGCGCCCGGCGGGCTGAACGCGACTCTCGCCAAGCGGGCGAAAGACCATCTGGAAGCGCAAGGCCACGAGGTGCGCATTACGACCGTGGCCGACGGTTATGACGTCGAGGCCGAGGTCGAAAGCCACCGCTGGGCCGACACGGTCATCATGCAGTTTCCGGTGAACTGGATGGGGGTGCCGTGGTCGTTCAAGAAATACATGGATGAGGTCTATACCGTCGGGATGGACGGTCGACTGACTGCGGGCGACGGGCGTACCGCCGAGGCGCCCAAGGCGAATTACGGCATGGGCGGCACGCTGACTGGCACGCGCTACATGCTCTCTGCCACCTTCAACGCCCCGAGCGAAGCCTTCGACGACCCTGAAGAGCCCTTCTTCGAGGGCATGAGCGTCGACGACCTGCTGCGCCCGATGCACCTGAACGCGAAGTTCTTCGGCATGACGCCCCTGACGACCTTCTCTTCCCATGACGTGATGAAGAACCCAGACGTCGATGCTGATCTAGCCCGGTTTGATGCCCATCTGGGTGCCGTTTTTGCGGAGGTCGAAAATGTCGCGGCCTGATATCGTCCTTTACACCGCCAACACGATGAACGGGTGGAAGCCGCTCATCTTCCTGCACGAGGCGGGTATCGACTACGAGTTGGTCAACGTGGACTTCTCGAAGAAAGAGCAGCACGCGCCCGACTACGTGAAGCTGAACCCGAACGGTAAAATCCCGACGATCTGGGACCGGGTCGAGGAACGCGCGATCTTCGAAAGCGGCGCGATCCTGTGGCACCTGGCTGAAAAATACGGGCGGTTCCTGTCCTCCGATCCGGTGGAACGCTCAGAGACGCTGCAATGGCTGTTCTTTCAGGTCGGCCATATCGGTCCGATCATGGGGCAGGCAATGTTCTTTCAGCGCATTGCCAAGCCCAATGGCGACGAGGTGCCTTATGCCATCAATCGCTATGTCAACGAGAGCCGGCGGCTCTTGGAAGTGCTTGATACGCGGCTCAAGGGCCGCGACTGGCTGGTGGGTGGCGAGATGTCCATCGCCGACATCGCCACCTATCCTTGGGCGCGCAGTTATTTCTGGGCGACTGTGGAGGTTGAAGGGCTACCCAACCTTCAGGCGTGGTTCGACCGACTCGATGCGATGCCGAAGGTGCAGGAGGCCCTGCAATTGCCAGAGCCGCGTCCTTCGGCCTTCGGCAAAGGCGACATCGATGCCGCCGCTTCGGCCAATGCTGCCCGATTCAAGGAGTAAGTTCATGACACTCCGTGTAGATATCGTCTCGGATGTGGTCTGCCCGTGGTGCGTGATCGGGTATCACCAATTGGCCAAGGCCGCCAAAGAGACTGGCATCGATCTCGAGGTGAATTGGCATCCGTTCGAGCTGAACCCGCAGATGGCGGCCGAGGGCGAGAACCTGCGCGAACATCTCGCGGCAAAATACGGCACAACGCCGGAAGGGTCGCGTGAAGCTCGCGCACGATTGACAAAGATGGGCGCGGCGTTGGGGTTCGAGTTCAACTATGCCGATGACATGCGAATGGTGAACACCTTTCGCGCCCACCAGTTGATCGCCTGGGCCGACGAACAGGGCCGTGTGCATGATATGACACTGGCGCTCTTCGCCGCATTCTTCACGCGCCGCGAAGATTTGAACGACGTCAATATGCTGGCGGATGCGGCGGGGGGCATCGGCCTTGACCGCGATGCGGCGCTGACCATGCTGGAGACCGGAGAGAAGGCGCAAGTCGTCCGCGACAAAGAACAGTTCTGGACTTCGCGCGGTATCAGCGCCGTCCCGGCGATGATCTTCGAACGTCAGCATCTCGTGACCGGCGCTCAGGGCGAGGAAACCTACGCGCGCATCCTGCAAGAACTGGCGAAAACCCGCGCTGCGTGACGCGCATATTTCAGGGAGGAGACCATGAGCAAGGCACAAGTGATCCACAGGAAAGGTCCGCCTGCGTGCATGAACTGGGAAGACTGGCATGTACCAGACCCTGCGCCCGGCGAAGTGCGCATGCGGCACACTGCTGTCGGCGTGAACTATGCCGATACCTATCATCGCGGCGGCATCTCTCATCCGTGGCCGGTCCCGGATGAACCGGTGGTGATCGGCTTCGAAGGCGTCGGCGTGGTGGAAGGTGTCGGCGAGGGTGTGACCGGATTCAAGACCGGAGACCGCGTCGCCTATGGTATCCCGCCTTTGGGCAGTTATTCCGAGACCCGCAATTATCCCGCCGACAAGCTGTTGCACATGCCCGAAGGATTGGACGACAGGCAGGTCGCCGCGCTTCTGATGAAGGGCATGACCGCGCATTACCTGCTGCACCGCACCTACGCGGTTCAGCCCGGAGATACGATCCTGGTCCATGCGGCAGCAGGTGGCATGGGGCTGCTCCTGTGCCAATGGGCCAAGGCGCTCGGAGCAACCGTGGTGGGCACGGTCTCGACCGAGGAAAAGGCCGAGGTCGCCCGCGCGGCAGGCTGCGATTTCCCGGTGGTCCGCTCACAGCAGAGGTTCGTCGACGTTGTGCGTGATGTCACCGATGGCGACGGGTGCGCCGTTGTATATGAGGCCATCGGCAAGGACACGTTGCAGGACAGCCTCGACTGCTTGCGCCCGATGGGGGTCTGTGCGGCCTACGGGCACGTCTCGGGACCGCCCGACCCGGTGGACATCATCCAGGATCTGGGCCGGCGGGGGTCGCTGTTCATCACCCGACCGGCGATCATGCATTACGTCGCCAAACGGTCCGATCTGGAGTGGACCGCGCGGGATCTGTTTAAGGCCATCGGCGAGGGTATTCTGGATGCCAACATCAACTACGAATACCAGCTCAAGGACGCGGTCAAGGCACATGAGGCCATCGAATCCGGCAAGACACTGGGCGCAACGGTGCTCATCCCGTGAGCATCGCGCGCATCAGGGCACTTCCCTACCCGATTGACAAGATGCCGGACTCGATCAGCTAGGTGCGGGCCTTTTCAAATGCGGTCCAAGCCGCCTCGAACGCGTCGAAATCGAACCCCGGCGCGCGGGCCGCATCCAAAACGATAGCCTCGGTGCCCAGCATTTTTGTGATCGCCATGCTCAGCTCGGCAATGTAGTCTTGCGGGATCACCAGCGCACCGTGGCGATCGGCGTGGACCAAATCGCCGTCAGCGATGGTCAAACCGAAGACCGTGACCGTTGTGCCAATCTCGCGCACGTGGACGAAAGCGTGGCTCGGGCCAATGGAGCCGGCGATTACCGGGAAACCCATAGGCAAGTCGCCAAGGTCTCGCATCACGCCGTTGGTGAGCGCCCCCGCCAGACCAAAACCCTTGTGCACCGTGGTGTTGATCTCGCCCCAGTAGGCGCCGACGGCATTCGGGCCGTCGACGTCCTCGACCACCGCCAGAGCAGGCCGGGGTCCGGTCGCCATGTGACGGTAGTAGTCCATCCGCCGGGTCCTGATTACCTCCGGCGCCTCGTCCGGCGGGGCGGTGGCGGCAATTTTTGCGGTGCGAGCCACGCCGACGATGGCGCCCGCGTCCGGGTCGCTGCAAAGCACCGTGCCGCGTGTGAAGCGATCAAAGCCGCGCTTGCCCTCGACCACTTCTATGGCGTTGCAGACGGTGGGCGTGTCGACCTTGCGCAGAAGGTCCAGAAGGTCGGGTGTCATGACATCTCCAGCCAGCGCCCAAGCGCCGCGTTTGTCTCGTTCGGTTTTTCCAGGGTTGGCATGTGTCCCGCGCCCTCGATGATCGCAAGTGTCGCGTTGGGCAGCAGACCGGCCATCAACTCGTGCCGCGCCACGGGGCAGAGAGTGTCGTGCCGCCCGCAAAGCACCAGCGCCGGGCCGCCGAAACCGCGCAGCGTTTCGCTTTGATCCGGACGGTCGCGCAGGGCGACGGACTGCCGGATGAAGACCTCTGGCCCGAGATCAATCGCCATCTCCATGCAAAGATCCAGCAACGCCTGTTTGCCCGGAGCATCCGCGAGGTAGTTCGGCTTCATCTCGTCGCGCATGACCTCGGCCATGCGGCCTGCACCAGCCTTGTTCATCTGCGGTCCACGCCTGACCTTGACGGCGTCGGCCTCGGCCAACGGATTGGTGTCAAGCAGCGCGATGCGTTCGACACGGCCCGGCGCTTGCCGCAGTACCTCCATCGCGACGATCCCGCCCATCGACAGGCCCGCCAAGGCGAAACTCTGCGGCGCCCGGGCCAGCACCTCGGCGGCCAGGGCCTGCATGCTGTCCGCACCGGAGATAGGTGCGTGATGCACGACCCGGCGGCCCGAGAAATATGCGGTCTGCGGGCCGAAGAGCCGCGCATCGCACATCATACCGGGCAGAAAGACAAGCGGTGTCATCAGACCGGTGTCGCCTTGCTACGCGCCGGAGAGCCCGCTTGGGTTAATCGTTGCTCGCCCATGCAGGCTCTCCCTTCTCGTGTCAGTTCCCGGTCCAGCTGGGGCCAGCCGGGTCATCGGTCCCCACTATGTGATAAAGCGCTGCTTCGCCGGTCATCGAAGGCACGGCGGAATGCGAGAGACCCTCGGGCACCGACATGGTGTCGCCGGGTGCGATGGTCGCCGACCCACCATCCCAGTCCACGCGCCAGTGGCCCTTGACGGGCGTCAGGACTGAGGGGCGATCGTGGCTGTGCTTGGTGTCGGTGGCTGAGGCGCGGGTGATGAAATCGACGTCGAAGCCGGGTTTGTCCTTGAGCAGACCGGTTTCGCCGATCACTTTGCACGGAGCCTTGTCAGCCAGCGCCACCATGTCCCAGTAACGGGCGACGTGGTTAGGCAGGACCTCGGCCGTGGTGGGTTCAGGTCGCTTGGCCAGCTCTTCCTTGGACATTATCGGCATCGGATTCACCCCGTCCGGCAGACGCTGCTGGCGCTTGGTGTCGTAGAGCTTGCCGTCCTCGCCCAGCACCAGCCCGTGATCGGCTGCATCCTCGATCACCTGCGGCGCCCACATCACGCCGCCACCAGCATCGTTGCCGCCGAGGATTGCCATGATCATCCCGTAATCGGTGCCGATATTTTCAAAGCCGCGGAAGATACCAGTGGGGATGTTGAAGATGTCGCCCTCTTCCAGCACCACTTCGCCAGCGGTGCCCCAGCGGCCCCAAAAGAAGCGCCAACGGCCGGAAAGGACAAAGAATGCCTCTGCCGTATGGTGATCATGCAGGGAGTTTCGGCACTTGGGCGGCTGGCCCGCCGCGCCAATATTGAAACCGTGTGGGATCGAGATGTGGACATGCTGGTCGGGCGACTCGGACACACCACCGCCGATGATGGTGAAGTTCTCCTTCTGGTCACTGCCCGGCGTGTGGGCGTCGATGAAGGCGGTTTTACAGGGTTGCAGATCGCCGTAACGGACGATGCGTTTTTCGATTTCCTGAGGTGTCATGAGACTGTTCCTGTTTTTCGGTTGGGGTCAGAAGGTGAAAGACCCATTCCCCGGCGGCCGCAGGTTCAGCCGCCGTGCCCGCCTGCTGCCGAGAAAGCCGTGAAGGCGGCGCAGAGCCTCGGACGGCGCCAGCATCACAGTTGACCTGTCTTCAGCAGGATCTGCTTCCAGATCGCGGTTTCGTCGAACAGAGTCCATTCGCGGCGCAGCTTCGGCTTCCCGCCCACCAGCGCACCAAACTCTGCGTGGCTGATGCCGAGAACATAGACTTCCGCTCCGGTTGGCGTGCCGAACGCGCCCCAGCCTTCGTGTTTGCCATGCAAGCTCCAACGGATGGCCGAACGCGGCGGCATCATCGGATCCTCGCGCCCGATCATGTGGTGGATGGTGAACGTGGCATTGGGGAAGGCCGCGCGCAGCCCCATCCAGAACCGGTCTGCGCCGTCAAAACTCAGCGTCTCCAGCCCGCCGGGATAGGAGAGGTTCGCGCCACGGTCATAGGCTTCTGGGACCACCGTGAAATCCGCGCTCATGATCCGGGTCAGGATGTCTGCGTGGCGTTGACCCCATTCGTTGTCGTTGCCCGTCCCCTTGTAAGGGCCGACAACGTCATTGGCTGGCGTCAGCGGCTGCACGCAGGCTTCCGGCCCGCCCTCGCGGGCGATGAGGTCGCGGGCGAAGTCCTTGGGCTCCCAGCCCAGTTGCCGCACGATGGCACCCTGATCGCGGATCAGCCATTCGTCGTTGATTTGGTTGTCGATGGCGTGGCAGTCGGCCAGGATACGGTAGTGCAACTGCTTGCCCGTGGGCGCGCCATAAACGCCGGGATAGGCGTGGGTCGCGGTCGAATGCAGCCGATGCGACGACAGCATTCCCGCCTCGGGCGTGCCGGACCAGATCACGTCCTCGCCAAATAGCGTCCTGTCGGGAAACTCGGCCAGCGTCGCCATGGTTGCGCCGATCACGTCCTGATTGCCGACCACGACGGAAGCAGGCGACCGCACCACGATCTCGGGCGCGTAATAATCATGCAGGGTCGCGATGCCGCGATCTTCCCAGATCTCTTTGGTGATCCCAATGATGTAATCGGGAAAATCGACGAATTTCGGGTCAAAACCCTTCATCGGAGCGTTCATTTGTCAGTCCATCCTTCTGGAATGCGGGCAGATCCGCGCACGATCAGCGGAGCCTCGACAGCGATGTTTCGGGTTATGGCGGTATCGATGGATTCGATCTGTGCGAGCAGCGCCTTGACAGTCTCCTCGACCATCAACTTGGCGCGCTGGCGCACGGTGGTCAGGTTGTAAGACAGCCAGGCCGCTGGCGGCACGTCATCAAATCCTACAACGGAAACCTCGCCGGGAATGCTCAAGCCCAATTCGTGCCGGATCACATCCATCGCGACGAATGCCATGTGGTCATTGGCCACGAACAGCGCGTCTGGTCGGCGATGGGCGGGAACGCCGAACATGGCTCGCGCTGCTGTTCTGGCTTGATCGAAATCGAAGTTTCCGACCTCACGTGCAAACAAGTCGCGGTTCGCCGAATTCAACCCTTCGAGGAAACCCGCCTCGCGATCCCGCTGTGTCGAGGCGCCCTCCCATCCGGCGATGTAGGCGATCCGTCCGTGTTCGCCGGTCAATAGAAATTCGGCGACCGTTCGACCGCCATCAAAATTCTCCGATGTGACGGCGGCAATCCCCTTGCGCTCCTCGTAGCGGTTGAACTGCACGACTGGCACACCTGCATTCTGGCAGCGCTCCGCGATGTCAGAAGACATCGGAACCGAAGCAAAGACGATCCCGTCAACTTGGTAGTCGAGCATCTCGTCCACCACATCATCGATCTTTCGGTGCTTCTGCGAGGTCAGGAATACAAGGACATGGTAGCCTTCGCGTTGCAGAGCGTTGGACAGCTTTTCCAGTGCTTCCGGGTAGAAATAGTTCTCCAGATAGGCGACCACGAGGCCGATGATGTGGCTTTTCCCCGACACGACTGCACGGGCCAGGATGTTGGGGCGGTAGCCCAGTGCTTTGGCGGCCTTCCGGACCTTTTGAATGGTCTTCTTGGAAACCGACGCGCCGGGCGTGAAGACCCGGCTGACTGCCGACTGGCTCACCCCAGCGCGGCGGGCCACGTCCAGCGATGTGATCTTCTCCGCCATCAATCCGCCGTCCAACCGCCGTCCACCATCAGCGCAGTGCCGGTGATCAGCGCTGCCGCGTCGGACGCAAGGAAGACGGCCGCGCCCATGACGTCCTCGACTTCGCCGATACGACCGAGCTTGATCTTTTCCTCGACCCAGGCGCGGCGCTCGGGTCGATCAAAGGTCTGTTTGGTTAGTGGCGTGACGACGAATGTGGGGCAGATTGTGTTGACGCGGATGCCGAGGGGTCCCCACTCTATCGCCATCGACTTGGTGAAACCCTCGACGGCGTGTTTGGTGGCGGAATAGACGGCACGGTCAACGCCGCCGACCTTGGCCATCTGGCTGGATATGTTGATCAGCGAGCCAGGCTTGCCCGCGTCCGCCAACCCCTTGGCGACGGCACGAGTCAGGAAATAGGCGCCTTTTACGTTAAGGTCGCTCACGGAGTCGAAATCGGTCTCTGTCGTTTCCAATGCCGGGGAATGACGTGCCAATCCGGCAGAATTGATGAGAATGTCAAAGGGGCCGTTCGCAGCCACGGCGCGTTCCGTCTTTGCGACGTCAGAGACGTCGAGCGAAAGCACCGTGGCCGCGTGGCCGGAACCAGTCAGCGCGTCGGCCAACGCCGTCAGCTTGCTGGCCGACCGGGCCGCCAGCACCACCTCTGCCCCGGCCTCTGCCAGCGCCACGGCACAGGCCAGCCCGATGCCCGAAGAGGCCCCGGCGACAAGCGCGCGCTTGCCGTCCAAACGAAACGACGGGGTGCGCGGCAGCTCCATCAGGCGTCTCCCACCGGGAAGGCGATGCGGCCAGGCACGCGCACCTTGTTGAACTCCCGCAACCGGGCAAAAACGTCGACCCCTAGCTGCCGATAGGCGTCCAGTATGTCGACCATGACCCAGTTCTCGCGAATCTTGCCGTTCTCCAGCCGCCAGAAGTCGAGGCTGCGCATGGTGATCTTCTTGCCCGAGGGCGCGATCCCCATCCAACCGTCATGGGTGACGGTCTGGATCATGTTCGGCCAACCGGTGACGGCGGCATAATCGCCATCGCCGAAGAAGTGATAGGTGATCTCGTCGAGATACCGCCCGCGGTCCGGCATCCCGTTCAGAAAGGGAATCTGGTGCCAGTTGCGGAATCCCGCGATGCCGCGTCCGGTACCGATCCCCGCCGGGCCGTACCAGTTCATGCGCTGGTGCCAGAAGCGCGGCATTTCCATCACCTCGGGCCCACCTTGGCTCGGGTGCTTCTTGAGGTGGGTCAGCATTTCGATGATATGTTGCTGCGATGCGCGGGATTTTTCCGCGTCCCATGGTCCCGGTATAATTCCATCCAAAGTGGCCGGACCGGGGATGCAGAACTCCAGCCCGAGGCTGGGCGCCATCGGCCAGGCATTTGCCTGCATCATTACCTCGGGGATGTCCCAAAGTGTCTGGATTTCGACGACCCGGCCCTCCTCGAACCGGTAGAACTCGTGGAACCGCATATGGGTCAGGTGCCCGGTCGGCGGAATGTCCAGCCAAGGACCGACGAAGGTACCGACATAGTGCCCGCCGCAGCCAACCCAGTTGCCACCATGTTCGTCCGGTCCGCCCATGACGATCCAGTCGCGGCGTTCGAGGTCCGGCATGGCATCGAAAAGAGGCGCATAGCAGGCGTCATAGAACGCGTCCGGCCCGGTGAAATCGCCGAAAGGATGCGGCATGTGGATCACCGCGCCTTCGGCGATCACTCCACGCAGCGCGGCACGGACGGCTTCGGTATCAAAATCCACCATCGCCGCGCGGAGCGGCGAGAGGGCCTGCTTGTTTTGAGTATGTTGGTCGGTCATGGTTTTCTTCTGCTCAATGGGCCGGGGCCGCCACGCGCATTGCGCCGCGCCGGCACGTCACTCACTCTGCCGCCGTGCCATAGGCTACGTTCCGCCCGCCGTAGCGACGCACGCGGATGTTGCACTGCTCGGCATGACCGACGAACCCCTCCAGCATGCAGAGCCGCGAGCCGTATTCGCCGATCATCGCCGCAGCCTCGTCGGTGACGATCTTCTGGTAGCTGTGGGTCTTGAGATACTTGCCGACCCAGAGTCCGCCGGTATAGCGCCCGGCCTTCTTGGTCGGCAGCGTATGGTTGGTGCCGATCACCTTGTCTCCATTCGCGACGTTGGTGCGCGGGCCGAGGAACAAAGCGCCGTAGCTGTGCATGTTCTCGAGATACCAGTCGTCGCGGTCGGTCATGACCTGCACATGCTCGTAGGCCATGTCATTGGCGACCTGCAGCATCTCTTCGTGCGTGTCGCAGAGGATCACGTCGCCGTAATCTTCCCACGAGGCACGGGCCGTTTCCGCCGTGGGCAGGACACCCAGCAGGCGCTCGATTTCCGAAAGCGTCTCATCGGCCAGCTTGCGCGAGTTGGTGATGAGGCAGGCGGGCGAATTGTACCCATGTTCGGCCTGACCCAGCAGGTCGGTGGCGCAAAGCTCCGCATCCACGGTGTCGTCTGCGATCACCATGGTTTCGGTCGGACCGGCGAAGAGGTCGATGCCCACGCGGCCGTAGAGCTGACGCTTGGCCTCGGCCACGAAGGCGTTGCCCGGGCCGACAAGCATGTGCACCGGGTCGATAGTCTCGGTGCCGATGGCCATGGCGCCGATGGCCTGAATGCCGCCAAGCGCGTAGATCTCATGCGCACCGCCCAGATGCATGGCAGCAATCACCGCCGGGTTCGGTTCGCCTTTGAACGGCGCTGTGGCCGCGACGATACGCGGTACGCCCGCAACCGTGGCAGTGGCCACCGACATATGCGCCGAGGCGACCATCGGAAACTTGCCGGCTGGCACGTAGCACCCCACCGACTGAACCGGGATGTTGCGGTGTCCGAGGATCACGCCCGGCAGGGTTTCGAGCTCGATATCTTTCATGGAGTCCCGCTGCGCCCGGGCGAAGTTCATAACCTGGGTCTGCGCGAACTTGATGTCCTCCATGTCGCGGGCCGAGACCTTGGACATCAGCCCTTCGATCTGGCCTTGCGTCAGGCGGAAGCTTTCGGGCGCGTAATTGTCGAACTTCTGGCTCATATCGCGGACGGCAGCGTCGCCACGAGTATCGATGTCCTTCAGTCCGGCCTCGACGATGCCGCGCACCTTGGTGTCGTCCTCGGCGCGGTCGGCTTCGGGTTTCGATGTCTTGATGCGTTCCATGGTCATTCTTTCGATCCTTGAGTTGCGGGCTTGGGCGGAGTTTTCTCGCCCCGGTCGAAGGCTTCCCAGCCTTCGCCGTTGAAAACGTCATGGCCCAGCTGGGCCAGCACATGCGGGAAATCGACCATCACCCAGTTGTCGGTGATCTTGCCGTCCTCGACCTTCCAGAAATCCATGTATCGGATCTGCACCCGCTTGCCGGTGGGCGCGATGCCCATGAAGTGGCCGGAATGCGTCGCTTCCTGCCGCCCGAAGGCCGCCGCCCATTCGCCCATAAAAAGCCGCGCCTCGTCGATGCAGGTCTTGTCGGAAAACGCGGCTTGGAACGGGCGCTGCCAGTTGTCCTGGAAGTCCTTGAGCCCTGTCTTGGTCCCGCAGCCCTGGTTCCCCATCCAGCGAAAGCCGTCGGCGAAGAACTGACCGATATCGTCGATACGGTGGTCATTGAGACCGTCCACCATGCCTTCGATCACGGCACGGGTCTCTTCGGTCTTGGTCATGTCCGTGTCGCGTGACAGGACAGCTTGCTCGGGTCTGGAACCTCTCATCGCATCATCCCTTTACAGCGCCGGCAGTCAGGCCGCTGACGATTTGGCGTTGGAAGAACAGGATCAGCACAAACAGGGGCGCGGTGGCCGAGACCACAGCAGCGACGGCGTACATCACTTTGCCCTCGACCTGCGTGGTGCCCATGAAGCTGTTGATCGCCGGAATGATGGTCTCGTTTTCCTCGCTGAGAAGCATTACCGTCACGGTGAAGTCATTGTAGGCGAGCAGGAAGCTGAACAGCCCCGTGGTAATGACGCCTGGCCACATCACCGGCACGATCACGTGCCGGAAAGCCTGAAACCGGGTGCAGCCATCGACCATGGCGCTTTCGTCCAGGTCCTTGGGGATGTTCTTGAAGAACGAGTGCAGCATCCAGAGCGTGAAGGGCTGGTTGATCGCCACGAGCACAATGATGGTCGTCGGCAGGATGCCCCAGACGTTCCATTCGAAGAACCAAACCAGATAGCCCGAAACGAGCGTGATATGCGGCATGGCGCGGAACACGAGCGCGGCCATCAGGATCCAGAACGCATAGCGGAACCCCGATCGGGCCAGCGCATAGCCGCCCAGCGTGCCGAAGGTCAGAGAGATCACCACGGTGAAGAAGACGACGATCCCGGTGTTCTTGAAATTGAACCAGAAGCTTTCGTCGATCCAGGCACCGCGATACGCCTCGGTCGTGAAGGCGCTGCCAGTCTGCGCGATGGTGTTCGTGCCCCTGATCGCATTCATCCAGTCAGCCTTGGATAGAAAGTCGGCCTGCACCTTGAAGCTGCCCCAGAAGGTCCAGAAAAAAGGGAACGCCGCGATAAGGAGCCAGAGCAGGACAAGACCAAAAGAGGCGATCTTGAGCGGGGTCAGGCGGGATTTTGCTGCGGTTGCCATGATCGTCTCCTCAGTGGGCTTTGCGGGTGAAGTCACGCCATGTGCGGACCAGGACGGGCATCATCAGGATCACCACCAGCATGATCGTGATCAGTGAGGTTGCGCCCGCGGAGCCGTAGAGCGGATTGCCGCTTTCGCGCAGGTCGTTGAAGATGATCCAGCTCAGAGACCGGGCATGCGCCTCGGCGGAGAAACTGACGATCGGCTCAAAGACGCGGAAGTTGTCCATGATGAGCATGAGCGTCACGAAGGACACCAGCGGCATCAGGTGCGGAACGGTCACAAGGATCAGGCTTTGCCATTTCGACGCTCCGTCGATCTTCGCGGCCTCCAACGTGTCCGCGGGTACGGTCTGCAAACCCGCGTAGAAGGTGATGAAGCTGAACGGCAGAGTGTGCCACACGCCGTAAACCATCAGCATGGTCCACATCAGCGGGGTCGAGGCCTTGAGACTGAGTGAAGGATCGTTGAAGATGTTCTGGATCGTCGCCCCGATCACACCGTCTCCGTCCACCATCCAGAACAGGATCAACGAACCGACCAGAGGCGTAACGAGGAAAGGCAGGAGCGAGATGAAAATCGCAAGCCCCTTGAGCGCGCCAGGCAGATTGTTGACGCCCACGGCAATGGCCAGACCCAGCATGAGGACCAGTGGTGTAACGATGAAAGTATACGCCAGTGTGAAGGTCAGCGCGTTGTAGAAGGGCAGGTTATAGACCTCGACCCAGAACGCGCCCATGGTCTCCGCGTTTGCCCAGGCCTCGCCGATCTCGGCAATCGCCAGATGTGAGCGATTCAAATAGGTGTTCAGACCGTTGAACCGGCCAAGCGGTTGCTCCTCGCGGAGCTTCTGGGTGGCTTCGAGGTCGATCTCGGTGGTTTCTTCACAGCCGAACGGGCCGCAGCTTTCCGAGACCACTTGCACCTGTTCATGAGCGACGAACAGGGACTGCACGAAAACCGAGACGATGGGCAATGCGATGAAGAGGATCATCGCCGAGAGGGTCGGCAGGATGAACCAGAAAAAGGTGCGATGCTTCATGGCGTAGGTCCCGGATGATTCATGAAATGAGGGTAGGAGGGGCGTAAAGGCGCCCCTCCCGCGAGACGGTTACTTGAGGAAACCCGCTTCCTTGGCCGCCGTGATATAGGCGGCCTCGACATCGGCGAGAGCCTTCTCGGCACTCTCGCCACCCTTCAGAAAGTCGGTCAGTTCCGACCCGAGAGCGTTGTGCATCAAGCCGATCTGCGGGATCATCGGGTACGGCTTTGCCCCGCCCTTCGCGGTGGCGGCGACACCTGCCGCGGCGGGTCCCGGCGTGAATCCCTCAAGCAGCCAAACCGCATCATCGTTGTTCGCCGCGACCATATCTGCGTTCAATGCGCTTGCCAGGGCGGCAAAGGTCGCCTCTGCCGCTTCGTCAGGGACGTTTGTGGAGATGGTGAAGCCGTCCCACCACAGGGTCGCGCCAGGCACGCCGCCGGGTTCGACCGAAGGCGCCGCGGAAAGGACGGTGTTTGAGGTGATTTTCGCTGTCGAGCCCTCATCGTCGAGTATCGGTGCCCCGCGCGAGCCCCACATGATCCCCAATGCCGCCTGCCCGGCCTCCCACAGACCTTGGGTCTCATTGGAGGCTTGCGTCAGGTGGTCGGGGTGAGCGTATTTGACGAGTTCCTTGAGCGTGTTAAGCGCCGCAACACCTGCGGGGCTGTTGATCGCCGGCTCTGCCGTGCCGGGTTTAAAGAATTCACCGCCATGGGCCATGAAGACCAGATTGAAGGATTCGCCCACATTCCAGCCCGTCTTCATGTTCATCACGATAGGATATTCCATGATCCCGGCCTCGCGGATCGCCTTGGCGGCGGCGATGACCTCATCATAGGTCTCGGGAACCGTGTCTATTCCGACCTCGGCAAGGATATCCTTGCGGGAAAAGAGGTGCTGCGAGTTGGCCATGAAGGCCACCGCCATGACCTTGCCATCGAGGGTGATCAGCAGGTTTTTCGGCAGGTTCTGGCCGTATTTTTCAACCAGATCGTTCAGGGGACGGACCAGGCCATCGTTCATAAGCTGCGTGAGGGTCGAGTTCGCGACGATTACGGAGGTGTATTCCGCCGGATTCGGCGTGAGCGCCGCGTTCATGATCTGGCGCGCCTCAGTTGTGTGGTTGGCTGTGAATTCGGCGGCCTGGCCACCGCAGTTTTTGCGCGCCTCGTCGACCACGGCATGGATCGCCGGGAAATCGGACGCGAGGATGCGGATCGACTGGCCCTCGGGGCCGCAGTTGACGCCTTCGGCATAAGCTGCGGTGGACATGAGGCCGGCAAACAGGCCGGTGATAGCGATCTTTTTCAGAAACATATCTTTCTCCCTGCATTTCTGTTGCACTGGATGCGCCTTGCAATCACGCATCCGTTGATTGCCCCGGGAACCCCCCAGGGGAAAAACTACGTCAGCCGCCAATCCGCTGACCGGTCTGGCCGTCGAACAGGTGGCAATGATCGGTAGGCACGTGGATCGAGACCATGTCGTCGATCTCGGCGCGGAAAGCCTTGTCCGCGCGCACGCTGACCAACGTCTTACCCAGACGGACAGTGACCATGGTAGCGTCGCCCAGAAGCTCCAGCGTGTAGATGGGCGCGTTGATCTGACCGCCGCTTTCCACCACCTGTGCATCCTCGGCGCGGAAGCCCAGCGTGATCTTTCCGTCCGGCGCGGAAAGTCCGTCGATGCGGGTGTCGGGCGCGGTGAAGCTTCCGCCCGTAACAGAACCTTCAATAAGGTTCATCGCCGGTGAGCCGATGAAACTAGCAACGAATGTGTTGGCGGGACGATCGTAGATCTCGGTCGGGCTGCCAACCTGCTGGACCACGCCCTTTTCCATTACCACCACGCGGTCGGCGAGCGTCATCGCTTCGATCTGGTCATGCGTGACGTAGATCGTGGTGACCTTGAGCTCGTGGGACAGGTTCTTGATCTGCGCGCGGGTAGACACCCGCAGCTTAGCGTCGAGGTTCGACAGCGGTTCGTCCATCAGAAACACGTTGGGTTCCCGCACGATGGCGCGGGCCAGCGCCACGCGCTGCCGCTGACCTCCAGACAGTTCGGCGGGACGGCGATGCAGAAACTCGTCCAGTTCCACCATTGCGCTGGCACGACGCACTTTCTCGTCATGCGTCGACGGATCAATGCCCCGCACCTTCAGCGGAAAGCGGATGTTCTCATAGACGTTGAGGTTGGGATAAAGCGCATAGCTCTGGAAAACCATCGCCACGTCGCGGTCCTTGGGTTCCAGATCGTTGACCTTGCGATCGCCAATCCAGATTTCGCCATCCGAGGGATCTTCCAGACCTGCGATCATCCGCATCGTCGTCGTCTTGCCACAGCCTGACGGGCCCAGCAGCACCAGGAATTCCCGATCTGCGATTGTCAGGTCGAAATCGTCGACCCCAACGAAGCTGCCCCACCGTTTGCAGACATTGCGAAGTTGTATCTCAGCCATGCGGTGCCTCCCGAGTGTGGCTCTTCACGCTTTGCATGCGCTTGCAAGGAGGCTAGACGAAAAGCAATATTCAGTATAATGAAAACGATCTATGGTAGATATAAACAACATTAATTTGAGATTGATCGACACGACCGTCCTGTTGATCTTTCTCGGCCTCATGCGTCATCGCAAAGCAACAGACGTTGCCCGCGAGATGGGCTTGACGCAACCGGCGGTCAGCCATGCCCTGAAACGTCTTCGCACGCTCTATGAGGATCCGCTCTTTTTGCGCCGTGCACACGGGTTAGAGCCGACATCGCTGGCGCATGAGCTGGAACCCAAGATTCGCAGAATCGTACGACTGCTTTCAGAGACGCTCGAAGATCCGGAAGAATTCGATCCGCGTTCCACGGCGACCGACCTCAGGATCGGAGCATTCGACTACGAACTGACGACAGTGATACCGAAGCTTGTTACCGAAATGCGCAGTCTCAGCCCGAACATCGATGTCCATGCCTACCCTCTGGTCTATAGTGAGGCGCTTGACGCACTTGTGCAGGGACGGCTCGACCTTGCCATTGGATACTTTGATATTCCGCCAAGAAACGACGCGACATTTGTCGTCGAGGACCTCTATTCGGAGAACTACGTTCTGGCTGGTCGTAGCGGCCACCCCCTGTTGTCCGGAAACCCGACACTCGAGGACATGGCGCAAGCAGACCACCTGCTTGTCTCTCCTCACGGTCTGATCCGAAACCGTGTGGACGAAGCGCTCCGAATGCAAGGCTACAAGAGAAACATCCGCACAATTGTTCCGTCGCTCTTTTCTGCGCTCTCGATCATCAAGAACTCGGATCTCGTCATGACCCTTCCCGAACGGGTCGCCAAGAACAACGAGCAACCTTTTGATATCATCCACAAGCCGTTGCCGATAAAGGTGGGCGATTTTCAGCTGCAAGCTGTTCGACATGCGCGCGATGCCAACAGCCCACTCCACATGTGGTTGCTCGAAAACTTGCGCCGCGTAGTGTCTCGCTAAGTGTTCGGGATTGCCATCAAATCGGGCCTTTCCAACCGCCTGATCATGACGTCAGGCCGCCTGACAAATGACGCCACCTTGACGAACGTGACCAAGCCTTCGTCTGGAAATTCACTGGACATGCAAGTGTCAGATTGACAAGTACGCATGCTGTGAACAAGAGACAAACGCAGGATGCAGCTGTGAATTTTCAGGAAGAAAAACAATTCGTTCGAGACCTTTACACTGCGTTGGAGGAGGCATCTCCGGATCGAATCGGGTCGGTTCTTTCAAAAGCAATGGCACCCGACGCGCTGTGGCGCGGGTTCCACCCATTTGGCGAATTGGCCGGCCCGGACGCTGTGGCAGAGCAATTCTGGGCTCCCCTGCGCCAGTCACTGACGCGGCTGCAACGGCGGCAGGATATCTTCTTTGCCGGGCGCAACGAATTGGACGGGTTCACAGGCACCTGGGTGGTGTCCATGGGCCATTTGATGGGCCTCTTTGACCGGCCCTGGCTGAGCATCCCGCCTACCGGCAAGATGGCCTTTCTGCGGTACTGCGAATTCAACAAGGTCGAAAATGGCCGCATCGTCGAAACCGCGATGTATTTCGACATTCCCCACCTGATGATGCAGGCCGGGCTCAATCCTTTCCCGCCGCAAACCGCTGCGCATCTGGTCCAGCCCGGCCCGCTGACCCATGATGGATTGCTCTACGACGATGCGCCGGAGGCCGAGGGCCAAGCCACGCTTGCAGCGATCAATGCCATGATCGGTGATCTGGGAACCTGGCGGTCAGGCCTTCCGCTTGAAGAAGAACTGGCCCAAACTTGGCATGACGACATGATCTGGTGGGGCCCGGCGGGGATCGGAGCGACCTACACGATCGAGCGCTACGCCAAGCAGCACTCGGGCCCATTTCGCGCGGCCTTCACCGACCGTTCCAAGACCCGCCACCTCGCCCGCATTGCCGAAGGCCATTACGGAGGCTTCTTCGGCTGGCCCAACTTCACCGCCCGGCACACAGGCGGCTTCATGGGGATGCCCGGTTCGGACAAACCCGGCGAAATGCGGGTGATCGACATCTACCGCCGCGAGGGCGTCAAGCTGGCCGAGAACTGGATTTTCATCGACCTGTTGCATTTCTGGAAGACACAGGGCGTCGATATCCTGAAACGTACAGTTGAGATTGCTGACGCATGAGCAAGCTCTTCCACTTCGAAACGACCGTTGCGCCGGGTTGGATCGACTATAACGGGCATATGCGGGACAGTTCCTACGGCCTTGTCTTCAGCCTGGCGGTTGATGTGTTCCAAGACGAAGTCGGGTTTGACGAGACGTACCGCCGGACAACGGGCTGCACCATCTATGTCAATCCCGGAGCAAAATGGTCCACGTCTACCGGGACCGACGGAATTTCTCAATCAGGATATCCGCGATCACACTGGCCGCACGGCTAATGGGACGTTGCTGCGTGGTGGTGAGTGCCACCGACCGGAAAAGCTGTGGGTTTTCGATGCGCGCGGATTGAAAAATGCCCGAGCGCAGCTCGTCTTCGACTGCAGTACGCGCGACCACGGAAAAATACATGCATTCCTGGATAATTATCTTCTGCAATTCGATGGCTTCGGCTTCCACTGCAACGTTGAGGCTCTCTCCGGTCGACTTGGCCGCATCGCGTAGCAGCAGGCGCAATCCGTTTGGCTCTGGCGCAATCACCAAGGGATATTCAACCAACTCCCGCATGTTCATTACGTCCGGCAAACGACGATGTCGCGTCGCCCCGATGAGAAGCAATTCTGAGCGAAACAGAACGGTGCCACTTCCTTTGTCGGACTCTTTGTAATACCCCAGAAGGCCGATATCGACACGCCCCTCGGACACCCACCGGTCAACCTGATCGCTGGACCCCACGCGGAAGGACAGGAAAATCTCGGGCGCGTGAATTGCGACATGCTTGGCCAGATCGGCGGCGATGCGCTGGGCCACAGAGGGCAGCACTCCGACAATGACCTTGCCTGACGGCCTAGCCGAGGCATTGCGCAGGTCGACCATCATCTGGTCGGCCTCGAGCAGCAGGCGTTCGGCCCGCTCGAACGCGACGGCGCCGACTTCGCTGGGCACGACACCGCGCCCGGTCCGGAGGAAGAGCGGCGATCCGACATCCTCTTCGAGCTCCCGGACGATTCGGCTGATACTGGGCTGCGCCATGCCCAAGGCAACCGCCGCCTTCGAGAAACTGCCCAGCCGGCAGATTTCCGAGAAGACGCGCAAGGCTCGGAGATCATTCATCTACTGCCATCCGGAATCTGGATACCTGCTATCGCCGAATATGGACTAACTGATATGTGGTGTCAGACCAATTCTAACCGGTCTCACCAAGGGCAGTATGGCTGCCCCTTATGCCGCGCAGAGAGCGCGCCACTCAGAGAGAGCAGCGGCGCGGTTGGCCTTGAAAGTGTCCCGGCTCGACAGGCCGCGTTCCTGGTTGAAATGGTTGTAGACGGAGGCATGGACGGACGCGAATTTCTGCAGACTTCGCATTCGCCGGAACCGGAGCATCGCCCGCTCGCGTCGTCGAAACGGCAGATGGGAATTCTCCGCACGATTGTTCAGCCAACGGCCTGTTTCTTGTCGATCCTCGGCCCCGATTTCCTTCAGGGCGGCGCCATAGGAGCGGAGCTTGTCCGTCACCAGAGCGTCTGACCGACCGTGCTTCCTCATCGCTTTCTTGAGGAATTTCAAGGCGGCTTTCTTGTCCCGCTTCTTTGTCACGAAGCTTTCCAGCACTTCGCCCTCATGGTCGATGGCGCGCCAAAGATAATGCGTCTCGCCGTTGATCTTCACGAAGATTTCGTCGAGATGCCATCGCCAGCGGCTTGACCGCATGGCCTCGATCCGCCGCTTTCGGATCTCGGCCGCGAACATAGGCCCGAACCTGCGCCACCAGAACCGAACCGTCTCGTGGCTGACGTCGATGCCACGCTCGTGCAGCAGATCCTCCACATTCCGTAACGACAGTGGGAAGCGGATGTAGAGCATCACCGCCAGGCGGATGATCTCGGGGCTCGTCTTGAAGTATTTGAACGGATCGCGTTTTGTCATCCCGAGACGCTAGTCAGGCCCCTGCCCCACAGCAACCCAAGTTCTTCTGACAGGGCCTTCCAGCGCGTCCTCTTCCTGCGTGGCGATCTGCTCTTCGAATTTGATCAGCCGGATCAATTCTACGCGCAGGAATTCCTGGAGGATGGACTTGCTGAGTTCAGGGCAGACGTCTGCGTGGCCGGTGTCTTTCAACATTTGTCTTTCTCGCTCTTCAAGAGCCGGGACGAGCACGGAGGCGCGTCTGACGGCGTCGAGCAGGAAATCGGTTCGCAAAGAAAGACAGAGAAACGGGTTTGATCCGCGCGCGGAGAGCGCTCGGGGGAGCCGTTTTCGGAAGTAGAAGATTCTGCCGCGCCGGGAGAGGTAAGGCATGGCGATTCCTCGACCGGACTGGTTGGAATCGAAGCTGCGACGCGTGCGCCGGGAAGGGCCGTGTGTCACAGCCTGTGCTACAGGATGTGTTACAGCGCGGGCGGGCGGTGTGACAGCGGCCTGGGCACGCCCCTCAAGGGATTTGTTTTTACTGGATAATTTCGGCATTTGGCTGGGGTGGTAGGATTCGAACCTACGGTACGCGGTACCAAAAACCGTTGCCTTACCACTTGGCTACACCCCAACCGTGGCGCGCTACTTACGATGAGGATTCAGCGGGATCAAGACCAAAATTGCAGGAAATTCACTTACTCGCCACCTTCGTCGGACCTTCCCCCGCGGGGCCTTCTCCGAAGAAGCAGAACTGCGCACGCCCAGCGCGTTTTGAGGCGTAGAGCGCCATGTCTGCCTGTTCCAGCAACTCATCCGGATTGTCGATACCCCCGCCGGCGGTCGCAATGCCGATACTGGCGGAAACCCGGCACTCCCGCCCATCGTAGCTTACTGGTTGCTCGATCCTGTCAATGAGATCGCCGGCAATCTCGCCAAGGCGCTCGGGCTGCATCGAACCGCCGAAAACAATCAGGAACTCGTCTCCACCGACGCGGACCGCGGTATCATCCTTGCGGATCACATCCGTCATGATGCGGGCGACATGCCGCAACACCAGATCGCCGGCCGCATGCCCCAGGGTATCGTTGACCTGTTTGAAGAAATCGAGATCGATATGCATCAGGGAAAACGGCCCCCGTCCACGCTTGAAACGCTCCAGCACGGCGTCAAGCGCACGGCGGTTGCGCAGCCCGGTCAGCGTGTCCGTGTAGGCCCTCTCCTCGGCGGCAACCATTGCGCCCTGAAGCCGGGTGTTCAGGTTCCGAGAGGCATCCATCGCAGCGGATTTTGCCTCGACCAGGTACAGCATTTCGACAGCGAGATCCGTGGGCGCAAAGTCCGAGCTCGTCAGAGCATAGTCGCGCACCGCGCTCATCACGTGGATGCCGAAAGACAGGTTGATCACGGCGCCACCCTGCCCATCGGCAACAAGCACGCCGTAGAGTTGTGTACGGACGCCCCCCCGCAGCCGCAGGCGAATCTTGCGGCCTTCGGTCTGCATGAGTTGTTTCATGCAGGTCACGGCGCGCGGGCGAAACACCTCGAACACCTCCAGGAAGAGCGCGCCCTCAAGCGGTTCGGGACTGATCTTGTGCAAGGTCGGACCGGCCTGCCGGATATGGCCCGAAGACTCCAGCAGCAGGTGCATCGGACAGATCAGATGCAGGATTTCCTCGGGGAGGATGCTCATCCCTCGCCCCCCCCACCACTGCTTGCGGCCAGTTCGAACTCGCGCCCCTCGGCATAGGCGGTCTCGATCACCGTTACCATCAAGTATTGTTCGCCCCGACGCCCGCTTTCGGTATCGAGAAGAACCAGCGCGCCGTAGTCGTCGGCCATCGCCCGCAAGACCCCCATCATGACATATCCGAACCCGGGCAGGCCATCACCCACCCGCAACTTGAACTGGGTGCTGCCGTTGTCCGTCAACTCCAGGTCAGGCAGGACAAGATCGGCGACCACCAGGCGGCTCCGGTCAGGAAGATCGTCCAGGGAATGCAGGAACTCGATGAAATCGACCCCCCCGAAGCGCAGCAGGCGGCGCAAGCCCTCGCTGTTGGGGTGCGACACGAGGTAGGTACCCACGTCCTCCCAGATCGCCTCGGCAGGCTTATCAAGCACGGTTTCCGCCGCACTGATCAGCGCGCTGTAGGTTTCGGGCGCATAGTTCAACATCGCCTCGAAGTCGGGCATCTCAAGACCCGCCTTCTCGGCAACGTCCGCCCATATCCCGGGGCCATATGTATCCTCCACAAAGACCTGGAAGGTTCGCAGGATCAACCCGTGCATCTTGCCATTCCTCAACGCCTTGGTCGGAGCATGGCGATCAGCGATTAAGAATCCGGAAACAGGTACAATTGCCCGAATTTCCGCAAGGGAACTCTCCACCTCAGGTCCTGGGTCAGAAGTCCGTCGGCGCCCCACCCTCTGCCTTGCGGCGCGCGACAAAGTCCTCCAGTTCCTCGCGGATCGACTGATCCATCGGCGGCGCCTCGAACTCGTCCAGGATGCGTTTGAACAGCGTGTGCGCGCGTTCGGCCGTCCAGACGGCACCAGTCGCCTCCCAGGCCTCGAAGTTCTTCCAGTCCGACAGGAAAGGTTGGTAGAAAGCGGTTTCGTAGCGCTCTTGCGTGTGGTCAACACCGAAGAAATGGCCGTTGGGCCCCACTTCACGGATCGTCTCGACCGCCAGCGCATCGTCCGAGACATCGCAGATCTCGGGTTCGAGGTAGCGCTGGATCTGCTGCAACACCTCGCAGTCCATGATGAATTTCTCGGGGCTGGCGACCAGACCGCCTTCCAGCCAGCCCGCCGCGTGATAGACCATGTTCGTACCCGACTGGACTGCGGCCCATAGAGAATGTTCCGTTTCCCACATGGCCTGTCCATCCGGCACGTTGGCGGCGCAGACCCCCGAAGACCGCATCGGCAACCCGTAGAAACGCGCCATCTGGCCGGTCATCTGGGTCGCGCGCATGTATTCCGGCGTGCCAAAGGCCGGGGCACCGGTCTTCATGTCGACGTTCGAGGTGAAGGTCCCGATCACGCAAGGAACACCCGGGTTGATGATCTGCGCCAGCACCACTGCCGCCAGACCCTCGGCCAGGGATTGCGCCACCGCGCCCGCCATCGTCACGGGCGCCATCGCACCGGCCAGCGTGAAGGGTGTCACAACCAGCCCCTGCCCGCGCCGGGCCAAGCGCATCCAGCCGTCCATCATCGGGTAGTCGTGCTTTAGCGGCGAGGTCGAGTTGATGTTGGTATACATCCGCGGAACCGCCTCGAACTCTTCGTGGCTGATCCCCTGGCTGATGCGCACCATTTCCATCACGTCCTCGACCCGCTCCTGGCCGAGGGAATAGGCGTGCATGACCTTGTCCGTCAGCGTCAGCTTGTCAAAGACCACATCCAGGTGACGCACGCTTGCATGCACGTCCACGGGCTCGACCGGATAGCCGCCCGCGAAATGGATACAGTTGAAATACTGCGTCAACTTCAGCAGGTTCGCGCATTGCTGCCGGGTGCCCGAGACCTTCTTTCCGATCTCCAGGTCATAGTAATTCGGCGGAGAAGAAACGTTGCCGAAGAGGATGTGCCCGTCGCCGATGGTCAGTTTGCGGTCCGGATTGCGCGGCATCAGCGTGAACTTCGCCGGGGCCTTGGCGAGCATCTCCATGACCATGTCACGTCCGATGCGGACGTTCTCGCCCTGGACGGTGCAGCCCGCGGCACGCAGGATCTCGACCGCCTCGGGGTGCAGGAACTCGATCCCGATCTCTTCGAGGATGCGCATTGTCGCATGGTGCAGGCGTTCCACGCCTTCCTCGGTCAGCGGTTCCGTGGGGCGATCGATGTTGAGTGGCAGGCGCCAAGGCATCTGTTCGATTGCCGCGCCGCCGCGGCGACGGTTGCCCGCGCGCCCCCCGGTCCGGCGGCGTTTCTGGGCGGTCAAGGTAGCTTCAACGGCATCCGGCATGGTGGCTCTCCGTGTCTGGTGCCCACCATCACACAGCGCCCGCACCGCGCCTTCCTTCGCAAAACCGACGAAATCGGTCGCTTTCAGGTTCCGTGTGCAGCGAGCCAGTCCGGAAGATACCCGATGTCGGGCAGAACCACGTCCGCCATCGGCGCCAGGGTGTCCGCATCCGCCATCCCGGTCAGCACGCCGGCCGTCCACATGCCTGCCGCCCGACCGGCGGCAAGGTCGTGAAGGCTGTCACCGACCATGATCACACGGTCCGGCGCATGACCTGTCGCCGAGGCAAAGGCCAGCAAGGGCGCGGGCGACGGCTTGGCGCCGTGGCCGCTGTCGGCCCCGGCAACGAAATCGAACATCCCCTCGATCCCGGCGGTTCGCAGGTGCGCGCGCGCCACGGATTCGCTGTCGTTGGTCATCACCCCCAGGCTGAGCCCGCGCGCAGCCAGACCGGCGAGATAGGGCACCAGCGCCACCGCCTCGCTCAACGGGGCGTCGGCCGCTTCGGCGATGATCGTCGATTCAAGCTCTTCTATACTGCGTTCGGGCAGGATGGGCGCGATCAGTTCCGCCACCTCGCGGTTGGTCCCCGCGATCACCGGACTGCCCGGCAGGAAACGGCCCGTTTCCAGATCGAACATCAGGACCCGCGCCAACCCGTGTCGCCTCAGGTCATCTCCGCCGGCCAGATTTACGATCAGACGCGCCGCAAAGGCGTTCCAGGTTTCTGCAAAATCGAAAAGGGTGCCGTCCTTGTCGAAAAGCACCGCCTCGATTGCGGCTAAAGTCATGTCCAGTGCACCGTTTCCCCGCCCGGCAGGGCCATCCGCGCAGCCATAGGATCCTGCGGCCGAAGGCCTTGCGCCTCGCAGAACTCCATCACCCAGGCGTCATCCATCAGGAGGAAATCGAGTACGGACCCTTGGAAGGTGGGGTCCTGCAATCCCTCCCGGAAATCCTCCTGAGAGGCCCCGGTTGCGCCTAGAAAGACCTGCAACAACTCGTCATTTCCCGCCAGCCAGGCCACAGCCTGCAAGCCGACGGTTTCGGCGGCTTCCCGCGACAGATCCATTTTGATCTCTCTCCGAAAGGGTTTCTTAACCAATAATCATCAAAGCTGAGTGTTAAGAAAAGTGCAAGCGCAGCTAACTGCGGCTAACCTGCATACGCGGGGGTATCGAAAGATGACCGGAAGGATATTGATAGTCGATTCGGTTCCGACGAACCGCATCATCCTGCGTGTCAAATTGTCCGCCGCCTACTACGACGTGATCCAAGCGGACAGCGGCGAGACTGCGCTGGCCCTTCTGCGCAAACTCTCGCCCGATCTCGTGATTACTGCCACCGAACTCCCCGACATGACCGGGCGTGCGCTCTGCGCCGAAGTCAACAAGTTGCCATCCAGCGTGCGCATCCCCGTGGTGATCCTGCATGGCGCCGATGACCCCGGTGAACGGCTCGCCTCGCTTGCGGCGGGCGCTGACGATGTGCTGACCCGTCCGGTCGATGACCTTGTCATGCTGGCCCGGCTGCGCTCTCTTCTGCGTGCCCGCGACGCAGAGGCCGAACTGCAACTGCGCGACGACACCCAGCGCGCGCTCGGCCTTGCCGAAGAGGGGGCTGCTTTCGTGGCACCGGGCCTTGTCCGCCTGGTCTCGCCACCGAAACTGCCCGAGACGAAGGTCCTGAGCGAGGGGCTGGCCACGCGCATTCCCGACCGGATCGAGGTCGTCGACCCCGAGGACGCGCTGCGCGAACACGCCCGCGCACCGGATGTCGTGATCGTCACCGAGGCGCCGGGTAGTTCCGGCGAGGCCCTGACGCTCTTGCCGCAACTGCGCGCCAGCCGTCACACCCGCCATTCGGCGCTGATCTACATTGCCCAGCCCAACCAGCAGCGCGAGGCGGCAAGCGCGCTGGACATGGGGGCGAACGACCTGCTCAGCTCGGGCCTCGACCTCGACGAACTGGCCATCCGGCTAAAGAAACAGATCGAACGCAAGCGCACCAACGACCGGCTGCGCGCCAACATGCGCGACGGTCTGCGCGCAGCGGTCTGCGACCCTCTCACGGGGTTGTACAACCGACGTTACGCAGTGCCGCATCTGTCGCGTCTGGCCGACCGCGCAGCGGCTCAGAAACGCCCCTATGCCCTTCTGCTGGCGGATCTCGATTTCTTCAAGCAGGTCAACGACAACCACGGCCACGGCGCCGGAGACGCGGTTCTTGTCACCCTGGCGCAGCGTCTCAAGGACAATCTTCGCGCCGCCGACCTGATCGCGCGTTGGGGGGGTGAGGAATTCCTGGTCGCCATGCCAGACGCCGGCCGAACCGCGGCCAAGCGCACGGCGGAACGGCTTTGCCGGATCATGTCGCGCCAGCCAGTGACCCTGCCCGACGGCAGGCAGCTGACCGTGACGCTGTCGATCGGGGTCGCGATCGGTCGTCCCGGCCATGAAACCAGCCCGCTGGAACTGATCGAACGCGCGGACGAGGCGCTTTACGCGGCCAAAGACAAGGGACGCAACACGGTGGTCATGGCCGACACGGTACGTCCATTACCGACAGTTGGGTCCACGTCACTGGCCAAATCCCTACCTGTTAGCAACGACAAAGAAGCCGAGGCGCGGCGCGCCGGGCTGACTTGAGGAAAATCCGCCGCGCTCAGTCGCGCGGCGGTTTCGGCGACTGGCGTCCGTCCTTGTCGCCATCCCGCCGGTTTCCGCGGCTTCGCATCCGCTCCAGTTCGGATTCCAGCCTGTCGGCATAGGCGCGACGCTCTTCCGGGCTCATCTCGGCCAGGAAATTCAACAGAACCTCCTGACCGCGCGCCCGCACTTCGACGCCGCGGGCGGCCTGGTCCGCCAGCAACGCTGCAAGGGCGGCCTGGTCGAACTGGTCCTGCCGCAGCAGGTCAAGACCGCGCTGGTAATCCGCCAGATAGCCCGCCCGCATGGCACCGGCATCCTTGCGCATCGCCCGCCACAGCCCGCGGCGCAATTCGCGCCGCTGGTCTTCGTCGAAGGCACGCGTGTAGGGCAGCACCGGATCGCTTCGGTCGCCACGCGGCGCAGGCGGCCCGTTGAGGAAGAATCCCACCGCCGCGCCGACCACCAGCAGGTTGAGCGCCAGCGACAGGAACAGCAGAATGCGCAGCCAACGTCCGGGCCGAGCCGTGTTTTCCTTTTCCGACGCCATTGCCTACCCTTCCATCAACGCAAGGTCGAAACCGCTCAGGGGATCGACACCGAGCGTCCCCAGCCCGGCGGCATCGCCTCCCCAGAAAACCGACAGACTATCCTGCGAGCTGACCCCGATCAGGATCCCCGCCGCGCAGGCAGTCGCCAGACCGGTCACCCCGATCCAGCCGCCGAGCGCGTCGCGCAATTGCGCCAACCGTCCCGGCCTGCGCGGCAGGACAACCGGCGCCGGGGACGACACGCGCGGCTGCTCGGCCAGCGCCTGTGCCTCGATCCGGGCCAGGAAATCGCCGCCGGGTTGCGGCGTCTCGGCGCGGGCTGCGGCAAAAAACAGCCCCAGCGCATCGTCCTCCTGCCCACCTTTGGGCAGCACAGGATCGTCCCGGTTGTCCTTGCGCTCAGTCATCGTCTTCATATCCCAGTTCTGCGCGGCGCCCGATCAGCGCCGCCTCCAATGCCCGCTTGCCCCGCGCCACCAGACTCTCGACCGCGCGCGGCCCGATGTCCATGATCTCGGCGATCTCGGGGTTGGGCAGCCCCTCGATATGACGCAGGATCACCGCCTGGCGCTGCCGGTCGGGCAAGGCATCCAGCGCTCCCTGCAGAGCCTCGGCGCGGGCCTGCTGCTGCAGTCCCGCCGCCGCCGAGGGCGTCTCGTCCACCGGCTCGGGTACCGAGTCGATGTCCGTCCCCCCACGCCGCCGCCGGATGCGATCGATGCAGAGGTTCGCCGTCACCCGGTACAGCCAGGTCGAGACCTTGGCCTCGCCCATGCGCCACCCCGGCGCCGCACGCCAGAGGCGCAACAGCGCTTCCTGCGAAACGTCCTCTGCCTCGGCCCGGTCGCCGCCCAGCATCCGCATGGCATGTGCGAAGACGCGCGGCGCAAGGCGCTGGGTCAGAACCCGCGCCGCACTGGCGTCGCCGGCAGCGTAATCCGCCAGCAGGTCTTCGTCGGCTGCCGTACTCATGGCTTCGAAAGGCATATCCCGTCCATCGTTCCGCGCTATCCCGGCAGCTCGCCGTGTGCAACGGTCCGGGCGGCGGCCAGCGCCGCCCGGTCTCTTCAATCAGCTGTCGTCCGACATGTTGGGGCCACCAAAGAACGGAAAGCCCATGCCACCGTGATGGCCATGCCCGCCACGCTGACCGTGTTCGCGGTCCTTGTGACCAAAGCGGGACTTGCCGCCGCGATGGAAGGCACCACGCGCCTTTTCGATCTCTTCCAGGGTCAGCGCGCCATCATCGTCCGCATCCAGCCGGTCGAACATGTCCTGGGGCGCGCGCCGGTCCGGACCTGCAGCCAGTTCATCGGCACTCAGCAGCCCGTCGCCGTCCTGGTCCAGCCGCTCGATCATCTGCTGCATTCGCGCAACGCGGCGGGCATCGCGGGCTGCCGCGATTTCTTCGCGCGACAGCTTGCCGTCACCGTCGGTGTCCGCGGCCTCGAACCGTGCGGTCTTGAAGGCCTCGATCTCTTCCTTGGTCACCTTGCCGTCGCCATCGGTGTCGATCTCGGCAAACATTTCCTGCATGACGGCGCCACGCGGCCCGTGGTCGCCAAATTCCATGCCCTTGGCCGAGGCCAGACCCGCGGTGCCCATCACCACGACCATCGCGCCCGTGATCCAGAGTGCAGTCGTTTTCATTTCCTTGTCCTTCCAGAGTTTGTCTCGGGTGTCCAAGCCGCCCGCTCTCCGGGCGTCTCTGCAGGCTATCACGGCCCAGCCCTGCAATTCCGTCGCAAGAAATTTCGGCTTTTCCTTCACGCTGCCGTGATCTGTGACATCCGGACGCAATGACGTTTTGCACCCTTCCGCAGCATCGTCCGCGCCCCCATCCTGCATCACGGTAACGCGTATAACTGAGATGGACGACATGCTGGACACTCCGGAAAAAGACAGCCTGTGGCCGACGCTTTGGCGGGGCTGGAGGCGACGCTGCCCCAATTGCGGGAATGGCCCGTTGTTGTCGGGATACCTGACCGTGCGAGATCACTGCCCGGTCTGTCGCCAAGAACTGCACCATCACCGGGCGGACGATGGCCCGGCCTACCTGACGATCCTGATCGTCGGGCACCTGATGGCGCCCCTTCTGCACGTGGTCTTTACCACCTGGCGCCCGGAACCACTGGTCCTGTTCACGATCTTTGGCGTTGGCTGCGTCGCGCTCTCGCTCTATCTTCTGCCCCGATTGAAAGGGGTGATCGTGGCCTTCCAGTGGGCACGCGGCATGCATGGTTTTGCGCCCCCAAGCTGAGGGACGCAGATGACCGAGACGACGACCAAGCCCATCGACAAGACCGCGATCCGCGATGCCGCCACGGTGGTTGTCCTGCGCGACAGGGCCACGCGCCCGCGCGTCCTGATGGGACAGCGCGGCGCCAAGGCCGCCTTCATGCCCAACAAGTTCGTCTTTCCCGGTGGCGCGGTCGATGCGCAGGACGCGCAGATACCGCTGGCCCGCGCCCTGCCGCCGCTCTGCGCCGCGCGGCTGAGCGAAGATTCCTCGCCGGAGATGGCCCGCGCGCTGGCAATCGCCGCCGTGCGCGAACTGTGGGAGGAAACCGGGCAAATCCTGGGCGTTCCCGCCCCTTGGCCCGAATCGATCCCCGAAGACTGGTTGAAGTTTGCCGGCACCGGGCACCTCCCCTCGGCCGAACCGCTACAATTCATCTTTCGCGCCATCACCCCGCCGGGACGTCCGCGCCGCTTCGATGCGCGGTTCTTCCTGCTCGACGCGGATGATCTCGCCTCGGATCCGGATGATTTCGACGCTGCCACGGACGAGCTTTCCCACCTGCAATGGATCGCCGTGGACGAGATCCGCGATTACGACATGCCCTTTATCACCGAGGTCGTTCTGGCAGAAGTGGCGGCGCGCGCGACGGACGCCACCCCGCCCGCCTCCGTCCCCTTCTTCCGCAACGACGATGAAGAAAGCCTGTTCCTGCGCCTACACGGCACGCCGATGCGCGATTGACGCGCGACCACTGGCCCTTGACCACCGCGCATCGTATGTCTTGCCCATGTTGAACACGCTTTCTCACGGCACGCCCGACGGTATCCCCCTTGTCATCGTTCACGGGCTATACGGCTCGGGGCGTAACTGGGGAGTGATCGCCAAGCGCCTGTCCGACCGCTGGCACATTTTGACCCCGGACATGCGCAATCACGGCGACAGCCCCCGGACTGAAACCCACAGCTACCCCGACCTCGCGGGGGACTTGGCAGAACTGATCGACGCCCACGGCGGACGCGCGCATGTGGTCGGGCATTCAATGGGCGGCAAGGCAGCAATGCTCCTGGCCTTGCAACACCCCGAGAAGCTGGCCTCTCTTCTTGTCGCGGACATCGCGCCCGTTGCCTATACCCACAGCCAGATCCAGTTTATCGAGGCCATGCGCGCGGTTGACCTCTCCCGCGTCGAAAAGCGCTCTGACGCGGTGGAACAACTGGCGCAGCATGTCGACGACAAGACGCTGCAGAGTTTCTTTACCCAGTCTCTGGACGTGCAGAACAAGCGGTGGAAGCTGAACCTGGACACTCTAGCCCGGGAAATGCCCAAGATTCTGGGGTTTCCCAAAATCGAGGGGCGCTACGAAGGACCGACGCTGTTCCTCTCGGGCGGTCAGTCCGACTATGTGCAAGCTGAACACCGCCCCCGTATTCGCAAACTGTTCCCCAAGGCGCGGTTTGCCAAGATCCCGAAAGCAGGGCACTGGCTGCACGCCGAAGATCCGCGCGGGTTCGAGGCCTCTGTCCGGGCTTTCGTGGACCACGTCGAAGGCTAGCCGACCAAGGGCAGTTTCACGATTCTCGAAACTGCGGCATTTCCTTCCCAAAACAGACGATTGCCCCGTGGACAGGGCATGCCCTTAGGGCAATCTGGCGTCATGCGACAGGTCAACGTGCTGTTCGCGCGCCGATGCCGCGCGCCGTCAGCTTTCCATCACCCTCAGCTCGCCCTCCAGCCAGGGCAACTGCGCCAGCGCCGGGGCGATGACCATGTCGCTCACCAGCATCCGCATGGTGCGCGCAACGTCGCGCGGCACCCGGTCCGCCCAGTCCGTTCCGGCAAACAGCGAAATGGTGCGCGAGAAGGGTTTGAAGGGCACGGGATGCGCCTCCATCTGCTCGTGGTAACGCCCGGCGCGCATGTATCCCAAGGGCGTGGTGATCGCCCAGCCCATGCCACGCGCCACCAGGGTCATCAGCGACAGGTGTGCCCCGATCTCGAATCTTTCGGCGAATTCCAGCTTTTGCCGCGCCAGGTGAGCCTCGATCTGACGCCCGATCAGCTGTGCCCGGTCGTAACGCAGGATCGGCAGCGCCCGCATCATCGCCTCGACCCCGCCCGCCGCCTCGACCGCACCGCGGGCGCAGACAAGGATGTAAGGATCTCTCACCAAAGGATACTCGACGATTTCTTCCATCACCTCGCCGCTGCTGGCAGCGATGGCAAGATGCAGGCGACGCGCCTTGATCTCCTCGGAGATCTCATGGCTGGGCGCGGTGATCAGCTTGAACCGGCAGCGCGTCATGCTCTCGGCCAGGATGGTGACAAGGCGCGGCGTCAAGTCGTTGTCGAAATCGTCGATCACCCCAAGGCTCAGCGTGCTGAGATGGGTGAGATCCATCACTGTCAGTTCATTCTGAGCCAACCGCAACTGCCGCAGCACCGCCTGGGTCCGCCCCAGGAACGACCGGCCCGCCGGGGTCAGCTGCATCGGCCGACGCCCGTGATCCAGAAGGTCCACGCCCAGCGCCCCTTCAAGGTTACGCATCTGCTGGCTGACCGCGGGCTGGCTCAATCCCGTCATCTCGGCCGCTTTGGCGACCGAGCCAGTTTCCGCCAGCGCCTCGAAGACCTCGAGCCCGCGCAACGTCACGCCTTTCATCAACATCGCAGAATCTCCGAGGTCACAATTTCCGTTTTTGTGAACCTGTCCGCCCACGTCAAGGAAAACGCATGTCCCGCCTGATCAAATCCGCCCCCGGCCTGCCCCCCGCCTCGATCGCGGAAATTTCCGACACCGTGCAAATCATGTTGGCCCGCCTCAAGAGCGGCGGCGAAGAGGTCGCGCGTGACTATGCCGGCCGCCTTGATGGCTGGACCGGCGACATCACGGTATCGCCCGAAGAGATGCAGCACGCCGCCCGCCAGGTGCCCGATGCATTGAAACAGGCGCTGGCCTATGCACATGACAACATCCGCCGGTTTGCCGAGGCGCAGCGCGCTTCGGTCCAGGACTTCGAGATCGAACTGCATCCGGGCCTGACCACAGGTCAGAAAAGCCTGCCGGTTTCGGCGGCCGGTTGCTACGTCCCCGGCGGGCGCTATGCGCATATCGCATCGGCATTGATGACCATCGCCACCGCCCGCGCCGCCGGCGTGCCCCATGTCACCGCCTGCGCCCCACCCCGTCGCGACGCGGAAGGGACCGCGCTGGGAATAGATCCGGCGACGCTTTATGCCATGCAGCTTGCCGGGGCCGACACGATCCTGACCCTCGGCGGCGTGCAAGGGATCGCCGCGATGGCCTACGGTCTTTTCGGAACACCCCCCGCCGACGTGCTGGCCGGCCCCGGAAACGCCTATGTCGCCGAGGCGAAGCGCCAGCTTTTCGGCCCCGTGGGCATCGACATGTTCGCCGGACCGACGGACGTGCTGATCCTGGCCGATGCCACTGCCGATCCGGAACTGGTCGCTCTGGATCTGGCAGGACAGGCCGAACACGGACCGACCTCGCCCTGTTGGCTGGTGACGGATCACGAACCGCTGGCCAGCCGCGTGGCAGAGATCATGCCGCGCACCTGCGCACGCCTTGGCGGCGACAATGCACGCGCCGCCCGCGAGGCCTGGGAGGCGATGGGCGAAATCGTCCTCTGTCGCAGCCGCGAAGAGATGGCATCCGAGGCCGACCGCTATGCCCCTGAACACCTGCATGTCCAATGCGCCGACCTGCCCTGGTGGCAAGCGCGCCTGTCCAGCTACGGCTCGCTGTTCCTGGGGGCCGAGACCACGGTTGCCTTTGGCGACAAGGCTTCCGGCCCCAACCACGTCCTGCCCACCGGCGGCGCCGCGCGCTATACTGGCGGGCTCTCGGTGCACAAGTTTCTCAAGACCGTCACCTGGCAACGTGCCCGCGACGAGGCCCTGCCCGCCCTGGCCCATGCCACCTCTGTCATCTCGCGGGCCGAAGGCATGACCGGACACGCCTTGACGGCAGAAGCCCGCCTCGCAAACCTGTCCCCACGCGCCTGTGCCGCAAATGAAAGTTGAAAGATGAACCTCGCCAAATTCCCCCGTGTCCGCCTTGCCCATCTGCCCACGCCGCTGGAACCCCTGCCTCGTCTGACCGAATTCCTTGGCGGCCCGGAAATCTGGATCAAGCGCGACGATTGCACCGGCCTGTCGACCGGCGGCAACAAGACCCGCAAGCTGGAATTCCTCATGGCCGAGGCGCTGGAGCAACGCGCCGACGTCGTCCTCACCCAGGGTGCAACCCAGTCCAACCATGCCCGCCAGACTGCGGCGGCGGCGGCGAAACTGGGCATGGAATGTCATATCCTGCTCGAAGACCGCACAGGCTACAATCACGAGAACTATCGCTACAACGGCAACGTCCTGCTGGACGTGCTCCACGGCGCCTCGATCGAACATCGTGGGCCGGACCTGGACATGAACGCCGAAATGGAGGCCGTGGCCGAAACCATGCGTGAGCATGGCAAGCGTGCCTACACGATTCCCGGCGGCGGATCGAACGCGACAGGCGCGCTTGGCTACGTCAACTGCGCGCTGGAAATGCTGAACCAGTTCGCCGAGACAGGTCTGCGCGTCGATCACATCGTCCACGCCACCGGCTCTGCCGGGACACAGGCCGGACTGATCACCGGGCTGTGCGCAATGAACGCCGGTATCCCGCTGCTGGGGATCGGGGTGCGTGCGCCCAAAGCGAAACAAGAGGAAAACGTGTACAACCTTGCCCTGAAGACCGCCGACAAGCTGGGCTGTCCGGGTGTGGTCGCGCGCGAGGCGGTGGTGGCCAACACGGACTACGTCGGCGACGGCTACGGCATCCCCGCCGAAAGCACGCTGGAGGCGATCGACCTCTTTGCCCGGCACGAGGCGATCCTGCTGGACCCGGTCTATTCGGCCAAGGGGGCTGCGGGACTGATCGACCTGATCCGCAAGGGCCATTTCAAGAGCAATGAGCGCGTCGTCTTCCTGCACACCGGCGGCGCCATCGGGCTGACCGGTTACACCCATGCCTTCGACGTGAAATCCCGCGCATGAAGCCCGTCGGCATTCTCGGCGGGATGGGGCCACAGGCCACCGTCCTGCTGATGCAGAAACTGCTCGATGCGATGCCGGCGCAGGACGACGCGGATCATGTCCCTGTGATCGTGCATCAGAACCCGGGCGTCCCTTCGCGCATCGCCGCCCTGATCGATGGCACAGGTCCCTCACCCCTGCCCGTCCTGCAAGAGATGGCCCGCGACCTGGCCGCTGCGGGGGCGACCGCGCTAGCCATGCCTTGCAACACCGCGCATCATTATGCCGCCGGTATCCGCGCGGCCACCGATCTGCCGTTTCTCGACATGCTGGCCGCCACCGCGCAGACGCTGGAGGGTAAGGGTCGCATCGGCATCCTGGCCTCGCCGGCGACCCGATTGACCGGGATCTTCGATACCTACCTCGACATGCCCTTCACCGCGCCGCCGGACGACGCGCCGCTGCTGGGGATGATCCGCGCGATCAAGGCCGGTGCGCCACCCGAAGAGATCCTGCCGGCGTTGACCGAAGAAGCCCGGCGCCTGCAAGAGCGCACCGATCACATCCTGATTGCCTGCACCGAACTGTCGCTGGCTGCCCCCTTGCTGCCAGCGGACGTGGGCTGGACGGACAGCCTTGATTGCCTGGTTGCGCTAATCCTCGCACACGCCCGGTCCGGGTGACGGTCCGGCCTACTGCCCGCGGCAAACCTGTTCAGCGCGGGCGGCAAAGGCCTTGTATTTCTTCCAGAACACCTCGTGCCGCGGGTTGTCCGATTGCCGGATTTCCTGCGCCCGATGCGGATCGGAAAAGAAAGAGACCGCCAACCGCTGATCCGACACCGAAAGGTCCTGATCGGCGACCCCCTGCACGCACCCGCACAGGCGTCGCGTCGCCCCCTGCCGACCCGCCGCCACGCAGGCGTTGGCGATCGGCCCCGAACTGATGCGCACTTGCGGCGCGGCCCCATAGCTGCGTTTGGATGCTGTTCCGCCACCACAGGCTGCCAGCCCAAGGCAGGCAGCCAGAATAACTGCTTGCTTCATCTCACCTGTCTCTCGTTGCCCGGACGCGAATTTTTCGTCTACCCCGGCACTGCCCTCGGGCGCATCATGCGTCAAAGAGGGAAAAGCTTCAAGAATCAACGCGCAGTCGGGCAAAGGCTTTGCCAACCCAGGGCGCATAGGGCGCCCAGGCATCGGTTGGCACCTTGTAGACCGACTGTCGCACCTGCCCCGCCGACGCCGTGTGCACCCGGCGTCGATTTTCCTGCGGCGCAAGGCAGGCGGCGTCCCACTCCAACCCCAGGTCGGCGATCAACGCTCGGATCTCGGCCCCGGGGTTGGCGGTCAGCGTGGCATGGTCCAACCGCCGAACCCTGCCGGGCCATGCTGCTTCGCACCGGTCCGTCCAGTCGCGGTACAACCCGTGATAGGCCACGACGTCATCGAGGTCATAGCAATAGCCCAGCGACTGCGCGGTGAAATACTGTCGAAGGTTGGACCAACAGACCGAAGCAGCGTCCCGCACCACATGCACGATCCGCGCCTCCGGCAAGGCAGCGCAGATCAGCGGCAGAAAGCAGAAGTTGTGGGGCATCTTGTCGGTCACACACCGCGCGCCGCCACCCAGAGCCACCAATCCTTGCAGGTAGCCCGCGCGCAAGTCCTGCAGGGCAGCCAAGGTTACGGGCGCCCCGGACAGGAAATCCCGTGCCAGATCCGCAAAGAGCGAGAGTTCCCCGGCACCTGCGACCTCGGCATGGGACGAGATGATCTGTTCCGTGAGGGTCGTCCCGGATCGGGGCATCCCGAGGATGAAAATGGGCACCACCGGCGCCGGCGCGACCTCTTCCAAAGGAGTAACTTCCAGCGCGCGCAACCGTTCGAACAACCCCCGATCCTGCGAAATATCATAGCCCATCAGCGCCTTGCGCAGGGCATTCCCCTGCTCCAGGTAAGGCCAGGCCCGATCCGGTTGTCCCAGTTTGTCAAAGGCTTGAAACACTCCGAAACAGATGCGCGCCCGGTCCATGGGCGATTGCGCCGGATCATCGTGCAGCGCCAGCATCTGCGCCAGTTGCGCATCTTCTCCTTGCCAGGTCTTCAGTCCGGCAAGGTTCCGATGCGCCTCGGCAAAGCCCGGCGCAACCTCGATCGCTTTCGAGTAGCAGCCCTGCGCCTCTTCGAAACGGCCCTCCTCGTAGGCGGATACGCCAAGGATATTGTGCGCCACGGCCACGTCCGGCACCCGCGAGATCACCTCACGGCACAGGCTGGCGGCCTCGGGCAGATCGCCCCTGTCCGCCAGCACCGCAGCGAGTTCCATCATGGCACCCGTATGCCCCGGCGCGAACCTCAGCGCGGCGTGCGCCTCTGCCTCGGCTGCGTCCATGCGGCCAACCGCACGCAGGGCCACCGAATGGTTCACACGCGCCTCCGCCAGGTCCGGGCGCAGCTCTGCCGCCCGAGCCAAAGAGGTTTCCGCCTGGGCGTAGGCCCCCAATTCCAGCAGGACACCCCCGTGGATCTGCCACAGAACATAGCTTTCGGGATAGATCGGCAGCAGGCGCGCCGCCTGTTCGGCCACAAGAAGCGTCTCCCCGGCCTTGTGCGCCTCGACGAGTTTTTCCAGCAACTCCTGCGACGGCGCGGGCTCTGGGAGGCGGGCAATCAGGGCCCGCGCCCGCGAGTTGCCGGGATAGCGCGCCAGCACGTCACGGCAAAGCGCACGTGCCTGTGCCATGTCGCCCTTGCGTTCATGTGACCTGGCCCGTGCCAGAACCGCCTCGACCTTTGCCATCGCCTGCCCCTTCTTGCTTGGGGCACCCTAGGCCGGTCGGGGTAAACAGCGGGTTTCCCGGATCAACGCGTCCCGCCAAGGCCGCCGTCGCTGGCAAAGCCGCCCGCGAGGGTCTTTCCCGTCCCCGAGGCCCCGGCAAACCCGTCGATCCGGGCGCTTCGATCCGTGGTCTTGCTTTCTTGGGGCTCTGCTTCGACGGCAACGGCGGACAGACCCGTAAGAACAAGAATGGCGATGGCAACGGTACGGGTCATCAAACTTCTCCAATCAACTGTGAGGACCATATGGGCGCGAAATTCGGCGGCACAGTCCGGAAATCCCCCAGAGACGCCCATGCCCCCATTCAACCTGTTGCCGTTTCCCACCATCCCGGCGCCGCGTGAACCGCACAGCGTTGCCCCCGGGACGTCCATTTGCCAAGGAAATCCCGTCAAAGAAGGACCTTCGGAAATGCGTCAAAAGGCTCTGCTGGCCTGCTTCCTGGGCACAATCGGCCTCGCCGGCTGCGATGTCGATAACGGCGGGCTCGACCGAGCACGGCAAAGCTTTGGCGTGACCGACCCCAAGCCTGGCGCCTTCCAGGTCTGCGGCAGTCACAACTGCCGCAAACGCGTCGCCGTTTCACTCAGCCCCGCCGAATGGTCTAGCGCCAGAACACCTCTGCGCAGCCACCCGCGAAACGCCGGCGCCGAGCGCCGCGCCCTGGCCGAGACCCTTCGCCGGCTAGAGGTCGTGGTGGGACGCAAGACTGGATATGACAGCGACAGGGCCGGATCGACCTTGCAGATGGGCGTCAAGGCGCAGGATTGCGTCGACGAAATGGTGAATACCGCCGTCTACCTCAAGATGCTGGACGACGCCGGCGACCTGCGCTTTCACCGTCCCGGCCAACGCGTCACGATCGGCTTCATGACGCGCGAATTCTGGACCCACACGGTTGCCTCGATCTTTCAGAAGGACACGGGACAGGAATTCATCGTCGAGACCTGGGCCGTGGACTTCGGCGAAACACCCTACATCATGGATCGCAAGGACTGGGCGGCGAACGAACCGCTGCGACGGGATTTCTGAAGGGCCTGCCCGCTGCTTCCGCCGCCGCCTCCCGGCAAGATACTGCAATGGCCAAGCACCGGCGCGCAATCGCTGTTTCGCGCCGCCTCAGCACGTCCATGCCCGGGACGCCCCCGCCCATCTCCACTTGACCAAACCCTTGTTCCACAGCATATCGCACGTCATGAGCACACCCCTGTCCCGCATCCGCAACTTCTCCATCGTCGCCCACATCGACCACGGGAAATCCACCCTGGCCGACCGGCTGATCCAGCTGACCGGAACCGTCGCCGAGCGCGACATGAAGGCCCAGCTTCTCGACGCAATGGACATCGAGCGAGAGCGCGGCATCACCATCAAGGCCAACACCGTCCGCATCGATTACCCGGCGCAGGACGGGAACACCTATGTCCTCAACCTCATCGACACCCCCGGGCACGTCGACTTTGCCTACGAGGTCTCCCGCTCCATGCGCGCGGTCGAAGGCTCGTTGCTGGTGGTCGATGCTTCGCAGGGGGTCGAGGCGCAGACTCTGGCCAATGTCTATACCGCCATCGACGCCGACCACGAGATCATCCCGGTCCTGAACAAGGTCGATCTGCCCGCCGCCGAGCCCGAGCGCGTGGCCGAACAGATCGAGGACGTCATCGGCATCGACGCAAGCGATGCATGCCTGATTTCGGCAAAGACCGGTATCGGTATCCCCGACGTGCTCGAGGCGATCGTCAACCGCCTGCCGCCTCCGCATGGCGGCGACCCGGACGCGCCGCTCAAGGCGATGCTGGTCGACAGCTGGTACGACCCCTACCTTGGCGTGGTTGTCCTGATCCGCATCATGGATGGCACCCTGAAAAAGGGCGACAACATCCGCATGATGCAGACTGGGGCGAAATACGGCGTCGACAAGCTGGGCGTCTTCCGCCCCGCCATGCAGGACGTCAAGGAACTGGGCCCCGGCGAGATCGGCTTTTTCACCGGCTCGATCAAGCAGGTCCGCGACACCAAGGTCGGTGACACGATCACCCATGACAAGAAACCCTGCGCCGAGCCGCTACCCGGGTTCAAACCCTCGATCCCTGTGGTCTTCTGCGGTCTCTTCCCGGTCGACAGTTCGGAGTTCGAGGACCTGCGGGACGCGATCGAGAAACTGGCCCTGAACGACGCCAGCTTCTCCTACGAGATGGAAACCTCGGCGGCGCTCGGATTCGGCTTCCGCTGCGGTTTCCTCGGCCTCTTGCACCTTGAGGTCATCCGCGACCGGATCGAGCGCGAATATGACATCGAGCTGATCACCACGGCCCCTTCCGTTGTCTACCATGTCTACATGAAAGATGGCACGCGCACCGACCTGCACAATCCGGCCGACATGCCTGACCCGTCCAAGGTCGACCACATCGAGGAACCGCGCATCAAGGCCACCATCATGGTGCCGGACGAGTTCCTGGGCGACGTGCTGAAACTCTGCCAGGATCGGCGCGGGCTTCAGCAAGACCTGACCTATGTCGGCGGTCGGGCGATGGCGGTCTACGACCTGCCGTTGAACGAGGTGGTCTTTGATTTCTACGACCGGCTGAAATCGGTGACCAAGGGCTATGCCAGCTTCGACTACGAGATCACGGATTACCGCGAGGACAACCTCGTCAAGATGCAGATCCTGGTGAACGACGAGCCGGTGGACGCGCTCTCGATGATGGTGCACCGTGATCGGGCCGAGATGCGCGGGCGCGCCATGTGCGCCAAGCTCAAGGACCTGATCCCGCGCCAGATGTTCAAGATCCCGATCCAGGCGGCCATCGGCGGCAAGGTCATCGCGCGTGAGACGCTGTCGGCGCTGCGCAAGGACGTGACGGCGAAATGCTACGGCGGCGACGCGACCCGGAAGAAGAAGCTGCTGGAAAAGCAGAAGGCCGGCAAGAAGAAGATGCGCCAGTTCGGGAAGGTGGAGATCCCGCAGGAGGCGTTTATTTCTGCGCTGAAGATGGACGAATAGTCCATTTTTTCGGACGTTGGGCGAAAGTTGGTTGTGCGAAGCAGGCTCCGCGCGCCCACATGGCGGGGTGTTGCAAGCCGTGCTGCTTGACGAACAGATCATCGATCTTGATCAACTGAGTACCAAATCAGTTCATATCAAGATCCCTGATCTGTCCCAACATGGCAGGACCCGCTTCCACCTCGGAACTCTTATTGAAGCATTGTACGATTACGAAACCGGTCGTTCGTTTGTTTTGGAACAAAGCATCGCCCTAAAAAATTCTCCAATTCATTTCTTACTGCATAACCTCTCCAATCGACTCTTCAGCATTAAGACCTCATATATAAACGCGACTGGCCCGCCAATAAAAACAATCAACAAAGCAACTTGATACATCCTATGATCTTGAAACTCACTATCAAAAACCACCTTATACAAAAGATAGGCATGAACAAAACCAAACAAGATAGTATTGACCACCACTGAACCCAGCTTGGCCTTCCTCAAGACGACCTCACACTCATCCCCAATATTTCCACTCAAGCAGCCTCTCCTTCAGTCAAGCCTTCTAACCGTGAAAAACTAGGTCCCCTGCGGTCGAAAAGGCAAGCTGAAATACCCTGTATGTACATTGTTTTCGACTGTCGGACTCAGGTATCCATAGCCGCCCACAATGACGTGACAGATCGCTAAAACAACTGGACTGAGGGGGAGTTTGCCTAGGGTCTGGACTCATTGAGTTTCAAAGCCAGTAGATGACGGCTGCGGCGAGAGCGATGGCTGATAGGAAGACCTTCGGGCATCTGTCGTACCGGGTCGCAACACGCCGCCAGTCCTTCAGCCTGCCGAACATGATCTCGATCCGGTTGCGCCGTTTGTAGCGACGCTTGTCGTACTTTACAGGTTTCTTGCGCTGCTTTCGACCGGGGATACATGCGCGTATCCCTTTGTCTTGCAACGCTTCTCGGAACCAGTCGGCATCATAGCCGCGGTCACCAAGCAACCAATCGACGTTCGGCAGGCTGCTGAGCAAGGCGCGCGCCCCGATGTAGTCGCTCACCTGTCCGGCGGTCACGAACAGATCAAGCGGGCGTCCTTGGCTGTCGCAGATGGCATGCAGCTTGGTGTTCATGCCGCCCTTGGTGCGACCAATCAGGCGCCCACGCCCCCCTTTTTGACGCCCATGCTGGTCGCTGTCCGGTGGGCCTTGAGGTATGTCGCGTCGATCATGACTGTCTTCGTCTCACCGTGTTCAGCAGCCAAACCAGCCATCATTCGGGCAAAAACGCCTTTATCACTCCATCGCTTCCAGCGGTTGTAGAGCGTCTTGTGTGGACCATAGGCTGCAGGCGCATCGCGCCATCGTAACCCATTGCGGTTGATAAAGATAATCCCACTCAGCACACGCCGATCATCGACGCGGGGTTTGCCGTGGGACTTCGGAAAGAAAGGCTCGAGACGCGCCACCTGGGCATCGGTCAGCCAGAATAGATCAGACATGTTCACCGCTCTTTTTCGAACCGTGAATCACGACACCCCTCTGAAATCAATGGGTCCTGACCCTAAGCCCGATTTTGAGCGGGTATCATGTTGGCGGACCGCCCGACTTCGGCCCCGCGGCGGTTGATCTCGCTAAATTTGGGGCTCCCGCTTAGCGGGCTGAGGCTCTACGCATCTCCCCAGTGTGCCACACCCCCCGCCACCGCAGACTCCATCCACAGCAGCCCCCGGTACCTCTCGACCTATCCGAATCCCCCTTTGCCACGGGCGCGCAAACCCCTAATGTCCCGGCCTCATGCGACTGCCCCTTCGACTCGCCCTGCTTACCCTCGCCCTGCCCGGCCCGCTGGCCGCGCAGGAACCGGGGGAGTGTATCGGGCATGACCTGAAAAACCCCGATCAGCGCATCCAGCTACTGGCGCCCACGCATACCTGGACGCTCTACAATCTTGGTCCCGGGCAGGTGGTGATCCATGCCAGCAGTGGACACAGCCTGCCCGGCCCCGCCCCCAGCAGCGAGCCGCAACCCAGCCCTTTCCGGGGCGAGGCGGGCACCAGCTATGCGCTGTCGCTGGACGGGCCGGGGCTGACAATCGTCTATATCTGTCCGGGCACCTGATCCCGGAACAATCTTTCAGCCGGACGCGCCGCGCGCCGCTTCGGGGTGCTCTTTCAGGAAATGGTGCAGCACGCCATAAAGCTCCTTGGCGTGCGACTTGTCCCCCCGGTGCAGTGCCTCGCGGATATCCTCGCAGATCATCTGCTGGAGCCTGGCCGGCCCGTGGTGCTGGTGCATCATGTATTCGGCAAGACAGGTGGCGCTGACCTCTGGCAGGTGATCATGCTCGGCCACCGCCTCGATCTCTTCGCGCGTGAGGCAGGTCATGTCCTCGATATCGTCCAGCGTGATCATGTTTTTCTCCTCCCGGATCGCCGCACATCGGGGAGAGGATAGACCAAGGCCGCAAAGGCGACCTTGATCCGGATCAGGCGGGGAAAGGGATCGGCTCAGGTGCCGTTGACGCCAAGACCCGGGTCGGTGACTTCCGGGTCGTCCGAATTGAACTCGTAGAAGAAGCTCTCTTCGTCGTCGTACTGGAATTCATCTCTCGCGTCAGGCCGCTGGTTGTGTATCATTTCCTTTTCGAGCCGGCGCAGGTAGGCGATCAGCCGCGGCAGGGGCGGGCGATTGCGCTCGATGTAGCGCTTGGCCTTGCGCATCGCATCCTGCTTCTCCCAGACCGGGACCGTGTCGAGCGGATTGTAGAAGGCCGGCCCTCGCGGCGCCCCCTGGCCCTGCGTCGACACGACCGCCCCCGTGGGATCGGCCCAGCGCGGGCCGCCCAGCCAGACAGCGGCGAACATGATCTTGGCGCGGATTTCCGGCGTGCCGCCAACGATCAACCCGTCGTAGAACATGACGTGGACGTCTTGCCATTTCGCACGGTGAAACATCGGCCCCCGTTCGTTGCCGACACCGCAATAGGCGTCATGCACGGCCGCGGCATTGATGTACTCGGGCGAAGTCGGATCCCCGACGATGCTGATGAATATCTGGGGGATCGACGCGCCATCCGTCAGGGTTCTCGGCGGGGCATTCCACGACTTGCCCTGAGCGTCGACAAAATCCAGAGGATCGGCCGTCGGGAAGAACTTGTACGGGCGTCGCGGCAGTTCGACCGGCTCGTCAAGGACACGCAGCGGCGACTGGCTGAAGGTGCAGCCCCCCTGCGGCCGGGTCAGGCAGGAGATTTCGGGCGCCTCGGCGCGGCTGCTCTGGGCGATGTAGGTTGTCGGGTCGCATCCCGCCACGGCGAGGGCACAGGCCGACAGTAAGGCAAGTTTGCGCATGGTATATCCATTGGATCAAAATTGATGCCGTGAACCTACGAGAGTCGCCAATGCCGATCAAGCGGCACCTGCCCCAGATCAAGGATTCCGCATGCAGCCTTCAGTATGTGTCGCAAGAACATGCACATCCGGAGGATGCCATGCTTCGCCTCGCCAGTCTTCTGTATTCCCTGATTTCAACATCCTTGGCCGGGACATTCATCATCGTCGCGCTGGTCGCGGGACAGGTCACGCTATATCCGATCATCGCCGCGGCCATTGCCGGGTTCGTGATCGCAGCCCCGGTCCGTGGTTGGTCGCACGTCAGCTCTACAACTGATCCAACAACCCGTCGGCGCAGCGCTCGATCAGATCAAGCGTTCCGTCGAAGTCACGCGTGTAATAGGGATCGGGCACCTCGTCGGCGCCAAGCGATGGGGCATAGTCCGTCATCAGGCGCAGCTCTGCCCCACCCGTTGCCGGTGCCATCTCGCGCAGATCGCGAAGGTTCTGTCCGTCCATCGCCACGATCAGGTCGAAGCGCCCGAAATCACGCGGCGTGACCTGCCGCGCACGCAGGGCCGACAGGTCATACCCGCGCAAGAGCGCCGCCTTTTGCATCGCGGCATAGGGCGGCTCTCCGATGTGCCAGCGCCCGGTGCCCGCGCTGTCCAGGTCCACCGCCTTTCCGCGCGCCTCTGCCCGCGTACGGACCACGGCCTCGGCGGAAGGAGACCGGCAGATGTTGCCGAGGCAGACAAAGAGGATACGATGAGCCATGTCACGGTCCTAGCGAGCCGTGGGAAACAGGGCAAGGACCGAGAACATGACCGGCAAGATCGTCATCCTGACCGGCGCCGGGCTGTCCGCGGAAAGCGGGCTGGGCACCTTCCGCGACGAGGACGGGCTTTGGGCAAGGCACAAGATCGAGGACGTGGCCACCCCCGAGGGCTTTGCCCGCAATCCATCCCTCGTCCATGAATTCTACAATGCGCGACGGCGGCAATCCGCAAGCGCCTCCCCCAATGCCGCGCATGAGGCCTTGGCGCGACTGCAAAGGTACTGGCCCGGCGAGGTCGTGTTGGTGACCCAGAACGTGGATGGCCTGCACGAAAACGCTGGAGGGGAAGCGATCCATATGCACGGCACGCTGGCCGGGGCGCTCTGCGCCGCCTGCGGGCACCGCTGGAGCGCCCCCGAGAGAATGCAGCCCGAGGACCCCTGCCCCGCCTGCGCCGCACCCGCGACCCGACCGGACGTGGTCTGGTTCGGCGAGATTCCCTATCACATGGACGAAATCGCGGAGCACCTGCAGGACTGTGCGATATTCGCCGCTATCGGAACCTCTGGCCAAGTCTATCCGGCGGCGGGCTTCGTCGTCGAAGCGGCGCTGGCCGGAGCTGAAACCGTGGAATTGAACCTGGAACGGACAGAGGTGTCACGGGCCTTTACGCGGCACCACATGGGCAAGGCCACCGAGGTCGTGCCCCCCTGGGTGGACAGCCTGCTGGCCCGGCAGGTGTAAGGGCAGGCCCACAGGCCTGCCCCATCACATCTTCAGTTGCTCGCGCCCATCCCGGCGCCGTGCCCCATCCCGTGCCTCGGCTGGCGGTCCAGATCGACGGGAATTTCGACGACCATATCGCCCGCTTTTTCAAACGTCAGCGTCACGGCAACCGTCTCGCCCTGTTCCATCGGGCCTTTCAGCCCCATGAACATGACGTGATCCCCCCCACGTTGCAGCATGTGCGCGCCACCGGCCGGCACGGGAAAGCCCTCCTCGACTTCCATCATGCGCATCACGCCTTCGCCCATGTCCTTGTGCGTGTGCAATTCGACGCGCACGGCGATGTCGGACTTGGCTGCAATCAGACGGTCATCTTCCGCGCCGGTGTTCTCAATCATCATGAAGGCGGCGCCGGCCTTGGCCAGCGGGCCAGAGCTGCGGGCGTAGGGATCCGTGATGACGATGTCGGCAAAGGTGGGTGTGGCAAGGGCCAGCGCGCAGGCGCCGGCAAAGAGGGTCTTCAGGGTCATTTCAATATCCTCGGAATTCTCTGTCAGTCATGTGGTCTGTCTGTCAGTGAATAGGTGGAGGACCCCGCACCCGGACCTGTGCCTTGGCCTGTCGGGGCAGAATCTCCTCGGGCTGCTGCCAATCCACGGCGCGCCAAGTCAGCCCCGGGGCAAAGGAGAGCTCGATGGCGCCGGTCTCTACGAAAAGAGCCGTCGCGGCATCGGGACAGATGTGCGGCGGTTCGACCGGCTGACCCTCGGCATCCACGAGGATTGTCACAACGGTCAGCCCCCGGCAGATCACGATGCTGCCCGCCGGGTCCGCCTGCCCGCGTGCATAGGCGGCAGACAGGCCCGTAAGGGCCAGCACCATCGCCAGCAAGATACCTATGGAGGTCCGGAGTTTCCGCATCGTTCCGGTGATATAGACGCCCTTTCCGGGCACCCCAAAGCGACAAAAGGAAACAGCCCCGTGACCTGTGCCACGGGGCTGTCTTCACTGTCCCTCAGGAAAGCTTCAGGCTTCGGCCTGTGCCTTCATGATCTCTTTTTTGACCTTCAGGGCGCGATCCGAAAGCTCGGCATCTTTCGCCTTGGCCAGGAACTTGTCCAGGCCGCCACGGTGGTCCACCGAACGCAGAGCATGCGCAGTGATGCGCAGCTTGATGCCGCGGCCCAGCGTCTCGGACTGCAGGGTCACGTCATTCAGGTTCGGCAGGTAACGCCGCTTGGTCTTGTTGTTGGCGTGGCTCACATTGTTGCCCACCATCGGGCCCTTGCCGGTCAGTTCGCAGACACGCGACATCGCTTCGTCCTCATCCACTGGTGGCAAGGCCTTTGCCCCGCCGGTCTCATCCTTGCAGCATACCCCGGTTCAAAGCGAATCGAGGACCCTGCCAATATCAAAGGGCGCCGCCCGTTTTGGTTATTCGGGGGGCGCCCGGAATCTGGTCTGACGGTGCATATGCAGATGTGCGGGTTTCGTCAAGTCCCTGTTGCAAGGCTTTCCGCGCGGCACCTGCCAAAGCGGCTCATCCCATCTGCAGGTAGTCGCGCAACAACTCCTCCGCCGCGGCCGAGGGCGTCAATCCGCCTGCCTCGACGTCGCGCGCAAGCGCCTCCAGCGCGCCCTTGACCGGCTCCCGTTTCAACCTTGCCAGAAGGCGCTCACGCACTTCGGCCTCGAACCAGAATCGCGCCTGTTCGGCACGGCGGCCGGCGAAATGCCCGGTCTCACGCCGCCAATCGGCGAGCGACTGCATCTCTTCCCAGGCCGTCACCAGGCCCGAATCCTCCAGCGCCGAAACCGTCATCGCCTTCGGAAAACCCTCGGGGTCCTGCGGACGCTTGCGCAACAGGCGCAGCGCACCGGCGTAATCCGCACAGGTTCGAACGGCGGTCGCCTTGAGATCGCCATCGGCCTTGTTGACCAGCAGGATGTCGGCCATCTCCATGATGCCCCGTTTGACCCCCTGCAACTCATCGCCACCGGCCGGCGCCAAGAGCAGCAGGAAGAGGTCGGACATTTCCGCCACCATCGTCTCCGACTGGCCGACGCCCACGGTCTCGATCAGCACCACGTCGAATCCCGCCGCCTCGCAAAGATCGATCGCCTCACGCGTGCGGCGGGCTACACCGCCCAGCTGCGACTGCGACGGCGAAGGCCGGATAAAGGCGTTGCGCTCGCGGCTGAGCCGTTCCATCCGTGTCTTGTCACCCAGGATCGACCCGCCCGAACGCGCGGAACTGGGATCCACCGCCAGCACGGCGACCTTGAGGCCCTGTGCCGTCAGCATCATCCCGAACGCCTCGATGAAGGTGGACTTGCCCACGCCGGGCGTGCCCGACAGACCGACGCGCAGCGCCTCGCGGCCATGTCCCTTCACAGCCTCGAGTAGCGCAAGGGCCTGCGCGCGGTGATCTGCCCGCCCGCTTTCCACCAGCGTGATGGCACGCGCCAGGGCACGCCGTTCGCCCGCCAGGATGCGGGTCTTGAGATCCTCGATATCCATGTGTCCATTTCCCGCGCCCGCGTGGAAAAGTCCAGAGCCGCGACGACGCTGTCGTGCCCCTTTCCCACCGCCCACTTTCCAAGCCTCGCATGGTCGCTCATAACGCGACCATGACCAGACTGCCCATCGACGACGCCCTGCCAGGGCTGATCTCTGCCCTGCGTGACCACGCGCGCGCGGTACTGCAAGCGCCCCCTGGTGCGGGCAAGACGACGCGCGTTCCGCTGGCGATGCTCGACGCCGGTCTGACATCCGGCAAGATCGTCATGCTCGAACCCCGCCGTCTTGCCGCGCGCGCCGCCGCTCAACGACTGGCGGAACAACTGGGCGAAGAACCCGGCCAAACCGTCGGCTACCGCATCCGGGGCGAGTCGAAAGCTTCGAAAGCGACCCGGATCGAGGTTGTCACCGAGGGCATCCTCACCCGCATGATCCAGTCCGACTCGGAAATGACCGGCATCGGCGCCGTGTTGTTCGACGAATTCCACGAAAGGTCCCTGAACGCCGACCTGGGCCTGGCGCTCTGCCTCGAGATCGCCGATGCACTGCGCGATGACCTGATCCTGCTCGCCATGTCCGCCACGCTGGACGCGCAGCCCGTGGCCGACCTGATGCAAGCGCCAGTCGTGACCTCCGAGGGCCGCAGCTTTCCGGTCGATACCCGCTGGCTGCCCCAGCCCCTGGCCAAGCGGCAAAGATTCGACCAGGCAATGGCCGACCTGATCCTTAAGGCCCACGACGAGACAGAGGGCGGTATCCTCGCCTTCCTGCCCGGCGAGGGCGAAATCCGCCGGACCGAGGCATTGCTGAAATCACGTCTGCCCAAGGACACGCATCTGCGGCCGCTCTTCGGCGCGATGGGCCTCGCCGCGCAACGGGCCGCCATCCGCCCGGAATCCTCCGGCCGCAAGCTGGTGTTGGCGACCTCGATTGCCGAAACCTCGTTGACGATCGAGGACATTCGCGTGGTCGTCGACGGCGGCAAGGCGCGCCGCGCGCGCTTCGATCCAGGCTCAGGCATGTCCCGGCTGGTCACCGAACGCGTCACCCGTGCCGAGGCGACGCAGCGCGCCGGTCGTGCGGGCCGTGTCGCGCCCGGGATGGCCTACCGACTCTGGACCAAAGGTGAGGAAGGCGGGCTAAACCCCTATCCTCCCGCAGAAATCGAGGCCGCTGACCTGGCGGGACTTGCGCTGGAAATCGCGCTCTGGGGCGCAGATCCCACGGACATGCCCTTTCTGACGCCTCCGCCTGATGGCGCCTTTGCCGAAGCGCAAGCCCTGCTCAGACTCCTCGGCGCGCTGGACAACGAGAACCGGATTACCGCGCACGGCAGGATCTTATCCACATTGCCACTTCACCCAAGGCTTGCACATATGGTGACTCTTGGCGGGCAGAAATCCGCCAATCTGGCTGCACTCTTGTCCGATCGCGATCCACTCACATCGGCATCCACAGACCTTGCCCTACGCCTTGATGCGCTGCGCGATCCACGCGGATTTTCCGAGCGAAGGCCCGAGCAGATCAACCGTGGCGCCCTGGAACGCATCCGTGCAGAGGCGAAACGCCTGTCGCAAAGCATAAGAAAGCGCAACAAAACCCCTGAAATGGAACAGGATTTCAGCGATGCGGAACTGGCGGCCCTGGCCTATCCCGACCGCATCGGGCTGCGCCGCAAAGGAGAGGCCGCCCGCTTCCAGTTGTCCGGCGGCAAGGGCGCGGTCATGGAGGACCATGACCCGCTGGCCGGCGAGCGCCTGATCGTCGTCACCGACACGGACGGCAACCCGCGCGAGGCGCGCATCCGCCAGGCCATCGCGATTTCCCTGGCCGAGGTTCGCGCGCTCTTTGCCGACCGGATCGCCTGGCAGGACCTCTGCGAATGGTCCAAGCGCAACCGCCGCGTCATTGCCCGCCAGCAGGAACGGCTGGGGGCCATCGCTCTGGATGATCGCATCTGGAAAGACGCCCCCGAAGAGGCCGTGGCCCGCGCCATGCTGGACGGTGTGCGCGACCTGGGGATCACCCTGTCGGATGCCGCCCGAAGGTTCACAGCCCGCGTCGCTTTGGCTCGCGAGGCCGGGCAGGACCTGCCCGACATGTCCCCCGAGGCGCTCATGGAGACGCTCGAAGACTGGCTCCTGCCCTACCTCGGCGGCGTCCGCACCGCCGCTGACTGGAAACGCTTTGACCTGTTGCCAGCCCTTCGCGCCCGACTGGACTGGATCCAAACGCAGGCACTGGACGCAGCCATCCCGGCGCATTTCACCACGCCGCTCGGCCGCAAAGTGCCAATCGACTATTCCGGCGAACACCCGGAGATCCAGTTGCGCCTGCAGGAACTCTTTGGCCAGACGACACATCCGATGGTGGGACGTACCCCGCTGCGGATCACCCTCCTGTCACCCGCCCAGCGTCCGGTGCAGACCACGATGGACCTGCCCGGCTTCTGGTCCGGGTCCTATGCCGACGTCCGCAAGGACATGCGCGCGCGCTATCCCCGGCACCCCTGGCCCGAGGATCCGACGCAGGCCGACCCCACGCTGCGGGCAAAACCGCGCGGCACGTAACAGGCGTGGCTGGCGGGTGGGCCGCTGACGCGCGCAGGCGCGGCAGTCGGGGCGCCTGGCAGTCCGCCTTCAGGCCCCCAGGCAGTAGCGCATGATGGCCTTCTGCGCGTGCAGCCGGTTTTCGGCCTCGTCCCAGATCACCGAATGCGGCCCGTCCATGACCTCCGAGGTCACCTCCTCTTCGCGATGCGCGGGCAGGCAATGCATGAACAGGGCGTCAGGCTTGGCCGCTTCCATCAGCTTGGCGTTCACCTGGTAGGGGCGCAGCATGTTGTGGCGCCGTTCCTTTGCACTCTGAGCGTCGTGCATCGACACCCATGTATCCGCGACGATAAGGTCCGCGCCTTCGACCGCACGCATCGGGTCGCGCTCGATGGTGACTGTGGCACCCTCGTTGCGCGCCCAGCCGACGAACTCCATCTCAGGGTCCAATTGAACCGGGCCGGAAAAGGTCAGGTCGAATCCGAACTGGCCGGCCGCGTGCAGGAACGAAGCACAGACGTTGTTGCCATCGCCGCACCAGACCACCTTCTTGCCCGCGATCGGGCCGCGGTGTTCCTCAAAGGTCTGGATGTCAGCCATGATCTGACAGGGATGTGTGCGGTCGGTCAGGCCGTTGATGACGGGCACGCTGGCGTATTCCGCCATCTCTTCCAGCACGGATTCATCAAAGGTCCGGATCATGATGAGGTCGACATAGCGCGACAGCACGCGGGCGGTGTCGGCGATGGTCTCGCCGTGGCCCAGCTGCATCTCGCTGCCCGAAAGGACCATGCTCTGTCCGCCCATCTGGCGCACGCCCACGTCAAACGAGACGCGCGTCCGGGTCGAGGGCTTCTCGAAGATCAGCGCCACCATGCGGCCCGCCAGCGGCTGGTCGTCGTCGGGGGCCGCCTTTGGCCGCCCGTCACGGGCGGATTTCATCGATTTGGCCTGATCGATGATCGACCGCAAGGCGGCCTTGTCGGTTTTGTGGATATCCAGGAAATGGTTCATGTCGTTGTTCTTCTTGCAATTCGGGGCGCGACGGGTGCCACCCCCGATGTCCCTTTTCGGCCCGGGGCCGGTTTCAGGCAGAGACCTTCGTTACGGCGGAGGCAGCAGCATCCAGCCGCTTGAACGCCTCGCCAATCTCATGTTCGGTGATGTTCAGCGGCGGTAGCAGGCGCACGATATTGTCCGCGGCCGGGACGGTGATGACCTCGGCATCATAACCCGCCTTGACCACATCCACGTTCGGCAGCTTGCACTTCAGCCCCAGCATCAGACCATTGCCGCGCACCCCCTCAAAGACATCCGGATGCGCCGCGACCAGGCCTTCGAGTTTTTGCCGCAAGAGGCCCGCGCGGGCGCGGACCCCCTCCAGGAATTCGGGATCGGACACGATGTCCATCACGGTCTTGCCCACGGCACAGCCCAGCGGGTTGCCGCCATAGGTCGAGCCATGCGTGCCCGCGGTCATGCCGCAGGCTGCCTCTTCCTTGGCCAGCACGGCACCCAGCGGAAAGCCTCCACCGATGCCCTTTGCGACCATCATGATGTCCGGTTCCACGCCCGCCCATTCATGCGCGAACAGCCGTCCGGTCCGTCCGACACCGCATTGCACCTCGTCGAGGATCAGCAGGATGCCCTTTTCGTCGCACAGCGCACGCAGGCCTTTCAGGCACTGGTCAGGCAGGGTGCGAATGCCGCCCTCGCCCTGCACCGGCTCGATCAGGATCGCGCCCACGGTCTCGTCGATGGCGGCGTGCAGCGCGTCGTGATCGCCCCAGGGCAGGGTCTTGAACCCGCCCAGCACCGGGCCGAACCCCTTGACCATCTTCTCCGAACCGGAGGCCGCGATGGCCGCGGAGGAGCGCCCGTGGAAACAGCCCTCGAAGGTCAGGATCGTGGTCTTGTCCGGCTGGCCTTTCTCGTACCAGTACTTCCGCGCCATCTTGACCGCCAGTTCGCAGGACTCGGTTCCGGAATTGGTGAAAAAGACCGTATCGGCAAAACTGGTTTCCACCAGCTTGTCGGCCAGCGCCTGCTGGTTGGGAATCTCGTAGAGGTTAGAGACATGCCAGAGCTGGCCCGCCTGGTCGGTCAGCGCCTTGACCAGCTCGGGGTTCGCATGGCCCAGCGCGTTGACGGCGATGCCGCTGCCCAGGTCCAGGAATCGGCGCCCGTCTTCCTCTGTCAGCCAGCAGCCCTCGCCCTTCACGAAATGCAGGGGCGCGCGGTTGTAGGTGGGCAGAACGGAGGGGATCATGTCGCAGTCCTCGAAAGTGTGGAAGCCCGATTGGTGGCAAGGCCGGGGGGCCAAGTCAAGAAGGGCCATGTTTTGAAGGGAGATATGACGCAGGACATCACGCCCGGTCGGGGGCGCGGAAACGATGAGCTCAGGCTCGTCGGGTTCGGGTCGCGTGCATCATGCCGCGCAGATAGACGGATAACGGGCGAAAGAAAAGCGTTAAAACACGGGCGTCTCAGTCTAGCCGCCGCAGACCGGCGCGCCGCGGGGCGCTGTGCGGCAGGCGGATGCCGCGGGCCAGCCCCAGCCAGGCCAGCGCCTGGATCAAACGAAAGCCCGGATCCGACTGTCCCGGAAGGACGCCCAGCCGTGCGGAATGCGGAAAGGCATGGTGATTGCCGTGCCAGTTCTCCCCAAAGGTGATTGGGCCAAAGCCCGGCAGGTTGTATCCCTGCACCGGCAGCCCATCGATGGTCCAGTCCTGCTGGCCACCCTTGTGGGCCGCGTGTCCGATGGCCCAGTGCCCGGTCAGCGAGACTAAGATCCGCAGCGACACGCCCCAGAAAACCCAGCCCCAGCCGCCAAAGACAAACAGCACCAGCGCAACGGGCAGTTGCTGCGCCCACCACATCCGTTCCATCCAGCGATAGACCGGGTCCAGCGCGATCTCTGGCTCGATCTCGAAGACCGGCGGATGGTCGAGGCGGAATTCGCAGTGCATCTGCCACCAAGCGTCTTTCAGCGGCCCGGCGCCGTGCGACGGATGCGGTGGGCAGTTGGCCTGTCGCTGGTGCCAGTCGCGCATGTCATGGGCGCGGATCATGCCAAAGGGCCCCGCCATGCTGACAAGGACACCCAACCAGACAAGTAGATACTCCAAGGGCTTGGAGGTCTCGAAACTGCGATGGATCAGCAGGCGGTGCATGCCGACGGAATGACCCGCGCAAATGGTGATCCCCGTCAGCAGCAGGAATACTGCCAGACCACCCCAGGACGGAAAATCCGTAATCGCCAGAACACCGCCAAGCGCATGCACAAACCACCAGATGGACTTTGCCGGGGCCCAGTGGATGCGCCCGGTGCAGGGGTCAGTGCCCGGCACGGCCCTCACCCGTTCACTGGACAGGACACCCATCGTAGGGGCCGGGCTTGCACCCGCGTCCATGTCTTGCGCTGCCTGGAACATTGCGCCCTGCACCTTCTGCCACGGTTGCCGAAGGATCGGCCAGAGCCTGCCTTCAGCACAAGTCAGGGATTCCGCCGCGGGCCCTTCCGGATCATCGGGACGAACAGGCAGCCAAGGGGCACTGTTGACAGCATTGCGTGAAACAGCGCGCAGGGCTAGCGTCTTCGTCATGACAGCACCGCTTATCGACAACCTGCAATACTGCAACTTTTCCGAAAAGGTCTTTCGCCAATTGCGCGCGGGCGGCGTGGACGCGATCCATGTCACCATCGCCTACCACGAAAGCTTTCGCGAGATGGTGCTGAACCTCGAACGCTGGAACCGCTGGTTCGAACGCTATCCCGATCTGATCATGCGCGGGACAGAGGCGGCGCATGTCCGCGAGGCTCAGGAGACCGGCCGCACCGCCGTCTTTTTCGGGTTTCAGAATCCCTCGCCCATCGAGGATGACATCGGCCTTGTCGAGATTGCACACCAGCTGGGCGTGCGCTTCATGCAGCTGACCTACAACAACCAGTCTCTGCTAGCGTCCGGCTGCTACGAGGAAGACGACACAGGCCTGACCCGCATGGGCCGCGCCGTGGTGGCAGAGATGAACCGCGTCGGGTTGGTCATCGACATGAGCCATTCGGCAGAGCGTTCGACGCTGGAGGCAATCGACCATTCGACCCGCCCCATTGCCATCACCCATGCCAACCCCGACTGGTGGCACCCCGCCCTGCGCAACAAGTCGGACGAGGTCCTGCGCGCCCTGACCAACTCCGGCGGGATGCTGGGCTTTTCGCTCTATCCGCATCACTTGGCGGGCGGCACGAATTGCTCCCTCACCGGGTTCTGCGAGATGGTTGCAGAGGCCGCTGATCGCTACGGGGCAGACAACCTCGGCATGGGCAGCGACCTGTGTCAGGACCAGCCGGACAGCGTCGTCGAATGGATGCGCGTGGGGCGCTGGACCAAGAACATCGACTATGGCGAAGGCTCGGCCGCCGCGCCCGGGTTCCCGCCGATGCCGGACTGGTTCCAGAACAACCGCGACTGGGACAACATTCGCGACGGGCTGCGCGAGATTGGCTTTTCGCGGGCCGAAACGGACGGCCTCCTGGGCGGCAACTGGCTGCGGTTCTACGAGATGAGCTTTGGTCCCGCCTGACCGGGCCTGAAAGGACACCCAATGAAAGCCATGCTCTATGAAGCCTTCGGCGCGCCGCCGAGGATCACCACCCTGCCCGATCCCGCGCCCGTACCGGGTGGCGTCGTGCTGAAGGTCGAGGCGACGGGCCTCTGCCGCAGCGATTGGCACGGATGGATGGGGCACGACCCCGACATCGAGCTGCCGCATGTGCCCGGACATGAATTGGCCGGCAATATCGCGGCGGTTGGCGACGGCGTCACGCACTGGTCAGAGGGCGACCGGGTGACGGTCCCCTTCATCTGCTCCTGTGGCAACTGCCCGGAATGTCACGCGGGGCACCAACAGGTCTGCGACAACCAGTTTCAGCCCGGCTTCACCCATTGGGGCAGCCATGCCGAATACGTCGCCCTGCCGCAGGCCGACCTGAACCTCATCGGGTTACCGCCGGACATGGCGTTCGACACTGCGGCCAGCTTGGGTTGCCGATTTGCCACCAGTTTCCGCGCCGTGGTCGACCAGGGACGGGTCTCTGGCGGCGAATGGGTCGCCGTACATGGCTGCGGTGGCGTGGGCCTCTCTGCCATCATGATCGCGCGGGCGATGGGCGCGCGGGTCCTGGCGGTGGACATCGACGCGAACAAGCTGGACATGGCGCGCGGCGTGGGCGCCACGGCCGTCGTGGACGCGCGCGCCGGGAACGTCCCGGAGGCCGTGCGCGACCTGACGCGCGGCGGCGCGCATCTTTCGATAGATGCACTCGGCCACCGCGACACCTGCGCCAACTCGATCCTGTGCCTGCGCAAGCGCGGCCGACATGTGCAGGTCGGCTTGCTGCTGGCCGACCAGAGCCGCCCGCCCCTGCCGATGGATCGCGTGATCGGCTGGGAACTGGAAATCCTCGGCAGCCACGGCATGCAGGCGCATCGCTACGGTGCGATGCTGGACATGATCGCCAGCGGTGCGCTGTCGCCTGACCAGCTGATCGGAGAGCGGATCAGCCTGGAAGAGGCGGTGCCAGCGCTGATGGCGATGGACAGCTTTCAGGCGCGCGGCACGACGGTCATCACCCGGTTCTGACCTCAGCCACGCAATTCCTCGCGCACCTGCATCAGGATCTCACCCAGCCGGTTCAGCCCCTGCCCGTCCGGCCCGCATCCCCAGTAGGCATCCATTGGCGCGTTCTCCACGATCAGCGCATCTCGGGTGGACAGCAACAGGTCACGCGGCCCCCGATGCAGGGTGAACTTGTCCCGCACGGCCTCGAGCATGATCCCGTCCTTGACCTCTTCCCAGTCATCACGCAGCGGGATCTCGCGGGACATGCCCAGCGCCTTGGCCTGCTTCGGGCGCGAGCACAGGCGGATGCGTTCACGGTGGGCCATGTCGTGAAACTTCATCGCCTGGAAATAATGCTCGACCGTGCGCCACCACAGGCCCTCCTTGTCCACGCCATAGGGCGCGAAGTTCGAGAACTCTCCGTATGGGTCGGTCTGGGCGTAGAAATAGATGGTGTCGGTCATGGCCCCAGAGAGCCCGAAAGCGGTCGCGCCGCCAGTCCGGTATTCCCGACGTGCCCTCAGCCGGCCTGCGCGTCGATGGCGCGCAGAAACACAGACGCGCCGATCCCGATCAGCTCGTCCGGGAAATCATAGTCCGGATTGTGCAGCGCCGGCGCCTCCTCTCCGGCACCAAGGAAGAACATGGCAGAGGGCATCCTGCTGCCGAACAGCCCGAAATCCTCCGAGGCGCGCATGGGCACGGCGGCGTCCCTGCGCGGCAGCCCTTCGACCGCGCGTTCCAGCAGGGTCACCGCCTCGGGCGCGTTCACGCAATGGCCAAAGGCCTCGTGCACCGTGATTTCAGTGTCAAAGCCCCGTGCCGCTCCGGCGATCATGCCGCGTGCCTCGGCCTCGAGATCGGCCATCTGGTCATCCAACAGGGTCCGCAGGGTGACGTAAAGATCGGCTTCTCCCGGGGCTACGCCAAAGGCCGGGACACCCAGCCGGGCATGTGTCACGGTGGCCAGCCGGAACCCCGGGTCGTCGGTCGGCAGATCCCGGCCGAGCCCCGCCAGTCCCGGGATCAGGGCGGCCAGCGCCACGCCCGGCGACTGGCCCGTCTCAGGCTGCGAGGCATGGGCGGTTCGCCCGTTCAAACGCACGCGCAACCCGCGCGAGGCACAGTTGACCGACCCCTCTCGCAGGGCCACAACGCCCAGCGGCAAACCGGGCAGATTGTGCAAGGAAACCGCCATCCGCGCGCCCAGCGTCGCAAAGCGCGGGTCCGCCAGCACGGCGCGCGCGCCCGCGCCGGTTTCTTCGGCCGGCTGGAACAACAGGATCACCCGACCCGTGGGCGGGTTTCGCGACAGGGCCTGCGCCACCGCGTGCAGGATCGCCATGTGGCCATCGTGCCCGCAAAGATGCGCCACACCGGGCTGTTCCGACCGCCATTCGGGCGTGCCCGTTTCCTCGATCGGCAGGGCGTCCAGTTCGCACCGGATCAAAAGCCCGCCTTCCCCTTTGCCAAAGACCGCCGCCACGCCGGTTCTCCCCAGCCCGGTAATGACCTCGGACGCACCCAGGGTCCGCATCTCTGCGGCGATGCGCAGGGCAGTGGCATGTTCGGCCCCGGACAATTCCGGCGCCCGGTGCAGTGCATGGCGCAAGGCCCGCGCCCGTTGCACGATGTTCGCGTCGATCGCATCCGCTGCCGACATGCCATCCCCCTTGCCGATAGCGCAGCCTTTCACGGTGCAGGGCCCTGACGCAAGCCCGGCAGGCCCTTCCCAGCTTGCGATCTAGCTGGCACAGTCACCACATGAAGGATCTCGCCTGCCCCTCGCCCCGGACCGGTCTGCGCCCGCCGTCACAGGTCATGCGCCTGCACCGCATGGGCGCCAGCTTTCCAACCCGGTTGAGCTTTCTGCGGGTTCTGACCCGGCGCCTGGCCGCCGAAGGCGCCAGGCTGCGGCGCCCGGTCTGGAACATCGGCGCAGATGGTTTCGGCCATGCGGTCTATACCATTGCATTGGGCGGGTACGACTACAGCCTTGTCGCCGTCTCGACCCACCTCCCCGACGAGATGCGCACTGACCGCGTGATCGCAACGGCCTGGGACACGGCCTATGTCCTTTACGACGGCATCCCCGACGCCGAGGAAATCGCCCGCATCTGCGCCGCCGCCCCGCAACAGGAGGCCGCCCGCTACACGGAAAGAGACCTCGTGCTGTCGCGCGCGAACAAGTCCCTGCGGCTCTTTGCCCATGTGGTCGAGCGCCTGCGTAAAGGCCAGCAACCGGATGCGGACTTGGTCAACCGGGTCGGCTATCTGATGCGGACAACGGCGGTCTACGGAAATGGCAAGTTCGGCATCGCCGACCGGGGCCTGATCGCGGACCGCCCCGGGATCGAGGGTGCCTTTGCCGCCGAGATGCTGACGGTCTGGCTCATCCGGAGCTTTACCCACGATCTTGTCGAACATCTTGGCGGCGCGGCCCTTTATCCGGCCCTAAAACGCCACCTTGGCATCGGCAATTCAACCGGGCTGGGCATGGCCCCCTTCCTGGTGTCGCATCCCGTTCTGCTGAACAACTGGATGCAGGCACGCGAAACCGCGCTGGCAAGGGTCCGCGCCCTGCCCGCGCTGGACCCGGCAAATCGCTCCCGGCTGACCGATCTGTGCGACCGTGTCGCCGCGCACCTTGATGAATGGCAGGTGCCGAACCCGGACCATCAGGCGCGGATCGACCGGATCCGGACCGAATGGCCGGCACTGCGCGGCTTTGTCGAGGACCTGCCGGACGACGCGCCCATCGACGCGCTTATCCGCCGGTCCGAGGCATTCTCGGTCGATACACAGGAACTGTGTGTCGCGCTGGCGCTGGAACCGTTCGGAGACATCGTCGACGACCTCGCATCGGCCATGACCGACCCGCTGGCCCCGCCGGCAAATGGATTCGAGGACGCCCGATCCCTGCGCGCGACCATCGAAACGCATTTCGACTGGGCGCTGCAGTTGGATTTCAACGAGGCCGCACAGCAACGCCGCTTCTGGTACGTTTCCGAAGAAAAGCTGGAACCCCGGCTGGGCGATCGTTTCGACGACCCCGGGGCAGAACGTGAAAGCCCGCTGGACATTGGGCGGCGCGTACAAGCGCTTTGGCGTGCGCTGGACGGCGTCACGGACCTGCGCGCCTTTCGCTCCGCACGGCCCGAACATGAACTGGCCCTCGCCCGGGTCGCCTGTCTGGTCGCGCATCCCTATGCCGAAATCCGGGACAACCTGATCGCCGAAAGCTGTCTGCCGATCGACATGCTGCGCTGCAAGCTGGCCTTTTTCGGCGCCACCAAGTTCGATCCGAAATCCGACCGCTGGACCCGCATCACCCTTGCCCAGGGAGCCCCGCTGCCAGAGGACCTGGGGACTGCGCGGGCCGATGACTGGTGGCTTGCGGGGTTGGGCGCATGAGCTATTCCGCCAATGAAATAGCCGCCCTCGCGCAAAAGGCCGCGCGCGGCGCCGGCTTCCCGCCGCACCAGGCCCAGGTCTTTGGCGCCGCTGCGGTGCAGTTCCTTGCCGGCGGCGGAGAGCCGCAGGCCTTGCTGGACGCGCTGTCCGATCCCGGCGACAGCCCGATCCTGCGCCTTCCGCTGCTGGTCGAGGACATCCGGCGCGCCGTCGATCTTGCCGGCCCACGGATCACCCTCACCCTGCAATCAGGGGACGAGGCGCTGGCTCCGGCCTATGCCCGGCTGGCCGGACTGCACATCGCGCAAGCCGAGCTGGGACAAAGCGAGGACGGATTGCCCCGGTTGCTTTTGGAAACCGATCCCGACCGGGACGGGGCCGCAGCCCTGCCGCCGCGCATCGCGGTGGAGCCGCCTTTGATGAACCGGCTGTCCTCCCTCGCGGCGCGGACATATGTCCCGGCATCGGACAGTTCGCGCAGTGCCGGCGCAGGCGCGGGTGACATCGACAACGACTGACCCGGGCGCCGCTTGCCCACACCGGCGCCCCGTGCTTCTCTCCGCCCAAATTCAGGAGAGTCCCATGCCCCACCCATTGCTGACCCAGGCCGACATCGACGATTACCAGCGCAACGGCGTGGTGGTTGTGCGGGGTCTCTGGGCCGACCAGGTCGAATCCCTGCGCGCCGGTGTGGCCCGCAACATGGCAGAGCCGGGGCCCTACGCGGCTGAAAACCTCAAGGAAGGTGAGGCCGGGCGTTTCTTTGATGACTACTGCAACTGGCAGCGCATCCCCGAGTTCGAAGAGGTCATCCGCAGCTCTCCCGTGGCCGAGGTGGCCGCCGACCTGATGCGGTCGGACAGCGCGCAGCTGTTCCACGATCATGTTCTGGTCAAGGAACCGGGCACGTCAAAGCCCACGCCCTGGCACCAGGACGGCCCGTATTACTTTGTCCAGGGCCGCCAGACAGTCAGTTTCTGGAGCCCGCTGGACCCGGTGCGCGAGGCCACTCTGCGCTGCGTCGCCGGATCGCACCTCTGGGAAAAGCCCGTGCTGCCGACGCGCTGGCTGTCCGAAGAGGATTTCTATCCCGACGCGGATGCCTACATGCCGGTGCCGGATCCGGACGCCGAGGGCATGGAGGTTCTCGAATGGGCGCTGGAGCCGGGTGACGCCGTGGCCTTCAACTTTGCCATCCTGCACGGTGCGCGCGGCAATGACAGCCCGACACGGCGCCGTGCCTTTTCGCTGCGGCTGGTGGGGGATGACGCGCGTTATGTCACGCGCCCCGGCCCCACCTCGCCGTCCTTTCCCGGTCACGACATGGCAGAGGGCCAGCGTCTGCGCGAGGATTGGTTCCCGGTCCTGTTCCACCGCTGATCCCGCTCCGACGGGTGCCTTTTGGGCCCACAATTCGCAGGGCCGCGGGCCGTCTCAGGCGAAAGGATCGTCCGGATAGCCGACGCCCATCAGGCTCAGTCCGTCCGGCGGGCAAACGGGCCCGCAGGCAGCGCGCGACTGCGCCTCAAGCGCGGTCCTCACGTCCTCCGGCGCCCAGGCACCGGCGCCGACCCGTTCCAGCGTGCCAACGATAGAGCGCACCTGGTTGTGCAGGAAACTCCGGGCGCGCAGGAAGAAATGCACTTCGGGTCCGGCCAGCCCCTCGACCCGCCTGATGGTGATTTCATCCATCGTCTTGACCGGCGATTTCGCCTGGCACATGACCGACCGGAATGTGGTGAAGTCGTGCTGACCCAGCAGGTAGGCCGCGCCGTCGCGCATCGCCTCGACGTCCAGTTCGTGGTTGACGCGCCAGACCTGTCCGGCCTCCAGCGTGGCAGGCGCCCGCCGCATCAACAGCCGGAACAGGTAGCGCCGCTCGACCGCCGAAAACCGTGCGTGCCACTCGTCGGAAACCGCCGCTGCGGCGCGGATTGCCACCGGTGAGGGCTTGAGGTGAAAGTTCAGCGCTTCGGACAGGCGAAACGGGTCCCAGGTCTTGTCCATGTCGCAATGGGCCACCTGACCGCGCGCATGAACCCCTGCATCGGTTCGCCCGGCCGCAGCGATGGTATGGTCACGCGGCTCCAGCCGGGCCAGCGCGGCCTCGATGGCCGCCTGAACCGAAGGCTGATCCGCCTGCCGCTGCCAACCCGCAAAGGGACGGCCGTCATATTCCACCAAGAGCGCATACCTGGGCATGACGCGCCTCCTAGCCGCACGCCGGGCCAAGGGCAATCCCGCCGGGCTGTCCCGCGCGCGGCAAGACGGGGATGGGCGGGTGGGAGGCGTGCCGCGCGCGGGGCGCAACATTGCCCACATTCCCCCCGCCCGCCTCTGGCCCCGCACCGCGGCAATGACTAAGTTCGCATCCGAACCGAAGGGAAAGGCCCGGAACTCATGGTCATTGGCGCCATCGCCGACACGCTCACCCGCAGCGTCGAGAATGTCACCGGCACCCTGTCGGAAACCTTTTTCGAGCCGACCCTGCGGCTGGGCGTCACCGGGTTGTCGCGGGCCGGCAAGACCGTCTTCATCACCTCGCTGGTGGCGAACCTGATGGACCGCGCCCGCATGTCTCAGCTGGTGGCCGAAAGCGAACAACGCATCCTTTCGGCCTTTCTCCAGCCCCAACCCGACGACACGCTGCCGCGCTTCGACTATGAAACCCATCTGGGCGCCCTGACCGCCCGGACGCCACAGTGGCCGGACAGCACCCGCGCCGTGTCCGAACTGCGCCTGTCGCTGAAAATCCGTCCCGCCGGGCTGCTGTCGGGCCTGCAGGGGCCGCGCACGCTGCATATCGATATCGTGGATTACCCCGGTGAATGGTTGCTGGACCTTTCGCTGATGGAGAAATCCTATACCGAGTGGTCGCAGGACATGCTGGAACGGCTGAAGCTGCGTCCCGGCGGGCCGGAAACGCTGGACCGGCTCCGGTCGGAGGACGCCAGCGCGGAACTCGACGAGACCCGCGCCCGCGCGCTTTCAGAGGCCTACACACAGAGCCTGCACAGCGCCCGCGGCGCCGGGTTTTCCGACTGTTCGCCGGGGCGCTTCCTGCTGCCGGGCGAACTGGAAGGCTCGCCCGTGCTGACCTTTGCGCCGCTGCCACCGATCGATGGCGCCCCGCGCCGCTCGCTCTACCGCGAATTCGAACGACGCTATGACAGTTACAAGGCGCGTGTCGTCAAACCCTTCTTCCGCGACCACTTCAGCCGCATCGACCGCCAGATCGTGCTGGTGGACGCGCTCGGCGCGATTCACGCCGGGCCGCGCGCGATGGAGGATCTGCGCCGCACCCTGGCCGAGATCCTGACCGCCTTCCGCCCCGGAACCAATGCCTTCCTGACCAATCTTCTGATGGGCAAGCGGGTGGAAAAGATCCTGTTCGCCGCCACCAAGGCCGATCACCTCCACCACCTGCAACATGGCCGCCTGACCGGCATCATGGAGGCCCTGACCCGCGAGGCGCGCGACCGGGCGCGCTTTGCCGGGGCAGAAACGCAGGCCATGTCCATTGCAGCCCTGCGCGCCACGACCGAACAGATGATGACCCACCAGGGCAACGAGCTGCCCTGCGTGCGCGGCACCCTGATGGACAGCGGCAAACAGGCCGCTTTCTACCCCGGCGAATTGCCGGAGGACCCTGCGCATCTGCTGGGCAGCGCCCGCAACGGGGCGGAAAACTGGCTCGATCAGGATTACTCGGTGATGAATTTCGCACCCGCGCCGCTGACCCTGAAACCCGGTGAAGGCCCGCCGCACATCCGGCTGGACCGCGCGGCGCAATTCCTCATCGGGGACCGGCTGTGACGACCGCGACGATCACCCTGCGCGCCGCGGACCCGGGCGATGCCGGACGGCTGGGCGCGATGATCACCGAGGCGGTGGAGGCGCGCGCATGGAAGCCGCGCCTGCATTCGGCCGCGCAGGATATCGCGCACGCCGGGACGCTGATCGACCGGGGGTGGGTCACGGTGGCGGAACTGGGGCCGGAGGTGGCGGGCTTCCTCGCCCGCGAAGGAAGCGAGATCCACGCGCTTTTCGTGGCGGGCTGGGCGCAGGGTCGGCGGCTGGGCAGCGCCTTGCTGAACAACGCCAAGGCCCGGACCGATCGGCTGGAACTCTGGACCTTTCAGCAGAACGCGGGTGCGCAACGGTTCTACCTGCGCCACGGTTTTGCCGAGACCGGTCGCACCGCTGGCGAAAACGAGGAAGGCCTGCCCGATATCCACTACCTATGGCGCCGCGATGCGGGTGCCATCAAGGAGCCCGTGACATGAGCCAGCCCCCCAAGGGTCCCGTCCTGATCGACCTCGAAGACGACGCAACCGCGCCCAGCCCTTCCGAGGCGCCGCCCGTCCCCGAACCGCACCTGCCCCCGCCAGAGGGCACCGCGATGACCACCGTCGCGGCGCTGGCCACCCGTGATCCCTCGCCGCTGGCACGTTGGTTCTGGCGGCTGCTGCTGGCGCTGGTGGGCACGCTGGTCTCGATCGCGGCCTGGCGCTTTGTAACCGACCTGATCGCCAGCAACGCACTGCTGGGCTGGGCCGTGACGGCGCTTGTTGCCGCCTTCGGCCTTGTCTGCCTGATGATCATCATCAAGGAAATCGCGGCCTTCTCGCGGCTCGCCCGGATCGACGCGCTGCACCACGCCGCCGAAACCGCCCTGGCCGACGAGGACCTTGCCGGCGCGCGCAAGCTGACCGACGATTTGGTGACGCTCTACAAGGGGCGCGAGGACACGCGCTGGGGCCGGGACAGGCTGAAGTCCCGGCGGGACGAGATTTTCGACGCCTCGGGATTGCTGACTCATGCCGAGGATTCGCTGCTGGCGCCACTGGATGCCGCCGCCCGGCGCGAGGTCGAGGCGGCGGCGCGACAGGTGGCGACGGTGACGGCGCTGGTGCCGCTGGCGCTGGCCGACGTGGTGGCAGCGCTGACCGCCAACCTGCGGATGATCCGCCGCATCGCCGAAATCTATGGCGGGCGTTCGGGCACGCTGGGCAGCTGGCGGCTGACACGGGCGGTGATGTCCCACCTCGTCGCCACGGGGGCCGTGGCGGTGGGCGACGACATGCTGGAGCCGATCCTGGGCGGCGGCCTGCTGGGCAAGCTGTCGCGGCGCTTTGGCGAGGGCATGGTCAACGGTGCCCTGACGGCCCGCGTCGGCGTCGCGGCGATGGAGGTCTGCCGCCCGCTGCCCTTTGGCAAGGGCAAACGCCCCTCTGTCCGGGCGATCATCCGCACATCTCTCAGCGGGCTGGTGATGCAGAACAAAGGCTGATCCAGCGCCGCGCCCGGGGTCCGGCATTCCGGACCTGTGCAGTGCCAGCCCGCCGTCCTAGACTGCGCGACCGAAGCCATCGGAGACCCTCGACGGATGGAAGCGCTACTCGTCATTCTGGGATTGGGCCTTCTGGCCCTGCCCATCGTGGTGATCGTCATGGTCATCATGCAGGTTCGTACGCGCCGCGAAGTACGCGCCTTGCAAGCCCGCCTGCAGGATCTCGAACGCAGCCTTGCGCAAACCACCCGGCCTGTCCCCAGAGAGGGGCCAAGGCCCGTCGCCGTGACCGCCACTGTACCGCGGGACGCCGCCCGATCCACTGCACCAGAGCCGGCCAACCTGTCGCCCGCGCCCGGAGAGGCGCCCAAGGCGCCTTCGAATCAGGCCGACGCGTCAAGGTCTCTCGCGCCCCGGACTACGCCGCCCCGGACCGAAGCGCCCCGTCCCTCCGCCCCGGCCCCTGCGGCGCCGTCGGCCTTTGACCGGCTGGGGCGCTGGCTGCAGGAAAACTGGTTCTACGCCATTGCCGCCGTGTCTCTGTCGCTGGCCGGGGTCTTCCTGGTCCAATACGGCATCGAGATCGGGCTGTTGACACCGACCGCCCGCGTGATCGCGGCGCTTGTGTTCGGCGCGGCCCTGATCGGCGGAGGCGAGACGATCCGCCGACGGTTCGGCGACGACGAAAGCAGCTCGACCATCTACCTGCCCTCGGTGTTGTCGGGGGCAGGCCTCGTCTCTCTGATGGGGGGCGTCCTTGCGGCACGTCTTCTGTATGACCTCGTCGGGCCGGAATCCGCCTTGGCGGCGCTGTTCGGTGTCGCACTGTTCGGGCTGGTTCTGGGTTGGCGGCACGGCCCTCTGCTGGCAGCCATCGGGCTGATCGGCGGCATGGGCGCCCCCTTTGTCGTCGGCGGGCAAAGCAACGCGCCAGAGTGGTTCCTGGTCTATTTCGGCCTGCTCGCGGGCATGGGACTTGGCATTGACACCCTGCGCCGCTGGGCCTGGGTCAGCGTGCTGTCGGTGGTTCTGGCAATTGGCGCCGGGCTGCTGCTGGCCGCGTCGGGCGGCGAGACAATGATGGCAGGCCTGGGAGCCTTTGGCGTCGCGCTGGTGATCATGGTACTGCTGATCCCCTCACGCGGACTGGCGCCCGACCATCAGGGACCGGGCCTTGTACAATCGGTGCTGGAGACAGGGGCACGCGGGCGTCCCGGTTTTCCGCTGATCCTGGCCCTGGGCACACTGGCCGCCTCTTGCGCGATCCTCGGGTATGCCGCCCCTGAAAGCGCACTGACCTGGTGGCTGTCGCTGGCGCTTGCCTCCGGCCTTGCCGTGGCATTGGCGCTGTGGTCACGCGGCGCGCCCGCATTGCAGGAACTGGCGGCGCTGCCGGTGCTGACCCTGCTGGCGCTGATCGGCCTGCCGGATCTGAATGCCCCGGCGCAGGACGTGCTGACGGCTCGATTCATAGCCGGGCAGGACCTGACCGAACAGCGGATGCTGATGGATTTCACGCTGATCCTGCTGGCAGCAGTCCTGCCCGGGCTGGCCGCGGCCTGGCGCAGCCTGCAATCCGGAGGCCATGCCACCTGGGCAGCAGCAGCGGCTCTGATTGCGCCGCTTGCTGGCTTGGCGCTGGAATTCGGCTGGCACCCGGCGATGATGATCGGCACCTGGCCCTGGGCACTGCATGCGCTGGCTCTGGCCGGGCTGATGGTGGCCAAGGCCGCCCGGTTTGCCCGCGCCGACACAACGGACCGCCTGCGGCCGGCCTTGGCCACGGTCTCGGCCCTGGCCTGCATCGCCTTTGCCCTGACCATCCTGCTGACCGATGCCGCGCTGACGCTGGCACTGGCGGCGGTGGTGGTCAGCGCGACCGCGCTGGACCGACGGTTCGACCTGCCGCAGATGACCGGCTTTGTCGCGATGGGCGTGCTGGCGTTGGGTTATCGGCTGTTGATCCAGCCGGGGCTCGACTGGGCGCTGGAGGCGCCGGCGGTCGAGATGCTGGGCGCCTATGGCGGAACCCTTGCCGCCCTGCTGGGCGCGTTGATGCTGGGCCAGCCCCGGCCAAGACCCCGCGCACAGGTCTTTCTGGAAAGCGCCGCCTGGTCGGTGGGCGGCATGACGGTCAGCCTGACGCTTTACCACGCCATCGAAGCCTACGTGGGCCATGTCCCGAAAGAGGCGCACTGGGCGCTTGGCCTGTATGCAACGATTTGGACCGGCACCGCGCTGGCCCAGCTGGAACGCCTGAAAGCGGGCGGCGTGCTGCGCTGGCTACGCGCCGGTCTGGCTGTCGTCTTTGGCCTGGTGGCGCTGATCTGGGTCTCGCTGGGGGTCACTCTCGGCAATCCGCTTATCGAGGAACAGGTTGTGCACGGCCCGATCGGGGTGAACACGCTGATCCCGGCCTACCTGCTGCCGGCGGCGGCCCTGTTGGTCGGCGCGCTTCGGCTGACCCACCTGCGGCGCTGGCTGCGCGTGGTGATCGGCGCGCCCGGTGCTCTCTTGGCGCTCTTTTGGCTGGGGCTTGTGATCCGCCACGCCTGGCAAGGCGGCACATTGATGCACACGGCCAACGGTATCACCGACGGCGAGTTGTACAGCTATACCGTCGCCCTGCTGCTGGCCGGGGCCGGGCTGTTCTACCAGTCGCTGGCACGCAGCTCTGACGGGTTGCGCCGGGCCGGGATCGCCGTGATCGCAGTGGCGGTGGCCAAGGTCTTTCTGATCGACATTTCGGGACTGGCGGGGCTGGTGCGCGTCTTTTCCTTCCTCCTCCTAGGCCTGTCGCTGGCGGGGCTGGCCTGGGTCAACCGCTGGGCACAAACCCGCGCCACGGCGGCACCCGAAGCCTGAGGGTGCGACGCCCGCGCCCTTGACCGCAGGTTCCAGCGGCGCCAACCAAGAAGGACGGGACAAGGGAGAGCGGGCTCATGGAACTGCCGGAACATGGCCATTCCGAAACCGAAATCGCAGAGCGGCTGGCTCATCCGCCAGGCCGTGGCGACCTGAGCGATGCGGTCTATGGCGCCATAGACGGCTGTGTAACAACCTTTGCCATCGTCGCCGGCGTGGCGGGCGCCGGCCTGTCGCCCTTCGTGATCGTGGCGCTTGGGCTGGCCAACGTGCTGGCGGACGGGTTTTCGATGGCGGCCGGAAATTACTCGGCCACCAAGGCCGACCGCGACAACAAGTTGCGCCTGCGCCAGGTCGAGGAACGCCATATCCGTCTCTATCCCGATGGTGAGCGGCGCGAACTGCGCGAGATCCTGCGGCAAAAGGGCCTGTCCGGAACGACTCTGGACGAGGCGGTCGCGCAGATTGCGCAGAACCGCAAGATCTGGATCGAAACGATGCTGGAAGGCGAATACGGCATCGGGTCCGTCGACCCCCACCCCATGCGGGCTGCGCTGGTAACATTCGGCGCCTTCCTGGTGGCCGGCGCCGTGCCGCTGTTGCCCTTCCTGATCGGGCTGGCGCATGGTTTCACCGTGGCCAGTGTGCTGACCCTGGTGACCTTCTTTGCCATCGGATCGCTGAAGAGCATCTGGTCCCTGGCGCCGTGGTGGCGATCGGGACTGGAGACACTCGCCATCGGCGGGGTGGCGGCGGGGATCGCCTATTGGGTGGGGTCCTTGTTCGGATAGTCCACGGGAAAGTCGGGTTTACCGCACTCGCGCCAAACGTGAACCCGGCACAGGATGGCGGTGTTGTTTCCGCCCATTCCCATTTGCCCGGATCCTTTTCCAATGATCGATTTCCTGTCCACCGCAGAGCCAGAGGGCATCTTTCTTGCCATCGGCCTCTGCGGTTTCTTCCTCTACGTCGGTGTCTACGCGGCGCTCAGCTTTCGAGTGGTGACCGGGGATTGCCTATCCTATTTCGTCGGCAATACGGCTGCCGCATCGCTTGTGCTGATCGGCCTCAGCCATGAATTCAACCTGGCCTCGGCCCTGATTCAGGCGTTCTGGATTTGCATCGGCATTGCGGCCATTGTGCTGCGCCTCCTGCGCAGGGCCTCCGACCGCAGGGCAGAGGCCGCGCTGGCAAGGCGCGTCATGCCTCGGGCGGCACAAGCGAACCGAACGGAGGCAGAAGGTCCCCGCAGACAAGCCGCGTCAGGATACTCTGAATCGGTTTCAGCGTAGACATCGGGTACAACACCCGGTCGCGCAGGATGGGCAGAAGGCGGCTGTCGCCCTGGTATTGGGGCGTGAACAGCCGGCTCATCAGCTGGTAACTGCGGACGTGCCAGCGCCGAGCCCGGGCATAGGTCAGCGCGGCAAGCGGCAGATCGTCATGCGCCAGTTTAAGCGCCTGCGCCAGGGCCCAGGCATCCAGCAGCGCCATGTTCGCGCCCTGCCCCAGCTGCGGGCTGGCGCGATGGGCCGCATCACCGATATGCACGACGCCCTCGCGAAAGGGGCGCCGGAGGGTGCCATGCGCGTAGCGCGCCATCGTCATCTGGTCCGGATCGGTGATCTGGCCGATGAAGGGCGCGAAATCTGGCCAGAGCGCCACGGCCTCGGCGCGCCAGGCCTCCAGCCCTCGCTCCTGCCAGGCGGCATGACTGTCGGAGGGCAATGACCAGAAGATCGCGCTGCGAAATCCCTCCTGCTCCGGAACGGCCCCCAGCGGCAGGACGCCCATCATCCGGTCGGCGCGGCGATAGGCCTGCCGCAATTCGTTGCGCGGCAATTCGGTCTTGTCCGGCCAGTTCACCGTCGCCCAGAGCGCGCCATAGCCCAGCGGTCGCGCGCGCATCGGCGACAGTGGAGAGCCAGCCCCCGTGGCATCCACGATGAGATCGAAAGGACCTGCACTGCCCGTGTCGAACAAAAGCATGCCGTCCTTTTCACCGGTGACCCGGTGGCCGGGTTCCAAACGGGCGCCAGACGCCAAGGCGGTGTCGAACAGCGCCTGGAACAGAGCGGCCCGGTGAATCGCCAGGCCAAACCGGGGCACACCCGGGGCGTCATAGGCCACGTCCAGCACCGGCAGGCCGTTGCTGGCCTCGTGGCCGAACATGCGGTGGATGCGGTTGCCCTGCGCCATCGCGGCAGGCAACGCGCCGAGGTGTTCCAACACATCCAGCCCCACGGGCTGCATCACCAGCCCCGAGCCCACCGGCGCGGGCGCCTCGAACTGGTCGAAGACCGTCACGTCGTGGCCGGACTGCCTCAGCGCCGTGGCCGCCGCCAGCCCGCCCATTCCGGCCCCGGCGATCGCGATGTCGAGTTTTCTGGACATGCCGCCCCTCCCACCGGATAGGGAAAGCCGGAGAGGCGTGGTAGCGCAAGCGGCGCACTGCCGCAGGCGGCCCGAATCTGCAGTGATCTGCACCGTTTGAGGCAAAAAAGACCGGGGCCGGTCAGACCTGCCCCGGTTTGTGACCTTGTCCGAGGCCGGTCACTCGGCGGGAACCGCCGGTGCGATCGGCGCGCTCGGACCGTCGGTGTCCGCTTCGGGCGGGACGCTGCCCGGGGCCGGGTCCACGGCCGAGGGCCCGGTTGCGGGATCGCCGGTCGTGTTCGGATCCACCGCGGCGGGCGCTTCGGCAGGTGCGACCGGCTCGGTGGTCGCGCCGGGGCCGAAGGCGATCAATGCCACGATGCCGATGGCAACGATCAGCGCCACGGCGATGCCCAGTGCCGAGCCGCCTGAGCGGCGCGAGCTGGCAAGGCGCTCGTCGATGCGCTCTTCGGGAGCGTACCGGGCTTCGTGTTGTCGCAGGTACGGGTCTGTCGTTTGATGTGTCATCTGGCCTTCCTTTCCTCCTCGCGCGCCGGAGTGCCCGGCGCCTGTCTTTCAGATGGAGATGAAAAGCGCCCGGAACAGCCGTCGGGCCCGCGCGCTGCGTGGATCGGAAAAGGCCTGCCGAAACGGCAGTTTCGACTCGGCGGGTTCCGGCGGAATCAACCCAAGGCTGTCATCCGACAGCCATTTCCCGCCCATGCTGCAAAGCGGCATCGCAGGTTCCCGCCGACCCCTGCCCACTTTACGCGCCCGCGCGGCGGGCCTATAAGGCCCGCAAGATGACGTATCATGTGTTCATCATTCGAATTACATGCCCGGCGCTCTGAGGATACGAGCCGCCGGGACAAGGCGTATGAGACGTCGCGCCGCCCCAACATCCTGACCGACACCAGTGATTCAAAGGACGCCACAAATGTGCGCCGACACGACCGAAACGACAGTGCCCGACTACAAGGCCACGCTGTCCCTGCCGAAGACCGATTTCCCCATGCGCGCCGGCCTGCCCAAGCGCGAACCCGACTGGCTGGCCCGCTGGGAGAAAATCGGCGTCTATGACCGCCTGCGCGAAAAGGAGGGCCGCCCGGCCTTTACCCTGCACGACGGCCCGCCCTACGCCAACGGCAACCTGCACATCGGCCACGCCCTTAACAAGGTGCTGAAGGATTTCATCGTCCGCTCGCAGCAGATGATGGGCCGCGACGCACGTTATGTGCCCGGCTGGGACTGCCACGGCCTGCCGATCGAATGGAAGATCGAGCAGAAGTACCGCGAAAAGGGCCAGAACAAGGACGAGGTCGACGTGGTCGACTTTCGCCAGGAATGCCGCAAGTTCGCCGAGGGATGGATCGACATCCAGCGCGAGGAGTTCAAGCGTCTGGGCGTGACCGGCAACTGGGCCGATCCCTACCTGACGATGAATTTCCACGCCGAACGCGTGATCGCGGAAGAGTTTCAGAAATTCCTGATGAACGGAACGCTCTACCAGGGGTCCAAACCGGTGATGTGGTCGCCGGTGGAAAAGACCGCCCTGGCCGAGGCCGAGGTGGAATACCACGACCACAAGTCGCACACGATCTGGGTGCCGTTTGAAGTTGTCCATACCGGTCATTTCCCAATCACGCATCGAGATACGGAATCGAATGAGGCGGCCAAAGTAGCGCGGGTCGGAGGCCCCGATCTAGCAGGGGTCCGCGTCGTCATCTGGACCACAACCCCCTGGACCATCCCCTCGAACAAGGCCGTCGCCTACAATCCCGAGATCTCTTACGGTCTCTACGAGGTCACGGGCACGCCCGAGGAATGCTGGGTCAAGGTCGGCGACAAATACTTGCTGGCCGATGCGCTGGCCGAGGAAGTGCTTACAAAGGCGCGCCTTTCGGACGGCCAATGGACGCGTGTGCGCGATGTTTCTGCCGATGAACTGGCCGGGTTGACCCTTGCGCATCCCTTCCGCGGCGTCGAGGGCGGCGAAGGCTTCTGGGACTACGACGTTCCGGTGATCGACGGCGACCATGTCACCGACGAGGCCGGCACGGGCTTTGTCCACACGGCGCCCAGCCACGGCCAGGAGGACTATGATGCCTTCGTCAAGCGCGGCTGGATGGACCGGATGACCCACAACATCGGCGAGGCGGGCGAATTCCTGTCTCATGTACCGCTGTTCAAGGGGCTGGAGGTCATCACCGCCAAAGGCAAGGAAGGCAAGGCAAACACCGCCGTGATCGACAAGTTGGTCGAGGTCGGCGGGTTGATCGCACGCGGGCGGATGACACACAGCTATCCGCATAGCTGGCGGTCCAAGGCTCCGGTGATCTACCGCAACACGCCGCAATGGTTCGCCGCCATCGACCGCGAGGTCGGCGACGGGCAGGACGACTATGGCAAGACGATCCGCGAACGCGCCCTGACCAGCATCGACAAGTTGGTGACATGGACGCCGCAGACCGGGCGCAACCGGCTGTATTCGATGATCGAGGCGCGGCCCGACTGGGTCCTTTCGCGGCAGCGCGCCTGGGGTGTCCCCCTGACCTGCTTCGTGAAACGCGCCGCGATGCCGACGGATGCGGATTTCCTGCTGCGCGACGAGGCCGTGAACGCCCGCATCCTGGAGGCCTTCGAGGCCGAGGGCGCGGATGCCTGGTACAAGCCCGGCGCCAAGGAACGCTTTCTGGGGAATGACTATGACCCCAGCGAGTGGGAACAGGTGTTCGACATCCTCGACGTCTGGTTCGACAGCGGCTCGACCCATGCCTTCGTGCTGCGTGACCGCCCGGACGGGTCCGAGGACGGCATCGCCGATCTGTACCTTGAAGGCACCGACCAGCACCGCGGCTGGTTCCATTCCTCGATGTTGCAGGCCTGTGGCACGCTGGGCCGCGCGCCCTATCGCGGCGTGCTGACCCATGGTTTCACGCTGGACGAGAAGGGCAACAAGATGTCCAAGTCGCTCGGCAACACCGTGGCGCCCGAGGATGTGACCAAGCAATACGGCGCCGATATCCTGCGGCTCTGGGTGGCGCAGGCCGATTACACCGCCGACCTGCGCATCGGCCCGGAAATCCTCAAGGGCACCGCGGACGGCTATCGCCGGTTGCGCAACACCCTGCGCTACATGCTGGGCGCCGTGACGCATTTCACCGAGGACCAGCGCGTCGACGCCAAGGACATGCCGGAACTGGAACGCTACATCCTGCACCGTCTTGCGGAGTTGGATCATGTGGTGCGCGCAGGCTATGCCGCCTATGATTTCCAAGGCGTCTACCAGCAGCTGTTCAACTTCTGCACCGTGGAACTGTCGGCCTTCTACTTCGACATCCGCAAGGACGCGCTGTACTGCGACGGCGACACCGCGCGCCGCCGCGCCGCGCGGACGGTCATGGACCTGCTGTTCCACCGTCTGACCACCTGGCTGGCGCCGATCCTGGTGTTCACCATGGAAGAGGTCTGGCTGGAACGGTTCCCGGGTGACGACAGTTCGATCCACTTGCAGGACATCCCCGAGACGCCCAAGGACTGGCTGGACGAACCTCTTGCCGCCAAGTGGCAGATGGTGCGCCGCGCCCGCCGCGTCGTTACCGCCGCGCTTGAGGTGCAGCGGACCGACAAGGTGATCGGCGCCTCGCTGGAGGCGGCCCCGGTGGTGCATGTGCGTGAGCCCGACATGCTGGCGGCGCTGAAGTCGGTCGCCTTCGAGGACGTCTGCATCACCTCGGACATCTTCCTGACCGGAGATCCGATGCCCAACGAGGCCTACCGGATGCCCGAGGTCGAAGGCGTCGGCGTGGTCTTTGAAAAGGCCGAGGGCGAGAAGTGCCAGCGTTGCTGGAAGATCCTGCCCGACGTGGGCCACCATGCCCACCCCGCCACCTGCAAACGCTGCGACGCCGCCCTCGGCTGAGCCACGGCGCGCATCGCGGATGCGAAGAGGCCCGAAGTCCCTGCCGGACTTCGGGCTTTTTCATGGTTGCCAAAGGGGCCGCCATCGGACGTTGCCCAAAAAATGACGTGGCGTTAACCTGACCGAAAACCAGACGAGGGTTGCCATGAACCGCCGTTTCTTCCTGCTGGCCACCGCCGCGCTTGTCCCTGCCTGTGGCATGATGCCGAGCCAGAATCTGACGCTTGCCCCCAACTCCACGCTAATCGTCACCCGCCACGCCGACCGAGACGGCGAGGACCTGAATGCCCGGGGCCACGAACGCGCGCGGGCGTTGGTCGAGGCGGTCAAGGATTTCGACATCGACCTGATCTTCAGCCCCGGCATAAAGCGCAACCTCGACACCGCCGCGCCCCTGGCGGGCGCGCGCGGGCTGGCCGTTAACCGCCTGCCACAGGAAGCGCCGACCGCCGGCCTGGTGCAGAGCGGTGCCGGGAAAACGCTGATCTGGATCGGGAACAAGGGCAATATCGCAACGATCTGGGAAGACCTGAACCTGTCCGCCCCCATGCCGATCGAGTACGGCGACCTGCATATCGTCCGGGCGGATCCACAGGGGCGCGTGACGATAGAACGGCGCCGCTATGGACCCAACTGACGCAGAGATCGCCTCTGCCCTGATGGATCTGGCCCGAGCACGCGGGCCCGGCAAGAGCCTTTGCCCGTCAGACGTGGCAAGGACGCTGGCCCACGACTGGCGCCCGCTGATGGCAAGGGTGCGCCGGGTCGCTGCGACGCTGCCGCTGACTGCCACGCAGAAGGGACGTCCCGTAGACCCAATGGTCGCCGCCGGCCCGATCCGCTTGGCCCTGCGCCGGGACTAGAACGAACGCGGGCCCGGTGTTCAGATCAGTCCCCGGTCCCGCCCGATCATGGCGGCATGTGTCCGGTTGCGCGCCTCCAGCTTGCGCGAGAGCGTCTTGACGTGAAGCTTGACCGTGACCTCCTGCAGTTCGAGATCGCGGGCGATTTCCTTGTTGGACTTGCCTTCGCAGATGCCTTGCAGAACCTGCTGTTCCCTGCGGGTTAGAATGTCATCCTCGCCCTTGCCAGAGGATTTCAGGAATTCGATCGGGGTGTAGACCTCTCCTGCGGCCATGAACCGGGCTGCCGTCAGCAGCGACCGGGCGCTGAGGGTCTTGGGGATGAACCCTTGTGCCCCCTCTTTCAACGCCGCCGTGGCCACGTCGCGCGTGGCGCTGCCGGACAGGATTGCCACGGGGCGTCCCTCGTTCGCGGCGCGCATGCGCTCCAGCCCCTCAAGTCCATTCATGCCCGGCATGTTGTAATCCAGAAGGACGAGATCAAAGCTGCCGCTCGACCTGGCGAGCGAAACCGCGTCCTGCAGCGTGGCAACGGTACAGACTTCTTCGACATCCGCGCCATCCAGGTAAGCCGCAATCGTATCCCGCACCAAGTCGTGGTCGTCCGCAACCAGAATTCTCATCTTTCAACTCGTCCCATCTGTGCCAATGGCGGATATACGCGCCCGTGTAATATAGCTCGGCGCGGCGTCTCAGGAACCCTGAAAGATACAGAAAACGATATCTAATACAAACCCCAGTTCCGGTCAGGTGGCCGCCTGACCAGCTTTGGCCTCTTGCATCCGCCCTTCTGCCCCGTTTTTCTGGGCAGGGCCGTTGGCCAGCCAGGAGATCCGGATGATCCGAGCCACCCATGCCTCGATCACGCAAAGATACAGCCACCCGCGCTCTTCCTCGGGCGGCTGCGCCACATGACACAGGGAACCGAAGGCACCGCCCGGGGCCGCGACGGACCCGCCTGGACATCCGGCCTGCCGAACTGGGTGACGGGGATCGTCCTCGTGATGATCATTTTGTCCATCGCGGTGCTGGTCCTGGACCTGCAGAAACAGACACGGCGGCTGGCCTCCTCGGCGGCGGACAACATGCAATGGACCCTCGGCCAGGCCGAAGTCGAATTGATGGCGCTGGAAATCGCCGCCCTGCGCGCCGCCACGAGCGATGGTTCCCTGAGCGAAGTCCGCTTGCGCTATGACATCTTCTACAGCCGGATCGAGACGCTGACCGAGAGCCACCGGTTCGAAACCCTGATGCAGATCGGCGTGATGCCTGAACGGATCGAGGAAATCCGGGCCTTCCGCGGCAAGTGGCTCCCCTTGATCGACGGGCCGGACGCAGCCTTGGAAGCCGCCCTGCCCGGACTGGCCGAAGACACGCGATCGGTGCGCAGTATCGTGCGCGATACCAGCCTCGCCGGGGTCGAGTTCTTTTCGCAACAGGGATTTGAACAGCGCGACAGCCTGAGCCGGAGCATGGTGCGCGTCGGCCTTCTGACCGTGGCCCTTGTGATCCTCCTGGCGGTGCTGGCCCTGATGCTGTTCCGACTGGCCCGCAAGAGCGAGGCCGAGGCCCGCGCCAACCGCGAAACCCGCGAGCGGATCGAGACCATCCTGTCCACGTCGCTGGACGCGGTCGTTGTCTCCGACGCAGGTGGGCGCATCCTCGACTACAACGGCGCCGCCGAGCGCATCTTCGGCTATGACCGCAACCAGGCTCTGGGCGCGGACATGGCCGACCTGATCGTACCGGATCACTACCGCGCCGCGCATCGGCGCGGGATGGCCCGGTTCCGCCGAGACGGCGACGCGCGCGTGATCGGCAAGGGGATTGTGCGGCTGGATGCGCGCCGCAGCGACGGCACGGTCTTTCCCGTCGACCTGTCCCTGGCCCGGGTCCAAAGCCCCAAGGGCGAAATCTACGTTGCCTTCCTGCGCGACATCTCGGATCGGGTGCGCAACGAGGCCGAGCTGAAGCGCGCCCGAGACCGCGCCATTGCGGGCGAAAGGCAGAAGGCCGAGCTGCTGGCCGTCATGAGCCACGAAATGCGCACGCCGCTGAACGGGATGCTGGGCACGCTGGAACTGGTCGACGATCGGTCGCTGGATGCGCGGCACCAGCGATACTTGCGGATCGTGCGCGATTCCGGGCGCATTCTGCTGGGCCATGTGAACGACGTGCTGGACATCTCGCGGTTGGATGCGGGCAAGATGACCCTGCGCAAGACCGGGTTCGACCTTGTAACGCTGCTGGAGGACATCGTCGACAACCAGAGCCAGCACGCAAGCGCCCGCGGCAACAGGTTGATCCTGGTCCCGCCCAACCCCGAACTGCACCGGGTCTACGGCGATCCTGACCGGCTGCGCCAGATCCTGCTGAACCTCGTCGGAAACGCGATCAAGTTCACCTGGAACGGGCGCGTCACGCTGGAAGCGGATTGTGCGGCCGGGCTGGAAGCGGTCGAGTTGCGCGTGACGGACACCGGGATCGGCATCGCCGAAGAGGACATCGACCGGATCTTCGAGGACTTCGTCACCATCGACAGCACCTATGGACGCAGCACCTCGGGCACCGGGCTGGGGCTGGGTATCTCGCTGCGACTGGCCTCGGTCCTGGGGGGCGAACTGGGCGCGGAAAGCGAACCGGGTGATGGCAGCGTCTTCTGGCTGCGGGTGCCGCTGGCCCCGCCGGAAGAGAAACCCATGCCCGAGCCGCCCAGCAGGGAACCAACCGCACCTCCCCCGGCCTGCGATGTCCTGCTGGTCGAGGACAACGAGATCAACCGGCTGGTGGGGCGCGACCTGCTGGAGCGCGACGGCCACCGGGTCGAGACCGCGATTAGCGGCGAGACGGCGCTCGAGATCCTGGCGTCCCGGCGTTTCGACGTGATCATGATGGATATCTCGATGCCCGGAATGGACGGGATCGACGTGGCGCGCGCATTGCGGCGCGCCGATGGGCTCAACGCGGCGACACCGGTGGTCGCCACCACCGCCCACGCCCTGCCACAAGAGGTCGATGCCTTTTATGCCGCCGGAATGCAGGCGGTCCTGATCAAGCCGTTGACGCTGGACGCGATCCGCAATGTCCTGACCGAGGTCCTGACAGAAGGAGCGCCAGTCCGGCCTGCACCGCTGACCTCACCCGCGCCGGGTGACCGGACCGCCGTGATCGACGAGGCACACCTCGAGGAAATGCGCCAGGGACTGGCCCCGTCGCGTCTGCGGCACCTGCACGAGAGATTCCTGTTCGAAATGACCGATTTCCAGCATTCCATGCCCGACCTCGCCAAGGCCGGCGCCGGGGGGCAGGCCACGTTGGCGGCAGAGGCCCACCGCATGGCCGGTTCCGCCGGTATGATAGGCGCGGCCCGGCTAGGGGCGCTTTTGCAGGAGATCGAACAGGCGGCCAAGGCCGGGAACACACTGGAACTGGGCGCGCACCAGGCCGATCTGGCCGAATGCTGGCAGACGACCCGGGATGCGCTTTCGGCCCTCTTGCAGCCGATCGACCACCCGCAGTGAGCGCGCTTTACCCCCTGTGCAAGCTGCGTTTAAACACGACGGACCAGCCCAGCAGGAGAGCCCCATGTCCAACCCGCTATACGACACGCTCCTCGGTCATCAGACCGCGAACAGCTCTGTCTTTCTGCACCTCCCGGACGGTGGGCAGATCAGCTATGCCGGGTTCACCGCGCGCGTGGCCCAGTTCGCCGGGGCGCTGCGCGATCTTGGCCTTGCACCCGGCGACAGGCTGGCCCTGCAGGTGGAAAAATGCGCCGACGCGCTGGCGCTGGTCTTTGGCTGCATCCAGGCCGGGGTGGTCTTTCTGCCGCTGAACACCGGCTACACGGGCGACGAGATCGCCTATTTCGTCGAGAACTCGGGCGCCCGGGTGCTGGTCTGCGACCCGGCCGATGCCCGCCTTCTGGGCGAGGTCGCCGCGCGCTGCGGCGCCCAGTGCGAGACGCTGGGTCCGGACGGGACGGGCACGTTGGCCGAACGGGCAGACGCAGCCCCCGAAGAAGCCGCCGTCGAACCGCGCACAAGTGGTGACATCGCCGCCTTTCTCTACACCTCGGGCACCACGGGCCGCTCCAAGGGCGCGATGCTGAGCCAGGACAACCTTCTGTCCAACGCGCTGACGCTGGTCGACCTCTGGCGATTCACCAAGGACGACGTGCTGTTGCACGCGCTGCCGATCTTCCACACCCACGGGCTGTTCGTGGCAACCAACGTGATGTTGGCGGCGGGCGGCGCGATGGTGTTCTTCCCGAAACTGGACCCCGACGCTCTGATCGACTGGATGCCCAAGGCGACCAGCCTGATGGGCGTGCCGACCTTCTACACCCGCCTGCTGGACAACCCGCGTTTCGGGGTCGAGGTGGCGGGGAACATGCGGCTGTTCATCTCCGGCTCGGCGCCCCTGCTTGCCGAAACGCATCGCCAGTTCGAGGCACGCAGCGGGCACCGCATCCTTGAACGCTACGGCATGACCGAAACCAACATGAGCACGTCCAACCCCTACGACGGCGACCGCCGCGCCGGCACCGTCGGCCTGCCGCTGCCGGGGGTGGAGGCCAAGGTCTGCGACGAAGCGGGCGCCGAACTGCCGCGCGGCGAGATCGGGATGCTGGAGGTGCGCGGCCCGAACGTCTTTCAGGGCTACTGGCAGATGCCGGAAAAGACCGCGGCGGAATTGCGCGAGAACGGCTTTTTCATCACCGGCGACCTCGCCCAGATGAGCGAGGACGGTTACGTCACCATCGTCGGACGCGGCAAGGACCTGATCATCTCTGGCGGGTTCAACATCTACCCCAAGGAGATCGAGGAACTACTGGATGACCAACCGGGCGTGCTGGAAAGCGCCGTGGTCGGCGTGCCGCATCCGGATTTCGGAGAGACCCCGGTGGCAGTCATCGTGCCCGAACCGGGCGCCACACCCGACCTCGACGCCGTCCGCGGCGAGGTGACGGCAAAGCTGGCGCGGTTCAAGCATCCCCGGCACATGGAAGTCGTCGACGCCCTGCCGCGCAACACGATGGGCAAGGTGCAGAAGGCGGCCCTGCGCGAGCGTTTCGGGGGGCTGTTTTCAGGTTGAGACACCGGGCTTTGCCCGCGCCTGAACCGCAAAGGAGCACCGGTACGGCTTGATATCCAGAAGCGGCGTGTTGTTCAGGCAATCCAGCCCGCGCACCGTGAGGGCTGCGCCATCGCGTGCGATCAGCCGGACGATACTGGTGCCGATGGGATTGGGGCGTAGCGGGCTGCGCAGTGAAAAAGTGCCGCGTGTCCGCCCGTCGGCCTTTGGGCTTTGCGTCAGCAGATCGCGCCGCGCCTCGTGCAGCCAGTACAGCACTTCGATGAATTCAAACTGTTCGATCCCGTCCAGTGCGGGTGAGTAGACCGCATCAAGGATCACGGTACAGTCCGGCCCCTGCTCGGGATCGCCTTGCCGGGGGCAATCGGCGCGCACCCTGAAAGGCGTCTCGATCCAGCCGATGAACCGCAGACCCGCGTCGGTGGCAGGGGGAAACTGCGCAAGGGTTTCCCCGGGACGCAGCTGGTCGCGATGGGTGGATGTGGACATGGGGGATAGAGTGCCCGTGTCGTCCGCTTTGGACCAGTGGATTTTTGGCCGCAGGCGGGGTTTACGCGCGTGGACAGCCTAGGAAACCATGGACTCAAGGGATTGCAGGGACGGCTTTTCGGCATGTCGTGGTGTGTCAGTGGAAACCGCCTGCAGGTCCCGCCGGTCTGCCAAGCGCATTCGATCTGCATCCAGTTCGGCCGGGGCAAACGGCCATGTCTGTCACAATTCGCTCGCGGTTCGATTTGACCACTTCTGCAAGTAGCAAGCCGCAATCCTTCGAAAGCTTGGATCAGAACGCTGGCCCATGGCCATTATTGACAGATTGAGCGCCCGGCTTGACTTGCCTCAATTCCGGCACCCAAGCGAGGACAGGAATTGAGCAAATGGAATCACACGCGTGGCAACCACAGATTGAACAAATTAAACGTGTACCGCCAAGGGAACGCCTGGGCGATTTCAATTCAGGATTGTCAACAGAAACCGATTACCAGATGTAAAACTCCCTGTCTTTGAGGCGCCGCAAGGCAAATCGAATCCGCATTGATTAAAATTAGTGGACAACCACGATAGAAAAGCCGGGAGGTGGCGGAAATTGAGTAAGGTTAAATGTGATCTCTTGGGGCGGTTGACCCAGGAAGAACTGGATAGCGCAATCGACTTTGTGGAGTGTTTTCATTGCGGTGTAACGGCAATGGAGTTGATGCGGGTGGGCGCCGCGCTGGACGTCTGCGGTGACGAGTTTTGTTCTGATATCTGTAGCGGTGAACGCGTGTTTACGGCCATAGCGCTTTGCCGGTCATGTCATTGCAAGAACCACCAGGAAGAGAAAAATTACAGGTTTTCCTGAAGCTTTGTTTCCACATTGAAATGGAACTGGATAAGGATTGACGGCTGTATTGGTTGCACGGTGAAGGGATTGAGGTGCGCGGAAGATGCGCACCTTACGCCAGAACAACGCGCGGTTCCGCCCTGCCCCGTGCATCCGTCTTGAAAACAAAGGTGTTCCCTGCCGCCCCGTCCTCCTCCGGGCGGCCTTCGGCGGCAGAGGTGACCATCAAACGGTCGAAATCCGCCCCCCCGAAGGCCGGGCAGGTCGTCTGCGTAGTGGGCAGGGCGAAACTGCGCAGGAACCGCCCGTCCGGCGCGTAACTGGCAACGCGGCTGGCCTCCCATTGCGCATTCCACAGGTTGCCTGCCGCATCGGTGACAGCGCCATCGGGGTTCAGCCCCTCGGGCCGCAGGTCCAGCCAGGTCTCCGGCTCTCCCACAGGCCAGCCCTCGGCGTCCAAGGCGACGCGGCGGATCACCCGGGTCGGCGTATCGGTGAAATAGGCGTGTCTGCCATCGGGGGCGAAACAGATCGCGTTGGGAATAGTAATCTCGCCAAAAAGCTGCTGCAACTCGCCCTTGTACCACCGATAGATCGCCCCGGCTCCCGGTTCGGCCTTGTATCCCATCGTCCCGATCCAGAAACCGCCCTGCGGATCGGCGCGGCCATCATTGGACCGCGTCACCGGGTTGTCGGCCTCGAGGTCGCAGAGACGGGTTTCCGAGGCGCTGTCCAGGTCGAACAGGAACAGGTCCCGCTCGGAGGCGATCAGCAGGCGCGAAACCTCCACGATACCGGCCGCCGAAACCGCGCGATCGAACTGCCAATGTCGTTCCGTTTGCCCGTCTTGTTCGTAAAGCCGGTGCCCCAGGATATCGAACCACAGGAAACTGCCGCGATCCGGGTGCCACAGCGCCCCTTCGCCAAGAATGCATCGGGTGGCGGAAAGCGTGGCGGGTTGCGGCATCTTTGATCCTTCAGGCGGCGGTGGTGACAACCCCGCCGTCGACGGCAAGGCATTGTCCGGTAATCATTGCGCTGGCCTTGGAAGCCAGGAAAAGCACGGGGCCGGCAAGATCCGCCGGTTCCAGATGACGGCCAAGACACTGCTTGGTCAGAAAGTCGTCCAGGGCCTCGGGCGAGGCCCAGAGCCGCAGCTGGCGTTCCGTCAGGACCCACCCCGGCGCCACCGCGTTGACGCGGATGCCGTCGCGACCGAATTCGCGCGCGTGGCCGCGTGTCATGGCGGTGATCCCGCCGTTGGCGGTGGTATAGGCCGTCATCTCTGCCATGCCCAGCATGTAGCTGATCGAGCTGAAATTGACGATGGCCCCGCCGCCCGCCTCCATCATACCTGGCACGGCGATCTGTGTTGTCAGGAAATAGCTTTTCAGATTGACCGCGATCAGGTCATCCCATTCGGCAGAGCTGATCTCGAGCGTATCGTGGCGGGTGTCATTGGCCGCGTTGTTGACCAGCACCGTGATCGGGCCGTGTTGCCGCGCCGCCTCGGCCATCGCGGCGCGCAGCGCGGGTTCGTCGGTGACATCGCATTGCAAGAACAGCGGGCGGTTGCCGTGCCGGGTTTCCATCCGGTCGCAGAATACCGTCACGTCCGAGCGCTGGCAAAAGGCCACCCGGGCGCCCTGTTCGAGAAAAGCCTCCGTCAGCGCGGCCCCGATCCCCGCGCCGCCGCCGGTGATGAAGACCGAGGTGCCGCGCAGGTCCGGGAACACCGCATCCCCTGCAAGTTGTTCGGTCACTGGCTTTCTCCCCTGCAGACATCCCTGTCACTGTCGCCGCGCAGACCGTTCCGCGCAAGAGCCTGTCAAAGGGCTGGAATCATGGCGCGATATCGGGTCTAGTCTGCGCACGACCGGAAAGGAGGGTTCCATGAACTGCGTATTCGTCCAGATCCGATGCCGCCCCGGCACCGCCTATCGCGTGGCCGGCGACATCGCCCTGCGCGAAATCCATTCCGAGCTCTACTCGACCAGCGGCGAGTATGACCTGCTCCTCAAGATCTACATCCCCAAGGAAGAGGACACGGGCAAATTCATCAACGACAACCTGCTGGACATCGACGGGATCGAACGCACGCTGACGACGCTGACGTTCCGCGCGTTCTGACATCTGACAACCGGGAGAATTCCATGAGTCTCAAGACATTGACGACGGGCGGGCTGCTGTGCGCCGCCCTTGCCCTGCCGGCCGCGGCCGAGGTCAAGGTGGGCATGATCACCACGCTGTCCGGCGGTGGTGCAAGCCTTGGCATCGACACGCGCGACGGCTTCATGCTGGCCATCGAACAGTCGGGACGGACCGATGTCGAGGTGGTCATCGAGGACGACCAGCGCAAACCCGACGTGGCCGTGCAACTTGCCGACAAGATGATCCAGTCGGAAAAGGTCGACCTGCTCACCGGCATCGTCTGGTCCAACCTCGCGATGGCGGTGGTGCCTTCGGCAACGGCGCAGGGCAAGTTCTACCTGTCGACCAACGCCGCCCCGGCGCAGCTGGCCGGGCGGGGCTGCAATGCCAAGTATTTCTCGGTCTCCTACCAGAACGACAACCTGCACGAAGGCGCGGGCGCCTATGCCACGCAGGCCGGGTTCAAGAACACCTTCATCCTCGCGCCCAACTACCCCGCGGGCCAGGACAGCCTGACCGGCTTCAAGCGCTTCTACGAAGGTGACCTGGCGGGCGAGGTCTATACCAAGCTGGGCCAGACCGACTATGCCGCCGAGATCGCGCAGATCCGGGCCAGCGGCGCGGATTCGGTCTTTTTCTTCCTGCCCGGCGGCATGGGCATCTCTTTCCTCAAGCAATACGCGGATTCCGGCGTGGACCTGCCGCTGGTCGGCCCGGCCTTCAGCTTTGACCAGGGCATCCTGCAGGCCGTGGGGGACGCGGCACTGGGGGTCAAGAACTCTTCGACCTGGTCCAAGGACCTGGACAACGCCGCCAACGCCACCTTCGTCGAGGCATTCGAGGCGAAATACGACCGGTTGCCGTCGATCTACGCGGCGCAGGGCTATGACACCGCCAACCTGATGCTTTCGGCGCTGGACAAGGCCAAGATCTCGGACGAGGCCGGTTTCGGCGCGGCGCTCAAGGCGGCAGAGTTTGACAGCGTGCGGGGTGAATTCTCCTTCGCGGCCAACAACCACCCGATCCAGAACATCTACGTCCGCGAGGTCATCAAGGAAGGCGACATCTTTACCAACAAGATCGTCGCCACCGCTATGGAAAACCGCGCAAACGCCTACGTCGACGACTGCAAGATGTAACACACCTGTACGCCCCGGGCCGTCCCGGGGCGTCCGACCCAACGACATTCCCCATGACAACCACCCTGATCCTCGAGCAGATCCTGAACGGTCTGCAATCCGGCATCATGCTTTTCCTCATGGCGGCCGGTCTGACGCTGATCTTCGGCGTCATGGGGCTGATCAACCTGGCGCATGGCTCGCTCTACATGGTCGGCGCGTTCTGCGCGGCCGCGGCGGCGGCCGCAACCGGGTCCTTCGCGCTGGGACTGGTGGCGGCGCTTGCGGGCGCGGCGGCGGCGGGGGCATTGATCGAACTGGTGGTGATCCGGCGCCTCTACGACCGCGACCACCTTGACCAGGTGCTGGCCACCTTCGCGCTGATCCTGATTTTTTCCGAAGGCACGCGCTGGGTCTTTGGTTCCTTCCCGCTCTACCTCGACGTGCCGGAAGCGCTATCCGGCCCCGTGACCCTGCCCGGCGGCATCCAGTATCCGCTGTATCGGCTGACACTGATCCTTGCGGGTCTTGCCGTGGCGGTGGGCCTCTTCTGGCTGATCGCGCGCACCCGGATCGGCGTGCAGATCCGCGCGGGCGAGAACGACCGAGAGATGATTGCCGCGCTGGGAGTCGATATCGACCGGCTCTATACCTTCATCTTTGCGCTCGGCGCGGCGTTGGCGGGACTTGCAGGCGCGCTGGTGGGCGCAATCCAGTCGGTGCAGGTGGGCATGGGCGAACCGGTTCTCATCCTGGCCTTTGTCACCATCGTGATTGGCGGGATCGGCTCGATCAAGGGCGCACTTGTGGGCGCACTGCTGGTGGGGCTGACGGACACGCTGGGCTCGGTCTTCCTGCCGGAACTGTTCAAGCTGTTCATGGCGCCCGCCGCCGCCACGCAGACCGGCGCCTCGCTCTCCTCGATGGCGATCTACATCCTGATGGCGGTTGTCCTGATCTGGCGCCCGACGGGCCTGTTCGGAGCACGCGCATGACCCGCGAAACCCTGTTCAACCTCGCCATCCTGGCGGGGCTCGTCGCACTGCCGCTTTACGCGCACTTGGCGGATGAGCCCTTTACCATCACTCTGGCCACCCGCGCCGTGATCCTGTCGCTGGCGGCGGTGGGGCTGAACATGGCATTGGGGATCGGCGGACTGGTCAGCCTGGGGCACGCGGTGTTTTTCGGGATCGGCGGCTACGCGATGGGCATTCTCGCCTTTCACGCGCAGAACTACATGCCGCTGATGGAGGCGCCTTTCCTGATAGAGGGCACCAAGTCGATGCCGTTGATCTGGCTCGCCGCGGTGGTCGCCTCTGCACTGGCGGCCCTGGTCATCGGCCTGCTGTCGCTGCGAACCAGCGGTGTCTACTTCATCATGATCACGCTCGCCTTCGGACAGATGTTCTACTATTTCGCCATCTCCTGGTCGGCCTACGGCGGCGAGGACGGCATGTCGATCTATGTCCGCAATGGCTTCCCGGGCCTCAACACGCTGGTGCCGATCCAGTTCTACGGCCTCTGCCTTGCGGCACTGGTGCTGGCGCTGGGGTTCAACGGCGCATTGGCACGCTCACGCTTCGGACTCGCGCTCAACGCGGCGCGACAGGTGCCCGAGAGGGTGCGCGCCGTTGGGCTGGACCCGTTCCGCCTGCGCCTTGTGGCCTTCACGATCTCGGGCGCGATCACCGGGCTGGCGGGCGCGCTGTTTGCGGACCTCAACCGATTTGTCTCGCCCACCATGTTCAGTTGGCAACTGTCCGGAGAGTTCATCGTCTTCATCATCATCGGCGGCACCGCGCGTCTGTTTGGCCCGGTCGTCGGCGCCTGCCTCTTCGTGGTACTGGAACATTATATCGGCGGCTGGTCGGACTACTGGCACATCTGGTTCGGCCTGCTGTTGCTGGGCATCGTGCTGTTCGGACGCGGCGGTGTCATCGGGCTGATCGCCGGAAAGGCGCGGGCGCATGGCTGAGGCGGTTCTGGAAACCAAGGGCCTGCGCAAGGCCTTCGGCGCGCTGCAGGCGACGGATGATGTCTCGATCTCGCTGCGCACCGGAGAGATCCATGCCATCATCGGGCCGAACGGGGCCGGAAAGTCGACGCTGATCGCGCAGATCAGCGGCGCGCTGGCCCCGGATGCCGGGCAGGTGGTGCTGGGTGGCCGTGACGTTACCGGCCTGCCGGTACAGGCCCGCGCCCGCGCCGGTCTGGCAAGAACCTTTCAGATCAGTCAGTTGGCGATGGAGGACACGGTTCTCCAGAACGTCGCGCTGGGGGCGCTTGGTGCGCAGGGACGCCCCTTTGGCATGTTCCGCCCGGCGCTGCGCGACCGGGCGATCCGCGACCGTGCCGAGGCCGCGCTGGAGCGGGTCGGGCTGGCCGGGCAAGCGGCGATGCGCACCGCAGAGCTGTCGCACGGAGAGCGGCGAAAACTGGAGGTGGCGGTGGCGCTGACGCTGGCCCCCCGCGCCTTTGTCATGGACGAGCCGATGGCGGGCCTGGGCACCGAGGGATCGGCACAGCTGACCGACTTTCTGGACGGGCTGCGGGCACAGGCACCGATCCTGCTGGTCGAGCATGACATGGACGCGGTCTTTGCGCTCGCCGACCGGGTCAGCGTGCTGGTCTATGGCCGGGTGATCGCCAGCGGCACGGTTGACGACATACGCCGCGACAAGGCCGTGCGCGACGCCTATCTGGGAGAGGAGACATGAGCGCGCTCTTGCAGGTCGAAGGGCTGAAAGCCACCTATGGCGCCAGCCAGGCGCTGTTCGGCGTCGACCTTCAGGTCGCCTCGGGCGAGGTCGTTGCGCTGATGGGGCGCAACGGCATGGGCAAGACGACAACGGTGAAATGTATCTGCCGCCTGCTGCGCGCCGAGGGGCATATTTTCTTTGACGGCAAGGACTTGCGCCGCCTTCCGGCACATCGCGCCGCGCGACTGGGGATCGGGCTGGTGCCCGAGGGGCGGCGCTGTTTCGCGGACCTGACGGTGCAGGAGAACCTGACCGCCGCCGCCCGCCCCGGCCCCTGGGACATGGGCAAGGTGGGCACCTTGTTTCCGCGCCTGAGCGAGCGCAAGACGCAGGTCGCGCGCTCTTTGTCGGGGGGTGAGCAGCAGATGCTGGCGATCGGGCGGGCGCTGATGACGAACCCGCGCCTGTTGATCCTGGACGAGGCGACAGAGGGGCTGGCGCCCTTGATCCGGCAGGAAATCTGGGACGCAGTGGAACAGCTCAAACGCGAAACAGGCATGGCCATCCTGATCATCGACAAGAGCCTGAAGGAACTGACACAGGTGTCCGACCGGGCGGTGATCCTGAACAGGGGGCGCACCGCCTGGACCGGGGTTCTGGACGATCTGAGCGCCGATCTGGCGCAGCGTTACCTGGGCGTCTGAGCCCCTGACGTTTGTACGTTTTGTACAAAACGTACGGCGATTCCGGCATTTTGTACAAAGCGGTGAGGGTTCGTTAACCCGCCTCGTGGCGCCCTATTCGAAACCGACCGGGCGGATCATCAGATCCCATCCCGCCAGCGCCGGCACGTCGATGTAGCGCGCGCTGGCCCAGCCGGTCTGCCCGCCGTTCCGGACTTGGTACCAGACCCCCTGCCCGTCCGCCGAAAGGGCGCAATTTAGCACATCGACCGGCGTTCCCTCGGACCAGCGGGCAAGCCGGTCGCCGCCGGGCGCGGTGCGGATGTTGACGTTGGACCCTAGCCGCGCACCGGACCAGTCCATCGGCAGGATCGGCGCCTCGGGCGCATCATAAAGCTCACCGACCCAACTGTAGGCCTCCGGGTCTTCCTCTTCGAAGAACCGGTTGCCCGCGTCCCAGCGGTAGTAGCGTGTGGTCAGCTGCCCGCCGTGACAGCCGAGGCTGTCCGCAAGCAGGGCGCCGGTGGCGCGTGGCAGGGTGTCGCCGTGCTGGGTGTAGCCATAGTCGTCGCGCAGCGCGGCACACCAGCCGCCGCCAGTGGATTGGCGGCCACAGTCGCCGAAGGGCGTGATGCCCAATGTGTCGCCCTCTTGCCACTCGATGCTGCATCCATCGTTGGCCAGCCGGCGGTCGCCGTATCTGTCGAACAGGGTCCGCAGCGGTGTGTCATCGGGAAACTCGCTGCCAATTTCGACCGGCCAGAACTCGTACCCGGCGGCGATCATGTCCCGGCCCTTTGAGTAAGTCAGGTACTGGCACATGTTGAACGCGTCGCGCTGGGTCAGCCCCGCCAGCGCAAGCGGCGTGCCGCCCTTGGGTCCGGCGACGGGAACAAAATCCATGAAGCGCGTCACCAACCCGCCGCGCAGCAGGAAGAAATCATTCGGCCGGCGATAGTGCAGTGCGTTCTGCACCAAGGCCGAAGGCGCGATGCCGTTGCCGATCAATTGGATGTACTCCGACATGATCTGGTAGGTCAGGTCCATCGCTGCGGCGATTTCCGTCTGCCGGGCCTGCTGGTCCAGCGGGACAAACGGCATGTGAAAGCCCAGCCGCGCGCCCTGTTCGACATAGCGCACCGACCGGCCGGAATCGCGCGGCAGGGCCGCCAGCGCAAAGGCCACGGCGCAGGCGGACATGCATTCGCTTTCGGCCAGCACGACAACACCGTTCAGCGCGGGATCGCCGTTGCCCTGACGGTACAGGCGCAGGGTTTCGCCCATCGCCACGCCTTCGAGAAAGTTGCCGCCCGGGCTGTCAAGGACGACGGCAAAGGAGGTGACCGAGTCCTCGGGGCCGATCAGCGCGGCCAGCCGTTCGGCATCGCCGGGTTCGATCACACCGGAAACGGAGATGATCCGAAGCCCGCCGTAATAGGGATGGTTCACGGATCCGGCGGGCAACAGGACGGGGCTGTTGCGGCCTGCATTGGTGTCCTCTCCGTAGATCGGCCAGAGCTGGGCCAGCCTTGGGCGCAGGTCATCGCGCAGTGAAATCTCCGCCGCCTGGGCCACGCCGCCAACAAAGGCCAGCGCCGCGGCGAGGACCGCGCGGATCACGCCCATCACTCGATCACGTAGCTCTTGAAGGCATAGTCGACGGTGCCGCCATCGAGTGTGACCTTGCCCGAAAGCTGTCCCTTGTTGAGGTCCGCCAGCACAAGCCGCAGCGCCGATTTCAGCTCTGCCGCGTCGCTGACACCGCTGCTGCTGCACAGGTATCCGATGCGATGTTCGCCTTTTTCGTCCTGCTCCTGCACGACGACAGCATATTGGCTGGTGGGGGTGACCTGATAGCGGGTCTGGCCGGGCCCAAGATCGACTTTTTCGAAGATTTCCAGCGGGATCGGTGTCAGTTGCAGGCTGGGCGAGATGTCGACGAAGGCCGGCGTGCAGTCCGATGGCATATCGGCCACCAGGGACAGTTCCCCGCCCACCCCGAGGCTGCCGGGAAAGGCCGACATGAGCATCGGCTGGGGTTTGGGTGCGGGCAAGGGCCCCGGTTTCAGAACCTTCGACTGGCCGATGATCTCGGCCATCGGGATGCCGTAGTTGATGCCCACGTTGCGGTTGCCGGAATTGTGCAGCGCGATCACCTGGCGGGCGGAACTGTCGATGATCGGAGAGCCGGAATTGCCGCCCAGCGTATCGCAGGTATGGCGCACCCGCTGGCCCGATTGGGATTCGGGCGCCTTTTCCAGCGGCGGGCGCGCGGCGCGGCAGCCTTCGCGGCTGATGTGCTGGGACTTGCCCATCGGGTGGCCGATGATCCAGAAGGGCATCCCCTCGACCGGCGGGGCCGAGGAGAGCGGCAGCGGCGGAAAGCGGTCGATCGGCACGCCCGTCACCTCGAGCACGGAATAATCCAGTTCCGCCGAGCTTTCGACCGGGACCGGGTTGACGGCGAAACGGGCGGTTTCCTCGTCCCGGCCCGGTTCGACGAAACCGGCGATCCAGGTGACCGAGGTGATTTCGGTGGCGCCGATGCGCGGGTCTTCCAGCACGCCGGGAATGCAATGGTAGTTGGTCATGATATGGGTGGCATCCACCAGGAAGGCGGTGCAGGGGTTTTCGCCCGCGTCTGTCCGGATCTGCAACTTGCCGACGCCGCGGCCCAGTTTCCGGAAATCCGCGCTTGGAGAGTAGGTGTAGATCGCCTCGTTGTTGTAGCCCTCGATGGCCAGTTCCTTGACGATACCGTCATCCGCGCAAAGCGCGGCAGGCAGGGCGACAAGCGTGGCGGCCAAGGCCGGGAGGCGGGCAAAGAGGGGCATGGCAATCCTCTGGTCAGACAAATCCGCGGCAACCATAGCAAATCCCTACCTGCGCGCTTGGAAAAAATGCGGTAAGTGAAAACGAAAGCGATTTCGTCTATCCTGTCGCAATAACTTTCAGGGGGCCACGATGCACCGTTCCTTTTCCTTTCCGCCAATTGGCCGTCGCGCCCGGCCCGCGCCGGCCCTTGCGCGCATCGGCAGAATGGGACGCGGCTTTGACGCCCGGGTTGCGGCCACCGCCTTGAACCGCCGGCGACAATGGGCAATCGTGCGCCCCGCTGTGCTTTCCTTTCGACCAACGCTGGATATTGCCATGACCAAGACAATGTTTCCCCTTCTTGCCGCCGCGCTGGTCCTTCCCTCCGCGGCCCTCGCCCAGTCGACCGTGACGCTGGACAGTTTTTCGCTGGGTGATGCGCCCAAGCCCGATGCCGACGCCGCCGAGATGCGCGATTGCCTTGTCGACCCTTCTGCCTGCGAGAACTCCGAATTCAGCGGCGGGTCAAAGTTCACGCTGGACGACGTGGTCAACCTGGGCGTGGTCAAGCGCCAGCCCAAGCCGCCCGCCTCGGAGACGCAGGCCCGGATCGGCGGGACCATCGCCGTGGAAGACCGCACAAAGAAACCCGAACCGCTGCCGACCATCGACCTGGAAGTGCTGTTTGACTATGGATCGGACGCGCTGACCCCGCAGGCGATGGCGAAACTGTCGACCCTGGCCAATGCGCTCAGCGATCCGCGGCTGAAGGACAGCAAGCTGATCTTCATCGGCCATACGGACGCGGTGGGCAGTGCAGAATACAACAAGGCGCTGTCACAGCGCCGCGCGAATTCGGTCGCGCGCTTCGTGCAAGGCACCATGAGCCTGGGCACCGGCCAGATCGAGGCAGTGGGCGTGGGGTTTGACTATCTCAAGAACACCCGCCGTCCCGACGCGGCCGAAAACCGGCGCGTGCAGCTGGTCCTGGTGCCCGGCGCCTGACCAGCCGGACAGTTTGCCGACGACAAGGGGGCCCATCAGCCCCCTTTTTGCTGCGCGCATGGGCAAAGACCGGCAAATGGGGCCGGTTTTTGGCCCCGACAGAATTTTACCGTTTGATAAAATTCCGACCTGTGGCAGGCTGATTCCACAAGAACATGAAAACAGGGAGAGGCCATGACCAGCCCGCAGACCCCCGGCATCCAGTCCGGGCGCCTCAGCCAGGATCAGTTGGCTCGGAACTTCGAGGATCTTCACGCGCCTTACGACCCGCACGAGGCGGCGGTGGCAGCGGACCGCTGCTATTTCTGCCACGATGCGCCCTGCGTGACCGCCTGCCCGACCGAGATCGACATCCCGCTGTTCATCCGGCAGATCGCCACCGGCCAGCCGGAAGCGGCGGCGAAGACGATCTTTGAACAGAACATCCTGGGCGGCATGTGCGCCCGGGTCTGCCCGACCGAAACGCTTTGCGAAGAGGCCTGCGTGCGCGAGACCGCCGAGGGCAAGCCGGTCGAGATCGGGCGCCTGCAACGCTATTCCACCGATGCGCTGATGGCGCGGCAGGGCCATCCCTTTGACCGCGCGGCCGAAACCGGCAAGCGCGTGGCAGTGGTCGGCGCCGGCCCGGCGGGTCTGGCCTGTGCGCATCGCCTGGCGATGAAGGGCCATGCCGTCACGATCTACGAGGCGCGCCCCCGCCCCGGCGGGCTGAACGAATACGGCATCGCCGCCTACAAGACGGTGGACGGCTTTGCGGCGCGCGAGGTCGACTGGCTGATGGGCATCGGCGGGATCACCATCGAATACGGCAGCACGCTGGGGGTCGAGGTGACCCTGGACGGCCTGCGCGAGAACTTCGACGCGGTGTTCCTGGGGGTCGGCCTGGCCGGGGTGAACCTGCTGGAACTCGAGGGGGGCGAAAAGGCCGGGGTCGAGGACGCCGTGCGTTTTATCGCCGACCTGCGGCAAAGCGAGGATCTGGCCGCCCTGCCGGTGGGCCGCAACGTGGTGGTGATCGGCGGCGGCATGACCGCCGTGGACGCCGCCGTGCAGTCGAAACTGCTGGGCGCCGAGAACGTGACGCTGGCCTATCGCCGGTCGCGGGAAGAGATGCCGGCCAGCGGCTTTGAACAGGATCTGGCGGCGTCAAAGGGCGTGCGGCTGATGTTCAACGTGATGCCGGTGGCCATGCACGGCAACGGCGCGGTGCGCGAGATCGAGCTGGAATACACCGCACTGGTGGACGGCAAGCTGCGGGGCACGGGCGAAACCATGCGCCTGCCTGCCGACCAGGTGTTCCGGGCCATCGGCCAGACCCTGGCGCCGGTCGAGGGGCTGGACCTGGACGGCCGCAAGCTCAAGGTGACGGAGACAGGCCGCACCTCTGTCGCGGGGGTCTGGGCCGGGGGCGACTGCACGCCCGGCGAGGACCTGACCGTGGTCGCCGTGGCCGAGGGCCGCGACGCCGCAGAGGACATTCACGCGACGCTGATGGCGACGGCAGGGTAAACCCCGCCCGACGCCTCACCCCCAACGGGAGACGAGACATGGCTGATCTGACAACCGACTTCCTGGGCATCACCTCGCCCAACCCCTTCTGGCTGGCCTCGGCGCCGCCGACCGACAAGGAATACAACGTCCGCCGCGCCTTTGAGGCGGGCTGGGGCGGTGTCGTCTGGAAGACCCTGGGCGCCGAAGGACCGCCCGTGGTCAATGTGAACGGGCCGCGCTATGGCGTGATCCACGGCGCCGACCGGCGCGTGCTGGGCATCAACAACATCGAGTTGATCACCGACCGGCCCCTGGAAACCAATCTCGAGGAAATGGCGCGGGTCAAGGCGGACTACCCCGATCGCGCGCTGATCGCCTCGATCATGGTGCCCTGCGACGAGGCCAGCTGGAAGGCGATCCTGCCGCGCGTGGCGGAGACCGGCTGTGACGGGATCGAGCTGAACTTCGGCTGTCCGCACGGCATGTCCGAACGCGGCATGGGCAGCGCCGTGGGCCAGGTGCCGGAATACATCGAGATGGTCACCCGCTGGTGCAAGCAGTACTACGACAAGCCGGTGATCGTGAAGCTGACGCCCAATATCACCGACATCCGCAAACCCGCCACGGCGGCGAAGAACGGCGGCGCCGACGCGGTGAGCCTGATCAACACGATCAATTCGATCACCTCGGTCGATCTCGACAATTTCGCGCCCGAACCGACCATCGACGGCAAGGGCAGCCACGGCGGCTATTGCGGCCCGGCAGTCAAACCCATCGCCCTGTCGATGGTCTCGGAGATCGCCCGCAATGCCGACACCCACGGCCTGCCGATCAGCGGCATCGGCGGCGTGACGACCTGGCGCGACGCGGCCGAGTTCATGGTGCTGGGCTGCGGCAACGTGCAGGTCTGCACGGCGGCGATGACCTATGGCTTCAAGATCGTCGAGGAGATGAAGCGCGGGCTGAGCCAGTGGATGGACGAGAAGGGCTATCGCTCGACCTCCGAATTCATCGGCAAGGCGGTGCCCAATGTCACCGACTGGCAGTATCTGAACCTGAACTATGTCACCAAGGCCAAGATCGACCAGGACGCCTGCATCAAGTGCGGCCGCTGCTATGCCGCCTGCGAGGACACCAGCCACCAGGCGATCTGGATGAAGGAAGGCCGGGTCTTCGAGGTCAACGATGCGGAATGCGTGGCCTGCAATCTGTGCATCGACGTCTGCCCCGTCGAGGATTGCATCACGATGGAACGGATGGAAGCCGGCAGCACCGACCCGCGCACCGGCAAGACCGTGTCGGACGACTATGCCAACTGGACCACGCATCCGAACAACCCGATGGCCAAAGCGGCAGAGTGAGGCGGGAGGGGCCCTGCCCCCATCGCCTGCGGCACGGCCCCCGTCGGGGCATGTGACAAGGAAGCAAGGGAAGCGCCGGGGCGGGATGGCCGTTCCGGCGCTTTGCACATCCGGGGGCCGGTCGCGCCGGGGGCTTGCCCGGCGCCACGCGGCTTGCCATTCTGCGCATGGGAGGCGGATCATGGCGCTGTTCAATCTCACCCGCTGGCCGGGGTTTGCCGTGTTCCTGCTGGCCGGCGGGGCGGCAGTGACCTTTGCCTTCGTAACCGTGAACCTGTTTTCACAGGCCATGGCCAGCCTCGCCTTTCTCAAGAAGTTCGGATGGGAAGCGATCCGCCACGGCGCGCTGTGGCAGGTGGGCGAACTGGCGATCTGGGGGGCGCTGTCGCTGTTCTGCTGGCTGGTGTTCAAGGTCTGCGAACACCAGCTGACGGACCGCTACCTGACCTGGGCGCGCCGCAGGCCCGAGCGCGACGACCGCTAGGGCGTCAGCAGGCGCCGGAACAGCACGTCGAGATGCGTTTCGGCCCCCGGAAAGGGATCATCCGCGTTCAGCACGGCGCGCACCTGCACGTCGAAATCCGCGTAATGCTGGGTCAGCGACCAGACAGAGAACATCAGGTGGCGCGGGTCGACCGGCGCCAGCCGTCCCTCGGCGATCCAGCCGTCGATCACCGTCGACAGATTGTCGACCATGCCCCGCAACTCGCCCTCGAGCACGGGCATGATACGCGGTGCGCCTTGCACGATCTCGTTGGCGAAGAGCCGGCTTTCGCGGGGAAAATCCCGCGACATCTGCAATTTCCGGCGGACGTAGCCAAGCAGTTCCTCGACCGGCTCTCCCTTTGGGTCGATGGCCTGCAACGGGTCCAGCCAGGTTTCCAGCAGCCCGCGCAGGAGCGCCTCGTAGATCGCCTCCTTGGAAGGGTAGTAGTAAAGCAGGTTGGGTTTCGACAGGCCCGCCTCGCTGGCGATTCGATCCAGCGTGGCGCCGCGGAACCCGGCCTCGGAAAAGACCGTCAGACCGGCCTCGAGGATCGCCTCGCGCTTGGCCTTCTGGATGCGTGTCTGAGGCGCGGCCTTTCCGTTTTTCCCCGATGCCGATTTTCCGATCATGGCCACGCGCCCCTGCCCTTTTTACCAGCATCTGCCGGATTTGACGGCAGGACGCTTGACTGACTCCATCCCTCTGGTAGCGTTGATTTGACCGGTTGGTCAAATCGGAACACCCGCGAGAGACGGGGAATTTCACGGGAGATACGACATGGCCGCACCTGCTGCAAACATGACCATCAATGCCGACCGGCTGTGGGACAGCCTGATGGAGATGGCCAAGATCGGCCCCGGCGTCGCGGGCGGCAACAACCGCCAGACCCTGACCGACGCGGATGCCGAGGGGCGCGCCCTGTTCCAGCGCTGGTGCGAAGAGGCCGGCTGCACGATGGGGCTGGACACGATGGGCAACATGTTCGCCCGGCGCGAGGGGACCGACCCGGACGCGCTGCCGGTCTATGTGGGCTCTCACCTCGACACCCAGCCGACGGGCGGCAAGTACGACGGCGTGCTGGGCGTGCTGGGCGGGCTGGAACTGATCCGGACCCTGAACGACCTGGACATCAAGACCAAACACCCAATCGTCGTGACCAACTGGACCAACGAGGAAGGCACGCGCTTTGCCCCGGCCATGCTGTCCTCGGGCGTCTTTGCCGGGGTGCATGAGCAGGACTGGGCCTATGCGCGCGAGGATGCCGAGGGCAAGTCCTTTGGCGACGAACTGGTGCGGATCGGCTGGAAAGGCGACGAGGAAGTGGGCGCGCGCAAGATGCATGCCTTCTTTGAGCTGCACATCGAACAGGGGCCGATCCTCGAGGCCGAGGGCATCGACGTGGGCGTTGTCACCCATGGCCAGGGTCTGTCGTGGACGCAGGTGACGGTGACGGGCAAGGACGCGCACACCGGCTCGACCCCGATGCCGATGCGCAAGAACGCGGGCCTTGCCATGGCGCGCATCCTCGAGAAGGTCGAGGAAATCGCGCTGAGCCATGCGCCGCACGCGGTGGGCGCGGCGGGCCATATCGACGTCTACCCGAACTCGCGCAACGTGATCCCGGGCAAGGCGGTCTTCACCGTCGATTTCCGCTCGCCCGAACTGGCGGTGATCAAGGACATGGAGGCGCGGCTGAAAGCGGCGGCAGAGGAAATCTGCAAGCACATGGGCCTTGAGGTGGCATTCGAGAAGGTCGGCGGGTTCGACCCGGTGGCCTTTGACGAGGGCTGTGTCTCGGCGATCCGGGGCGCGGCGGAGCGGCTGGGGTACAGCCATATGAACATCATCTCCGGCGCCGGGCATGACGCCTGCTGGATCAACCGGGTGGCGCCGACGGCCATGGTGATGTGCCCCTGCGTCGACGGGCTGTCACACAACGAGGCCGAGGAGATCAGCAAGGACTGGGCCAAGGCCGGGGCGGACGTGCTGTTCCACGCGGTGGTCGAGACGGCGGAGATCGTGGAGTGACAGCTGCGGTGCAGACCCCGACAGAGGTTGCGTCATGTCCCGGCTGCTGACCTTCGGCAACATTGCGTCCGCGATCGGGTGCCTTGCCGCGGGTTTTGCATTGGGTCAGGCCATGACGGGCAGCGCCCGCTACGAAGAAGGCGTCGTAGACGGTCGCGCCCGGCTTTCCTCTGCCGAAGATGCACTGAGCAAGCTGAACCAGGTGATCGTGGATCCGACAGTCACGGCCCTCTACACCGAGGACACGCGGGAGAAGCTGGATTCCCTCTCCGCGGCTGTCGCGGCACGGGACTACGACGAGATCGACAGGCTTTTGCCATTCGACCTGGTCCTTGTGGACGATGCCGGTTGCCTGCCGAACGGCAAGGCCGACACCATAACGCCGCAAGACAACGTCAGGGTGAACTGCGAAACTGGTGTGACGGCGGTCTTTGTCGTCGTAAACCAGAACCGGATCGACACCACGCTGGGGACCCAGATGAAGTCTCTTCCACAGGGCCAATCCGGAACCTGGACACTAACGGACGGACAAGAGTGCAGTGTATTGGTGACTCACGCATCGATCGCCGGGGACAACCCGACTGCAACCATAATGTTTCAAGACTGCAAGGGGAGTTGAGCCAATGACCACAGTCATCAAGAACGGCACCATCGTCACGGCGGATCTCAGCTACAAGGGCGACGTGCTGGTCGAGAACGGCATCATCACCGAGATCGGCGAGAACCTGAAGGGCGACGAGGAACTCGACGCCACCGGCTGTTACGTCATGCCGGGCGGGATCGACCCGCATACGCACCTCGAGATGCCCTTCATGGGCACCTATTCCTCGGACGATTTCGACAGCGGCACCCGCGCGGCGCTGGCGGGCGGGACGACGATGGTGGTGGATTTCGCCCTGCCCTCGCCCGATGGTCAGGGTCTGCTGGATGCGTTGCAGATGTGGGACAACAAGGCCGGTCGCGCCCATTGCGACTATTCCTACCACATGGCGGTGACCTGGTGGGGGGAACAGATCTTCAACGAGATGAAGACGGTGGTCGAGGATCGCGGCATCACCACCTTCAAGCACTTCATGGCCTACAAGGGCGCGCTGATGGTGCAGGACGACGAGATGTTCGCCAGCTTCCAGCGTGTCGGCGAGCTGGGCGGGATCGCGCTTGTCCATGCCGAGAACGGCGACGTGGTGGCGGACCTGTCGCAAAAACTGCTTGCCGAGGGCAACACCGGGCCGGAGGCGCACGCCTATTCGCGCCCGCCGCAGGTCGAGGGCGAGGCGGCCAACCGCGCGATCATGATCGCCGACATGGCGGGCGTTCCCCTGTATATCGTGCATGTCTCCTGCGAAGAGGCACACGAGGCGATCCGGCGCGCGCGCCAGCAGGGCAAACGTGTCTGGGGCGAGCCGCTGATCCAGCACCTGACGCTGGACGAAAGCGAGTATTTCAACAAGGACTGGGACCATGCGGCGCGGCGCGTCATGTCGCCCCCGTTCCGCAACCAGAAACACCAGGAAAGCCTGTGGAACGGGCTGATGTCCGGCTCTCTCTCGGTCGTGGCGACGGATCACTGCGCCTTCACCACCGATCAGAAACGCTATGGCGTGGGAGATTTCACCAAGATCCCCAATGGCACCGGCGGACTTGAGGACCGGATGCCGATGCTCTGGACGCATGGGGTGGGCACCGGGCGGCTGACGCCCGAGGAATTCGTCGCCATGACCTCGACCAATATCGCCAAGATCCTGAACTGCTACCCGCGCAAGGGGGCGATCCGGGTGGGGTCGGACGCGGATATCGTGGTCTGGGACCCGGAGAAGGAAAAGACCATCACCGCCGCCAGCCAGGTGTCTTCGATCGATTACAACGTCTTCGAGGGCAAGCAGGTCAAGGGCCTGCCGCGGTTCACCCTGACGCGGGGCCATGTGGCGGTGCACGACGGCGAGCTGCGGTCGCGCGAGGGGCATGGTGAGTTCGTCAAGCGGACACCGGGCACGCCGACCAACAAGGCCCTGTCGAAGTGGAAGGAACTGACCGCGCCGCGCCCGGTGAAACGCACGGGCATCCCGGCGAGCGGGGTGTAAGGCTTGGTGCGAGGCGGAACAGGGGGGACACCCGTTCGCACGGGTGTCCTGGCGCCTTCGAAGCGCCTGGCGGCGCGGCGCCCGGATCGTGACGCATTGGGGGCGCCATGACCGCCCCTACCCTCTCCGGCGTCCTCGAAGCCGCCATCTACGTCGATGACCTCGACGCCGCCGAGGGGTTCTACGGCGGCATCCTGGGACTGGAAAAGTTCATCCGGGTCGAGGGGCGGCACGTCTTCTTTCGCTGCGGAACATCGGTCGTGCTGGCCTTCATCGCCGAGGCCACCGAGGAACCGCCGAAACCGGACGCCCTGCCCGTGCCGCCGCATGGGGCGCGGGGGCCGGGGCACTTGTGTTTCGCCGTTCCGGGGTCAGAGCTTGACGCGATGGTGTCGCTGTTGACGGATAACGGCATCGCCATCGAGAGCGATTTCAACTGGCCGCATGGGCCGCGATCCGTCTATGTCCGCGATCCGGCGGGCAACAGCGTGGAATTCGCCGACCCGGCGCTTTGGGAGATGCCGGAATGAACGTGACCGCGTCAGGCCGGAACCAATGCCTCCAGTTCGGGCAGCAGGACCACGGATTCCTGTTCATGAGGGTCGGTGCGGGCGATCACCGCGACGGCGGGTTCGTCGCCGTCATTCAGGGGCAGATGCGGCATGTCCGCCGGTATGTAGATCATGTCGCCCGGCCCCGTCTCCATGCAATGTTCCAGCCGCTCGCCCCAGTACATTTTCGCCCTGCCGGAAATGACGTAGATCGCGGTTTCATGGGTCGCATGTTTATGCGCCCTGGCCCGTCCGCCCGGCGGAACGGTCAGCAGGTGCATGCAAAGCCCCTGCGCGCCGACGGTCTCTTTCGCGATACCCTCGAAATAGGAAAAGCCCTGCTTGCCGTCATATGTGCCCCCCGGGCGCAGCTTTTTGCAGTCGGTCATGGTAGAGCCCCGGTATCCAACATCCTGAAAGTCCAGCCTACAGCGGCCCCGCCGCTTCGCCAAACAAGGATCACGCGTGTTGAGCGATGAAGAAATCATGAACTGGCCGGAGGCGGGAACCGCCACCGCCGCGCCCGTCATCCGGGCCGACCACCTCGACCTGACCTTTCAGACGAATGACGGGCCGGTGCATGCACTGAAGGACGTCAGCCTGGACATCGCAAAGGGCAGTTTCGTCAGCTTCATCGGCCCCTCGGGCTGTGGCAAGACGACCTTCCTGCGTTGCATCGCGGCGCTGGAACATCCCACCGGCGGCAGCCTGACGGTGAATGGCATGACCCCGGACGAGGCGCGCCGGGCACGGGCCTATGGTTATGTCTTCCAGGCGGCGGGCCTGTATCCCTGGCGCACCATCGGGCGCAACGTGGCGCTGCCGCTGGAGATCATGGGCTATTCCAGGGCCGAACAGGCCGAGCGCGTGGCACGGGTGCTGGAGCTTGTGGAGTTGTCGGGTTTTGAAAAGAAATTCCCCTGGCAACTGTCCGGAGGGATGCAGCAACGTGCGTCTATTGCAAGGGCGCTGGCCTTTGACGCGGACATCCTCTTGATGGACGAACCCTTTGGCGCCCTCGATGAAATCGTGCGTGACCGGCTGAACGAGGAACTGCTGAAGCTCTGGGACAAGACCGAAAAGACCATCGGCTTCGTGACCCACTCGATCCCCGAGGCGGTCTACCTTTCGACGCATATCGTGGTGATGAGCCCGCGCCCGGGCCGGATCACCGACGTGATCGAAAGCCCCCTGCCCAAGGAACGCCCGCTGGACATCCGCGACACGCCGGAATTCATCGAGATCGCGCATCGCGTGCGCGAGGGGCTGCGCGCGGGGTACGAGGAATGAGTGTCACGCGGCGCATCCCCGCCCCGGACCTGAGCCGGGACCACCACGCCCCGTGCAGGGAGGGAACGCATGGCTGAGGCAAGTGATCCGAAGACCGCAACCAGTGTAGGAGGCTGGCCCCGCTGGCTGCGTTTGCCGCCTGTGCTGGGGATGGTGCTGGCCGTGCTGGCGATCTGGTATGTCGCCGTCGTGCCGATGAACGTCAAGGAAGTGCTGACAGCGGCGGAGCGCGCCGGCGTCGAGGTCTCTCCACCCTCCGCGGTGGACAGGCGCGACATGGGCAACTGGGCACTGGTCTTTCGCAACACCCATGCCCTCGGGCAAAGCTGGAGCTCGGACCGGCCGAAACTGCCTGCGCCGCACCAGGTGCTGGTGGAACTGTACGACTCGACCATCGACGAAGAGCTGAACGGGCGGCGCGGGATCATGCGGTCGGGGACGCTGTCGAACCGCAGCCTGATCTACCACGCGCTGGTGACGCTGAACGCCACTTTCCTGGGGTTCCTGATCGGCGCCCTGCTGGGCGTGGGCCTGGCGGTGGGGATCGTGCATTCCCGCGTCATGGACATGAGCGTCATGCCCTGGGCCATCGTCAGCCAGACCATCCCGATCGTGGCGCTGGCGCCGATGATCATCGTGGTGCTCTATTCCATCGGGGTGCAGGGGCTGATCCCCAAGGCGGTGATCTCGGCCTATCTGTCCTTTTTCCCGGTGGTCGTCGGCATGGTTAAGGGGCTGCGCAGCCCCGACGCCATGCAGATGGACCTGATGCGCACCTATAACGCGCCGACCTCTTCTGTGCTGACGAAACTGCGCCTGCCCTCGTCGATCCCCTATCTCTTTGCCTCGCTCAAGATCGCCATAGCGGCGAGCCTCGTCGGCGCCATCGTCGGGGAACTGCCGGTGCAGAAAGGCGGGCTTGGCGCGCGGATGCTGGCGGGCAGCTACTACGGACAGACGTCGCAGATCTGGGCCGCGCTCTTGGTGGCGGCGGCGCTGGCGGCCCTGCTGGTCTGGGCCATCGGCGCGATCGAACGGCGCACGCTGCGCCGGATGGGGATGATGCCATGACCTTGGTGATTTTCGCACTTGTGCTCTGGGCCGTGGGTTTCGGGCTGAACGTGATGCTGGCGAACGGGCCGGCACGGGACACGGGCGCGGTGCGCCTTGCGGTGCCGTTGATCTTTGGCCTGACCATCCTGGGCATGTGGGAACTGATCGTGCGGGGCATGCAGGTCTCGACCGTGATCCTGCCGCCGCCCTCGCAAATCGCCGCCAGCTTTGCCGAGAACCTCGGCCTTCTCTGGGGCGATTTCGTGCAGACGATCCTGAAGGGCGCCCTGTCGGGATACATCATCGGCTGCGGCGCGGCCTTTCTGACCGCGCTGCTGGTGGATCGTTCGGACTATCTGCGCCGGGGGCTCTTGCCGCTGGGCAACTTCATGGCGGCCCTGCCCATCGTCGGAACGGCGCCGATCCTGGTCATGTGGTTCGGCTTTGGCTGGCAGTCCAAGGCGGCGGTGGTCGTTCTGATGGTCTATTTCCCGATGCTGGTGAACACGGTCGCCGGCCTGTCCGAGACCACCTCGATGCAGCGCGACCTGATGCGGACCTATGCCGCGACCTGGGGGCAGACGCTGTGGACGCTGCGCCTGCCCGCTGCCCTGCCCTTTGTCTTCAACGGGCTCAAGATCTGCTCGACGCTGGCGCTGATCGGGGCCATCGTTGCCGAGTTCTTCGGCAGCCCGACGCTGGGGCTGGGCTTTCGCATCTCGACCAGCATCGGCCAGCTTGACCTTGGCATGGTCTGGTCGGCCATCCTCGTGTCGGCGCTCTCGGGGACGCTGTTCTACGGGCTGGTGGCCCTGGCCGAACGCCGCATGACATTCTGGCACGCCTCGCACCGGGGCGGCCGATAACCGGACCGGACAAAACCGGCCACACGACACTAGGCACCAAGGAGGTACTGAAGATGAAACAGACATGGATCGCCGCCGTTGCGGCCCTGGGGCTGGCCAGCCCCGCGCTGGCGGCGGACGAGGTCACGCTGCAGCTCAAATGGGTCACGCAGGCACAGTTCGCGGGCTATTACGTGGCGCTGGAAAACGGCTATTACGACGAGGCCGACCTGGACGTGACGATCCTGCCCGGCGGGCCGGACATCGCGCCGACGCAGGTGATCGCGGGCGGCGGCGCCGACGTGATCGTGGAATGGATGCCGGCGGCGCTCTCGGCCCGCGAGAACGGCCTGCCGCTGGTCAATATCGCGCAGCCTTTCAAGTCCTCGGGCATGATGCTGACCTGCTGGAAGGATGCCGGGATCTCGGAACCCGCCGACCTGGACAACCGCACGCTGGGCGTCTGGTTCTTCGGCAACGAGTTCCCCTTCCTCGCCTGGATGAGCCAGCTGGACATCGCCACCGACGGCAAGGCCGAAGGGTCGGTCGAGGTTCTGAAGCAGGGCTTCAACGTCGATCCGCTGCTGCAGCGCCAGGCGGATTGCATCAGCACCATGACCTACAACGAGTACTGGCAGGTGATTGACGCGGGCGTGTCGCCCGAAGAGCTGATCACCTTCAAGTACGAGGACCAGGGCGTCGCGATGCTGGAGGACGGGCTCTACGTCCTTGAGGAGAACCTCGAAGATCCCGAGTACGTGGACAAGATGGCGCGTTTCGTGGCCGCCTCGATGAAAGGCTGGAAATGGGCCGAGGAGAACCCCGAGGACGCGGCAATGATCGTGCTGGACTATGACGAGACCGGCGCCCAGACCGAGGGCCACCAGATCCGCATGATGGGCGAGGTCGCCAAGCTGACGGCGGGCTCGAACGGCGCGCTGGACCCGGCAGACTATCAGCGGACCGTGGACACGCTGCTGGCCGGCGGATCGGACCCGGTGATCACCAAGGAGCCGGAAGGCGCTTGGACCCATGTGGTCACCGACGCGGCGCTGGACTGAGCCCCGGCCCCTGGAGTTGGAGAATTGAGAAAAGCCGCGGAAACGCGGCTTTTCACTTTTTAGGGTTGCTGGGGGCGCGGCCCCCAAACCCCCGGAGGTATTTTCGGCCCAAAGAAACAGGGGGCGGCGCTCAACCGCCCCTGACGCCGGCGACGTTGACGTAGAGCGCGTAGACCGATTGCGAGGCGGCCATGAACAGGCGGCTGTTGGCCCGCCCGCCAAAACAGACATTGGCGCAGCGTTCCGGCAGCGCGATGCGCCCGATGGGGCGCCCGTCCGGGGCAAAGACCATGACGCCGTCGAGGCCCGGATCGCCCATGCCCCAGCCGCACCACAGGTTGCCGTCCACGTCGCAGCGCATCCCGTCCGGGGTGCCCGGCCCGGCGTCGATCTGGACGCGGCGGTTGGACAGGCTCTGCCCATCCGCGGCCACATCATAGGCCAGGATCTTGCGGTTGGGCGTGCCGCGCGATTCGACGATGTAGAGGATGCCCTCATCCGGTGAAAAGCACAGACCGTTGGGGCCGAGGATGCCGTCGGCAACGACCGATGCCTGCCCCGTCTCCGGGTCCAGCCGGTAGACCGCCTCGGGCAGTTCCGGATCGGACCTGTAGCCCTCGTAGTTCCCCAGGATGCCGAACACCGGGTCGGAGAACCAGATCGAGCCGTCCGATTTCACGATGATGTCGTTGGGCGAGTTCAGGCGCTTGCCCTCGAAGCTGTCCATCAGGACCGTGATCGAGCCGTCGTATTCGGTTCGGGTGATCCGCCGCTGTCCATGTTCGCAGGAGATCAGCCGCCCCTGCCGGTCGCGCGTATGGCCGTTGGCGAAGTTCGACGGCGCGCGGTACTCGCTGACCGTGCCGGTTTCCTCGGTCCAGCGCATGATGCGGTTGTTGGGGATGTCGCTCCACAGGAGGTGGCGGGCATCGCCGAACCAGACCGGACCTTCGGCCCAGCGCAGGCCCGTGGCCAGCCGTTCGACCCCGGCCAGCGGCAGGCGGTACTTGTCGAAAGCCGGATCGAGCGATTGCACCGCCGGGTCGGGATAGCGCGTGGTCGGCGCCCAGCCGTTCGGGAATAGATCCTTGTCGCTCACCTGTCGTCTCCTCCTGCTGACTTCGCGACGAACCTCGGGCGTGGCAGCCGGATTGTAAAGCCTCAGCGGCGCTTCAGCGCGATCCCCTGCCCGGCCTCGGGCGGGTTGCCAAGCGGCTGGTGCACCGCCAGCACCTGCGCCAGCCTTTCAGCGACTTGCGGCTGCCAGGCTTCGGCACGGCGGGTGTCCAGGTTGAACCCCAGCATCTTGGTCTCGTTCGTGGCGCTTGGGGTGCCATCGGCGTCCAGAACCCGGTGGAACAGGACGAACCGCTTGGCATCCACGTCCAGCAGCTGGGTCTCGATGGAAAAGGCCGCGCCCTCTGCCAGTTCACCGGTATAGGTGACGTGGTTTTCGACGATGGCATATTCGTGGCCGGCGCGGGCTTCGATCGTCTGGTCCGGCGCATTGATCCAGTTCCAGAAGGCCCAGTTCGCCTGGTCGCAGATGGTCAGGTAGTGGGCCATGTTCAGGTGGTGGTATTCGTCCACCCAGTCGGGTTTGACCGTATTGCGGACAAGGGTCAGCGGAGCGGCGATTTCCCCGGTCCAGTCGTGCAGGAAGGTTTCCGTGACCAGCATCAGCGGCCCTTCCAGACCGGATCGCGCTTTTCCGAGACCGAGGCGATGCCCTCGACGGCGTCTTCGCTGTCGTAGACGCGCCCGTAGGCGCCAAGGTCGCCGGCGCGCATGCGGTCAAAGGCTGCCCGTTCACCCAGCCCGTCCGTGGCGCGGTCGATCTCCTTGATGGCCTGCAGGGAAAGAGGCGCCGAGGCGGCGACACGGTCTGCCAGTTCCAGCGCCCTCTCCAGCAGGGTTTCGGCGGGCACCACGCTGTTGACGACGCCCCAGCGGTGCAGATCCTCTGCCGCGGCGCGGCGGCCCGTCATCAGCATTTCCATCGCCACCGCGCGCGGCAGGCGGCGCGGCAGGCGGATCACGCCACCGCTGTCGGGCACGACGCCGATGGTCGCCTCTGGCAAGGCAAACTCGGCGTGGTCGGCGGCGACGATCATGTCCGCCGCCAGCGCCAGTTCGAACCCGCCCCCCAGCGCCAGCCCGTTGACGGCGGCGATGATCGGCTTGGTCAGGTCCCAGTATTCGGTCAGTCCGGCGAAGCCGCCGACCCCTTGCCAGGCATCCGCCGCCTCGCCTTCGGCGGCGGCCTTGAGATCCCAGCCGGCGGAAAAGAAGCGCGCCCCGCCGCCGGTGACGATGCCCACGGAGAGGCCGTCGTCCTCTTGCAGGGTGCGAAATGCCTCGCCCAGCGCGATGCTGGTGGCGGCGTCGATCGCGTTGGCCTTGGGCCGGTCCAGGGTCACCAGCAGCACGCGCCCGCGCCGCTCTGTCGTCACATCGCTCATGTTTCCACCAGTCGCGCCAGATAGGTGCCGTAGCCGGATTTTCCGAACATGCGCGCGCGCTCCATCAGCGCGTCGGCATCTATCCAGCCCTGTTGATAGGCGATCTCTTCGGGGCAGCCAACCTGCTGGCCCTGCCGTTCCGACAGCGTCCGGACAAAATTGCCGGCATCCAGCAGCGAGCCATGCGTGCCGGTGTCGAGCCAGGCATAGCCGCGCCCCATCTGCTGCACGTTGAGCAGCCCGTCACGCAGGTAGGTCTCCAGGAGCGAGGTGATTTCCAGCTCACCCCGGGCCGAGGGTGTGACGGCGCGCGCCCGTTCCGGCGCGCTGCCATCCAGAAAGTAGAGCCCCGTGACAGCATATGGCGACGGCGCCCTTGTCGGTTTCTCGATGATCGACCTCACCGTGCCATCGGAACCGAAATCCACCACGCCGTAGCGTTCCGGATCCGCGACCCGGTAACCGAACACCGTGCCGCCCGTCTGCTGGGAGTCGGCAGTGCGCAGGTGTTCCGGCAACCCGTGACCGAAAAAGATGTTGTCGCCCAGAACCATCGCCGACGGCGCACCGTTCAGGAAGGTTTCAGCCAGCAGATAGGCCTGTGCCAGTCCGTCCGGAGAGGGCTGCACGACGTAGTCGAGCGAAAGCCCCCACTGGCTGCCATCGCCCAGCGTGCGGCGGAACTGCTCCTGGTCCTGCGGCGTGGTGATGATGCAGATATCTCGGATGCCGGTCAACATCAGCACCGACAGCGGGTAGAAGATCATCGGCTTGTCGTAGATCGGCACCAGCTGTTTGGATATGCCCATCGTGATCGGGTACAGCCGCGTGCCCGATCCGCCCGCCAGAATGATGCCCTTGCGCCTGGCCATGCGACCCCCTGAAATCCCTGCGTTCCATCCCTAGTGCCCCGCCACTCTGTCAAGAGTTTGGCAAAAGGGGAAACAATCAGTGTCCTGACAATCCGCTTGCGCCTTACAGTTGGCGCCTCCTTTGGGTAAACAGGCAACGGATTTCGACCGATGGGGGCCAAATGCTCGACGTTCAAGCCACCGCCTTGCCCGGTGTGCTCATCCTGACCCCGCGCCGGTTTGGCGATGCGCGCGGTTTTTTCAGCGAAAGCTGGAACCGCAAGCGCATGGCCGAACACGGCATCGAGATCGACTTCGTGCAGGACAATCATTCTCTTTCGGCCGAGCCGGGGACGCTGCGCGGGCTGCATTACCAGGGCCCGCCCCATGCCCAAGCCAAGCTGGTGCGCTGCGGGCGCGGGCGGCTCTTCGACGTGGCGGTGGACATCCGGGTGGGGTCTCCGACCTACGGCAACTGGCTCGGGGTCGAGCTGAGCGCGGAAAACGGCAAGCAAATGCTGGTGCCCAAGGGATTTCTGCACGGCTTCGTCACGCGCGATCCCGACACGGAGGTGCTCTACAAATGCTCGGACTACTATGCGCCCGACAGCGAAGGGACGGTACGTTTCGATGACCCGACCATCGGCATCGACTGGGGGCTCGAAGGGCCGCCGATCCTGAGCGAGAAGGACGCCAAGGCGCCCCCGCTGGCGGAAATCTCCAGCCCCTTCGCCTGGGAGGAAGGGGCATGAAACTGCTGGTCACCGGCGGCGCGGGTTTCATCGGCTCGGCAGTGGTGCGTCGCGCGATCACCGACGGACACCAGGTGGTGAACCTCGATGCGCTGACCTACGCGTCCTGTCTCGACAACGTCGCCTCGGTCGCGGACGACCCCGGCTATGTTTTCGAACATGCCGACATCCGTGACCGCGCCGCGCTGGACCGGATTTTCGCGCAGCATCGCCCGGACGCGGTGATGCACCTGGCCGCGGAAAGCCATGTCGACCGCTCCATCGATGGGCCGGGCACCTTCATCGACACCAATGTCATGGGCACCTTTCACCTGCTGGAGGCCGCCCGCGCCTACTGGACCCGCGAGGGCCGGCCCGAGGGGTTCCGGTTCCACCACGTTTCCACCGACGAGGTTTTTGGCTCTCTCGGCGCGGAAGGACAATTTACCGAGACCAGCCCCTATGATCCCCGTTCGCCCTATTCGGCGTCCAAGGCCGGGTCCGACCACCTGGTGCGCGCCTGGCACGAGACCTACGGCCTGCCCGTCGTCCTGACGAACTGTTCCAACAACTACGGCCCCTTTCATTTCCCCGAAAAGCTGATCCCGCTGGTGATCCTGAACGCGCTGGCGGGCAAAGCTCTGCCGATCTACGGGGACGGATCGAACGTGCGCGACTGGCTTTTCGTCGAAGATCACGCCGAGGCGCTGCTCTTGGTCGTGCAGAAGGGGGCGGTGGGCCGCAGCTACAACATCGGCGGCGAGAACGAGCGCACGAACCTCGACCTGGTGCAGACGCTCTGTCGGATCCTTGACCGCAAGCGCCCGCGCGACGACGGGTCCTATGCCGACCTCATCACCTTCGTCACCGACCGGCCCGGACATGACGCCCGCTATGCCATCGACCCGACGCGCATCCGCGAGGAACTGGGCTGGCGCCCCTCGGTGACGGTGGACGAAGGGTTGGAAAGGACCGTCGACTGGTATCTTGCGAACGCGCCCTGGTGGCGTGCCCTGCAGGCCCGGCACGGCGTGGGAGAACGGCTGGGGGTGGGCGCATGATCCTGGTCTTCGGCAGGAGCGGACAGGTCGGGACAGAGTTGCAACGGCTGGGCAATGTCACCGCGCTGGACCAGGATCAGGCCGATCTTTCCGATCCTGACAGCTGCGCCGAGGCGATCCGCGCCCGCCGTCCCCGGGCCGTCATCAACGCCGCCGCCTACACGGCGGTCGACCGGGCCGAGGACGAAGAGCCGCTGGCCACCACGATCAACGGCGCGGCCCCCGCCGCGATGGCGCGCGCCTGCGCCGAGATCGGCGCGCCGCTGGTCCATATCTCGACCGATTACGTCTTTGACGGTTCTGGCAGCCTGCCCTGGGCTCCGGGGGATCAGACGGCGCCGATCAACGCCTATGGCCGGTCGAAACTGGCCGGCGAAACCGGCATCCGCGCCGCGGGCGGCCCCCATGCCATCCTGCGGACTTCATGGGTCTTTTCCGCGCATGGCGCCAATTTCGTCAGGACGATGCTGCGGCTGGGGGCGGAACGGGACCGGCTGAGTATCGTCGCCGACCAAGTGGGCGGCCCCACCTCCGCCGCCGCCATCGCGCGGGCCTGCCTGACCGTGAGTGAGGCATTGTGCCAGCAGCCGGAAAAGACGGGCACCTATCACCTGTCCGGCGGGCCCGATGTCAGCTGGGCCGATTTCGCCCGGGCGATCTTTGCCCGGGCGGGACTGACGGCCGAAGTGAAGGATGTTCCCAGCAGCGCATATCCGACACCGGCGGCTCGCCCGCTCAATTCGCGTCTCGACAACACGGCACTTGCGCGCGCCTTCCACCTGAGCCGGCCCGACTGGCAGGCCGACCTGGACGCGGTGCTGCGCGACCTCGGCCACCTCCAGGCCGCGCGCGCCGGTCGTTCAGCACAGGCGATACGCCAGACCTAGCGCTGCACCACCACCTCGGCGCCGCGCAGGGGGGGCTCTTCGTCCACCAGCGTCTCGGGGAAACCCGGCGCCCGCACCGAGAGGCCCGTGCCCGCCTCCAGCCTCTCGATCATCCTGTCGGACTGCGCCCGGGCGCCCATCCTCTGCTGGCCGTCGCGGATCATCGCGATCACCTGCGGCGAGAGTTCCAGCGGTACGCCATGCTCATCTGCCAGCGCCTGGAACAGGCCAACATCCTTCATCACCAGGTCCAGCGCGAAGTCCACGTCACGGCTGCCGGACAGGATCAGCTGGCTTTCGGTCTCGTGGACAAAGGAATTGCCCGAGGAAATGCGGATCGCCTCGTAGGTCGTCGCCATGTCCAGCCCCGCAGCCTGCATCGTTGCCAGGGCCTCGCAGAGCGTCAGCAGGTTGGCGGTGGCCAGGTAATTGGTCATGACCTTGAGTTTCGAGGCGGTGCCGACTTCTCCGGTGTGCAGCACCTGCCGCCCGAGGATCGTCAACAGCGGCAGGACCGCCTCGAAACTGGCGCGCGGGGCGCCGCAAAAGACCGAGATATTGCCCGTCGCCGCCCTGTGGCACCCGCCCGACACCGGCGCCTCGATCGCGACCGCGCCCGTTTCGGCCACCCGGGCCGCCTGGGCCACGATCACCGCCGGGTCGGTGGTCGACATCTCGACCCAGGTCTTGCCCGGCGCCATTTCGGGCAGCATCTCGGCCAGCACCGTCTCCGAGGCCGCGGGACTGGGCAGGGAGGTGATGACCACGTCGCAGCGCGCCATGACCTCTGCGGCCGATCCTGTCGCCTCGGCGCCCTCTGCGACCATTCCGGCAAGGCGCGCCGGGTCGAGGTCGAAGACCGTCAGTCCGACGCCGTTGCGCAGCAGGTTGCCTGCCAGCTTGGCGCCCACAGCGCCCAGTCCGATGAATCCCGTCTGCATCCGTACCTCCTGTTTTCAGCCAGCCTGCGACGACACCCTGCGCACAGTCCGCGCCGTTTGCGACAGAAAACTTGTGCGCGGCGTCGCCGGCCCCTAGCCTTTCGCCATGACATGGCCCGTCAAAACCCCGTCGCAGCATGCCGCCACCCGACTTGAGACCGGCAGGCAATGCCCGCGCGGCCTCGCCGCGGATCACGGCCGGCGGGGGCGCATGATGCGGGCGGGGTCAGGCTGATGCCCCGGACCTGTGTCGAGACCCCAACCGGCCCTTTCGAGATCAGCGAGACAGACGGCGCCATAACCCGCGCCACCTGGACCCGGAGCGATGCCTGCGACGACACGCCCGTTCTGCGGCGCGCGGCGGACCAGGTCGCCGCCTATTTCGACGGGAGCCTGACCGCCTTCGACCTGCCCCTGCGGGTGGCGGCAAGCCCCTTTCAGCAACAGGTCTGCGCCCAGATCGCCGCGATCCCCTTTGGCGACACCCTGACCTATGGCGATATCGCCCGCACACTTGGCGCACCGCCGCAGGCGGTAGGGCGCGGCTGTGGCAGCAACCCGATTGCGCTGATCATCCCCTGTCACCGCGTGCTGGGCCGTGACGGTCTGGGCGGATTTTCCGGCGGCACCGGGGTCGAGACGAAGGTATGGCTGCTGCGCCACGAGGGCGCGGGCGGATTGCTGATCTGATGGCGGCAGGCCAATCACCTCCGCAGCAATAGACCCGCTGCCTGCCTGTGCGCAGAAACCGTTGTCATCCACAGATGGATCCCGTCTGCCGAACCGGCGCACCTATTAACGCGGCCGGGACAGATCGCCCCCGGCGCGGGAGAGCGCCCACCTAAGCGTAGCGGATCAGTCCCGGCGCGGATCGCGGGGATAGACGCCCAGGATTTCCAGCATGTCGGTGAAGTAGTCCAGCTCTTCGAGCGCACGCTTGACGCCGGGGTCCTCGGGGTGGCCCTCGATGTCGGCGTAGAACTGGGTCGCCGTGAAAGAGCCATTGACCATGTAGCTTTCCAGCTTGGTCATGTTGACGCCGTTTGTCGCGAAACCGCCCATCGCCTTGTAGAGCGCGGCGGGGATGTTGCGCACCTGGAAAATGAAGGTGGTCATCATGCCGTGGCTGCCCCGGCGCGAGATGTCGGGCTCGGGCGCCATCAACAGGAACCGCGTGGTATTGTGAGCGTGGTCCTCGATGTGGCGGGCCAGGATATGCAACCCGTAGATCTCGGCCGCGAGATCCGATGCCAGCACGCCCTCGTCGCGCAGTTCCGCCTTGGCCAGTTCGGCCGCCGCGCCGGCGCTGTCCGCCGCGGCGATTCCCCGGATTCCGTATTTCGACAGAAAGCTCTGCGCCTGCGGCAATAGCACCAGGTGCGCGCGGACCCGTTCCAGCTCCTCGATCTGCACGCCGGGCAGCGCCATGAGGCTGATGTGCACGCGGACGAATGCTTCATCAACGATGCGCAGACCCGATTCCGGCAACAGCCGGTGGATGTCCGCGACGCGCCCGTAGGTCGAGTTCTCGACCGGCAGCATGGCCAGGTCCGCCCGACCTTCGCGCACCGCGGAAATCACGTCCTCGAAATTCCGGCAGGGCAGCACCTCGGCGCCCGGACGGGCCTCGGTGCAGGCCTGGTGGGAATAGGCGCCAAGCTCTCCCTGGAAGGCGATCCGCTGTGTCATCTGAGGCCCTCGTCGCAAATCCCGCTGCACGCGGGCGATTGGTCGCGCCTTCTACCGCTTGCCCAAGGGGATGGAAAGCAATAGATACGCGCCCGACAGAGATCCAAGCAGACAGGGCTTCCCATGTTCGATACCATGACCTTTACCAAGATCGTCGGCGGCCTGTGCGGCGCCTTGCTGATCTTCCTGATGGGCAAATGGGCTGCGGAGAGCCTGTATCACACCGGTGGCGGTCACCACGGCGAAGAACATGCCGCAGGTTTCGCGATCCAGGTGGAAGAAGCCGAGCCCGTCGAAGAGGAAGAGGTTGATTTCGCCGCGCTGATGGCCTCGGCGGACGCCGGCAAGGGCGAGCGCGTCTGGGGCAAGTGCCGCGCCTGCCACAAGCTGGACGGGTCGGATGCCGTCGGCCCGCACCTCGACGGTGTGGTCGGCCGTGATGTCGGCGCAGCGGCCGGTTTCGGCTACTCGGGCGCCCTGAGCGAGGCGGCCGACGTCTGGACCCCGGAAAACCTCTTTGCCTTCCTCGAAGACCCCCGCGGTTACGCGCCCGGCACCTCGATGGGTTTTGCAGGCCTGCCCAAGGCCGAGGACCGCGTCAACCTGATCGCCTACCTGCAAACGACCGGCGGCTGATCTGACCGCACCGCGAGCATTCAAAGGGCCGTCCCGACCGGGCGGCCTTTTTTCATGCGCATTTGCCGCGCAGCCCCCCGCCGACACCGGGGGGAACCACCCCAGAGACGTTGACGTTTCCGTAATCTCGTCTTGAATGTGGTCGCGCGGAAAACTTAGCTTAGAATTAGCAAGGAAAAGCGCTCGATTACCGGGCCGAACCGCCGGTTGACAGGGAGATGACCATGACGATCCAGGCCAAACGACCACACCGCCGCAGCACGGCCCGGGCCCGCGCCTTGCCGGACCTTCGGTTCGTCGCCACCGGGGCGCTTGCCATCGGGGTGGCCTTGCTGGGTGTGGCCGCACTGGCGCAGGATGGCGATGAAAAGATCACCACCGCGCATGGCTATTCCTACTTCGGCAATCTCGACTACCCGGCGGACTACACCCATTTCGATTTCGTCAACCCCGACGCGCCCAAGGGCGGCGAACTGGTGATCGGCGCCACCGGCACCTTCGACAGCCTCAACCCCTATTCGCGCAAGGGCCGCCCCGGCACCCTGACCACGGTGATGTACGACCAGCTGATCGAATCCGTCGAGGATTCCGTTGGCCAGTATTACTGCATCCTCTGCGAGAGCATCGAATACCCGGAAAGCCGCGACTGGGTCATCTTTCACATGCGCGAGGACGCCAAGTTCTGGGACGGCACCCCTGTCACCGCCGAGGACGTGGTCTATTCGCACAAGCTGTTCATCACCCAGGGCCTGCCGTCCTACGCGCAGGCGGTCGGCCGCATGGTGACCAGTGCCGAGGCGCTGGACGATTACACCGTGAAATTCACCTTCAACCCCGAGCTGACCAAGCGGTCGCGGATCGAGACCGTGGGCTCGACCCCGGTATTTTCCAAGGCCTGGTTCGAGGCCGACCCGGAAAACCGCCGCCTGGACGAACCGCGACTGGAAGTGGCGCTGGGGTCCGGCCCCTACAAGCTGGCAACCTACGAGGTGAACCGCCACATCGTCTATGAGCGCGATCCGGATTACTGGGGCAAGGATCTGCCCTACAACACCGGCCGCTACAACTATGACAGCATCCGGGTCGAGTATTTCGCCGACCAGACCGCCTCTTTCGAGGCGTTCAAGGCCGGAACCTATACGTTCAAGGTGGAAGGCGACCCCAAGCAATGGGCGACGGCCTACAATTTCCCCAAGGTCGAGGAAGGCGTCGTCAAGCTGGAAGAAATCCCGGACGGCAGCCCGCCGAACCCGACCGGCTTTGTGTTCAACCTGGCCAAGCCGCAGCTGCAGGACAAGCGCGTGCGTGAGGCCATCGCGCTGGCCTACAACTTTGAATGGTCGAACGAGTCGCTGCTCTACGGGCTTTACTCGCCGCGCAGCTCTTTCGTCGAAGGCACTCCGGTCGAGGCCAAGGACGTGCCAGAAGGCGCCGAACTGGAGTTTCTCAAGAGCCTGGGCGACATCGTGCCCGCCGACCTTCTGGAAGAGCCGGTGCGCGTGATGCATGAATCCGACCCGGCCCGCCTGCCCGACCGGCGCAACCTGCGCGCGGCATCGCGGCTCTTGTCCGAGGCAGGCTGGGAAGTGGGCGACGACGGCATCCGGCGCAACGCGGATGGCGAGACGCTGCAGGTCAACATGCTGATCCCGACCAATATCGAACCCTCGGTCGAGGCGATGCACGAATCCTTTGTCCGCAACCTGGTCCAGATCGGCGTGGATGCCAGCTTTGAGCGGATCGACCCCTCGCAGTACACGCTGCGCCGCCGGGAACGGGACTACGACCTGCTCTATTCCACCCGCTATGGCGCCTTCCTGTCCACCGGTGGCGGGTTGACGCAGATGTACGGGTCGCGAGAGGCCGAATTCAGCCTCTTCAACCCCGCGGGACTTGCCAGCCCGCTGGTCGACGCGATCATCGAGGCCAGTTTCGAGGCCGAGAGCCAGGCCGATACCGACGTGGCGCTGATGGCGCTAGACCGGGCGCTGCGCTACGAGTTCTTCGTGATCCCGACCGGCTATATCGCCGACCACTGGGTTGCCTACTACGACATGTACGAACGCCCCGAACAGATCCCGCCCTACGGGCTGGGTTACCTGAGCTTCTGGTGGGTCAACCCCGAGAAGGAAGCGGCGCTCAAGGCGGAAGGTCAGCTGGACTGACATGGGAGCCTACATTCTCCGACGCATATTGCTGATCATCCCCACGCTGCTGGGGATCATGATCATCAACTTCGTGCTGGTCCAATTCGTGCCCGGCGGCCCGATCGAGCAGATCATTGCCCAGATCGAGGGCCAGGGCGACGTGTTCGGCGGCTTTGCCGGCGGCTCGGAATCGCCCGATGCCGGCAGCATGACCCCGGGTGACGAAACCTATGCTGGCGCCCGGGGCCTGCCACCGGAATACATCGCCGACCTGGAACGGCAATTCGGGTTCGACAAGCCGCCGCTGGAACGCTTCCTGGACATGATGTGGAACTACATCCGCTTCGATTTCGGCGAGAGCTATTTCCGGTCGATCAGCGTGATCGATCTGGTGGTGGAAAAGATGCCGGTCTCGATCTCGCTGGGCCTGTGGTCGACGCTGCTCGCCTACCTGATCTCGATCCCGCTGGGCATCCGCAAGGCCGTCCGGGACGGGACCAATTTCGACACCTGGACATCCAGCATCATCATCGTCGCCTATGCGATCCCCGGGTTTCTCTTCGCGATCCTGCTGCTGGTGCTCTTTGCCGGGGGGTCCTACTGGCAGATCTTCCCGATCCGCGGGCTGGTCTCCGACAACTGGGAAGACCTGAACATCTTCATGAAGGTAGCAGACTACTTCTGGCACATTGCCCTGCCGATCACCGCCTCGACCATCTCGGCCTTTGCGACGCTGACCCTGCTGACCAAGAACAGCTTTCTGGACGAGATCAAGAAACACTATGTCATGACCGCCCGGGCCAAGGGCCTGTCCGAGGACCGCGTGCTGTATGGCCATGTCTTCCGCAACGCCATGCTGATCGTCATCGCCGGCCTGCCGGGCGTCTTCATCGGCGTCTTCTTTGGCGGGTCGATCATCATCGAGACGATCTTTTCGCTCGACGGCCTCGGCCGGCTCGGCTTCGAGGCGGCGGTGGCGCGCGACTACCCGGTGATCTTCGGCACGCTCTTCATCACCTCGATGATCGGGCTTGTCGTCGGGCTGATCTCGGACCTGATGTACGTGGTCGTCGACCCGCGCATCGACTTTGAAAAACGGGAGGGCTGAGGCATGGTCGCGAACCCGCAGCCCGATCAGAACCCCGACAGCCCCCCGGCGGTGACGATGCCGCCGGAGCCGAAAAAGGGACTGTTTTCGCTGTCGCCACTGAACCAGCGGCGCTGGAACAACTTCAAACGCAACCGCCGCGCCTTCTGGTCGCTCTGGATCTTCGTGATCCTTTTTGGCCTGTCGCTCTTTGCCGAGTTCATCGCCAACGACAAGCCGATCATGGTGCGCTATCGCGGTGAGACCTTCACCCCGATCTTCAACTTCTACCCCGAAACGCAGTTCGGCGGCGATTTCCGGACAGAAGCCGCCTATCGCGATCCCGAGGTCCGCTGCCTGATCATCACCGGCGGGCTGGACGCCTGTTTCGACGATCCCGACGGGTTGATCGAAGATGCAGAGGCCGGCGTGCTGGCGGATGACAATTTCTACAAGGGCATGATCCTCTGGCCGCTGATCCCCTACAGCTATGACACGCCCGTGGACCGGCGTGGCGCGGCCCCCCTGCCGCCAAACGAACAGAACTGGCTGGGCACCGACAAGGGCAAGCGCGACCTGCTGGCGCGGGTGATCTACGGGTTCCGCCTGTCCATCGTCTTTACCCTGATCGTCACCGCCTGCGCCTCTGTGATCGGCATCGTGGCCGGGGCATTGCAGGGCTATTTCGGTGGCTGGCTCGACCTGATCTTTCAGCGGGTGATCGAGATATGGGGGGCGACGCCGTCGCTTTACATCATCATCATCCTCTTCGCGATCCTCGGGCGAAGTTTCTGGCTATTGGTCTTTCTCACCATCCTGTTTGGCTGGACGGCGCTGGTGGGCGTGGTGCGGGCTGAATTCCTGCGCGCGCGCAACCTGGAATATGTCCGTGCGGCCAAGGCTTTGGGGGTGTCGAACTGGACCATCATGTTCCGGCACATGCTGCCCAACGCGATGGTGGCGACGCTGACCTTCATGCCCTTCATCGTCACCGGCACGATCTCGACGCTGGCGGGGCTCGACTTCCTCGGCTTCGGCCTGCCCTCTTCGGCGCCGTCCCTGGGGGAAATGACCCTGCAGGCGAAACAGAACCTGCAGGCGCCCTGGCTTGCCTTCACCGCCTTCTCGGTCTTCGCGATCATGCTGTCGCTGCTGGTCTTCATCTTCGAAGGGGTCCGCGACGCATTCGACCCCAGGAAAACCTTCTCATGAGCGCATTGCTACAGGTCAGCGACCTCAAGGTCAGCTTCCGCCAGGACGGCGTCACCATCCCGGCGGTCAAGGGCGTGTCCTTCGACATCCAGAAAGGCGAGACGGTTGCGCTGGTGGGCGAATCCGGCTCGGGCAAGTCGGTCACCGCCTTGTCGACCGTGTCCCTGCTGGGGGAATCCGCGCGTGTCGAAGGCTCGGTCCTCTACAACGGGGCCGAGATGATAGGCGCCGCGGACAAGCGCCTGCGCGACGTGCGCGGCAATGACATCAGCTTCATCTTCCAGGAGCCGATGACATCGCTCAACCCGTTGCACACGCTGGAAAAGCAGATCCGCGAGAGCCTGGAACTGCACCAGGGACTTACCGGTGCCAAGGCCCGCGAACGGATCATCGAACTGTTGACCAAGGTCGGCATCCGCGATCCCGAAAGCCGGCTGGGCTCTTACCCGCACCAGCTGTCGGGCGGGCAGCGGCAGCGGGTCATGATCGCGATGGCGCTGGCCAACGGGCCGGAACTGCTGATCGCGGACGAGCCGACCACCGCGCTCGACGTGACGATCCAGGCGCAGATCCTCGACCTTCTGGCCAATCTCAAGACCGAGGAGGACATGAGCCTGCTGTTCATCACCCATGACCTTGGCATCGTGCGGCGCATCGCCGACCGGGTCTGCGTGATGAAGGACGGCGAGATCGTCGAACAGGGCCTGACCTCCGAGATCTTTGCCGCCCCGAAACATCCCTACACGCAGATGCTGCTGTCGGCGGAAAGCACCGGCAAACCGGATCCCGTGGACGAGGGCGCCGAGGAAATCGCCCGCACCGACAACCTCAAGATCTGGTTCCCGATCCAGCGCGGGCTGATGAAACGCACGGTCGGCTACGTCAAGGCGGTCAACGACGCGACCATCGCCGTGCGCGCGGGCGAAACCGTGGGCATCGTGGGCGAAAGCGGATCGGGCAAGACGACGCTGGCGCTGGCGATCATGCGCCTGATCAAGTCCGAGGGCGGGATCACCTATCGCGGCCAGGACGTGAACGCCTGGTCCACCAAGCGCCTGCGCAAACTGCGCTCGGAAATGCAGATCGTGTTTCAGGATCCCTACGGGTCGCTGAGCCCGCGCATGACCTGCGAACAGATCATCGCCGAGGGGTTGGAGGTGCATGGCGCGCCGGATGGCCGCCCCCACCGCGAACTGGTGGCCGAGGTCATGACCGAGGTCGGCCTGGATCCGATGACCATGCACCGCTACCCGCACGAGTTCTCGGGCGGCCAGCGCCAGCGCATCGCGATTGCCCGTGCGATGGTTCTGCGACCCCGGCTGGTGGTACTGGACGAACCGACCTCGGCGCTGGACATGACGGTGCAGGTGCAGATCGTGAACCTGCTGCGCAACCTTCAGCGCAAGTACGACCTGGCTTACCTGTTCATTTCGCATGACCTGAAGGTGGTGCGCGCGATGAGCCACAAGGTCATCGTGATGAAACAGGGGGACGTGGTGGAATATGGCCCCGCCGAGGCGATCTTTGACGCGCCGCAGACGGACTATACCCGGGAGTTGCTGGCCGCCGCCTTCGACGCGGCCTGAGCGGCGTCAGATCGCGCTGGAATGGCCTGCCTTCGACAGGTCGTAGGCGTCGAAGGCCCGCGCGACGATGCGGGTCAGCGGCCGTGCCTCCTCCGGAATGAACAAACCGTCGTCGCTGATGATCAGCATGTTCTCGAAACGCGCGGTCGCCTCGCGGAACAGGGTGAACAGCCCTTCGCGCGAGATGGCGAATTCGCGCAGGATTTCGGCGGCATCGATGCGGAAATCGCACATCAATGCCTCGATCAGCCGGGCGCGCAGGCGGTCGTCCCCCTTGAAGGTATGGCCGCGCGCGGTGGCGAACCGACCATCCCGCACCGCCGCGATGTATTTCGACGTGCCGGGCGCGTTCTGGGCGTATCCCTGCGGGAACTTCGAGATCGACGACGCCCCCAGCCCGATCAGGACATCCGAGGTATCGTCGGTATAGCCCTGGAAATTCCGTCGCAGGGCGCCGGCGCGCCGCGCCAAGGCCAGCCCGTCTTCGCGGGTGGCGAAATGATCGATGCCGATCTCGGCATAGCCGTCCCAGACGAACAGGCGCCGCGCCGTGTCGAACAGCTCCAGCCGCTCTTGCGGTGTGGGCAGCGCGTCCGAGGGCAGCATCTGCTGCCGCTTGGCCATCCAGGGCACATGCGCATAGCCGTAAAGCGCCACGCGGTCCGGCGCAAAGCTGAGCAGCTTTTGCACGGTTTCGGTGATGCGGGCACGGGTCTGATGCGGCAGGCCGAACAGGATGTCGGCGTTCAGGCTCTCGATCCCGCGCGCACGGATCAATTCGACCGCCGCCCGGGTCACGTCATAGCCCTGTTCCCGGCCGATCGCGCCCTGGATCTGCGGGTCGAAGTCCTGCACCCCGATCGAGGCGCGGTTCATGCCGCCCTCGGTCAGGGCATCCAGCCGCTCCGCATCAATCTCGTTCGGGTCGATCTCGACGGAAAATTCGTAGCCTTCGGCAAAATCGGCGACCCGCCGGGTCGCCGCGATCAGGCGTTTCATGAGGTCTGGGGGCAGCAGGGTTGGCGTGCCGCCGCCCCAGTGCAGCCGCGACAGGCGCACGCCCTGCGGCAAGGCACCGCGCAGCAGGTCCAGTTCCCGTTCCAGCACGGTCACATAGCTTTCGACCGGGCCAAGGGTTGACGTTCCCTGCGTCCGACAGGCGCAGAACCAGCACAACCTGCGGCAAAATGGTACATGCAAATATAGGGATATGTTACCATCTACAGGAACAGAGCGAACCCACTCTTCGAATCGTGCCGGCCCCACGTCGCCGTCGAAATGCGGTGCGGTCGGATACGATGTGTACCGCGGCACTTTGGCGTCAAAGAGTCCAAGCCGCGCGAGTTGAGTTCGGTTCGCCATACGCGTACGGTTAGGGCACGGAAAAGCGCCGGGCTTTGACGCAGATCAACATAAGGCAGGCGATATGCTGAATGAACGAAGCTTGAGTGTCGCGCCCGACTGCAACGACTGCCCGATCCGCCATCGGGCGGTCTGTGCACGATGCGAAAGCGACGAACTCGAGCGCCTTGAGCAGATCAAGTATTACCGCAAGTTCGAGGCTGGCCAGTCGATCATCTGGGCCGGCGACCGCATGGATTTCGTGGGCTCCGTCGTGTCCGGTATCGCAACCCTGAGCCAGGCGATGGAAGATGGCCGTACGCAGATGGTGGGCCTGTTGCTGCCCAGCGATTTCGTCGGCCGCCCCGGACGCAACACCGCCGCCTACGACGTGGTCGCCACGACCGATGTCGTCATGTGCTGTTTCCGCCGGTCCCCCTTCGAAGACCTCATGACACGCACGCCGCATATCGCGCAGCGCCTGCTGGAAATGACCCTGGACGAGCTTGATGCGGCGCGCGAGTGGATGCTGGTTTTGGGCCGCAAGACCGCGCGAGAGAAGATCGCTTCGCTGTTGTCGATCATTGCCCGCCGCGACGCGACCCTGAACAAGCGCGGCGCCGCGGCTGGTCCGATCGTCTTCGACCTGCCCCTGACCCGCGAGGCGATGGCAGATTACCTGGGCCTGACACTGGAAACCGTGAGCCGCCAGATCTCGGCCCTGAAACGGGACGGCGTGATCCAGCTGGAAGGCAAGCGCCATGTCACCGTGCCGGACATGTCCCGCCTGATGGACGAGGCCGGCGACGATGCGGATGGTGGCCTGCTTGTCTGAGGGATTGCCCTTTTGCACCTGCGACGTCTTCACCGAAACCGCCTATGCCGGCAATCCGCTGGCCATCGTCGAGGATGCGGACGGGCTGAGCGACGTCGCGATGCAGACCATCGCGCGTGAGTTCAACCTGTCCGAGACGATCTTTGTCCGGTCCCCAGCCGATCCGGCGCATACCGCCGGCGTGCGGATCTTCTTTCCCACGGCGGAGATCCCCTTTGCAGGGCATCCCACCATCGGCTGTGCCATCCACCTCGCGCTGAAAGGCGCACCCGAGGGCGATTTCGAAACCCGGATCACGCTGGAAGAAGTCGCCGGGCTGGTTCCGGTGCAGGTCTGGCGCCGGGCCGGTCGACTGGGCGCAGAGTTCCGCGCGCCGGTTCTGCCCCACGCGGCCAACACCGGAGAAATGCCCGGTGCCAAGGACATCGCCGAGGCGCTTGGCCTCTCGGCGGACCAGATCGGGTTCGAGGATCATCGCCCTGCCCTGTGGCAGGGTGGACCGGCCTTTGGCTATATCCCGCTGCGCGACCGGGCCGCCCTGACCGCTGCCCGGCCCAATGGTCCGGCTTGGGAGACGCTCTGCGCCGTGACCGGCCTCGACTCGCATTACCTGTATGCGCGCGGGCAAAAAACGGATTTTTCCGCACGCATGTTCGCCCCCGGCGACGGCATCCCCGAGGACCCGGCCACGGGATCGGCCTCGGCCATCCTTGCAGCACAACTGCTGGCCTCTGGCGCCCTGTCGGAGGGCGAAACGCGGTTGGTGCTGGAACAGGGCGTGGACATGGGCCGCCCCAGCCGCATCGGGCTGCGGATCCAGACCACCGGCGGCGCGCTGGAGCGGATCCATGTTCAGGGCTCTGCGGTGCCCGTCAGTTCGGGGCGGCTTGTGCCGCCCGCAGACTGACCACCCATCCGAACAGGGCCGCCCGTGTTCCCGCACGAACGGCCCCGGTCCGCTCACCGCGCCCGCATCAATGGGCCATGAAAACCGACACGCCGGCCTGTTCCAGCATGTTGCGCGTGGCCCCGCCCAGGATCGCCTCGCGAAAGCGCGAATGGCCATAGGCGCCCATCACGACCATGTCCGCGCTGACGTCCGACACATGCCGCAGCAAGACATCCGAAACGCGCGGCATCGTCTTGGCCAGCACGTCGATCTCTGCCTTGACGCCGTGACGGGCAAGGAATTCGGACACCATCCCGCCCGGGTCCGAGCGGTTCGGGCCGTGCTTCGGCGGGTCGATCACAACCACATGCACCGTTTCGGCCTGTTCCAGCAGGGGCAAGGCGGACCGCACCGCGCGCAGGGCCTCGTTGCTTTCGTTCCAGCCAAGCACGATCCGCTTGGGCCTGGCCGCCGGCTCGACATCCTCGGGCACGACCATCACCGGCACCTGCCCCTCGAACAGCGCGCCTTCGAGGACGGGCTCCAGTTCCACGCCCTTGCCCTCGCCGTAGGGCTGCGGCAGCACCACGAGGTCGGTGAACCGCGCCCGCGATGCAACGTGGCGACCGATGTCGGCCAGTTGCGCCACGCCGTGATCGACGCTCCAGAGCGAGTCGGTCTTTTCCAGAACTCCGCGTGCCGCCTTGGCCAGGGCCTCGGCCTCTGCCGTGGCACGTTCCAGGGTTTCCTGCAGCACCATCGCGTTGGCCCCGGCGTAATAGTACCCGGTCTGGGTGCGATCCACGCCAAAGCAAAGCGCGCCGAGATGCGCGTCATGTGCCCTGGCCACCGTGGCGGCATGCGAAAGGGTCGAGGTCATGAGATCATGGTCGGTGACCACGGTCAGAATGGATTTGAAGGACATATGCGTCTCCGTCGCTGCGTGGCCCGAAGCTAGCCTCGCGCCTTTCGTCGCACCTTGACCCGCGTCAAGGTTCGCGTGGCCATCCATTGATGCAGATCAAGGATGCCTTTGAGGGAACATAGCTAACACGTCCCCAGTCTAAAACCGCCCCTGCGGACAACGAATCGCGCGGGTCAGACGAAGGGACGAAAAATGTTGAATTATCTCAAGCTCATCGTGCTTGGATTGATTGCGATGTTCTCGATGATCGCAATCAACTACGCACGAGATGTGGCTTACTTGATCCATGCGATCATTGTCCTGGCGGTCTCCGCCGGGCTGTTTTTGTGGGTCCTGCGCCACACCGACGAGCCGGCGGCACCGGCTCCGCAAAACGAATATATGGACGATGTGGTCCGCGCCGGCGTCATCGCGACCGCCTTCTGGGGCGTGATCGGTTTTCTTGCCGGGACCTTTATCGCCACCCAGCTGGCCTTTCCGGCGCTGAACTTCGACTGGGCCCAGGGCTACATGAACTTCGGCCGCCTGCGCCCGCTGCACACCAGCGCCGTGATCTTCGCCTTTGGCGGCAACGCGCTGATCGCGACCTCGTTCTACGTCGTTCAGCGCACCAGCGCCGCACGGCTCTGGGGCGGCAACCTGGCCTGGTTCGTGTTCTGGGGCTACCAGCTGGTGATCGTGCTGGCCGCGACAGGCTATGTGCTGGGCTCGACCCACGCCAAGGAATACGCCGAGCCGGAATGGTACGTCGACTGGATGCTGACCATTGTCTGGGTCGCCTATCTGGCGGTTTTCGTCGGCACCATCGTCCGCCGCAAAGAGCCGCACATCTACGTGGCCAACTGGTTCTACCTGTCCTTCATCCTGACCGTCGCAATGCTGCACGTCTTCAACAACCTAGCAATCCCGGTCTCGATCTGGGGGTCGAAGTCGGTGCAGGTCTTCTCGGGCGTGCAAGACGCGATGACGCAGTGGTGGTACGGCCACAACGCGGTGGGCTTTTTCCTGACCGCCGGCTTCCTCGGCATGATGTATTACTTCATCCCGAAACAGGCCGAACGCCCGGTGTTCAGCTACAAGCTGTCGATCATCCACTTCTGGGCGCTGATCTTCATCTATATCTGGGCCGGTCCGCACCACCTGCATTACACCGCGCTGCCTGACTGGGCCTCGACGCTGGGCATGGTGTTCTCGGTCGTGCTTTGGATGCCGTCCTGGGGTGGCATGATCAACGGCCTGATGACCCTGTCCGGTGCATGGGACAAGCTGCGCACCGACCCGGTGATCCGGATGATGGTGATCTCTGTCGGCTTCTACGGCATGTCCACCTTCGAAGGTCCGATGATGTCGATCCGCGCGGTGAACTCGCTGTCGCACTACACCGACTGGACCATCGGTCACGTCCACTCCGGCGCGCTTGGCTGGAACGGCATGATCACCTTCGGCGCGCTCTACTTCCTGGTGCCCAAGCTGTGGAACCGCGAGCGTCTGTATTCGCTCAGCATGGTGTCCTGGCACTTCTGGCTCGCCACTATCGGCATTGTGCTCTACGCGGCCTCGATGTGGGTGACCGGCATCATGGAAGGCCTGATGTGGCGTGAAGTGGATGCCAACGGCTTCCTCGTGAACAGCTTTGCCGACACCGTGGGCGCCAAGTTCCCGATGTATGTCGTGCGTGCCCTGGGTGGCGTGCTCTACGTCGCCGGTGGCGTCATCATGTGCTACAACCTGTGGATGACCGTGAAACGCGCACCGGCTGTCGAAGCCCGCGCCGCCACGGCCCATGCCACTCCGGCCGAATAAGGAGGACCGGACATGAGCATTCTTCAGAAACACGCCGTCCTTGAAAAGAACGTCACCCTGCTGGCCATCTTCGCCTTTCTCGTGGTGACGATCGGGGGCCTGGTGCAGATCGTGCCGCTCTTCTACCTCGAAAACACCATCGAGGATGTCGAAGGCATGCGCCCCTACACGCCGCTGGAACTGGCGGGCCGCGAGGTCTACCTGCGCGAGGGCTGCTACGTCTGCCACAGCCAGATGATCCGCCCCATGCGGGACGAGGTCGAACGCTATGGCCACTACAGCCTTGCGGTCGAGAGCAAGTACGACCACCCGTTCCAGTGGGGGTCGAAGCGGACCGGGCCCGACCTGGCACGGGTTGGCGGCCGCTACTCGGACGAGTGGCACGTCGATCACCTGCGTGACCCGCAGTCGGTGGTGCCGGAATCGGTCATGCCCAAGTACGGCTTCCTCGAGGCCAAGCTGATCGAAGGCACCTATATCGGTGACCTGATGCGCACCAACCGCATGGTGGGCGTGCCCTACAGCGACGAGATGATCGAAGCTGCACAGGCCGACTTCCTGGCACAGGCCGACCCGGACAGCGATTACGACGGTCTGCTGGAACGCTACGGCGAGAACGTGAACGTCCGGAACTTTGACGGCGCCCCCGGCGTCTCCGAGGCTGACGCGCTGATCGCCTATCTCCAGATGCTGGGCACGCTGGTCGATTTCTCGACCTTCACGCCCGACGCCAGCCGCTGAGGAGGGAAAGACATGGAAACCTATTCCTTCCTTCGCCAACTGGCTGACAGCTGGGGACTTCTGGCGATGTTCGCCTTCTTCGTGGGGATCGTGATCTGGGCCTTCCGGCCCGGATCGGGAAAGGTCCACTCGGACACGGCCAACATCCCGTTCCGCCACGAAAACCGCCCCGCGCCCGCTTCGGGCGACGACACACCCGCCGCAAACTGAGGAGGCCGGGAAAATGAGCAACAACAAGAAGAACGACGATCTCGACTACGAGACGACGGGCCATGAGTGGGACGGCATCCAGGAGTACAACAAACCTCTGCCGAAGTGGTGGCTGTGGACCTTCTATGCCTGCATCGTCTGGGGCATAGGCTATACCATCGCCTATCCCGCCTGGCCGGGCATCTCGGGGGCTACCCCGGGGCTGTTGGGCTTCTCGACCCGCGGCAATGTGGAAAAGGCCATCACCGACCACGAGGCGGAACTTGGCCCGATCAACGACAAGCTCGCCTCGGTCGAGCTGACAGCCATCGCGGATGACCAGGAACTGCTGCAATACGCCAACAACGCCGGCGGCGCGATCTTCCGGACATGGTGCGCACAGTGCCACGGGTCCGGCGCCGCAGGTGCCAAGGGCTATCCCAACCTGCTGGACGACGACTGGCTCTGGGGCGGTTCCATCGAGGCGATCCACGAGACCGTCAGCCACGGCATCCGCAACGAGGTGGACGACATGGCCCGCTGGTCGCAGATGCCCGCCTTCGGCCGGGACGAGCTGCTGGAAAACGAAGAGGTCGTGCAGGTCGTCAACTACGTCATGCAGATGTCCGGGCAGGAGCCGCGTGATCCCGCCGCCGCCGAAGCGGGCGCCGAGGTGTATGACATCAACTGTTCGGGCTGCCACATGGAAGACGGCACCGGCGACCGATTCCAGGGCGCGCCCAACCTGACCGACCGGATCTGGCTCTACGGTGGCGATTACGACTCGCTCTACGACACGGTCTACAACTCGCGTTTCGGCGTGATGCCCCCGATGGGGGGTGCCGACCTGACCGAGGCGGAGATCCGCGCCGTTTCGGTCTATGTCCACGGCCTGGGCGGGGGCGAAGCCTCGGAAGAGTGACGCCCCGCATCATGGGAAAGACAGCGATCCCCTCGCCGAAAGGCGGGGGGATCTTTTCATGCCGGGCCCTCACCATCCGCCACGCCGCCCCGGTTCGACACCCATTCCCGAAAAACAAAAAAACCGCGCGGAGACCCGGCGGTTTGATGCAAGTCAAGGCTGCCCGGTGGCGGCCTGTCTATTGTGGGGTCAAGGTCGTCGGGAACATCATCCCGATGCAGACTTCCCGGCCTGAAAGGCTGGGCATGGCGCTGGTGTCCTGTCCTGTTCGCGCGTTTCCTGGGACACCAGCGCCCTTTTCATTTCCTTCACCGACGATCCACCGGCAAGGTGCCCGCGGGGGGTCCACCGTCCGGGCGCGGCGCACGGCAGCCGGTCGGCATTGCGACGCCGCGCCAAAGGTCGGGACGATAGACAATCGGGTCAATCATCGCGCCCGCTCCGGCGTCCGGCATGATTGCGGAACGGCAGGTCCTCGTCGAGCCAGCCCAGCTTGGGCAGATCCTGCGTGTTGCGATGCGGCGCCCGTGTCTCGTTGCGGGTGGCGGTGAGAAAGCTCTTGGCGAAAATTCCGAACATCTCGATCTCCTTTGCATGTCCTGTTCTGTCTTCAACTTGACGCAAGGGACCGCCTCATGCGACTCAGGAATAAATCCGCAGTGTAACCCTGGCTTACATATGAACTGGTCCTCCCTGCCTCCGCTCGCTGCCCTGCGCGCCTTTGCAGCCTACACGGAAACGCGATCTGTCAACGCGGCCGGGGACTTGCTTAATGTTAGCCACGCTGCGATCAGCCAGCAGATGCGCGCGCTGGAAGGCCACCTGGGCGTCGCCCTTCTGGACCGGTCCGGACGCAAGTTGGCCCTGACCCACGAGGGAGAGACCCTGGGCCGTACCCTGATCGAGGCTTTCGGATCCATCACCCAGACCGTCGAGGCGCTGACCGGTGCCGATGCCTCGCGTCCGCTTCAGATCTCGGTCACGCCGACCTTTGCTGCTGCCTGGCTGATGCCCCGGCTGAACGGGTTTCGGGAAAAACACCCCGACATCAACCTGATGATCGACCCTTCGGCGCTGGTGCAACCGCTGGAGCCCGGGGGATTCGACATGGCGCTGCGTTATGGCGACGGGAACTGGCCGGGTCTCGAGTCCGACCTGCTGATTTGGTCACCCATCGTTGTGGTCGCCGCACCTGACCTTGTCGGCACCCGCGACATCACGTCACCCGCCGATCTGCGCGACTATCACTGGCTCCAGGAACTGGGCACCAACGAGGCAACGGAATGGTTCGCCCAGCACGGTGTCGACCGCGATGCCGGGCGCGGCTTTACCGCCCTGCCCGGCAACCACATGCTGGAAGCCGCCCGTGCCGGACAGGGCGTCGCCATTGTCGCTGGGGTTTTCGTGGAAAACGACGTTCGTGCCGGGCGGCTTCGCAAGCTGTTCGAAGACAAGCGGAAAAAGGGTTATCACATCGTCACGCGTCCCGGCGTGCCGCGCCCCCCGCTCAAGGCCTTCCTGACCTGGCTCCGCCGCGAGGCCGGCAAAAGCTGAGTCACAAATTCAAAAATTGATGCAGGTCAAAGCTCCTGTCCCGCCGCTCTGGGTAAACCGCTCGCGAACCCGAGTCCAACGGAGCGATTCCCCGTGTCCGACAGTAACCCACCGTCCCTTTACGCAGCGCGCGAACCGATCTTTCCAAGGCGGGTCAGCGGCAAGTTCCGCAACCTCAAGTGGGTGATCATGATCGTCACGCTGGGCATCTACTACATCACCCCCTGGCTTCGCTGGGACCGCGGCCCGCAACTGCCTGACCAGGCGGTGCTGATCGACCTCGCCAACCGTCGCTTCTTTTTCTTCTGGATCGAGATCTGGCCGCACGAGTTCTACTTTGTCGCCGGTTTGCTGATCATGGCCGGACTGGGGCTGTTTCTGTTCACCTCTGCCCTGGGCCGGGTCTGGTGCGGCTATGCCTGCCCCCAGACCGTCTGGACAGATCTCTACATCCTCGTCGAACGCTGGGTCGAAGGGGACCGCAACGCCCGCCTGCGCCTGCACCGCCAGGAAAAGATGGATTTTCGCAAGATGCGGCTGCGGCTGACGAAATGGGCGATCTGGTTCCTGATCGGCCTGGCCACCGGCGGCGCCTGGGTTTTCTACTTTACCGACGCGCCGACGTTGCTGGTCGATCTCGTGACCGGGCAGGCGCATCCCGTGGCCTACACCACCATGTTGATCCTGACGGCGACGACCTTCTTCTTTGGCGGCTTCGCACGCGAACAGATCTGCATCTATGCCTGCCCCTGGCCGCGCATTCAGGCCGCCATGATGGACGAGGACACCTTGACCGTCGGCTATCGCGAATGGCGCGGGGAACCGCGCGGCAAGCACCGCAAGGCCGAGGGCGCCGAAAACCTGGGCGACTGCATCGACTGCATGGCCTGCGTCAACGTCTGCCCGATGGGCATAGACATCCGCGATGGGCAACAACTGGAATGCATCACCTGCGCCCTGTGCATCGACGCCTGCGACGACATGATGGCCAAGATCGGCAAGCCTCGCGGGCTGATCGACTACCTTGCCCTGTCGGACGAACCGCGCGAGCGCGAGGGTAATACTCCCCGCCCGATCTGGCAGCATATCTTCCGCGTGCGGACCATCATGTATACGGCGCTGTGGTCGCTGGTCGGCATCGGGCTGGTCTTTGCCCTCTTCATCCGGCCGGATATCGAGATGACGGTTGCCCCGGTCCGCAACCCGACCTTCGTGACCCTGTCCGACGGCTCGATCCGCAATACCTACGACGTGCGGCTTCTGAACAAGCACGGCGAGGACCGTCCGTTCCGGATCTCGCTGACCGGAAACGAATACCTGCGGGTGCAACTGGAAGGCACACCCTATGAAACCGTGGACGTGCCCGCCAACGAGACATTCCTGCAAAAGGTCTATGTCATCGCCCCGCCCGACTCCGGCCCGGCAGAGGCAGAGCGCACGGAATTCCGGTTCTGGGTCGAGGATCTGACCAACGGCGACCGGGCCCATAGTGACACAATCTTCAACGGAGCGGCGAACTGATGGCCAAGAAAGAGTTCAAGCTGACCGGCTGGCATGTGCTGGGGATCTTCGGCGGTGCCTTCGGCATCATCATCGGGGTCAACATCGCGCTGGCGGTCAATGCCGTCAGCACCTTCCCCGGGCTCGAGGTGGCCAACTCCTACGTCGCCAGCCAGACCTTCGACAAGCGCCGCGCCGCGCAGGAGGCCCTGGGCTGGACCGTCGAGGCGCGGCTGGAGGAAGACATGCTGATCCTATCGATCACCGACGAGGACGGGCGCCCGGTGCAGGCGGGCAAGCTGACCGCCAAGGTCGGCCGCCCCACCAATGGCCGTGAGGACCGCGTGCCCGAGTTCGCCTTCAACGGTCACGCCTATATCGCCTACGAGGACCTGCGCCCCGGCAACTGGGACGTCTGGTTGGATGCCACCGCGCTCGACGGCACGCCGTTTCAGCAGCGGCTGCAAATGACGGTGGCAAACTGAGATGACCGCAACCCTGCGCCCGCCCGCCTCGGCCTGCCCGGCCTGTGCCGCCGCCCCGGCGGCAGAGGCGCTGGCAGAACACGACACCCCGCGCGAGGCCCATATCGTCCTGTCGCTGCCCACGATCCATTGCGCGGCCTGCATGTCCGCCGTGGAACGGGCGCTGGACAAGGTCCCCGGGGTTCGTTCGGCCCGTGTCAACCTGACCATGAAACGGGTCAGCATCGAAGCCGACCCCGAACTGACCGCCGCCGACGTGATCCCGGTGGTCCAGGGGGCGGGCTACGAGGCGCATGAACTGGACAACACGGCGATTTCCGCGACGGCCACGGACAAGGCCGGGCGCGACCTGCTCATGCGGCTGGCGGTTGCCGGTTTCGCGGCGATGAACGTCATGCTTCTGTCGATCGCGGTCTGGTCAGGGGCCGAGGGGCCGACGCGCGACCTGTTCCACTGGATCTCGGCTGCGATTGTCCTTCCGGCGGTCGGTTTCTCGGCCATGCCCTTCTTCAGGAACGCCTGGATGGCGCTGTCTGCGCGCAGCCTGAACATGGACGTGCCGATTTCACTAGCGATCCTGCTGGCGGTGGGCACCTCGCTCTGGGAAACCTCGCTCTCCGGCGAACACGCCTATTTCGATGCGGCCATCGCGCTGACCTTTTTCCTGCTGACGGGCCGTTACCTCGATCACCGCACGCGCTCTGTGGCCCGGTCCGCGGCCGAGGAACTGGCCGCGCTGGAGGTGCCCCGCGCCTGGCGCGTCACGGAGGCGGGCGAAACGCAGGTCCCGGTGGGCGAACTGGCCGTCGGTGACCTGATCCGTGTGCGCCCAGGCGGGCGGATGCCGGTGGATGGCGAAATCGTCTCGGGCACATCAGAGCTGGACCGATCCTTGCTGACGGGCGAGACCCTGCCCGTTTTCGCAGAACCCGGGCGCAGGGTCAGCGCCGGAGAGGTCAACCTGACCGGCCCGCTGACCATTCGCGCCAGCGCCGTCGGCCGCGACACCTCGCTTCACCGCATGGCCGATCTGGTGGCCGTGGCCGAGTCCGGCCGCTCGCGCTACACCTCGCTGGCCGACCAGGCCGCGAAACTCTATGCCCCCGGCGTCCATATCCTGTCTGCGCTGGCTTTCGTCGGTTGGCTGATCTACGCGGGCGACCTGCGCGTGGCCCTGAACATCGCCGCCGCCGTTCTGATCATCACCTGCCCCTGCGCCCTGGGCCTGGCCGTGCCTGCCGTCACCACAGCTTCCTCTGGCAGGCTGTTCAAGCGCGGGCTGCTGATCAAGGATTCGACCGCGCTCGAACGGCTCGCGCAGGTCGACACCGTTGTCTTTGACAAGACAGGCACGCTGACCTCCGGAACACCGGAACTGACCAACCTCGGCGATTTCACCCGCCGCGACCTGGAAATCGCGCTGGCGCTGGCCGAAGGCTCCAGCCACCCGCTGTCACAATCCCTTGCCGCCGCCGCGCGCGAGGCCGGGATCAATCCCGAGCCCCTGACGGACGTGACAGAGATCCCGGGCCACGGCACCACGGGCATCTGGCGCGGGCAGGAGGTCCGGCTGGGCCGGGCAAGCTGGGTCGGTGGCGTCCAGACCGACCGGACGGCCGCCTGGCTACGGGTCGGGGACGGGCCGGCCCAGGCCTTTCTCTTCACCGACCGGCTGCGCGACGGGGCCGAAGAGGCCGTCACCGCCCTGCAGGAGGCCGGCCTCAATGTCATCCTGATCTCCGGCGACACCACGCGGGCGGTCGAGTCCCTGTCCGAACGCCTGGGCATCACGCAGTGGATGGCCGAGGCCCTGCCGCAGGACAAATCCACCCGCATCGCCACGATGAGCCGCGATGGCGCGCATGTGCTGATGGTGGGCGACGGGCTGAACGACACGGCGGCGCTGACCGCCGCCCATGCCTCGATCTCTCCGGCCTCGGCTCTGGACGCCGCGCGCGTCGCCTCGGACATCGTCCTGCTGGGCGGCTCGCTGGCGCCGATCCCCGAGGCGGTGCAGACCGCCCGCAAGGCCACGCGCCGCATCCGCGAGAATTTCACCGTGGCGACCTGGTACAACATCATCGCAGTTCCCCTGGCGGTGGCCGGGCTCTGTTCGCCGCTGATTGCCGCATTGGCCATGTCGGCCAGCTCGATTACCGTGTCGCTGAACGCGCTGAGACTGCGATAGGAGGCCTGTCATGAACATCCTGACCTACCTGATTCCGATCTCGCTGGTGTTGGGCGGCGCGGGCCTGGCCTTTTTCGTCTTCACCTTGCGGTCGAACCAGTACGACGATCCCGAGGGCGACGCACAGCGCATCCTGTCGGGCGAATACGACGACCGGCCAAAGCAGGACTGACAGGCCCAGTCCGCGCGCGGACAGCCTGGCGGATCGGAACATTCCCCCTGGGACACAGACGCTCCTGTCCTCTCCGGCCCCCTTCCGGCTTCTTCTCTGCAAAAATACTCCGGGGGTGAATGCGCGGCACGCGCAAAGGGGGCAGCGCCCCTGACCCCGCTCAACCCGTCGCAACGTCGGCTCCAAGGGTTCAGCGCCGCGCCGCTGGCACCGCCAAAGCATTGGGGCGCTGCAAGTATCGGCGAAGCTGGGCCCCTTCACACCGGCAGGGCCGTGGTCCGGAACACCGTGCGCAGGGCGAAGGAACTTTGCATCTGCGCCACGCCCGGCAGGCGGCTGAGATACTGGCGATGGATGCGGGCGAAATCCTCGGTATCCTCGGCCACCACCTTGAGAATGTAGTCCGCCGTTCCCGCCATCAGGTGACATTCCAGGATCGCCGGGACCCGCGTCACCGCCTTTTCAAAGGCTTCCAGCACCTCGTCCGCCTGGGTCGTCAGGGTGATTTCCACGAAGACCGTCGACGGGAAACCCATCCGCCGCGCATCCAGCAGCGCCACGTAGTCGCGGACATAGCCCTCGGTCTCCAGTCGCTGGACCCTGCGATGACAGGCCGAGGCCGACAGGTGCACCTCGTCGGAGAGGTCGGCGTTCGAGATGCGCCCCTTGCGCTGCAATACGCGCAGAATGCGCCTGTCTGTCTCATCCAGCGTCATATACGCAAGATCCTCCACCCCAAACGATCAATCATCGAAAATTCGTGCGCCATGCCCCGTCAGAATGCGCGAGCTTGCGACCCCTTTGCAAGACTTCGCTGGCATACTGTCGGATACACCCCAGGAGGAGAACACATGAAGATCGGTTGCCCCACCGAGATCAAACCCCAGGAATTCCGCGTCGGCCTGACCCCGAATGCCGCCCGCGAGGCGGTGGGACATGGTCACGAGGTCATCGTGCAAAAAGGCGCCGGTGCCGGCGCCGGCTTTGTGGACGAGGATTACACCGCCGCTGGCGCCAGGCTGGCCGAGACCCCGGCCGAGATCTTTGCCGAAGCCGAGATGATCGTGAAGGTCAAGGAACCGCAAGCCGCCGAACGCGCCATGCTGCGCGAGGGGCAGTTGCTGTTCACCTACCTCCACCTGGCCCCCGATCCAGCGCAGACGCAGGATCTGTTGACCTCCGGCTGCACCGCCATTGCCTATGAGACCGTCACGGACGAGCGGGGCGGCCTGCCGCTGCTGGCGCCGATGTCCGAGGTCGCAGGCCGGCTTGCGCCGCAGATGGGCGCCTGGACGTTGCAGAAGGCCAATGGCGGGCGCGGCGTTCTGATGGGGGGCGTGCCCGGCGTCGGCCCGGCGCGCGTTCTGGTGATCGGTGGCGGTGTCGTCGGTACCCATGCGGCGCGCATCGCCGCGGGTATGGGCGCGGACGTGACGGTCCTGGACCGCTCGCTGCCCCGGCTGCGCTATCTCGACGACGTCTTTGGCGGCACCTTCGGCACAGGCTATTCCAGCACCGGCCTTCTGGCCGAGCACCTGGAACAGGCGGACACGGTGATCGGCGCGGTGCTGATCCCCGGGGCAGAGGCGCCCAAGCTGGTGAGACGTGCCGATTTCGCATCCATGAAACCGGGTGCAGCGCTGGTGGACGTGGCCATCGACCAGGGCGGCTGTTTCGAGACATCGCGCGCCACGACCCATGCGGATCCGATCTACGACGTGGACGGCATCATGCATTATTGCGTGGCCAACATGCCCGGCGCCGTGGCACGGACCTCGACCATCGCGCTTGGCAATGCCACGATGCCCTACATGCTGGCGTTGGCGGACAAGGGGTGGAAACAGGCCTGCGCCGACGATCCCCACCTGCTGAACGGTCTGAACGTGCACGCGGGCAAGCTGACCTATTACGCGGTCGGACAGGCACAGGGCATTGACGTGACCTCTCCGCAACTGGTGATCAAGGGCTGAGGCCCGGTCCACGTTAGAGAACCACGATCCCGCTGTGCTTGGCCTTGTGCTCGGGCTCGACGTGGATCGTGACGCGGCACCCGTCGAAGGCGGCCATCATGGCCGCCTCGACCCGGTCACAGATATCGTGCGCCGCATCGACGGACATTTCCCCCGGCACCACCAGGTGAAACTCGACAAAGGTCGCCTGCCCCGCGTGGCGGGCGCGCAGGTCATGTGCCTCGACCGCGCCTTCGGCATGGGCCGAGATCAACTCGCGCATGGCCTCGAGGTCGGCTTCGGGCACGCTTTCGTCCATCAGCCCGCCGACAGAGCCACGCAGAACGTGCCAGCCCGACCAGAGGATGTTGACCGCCACGAGGGCCGCCAGCAGCGCGTCCAGCCAGAGCGCCCCCGTCAGAACGGCGGCGACCACGCCGATGGCGACCCCGGCAGAGGAAACTACGTCCGTCATCAGGTGCCGCCCGTCGGCCGCCAACGCGGGTGAGCGCAGGTTGCGCCCCTCGCGCATCAGCACAAGGGCCCAACCCGCGTTCACGATGCTGGCCAGGCCGATCAGCAGCAGGCCGGTAAAGGGCGCGTCGATGTCGCGCGGGGCGTTCCAGGCGCCCCAGGCCTCGTTCAGGATGATGATCGCCGCCACGACGATCATCACCCCTTCCATGACGGCGCTGAAATACTCGGCCTTGTGATGGCCAAAGGGGTGGTCCGCATCGGCCGGTTGCACTGCGATGCGAACGGCCACGAAAGCGGCGATGGCCGTGGCCACGTTGACGATGCTTTCCAGTGCGTCCGAAAGCAGAGCGACAGAGCCGGTCATCCACCAGGCAAGCAGTTTTATCGCAAGCACGGCAAACCCGACAGCGATACTGCCCAGGGCGATTTTCACGGCTCTTGGCATGACATCTCCTGGCAGGCGCGTCGCACCGGCCTGATAGCCAAGGCCCCCGGGCCGTGCAACCCGGGGGCGCCGTTCAGCCCCGCTTCAACGCGTCGCGGATCTCCAGCAGGACTTCCAGTTCGGTCGGCCCCTTGGGCGCTTCGGCGACGGGCTCTTCCTCTTTTTCGGCGGCTTCCTTGATGCGGTTGACCATCTTGACCAGCAGGAAAACCACAAAGGCGATGATCAGGAAGTTGATCACGGCCATGACGAACTTGCCAAAGGCAAACACCGGCGTCCCCGCCTCTGTCGCGGCATCGAGCGAGGCATAGTCATTGCCGTCCATCGCGTAGAACCAGCCGGAGAAGTCGATGCCGCCGGTAAACAGCGCGATCACCGGATTGATGATGTCGCCGACCAAAGAGGTCACGATGGCCGTAAAGGCCGCACCGATGATGATACCCACGGCCATGTCCATGACATTGCCCTTGGCGATGAAATTCTTGAATTCTTCCAACATGGCTCTTTGTCCCTTTTCCGGCGCATCCGCCTGTCCACATGCGTTCTGCGCAATCGCACAGCCCGGCCCCTGTGAAACCGGGAAAAACACGCCTAGCTTTCCCCCAAACCGGAAAAAGGCCAAGAAAATGTTCGATCTCGCCACTCATCCCGTCGCGGCCCGCTGGCCCGCACTGCACCCCGAGCGCATCCAGCTCTACTCGTTTCCCACGCCGAACGGGGTCAAGGCCTCGATCATGCTGGAAGAGACCGGCATGCCCTACGAGCCGCACCAGGTCACGCTGGCGGATGCAGACGTCAAGAGCGATGCCTTCCTGAGCCTCAACCCCAACAACAAGATCCCGGCAATCATCGACCCGGACGGCCCGGACGGGGCGCCGCTGGCCCTGTTCGAATCCGGTGCGATCCTGCTGTACCTGGCAGAAAAAAGCGGCACGCTGCTTGGGAACTCCGCCCGTGAAAAGCATCGGATCACACAATGGCTGATGTTCCAGATGGGCGGGGTGGGCCCGATGCTGGGCCAGCTTGGTTTCTTCCACAAGTTCGCGGGCGCCGAGATCGAGGATCCGCGCCCGCGTGAGCGTTACATCAACGAGGCCAGGCGCCTGTTGAACGTGATCGAAGGCCGGCTGGCGGACAGGGACTGGATTGCCGGCGACTATTCCATCGCCGACATTGCCATCGCGCCGTGGCTGAACATCCTCGATTTCTACGGCGCGCGAGACGTGGTCGGCTGGACCTCGTTTCCCCGTACCAATGCCTATCTCGAACGCTTCCTCGACCGTCCGGCCGTCAAGCGTGGCATGAAGATACCGGCGCGCGAAGGATGATCTGACCGGCTCCGGGGCGGGGTTTTCCCGCCCCGGAGACTCAGCCCGGCAAAGCGCCCGTCAGGACGTAACGCAAGACCTGCACGACCTCCTGCGGCGTGCGCGCCACCGCCAGCGCGGCGGCATCGACCTCTTTCAGGGCGTGATCGTGTTCCGGCGGTTGCAGGATGATCAGCGACTTGCCCAGTGCGCTGGCATAGCCCGCGTCAAAGGCGGCATTCCACTGCTTGTACTTGTCGCCGAAACGCACAACGACCACGTCCGCGTCCGCGATCCCCTTGCGGGTGCGGATGGCATTGACCATCGCGCCCTTGTGGTCATGCCAGTACTTGTTGTCCTCTGCGCCCAGAATCTGGACACCGCAGTCGTCGCTGGCCGCGTGATCGGTGACCGGCGCGTTGAAGGTGATGTCCAGCCCCTGCGCGCCGTCGATGATCTGGTCGCGCCAGTCGGTGTGGATCTCGCCCGAGAGATAGACGTTCAGTCCCATATCCGCTCCTTCCCATGAAAAAGGGCGCGAAAGGCGCCCTGTTTCCTGTCAACATATCCGGCCCTGCGCACATGGCAAGGCGAGAGCGACCGACGCTCACCCGTCGACCCGGATGACCTCGTTCTTCGGGTCGTAGGGGCTGTCCTGGGTGATCGTCGCGTCCCAGAGCTGGTCCAGCATCTTGACCTTCAGTCGCGTACCCTCGACCGCCAGCTCGGGCTTGACGTACCCCATGCCGATGGACTTGCCGAAGGCGACCGAGTAGCCGCCCGATGTCAGACGCCCGACGCGGGTGCCATCCGGCGCATAAAGCGCCTCGCGGCCCCAGGGATCGGCATCCGCCGGTCCGTCGATCAGCAGCGTCACGCATTTGGACCGCACGCCGGTTTTCTCCAGCTTGGCCTTGCCGTGGAACTCCTTGGTCAGGTCGACAAAGCGTGGCAGGTCGGCCTCCAGCGGGGTCGCGTCACGCCCCAGTTCGTTGCCGAAGGCACGGTAGGATTTCTCCTGCCGCAGCCAGTTCTGGGCGCGGGCGCCGACCAGCTTCATCCCGTGCTTTTCGCCGGCGGTGGTCAGTTGGTCCCACAGGTTGTTCTGCATCTCGATCGGGTGATGCAGCTCCCAGCCAAGCTCACCGGTATAGGCCACGCGGATCGCCATGACGGGCACCATGCCCAGTTCGATGTTGCGCATCGACAGCCAGGGAAAGCGCTTGTTGCCCAGCACCGTCGACGGGTCAGCATCCTTGACGATCTCGTTCAGAACGTCACGCGATTTCGGACCGGCGATGGCAAAGACACCCCATTGGGTGGTCACGTCATGACAGGAGATCCAGCCGAATTCGTCGCGCTTGTCCTCGATCGCCTTGCGCAGGTAGTCGCTGTCATAGGACGTCCACGCCCCCGCCGAGACCAGGTAGTACTTGTCCTCGGCCAGGCGCACGATGGTGTATTCCGTGCGGGTCGTACCATGGCTGGTCAGCGCGTAGGTCAGGTTGATGCGGCCGACCTTGGGCAGCTTGTTGCAGGTGAACCAGTCCAGGAATCGCGTCGCGCCGGGCCCCTCGACGATGTGCTTGGTAAAGGCGGTCGCGTCGATCAGGCCCACGCCCTCGCGCACGGCCCTCGCCTCTTCCACGGCATACTGCCACCAGCCGCCGCGACGAAAGCTGCGCGCATCGTGGTCGAAGTTCTCCGGCGCATCCAGCGGGCCGTAGTAGTTGGGACGCTCCCAACCATTGACGAACCCGAACTGCGCGCCCCTGGCCTTTTGGCGGTCATATGCGGGCGCGGTGCGCAGCGGACGGCAGGCGGGGCGTTCCTCGTCAGGGTGGTGCAGGATGTAGACGTGGTCGTAGCACTCTTCGTTTTTGCGCGCGGCAAACTCGGTGGTCATCCAGTCCTGACCGTATCGTTTCGGGTCGAGCGAGGCCATGTCGATCTCGGCTTCGCCGTCCACCATCATCTGGGCGAGGTAGTACCCGGTGCCGCCCGCGGCGGTGATGCCGAAGGAAAACCCCTCTGCCAGCCACATGTTGCGCAGGCCCGGGGCCGGGCCGACCAGCGGGTTACCGTCCGGCGTGTAGCAGATCGGGCCGTTGAAATCGTCCTTGAGGCCGGATTCCTCGCAGGAGGGCATCCGGTGGATCATCGCCATGTACTGCTCCTCGATCCGTTCCAGGTCGAGCGGGAAGAGGTCGGCGCGGAAGCTGTCCGGCACGCCGTATTCAAAGCAGGCGGGCGCGTTTTTCTCGTAGACGCCCAGGATCCAGCCGCCCCGCTCTTCGCGGACGTAGGATTGCGCGTCTGCGTCGCGGATGACCGGGTGCTCGGGGTTGCCCTCGGCCCGCCAGCCCTGTAGCGCGGGGTCCGCGTCCGTGACGATGAACTGGTGCTCGACCGGGATCGCGGGGATCTTGATGCCCAGCAATCTTGCGGTGCGCTGTGCGTGGTTGCCCGAAGCGGTGACAACATGCTCGGCGGTGATCGTGACCGTCTCGTCGCTTTCGACCAGGTTGCCCCCCTTTTCCACCATCTTGGTGCAGGTGACTTCCCAGTGCGTGCCGGTCCAGTTGTAGCTGTCGGCCTGCAGCTTGCGCACGATCTCGACGCCGCGCTGACGGGCGCCCTTGGCCATCGCCTGCGTCACGTCGGCCGGATTGATGTAGCCATCCGTGTGGTGGTACAGCGCGCCCTTCAGATCCTCGGTGTTGATCAGCGGCCAGCGTTCCTTGATCTCGTCCGGGGTCAGCCAGACGTAGGGCACGCCACAGGTTTCCGCGGTCGAGGCATAGAGCCTGTACTCGTCCATACGCTCATCGGTCTGGGCCATGCGCAGGTTGCCGACCACGGCGAAACCGGCATTCAGCCCGGTCTCTTCCTCGAGGGTCTTGTAGAAATCCACCGAGTACTTGTGGATGTGGGTCGTCGCATAGGACATGTTGAACAGCGGCAGCAGGCCCGCTGCGTGCCAGGTCGAGCCGGAGGTGAGCTCATCACGCTCGACGAGCATGACGTCTTCCCAGCCGGCCTTGGCCAGGTGATAGGCGATCGAGGTGCCGACGGCGCCACCGCCGACGACCAAAGCTTTGACATGGGTTTTCATGACGCGACTCTCCGGGTTCATTTTCCCTTCAATACCGCGCCGCACATCCCGGCGCCGCGCGCGCCCGACACGTCATGCGGGGAAAACGACGCGCAAGAAGATCGCTGTGCACGCAAAAAGCCGCGGAAAGGCGCCGCGGCCTTTCTCATGCGTCATGCACCTGTTCCTAGCACTGGTAACGGTAGGTAAAGACCAGCGTATCCGTGCGCCATTCGCCGGTCGGCTGGCAATTCCTCTGAACCTGGTATTGCCCCGTGACCTGAACGCGAAGGGGGTTCTGCAGGACCGGCCCCTCGACATGGTATTCCAGCGGCGTACTCGGGCAATACTTGGAAAACCGCCGCGCCGTACCGCTGTACCACTCGCCGTTTTTCCAGCCATTGAACAGCAGCGTGCCGGGGGTCACGCCCGCCGGATACTGCCAACTGTGTGGCGTCGTTTCGTACCAGAACCAGCGGTTGTTGCCCTGATCGGTCAGGCGCATGATGGATCCGTTATGATCCCAGCAGGAATCCGCGACTGCCGGGCTGGCCACGATGCAGGCCAGGATCATGGAAATCAGTGGTTTCATTGGAATGCCTCTCGCGTTGACGCCTGGTAAGATTCCAGTCTCCGCTCTGGCTCTGGAACCTGTCAAACCTTTTCGCTCTTTCGATTTTTCCGCTTTCGGTGTCGTGACGCCAAACGCGTACCCGGCTTGAAGGCCAGCAGATCCCCTATGGGTTGCACGGGAGTTGGGAATGGCACGCGCAAGGGTTTCGACACGCTCGCCCTTGCCGGGCAGACCGGCTTGGCACTCTGCACGCACTTGCGGGACGAAACGCCCCCTGCCCGACCTGAATCTGACAAACCCCGGGCCACGCCCGATGCCCCGCGGCATGGCCGGCAGAGATCCGGCAAAAAAGTCCACCACCCTGATTTCGCCTGCCTGACAAGGCGACATGCGGCGATTCCCCGCTGATTTGCCCCCCTGCCCCCCTTCCGCATCGAGTGGCTCAGCCCTATAACGGCGCTGGCCCGGACTGGCAGAGTCGCGGGCCAATGAGGCAATGGGGCAAGAGCAATATGTTTGGCATGGATGGCATCCTGGGCCTGTTTTCTTCGGACATGGCCATTGACCTGGGGACCGCGAACACGCTGGTCTACGTCAAGGGCAAGGGCGTTATCCTGTCGGAGCCCTCGGTGGTCGCCTACCATGTGAAGGACGGCCAGAAGAAAGTCCTGGCCGTGGGCGAAGACGCCAAGTTGATGCTGGGCCGGACCCCCGGCAGCATCGAGGCGATCCGCCCGATGCGCGAAGGCGTGATCGCGGATTTCGACACAGCCGAGGCGATGATCAAGGAATTCATCCGCAAGGTTCACCGCCGCTCGACCTTTTCCAAGCCCAAGATCATCGTCTGCGTGCCGCATGGCGCGACACCGGTCGAAAAACGCGCCATCCGCCAATCGGTGCTGTCGGCCGGGGCGCGCAAGGCGGGCCTGATCGCCGAACCCATCGCCGCGGCCATCGGCGCCGGCATGCCGATCACGGACCCAACCGGCAACATGGTCGTCGATATCGGCGGCGGCACCACCGAGGTCGCCGTGCTTTCGCTGGGCGACATCGTCTATGCGCGTTCCGTGCGCGTAGGGGGTGACCGCATGGACGAGGCGATCATCAACTACCTGCGCCGCCAGCAGAACCTCCTGGTGGGCGAATCCACCGCAGAACGCATCAAGACTTCCATCGGCACCGCCCGGATGCCCGACGACGGGCGCGGCAGTTCCATGCAGATCCGCGGCCGTGACCTGCTGAACGGTGTCCCCAAGGAAACCGAGATCAGCCAGGCCCAGGTGGCCGAGGCGCTGAGCGAACCCGTGCAGGCGATCTGCGAGGCGGTGATGACGGCACTCGAGGCGACGCCGCCGGACCTGGCGGCCGACATCGTCGACCGGGGCGTGATGCTGACCGGCGGCGGCGCGCTGCTGGGGGACCTGGACCTGGCGCTGCGCGAGCAGACCGGACTGGCCGTTTCCATAGCCGACGAGTCGCTCAATTGCGTGGCTTTGGGCACCGGCAAGGCGCTGGAATACGAAAAACAGCTGCGCCACGCCATCGACTACGACAGCTGACGGCGACCGGGACGGGTGCCTCGGCAGTTGGCCGGCACCCGCTGTACCGAAGCGCCGGGTCCCTGTATCATCCGCCAAACCTGACGCGAGAGACACTTGGCCAGCGACCGCAACGCATCCGACGACTTCACCGGCCCGCTCAAGCGGCTATTGCTTGTCGTCCTTGCGCTGGTGCTCTTCGGGTTCTTCCTGCTGTGGCGGATCGACAGCCCGCGCGTGGAACGGTTCCGCGCGCAGGTCGTCGACGCCGTGGTGCCGCGCATGGACTGGGCGATGGCGCCGGTGACGGCCACCATCCGGCTGGTGCGCGATTTCCAGAGCTATCAACAGCTATTTGAGCAGAACGAGGAGCTGCGTCGCGAGCTGCGCAAGATGACCGCGTGGAAAGAGGCGGCGCTCCAGCTGGAACAGGAAAACGCCCGGCTGCGCGATCTCAACAATGTGCGACTGGACCCGCGCCTGACCTATATCACGGCCGTGGTGCTGGCGGACTCCGGCTCTCCGTTCCGGCAGTCGGTGCTGATCAACGTGGGCGGGCGCGACGGCATCGTGGACGGCTGGGCAACGATGGACGGCATCGGGCTGGTGGGCCGTGTGTCCGGGGTGGGTGCCAATACCAGCCGCGTGATCCTGCTGACCGATGCGACATCGCGCATCCCGGCGGAAATCCAGCCTTCGGGCCAGCGCGCCATCATCGCGGGCGACAACACCTCTGCCCCGCCCATCGACTTCCTGGAAAACCCGGACCTCGTGCGCCCCGGCGACCGGATCGTGACCACCGGCGACGGAGAGGTCTTTCCCCCCGGCCTCCTGATCGGGCAGGTGGCGCAGGATCCCGGCGGGCGGCTTCGCGTACGTCTGGCCGCCGACTATGAACAGCTGGAATTCCTGCGCGTCCTGCGCGACCACGGCGCGCGCCGGGTCGAGGCGCCCTCGTCGCTGATCCTGCCGGAGGTGCTGCCCGACGCCGGTACGCCACCGCCCGCCGCAGCTCCGGGAACGCCCGGCGATGGCTGAGAACAGCCCGGCGCGGCTCTGGACCATGCGGGCCACCTACGTGGCGCTCGCATTGGCGATCTTCTTCGTCCACCTGTTGCCGCTGCAGATCATGCCGTCGCGCATCGCGGGGCCGGACGTCCTGACGGCGCTGACCTTTGCCTGGGCGCTGCGGCGGCCCGACTATGTGCCGATGTTGTCCATCGCCGGGGTCATGCTGTTGGCGGATTTCCTCTTTCATCGGCCGCCCGGTCTCTGGGCGCTGCTGGTGCTGCTGACCTCCGAGTGGCTCAAGGTGCGGGGCCGGCATGTGCGCGAGAACACCTTTGCCGCCGAATGGCTGACCGCCGCCACCGGCCTTCTGGTCATCACCGTGATCTACCGCGTCACTCTCGCACTCTTGATCGTGACGCCGGGAATGCTTTCTCTATGGGTGATGCAATATGGTATGACGGTCGCGATTTACCCCCTGGTGGCCGCGGTCAGCTACCTTGCACTTGGCGTGCGGCGCAGCACGCCCGGCGAATATGATCACACGGGACGCCCGCTATGAGACGAAGCCCACGCGAAACCGCCGACAGTGCCCGCCGCATCACGCGTCGCGGGCTGATCCTTGGCGGGCTGCAGCTGGGCTTTGCCGGGGTTCTGGCATTGCGCATGCGCCACATGCAGGTCGACCAGGCGGATGAGTTTCGCCTGCTGGCAGAGGAAAACCGAATCAACATCCGGCTCATTCCCCCTGCCCGCGGCCGCATCTTCGACCGCGAAGGCCGGGTGATCGCCGAAAACGAACAGACCTACCGCATCACCCTGACGCGCGAGGACGCGGGTGATGTGACCACGGTGATCCGGCGCCTGGGCCAACTGGTGGAACTGGACGAGGACGACCTGAACCGCGCCCTGGCCGAGATGGAGCGCACGGCGCCTTTCTTTCCCGTCACCATCGCCGACCGCGTTCGGTGGGAGGACATCAGCCGTGTCGCGGTCAACGCCCCTGCCCTGCCCGGCGTCACCCCCGAGGTGGGCCTGAGCCGCGTCTACCCGAATCGCGATCTCTATGCCCATGTGGCGGGCTATGTCGGACCGGTCTCGGAACGCGACCTGTCGCGCTACGAGGATCCGCCGCCGGTGCTGCGCATCCCCCGGTTCCAGATCGGCAAGGTGGGCGTCGAGGCAAAATACGAGGAACAGCTGCGCGGCAATGCCGGCGCCAAGCGGGTCGAGGTCAATGCCGTGGGCCGCGTCATGCGCGAGTTGGACCGGCGCGAGGGCGAGGCCGGCGCCGACCTGCAGTTGACCGTCGATACGGCGCTGCAGGAATACGTCCAGGCGCGCCTTGGCCAGGAAAGCGCCTCTGTCGTGGTGATGGACGTCAACCGGGGCGACCTGCTGGCCATCGCTTCGGCCCCGTCCTACGACCCCAACAAGTTCGTGCGCGGGATTTCGGTGGCCGACTACGGCGAGTTGCGTGACAACGACCACCGCCCCCTGGCCTCGAAAACCGTGCAGGACGCCTATCCGCCCGGCTCGACCTTCAAGATGGTCACGGCGCTGGCTGCGATGGACGCAGGTCTGATGACACCCGAAGACACGGTCTGGTGCCCCGGCCATCTCGAGGTCGGCGGGCGCAAGTTCCACTGCTGGAAGCGTGTCGGGCATGGCCACATGACGCTGGAGCAGAGCCTTCGCGAAAGCTGCGACGTCTATTACTACGAAATGGCACTGAAGGTGGGTATCGAGCGGATCGCCAGCATGGCGCGACGCCTCGGGCTGGGCGAGGCGCATAACATTCCCATGTCCGCCGTGACCAGCGGCTTGATCCCGGACAAGAACTGGAAACGGCTCAACCGCGGCGCGGACTGGGTGATCGGGGACTCTGTCAACGCCTCGATCGGCCAGGGCTTTGTCCTGTCCTCGCCGCTGCAACTGGCGGTCATGACGGCGCGCATCGCAACCGGCAAGGCGGTGACGCCGCGCCTCGTCAAGAGCGTCGACGGCATCGAGACCGTGCACCTGGAGGGGGCCGATCTTGGGCTGAACCCAAACCACCTGCGCCAGATCCGCCGCGCCATGTTCGCGGTGTCGAACCACCGCCACGGCACCGCCTACCGGTCGCGCATCAACGCCGCGGAAATGCGCATGGCCGGCAAGACGGGCACCAGCCAGGTCCGCAACATCACCGCCGCCGAACGTGCACGCGGTGTGACCTCGAACGACGACCTGCCCTGGGAACGGCGTGACCACGCGCTGTTCGTGAACTTCGCCCCGGCAGAGGCGCCACAGATTGCCGTTTCGGTGGTTGTGGAACACGGAGGCGGCGGCAGCACCGCGGCGGCCCCGATTGCCCGCGACGTCACGCTGCAGGCGCTTTACAAGGGCGATCCCCCGCTCGAGGCCTATCCCACGGCGGACCGACGCCGCATCAAGGCCCAGCAGGAGCGGCTGGCGCGCGAACGCGCCGAGCGCCGCGCGCAAGGGAGCGACAGCGCGTGACCTATCTTGAATACAACGTCAAGACGGTCCCCACCGGCTGGCGCAAGATCCTGCACCTGAACTGGCCCTTGATCGTCTTGCTGACGGCGGTGGCGGGTATCGGTTTCCTGATGCTCTACTCGGTCGCGGGCGGATCGTTCAGCCCCTGGGCCGAACCCCAGATGAAACGCTTTGGCCTTGGCCTGGCGTTGATGTTCGTCGTGGCGATGGTGCCGATATGGTTCTGGCGCAACATGGCGCTGGTCGCCTATTTCGGCGCGCTTGGCCTTCTGGTGATGGTCGAGCTGTTCGGTGCCGTGGGCATGGGCGCGCAGCGCTGGATCGACCTCGGCTTCATGCGGTTGCAGCCCTCAGAGGTGATGAAAATCGCGATGGTCATGCTGCTGGCCGCCTACTATGACCGGCTGCCGCTGTCGCGGACGTCGCGGCCGCTCTGGGTGCTGGTTCCCATCCTGATCATTCTTGTACCCACGGGCCTGGTCCTGACCCAGCCGGACCTGGGGACGGCGATCCTGTTGATGACGGCAGGCGGGCTGATAATGTTCCTTGCCGGGGTGCACTGGCTGTATTTTGCCACCGTGATCAGCGCTGGCATCGGCACCATCTGGGCCGTGTTCCAGAGCCGCGGCACCGATTGGCAACTGTTGGCGGATTACCAGTTCCGCCGTATCGACACATTCCTTGACCCGTCACAGGATCCGCTGGGCGCGGGCTATCACATCACCCAGGCCAAGATCGCGATGGGCTCGGGCGGCTGGACGGGGCGCGGTTTCATGCAGGGCACGCAGTCGCGGCTGAACTTCCTGCCCGAGAAACACACCGACTTCATCTTCAACACGCTGGCCGAAGAGTTCGGTTTCGTCGGCGGCGTATCCCTGCTGGCGCTCTACGTGCTGATCCTGCTGTTCTGCATCGTGGCGGCCCTGCAGAACCGTGACAGGTTCTCTTCGCTGCTGATCCTTGGCATCGGGCTGACCTTCTTCCTGTTCTTCGCCGTGAACATGTCGATGGTCATGGGGTTGGCGCCGGTTGTCGGCGTGCCGCTGCCGATGGTCAGTTACGGCGGGTCTGCCATGCTGGTCCTGATGCTGGCCTTTGGCTTGGTGCAAAGCGCCCATATCCACCGGCCAAGGTGATCCGGGCTGCACCCGGCCCGGTGCACCGGCTTTCCCTTGGCCCGTGCGCGTGGTCTAAGGGGCCAAAAGCAGACCGGAGCCCCGACCATGACCAATATCCTCTTCGCCGCCCGCTCCGAGAAATGGGAAGACTACGAAGCCCCCCTGCGCAGCGCGCTTGACGCCGCGGGGCTGGACTATCGACTGGACACCGACCTGCCCGCCGACGAGGTCGATTACATCGTCTATGCGCCGAATTCGGACGTGCAGGATTTCACGCCGTTCACCCGGCTCAAGGCCGTGCTCAACCTCTGGGCCGGGGTCGAGGGGATCGTGGGCAACGAGACCCTGACCGTGCCGCTGACCCGCATGGTCGATGAGCACGGCCTGACCCAGGGTATGGTGGAATGGGTAACCGGCCATACGCTGCGCCATCACCTTGGCATGGACGCGCATATCGTGAACCCGGACCGCAAGTGGGACACGACCCCGCCGCCGCTGACGGCGGACCGCCCGGTAACGATCCTCGGGATGGGCGCGCTGGGGCAGGCCTGTGCCAGTGCGCTGACCGCGCTGGGTTTCCCCGTCACGGGGTGGAGCCGCACGCCAAAGGATCTGCCCGGTGTCACTTGCCATGCAGGGGAAGACGGGCTGCGCAAGGCCTTGACCGGCGCGCAGATCGTCATCCTTCTGCTCCCGGACACGCCTGCCACCCTGAACCTGATCGACGCCAGTACCCTGGCCATGCCGGCGCGCGGCGCCTTTCTCATCAACCCCGGGCGCGGGCCGCTGATCGACGATGACGCACTGATCGCCGCGCTGGACGCGGGCCAGATCGCCCATGCGACGCTCGACGTCTTCCGGGTCGAGCCGCTGCCGGAGGATCATGCCTTCTGGTCTCATCCGCGTGTCACCGTCACACCGCATATCGCCTCGATAACACGTCCCGGGACGGCGGCCCGCGTGATCGCCGAAAATATCCGCAGGGGCGAAACCGGGGAACCCTTGTTGCACCTCGTGGACCGCGACGCCGGCTACTGACCCCCTCGCGGGCTTGACCCGGCGCCGTTCAACGGCCAAATCCCTGTCCAACCGCCTTGCTTTCAGGAAATCCCATGCCCTTCGACCGCACCGTCAAGATCGCCCCGTCCATCCTGTCCGCCGATTTCGCCGACTTCGGGCGCGAGATCCGCGCCGTCGAGGATCAGGGCGCCGACTGGATCCACGTTGACGTGATGGACGGACATTTTGTCCCGAACCTCACCTTCGGCCCGCCCGCGGTCAAAGCCTTTCGCAAACATGTCAAGACGGTCATGGACGTGCACCTGATGATCGCCCCCGTCGATCCCTACATCGAGGCCTATGCCGAGGCGGGCGCCGACATCCTGACCGCCCATGTCGAGGCCGGCGCACATACCCACCGCACCCTGCAGGCGATCCGCGCCGCCGGAATGAAAGCCGGTGTGGCCCTGAACCCCGGCACCCCGGCGCAGGCCGTCGAACACCTGCTGGACCTGACAGACCTTGTCTGCGTGATGACCGTGAACCCAGGCTTCGGCGGGCAGAAATTCATCGACATGACAAGCAAGGTCCGCACCCTGCGCCAGATGATCGGCGACCGCCCGGTACATATCGAGATCGACGGCGGTGTCGATCCGACCACCGCGCCGCTTGTGGTCGAGGCCGGGGCCGACGTTCTGGTGGCGGGCTCTGCGGTGTTCCGCGGCGGCTCGGTCGAGAACCCGGCACCTTATGGTGAGAACATCCGCGGTATCCGCATCGCGGCCACCACGCTTGCCGCATGAGCCTGACCATCGCCTTCGACCTCGACGGCACGCTGATCGACAGTGTGCCGCATATTCATCACGGCGTGGCCTCGGCACTGGCGGAAATGTCGCTGCCCGGGATCGACCGCCAAACGACGCAGGGCTTTGTCGGACGCGGCTTGCCGATCCTGCTGGAACGGGTTCTGGATCACCTCGGCGTTTCGCAGGACCATCATGCCGAGCTGACGCGCCGCACCATGCATCACTACGTCAACACGCCCAGCGACCCGGCGTCGGTCTATCCCGGCGCCCGCGAGGCGCTGACCGCATTGCAAGACGCGGGCCACCGGCTGACGCTTTGCACCAACAAGCCGCATGAGGCCGCGCTCTCTGCCCTGCGCGACACCGGGCTGGCGCCGTTTTTCGATATCGTCATCGGCGGCGACAGCCTGCCCACGCGCAAGCCAGACCCGGCCATGCTGAACGCCGCACTCAACGGTGCCTCGCGCGCCCTCTACGTCGGAGACAGCGAAACAGACGTCGAGACCGCGCAGAACGCGGGCATCCCGTTCCTGCTGTTCACCGAAGGCTATCGCAAGACCCCGGTCGGCGACCTGCCGCACAGGGCCAGTTTCGCGGATCACGCCGATCTGCCCGCGCTGGTCGCGGATCTGGCCTAGGACAGGGTCAGGCCCGCCGCGCCGTCAAGACCGGTACTTGAACACGCCCGTGCCCTTGGCGATCAGCTCGCCGGTTTCGTCGGCGATCTGCGCTTCGGCAAAAAAGGACGACTGCCCGCCGCCGGTCTTCCAGCCCTCGCCCTTTAGCAACTGGCCCTTGGGACGCGAGAGGTACTGCACGTTCAGGCTCAGCGTCAGGCACAGTTGCCTGCGCTCGGGGTCGCCGGTCCAACAGCCCGCATAGCCCATGACCGTATCCAGCAGAGAGGCATGGACGCCGCCGTGCAGATTGCCGTGGCGGTTCATGAGGAAAGCTTCCAGCGGCAGCTCGAAGGCGGCATAGCCCTCGCGCCATTCGATCATCTGCATGCCGATGTGCCGGGAATAGGCATAGGGTGCCTCGCGGAAAGCCTCATCCATAACCGTGCCGGGCCTCCAGCCCCATAGCTGCAAATTTCGGAACATAAGCGCCCATTTTCAAACCCTTGTCCGGGTTCGCGGCCGTACCGTCAAGGGCCCGTTTCCTGACCCCTTGCAGGATCGCTGCCATGCGAAAGAAAGCGAAGGCGACACAAAAGCCAAGGCTCTCGATCCTGTCGATGCCGCGTCGCGCGCAATAGGCTGTCACGAATGCCTCGTCCGTGGGAAGGCCCAGCGCCTCCCGATCTACCCCGGCCAATCCGCGTGTCTCTGGCCCCGGCGGCAGCTGCCACTGCATCAGAACGCCGGCGAGGTCCGCATGGGGGTGGCCCAACGTGGACAGTTCCCAGTCCAGCACCGCCCTGCACTCTGCCCCATCCGGCGCGAACAACAGGTTGTCGAGACGGAAATCTCCGTGCACCAGGGTGCGCTGCCCGTCATCGGCAGGCAAGGCCTGTTCCAGCCAGGTGATCAAGTCTTCCATGTCAGGCTGCCGTTCGGTTTCCGAGTCGCGGTATTGCTTTGTCCACCGTGCCAACTGCCGTTCAAAGTAGTTTCCGGGTGCACCATAATCAGACAGGTCGAGGCGCGCCGGATCCAGGGAATGGATCGCAGCCAGTACGCGGTTCATCTCGTCCATGATCGCGGTCCGCCCTGTTGGCGCCTCCCCCGGCAGATCGGGCTCCACAAGAGTTCGGCCGACGACATGCTCCATGACGTAGAACGTGCTTCCCAGCACCGCGTCGTCCTCGCAGAGCGCCAGCATCTTCGGCACGGGCACGCCCGTCCCGGCCAGCGCGGTCTGGACACGAAACTCCCTGTCCACCGCATGGGCCGATTTCAGCAGTTTGCCCGGAGGCTTGCGCCGCAAGACGTAGCAGCCCGAGGGGCTGTCCAGCCGGAAGGTTGGATTGGACTGGCCCTGGTCGAATTTCACGGCCCGGAGCGGCCCGTGAAACCCCGGCACATGGGCCTCCATCCACTCCGCCACGCGCGCGAGTTCCTCCGCCTGCATTCCGCCCCCCTGTTTCTTCACCCTTCAAATACATACCCCTGCACAGGCCGTCAGAGACCCTCTTCGGCATATTTGCGCAGTTCCGCCCGTGCCACCTGTCGCCGATGGACGGCATCGGGTCCGTCGGCAAAACGCAAGGTGCGGATATGCGTCCACATCGCGGCAAGGTCATGGTCCTGACTGATCCCGCCCGCACCGTGAATCTGCATCGCCTCGTCCACCACACGGGCAGCCATCAGAGGGGCCACCACCTTGATCTTGGAAATCCAGGGCTGCGCCGCGCACACGCCGGCGGTGTCCATCATCCAGGCCGCCTTGAGGCACAGCAGGCGCGCCATCTCGATCTCCATCCGGGCATTGGCGATGATGTCGTGATTGGCGCCCAGCTCGGCAAGCGGCTTGCCAAAGGCCTCGCGCGACAGGCCGCGGCGGCACATCATCTCCAACGCCTTTTCCGCCTGTCCGATAGCCCGCATGCAATGATGTATGCGCCCCGGTCCCAGCCGCCCCTGCGCCACCTCAAAGCCGCGCCCCTCGCCCAGAATGACATTCCGGGCCGGCAGGCGCACGTCGGTGAACCTCAGGTGCATGTGGCCATGCGGCGCATCATCCTGGCCAAAGACGGTCATCGGCCGCAGCACCTCGGCACCGGGTGTTCCCGGATCCATGACGAACATCGTGTGCCGGGCATGTCGTGCCGCATCGGGGTTGGTACAGGCCATCAGGATATACAGTTCGCAGCGCGGATCTCCGGCCCCGCTGATCCACCACTTCTCGCCGTTCAGCACATAGTCATCGCCGTCCCGCCGCGCCTCGAAAGCCAGTTGCGCCGCATCCGAAGAGGCGACATTCGGTTCCGTCATGACATAGGCGGAACGGATTTCTCCCTCCAGCAGCGGCGCCAGCCAGCGGTCCTTCATCCAGTCCGCACCATACCGCTCCAGCACCTCCATGTTGCCGGTATCCGGCGCGCTGCAGTTGAAGACCTCCGCCGCCAGCCCGACCTTGCCCATCTCCTCGGCCAGGTAGGCATATTCCACCGTCGTCAGCCCATAGCCCCGGTCGGACTCCGTCAGCCAGAAATTCCACAACCCCCGTGCCCTGGCCTCGGTCTTCAACCCGTCCAGGATTGCCAGTTGCCGCGGCACCAGGGCAAAGCGATTGCCCGAGGGATGCGTACCGACAAGCGCATGAAACTCGGCATCCAGCGGCGCGATCTCCTCGTCGATCATCCGCCGCACCTGCGTCACCAATGCGCGCACGCGCGCCGTCATCCCAAGGTCCATGTCCTCTCCTCTCGACAGCCCAGCGCCGCCCGCGCGTGGAGCGGCGCGCACGGGGAGGGCGGGTGGGCGTCGCGCCGCTCCATGCACGGGCGGCGCTACCCCTCCAGGTACAACCGCGTGATCCAGTTGGCGACGAGGGCCGGCCGCTCGGCCCCCTCGATCTCGACTTCCACGTCCCAGTGCACGTCAAGACAGCCCTCGCGTTCGTCGACACTCGCCACGGTGAAACGCCCCCGGATCCGACGCCCCACCCGGACCGGCGAAACGAAGCGGATGCGGTCAAACCCGTAGTTCACGCTGGACCTGACGCCCTCGAGCTCCTCCATGACCTCGTAGGACATCTTGGACAGCATCGACAGCGTCAGGAACCCATGCGCAACACAGCCGCCAAAGGGCGTTTCCGCAGCTGATCGTTCCTCGTCCAGGTGGATGAACTGCCAGTCCTCGGTGGCATCGGCGAACAGCCTGACCCGCGCGTCATCCAGCGTCACCCAACCGCTTGCGCACGGCGCCATGTCCCTCAGGTCGTCAGCCAGCATCGGGCAGCACGTAGTCCGAAAACCGCTTGCGCAGGGTCAGTTTCGACACTTTTCCCGTCGCCGTCAGGGGCAGGTCCTCGACGCACTCCATCGCGTCCGGCAATTGCCATTTTGCCAGATGCTCCAACATCATCTCGTGGATTTCCTCCAGGTTTGGCGGATCATCGGCCTGGCGCGGGACCACCACCAGCAAGGGGCGTTCCTCCCACTTGGGATGCGATACCGCGATCACCGCGCAACTGGCGACCTTGGGATGTCCCATCGCGATATTCTCGAGGTCCAGCGAACTGATCCACTCGCCCCCCGACTTGATCAGGTCCTTGGCCCTGTCCTGGATGGCCAGGAAACCGCGGTCGTCGATCACCGCCACGTCACCGGTGCCGAACCAGCCATCGGCATCAAAGGCGCCCTCGGTCGCCTCCTCGTCCCCGAAATAGCCGGATATGATCGTGTTCCCCCGGACATGCAGCTCACCGGTGGACACCCCGTCATGGGGCAGCGGCTTGCCATCTTCGCCGTCGATCCGCAATTCGACCCCAAAGACCCGCCGCCCCTGCTTGGCCTTTAGCGTCATACGCTCCTCGAAGGGCAGGTCCTGCATCGGTTTGGACAATTGCCCATGTGTGCCCACCGGGCTCATCTCTGTCATGCCCCAGGCGTGGCAGACATCCACCCCGCGTTTCTCGAAGAACTCGATCATCGAACGCGGGGCCGCAGAGCCGCCGATCACCAGCTGGTCCAGTGCCGAGGGTGTCGCGTCGCGCTGTTCCACCTCGGCCCGCAGGCCCAGCCAGACGGTCGGCACGCCCCAGGAAGCCGTCACTCCTTCCTCTTCCATCAGGTCGAAGACAGAGGCGCCATCCAACTTGCCCCCCGGCATGACCAGAGAGGCCCCTACCAGCGGGGCGGCATATGGCAGGCCCCATGAATTGACGTGGAACATCGGCACCACCGGCAGGATGCGCGCGCCCTCATGCAGCGATCGCGGCAGCGTCACCGACAGAAAAAGCGCGTGCAGCACGGTGGAGCGATGCGAATACAACGCGCCCTTGGGGTTTCCCGTGGTGCCCGAGGTATAGCAAAGCCCGGCTGCGCTGTCCTCGGGCATCACCGGCCAGTCATAGGTTTGGGGCCGCCCTTCCAGCAGGTCCTCGTAGCACAGCCAGTCCAGCTTGCTGTCGGGCATATGCGCCCGGTCCGTCATCGCCACCAGCGTCAGGTTCCCGGGCAAGTGTTCCGCGAGGGCCTCGACGATCGGCACAAAGGTCAGATCCACGCAAAGCACCCGGTCCGAGGCGTGCCCGATGATGTACAGCATCTGCTCGGCAGAGAGGCGCGGATTGATCGTGTGACAGACCGCGCCCATGCCGCTGATTGCGTAGTAGAGTTCGAAGTGGCGGTAGCCGTTCCAGGCCAGCGTCGCCACGCGGTCGCCGTCGCCGATCCCCAATGCGGCCAGCCCATGCGCCAGCTGCGCGACACGGGCATAGGCCTCTGCGTAGGTTTCGCGGTGAATGTCACCCTCGGTCCGGACCGAGACGATCTCTCCGCCCGGGTGCGCCTGTGCTGCGTAGTCGAGAATTTCGATGATCCTCAACGGCATATGCATCATCATGCCCTGCATCTGGCCCTCCCTTGCCGTCTGCCTGCGTCCGGTTAGACTGCGCGCGAGCATTGCCGCCGTGCAACCGTTTTTCCAGAAAGTGACGCAAGGAGTGCCCATGTCCAGCCAGATGCGCCGCATCGCCCTCGCCCGCCGCCCTTCCGGCCTGCCCGTGCCTGAAGATTTTGCAATGAAAAAGGCGCCCATGCCGGCGCCCGGCACCGGCGAGGTCCTTGTCGAGGTCTCGCACCTGTCGCTTGACCCCTACATGCGGGGACGGATGGACGATGCCGGCAGCTATGCAGCCTCCGTCGACATTGACGGAACGATGGTGGGACAGGGTGTTGGCCGCGTCGTTGCCTCGCGGGCCGATGCCTTCGCCGAAGATGATCTGGTCACGGGCATGACCGGGTGGGCCAGCCACGCCGTCCTGCCGGCCGACGGGCTGCGCAAGCTCGACGACCGCCTGCCGCCGACCACGGCACTGGGTGTTCTCGGCATGCCGGGCTTCACCGCCTGGACGGGCTTGCGAGAGTTCGGCCGTCCGAAGGCGGGCGAAACCTTGGCCGTCGCGGCCGCGACGGGGCCGGTCGGCTCACTGGTCGGCCAACTGGCGAAGGCCGCGGGCCTGCGCACGGTGGCCATTGCAGGCGGGGCGGAAAAATGCCGGCTGGCAACAGAGCGCTTCGGCTTTGACGCCGCCATCGATCACCGCGCCTGCGTTGGCGCCAGTGCCCTGCGCGAGGCCATCGCCGCCGAGGCGCCGAATGGCATCGACATCTACTGGGAGAACACGGGCGGCAAGGTGCTGGAGGCGGTCATGCCGCTGATGAACACGCATGGCCGTATTCCCATCTGCGGCACCATCGCCTGGTACGGCGGCACCGACGGGACAGAGGACCGCCTGCCAAAGGTCTGGCGGTCGATCCTCGTCAAGCGCCTCTCGGTCAACGGGTTCATCATTTTCGACCATTGGGACGGCTACCCGGCGTTCCTGGAGGAAATGACACCCAAAGTCGCCGCCGGAGAGATCAGCTTTCTCGAAGACGTGGCGCAGGGGTTGGAGAACGCCCCATCTGCCTTCATTTCGATGCTGACGGGCGGGAATACCGGCAAGCAGATCGTGCAACTGACCTGACACACGCGCCCCTGCGCAAGGACCCACGCGCGGGGGCGCAAATTTGCACCGGTTCAAAGCGCCGGATCTTCCGCCGTCAGTTCCAATGGCGCTGCCGGGGCACTCAGATCATCGACGCGCAGCGCACCAGACGGCCGGGACAGCCGGTTGCGCACAACCCAGTAAAGCCGCGATTGCGCGCGGGTGATCGCCACATAGGCCAGCCGCTTCCACAGCGGTTGCCCGGCCTCGTTCCGCCCGGCCCGGGCCGCCGCGTAGAGGTCGGGTGCAAAAACCTGCACATCCTCCCACTGCGACCCTTGGGCCTTGTGGATCGTCACCGCCGCACCGTGCAGAAAGGTAGCCCCCATCCGCGCGGCAAAGGGAATGAAAGGCTCTTCCTCCTCGGGCTTCTCGATCTTGACGATCGAAGCCGCCGAAACCTGTGGTTCGATCGCGCCCACGACGTGCAGTCGCGAGAACCCCGGCTTTTTACCCGGGCCGAGATAGATCACCTGCGCGCCCTTGATCAGCCCCCGCGCCTCCAGGTCCAGCCGTTTGCGCCGATGCTTGAGGGGCAGTTCGATCCCGTCGCAGATCAACGGCTCGCCGGACAGAAGGCTGTCCTCGGGCGCGTCGTGCACGCGGCGAAACGCATTGATCAGCCGTATCCGTGTGGCATTGCGCCAGACCAGCACCGGCGAACGCGCCATCAGGTCCACCTCGACCCGGTTGGCGTAGACCACGCGGTCATCCTTGCGGGCGGCCTCTTCGATCATGCGCTCAAAGTCTTCGAACCCCAGAGCAGGGTCCGCCAGCGCGTGGGCGAGGTCCAGGATCGGATTGTCCGCCTCCTGCCGGTGAATGCGATGCAGTTCCCGTTTCTGGCTGTCTTTCAATCCGTCAAAGACCATCTTGCCGGACTGGTTGACCGGCGCCAGCTGCGCCGGATCGCCAAACAGGACAAGGTTGGGAAAAATCTCGCAGAGGTCGTCGAACTGACGTTCGTCCAGCATCGAGGATTCATCGACGAACCCGATATCCAGCGGCTCTTCCCGCCGTTTCCAGCCGGTGATGAAATCGCTGCCGCGCAGACCCGCCGCCGCCAGCGCTGCCGGGATCGACTTGTGCTGTTCGTAGACCGCCAGCGCCCGGTCCAGGGCGATATCGGCAAGGCCCTCTATCTCGGGACGCTCGTCCTCGTTGCCCATCAGCCATTCGGCGACGCGTTCGTATTCGGGATCATAGACGGGGGTATAGATGATGCGGTGAATGGTGGTCGCGGGCACGCCGCGCATCCGCAACACACTGGCCGCCTTGTTGGTCGGAGCCAACACTGCAAGCGTCCGTTTCTCGCGGGCCCTGCGGCTTTCGTAGTCGCCCGAAACGGTCTCGACCCCCAACGCTTCCAGTGCCTTGACCAGCTCGGCCAAGAGCAATGTCTTGCCGCTGCCCGCCTTGCCCATCAACGCCATGACGCGCGACCGGCCTTCCTGCGCAGGCAGACACAGGCCTTCGTCAAGGTCGACGCCCGCGCCGCGCAAGAGCTCGGTCACGCTGTCATAAGCGGCGGCCTGGTCGTCAGAGAATACAAGCGCGGGAACTGTCATGGGGCGCACCCTATCCCGCGCCACGCGCGGCCACCAGAACCCTTTGCCGCATCTTCCCGCGGAAAGTTCAAGGCGTCGTGCTCGCCAGCCGTATCGGCGGTCTGAAAAAGGAAAAGCGCGCGCGGGTCATTGGCCCACGCGCGCCGTATGGACGCAGCAATGACGCTCGTGTGTCAGGCGGCCACGAGTTCCTTGGGCTGGACGATCTGACCAAAGGACAGGGCAAACCAGCGCTTGGACATTTCCGGCGTGATGCCCGCACTCTTCGACACCTGTGCCTGGCCTTCGGGGGTGAATTCCCACAGACCGACGCTGATCTGTTCGCGGCCTTGGCCCTGGCTGCCCAGCACCTCGGGCGAGGAGCCGATGCGACGGTAGATCCGCACCATGCGGGCATCGAAGACGCCGACGTAGTGTTCCACGCCGAATTCCTGCATGACCTCACCCCCGGCCAGCATCAGGGCCGCTGCAACACCCGGTGTCGCACCGCGGGACAGGCAAAAGCGGGTGCATTCCCAGATCAGCGGCGACTGGATGCGCACGCCGTCGGTCAGGTGGACAAAGTGATCGTTTACCATCGTGCGGCCCGTGGTGGGCAGCAGGCGCATGGATCCGCCATGCGTTCCGTCGGCATTCTCCCAGATGACGTAGAGCGGGTTCTCGTCATCGTATTCGTCACGCTCGTAGCCGGTCTCTTCGTCGACACTGACGGCCCAGCCCAGGCGCGTCTTGAACTGGTCCGCGCGGTCGCGGAACATGGTTTCGGCCAGCTTCGGGAATTTGTGCAGGTCGGTGCCGTAGATGTAGCGGATCATTTCGTTTCCCCTCGGAAAGTAAATTCGATGGGGAAAGATTGCCGCTGGAATGGTTAACGGGATTCAACCTGAGCGCGCGCTGCTGGAACGCACGCTTTACCATTGGGTTTCTTCAGACCACGATCACACCCCGGCTGAGGGCCCGGGCGACAGCGTGGGTCGTGTTCATTGCGCCCAGTTTGTGTCGGGCACTTTCGACATAGACCCGAAGGGTATGCTCGGAAATCGAAAGGGTATCAGCGGCTTGCGCCCGACTATAGCCCACGGCGAGGAGGGTCATGGCTTCGATCTCGCGCGGGGACAAAGGCTGAGCGGGCTCAGGCGTGCGCCCCGGTTCGAATTCCAGTGCCTTTTGGTTGAAGTAATGCGCCACCAGGATCAGGTCGCGCCGGTTGCTTATCGTGAAATCCTCCCATTCCCCGTCGCTGCAATTGTGGGTGAGAGTGAACAGGGCGAACTGGCCATTCGGCCCGCGCAGAGGAATCGAATAGCCCTGGTTGCCGATTCCATAGGCGATGGCATCCTGCATGAGCGCGCGCGCAGCCTTGCTGGACCAGTCCAGCCGCTTCCAGTCGACCGGATGGAACCTCTGGTAACACCCTGCGACCACCGGATCGACACGCAGATAGCCCTTTTCAAGATAGCGGTTGACCCATTCCAGGTCATATGTCCCGCATCCGTATTGTTCGCCATTGCTGTTGACCCAATGATAGACAATGTGATCGACCCCATACCTGTCGCGCAGTTCCTCGATGAGGATCTGCAGATCCTCGAGTCCCTCAGCGGATTCGAGCCGCTCGATCAGCCCGTCCAGTCGCGGTGCGTTTCCCGACAAAAAGCCCAATGCCATTACCCTCGGCCTGGGACGCGATCTCCGCCTGTGCCACGAATGCGGCATCATCCAGTTGCGCGGCCAGCGACGGCATGCCGTTGGCCCGAGCGAATGTTTTCAGGTCGGTGAGAACGTCCAAAATCCAGTCATGTCCCATGATCAGCCTCGTGCATAGATGGTTAACGCTTCATTAAGACAACTTTAGCATGCCCCGGCAGGGCGCAAAATTCACGGAATCTAACTCCCCAGAAATAGCGAGGGGGCATCGCGCCAAGTCACTGAAAGCGTTGAGGGCCGATTTTGAACGCAAAACGCCCGCGATGCCGATGGCGATTCGCGGGCGTCGGAAGGTCTTTCTGACCGGTGAGTTTCTTAACTGCGCGCGTCCAGGCAATCCTCGAGCGTGCGCAGCCCGGTCTTAGGCGCCTGCACCAGGACCGACATGTTGCCGGGCTTATGCTCATTGTTCATCATCTTGGTGTGCGCAGCCGGGATCTCGTTCCAGGGGAAGACCTCGGACATGCAGGGATCAAGGCGGCGCTCGATCATCAGGCGGTTGGCCGAGGCGGCCTGTTTGAGGTTGGCAAAGTGCGACCCCTGCAGGCGCTTCTGGTGCATCCACATGTAACGCACGTCGAAGGTGCAGTTGTAGCCCGAGGTGCCCGCGCAGATGACCACGATCCCGCCCTTCTTGACCACCAGGGTGGAGACCGGGAAGGTCGCCTCGCCTGGGTGCTCAAAGACCATGTCCACGCTCACGCCCTTGCCGGTGATGTCCCAGATCGCCTTGCCGAACTTGCGCGCCTCTTTCAGCCAGGTGTTGTATTCCGGCGTGTTGACCGTGGGCAGTTGACCCCAGCAGTCGAAGTCCTTGCGGTTGATGACGCCCTTGGCCCCCTGGTCCATCACGAACTGGCGCTTGCTCTCGTCCGAGATCACGCCGATGGCGTTCGCGCCCGCGGTGTTGGCCAGCTGGATCGCGTAAGAGCCAAGACCGCCCGAGGCGCCCCAGACCAGCACGTTCTGGCCGGGCTTCAGCTCATGCGGATGATGACCGAAGAGCATCCGGTACGCGGTGGCCAGCGTCAGCGTGTAGCAGGCGCTCTCTTCCCAGGTGAGGTGCTTGGGGCGCGGCATGAGCTGCTGGGCCTGGACCTTGGTGAACTGGGCAAAAGAGCCATCGCCGGTCTCGTAACCCCAGATCCGCTGCGTGGGCGAGAACATCGGATCGCCGCCGTTGCATTCCTCGTCGTTACCGTCGTCCTGGTTGCAGTGGATGACAACTTCGTCGCCCACTTTCCAATTCTTCACCTTGTCCCCGACTTTCCAGACGATGCCCGATGCGTCAGAGCCCGCGACGTGAAAGTCCTGGCCATGCACATCAAACGGTGAGATCGGAACGCCCTTGCCGGCCCAGACGCCGTTGTAGTTGACGCCGGCCGCCATCACGAGAACCAGCACTTCGTGGCTGTCGATGTCCCAGACGTCGACCACTTCCTGCTGAAAGCTCTGCTCCGGATCGCCATGACGGTCGCGGCGGATCGCCCAAGCGTACATCTTCTTGGGGACGTAACCCATCGGGGGCATTTCGCCGACTTCGTAGAGGTCTTTTTCCGGTGCATCGTACTGGGCGATGCCTGTTTGCGTGTCCAGAGCCATGACGGCCTCCTGTTAAGCCAGTGTTGATGTTCGGACCGGTTCTGCGGCGCAGAATCGCGGGGCTGACCTATGGAATATTCGCCGTCACGCAACATTGCAACATCATTTGCGCCGTTTTTGTAATTTTATGACCCAGCAAGCGCAGAAATTCCTGTGCGGGTGCAGCATGACACGCCTGCGAAACCCGCAGGCCAAACCCTGCAAGGCACGCGAATGCGGAACGGAGCCGGATCAGAGCAAGTGTTCGATGGAGCGCGCGTAGTAGCTGGCCAGGGCGGCCTCGTCTGGCACGATGGCAAAGATGCCATCCACCTCCTTGACGATGCCGCGTTCGATCAGCGCGCGCAGGCCAACCTCGACCACATAGTCTCTGCTGTTGCGGGGCAGATGGACATGCGCCTGCGGGATGCTGTCGAGCGCGGAGGAACAAGCGGCTTCAAGTTCGGCGCGGCTTTGCGGGCCGCGCATCAGAAGGTTGGCGACAAGCGGCACAGGCAGAACCGGAACAATACCGGCGATCCGGGACATCAGTTCCTGCGCCAGCCCCGTCGCATCCCCGGCCAGCGAGGCGTTTGCTTTCAGCGAGACGGGAGCGCCGAAACTGACCGCTGCATATCCGAAGCGATGGAAGCGCCCCGTCATCCGCAACCAGACCTGGCGAAACAAGCCCCGGATCACACGGGTGACAGAGGCGTCGAAGCGACGTGTCCCGCTTTGTCCGGCCTTCGTCAGAACCTTGTCCTCGAGCACGCGATCGTAGTTCAGGCCGACCGGAACAAAGACGACATCACGCGCGGACAGGTCCAGATCGTCGAGCATATAAGACAGCAAGCCGACCTTCGGCTCTGCCAGGGCGCCATCCAGGCTCAACCCGCCCTCGGGGAAGATGGCCTGGGTGACACCACCACTTGTGGCCATCTGCACATAACGCCGCAAGACCTTGCGATACAGCGCGTCACGAGACCTGCGCCGGATGAAATAGGCCCCCATCGCGCGGATCAATTGTGACAGTGGCCAGACCTGTGCCCACTCTCCGACGGCATAAGACAAGGCCGACCGGTTGGCCGCCAGGTGGGTGACGAGGACGTAGTCCATGTTCGACCGGTGGTTCATGACGAAAACCACTGTCGCCTCCGGGTCGATGGTGCTCAGGGCGTCGGCCTCGTGGTGGCCCAATCGAACGCGGTACAGCGTGTTCGACAGCCAGCGCGCGCCGCGCAGACCCAGCCCGAAATAGGTGAAGGCCGAGAAAGACGGCACGATTTCACGGGCATAGCGGCGCGCCTTTTCAAAGGCCACGTCTTCGCGCAGCCCGTTCTCGGCGGCGTGCTCGACAATCGCCTGCGTCACCTCCGGATGATAGAGCAGGCGCTGGATCAGGTCATAGCGCCGCAACAGGCGGAAGGGTTCGATGGGCCGTTCCAGCCGCTCGTTCAGCCGCGCCACGGCCTTTTCCAGCCGTCTGCGCAGGAACCAGCGGACGGAGGGGAACAGGAAATGGGTTGCGAAACTCACCGCGGCAAAGGCGAAGATCAGGGCGAACAGCCAGAGCGGAAGGGTGACAGGTGCAGTCATTCCGAGGGACTTTTGCAGGCCGTGAGGTCCGCGACAAGCCCGGTCGAGGCTTTGTACGTTTTGTACAAAACGTACGCCGATTCCAGCATTATGTACAAAACCCGTCAGCCCGCCCCTTCCGGGTGTCGGCAAGGCCGGCCCTGCGCGCGCAACGCGCTTCCCCGTGCCTAGGCACCTCGCCTATGCTGCATCTGCTCGCGCTGCGACGCGGCGAATTGACAGCGACATAATCTTTCGCGTATCCCAATCGAGACGCAACAAGATTGCGAACAACGATTCACGCCACGGAGGCCCCGATGACCGAGACCCAGATGCCGCCCCGCGACAAGCCCTGGCTGATCCGCACCTATGCGGGCCACTCCACGGCACAGGCCTCGAACGCGCTATACCGCAACAATCTTGCCAAGGGGCAGACCGGGCTTTCCGTGGCTTTCGACCTGCCGACGCAGACGGGCTATGACAGCGACCATATCCTGGCCAAGGGCGAAGTGGGCAAGGTGGGCGTGCCGGTCTGCCACCTGGGCGACATGCGCACGCTCTTTGACGAGATCCCGCTGGAACAGATGAACACCTCGATGACGATCAACGCGACGGCGCCCTGGCTCTTGTCGCTTTACATCGCGGTGGCAGAGGAACAGGGCGCGGATGTCTCGAAGCTGCAGGGCACGGTGCAGAACGACCTGATCAAGGAGTATCTCAGCCGGGGCACCTATATCTGCCCGCCGAAGCCCAGCCTGAAACTGATCGGGGACGTGGCGGAATACTGCTATACCAACGTGCCCAAGTGGAACCCGATGAACGTCTGCTCCTACCACCTGCAGGAGGCGGGGGCGACGCCGGAGCAGGAACTGGCCTTTGCGCTGGCGACAGCGACGGCAGTGCTGGATGAACTCAAGACACGCGTGCCGGCAGAGGATTTCCCGCGGCTGGTGGGGCGGATCAGCTTTTTCGTAAACGCGGGCATCCGGTTCGTGACCGAGATGTGCAAGATGCGGGCCTTCGTCGATCTCTGGGACGAGATCTGCGCCACGCGTTATGGCGTCGAAGATCCAAAATACCGCCGCTTCCGCTATGGCGTGCAGGTCAACAGCCTGGGCCTGACCGAGCAGCAGCCGGAAAACAACGTCTACCGCATCCTGATCGAGATGCTGGCCGTGACCCTGTCGAAAAAGGCCCGCGCCCGCGCCGTGCAGTTGCCCGCCTGGAACGAGGCGCTTGGCCTGCCCCGCCCCTGGGACCAGCAATGGTCGATGCGGATGCAGCAGATCATGGCCTACGAGACCGACCTGCTGGAATTCGACGATCTCTTTGACGGCAACCCGGCGGTGGATGCCAAGGTCGATGCGCTGAAAGAGGGCGCGCGGCACGAACTGGCGACCATCGACAGCATGGGCGGCGCTGTCGAGGCGATCGAGTACATGAAGGGGCGCCTGGTCGACAGCAACGCCGAGCGCCTGAACCGGATCGAACGCGGCGAGACCACTGTCGTGGGCGTCAACAAGTTCCAACAGGGCGAACCCAGCCCCCTGATGGACGAGGACGGCGGCATCATGACGGTCGACCCGGCCGTGGAACAGGACCAGATCGGCCGGTTGAACGCCTGGCGGGCTGAACGCGACGACACGGCGGTCAAGGCCGCACTGGCCGACCTGCGCGCCGCGGCGGCCGCGGGCGAGAATGTCATGCCGGCCTCGATCGCCTGCGCCAAGGCGGGCGTGACGACGGGCGAATGGGCGGCGCAGATGCGCAGCGTCTTTGGCGAATACCGCGGCCCCACCGGCGTCTCGCGGTCGGTATCGAACAAGACCGAGGGGCTGGACGACCTGCGCGCGGCCGTGGACGCGGTCAGCGACAAGCTGGGCAAGCGTCTGCGGTTCCTGGTGGGCAAGCCCGGGCTGGACGGCCATTCCAACGGCGCCGAGCAGATCGCCTTCCGCGCCCGCGACTGCGGCATGGAGATCGATTACGAGGGCATCCGCCTGACGCCGGAACAGATTGTCGAGGCGGCCAAGGACGGCGCGCATGTGGTCGGCCTGTCGATCCTGTCAGGCAGCCATATTCCGCTGGTCGAGGATCTGATGAACCGGATGCGCGCCGAGGGGCTGGGCAATGTGCCGGTGATCGTCGGCGGAATCATTCCGGACGAAGATGCGCGGCGCCTGAAAAGCATGGGCGTGGCGCAGGTCTATACGCCCAAGGATTTCGAGTTGAACACCATCATGCACGATATTGTGAGCCTGGTCGATCCGGCCTCGGTCGCCGCCGAATAGGCAAGCAGACCAGACAACCGAAGTCTTCATTTCCATCGGCCCCGCGCAACTCGCGGGGCCTTTTCCATTTGCACCTGTCGCTATATCGCGTCAGGCTTTTCTATACTTTCGCGATGGACAGAAAAGGCATCCGCTACCCTTTCGAGATATCGTTACGCTGCGGCAGAGGCTGTGTTCACTATATTTTGACACAAAAAAGCAGTTGAACGCTGTCAAAATCGGGGAGAGAAGCCATCAATCAAAAAATGGAGAAATGACATGGATATCGATCTGGAAGCGCTTTCGCGTGACGAACTTCAGCAATTGATTTCCGACGCTCAAAAAGCCCTGAAATCCGTCGATGCGCGCCGCCGCGCAGAAGCGAAACGCGCGGCCGAAAAAGCCGCAAAGGAATTCGGATTCTCGCTGGACGAGGTTCTTGACGCCGGCCCGAAAGGCAGCAAGGGCGCGCCGAAATATGCGAACCCGGCCGACCCCGCGCAAACCTGGACGGGCCGTGGCCGCAAACCCAACTGGGTGATTGCGGCACTCGAGGAAGGCAAGACGCTCGACGATCTCGCACTCTGAGATGACGATCCATATCGGGGCCGCGCCCGGCGACATCGCGGAAACGGTGCTGATGCCAGGAGACCCCCGCCGCGCGAAATGGGCGGCGGAAAACTTCCTGGAAAACGCCACCTGCATCAATGATGTCCGCGGCATGTCGGGATTCACCGGAGCATGGCAAGGACACCGGGTCACGATACAGGGGTCGGGCATGGGAATGCCCAGCCTTTCGATCTACGCCAATGAACTCCTCCGCGACTACAGCGCGAAAACGCTGATCCGCATCGGATCATGTGGCGGGATGCAGGATCATGTCGGGCTGCGTGATATCGTGATCGCCATGACGGCGACAACGCTTTCGACTCCGTCCAGCGGTTTTTTCCGGGAATTGAATTACGCGCCCTGCGCGGATTTCGGATTGCTGGAAAAGGCGGTGGCGGCGGCGCGTGGGCATGGTGTCACGACGCATGTGGGCGGGATCTATTCCTCGGACGTGTTTTACGACGAGCGCCCGGACCTGAACGAGCAGATGGTCCGTCACGGCGTCCTGGCGGTCGAAATGGAGGCGGCGGAACTTTACACCGTGGCCGCACGCTTTGGCGCGCGGGCGCTGGCGGTGCTGACGGTGTCCGACCACCTGCCGACCGGCGCGGCCCTGTCCTCGGACGAACGCGAAAGCTCGTTTGGCGAGATGGTGGAAATCGCGCTGGAAGCCGCCTTTGCATGACGGCGGGGCGGGACGCCCCCGCCATGCGTGCCGCAGATGAACAGCAGGAAATGCGAGGGGCCAGCCCCTCGCGCTTTCCACGGTGGCCTCAGCCCAAAGACGCGGTGAGCCGGTCAGCCGGTGCCATGTGTGCGGTCATAGCCGTTGACCGGCGGGCTTTGCCAGCCGTCCAATGCCCCGGCGGCCGGGGCCAGAACCTCGACCATGAGCGGGAAACAGGCGGCCGTGTCGGAGCTGTGCTCTGACGAGCAGTCGCCGCCCGGGCAGGCGCTGAGCGCCCCCAAGAGGTCGATCTCGGCGAAAAACGTCAGGTGATCGCCGGGACGGACCGGGCTGGCCTTCATGAAATATTGCCCGGTGTCGCGGGTGAACCCGGTGCACATGAAAACGTTGAGCACGTCGTGAACGTGGCGCTCCGCCTCGTGCAGGGGCAGGTCGCGGGCCTCGGCAAGGGCACGGATCAGATTGGAGTGACAGCAATGGTGGTACTGCGTGCCTGACAGCAGGTTGCCCGTGTAGGGGTCGCAGCGCGTGCCGATCACATCGTGGACGGAGCCCCCGAAGACGTCGATACCGTACCAGTCGAGGCTGTCCTCGACCACGGTTGCCATGGGGCGGAGGGTCGGAAAACCGGACCAGAGCCGATCGCCCGTGGTGACATGGGTTCCGTGCAGGGCGCGGGTCTTGCCGGAATAGAACCGCTCCCCCAGGTCGTGCGCGTTCCAGAGGTTCAGATCCCCGACCTGCGGTCCCTCGACCGAGGTGATGCGAAAGAAATGCCCCGCGGGCACGGTAAAGGTGCAGGCGTCACGCGGCGGGGCGTAGGTGGTCCTGGTGACCTCGGCCCCGGCGAGGGCCGCGCCGTAGAGCGGCAGGTCCGGTTTCGGCAGGGTCTCGACGGGATAGCAGATCACCGGCGGGACGGCGCGGCGGGTATCGGCATCGGCCGGGGGTTTGGTCATCTGGCGGTTCCTTTCTGCGGTGAGTGAAGCGCCGCATGGTCCCGTTGGCAAGGGCGTCGGAGGCGGATCCGGCGGCGGGAGAGGCCCCGGATCAGGCCCGTGGCGGCGTTGCCCCCTGCCCCCGGTGGCAATCTGTTGGCGGTTGGCCCTGCGTGCCCTGCACCTGCGCGCCACAATGGATGCAGGTCCATGTGCTCCCGCTTTGCCCGCGCCGCTCGCGCCAGCGGCAATAGCGCGTGGCGCGGTTGGAAAAGACCGCGATCAGGATGAAGGCGACGATGAGACCTATGACGACGAACATGGGCCTCATGTAGCCGCCTCATGCCGGATGGGAAAGCCGGTGCCCCCTGTGCCAAGCCGGTTTTGCCCCATACGCGCGCTGCTTGGAAAAATCTGCGACTGGCGCGAATTTTTCCTTGATCGACTCGATGCGCTGCCCCATATGCGCCGCCATAGACGCCAACGCACGCACCTCTGTCGAGGTGGGCAATAGCACCCACGCGGTTAAGTAGCGACGGTAACGTCTCCCTTGGAACTGAGCGGTCTGTGCCGGGAAACCGGAATGGCCGGGTCTGATTGGAGATGACCATGAACGCTTTTGCCGCCGGGCTGTCTGCCCGCGATACCCTGTCCCGTGCCGAGCGCTATATCCTCGCACATCGTTTCGACCGTCCGACGCTGGTTCTTGACACCGATGTGGTGGCCCGCCAGTACGCCGCCCTGGCACAGGGACTTGGCCGCGCGCGCATCCACTATGCTGTCAAGGCCAACCCGGCGCCGGAGATCCTGTCGACGCTCGTCGCCGCAGGCTCGCATTTCGATGCGGCCTCGCGGCCCGAGATCGAGATGTGCCTCGCCGCCGGTGCGCAGCCGCATGAGATCAGCTTTGGCAATACCGTGAAGCGCCCGGCGGATATCGCCTGGGCCTTTGAGGCCGGTGTCGATCTCTTCGCCGCGGATGCCGAGGAAGAGCTGGAAAAGATCGCGCGCAATGCCCCCGGCGCGCAGGTCTATATCCGCCTGCTCGTTCTCTCGACCGAGGCCGACTGGCCGCTTTCGCGGAAGTTCGGCTGCGCACCGGAAATGGCGCTGGAGCTGATGGGCCGTGCCCGCATGCTGGGCCTGCGCCCGGTGGGCGTCTCCTTTCACGTCGGCAGCCAGACCCGCCGCGCCGCGATGTGGGCGCCGGTTCTGGACGAGGTCGCAAAGGTCTGGCACGCGGCACAGGACGCCGGTTTCGACCTGGACCTCTTGAACATCGGTGGCGGCTTTCCGGCCTACTATGGCCAGTCGGTGCAGGGCCCCGAGGCCTATGCCGCAGAGGTCATGCACCTGGTGCGCGCGCGTTTCGGCGACGTGCCGCGGATCATGGCAGAGCCGGGCCGTGGCCTGGTGGCGGAATGCGGCGCGATTTCCGCCGAGGTGCTGTTGGTCTCGCGCAAGACCGAGAACGACCTGCACCGCTGGGTCTACCTGGACATCGGCAAGTTCTCGGGCCTGGCCGAGACGATGGACGAGGCGATCCGCTACCAGTTCGTGACCGACAAGGATTTCGAGCCGATGGGGTCGTGCATCCTTGCCGGGCCGAGCTGTGACAGCGCGGACGTTCTGTATGAAAAGCAGCCGGTGCAGTTGCCCGTTGGTCTCGCCGCGGGCGACCGCATCGTGATCCGCTGCTGCGGGGCCTATACCTCGACCTATGCCTCGGTCGGTTTCAACGGTTTCCCGCCACTGGACGTGGTCGTGATCTGACACGACCTTGGCCCTTGGCCAAACGCGAAACGCCCGGCCTGACGGTCGGGCGTTTGGGTCCAAGGGTGATGGGGCGAGCCCCTGTCACGCGGGGTCAGGCGGCCAGCGGCAGGTCCTCGTAGACCGGGGCCTCGCTCTCGACACGTTTTTCGGGGGTGAAATAGGCCCAGGCCTGATCGAGGGCTTCGAGGGCGCGTTGGGCGTCGGTTTTCTGCTGCTCTTGCATGGGGTTGCCTTTCCATTACGACAAGTCCCCTCCCTGAGCGGCTAGATAATCCTGATCGGACACGATGACCTCCGCCAAGGTCGCATGGACGGCTTGCACAGCGTGCAAGGGAAGTCGCGTCATCCAAAGGAAAGCCCCGGCTGCACGGGCAACCGGGGCAAACACTTGCAGTTGGAGACGGATCAGACCGCGCGGTCGACCATCATCTTCTTGATCTCGGCAATGGCCAGCGCCGGGTTCAGGCCCTTGGGGCAGGTCTTGGCGCAGTTCATGATGGTGTGGCAGCGGTACAGCTTGAAGGGGTCTTCGAGCTGATCCAGACGCTCGCCCGTGGCCTCGTCGCGGCTGTCGATGATCCAGCGGTAGGCGTGCAGCAGCGCGGCCGGTCCGAGGTAGCGATCACCGTTCCACCAGTAGGAGGGGCAGGCCGTCGAGCACGACGCGCACATCACGCATTCATAGAGCCCGTCGAGCTTCTTGCGGTCCTCGATTGACTGCTTCCACTCTTTCGCCGGGCGGTTCGTCTTGGTTTCCAGCCAGGGCATGATGCTGGCGTGCTGTGCGTAGAAATGGGTCAGGTCGGGGATCAGGTCCTTGACCACCGGCATGTGCGGCAGCGGATAGATCTTCACGTCGCCTTCGATCTCGTCCAGCCCGTAGATGCAGGCCAGCGTGTTGATCCCGTCGATGTTCATCGCGCAGGAGCCGCAGATCCCCTCGCGGCAGGAGCGGCGGAAGGTCAGCGTGGGGTCGATCTCGTTCTTGATCTTGATCAGCGCGTCCAGGACCATCGGGCCGCAGCTGTCCATGTCGATGAAATAGGTGTCGACCTGCGGGTTCTTTCCGTCATCGGGGTTCCAGCGGTAGATCTGGAACTTGCGGACGTTCTTGGCGCCCTCGGGCTTGGGCCAGGTCTTGCCGGTCTTGATCTGCGAATTCTTGGGGAGCGTGAATTGGACCATGACGAGCCTCTGCTTTCCTTTCGGGTGAGTCTATCGGGTGACGCGGTCAGCGGCCGCCGTAGCGCCGGACCAGGTGAATTTGCAAATGCGCGGCGCAGGGATCATGAGCGGAACACCTGTGGATTTTCTTCGACCAGTTGCGATACCGCGCGGCGGTCCTGCGGCGTCAGGCCAAGGCCGTTGATTTTGCGCATCAGGTCCATGGCGCCCGAGGGCAACGCGGTGTTTGACGCCCTAGGCAAGTCGAGCGCGGCGATCTCCGCATCATCAAGGCCGGCATGGCGGTAGAGTGCCCGGCCTAGCAGCGGGTTCTCGCCCTCAAGATCCGCTTCCATTGGGAAGACCGTGACCGGCGCGCGGACGGCCGCGCGGATCGTGGCGATCCCCTTGTCCCAGTCAAGCGGCGGCAAGGATGCGGCCCACTCGCGGTAATCCTGTGTTACGCCCTTGCGCTTGACCGCCTGTCCCCAGGCGCTGCGCAACCACTTGTCCATATCGCGGGTGTAGAAGACCAGATCCAGCGGTGCGCCCGCCAGCGCCTCTTCCAGCATCGGAAGATAATGCCCCGCCAGGTCGAAGATCGTCGCGGTGCCATCGGGGGCGACCACATCTGCGCCGAAAAGATTTTCGTCGGAGATGAGGACGGTCTGTGCCTTCATCGCTTCGATGGCAGCACCCAGGGCTTGCGCCTCGCGGAGGACGGCGCGCGCAGTGCCGCGTTTGCGACGGCGGATGTCATCGGCCACCGCACGACGCCAGCCACGGGTCAGCGTGTCACGCGGGCTGACGACAAATCCGCCGGGCAGTTTCCCGGTATTCTCGCGCAGGACATCCTGAATGAAGGTCGTTCCGGTTTTCCGGAAACCACAATGCAACACCAGTCGGTCCGGCCCCGACCAGCCGGATACCCGCTGTGCGCGGCGCTCTTGCGGCAGCGCGGTCAAGATCCGCCCCGCCGCATCAGGGCTGGCAGGCCCTCGGCCGCCAGGCAGCGGAGAGTTTCGGGCTTTGACGCGATGTCCCGTGCGATTTGGACGGTGCTTTCGGTCGGGCCGATCACCGCGTCCGCCGCCAGCGCGCGGATCTGTTGCGCGTTGGCGTTGTCGATGAGGCAGTCCAGCGTGGGTTCCAGCGGCACGCCGGGGAAAGTATCGGCCACCACGGGCGTCAGGGCCGAACGCGCGGCACTGCGAGCGATCTCGTCCTGGGCCTGCGGCGAGCAGGCGGACAGCGTCCCGGCCAGGGCCAGGACGGCGATATGCCCGTTCAGTCGATACAATAAAGCGTGCCCCGGTACATGGTTGGCGCCCCCGGGTAACATCCCACGGGTGCAACCGGCGCCAGCGTGCCGATCCCCGGCAGCTGCGCCTGTTGGTGGCTGGGCCGGTAGCGGGTCATGCAGGCATCCAGCGCCATGTCGTAGCGCCTGTTGTACCCGTAGTGCCCGCCCTGCGCGGCGATCTGCTCGGCCTCCGGCTTGCAGAGCCGGTAAGCCGCTGCCTGGTTGGCCGCAGCGGCCGACCCCAGGCCAAGGCCGGCGATGAAGGGGAGAATTGGCAGCACCCCCCGCATCAGAACGTCCGGGCCTTGGGCGCGATCTTTTTCAGGCTGATGCCGCCTTCGTCCTCGTTGGTCAGCGGATCGACGATGACCGGGCGATAGCTGAGGTCCACCTTGTTCCCTTCGACGCGGGCAACGCTGTGGACGCGCCAGTTCTCGTCGTCGCGCTCGGAGAAGTCCTCGTGCGCATGGGCGCCGCGGCTTTCCTTGCGTGCCTCCGCGCCGACGATGGTGGCCAGCGCATTGGGCATCAGGTTGGTCAACTCCAGCGTTTCCATCAGGTCCGAGTTCCAGACGAGGCTGCGGTCGGTGACCTTGAGATCGTCCATCTTGGCGGCGATGCCGGTCATGGCTTCGACGCCTTCGGCCATCGTCTTGGCGGTACGGAAGACGGCGGCGTCGCGCTGCATGGTCTTCTGCATTTCCAGCCGCAGTTCGGCGGTGGGCACGGTGCCGCTGGCGTTGCGGATGCCGTCGAAACGGTCAAAGGCCTTGTCGATTTCGGAGACCGGCGCCGCGGGGACGGCGGTTTCGGGGTTCACGACCTTGCCGGCGCGGATCGCGGCGGCGCGGCCAAAGACCACGAGGTCGATGAGCGAGTTGGAGCCGAGACGGTTGGCGCCGTGCACACTGGCACAACCCGCCTCGCCCACGGCCATGAGGCCCGGCACGACGGCGGTCGGATCCTCCTCGGTCGGGTTCAGGACCTCGCCCCAGTAGTTCGTCGGGATGCCGCCCATGTTGTAGTGCACGGTGGGCAGGACCGGGATCGGTTCCTTGGTCACGTCGACACCGGCAAAGATCTTGGCCGATTCCGAGATGCCCGGCAGACGTTCGGCCAGCGCCTCTGCGGGCAGGTGGCTGAGGTTGAGGTGGATGTGATCGCCTTCGGCACCCACGCCCCGGCCTTCGCGGATCTCCATCGTCATCGAACGGCTGACATAGTCGCGCGGCGCGAGATCCTTGTAGGTCGGCGCGTAGCGTTCCATGAAGCGCTCGCCCTCGGAGTTGGTCAGGTAGCCGCCCTCGCCCCGTGCGCCTTCGGTGATGAGGCAACCCGAGCCGTAAATACCGGTGGGGTGGAACTGGACGAATTCCATGTCCTGCAGCGGCAGGCCCGCGCGGGCCACCATTCCGCCGCCGTCACCGGTGCAGGTATGGGCCGAGGTGGCCGAGAAGTAGGCACGGCCATAGCCGCCGGTGGCCAGAACGACCATCTTGGCGTTGAAGACGTGGAAGGTGCCGTCGTCCAGCTTCCAGCAGAGGACGCCCTTGCACTCGCCATTTTCCATCAGCAGGTCGATGGCGAAATACTCGATGTAGAACTCGGCGTTGTTCTTGAGGCTCTGGCCATAGAGCGTGTGCAGGATGGCGTGGCCGGTGCGGTCGGCCGCGGCGCAGGTGCGCTGCACGGGCGGGCCTTCGCCGAATTCGGTGGTGTGGCCGCCGAAGGGACGCTGATAGATCTTGCCCTCTTCGGTCCGGCTGAAGGGCACGCCGTAGTGTTCCAGTTCGTAGACCGCCTTGGGCGCCTCGCGGGCGAGGTATTCCATCGCGTCGGTGTCGCCCAGCCAGTCCGACCCCTTGACGGTGTCGTACATGTGCCACTGCCAGTTGTCGGGCCCCATGTTCGACAGCGAGGCGGCGATACCGCCTTGGGCTGCTACGGTGTGCGAGCGGGTCGGGAAAACTTTGGTCACGCAGGCGGTGCGCAGGCCCTGTTCGGCCATGCCGAGCGTGGCGCGCAAACCCGCGCCGCCAGCCCCGACAACCACGACGTCATAATCATGCGTCTCGTATTCGTATGCTGCCATTGGTGTTTACCTGTTCATCTGTGCGGGGGACGGCGATCCGTGAGAGCGCCGTCTCTGGCGGTAGGGGTCTGCGGGCGCCTCAGAGCGCGAGTCGCGCGATGGCGAAGAGGCCGACGGCGGCGGCGCCGTAGCTGAGGCAGGTCATGGCGAGGATCAGGATCTTTTCCATCGCGCCATGAACGTAGTCCTCGATCAGCACCTGCACACCCATGTTGAAGTGATGAAAGCCCACGAGGATGGTCAGTGCCGCGACGATCGCCGGGAAGGGACGCGCGAAATAGGCGGTCACCTCTTCATAGGTGCCCCCAAGCGCGCCGCCGAAGGTAAAGATGAAGAGCGGGACGAGGATCAGCAGCGCCACCGAGCTTTTCTTCATCGCCCAATGATGTTCGGTGCCTGTCTTGGCCGCGCCCCAGCCAATGGCGCGCTTGCGGTCGGTCAGAAATGCCATTGTGCGGGCCTCCTCAGACGACGATGATGGTGAAAAGGGTCAGGACAACAGAGCCGATGATCACGGCCCAGCCCAGCATTTCGGCCTTGTCCAGTTCGAGCATCTTCGCCTCGTCCCAGATGATGTGGCGCACGCCGGCGAGCAGGTGATACCAGAGTGCCCAGACCGATCCCAACATGACAAGGTCGCCGAACCACGAGGTCAGGACCGCATCGGCGGTGGCAAAGTAGGCTTCGGAAGTGGCGGCGGCCAGGAACCACCAGACCACCAGCAGCGCGCCGACCAGAAGGGCATTCCCGGTGATGCGCGTGAGGATCGAACTGATCGATGTCAGCTGGGGGCGGTAGACCTGCAGGTGCGGTGAGAGCGGGCGGTTGCCCCGGTTCACGTCGGCCATGAATGATGTCCTTTCGGTTCCGTCGCCTTCTGTTTAATGCTTTCAAGGGCCGTGTCACGAGGCCCGCTGTCGTATTTCTGCGGTTTTTTGGCGCAATCGGCGGGATTTCTTGACTTTGTGATCACACTTTTGGAGTGCGTGATCACATTTTTGCGCTAACGCGATCCCCGATCCCGCGCGCCCTGTTTGGCAAGTTCGCGCGGAAGATTATGACGGATTCGGTCGGGATAAGCATCAATTCATGGCCGCTGTCATGAAAAATGCCCGGTCCGAACCAATGCCCGGATCACGCGATGTCACGGGACGCATGCCCCGCAATACAGCGGAAAGATGTCAACGTAAGGACGCATCCCGGCAGGGAGGAGGATTTTTGCCCGCGCAGTCAGAACGAGGCGGCAACGATCCCGGTGATCGGACCGCGCGAATACGTCAGTCCGGGAACCCCAGGTGGCGCAGCGCAAGCCGGGCCTGTTCGCGCAGCTTTGGATCCGGCGCTGCCAGGTCTCCGTGGATATCCCGCAGGAGTGAGGAAAAGGATCGTGTGCTGAGCATGCCACGAATAACCCTGGGCACATCCCGTTGAGGCACCTTCAACATGTCCTGCGACGACTTCGGCAATCCGTTCAGGTGCATGGTCCGACCTCCACTCTGCGCCCCGATTCACATTCGTCCGAAGAAACCTGTAAACGAATTGTAACATTCCTCCCAAGAAAAAGACCCCGCAGCCGCCTGGCCGCGGGGTCCTTTGCTGTCTTTGTACTCGATCAGGGCGTGATGCGCCGCATACGGCCGGGTCAGACCGGCATCAGCGCCCAGTAATCGAGGTCAAGCAGCACGTCGGGCAGATACTTGCCATCCGGTCCCTTGAGTTCGAACGGCGCGCCGCCCTTGGTCGCCACCAGCCGCAGGCGAATGGCGCCCACACCGGGGGCCAAAGTTTCCGCCTTGTCCAACACCTCGGACCAGGCCTTGACGGTATTGCCGGCAAGACAGGGGTTGGCATGGGCGCCGCCGTTCAGACCGGCGATGACCTGCGCATTGGCCAGACCGTTGAACGACAGCGCGCGGGCCATCGAGATGACGTGCCCGCCGTAGATCAGCCGCTGGTCGGGGCGCGCGGTGACGTCGAAATGCACCTTGGAGGTGTTCTGCCACAGGCGCGTGGCCATCATGTGTTCGGCTTCCTCGATGGTGACGCCATCGACATGGTCGATGGTCTCGCCGATCTCGTAGTCGGACAGACGGTGCTTTTCGCCCGCAAGGGTGAAGTCGTAGTTGGTGAAATCCAGCCCCTCGGGCACCACGAGATCCTCTGCCGCCAGACTTTTCTTGAGGTCCGGGATCACTGTCTCGGGCGCAGGCGCATCCAGGTCGCGTTTGCGCAGCATGACCCAACGGGCATATTCCATGACCGTCTCGTTGCGCTGGTTCAGCCCACGCGAACGGACGTAGACCACGCCGGTACGCCCGTTCGAGTTCTGCTTGAGGCCGATGACCTCGGACTGCGAACGAAGGGTGTCGCCCGGCCAGACCGGTTTCAGCCAGCGGCCCTCGGCATAGCCGAGGTTCGCGACGGCGTTCAGAGAGACATCCGGGACCGTCTTGCCGAAGACGATGTGAAAGGCGGCCAGATCGTCGATCGGCGCCGCCGCCAGACCGCAGGACCGCGCGAATTCATCCGAGGAATAGAGCGCGTGGCGCATCGGATAGAGCGCGTGGTACAGCGCGCGCTCTCCCCCGGACACGGTGCGCGGCACGGCGTGGTCGATGACCTCGCCCACGGTGTAGTCTTCGAAGAAGCGGCCCGGATTGGTCTTGGCCATGTCTCAGTGATCTCCCAGCTTGGTGTCAGGGGTGTAGGTGCCGTCCACCTCCTTCACGACCGCCTGACCACAGCGCATGACGCCATTGGCGGCGTCAAAGGCATAGGTGGGCGCACCGTGCAGTTCCCAGCCCTTGTTCAGGGCGGCGGTGACCTTGTGGCAAAAGGCCGAGGTGTCGTCCTCGGAGAGAAAGCGATAGAGTTTCATGAGCTTATCCGAAGGGGTTGTAGCCAAGCCATTTGTGGATGTAGCCGATCACCATCAGGAGAACGATCGAGGCGACAAGGAAGATCACGTCTTTCTTGATCGGGCCCGGTGCGGGAGGCGTCCAGTTTGGCACGGCACGGTTGATGACGATCATCTCGACGACGGCCCAGGTGGCCAGACCGCCGAAAAGGACAAGGCTGGGCACGTCGCCATTCACCAGGATGTGCGCCACGGCCCAGAGAAAAAAGCCGGTCAGCATCGGGTGACGCATCCCCGCCAGCAGGCGCCCCTTTTTCGGTGCGGGGCTCATCATGAAGATGGCCACGAGGATCAGCAGGTTGTTGATGCCGACACTCGCCGGATGACGGCCCCAGAAAAAGGCACCGTCGGCCATCCGGTAGCCGAAGATCATCATCACCACGCTGACAAGCAGCGCCAGTGCGACCAGGCCCTTGCCCTTGTCGCCCATCGGTTCGCGGAGGCCGGGGGCCATCCGCTTGAAGAGATGCGCCGCCCACCAGAGCGCGACACCGAGAATCAATAGAAGCATGGCTGGTCTCCCTAGCTGTTCGCCGGGACCCTGCTGTTAATCGGCCAGGGCCGCAATGGCCTCGGCCTTGGCGAGGGTCTTGCGGGCGGTTTCGACATGCAGGTTCTCGACGATCTTGCCATCGACCACGGCAACCCCCTGCCCTGCCTTCTCGGCCTCCTCGAAGGCATCGATCTGGCGCCGGGCCAGGTCGATTTCCTCGGCGCCGGGGGCAAACGCGGCATTGGCGATGTCGACCTGGGAGGGATGGATCAGCGTCTTGCCGTCCATGCCCATGTCGCGGCCCTGGGCGCATTCCTCTTGCAGGCCAGCGTCGTCCTTGAAGGCATTGTAGACGCCATCGACGATGACCTTGCCATGCGCCTTGGCGGCCAGCACGCAAAGCCCGAGCCCGGTCAGCATCGGCAGCCGGTCGGTGCGAAAGCGGGAATTGAGTTCCTTTGCGAGATCGTTGGTGCCCATGACCATGCCCTGCAGGCGCGGATGGGCGGCAATCTGGTTCGCGGCCAACATGCCGGCGGGCGTTTCCATCATCGCCCAGAGCGGCTTGTCCGTCAGCTCTGCCAGGGCGTCAAGCTGGGCGGTGGATTCGACCTTGGGCAGCAGGATGGCGTCACAGTCCATCGCGGCGGCGGCCTTGGCATCGGCCTCGCCCCATTCCGTGTCGAACCCGTTGATGCGCACGATGCGCGTCCGGTTGCCATAGGGGCGGGTCAATGCCTCTGCCAGGGTCGCGCGGGCCGCAGGTTTCTCGGTGGGGGCGACAGCATCCTCGAGGTCGAAGATGATGGCGTCGATGGGCATGGCACGGGCCTTTTCCAACGCCCGCTCCTTGGAGCCGGGGATGTACAGAACGGAACGGTAAGGGCGCGCGCGCAGGTCCATCAGAGCCTCCTCGTGAAATAATGTTGCGCGGTAATGCGCATTTTTGGAGGGATAATTCAAGGCCGAATTCGCCGCATTGCAGCAATTCGGCATATTTTGGTGCACAATGGTGCCGAAAGCGGGGCGGACTCGACGCAACGCACGGTGCGTTAACCTGATTGTAGCGCGACCGGGTGGACGATGATCCCATGCCGTCAAAGCGGCAAGGCGGGTCGGGCCACAGGGGCGGCACGCCGAAACCGAGGGGACCTACCCTGTGCCGGGCGCGCGGCAAAGCCGCGTCATCATCCGCCCGGCGCGCAGCCGAAAGGTGACATTATGACTGAGAAATACATCAAGCTCGCGATGCTCTCGGCAGGTCTTGTGCTGGGCGCGGCCACTTATGTCGAGGCACAGAACCCGCGCCATTGCGCCCCGCGCGACCAGGTGATCGATCGCCTGTCCACGAAATACGGTGAAACCCGACAGAGCATGGGGTTGGGCGCCAACAACGCGGTGATGGAGGTCTTTGCCTCTCTCGAATCCGGCTCGTGGACGATCACGGTGACGATGGCCAACGGAATAACCTGCCTTGTCGCCAGCGGGCAATCCTTCGAGGAACTGGCCGAGGCCCTGCCGCCCAAGGGGGACGATGCGTGAAGCCAAGGGAACCGGGGGCCCGCGGGGCGTTCCGGTTCCATGACCGTTCAGGTCAGCGCATCGAAGACCAGTTTTGCGCCCGTCAGGGTCAATGCGACGTAGGCAATGCCGAAAAACAGCCGTTCGGGCAGCATGTGATGCGCCTTGACCCCCAGCCATGTGCCAAGCAGCGCAAAGGGGATCAGGAACAGGTCCAGCTTCAGCATGTCCCAGGTGAAGATCCCCATGCCGGCATAGATGCCGGATTTCGACAGGTTCACCGCCCAGAAGATCAGCACGGTCGTTGATTGGAAGGTCGTCTTGCCCAGTTTCCGGCCCAGCAGATAGACCGAGGCCGCCGGCCCGCCCGCGTGACTGACGAAACTGGTGAAGCCCAGCAAGCCCCCCAACGCCAGTCCCACCCCGGGAGAGAATTCGGTCTCGCCCAACCGGATCAGACGCGTGGCCTGCGCCATCCGCCAGGCCACGAAAAGCAGCGCGATCGATCCGATCAGCAACCGGATCGCATCTGGGTCGGTCCATGCATAGAAGAGCGCGCCGAGAATCGTGCCCGGGAGCGAACCGATCAGCAGCACCCGCACCGACGCCCAGTCCCACTTGCGCCAGTAGGCAGGCAGGCTGGCCACGTCGATCAGCATCAAGAGCGGCAACATCAGCCCCAGCGCAACGCCCGGATCCAGCACGATCGCCAGAATCGAGGCGCTGGCAAAGGCCACGCCTGAGCCGAAACCACCCTTGGAAATGCCTGCGAAGATCACTGCCGGGATCGCCACCGCGAAGACGGAAGGCGTGAAGAGTTCCATGCTTGCCTCGGCGAAATTTTCCCCGGTGACAGGTTCTTATCGTGCCTTTAGCGCTACCTACAAGGCCTCCGGACCAAGCGCCGCAACGCAGCACCCTTGCGAAGCGGCGCGTCTGCGCGTACGCAAAGCGCCAAATTCACGCAAGGCGGAGATGAATTCATGGCCAGACCCAAGATTGCCCTGATCGGCGCGGGACAGATCGGTGGCACGCTTGCCCACCTCGCAGCAATGAAGGAACTGGGCGACGTCGTCCTGTTCGACATCGCCGAGGGCACGCCCGAGGGCAAGGCGCTCGACATCGCCGAGTCCGGCCCCTCGGAAGGCTTCGACGCCGCGCTGAAAGGTACGCAGGACTACGCCGACATTGCCGGTGCGGACGTCTGCATCGTGACCGCCGGTGTGCCGCGCAAGCCGGGCATGAGCCGCGACGACCTGCTGGGCATCAACCTCAAGGTCATGAAGTCGGTCGGCGAGGGCATCGCCGAGCACGCGCCCAACGCCTTCGTCATCTGCATCACCAACCCGCTGGACGCGATGGTCTGGGCCCTGCAGCAGTTCTCGGGCCTGCCCGCGAACAAGGTCTGCGGCATGGCCGGCGTGCTGGATTCGGCCCGCTTCCGCCACTTCCTGAGCCTCGAATTCGGCGTTTCGATGAAGGATGTCACCGCCTTTGTCCTGGGCGGTCACGGCGACACGATGGTGCCCTCGGTCCGCTACTCGACCGTTGCCGGCATCCCCCTGCCCGACCTGATCGACATGGGTTGGACCACCAAGGACAAGATCGACGCCATCGTGCAGCGCACCCGTGATGGCGGCGCCGAGATCGTCGGCCTGCTGAAAACCGGCTCGGCCTTTTACGCGCCGGCCACTTCGGCCATCGAGATGGCAGAGGCCTATCTCAAGGACCAGAAGCGCGTCCTGCCCTGCGCCGCATACTGCGATGGCGAATTCGGCCTGAACGGCATGTATGTCGGCGTGCCCACGGTAATCGGCGCCAGCGGCATCGAGCGGATCGTGAACATCAAGCTGACCAAGGAAGAGCAGGAAATGTTCGACACCTCGGTCAAGGCGGTTCAGGGCCTGGTCGAGGCCTGCAAGGGCATCGACAGCTCGCTGGCGTAACCCGCACAGAAGACCGAACTTTCGGAACGCCCGGGCGCCCGCGCCCGGGCGTTCCTGCGTTCAGGCCCCCGGATGACGCAAGGACAACAGGGGGCCAACTATCCGGATGGATTGTTTCCCGCATCACGCGACATGGTAGCGCTCGCTGCGAATCACCTGTCCGATAAGGGGTTGCGAATATGTGATCACAGCTTTCGGGGCTGTGATCACAAATGCGGAAAAACCGGCCTTATCTCGCCGATGTGGGAAAATTTCGGTTCTAACCGCCCCCGTAGACTGCCTAGGTAGGGAAAATCCGCAGCAACACGGGGACAGACGACCCATGAACATCCACGAATACCAGGCCAAGGCCCTCCTGCGCAGCTACGGGGCGCCTGTCTCGGACGGCCGCGTTGTTCTGAAAGCCGAAGAAGCCAAGACCGCCGCCGGCGCGCTGGACGGTCCGCTCTGGGTCGTCAAGGCACAGATCCACGCGGGCGGCCGCGGCAAGGGCTCCTTCAAGGAAGCCGACGCCGGCGAGAAAGGCGGCGTGCGCCTGGCCAAATCCGTGGAAGAGGCCGAGATGGAGGCCAAGCGGATGCTGGGCCGTACCCTGGTGACCAAGCAGACCGGCGATGCCGGCAAGCAGGTCAACCGCATCTACATCGAGGACGGCTCGGGCATCGAGACCGAGATGTACCTGGCGCTGCTCGTCGATCGTCAGACCAGCCGCGTGTCCTTTGTCGCCTCGACCGAGGGCGGCATGGACATCGAGGAAGTGGCCGAAAGCACCCCGGAAAAGATCCTGTCGTTCAGCGTCGACCCGGCCACCGGCTACCAAGCCTTTCACGGTCGCCGCATCGCCTTCAACCTTGGCCTGACCGGCAAGCAGGTGAAGCAGTGCGTCGCGCTCATGGGCACGCTCTACAAGCTTTTTCTCGAGAAGGACATGGAGATGCTGGAGATCAACCCGCTGATCGTGACCGACGCGGGCGATCTGAAATGCCTCGACGCCAAGATGGGCTTTGACGGCAACGCGGTCTACCGCCACGCCGACATCGCCGAGCTGCGCGACACCACCGAGGAGGACCCAAAGGAACTGGAGGCCTCCAAGTACGACCTGAACTACATCGCGCTGGACGGCGAGATCGGCTGCATGGTCAACGGTGCCGGCCTTGCGATGGCCACGATGGACATCATCAAGCTCTACGGTGCGGAACCGGCCAACTTCCTCGACGTGGGTGGCGGCGCCACCAAAGAGAAAGTGACCGAGGCCTTCAAGATCATCACCAGCGACCCGAACGTGAAGGGCATCCTGGTCAACATCTTCGGCGGCATCATGCGCTGCGACGTCATCGCCGAGGGCGTGATCGCCGCAGTGAAAGAGGTGGGCCTGCAGGTTCCGCTGGTCGTGCGCCTTGAAGGCACCAACGTCGAGAAGGGCAAGGAGATCATCTCGAACTCCGGCCTCGACGTGATCGCCGCGGACGACCTCAAGGACGGCGCCGAGAAGATCGTAAAAGCGGTCAAGGGCTGATCAACGTCCCCCGGTGCCTTTCGGGGCACCGGGGGATCCTTGCGCGAGAGTGGCGGGACGCCCGCCGCGATCCCCGCTGCCCCCGCCCGATCCAGAACTGAGAGCCTATCCAGACATCGTCATGCCCGACGCCATCCTTCATATCGGCTTCAACAAATGCGGCTCGACCGCCCTGCAGCAATGGCTGGCCGAACAGGCCTCGGCATTGGCCGACCAGGGCATCTGGTATCGCCGGATGGACCCGCGCGCCGACGTAGTCTGCACCAATCCGCAGTTGCAGGTCCTGGCCTGTACGCTGGCCGGCGAAGACGTGCCCGCGCGCCCGATGAACGACGTTCTGGGCATCACCGATCGTGCAAGCCAAGATCGCGTGGCAGAGACCTTCCGCCGCGACTTCGAGGCACGGGTGGCCAGCGGCGGTTTCGACACCTGGGTCGGATCGAGCGAGGCGCTGGTGGGGCGGAACATGACGCCCGCCGCCATGCAGGCCCTGGCCGGCTGGCTGTCCTCGCTTTTCAGCCGTGTCCGCTACGTGGCCTATATCCGCCATCCCGAACCCTGGCTTGTGAGCCTGTACGGCCACCACAAGCGCAGAAGCGGTCAGGGCGAATCCCTCGCGGACTTCGCGCAACGCATCGGCCAGGCGCCCTTTGCCCGGCTTCTGGGCATGTGGCAGCAGGCCGTGGGCCCCGAGGCGCTGGACGTGCGGCTATTCCGCGAAGACTGGCTGCGCGGAAACGGCCTGATCGAGGATTTCGCGCGTGTTCTGGGCCTCCCGGCAGGCGCGGTCGAGACGCGCGCAAAGCGGCTCAACACCTCTTTCCGGGACGGGCTGCGCGGGCTGATGCCACTGGCGCGTGCTCCCAAACGGCCCAGCCTTTCCGCGGAGACCCGCAGCGCCATTGCCGCCCGCAACGCTGAGACGATGGCCTGGATCGAAGGTCACTGCTTTGCAGACCGACGCGCCGAGTTCCGGACCTGGGCCGCACAGTAGACACGCAACACAGACACGACACAGAACGAGAGCCCGCCAGCAAGATGACCGAAACCGCCGCACAGAGCCCCTTCGCCCCCCGTTCCAACGGGACGCGGCGCTGTGTGGTGCATATCGGCCTGTCCAAGACGGGCACGACCGCGATCCAGTCGGTGCTGCATGCCAACTGGGGCCTGCTCAAGTCGCGCGGGCTGTTCTTTCCCAATCTCTACGGCGAGCGCTACGCGCAGATTTCTTTGTCGGCCTACGTCCAGCTCGCTTCTGGGGAGACGCTGCCACAGTATATCGCGCGCCGCCTGCCGCTGGACACGCCAGAGAAACGCGCGGCCTTCGTGCAGGGCTTCCCGGCCCGACTGCACAACGCGATCAACGAGGTCGCCAACCTGCAAGGCCCCGGCACGGTGTTGTTGTCCTGCGAGGACCTGTCGCTGAGCGTGCGCACGGATGAACAGTTCCGCATCCTGCGCGACCTGATCGAACCGCGGTTCGACGAGGTGACCTATCTCGTCTACATCCGCCGCCAGGAAGACCGCATCCTCAGCCGCTACTCCCAGACCCTGCGCGGGGGCGTGTCGCACACGTTGGACGAGTTCATGCAAAGCCCGGCCCTCTATGACACACGCGCGGTGCTGGACCGCTGGGCGGCCCATGTGGGGCGCGACCGCCTGCATGTGCGCCTGTTCGACCGCAGCACCCTGGTGGGCGGCGACCTGATGCAGGATTTCTTCGGCCTCTTCGGGGTGAACCCGGCCGACCTGTCGATCTCGGAACGCAGCAACGAGGCCTACTGGCCCGAGGCCGTGCCCTTTCTTGTCCGGATGAACAGACTGCTGCCGGAACTCGAGGATCGCCTGCCCGCCGGCTTTCGCGCGCGCCTGGTCCAGGCCCTGGACGGGGCCGCCGCGGGCCGCGAGAAACTGCGCCTGACGCCGGAACAGGCGCAGGAGATCCGCCGCCGCAACGCCCCGCACGAGAAGGCGATCCTGGAAACCTATTTCCCCGAGCGGGAGACGCTGTTCCCCGAGCGTGCATTGCCCGCGCCCCAGGCGCAGGACGCGGACGACGAGGCCGATGCCGTCGCCCGTGTCGCCATCGAGGTCCTGCTGGACTGGTGGGACGAGATGACGGTGGCGAAACGCACCGAAGACGCCGCAAGACAGGAGGTCGATCACATTGAGACTTTCTGACCAGTGGCCCCTTTCATCGCCTGCTTGCAGGCCCAACCCGACGCCGCGCAGCTGCGCTGCTTGATCATCACCCAAAGACAGGAAAGCACATGGCCGTCCTCATCGATGAAAACACCAAAGTGATCTGCCAGGGCCTTACTGGCTCGCAAGGCACCTTCCACACCGAGCAGGCGATTGCCTACGGCACCAAGATGGTCGGCGGCGTGACCCCGGGCAAAGGCGGCCAGACCCACCTGGACCTGCCGGTCTTCAACTCGGTCCACGAGGCCAAGCATGTGACCGAGGCCAATGCCTCGGTGATCTATGTCCCGCCGCCCTTCGCCGCGGATTCGATCCTCGAGGCGATCGACGCCGAGATGGAGCTGATCGTCTGCATCACCGAGGGCATCCCGGTTCTGGACATGATGCGGGTCAAGCGTGCGCTGGAAACCTCGAACTCGGTGCTGATCGGCCCGAACTGCCCCGGTGTCATCACGCCGGATGCCTGCAAGATCGGCATCATGCCCGGCCACATCCACAAGCGCGGCAAGGTGGGCGTGGTCTCGCGCTCGGGCACGCTGACCTACGAGGCGGTCAAGCAGACCACCGACGTGGGCCTGGGCCAGTCGACCTGCGTCGGCATCGGCGGCGACCCGATCAAGGGCACCGAGCATATCGACGTGCTGGAGTGGTTCCTGGCCGATGACGAGACCGAGGCTATCATCATGATCGGCGAGATCGGCGGCTCCGCCGAGGAAGAAGCGGCGCAGTTCCTCAAGGACGAGGCCAAGAAGGGCCGTTCCAAGCCGACCGCCGGTTTCATCGCCGGCCGCACGGCGCCTCCGGGACGCCGCATGGGCCACGCGGGCGCGATCGTCGCCGGCGGCAAGGGCGGGGCCGACGACAAGATCGAGGCGATGAACGCCGCCGGCATCGTGGTGGCCGACAGCCCCGCGACCCTTGGCGAGGCCGTGCTGAAAGCAATCGGCTGATCGCGGCGCCGGGCGCCCTGCCCGGAATGACCTGAACAAACGCCCCGGCCCGGAGAAATCCGGACCGGGCACCACAACAGAAGGCCCCGGATCAGCCCAGGGGCGGTGGAGAGCGAGATGGCACGCAGTGTCACAACAAGGCCGGCAAAGGCAGGTTGCCAGAGCGCGCTGGTGGCCTTTGCCCTGATCGCGTTGGCAGAGCCGGTCTCGGCCATGACACCCGCCGAGGCGCTGGGCTTTTTCGATCGCTACTGCGGTGCCCCCAGTGCAGAAAATGCCAACCCCTTCACGGGCCTGCCCGACGGCTGGACCGAAACCACCGACGCCGAAGGCCTGCGCATTCTGGCGGAATGGCATGTGGCCCGTCGCCTGGCCGATGGCCAGCTGCCGCCCGAGGAAACGCAGGAGGAACTTGCGTTCCAGCGCGACATCATGGCCGGCAGGATCGCCCGCGACGGCATTTTCACGATGACCGATGGCGCGGGCGGTTGGATGTTCATCGCTGACGGGCTGCACCCCGAGTTCAAGGACCGGACTTGCCTTGCCGTCCTGCCCGATGACAACAGCGCCGCCGAAGGGATCGCGGCCGCGCTGCCATTCGTTGCGAAAGGGCAGATGGACGACACAACCGTGTGGCGGTTCGATGCGGGGTACGGCTCTGGCGAAAGCCGCGAGAGTTACCACCGCGCCGCATTTGTCTTCACGGCGACCGATGGCGTGGCATACTGGGGTCTGGACTGGCGCGCGGAGACGTTGCGATGACAGGAACACCCCCGCAAGACGGACAGGGCCGCATGTGGCGTCTGGTGAACCTGCTGACCGGCGCCGCCCTTCTGACGCTCTGCCTTGCCGGTTGGGCCTCCGCCGCCCTGACCCCGGATGATCCCGCCAGATCTACAGACTTGTCCATTCACCCCGGTCCCAACGAATACGGTCCCAACCCCAACGAGGTGCCTCAATGACCGACCAAAGCCCCAATGACCTCTTCCATGCCTCCAGCTTCATGCAGGGGCACAACGCGGAGTACCTCGAACAGATGTACGCCCGCTATGCCGCCGATCCGAACGCGGTCGACGACGCCTGGGCCGAGTTCTTTCGCCAGTTGGGCGATGCAGAGGTGGACGTGCGCAAGGAGGCCAGCGGTCCCAGCTGGGCCCGCACGGACTGGCCGCCCGCGCCCGAGGACGATCTGACCGGGGCACTGACCGGCGAATGGCCCATGCCCGCCGTTCCCGCCGAGGCCAAGGGCGCCGGCAAGAAGATCAAGGACAAGGCCGAGGAACAGGGCGTCAAGGTCACCGACGACCAGGTCCAGCGCGCCGTGCTGGACAGCATTCGCGCCCTGATGATCATCCGCGCCTACCGGATCCGGGGCCACCTGGCCGCCGACCTTGACCCGCTGGGCCTGCGCGACACCTCGAACCACCCCGAGCTGGACCCGAAGTCCTATGGCTTCACCGAGGGCGACATGGATCGCCCGATCTTCATCGACAATGTTCTGGGCCTGCAGATCGCGTCGCTGCGCGAGATCCTGTCGATCATCAAGCGCACCTATTGCGGCACCTTCGCCCTGCAGTACATGCACATCTCGGACCCCGAGCAGGCCAGCTGGCTCAAGGAGCGGATCGAGGGCTTTGGCAAGGAGGTCAAGTTCACCCGCGAGGGGCGCAAGGCGATCCTGAACAAGATGGTCGAGGCCGAGGGTTTCGAGAAGTTCCTGCACGTCAAGTACATGGGCACCAAGCGGTTCGGCCTCGATGGTGGCGAAAGCCTGATCCCCGCGATGGAGCAGATCATCAAGCGCGGCGGTAACCTGGGCGTCAAGGAAATCGTCATCGGGATGCCGCACCGCGGCCGCCTGTCGGTGCTCGCCAACGTGATGAACAAGCCCTACAAGGCGATCTTCAACGAATTCCAGGGCGGCAGCTTCAAGCCCGAGGACGTGGATGGATCGGGTGACGTGAAATACCACCTCGGTGCCTCCTCTGACCGCACCTTTGACGGCCACCCCGTCCACCTGTCTCTGACCGCCAACCCCTCGCACCTCGAGGCGGTGAACCCGGTTGTCCTGGGCAAGGTCCGCGCCAAGCAGGACCAGTACCACGACCATGACCGCATCCAGGTCATGCCGATCCTGCTGCACGGCGACGCGGCCTTTGCCGGCCAGGGCGTCGTCGCGGAATGTTTCGCGCTGTCCGGTCTGCGCGGGCACCGCACCGGCGGCACGATCCATATCGTCGTGAACAACCAGATCGGCTTTACCACGGCGCCGCACTTTTCGCGCTCGTCGCCCTATCCCACCGACAACGCGCTGGTGGTCGAGGCGCCGATCTTCCACGTCAACGGCGACGACCCCGAGGCCGTGGTGCATGCCGCCAAGGTCGCGACCGAGTTCCGTCAGAAGTTCGGCAAGGACGTGGTCATCGACATCTTTTGCTATCGCCGGTTCGGTCACAACGAGGGCGACGAGCCCATGTTCACCAACCCGATCATGTACAACAAGATCAAGAAGCAGAAGACCACGCTGACGCTGTATACCGAACGGCTGGTCAAGGACGGGCTGATCCCCGAGGGCGAGATCGAGGACATGAAGGCCGCCTTTCAGGCGCTGCTGAACGAGGAATTCGAGGCCGGCAAGGTCTATCGCCCGAACAAGGCGGACTGGCTGGATGGCCGGTGGAGCCACCTCGACAAGCAGAAAGAGGGCAAGTACCAGCGCGGCCAGACCTCGATCTCCGAGAAGGACCTGGCCGACGTCGGCAAGGCCCTGACCCATCTGCCCGACGGTTTCCCGGTGCACCGCACGGTGGGCCGCCTGCTGGAAAGCCGCGCCAAGATGTTCGAGACCGGCAAAGGGTTCGACTGGGCCACCGCAGAGGCGCTGGCCTTCGGCTCGCTGCAGCTCGAGGGCTACCCGGTGCGCCTGGCGGGCCAGGACTCGACCCGCGGTACCTTCTCGCAGCGTCATTCGGGCATCGTGAACCAGGAAACGGAAGAACGTTACTACCCGCTGAACAACATCCGCGAAGGGCAGGCCCGGTTCGAGGTGATCGACAGTGCGCTGTCGGAATACGCGGTGCTTGGGTTCGAATACGGCTATTCGCTGGCCGAACCCAACGCGCTGACCCTGTGGGAAGCGCAGTTCGGTGACTTTGCCAACGGCGCGCAAATCATGTTCGACCAGTTCATCAGTTCCGGTGAATCGAAATGGCTGCGGATGTCGGGCCTTGTCTGCCTGCTGCCGCACGGCTTCGAAGGCCAGGGCCCGGAACACTCCTCGGCGCGCCTGGAACGTTTCCTGCAGATGTGCGGACAGGACAACTGGATCGTGGCGAACTGTTCGACACCCGCGAACTATTTCCACATCCTGCGCCGTCAGCTGCACCGGACATTCCGCAAGCCGCTGATCCTGATGACACCGAAATCGCTGCTGCGGCACAAGCTCTGCGTTTCGAACGCCGACATGTTCACCACCAATTCCTCGTTCCACCGGGTTCTCTGGGACAGTGCGGAATCCGGTGAGAGCGAAACCAAGCTGGTGGCGGACGACAAGATCAAGCGCGTGGTTTTGTGTTCCGGCAAAGTCTACTACGACCTGCTCGAGGAACGCGACGCGCGCGGCATCGACGACATCTACCTGCTCAGGATCGAACAGTTCTATCCCTTCCCGGCGATTTCGCTGGTCAAGGAACTGGAACGGTTCAAGGGGGCCGAGATACTCTGGTGCCAGGAAGAGCCCAAGAACCAGGGCGCCTGGAGTTTCATCGAACCCAATATCGAATGGGTGCTGGGCCGCATCGGCGCCACGCATCCGCGCCCGCGCTACGTGGGCCGCGCCACGTCGGCCAGCCCCGCCACGGGCCTGGCCAGCCAGCACAAAGCACAGCAAGAGGCGCTTGTTGACGAAGCGCTGACAGTGGAAGGAAAGTAAGACCATGACCGAAGTGCGTGTTCCCACGCTTGGGGAATCGGTGACCGAAGCAACGGTCGCAACCTGGTTCAAGAAGCCCGGCGATGCCGTGGCGGTGGACGAAATGCTCTGCGAGCTTGAAACAGACAAGGTCACGGTCGAGGTGCCCTCGCCCGTCGCCGGGACGCTGAGCGACATTGTCGCCGCCGAAGGCGAGACAGTTGGCGTCGATGCCCTCCTGGCCAATATCTCGGAAGGGGCTGGAGGTGCCGAAAGCGCACCCGCGGCCAAGCCCGAGCCGGCAGCCGAGGCCAAGGAAAGCACCGGCGGCGGAGAGAATGTCGACGTCATGGTGCCGACGCTGGGCGAATCCGTGTCCGAGGCGACCGTTTCGACCTGGTTCAAGAAGGTCGGCGACACGGTCGCGCAGGACGAGATGCTGTGCGAGTTGGAAACCGACAAGGTCTCGGTCGAGGTGCCCGCCCCCGCCGCAGGCACGCTGACAGAGATCGTCGCCGAGGAAGGCACCACCGTGCAGGCGGACGCCAAGCTGGCGGTCCTGTCCTCGGGCGGGGCTGCCGTGGCCGCCGCCCCGGCGCCGGACGAGGCCGCGCAGGGCAAGCAGTACCAGACCCCGCCCGCCGGCGACGCGGGGCCGGGCAAGGACATCAAGGACGGCCCCGCCGCCGAAAAGGCCATGGCCGAGGCCGGGATCAAGCGCGAGCAGGTGCAGGGCACCGGCCGTGACGGTCGCGCCACCAAAGCCGACGTTGCCGCCGCCGTGGCCGCCGCTTCGGCCGCGCCCGCCGCATCGGCCCCCGCCGCCGCGCCGCGCGCGCCTGTTCCGGCCGAGGACGCGGGCCGCGAGGAACGGGTCAAGATGACCCGGCTGCGCCAGACCATCGCCCGCCGTCTCAAGGACGCGCAGAACACCGCCGCGATCCTCACCACCTACAACGAGGTGGACATGACGGAAACGATGGCACTGCGGAAGGAATACAAGGACCTCTTCGAGAAAAAGCACGGCGTGCGCCTGGGCTTCATGTCGTTCTTCACCAAGGCCTGCTGCCACGCGCTGAAGGAGGTGCCCGAAGTCAACGCAGAGATCGACGGCAACGAGATCGTCTACAAGAACTTCGTGCACATGGGCATCGCCGCGGGCACGCCGCAGGGCCTCGTGGTTCCGGTCATCCGCGATGCCGACCAGATGAGCTTTGCCGAGATCGAGAAAGCGATCGGCGAGAAAGGCCGCCGCGCCCGCGACGGCAAGCTGTCGATGGCGGAAATGCAGGGCGGCACCTTCACCATCTCGAACGGTGGTGTCTATGGCTCGCTCATGTCCTCGCCGATCCTGAACCCCCCGCAGTCGGGCATTCTCGGCATGCACAAGATCCAGGATCGCCCGATGGTCATCAACGGCGAGATCAAGATCCGCCCGATGATGTACCTGGCGTTGAGCTACGATCACCGCATCGTCGACGGCAAGGGCGCGGTGACCTTCCTTGTCCGCGTGAAAGAGGCGTTGGAAGATCCGCGCCGGTTGCTGATGGATCTGTGATCCTTTCCGCGGTCCCGCACTGCCCTGCGGGACCGCGTCGCCCTGTCGCAAAGTGCCTATTCCCATGGCTCAGAACAGCACCAAAGCGGACTTGCGCCCGGCCGTCATACGCCTTGCGCGCGGTGTCGACCTGTACCGCGAATGGCGCATCCGGATTCACAGAGAGGCGTTCGGCACAGAGCCGGACTTGAATGAAATCGTGGTGCCGGGCAGCGAATTCATCACTATCTTCGATCAGACGCGCGATGCGCGCGGAGCCCGCTCTATCCTGCGCGATATTCAATCCTGGTATTCTGTCACGGCCAGCGAGTTGCGCAGGCACTTGCAACAAGGAAACGCCGACCTCACCGAGGCCGTACAGGGGTTTCTGGCGCATTTTCGGACGACGCTCGGCTTTGACCTGATGGCCGAGAGTGGGCTGCTGCGCGATCTGGCGACCCAAGCGATTGCGCGCGGCCATCTGAGAACCGAAGAGGAATGGCACCTGCTGAAGGAGCTGCGCGACGACACCGACCAGACAGTTCTGGAGGCCGCCGATATGGCCGAAATCACGCGGCTCATGGACGAATTCGAGGCTGAGCAATGATCGCCCTCGCCGTCTGCATGCGCAACGAAGGCATCTTCGTGCTGGAATGGCTGGCGCATCACCGGGCGCTTGGCTTTGACCGGGTGATCGTGGTGACGAACAATTGCACCGATGGTTCGGACGCGCTGCTGGATGCGCTGGCGGCCAAGGGGCTTGTCATGCATATCGCGCAAGAGGTGCCCGCAGGGGCCTCGCCGCAGGACAGCGGCATGGACCTGGTCCTGGCGCGTGCGCGCGATCACGGCATCACCCATGTTTTGCACATCGACAGCGACGAATTCCTCGCCCTGCTGGATGGCACGCTGGCCGATCTGCTGGCCCGCACCGCACGGGCGGATTGCGTCGCAATCCCCTGGCGCGCCTTTGGCGACAGCGGCGTGACGGACTGGACGCCCGGTGATCTGGTGACCGAGAGCAACACGATGGCCGAGCCGCGCCCCGTCCCGCGCGAGACCAAGACAAAGTGCCTGTTCAAACTGGCCAGCTTTGCCCGCGCCACTGATCACAACCCGCTGGACCCGCAGGTGCCGGATCCCGTGGTGATGACGCCCGATGGGGAATTGCTGGACAATCGCACGCTCTACAATGCGAAAAGCGCCCGGTTCCGCCCGCATTACATCGCCGCTCGCGCAAGGAGCGCGCAATTGTTTCACTACGCAATCCGGTCCGAGGACTGTTTCCTGATGAAGAACGATCGCGGCGACGGCCAGGGCAAGCAAGGTGCCGGCAAATACCACCTGAACAGCGCGTGGCATCGTGCCGCCAACCGAAACGAGGTCGAGGAACGACGCCTTGCCGACCGCGCTCCGGCCCTGCGCGCAACCCTGGCCGATTGGCGACGTGATCCGGCCATTGCAAAGGCCGAGGCCGCCTGCCACGCGTGGTTCCGGGACACCCGCGCCCGGTTGCTGACCCCGGAGAACCGCGTGGCCTGGACGCGCAGAAAGGCATCGGCATGATCGAAACGCCCCGCCTGTCAGAGGTCCCGGGACACGGCCGGGACGGGGGGAGGCGATGACCCCCGAACTCACCGCTCTCACCCTCGCCGCGCTGTTGCAAGTGGTGCAGTATGTACTGATGTCCGTGCCCGCCAACCGCGAACTGGGCATGGGCAAGACCACGAGTCCTCGTGATCGCGACCGGCTGGGCGGATCTCTGGAGGACCAGCTGTCGGTCAAGACCGCCCGGCTGAAACGCGCGCTCGACAACCATTTCGAGGGGCTGATCCTGTTCTCCATCGCGGTCTTCGTCACGACCTGGTCGGATCAGGGCAACGGGATCACGGCGGCGCTTTCCGGTATCTACCTGCTCGCACGCATTCTCTATGTCCCGGCCTACTACTACGGCTGGGCGCCCTGGCGATCGCTGATCTGGCTGGCAGGCTTCGGCGCCACGGTCCTGATGTTGCTGAACGCCCTGATATGACCGATCCAACCCGCACACCCCTGCCCGGCTTCGGGCAGCAAATACCCCCGGGGAACCTGCCGCAAGCAGGTGGGGCAGCCCCCCTTTCCCCGGTAGACAACGAAAGGAAAAAGACATGGCACAATACGACGTCATCGTGATCGGCGCGGGCCCCGGCGGCTACGTCGCCGCGATCCGCTGCGCGCAACTGGGGTTGAAGACCGCCTGCGTCGAGGGGCGCGAGACCCTGGGCGGCACCTGCCTGAACGTGGGCTGCATCCCCTCCAAGGCGCTCTTGCACGCCAGCCACCAGCTGCACGAAGCAGAGCACAACTTTGCCAAGATGGGCCTCAAGGGCAAGGCGCCCTCGGTCGACTGGAAACAGATGCTGGCCTACAAGGACGACGTCATCGGCCAGAACACCAAGGGCATCGAATTCCTGTTCAAGAAGAACAAGATCGACTGGCTCAAGGGCTGGGGCTCGATCCCCGAGGCGGGCAAGGTCAAGGTCGGTGACGAAGTTCACGAGGCCAAAAACATCATCATCGCCTCCGGCTCCGAGGCCTCGCCCGTGCCGGGCGCCGATGTGACCGTCGACGAAAAGATTGTCGTGACCTCGACCGGCGGGCTGGAGCTGGGCAAGGTGCCGAAAAAGATGATCGTCATCGGGGCCGGTGTCATTGGGCTGGAGATGGGCTCGGTCTATGCCCGTCTGGGCACCGAGGTGCAGGTGATCGAGTTCCTCGACGCCATCACGCCCGGCATGGATACCGAGGTCCAGCGCCAGTTCAAGAAGATCCTCGAAAAGCAGGGGATGAGCTTTGTCATGGGCGCTGCGGTGCAAAAGGTCGAGGCGACCAAGACCAAGGCCAAGGTGACCTACAAGCTGCGCAAGGACGACAGCGAGGAAACCGTGGACGCCGACGTGGTGCTGTGCGCAACCGGGCGGCGCCCCTTCACCGAAGGGCTGGGACTGGACAAGCTGGGCGTCGAGATGAGCGAGCGCGGCCAGATCAAGACCGACAAGCAGTGGCGCACAAACGTGGCGGGCGTCTATGCCATCGGCGACGTGATCGACGGCCCGATGCTGGCACACAAGGCCGAGGACGAAGGCATGGCCTGCGCCGAGGTGATCGCGGGCAAGCACGGCCACGTCAATTATGGCGTGATCCCGGGCGTGATCTATACCGCACCCGAGGTGGCCTCGGTCGGCAAGACCGAGCAGGAGCTGAAGGACGAGGGCCGCGCCTACAAGGTCGGCAAGTTCTCCTTCATGGGCAATGGACGGGCCAAGGCCGTGTTCCAGGGCGACGGGTTCGTGAAGCTGTTGGCGGACAAGGAAACCGACCGCGTGCTGGGCTGCCACATCATCGGACCGAGCGCGGGTGACCTGATCCACGAGATCTGCGTGGCGATGGAGTTCGGCGCCTCGGCCGAGGACGTCGCGCTGACCTGCCATGCGCACCCGACCTTCTCGGAGGCGGTGCGCGAAGCGGCGCTGGCCTGTGGCGACGGTCCGATCCACATGTGAACGTCTCAACACCAAGGGACGCCCCGGCGGCGTCCCTGCTTCGGACCCGTGCCCCCTCTGGCCGCGGGTCTTTTTTGTTCCGACCGTATCTCTGCGGTATACAACCCAGATAATCCTTTTCAGAAACTCTACTCCCCCTTAACGTCAACTGACGCAGGGGAAGCAAATGTCCGAAAACGATCACAACTCTGCAGAGGCCGTGGCCCTTGCCGGTTTGCGTACCGCCGAAAACATCTCTCGGATGATGTTCGAGGCGGTCGAGGCCCAACAGGTGCATCAACAGGCGCAACTGCAGGAAACCGCAGCGGCCATCGCGAAGATCCTGGCCCCAGGACAAGATTGAAAAGGAATGCCATCATGGTCGAAACCGTCAATCCGCAAGTGACCGACGCGGTGACGCAATCCAATGTCAAGGTTGTCAGCGAAGCGCCTGCGATGGCCCTCGGGTCGCTGTACCAGGCGATGTCGCACAGCACGGGCATCCTGTTCGAGAACGCCGTGAACGCACAGCAACAGGCCCAGATCCTGGCCCAAGCCGCCACGAACCAGGGCGTGATGCAGATTTACAGCCTGAAGGACAATACCAACAGCCTGCGGAACAGCGTCGAAACGGCGGAACCGCCGAGTGCCACACCAGCCACGGGAGGCGCATGACCATGACCGAAACCGCGAATCCCCAGATCACGGATGCCGTCAGTCAGAGCAACCTGTCGGTCCTGGGACAGGCAGCGGCACAGGCCGTCGCCGCCAGTTTCCAGGCATCGTCCAACGCGGCGGGACTGCGAGCGATGGCGCTCCAGAGCGGATCGTCCAACATGACGCTCTTGCGGCAGGCCGTCGTCGTACGGGCCACTGCCGGACTGACACCGTAGGGGGGATCACCATGGCGAACATGGCAAACAGCCAGGTCACCGATACTGTCAGCCAGACCGCGCTGATGACGCTGGGCACGGCAGGCTCCGTGGCGCAGGCGCTCATGGCGCAGGGGTTCGTGGCCGCCCTGGCCAGCAGCACGCAGGCCGCCGCCGCGCAGCAGGAGGCGACGCAAGTCCTTGCCGACGCGGCTCTGGCCGCTGCGCTGAAACGCATGGGGCAGCATTCGGGATCGGAGGTTTCTCATGGGGTCTGAGTCCGGCGCGGCTGCCCCCGGCGGGACCGAGGTCAACAGCCAGATAGCAGACACCGTTTCCAAGTTGCGCCAGTTGGCCCCGGCCGAGGCGACGGCCCTGGCCAAGAGCGCCGAGGAAGAGGCCCGCGCCCTGGCGCTCAACATGGCGCTGCAGGACGCCGTCGCGCACCTGCGCCGGATGCAGGTCCTGAGCGAGGCGGCCTTCTCGCTGGCGGTATCGAAACAGGCAGAGGGCAACGTGGAAGCGGGCCAGGCCATTATGGACGCGGCCAGTTCGGCCGTGGACCGCGCGCGCTCGATGCTGGCCGAGGCCGAAAAGGCCCTGGCCTGAACCCATGCACGATACTGCCCCCCTGTGAGGGTTGATCCGGTCACGCCTTGCCCGGGTCGATCCCGACAACCAGCGCCGCGTCATATCCCGACACCTGTTCGCGGATCGCGGCAAAGGCGCCCTCGCCCGCGCGTCGCGCGATCCAGTCGTCCCGGTTCTTGGTGTCGCGCGGGTCCTCGCGCTCGTTGTAGGGGGGAACCGCCTGGAACAGGTATTCGCTCAGCGCATCGGGAAAGAAGATCTGGCTGGTCAGAACGCTGCGTTCGTCCAGGAAGACCTTGTAGTGGATATGCGTCGTGCGGCCCGGGTACCAGCCGGGATAGATCGTATCGAATGTCGCCACGCCACGCGGGTCGGTGGATTGGGTGCCGCGCAGGAACGTCTCTCCCCGTGCATCGACATCGGTGCCCCTGTTCCGATAGCCCGAGTAGATGCCCCGCGCATCGCAATGCCAGATGTCGACGCGCGCGCCCTCGATCGGCTGGCAATCCGCATCAACCACCTGCAACTGCAGGCGCATCGCTTCGCCTTGGCGCCCCTCGGTTATGTCGCGACGTACAAGCTCGGGATCAAAGTAGTAGGGGCCCTCGGTCGTCTCCGGAAGCACCATGCAGACATTGGGCGTGATCAGCCCCGCCGCCTGGGCCTGGGCACGCGCCGCGCGGGGAAAGGCGCCCACCCCGGCCACGGCGATGGGTGAGGCGGCAAATCCGGCCAGAAGGGCGCGGCGCGTCGTTGAAGGTGTGCTCATGCGGATGTCCTTTCGATCCCGTTCACAGGGTGAAACGGATCAGGACACGGTTTCGCTCATAGTGCTGGTGAACACCGCCTGTGCAACGGCGCACCAAGCGGCGCGCGGCGTCACCACATCCGCGGCTTGGCGTAGTCCGGGTAGGTCCGGTCATAGTCGCTGCCGCCATGCTCGCCGTCCGACATGTCGGCCAGGATCTCTCCGGTGGTCGGCAGGCCCGCCGTCATATCGCCGCTGGTCCAGAGGCCAGAGCGCATCAGAGCCTTGGCGCATTGGGTATAGACTTCTGCCACCTCCATCACGATCACCGTGGCGGGCAGGCGGTCGCCCTTGGCAAAGCTGCGGCGCAGGTCCTCGTCATCGGTCAGATACGCCCGCCCGTTGACCCGCACGGTGGTATTCGTCCCCGGCACCAGGAACAGCAGCGCCGCGCGCCCGTCCTGCACGATGTCGCGCAGGCAATCGAGCCGGTTGTTCCCCCACCAGTCCGGCATCATCAGGGTGGTCTCGTCTGCGACCCGCACGACGGGGCCGTCGTCGCCGCGCGGCGAGCCATGAACACCCTCCGGCCCGGCGGTCGACAGGATGGCAAAGCGCGCGCCCTCGATCCAGCGGCGATAGAGCGGGGTCAGGCGCGGCACCACCTTGGACAGCGCGGCGGGCACGGGCGCGCCATACCGGGCGTGCAGATCCTCAAGCGTCGTGATTTTCCGCATCGAAGCCCGCCTCCTTCATCAGCGCGTTGGAGGCGGTTTCCACCTCTTTCTCCAACCTTTCCAGGAAGGCGTATTTTTCCAGTCCCGGCTGGATCACCGGCAGGAATTCCACCACCGCCAGCCCCGGCTTGCGATAGATGCCCTTGCGCGGCCAGAACAGGCCGACATTCGTTGCCGCAGGCACGCAGGGCTGGCCTGTCTGTTCGTAGAGGATCGCCGTGCCGACCTTGTAGGGCGCCTTGACGCCCGGCGCGATGCGGGTTCCCTGCGGGTAGATGATGAGTTGGCCGGGAACGGCGGCACCGCGCGCCACATCCTTGACCATGCGCGCGATGGCCTGTCCGCGCTTGCCGCGCTCGACCGGGACACAGCCGATGCGCAGGGCGTACTGGCCGATCACCGGCGCCCACATCAGCTCGCGCTTCATGATGAACTTGCCCGCGGGCACAGCGCCGAAGATCAGGATGATGTCCAGGAAGCTCTGGTGCTTGGAGGCGATCAGCACCTCGCCCTGCGGAACCTCGCCGCGCACCTCGGTGCGCAGCCCCACCATGATCCTTGCCGTCAGGCGGACCCACCGACAGTAGGTCCGGCAGGCAAAGCGCGCGCCACCGCGCGAAGCCAAGGCGAGCGGCAGAAAGACGATCCCCATGATCGCCATCATGGCGTACATCTGGATCACGAAAAGGAACGACATCACCCAGCGCATCAGGCCAGCTCTCCCAGAACACGGCGCGCGGCCAGTTCGGTTGCAAAAAAGGCCACCACGGCGGCCAAAGGCGGGACAAGCAGCGGCCAGAGCCATTGCAGCCCGGCAAAACGCAGCCCCGTCAGGATGCCGCCCGTGTCCCCGCCCGCCGGCACGACCAGCAGCGCCAACAAGCCGATCGCGGTGCCCGCCGCCGCCCCGACAAGCGTGCGCAGGGCAAAGCGACGCACGAAGGCCCCCGCGATGTAGCCGTCGGTGGCCCCGACCAGCCGCAGAACCGCGATGACCTGCGCATTTGCCGCCAACGCGGCATGGGCGGCGAGGGTCACCATGGCCCCGGTGGCCGCCCCGATCAGCAGGATCGCCGTCCAGCCCAGCAGGCGCAGCCGTCCGGCGGCCGCGACCAGCGGGCGCCTCCAGCGGCTGTGTTCGTCCAGCACCGCACCCGGCGCCTCGGCCTGCAGACGAAGGCGCAGGCCATCGGCATCGTAGCCGTCACCCGTTTCCTGCAGTTCGACAAGTTGCGGCATGGGCAGGCTCTCGATCGGGAGGTCGGGACCGAACCAGGGTTCCAGCAGGGCGCGCTGTTCTTCGGCAGTCATGGCGCGGGCCGAGGCGACACCGGGCGTTTGGTCCAACACGCGCAACACGGCGGCGGTCTGCGCTGCAAGCTGCCCTTCGGGCGCCGAGATGCGAATGGTCGAGGCACGGGCCAAATCCTCGCCCCAACTGGTGGCAAGACGTCCCGCCGCCAGCGACAGCGCCAGCGCAAACACCGTCAGAAAGGCCATCGCCGCGGCGGTGAACAGGGTCAGCCGCACGGTAAAGCCCGCGGGGGGCACCACCCGGTCGGCGCCCGCGTCCCGGGCGACCAGGGTCTTGATCCGGTCCAGCACGGTCATAGGTCCGCCCCCGCGGCCTGCAGGGTGCCGCCAGCGATGCGCAGATTGCGCGCGTTCACAACGCTCTTGGCCGCGCGGATCAACATCAGGTCATGGGTGGCGATCATCACGGTCTTGCCCATCCGGTTGAGTTCGACCAGCAGGCGCAGCAGGCGCTGGGACATTTCCCAGTCGACGTTGCCGGTGGGTTCATCGGCCAGGATCACATCCGGCGACAGGATCAGTGCCCTCGCCAGGGCAGCGCGCTGGCGTTCCCCCCCCGACAATTCCGGCGGCAGGGCCTCGAATTTCTCGGTCAGGCCGACCCATGTCATCAGCTCGCGCAGGTTGTCGGCCTGATCGGGCGAGGCCTGCCCCGAGACCGTCAGCGGCAGGGCCACGTTCTCGGCCACCGGCAGATGGTCCAGGAACTGGCAATCCTGATGCACGACGCCGATCCGGCGGCGGGCCATCGCCACCGCGTCCCGGTCCATCGCGGCCAGGTCCTCGCCAAAGATCGAGACCTGCCCCTCTGTCGGGCGCAGGGCACCGTAGCAGAGTTTCAGGAAGGTGGTCTTGCCCGAGCCGGACGGCCCGGTCAGAAAATGGAACGATCCCGGAGCAAGCTGCAGGCTGACCCCGGAGAGGATCGCCGCGCCGCTGTAGGAATAGGCCACGTTGTCCAGCTCGATCACGGGCGGTTCTGCCTCTGCCTTGTCAGTTTCGCCGGCAGTTTTGCCCGAGCCATCGGGCCGTTGCAACGCAAGCTGCGCAGAATTGGACTTTTCCCGCCGATACGGGCAGCTTAAGGTTCACGCGGGGCGTTAATGCCCCGCAAGGGACGGAAAAGACAGGGACAAGGCGGAATGCGGCTGGTTTGCCCAAATTGCGGCGCTCAATACGACGTACCCCTCGAGGTCATCCCAGAGGCGGGCCGCGACGTGCAGTGTTCGAACTGCGGGCACACCTGGTTCCAGAAGCGGGTGACACAGGCTGCCGCCGCGCGGCCCGAGCCAGCGCCCAGGCCCACGCCGGAACCGGTGCCGGAGCCGACGCCTCAGGCCGAACTTGCCCCGGACCTCGAGCCGGACCCAGACCCCGACGAAGGCACGGACGAGGACACGGACGGCGGACCGATTCCGGCAGAGATCCCGCCGCGCAGCAGCATCGACCCGGAAATGGCCGAGCTGTTCCGCGAGGAACGCGAATTCGAGGCGCGACAGCGCGCCGCGGACGGGTTGGAAACCCAGCCCGACCTCGGATTGGAACCGCCGGCGGAATCCGAACAGTCCCGGCGCACCCGCGAAAGCCGCGAGCGCATGGCCCGGCTCAAGGGCGAAGACGTTGCAGAGCCGCCAAGACATCCCGATCCGGAACCAGAGCCGGAACCGGAAAAGGACGATACCGAATTGCACGCCGCTGCAGCGGCTGCGGCGGCCGCGTCGCGGCGCGACATGCTGCCGGATGTCGAAGAGATCAACCAGACCCTGCGCTCGGCCTCGGAACCGCGCGTGGTCGACCGCGACGCTGGTCGCCCGTCACAGACCTCGCCGCGCGAGACCGGCAGCCCGTTTGCACGTGGGTTCATGGTCGTGGTGATGGTGGCCGCGCTTGGCCTGGGGCTTTACGTTGCCACCCCGCGCCTCTCGGCGCAGTTCCCGCAGATCGCCCCCTTCCTGCAAAGCTACGTCGAAACGGTCAACGCAGGCCGGACCTGGCTGGATAACCGGGTCACAGCCCTGATGCGGCAGCTTGACCAGATGAGTTCCGAGGCAGCCGCCCCCGCCGATCCCCCCGCGGGCAACTGACTCAGATCCCTGTAAGCCTGAACAGTGACGGGTCCGACGGCGCCGTTGGCGCCGTCGCTGCATACCTCACACGCGCCCTTTCCAGGGAACCAGCGCTTTTTCGGCCATGCGCATCAGGATATCGATACCGAACCCGATCACGCCGATCAGGATGATTCCCATGATGACGATGTCGGTCAGCTGGAATTTCGACGCCACCATGATCATCATGCCCGCGCCCTTTTCCGCCGCCACCAGTTCGGCGGCGACGACCGTTCCCCAGCAGACCCCCATTGCCACCCGCGCGCCGGTAAAGATCTCGGGGAGCGAGTTGGGCACGATGACATGCCGCATGATCTGGAATTTCGACGCGCCCAGCGAATAGGCCGCGTGCACCTTGGAAATCGCCACACCAGAGACGCCGGCCCGCGCCGCGATGGCCATGATCCAGAGCGCCGCAAGGAACAGCAGGATGATCTTGCCGACCTCTCCGATGCCCGCCCATATGATGACCAGCGGGATCAGCGCCAGCGGCGGCACCGGGCGCATGAATTCCACGATCGGATCGAACCAGCCACGGAACCAGTTGCTGAGGCCCATGGCGTAGCCCAGCGGGATGCCCACCAGCGCGCCAAAGAAGAACCCGACAACAACCCGGAACAGCGAATAGCCGAGATGCTCCCAAAGCGTCGAGTCGCGGTAACCGTCGCCGGCAATCTCGCCAAGGCGGGCCAGAACGGCCTCGGGTGGGGGCAGCCAGATCGGTTCCATCTGCCAGCCCTTGGCGGGTTCGAAGTTCAGCGTGCCCTTGGGTGACATGCCGACCCGGCCGAATTCCGTCTGAACGGACTGACCCGGGGCGATGGGTTCACCGTTGACGGCGACAACCGTGTGCCCCTCGTCGCGACCGAACTCGTCATTGCGGTCCACGCGGATCAGGCCCGACCGCCAGGCACCCACCGTGTCGACGTCGTTCTTGGCCCAGCCGTCTCCCGGCGCGACCTCTGGATCGTCGACGTCCGTTCCGACCTCGAAAACGCGCACGGTCACGGTGGCATCGTCCGGCGCCTGCCCTTCCGCCTCTGCGGTATAGGTGAAGACCGCGTCGCCTATGAAGGGCCCCGGCGCGTGCAGGAAGCGCGGCACATAAGATGATCCGGTAAATGCCCCCCAGAGCAGGAAGATCGACAGCACCGAGATGACGCTGGCAATGCGGTTGGGGGTCACGGCGCTTTCGTCGCCGAAGGTCACTGTCTTGAGCGAGGTGTAATCCGTCACCGTCTTGTGGACGACGAATTTCACGATCAGGAAAGACGCGACGAAGATCGCGATGTAGATGGCAAAGACGATCATGCGCTTTCCTCCGCCCGCCCCATGATTTCTTCTTCCATGTCCCAGATCATGCCCAGGATCTCTTCGCGTCGTTGCCCGAAATCGGGGTGTTTCTTGACCTCGCGCAGGTCGGCATTCACCCCCATGTCGGCAAAGGGCAGCCGGTATTCGCGGTGGATGCGGCCCGGGCGCGGCGCCATGACCAGCAGGCGTTCACCCAGCAGCAACGCCTCTTCGACCGAATGGGTGATGAGGATGATGGTCTTGCCGGTCTCCTTCCAGAGCTTCAGCACCAGCCCCTGCATCTTTTCCCGGGTCAGCGCGTCAAGCGCGCCCAGCGGTTCGTCCATCAGGATCACGTCCGGGTCATTGGCCAGGCAACGGGCCAGAGCCACGCGCTGCTGCATGCCGCCCGACAATTCGTAGACCGCCTTTTCCTTGAAGTCGCGCAGGCCGACCACGTCCAGCAGGTGATCCACATGCTGGCCCCAGTCCTTTTCCCGCTTGCCCGCCATGCGGGGGCCGAAACTGACGTTGTCGCGCACGTTCATCCATTCGAACAGCGCGCCTTGCTGGAACACCATGCCGCGTTCCGCATCCGGCCCCTTGACCAGGTGACCGTTCAGGGTGATCGCCCCCTCGGTCGGGGCAAGGAACCCCGCGACGATGTTCAAGAGCGTGGTCTTGCCGCAGCCGGATGGCCCCAGCACACTCATCAGTTCGCCTTCGGCCAGTTGCAGTGAAACGTCCTTGAGCGCCTGGACCGATGTCCCGTTGGGCAGGTCAAAGCGCATGGACAGGTTGTCGATGGAGAGTCCGCTCATGGTGGGGCCTTCCGGTTGGATCCGGCTGCGGGTCCGCCAGGGTTTGCCCGCCGTGCAAGATCTCTGGGGTGAGCGCGTGGCCCCGGGGTGGCAGGTGCGACCCCGGGGCCCGGGTCTTACATGCCGCCCGCAGCCGAGCTCAGCGGACCGGTGTTGACGTTGGCGTCATAGCTGTCCAGAGCGGCGTCGATGGAGCCGGCCTCGACAAAGACGTCAGCCACGCCCTTCATGAACTCCTGCGCGCCGCCGCCCAGCCACTTGGCCGTCAGCTGATCATCCACCGAGGGGAAGACGAAGGTCGAGATCGTCGCCTCGGTCGCATCCACGTCCATGCCGGCGTCCTTTGCGATGACGGGCAGCATCTTGGCGTGGTTCGCCGGGTCCGCCCACATGGCGTTGGCTTCTGCGGTCACCGCCAGGAAATCCGAAACCAGGTCCGAGTTCTCGGCCACCCAGCTTGCGGGGCCGGACGTCACATCGAAGACGAGAATGCCCAGGTCTTCCTTTTCGGCACCGGTCAGAAGGATGTTGCCGTGTTCCATCATGCGGCGCAGGCTGCCACCCCAGCCGCAGGCCATGTCGACCGAACCTTGTGCCAGCGCAGCGGCCCCGTCCGGCGGCGCCATGTCGACCACTTCCATCGTGGTGATATCGACGCCGAAGTGGCTCATCTGCTTGAGGAAACCGTAATGCGCGGCGGTGCCCAGCGGCACGGCGACCTTCTTGCCTTCCAGTTCGATCGCCGAATCCTTGTCGATTTCCAGCGCTTCCAGCACGACGCAGTTGTCGTTGTCCGAATAGCTGACCGCCACGTCGAGGATCTGCAGATCCTGCCCGGCCGAGGTTGCCACAACGAAGGGCGGCACGCCCTGGCTGACCGACATTTGCACGTCGCCCGAGGCCATCGCAGCAGACATGGCGGTGCCGGTGTCGAAGCTGACCCAGTTGATGGTGACGTCCATCGCCTCGTCGTACATGCCGGTCGCCTTGGCGTACTGGAAGGGCATCGGCCATTCCAGGAAATAGCCCACGGTGATCTCCTGCGCGGAAACGGCCGTGGTGCCTGCCATCACGGCCAACGCCGCAGCGGCGCCCTTGAGGGTGTTCTTCAATGTCATTTCGCTTCTCCCGTGTTGTCTTGCCGCCGCTGGTGCGGCGCGTCTTCACGCACGCAAATGTGCGCTCGGCGGCGCCTCGTGCCGGGCGCTCTGGTCAATTCGGAACGGAAAATGGGCAACGGATCAACGGTTTTTCCCGGATGCCTGGCCGATTTGGCAGCAACAGCCTGCTCATTTCGGAAAGGTAAATCAATTCAACTCACTGGAAAGTCGCGCAAAACCCTGTACACGCAGGCCCGGGACATCCGTTTTGCACCGCAACTGGCCCTATATGCGCCTCGCATCTGGCCCTAACGGCTGCCCATTAATCTGGCTCATGTGCTAGCATTCCGCGCAAGACCGGCAAGATGACCCAAGGAGGGCAAGAGCATGGATGGAACCTATTCCCAGAACGACCTCAGCCATGTTGTCGAGGCCGACAAGGCGCATGTCTGGCATCACCTCGTGCAACACAAGGCATTCGACAGCAAGGACCCGAACATCATCGTCGAGGGCAAGGGCATGCGCGTCTGGAACCAGGCGGGCAAGGAACATCTCGACGCCGTGTCCGGCGGTGTCTGGACCGTCAACGTGGGTTACGGGCGGGAACGCATCGCCAAGGCCGTCTATGACCAGCTGATGCGGGTCAACTACTTTGCCGGGGCCGCCGGTTCGGTGCCCGGCGCGCTGTTTGCCGAGAAGCTGATCGAAAAGATGCCGGGCCTGACCCGCGTCTACTACACCAATTCCGGCTCCGAGGCGAACGAGAAGGCCTTCAAGATGATCCGCCAGATCGCGCACAAGCGGCATGGCGGCAAGAAACACAAGATCCTGTACCGGGACCGTGACTATCACGGCACCACCATCGCCTGCCTGTCAGCCGGCGGCCAGGATGAGCGCAACGCGCAATACGGCCCCTTCACCCCGGGTTTCGTGCGCGTGCCGCATTGTCTGGAATACCGCAAGCACGAGCAGGACGGCGCGCCCGCCGAGAACTACGGCGAATGGGCCGCCGACCAGATCGAGCAGGTGATACTGGCCGAGGGGCCCGACACGATCGGCGGTCTCTGCCTCGAGCCGGTGACGGCGGGTGGCGGCGTGATCCCCGCGCCCGAGGGGTACTGGCAGAAGGTGCAGGAGATCTGCCGCAAGTACGACATCCTCCTGCACATCGACGAGGTGGTCTGCGGTGTCGGTCGCACCGGCACATGGTTCGGCTATCAACACTACGGGATCGAACCGGATTTCGTGACGATGGCCAAGGGCGTGGCCTCGGGCTATGCCGCCATCGCCTGCTGCGTGACCTCGGAACGAGTCTTCCAGATGTTCAAGGACGATGCCGACGATCCGTTGAACTATTTCCGCGACATTTCCACCTTTGGCGGCTGCACCGCCGGGCCTGCCGCCGCGATCGAGAACATGGCAATCATCGAGGACGAGGGCCTGTTGGAGAACACCACCGCGATGGGCGACTACATGACCGATCAGTTGAACGCGCTGGCCGACCGCCACGCGGTGATCGGGAACGTGCGCGGCAAGGGCCTGTTCCTGGGGGCCGAACTGGTCACCGACCGCAGCAGCAAGGAACCGGTGCCCGAGGCACAGGTTCAGGCGGTCGTGGGCGACTGCATGGGTCAGGGCGTCATCATCGGGGCCACCAACCGGTCCGTGCCGGGCCGCAACAACACGCTGTGTTTCTCGCCTGCTCTGATCGCCACCAAGGACGACATCGACCAGATTGTCTCGGCGGTGGACGGCGCGATTGGCCGCGTCTTTGGCTGAATGGACCATCGCCTGAACGAATACGGGCAGCCCATCGGGCTGCCCGTCGAGTTGGACCTGCCCCGCCCGCTGCCCCCGCACACCTCGCTGCGCGGCGAACTTGCGACGCTGGTGCCGCTGTCGGTGGATCATGCCGACGGTTTCTTCGAGGTTTTCACCGATCCAGCCGGTTGGACCTACCTGGGCGAGGAAACACCCTTTGCCGACCGTGACGCGGCCCGCGCCTGGACGGCGACCAAGGCCAGCAGCCGCGATCCGCTGTTTTACACGGTGCTGGTCGATGACCGGCCCGTCGGCTTCCTGTCTCTCTTGCGGATCAACCCGCAGGCCGCCTCCATCGAGGTCGGCTTCATCCACTTTTCGCCTGCGTTGCAGGGCACCCGCGCGGCAACAGAGGTACAATACCTGCTGATGCGCCATGTCTTCGAGGACCTCGGCTATCGCCGTTACGAGTGGAAATGCGACGCCTTGAACGCGCCGTCGCGCCGGGCCGCGCTGCGGCTGGGCTTTACCTTCGAGGGCATTTTCCGGCAAGCACTGGTCTACAAGGGCCGCAACCGCGACACCGCCTGGTATTCGGTGATCGACCGCGAATGGCCCGCGCGGCGTGACGCCTTCGAGGCATGGCTGGCCCCGGCGAATTTCGACGCCGACGGGCGCCAGCGACAATCGCTGAACGCCGGCGCCAAGGGCTGACAGCGGGAAAGAACCTGCAATCTTATGGGACCGGGCCCCTCTTGAGGGTTTGGAAACCCTTTGCGTGACAGAAATCCGCAAACTGGCCGATGAACCCGACGATTTGCCCAAGCGGAGGCTGCCATGCCGTCCAGATATCCATCCTATGCCTATGTCGAGCCGATGGCGACCGGCCTCACCGATGTCGAGATCGAGGACCTCATAGACGACATGATGTCCCAGACACCCGGCCTGACCCTGCGCGACGGCGGGCCGCTGGATCCCTTGTGCCGGGCCTTGAACGTCGATCTGGAATATTCCGGTCCCCCGCACGAGATCCTGCTGGACGTCCCCCAGGACCGTAAGGCCTGCATCTGGTTGCCCAGGAAAAGCAAGCCGCGTCAGGACAGGTTCATCGCCGCGATGGGGGTCGGACACTGGCTCATGCATGTTCCCACCACGCGTGAGGCGCATCCGCATTGCGGGATACAGGCCCTGCACCGCCCTTCCGACCGCAGCGCCCAGAAAGAGGCGATGCGCTTTGCCCGGATGCTGCTGATGCCGCGCGAGGAGTTCTGCAGCCTCTGGTACGAGGGGCGGGCAAACCTGGTCGCCGACACGCTGAACGTGCCGACGCAGGTCGTCTATGAACGGGCCACCATGCTGGACATCCCGATGGAGGAGCCAGGCACCCACAAGTACGACTGGACGCCGCCGCCCGACACGCCGACCAGATAGAAGCAGCCCAAAAAAGACAAAGGGCCGCCGAGGCGACCCTTTGTGGATTTCTGCCGGTGGATTCCTGCCGGAACCATGGCCCCGGAGGCGCCCCGCAAGGGCCGCACCGGGATCAGGCGTTCACGCTGTCCTTGAGAGCCTTGGCGATGGTCACCTTGACCTGCTTGTCAGCCTCTTTCTTGAACTGCTCGCCCGTGGCGGGATTCCGCACCATGCGCTCGGGGCGCTCACGGCAATAGATCTTGCCCACGCCGGGCAGGGTCACGGCACCGCCGCCGGCCACTTCGGCCGTGATGATTTCGCCGATCGCGTCGAGCGCCGCGCCGGCCGTTTTCTTGTCCGCTTCCATCTTTTCAGCCAGTGCTGCCACCAGCTGGGTCTTGGTCATCGGTTTCGCCATTTCATGGTCTCCTTCACCGCCCGTCTCTTACTTGGGCCTCTGATCCGACATAAAACCGGATATGGGGGTAAAACACAACGATTAGGGGCAGGTCAGGCCCTTATATTATGCATTTTGTGCCCGTTTCCGCTACGTCACAAGAAAGCAGTCTCTTCGAAACTGCGCAGTTTCCGGCTGTGGATACGTTCCAGCGGCATGTCGCGCAAGGCTTCCATTGCACGAATCCCGATCCGAAGGTGCCGACTGACCTGTGTTCTGTAGAAATCCGAGGCCATGCCGGGCAATTTCAGCTCTCCATGCAGGGGCCTGTCAGAGACGCAGAGCAGGGTGCCGTAGGGCACACGAAACCGGAACCCGTTGGCCGCGATCGTGGCGCTTTCCATGTCCAACGCGATGGCCCGCGACTGGCTGAGCCGTTTCACCGGGCCCGCGTTCTCGCGCAACTCCCAGTTGCGGTTGTCCAACGAGGCAACGGTGCCCGTCCGCATCACGCGCTTGAGGTCGAACCCGCTCAGTTCGGTCTCGGCCTCGACCGCGTCTTCCAGCGCGATCTGGATTTCGGCCAACGCCGGGATCGGCACCCAGACGGGCAGATCGTCGTCCAGCACCTTGTCCTCGCGCAGGTAGGCATGGGCCAGAACGTAGTCGCCTAGCGACTGCGAATTCCGCAGCCCGGCGCAATGCCCCACCATCAGCCATGCGTGCGGGCGCAACACGGCGATATGGTCCGTCGCAGTCTTGGCGTTGGACGGCCCCACCCCGATGTTGACCAGGGAAATCCCTGCCTGCTTGCCCCGTTTCAGATGATAGGTGGGCATCTGGGGCATCCGCTCGGGCGACAGCAGGGGCGCGTCCGGGTCGGTAATCTCGGCGTTGCCGGTGCTGACAAAGCTGGTGTAGCCACTGTCGGGATCGGCCAGCATGGCGCGGGCGTAGGCCTCGAACTCGTCGACGTAAAACTGGTAGTTGGTGAACAGGACGTGGTTCTGGAAATGCTCGGGGCTGGTCGCGGTATAATGCGCCAGCCGCGCCAGAGAGTAATCCACCCGTTGCGCGGTAAAGGGCGCCAAGGGCAGTGTCCCATCGGCGGCGGGCTGCGCCTGGCCGTTAACGATGTCATCGTTGGTAGTAGTCAGGTCCGGCACGTCAAAAACGTCACGCAGCGCGAAATTCGCCGCGCCCTCTTGCGGGACCGTCACGTCGGGGAAATTGGCCACGGCGAAATGCACTGGCATGGGCGTGGCCGACAGCCCGATGCGGATCTTGACCCCGTGGTTGCTCAGCAAGAGGCTGATCTGCTGCGACAGGTAATTGCGGAACAGATGCGGGCGCGTGACCGTGGTTGCATAGGTGCCCGGCTGTGTCACATGACCAAAGCTGAGACGGCTGTCGATCTTGTCAAAGCGCGTCGTGGTCAGCCGGATCTCGGGGTAATAGGCTCGCAGGCGCACGCCCGGGTGCCCGTCCGTCATCGCCTTCAGGAAACCGTCGCGCAGGAAAACCGCCGCCGCGTCGTAGAGTTCGCACAGCCGTTCAACCGCCCGGTCTGCGTCGTCAAAGCTTTCCTGACCCGGCACATCGGGCGTGACGATCTCTAGATTCTGCGCCGTGTCCTGCATCACCACCCCCTGATTTTGGCCGGAGGTTGACAGGTAAGCCCGCCGGGTTCAAGTTGGGGAAAAGGTCAGAGGTGCTGACATGGATTACGAGACCGTTTCGGCCGAGGAATTCGGCGGCTCGCTGCGCGGCATGGGCCTGAACCTGCTGGTGCGCGACGTGCGCCAGCAATGCGCCATGCTGGAAGCGGTCTTTGGCATGACCGCACATCGGGTCAGCGCGGATTTCGCCATAGTCCGCTACGGCTCGGCGGTGTTCCAGTTGCATGCGGACGGCACCTATTCTGCGAATCCTTACCTGTCCTTCCTGCCCGAGGCCGGGCCGCGCGGCGCCGGGGCGGAACTGCGCCTGTACGACAGCGATCCCGACGAGGCCGCCGCCCGGGCAGAAACCAACGGCATGCTGATCATGCAGCCGCCAACGGACAAGCCGCACGGCCTGCGCGAAACCTATCTCATCTGCCCCGACGGCTACGCATGGGTGCCGTCGCGTCCGCTCTGAGGCTTTGCCCGGGCCGCTCCTGTCGCTAGGATCTACCTGCGCATAGCCCAAGGGGAATCGAAAGATGTTTCGCCGCGTTCTGCTTGTCCTGACGGGCCTTGCCTGCACTGCCCTGCCAGCATCTGCCCAGGACGAGATCACGCGCCATGACCGGATCGCGAATTGGGCGCTTTTCGAAGACCGCGGATACTGCTGGATGGCCACGAACACCCGCCTGCCCGGAAACGACCGCCTGATGCTGACCGTTGATCTGGACGAAAGCGTGTCGATGTTCATCGACTTTGCCGATGGGTCCGTTTTCGACGACACCGCCGATCACGCGCTGCTCCTTGGCCCACGCAAGGTGCTGTTCCGCTCGCGCGGGGAATGGGCCTGGACGTATCGCGATTCCCCCGAGCGCCTTGTCGAAACCATCCTTGACAGCACCGAGGTCGGGTTCGAGGTCCACCTCGCCGATGCGGGCGACATGAACGTGCTGAAGGGCCAGTGGGAGACCCGGGACGCACAGCGGGCCTACGACACGTTGCGCGCACGCTGCGGGCGCTGATAGGGTCGCGCGGTAACGCTAACCGGGGGACCCTTATGAACGCACCGCAGAACATCGCCAATATCGACCATTGGCAGGAACGCGTGGATCTGGCCGCCGCCTTTCGCTGGACCGTCCGTCTGAACATGCACGAGGCTGTGGCCAATCACTTCAGCCTGTCCATCAACGAGGATGGCACCAAGTTCCTCATGAACCCGGACCGCAAGCATTTCTCGCGCATCAAGGCCTCGGACATGCTGGTGGTGGATGCCAACGATCCCGAGACACTGAACCGCCCCGGCGCACCCGACCCGACCGCCTGGGGACTGCATGGTGGGCTGCACCGCGCCTGCCCGCATGCGCGCTGCGCGATGCACGTCCATTCGATCCACGCCACGGTGCTGGCCTGCCTCAAAGACAAGCGCCTGCCGCCGCTGGATCAAAACGCGGCGATGTTCTTCAACCGGCAGGCGGTGGACGACCAGTACGGTGGTCTGGCCTTCGAGGAAGAGGGCAAGCGCTGCGCCGAACTGATGGCCGACCCGAAGGTCAAGACGCTGGTGATGGGCAACCACGGCATCATGGTGATCGGTGACACCGTGGCCGAGACCTTCAACCGGATGTACATGTTCGAACGCGCGGCGCAGATCTATGTCACCGCGCTGCAGACCGGGCAGCCGCTGGATATCCTCAGCGACGAGGTGGCCGAAAAGACCGCCCGCGAGATCGAGGACTACCCCGGAGGCGATCATCACCACCTGGACGAACTCAAGGCCATCCTCGACGAGGAAGGCTCGGACTACGCCAGCTGATCATCAGGGCCGGAACATCAGGCCCGGGTGAATGTCACCACCCGGCTCAGATCCTGCGCATGCGGGCCGGTGGCTTCCGGCCCGTAGATGCGGACGTCGCGCACCGCCAAATCGGCAATCCGCGGCCCCAGTTTCGCAAGGTGGGCGTCATAGCCCTTGGCCTCCCAATGTTCCGCATTGATCGACAGCGCCACCACCCCGCCGGGCCGCACGACGCGCAGCACCTCGTCCAGCGCCTCGGGGCCGACATGACCGTGCGTGAAGGTGCCGGAGCTGACCGCGCCCGCATAGGCGCCGTCCTCGACCGGCAGGCGGTCCAGCAGGTTGCCGGTAAACAGATGCGCATAAAGGCCCTTTGCGCCGGCCACGTCCAGCATCTCCTGCGAAAGGTCGGTGGCGTGCACCGGGCCAATGCCGGACGACTTCAGCGCCGCGCCCAGGAGGCCGGTTCCGGCACCAAGGTCGAGCACCGGCGCCTGCCCGCCCGCAGCGGCATAGGCCTCTGCAACGTGCAGCGGCAGCATGTAGTCCATGTCCATGGCGAATTCGTCGTCGTAGGTCGCCGCCCACTCGGCGTAGAGCCTGCGGTTTTCGTCGGGGGTTTGCAGCGCGAAGGCCGCCTCCAGATCGGGATTATTCTGCATGGGCCAGAACCTAGTCGCGCCTGCCCCGCAGTGTCCACCCCCCGGCTCAGCGCGTCCGCAGCCCGGTTTCGTACAGCAGGCCCTTGCGCTTGGCCTCGTAGTAATAGCCCCGCGCGTACCACTTGATCGAGGCGTCCCAGTCGCCATCCGCCACGATATAGGCGCCCTTGAGGTATTTCAGTCCGTATTTCAGGTTGGTGTCCGCATCCAGAAGGTCGCTGTTCTTGCCCCGAAACCCCATCGTGCGGGCGGTCTGCGGCAGGATCTGCAACAGGCCCCAATAAGGTCCGGCCCGCGCGGCGGGGTTATGGGTGCTTTCGCGGATGGCCAACCGATGCACCAGCCCCCGGGGCAGCTCGTAGTGATCGGCCCAGCGGTTGATCTTGGCGCGCAGTTCCGGCGTTTCGTTCGGATGCAGCGGGATGGCGCGTGGCGCGGGATCGGCCACGACAGGATCACGCCGCCCGGTCGAACAGGCGGCGACGGTGGCAAGAGCTGACAAAAGGAACAGGCGACGGGCCAGCATGCAGGTTTCTCCGAAAGGTTCGAAACCTCGTAGCGCGCGGACTTGCCCGGCGCGAGTCCGCTGACGGCGCGTCGGCAAAAGCCCGCCACGCAACCGAGGATCGGCGACACAGCGCGAACCATCAACCATGCCGCGACATCGCGTCAAGACTTGCATCTTGACGCGCGCGGCGCCACCTAGGGCGCATGACAAAGACCCTGCTCTCTCTTGGCCACGGATTTTCCGCGCGGGCACTGGCGCCGCTACTCCTGTCCGAGGGGTGGGAGGTGATCGGCACGACACGCGATCCCGCCAAGCTGGAGGCCATGCGCGCCACCGGCATTTCCGCAATCCTCTGGCAGGCGGAGGCGGTGACAGAGGCGCTTGGCCGCGCAACTCACCTGTTGATGTCCGCCGCCCCCGACGCCGAGGGCGATCCGGCACTGAGACTGGTCGGCCCCGCCATCGAAGAGCGCGCGCCCGGCATCGAATGGGCGGGCTACCTGTCGACGACCGGGGTCTACGGCGACCACCAGGGCGGATGGGTGACAGAAGAAACGCCCCTCGCCCCGGCCACGCGGCGCGGGCAACTGAGGGTCGAGGCCGAAAACGCCTGGTCAGCCGTGCCCGGCCTGCCCCTGCACATCTTCCGCCTTGCCGGCATCTATGGTCCGGGACGCGGCCCCTTCGCAAAGCTGCGCAAAGGCACCGCGCGCCGCATCATCAAGCCGAACCAGGTCTTTTCGCGCATCCATGTCGAGGATATCGCACAGGTTCTGCGCGCCTCCATCGCGCGGCCCAATCCCGGCGCGGCCTACAACCTGTGCGACGATGCCCCTGCCCCGCCGCAGGACGTGATCGCCTGCGCCGCCGAGATGCTGGGCATGCCGATCCCGCCCGAGGTCCCTTTCGAAGAGGCGGAACTCAGCCCGATGGCACGCAGTTTCTACGGCGAAAGCAAGCGCGTTTCTAACGCACGCATCAAGGAGGAACTGGGCGTGACCCTGCGCTACCCCGATTACCAGAGCGCTCTGGCAGCCATTCTGGCCGCCGAACAGGCGTCCGGAGAATGAAGGACGCCCGAGAGGCGCCGGACTCCGAAACTGTGCGCAATCCGCAAAGCCTGGGTGAACTGCTCGAGGCGATGCGCCCCGAAGACGGGGCCGAGAGGATCTCTGTCGAGACGGTTCTCAGCCGCGTCGGAGATCAATCCTTCGTTGCGGTGATCCTTGTCGTGGCCATCGTTCTGGTCTCGCCCGTGTCGGGGATCCCCGGCACACCGACCATCGGTGCGCTGATCACCATCCTTGTGTCGATACAGGCGCTGCTGGGGCGGCGGCACCTCTGGCTGCCGCAATTCCTGTGCCGGCGCAGCATCAGCGCGCGCAAGATGAACCGCGCCATCAACTGGCTCAGCAAACCCGCAGGCTGGATGGATCGGCACAGCAGCGGGCGCCTGCGATTGCTCAGTTCGCGCGCCCTGCGGCCCGTTGCCTTTGCCGCCGTGACGCTGATCGCGATTTCCTGGCCGATCCTTGAACTGCTGCCCTTCGTGACCTCGTTCTTTGCCGGCGCCGTATCCATGTTGATGTTCGGAGTGATGACCCGTGACGGCATCTACCTGCTGGCGGGCTATGTGCAGGCCGGTATTCTGGTGCTGATCCTCGGCTCGATCTGGTCGGGCCTGATATGAAAACGGCGCCCCGATGGGGCGCCGCATGTGCGTGTCCGGATTGGCAGGCTCAGCTGCGGACCAGCTTCTCGTAGTCTTCCGAGATCTCGCGCGTCATCGCGCCAACCTCGAAGTTGAAATCGCCGATCTGGCCCACGGGCGTGACCTCGGCGGCGGTGCCGGTCAGCCAGCACTGTTCAAAGCCTTCCATCTCTTCGGGCATGATATGGCGTTCATGCACCTTGATCTGCTTGTCCTGCAGCATCCCGATGACCGTCTGACGGGTGAGGCCGTTGAGAAAGCAGTCCGGCTTGGGCGTGTGCACCTCTCCGTCCTTGACGAAGAAGATGTTGGCGCCGGTCGCCTCGGCAACGTAGCCGCGATAATCCATGAACAGCGCGTCGGAACAGCCCTTGGCCTCTGCCGCGTGTTTCGACGTGGTGCAGATCATGTACAGGCCGGCGGCCTTGGCGTGGACCGGGATCGTCTCGGGCGAGGGGCGCTTCCACCTGGAAATGTCCAGCTTGGCGCCCTTCATCTTGGCATCGCCATAGTAGTTGCCCCAGGACCAGGCCGCGATGGCAACCCGGACGGGGTTGCGCGCCGAGGCGACCCCCATGTCAGGCCCGGCACCGCGCCACGCCACGGCACGGACATAGGCATCGGTCAACCCGTTGGCCGCGAGGACGGCCACCTTGGCGGCCTCGATCTCATCCACGGTATAGGGGATTTCGAAATCCAGCTCGCGGGCCGAGAAATGCAGGCGCTCCGAATGTTCACGGGACAGGAAGATCTTGCCGTTGTAGCACCGCTCGCCCTCGAAGACAGAGCTGGCGTAGTGCAGCCCGTGGGTCAGTACGTGCACATTTGCCGCCCGCCAGTCCACCATCTGACCATCCAGCCAGATCTTGCCGTCGCGATCGTCATATGCTCCATCTGCCATCTTCTCTCTCCTCATGTGCAGCGGGCCAAATTTTTCGATTATTGCGCGAAATGCGTCCGGAGCGGGCATAAAGTTGCGCTAAATCTGCGACTCGCTACCAGTTGACTCTTGGAATGTCAACAAGGCTGACTTAAAATGGACCAAAACCAGCAAGGGGCAGAGGGAACCATGTCAGAGGGGCGCAGCCCGCAGGGCGAGACCCTGCTTTTCCTTACCGACGAGCAGTTGCGACAGGGCGCAGAGGCAATGTTCTTTGCCTACCGGGGCTTTACCGCCGATCCCGACAGGATCCTGGACGGGCTCAGCTATGGTCGGGCACATCACCGCGCGCTGCATTTCATCCAGACCGCGCCCGGCACCACGGTGAACAACCTGCTGACCATCCTGGGCGTGACGAAACAATCGCTCAACCGCGTGCTGCGCACCCTGATCGAGGATGGGCTTGTCCAAAGCCAGGTCGGTCGCACGGACAAGAGGGAACGGCATCTGTACCTGACAGAGGCCGGCGAGGCGCTGGAACGGGAACTGTCGGATGCGCAGCGGACGCGAATGCGCGCCGCCTTTCGCGATGCCGGCCCCGAGGCCGTCGCCGGGTTTCGCCGGGTGTTGGAAGCCATGATGGACCCGGAGCTGCGTCGGCAGTACCACAAGCTCAGGGGAGGCCGGGGATGACCGAGAACGACGCCCATCTGCTGATCGTGGACGATGACGAACGCATCCGGGGGCTGCTGCAGAAGTTCCTTGTGCGCAACGGTTTCCTGGTGACCGCCGCCCGCGACGCGGCGCACGCCAGGCGGCTGTTGTCGGGGCTGGATTTCGACATGATCATCCTCGACGTCATGATGCCCGGCGAGGACGGCATCAGCCTGACCCAGAGCATCCGGGACACCTCTCAGACCCCGATCCTGCTGTTGACGGCGCGGTCGGAAACCGAGGACCGCATCAAGGGGTTGGAGGCCGGGGCCGACGACTATCTCGCCAAGCCCTTCGAGCCCAAGGAGCTGTTGCTGCGGATCAACGCGATCCTGCGCCGGTTGCCCGAACCCAGCGCCGAGGACAGCGCGCCCAAGCTGATGACCCTGGGAAATTTCCGCTATGACATCGAGCGCGGCGAGATGTGGCAGGGCGAGGAGATGGTCCGCCTCACCGCCACCGAAAGCCAGTTGATGCGGATCTTTTCCGCCCGCCCGGGAGAAGCGCTCAGCCGCGCGAAACTGGTCGAGGAACTGGGCCGGGACAAGGGTCAGGCCCAAGAACGCGCCGTGGACGTGCAGATCACGAGGTTGCGGCGCAAGCTGGAGGCCGACCCGAAACAGCCGCGCTACCTGCAGACCGTGCGCGGGGCGGGCTACATGCTGGCGCCTGACTGACGGGTTGCGAAGGCCGACGTTTCACGGTTTTGTCGGGGCGGAGTCGCGCCCTTCGGGTGCGTTCTTGAGTATTTCGACAGAGAAGAAGCAGGCGGCGCGATGACAACAGCACTTTTCACCCATGCGGATGCGCTGGATCATGTGACGCCCGAGGGGCACCCGGAACGCGTGGCCCGGATCGAGCACCTGTTGCATGCGCTTGCCGGGCTGGATCTGGATCGCCGCACCGCGCCTGAGGTGGAGGAGGCGCAGTTGCGGCTGTGCCACCCGCAGCGGTATATCGACCGGATCCGTGGCGGCGTGCCGGACAGCGGGAATACCCAGCTGGACGCCGACACATGGATGTCGCCCGGGTCCTTCCGCGCCGCCTCGCGGGGCGCAGGGGCCGCTGTTGCGGCAGTGGACGCGGTGCTGGGCGGCGAGGTAGACAATGCCTTTTGTGCATTGCGCCCGCCGGGCCACCACGCCGAGCGCGAGACGCCGATGGGCTTCTGTCTCTTCGGCAACGTGGCCATTGCCGCGAAACACGCGCTGGAGGCGCACGGTCTGAGCCGGGTCGCCGTTGTCGATTTCGACGTGCATCACGGCAACGGTACACAGGACCTCCTGTGGGACGAGGCGCGCACGCTGTTCATCGGCTCTCACCAGATGCCGCTCTGGCCCGGGACGGGCAGCGCGGAGGAACGCGGCGCCCATGACAACGTGCAGAACCTGCCTTTGCCGCCGGGATCGGGGGGCGCCGAGATGCGCGCGGCCTGGACCCCTGCCCTGTCGCGGCTACGCGCCTTCCGGCCGGAACTGCTGATCATCTCGGCCGGGTTCGACGCCCACCAGGACGATCCTCTGGCGCAACTGGAATGGTCGGTCGAGGACTTCCGCTGGATCACGCGTGAATTGTGCGCCCTGGCGGCAGATGAATGCGGCGGACGCGTGGTGTCCTGCCTCGAAGGCGGCTATGACCTTGGCGCGCTCAGCGACAGCGGCAAGGCGCATGTGGAACTACTGATGGAGGCGGGCAGATGAGCGAGACCCCGGTCGAGGAAATGAGTTTCGAGCAGGCGATGGCCGAGCTGGAAAAGGTTGTAGGCCTGCTGGAACGCGGCGACGTGGCGCTGGAAGATTCGATTTCACTGTATGAACGCGGTGCCAAGCTGAAGAAGCGCTGCGAGGACAAGCTGAAGGAAGCCGAGGAAAAGGTGGCCGCCATCACGCTGGACGGCGATGGCAACCCGGTGGGGACGAAGCCGGTCGAGGGGCTCTGATGGGCTTTCAGGACGGGCTGGCAGAGGCGGCCCGCGCGATAGAGGACCATCTTCGGCACGTCCTGTCGGACCTGGGCGACCTGCCGGTGATCCGGGCGATGGACTATGCGGCCACAGGCGGCAAGCGCCTGCGCGGCTATCTGGTGCTGGAAGGCGCGCGCATTCATGGAATGGCACCCGCGCAAGCGATCTGGCCCGCCTGTGCCATCGAGGCCATCCATGCCTACAGCCTTGTGCATGACGACCTGCCCTGCATGGATGACGACGACATGCGCCGCGGGTTGCCGACGGTGCACCGCAAGTGGGACGAGGCAACCGCCGTCCTGGCGGGTGATGCGCTGCAGGCTCTCGGGTTCGAACTGGTGACCCGCACAGAGTGCCATCCGGACGCAGGTGTGCGCGCGGATCTCGCGCACAGCCTTGCCCGGGCGTCGGGTGCGCGCGGTATGGTGCTGGGCCAGGCGCTGGATATGGCGGCGGAACAGGCGGCAACGCCCCTCGAATTGGACCAGATCACCGCGTTGCAGGCAGGCAAGACCGGCGCGCTCTTTGGCTGGTCGGCCGAGGCCGGTGCGCGCATGGCACAGGCCGACATCGCCCCGCTGACGGGATATGCGCGCGCACTTGGGCTTGCCTTCCAGATCGCCGACGACATCCTGGATGTCGAGGGCGACGCCGCCCAGATGGGCAAGGCCGTGGGCAAGGACGCGACCCGGGGCAAGGCCACATTCGTCAGCTTGCTGGGGATGGACGGGGCGAAACGCCGCGCCGAATCCCTTGTGACAGAGGCCTGCGACTGCCTATCTGTGTATGGCAGCGAAGCTGGAAACTTGCAGGACGCCGCGCGCTTCGTTATTTCGCGCCGGACCTGACCAGACGGAGGGCGCCATGAGCGACCGGCCCCACACCCCATTGCTCGACCGCGTCCAAGGCCCGGCCGACCTCAAGCACTTCTCCGATGCCGAGCTGGAACAGCTGGCAGAGGAACTGCGCGCCGAGACGATTGCGGCCGTGTCGGAGACTGGCGGCCACCTTGGCGCGGGCCTGGGCGTGATCGAACTGACGGTGGCCCTGCACGCGATATTCGACACGCCCCGGGACAAGATCATCTGGGACGTCAGCCACCAGTGTTACCCGCACAAGATCCTGACCGGACGGCGCGGACGCATGAATACCCTGCGCCAGAAGGACGGGCTTTCGGGGTTCACCAAGCGGTCCGAGTCGCCTTACGATCCCTTCGGCGCGGCCCATAGCTCGACCTCGATTTCCGCGGCCCTCGGCTTTGCCGTGGCGCGCGATCTGGGCGGCGTTTGCGACACGGGTCACGGCGATGCGATCGCGGTGATCGGCGATGGCGCCATGAGCGCCGGCATGGCCTTTGAGGCGATGAACAACGCGGGCCACCTGGGCAAGCGGATGATCGTGATCCTGAACGACAACGAGATGAGCATCGCGCCGCCCACCGGCGCGCTCTCCTCCTACCTCAGCCGGTTGTATGCCGAGGCGCCATTCCAGGACCTCAAGGCCGCCGCCAAGGGCGCCGTGTCGATGCTGCCGGAGCCCTTCCGCGAAGGCGCCAAACGCGCGAAGGAAATGCTCAAGGGCATGACCGTCGGCGGCACGATGTTCGAGGAACTGGGGTTCTCCTACCTCGGTCCGCTGGACGGGCATGACCTGCACCAGCTGCTGCCGGTCTTGCGCACCGTGCGCCAGCGCGCGACCGGGCCGATCCTGCTGCATGTGTTGACGAAAAAGGGCAAGGGATATTCCCATGCCGAACACGCCCCGGACAAGGGCCACGCGCGGGCCAAGTTCGACGTGGTCACCGGCAAGCAGAAAAAGGCGCCGTCGAATGCGCCGTCCTATACCAAGGTCTTTGCCGAGGCGCTATTGCAGGAGGCCGCCGATGACCCCCGCATTTGCGCCGTAACCGCGGCGATGCCCGATGGCACCGGGCTGGACCTTTTCGCTGAACGCTACCCCTCGCGCTGTTTCGACGTGGGCATCGCGGAACAGCATGGCGTGACCTTTTCCGCCGGGCTGGCGGCGGGCGGCATGCGGCCCTTCTGCGCGATCTATTCGACCTTCTTGCAGCGCGGTTACGACCAGGTGGTGCATGATGTTGCGATCCAGCGGTTGCCGGTGCGCTTTGCGATCGACCGCGCCGGGCTGGTCGGGGCCGACGGCGCAACGCACGCCGGTTCCTTCGACGTGGCCTACCTGGCGAACCTGCCCGGGTTCACCGTCATGGCAGCAGCCGACGAGGCCGAATTGAAACACATGGTCGCCACCGCCGCGGCGCATGACAGCGGCCCCATCGCCTTTCGCTATCCGCGCGGTGAGGGCATGGGCGTCGAGATGCCGGAGCGTGGCGAGGTGCTGGAAATCGGCAAGGGTCGGATGATCCGCCAGGGCAAGGGCGTGGCGATCCTGTCCTTCGGCACGCGGTTGAAAGAAGTGCTGGAGGCTTGTGAGGCACTGGAGGCGCGCGGCGTTTCCCCCACCGTTGCCGACGCGCGCTTTGCCAAGCCGCTGGACAGGGAGATGATCCTGGGCCTGGCGCGGGACCACGACGCGCTGATCACCATCGAGGAAGGCGCCGTGGGTGGCTTTGGCAGCCATGTCGCACAGCTGTTGGCCGAGGAAGGCGTCTTTGACACCGGGTTGAAATATCGCTCGATGGTGCTGCCCGACATCTTCATCGACCAGGCCAGCCCGCGCGACATGTACGCCGTCGCCAAGCTCAACGCCGAGGATATCGAGGCCAAGGTGCTGGACACGCTCGGCGCCGCGGTGCTGAACAAACGCGCCTGACGATCAAACCCGGGAACCGAACCTGAACCGTGATGCTACAGCATCGCGCGCAACATCGCGGTGTTGGTCTGGATCACCGCGTTCAGTTCCGTCATGCGGGCCAGGCGCTGTTCGATACCCTTCTGGCAGGCATCCAGCTGCTCGACGATCCCTTCCAGTTCCTTGCGCGACTCCGTAAGGCTGGCACTTTCGATCTTGCACATCATTCGGGTCGAGCTGAGGCCCGTGACGTATCGTTTCATGTCCAGCACGCTGCGGGCAAAGCGCTTGGCCTCGGCCTCTGCCCGCACCAGCGAGGCCACGGTTTCGTCCAGGAACTTCTGGCGATGGGCGGCAACCTCCGCCATCTCCGCCGTTGCATCCATGCAATCGGGATAGAGCTCCGCATTGGTATCGAAACAGGTGATCATCTCGTGTTCGACCGCCGCCGCGAAACTCAGAAACTGGCCACACAGGATCGCGTCGCGCATCCGCGCAAAGACGCATGTGTCGCCCTCGACAAAGGTCTTTACCCACGCCGACATCTCTTCGAGCATCTGGCTGTAGTTCACGGAAATGGCGCTGATCGCACCTCCCGCATTTTCCAGCCGCGAGGCGATGATCCGCATGTTCATCGGCACGGTGCGGATCACCTTGAACGACTCCGTCAGGTCGGCGGTTTCCACCCCGACCTGCGAAATCGCCCGCGACATTTCCAGAAACCGCCGCTGCAGCGGGTCGATGCCCTGCCCGGTCGCGGTGGCACGCGCCTCGAACTCGGTCGCCAGGGCGTGGCTCTGGAAAGTGTCGTAGCTGGAAAACCCCTGCGCCTTGACAGCGGCCAATAGCGCCTCGGCGCTTTCTCTCGGGCTCAGACCCTCTTCCCTTTCGCGGCGCAGTAGATCGGCGTACAGGCTGGACACGGTGCCAAAGAGGTCGGAACTGGGCTTGATCCGGGTCGAGATGAACCCGCCGTCCGCCGGAGAGACGAGCGCGAAGACCCAGTAGTAGCGCCCGGTCCTGCTGCGGTTCTTGACGTAGGCGCCGGTGGGGTTGCCCGCCTTGATCCGGTCCCAGAGCAGGTAAAAGACCCCCTTGGGCATGTCCGGGTGCCGGATCAGCTTGTGCGGCGCGCCAAGCATCTCTTCCCAGGGGTAGGCGGCAACGCGCTGGAACACGTCGTTGCCAGCCTTGATGACCCCGCGCCGATCGGTGCGGGAATAGAACAGTTCCGTCAGGTGAAACTGGGCCTCGGTGGCCGAAAACCTCGATTCTGCAGCAAAGCGCGGGTCGTGTTCTGTCATGGTGCAAACCTGGGACAACGGGGAGTGCGCCCGAACGTCGGCGCGACGCCATTGAAGGAGAGAAAGACAGGGCCTTCCGGATACGTCATGTCTAGATCATCGACCGTAGCAGGGCAGTGTTGTTCTGGATCACCGCGTTGAGGTCCATCACCCGCGCAAGGCGATCCTCGATTTCCTGCTGGCAACTGTCCAGTTGTTCGACGATCCCGGCCAGGGAACTGCCTGATTCCGACAGGCTCGCGCTTTCGATCTTGCACATCATCCTGGTCGAACTCAGCCCGGTGACATAGCGTTTCATGTCGAGGACGCTGTGGGCAAAGCGCCGCGCCTCGCGTTCCACGGAAGACAGCCTGTCGATGGTCTGCTGCATGAATCGCCGTTCATGTTCCGTCAGTTCGGCAATCTCGCGGTCGACGTCGATCCCGTCCGGGTAGGCGTCCTGGCTGGTCCCGAAGCCGGTGATCATCTCGCGCTCGACGGCCGAGGCGAAACAGAGGAACTGCCCCATGAAAATGGCGCCGCGGATATTGGCAAAGACGCAATCTTCCCCTTCGACGAAGGTCTGGACCCAGGTCGACATCTCTTCGAGCATCTGGCTGTAATTGACGGAAATCGCGCTGATCGGTCCGCCGACGTTTTCCAGCCGCGAGGCGATGATCCTCATGTTCATCGGCACGGTTCGGATCGCCTTGAAGGCCTCTGTCATCTTGTCCGCCTCGTCCCAGACCTCGGCAATGGCGCGCGACATGTCGACGAAACGCTGCAGCATCGGGTCCAGCGAACGCCCCATCTGGCGCGAGCGGGCCTCGAACTCCGTCGCCAGCGCGAGGCTCTGGAAATTGTCATAGGTGGCAAAGCCCCGGTCGCGGATCCACTTCTGCAGGGTCTCTGCGCTGTCCGCGGCGCTCATGCCGTCCTGCTCCTGCTTCAGCATTTCGGCATAGAGCGCCTCCACCTCGGCCCGGAGGGAAGAGATCGGCTTGATCCGGGTCGAGATGTAGCCATCTGCCGTCGGCGCCACCAAGGCGTAGACCCAGTAGAACCGCCCGCAGATCCGCCGGTTCTTGACATAGGTCCCGGTAGGCTTGCCCGCCTTCAACCGCTCCCACAACATGTGAAAAACGCCTTTTGGCATATCCGAATGGCGGATCAGCTTGTGCGGGGCGCCAAGCAGCTGTTCCCATTCATGCCCCGCGACACGCTGGAACACCTCGTTCCCCGCCTTGATGATCGCCCGCTTGTCGGTGCGGGAATAGAAAGCCTCGTTCACCTGGAACGTGGCCTCTGATTTGGACAACCCGGATGGAAATGCGGGGTCGAGTTCTGACATGGGCGCGCCTCCTGCTTGCGGGCGACCCTAAAACGCAAACCCTTTTCGAATCCTGAACGCAGACGCGCGGCACCTGGGTGCCGCGCGTCTGATTTTCCATTGGATTTGAACCTTAGCCCGGGCTCATGCCGCGCATTTTCTCCGACCGGCGGCGCAGGATTTCGACCGTTGTCAAAAGCATGATCGAGATCGCGACAAGGATCGTCGCTACCGCCAGGATCGTCGGGCTGATCTGCTCGCGAAGGCCGGTGAACATCTGCCAGGGCAGTGTCTGCTGCTGGGCGGAACCGACAAAGATCACTACGACAACTTCGTCAAAAGAGGTGATGAAGGCGAACAGGCCACCGGAAATCACCCCCGGCAGGATCAGCGGCATCTGCACGCGGAAGAAGGTCGTGACCGGATCCGCCCCCATGTTCGCCGCAGCCCGCGTCAGAGAACGGTCGAAACCGACGAGCGTCGCAGTCACGGTGATGATGACAAAGGGAATGCCAAGCGCTGCGTGTGCAAGCACCACCCCCATCAGCGTGCCCTGCAGGCCGATCCGCGAGTAGAAGAAGTACATGCCCGCGGCCGAGATGATCAGCGGCACGATCATCGGCGAGATCAGGATCGCCATGATCGCACGACGGAACGGAACATGTTCCGAGCTGAGGCCGATCGCCGCCAGCGTGCCAAAGCTGACCGACAGAAGAGTCGCCAGGGGCGCGATGATCAGCGAATTGCGCAGCGCCTGCTGCCATTCCGACGAAGTAAAGAAATCCCGGTAGTGCTTCAGGCTGTAGCCTTCAGGGTCAAACCGCAGCATTTCGGGCGTGAAGGTAAAGAAATCCTCGGCGTTGAAGGACAGCGGCATGACCACGAGGATCGGCGTGATCAGGAAGACGAAGATGGCCCCGGCGATGACCCGGAAACTGTATTCCCACAGCACCTGGCCGGACGTCAGGTAGGGTTGCAGCGGAACACGGTGACGCCCCATGCCGATCCAGTAGATGAACCAGCCGAAGAACGAGCCAAAGATCGCGCCGACCACCAGGCCGGGCAGGCTTCCCAGCAAGAGGCCTGCAAGCGCCATGACACCGATCAGGCCCCATTTGAAAGGCTTTTCCAGCTTCGGATCCAAGACCCCGAGCGCGATGAAGGCCAGCAGCGCCAGGATCGCGAACCCAAGGATGATGCCCAGCAGAACCGATCCGTTGGCGGCCCCCACGAAGATGCCCGCAAAGGCCCCCGCAAGGCCGACCATCGGGGCGGAAAACTGGAGCGGTTGTTTGACGGCTTTGGTTTCAACGGCCATGGATCAGCCCCCCAGCTTCACGTTGTCGATGCCGACGATCTTGTCGTAGGCCCAGTAGAGGATCAGCACCACCGCCAGCAGGATCGTCCCCAATGCCGCGGCCAGACCCCAGTTCAGCGAGGACGAGATGTGATAGGCGATCCGGTTCGAGATGAAGGTACCGGTTGTGCCGCCGACGATCTCGGGCGTGATGTAGTAGCCGATCGACAGGATGAACACGAGGATCGACCCGGCGCCGATGCCCGGCACCGACTGCGGGAAGTAGACCCGCCAGAATGCCGTCCAGTTGGTCGCGCCCAGCGATTTGGCCGCGCGGACATAAGACGGCGGGATCGTCGACATCACCGAATACATCGGCAGGATCATGAAGGGCAGCAGGATATGCGTCATCGCGATGATCGTGCCCAACTGGTTGTTGATCATCACCAATCGCCCGTCATCGGCCACCAGCCCCAGCCATACCAGAACGTCGTTGATGACCCCCTGTTGCTGCAGCATGACCTTCCAGGCCGAGGTCCGCACCAGCAGCGAGGTCCAGAAAGGCAGGAGGACCAGGATCATCAGCAGGTTGGCGGTCCGCATCGGCAGCGTCGACAGCAGGTAGGCCACCGGGTAGGCCAGCGCGATACAGCTGAACGTGATCACGAGGCTCATGAACATCGTCCGCTTGAACAGCAGGCCATAGATCCGTTCGTCCTCATCCCGCAGCGCCGGGCCATCGGTCGTCTTCTGCATATCGACCGCGTTCAGGAAATAGCCGTTGGTGTAGGCCGGGCTGTACATCTTGATGGTTTCCCAGACCCGCAAGTCCAGCCAGTCCTCGTCGATCTCGCCAAAGGCGGTCTTGAGGTCGGCAGTCTCGAAATCCGGGCTGTCCACCAGCGCATCCGCCGCCTTGAGCATCTCGGCGCGCGGCCCGTCATAGGACGAGACATCGCCATCGCGGAGATCCTCGTAGAGCCGGGTCACGACCAGCGTCCAAGGCTCCTCCTCGAACGGGCTGTCCTCGTCCTCGTCACGCACAAACGTGGCAAAGCGGCTGTAGGCCTCTGCCGTGCGCGGCAACACATCGGCGATATCGTCGCGCATCTCGAAAGCCGGGATGGGATCGTTGAAATCCTCGTCGTTCTCCTTGGCTTTTTCCTCGGCGGCGACCCAGGCCTTGTAGGCCGCCACGCTGTCGGCGGTGCCCATGAGCTCTGCCCAGGGCAGCGCCTCGTCCCAGTTTTCGTCAAGATCCTCGAACTGGTCCAGGTAGACCTCGCCGATGTCGTCCAGGCCGCGGCCCGACTTGCGGAACAGCGAAGAGACCCCGGTCAGCTCGTAGTTGAGACGCGAGCCGAGCCGCGTGTGCAGCTTGTATTCGGCGGCCAGGAAAATATCCGTGTAGGCCGCGTCGAACACCGCATCGTCGGGCAGTTCGCCGCTGGTGTCATCCCAGTCGGCCAGCGCCTCGACCGTGCGAGGCAGCGTGTCACGCACGATCTGGTTCTCCACCGAGCGAAACAGCATGTCCGCGATCGGCGCGATGAAGGTCAGCAGCACGAAGATCAGCAGCGGCGCGATCAGGGCAAGGGCGCGCATCTTCTGCGCGCGCAGGGCCCGGGCCAGGCTGCGTTTCAGGGGTGTGCCATCGGCAGCCAGCACCGGGCCGCCATTGCCGGAACCGTGCGGCGGTTCGCCTTCCCGGGCGTCCAGTGCGGCCGCCTCGTGAAAGGCATCCTCTGGCGTCGGTGCGTCGGACGTCTGCGGTCCGGATCCCTTCAGCGTGCTCATGCCGCGCCCTCCACAAGAATGATTGTGCCCTCGGAATGGGCCTGTCTGATTTTCACGAGATCCTGGTAGGCCGGATCGTGATATGCGGCCTTGGCCGCGTCGTAGCTGGGATAGGCGATCACCACGTGACGCGCGCCCAGTTCCCCCTCAAGCACTTCAGCCCGTCCGCCGCGCACGATGTACCGGGCGCCGTGGCCGCGCATGATCGGGGTATTGCCGTCGACATAGGGCTTGTAAGCCTCGGGATCGTTCACCGTGACATGGGCGATCAGGTAGCCCAGCGGCGCCTCGCCGGCCGGTTCGGGCAGATCCTCGTCGTTGCCTTCGGCGACCATGATCGCACTGGTCGCATTGGCCCGGCGGATCTTGGCAACCTCCTGGTAGTCGGGGTCGTGATAGGCCTTCAGCGCCGTATCGTAGCTGTCGAATTCAAAAACGACGTGCCGTTCGTTGGCCGTTCCCTCGACAACTTCGGCCTGCCCGCCGCGCACCAGGGGCCTGGCGCCGTAGCTCAGCAGGATCGGAGTATCCCGGGCAACGTACTCCTTGTACGGTTCGGGATCGGTCACCGTTATGTGGCCGATGATATAGCCCTTCGGCATGTGGTGTCCCCGTCGTTTCTCTTGGTCCGTGGCGGGCGATTCCGCCCGCCACGAACGATCTTGTCCTCACGGGGCGGGGATCACCCCCGCCACGGCGCGAGATCAGTTCTGGGCGAGCCAGGACTGGAATTTCGCGTCGATGTCGTCGCGATAGTCAGCCCAGAACTCGTAGTTGTAGAGCAGGGTGTTGCCCGCGTTCGCCGGATCGGTCGGCATGTGCGGTGCCATGTCGATGCCCAGTTCCGCGTGCTGCGACACCATCGGGGCCGAGCTTTCGCGTGCCGGACCGTAGGAGATGTACTTGGCCTGGTCGGCCAGACGCTGGGTGTCGGTCGCGAAGTACAGGAAGTCCATCACGCGCGCCAGGGCGTCGTCGGACAGGCCCTCGGGGACAATCCAACCGTCAAGGTCGAACACCTGCATGTCCCACAGCATCGCCACCGGCTGGTCCTGCTCCTCGATGACCGAGAAGAGACGACCGTTGTAGGTCGAACCCATGAAGACCTCGCCATCGGCCAGCAGCTGCGGCGTGTCCGCGCCGGCCGACCACCAGACGACCTGGTCCTTGATGGTGTCCAGCTTCGCAAGCGCGCGGTCCTGGCCTTCGTCGGTTTCCAGGACGTCGTAGATCTCGTCCTTGGCCACGCCGTCACAGTACAGCGCCCATTCCATGTTGTTCAGCGGGCGCTTTTCCAGCGCGCGCTTGCCCGGATAGGTTTCCAGGTCGAAGACGGCGCAGACGTCGGACGGCGGCTCGACACCTTCCGGCACCATGTCGGAACGATAGCCGAAGGTGGTCGAGTAGACGATCTGCGGGATGAAGCAGTCGGAGACGATCAGGTCGCCGAAGTCATCTTCGGCACCGGTGCCGTCGGGCGCCTCGGCCAGCGCGTCGTCAAAGTCGATTTCCATCGCCAGGCCTTCGTCGCAGAGGCGGATCGCCGATGCGGCGGTCACGTCCACGAGGTCCCAGGTGATGTTGCCGGCTTCGTTCATCGCACGCAGCTTGGCCACGGCCTCGGCAGAGCTTTCGTCCCACGCCACCGAGACATCCGGATGCATTTCCAGATAGGGTTCGACATAGGCTTTCAGCTGCGAGTTCTGGTAGGCACCGCCCCAGCTCACGATGGTCATGTCTTTCGCCATGTCCTGAGCCGAAACGCCCGCGGCTGCCACGGTCAGGGCCGTGGAGGCCAGCAGTGTCTTTGTGAGTTTCATCAAATAACTCCCTAGTTCACCCGTTATCTTGGTTGAGGCGATGTTACGGGTACGAACCACGCCCCAAGGTCGCGTCCCCGCGCGCGTGTCGACGGCGCAGGAGACGGCATTCGGATCACCCGGCGTCCAGCGCCCGGCAATCTTCGGGCAGCCAACCGATCTCGATCTGGCTGCCGGGCTCCAGCCGCACCTGGTCCGGTGCGTTACGGGTCTTGATGACGAAGTCGTCATTGCCCGCGACACGGAGCCTCGTACGGAAGATATCGCCCATGTAGATGAATTCCAGAACTTCGGCCTTCAACGTGTGCGCGCCTTCCTGCAGGCGTTCCTTGTTGAATTCCACGCGCTCGGGCCGGATCGACACCCGCGTCCGCTCGCCTTCCTTGCTGACGTTGACGGGTGTAGCGTCCAGCACTTCGCCGCTGTCCAGCTTGACCTCGCAGATATCGCCTTTCATCGCGGTCACCACGCCTTCAAGCGTGTTGTTCTCGCCGATGAACTGGGCGACAAAGCTGTTCTGCGGCTTTTCGTACAGCTCGTCCGGCGGTGCAAGCTGCTGGATGCGCCCGTCATTGAAGACGGCGACGCGGTCCGACATGGTCAGCGCCTCGGTCTGGTCGTGGGTGACGTAGACCACGGTGATGCCCAGCTGGTGCGCCAGATTGGTGATCTCGAACTGCATGTGTTCGCGCAGCTGCTTGTCCAGCGCGCCCAGCGGTTCGTCCATGAGCACCAGTTCCGGCTCGAAGACCAAGGCGCGGGCCAGCGCGATCCGCTGCTGCTGACCACCCGAAAGCTGCGCCGGGCGGCGACCGCCAAAGGCCCCCATCTGGACCATGTCCAGCGCATGTTTGACCTTCTTTTCACGCTCAGACTTGGCGATCTTGCGCACTTCCAGCGGAAAGCTGAGGTTTTCGGCCACGGTCATGTGCGGGAACAGCGCGTAGTTCTGGAACACCATTCCGATGCCCCGCTTGTGCGGAGGGATGTTGTTGATGCTGATGCCGTCCAGCTTGATTTCACCATGTGTGGCGGTCTCGAACCCGGCCAGCATCATCAGGCAAGTGGTCTTGCCGGAGCCGGACGGCCCGAGCATCGTCAGAAACTCGCCTTTCGGCATGCTGAGGTTCAGGTCTTTGACGACGAGCGTTTCGCCATCATAGCTCTTTTGCACGCGCTCAAAGGCGACGAATGCGTCGCCACTAGCTCCATCAGCCACGTCAGACTCCCTGTCTGTTATTTCGCGGATGTTTCTCCGCTGTATTGTGAACAGACTAAAGCGCGTGACGTTTGGACTTGCAAGCAAATCACTGAAATCTGCGTATGCGGCAGGCAAATACGGCTTTTCCGGTCATTAAAGCGGCGCGCAACCGGCCGAACGGAAGGCGAAACAACCCGATTCGGGCAATTTGCCTGCGATCTTGACAGCGGCCCTGAACACACGGGGGCAGCGCGCGCGCCCGGAACGGCGGATCAGCGGCGGCCTCCGGACAGGGGGCGGGCCAGGGTTTCGGGAACGATCAACCGGGTCCGGGGCGTGATCCGGCTGCGAGCTTCAGCAAGTGGTCCGGCCGGAAAGCGATGCAGCCTTCGGTCGGGAAGCCCGGTCGGCGCCAGCGGTGCAGGAAGATCGCCGAGCCCCTGCCCCGCTCGGCCCGGGGCCAGTTCCAGTCGGTCAGCAAGACGAGGTCATACAGGCGGTCGGCGCGGCGCAGACGCTCGTGACTGCCCGCGTAGGGCGCGCGCACCATCAGGTTGTAGTCCTCGTGCGTGGGGTCATCCGACCACAGATCGCGCGGGCCGATCGGCACCGCCCAATCGGTCGGGCGCGCAATCCGGTCGGGACGATAGAACATGCCCGTGATCCGGTGCATCCCCGCCGGAGTGGCGCCGTCGCCCTCGCGCTTGTCCGTGGTCACGCCGCCCCGACCCACCGAACAGGGCCAGAGCCGACCCGCGAACCGCAGCCCGCGTGGCGTCAGGATCATGTCACCGGCGCTCATCGAATTCCGGGCTCCAGTTCGCCGGGGTCGTCGACCTCGACGCGCCAGAAGTCGCGCGCCTCGGGCGGCAAGGCGGCCAGCGCGCGCTCCCAGTCCGGCCCCCGGACAGCGCGGCGCAGGGCCCAGGCCACCGCCGCGATGCAATTGTCCGGGGTCAGGTTGTGGTTGGGTCGCAGCGCCTGTGCCTCGCGGATCAGGTCATCGCGCGGCCCCCAAGGGGCTGGCGGCACCTCGGGGCACCAGCCGGCAACGAAAATCGCCCGCGGCACGCTGGGCAGCGCGCTGGCAAAGCGCAGGCCCTCTTCCGCCGTCACCCGTCGCCGGAACACCTGGAACACGCCGTCCAGCGCCGTGTAGGCCATGTTGTCCGAGTCGAGGTCCATCCGCGCTTTCACATCGTCCAGAAAGGCGCGGTACTCGCGGCTGGCGTGGCGGTATGTCCAGGGCTGCGGCACGGGTCAGGCCGCTTCGGCACGGGTGATGCGCTGCATCACCTGCGCCCCGATCTCGAAGGACCGCAGGCGCGATGCGTGATCGTGGATCTGCCCGGTCAGGATCACCTCGTCCGGGGCGAATTGGTCGATGAAACCCCGCAGCTGCGTTTCGACCTGCCCGGCATCGCCCACGGCACTGATCCGCAGGGCCTCGTCCAGCGCCGGCATGGCGCCCGCCGGTACCACCGTGGACAGGTCCTCGACGGGCGCGGGCAGCTTGCCGCGCTGGCCGGTCCGGAGTCGGTAAAAGGCCTGTTGCATGCTTGTCCGCAGCCAATGCGCCCGCGCCTCGGTATCGGCGGCAAAGACGTTGATCGCCACCATCGCATGGGGCCGGTCCAGTGTCGCGGAAGGCCGGAAATGCCGCCGGTAGACCTCCAGCGCCTTTTCCAGCGCCTGCGGCGCGAAATGCGAGGCAAAGGCATAGGGCAGCCCCAGGAGCGCCGCCACCTGCGCCCCGTGCAGCGAAGACCCCAGGACCCAAAGCGGAACCTCGGTCCCCTCGCCGGGCAGCGCGCGCACCGGGCGCCCCTCCTCTGGCGGCCCGAGCAACTCGCGCAGCTCTCCGACTTCGGCGTGGAACTGCTCGGCACGTTCCGGATGCACCCCCAGCGCCCGCATCACCATCGCGTCGCCCCCCGGCGCGCGGCCAAGGCCAAGGTCGATCCGGTCGGGGTACAGCGTCGCCAGCGTGCCAAAGGCCTCTGCCACGGCCAGAGGCGCGTGGTTTGGCAGCATGATGCCCCCTGCCCCGACGCGCATCCGGCTGGTCAGCCCGGCGACATGGCCTACCAGGACCGCCGTCGCAGCCGAAGCGATGCCCGGCATGTTGTGATGCTCCGCCATCCAGTAGCGGTGATAGCCCCAGGCCTCGGCTTTCCGGGCAAGATCGCCGGTGTTGCGCAATGCGTCGGCGGCCGCGAACCCCTCGGGAACGGGCGACAGATCGAGCAGGGAATAATGCATGTGCGTCTCCTTTGGACCAAAGCTAGGCATGCGCGGTCGCGCTGACAACGCCCCCTGCCCCGCGTCTCCGCCTTGGGTCCGCCCCGGTTTCTTTGGGCTGAAAATACCTCTGGGGGTCCGGGGGCAAAGCCCCCGGCGATAGCCAAATGCGCTCGGTTACAGCAGGTGGCCCGACTTCGCCGCCTTCACCGCAAGGTAACGGGTGTTGTGCACGGTCTCCCCCACCTTCAACGGCACGCGCTCGGCCACGCCGATGCCGCAGCTTTCCATCATCCGCATCTTGGCCGGGTTGTTGGTCATCAACCGGACCGCAGAGAAGCCCATCTTTTCAAGGATCTGCGCACCCAGTCGGAAATCGCGCTCATCATCCTCGAACCCCAGCCGGTGGTTCGCCTCGACCGTGTCGAACCCTTGGTCCTGCAAGGCATAGGCGCGCATCTTGTTGGCCAGTCCAATGCCCCGGCCCTCCTGTTGCAGGTACAGCAAAACGCCCGCGCCTTCCTGCCCCATCTGCATCAGCGCCGCGTTCAACTGCGGACCACAGTCGCATTTCAGTGACCCCAGCAGGTCGCCGGTGAAACAGGCCGAATGCAGGCGCGCCAGCACCGGTTCCGCCCGGTCGGGGCGGCCGATCTCGATGGCGTAATGTTCTTCGGACCCGTCTGCCGGGCGATAGATATGCAGCCGCGCGTTCTCGGCCGCGCGCAGGGGCACGCGGGCGGACACCACATGATCCAGCTCCGGCAGGGCCTCCAGCAGGGGGGCGGCCTCTGCACCGTCGATCTCCAGCAGACCCTGCGCCGCGGCGGTTCCCGGCGCCACCGGCACGACCAGGGCCGCCGGCAGCAACCGCGCGCCCTTGCACAGTTGCAGTCCCAGCCGGTGCAGCATGACCGATCCGTCGCGCCGGGTCTGCAACGGCCCCTTCATCGGATTGGCCAGGTCATCGGCGGGGTCGGCCAGGTCCTGCACCCAGGACAGGCGCGCATCCTCGGGAACGATCACCCGCGCTACGTCCCCGTCATAGGCCCGCGCCTTCAACGTGGCCGCGCGCCGGTCGGTCAGGGCCAGGTCCAGCGGACCCAGCGCCCGCATCGCGCAAAGCCGCGCTTCGGACAGGGTCTCTGCCGCCGCGACAAGCACATGTGCCCCCTCCGCGCGCAGGCCAACGGGCACGCCCATGCGCAGGTCTGCACGGGCCCGCGCCAATGTTTCATTCAGGTCCGGCCCCAGTCCCAACTCTACATCCTCCGGCTGGCCAACTCCCCGGCATCCTGTAACATTTCCGCCCTCAGCACACGAGGACGTGAAAGTATTGCAGCAAAGCTTGCCGGAGGCGCACTCTGTCCACATCTGCGAGAAAAGGCAACACGGAGGGCCGCACAATGGCGCAACTGCGAAACATCCTGCTGGTCGACGACGAAGAGGACCTGCGCGAGGCGCTGGCCGAGCAATTGGTCATGACCGAGGACTTCGAGGTCTTCGAGGCGGATGCAGGCGCCAGCGCGATGGCCCGGGTCAAGGAGCAGATCTATGACCTGATCATCCTGGACGTCGGCCTGCCCGACACCGACGGGCGCGAATTGTGCCGCCTGATGCGCAAGCAGGGCGTCAAATCGCCGATCATCATGCTGACCGGCCATGACAGCGACGCCGACACGATCCTCGGCCTTGATGCGGGCGCCAACGACTATGTGACCAAACCGTTCAAGTTCCCGGTCCTGCTGGCCCGTATTCGCGCCCAATTGCGCCAGCACGAACAGTCAGAGGACGCGGTGTTCACCGTCGGCCCCTACACCTTCAAGCCCTCGATGAAGATGCTGGTCACGGAAGACGAAAAGAAGATCCGCCTGACCGAGAAAGAGACCAACATCCTAAAGTTCCTCTACCGTTCGACAGAGGGCGTGGTGCCGCGCGACACGCTGCTGCACGAGGTCTGGGGCTACAATGCCGGGGTGACGACGCATACGCTCGAGACGCATATCTATCGCCTGCGACAAAAGATCGAACCCGATCCGTCGAATGCGCGCCTGCTGGTGACGGAATCTGGCGGATACCGCCTTGTAAGCTGACGAGCACACACTTAGGTCGCATTGCACGGAACAAAGGTGCACATGTAAGTCTTGTTTCGGACAGGTTTGACCCAGATCATTTTTTCATGACTCGGTCATGTTTTAATCTGGGCCGATGAGTTCCCGTTGCATGTGCGGGTTATCGCATGCACCTCCCTGTTGGACCTGGCCGGGCACTTTGCCCGGCCTTTTTTTCTGGTTCATCAAAGGGTTTCAATGAAGACCCGCAAAGGGTCGGGTCCCGGCGCCGGCACCGGGACCCCGGGTGCGTACCGTGAGTGACGAAGGGGTCGTTCCCGTTCCTGTCGTATCCACGTTTACGCGACCGGGCATAAGGGTAAACCAGCGGCCATCGTTCCCCCTGACCGGACCCCGTGATCGCCTATGAGGCGGGGTCGTTTGGCAAGGGATCCAGTTCCGCCTCGTCGCGCAGGTTGTCGCGCAGGGTCATGACCTCGTCGCGCAGTCTTGCCGCATCACTCAAGGTCAGGCCCGACCGCTCCAGGAAACAGCGCGCGATATCCGCGCTCTGGACCTGCAACGCGCGCCCCTCCTCGGTCAGGCGAATGCGCACCTGGCGTTCATCCTCCGGGTCGCGGCGGCGGGTCACCAGGCCCTTTGTCTCCAACCGCTTGACCAGCGGCGTCAGCGTGTTCGAGGCCAGTTGCATCTGCACCGCCAGCGAACCCAGCGGCCGGTCATCCGCCGACCACAGTGCCGTCAGCACCAGGTATTGCGGGTAGGTCAGCCCAAGAGGATCCAGCAAAGGCTTGTAGGCCTGCTGCATGGCATGGCCCGCCGAATACAGCGCGAAGCAGAGCATTTCCGAGGGAGAAAGGGAACTGGACATGACACAGGAATAGATCGTGCAGGATGAAATCGCAAGCATTGACAAATCCACGCGCGACACAGATGTTTCGCACACGATCAATTCCCGCGCGAAAGGAGAATGTCATGAGTGTCGACACGAAATACTGGACCGAGGCATGGGCCACCGGCGGCGGCCGCAACGGATCTGCCGGCCTCGCTTCGGGGATGCTGACGGTCACGATGACCAGCCCGACAGAGCTGGGCGGTTCCGGCAAGGGCCACAATCCCGAAGAGCTCTTCGCCACCGGCTATGCCGCCTGCTATCTCGGCGCCATGCGCTTTGCCGCACAGAACGAAAAGCTGGGCACCGTGCCGGAAGACGCCAAGGTCACGGCCCATGTCGGCATCGGGCCGCGCGACGAAGGTGGTTTCGGTCTCAAGGTGAAACTGTCGGTGTCGATGCCCGGCGTCGAACGCGAAGTCGCCGAAAAGATCGCCGAGCGCGGTCACTTCATCTGCCCCTACTCGCACGCGACCAAGGGCAACATCGAGGTGGAGACCGAAGTCGTCTGAGGCCTTTGGCGCGGGGCCGGTTCAGCCGCCCCGCGCCTCGATAAACTGGCGCACCGCGTCCTGCACATGGCGGAAGCGGTCGCCACCCAGGTGCTTGCCACCGTACCAGCGTGTCACCACGACGATGGTGTCGCGCAGGTCCTTGCGCTCCAGCATCCGCAGGATGACCATGCCCGCGCCGCTTTCGCCGTCGTCGTTCTTCAGCGGGCCGTCCCCGGTCAGGCAGGCCCAGGTGTTATGCGTGGCCTTGGCGAATTTCTTGCGCCGTTTCAGCTCTTTGAGGAAACCCGCGGCCTCATCCGCATTGCGGCACGGCCCGCCGGAGACCGCGTAGCGCGACCCCCGGTCACTGATGATGTTCTCGAGGACCAGCACGGGCGCCTCAATGGGTCCCAGTGCGCGGCAGCCGGTCGAGGAACTCTGTCGGGTTGAAGAGATCGACGTAACCCCCTACCCCGTAGGCCCGGCATTCCAGAAAGCGGTCCGGCGCGCAGCGGCGGTACAGGTCGTCGGTCAGGGCCAACACGCCGTGCACATCGTCAAAGGCCCAGCTGATGAGGAACCCCGGCGCGCTGATCGCGCGCACCGAGTTGCCCGTCGCCCCGTCCAGCCAGACGGCGACCTCGTCCCGGTCCAGCGCGTCGCGCGGGGCCGGCAGGGCGTTTTCGCGGTATTCGTCCCACAACATGATCTCGTCGATTCCCAGCGCCTGCAGGTAGCCGGCCAGCATCGGCTCCATGATCGCCGGCAAGCAGTCTTCCTCGGGCGGATAGATGCCATGTGCCTTGCAATGGCGGGTCAGCGCCGAGCGCATCCCGTCGTCGGTATCGTCGCGCTCGATGTTCAACGCCCAGAGCCAGACAGTCCGCTCGAAGAGCGCCCGGTCCTCGGCCCCGATCGCCTGGCGCACCGCCTCCCAACGCAGCGGGCTGCCGCTTTGCTTGATGACGTCCGGAAATTCATCCGGCGCCGGGTTCTCCGGCACGGGCGGGGCCTCGGCCAGTGCGCTCAGCTCGTCGGCGGAGGTTACGTTGATGCGCGCGGGTCCGTATTGGGTCGTGTCAGGATGATGCCCCGGAACGGTGAAAAACGGATTGTAGACCGCAAAGACATGGTCGTAGTCGCGCGCCCACCATTCCAGGACGGGAAGCTCTGTCGGGGGGTGCTGAATGGCCCGGCCAATGTGATGCATGGGGTCCTGTCGTCGTCTCGGATCAAAGTGCAAACGGGCGGCCCAAAGGCCGCCCGTCCGGGAAACTGCCGACGGCGCCTGCCGCCGGCGGACAGCGGGGATCACTCCTCCGCTTCTTCCTTTTGCTTGGTGATCTCTTCACCGGACTCCTGGTCGACCATCTTCATCGCCAGACGCACCTTGCCGCGGTCGTCAAAGCCCAGCAGCTTGACGAAGACTTCCTGGCCTTCCTTCAGAACGTCCGAAGGATGGTTCAGGCGGCGGTTCTCGATCTGGCTGACGTGCACCAGGCCGTCACGCTTGCCAAAGAAGTTCACGAAGGCGCCGAAATCGACGATCTTCACGACCTTGCCCTTGTAGATCTTGCCCTCTTCCGGCTCTGCCACGATCGAATAGATCATGTCGTAGGCCTTCTTGATGGATTCACCGTCGGGCGAGGCGATCTTGATGATGCCCTCGTCGTTGATGTCGACCTTGGCGCCCGAGGTTTCCACGATCTCGCGGATCACCTTGCCGCCCGACCCGATCACTTCACGGATCTTGTCGGTCGGGATCTGCATGGTCTCGATGCGCGGTGCGTGCACGCTGAACTCACCGGCCGAGGACAGGGCCTTGGACATCTCGCCCAGGATGTGCATCCGGCCATCCTTGGCCTGTGCCAGGGCTGCCTTCATGATCTCGGGCGTGATGCCCGCGACCTTGATGTCCATCTGCAGCGAGGTGATGCCGTTTTCGGTCCCCGCAACCTTGAAGTCCATGTCGCCGAGGTGATCCTCGTCGCCCAGGATGTCGGTCAGGATGCCGTAGGAGCCATCCTCTTCCAGCACCAGGCCCATCGCCACACCGGCCACCGGGGCCTTGAGCGGAACACCCGCATCCATCATCGCCAGCGACCCGCCACAGACGGAGGCCATCGAGGACGAACCGTTGGATTCGGTGATCTCGGACACGACGCGGATCGTGTAGGGGAAATCGGTCGCGGCGGGCAGCACCGCCTGCAGCGCGCGCCATGCCAGCTTGCCGTGGCCGATCTCGCGACGACCGGGCGACCCCACGCGGCCAACCTCGCCCACCGAATAGGGCGGGAAGTTGTAGTGCAGCAGGAAGTTCGAACGGTAGTTGCCGTGCAGCGCGTCGATGATCTGTTCGTCGTCGCCGGTGCCCAGCGTGGTCACGACCAGACCCTGCGTTTCACCGCGGGTGAACAGCGCCGACCCGTGGGTGCGCGGCAGCAGGCCGGTTTCGCAGACGATCGGGCGCACCTCGTCAAGGGCGCGGCCGTCGATGCGGCGGCCGTTCTTGACCACGTCACCGCGCAGCACCATCGATTCCAGCTTTTTGATCGCGGACCCCAGGTTGGGATCTTCAAGCTGTTCCTCGCTGAGGCCGGCCTTGATCTCTTCCTTGACGGCGGCAACCGTGGTCACGCGCTCCTGCTTGTCAGAGATCGCGTAGGCAGCGCGCATCTTGTCTTCGCCAGCAGCCTTGACCGCGTCGAACAGGGCCGAGTAATCCGGCGGCTGGAAGTCGAAGGGTTCCTTGGCGGATTCCTCGGCCAGCGAGATGATCAGGTCGATGACCGGCTGGATGCTTTCATGCGCGAACATGACCGCGCCCAGCATCTCGTCCTCGGTCAGTTCATAGGCTTCGGACTCGACCATCATGACCGCGTCCTTGGTGCCCGCGACAACCAGGTCGAGCCGCTGCTCGGGGTTGTTGCGCAGCTGGTCCATGTCCTCGACGGTCGGGTTCAGGACGTATTCGCCATCCTCGAAGCCCACGCGCGCACCGGCGATCGGGCCCATGAAGGGCGCGCCGGAAATGGTCAGCGCCGCGCTGGCCGCGATCATCGCCACGATGTCCGGATCATTGACCAGATCGTGCGACAGAACGGTGCACATCACCAGCACTTCGTTCTTGAAGCCGGGGACGAAAAGCGGGCGGATCGGACGGTCGATCAGGCGCGCGGTCAGCGTCTCCTTCTCGGTCGGACGTGCCTCGCGCTTGAAGAAGCCACCGGGCACCTTGCCGGCGGCGTAGTATTTTTCCTGGTAATGGACGGTCAGCGGGAAGAAGTCCTGGCCTTCCTTCTGCTGCTTGGCAAAGGTCACGTTGGCCATGACGCTGGTCTCGCCCAGGGTGGCGATGACGCTGCCGTCGGCCTGACGGGCAACCTTGCCGGTTTCCAGTGTGAGCGTTTCCTCGCCCCACTGCATCGACTTTTTGACTTCTTTGAACATCAGTTATCCTCTAGGAGGCGCTCCGGCCCCTGCCGGTCCTCCGTTTGACTGGCGGCCCCATTGCCGCCGACCCCTTCATCATCCCATGCGCCGGGGTCAAAGCGTCACGTCTCAGATGTCTGGCGCCATACAGCAGCAAGCGCCTTTTGTGAAGCCGTTGCGTTCCATGCCACACGTTCCGACATCCCATTTTTTTCGGCCCGGCAGGTTCCGGGCGGACGGCGGCCCCGGATCATTGCCATTTGCCGGCACCGGGGGCCGTGCTACAGCGCGGAACGTGATTTCATCAGGCCAGACCCATGAACATTCTTCAGATTGCTTCCCTTCTCATCGTCCTTGCCGCCGTCTTTGGCGCGATCAACTATTTCGTCCTGCGCCTGCCCTCGGCCATCGGCATTCTCGTCGTCGCCCTGCTGACTTCGATGGCGGCGCTGGGGCTGGACACGATGGTGCCTTCGCTGACGCTGGCCGAGGATCTGCGCGCCATCGTCACCGGCATCGACTTTTCCGACGCGCTGCTGGAGGGGATGCTGGGCCTGTTGCTGTTTGCGGGCGCGCTGCACGTCAAGCTGTCGGACCTGCGCGCGGTCTGGCCGACGGTCCTGCTGATGGCCACCATCGGCGTGGCGCTCTCGACGGTTGTCATCGGGCTGGGGTTCCAATGGCTGACCGGGGCGCCGCTGCTGATCGCACTGGTCTTTGGCGCGCTGATCTCACCCACCGATCCCGTGGCCGTCATGGGTGTCCTGAAACAGGCCAAGCTGCGCAAGTCATTGGAAACGCAGGTTGCGGGCGAAAGCCTGTTCAACGACGGCGTCGGCTACGTCGTCTTCCTGGTGCTGGTCGGACTGGCCTTTCCGGCGCTCTCGCACGGGCACGGCGATGCCGCCCATGCCAGCCCCGCTCTGGACGCCGCCAGGCTCTTTGCGCAAGAGGCGCTTGGCGGCGCGGCTCTGGGCCTCGTGCTGGGCTGGCTGACCTTCCGGGTCATGCGTCATATCGACGATTACTCGCTCGAGGTGCTGATGACCCTCGCACTGGCCTTCGGCGGCTACGAACTGGCGATCGCGCTGCATGTCTCGGCCCCCATCGCGGCGGTTTGCGCCGGCCTTCTGATCGGCGACATCGGCGCCAAGCACGGCATGTCCGAGGAAACCCGAGAATACGTCGAGAAGTTCTGGGTTCTGGTGGACGAGATTCTGAACGCCGTGCTCTTCATGCTGATCGGGGTCGAGATCTTTGCCGTGCAACTGGAAACCGACATGCTGGTGACCGGCGTGATCGCCATCGCGCTGGCGCTGTTGGGGCGGCTCTGCGCGGTGGTGGTGCCGATCCTGATGCTGCGCCCCTTCCGCACATTTGCACCCGGCGTCATGCCGATCATGACCTGGGGCGGGCTCAAGGGCGGCATCTCTGTCGCCCTTGCCCTGTCGCTGCCCGACAGCGAGTGGAAGCCGCTGATTCTGACCGTCACCTATGTGATCGTCGTCTTCTCGATCATCGTGCAGGGGCTGACCATCGGCAAGCTGGCCAGCCGGGTCGGGCGCGAACCCGACCTCGTCTGACTCACAATCCGGCCCTTTCCAGCGTGGCGCGCTCTGCCCGGTTCAGCCGCTCCAGCGCCTCGTCCGGACAATCGGCGCGCCGCCATATGGCAAGGCAGGACTCGGGCGACCAGGGCAGGACGGCCCCGGCCATCCAGCGCCGCAGCGGTGCCGGCAGGCCATCGTAGACGCGCATCGGGTCGCGCTTGCGGCGGCGCGGCGTGATCTCCACGGCGCCGCGGTTTCCGTTGCGGCGGCCTGCCATCAGGCCACCTCTCGCGCGTCCCGCCAGCGGGGGAACGGGTCCGGCCGCTCGGCGCCTGTCATCTCGGGCACAAGACAGGCCTCCAGCCGCGCCTTCAGGTCGGCCCAGTCGATGCCCGCGCCGATAAAGACCAGTTCCTGCCGCCGGTCGCCAAAGGGCTCGGCCCAATGGGCAAGGAAATATTCCTGCGCCCGCGCATCCTTGGGCCAGTTCTCCTTCGGGACCGTCGCCCACCACTTGCCCAGCGGCTTGACGCTCGACAAGGCCCCGGCCAGCGAGAACTCGGCCACCCAGTCGGGGCGCGTCGACAGCCAGAAATGCCCCTTGGCGCGGATCACGCCGGGCAGGTTCCCGTTCAGCAGCGCGTGGATGCGCTCGGGATCGAACGGCTCGCGCGCCCGGAAAACATGGCTGGTGATGCCGTATTCCTCGGTCTCGGGAACGTGATCGGCAAAGCCGTACAACTCCTTTGCCCAGGCGGCATGTTCATGCGCCTTGTCGAAATCGAACAGCCCGGTTTCCAGGATCTCCGCGGTCGCCACCTCGCCGTGATCCGTGCACAGGATGCGCGCGTCCGCGTTCAGGCTGCGGATGATCTTTTGCGCCGCGTCCACCTTGACCGCGCCAGCATCGCTGACCTTGTTCAGCACGATCACATCGGCAAACTCGATCTGGTCGGTCAACAGGTCGACCAGGGTGCGCTCGTCTTCCTCGCCCAGGCTTTCGCCGCGGTCCACCAGGAAATCGTGGCTGGAAAAGTCTTCCAGCAGGTTGCAGGCATCGACCACGGTCACCATCGTGTCCAGACGCGCAACATCCGACAGGCTCTGGCCCTCTTCGTCGCGGAAGGCAAAGCTCGCCGCCACCGGCAGCGGCTCGGCGACGCCGGTGGATTCTATCAGCAGCGTGTCAAAACGCCCCTCCTCCGCCAGTCGCCGCACCTCGACCAGAAGGTCCTCGCGCAGGGTGCAGCAGATACATCCGTTGGACATTTCCACCAGCGTCTCGTCGGTCTGGCTGAGGTTCGCGCCCCCCGCGCGCACCAGGTCGGCGTCGATGTTCACCTCGGACATGTCATTGACGATCACGGCAACGCGCCGCCCCTCGCGATTGTTCAGCACCCGGTTGAGCAGCGTCGTCTTGCCCGCCCCCAGGAATCCGGAAAGCACGGTGACGGGAATGCGGGGATCGGTGTCGGGCATGGTCAAGCTCCCTATTCGGCAAGAAACAGGTGACTGTTATAGTATAACATAACAGCCACCACCAGCCCCAATCCCGACCGCGCAAAGAAAAACCGCGCTTCCCAGGGGGAAACGCGGTCAATCCGTTCAGCGACGGGGCAATGCCTTAGCGGCGGATGCCCAGGCGGCCGATCAGCGAGCGATACCGCTCTTCGTCCTTGCCCTTGAGGTAGTCCAGCAGCTTGCGGCGCTGAGCAACCATCATCAGAAGGCCACGACGCGAGTGGTTGTCCTTCTTGTGGGTCTTGAAGTGTTCGGTCAGGGTCGAGATACGCTTGGTCAGGATGGCCACCTGCACTTCGGGCGAACCGGTGTCGCCTTCCTTGGTGGCGTATTCCTTCATCAGGCGGGTCTTTTCTTCCGCGGTGATCGACATCGGGGTCTCCTTTCGGATTAAAGGGTTATGGCACAAGCCGGGATGTCGTCCAGCAAGGCCCGTGGAGAGGTCCGCCAAAGCGGATGCGCGCAGTTACGCGATTCCCGTCAGCTTGGCAAGCCCGCACGCCTACATCCCAAGGTTCAGCGCGGCGGCGTCGCTTTCGCCCACCAGCACGATCGAGGACAGCGGCGGCGCCTCGGCGGTGGGCAGGCTGGCCAGCACCGTCCCGCCCAGGCGAATGTCTGTCGTGTCCGGGTCGTCCTCGCGGGCGGACAGCTCCAGCTCGGGTTCCGGTCCGCCGGCGCTGTCGTCATAGACGATCACCAGTTGATCTTCCGCGTCGTCGTAGTCCAGCCGGTCTGCCACGGCAAGATCTGCCGTTTCGTCCCCCGGCGTCCCGGTCAGAACCTCCGCTGCCTCAACCCGGAAGGCATCCAGCCGCAACGCACCCGCCCCCGGCCCGGCCTCCTCGACCGCGTCCAGCCCGGGCAGGTTGATCAGCCCCATGCGCGCAAACAGCGATCGCCCGTCCTCAAGCGAAGCCTCCCCAGGCGCGCCCTCCTCGGTCCCGATCCCCTGCGGAAAGAACTGGAACACCCCCAGAGAGACCGGGGACAGAGGCGAGGTCGGCATATCATCGTCACCGCCCTCCCCCCCGTCGGCAAGCGCCTCGTCCGGATCGTCGCCGATACTGACGATCGCCACCGATCCAAGCGCCATCAGCCCCATGAGCCCCGCCAGTAGATACATCGCTGCAGCCCCGTTTTCCGCTTTTCCGGCGCAAACAGGCCCTTCATGCCGCCCCGGTTCAGGCAGCGACTATGGCACCACGGGGTAAAACAAGGCTTACTCGGTCTCTTCGATCCGGATTTCCTCGATCAGTGCAGAGGCAAGATCGCCAAGGATCGGAATGAACTCGATCTGGCTCAGCAACAGGACCACGACGGACACCAGCGCCGTCGCCCCCAGCGCCGTGCCCAGGCCCAGCATCATGCCCCTCAGGAACTGAAAGGCCATCAGCCGCGCCAGATTGTTGTGGACACGGACAAAGCGGTGCTGGTTGAGGCGCGTGACCTCGTCGGCCAGGCGCGCCACTTCCTGCCGCAGGGCGTCGGTCTCTGTTTCAGGCGGCATAGCGCATCTCCATCGGCCAGGGTTCGGGGTGGACCGCGTAGGACACATAAAGCGGGTGGCGCGGGTGGCCCGCCTTTGTCAGGCCCAGGTGCCGAACGTCGCCCCGCAGCATCGGCGCCGCCCGTTGCCCGGCCCCCTGCAGGGCCCCGTGAACGCCCCAGGCGGCCAGCGTCAGGTCTGCCGCGCCCGACCACTCCCGCAACAACGCGGCATTCTCCGGCCCTTCCGGATCCTCGGCGCGGCGCAGGTCCTGAGGCCGGGTTGCGCGAAACGCAAAGAGATTGGCTATCCGCATCGCCCCGTAGCCCAGCGCCTTCGTCCGCCGCTGGCAGCGCTCGATGGTCGGGTCGTTGGCCAGTTCGCTGGCGGTCGAGGGGTTGAGCATCACGAACAGCACCTCGCCCGCGCCCGCATCCCAGACCCGGCGCAGCCCGTAACGATAGCGCTCGCAAGGCGAATACCACGCCGTGCTGTGCTCTCCATCCTTTTCCGCGTGCCTTTCGATCATGGGCGCAAGCTGCCCCGCCCACGCCGGGGGTTCAAGGGCGATTGACATTCCGCCCGCCCTGCGGCCCCCTGCCGCCACAGTCACGGAGCACCCCATGAACATCCAGATGATCGAGGCCGCCGCCACCCGCGCCCGCGGCATCACCCGCCGCACGCCGCTGTTGTCCTCGCCGGCGCTGGACGCCATCGCCGGGCGTCGCGTTCTGGTCAAGCCCGAGTGCCTGCAACACACCGGCAGTTTCAAGTTCCGCGGCGCCTGGTCGGCCCTGACCGCCCTGCCGGAGGACCAGCGCGCCAAGGGAGTCATCGCCTTTTCCTCGGGCAACCATGCGCAGGGGGTGGCGCTGGCCGCGCAAAAGCTGGGGGTGCCCGCGGTGATCCTGATGCCCTCGGACGCGCCCGCCGCCAAGATCGAGGGCACCCGCAGCTACGGCGCCGAAGTCGTGCTTTACGACCGCTCAACCGAAAGCCGCGAAGAGATCGGCGCCACGATTGCCGCCGACCGCGGTCTGACGCTGGTCAGGCCCTACGACGAACCGCAAGTCATCGCCGGCCAGGGCACCTGCGGGCTGGAGATCGCGGAACAGGCCGCCGAGGCGGGCGTGACAGAGGCGGACGTGCTGGTCTGTTGCGGCGGTGGCGGCCTGACCGCCGGGATCGCCCTCGCGCTGGAGGGCCGCGCGCCCGGCCTGCGCGCGCGCCCCGCCGAACCCGAGGGCTACGATGACACCGCCCGCTCGCTGCACTCCGGCAGTCGCCAGCGCAACGCGCAAGAGGCCGGCGGGCTTTGCGACGCGATCCTGACCCCGATGCCCGGAGAGCTGACCTTTCCGATCAACGCCCGCCTTTGCGGCCCCGGCGTGGTGGTGACGGATCAGGAGGTGCTGCGCGCCATGTCCCTGGCCCTGCGCCACCTGAAGCTGGTTGCCGAACCGGGCGGCGCCGTGGCCCTGGCGGCGGCGCTCTTTCACGGCGACGAACTGGCGGGCGACGCGGTGATCTGCACGATTTCCGGCGGCAACCTGGACCCGGCCACGCTGGCCCGCGCGCTTGCGGTCTAGGCACGCCGGGGGGTCCGGAAATCCCCCGCTCCCGACGCTGCGTCAACCTGATATACTGCAGGCCAGACACGCCCTCCTGGGAGAGACCCATGTTCCGCCGCCTGATCCCTGCCGCCGCTCTCCTGCTTGCCACGCCGCTGGCCGCGCAGCAGGATCGCCTGCTTGGCTTCGACCTCGACAGCTTTGGCAAGACCGTCCTGTCGCGCAACCAGTTCGGCAGCGACGTCATCCCCGAGGCCGCCTACGGCGCCTACAACAACGAGTTCATCTCCACTTATTCCAGCCAGTCGGTCTTTGCCCGCATCGGGCGCTCCGTCGGGCGGCTGGACGTGGCGACGGACAAGGGCGTCTTTCCCTGCACCGCCTTTCTTGTCGGTGACGACATCCTGATGACCAACCACCACTGCGTGCCCGGCATCCTCGACGACAGCCGGGCCGAGGCGAAATCGATCGTCGGCGTGCGCTTCGTCATGGGCTACACGCAGGAGGGTGTGACCGAGGGCACAAGTTCCTTCCTCGTCGATCCGGTTCCGGTCGAGACCTCGAAACCGCTGGACTATACCCTGCTGCGCATCCTGGGCGACACGCCGGGGCGCGATTTCGGCACGCTGGAACTGGCCGCCGTCACGCCACAGGACAACGATCCCTACTGGATCATCGGCCACCCGATGGGAGAGGCGCAGCGCATCAGCCGCGAGAAATGCCGCGCCAATGCGCCCGCGCTGTCCGACAACAAGCTGCTGCACACCTGCGATACCATGCCGGGCAACTCCGGCTCTCCGGTGATCGACGCAGGCAGCCGGCAGGTGGTCGGACTGCACCACGCCGGGTCGGCCAACAACAGCGTCAACTACGCCATCCCGATGGCGGCGATCCTTGCCGCCTCGAACCTGCTGTCCCCCGCCAAGCGGTCAGCCGAACCCGACAATGCCGAGGGCCGCGCCCTGGCCCGCCTGTCCGACGCGCTGATGATCGACGACGACGACACCCGCCGCATCGCGCTGGAAACGCTGGTCTCCGAGGCGCCTGGCACCTCCGCCGCCCGCACCGCCGCCCGTTTGTTGGCGGCGCTGCAACCGGCCCCGCCGCCCGCGCCGACGCTGGAGGAACGCATGGCCGAAAACGCCGATGTGCAGGCCTGCGACCGGCTCGCCGGTGACCGCTTCCACCCCGACCGCGCGGCCGGGCTGATGCGCAGCGACGGCACGGTCTTCGAGGCCATCGACGCCAACGCCGCCATCGCGGCCTGCCAGGCGGCACTGGACAGCTTTCCCGGCCACCCCCGCATGACCGCCTTCCTGGCCGAGGCCTTCAGCGCGGCGGAACGCTATGACGAGGCCTTTGCCGCCTACGAGGATGCCGCCCGGACCGGCGATGCCATCGGTCAGGCCGGCCTTGGCGTTGCCTATCTCTGGGGGCTTGGCACCGATAAGGACGTTTCCAAGGCCCGAGAGATGTTCGAGAAATCCGCAGACCAGGGCCACCCCATCGCCAAGACCGGGCTGGGCGTGATCTATCAGCACGGCCAGGGCGTCCCCGCCGATCCCGCCCGCGCCCTGACGCTCTATCGCGAGGGGGCAGAGGCCGGGTATCACGGCGCGCAGGACCAGTTGGGAGACCTCTACCTGGCCGGAACCATCGTCGCGCAGTCAGACCAAACCGCCGCCTACTGGTTCGCCAAGGCCGCGGACCAGGGCAATGCCGCGGCGCAGTTCAACCTCGCGCTCCTGTACGAAAAAGGTCGTGGCGTCGACAAGTCCATGACAACCGCGGCCCGCTGGCACACCGCCGCCGCCGAACAGGGTCACGCCGAGGCACAGCAGGCCCTCGGCACGCTCTACCTCAGCGGTACCGGCGTCCCGGCATCCGATGCCAAGGCGGTCGAATGGCATCGCAAGGCGGCGGCGCAGGGCAATGCGCTTTCGCTCGCCAGCCTTGCCTGGATCACCGAGCAGGGGCGCGGCGTCCCTGCCGACCCGGCAGAGGCGGCGCGGCTCTACATAGAGGCCCTGCGCGCAGGCAACGACTGGCCCGTGACCCGTGACAGCGCCGACTGGCCGCGCGACACCGCCCGCGCCCTGCAAGCGGCGCTGGCCCGCGCGGGGGTCTACGAGGGCGTCACCGACGGCCGCATCGGCCCGCGCTCACGCGAGGCGATGCGCTCGCTCCTGCCCTGACGCCCGGCACAGCCCGCCTTGCCCACCTGTCCTTCCCCGGCGTACGAAGGTGCGAGAACGCGAAACAGGACCCAAATCCGATGATCCGATCCTTGCTCACCGCTCTGGCGGCAACCTGTCTTCTGGCCGGCCCCGCCGCGTCCCAATACGAAAACATCTTTCCAACCGAAAGCTTCGGGAACATCGTCCTGCCCCTTCCGCTCTGGGCGCAGCGCGATCAGGGCGATCATGGCGAAGGGTACCAGCCTTTCGGAATGTCCGAAGTCGACCGGGTCGCGAGTTACGGCAAGACCTCAACGCTCGCGCAGGCCGGGCGCCCGGTCGGTCGACTGGATGTCAGCACCGGTAACGGCGTCCTGTCCTGCACGGGGTTTCTCGTCACCGCGGATCTGCTGCTGACCACCGCGAGCTGCGCCCAAGGCACCCCTCGCCGGACCGACAAGAACACAGAGGTCGAGGCCATCCGTTTCACCCTTGGCTACCTGGACGCATCAGACCCCGATAGCGCCGACGCCTTCGAAGTCGATACAGCCCCGGTCGAAATCGAAGAGGCCCTGAATTATGCGGTTCTCAGGGTCACGTCGGGCCAGCCCGGAGAGCGCTATGGGACCCTTGCGCTTGACCCCACAGCCCCGGGTGAGCAACAGTTTCTCCGGCTCTTCGGGCATCCTTTCGGGTATTCCCAGCATGTCGCCCACACGGACTGCTGGACGGCCACCCCTGCGCTTCTGGACGGCAATCTGCGGCACACCTGCGACACCCTGCCGGGAAACCAGGGCTCGCCGCTTGTTGGCGCTTTCGAAAACCGGGTGATCGGCCTGCAGCTCAGCGGGTTCAGTAGGAGCATCGAACACGCGATCCCGATAGGCCGCATCCTCGAAAGTTCCAGCGTTCTCAAGCCTGCGGATCAGGACTGATACCGGTCAGTCCAGCCGCCGCGCCTCGTCCTGCAACATCACCGGGATGCCGTCGCGGATCGGATAGGCCAGCCCGGCAGCCGTGCTGACCAGTTCCTGCCGGTCCACGTCATAGCGCAGGCCCGTCTGCGTCACCGGGCAGATCAGCGCCTCCAGCATTCGCCGGTCGAATTCAACGCTCATTGGATCAGATCCTCCTCGCCGCCGCGCAGCGCATATTCGATCAATGTCACCAGCGTCTCGCGCCGCGTGCTCAGCGAGGGCGCCTCCAGGAGCGCCTGCTTGTCCTCGGGGTTGAAGTCCAGCAGCATCGACAGCGAGTTCACCAGCAATTCGTCATCCGCCTGCTGCAGCGTGTCCCAGTCGGCCGACAGATCCTTGGCCGCAAAGTAGCGGTCCAGCAGGTCCAGGAAACCCACCCGTTCGAAGCGCTGGTCGGTCTCGGTGCCCTGTTGGTCGCGCTCGAACCCGTCCCAGTTGACCTCGCAACAGCGGTAGGGCGTGAACCCCTGGACCTCATGCGTGATGCGAAAGCGCGAGATACCGGTCAGCGTGATCATGTAACGCCCGTCCTCGGTTTCCGAGAACTGCGTCACGCGTCCGGCACAGCCGATGCGGTGCAGGCCCCGCTCCTCGCGGCCAGGAACCTGGTGCGGTTGGATCATGCCGATCAGCCGGGTTTCCGTCTTCAGGCAGTCGTCAAGCATCGCGAGATAGCGCGGCTCGAAGATGTGAAGCGGCAGGCGCGCCCGCGGTAGCAGGAGCGCGCCCGGCAGGGGAAAAACCGGGATCTTCCCCGGCAGGTCTTTGAGCCGTGTCATGCTCGACAAGGTAGACTGCGCGACCGGTCAGGCAAATATCATCGAACTCAATTTGCGACGCCCGTTCAGCGCCACCGGATCGTTGGGCTTCAGCGCCTCGAAAATGGTGAAAAGCTGAGCCTTGGCAGCGCCATCGTTCCACTCGCGGTCGCGGCGGAAGATCTCCAGCAGCTGGTCCACCGCACCGGCGGCATCGCCGTTGGCATACATCGCCTGCGCCAGGTCAAAACGCGCCTGCTTGTCCTCGGGGTCGGCCTCGACCTTGGCGGTCAGCTCGGCCACCGGGCCCGCATCCGCCGCCTGTTTCGCCAGTTCCAGCGCGGCATGGGCCGCTTCCAGTTCCGGCGCCTTGGAAATCTCCACCGGGGCGCCGTTCAGGATCGCCTCGGCCTGATCCAGATCATCCATCGCGATATGCGCCCGCACCATGCCGGCATAGGCCGCCGCGTTGGCCGGGTCCTCTTCGAGGATGGCGGCAAAGGTCTGGGCCGCGTCCACCGCGGCGCCTTGGTCCAGCATCTCTTCGGCTGCGGCCACGGCGTCATCCAGACCACCCGACGCATCGCCGCCCGCCGCCTGCACGACCCGGTCGACAAAGGCCTTGAGCTCGGATTGCGGCAACGCGCCCTGGAACCCGTCCAGCGGCTGACCCTTGAAGAAGGCATAGACCGTCGGGATCGACTGGATGCGCAACTGCCCGGCGATCTGCTGGGCCTCGTCGACGTTGACCTTGACCATCTTGACGGCGCCCTTGGCCGCCTTGACCGCGTCCTCGAGCATCGGGCCAAGCGTCTTGCAGGGTCCGCACCAGGGCGCCCAGAAATCGACGATGACGGGAACCTCTGCAGAGCCGTCCACGACTTCCGCCATGAACTCCGCTTCGGAGATGTCTTTGATCAGGTTGTCCGCAGCCGGTTGGCCGCCGCCCAGTTCCAGCATGTCGCCCTCACGCGGTTTAATATGTTCAGTGGCGTAGATGGCGTAGCGTGGCCCGGGATGCAAGGGCGGCGGCCCGGTTCATCCGGTTTGGCCGCCTCCAGCGCGTTTTGTACGTTTTGCTGATTTCGATGTACAAATCGTACGTTTTGTACAAAAACTACAGGTCGAAACTGGCAAAGACCGGCGCGTGGTCGGACGGCTTTTCCCAACCGCGCGCATCGCGCAGGATGCGGCTGCCGTGCGCTGCATTGACGATGTCCGGCGTTGCCCAGACATGGTCCAGCCGGCGCCCCTTGTCGGCGGCATCCCAGTCCTTCGCGCGGTAGGACCACCAGCTGTAGAGCTTGCCCACGGGCAAGTCCTTGCGGGTCACATCCACCCAGCCCCCTACATCTTGTGCCTCGCCCAGCGCCTCGACCTCGACCGGCGTGTGCGAGATCACCTTGAGCATCTTCTTGTGATCCCAGACGTCATCCTCCAGCGGGGCGATGTTCAGATCGCCCACGAGGATCGCCTTCTGCGGTTTCTCGGCGGCGAACCAGTCGCGCATCTCCGCGACGTAATCCAGTTTCTGCCCGAACTTCACGTTCTTTTCGCGGTCCGGCACATCACCGCCAGCCGGAACGTAAAAATTGTGGATCGTCAGACCGTTATCCATGCGGGCTGCGACGTGGCGCGCATGCCCGAGGTTCGCGAAATCCCTGTCGCCCGCATCCTCGATGGGCAGTTTCGACAGGATCGCCACACCGTTGTAGCCCTTCTCACCCCGCGCAACCATGTATGTATACCCCAGCGCGGCAAAGCTCTCGTGCGGGATTTTGGCGACGGGAGACTTGCATTCCTGCAGGCACAGCACGTCCGGCGCCTCCTCGGTCAAGAGCTTCTCGACCAGTCCCGCCCGCAGCCGGACCGAGTTGATGTTCCAGGTGGCAAGGGTAAAGGACATGGGCGACTCCGGGTTTCAGGCCCGGCGAGACTGCCAAGCCGGGGCGGCCTGCGCAACCACGTTTCACCGGGTGGGGATCTCAGGAATAAACTATTTAATATCAATCAGATGATCTCATCCTCGTCGAACAAAGGCGGCGCCTCGAGATCGGCGTCGAACCGTTCCGCCGCGGCTTCGGCCTTTTCCGGCTCCAGAGGTTCGGCGATATGGAACAGGGCATCGCCTTCGTTCACCACGGGCAGGTCGGACCGCCCAACAAGGATGCCGGTCACATCCGCGACCACCTCGGCCTCGCGCTCTCCGAACGGGTCGGACACGACCCCCAGCACCTGCCCGGCCTCGACGAAATCCCCGCGCCGTTTCAGCGTGCGCAGCAGTCCCCCGGACGAGGCCCGCACCCAGGACGACCGCTCGCAGATCACCGAGCCGACCCGCGCACGCGGCACACCGCGCCCCGCGATCATGCCCAGCCGCGCCATCACCCGCAGGATTCCGGAAACCCCGGCGCGGGCCGCGTGTTCGTCGAACCGCAGCCCCTCGCCCGCCTCGTACAGCAGCACATCGACACCGGCGTTCTGCGCCACCAGCCGCAGCGATCCCTCGCGGGTCCTGGACATCATCGTCACCGGCGCCGCAAAGGCCGCCCCCAGTTCGCGCAGACGCGCATTCCCAGCGGTCAAACGGATCTGGGGCAGGTTGGTGCGGCCCACGGCAGCGGAATGCAGGTCGATGCCCACGTCACAGCGGCTCACGATCTCGGTCAGGAAAAGATGCGCAAGACGCGCCGCCAGCGACCCTTGCGGAGAGCCGGGAAAGCTGCGGTTCAGGTCGCGCCTGTCAGGCAAGTACCTTGAGCGGTTGATGAACCCGAAGGAGTTGACGATCGGCACCGCCACCAGCGTCCCCGAGAGCCTCGCAACCGGCGCGGCACGCAAAAGGCGCCGCACGATCTCGACCCCGATGACCTCATCGCCGTGGATGGCCGCCGAAACGAACATGACCGGACCAGGCCGTTTGCCATGCACCACATGGGCCGACAGCGTCACCGGCGTATGATCGGACAAGACGGACACAGGCAGATCCACCGTCCGCCGCGTGCCGGGTGCAACCCTCTGGTCGCCAAGTATGAACGGGTCCCGCATGGTCAGGCCTCCTGTTCCACTCCGATTAGGCCGCGGCAGCGCGGCGCGCAAGCGCGGGCTTTCAATGAAAACGGGCGCCCCGTGTGGGACGCCCGCCAGACTGTCGATTCCGGATGCGGTTTACGCCGGCATCTTGGTCGTGCGCAGGTAAGGCAGCACGGCGTTGACCTCGCCGAACTTTTCCTTGGCCTGCTCGTCGTTCAGCGACAGAGCCACGATCACGTCCTGACCGACGGTCCAGTTGGCCGGGGTGGCAATCGGGGTCTCATAGGTCGCCTGCAGGGCGTCCAGCGCGCGCAGCACTTCGGCAAAGTTGCGGCCCACCGACATCGGGTAGGTCATCATCAGCTGCACTTTCTTGTTCGGCGCAATGATGAAGACCGAGCGCACCGAGGCGCTGTCAGCAGCGGTGCGGCCGTCGGGCAGGTAGGCGTCGGCGGGCAGCATGTCCAGCGCCTTGGACACGGCCAGATCCTCGTCGGCGATGATCGGGAAACCGGCGGACGCGCCAGAGGTCTTCTCGATGTCACCTTTCCACTGCTTGTGCTCTTCGACACCATCGACGGAGATACCCATCACCTTGGTTCCGCGCTTTTCCCACTCGGCCGCAAGCTGTGCCACGGCGCCGAATTCGGTGGTGCAGACGGGGGTGAAATCCTTGGGGTGCGAAAACAGGATTGCCCAGCTGTCGCCGATCCAGTCGTGCAGGGTCACCTCGCCGAGGTCCGTGTTCACGGTGAGGTTGGGAAGCTCGTCGTTGATACGCAGGGCCATAATCAGATGTCCTTTCCTGTCCGAAATGCTCGGGTTTGACTATGCCTGTTTAGATACATTCTAAAATCCGGATGTAAAGCCCCGTCTTGCGCCTCTGCGGAGGGGGTGACAGAGTGCCGCAAAACTGGCGCCCGACCGCTTCGGACCCCTTCCGGAACGGCGGGCGTCTGTCTGTCTACGCAGGAGTTAAGACATGATCGAGAAACGTCAGTTCTACATCAACGGCGCCTGGGTCGAACCACTGGCGGGCACCGCTCACGACGTGATTGACCCGTCGACCGAAGACCCCTGCGCGGTGATCTCGCTGGGCGGCGAAGCGGACACCAATGCCGCCGTCGCGGCCGCAAAGGCCGCCCTGCCCGGCTGGATGGCCACGCCCGTCGAAGAGCGCATTGCGGCGCTGGAACGGGTCTACGCCGCCTACAAGGCGCGGACAGAGGACCTTGGCACGGCGATCAGCATGGAAATGGGGGCCCCCATCGACATGGCCAAGACACAGCAGGCCGGCGCAGGTATCCGCCACCTCAAGACCTTCATCCAGGCCGCCAAGGAGTTCCCCTGGGAACGTCCGCTGGGCGACCACGCCCCGAACGACCGCATCATCCATGAGGCGGTGGGCGTCTGCGCGCTGATCACGCCGTGGAACTGGCCGATGAACCAGATCACGCTCAAGGTGGGTGCGGCGCTGGTGGCGGGCAACACGATGGTTCTGAAACCCTCCGAGGAAAGCCCGCTGGACGCGATGATCTTTGCCGAGATCATGGATGCCGCCGACCTGCCGCCGGGCGTGTTCAACCTGGTCAACGGTGACGGCGCCGGCGTCGGTTCGCAACTGTCCAGCCATCCGGACATCGACATGGTCAGCTTTACCGGTTCGGCCCGTGCCGGGCGGTTGATCTCGATCGCCGCGGCAGAGACCCTGAAACGCGTGCACCTCGAGCTTGGCGGCAAGGGCGCGAACCTGATCTTTGCCGACGCGGACGAAAAGGCGGTCAAGCGCGGCGTGCTGCACATGATGAACAACACCGGCCAAAGTTGTAACGCCCCCAGCCGGATGCTGGTCGAGGCGTCGGTCTATGATCGCGTGGTCGAAGAGGCCGCCGCCGTCGCCTCGAAGATCACCGTGGGTCCGGCGTCCGAGGAAGGGCGTCACATCGGGCCGGTCGTGAACGCCACCCAATGGGAAAAGATCCAGGGCCTGATCGAGAAGGGCATCGAGGAAGGCGCCCGGCTGGTCGCAGGCGGTCCAGGCCGCCCCGAGGGGTTCAACAAGGGCTATTACGTCCGTCCCACGGTCTTTGCCGACGTGACCAACGACATGACCATCGCGCAGGAAGAGATCTTTGGCCCGGTGCTGTCGATCCTGAAATTCGAGGACGAGGCGGAGGCGGTGAAGATCGCCAACGACACCGACTACGGGTTGACCAACTACGTACAGAGCCAGGACGGCGCGCGGCGGGCGCGAATGGCCCGCGCCCTGCGCTCTGGCATGGTCGAGATGAACGGCGAAAGCCGCGGCGCAGGCGCCCCCTTTGGCGGCATGAAGATGTCCGGCAATGGCCGCGAGGGCGGCATCTGGGGCATCCATGACTTCGTCGAGATCAAGGCCGTGTCCGGCTGGGCGGCTGAGTGATCTTCGCAGGCCGGGGGCTCTGCCCCCGGCGCTTCACGCCTTCGACTAGGCTTTCTTTCCGATCAAGAACGCGGCGACGTCAGAACGGCGCCGGTGCCCGGAATTTCATACCCTTGCCGCTTTCGGGATGATTCACGCGCAGTTCTTCTGCGTGCAGCATCATGCGCGGGTAATGATCCGCCGTCTCCGGTGCATACAGCGTGTCGCCCAGGATTGGATGGCCCAGCGCCAGGGTGTGCACCCGTAGCTGGTGGCTGCGCCCCGTGTGCGGAAAGAGGCGCACGCGGGTCTCACCCTCACCGATCTTGAGCACCTTCCAGCCGGTCAGCGCGGGTTTGCCCGTTTCGTGACAGACCTTTTGCCGGGGCCGGTTGGGCCAGTCGACGATCAGCGGCAGATCGATTTCGCCGGTCGCGGGCTCCAATTCGCCGTGCAGGCGGGCCAGATAGGTCTTTCTGGTCTTGCGCGTTTCGAACTGGTTGCCAAGGTGGCGCTGTGCATGGGGCGTCAGGCCAAAGACCATGACACCCGAGGTGTCCCGGTCCAGCCGATGAACGAGGCGGACGGTCGGAAATGCCTTTTCCAGCCGGCTCAACAGGCAATCCTGCAAGTCCTCGCCCTTGCCGGGAACCGACAGCAATCCTGCGGGCTTGTCGACGACAAGCAGGTCGGCGTCCTCGTAAAGGACGGGAATTTCGCCTGTGGGGGGGTCATAGTCTGATGCCATGTCCCCCTTTGACAAGCGCTGCGCCCGGGCGCAACCCCGACGGTCTAGACCTTCACCCGTTCGGATTTCGGATCGTAGATCGGTTTGAGCGAGGCCCGCGCAGGCACCCGCGTGCCCGCCACGTCGATTTCATAGGTCGATGACAAAAGCTGATCGGCGGTTTCCCCCTTGCAGGGGACATAGCCCAACCCAACCGCGCCCCCGAGCGTGTGACCATAGGCACCCGAACTCAGGTGGCCGACGATCTGACCGTCCCTTAGGACGGGTTCGTTGTGGTAGAGCAGCGGTTCGGGATCGGTCAGCAGGAATTGCACCAGTCGCCTGTCCAGCCCGGCCTCGCGCTTTGCCAGCACAGCATCACGGCCAATGAATTCGGGCTTGGTTGTCTTGACCGCGAATCCCAGCCCCGCCTCCAGGACGTGATCCTCGCAGGTGATGTCATGACCAAAGTGGCGAAACGCCTTTTCGGCCCGGCATGTGTCCATGACATGCATTCCGGCGAGGGTCAGGCCAAGGTCCTGCCCCGCCTGCCAGAGCGTGTCGAAGACATGGGTGGCCATGTCGCCGCTGACATAGACCTCCCAGCCCAGTTCACCGACGTATGAAACCCGGTGAACCCGCGCTTCGCCCATGCCGAGCTCTATCCGCTGCGCGGTGCCGAACGGGTTCGCCGCGTTCGAGAAATCGCCGGGAGAAACGGCCTGCATCAGGTCTCGGGCCCTCGGCCCCATGACGGCCAGCACCCCTTCCGCTGCGGTCACATCGGTGATGACGACGTTTCGGTCGCCGACGTGGCGGCGCAGCCAGGTCTCGTCGGCCCGGCGCGTGGCGGCGGGCGTGACCACCAGGTACGCGGTTTCCGACAGGCGGGTGACGGTGACATCCGCCTCGATCCCGCCCCTGGTGTTGAGAAACTGGGTGTAGGTGATCTTGCCCACCGGGGTCGACAGATCGGCCCCGCAGACAAGGTTCAGCAAGCTCTCGGCGTCGCGCCCCTCGACCCGCAGCTTGCCGAAGGAGGTCATGTCATACATGGCGACATTTTCGCGGATGGCACGGTGTTCCTCGGCAGCGTTGTCGAACCAGTTCTGGCGCTGCCAGGAATAGCGGTAGTCCGCCTCCTGTCCGGGACGCGCGTACCAGTTGGCGCGCTCCCAGCCCGCCAGTTCGCCAAAGACGGCGCCACGCTCTGCCAGCCGGTCATGGAAGGGCGAACGGCGGATGCCGCGCGCGGTTTCCTTTTGCCGATAGGGATAGTGGTCGGCATACAGCAGCCCCAGCGTCTCCGAGACCCGCGATGCAAGGTAGCTGGTGTTGGTCTGGAAACCCTGCGCGCGGGCGATGTCCACGTCGCCAAGATCGAACGGTTTTTCGCCATCGTTCATCCATTGCGCCAGCGCCATGCCCGCGCCACCCGCTGACTGGATCCCGATGGAGTTGAAGCCCGCCGCGACCCAGACGTTTTCCCGCCCCGGGCAGAGCCCCATGTAATAGGCGTTGTCGGGGGTAAAGCTTTCCGGCCCGTTGAAGAAGGTGTGAATGCCCGCCTCGCCCAGCATGGGCATCCGGTGGACCGCATTTTCGAGGATCGGCTCGAAGTGGTCGAAATCCTCGGGCAACTGGTCGAATTCGAAGTCCTGAGGTATGCCTTGCAGCGCCCAGGGTTTGGCGCCCGGCTCGAACGCGCCCAGCATCAGCTTGCCCGCGTCCTCCTTGTAATAGGCGCATTCGTCGGGGACGCGCAGGACCGGAAGCTGGGTCAGGCCCGGGATCGGTTCGGACACGATGTAGAAGTGTTCGCAGGCCTGCAGGGGGACATCTGTGCCCAGCATGGCCCCCACCTCGCGCGCCCACATGCCGGCGCAGTTGACGACGTGTTCCGCCGCGATGCTGCCCGAGGTGCCATCCCCTGCCTGCCAGTGAACCTGCGTGATACGGTCGCCTTCGGCAGTGACGCCGGTGGCCCTGGTTCTCTCGGCGACCGTGGCGCCGCGCTGGCGGGCGCCCTTGGCAAGCGCAAGCGCGATATTGGCAGGATCGCCCTGGCCGTCCTTGGGCAGGTAGACCCCGCCCAACACTCCATCCGTGTTGAGATGAGGATACTTGCCGGCGATCTCCTGCGTGTCGATCTCGTCGATCTCGACCCCGAAGGCACGGGCCATCGCGGCGGAGCGGCGCAGTTCCTCATGCCGTTCGGCGGTCAGGGCAGCCGTGATCGATCCCACGCGCCGGAACCCGGTGGCAATTCCCGTTTCCTCTTCAAGCCGGCCATAGAGTTCCTGGCTGTATTTCGCGAGCCGGGTCATGTTGGCGCTGGCACGCAGCTGCGCAATGAGCCCGGCGGCGTGCCAGGTGGTGCCCGACGTCAGCTGCTTGCGTTCCAGAAGGACCACATCGGTCCAGCCAAGTTTCGCCAGGTGATAGGCGACAGAACAGCCGATGACACCGCCGCCAATGATGACGACGCGGGCCTTGGTGGGAAGGGGCATGTCAGAACCTCATGGGGTTTCGGACGCTCGCGCGTCCGACCGGCGCGCCCTTCGGGCGCGGTTTGGAGTATTTTTGGAGAGAAGAAACATCAGACGATCTCATGCCCTGCAGCGCGCAGGCGGCGGGCAATCTCCGCGATATGGGCGGGGCGCGTTTCGCAACAGCCGCCCACGATGGTGGCGCCGCGTTCGACCCAGGCCATGACATGATCCGCGTAGGCCTCTGGACCCATGTCGCGGCGCGCAGAGAGGGCGGCGGCGGTACTTCCCCCGGCAACGTATTCCTTGGTCAGGGTGGTGAAGGCATTGGCATAGGCCCCAAAGGGCACCCCTGCGACGGACATCGCGTCGAGTGCCGCCGGCATCGCCTCTGGCGCAGAGCAATTGGCGAGCACCGCGTCGGCCTCGCCCGCGATCGACGCCGCCTCGGCCAAGGGCTCGCCCGAGCGCAGACTTGTGCCGTCCTCGTCGTCGACGGTGAAGGCCAGCCAAACCGGTCGATCGGTCTGCCGGCCCGCGGCAAGGCAGGCGCGGGCGGCGGAGAGCGAAGGGATGGTTTCGAACAGCAGCAGGTCGACGGAAGGCGCGAGGATCTTGGCCACCTCGGCATAAAGCGGGATGGCATCTGCCTCGTCCGGGTGCAGGTCGGCACGGTAGCTGGCGCCCAGCGGCCCGATGGAGCCCGCAATGCGGCCACGATCGCGGACCGCACCGGCCTCGTCCAAGGCGGCACGATGCAGATCCGCGAACTTTGCTTCGAGGTCGGGCAGTTCGGAGCCGTCGGCGGCATAGTGGTTGGACGCCCCGCCCCGCAGCCTGTCGCGGTGGATGGCATAGGTGTTCGTCGTGGCCACGGTGGCGCCGGCGTCGGCATAGTCGCGGTGCACCTCCGCGACCAGCCCGGGACGATCCAGCATGACCTGCGTGGCCCAGAGCGGGCTGACCGGAGCGCCGTGGCGACGGAGCAGTTCCTGCCCCATGCCACCATCCAGCAATGTTACGCGGCTCATGCCTTTATCCTCTGGTTTTGTGGATCCCAGAGCGGCCCGTCCGGCTGGACCGTGGCACGGCACTTCTGTCCGAAGATGTCCACGGTCAGCTCCGTGCCCGGCACAGCCAGGTCGGCCCGTACCATGCCCAGTGCAATGGAGGCGCCGACACGGTACCCCCAACCGCCGGAGGTGGTCTCTCCGACGATTTCACCGTCATGCCAAAGGGTCGACATGTAAGGGGCATCCGCCTCACCCGCCTCGACCTTCAGCGTGACAAAGCGTTTCTTCGGCCCGGCGGCCGCCTCGGCGGCCAGCGCGTCCTTGCCGGGGAAGTCCTGCGGCTTGTCGAACCTGACAAATCGGTCCAGCCCGGCCTCGACAAGGGAGTAGTCGGTGGAAAGATCGCCCTTCCAGGCACGATACCCCTTCTCCAGCCGCAAACTGTTGAGGGCGAACATGCCGAATGGCCTTGCCCCGGCCGCCAGCACGGCCTCGTACAGAGGCGGGATCTCTGCCGTTGCCGCATGGATCTCCCACCCAAGCTCACCGGCAAAGGACACGCGCGCCAGCCCGCAGGTGACACCGGCGACGACCGCCTCCTGCACCGACAGCCAGGGCAGCGCGAGGTCCGCGTCAGTGCCCAAAGCCTCGAACAGGGCGCGCGCCTTTGGCCCTGTGACGATCAGGGTCGAGACGTCGCGCGTGCGGTCGGTCACGGTGACCTCCGCCGGTTTGTCCGCCAGCAAGAGATCACGGTCGTGCCACTGCGCGGCGGCGGCGGTGATCAGCATGAAGTGATCGGCGCCATGTGCCATGACGCTCATCTCCGTCAGGATACGGCCCCGCGCATCGGGGAAATAGGCCAGGTTCATCCGCCCCGGCGACGGCAGCGTTCCGGCAATCCGCGACAGCAACCACTCTGCCGCGCCCGGCCCCTGCACGTCGAACCGCGAAAAGCCGGGCAGGTCCAGTACACCCACGCCATCGCGCACCGCCTCGCATTCTTCGCGCACGCGCGGCTCCCAGGGGCCGGCACGATCCCAGGTCTGGGTCCCGGCCTCGGAGGTATCGTCGTCCGGCCGGGCAAACCAGTTGGCCCGTTCCCAGCCGTTGTAGACCCCCATGACCCCCCCCAGCGCCTTGACCCGTTCATGCACCGGCGAGATCTTGCGATCCCGCGCGGCAGGCCAGGAGTGGTGCGGGAAGTGCATGGCATATTCGTGTCCGTAGACCTCCATCGCCTTGTCCACGCAATACTGCGGGTCCGTATAGTCGGTAAACCGGCGCGGGTCCGTGGCCCACATGTCCCATTCGGTCTGACCTTCGGTGACCCATTCGGCCAGCACCTTGCCGGCACCGCCCGCCTGCGTGATGCCAAAGGTAAAGACGCAGGCTTCGAAGGCATCGGGCACGCCGGGCATCGGACCCAGCAAGGGCAATCCGTCGGGCGAATAGGGGATGGGGCCGTTGATATTGCGCCCCACGCCCCCCTCACCCAACAAGGGCATGCGGGCCATTGCATCTTCAATGTACCATTCCAACCGTTCCAGGTCGTCGGGATACAGCTGGAAGGAGAAGTCCTGGGGCATGGGATCGTCGGGCGTGATCCAGTGCGCCTTGCAGTTCCGCTCGTAGGGGCCAAGGTTCAGGCCGAATTTCTCCTGCCGCAGGTAGTAGCTGCTGTCGACATCGCGCAGCAGGGGCAGCTTGCCGTTTTCCTGCGACCATTCCTTGATTGCCGGGATCTCCTCGGTCAGGAAATACTGGTGGCTCATGACGGCCATCGGAACAGTCCGGCCACCGAAGGGCTTGAACCACTCACCGACGCGCTGCGCGTAGTAGCCGGCGGCATTCACCACCTTTTCGCAGCGGATGTCGCCCTTGTCGGTGTGAACGATCCACTCGCCGTTTTCGCGGCTGACACCGGTCGCCGGGCAGAACCGCTCGATCCGCGCGCCGGCCATCCGCGCGCCCTTGGCAAGGGCCTGGGTCAGCTGCGCCGGGTCGATGTCGCCGTCATCGGGATCAAAAAGTCCGCCGGCAAGGTCATGTGTCTCGAGGAACGGGTAGCGCGCTTTCAGATCCGACACCGCCAACATTTCCAGGTTCATGCCCTGGTATTGCCCCATCGAGCGCGCCCGCTCGAACTCCATCATGCGTTCGCGCGAATGGCCAAGGCGGATTGACCCGGTGACGTGGTAGTTCATCGGATAATCGACTTCTTCCGCAAGCCGACGGTAAAGGTCCAGCGAATAGCGCTGCATGTTCATCACCGCCCAGGACGTGCTGAACGAAGGGCAATTGCCCGCCGCGTGCCAGGTCGATCCGGCTGTCAGCTCGTTCTTTTCCAGCAGGACGCAGTCCCTTCCGGCCTTGGCAATGTGATAGGCGCAAGAGGCGCCGACGGCCCCGCCGCCGATGATGACCACGCGGGCCTGTGACGGAAAATCGGACATGGTCCCCTCGTTCATTTCTGCGGAACGCCGTCCGCGATCTCGTAGTAGTCGCCTTTGTCGGCGGTGAAGATGTGTTTTTCCAGGCGCAGCCCGGTCGGCCGATCCAGGGCACCGAGGGCAAAGCTCATCGTGTCCTCGTCATGGGCATGCCAGAACAGGAAGCTGCCGCAGGTTGGGCAGAACCCGCGCTGTGCACCTGCCGAACTGTCGTACCAGCGCACGTTTCCCGAGATCCGCAGCGCCGCACGCGGGACATAGGCGGAGGCCCAGAGATGCCCCGACTGGCGCCGGCACTGGCCGCAGTGGCAGACGCTGACGCCCTTCGGCACGGCGTCGGTTTCAAAGGTGATGGCGCCACAGAGGCATTGCCCCCTTGTCATGATCTCGACTCCGATCCCGGAGAAGAGGCGCGCTGTGCCGCTTCTCCTTTGCAAAAATACTCCCGCCGGAGGCATCCGACCGCGCCACCGGCGCCCAGCCCCGGCATCAGTAGACCGGCGGCGCGATCACCCAGATCGCCACCGCAGCCTCGTCAAAGGGGTTTTCCCAGCGGAACGGTTCACCACGGATGCGAAAGCTGTCGCCGGGATGGATCGTGAAACGCGCGCCCCCGATCGTCAGCACCAGCTTTCCGGACACCAGGTAACCCAGTTCCTGCGTGGGCCGGGTCACCGTCTCGCCGATCTCGGAACGCGGTTCGAAAGTGGAATGCACCATCTCGAAATCATCGGTCAGGTCGGGCGAAAGCAGTTCCTCCACAAGCCCCGTCATGCGGGATCCGATCGGGCGGCGCGTGCCGTTCCGAACGATCCGGCCGGTCTCGGGCCCAGCCGCCGCCTCGTGCCGGGCCAGCGTGGACACAGAGACCTCCAACGCGCCGGCAAGATGGCGCAGGTCGGTGATCGAGGGGTCGGAAAGATCGCGTTCCACCTGGCTCAACCAGCCGACGGAGCGGCCAAGCCGATCGGCCAACTGCTGTAGGGTCAACCCACGCGTGCGCCGCAGCGCGCGCAGATCAGCGCCAAGCGACTTGGGCAGTGGAGAGGGATGCGACATCGTGTTTCCCGTGAAAAAATGGCCTCGAATTTCACGATGCCCGAGTCGCGTGAAATCTCAAAGCACTTTTTCACGAGACTTAAGGTGCCTCGGGAAAGTGCGCGTCCGGAATGGTCCGTGGAATGCCCGCGAGCGGCGCCGGTCTCCCGGCACCTCTCCGGATCAGATCCGTTCTATGGCGATGGCCGTGCCCTCGCCGCCACCGATGCAGATTGCCGCCACGCCGCGTTTCGCCCCGCGCTTTTCCAGCGCGTTCAGCAGCGTGACGATGATGCGCGCACCCGAGGCCCCGATGGGGTGGCCCAGTGCGCAGGCGCCTCCATTCACGTTCACAACGTCGCGCGGCAGGCCCATTTCATGCATGAAGGCCATCGGAACCACGGCGAAGGCCTCGTTGACCTCCCAGAGGTCGACATCGCCGGTCTTCCAGCCGATCCGTTCCAACAGCTTGCGCGCGGCCGGAACGGGAGCCGTCGGGAACAGAGAGGGCGCCTGGGCATGCGAGGCATGACCGAGGATCCTGGCCCGCGGCGTCACCCCGGCTGCCACCGCGGCATCCAGGGTCGACAGCACCAACGCCGCCGCCCCATCCGAAATCGAGGAGGAATTGGCCGGGGTCACCGTGCCGTCCTTGCGGAAAGCAGGTTTCAGCATCGGGATCTTTTCGGGCCGGGCCTTGCCGGGCTGTTCGTCGCGGGTGATGATTTCCTCGCCGTGCCGCATGTGCAGGGTGACCGGCGTGATCTCATCGTCGAAGGCGCCAGAGCGTTCCGCATCCAGAGCATTGGACAGTGAGGCCAGCGCATACTGGTCCTGTGCCTCGCGGGTGAACTGGAAGGCCTCGGCGCATTCCTCGGCAAAGGTGCCCATGAGGCGCCCCTTGTCATAGGCGTCTTCCAACCCGTCGAGGAACATGTGATCGACCACCTGCCCATGACCGATGCGGGCCCCGGCGCGCATCTTGGGCAGCATGTAGGGCGCCTGCGTCATCGACTCCATCCCGCCGGCGACGATGGTTGCCGCATGGCCCAGCGCAAGCCGATCCCAGGCCATCATCGCGGCCTTCATGCCGGACCCGCACATTTTGTTCAGCGTGGTGGCCGGCACCTCTTCGCCAAGACCGGCGGCAAATCCCGCCTGGCGCGCGGGCGCCTGCCCCTGACCCGCCGGCAGGACGCAGCCCATCAGCAGTTCGTCGACAGCAGGCCGCCCTGCCTGCGACAGCGCCGCGCGGATCGCCGCACCGCCCAGCGTGCTGGCCGCCTGTTCGGCGAAAACCCCCTGAAAGCCGCCCATCGGCGTCCGCGACGCCCCGGTGATCACGACAGTTTCCATGCGAATGCCTCCCTTTCCCCTGATGTGCATACAGAAAGGTAAGGATTGCCGTCTAGGGTCCTCCCGATCCATGACTTTGGGGTACCGCATGAGACTTACCACAGATCACCGCGACTGCGTGGACATCATCACGGTCGACGCAGCCCGAATCGATGCCGCCGTGGCGATCCAGTTCAAGGACCGCATGCGCGAGATCCTGGGAACCGAAAAACCGCGCTATGTACTGGACCTGAGCCAGGTCGATTTCATCGATTCCAGCGGCCTCGGCGCAATCGTCGCCGCGATGAAACTGATGCCGAAAGGCGGCAAGCTGGAACTGGCCGGTTTGCGTCCCGCAGTGGACAAGGTGTTCCGCATGACCCGGATGGATTCGATCTTTGCCATCCATCCTTCCGCCGACTCCGCCGCAGGCGCTTGATCCCGGGCCGGAGCGACAGACCATGCAGGCGGAGCGGCTCGAGGACGGCGCATTCCTGGTTTGCTGCCGAATGGACAGCACGGCAGAGGATGTGCGCGCGACCCTGACAGGCATAAACGCGCTGTTGCAGGGCCAGGAAATGGCCCCGCCGCCGGACAGCAACTGGGAACTGGTGGTCGCCGAAGTCCTCAACAACATCGTCGAACATGCCTACGAGGATCGGGCCGGGGGTGACATCCTGCTGCGGCTGGTGTTCACACCCGACAGGTTGTCGGTCGAATCTACCGATTTCGGCCTTCCCATGCCCAGCGGCACGCCGCCATCGGGAGCGCCGGCAGATCTGGATGTCCCGGTCGAGGATCTGCCGGAAGGAGGCTTTGGGTGGTTCCTGATCCGCTCACTGTCCGAGAACCTGGATTACCGCCACGACGGGGATAGCAACCGGCTCCGCCTGTCCATACCGCTGCGCTGAACCGCCCTGCGGCCCAATTGTCGCCGAATTGCCCAGCGCGTGCCCAAATACGGCCCGGATTCGCAACCATCCTGTTCCAAGTAAGCTGCACAAGGCTTCCCTCGGCGTCGCGCGTTTTCAGCCCCCACCCAGTGCGCGGCGCCGAGGTTCAGTCCTCCCGATTGACGCCGTAAGACGCCACCGTATGCTCTGCCCGGCAACAAGGGAGCAGAGAGGCACATGCGCGATTTCCACAGACCCGGACGATCCCCCGTGCTGGCCCTGAACGGGCTCTGCGCGACGTCGCACCCGCTGGCCGCACAGGCTGCGGTCGACATCCTTCAGCGTGGCGGCAACGCGATGGATGCGGCCATTGCCGGCGCGGTCCTGCTGGGCGTCGCGGAACCAGCGATGACCGGACTGGGCGGCGACTGTTTCGCGCTGGTCTCTCCTGCAGGCGGGGACGAGGTGATCGCGGTCAACGGATCCGGCCGCGCGCCTGCAGCGGCAAATGCCGCAGCCCTGCGCGCCGAGGGGCACCAGGCGGTGCCCGTGGCCAGCGCCCACGCCGTCACGATCCCGGGCGCTGTCGATGCCTTCTGCACCATGTCCGACCGCTGGGGACGCCTGGGCCTGGCGGACAGCCTGGCGCCCGCGATCCGGGCAATGGACGACGGTGTGCCGGTGGCGCCGCGCGTCGCATTCGACTGGGACGAGGCAAACGACCGACTGCAGGGCGCCGGCCGGACGCACTACCTTGATGGCGGCGCGGTGCCCGTGACCGGCGACATCTTTCGCCTGCCCGGCAATGCCGAGGTGCTGCGCCGAATCGCGACACAGGGGCGCGACGCCTTCTACGCCGGAGAGGTGGCCGAGGACATGTGCGCCGCGCTGAACGCCGCCGGTGGTGTTCACACCCTGGACGATTTCGCGGCAACCGCCTGCACAATCGGTGACCCGATCTCGGGGATGTACAAGGGCCGAGAACTCCTGGAACACCCGCCGAATGGCCAGGGCGTGACCGCGCATCTGCTGCTGAACATCCTGTCGCATTTCGACCTGGCCTCGATGGACCCGTTCGGCGCCCAGCGCATCCACATCGAAGCCGAGGCCGCCAAACTGGCCTATGATGCGCGCAACCGTTTCTTGGCCGATGCGGACCACATGACGCGTCTGGACCACCTGCAAAGCCCTGAAACGGCAGCCAGGCTGGCAGAATTGATCGACCCCGGGCGGGCGATGGCCTCTGCCACGACCCTGGCCGAAGAGGTGCACCGCGAGACGATCTATATCACCGTGGTCGACCGCGACCGCATGGCCGTGTCGCTGATCTACTCGATCTTCAACAGCTTCGGCTCCGGTATCGCCTCGGAGAAATACGGCATCCTGTTCCAGAACCGCGGCGCGGGCTTTACCCTGGCCGAGGGGCACCCGAACGAAATGGCAGGCGGCAAGCGGCCGATGCACACGATCATCCCCGGGATGCTGGTCGAGGAGGGGCGCGTGGCCATGCCCTTTGGCGTCATGGGCGGACAGTACCAACCCAATGGCCATGCGCGCGTGCTGACCAACATGATCGATTTCGGCATGGACCCGCAGGCCGCCCTGGACGCACCCCGCAGCTTTGCCGTGGGCAACAAGCTGCAGCTTGAACGGGGCCACGACGAAGCGGTCTTTGCCAAGCTGGCCGAGATGGGACACGACATCGAAGTGCCCAGCGCCCCGATCGGCGGTGCGCAGGCGATCCGCATCCATCAGAACGGAGTGCTGCAAGGGGCATCCGACCCGCGCAAGGACGGTTGCGCGATCGGCTATTGACGTTATCGCACGGGACCCGGGATCAAGTCCGGGGTCCCGTGCCGCCTAGACCATGAAACGGCTCAATAGGAGTATTCGGCGTATATGCGGCTGAGGTCGCCGTTCCAGTCGCCATTGTACCGCGCCAGAAGTTCGTCGGACGGCACGCTGCCCGATTCGACGCTGTCCTTGAGCGCATTCAGGAAATGCGTTTCGTTCGGGACAAGACCGCCGGCACCGGGGCGCGCCCGCGCCACGAGGCCTGCCTCGGCGATGTTCAACACCTCGCGCGCGAGGTCATGCATCCTGATATCGCCGACCTGGGCCTGCAACCCGTCGCGGGTCGCCGCCAGCCGCAGCGCCTCGCGCGTTTCCGCGTCCCAGCCCTTGGCGAGGTCCCAGGCCGCATCCAGCGCGGTCTGCTCATACATCAGCCCGACCCAGAAGGCGGGCAGCGCGCAAAGCCGCCGCCACGGGCCGCCATCGGCGCCGCGCATCTCGATGTACTTCTTCATCCGCGCGTCCGGGAAGGCGGTGGTCAGGTGGTCGGCCCAATCGGACAGCGTCGGCACCTCGCCCGGCAAAGCCGGCAGCTTGCCCTCGAGGAAGTCGCGGAAGGACATGCCCAGCGCATCGACATAGACGCCGTCGCGATAGACGAAATACATCGGCACGTCCAAAGCGTATTCCACCCAGCGTTCGAACCCGAAGCCCTCATCGAAGACGAACGGCAACATACCGGTGCGGGAATCGTCCAGCGTCTCCCAGATCTGCATCCGCTTGGATTTCACGCCCACCGGCTTGCCCTCGAAGAAGGGCGAATTGGCAAAAAGCGCGGTGGCCACGGGTGACAGCGCCAGCGCCACCCGCATTTTTTGCACCATGTCCGCCTCTGACGCGAAGTCGAGGTTCACCTGCACGGTGCAGGTGCGGCGCATCATCTGTTTGCCGGTGGTGCCCACCTTGTCCATGTAGGCATCCATGAGCTTGTAGCGGCCCTTGGGCATGAGCGGCATTTCCTCATGCGTCCAGATCGGGGCGGCACCCAGCCCGATGAAGCCCACGCCGATCTCGTCGGCGATGTCCTTGACCTGGGCCAGGTGCTCGTTCACCTCGTCACAGGTCTGGTGGATGGTCTCCAGCGGTGCGCCCGACAACTCCAGCGCGCCCCCGGGTTCCAGGCTGACATTGGCCCCGTCCTTGGTCAGGCCGATGATATGCCCGCCCTCGCTAACCGGGTCCCAGCCGTGGCGGTCGCGCAGCCCTTCCAGCACCGCGCGGATCGAACGCTCGCCGTCATAGGGCAAGGGTTTGAGCGTGTCCTTGCAATAGCCGAACTTTTCATGCTCGGTGCCGATGCGCCATTGGTCCTTTGGCTTGCAGCCCGAGGCCAGGTACTCTGCCAATTGTGCATGAGACGTGATCGGCCCGCCGCCGGATTGGGGAATGGACATGTGGGGGCTCCCGGTCTGCTCGCGGTTCTGAACTTATCCTGTTGTCGCCAATCGGCCAGAGTGTCAATGCAGCCTTCTGGCGGCATCGCGCACAGAAGACGCGCGCCAGATGACAACCTGGTGTGCCGCGCCCTCTTGCATCTGGCGCAACATGTGCTCTGTCCGGATGCCCGGAAGGGTGGCGAAGGCATCGAAAAGCTGGTCGGCGCCCTTGGCGGCCAGCGGAATTTCAAGACGCGGCTGGCCCGGCGCCATCAGCAGCCAGACCGGCGGTTCCGAGGTCGGGTCGAGACTGAGCGCCTCGAGTGCGTCGAGATCGACGATCCCGCCCGAGAGCGGACCGAAATAGCTGACGCGACGTTCGACCACCTGCACCACGCCGGGACCGCCACCGCCCCGGCGAAAACGCGCGCGCTGCACGCCGGTCACGGTCAGGGCCACGCCAAGAATTATGACAAGATAGCCGATCCAGTGCAGCAACCCGCCACCGGTGAAAAACCCCCAGTAGCCGCCCAGCGCCATCGTCGCGAGGCCGATCAGAGCCTCTTGCCACTGGCGGATGGCGTTCATCGCCTCCGGGCGGATCATCGGGACTCTCCCAGCAGGGTGGCCTGTTCCAGCATGGCGATGCGATAACCGCCGACACGGGCAAAGCCGATGCGCTCATAGGTCTTCGCCGCCTCCGGCGATGCGGCAAACAGAATGGCGGTTGTGGCGCCTTGTCCCGCCATTTCGGCCAGCAACGCCCGCACCACCTGCCCGCCAAGCCCCTGGCCGCGCAGGTCCGTGGGCACGAAGACACCGCCGACCTGTACCGTCTGCCCGGCCTTGGCGTTGATTGCCGCCATCGCCACGGGAATGCCATACCGCTCTAGGACACGGATACGAGGGGCGCCCACGGCCAGTTCGGCACGGCGTGCGGCGGCCGCGTGCAGGTCACCCGGCGGGGCTGTCTGCGTTTCCGTCATGTACCGTGCGAACCAGTCGGTCAGCACCGGCACATCCGACTTGGCAGGCGGACGGATCGCGCTGCCAGAGCTCAGCCCGCGGATGTCCATTCGGTAGAGCGGTTCGACCCGGTTCAACCGCCACGCCTCTGGTGCGACAGGCAGCGCATCCACGATCACCTGTACCTGATCCGCCTCGCCGGTCATGCCCTGCAGCGTGTACCCCTTCAGGAGGTGAGCATAGGTCTGCGCCTCTGTCGCGGTCAGGTCGGGCAACTGGCACATCAGGAAGCCGGCATTGGTACACCCGAAGACCCCGGTGATGCCATCTCCGGTCTCACGCAGGAAAAACGCGGTGCCATGCGGATGGGCGGTGTCCTCGGTGCCGTGCGCCTCGAGATTGCCAAGAAGGAACATCGACGTCTCGACATGCGCTTCGAGAAAGGCCGCCATCGGGACAGTGTCGGCGGGCGTGGCCTTGCGGATCATCGCCAGTCTCCCAGGGTGGTCTGCCAGAGGGTTAACGCCGCCACGGCGGCGGTGTCCGCACGCAGGATCCGCGGGCCGAGCGCCACTGCATGCGCAAAGGGCAGCGCGTGCAATCGGGCACGTTCGGCATCGGAGAACCCACCCTCGGGACCGATGAGTATTGCCCATGAGGCACCGGTGCCCGGTAAGCGCGCATGTGCCCCGGCCTGCGCCTCGTCGCAGAACATCAGCTGTCGGTCCTCGGGCCAGTCGGCCAGAAGCCGGTCCAGCCGGTGCAGTTCGGTCACTTGCGGGACGAAGGTGGCGCCGCACTGCTCGGCCGCCTCGGTGGCATGTGCCTGCAGCCGGTCCTGCCGGATGCGTTCGGAATTCGTGAATTCCGTCTGGACAGGCACGATGCGACGCGCCCCCATCTCGACCGATTTCTCGACGATGAAATCTGTGCGCGCCTTCTTGATCGGCGCGAACATCAGCCAGAGATCGGGCGGCATCGACTGCGGCCCAGTCCGGGCGCGACAGACCAGCGTGCCGCCACGCTTGCCGGCCTCGACGACCTCGGCGCGGTATTCGCCGTCCTGCCCGTTGAACAGGGCCACCTGCGCACTGGTCGTCAGCCGCATCACGCCGAATAGATAATGCGCCTGCTCCCGCGACAGGGTCACCTGTTGTTCCTCGGCCAAAGGGTGCTCTACAAAGAGCCGGATTTTCGGTGTCACCGTCATGGAGGGGACCATATGTCCGGGACGCATCAGAGACCAGAGGCCGAAGGACAGGTGCGCGACGCCGTGCGCGGCAATTGGGTCGACACCTGGGCGCCGCAATGGACGCGGCCCTACCTGCGACTAAGTCGCGCGGACCGGCCCATCGGCACCTGGCTGCTGTTGCTGCCCTGCTGGTGGGGGCTGCTGCTGTCGATGGTCAACAACGGGCAGGCCTACTGGTTCGACCTGTGGATCTTCGCGGGCTGCGGGATCGGCGCGGTGCTGATGCGCGGGGCAGGCTGCACCTGGAATGACATCACCGACCGCGGCATCGACGGATCAGTGGCGCGGACGGCCTCGCGCCCGATTCCCTCGGGCCAGGTGACCACGAAACAGGCCCTGGCCTGGGCGGTCATCCAGTCGCTGGTGGCCTTCTGTATCCTCATCACTTTTCCGCCCGCGGCCATCGCGCTGGGAGTGCTGAGCCTGCTGCCCGTCGCGGTCTATCCCTTTGCCAAGCGGTTCACCTGGTGGCCGCAGATCTTCCTCGGCATCGCCTTCAACTGGGGCGCCCTGCTGGCCTGGACCGCCCATAGCGGACGGTTGGAACTGCCGGCGGTGCTGCTGTATCTTGCCGGGATGGCCTGGACGCTGTTCTATGACACGATCTACGCCCACCAGGACAAGGAAGACGACGCGCTAATCGGGGTGAAATCCACAGCCCGCCTGTTTGGCGATGAGACCCCGAAATGGCTACGCCGGTTCCTGGTTGCCAGTGTCGTGCTGATGGGCCTGGCCATCGTGGCCGCGGCCCCGGACGGCAACTTGCTGGCCCTGATCCTCATGATCGGCGGTCCCTGGGCGATGGGTTGGCACATGGTCTGGCAATTGCGGCGCCTGAAGATGGACGATCACGACCGGTTGCTGAGCCTGTTCCGGTCCAACCGCGACGCCGGGTTGCTGCCTGTGCTGTTTTTCGCCATCGCCCTGATCGCCTGATTGCACCACCCTCCGCGCTTGCGTATCAGTTCTGAAAAAACAAGGAAAACCCAGCGCCCATGCGCCTCTCCTCGTATTTCATCACTGGTGGCATTTTCGCTGCGGCGGGCTTGCTCAGCCTCGTGACTGCAAATTTTGCCGGAAACGCAGTGGAACGTGCCTCGCTCACCGGCGTCCTGAACGAACTGGACTCGGATGGTTTGACCTGGGCCGAGGTCGACACCGACGGCTTGCAGGTCTTCCTTTTCGGGACGGCCCCTGATGAGGCCGCCCGTTTCCAGGCTCTGAGCGCCGCAGGCCGCGTGGTGGACGCCAGCCGGGTGATCGACCAGATGCTGGTCGAAGAACCCGAGGACCTCGCCCCGCCCAGTTTCTCGGTCGAGATCCTGCGCAACGATGCCGGAATTTCCGTCATCGGGCTTGTCCCGGCATCAACGGACCGCGACGCGCTGATCGAAGGATTTCGCAGGCTTGCGGGTGACGGTCAGGTGATGGACCTGCTGGAAACCGCCGATTTCCCGGCCCCCGAGGGCTGGGCCGACGCGCTGGGATTTGCCTCCGACGCGCTCACGGACCTGCCCCGGTCCAAGATATCCGTTGCCGCCGACCAGGTGGCGATCAAGGCCATGACCGAAAGCCACGAGGCGCGCAGTCGACTGGAAACCGCGCTGACCCGTCGCAAGCCCGAGGATCTGGGCCTGGCGATGGATTTCTCGGCTCCGCGGCCGGTCATCTCTCCCTTTACTTTGCGCTTTGCCATCGACGAGGACGGAGCGCGCTTCGACGCCTGTTCCGCCGACACGGAGGCCGGGCGCGACCGGATCCTGCAGGCAGCGGCCAAGGCAGGACTGGAAGGCAAGGCAACCTGCCGACTGGGCCTGGGTGTGCCCTCGCGCCGCTGGGCCGACGCGGTGGAAATCGGCATTGCCAAGCTGGCGGAACTGGGTAGCGGCACGCTGACCTTTTCCAATGCGGACGTGTCCCTTGTGGCGCGCGAAGGCACCAACCAGGCGCTGTTCGACCGGGTTGTCGGCGAACTGGATGCGGCCCTGCCCGATCTCTTTGCCCTGACCGCCGACCTGCCCAAACCGCCCGAGGCGGAACCCGAGGGAACCCCGGATTTCGTCGCCACGCTCAGCCCCGAAGGCGCGGTGCAACTGCGCGGAAGGTTGGGCACGGAGCAGGCCCGCGCCACGGCGGACAGCTTTGCCCGGGCACTTTTCAGCTCCGAGGCGGTCTACACGGCGGCCCGTGTCACAGAGGGCGTGCCCGGCGACTGGACGGTGCGGGTTCTGGCCGGTCTGGACGCGCTGGCGCTGTTGTCGCATGGCGCGGTCACGGTGACGCCCGACCTTGTGACCGTCACCGGCAAGACCGGCAACACCGAGGCCAGCGCCCAGATCGCCGACCTGCTGGTGGCCAAGCTGGGCGAGGCCGCAGCCTTCGAGATCGACGTGGAATACGTCGAGGCGCTGGATCCGGTTGCCGGCCTGCCCACGCCCGAGGAATGCGAGGCGATGATCGTCGAGATCATCGGCGACCGGAAGATCACCTTCGAACCCGGCTCTGCCCGGCTGGATGCCTCGGCCGAGGACATCATGGACGAACTGGCAGACCTGCTGAAGCAATGTGGCGACATCGCGCTGGAAATCGGTGGTCACACCGACAGCCAGGGGCGCGAGATCATGAACCAGGAACTGAGCCGCGACCGCGCCCAGGCGGTTCTGGATGCCCTGCGCGCGCGGCGGGTCCCGACGCGATCCTACACCGCCAAGGGCTATGGCGAGACCGTTCCGATTGCCGACAACGGCACCGAAGAGGGCCGCGAGGCGAACCGCCGGATCGAATTCAAGCTCTTGAAACCCGAACCGGAAGAGGGCGAAGAAGGTGCGGAACTGGGCGATTCGGACCCGGCAGCAAATGCAGATCCTGTGGTGGCAGACGCCGATCCGGAAACGGTGGACGCCGCCCCCGTAATCGAACCCGGTGCACCGGCAGAGGCGCAACCGGATCCGGAACTGGGCAGGATCAGGCCGCCAAAGGGCAGAGGAACTGGTGATGAATAGGACCGAATTCATCGTGACGACCGCAGCGATCCTCTTCGTTGCCTTCCTGCTGGGCTGGTTCGCCCATTGGCTGGTGCATCGGTTCAAGCGCGTCAGTCAGGCCGACATGGACCAGCTGGAAAAGATGAGCCAGGAATTGCACGAGGCCGAGGAAACCCGTGACCAGGCCATCACCTACCTGCAACAGCGCGAGGCCGAGCTGACCAACCAGCTGGCGCAGGCGGAGGCCGAACTTTCGGCTGCAATGGAAGGGCTGCGCGAGGCGCGCTCGGACGCCGAAGAAATGCGCGCCCATGTCGAGCGGATGAACCAGCAGGCCTGACACGGACCTGAGCGCCCCGGCCCTTTCCAGAGCGGTCGGTATATGGGATGAGCGGGTCGACAATCGCGCGACGAGGACCCGCCGACATGACCCAGATCATCACCGCCCTTTCCGAAATCTCCGATCGTTACGACGCGCTCTTCGTCGACCTCTGGGGCTGCGTGCACAACGGCGTGCAGGCGATCCCATCGGCCGTCGAGGCGCTGCAGGGCTATCGCCAGCGCGGTGGTTGCGTGATCCTCGTGACCAACGCGCCCCGTTCTCGCCACGAGGTTGCCAAGCAGCTGGACCGCTTCGGCGTGCCGCAGGACGCCTGGGACGATATCGCCACCTCGGGTGACAGCGCCCGCGCCGCGATGTTCCGCGGCGCAGTGGGGCGCAAGGTCTGGTTCATGGGACAGGCCTTTGACCATTCCTTTTTCGAACCGCTCAAGATCATCGAGAACCCGGTGGAGATCGAGCGGGTCGAACTGGAGGAGGCCGAGGGCATCATCTGCTGCGGTCCCTTCGACCCCCACGCCGACCCCGAGGTGAACCGCCCGGAATTCCTCTATGCCAAGCAGAACGGCATCAAGCTGCTCTGCGCCAATCCCGACATCGTCGTCGACCGGGGCGAGCGGCGGGAATGGTGTGCAGGCGCGCTGGCGAAACTTTATACCGAGATGGGCGGAGAGAGCCTGTATTTCGGCAAGCCGCATCCGCCGATCTATGACCTGGCCCGCCGCCGTCTTGCCGAACACCGCAAGGGGGTGCAAGACGCGGGCATCCTGGCCATCGGAGACGGTGCGCATACCGACATCGACGGTGCGATGGGCGAGGATATCGATTCCCTCTTCATCAGCGGCGGATTGGCGCGGGCAGAGACCAAAACGACGCAACAACCCGACCCTGACGCGCTAAAAGCCTATACCGAAAAGGAAATGATCAATCCCAGCTTTACCATTGGCACCCTCCGCTGAGGCAGATTTTGCTTGCCTTTGCTGCAACCGCAAAGTAATAAAATTACCGAAAGCGCGCACGTGTCGCGCATTTATTACCGCACGGTTTGCACATGGAGGGCCGGATGTTGGACAATATGCCCCGCGGCACGATCTGCATCGAAGACATCGAAATGGGGATGACCCGCTACCTGCGCAAACAGGTGACGGACCAGGACATCGAGATGTTCGCCGAGGTCTCGACCGACCGGAACCCGGTGCACCTGGATGATGACTATGCCCAGGACACGATCTTCGAGGGGCGGATCGCCCACGGGATGCTGACGGCTGGCCTGATCTCTGCCGTCATCGGTGAGCAGCTCCCCGGTCACGGCACGGTCTACATGGGGCAGACGCTGAAATTCCTTGGTCCCGTCCGCCCCGGCGACATGGTCTATGCGGAGGTCAAGGTGGTCGACATCGACCACGCCAAGCGCCGCGTGACGCTGGAAACCCATTGCTCGGTCGATGGCAAGAAAGTTTTGATCGGCGAGGCCAAGGTTCTGGCGCCCTCGCGCAAATTCGACTGATCAAGCGGACTGCGAACCAACAGAACGCGCCTTGAGCCCCCTGCGTGCCGGACCTATGGTCCGGCACGATTCATTTTCCCGAGGGCTTTCATGTTCCGCTGTCTTTCCCTGTTTCTCCTCGCCGCCGGCCCGGTTGTCGCCGACTGTTCCACGCCTGACGCCACCTTTGTCCAGTGCCGCATAGAGGCATCCACGAAGATCCTTGAGGTCTGCGCGGAACAGGATGCCGCCGTCTACCGCTTTGGCCCGCCGGGGCGCCCCGAAATGGAGCTTTTCGAACCCTACGCAATGCTCGACTACCAACCTTGGCCGGGTGTCGGACGGGACATCTGGGAAGAGGCGAGTTTTTACAACGAGGAATACCGCTATACCGCCTTCGCCGGGGCCGAACGGCAGGTCGGTACCGCCGAAACGACACAGCTCTTCGGCGGCGTGATCGTCTCGAAAGACGGAGAAGAGCTCGCCCGGCTGGACTGCGATCCGGACACGGTGACATTCGGCTTTGGTACGGGTTTGTCGGACGGCAAGTCGCGGGCCGGCTACAGCTGGATACCGGGCGAGGGCTGGGTGCGCTGACCCAGAAGGCCCCGCCGATTGCAGCCGGTGAGGGGACGCGCGTCATCCAGCGGTCACGCGTCTCCCTGCAACAGTCGCGTCCCTGACGGGCAAACGCCCGACATCCTCAGCGCAGGGCGTCGAAACCGAATCCCGCTGGGATGCCGTCGCGGCCTTCCAGCACCAGATCGGCCATGACCTCGCCCACCTTGGGGGCCATGCCGAAGCCGATCTTGAACCCGCCATTGGCCACGAAATGCCCGGCACGCCCTGGCCAGGCCCCCAGCAGCGGCGCCCGAGAGCGGGCGCGCGGACGCACGCCGGCCCAACGCTCCAGCACGGTCGCGCCATGCAAGGCAGGCACCGCCGCATAGGCGCGGTCGACCAGTGTCTGGCACTGATCGTCCACCAACACCGGATCGTCGAACTCACGCTCCGAGGTCGAGCCGACAGCCACGGTCCCATCTGCATGGGGGACGATATGCAGCCCGTCGATGAACAGCTGCGGATCGTCCTGCGCCGCGTAGCGCAGGAGGACGGCCTGCCCTTTCACCCCGTCGCCGACCTTGCGCCCCAGAGCATCGGACAGATCGCGAAGGCCCGTCCAGCCCGTCGCCCAGACCACGGCGCCCGCGTCCGGCGCCTCGGTCACGATCTCTACGCCGGACACCTCCAGCGCCGCCACCAGTGCGGTGCAGGCCCGGCGCGGGTACATGCGGGCGGTCAGAGTGTCACGGATCAGCATGCCAGATGGGGTAAGCGGTGACAGGCCGGACAATCCTTCGGCGGGGATCACCTCCCAGATCGCCCTGCCCTGCCAGAGCGCCTCGGCCCCTCGGGCACGGGTTCGCGCAAGGGCAATGGCGGCTTCGTCCGGCAGCGGTTGCAACCGCCCCGTACGGGCGTAGCCCGGACTGACGCCACCGGTTGCCTCGACCCGCGCCCAGTACCCCTCTGCCATCAGCAGGCTGTCGAGTTGAAAGGCCTTCTTCTCGTTCCAGTTCTCGGGCACATGGGGCGCCAGCGCGCCGACGATCCCGCCCGACGACCCGGCGCCGGGACCATAGGGATCGACCACACGCACCTTTGCACCGCGCAGTGCACACGCCCAGGCCACCGACAGGCCGAAAATGCCCGCCCCGCGCACCGTCACCTCGACGCTTGCCATTGCCTGCCCTCCTCGTCAGAACTCGGCCCGTTGATAAGGAAGAATGCCATGCCCGACCAGAGCAGCGATCTGGACTGGCGGGACGAGATCCCGGTCTCGACCCGTTTTGACGACCCCTATTACAGTCTCGAAAACGGGCTGGCCGAAACCGCGCATGTCTTTCTGTCGGGCAACGGCCTGCCGGACCGGTTCCGGGACGGGTTCCTTATCGCCGAACTGGGGTTCGGCACCGGGTTGAACCTGCTCGCCGCGCTACGGCTCTGGCGGGTCTCTGGTCAGACCGGCACCCTGCACTTCACCACTTTCGAGGCCTTCCCCCTGACGCCCGCAGACATGACCCGCGCGCAGGCAAGGTTTCCCGAGATCGCGGATCTTGCCAGCGAACTCGCCCCCCACTGGGGCAACAGGCGTATCGACCTGCCCGACCTGCGGTTCGAGATGGTGGAAGGCGACGCGCGCGAAACCCTGCCGCTTTGGGAAGGGATGGCTGATACCTGGTTCCTCGACGGGTTTTCTCCGGCCAAGAACCCCGAACTCTGGGACGCGGCGCTGATGGAAGAGGTCGCCCGCCACATGGTCCCCGGCGCCACCGCGGCGACCTACACAGCGGCAGGCCATGTGCGCCGCGCCCTGGCGGCGGCGGGGCTTGAGGTCACACGCATGCCGGGATATGGCCGAAAACGTCACATGACGACAGCTCTAAAACCGCCGATCCCCGGCTGACCCTGCGCGACGGGGCCATGCCACGCGACGGCGAGACCCCGGACATATCGCAATGGCTCAGCAGAACACGCGCCTCGGCATCTGGCTCATGGTGGCCACCACATTCGTCTTTGCCCTGCAGGATGGCATTTCACGCCACCTGGCGGCGGAATACAACGTCATGATGGTGGTGATGATCCGCTACTGGTTCTTCGCCGCCTTCGTGCTGACGATCGCGGGGCGCAAGGCAGGCGGCCTGCGCGCCGCGGCGCAAAGCGCCTTTCCCTGGCTGCAGGTCTTTCGCGGCGCGCTGCTGGTGGTCGAGATCAACGTGATGGTTCTGGCCTTCGTCTTTCTGGGCCTCGTCGAAAGCCACGCGGTTTTTGCGGCCTATCCCCTGCTGGTGGCCGCCTTGTCCGGCCCAGTGCTGGGCGAACACGTCGGCTGGCGCCGGTGGACGGCCATCGCCGTGGGCTTTGTCGGGGTCATCATCATCCTGCAACCCTCGGGCGGGGTCTTCTCACCCTACGCAGCAATCCCGCTTCTGGCGGCACTGATGTTCGCGCTATACGCGCTGCTGACGCGCTATGTCGCCCGTGGCGACAGCTCCGCCACCTCGTTCTTTTACACCGGGGTGTCCGGCGTCGGTGTGGCCACGGCGATCGGGGCCTGGTTCTGGGTGCCGATGACCGGCCCCGACTGGGCCTGGATGGGCCTCCTCTGCCTGACCGGAGCGGCGGGTCACTACCTGATGATCCGCGTCTACGAGGTGGCCGAGGCCAGCGCGGTACAACCCTTTGCCTACCTGCAACTGGTCTTTGCCAGCACCCTTGGGCTGGTCGTCTTTGACGAGACGCTGCGCTGGAACGTGGTCTTCGGGGCCGCGATGATCGTGGCGGCCGGGCTGTTCACCCTCTGGCGCGCGCGTCAGAAAGAGGGCTGACGACCCGCAGACAGCCGCGGTGTTTCTTTGGGCCCCAAATACCTCCCGGGGGTGAATGGACGGCAGGTCCAGAGGGGACAGCGCCCCCTGCCCCGGCTGACACATGTCAATCCAGCACAGCCTTGAGCGTGCCGCCCACCAGTTCCTGGCTGAAAGGCACCGGGTGCGGCGGTTTGCCCAGCCGCGCGCGGTAGACCGGCAGGCTCTCGGTAACGCGCATGACATAGTTGCGGGTCTCGTCGAAGGGGATCAGCTCGATCCAGTCGATGATGTCGATGTCGCCTTTGCGCGGGTCGCCAAAGCGTTCCATCCAGCCGATCGGCCGCCCCGGCCCTGCGTTGTAGCCTGCCGCCATCATCACGGCATTGCCATCGAACCGCTTCGACAGCCCGGCAAGGTAGCGCGAGCCCAGCTTGGCATTGTAGCCCGGATCGGTCAGCAGGCGGTCAAGATCATACTCCAGCCCCAGCTGGCCAGAGACCAGCTTGGCCGTTCCGGGCATAAGCTGCATGTAACCGCGTGCGCCGGCCCCGGAAATCACCCCCGGATCGAATTCGGACTCGCGCCGCGCAATCGAAAGGACCAGTTCCTTGGGCACGGGATATTCGCCTTCGGTCACCTGCGGATCCAGCGCGTAGTAGGGACCGGGCAACTGGATGCCGAACTGTGCCGCACGCTTGCCCAGCATGACCTGAATATGCGGACGGTTCATCTCCATCAGCATCATGCCCATGCGGCCCATGTCCTCGCGGTCCAGTGACTCTGCCAGGTGGGTCAGGAAACGCTCGCCAAGGTTGGTCTCTCCCGCGGCCAGCAAAAGCACAGCCGCCTCGAAGACGCTGGACTTGGTGAAGTCGGCTTGGCGCCAGTCCGGAAACGCCTCGTTGCCGGCCAGGGTCGGGTCCGGCGGCAGTCCGGCGCGTTCCGCGGCCAAAAGGCCATAGAACGAGGTCTGGTACTCGGCCCCGATCGCATAGGCAGCTTTCGCCTTCTCGGCCTCGCCCACCGCATCGTAGGCACGGCCCAGCCAGTATCCGCCGCGCCCCACCGAGATCGGGGTCCAGACCGCATCGCTGAAGTTCTCGAAATGCATCACGGCCAGGTCGGCCCGGTCGAGGAAGCGCAAGGCGATGAACCCGGCGATCCATTCCAGCTCGGCAAATTCGCTGCCGTCGACCAGCCAGTGCCGGGCGGCGATCTCATAGGCCTCGGCATAGGCGCCTGAACGCATCCGCTCGCGGGCCAGGTCGATCCGTTCGGGCGCCCAGGCCCAGGGTTCGCCCAGCCCCGTCGGGCTGGCCGATTGCGCACGCAACAGCGCGATGGCGTCCTCGGTGCGCCGCTTGCGCACGCGCCACAGAAACCGCTCGTAGGCCAGTCCGGGGTGATCGGCCAGTTGGTCCGGCACCTTGGCAATCAGGGTATCCACGCCCGGTGCAGATGACCGCAGTGCCAGACGCGCCTGCGCCAGCGCTTGCCAGCCCTCATCGACCAGCCCCATCATCTGGCCGGCGTCCCGGCTCCACCCCTGCCACAGCGCCATGTCCAGCCGGGCCTCGTGATGGTCGCGCAGGATTTCTCCCCAGGTGGTCAGGAAGGCGCGGCGTTCATCCGAAGTCATCGACAGGGTGCGCCACGCCAGGACGATATCGGCCTGTGCCGCGCCTTCGTTGCCTTCGGCCATATGCGCCCGGGCCAGGGACAGCGCGCCACTGCCGGTTTGCGGCAGCGCATCGGCAAAGAAAGCCCGAATCTCGTCCAGCGAGGCCTCGGACATGGCGGGTTCGGATTTCTCGCGCAGGTAGGGAAGCCCCGGCCAGTCCGGGTGACGCGACAGGAAATCCTGCACCTCGCGCGCATCGCCCCGCCCCGCCCGCAGCGCGTGCCAGAGGATCACGTCCACCGCGGCCTGCCCGTCGCCCCGCGCGGCGATTCGGGCCGCCGCCCAGTTGCCTTCGCGCATGGACTGCATGGCCTTGGCCAACGAGGCCCCTCGCTCCTGCGCAAATGCCGGCAGGGCGGTGACGAACAGCAACAACAAGGCAAGGAGACGTGACATCGACTTGCTTTTTCCGCAATGAAAAGGAATAGACGCTTCTTGCAAAGGATAGGTCCGGGAACGGCTCGTGCAACTCACATAGTCGCGGGGTCGGCAGGTTTCCACCTCAAGCCACACCGGGCCGGAAAAATGAAAGGAGCGTGTCATGTTTAAAGGTTCAATGCCTGCCCTGGTCACGCCGTTCAAGGACGGCGCCGTGGATTTCGACATGCTCAAGAAGCTGGTCGAATGGCACATCGAGGAAGGGTCGCACGGGCTGGTTCCCGTGGGCACGACCGGCGAAAGCCCGACGCTGACGCACCGCGAACACGAAGAGGTGATCGCCTGCGTTGTCGAGGCCGTCGCGGGCCGCATCCCGGTGATCGCCGGGGCGGGATCGAACAACACCGACGAGGCGATCCGCTTTACCGAATATGCCGCCAAGGTCGGCGCCGACGGCGCGCTGGTCGTGACGCCCTACTACAACAAGCCGACGCAGGCCGGCCTGATCGCGCATTTCAAGGCGGTGCACGACTGCGCCGACATCCCGATCATCATCTATAACATCCCCGGACGGTCGGTCGTGGACATGTCGCCGGACACGATGGGCGAACTGGCGAAACTGCCGCGCATCGTCGGCGTCAAGGATGCCACCGGCGACCTCGCCCGCGTCTGCCAGCAGCGCATCACCTGCGGGCCGGACTTTCTGCAGATCTCGGGCGAGGATGCAACTGCGCACGGGTTCAACGCCCAAGGCGGAATCGGCTGCATTTCCGTAACCGCGAATGCGGCGCCGCGCCTTTGCGCCGAATTGCAAGAGGCCTGCCTGGCCGGTGACTATGGCAAGGCGCTGGCGATCCAGGACAGGCTGATGCCCCTGCACCAGGCAATCTTTACAGAGCCGGGCCTCTGCGGCGCGAAATACGCCATGTCGCGGCTGGGGCTCTGTTCCGACGAGGTCCGCCTGCCGCTGGTGCCGCTGACCGAAGGGACACGCGCCAAGGTGGACAGCGCCCTGCGCCACGCGGGCCTGATGAACTAAAGCGACTTCGGTCATTCGGGAACAGAATAGGAAATGGCTGGAAACCTCGCGGTTTCCAGCCATTTTTCGTTTTTGTCGGCGGCGGAGTTACTGCCCCACCGTCGCCTCCAGCCCCTCGGGCTGGCCGACCACGACAAAGCGCAGTTCGTCCGGTTTCATCAACTCACCCGCCACGCGCTTGACGTCTTCCAGCGTGACCGCCTCGATCTTGGCGTTGCGCGTCTTGATATAGTCGGGCGACAGATCGTCCATCTGCATGCCCACCAGGATCCGGGCAATCGGCGCGTTGCCATCGAAGCGCAGCGGGTAAGCGCCAGTCAGGTAGGTCTTGGCGCGCTCCAACTCCTCGGGCGTCGCACCCTCGGTGGCCATCCTGGTCCATTCGTCGCGGATCACCTGCACCGTCTCGGCGATGCGGTCATTGGCAGAGGCCACGCGACCCAGCATCAGTTCCGCATGCTCTCGCGGCGAAAGATAGGAATAGACGCCGTAGGTCAGGCCCCGCTTCTCGCGCACCTCGTTCATCAGCCGCGCCTCGAAACCGCCGCCACCAAAGATCGTGTTCAGCACATAGGCGGCAAAGAAATCGGGATCGTCCCGCTTCATCCCCTTGTGGCCAAAGATCGCCACCGATTGCGGGGTGTCAAAGGGCACCACGGTCACGCCGGCCTCGGTCTGCACCTCCACGTCGGCGGGCTGCGGCGCGCCGGTTTCTGGCAGGTCCGAGAACAGCTTGTCCAGCAGCACGCCCAGTTCCTCGGCGCTGATGTCACCGGCGGCGCCCACAAAGACGCGATCCTGCGCCAAGGCAGCGCGATGCGCATCGACGATATCCGCACGGGTCAACGCGGTGACGCTTTCAATGGTGCCGCTCTGGTTGGTTCCATAGGGGTGGTCGCCAAAGACCAGCCCGTAAAAGGCATCGCCCACGATCTCGTCCGGATCGGTGGCATCGGACCGGATGCCGGACAGCACCTGCGCGCGGACACGATCAATGGCCACCTCGTCGAAACGGGGCGAGACCAGAGATGACCGAAGCAGATCCACTGCCTCGTCCCGCGTTTCGGTCAGGAACTTCGCGGAAACGCTGACCGTGTCGTCGCCGACATCGTAGCGGAACTGCGCCGCGATGCCGTCGCGCGCCTCGGCAAAGCCGCGCGCGTCCAGGTCGTCGGCGCCCTCTTCCAGCAGGCCGACCATCAGGTTGGTCGCCCCGCGTTTGCCCGGCGCGTCCAGCGAGGCCCCGCCCAGGAATCTGATTTCCAACGCGACAAAGGGAATAGACGGCTCTTCGACCAGCCAGGCCTTGAAGCCCCCGGGACTGGTGACTTCCCGAATGTCGATTTCGGCATGGGCGGCAAAACCGGCGCAGATCAGCCCGAAGGCAAGGACAAAGCGGCGGATCATTGGGTCACCTCCTGCTGCGGGGTCTGTGCGTCCGGCGCCATCAGGTAGCCGGTCACGGATTGGCGGCGATCGAACACCTTTTGCGCGGCGGCCACGATATCCTCGCCCGTCACCGACTGCAGGACTTCTGGCCACTCCTGCACATCCTCGACCGTCAGTCCGGTGGTCAGCGCGTTGCCATAGCGGCGGGCCATGCTGGCGGGATTGTCCAGCGCATAGATGCGGGACGCCTTGATCTGGAACTTGATCCGGTCCAGCTGGTCCGAGTCGATCCCCTCTGCAATCACCTCGGCCAAAACGTCGTCCAGAGCGGCTTCGGCCTTTTGCAGGCTGACGCCGGCCGCCGGCACGACGACCAGCGTAAAGCTGGAGGCATCCAGCGTTGTGTCGTCATAGTAGGCGTCGGTGTAAACCGCGACCTGGCTTTCGAACTGCAGTTGCTGTGTCAGGACAGAGGTCTGCCCGCCGGCCAGAACCTCGGACAGGATGGCCAGCGCCGCCGCTTCCTGCTGGGCACCGCTGGTTCGGGCGGGCGCTAGGTAGCTGCGGGTGATGTATGGTTGCGACACGCGTGGATCGGTGTAGGTCATGCGCCGTTCGGACAGGTGCCGCGGTTCGGTCGGGCGGGCACGCTCGACCAGGTCGGGGTTGGCGGGCAGCGGGCCGTAATGCTCCTCTGCCAGGGTGCGCACCTCTTCCGGCGTCACGTCACCGGCCACCACCAGGATGGCATTGTTGGGCGCGTAGAACTGACGGTAGTAGTCCAGCGCATCGTCCAGATCCAGCTGCTCCATCTCGTGCCGCCAGCCGATCACCGGCGTGCCGTAGGGGTGGTTGAGGTAGAGCGCCGCATCCTTCTGTTCGCGGAAAAGCGCGCCGGGGCTGTTTTCCACGCGCGAGTTCCGCTCTTCGATGATCACCTCGCGCTCGGTCAGGATGTCGGCTTCCGTCAGGCGCAGGTTGACCATCCGGTCGGCTTCCATCTTCATCATCAGGCCCAGACGGTCGGCGGCGACGCGCTGGTGATAGGCCGTGGTGTCGTAGCTGGTAAAGGCATTGTCGGTGCCACCATTGAGCGCCACCGTTGCGCTGAACTCGCCGGGGTCCAGCGTATCGGTTCCCTTGAACAGAAGGTGTTCGAGGAAATGCGCCACCCCCGAGGACCCGGGACGTTCATCTGCAGAGCCTGCGCGATACCAGACCATGTGCACCACGACCGGCGCGCGGTGATCCTCGATCACGACAACGTCCATGCCGTTGTCCAGCGCGAAGGTCGATACCTTGCCGGTCTCCTGGGCGGAGACGGCGACAGGCGCGGTCATGGATAGGGCGAAAGCGAATAACAGGGTCAGTCGGCGCATGCGGCATCCTCTGGTTTTCCGGATGTCGCATTAGGTACGCGCGGCAGCGGCAACTTCAAGCCGGAGTTACGGTCTCGTGACCGGCGCGCACGGCGCGGGCCGTCATTCAGGCGGTGCCGCCGGCGTCGTTGCCCCGGCGCGCCGGTAGACCCGCAACCAGCGATAGGGGTCAAGCGTTTCGCGCCTGTAGGCGCGGTAGTAGTCGTCCCGCGGCACGATCGACCAGTTGAAGATCGACTTGGACCGGCGGAAGTCCGCATCCTTATCGGCCAGTTCCTGGCGCACGCCCGGATCGCGGCCGTAACGGCTGGCGCGCTGGATCAGCGCGCTGTCACCCGCCGGGACGCCCGGACCGCTGGCCACGAGACGCGAAGGGTTGCCCCCCAGCGCGGTCACCGCGTCGGCCTTGGGCGTCTGGTCGGTCCGGTTGGGACCGCCGGGCGTCGGCGGCGGCAATTGCGCATAGCTTTCGGGCTGAACCAGCGGCTTGTTCGGGACAATGGCGAATTCTTCGGGCTGCGCACTGTTGGTGCGCAGATCGTGCAAGGGTTTGTCACGGTCGATCGCCGAACAGGAGGCGATACCCGCCAGGCCAATGATTGCAACAAGATGCGCGCGCCGCATCGCCTACCTCCGGTCTCCGAGTTTCGCCAGCCTTACCCCATCTCGGGACCGGCGTCACGGGGCCTTTTTGCCCGACGGAAAAACGACCAGCCCGAAAGCGCCGACAAAGATCGCGATGTCCGCGACGTTGAAGGCATAGGGATTGTCGATGCCGCAGCAGGACATGTTCAGAAAATCCGCCACCGCCCCGTAGATCAGCCTGTCGACCACGTTGCCCAGCGCCCCACCGATCAGGAAACCGGCCGAGATCAGCCCCATCACGCCCGGCGGATCGCGGCGCATCCAGACAACGACAAACAGGACGATTCCCAGCGCGACGGAGATCAGGATCCAACGGGTCGCCGCCGCATCGCCCGAGAAGAGACCGAAATTGACACCGTAGTTCCAGGCCATGCGGAAATTGAGGAAAGGTGGCAGGACCTCGATGGCCAGCTTGTTGCCAAGCCCCATGACATGAACGACGAGGTATTTCGTCACCTGGTCCAGCAGGAAGATGACCAGGGTCACCCAGAACACCAGCCTCAACCCGCCCGATCGTTTCGCCGCCTGTGCCAGAACCGCCTCCCGCAATTTTCGGTCGCAGACCTAGTGAGCCGCAACGGGGCGCGCAAGCGGCTTTGCCGTCTCGCGCCCCGCGCCGTGTTTCTTCCCGGCCCAAATCCGCTTGGGCCGAGCGAAGGGAGACAAGGGCAGATCCCCGACCGCCCTCAGTGGCGGAAGTGACGCATTCCGGTAAAGACCATGGCCAGGCCGGCCTCGTCGGCGGCGGCGATCACCTCGTCGTCGCGCATCGAGCCGCCCGGCTGGATCACGCAGCTGGCCCCGGCGGCAGCCGCCTCCATCAGACCGTCGGGGAAGGGAAAGAAGGCGTCCGAGGCCACGGCAGAGCCCTTGGTCAGCGGTTCGGGCAGGCCCAGCGCCTCGGCCATACGCTCGGATTTCTTGGCCGCGATAAGCGCTGAATCGACCCGGCTCATCTGGCCCGCGCCAACGCCGACCGTGGCGAGGTCCTTGACGTAGACGATGGCGTTGGACTTGACGTGCTTTGCCACCTTCCAGGCAAACAGAAGGTCCTGCATCTGCGCCTCGGTCGGGGCGACCTTGGTCACGACCTTCAGGTCGTCCAGAGCACGGGCGCCATTGTCGCGGTCCTGCACCAGCAGGCCCCCCGCGACCTGCCGCCAGGCCAGACCTGCGGATGCCGGGTTGGCAAGGCCGGGGGCCAGAATCAGGCGCAGGTTCTTCTTCTTGGCAAAGATATCCTTTGCCTCCTGGTGGATGGCGGGGGCGATCACGACCTCGGTGAAGATCTCGGAGATTGCCGCGGCGGTCTCGCCGTCCAGCGCGCCGTTCAGCGCCACGATGCCACCAAAGGCCGATGTCCGGTCGCAGTCGAATGCCTTCTGGTAAGCCTCCAGCATGCTGCCCCCGCGCGCCACGCCCGACGGGTTGGCGTGCTTGATGATCGCGCAGGCGGGGCCGTCGCCGGGCAGGAATTCCGACACCAGTTCAAAGGCCGCGTCGGTGTCGTTGATGTTGTTGTAGCTCAGTTCCTTGCCCTGCAGTTGCTCGGCGGTCGCCACGCCGGGCCGGTTCGACCCGTCGGTGTAAAAGGCCGCGTTCTGGTGCGGGTTCTCGCCATAGCGCAGACTTTGCGCCAGCGTTCCGGCAAACACGCGGCGGCGCGGGGTCGCCTCGCCAATGGCGGCGGCCATCCAGGTGCTGACGGCGGCGTCATAGGCACCGGTGCGGGCATAGGCGATCTGCGCCTGCCGCTTGCGGAACTCGATCGAGGTCTGTCCGTCGTTCGTCTCCAACTCGGCCAGCAGGGCGTCATAGTCCTCGACATCGACGATGGTGGTGACGAAGGCATGGTTCTTGGCCGCCGCGCGGATCATCGCCGGGCCGCCGATGTCGATATTCTCGATGCAGGTGTCATAGTCGGCACCCTTGGCCACTGTTTCCTCGAAGGGGTAGAGGTTCACCACCAAGAGGTCGATGGGCACGATACCGTGTTCGGCCATCGCCGCCGTGTGCATCCCGTTGTCACGAAGTGCCAGCAACCCGCCATGCACCTTGGGATGCAGCGTCTTGACCCGCCCGTCCATCATTTCCGGGAAACCGGTCAGGTCGGCGACGTCACGCACCTCGAGTCCCGCGTCGCGCAACGCCTTGGCGGACCCGCCGGTCGAGAGCAGCTCTACCCCCCTGGCGGCCAGCGCACGGCCCAGATCGGTCAGGCCGGTCTTGTCGGATACGGAAAGAAGCGCGCGGCGCACGGGCTGAAGGTCGGACATGGAGGATCCCCTCGGAAGGTCGTTCAATTGCGGCAAATGACCGTTTCAGGCGGTCTCGTCCATCTCGTCGCGGACAAGGTCACGAACGGCAAGGGCCGTCTCCTGCGCCTTGGCCAGCGACCAGCGGACGCGCGTCGCATACTGCATTGCGCGCCCGGATAAAACGACCTGCTTCGTCGCACGCGGCTGCAATCGTCCCTTTTCCAGGTAAACCGAGGGTTCCAGTGCCATATCCAACGACCCGTCAAAGCGGAACACCCAGATTTCGCCGGACCGCAGCGCCATGGAGACGGCGGTGCCGCCCATGTCCAGAGCCACGTCCACCTCCGGATGCAGGTGAAAGCGGATCTCGAAAGGCAGGCCCGCCAGCTTCATCGAATCCATCGCCCGGTCAAACCGTTTCTTCGATGGCGCGTCCAGGGCGACAAGGTAATCCTCTCCCTGCAGGCTGCGCCCGTCCAGCGACAACTCCAGGCTGCGGGCATGGGTCAGCCCCTGCACCGTGACGTAACCATCGTGCCCGCCCTCGAACCGCAGGCTGTCAGGAAGGTGGCTCATCTGTACCGGGACGTGACGCGGCGCGTCCTCCAGCAATTCCCGCCGGGCCTCGCCGATCCAGCGCGGCGCGCCCAGTCGGGCCGAGGAATATCCCTGCAGGCAAAGCGTGGAATGCGAGGGCGTGGCGCGGCCCGCCCGGCGCCATTCCTCTCCGAACCCGCCGCCCGAACCGCAGTTGACGATGACGGGCCGCCGCCCCGAGGTCAGTTCGAACGCCAGGGTCGAGGCATGGGCGCGAGCAGAGGCGGCACCGGCAGGTGGCGGCGCCGCGTCGACGATGATCGAGGTGCGCATGGCCGAGAGCCGGGCGAACCCCATCGCCAACCCGTCTGCCTGTCGTTTCTTGTTGCCAGAGGCGGCCAGCGCGCGGTCCAACCGCCCTTCCAGCCCCCGCCCCCCACCATGGAACCGCGCCAGCCCGCCATCGGCGTGGCGCAGGGTCCGCAGCGTCGGCGCAATCCGCCCGATCGCCTCTACATGGCGCGGATCGAGGTCCAGTTCAGCTTCCTGCAAGGCCTGTTGCGCCCAGGTCAGCAGGGTAAAGACCTCCAGCAATTCCTCGGGGTTGCGGGTGGGAATACCGCCCTGCGCATCGACCTGTTTGGCGCAATCGCTGCCCAGCGCCTCGCGCGCGGGGGCCACATGCGCCTCCATTCCCTGCAGGGACAGGCCCGCGTAGAGCAGCCCGGTCATGGCCTCGAAACGTGGCAGACCCGGAGCGGCCACATGGGCACGCTTGGCGAGAAAGCGGGTCTGCGCGGCCAGCGCGGTGTAAAAGGCCTCGCTGTCGTCGGCCTTGCGTCCGCGCAACAGGAACAGCGCATGGTGGATCCAGCGGATCACCCGCCGCCCGGTCAGTTCCGGCGTCCAACCGGGCCCCCGGCCCTTGCCATAGCGGCGGATCCAATCCCACAGCCAGTCCTGTGCCAGCGCCCGTGCCTTGGCGTCGCCCACCGCCGCCAGGTCATCGAGCCAGCCGAAGCCGTGGACTTCCTCATCGAAGGCAGGATCGGGCGGATCTATGGCCCAGATCGACCGACCCTCGGCCTGCACCAGGTGGCCCGCGAACATCAGGTTTCCGGCCAACATCTGCCGCCCCCGGGCAAAGAAACCCACGGTGCGCGGTTCCGGTTGCGAGACGAAGCCTTCGGCCGGTCGGGCGCTGGCCGACATGCGCGCTTGCATGCGGTTCATCATCCGCGCATGCGCGGTTCGCCAGTTTCGCGCCGTGGACATGGGCCGGTTGCTCTGCGATCTGCCTCGGGTCGCCCGTTTCGGGCTTGTTGATCGCAGGATACATCGCTCCCCGGCGGAAGTCACCACAGAGTTAATCGTGCGTGAGGAGCGCCATGAAGAACCCGTCCATGCCCCCCTTGGGCGCCCAATAATCGGGCCGCAGCCGCAATCCCCCTTCTTCGGACCGCCAGCGGTCCTCGATCCAGGGTGCGTCGGGCGGGATCACCTTCAAGTCCGGATGGCGGGCCAGCGCCTCGTCCACCTGGCATTCGCCCTCGTCCGGGATCAGCGAACAGGTGGCATAGACCAGTTTCCCACCGGGCCTGAGCAGGCGCAGCGCATGGTCCAGCATGGCTTCCTGCAGGCCGATCAACTCGCTGATGCGCTCGCCTTCATGCGCATGGGGCAGGTCCGGGTGCCGCCGGATGGTGCCGGTGGCGGAACAGGGCGCGTCCAACAGGATCGCGTCGTACTGCCCCTCGTGCTCCAGCGCATCCCCGGCAACCAGCGTCGCCGTCAACCCTGTACGGTCGAGGTTCTCCTGCACGCGCTTCAACCGCGCCTCTGACAGATCCAGCGCCGTGACCTCGGCCCCTGCCGCGGCCAGTTGCAACGTCTTGCCACCGGGGGCCGCGCACATGTCCAGCACTTGTTGCCCCGCCACGTTCCCCAGCAGTTTCGCCGGCAGCGCGGCGGCCGCATCCTGCACCCACCAGTCGCCTTCGGCAAAACCGGGCAAGGCGCTGACCTGCCCCGCATCACGCAACCGCACGGACCCGGTGGGCAACAGCTCGCCCCCCAGCGCCGAAAGATCCGCGCCCGGTTTCGGTGTCAGGTCCAGCGGGGCGCCCTCGAAATGCACGCGCTCCATGTTGGCCACGGCCTGCGGGCCCCAGGCCTCGACCAGCGGGGCGCGCAGCCATTTCGGCAGCCGCGGGATGCGCAGCTTGCCCCAGGCAGTCGGCCCTTCGTCTCCCAGCTTGCGCAAGACCGCGTTGATCAGCCCGCGCGCGCCTTGCGTGCGCTTGCCTGCGGCGGCGATCTCGACACAATCGCTGACCACCCCATGCGCGGCCCCGCCAAGGCACAGCTCGACCGTGCCCAGTCGCAGGATGTTCATGACCCTTGGCGCCGGTGCCTTGCGCAGGTGCGGCTTGAGCAGCCGGTCGGCCCGCTCCATCCCGCGCAGCGTTTCCGTGGCCAGCCGCTGCGCCGCCGCGCGATCCGACGGCGCCAGCGCGTCCAGCCGTTCACTTTCGGACAGCGGCCGCCCCTGGCCAAGGACCTGGTCCAGCAGGTCGACGGCGGCAAGGCGGGCCGGGCTGGGGGCTTTGGACATGGGCGATCTCCGGAAGGGCGGTTGGGGGGCGGGGTTGCCCGACAGACCGGCGGGCGTATATCAAGCGGCATCAGACGAGGAAAGCCCATGTCCGAGAGCGACCACAAGGCCGACAGGCCCGATCTTCCCCCCGCTGCGCAGCGCGCGCTTGCCGAAGCCGCCGAACGCCGCGCCAAGGCCGAGGCCGAAGCAAAGGCGGCGCCGCCCGAACTGGGCGGCCGCGATGGTCCGGAACCCGTGCGCTACGGCGATTGGGAGAAGAAGGGCCTCGCGATCGATTTCTGATCCGGGCGCACCCGCGTGCCGTACGGAGCGCGCGGGTGGGCGGGTGGGCGTCGCTCCGGGCGATGCGCGGGCGCGGGACTTACTTCAGCCCCAGCACGTCCAACATGTCGTATTCGCCCGGTCCCATGCCCTGCCCCCAGAGCGCGGCCTTCAGCGCGCCGCGGGCAAAGAGCGCCCGATCGGAGGCAATGTGTTTCAGCACGATCCTTTCTCCGGCAGCGGCAAAGATGACCTCGTGTTCGCCCACGATGTCGCCGCCCCGTATCGCATGGAACCCGATGTCACCCTTCTTGCGCGCGCCGGTGATCCCGTCGCGACCACGATCCGACACGTCGGACAACGCGACACCGCGTCCCTCGGCCGCGGCCTCGCCCAGCATCAGCGCCGTACCCGAGGGGGCATCCACCTTCTGGTTGTGATGCGATTCGACGATCTCGATGTCCCAGTCCATGTCCAGCGCCGCCGCAACCTGTCGCGTCACCGTCGTCAGCAGGTTCACGCCGAGGCTCATGTTCCCTGCCCGCACGACCACCGCGTGACGGGCCGCCAGGGCGATCTTTTCCAGGTCGCTTTCGGCCAACCCCGTCGTACCGATCACATGCACCAGGCGCGCCTGGGCGGCCAATTCGGCGAAGCCCACCGTTGCCGCCGGCGAGGTGAAATCGATCACCGCATGGGCGCGGGCGAAGGCCTCCAGCGGGTCGTCCGAAACCATAACCCCGATCGCGGCCCCGCCCGAGGCCAGCCCAAGGTCCTGCCCGATCCAGGGATGTCCGGGCCGTTCGAGGGCCCCGCAAAGGTGCAACCGTTCGTGCGCCGCAACCTGTTGTACCAGCATCTGGCCCATCCGGCCCGAAACGCCGGTCACCACAACGCCGTAATCCTCCATCGTTCCCGCTCCTTGACGCAACTGTTCCGCCCCTGTTACCGCTCCTGTCCGGTAAATGCACGCCCCGCTCGGGGCGCTTGGCAAACGAAGACAGCAAGCTTAAGTCTGGACCCATGGCACGAAACAGATTCCACGATGGCCCCGGGCCCAGCCAACGCCAGCTTCGGGTCGCCGAGCTGATCCGCCGCACCTTGTCCGAGGTGCTGCAGCGCGGGGATATTCACGATCCCGATCTCAACCGGCTCTCGATCACCGTGGGCGAGGTCCGGGTGTCGCCCGACCTCAAGGTGGCGACCGCCTATGTCGTGCCCCTCGGCGGCGAGCATCAGGACGACATGTTCGAACTCCTGGAACGCAACAAGGGAGAGCTGCGCCGCGCCGTGTCACGCGGTCTGACCCTGAAATTCGCGCCAGAGCTGCGCTTTCGTCTCGACGAGACTTTCGACCACCTCGACGACACCCGGCGTCTGTTTGCAGATGACGCCGTGCGGCGCGATCTCGACGACTGAACAGATGCGCCGGATTGCCGCCTGCCTCGCCTTGCTGACCGCCACGCTGGCCATTGCCCCGGCGGCGCAGGCGGTGACATGTCGCGACGTCGACCACGAAGGCAATGCATATGTCGTCTGCGAGGTCGATCCCACGCGCGAGAAGCTGCGCCTCTTTCGTTCCGACGAAAGCGGCGATGCGTACGGCCATTTCAGCATGCTCAAGGCCGAACTGGCCAGTGAGGGTGAAGAGCTGGTCTTTGCCATGAACGCCGGGATGTACCATGAGGACCGTTCACCGGTTGGCTTCTACCTAGAGGACGGTCGCGAAGAGATGCGCGTGATCTCGGGCCCGTCACAGGGCAATTTCGGCCTTCTGCCGAATGGCATCTTCTGCATTGGCGACGGCTGGGCGCGGGTCATCGAGACGCGCGATTTCCTGGCCCGCCGCCCGGCTTGCCGCCATGCCACCCAGTCCGGCCCGATGCTGGTGATCGAGGGCGCCCTTCACCCGCGGTTCCTGCCGGACAGTTCGTCGCGCTACATCCGCAATGGCGTCGGCACCTCGGCCGACGGCGACCGGGCCGTTTTTGCGATCTCGCAGAACACGGTCACCTTCCACGAATTCGCCCGCCTGTTCCGGGACGTGCTGATGCTGCCCAACGCGCTGTTCCTGGACGGAAACATCTCGCGGCTTTACGCGCCCCAGATCAACCGCGCCGACCTTGGTCGCCGCATGGGGCCGATCGTGGCCGTCACCGAGACCGTTCAGTAGGCCAGCTCTGCGGGCTCAGACCCGCAGCTCTTCCCGAAAGAGATCCACCTCTGCCGCGATCCGGTCGGCCGCTCCGTCTTCCAATCCGACCTGTTCGGCCATCCATGCGGAAACCTCCGACAGGTCCTGGCTCACGAAATACCGTTTCTCGGGGCGGATACCCTCCAGTTCGGCCAGGATGCCGAACATGCGCAGCATCCCGAAAGACCCGGTGTCGCCACAAACGCAAGCCAACAGGTTACCTGTGTGTGGGATGCCTTCACGCGACCGGCGGCGAAAGTACTCCATGAACTGTTCGGTGGGCAGGCGAGCCAGAGACACGCCCCGCGCATCCGTGAGCATCGGCATATCCACGCTCAGCCCCGGCTCATTCCCCGCCGCGATGCTGCCCAGGCGGACGTTGACATCGATCATGGAAAAGGGCTTTACGGCGCTCAGCAAGGCAATGCGCCCATCACAAATCGCCTTGGCTCCGAACATCGCCGCCCCCCAGATAGGCCAATAATAACAGGCTTTACCCGAATCCGGAAACACGGAAACAGCCTTGGCCTTGCCTCTCTTCCCGGTCCGGCTTACCTCGGAGGCACATCAATTCAGAGGCTCCCATGACCGACACCTGCCAATCGCTTGCAAATGCCCTGCTTGACGCCGCCCGCAAGGCAGGTGCCGATGCGGCGGATGCCCTGGCGGTCGATGGCGCGGCACAGTCGCTGGACGTGCGCGCCGGTGTCCTGGAACAGGCGGAGCGGGCAGAATACCGCGATCTCAGCCTGCGGGTCTTTTTGGGCCAGCGCAGCGCTTCGATCTCCGGGTCGGACATCCGGCCAGAGGCCCTTGCCGAAATGGCCTCCCGCGCCGTGGCAATGGCGCGAGAGGCGCCCGAGGACCCCTACGCCGGGCTGGCCGATCCCGATCAGATCGTCACGGACTGGGACGTGGCGCCGCTGGAACTGGCCGATCCCGCGCCGGAACCGGCCCCCGCAGCCTTGGAGGAAGATGCGCGGCAAGCAGAGGCCGCAGCCCTTGCGCATGATGGCATCACCCGGATCGACAGCGCCGCAGCGCAATATACCGCGCAGACCATCGCCCTTGCAGCGACCAACGGGTTTTCCGGCAGCTACCAGCGGACGTCGCGCGCCCTTTATTGCGTCGCCATCGCGGGCGAAGGCCTGGGCATGGAACGCGACAGCGACGGCGACAGCCGCACCTTTCAGTCCGATCTCCGCAGCGCGCAGGATATCGGGGACAGTGCCGCCGCCCGCGCCCTTGAACGGTTGAACCCGCGCAAGCCCAAGACCGGCGCCTACCCTGTGCTGTTCGATGAACGGGTCGCGGCCTCGCTGATCGGTCACATGGTTGCCGCAGCGAACGGCGCGCAGGTGGCGCGCGGCCAGTCCTGGCTGCGCGAGGCCCTGGGCGAACAGATCCTGCCCGAACACCTCAGCCTGATCGAAGACCCTCACCGTCCCCGTGCCAGCGCCTCGCGTCCGTTCGACGCCGAGGGCCTGCCGACACGCAAACGCGCCGTGATCGACAAGGGCGTTCTGACCGGCTGGACGCTGGACCTGGCAAATGCGCGCAAGCTGGGTATGCAGAGCACCGCGAATGCCGCGCGCGGCGGGGCCTCTGTTTCCCCGGCATCGTGGAACCTGACCCTGACACAGGGCACGCAGAGCCGCGAGGACCTGATGCGCGAAATGGGCACAGGCCTGCTGGTGACCTCGATGATCGGCTCTACCATCAATCCCAATACGGGCGATTATTCGCGCGGCGCGGCCGGCATCTGGATCGAGAACGGCGAACCCGCCTACCCGGTGTCCGGCGTGACCATCGCGGGCAATCTGCGGGACATGCTGCGGACCATCGTGCCGGCCAATGACGCGCGCACATATCTCAGCCGCGTTGTCCCCTCCCTGCTGGTCGAAGGATTGACCCTTGCCGGCGAATGATCTCGTTCTTCTGATCGAAGCGGCCCGCCGCTCTGCCGAGGTGGCCACCGCCTTCGTCGGCGGCGACCTTGGTGTGCAGTACAAGGCCGTCGACGACAGCCCCGTCACCCAGGCCGACCTCGCGGTGAACACGCTGCTGACGCAATTCCTGCGCGAGGCACGACCCGACTACGGCTGGCTGAGCGAGGAGACCCCGGACGGCACCGACCGGCTGGGCGCAAAACGCGTCTTCATCATCGATCCGATCGACGGCACCCGCTCTTTCATCGAGGGGGAAGACACCTGGGCGCATGCGCTTGCGGTGGTCGAGGATGGACAGGCCATCGCTTCGGTCGTCTACCTGCCGATGATGGACAAGCTCTATTCCGCCCGCCTTGGCGGCGGCGCGCATCTGAACGGCGATCCGGTCACCGCCAGCACCACCGTCCGTCCGGACGAGGCGCAGGTCTTGGCCACCCGCCCCAGCATGGATTCCGGACACTGGCCCGGTGGCCTGCCAAAGCTCAGGCGCAGCTACCGCCCGTCGCTGGCCTATCGGCAAAGCCTCGTGGCCGAGGGCCGTTACGACGCGATGTTCACGTTTCGCCCGACATGGGAATGGGACATCGCCCCCGGCGCCCTGATCCTGTCCGAGGCCGGGGCCCGCATCACCGATGGCACGGGCGCGCCGCTGCAGTTCAACGCCAAGGTACCAAAGGCCGAAGGCATCATCGCCGCAAATCCCGAGCTGCACTCGGCACTGATGCAGCGCAGGCGATAGCGCCGTCGCACGGGCAGCCCCGGCTGCAAACCGCCCAAGGCGGGGGCAATGCCCGACCCACCGGCGCCTTGGCCCTTCACCGCGCCTTGACCAACGGTGCGCGTTCGCTAGGGTCGCGCTGACCCCGCAACCCAAAGGGAGCGCGCCTCATGCAACGCCTTCACCTCGTTTTCGGCGGCGAACTCGTCGATCCGTCGAAGACCGTCTTCAAGGACGTGAACGACCTGCACATCGTCGGCATCTTTCCCAATTACGAAGAGGCCTACAACGCCTGGAAAGCCGAGGCGCAGCGCACCGTGGACAATGCCCACATGCGCTATTTCATCGCCCACCTCCATCGACTGCGCGAAGAAGCGCAAGAGGCTTCCTCGACCGAGGAACTGGGCTGATCCCATGACGCGCCGCGCGCTGAGCCTCTCGGCCTATCTGGCCTATGCGCGCAGCGCCTCTGCCGCGGGCGAGGCTCCGGATTGGCCCGTGCGCCCCTCCGGCCCGCTCGTGTGGGGCTTCGCCGAAGACCGCGAAACCGGGCGCGCCCTGGCCAGTCTTGCCGCGCGGCTGACGTCACAGCGCCCCGAGGTCACGGTCTGGCTCAGTGGGCGGGTGCCGTCGCGTCCGGGGGTGATCACAGTGCCGATGCCTCGCGACATGGCCGCCGAGGATCTGCGGTGCCTGCGCCAGTTGCGCCCGGATGTAACGCTCTGGACCGGGCAGTCCCTGCGCCCCGGCCTGCTGTCGGCCCTTGCGGAGAGCGGCAGCCACATGATCGCGCTGGACCTTGCCGACGCGCCCTTTCCGGCAGAGGCACCGCGCTGGTTGCCCGATCCCGCACCTGCTGTTCTGGGGCTGTTCGACAGCCTCTACACCACCGGCCCGGAAGCGAGCCGTCGTCTGCGCCGCATGGGCATCGAATCCGGCCGCGTGCATGACGCCACGCCTTTCCTCGATACCGAGGCGCCGCTGGACTGCTCTGACGGATTGCACGAAGAGATTGCCAGCCTGATTGCCGGTCGTCCCATCTGGCTCGCCGCCCGCATTCGTCCGGACGAGGCGCGCGACGTGCTGATGGCGCATCGACAGGCTAGCAGGCTGGCCCACCGGCTGTTGCTGATCCTGGCCCCGGCGGATCCCGCGGACGGGGACAGGTTCGCTGCCATGCTGCGCCGCGACCAGATGCGCGTCTGCGACTGGGAAAACGGCGAAATGCCGGACGAGAATACCCAGGTCCTGCTGGCCGGTGGACCGGATGAGCTGGGCCTTTGGTATCGGCTGGCACCATTGGCCTTTCTGGGCGGATCCCTGACCGCCGGCGGCACGGGAGAGGACCCGTTCGAGGCGGCGGCGCTTGGAGCGGCGGTGCTTTACGGCCCCAACGTGGGCGCGCATCTCGGCGCCTACTCGCGGTTGGTCAGCGCCGGGGCCGCGCGAATCGTGCGCGACGGCGACTCCCTTGGCGCCGCGGTTTCACACCTCGTGGCGCCGGACCAGGCCGCGGTCATGGCCCACGCGGGCTGGGACGTGATCTCGTCCAGTGCGCGACTGGTCGACCGGGTCCTGTCCGAGATCTGCGACACGCTGGACGAGAGAGCTGAGGACTGATGCGCCCGCCACGCTTCTGGCAGACACCGCCCGATACCCCGGCGTGGCAGGCGCGCCTGCTGGCGCCCCTTGCGGCACTGACAGCGCGGGCTACGGCCCGCCGGGTGGCCCACCCGCCAAAGGTACGTCCCACCATCCCGGTGGTCTGTGTCGGCAACGTCAATGCGGGTGGTACCGGCAAGACCCCGACCGTCATCGCCCTTGTTCAGCGCCTGATCGGGCGCGGGCTTGTCCCGCATGTGGTGTCACGCGGCTACGGCGGACGCATCACCGGCCCCGAGCAGGTCGATCCTGGCCGCCACACCGCCGAGATGACCGGGGACGAACCGCTGTTGATCGCCGCCTTCTGCCCAACCTGGGTGTCGCGTGATCGGGCGGCAGGCGCGCGCCAGGCCCAAGCCGCCGGAGCCGACGTAATCGTCCTCGATGACGGGCTGCAGAACCCGGATGTGGCCAAGGACTTGACCATCATCTGTGTCGACGCGGTCGCCGGGTTCGGCAATGCCCGCTGCCTGCCCGCCGGGCCGCTGCGCGAACCCTTGGCGGCCGGTCTGTCGCGAGGAGATTTGTTGCTGTCGATCGGACCCGACGCGGCGCAGAAACGGTTTACCGCCGACTGGAAGTCGCTCATCCCTTTGCCGCATCTGACCGGGCACCTTGCGCCCCTCCAGACCGGAATGGACTGGGAAGGCCTGCCAACGCTGGCCTTTGCCGGAATCGGTCACCCGGAAAAATTCTTTGCCACTTTGCGCAGCCTTGGCGCCGATATCCGCCGCGCCGAGGCGCTGGAGGACCACCAGCCGTTCACAAAGGCGCTTGTGACCCGGCTGATGCGCGAGGCCCAGTTGCTGGGCGCGCAACTGGTCACAACGGAAAAGGACGCGGTGCGTCTGCCGCCCGAGATGCGGCGCGAGGTGCTGACCCTGCCCGTCCGGCTGGAAGTTCACGATCCCGCGCCGCTGGATGCGGCGTTGGACCGCCTGTTCCTGCAATAGACGCAAAAGCTTATTCAGCTGCCAATTGCTGCTGACCTTCGGTGCCAAGTGCCGCCAGTTCCGCCACCACGTCGCGCAACCGGCGCCGGACAGAATCGAACTCCGCGTTCGGCAGGATCCTGGCCTCGTCCATGTAGACCGCCCGGTCGATTTCCACCTGCACCGCGTGTTGACCGCGCGACGGCCGGCCGTAATTCTGCGTCGTGTAAGCCCCGGCAAACGGCGCGTTGCGCGCCACGACGAACCCCGCGGCGGCGAAGGCCGCTTCGACGCGTTCGACGATCTCGGGACGGGCCGAGGCGCCGAACCGGTCACCGATCACGACTTCGGGCCGCCGTCCGCCGTGACGGGTGGAACCGTCCAGCGCTTCGTGCGGCATCGAGTGGCAGTCGATCAGCACCGCCTCGCCAAAGCGCTCGCGGGCGTCGTCCAGCAAGGCGTGCAGCTGGTCATGGTAGGGTTGCCAGATTCGCGCGATTCGCCGATCCACCTCTGCCCGCGTCAGCTTGCCGCGATAGATTGCGCGTCCATTGGCCACCACGCGCGGCACGACGCCAAGCCCGCTGGCCACCCGCGGATTGTGCCCGCCGCGGCGCAAACCCTCGATCAGCGCCGGGTCCAGTTCGTCGGCGGCACGGTTCAGATCGACGTAGGCACGCGGTGCCCCGGCCCGCAGCAAAGGGGCCCCGAATTCCGGCGCACAGTCAAAAAGACGGTCAACATAGGCGTCTTCGGAGGTCCGGATGCTGTGATTGTCCAGAATCGTGGTTCGCAGAAAGCTGTCGGGATAGTCCTGGCCCGAATGCGGAGAGGCGAAAACCACGCGCGACGCGGGTGTCTCGGGCATGTGCAGGTGGTACGAAGTTTCAGGCATCCGCTCTCCTTTTCAGAGAAGAGGATAGACCAAAAATTCCACCCTCCAAAAGCCCTTGATCCCCGCAAAGAAGCCATTTATAGACCCCTCCACCGGCGCGCATCACCGGGTGCTTCGAAAGAGGCGGGCGGGAATGCGCAAGGGTCATATAGGGCGGTTAGCTCAGCGGTAGAGCACTTCGTTGACATCGAAGGGGTCACTGGTTCAATCCCAGTATCGCCCACCATGAATTCATCGCCCGGCACCCCGGGAGGCATGCCTCTCGGTGCGTCGGGTATTGGCCGCAACCAATGGCGCTCGCGCGCCGCGACGACAGGAGAAGACCATGAAGGTCGCAAACTCGCTCCGCTCGCTCAAGAAGCGCCACCGCGACTGCCGCGTTGTGCGCCGTAAGGGCCGCGTCTACGTCATCAACAAGACGCAGCGCAAGTTCAAGGCACGCCAGGGCTGAACCCCGGCTTTTTGCCTGAGGGCCTCTGGCCCGATGCGAATAACCCCCGCTGGCATATGCCGCGGGGGTTTTTCTTTGCTTAGGTCACCGGTTCGAAGGGCGGACCGGATCAATCCCGATCCAGCCCGATAACACCATCCGCCAAGAGCCGAACCACGGTTTGTTCGTCGAGATAACCGGATACGCGCAATCCCCGCGAATCCTGGTATCGGCGTATGGCCGCCCGGGTGTTATCGTCGAATCGGCCATCCACCTTGCCCGGTTTCAGCCCAAGCTGTTTCAGCCGTCGCTCGGCCAGTTGGCGCGCCACGAAGTTCAGGTTCATCCCCTGCTCTTCCTGCCGTGCCGCCACCGCGTCGCGCACCTTGGCGGCATCATGTTCCAAAAGGGCGATTCGCTGCTGCGCCTCGGCGCGGAAGGCGCCGTTGGGCCAGTCCTGCAAATAGGCCCGGTAGGCGCTTGTCGTGTTGGCCTGTGCGGCCTTGGCCCAGTCCCGCCGATCCTGGCCGGCGGCCTGTTCGGCACGGCGGTCGTCTATCTCCTGCAGGACCCGGCGGGCCTGATCGGCGAACTGACCTTCGGGATATTTCTGCAGGTAGTCGCGGAAACCGGCTTCCTCGCCCCGCCGTTCGACCTGCCGCCAATAGGCCCGCTCTTCGCGTTCACGCTCCAGCCGCCGTTGCTCTGCCTGGCGTTCCAATTCCGCGGCCCGCCGGGCCGATTGATCCTCCAGCCGCGCGATCTGGTCGCGGCTGAGATAGCTTGTCACGCGCAGGCCCGAATCCTCCTGCCAGCGCCGGATCGCGCCGCGGGTTCCGTCGCCAAAGATCCCGTCGATGCCGCGCGTATCATACCCCAGAATCGACAGCGCCCGCTGGATGCTGCGCCTTTGCTCGCGTGTCAGTTCCAGCGCCTCTTCGGCGCGGCGCTCGCGGTAGAAGGGCTCGGAATTCAGCGCGTTCAGTCGCTGCCGCGCGGCATTGGCGTGCTGCCCGTCCGGAAAGCCGTCCAGGTAAGCGTGGTAGCCGTCCGGCGAATCCGCCTCTTGCGCAAGCCGCCAGGCCGCGTCATCCGCCGCCCGCGTAAAGGCCGATGGATCGGGGCGCGCGGGATCCGACGGATCGCGGGCCCCGGTCACGTCCTCGGCCCGCACGATCACCTGCGTATGGGGCGCGAAGCCCTCGACCTCAAGTTCGTAGTCCAGCGCCGCGCGCAACACGAAACGCCCGGTCCGGGCCAGGTCCCGCGCCGCATAGCGCGCGACGTCCACCGACGGTCCGCGGATCACCGTCACGCCCTGCGGAATGTCCAGGTCGCCCAGACCTTCTGACAGGAACAGGCCCAGTTCGGGATCGGTCGGGGTCTCTCCCAGGACCAGGAAAGCGCGCCCCTGGTAGGCCGACAGGATCGACAGCGCCGCGTCCAGCGGGAACCCCTGAACCAGCACGTCGGCCTCGTCGATCCGCCCCGACCCGGTGACGGGAACAAGATAACTGCCCCCGACCCCGTGCACGAAAGCCCCCGAGAGCAGGATCACCACCGGCCCGCCGTCATCGTCCAACTTCGCGGCGAATTCGGCAAAGGCGCGGCGCATGCCGGCGGCATCCGCGTCCTGCGTCAGCGATACGTCGAACCCCTTGTCGCGCAGGGCATCGGCCGCCACGGTCACGCGTTGGGCACCGAACAGCGTCTGGACGGCGGTATAGCGGCTGTTGCCGATCACCAGCGCGTCGCCGGTTGCCTGGGCGCCCGTCGCGCCCAGGATCGCGCCCGCCAGGGCAAGGGCGAATATCCGCATGAGAGGTCCTCCCGGTCGTCTGATATCACCCAAGCCTACCGCCTGACTGCCACAGGACAAGCGTCGCCGACGGGGAAAATGGGCGACCTTTCGCCCAATTCACCCTTGCCCCGCCTCAACACATGCGAAAAAGGGCCGGCGCGGCCCTGCTTCTTTGGGCCTGAAAATACTCCGGGGGAGTCCTGCAGGGACGGGGGCAGAGCCCCCTGCCCCGTCAATCGTAGCTGCGCTGGTCCTCGATCACCAAACCGTCGCGCGGCAGCGCCCCGGGCGCCACCAGTTCGACCCGTCCCTTCAACTTCAGCACCTCGGCCACGGTCCCCTCGTAGGTCGAAGCATCGCCACCATCCGCCTCGATCCGCACCGTCATCACGTCCATCTCGCCTTCACGGCTGGCGACCACGCGGGCGCGTGCGATCTCGGTGTGCTTGGCCACCAGTTGCGCCACCTGTTCGGGGCGCACGAACATGCCCTTGATCTTGGTCGTCTGATCGGCGCGGCCCATCCAGCCCTTGATCCGGGTGTTGGTCCGTCCGCAGGGGCTTTCGCCCGGGAGCACGGCGCTCAGGTCGCCGGTGGCAAAGCGGATCAGCGGGTAATCGGGGTTCAGCGTCGTCACGACGATCTCCCCCACCTCGCCCTCCGGGACGGGTTCGCCGGTGCCCGGTGTGACAAGTTCGACGATCACATGTTCGTCGAGAATCATGCCCTCCATTTCGGGGCTCTCGTAGGCGACATTGCCCAGGTCCGCGGTCGCGTAACATTGCAGGCACTGTATGCCGCGGTCCGCATAATACTGGCGCAGCGAGGGGAAGAGCGCGCCGCCCCCGACCGCCGCCCGCGTGATGCCCAGTTCCAGCCCCATCTCGTCGGCCTTTTCCAGGATCATCTTGAGGTAATCCGGCGTGCCCGCGTAGGCCGTCACCCCGACGTCTCGGGCCGCCCGGGCCTGCAGCTCGGTCTGGCCGGTTCCAGCAGGAAGAACCGCAGCGCCCACCGCCCGCGCACCGGATTCAAATATCATTCCCGCCGGGGTCAGGTGATAGCCGAAACAGTTCTGCACGATGTCGCCCCGCCCGATGCCGCAGGCGTTCAGGAAACGGCCCATACGCCACCAGTCATGGCTGATGCCGCCGGGCTCGTAGATCGGTCCCGGGCTTTGAAAGACATGTGCCAGGTTCGACACCGGCAGACCGCCAAACGGCGGTTCCGCAGCCTGCATCGCCACCAGGTCGGCCTTGCGAAGCACCGGCAGATCGGACAGACCCGACAGGTCTTCCAGCGGGTCGATCCCCTGTCTGGCCAGCTGTACGTTCAACGCCTCCAGCTGTGCCGCCTCGCGCGCATCGCGACTGCGCGTCTCCAGCTCGTCGAAATAGGTGCTCATCACGCTCTCCTTCGAAATTCCGTCGTCCGGGCGCAGGCGGTCCTGCCAGGCCTCCCCGGTCCAGGCCGGACGCGCCGGAGCCGTCCGGTGTCAACGCCACCGCCCCGTTGCGCCGGCAGGCATATTGATTTGGAACAAGGTGCCCCGCCGTCCCAACCCCTAGGGTCTGCCAAGTCAAAGGGAGAGGAGGCCCAGAGATGCACGACGATATTGATGCCCGCATCCGGTTCGACGATGTCCGCCAGATCATGGAGGTCGACTTCTCCGGCTTCGTTTTCGACAGCTCGACCACCGTCAACCGGTTCTATGACCGGATCGAGACGCGCATCGCGGACACGGGCGAGGAACTGTGGTTCTTCCTGATCAACCTGAACGGCACGCGCATCGACAACTCGGCCTGGGTGGCCTACGCGCGGCGCGGACGGGCGTTGAACATGGCGCACTCGATGGGATCCGTGCGCTTCGACGCCTCGCCGGAAACCGCGGCCCAGATCGAACGCGCCGCGCGGACAGAGGCATTTGACCCCAACCTGTTCACCAACCGGGCCGATGCACTGGTCCGTCTCGGCCAGATGCCCTCGCGCAGACGCGCCCATGTGCAGCACGACCCGAACTACACGCCCCAGGATTTCTTTCACCGCATCGCCTTCGACGACAGGGCAGAGATCATGGAGGTTGATTTTTCCTGGTTCACCTTCAACCATTCCCGAGACGTCAACGATTTCTACGACCACATCGAAAGCCGCATCGCCGACAGCGGGCGTGACAGGTGGTTTTTCCTGATCAACTACGAGGGTACGCAGATCCTGCCGGCTGCCTGGGTGCAATACGCTCATCGGGGCAAGACGCTGAACTTGGAACATTCGCTGGGCACGGTGCGCTACGCGCCGGGATCCGAGACAGAGGCCGACATCCGCCTGCGCGCCGAAAGCCAGGACTTCCGCCCCAACATCCGCAACACGCGCGCCGAGGCGTTGGCCCGGATCGAGGAAATGCGCGCGGACCATGGCTATCGGTCCGCCCGGCCCACGACGCAGGACACCTTGGCGCCACAGGGGCGCGGGTAGGACCTCCCCCGCCAGTCGCTCCGGTAAGCTTCATTCTGCGCCATCACGTCACTCGACCGGCCAGGAAAAGGGTTCCAGGATGTTGACGACATAGGTCACCATCAACTCGATATCGCTGTCGCCGAGGTTGCGCAGCGGGCCATGCGCATCCCCGGCGGACACAAAGATCACCCTCCCCGCGTCCAGCACCTGTTCCGTGCCGTCCGGCCCCTCGATGCGCCCGCCGCGCAGAACGACCGCATGCATGTCGCCGGGATGGGCATGTCGCTTGATCATGCCGTCCGGCTTGATCGTCACGCGGCTGATGACCACCTTCATCTCTGCTGCATCCGAGAGCGGCTGCTCTGACAGCACCTCGTGCACTACCAGGTCACTGGCCTGCACGGGCGTCGCCCCCAGAAGCGACGCAGAGGCCAGGATGGCGGCGCCGGCAAGCGCAAGACAGGTCGGGGCAAAACGGATCATGACATCATTCCTCTGGATGAAGCGGCCTTCGCGTCGGTAATCGGGGCCGTGACGGCGGCGGCTCAGGCCAGCCACCGCTTGCGGCGCCGGTAGGACCGCACATCGCGGAAGGATTTGCGCCCTTCGTCCGACATCCCCAGGTAGAATTCCTTGACGTCCGGGTTTTCCCGAAGCTCGGCGGCGGGCCCATCCATCACGACGCGCCCGTTTTCCAGGATATAGCCGGAATGGGCGTATTTCAGCGCCACGTTGGTGTTCTGCTCTGCCAGCAGGAAACTCACGCCCTCGTTCTCGTTCACCGATTTCACGATTTCGAAGATCTGTTCCACCAGTTGCGGCGCCAGCCCCATGCTGGGTTCGTCCAGAAGGATCGTTTCGGGCCGCGACATCAGTGCCCGCCCGATCGCGGTCATCTGCTGCTCCCCGCCCGAAGTATAGCCCGCCTGGCTGCGGCGGCGCTCCTTGAGGCGCGGAAAATAGGAATAGACCATCTCCAGGTCCGCCTCGACTGCCGCCTTGCCGTCCTTGCGTGTGTAGGCACCGGTCATCAGGTTTTCCTCGACGGTCAGGTGCTCGAAACAGTGGCGGCCTTCCATCACCTGGATCACGCCGCGTTTCACCAGCGCCGCCGGATCGAGGTCCTGGACCCGCTCGCCCTTGTAGACGATGGAGCCCTTGGTCACTTCGCCTCGCTCGGAGTGCAACAGGTTGGAAATCGCCTTCAGCGTTGTCGTCTTGCCAGCACCATTGCCCCCCAGCAGCGCGGTGATCCCGCCCTTGTTCACGGTCAGGCTGACGCCCTTCAGCACGAGGATCACGTGGTTGTAGATCACCTCGATGTTGTTCACCTCGAGCAGGGCCTCGTCCGTCCGTCCTGCATCCAGCATCGTCTCACCTCGCGCTCCGGGTCGGCCCTGAGCCGCCCCTGCTGCTTCTTCTCTCTGAAAATACTCGAAAGTCGGCCCCGGCGAGGCGGATGCACCGCCGGGGCCTTGCGCGATCACATCGCGTCGCAGTCCTCGTTCACCGGCCAGGGGGCATTGGCCTCGGCGTATTCCTTCGCCTTTTCCTCTGCCAGCGCCTGATAACCTTCCACGTTCGGCGTCAGAAGGTCGGAGACCTTGACGAACTTCTCGCCATCCCATTCCAGCATCCAGCCGCCCGAATGGCCGGTGTGGTTGGCACAGGAAGTCTGGAACGGCGGCACCATGCCGGTCAGGCCCAGTTCCTCGATCCGCGCCTCGGTCATGTTGATGTTTTCCAGGCCCCAGCGCAGTTGCTCGGCATTGATCTCGGGGGTGCCGAATTCAGCCTGCGCCGCGCGGATGCCTTCGGCGAGGATGGCCGAGATCACGATCCCGCGCGAGTAGAAGACGCCTGTCATCTCGGTCTCGTCGGTCTTGGACTTGCCCGCGTCGATGACGTATTGCTGCACATCCTTCATGACAGGCGCATCCATGTTCGGGTACGACCAGCTGATCGACTTGTAGCCCTTGCCGTCCTCGCCCACGATCCGCAGATCCGCGTCATGCCCGGCCCACCAGACACCCAGGAAATTCTCCATCGGGAACTTGGTCTTGACCGCTTCGGTGATGGCGCCCGCGTTCATCGCGCCCCAGCCCCACATCACGACATAGTCGGGACGCATCCGGCGGATCTGCAACCATTGCGCCGACTGGTTCTGCATTTCCTTCAGGCCCACCGGGATCGGGTTCAGCTCAAAGCCCTTTTGCTCGGCCAGCTGTTCCAGAACCGGGATCGGCTCCTTGCCGTAGGGGTGGTCAAGGTGCAGGAAGGCGATGGTCTTGCCGTCCAGGCTGCCCTGCCCTTCGAGATACTGGATGATCATGTCCGCTGCATCCCAGTATCCGGACGGGGTGTTGAAGGCCCACTGGAAGGTCTTGCCATCCATCATCGGGCTGAACCCGTAGCCCGGCGCCAGGATCGGGATGTTGTCGACGTTGGTCTTGGGCAGCACCTGCAGGGTGATGCCGGTTGACCAGGGCTGCGTCACGATCGCCTTGCCCTTGGTCTTTTCATAGCATTCAACGCCCTTCTCGGTGGAATAGCCGGTTTCGCATTCCTCGCCGTTGATCATCACGCCACCGATGCCGCCGTCACGCGCGTTCAGCATCGCCAGGTAATCGGCCTGCCCGTTCATCAGCGGGATGCCCGTCGCGGCAAAGGGGCCGGTCCGGTAGGCGAGGTTCGGGGCATATAGCTCCTGCGCCATCGAGGCCCCGGCGGTCGCCGCCGCAAGCGCGCCGGCAAGGGCCAGTCTGGTAAAGTGTTTCATGTCTTTCCTCCCTTGGAATGTCTCACTAGGTATTGCGTCTTGTTTTTGGGCCGCAGGTGGCGGCCATGGGATGGGAGCCTGCCCCCATCTCAATAGGGGAAGGGCCAGAGGATCAGTTTCTCCCGCAGCAGCCGCCACAGCTGCGCCAGGCCGTGCGGTTCGACGATCAGGAAGAACACGATCAGCCCGCCCACGATCATGAAGTTCAGGTGTTCCACCATCGAGGACGACAGCGGGATGCCGAGCGCCTCGGGGACCAGGTTCAGAACCACCGGCAAGCCCACGATCAGGATCGCCCCCAGGTAGTTGCCCAGGATCGAACCCAGCCCGCCGATGATCGCGATGAACAGGATCCGGAACGACAGTGGAATATCGAACAGGTTTGGTTCTGCCGCACCGCGCCACATGAAGACGAAAAGCGCGCCCGCCACGCCCACGATGTAGGACGAGATCGCAAAGGCCGTCAGCTTGGATTTCATCAGGTTGATGCCAATCAGCTCGGCGGCGATATCCATGTCGCGCGTGGCTTTCCACGTCCGGCCAAGGTTGCCGCGCGTCAGGTTGATGCAGACCCAGGTCAGCAGGCATACGATGAACAACACCAGGTAGTACTGGACGATCGAATCCGCCTGCGGGCCGGAGACATACAGCCCGAAAATGTCGAGGTTCGGCACCTGGATCGCGCCCGAGGCGTTGTAGTTGTAGAGCCAGGCCCATTTCTCGAACAGCCAGACCAGGAAGAACTGCGCCGCCAGAGTCGCGATCGCCAGGTAGAAACCCTTGATCCGCAAACTGGGGATGCCGAAGGCGACGCCGACGCCCGCGCTGAACACGCCCGACAGGAGGATCGCGATGATCGGGTTCATCCACGGCATGATCGTGATCATCTTGTAGCAGGCATAGGCCCCCACCCCCATGAAGGCCGCCGTGCCCAGCGACAGCTGCCCGGCATAGCCCGTGAGGATGTTCAGCCCCAGCGCGGCAAGCGAATAGATGAGGATCGGGATCAGAAGGGTCTGGAAGGTGAACTCGCTGGCCGTCAGCGGGAAGATCACCCATGCCAGAACCAGGATAAAGCCCAGCAGGAAGGCATCCTGCTTGACCGGGAACAGCGCCTGGTCGGCCTCGTAACTCGTCTTGAACTGCCCAGCGGTGCGATACAGCATCGCCGTCCTCCCCTTGTCTCGTCGCGGTTCAGCCCGCGGCTTCTCCGATGTAGCCGCCGGGACGGACAGGCCGTCCCCGCAGGCAGAAATTCAACAGCGCGATCAGCGCCGGCAGCGGCACGAACAGGAAGCCGGCCACCGATCCGATCTGGATCCAGCTCAGGTCCTGCCCGGGGTGATCCGCCTGCTGCATCCGCACCAGCGCGATCACTGCCCAGTTCACCGCCACCCAGAACGATGAGGCCAGCAGAAGCGTGCCCCAGCCCTGCCAGTGCGGCGGTGCCGTCTCGCCGATGTTCTGTTCGGCCGCACGCACCTGGCTCAGAACCGAAAGGCAGATCCAAGGCACAGGCACGGTCACGACAATGATCACAAGACCGATCAGGAACTCCGGCCCCCCGCCAAGCATCACGAAGAGAAAGAACCCCAGCACCACGGCAGCCACGCCGGTCACCCCGGCCGAGACAAGCCCCGCCGTCAGCAAACCGTCCTTATCTGCGGCCCCTTCGGTCATCGGTCAGCCATCCTCCCGGTCGTCCTGCGGGCCGCGTCGCGGATCGGTCCCGAGCCCGGCCAGGCGCGCCATCATGTTCAGCGTCAGTGCGGCGCCGGACAGGCCCACCGCCAGCGCGCCGTGCATCCCGGCCGAGACCATGCCCGTCATGGCATGGGTCATCTTGACCATGTCATCGCTTTCACCCAGCCCGTTGGCGCCGCGTGCCAGATCGGCAATCCTCGGATCAGGGCGCTGCACGGGGCGTGTCGCGGACCGTTTTTCCCCAGGCGTGTTCATCTTAGCCCTCCAGCCCTTCATCCGCTTCGTAGCGCGCGCGGCTAGCCGCCGGTTTCGCGTAGCCGGTCGACTCGGAATGGCGCACCAGCCAGAAATAGGCCCAGAGCCCCACCGCCGCGCCCGCCGCCGCAAGCAGCAGGGCAATGGTAATGCGTCCGCCCGCCTCCGGATCGCCGGTCAGGGCAAGGTAGCCGAAGGACCAGAACCCGGCCCAGGCGATCACGTTCAGAATGGCTATCAGCTTCGACATTTCCGCCCCTCCTCCGGGCGTCGGGTGGACCTGTGCCACCCGTTCCTCCGACCTTGTCCGATCCGGGCAGACCCGGACCGCCCTAGACCCTTTCGATGATGCGTTCCCCGAACAGCCCCTGCGGACGGAACAGCAGCACGATCAGCGCCAGGACGAAAGCGAACCATGTCTCGGTGTTGCCGCCAAGGATCGGGTAGCCCCAGTAGCCGTCGAACAGCTTTTCCAGGATGCCGATCATCAGCCCGCCGACGATGGCGCCGGTGATGCTTTCCAGCCCGCCCAGCATGAGCACCGGCAGCGCCTTGTAGGCGATGACCTCTAGCGCAAAGCTGACCCCCGCGCGCGCACCCCAGGCAATGCCCGTGACCAGCGCGATGATCCCCGCGATGAACCAGACCAGCACCCAGATCGTCTGCAGCGAGATGCCCACCGACAGTGCCGCCTGGTGATCGTCCCCCAGCGCGCGGATCGCCCGGCCCATCTTGGTGTAGTTGAGAAAGGCCAGCAGCGCCGCCACCAGCACCCCGCCGACCACGACCACCGTGATGTCGAGATGCGGCAGGATCAGCAGCCCCCCCCAGGGTTCCAGCAAGGTTTCGCCGGTCGGAATGCCCAGCTCGCTGGTGATCATCTGCTTGTTTTCGCCGCCAAAGATGATCTCGCCCAAGCCGATCAGGAACAGGCTGACCCCGATGGTGGCCATGAAAAGTATGATGTCAGGCTGCCCCACCAGCGGCCGCAGAACCACCCGTTCGATGCTGACCGCCAGCACGAACATCACGCCCAGCGTCAGAAGCACCGCGATCCAGGCGGGGATGCCGTAGGCATAAAGCCCCACCAGCGTCAGCGCCGCAAAGACCACCATGATGCCCTGCGCAAAGTTGAAGATGCGGCTCGACCGGAAGATCAACACGAAGCCCAGGGCGATCAGCGCATAGAGCACGCCGGACACCAGCCCCTCCCAGAGCGTCTGCAGGAACAGGTCCGGCGCTTCGTACATGTCCACGAAGGGATTGATGAAGATGTCTCTCAGCATGAGCTCTCCCCGCCCCGGTCTTGATCCGGGGCCTCATGGTTAAGGTGGAGGTCCAGGGACAAGCCCGGGACGGGATTCGAAAACGGTCTCAATGCGGCACCCCCAGGTAGGCGTCGATCACGTCCTGGTTGTTGCGCACCTCGTCGGGCGTGCCGTCGCCGATCTTCTTGCCGTAATCCATCACGACAACCCGGTCGCTGAGGTCCATGACCACCCCCATGTCGTGTTCGATCAGGCAGATCGTGGTGCCGAACTCGTCGTTCACATCCAAGATAAAGCGGCTCATGTCCTCTTTCTCCTCGACGTTCATGCCTGCCATCGGTTCGTCCAGCAGCAGGATGGACGGCTCGGCGGCCAGCGCGCGGGCCAGTTCGACCCGCTTTTTCAACCCGTAGGGCAACCGCCCCACCGGCGTCTTGCGGATCGCCTGAATCTCGAGAAAGTCGATGACCTTCTCGACGATCTCGCGGTTCTCCATCTCCTCGTTGCGCGCCCGGCCCCACCACAGCGCCTGGCTTGCAATCGAGGCCTTCATATGCGTCAGTCGGCCGGTCATCACGTTGTCCAGCACCGTCATCCCCTCGAACAGCGCAATGTTCTGGAAGGTGCGCGCCACCCCCATGCGGGCGACCTCGTAGGGTTTCATCTGCGGGCGCTTTTGGCCCTTGTACCAGACCTCGCCAACGGTTGGCGTGTAAAAGCCGGAGATGATGTTGAGCATCGAGGACTTGCCCGCCCCGTTCGGCCCGATGATCGCCCGGATCTCGCCCTCGTGCACGTCAAAGGAGATATCGGAAATCGCCGTCACCCCGCCGAATTTCAGCGTGATGTTCTTCATCTCCATCAGCACGCCGCCGATCTGGCGCCCGTCCGCGGTGACATAGCCTTCGGTATCCTTCACGCGACTGCCCCCTGTTTGCTCTTGGTGAAAATACCCCGGAATACGCCGGCACCGGGCACGTCTACCGGGCAAGGGCGCCCAAAGGGATGGTGGGCGGGGCGATACGCGCCGCAGGCGCGGGAGCGTCCGACCATCATTCCGCCGCCATGGCCTTGGGCTTGACCGGCCAGACCTTGGCGTCACGGATTTCCAGCGTCGCCTTGATCTTGCCCTTGCGCCCGTCCTCGTAGGTGACCTCGGTCTCGGTGTAGACGCTGTCCGATCCGTCGTACAAAGCGGTCACCAGGTCATCGAACTTCTCGCCGATGATCTTGCGGCGCACCTTGCGGGTCCGGGTCAACTCGCCGTCGTCAGCGTCCAACTCCTTGTGCAGGATCAGAAAGCGGTGCACCTGGCAGCCCGACAGCATGTCGTCCTGCGCGACGCTCTCGTTCACTTCCTCGACGTGTTTCTGCACCGTCTCCAGCACCTGCGGATGCCCGGCCAGTTCCTGGTAAGAGGCATAGGCGATGTTGTTGCGCTCTGCCCAGTTGCCCACCGCCGTGAGGTCGATGTTGATGAAGGCCGTACAGCGATCCTTGCCCGCGCCGAAGACCACTGCCTCCAGGATATTGGGAAAGAACTTCAGCTTGTTCTCGACGTATTTCGGCGCGAAGAGCGATCCATCCGCCATCTGGCCCACGTCCTTGGCCCGGTCGATGATGCGCAGGTGCCCGGTGTCTTCCTCGATGAACCCTGCATCGCCCGTGGCCACCCAGCCCTCGGGGTCCTTGGTGTCGCGCGTGCTTTCGGGGTTCTTGTAGTACTCCACGAAGGCGCCGGGCGACCGATAGAAGACCTCGCCATTTTCGGCGATGCGGATTTCCACCCCCGGCGCCGGCACGCCAACCGTGTCAGACCGCACTTCGCCATCGGGCTGCACGGTGATGAAGACGCTGGCCTCTGTCTGACCATAGAGCTGTTTGAGGTTGATCCCCAGCGAGCGCCAGAAATCAAAGATTTCCGGCCCGATCGCCTCACCCGCGGTATAGGCCACGCGCACCTTGGTCATGCCTGCGCGGTTGCGCACCGGGCCATAGACCAGGACCTGGCCCAGCGCGTATTTCAGCCGGTCCATCATCCCCACCGGCTTGCCGTCGAGGATCTTCGGCCCGACCTTGCGCGCATGGGCCATGAAGGTGTCGAACAGCCATTTCTTGAACCGGCCCGCATCCTCCATCCGGATCGTCAGCGCGGTGATGCGCTCCTCGAAATAGCGTGGCGGCGCAAAGAAATAGGTCGGCCCGATTTCGTGCAGGTTCTCGTACATGGTCTGCGGCGCCTCGGGGCAGTTCACGCAGAAACCGCACCAGTAGGCCTGGCCGATGGAAAAGATGAAATCCCCTACCCAGGCCATCGGCAGATAGGCCAGCACGCTGTCGCTGCGCCGCAAATGGTCGAATTGGGACGAGGACTTGGCCGCCTCGATGATATTCCGGTTGGACAGGACCACGCCCTTGGGCTTGCCCGTGGTGCCCGAGGTATAAAGCATCACGCAGGTGTCGTCGTAGGTCAGCTTTTCCCGCCGCCGCTTCAACTCGGGCAGGAATTCTTCTCGCGCCGCGCGCCCCTGCTCCTGGATGTGGCTGAATTCATGCAGGTGGGAATGGTCGTACTTCCGCATGCCGCGCGGATCGACATAGATCAGATGCTCGAATTGGTGCAGGTCGTCCTGCACCTCGATCACCTTGTCGGCCTGTTCCTGGTCCGCGACGATGGCAAAGCGCGCGCCGCAATGACCCAGAACGTATTCCATCTCTTCGGCCACCGCATCCTGGTACAACGGCACCGGGATCGCGCCGACGCTTTGCGCCGCAACCATCGACCAGTACAACGTGGGCCGGTTGCGCCCGATGATGGCGACGTAATCGCCCTCGTTGACACCCAGGTTCAGCAGGCCCAAGGCCAGCGCCTCGATTTCCTTTTCCGTCTCCGCCCAGGTCCAGCTTTGCCAGATCCCGTATTCCTTCTCACGGTAGGCGGGCGCATTGCCGAACTCGGTGGCATTGCGATGCAACAGTGCCGGGACAGAGCGCAGACCTTCCGCGCCCTCAGCCAAATGTGCCAAGTCTTTTCCTCCCATGCCGGTTCCCCGACATCCCTCGTGATGCCCAGGTGTCCGGGCCGCTCGCTGTTGGTCGCGATTCTGGCCTTCATTTGGGCAAGTCCCAAGCTTGCGGTCAACTTTTTCCGCAAGATTTCCCAAATGTAACGAATTCCTACAGGGCGGCGAACGGCCCGGACCGATGCGCAGCCCTCTGGCGCCGCCGCCTAGACCGCCCTAGGCTTGGGCCATGAAAAACCTCGCGCTCACGCAGGCCGGGCTGAACCTCATCCAGCAGGCCCTGACGATCTATGACAGCGACCTGCGGCTTGCGGTCTGCAATGCGCCCTTTGCGCAGATGTTCGATCTGCCCGATGCGCTCACCACGCCCGGCGCCCGGTTCGAGGACACCATCCGCCACCTTGTCGAACGCGGCGAATACGGCCCCGTCGACGACCCGGAAACCTTCATCCAGGACCGCGTCGAGACCGCCCGCGCGTTTGAGCCGCACTACATGGAGCGCACGCGCGCCAACGGCCGCACCATCAGCGTCGAAGGGGCGCCGCTGCCGCAGGGCGGCTGGGTCACGGTCTACACGGACATCACCCAGACCAGGGCGCAGGAACAGTTGCTGCGCACGCGTTCGGAACTCCTGTCCGAGGAGGTCCTGAAACGGTCCGAGGAACTGGCCCGCACCAACCGCAATCTCGCGGCCACCAACAAGGCTCTGGAAGAGGCGCGCCGCGAACTGGTCGAGACCGAGGCCCGCACCCGCACGACGACCCAGATGATGCCCGCCCACATCGCCCGGGTCGATGCCGGCGGGCACTATACCTTTTCCAACAACCGGCTGGGCGATGTGATGCCCGGTCGTCCGGCCAATATCCTCGGCCTGCATATTTCGGAAACGCTGGGGCCGCAGGCCTATTCCAAGGTGCGCCCGCACCTCGAGGCCGCGCAGGACGGACGGCAAAGCACCTTTGAGTTCCACGACGAGATGTCCTCACGCCGGATCCGGGGCGTTTTCACCCCCGATCCGCTGGAACCGGGCGTCTACATCCTGTCGCAGGACGTGACCGAGGAAACCCAGGCCCGCGCCGCCCTGCAACAGACCCGGCGCCGAGAGATCGCGGCGCAGCTGACCTCGGGTCTTGCGCATGATTTCTCGAACCTTTTGACCATCATCCTGGGCATGCAATCACGGCTGGCACGGATGGGGCTTGGACCGCAGGCGGAACCGCTGATTTCTGCCACGCTTTCGGCCGCGCGGCGTGGCGGGCGGCTGCTGGACCGGATCGCCGACATGACCAGTCAGCGGGGATGGCAGCCCCGCCCGCTGTCCCTGCCCGATTTTCTTGGCGAATTGTGCACGCTGGCCACGCCTTCGCTGCCCGAAGGGATGGAATTGCGGACGCGGGACGACACCAGCGGCGCCTACATGGCCGATCCCGGCCTCTTGCAGGATGCGCTGCTGAACCTGGTGCTGAATGCCCGCGATGCCTGCGGCGAGGCTGGGGTCATCACCCTGATGGCGCAAGAGGTCCAGGACACCTGGCTGGAACTGTCGGTCGAGGACAGCGGGCCGGGCTTTTCCGACACCGCGCTGCGCCACGGGCTTGAACCTTTCTTCACCACCAAGGGCGGCGAAGGGTCGGGGCTGGGCCTTGCGATGGTCTATGACATGACAAAACTTGCGGGCGGCTCGGTACGGTTGGCCAACACCGGGCATGGCGCACGGGTCTCGCTGCGTCTGCCCCTGCGCCGGGCGGCACAAGCGCCCGTGCCGGACACCGGCCTTGTCCTTCTGGCCGAGGACAGCCCCGACCTGCGCGAGGCCATCCGCGAGATGCTGACCGGGTTGGGGTTTTCGGTGGTCGAGGCCGCCTCGGTGGACGAGGCCTGCGCCCTGGCCGAAGGCCTGCCCGATATCGCGCTGGTCCTGTCGGATATCTCGCTGGAAGGCGACCGTCCGGGCCTCGACCTGGCGCAGCGCCTGCCGCATTTGCCCGTCCGCTTCATGACCTCCTTGCCGCCGGATCACACCCTGCACCGTCGCGCGCATAGGCTTGGCCCCGTCCTGCCCAAACCCTTCTCCGCCGCCGACCTTGCCGGCTTCCTCGGGCTGGTGCCTCTTCCGGCGCCCGCGCAGATGGGCTAACCCGCCTCCATGAGCGCCCTTGTCACCATTCTCGACGACGAACCGGCCATCCGCCAGATGCTGTCCGACGCGTTGGCAGAGGCAGGGTTCCGCACCATGTCCTTTGGCCGCGCGACGGAATTCGAGGCCGCCCTGCGCCGCACCACGCCCGATGTCTGCCTCGTCGACCTGGGCTTGCCGGACCGTGACGGGCTGACCCTGGTGCACCGGCTGGCGCTGGAACAGGGGGCAACGGTCATCATCATTTCCGGTCGCGCACAGGTGCAGGACCGGGTGACCGGGCTGGAACTGGGGGCGGATGACTACATCATCAAACCCTTCGACCCGGCCGAGGTCGTGGCCCGCATCCGTGCCCGCCTGCGCACCCGCACCCGGTCCGCTCCATCGGACACCGCACGGTTCAACGGCTGGACCGCGCATTTCGACCGCTACGCGCTCGAGGACGAGACCGGCGAGGAAACCACCTTCAGCCATGCCGAGGGCGAGGTACTGCGGCTGTTCCTGGAAAGCCCCAAGCGCCTCATCACCCGCGCTCATATGCAGGAATCCCTAGGCGGCGCGGCGGGCGAGAGTTTTGACCGGGCGATGGATGTGCGTATCTCGCGCCTGCGCACCAAGCTGCGCGAGGACCCCAAGAACCCCCGCCTGATCAAGACCATCTACGGCGCGGGCTATATCTTTCTGGGGGACGTCAGCTGGAGCTGAGCGACCCCGCCCCGGGCCTGACCAGCGGCCTCTGTCCGACGCGCCTCAGGGCTGTATCGTCGTATAGGCCTCTGCCACCCCCAACAGGGTTTTCACGTGCGGCAGCACGCTGACCGCGATCACACCGACGATCGCCCCGACGCCCAGCCGGATCGGCGCCGCGCCCAGTTTCGGTCCCGCAAGGCCCAACAATCCGCAGACCGAGGCATAAAATCCAATCGACACTGGGTCCATGTCCGCACCTCCTGCGGATCAGCCTAGAGCAGGCCGGGGCGTCGCGAAACTCCGGAATTCCCGCGTCTTACCCCGCGATCCGTGCCGCCGCCCCCGCCAGCACCTGCAGGCCGCGCACCAGGTCGGCCTCGTCCGTGTCCTCGGCAAAGTCATGGCTGATGCCCCCGATCGAGGGCACGAAGAGCATCGCCGCTGGCATCATGAGCGACATGTTCGAAGCATCGTGCAGCGCCCCCGACGGCATCTCGCGCCAACGGCCCGGCACGGTTTCTTCCGCCGCCTCGCGCAGCGCCGCGCGAAAGTCCGCATCCATAGACACCGGCGCCACGCCCAGCATCGGCCCGAACTCCAGCGCCAGCCCCCTGTCGTCCGCGATCTCCTGCGCCGTCTCGCGCACGATCGCCTCCATCCGGTCCAGCCTGTCCGGATCTCCATCCCGCCATTGCATCGAGAATTTAACCCGTCCCGGCACGATGGAATGCGCGTTTGGGTGCAAGCTGACATGTCCGATGGTCCAGACCGTCGCCGGGGTCACCACGTTCCGCAGCCGGTCGTTCAGAAGGCTATTGAAAGCGCCCAGCGCCTGAAATGCATCCTTGCGCAGGGCCATCGGCGTGGTGCCCGCGTGGTTCTGCTGTCCCTCGAAGCTGATCACCATGTCGCGGATACCGACGATGGCCTCGACCACACCCGCGGCCTCACCGCTTGTGTCCAGCACCGGCCCCTGTTCGATGTGCATCTCCAGGAAGCCCGTGAAACGGCCCGGGTCGATCCAGTCCCCCAGCCGGTCCCCCATCGCGGCCCGCGCCTCTGGCAAAGTCACGCCCTGGGGGTCGACCAACCCGTCCACCTTTTCGCGCGCCAGAGCCCCTGACCAGGCCGCGCTGCCGGTGGTGACACCGAACCGCCCTTCCTCGTCCTGGAAGGAGACGCAGGAAATCGGCGGCCCACCCGCCTCTTTCGCGGCGCGCGCCACCTCGAGACCGGCAATGACTCCCAAAGCGCCGTCCAGCCAGCCGCCCTCGGGCTGGCTGTCGGAATGCGACCCGATCAGCAGAGACCGCCCCTCGACAAGGCCGAAGAGCGAGCCCATCGGGTCGAAGTGCGGCTCCAGCCCCGCGTCGCGCATCTGGTCCGCCAGCCAGTCCCGCGCGGCAATGTCCGCCTCTGTATAGGCGGGCCGCCGCACCCCCTTGCCGACACCCGCCGCCCCGAAGGAGCGCAGGGTGTGAAGATCCTCCAGAAAACGCTTTTCATCGACCGCGACCATTTCCGCCCCTCCAGGTTCCAGTTCGCCGCGACCCTAACCCGCGGGATCCCGGCTCTGCAATTGGCCGGTCAGGCTGTAGGCCCCCCACCCACAAGGTCCGCTCACCTGGAAAACAGATCGGAGGGATCCCCCATGCCGAAACGGTTTTCCCGGTGCCACTGGATGTTAGCAGGATGCGGCCAGTCACGCCGATCCTTGGGCAAGGTCAATTGCCTTTCGGGCCGTATCAATCGATCCGCCACATCCCGCGGCACCTTGTTGTCAGACACGAGGACCCTGACATCCCAGGGTGTTGCCGGATCGGGAATATCCAGAGCAATCAAACCCCGATCGAACATCCAGTGCAGCGTCGCCGAGAGCGCAAGACCATTGCGAACCGAGTCACTGCCGTTCTCCTCGACCGGACGGATATGCGCCGCCTGCACTTCGGGCCGCCCGCCCCCGTTTCGCAATCCCAGCCCTGAGATGGCGCACCGTTCGTCATAAGCGGCCCGCACCTTGCGCCGAAATGCCACGTCACGATAGGCGCGCCGTGTCAGGCGCTCATGCACTGGCCTTTCGAAGAGAGCAGCGGGATCGGCGGCCTCTGGTTTCCGATCATAGCGGCTGGCCTCGATAGCCTCCAAGTCCTGCGGAAGTCCCATATTCACGATCCGCGCAAAATCTGCATCCGGCAAGCGACGAACCGCGAGTTGCTGAGCCCCGCCTTTTTTCGGCGAACCGTCCGGCTCGCGCAGGGCCGCTTCCAGCGGGCTGCCATGCAAAAGCCGAGGCACGAAACTGTCGAACTCAAGATAAGAACCGGGCGAGATCATCGCCCACCACATACCGTTGCCACTCGGGCTTTCGATCACCTCGTGCACTTGCGCGACAGCAAAGTAACCGCGAGGCCCTGCTTTCACCGGCTCATAGTAAACAATCCAGTCGCCAACGGCCTCTCTCACGGCCTTCAGGTACGCCTTTGGAAACTCGTAACGCACATCCGGCGCGTCATCGTAGATCGAATCCGCCCTGTGCAAAAAAACAGCCTTGCCCATGTTGGGTAGAAAGCCTGGCATGCGCGGAAAACGCAAGCCAGGCATCGTTCATTTCGTCACTCCGCCGCCACCCCCTCGGCTCCCACGGCCTCGACCCGCACCGCCGAGTACTTGAACTCGGGGATCTTGCCGAAGGGATCCAGGGCCGGGTTGGTCAGGATATTGGCCGCCGCCTCGACAAAGGCGAAGGGCAGGAAAACCATGTCCGGCGCCACGTTGCGGTCCGACCGCGCCATGACCTCGACCGAGCCGCGCCGCGTGGTCAGCCGCACGAAGCCGCCCGGCTCGACCCCCAGCTTACGCAGGGTCGACGGGTGCAAGGAGCAGTTCGCCTCGGGCTCGACCGCGTCCAGGACGCTGGCCCGGCGGGTCATCGAGCCGGTGTGCCAATGTTCCAGCTGCCGTCCCGTGGTCAGGATCATCGGAAAGCTGTCGTCGGGCACTTCGGCCGGCGGTGTCACCCGGGCGGGGGCGAACATGGCCCGTCCCGCGCGGCGCGGGAAACCGTCGCCAAAGACCACCGCCTGCCCCGGGTCGTCGGGACCGGTGCAGGGGTAGGTCACGGCCGATTCCGCCTCCAGCCGCTTCCATGTGATGTGGTGCAGCGACCGCATCGACATCTTCATCTCGTCGAAGACGGATTTCGGATCGTCATAATCCCAGTCCAGCCCGACGCGCCGCGCCAGTTCGACCAGGATTTCCCAGTCCTCGCGCGCCTCGCCGGGCGGGTTCACAGCCTTGCGCGCCACCTGGACCTGGCGGTTGGTGTTCGTCACGGTGCCGGATTTCTCGGGCAGCGCCGAGGCGGGCAGGATCACGTCGGCGAAATTCGCGGTTTCGGTCAGGAAGATGTCCTGCACCACCAGGTGATCCAGCTGGCCCAGCGCCTTGCGGGCGTGTTCCACGTCCGGGTCGGACATCGCCGGGTTTTCGCCCAGGATATACATGCCCTTGATCTCGCCACGATAGACGCGATCCATGATCTCGACGACCGTCAGGCCGGGCGTTTCCTGGATCTCGGTTCCCCGCCAGATGTGCTTGAACAGCGCGCGGACCTCGGGGTCGGTCACCGACTGGTAATCCGGCAGGACCTGCGGGATCAGCCCCGCGTCGGAGGCGCCCTGGACGTTGTTCTGGCCACGCAGCGGGTGCAGGCCCGACCCCGGTCGCCCCACCTGACCGCAGAGCAGCGCCAGCGAGATCAGGCAGCGCGCATTGTCGGTGCCATGGATGTGCTGCGACACGCCCATGCCCCAGAAGATCATCGCCGCCCGCGCATCCGCATAGGTGCGCGCCACGGTACGGATCGTTTCCGGATCGATGCCGCAAAGCTCGGACATGCGCTCTGGCGTGAAGGCGCGGATGTGCTCGCGGAACTCAAAGAACCCTTCGGTGAAGCCCTCGATGTACTGCCGGTCGTAGAGCTTTTCCTCGACGATCACGTTCATGATCGCGTTGAGCAAGGCCACGTCCGTCCCGGGGCGGAACTGCAACATGTGATCGGCGTGCCTCGCCATCGCGGTGCCGCGCGGATCCATGATGATCAGCTTGCCGCCCCGCTTGGTGAACTGCTTGAAATAGGTTGCGGCAACCGGGTGGTTCTCGGTCGGGTTGGCACCGATCACGATGGCGACGTCGGCGTTCTCGATCTCGTTGAAGGTCGCCGTCACGGCGCCCGACCCGACGTTTTCCATCAACGCGGCCACCGAGGACGCGTGACACAAGCGGGTGCAATGGTCGACGTTGTTGTGACCAAAGCCCTGCCGGATGAACTTCTGAAAGAGATAGGCCTCTTCGTTGGTGCATTTGGCGCTGCCGAAACCGGCGACCGACTTGCCGCCGTAGTAGCTGCGCAGGTCCGCCAGGCCATGCGCGGCCTTGTCCAGCGCCTCTTCCCAGGTCGCTTCGCGGAAATGGGTCCAGGGGTTGTTCGGATCGACGTTCAGCCCCTTCTCCGGCGCGTCATCGCGGCGGATCAGCGGTTTCGTCAGGCGGTGCGGGTGGTGGATATAGTCAAACCCGAACCGGCCCTTGACGCAAAGGCGGCCTTCGTTCGCGGGGCCGTTGATGCCCTCGACATATTTGACCTTGCCATCCTTGACCTTGACCGAGACCTGGCAGCCCACGCCGCAAAACGGGCAGACCGACTTGACCTCTTCGTCGAAGTCCTTGCTGTCACCCTGCTGGTTCTCGTCCATGACGCTCGACGGCATCAGCGCGCCGGTCGGGCAGGCCTGCACGCATTCGCCGCAGGCCACGCAAGAGGAGTCGCCCATCGGGTCATCCAGGTCGAAGACCGGGTAGGCATCGTGGCCGCGGCCGGCCATGCCGATCACGTCGTTGACCTGGACCTCGCGGCAGGCGCGCACGCACAGTCCGCACTGGATGCAGGCATCCAGGTTGACCTTCATCGCGACGTGGCTGTCGTCCAGCAGCGGGATGCGCTCGGCCTCGAGCGTCGGGAAGCGCGACTCGGACACGCCGCTTTCGGCCGCCATGTCCCAGAGGTGGCTGGACTTGTCATGGGCCGCCGCCTGCTCTGGCTGGTCGGCCAACAGCAGTTCCATGACCATCTTGCGGGCGTTTTCCGCCCGGGCGGTGGCGGTCTGCACCACCATGCCGTCCTGCGGTTCGCGGATACAAGAGGCGGCCAGCGTGCGCTCGCCCTCGATTTCGACCATGCAGGCGCGGCAGTTGCCATCGGGGCGATAGCCCGGCGCCGGCTTGTGGCAGAGGTGCGGGATCTTGAGGCCGCGGCCATTGGCCACTTCCCAGATCGTCATGCCTTTTTCCGCCTCGACCTCCTGGCCGTCGAGCGTGAATCGGATCGTCTCGGACATGCGCGTCTCCCGTCGTTTGGGGCACCTTAAGCATGTCACCTTGGACACGCGCCTATCAATCCCGACCTTCGAAGGCATTTTTGCGCCTCGTGCGTTTCCGATGGGCGACGGGGCGTGATCCTGCGGCGCCGTGGCTGCGGGTTTCGACGCCAGCGCAGCATTCGGACCGCAATCCCCTGCCTGTTGGCCATTTTCGCCCGGCGCGGACATCCTGCGCCATCTGGCGGTACGGCCCGCCGCCTCTGGACCTTCCTCGCCGCCCCGCCTAGCTTCTCGCCAACTCGAAGGAGACTGACATGGCGACCGGCACGAATATCCGCACCTATTTCAATGGCACCTGGCACGAAGGCGACGCGATGGTCATGCGCGCCGCGGACCACGGCGCCTGGCTGGGGTCGTCGGTCTTCGACGGCGCGCGCCATGCACAGGGCGTCACGCCCGACCTTGACGCCCATTGCGCCCGGGTCAACCGCTCGGCAGAGGCGATGATGCTTCGCCCCACAGTCACGACCGAGGACATGGTGGCCATCGTCGAAGAAGGGTTGAAGGCCTATGCGCCGGACAGCGCGGTCTACATCCGTCCCATGTACTGGGGGATCAACGGTGATGCCACCGCAATCGTCCCGCAGCCGGACGAGACCGGCTTTGCGCTGTGCCTCGAGGAAATTCCGATGGCGCCCGACAGCGCCACCGCCACGCTGGGGCGCACGCGCTTTCGCCGCCCGGTAATGGAAAGCTCGGTCGTGAATGCCAAGGCCGGCTGTCTTTACCCGAACAACGCCCGGATGCTGGCAGAGGTCCGCGGCCGCGGGTTCGCCAATGCGCTGGTGACGGATGTCATGGGGAACGTGGCCGAAACCGCCACGGCCAACATCTTCATGGTCCGGGACGGCGTCGTGCTGACACCAATCCCCAACGGCACCTTCCTGTCCGGCATCACCCGCGCCCGCCACATGGCCAACCTGCGCGCCGACGGGATCGAGGTGCAGGAAGCCGTGCTGACCTTCGAGGACTTCGAACAGGCGGACGAGGTCTTCATGTCCGGCAACATGAACAAGGTAACCCCGGTGACCGGCTTCGAGGACAAGTCCTATCAAATCGGCCCGGTCACCCGGCGGGTGCGCGAGCTTTACTGGGACTGGGCACTCAGTGCCTGATCGGGCGGACGTGCGCGGATGGGACTGAAACTCGTCGTCATCCTTGTGGTGCTTGGGCTGTTCGTGGCTGCCATCGTGGCGGTCCAGCGTGCCAACCGCCCCACGGCACGGCGCCTGCCGGGGTCCGCGCCGCCCGAAGGCCCGTCGCTGGATGAACAGATGGCCGTTCTGGCCCGCGCTGGACTGCATCTGTCGCCGGGCGTGACCCGCGCCGACATCATCGACTTCGGCCCCGAAGAAACCTATCGCGGCGACCCTTGGCGGCTGCTTCTGCTGACCTACACGATCCGGGTCGACCGCCCCCCGCATCCCCCTTTCTGTCCCCGTGCCTGCCTGTTGCAAACCGATGGCTTTGACAGCCTGCAAGACTATGCCGAGGCCATCAGTGATCTGTCACGCATGGCAGAAGTGCCTTGCCAGGTCACCGTCTCGGACGGCCTGCACCTGCGGTTCGAAGATACCGCCATGACCCTTGCGCCCAGCATCGGGACAGGCCAGGTCGACCGGGGCGTCCTGACGAAGGTCCTGCACGAGTTGATGACCCGAATGCCCAGCGACAGCGGGCTATATGCGCTCGACAACTTCCCGCAACTCGCCCTCTTTCACCTCGACACGGCCGGTTTCGATCTGATCGACGCAATCGCACCGGACCTGTTGTCCCCTGATCCCCAACCCTGACCGCGCTGGACAGGGGCCCGCCCCTCTGCCACGATCCGCCTCCAGGAGAGACCTTATGCGCAAATTCCTCGTCGTCCTCGATGACAGCCGCGAGTGCCTGAACGCCATGCGTTTCGCGGCCATGCGCGCCGCCAAGTCCGGAGGCGGCGTCGCGATCCTGTCCGTCATCCCCCCGGACGAGTTCAATCACTGGATCGGCGTGGGGGACATCATGCGCGAAGAGGCCCGCGAACGTATCCACGCGCACTTCGAGGTCTTCGCCAAGTGGATGCGCGACAAGCAGGGCGTCGATCCGGAACTGGTGATCCGCGAAGGCGACCCGACGACCGAAATCATCGCACAGGTCCACGACGACCCGGAAATCGGCTTGCTGGTCCTGGGGGCCGCCGCGGACAAGAAGGGCCCCGGCCCGCTGGTTAGCCACATGACCCGCAATTCTGGCGCCTTGCCGGTTCCCGTCACGATCGTGCCGGGGGATCTGTCCAAGGAACGGCTGGAAGCCATCACCTGATTCCCGGCTGGCGCATACTTTAGAACGGTTCCAATCCTTGACGGTCGGCGCATGGAGGCGCATATAGGGAGCAACCAGAAAAGGGTGATCCCAGATGTTCATTCAGACCGAATCGACGCCGAACCCCGCCACGCTCAAGTTCCTGCCCGGCCATACGGTGCTGGAGATGGGGACGGCCGACTTCCCCTCGGCCGAGGCCGCCAGCGCCTCGCCGCTGGCGCAGCGGCTATTCGCCGTCGACGGGGTGGCGGGCGTGTTCTTCGGCAATGACTTCGTGACCGTGACAAAGAACGACGCGACCGACTGGGACCATCTCAAGCCCGCGATCCTGGGCGCGATCATGGAACATTTCCAGTCCGGCCAGCCGGTTATGGCGGATGGTGCCACACAGGCCGGTGGCCACGCCGAGCACGACGGAGCCGATGCCGAGGTCGTGGGCCAGATCAAGGAACTGCTGGACAGCCGCGTGCGACCGGCCGTGGCGCAGGATGGTGGCGACATCACCTTCCACGGGTTCGATCGCGGCGTCGTCTATCTGCACATGCAGGGCGCCTGCGCCGGGTGCCCCTCGTCCACGCTGACGCTGAAGATGGGGATCGAGAACCTGCTGCGCCACTACATCCCCGAGGTGACAGAGGTGCGCCCCGTCGCCGTCTGACCCGCGAACAATGGATCGTGATATGTGTTCACCGCGCCCCTCGGCGCGGTGTTTGCTTTGCAGGTTCTCGTCAGGGCGGGTTTGCAACCCCTGCGCCACGCGGCAATAACCTCTCCCATGATTCTCGGTTTCGACACGTCTTCCGCGCATGTCGGCGCGGCACTGATGGACGGCAGCGGCATTGTCGCCGCCGCGCATGAGGACATGGCGCGCGGTCAGGCCGAGCGCCTGATGCCCCTGCTGGAGGAGGTCCTGGCCCAGGGCGGCGCAAACTGGCAGGACCTGAGCGCCATCGGCGTCGGTATCGGCCCCGGCAATTTCACCGGCGTGCGACTCTCGGTGGCCGCCGCGCGCGGCTTGGCCCTGTCGCTGAACATCCCGGCGGTGGGCGTGAGCCTGCTGGAGGCCGTGGCGCTGGACACCCCGGGCCCGGTGCTCGCCTGCCTGAGTGCCCCGCGCGACCAGGCTTATGTCCAGTCTCAGCGCATTGTGCCGCCGATCCCCGCACAGTTGATCGCCATCTCCGGGATGCCCGACGCCTGGGCGCAATCCGGGCTGACCTGCGTTGGCCCCGCCGCCGCGCTGGTGGCCGAGCATTTGGGCACCAAGGCCGTCCCCGCCCGCCATGCGCCTGCCGAGGCGATCGCGCGTATCGCTGCCACGCGCTGGCAGGACAACCCGGTGCGCCCTGCCCCGCTCTACCTCAAGCCCGCCGATGCCGCACCGTCGCGCGATGCGCCCCCGGTGATCCTGGAATGACGCCCGAGGCACTGGCGGCCTTGGCCGCGCGTGCCTACCGGCACATGAAGCCCTGGACAGCGGCGCAATTCGCCGAAACACTGGCCCGTCCGCATGCCCTGCTGGCCAGCACGGAGCACGCATTTGTCCTCGGCACGGTGATCGTGGACGAGGCCGAAATTCTGGCGCTTGCCGCCGACCCCGACCACCAGCGCCGGGGCGCCGCCAGCCGCGCGCTGCGCCTCTTTCACGCGCAGGCAGTGGAACGGGGCGCGCGGCGGATTTTCCTGGAGGTCGCCAGCGCCAATGCGCCGGCGCGCGCCTTCTATGCCCGCCACGGGTACGGTGAAACCGGTCTGCGCCAGGGGTATTACCCGCGCCCGGACGGCCCGCCGGACGACGCCGTGGTCATGTCGCGCGCACTGCCCTGACGTCACCCGCGCCACCGTGGCGGCGTGGCAAAAACCGGTTGACCCCTCCCGCCCCCTGCGGCTTTGATTGGCCCATCACAAACGGAACGGGTGACTTTTGCACCCGTCACACCAGGGAGCCTCTCATGACCTTCTTTGCCAAGACCCTCGGCACCGTCGCAGCACTGGCGCTGAGCGCCGGCGCCGCGCTGGCCGATCCGGCGCTGATCTACGACCTCGGCGGCAAGTTCGACAAATCCTTCAACGAGGCAGCCTACAACGGCGCGGAACGCTGGGCAGAAGAAACCGGCGGCAGTTATCGTGACATCGAGATCCAGGCCGAAGCCCAGCGTGAGCAGGCTCTGCGCCGCTTTGCCGAAGCCGGCTTCAACCCGGTCGTGACCACCGGCTTCTCCTACGCCTCGCAGATCGCTGCCGTGGCGCCGGACTATCCTGACACCAAGTTCGTGACCATCGACGGCTACGTCGACCCCGAGGCGCATCCGAACGTCCTGTCGATTCTCTTTGCAGAACACCAGGGCAGCTACCTCGTCGGCATGATGGCGGCGATGGCCTCCGAATCCGATACGGTCGGCTTTGTCGGCGGCATGGACATCCCGCTGATCCGCAAGTTCGCCTGCGGCTATGCCCAGGGTGTGCTGGCGGTGAACCCCGACGCGACCGTGATCGCCAACATGACAGGCACCACCCCCGCCGCATGGAACGACCCGGTCAAGGGCTCCGAACTGGCCAAGGCACAGATCAGCCAGGGCGCGGACGTGATCTATGCCGCTGCAGGCGGTACCGGACTGGGCGTGCTGCAAACCGCTGCAGACGAGGGCATCCTGTCGATCGGCGTCGACAGCAACCAGAACTACCTGCACCCCGGCTCGGTCCTGACCTCGATGCTGAAACGCGTCGATGTGGCCGTCTTTGACGCGATGACCGCGGGCGCCGACCTGCAAACCGGCGTGATCGCCCTGGGCCTGGAGAGCAACGGTGTCGGCTATGCATTGGACGACAACAACGCCGACCTCGTCTCGGAAGAGATGAAGGCCGCCGTCGATGCAGCGCGTGAGCAGATCATCGCGGGCGAAGTCACCGTCCACGACTACTCCGAGGACGACAGCTGCCCGGCGCTGGACTTCTGATCCACATCGCCCCGGGCGCCACGCCCGGATGATTGACCCGAGGGGCCGCAAGCCAGCGCGGCCCCTCTCCCTTACGTCCGCGAAAGCCGTCCAGACATGACCGACACCCCCGCCATCGAGCTGAAAGGCATCTCCAAGTCCTTCGGCCCCGTGCAGGCCAACAAGGACATCTCGATCCGAGTGATGCCGGGCACGATCCACGGCATCATCGGCGAGAACGGCGCGGGAAAATCGACCCTGATGTCAATCCTCTACGGGTTTTACAAGGCCGACGCGGGCGAGATCTGGATCAACGGCAACCAGACCCAGATCCCCGACAGCCAGGCCGCGATCGGAGCCGGCATCGGCATGGTCTTCCAGCACTTCAAGCTGGTAAAGAATTTCACCGTCCTCGAAAACGTCATCCTGGGGGCCGAGGACGGCGGCCTTCTGAAACCTTCGCTGGCCAAGGCGCGCGGGGTTCTGAAGCACTTGGCCGAGGAATACGAACTCAACGTCGATCCCGACGCCATGATCCAGGATCTTTCCGTCGGCCACCAGCAACGTGTGGAAATCCTCAAGGCGCTCTACCGCGAAGCAGAAATCCTGATCCTGGACGAACCCACCGGCGTGCTGACCCCGGCAGAGGCCGACCATCTGTTCCGTATCCTCGAAGGGCTGAAGCGTGAGGGCAAGACGATCATCCTGATCACGCACAAGCTGCGCGAAATCATGGAGATCACCGATACCGTCAGCGTCATGCGACGCGGCGAGATGACCGCCACCGTCAAGACCGCCGAGACCTCGCCCGAGGAACTGGCCGAGCTGATGGTGGGCCGCAAGGTGCTGTTGCGGGTCGACAAGACGCCCGCCAAGCCCGGAAAGTCCGTTCTGGAGGTCGAAGACCTGCGCCATACCGATAGCGCCGGGGTCGAACGGCTCAAGGGCATCTCGCTCAAGGTGCAGGCCGGTGAGATCCTCGGCATCGCGGGCGTGTCTGGCAATGGCCAGTCAGAGCTGCTGCAGGTTCTGGGCGGGATGAAGACCGCCACCGGCACCGTGCGCGTCAACGGAGAGGAGATCGACCTCACCGGGCGCTATTCGGACGGCCAGTCGCGGCGGGCGCGCGGCATCAGCCATGTCCCCGAGGACCGACAGCACGAAGGGCTTATCATGCCCTACACCGCCTGGGAAAACGTCGCCTTCGGGTATCACCACGATCCGAAATACCAGAAGAACGCGCTGATGATGGACAATGCCGCCATCAAGCGCGACGCCGAGGGCAAGATCGAACGCTTCGACGTGCGCCCGCCGAATGCCAATCTCGCCGCCCGCAACTTTTCCGGCGGCAACCAGCAAAAGATCGTCCTGGCGCGTGAGATCGAGCGCAATCCCGACATCCTGCTGGTGGGGCAGCCAACCCGGGGTGTCGACATCGGCGCCATCGAGTTCATCCACCAGCAGATCGTCGCCCTGCGCGACCAGGGCAAGGCGATCCTGCTGGTCTCGGTCGAGCTGGACGAGATCCTGTCGCTCTCGGACCGGGTCGCGGTGATGTTCGACGGGCAGATCATGGGCGAACGCATGCCGTCAGAGACCAACCAGACCGAGCTGGGCCTTCTCATGGCCGGGGTGACCGAGATGCCCGACAAGGACAAGCCGCTGATCAAGGTGGTGGACGAACAACTGGAAGCACAGGAAAAGCGGGAGGCAAGCCGGCATGGCAAAAGCTGATCGTCGCGTGAAACCGTTTTTTCCGGAGGAGCCGCAGAATGGATAAGATGCCCGGCTGGGCCGACGCGGTGCTCGTGCCCCTGATTTCCATTCTTCTGGCCTCGCTGATCTCGGCGCTGGTGATCCTTGCCATCGGGCACAACCCGGTCGAGGCCTTCTCGATCATGGTCAAGGAAAGCCTGACCTCATCGCGCGGGATCGGCAATACACTGTATTACACCACGAATTTCATCTTCACCGGCCTTGCCGTAGCGGTCGCTTTTCACGCGCGGATGTTCAACATCGGTGGCGAAGGCCAGGTGCTGCTGGGTGGGCTGGGCGTGGCGTTGGTCTGTCTCTACGTGCCCTGGCCACACTGGACGCTGGCACTGGTTGGGGCGACGGTGGCGGCAGGCGTCTTCGGGGCGGCCTGGGCACTGATCCCCGCCTACCTGCAGGCGAAACGCGGCAGCCATATCGTCATCACCACGATCATGTTCAACTTCATCGCCGCGGCGGTGCTGAACTACGTCCTCGTCAACATGCTGCGCCCGCGCGGCGCGATGGAACCGGCCTCCGGCCCGTTCCCAGAGCCCACCCACCTGCCCACCTTCCAGGAGATGTTCTCGACCGCCGACACGGTCCTGTTCCGTTCGGCCCCGGTCAATGTCTCCTTCTTCCTGGCCGTACTGGCCTGTTTTGCCGTCTGGCTGCTGATCTGGCGCACGCGGCTGGGTTATCAGATCCGCGCCTTCGGCCATTCCGAGAGCGCGGCACGCTACGCAGGCATCTCGCCGGTCCGGATCACGGTCATCGCCATGCTGATCTCGGGCGGGCTTGCCGGGATGATGGCACTGAACGCCACGATGGGAGAGGCCGAACGGCTGGTCCTGAACGCCTCCGAAGGCGCGGGTTTCATCGGCATCGCCGTGGCGCTCATGGGGCGTTCGCACCCCTTCGGCATCTTCATGGCGGCGCTGCTCTTCGGCTTTCTCTACCAGGGCGGGCTGGAACTGGCCTTCTGGACCGGCATCCCGCAACAGCTGATCACGGTGATCCAGGCGCTGGTGATCCTCTTTACCGGGGCGCTGGACAACATGGTGCGGATGCCGCTGGAAAAACTCTTTCTCGCCCTGCGCAAGGGCAAGGCCTGATGCTGACCGACCACCTGCCCTCGCTCATGATCGCCTGGGGTGTGCACGCACTGGCACTGGCCTCTCCGGGGGCAAACGTGCTGGCGGTGATCGGCACCGCGATGGGCACAGGCAGACGGCAGGCCCTTGCGATGAGCGCGGGGATCGTGACCGGTTCGATCCTCATGGCCTCGGGCGCCATCGCCGGCCTTGGCGCTTTGATCCTGACATGGTCCCATGCCGTGACGCTGATCAAGATCCTGGGCGCGGGCTACCTGGCCTGGCTCGGCTACAAGTCGCTGCGCTCTGCGGCCACCCCGGGACAAGCACCGCCCGTGACGAGGCTGAACGGCAGTCCCGCCCGCCTCTACCGGCGCGGCCTCTTGCTTCAGGTCAGCAATCCCAAGGCCATTCTTGCCTATCTGGCCATCGTCACGCTGGCCTTGGGCGGCACCGCCCCCTGGCCGGTCGCGGTGCTCTTTGTCCTTGGCGCCGCCCTGAACTCGGCATTGATCCACGCGCTCTACGCGCTGACCTTCTCGACCCGCCCGATGGTCGCGCTTTACCTGCGCGCCCGGCGTGCCATCGACGGGGCGCTTGGCGCGTTCTTCTGTTTTGCCGCCCTTCGCCTGGCGCTGGCACGCCCATGCCCAGGTTTCCCGCCCATCCGCCCTCCCTCGAACCAAGAGGCTGACACCGCACATGGATCTCGCCACGCTCATCCCGGTCCTTGAATCGACCATCCGCCTGTCGACCCCGCTGCTGCTGGCCTGTCTGGCCGGGCTCTTTTCGGAGCGTGCGGGCATCTTTGACATCGGGCTGGAGGGCAAGATGCTGATCGCGGCCTTCTTTTCCGCCGCGGTGGCCTACCTGGCCGTGACCAACGAGACATGGACCCTGCATCTGCCATTGACCGACGCGAGCATTGGCCTGACCTGGCTCCGGTCCTTGCTGCCGCCGGTCGGCTGGGGACTTCTGGCCGGCATTGCCGCGTCGATGGCGCTCTCGGCGATCCACGGCCTGGCCTCGATCACCTTCCGGGGCAACCAGTTGATCTCGGGGGTGGCGCTGAATTTTCTCGCCTCCGGCCTGACCGTGCTGATCGCGCAAAGCTGGTTTCGGCAGGGGGGCAAGACACCGACGCTGACCGGCGATGCACGGCTGTCGGAATGGCATCTGCCCTTTGCCGACAGCCTGCGCGACGTGCCGGTCCTGGGGCCGATCTATTCCGATCTCCTGTCCGGGCACGCACCGCTGGTCTACCTGGCCTTCGCGCTGGTGCCCGCGACATGGTGGGTGCTGTTCCGCACCCGTTTCGGCCTGCGCCTGCGCGCGGTAGGTGAGGCGCCCGAAGCCGTGGACACCGCAGGTGTCTCGGTCGTCGGGCTGCGGTTTGCCGCAGTCGCCATCTGCGGGGTTCTCTGCGGGATCGCCGGCGCCTACATGGCCACCGGGCTACAGCCCTTCTTTGGCAAGGAAATGACCGCGGGCCGCGGCTATATCGCGCTTGCCGCGCTGATCTTCTCGAAATGGCGCCCTTGGTACGCGCTTGGCGCCTGCCTGCTGTTCGGCTTCCTGCAGGCGGTTGCGCTGCGCTTTCAGAACATCGACCTGGGCGCCTTCACCGTGCCCGTGCAGGTCATGGATGCCCTGCCCTATATCCTGACGGTCGTGATCCTCGCCGGCTTCGTCGGCAAGGCCATCCCGCCCCGGGCCGGAGGAGAGCCCTACGTCAAGGAAAGATAGGCCCGCAAAGGTCCCGGCGCGGACCCATGCTGCACTTGCATAACCCCATGACATGGGACTAGCTTTGCGCATGCAAATCTACCTCCCCATTGCCGAGGTTTCGGTCAACGTCTTCGTCCTTCTCGGCCTTGGCGGGCTGGTGGGTATCCTGTCGGGCATGTTCGGCGTCGGCGGCGGCTTTTTGATGACGCCGCTGCTGTTCTTCATCGGCGTTCCCCCCGCCGTGGCCGTGGCCACCGGCGCCAACCAGATCGTTGCCTCCTCGGTCTCGGGGCTGATGGCCCATCTGAAACGAAGAACCGTCGACCTGCGCATGGGGACGGTCCTCCTCATAGGCGGGCTGATAGGTGCCGCCTTGGGCGTGGTGCTCTTCAACTATCTGAAATCTCTGGGCCAGGTCGATCTGCTGATCAACCTCTGCTACGTCGTCTTCCTGGGCATCATCGGCGCCCTGATGTTCGTCGAAAGCCTCAACGCGCTGCGCAAGTCGCGTCGGGGCGTCGCGCCGAAACGGAAAAAGCACAACTGGGTACATGCCCTGCCCATCAAGATGCGTTTTCGCACCTCGGGGCTTTATATCTCGGTGATCCCGCCGATCATGGTCGGCCTCTCGGTCGGGGTTCTGGCGGCGATCATGGGCGTGGGTGGCGGCTTCATCATGGTGCCCGCCATGATCTACCTGCTCAACATGCCGACCAAGGTGGTGATCGGCACATCGCTTTTCCAGATCATCTTCGTCACCGGCTTTACCACGGTGATGCATGCCACCACGAACTACACCGTGGACGTGGTTCTGGCGGTGCTCCTGCTGATCGGTGGCGTGCTCGGCGCGCAGGCCGGCACCGCCATCGGGATGCGCCTGAAGGCTGAACAGCTGCGCATCCTGCTGGCCGGGTTGGTGCTGCTTGTCTGCGGCAAGCTCGCGCTCGACCTGCTGCTGACCCCGTCCGAACTATACGTCCTGTCCCCCGCGGGGAGCCACTGATGCGCCTGCTGCTGCTTCTTCTTCTGGTTCTCGCCCTGCCTGCCCGGGCGGAACAGGTGGTGCTGGGCCTCAGCAAGGAGATCGTCCAGATCTCCACCGATTTCGACGGGTCCGACATCCTGATCTTCGGCGCGATCAAGCGCGAAGCCCCGATCCAAGAAGAACCTCTGCAGGTCATCGTCGCCGTTGCCGGCCCGCAGCAGCCGGTCACGGTCTGGCGCAAGGCGCGCCGCTTCGGCATCTGGGTCAATGCCCACGCAGTCGAGGTCGACGCCGCCCCCAGCTTCTACGCCATCGCCACCTCGGCCCCCTGGGCGCAGGTGATCACGGAAACCGAAGACCTCCGCCACAAGGTCTCCATTCCCCGCGCCATCCGCTCCGTCGGCGCGCCGATGGACGTCCCCGACGCGCAAAGCTTTACAGAGGCGGTGATCCGCATCCGCACCGACGAAGGCACCTACCAGTTGCTGGAAGACACGGTGACGGTCCGGGAACAGACGCTGTTCGACACCGCCATCTCTATGCCCGCCAACCTGACAGAGGGCAGCTATCCCACGCGCATCTTCCTGACCCGCGGCGGCAGGGTCATCAGCTCCTACGAGACGGAAATCGAGGTGCGCAAGGTTGGCCTCGAACGCTGGCTCTACTCGTTGTCCCGCCAACAACCCTTCATCTATGGGCTGATGTCGCTCTTCATCGCCATCGCCGCGGGCTGGGGCGCCTCCACCGCCTTCCGGATCCTGAGGTCACAATGACACGCACGCCCCCGGGCACCCGCGCGGACTACCGCGCCTTTCGCAGTCTGCCCACCCGGTGGATGGACAACGACGAATATGGCCACATGAACAACGCCACCTATCTGTCCTTCTTCGACACGGGCATCAGCCTCTGGCAAATGGACAATGGCATCAATATCCGCGGACCCAGGGCGCTCCGTCTGCTGACTGTGGAAACCGGGTGTCGCTACCATTCCGAAATCGGCTTTCCCGACCTGGTCCATGCCGGATTGCGCATCGGACACCTCGGCACCTCATCGGTCCGCTTCGAGGTCGGCCTGTTTCGCAACGAGGCGGACACTGCCAGCGCCGAGGGCTTCTTTACCCAAGTCCTGACCGGCGGCGATGGCCGCCCGACACCCATCCCCGAGACGATCCGCGCCGCATTCGATACCCTGCGCGGCTGAGAGGGCCGGACGGCGGGCCAGCCCCCCGCCCCCCCCCGGAGTATTTTCAGCCCAAAGAAACAGCGGGCACAGGCTCATGGCTTCTTTGGGCGACAAATACTCGAGGGATGAATGTGCAAGGCACAGAGGGGCAGCGCCCCTCACCGGCTTGCGGCCACGCAAGCTGAACCAGTCACGCCGGGAGGCGTGCCAATTGGATTACGCCTTCTCGTTGAAATGGGCGTAGATGCGTTCCGCAAGCGCACCGCTTACCCCGTCCACCGCCTTGAGGTCGGCAAGGTTGGCACGCGACACTGCCTTGGCAGAGCCGAAATGCGCCAGCAGCGCTCGTTTGCGGGCCGCGCCGACGCCCGGCACCTCGTCCAGCGGGTTGGCCATTTGGGATTTGGCCCGCTTCGCGCGGTGCGTGCCGATGGCAAAACGGTGTGCCTCGTCGCGCAGGCGCTGCACGAAGTAGAGCACCGGATCGTTGTGGCGCAGCGCAAAGGGGCGTTGGCCGGGGCGGTGGAACTCCTCCTTGCCGGCATCGCGGTCGATCCCCTTGGCGACACCGACAAAGGGCAGGTCGTCGACCCCGTGTTCCGCCATGATCTCGGCAACCGCGCTGACCTGCCCGGCGCCTCCGTCGATCAGCATCAGGTCCGGCCACAGCCCCTTGTCCCGGTCGGGATCCTCCTTCTGCAAACGTGTCAGGCGCCGCCTGAGGACCTCCTTCATCATGCCGAAGTCATCGCCGGGCACGAGTTCGTCCCCCTTGATGTTGAACTTGCGGTACTGGTTCTTCATGTAGCCGTCCGGCCCAGCGACGATCATGGCACCCACCGCGTTCGTGCCCTGGATGTGGCTGTTGTCATAGACCTCCACCCGCTGCGGCGGCGCGTCGAGGCTGAAGGCCTCGGCCAGTCCGCGCAACAGCTTGGCCTGCGTGGCCGTTTCGGCCATCTTGCGGCCCAGGCTCTCCTTGGCGTTGCGCAGGGCGCCTTCGACCAGTTCGGCCTTTTCGCCCCGCTGCGGCACCGCGATCTCGACCTTGCGCCCCAGTTTGTCGGTCAGCGCCTCTCGCATCAGGTCCTCGTCCTCGATCCCGTGCGACAACAGAACCAGCCGCGCCGGCTCCTTCTGGTCGTAGAACTGGCCCAGGAAAGCCTCCATGACTTCCGCGGCGCCCACGTCCTCGCCCACGCGGGGATAGAAATCGCGGTTGCCCCAGTTCTGGTTGGCCCGGATGAAGAAGACCTGCACACAGGCCTGCCCGTTCTCCAGGTAAAGCGCGATCACATCGGCCTCGGCGGTGGTCTGCGGGTTGATCCCCTGCGCCGTCTGGACCTGTGTCAGGGCCCGGATGCGGTCGCGCAGCGCGGCGGCGCGTTCGAATTCCATCGCCTCCGAGGCCTCGGCCATCTGGGATTTCAACCGCTCCTGCACCTCTGTCGACTTGCCGGAAAGATACCGCTGCGCATCCTTCACGCTGCGGGCATAGTCCTCTTCCGAGATCTTGCCGACACAGGGCGCGGTGCAACGCTTGATCTGGTACTGCAGGCAGGGACGGGTGCGTGTCTCGAACATGCTGTCCGTGCAGTTGCGCAGCAGGAAGGCTTTCTGCAGCTGGTTCAGCACCCTGTTCACCGCGCCGGCGCTGGCGAAGGGGCCGTAATAGGCCCCTTTTTCCTTCTTGGCGCCCCGATGCTTCTTGATCATCGGATAGGGATGGTCCGTCACCAGGATGTTGGGAAACGACTTGTCATCCCTCAGCAGCACGTTGAACTTGGGCTTGAGCTGCTTGATCAGGTTCTGTTCCAGCAACAGCGCCTCGGTCTCGGTCCGGGTCGTGAGGAACATCATCGACGTGGTTTCCGAGATCATGCGGGCGATGCGCCGGGAATGTCCCGTGGGCCGGGCATAGCTCGACACGCGCGCCTTGAGATTGCGCGCCTTGCCGACGTAGAGCACCCGGCTCTGCTCATCCAGCATGCGGTAGACACCGGGCGAGGAGTCCAGCGTCTTCAGGTATCCGTGGATGATCTCGTGGCCCTTTGGCACGCGGCCCTGCTCCCCGTTCTGCTCACTCGATGGCGGCATTCTTGCACCCATGTGAAACGCGCGATTCCTTACTTGTGCTGCAATGCAACGACGGCCGATTCAAGTGGTTAAACATCCACCGAATATGTGGATAAGTCTGCGGGCAAAATCCGGGCAGGTCGATTTTTCCCTTGTCTACCGCCCACTTCGCCCCGATGCCCATTTTTTAGGCATCAATGCAAGCTATTGATTTCATGAACTAAAAAAGTGCCCTCGTTGCAAGTCATTGAGACCATTCACCTTTTCGTAACGCTTTTGTTAAGGCTTTATGACCCGTGCACAACTCTGGGGCGCATCCCCCTATTCGACGCCGACAACGTCCGGTGTCCGCCACCCCAGGTGCTGGCCGCCATCGATGCAGAACAGCTGCCCAGTGACGGTTTTCGCCCCCAGAAGGTAGGTCAGCGCAGCGGTGATATCCTCGGGGTCGGCGCCACGTTCCAACACTGTCGATGCCCTCTGGCGGGCAAAGGCCCCGGCATCCTGCCGACCACCCTGCAGGGTTGGCCCGGGGCCGATACCGTTGACCCGAACGCGCGGCGCCAGTGCCTGCGCCGCCGTTTGCGTCAGCGTCCAGAGCGCGGATTTCGCCAAGGTGTAGCTTGTGAACTCGGGCGTCAGCTTGCGCACCCGCTGGTCGATCATGTTGACCACCAGCCCCCGCGCCACCGGTTCCCCCCGCGCATCCCGCGCAGGATCGGGAACCTGGGATGCCAGTGCCTGGATCAGCACGAAAGGCGCGCGCAGGTTGCTTTCGAAATGCCGGTCCCAGCTTTGCCGCGTGGCGCTGTCGATGTCGTCATATTCAAAGATCGAGGCATTGTTCACCAGCACCGTCATCGGACCGCCCAAGGCCTCTGCCGCGCGCGGCAGCAACGCCTGTGCCTGCGTCTCGTCCAGCAGATCCGCCTGGAGAGCCACGGCCTGTCCGCCCCGCGCAGAGATCCCGTCAACGACCTCCTGTGCCGCGGCCTCGGACCCCGCGTAGTGCACCGCCACGGCATAGCCTTGCGCGGCCAATGTCTCGGCCATGGCCCGGCCCAGCCTCCGTCCCGCGCCTGTCACCAGTGCGCGCCCTTTCACCTCACCCATAGGGTCCTCCGTCACAGCAATACGACTGTGACATAGCCCAGATAAAGCGCCGACAAGACAACGCCCCAGATCCGCCCAAGGTCGCGCCCGAAAAAGACAAAGGGCAGAAGCAGCAGCGAGGCCCCCAACATCACCCAGAAGTCGAACTGGAGGAACCCCGGCCCGACATGGATCGGCGCGATCAACGAGGCGACCCCGATGATGGCCAGAAGGTTGAAAAGGTTCGATCCGATCACGTTGCCGATGGCCACGTCGGCCTGACGGCGGATCGCGGCCATGACCGTTGTCGCCAGTTCCGGCAAGGACGTCCCCAGCGCCACCAACGTCAGCCCGATCACCGCATCCGGCACGCCGAACATGCGGGCGATCTCCTCGGCACTGTCGACCAGAAGATCGGCACCCAACGGCAAGCCGATCAGGCCCAGCGCGAGGAACAGGCCGATCCGCCACCAGGGCATGTCGGGATCGGCGCCTTCGGGCTCTTCCAGCTCTTCATCAGCCCGGCCTTCGGCGCGGTGGCGCAGCGCTGTGCGCATCTGACTCCCGAGGATGGTGACCAGCAGAGCCAGAAGGATCAGGCCGGCGATCCAGTCAAAGACACCGCGAAAGCCCAGCGCGATGAAGACAAGCGTGCCGCCCATCATCTGCAGATAGCTTTTGCGTGTGTCACACTGACTGGTGTGCATGACCGTGATCAGCCCCGGCACCCCCAAGACCAGCAACACGTTCGCCGTGTTCGACCCCACCACGTTGCCCAGCGCGATGCCCGGCGCATCATCCAGCGCCGCCTTGATCGAAATCAGCAGCTCTGGAGCAGAGGTGCCGAAGGCGACGATGGTCAGGCTGACGATCAGGGCCGGGATGCCAACCCGCAAGGAGAGATTCACCGCCCCCTTGACCAGCGCGTCCCCCGCCAGAAGCAGGATCAGCAGACCAAGAACCGCGTAGACGTAGACCATCTCAGTTGCCACCCTTTCGACAGTCGCAAGGCCCCTTGCCGATGCGGTAGCGACCGCATTTCGGGCATTTCGTTGCGTTCAGGCGGGCGCGGTCGCGCAGCTGGCCCAGCTGCTTTGCGCCGGGAATCCGCAGTTTTCCGAAAAACCCCAGAACCGCGATGAACACCAGGAAGAGGGCGACGATCTTGACGATCAAGACAGGCCAAACCGCGCGTAGTCCGCGCGTTCCTCGATTTCGCCCAGCGCGCCCTGAACCGCCTGCGCGCCAAGGCGCGGCAGCAGGGGCTTGCGCGCCTCGAAACGCTTGAACCGGGTCTTGTCGCCAAAGCGCTCCTTCATCAGCGGCACAAGGTGGCCGATGCCGTCAGCCAGCCCCTCGTCCACTGCCGCCTGACCGATCCAGACCTCACCGGTATACAGATCCGGGTTCTCGGTCAGCTTGTCGCCGCGACGGGTTTTCACATGGCCGATAAAGGTCTGGTGCAGCTGCTCCAGCAGGCGGTTCAGACGGGCCACGTCCTCTTCCTTTTCAGGTTGGAACGGGTCCATCATGCTCTTGGACTTGCCGGCCGTGTGGACCCGCCGTTCGATCCCCTGCCGCTGCAGGAACACCGGCAGACCGAACCCGGCAGAGATCACCCCGATCGAGCCGAGGATCGAGCTGGGGTCGGCCCATATCTCGTCGGCCGCGCTGGCGATCCAGTAACCGCCAGAGGCCGCCACGTCCTCGACAAAGGCCAGCACGGGCACATCGTGTTCATCGGCCAGCCTGCGGATACGGGACCCGATCAGGGAACTTTGCACCGGCGAGCCGCCGGGCGAATTGATTTCCAGCGCCACCGCATCAGGCTTCGACTTGAATGCCTTCTCCAACATTGACGCGACCGAGCGGTCCGAGATGCTCGACCGTCCAGGCACGCCGATGGCGCCCTGCAGGCGCACGACGGAGACCCGCGGGACGGATTTCAGGAAGGGAACCCAACGTCTCATGGCGTGGCATGTAGAGACGGGTCGGCGGACAAACAAGACAGACACAGAAAAGACGCCGCGTTGTGGTGCTTTTGCCTCTGGCGGCGCACGGTGTTGCAAACGGGCCGGCATTGATCGCGCCCAAGGGCGAGTTGCGGGAAGATGCGGTCAAAGTAGCCTACCGTGTCGCCAAAAACGTATCGACGAATTCGTCCCGGCCCGGGGCATCGGCGACAAGCCCCTGTCCCAAGAATTGTCCCTCACCATGCCTGGCACAAGCCCGACGACAAGCGCCCCCGTCCCGTCAGAAAAAACTCTGCGGGTCGATATCAATGGCCAGCCGCATGTCACCGGTCAGTCGCACCTGCGCGACCCAGTCCGCCAAGGCCCCCTGCAGGGCCACGTTCTTGGGCGCCTTGACCAGCAGCCGCACCCGGTGCCGCCCCTTGACCCGAGCGATGGGCGCGGGCGCCGGTCCCCAGACTTCGGCCCCCACCTGCCGTAGCGCCCCGTCGTTGCGGGCCAGGAAATTGCCAAGGTCGAACACCTTGGCCATGTCGCCGCCCGACAGGATGATCCCCGCCAGGCGGCCGAAGGGCGGCATGCCCGCCAGGCGCCGCTCGTCCGCCTCCGCCGACCAGAAGGCCTCTTCGTCGCCCGCGAGGATCGCCCGGATCACCGGGTGTTCGGGCTGGTAGGTCTGCAAGAGCGCCACACCCGGCTTGTCCGCCCGGCCCGCGCGCCCCGCAACCTGCCGCATCAGCTGAAAGGTCCGTTCGGCGGCGCGCAGATCCGATCCCTGCAGGCCCAGATCCGCGTCGATCACGCCCACCAGCGTCAGAAGCGGAAAGTTGTGCCCCTTGGCCACCAGTTGTGTGCCGATGATGATATCGGCCCCGCCCTCGGCAATCGCCGCCACCTGTTCCTTCAACTCGCGCGCAGTCCCGAAAAGATCCGAGGACAGCACCGCGATCCGCGCCTCGGGGAACAGTGCCGCCGCTTCCTCGGCCAGACGTTCCACTCCCGGGCCAACCGCGGCCAGCTTGCCCTCGACCTCGCAGGAGGGGCAGACCTCGGGGATGGGCATGCTCTCGCCACACTGGTGACAGACCAGCCGTTTCAGAAAGCGGTGTTCGACCATGCGCGCATCGCAATGCGGACAGCCGATCTGCTCACCACAGGCCCGGCACAATGTCACCGGCGCATAACCCCGCCGGTTGATGAACAACAGCGCCTGCTCTCCCTTCTCCAGCCGCAGGTTCACCGACCGTTGCAGCGTGCCGGAAATCCACCGCCCTGCGGGCAGTTTCTCTGCCCGCATGTCCAGCGTCCGCATCTCGGGCAGGATGGCGGGGCCAAAGCGGGAGGTCAGCACCAGCCGCTTGTACTTGCCCGCATCCGCATTGGCCCAGCTTTCCAGCGAGGGCGTGGCCGAGGCCAGCACCACCTGGCAGCCCAGGATCGATGCCCGTAGCACCGCCATGTCGCGGGCATTGTAAAGAACCCCGTCCTCCTGCTTGTAGGAGGTGTCATGCTCTTCATCGACCACGATCAGCCCAAGGCTCCGGAACGGCAGGAACAGGGCCGAGCGCGCGCCCACGACCACCTGGCAGCCGCCCTCGCCCACCATGCGCCAGACCCGCCGGCGTTCCGTCATGGTGACACCGGAATGCCACTCTGCGGGGCGCGCGCCGAACCGCGCTTCGACCCGGGTCAGGAACTCCGCCGAAAGCGCGATTTCGGGCAAGAGCACCAGCGCCTGCCGCCCCGCCCGCAGGCATTCCGCAACCGCCTCCAGATAGACCTCGGTCTTGCCCGAGCCGGTCACCCCCTTCAACAGCACGGTTTCGTAGCCCGCGGCCCGCTGCCCCTCGCGCAGCACATCCGCCGCGCTGGCCTGATCCTCGGTCAGGTCCTTGCCGCCATACCCCGGGTCGAGCCGGGGGAAGGCCGTGTCGCGCGGCGTGTCCTCTTCCCGGATGGCACCGCTCTTGACCAAACCCTTGACCACCGACGAGGTCACGCCCGCAGCCTCGGAGAGTTCCTTGAGCGTCAGGGACAGCCCGCCCATTTCGCGCGCGGCGTCCAGGACACGCGTCCGGGCGTCCGTCATGCGCGGCGGCTCTCCTTCGCCCAAACGATAGACCTTGCGCATGGAAGGCGGGTCGCCCAGACCCGGCGCCCGCGTCGCCAGCCGCAACATGGCCGGCAGGGGCGTCAGCGTGTAGGCGGCGGCCTTCTCGATGAAGGCCCGCAACTCGTCCCGCATGGGCGCCACGTCCAGCACGCGGTTCACGGCGCGGATTTTAGACGCGTCGAAATCCCCCCGCCCCGGCCCCCAGACCACGCCCATGACCTTGCGCGGGCCCAGCGGCACCTCGACAAAGGCACCGCGCCAACACCCGCCCTCGGGCGCGCGGTAATCCAGCACCCGATCCAGCGGTTGCGTGGTCAGCACCCCGACAAGGGTGCCCGCCTCAAAGAATTCCGGGGTAGTGATCGGCATGCAAAAGGGGTAAATCGCGGAGCAGGAAAGGCCAAGCCATCAAGGAGCGCCCGCCATGAAATTCTTTGTCGACACCGCCGAGATCGACGCCATCGCCGAGCTGAACGACCTCGGGATGGTGGATGGGGTCACCACCAACCCTTCGCTCATCATGAAATCCGGCCGTGACATTCTCGAGGTCACCAAGGAAATCTGCGACATGGTCTCGGGCCCCGTCTCGGCCGAGGTGGTCGCCACCGAAGCCGACGCCATGATCGCCGAAGGCCGCAAACTCGCAGAGATCGCCGAGAACATCGCGGTGAAAGTGCCCCTGACCTGGGACGGCCTCAAGGCCTGCAAGGTGCTGAGCGACGAGGGCCGCATGGTCAACGTGACGCTCTGTTTCTCTGCCAACCAGGCGCTGCTGGCGGCCAAGGCCGGCGCCACCTTCATCTCGCCCTTCATCGGGCGGCTGGACGACCTCAACCTCGACGGCATGGACCTGATCGCCGACATCCGCGAGATCTACGACAACTACGGGTTCGAAACCCAGATCCTCGCCGCCTCGATCCGCTCGGCCAACCACATGTCCGAAGCCGCCAAGATCGGCGCCGACGTGGCCACCGCGCCTCCGGGCGTCATCAAGAAGATGGCGGAGCATGTGCTGACCGACAAGGGCCTCGCCCAGTTCCTGAAAGACGCGGAAAGCGCGGGCATCAAGATCGTCTGATCGCGCCTGCGGCCCGGACAGGAGTGGGGGCGCTGCCCCCACACCCCCGGAGGTATTTTCCGAGAGAAGAAGCCGCAAGAGCGCGCGCCTTGGCTTCTTCTCTCGTAAAATACTCATGACACCGCCATCCGCCGGCGCAACGCCGGGCTGGGCATCGAGAGATCACACCCTGCGTAGGGCGTGGTTTATCCCGAGGCACCGTCAGAGGTTGGGCTCTCCCTGCAGGCCCAAGAGCTTGCGGAACCCGGTCCAATACCCGGGCAGCTTGGGCGGCGCCTGCAGCCCGGCCAGCGCCTCTTCGGCCCAGGGCGCCATCGCACGCATGACGAAGTCTCGACCCCAGTCAAGGTAGGCCTCTGCATCGTCGGGGCGCAAACGGCAAGCGGACCCCACCAGCCCGACCAGCGTTTCAGACGGAGAGTACCATTCGTCCTGGATCCCGGTCACGCGTCTCTGCATAAGCGGGCCGATGATCCGCATCAGGCGCTTGTCCGAGAAGGTCAGCAGCATCTTGCCCATCTCGTCCCGCGAATAGTGAATCAGGGGCGGAAAGGTGTCGAAGAACACCGCCTTGCCGTCGATCACCGCGAAATTGCGGATCGAGGGGTGAAAGCCGATCCGCCCCTCCTGCTCGCGCGCCCAGAGCCAGAAGCGCGCGATGACCTGGCCCGCAGCTTCCATCATCTCCAGCGTCGAGGTCAGCGTTTCCTTCTGCATCCGAGGCCGCATCAGGCTGTCGACCGGCAGGGCCTCCTGCACGATCACCGGCACGCGTGTACCGCCCAGTTCGACAAAGTGGAACTCTGTCGTCGGCATCGGCACGCCGCCCGCCAGCAGGGCCTGGACGTAGTCATGGTGGCAGCGCTGCAGCCTGTCCAGCGCCGCCGCGTCCCCCATGCCGCGGTAAACCTTGATCACCCGGTCGGACAGCGGTCCGGTATCCGGGCGGAACGGCGCGCAGAAATAGCCCAGCCGGGAAATCGTCTGCCCCCGGGATTGGGCATCGGCCCGGATCAGGCGGGCGAGTTCATCGAGATCGGTCATCAAGGGGCCTCCTGTGCGCGCCCCCTTACCCCGTCTCGAGCCGTTTCGCCACCTCTTGCGCAAGCGCCTCGATCTCGGCCCGGGCCGGGGTCTTGGCGCCTTCATGCGCCCCGCGCCCCTGTCCCAGCGCCTCGGCATAGCCCACGCGGTTGCCAAGGCTGGCCTGCGCCACGGCCGCCCCAAGCCGGGTCGCCGCCTCGGCCACCTCGGCATTCAGCCGTGTGCCGGCCCGCGTGCGGTTCATGACCAGCAGCGTCGCGCAGTTTTCGCGCGCGGCCAGGTCCAGCACACCTTCGGTGGCCCAGAGATCGACATGGCTGACCGCCACCGGCACCACGACAAGGTCCGCCACCCGCAGAGCCGGGCGCAAGTCGCTGTCGGCCTTGGGCGGGGTGTCGATGATGACGATGTCGTTGACCGCCGAAAGCTTGCGCACCTCGTAGGAGATCCCCCAGGCCGAAGAGGTGGCGAAATCCAGTCCCTCGCAGGTTTCGGGCTGGCTTTCGACCCGGGTCATGAACCAGCGCCCCAGGCTGCCTTGCGGGTCCAGGTCCACCACGGCCACCCGCTTGCCCTGACCGTGAAAGGCCAGCGCCAGGTGTGCCGCCAGCGTGGTCTTGCCGCTGCCGCCCTTCTGCTGTGCCACGGTGATCACATGTCCAGCCATTCCATCCCCCGAAAAACCTGCCAGCGACTGTGCACCTGCGGCAAAGGGGAATCCAGCCCCCTGCGTCAATTGCTTCACCTTCCGTTAACCATTGCATCCCTACGGTTCGGAAGGGTTGGTTAACGGCCCGACGCTGCCAAGAGTCCCGCCATGCGTCCTCTGGACCTTTTCCTGGCCACCATCCTGGCCACCTGTCTTGCCGCCCCACCTGCCGGGGCGGGTGCCTGGCCACGCAAGCAGGGCAGCGGCTTTGGCAGCATCGCCGTTCGACTGGGCTGGCCGCAGGACCTGAACACCTGGACGTCGATGGACCCGACGCAGGACTATTCGACGCTTTTCTTCGAATACGGCCTGACCGACCGGCTGACGCTGGGTTTCGACATCGGCCATTCGGTCGGCGGCAGCGGGAAGTCGGTCCTGTTCCTGCAATGGCCGATCCTGCAGGCCGAAACGGGTGCGCAGATGACCGCCCAGTTCGGATTGGGCACGATCGCCGGAGACCAGGTCCTGCGGCCCGGGCTTGCTGTCGGCTGGGGGTTGAAAAACGGCTGGCTGTCCATCGACAGCGTGGCCGAGGCCTATGTCGCCAGCGGCCGGACCGACCTCAAGATCGATGTCACCTGGGGCCATAACCTGCCCAGGGACCGCAAGCTGATCCTGCAGTTGCAGACCGGCCAGCCTGATGGCTACGACCCCTTCGCACGGGTCGCGCCCTCGTTGGTCGTGCCGTTGAAGGGCCCGCTCAAGCTGGAAACAGGCGTCACCTGGGGGCTGACCGGCGACACCTCGATGGGCCTGAAGATGGGGCTCTGGACAGAGTTCTGACCAGCACCCGGGTCAGGCGGACACCCCCGGCGCCGGAATGACCCGGACGCCCGAAATGCGCCAATCGCCGTCGACATTCTGCATCCGGTACTCGACGATAAAATTCTTGCCCGCCTCGTCCTGGATCAGCACCTGTTGCCAAAGCGCCCCATCCAGCTCGCGCAGCGGGCCGAACTCCACGTCGCTGGGCCGCCAGACCATCGGATAGCCCTTTTGCACCATCGCGCCGAAATTCCGAGGCGTGCGAAAGGTGTTGCGGATGCCCGGGCTGGCGAATTCGAAGGCGGTGCCAAAATCGTCCTGCAGGAAGGCGTCGATCTGGCCCTGGATCGTGCCCTGGATTGCCGGGTTGGGCGCCAGGGCATCCTGTGCCGGAGCGGCCCCCACCAGGCCGACCGCAACGGCCAGTCCCATCAATAAAGTGCGCATGTCATCTCTCCTCGTGGCTTTCCCATAGGTAAGCCACGAGGAGAGGGCGTCAAAGTTTCAGAGGAACAGCACGGGTCAGCCCAGCTCGCCCGCCAGGCCCTTGTCGATCAGGGCCACGGTCTCATCGACGCCGTAGAGCGCAATGAACCCGCCGAACCTCGGGCCCTGCGACTGACCCAGCAGCACCTCGTAAAGCGCCTTGAACCAGTCGCGCAGGTTATCGAACTCATGCGCCTTGCCGACGGCAAAGACGAGGCTTTGCAGTGTCTCGTCATCGGTTGCCCCGTCATGCCCCCTGAGCTGCGCGGCAAGGTCTTCCATCGCCGCGCGCTCCTTGGCGTCCGGCGCGCGGAAGACCTTGGTCGGCTTGACGAAATCCTCGTAGTACTTGACCGCGAAACCGGCTGCCGCATCCAGGTCGGGATGCGTTTCGGGCGAGGCATCCGGCGCATAGCGGCGGATGAATCCCCACATCGCGGCCTTGTCCTCGGCCCCGGCGGCACTGGCAAGGTTCAGCAGCATCGAGAAAGGCACCACCATCTTCGATTCCGGCACGTCGCCGTTGTGAATGTGGTAGACCGGGTTGTTGACCTGCGCCTTGAGTTCCTGCCCCGGATAGGCGCGCAGCTGCTGGTGGTATTCGTCCACCGCCTTGGGGATCACGTCAAAGAACAGCCGCTTGGCGGTCTTGGGCTTCTGGAACATGAAATAGGACAGCGACTCGGTCGAGGCATAGGTCAGCCACTCGTCGATCGAGATGCCGTTGCCCGAGGACTTGGAGATCTTCTGGCCCTTGTCGTCCAGGAACAGTTCATAGGTGAAATGCTCGGGCGGGCGCACGCCCAGCGTCCGGCAGATGCCGTCATAGATCGGCGTGTTGGTGCTGTGGTCCTTGCCGTACATCTCGAAATCGACGCCCAGCGCGGCCCAGCGGGCGCCGAAGTCCGGCTTCCACTGAAGTTTCACGTTGCCGCCCGTGACCGGCAGCGTCCATTCCCTGCCATCTTCGTCGTCGAAGGTGATCTCGCCCTTGGCCGCATCGACGTTCTTCATCGGAACGTACAGGACGCGGCCCGTTTCCGGGTGGATCGGCAGGAAGATCGAATAGGTCTCACGCCGCTCATCGCGCAGCGATTTCAGCATGATGGCCATGAGGTCATCATACTTCTCGGCGGCGCGCAGCAGGATCTCGTCGAACCGGCCGGACTTGTAGAACTCGGTCGCGCTGATGAACTCGTACTCGAACCCGAAGGTGTCCAGGAACCGCCGCAGCATGGCGTTGTTGTGATGGCCAAAGCTCTCATGCGTCTCGAACGGGTCGTAGACACTGGTCAGCGGGCGCTGCAGGTCCTCGCGCAGGCGGTCCTGGTTGGGGACGTTGCCCGGCACCTTGCGCATCCCGTCCATGTCGTCCGAGAAACAGATCAGGCGGGTCGGAATGTCCGAGATCACCTCGAAGGCGCGGCGGATCATGGTCGTCCGCGCAACCTCGCCAAAGGTGCCGATATGCGGCAGACCCGAGGGGCCATAGCCCGTCTCGAAAAGAACGTAACCCTTTTCAGGCGGAGCCTTTTCATAGCGTTTGAGGATCCGGCGCGCCTCTTCGAAGGGCCAGGCCTTGGCGCTCATCGCCGCGTCGCGCACATCGGACATTTCTCGGTCTCCTTGGGGGGTGTTGCGGGCGCTTCTCTATTGCCCCCCCGCCTCCGCGTCAATAAATTGCGCGGCGACCCCTTTGCAGACCGAGGCCCCCGCATGTCCGACGCCACCCAGCCGCTCAACCCGCAGGACTGCCTCGTGGCACTGATGATTGCCGTTTCGGTCTCGGACGAAAGGGTGCGGACCGTCGAACTGGTCAAGATCGACGCCTCGGTGAAGATGCTGCCGATCTTTTCGGGTTATGACACCGACCGGGTGCGCGCCATGTCGACGCTGGTCTTCGAGCTTTTCGAACAGGAAGACGGGCTGGACGCGCTGTTCGGCCTGATCCGCGACAACCTGCCCGAACGGCTGTTCGAAACCGCCTATGCGCTGGCCTGCGATGTCGCGGCCGCCGATGGCACGCTGCAGGAAACGGAACTGCGCCTGCTCGAGGAGATTCGCTATGAACTCAACCTCGACCGGCTGCATGCCGCCGCGATCGAACGTGGTGCCCGGGCGCGACACCTGACGCTGTGAATTTGACTTGAAACCACCCGAATCCCGGGCTGGCCTGTTGCAAAAATCCCATAGGTTTTGGCGCTCTGTCCCCTGTACCGGGCCGGGTCGGGTATACCTGACTGACCGGCGGGTAACCGCGTAGTAACGTCTCTCTAGGCATTTTTTCGCCGAAGCTGCCAAGCTTGTACCTGGAGGGACGAATGAAACGATTTTTTGCCGCCGCGCTGGCCGCGGCACTTCTGTGTTTTTCACCGCTCATGGCCGCCGCCGCCCCGCTGGTGGCCAAGGTCGATGTGTCGACCCAGACCATGACGGTGATCTACAACGGCAAGGTTGCCTATCGCTGGCCGGTCTCGACCGCGCGCGCGGGCAAGCACACGCCGCGTGGTCAATGGAATGCCTACTGGCTGTCCAAGTATCACCGGTCCAGCATCTACAACAACGCGCCGATGCCCTACTCGATCTTCTTTAACGGTGACTACGCGATCCACGGCACCGACCAGATCAGCCGCCTTGGCCGTCCCGCCTCGGCCGGCTGCGTGCGCCTGCACCCGGAACACGCCGCCGTCCTGTTCGAGCTGACAGAACAGGTCGGCAAGAAGAACATGAAGGTCGTGATCGACAACTGAGCCGTCAGGCTGGCTGCCACCGGCCCCATTGACGCACAGACAAGGCAAAGGGCCCTGCATCGCAGGGCCCATTTTCTTTGACCTCTACCGGCTGTCCCGGCACGGCGGATCGGCCCGGCCACTTCCAGGTTTCGACCGCGATCGCCGCGCGGGAATTTGCTTTGCGGGTTCCCTGTGCAGATATCCCGGACAGGAAGGCAGGCCGCTTTCCGATTCGATGGTTCCGGGCAACCCGGCGGTCGGCCCGTCGCACGGCGCGTTGTCAGACCGGATCGCTTTCATAGAGCACGCCCCAGCGCCCGATCAGCCCCTGTTGCAGGATCTTTGCCCGGCTGTTCCAGCTGCGTCCGCCTTCGGGGCGTTCTCGTTGCGCCTTGGTCAGCGCGTCTCTTCGCGGCATGTCCGCGGCAAAGATCGCAAAGACAAGCTCCGTACCGTCTGGCAGGTCGACAAACCCGGCCAGCCCGCTGACGAAATTCAGCGTGCCGGTCTTGGCCCGCACCTTCAGTGGCGCATTCTCGATCACCCGGTACCGGGAATCGCGGATCGGCATGTCCTTGAGCAGCGGCTTGATGCCCATCTTCATGCGCAATCCGCGCAGGCACCCCATCATCTGCATCGCACTGACCCGGCTTTTGTCACCCAGGCCGGAGTGATCGACCAGCGCCAGCCCCTCGACCCCCAGCTTTTCCCGCGCCCAGTCATTCATTTCCGCCGCCGACGCCTGCAGCGAGGCGGGGACAGCCCCGCTGCGCGCCACGCTGGCCGCAAGGCCGACGACCTCGGCGGTCAAGTTCGTCGACCATTTCAGCATGTCGCGCAGGATCACCCGCAAGGGCTTGCTTTCGTGACGGGCCAGTTCATCGCCGCCGGGCAGACCCGCGGCAATCTCGGGCTTGCCGGTCTTGATGCCTTGTGCCGCCAGCAGCGTCTGGAACACCTCGCCCGCGTAGGCCTCGGGCTTCTTGATGGGCAGCCAGCGCGCGCCGCCGTCACCCAGCGCGCCACGCGCCACGGTCCAGTTGTCGCGGCCAGAGCGGTCTTCGTAGGTGTAGACCGGCATGCGTCGGTCGATCAGGTCCATACGGGCCACGCGCACGTCGGGCCGATGCGCGGCAGACCGCGCCTGCATCGTCACCGTGTAGTCACTGCCCGCCTTGCGCCATTCGAAATGCACGCGGTTGTAGTTCAGGTTCAGCCCTGAGACCGACGGGTTATAGCCGACGTGGTCCGGCTGGCTGGCGTCGATGCCGGTGAGCGAGGGCAGCGCCCCGCCCCAGACCTTCAGCCCCCCGGTCAGGCCGGTGACACCGGCGGCACTGACCGCGGCGGCCAGCCCGGCCAGCGCGTCGGTATCCAGCGTCGGATCACCCCCGCCCGCCAGCACCAGGTCGCCCTGGACAATACCATCCTTGACAGGGCCGGTGGCGATCACGCGGGTCACGAAATGATGCGCCGGACCAAGCATATCCAGCGCGTAGCCCGCAGTCAGGGCCTTGGCCACGCTGGCCGGGGGCAGGCTCACGTCGGGGGAATGTGTCTCCAGCACCTCGCCGTTGTGCAGGCGCGCGACGGCAAAGCCGACCTCACCATCCAGCGCCGCGCGTTCGATCAGCGCCTCGGCGGGCGGCTGGATGCGTTTTCGGAATTCGTCGGAACGTGCAACCGGGCGCAAGGAGGTCTCGGGTGCCCGCGCCCAGCCGGGCAATGCCGCCCCGCCTAGCGCCGTTCCGGCCACTCCGCCCAGGAATGCACGTCTGGAAATGCCATACGTCATGGGGCTGATCTAAGCGAATCCCGGCACCACGAGCAACCGGCAACTGGGGGCATGCCATTCACGTTTTCAGCCCTGTTGCCCAGTCACCCGCCGCGCGGATTGCAGTCGAGCTGAGGTCGGTCATCGGCATGTTCACGAAACACCAGGCCGGCGGGCAAGCACCGGCCAGCCGGGGCGAGGCATGCGCCGGAATTTGCGCCGCGCCAAAGATGCGCGCCGCCGGAGAAAGGCGCGCCGCCATGCGCAGACCGGGCCGCGCCAGCACCCCCACCGGCACGCTCTGCAGGATGCCCTGCCAGTTGTCCCAGCGATGGAACTGAGCCAGGTTGTCGGCCCCCATCAGCCATGTGAACCGCACCCTTGGAAACAGCTGCCGCAGCCGCGCCAGGGTCTCGGCGGTATAGCGCGTGCCTGCGCGGGCCTCGAAATCGCTGACGCTGATGCGCGGATGGTCGACGATCGCCCGGGCCGCCGCCATGCGGTCCTCCAGCGACGCGGGGGGATTGGGCTTCAGCGGGTTGCCGGGGCTCACCAGCCAGACAACGCGATCCAGGCCGAACCGCTTGAGCGCCTCGCGCGACAGGTGCAAATGCCCGGCGTGCGGTGGGTCAAAGGACCCCCCCAACAATCCGATCCGGGATCCACGCGGCATGGCCCGGCCATCCAGGGCGCCCGCCCCGGCCAGGAAAAGGCCCTGCCCCTGTCTGCCTGGCTGCGGCACGCCGCGTCCTCCCGCCAAGATACGCCTGCGCGCACCGAGCAACCGGATACGCGGTTGGACGGGCATGTGCAAGAAACCCATGCGCGCGCGGGCCTTACCCGACCCGGCGGGCCATGTCGCAGGCGGGCGGCTTGCGGGTCGATAGACCGCACGGCCTGCCCCGCTTTCCGTCTGCTTGCCCAGGGCACTCACCAGCCGGACGCCGTCCAAGGCACGGTCCCGCGAGGTCGGAAGCGGTTCACTTACCCGCTCCGCGCGTTCCGCATCATCCTTGCCTTTCCCGGTCCCCGGTCCGTGGGCACAGTCTCCTAGATGACCCCGAAGTGGTCAGATCGGTTCAAGGCAAATCTGCGCGGAATTTTCCGCCTCTCCCGCCGCAGATTGCACCGCCGACGCCAACGCGCTACTCCGTCACGAACAACGCGCAAGCTGCAGGAGCGGATCATGGCCTCGTATCAGTATGTCTACCACATGGATGGCGTCTCCAAGACCTATCCCGGCGGCAAGAAATGCTTTGAAAACATCCGCCTGAGCTTTCTGCCCGGGGTCAAGATCGGCGTCGTCGGCGTCAACGGCGCCGGTAAGTCGACGCTCATGCGCATCATGGCCGGAATCGACAAGGATTTCACCGGCGAGGCCTGGGCCGCAGAGGGCGCCAAGGTCGGCTACCTCCCGCAGGAGCCCGCGCTGGAAGAAGACATGACGGTGCGCGACAACGTCATGCTGGGTGTGGCCGAGAAGAAGGCCAAGCTGGACCGGTTCAACGAACTGGCCATGAACTACAGCGACGAGACCGCCGACGAGATGGCGCAGTTGCAAGACGAGATCGACAGCCAGAACCTCTGGGATCTGGACAGCCAGGTCGATGTCGCGATGGAGGCCCTGCGCTGTCCCCCCGATGACGCCATGCCGGGCAATCTCTCGGGCGGGGAACGACGCCGGGTTGCGCTGTGCAAGCTGCTTCTCGAAGCGCCCGACATGCTGCTGCTCGACGAACCGACAAACCACCTGGACGCGGAAACCATCGCCTGGTTGCAGCAGCACCTGATCGACTACAAGGGCACCATCCTCTGCGTCACGCACGACCGCTATTTCCTGGATGACATCACCGGCTGGATCCTCGAACTCGACCGCGGCCGCGGCATCCCCTACGAGGGCAACTATTCCAGCTGGCTGGAGCAGAAGGCCAAGCGGCTGGAACAGGAAGCGCGCGAGGACAAGGCCAAGCAGAAGACCCTGGAACGCGAGCTGGAATGGATGCGTCAGGGTGCCAAGGCCCGTCAGGCCAAGTCCAAGGCCCGGATCAGCGCCTACAACGAGATGGCCAACCAGTCAGAGCGCGAAAAGCTCAGCCGCGCCCAGATCATCATCCCCAACGGCCCGCGCCTGGGCCAGAAGGTGATCGAGGTCGAAGGCCTGAAAAAGGCGATGGGGGACAAGCTCCTGATCGAGGATCTCTCCTTCTCGCTGCCCCCCGGTGGGATCGTCGGCGTGATCGGCCCCAACGGCGCGGGTAAATCAACGCTGTTCAAGATGCTGACCGGACACGAAAAACCGGACGCCGGCACGCTGGAATACGGGGATACGGTGCAGCTGGCCTATGTCGACCAGTCGCGCGACGATCTTTCGGCCGATGAGACCGTCTGGGAGGCAATTTCCGGCGGCGCCGAGCAGATCAAGCTGGGCGACGCCGAGATGAACAGCCGCGCCTATTGCTCGGCCTTCAACTTCAAGGGCGGCGATCAGCAGAAAAAGGTCGGCCTGTTGTCGGGTGGTGAGCGCAACCGCGTGCACATGGCGCGCCTGTTGAAAGAGGGCGGCAACGTCATCCTGCTCGACGAACCGACCAACGACCTCGACGTGGAAACCCTGCGCGCTTTGGAAGATGCCCTTGTCGATTTCGCCGGTTGCGCCGTCGTGATCTCGCACGACCGTTTCTTCCTCGACCGGATCTGTACCCACATCCTGGCTTTCGAGGGCGAGGCGCATGTGGAATGGTTCGAGGGCAACTTCGAAGACTACGAAGAGGACAAGAAACGGCGCCTCGGCGCGGATGCACTGGAGCCGAAGCGGCTGAAGCACAAGAAGTTTTCGCGGTGAGCAACCGGGTCGCGTCAACCTTTCGAGATCTCAGGTCTTAGGCAGTTACAATGAAAGCGCGCGATATCTACGAGGCTTTGGTTTTCCTTGAGTACCACGGAATGCCAGAGACTTGGTTGGTCGAGATCCATCACAAGTCTTCGCCAGAGCGCTACGCGAAGGGCAAACGCTATTGGCTTGCACAAGCCGAAAAAGGAAGCGAGCTAAAAACGGTAAGCGAGTATTACGGTCATCGCCTCTGTTTCGTGGCAGAGGGTGTGAGGAGCGGCCGAAGAGACTTTGGAGCACTTGCAAGTGAAGCCAAACAGCGGTGGCCTTATTAACTTTTGGTAACGGAAGGGGTATTTTTCTGCAACCAACTCGAGACAACGCTTGGACAATGCACTTGTAGCATGGGTTCGCACCCTGACCTTCGCAGAGCTTGGTACCCAGCGTCAGGGTGATCCCCGCTATTCACGCCACCACCTCCAAGAAAAACCCGCGCGGTAGCCCATTGACCACCGCGCGGGTTCATCTTCTCAAGCGGCCCGACATCCGGGCCGAAGCATCAGCCGTCGTCCGACGGCTGCGCGCCGTCGCCCGGCATGCGCTCTTGGAACAACGCGGTGATCCGCTGGTTCAGCGCATCGTCGGCCTGGGCGGCCTCGCCGATGGCGGTATAGGTCGGCACGTCGATGCCATCAGTCTGAACGATGACCTCTTTCATCTCTTCCTGTGCCTGGCGAACCAGCGCCTGCTGGTCCTCTTCGTTCTCGGCCGCCTGCAGCCGCGCCTGGTAGGTCTGGCGCAGGGCCATGACCTTCATGGCCGCATCGACGAAGCTGTTGAGATCGCTGTCGCTGTATTGCGCCTCGGCGGCCTGAGCCGGGATCAGCTCCGCCTGCGGCCCGGATTGCGCCAGGGCCGGGGTCAGCGGTGCCGCGGCCAATGCCACGAGGGTTGCAGTGCCAAGAAGGGTCTTTCTTACGCTCATGATCGGTCTCCCGTCAGAGGTGGATTTCGCGGGTCTTACCGCACTCTGTCCCTGACCAAATCCCTATGAGCCGATGTTTCAACCGTCCGGGCAAAATTCCTGCCGTGACGGCGGCGGTCCGCCGCCGATGCCATCACCTCAGACGAGCCAGGCCGCGGCCCACATGCCCAGGGCAAAGACCGAATGCGCCACCAGCCCCATGAAGCGCCCCTTCCAGGGCCGCTCTGTCCGCGACAGGGCCCAGCCCAGCCCCATCCCCGGATGCAGCAGGAACCATCCGCCCGCGATGGTCACGATCCCCCAGATCCAGGCCTTCCAGAACGCCGGCGCGTCGAACCATGCGGACCCGACGATCAGCGCAAAGACCACGCCGTAGACAACCCCGACAAGGTAGTGGAATGCCCAGCCAAGCGCGCGCTCACCGTCGACCGGGGCTGCCGCGCCGATGTCATCGTGAAAGACGCGCCCCCGGAACAGCCAGCCGACCCAGCGGCCCACGTTGCCCCAGTTCGGACGCCCCTGTCCCGTCAGCCGGTCCAGCAGCAGCGCCCAGAGGTCCATCGCCACCGTGCCGCCGATGCCGATTACCACGCCTGCCCAGATCAAACCCATCGCTCGCCTCCCCTTTTTTGCGCCACCATGCCCGCGACAGGCGCGATAGACAATCGCTGCCGATCACTTGCCGACCGCGGCCCGCCGCGCCCTGGGCAACAAACTTGACCGTTGCGCCACGGCCAGCCTAACCTTTCCGTGTACTTGGATTAATTGCTCAAGGAATTGATACATGCACCGTCTTTTGATGCTGGCGCTCTGCTTGATGACGGCCTTCAGTGCAGGCGAAAGCCACGCCCAGAACAACCAGTTCACCGTCATCTTCAGGAACGACTGCAACCGGCAGATCCAGACCGCGATCAACTATCGTGACCTGTCCGGCAACTGGATCACCAACGGCTGGTACCTGCTGGACCCCGGGGAAACCGCCACGGTCGCCTTTACCACCAACCGCATCTACTACATGTACGGCGAAAGCATCGCCCCGGTGAACAGCCGCATCTACTGGCGCGGCGCCGTGCGCCACTTCCATATTCGCGGGTCGTCGCACACCTACGGATTTCGCCAGCGCACGATGGACATGAACAACTGGGGCCGCTGGACGGAACGCTTTACCTGCAACTAGGCCGGCCCGCCTCATACCGTGGTATCCTCGGAACAGGTCCCGGACCAACCGGGACCGATTCTGGAGGAGAAACTCATGTATTTCATCCGTTTTCCTGCCCTCGCGGCGGCCATTTTTGTGATTGCCACACCGACCCTTTCTGAAACCGTGACCGCCGCTGGCGTGGGGCACGGCGCGTCGACCGCCACGCCGATGCCGGTGTCCGATGGCCTGGTCATCGTGCACGCGACCTCGATGTATGAAAGTTTCGAGACCGAGGACCCGATGAATCCCTTTGCCAGCGCAAAAGGCCCCTGCTTCGGTGCGATCCTGATCGACAAGGGAGATGTCTCAGGGGACGGGCTGTGCCACTACACCGACGGCGACGGCGAAGTGGCCGTGGTCAAGTGGATCGCCAAGGCCATCAATGCCGAGGGACGCACCCAGGGCGACTGGATGGTCATGGGCGGCACCGGCAAATGGGCCTCGATCACCGGAGCCGGCGAATTTGACGCGGGCGGCGACCCCTATACCAACCGGATCAGCGGTGAGATGACCCTGAACTGACCGGGGCTCCCCGGAGCAATGCCCCGGGGAGCGACTCGTCGCGCGATCTGCCGCAAGCTTCCGGCGAGCGCATTTCAATCTTTCTTGCTCCGACTCAGCAAACCTGCGATATCCAAGACCGCTACGTTACCACTATCGCCTACCTGTCTCCGTCATACGGCGTCAGCGCAACCGATACTGCTCTGACATTGCCGGGCCGCAGCACTTCCGCGTGCGGCAAATCTACAGGAGACCACGGAATGGCCACTGGCACCGTGAAATGGTTCAACACCACCAAAGGCTACGGCTTCATCGCGCCCGAAGGCGGCGGCAAGGACATCTTCGTCCACATCTCCGCTGTCGAGCGTTCGGGCCTGACCGGCCTGCAGGACAACCAGAAAGTCAGCTTCGAACTGCGCACCGGCCGTGACGGCCGCGAAAGCGCGTCGGATATCGAACTGCTCTGATCGGCGCCGCCCGGGGTCGTCAGGCCTCGGGCGGAACCGTCCTCTTGTTGCCCTCCTCGTCGAGGGCAACATAGGTAAAGACCGCCTCGGTCACCTTCTCGCGCTTGCCGATCCGGTTGCGGATCACCCAGGCCTCCAGCCCGATCCCCATCGAGGTCCGGCCCACCCGCGCGACCCGCCCGTAGATTTCCAGCACGTCGCCGATCCGTACCGGGCGGATGAATTTCATCGCGTCCACCGCCACCGTGGCCACGCGGCCCTGCGCCCGTTCCCCCGCGATGATGCCGCTGGCCAGGTCCATCTGGCTGAGCACCCAGCCACCAAAAATATCGCCGCTGACATTGGCATCCGCCGGCATGGCCAGCGTCCGCAGGGTGGGATCGCCCTTTGGTGCCACCTGCTCCATTCCCTGTCTCCTTGCTGTCGCGCGCGGCGCCGTGCCCCGCCCCTGTCCCGACCATAGCCGGTTTTGTACAAAACGTCAGAAACCGCTTACGTTTTGTACGTTTTGTACAAGCCGCCACGGGCCAAATGCCCCCTTGCGCCGGGCCGCCGGGGGCGTTTTCATGGTCAGGAATTCCGGAGGGTCCCCCATGCTGCGCAACATCCCCGCCATCCTCTCGCCCGAGATCCTGTACAGCCTTCGGGCGATGGGACACGGCGATGAACTCGTGATCGCGGACTGCAATTTTCCCGCCTATTCAATGGGGTGCAAGGTGCACCGGCTCGACGGCCTGTCCGCCACCCAGGTGTTGCAGGCGGTGCTGACGGTCATGCCTCTGGACAGTTTCGTGAAAGACCCGGCACATACCATGCAGGTGGTCGGCGACGCCGAGGCAACCCCTGAGATCATCGAGGAATTTCAAACGCTTATCGATGAGTTCGCGGACAACCCGGCGCCGATCGCGACGCTGGAACGCTTTGCTTTCTACGATCGGGCAAAGACCGGCTTTGCCGTTATTCAGACTGGGGAATCAAGGCTTTACGGCAACATCATCCTCAAGAAAGGCGTCATCCCTCCAAACTGAACTGGCCGGTATGGTTTTCGTGACTGTCGGAAAAGAGGCCCTTCCCCCATCTTCAGAGACAGAAGAAGGAGCCCCGCCATGACCAAGCACAACCAGCCCCGCCCCGCACAGCACACCATGCCCATCCCGGGCCGCACAAAGCCCAAGACCTACCAGTTCACCGACTGGGCCGCATTCTGAGCCGGACACGGCAAACCATTGATCAAAGATGTTTTTCCCGGCTCACCCCGGGGCAGATGCAAGACCCGCGGGATTGAAACACCCGCCTCCGGACCTCGGCGAGCGCGCCGCCAGAGGCCACCGAGTTACCCGATCAGAGCCCTGCGATGTCCCGCAGTTGCGTCACGATCCCCTCGACCCCGTCCCCGCCTTTGAGTGCAGAGAACACGAACGGCCGCCCGGCGCGGACCCGCGTCGCGTCGCGCTCCATCACTTCCAAGGAGGCGCCGACATAGGGCGCAAGATCGGTCTTGTTGATGACCAGCAGATCCGACCGCGTGATCGCCGGCCCGCCCTTGCGGGGGATCTCTTCTCCGGCAGCAACATCAATGACATAGACCGTCAGGTCCGCCAGTTCCGGGCTGAAGGTGGCCGACAGGTTGTCTCCCCCGGACTCGATCAGGACGATCTCGACCTCCGGGTGTCGCTGCCGCATCTCGGCCACCGCCGCCAGGTTGATCGAAGCGTCCTCGCGGATTGCCGTGTGCGGACACCCCCCGGTTTCCACTCCGATCACCCGATCCGCAGGCAGGATCTGCATCCGCATCAGCGCCTCTGCGTCCTCTTGCGTGTAGATGTCGTTGGTGATCACGCCGATGGAAAAATCGTCTTTCAGGCGCTCGGCAAGCCGTGCGGTCAGGGTGGTCTTGCCGGCGCCGACGGGTCCGCCGATGCCGATACGCAAGGGGCCGTTCATCCGTGTCATGACTGGAATAGCCTCGGTTCAAGTGTTTCGTGTTTCATGGAAGCGACATCGGACAGAAAGGCACAGGAGGCCATGTCATCCAGTGTTTGCCCCTCGGTGCCTGCGGCCACCTCGGCACAAAGCGGCGCCAGCCGCGACAGCACACCCTGAGCCGCGGTCTGTCCCAGTGGCATCAAACGCTGTGCCGCGGAAACGAGGTTGCCCGCAAAGGACTGAAGGTACAGCGCGATCACCGGCTCCACGGCCATGTCCATCTGCCGCGCCGCATCGCCAAGCGCAACAGGCAAGAGCATCGGCGGCAGGTCCAGCCGCCAGACCTCTGCCGTGACCTGGGCAAAGGCCGCGCCCTGCCGCTCTGCCTCGCGCAGGCGTTCGCGTGAAGGCTGCCAGGCGCGCGCCAGCGCATCAAGGTCCGCCACGGGCCGCCCCCCCTGCCAGGCCAGCCGGACCCAAAGCGCATCGGCCTTGCCGGACCCATCGCGCAGCACGTCTGTCAACCATGCCTGCAAGCTGTCCGCATCCGTCACCCATCCCTGCCGCACAGCGCTTTCCAGCCCGTGCGACCACGCGAAGGCCCCCACCGGGTAGGCAGGGGACAGCCATTGCGTCAATGTCAGCAGGCGCGGATCAATGGGCATGGGCGCTGTGGCCGTGTTCGTGGCTGTGGGTGCGCCCGTGACCATAGGCGCCACCCTCTGGGGTGAAGGGATGCATGGCCTCCGTCACCTCGGCCCCGAGATGTTCCAGCATGTGCCGGATCACCGGATCGCGCCGGATCAACAACATGCCCTCGGCAATCTGGCAGGGCGTATGCCGATTGCCGATGTGCCAGGCAAGCTGCGGCAGGCTCGGCCCGCGCACTTCAAGGACTTCTTCGCTGGCGGCCGCCACCTCGATCCGACGTCCGTCAGCCAGCAACAGGGCATCCCCCGCGTCCAGCGAGGTGGTCTGCTCCAGATCGACAACAAAGGCCAGACCCGCCTCTGTCACCAGGCGCTTGCGCCGCAGGAACCGCGCCTCGTAGTCCAGGACAACCCGGTCCGCTGCCGGGGCCTGCCAGTTGCCCGCCTCTTCAAGGACTTGCGCAAGGGGGAGTTCGCTCACTCGATCACCTCGATGTTGGAATAATTGTAGCGGTCCGACCCGTCCGTGTAGTCGCTGCCCGCGTAGTAGGAAAAACCGAAGGCGGGCAGGTAGTACAGCAGATCAACCGTGCCGCTGTCGTCGGGTTCGTAACGGATCTCGATCGGGATCAGATCGTATTCGCAGGCGCCAAAGTTGATCTTGGACAGCGGTCCGAAATCGTAGATCTGACGTTCCTTGTCGAGATCGCCCAGGTTGTTGATCGCCACATCATAAGTCACCTGCCCGCCCGGTTCCGGCACCGCCAGTTCCTCTGCCCGGCCCGGAAAGGCATAGGTGACACGCGTGTCTTGTTCCGGCACCCCCTCGACCAGGTCGACCAGTTCGACGAGGTAGACCCCCTGCGCCAGCAGGTTGCGCGTGACCAGCCCGTCCGAGGCTGTATAGATCGCCTCGATCATGCCCGGCCTCACGCGTCGGTATTCCTCTGTATCGACGTCATCGACGGTAAAGCGGATACCCTTGTCGATGTCCGATCCCACCGGGCAACCCCAGGCCACGGGGGCAAGGAAAGCGAGGCCGGCGGCCAGGACCAAGCTGCGCATGTTCAAACTCCAATCCGTTGATCCGCGTCCGGTGACGCCCGGACCAAGATCATGTTGCGGGAGCCTCTGGCGGATATCAAGCGACGGCCCGCAGGCACGGGCACGCCCCTCCACGACGGGTCAAAACAGGAAATACCGCTGTGCCATCGGCAATTCGCTGGCCGGCTCGCAGGTCAGCAACTCGCCGTCGGCGCGTACCTCGTAGGTTTCCGGATCGACCTCGACCGTAGGTGTCGCATCGTTCAGAAGCAGGTCCTTCTTGCCGATGCCACGCGTGTTACTGACCGCCACGGTTTCCTTCGCCAGCCCCAGCCCGGCGCCGATCCCCTCGGCCTGCGCCGCCTCCGAGACGAAGGTGACAGCAGAGTTTTCCACGCTGCGGCCATAAGCGCCGAACATGGGCCGGGTGTAGACCGGCTGCGGCGTGGGGATGGAGGCATTGGGATCACCCATCTGCGCGCAGGCGATGGTGCCGCCGATCAGCACCATCTCGGGTTTCACGCCGAAAAAGGCCGGGTTCCAAAGCACGAGGTCTGCACGTTTGCCTTCCTCGATGCTGCCGATCTCATGGCCGATGCCATGCGCAATGGCCGGATTGATCGTGTATTTCGCGATATACCGCCGAACGCGGAAGTTGTCGTTGTCGCCGGTCTCCTCGCTCAGGCGCCCGCGCTGCTTTTTCATCTTGTCAGCGGTCTGCCAGGTGCGGATCAGCACCTCGCCCACACGGCCCATGGCCTGGCTGTCGCTGGCGATGATCGAAAAGGCCCCCATGTCGTGCAGGATATCCTCTGCGGCGATGGTCTCGCGCCGGATGCGGCTTTCGGCAAAGGCCACGTCCTCGGGGATCGCCTTGTCGAGGTGGTGGCAAACCATGAGCATGTCGAGGTGTTCTTCGAGCGTATTCACGGTAAAGGGGCGGGTCGGGTTGGTGGACGAGGGCAGGACATGCTCTTCGCCACAGATCTTGATGATGTCAGGGGCGTGGCCGCCCCCCGCACCCTCGGTGTGGAAGGCGTGGATGGTGCGGCCTTTCATGGCCTTCACGGTGTTCTCGACGAAGCCGGATTCATTGAGCGTATCGGTGTGGATCATCACCTGCACGTCCATCGCGTCGGCCACACTCAGGCAGCAGTCGATGGCACCCGGCGTCGTGCCCCAGTCCTCATGCAGCTTCAGCGCGCAGGCGCCGCCCTTGACCTGCTCCTCCAGGGCTGCGGGCAGCGAGGCATTGCCTTTGCCCGCAAAGGCCAGGTTCATCGGGAAGGCATCCGCCGCCTGCAGCATCCGCCCAATGTGCCAGGGTCCTGGCGTGCAGGTGGTGGCCAGCGTGCCATGCGCCGGGCCGGTGCCTCCGCCAAGCATGGTGGTCAGGCCGGAATGCAGCGCGTCCTCGATCTGTTGCGGACAGATGAAATGGATGTGGCTGTCAAAACCGCCCGCGGTCAGGATGCGCCCCTCTCCGGCAATGGCCTCTGTGCCCGGGCCGACAACGATTTCGACGCCGGGCTGGGTGTCCGGATTGCCCGCCTTGCCGATCTTGTGGATACGCCCGTTCTTCAGCCCCACGTCAGCCTTGTAGATACCCGAGTGATCGACGATCAGCGCGTTGGTGATGACCGTGTCCACCGCGCCCTCGGCCCGGGTGGTCTGAGCCTGCCCCATGCCGTCACGGATCACCTTGCCGCCGCCGAACTTCACCTCTTCGCCATAGGGGCCGGTCAGGTCCTTTTCGACCTCGATGATCAGGTCCGTGTCGGCCAGCCGCAGCCGGTCGCCGGTGGTGGGGCCGAACATCGCGGCATAGTCGGAGCGTTTGATTGTGGCTGGCATCCTGTCCTCGTGCTTGTCATCGGCGGGAGCCAGTTGGCTCCGGACCGGGTCCTATTCCTTGAAAACCTCGTCCACCGGCACCTGCAGTGCGCTTGCCAGGGCGTTGGTCTGGTTGGCCATGCCCATCACGGCCAAGAGCTCTCCGTACATCTCGGGCGTCATGCCCTTGGCGCGGGCCGCCGCGGTGTGAGAGTGGGCGCAGTAGTCACAGCCATTGGTGCCGGAAACCGCAACATAGATCATTTCCTTGACCAGCGGATCCAGCGCGCCGGGCGCCATCACCACCTTGAGCCGGTCCCATGTCGCCTTCAGCAGCGCCGGGTCATGCGCCAGGGCACGCCAGAAGTTGTTGATGAAATCCGTCCCGCGCACCGCGCGGATATCGTCGAACACCGCCTTTGCCTCGGCGCTCAACTCCTCGTCGGACAAAAGTTTGACCGTCGCCATTACATCCTCCACCTGGGTCCGCGCCGGGCCAACCGCAGCGCGTTGGCCCGGGTCTGGCGATGCAGCGGGGCCAGCGCGGCGCCAAGGGGATCTTCCCCTTTCCACGCCGCGCGGGACGCCAGCTCCATCGCCAGCGGGAAATTTATCGCCTTTTCGCGCATCATCCGTGTCGTCTCGGACGGGGTCACGGACCATAGCCCGGCCATCCCCAGGACGCGCATGGTCACCACCGCCTGCGCTTCGGCGGCCATGCAGGCACAGCGCGAGGCGGTGAGCCAGAGATCGAGAGGGGACAGCCGAACCATATGCGTCACGCCATCGCAAAGACGCGGGCCGGGCCACCCGTGCCGCGTGCATGTTTCGGCGCGCCGACGATCAGCGTCGCGCCGGAGGCCGGGACATTGCCGAGGTTGGCTAGGTTCTCGATCCCGTAGCGATTGGTCGGCAACCATGCGTAATGCGCGTCAAAGCTGGCAGAGTTGCCGGGGTCCAGCGACAGCGTGTCCGTCGCAATGGCCCGCGCGCCCGTTTCCTCGACCAGCATCTGGGCCGCCTCGACGTGGAAACCCGGGAAATGCATGACTCCGTCACCGTCCGCGTTGCGAAACCCGTCACTGCCGATCTTGGCGGACCACCCGGAATCCATCGCGACACAGGCCCCCTCGGGGATATCGCCATGTGCAGCGATCCAGGCCTTGAGGTCATCTGGCGTCACCGTCGTGTCAGCGTCTTCCGCCGCCCGGGCCGCGATATCCACCTTGACCAGCGCACAGACCAGGCTTTCGACCGGAATTTCATCCACCGAGTGGCCGTCAGCCGAAAAGTGCAAAGGCGCATCCACATGGGTGCCGGTGTGTTCATTGACCGTCAGACTGTACAGGTTGAACCCGTCATTGGCGAAATCGGCCCCCTTGTCGTAGGAAATCCCGGCTCGCCGAAATAGGTCGGAAAGCTCTCGTCGTAGGTATGGGTCATGTCGACGACACCGCCGCCGTGGCTGGCCGCCATCGCCGGTCTTGCCAGGCCGGTCCCCAGAACCGCCCCGGCGCCGGCAGCGGCCCCCGCCCTGAAGAACGAGCGCCGCGACAGCATCCGGTCCTTGACAGAGTTCATCACGCACACATCGCACATGGTCTTTCCTTCTCTGGTTGGCTTCTGCAATCCGACCAGTCTGTGCCGACTCGGGCGTGTCAGTCCAGCGCGCCCATCACCTGCTGATTGAATCCGTAGATCTGGCGTGCCCCCGAAATCGGGATCAGGTTGACCTCGCGTGCCTGCCCCGGCTCGAAGCGCACCGCAGTGCCCGCCGCGATATCCAGCCGGCAACCGCGCGCGGCGCCCCGGTCGAAATCGAGCGCCGGGTTGGCCTCGGCAAAGTGGTAATGAGAGCCCACCTGCACCGGGCGGTCGCCGGTATTGGCCACTTGCAGCGTCACCACCTCACGGCCTTCGTTCAGGGTTAGGGTGCCCTCGGCCGGGAACAGCTCTCCGGGGATCATCTCCGACCCCAGGTGATCAGCCCCGCAACCACGATCAGTGCCACGGCGGGCAGCAGGCTCAGCCAGGTTTCGGCGCCATGCGGATGCATGTGCGAGCCGGGATGCGCCAGGGCGGGGGCGGCGGCCAACAGTGCGACGCCGGTTGCGATCAGGTTCTTCATTCTTGGTCCCTCGTCTTTCTTCTCTCTGAAAATACTCGAAATCACCGGATCGGGTCGTGGACCGTCACCAGCTTGGTGCCGTCCGGAAAGGTGGCCTCGACCTGCACCTCGTGGATCATCTCGGGCACGCCCTCCATGCATTGTTCGCGCGTGATGACCTCGGCGCCCGCCTGCATCATGTCGGCGACGGACCGCCCGTCGCGGGCGCCCTCCACCACCGCATCGGTGATCAGCGCGATCGCCTCGGGAAAGTTCAGTTTCACGCCGCGGCTCAGGCGCTTGCGGGCCACCTCGGCGGCCATCGCGACCAGCAGCTTGTCTTTCTCGCGCGGGGTCAGTTGCATGTCGTCACAGTCTCCAGGATGTCGGCAGGGTGTCCCGGCTCAGCCGGTCCAGCACGGGCAGCAGGCTGCGCCGCAAAGTCAGACTATCGCGCGCCAGCATCCGCAGGATCAACAGATCCTCGCGCATCAGGGACGCGCCGCAGGTATCGGGCAGCAAAGCCCGCAGAGCCGGCAGATGCGCCTCGGCGTCCGGCGCGACATAAACCAGGCTGGCCATCGCGCCTGCCCCGCCACCAAGCGCCGGCCCCTGCATCCGCGCCTCCAGGTCACCGTCCAACCGCACAGCGTCAAGGTAGATCGGCGCGCCCTCGCGCCAGACCTCGATCCGGTCATCGAAGTGCACGTCCTTAAGGCGTTCACCCATCGCGCTGCGGCCAAAGATGACCGGCTCGACCAACAGCAGACGCGCGTCCGCCGCCAGATCGATACGCAGGCGGCGTCTCAGCCGGGCACCTTCGAACAGGATCATCTCCTGCGGCAGCCAGTGCAGGGTCGCGCCCGCCACGGCCTCGAGCCGGGTCTCGACACGGGCAATGTCGGAACTGGCCTTGTAGGCCCGTTCAGCCGCCTGGGTCGTCAGGGTCAGGTGCGATCCCTGGCCTGCTGTGGCTGCAAGGTCCAGACGGTCGCCACCGGTCAGCCCGCCCGATGTATTGATGACGATGGCTTCAACCCCAGACCCGCGGCGTGGAAACAGCGATCGCAGGCAACCGGAGGTGCGCAGCCGGTCGATCGCCGACTTGTCGCCGCGGGACTTGCTCGACAGGTCCAGCGTGCCGCGCGCCCGGGGCAATGTTGCCGGCTTGGCAGCCTCTCCCGCCCGGTCCTTTCGCATGTGCAGTGTCATGGTCCCCCCGCGACCTCTTTCGGCATGATAGCGCCATTGGGGATCGCCGAATGCAACATGCTTGGGCATTTTTGCGGGCGGACGGGCAGAAGTTTCGCACAATAATTGATCTGCATTGCCAGTTTAAGGTCAATAATTGTGCATTCTTCGCCGCGCACCTGCCAGTTCCCCGCCCGCGATTGACCGAAAGGCACCTGGACCAGATGACTCGAGGCGCCCAGGCCGCGCTGCTCAGGAGATGGACGGAAAGGGCGTGTGGCGACCGGTCAAGTTCGCACCTCGGTCAGGCCGCCACACTGGATGCAACAAATGGTTGCGGGGGAGGACCTAGTCGCTCGGAAACGTGGCGACAAGGGCCGCTGGCCCGCAGGGAGACAGGAATGAACCGTTTCACGAAACTTCTGTCCGGTGCTGCCGCACTGGCCATCATGGCGGGCGGCGCAAGCGCCCAGGACTGCACCATAAAGGTCGGCGTCCTGCACTCGCTGTCGGGCACGATGGCGATTTCGGAAACCACCCTGAAAGACACCGTGTTGATGCTGGTGGACGATCAGAACGAACAAGGTGGGTTGCTGGGCTGCGAGCTGGAGGCCGTCGTGGTCGACCCTGCGTCGGACTGGCCGCTGTTCGCCGAAAAGGCGCGTGAACTGCTGACCGTGCACGAGGTCGACGTGATCTTCGGCAACTGGACCTCCGTATCGCGGAAATCCGTTCTGCCGGTGATCGAGGAGCTGAACGGCCTGCTCTTCTACCCGGTGCAGTACGAAGGCGAGGAATCGTCCAAGAACGTCTTCTACACCGGCGCCGCACCGAACCAGCAGGCGATCCCGGCCGTGGACTACTTCCTCGAGGAACTGGGCGTCGAGAAATTCGCCCTTCTGGGCACCGACTACGTCTATCCCCGAACCACCAACAACATCCTGGCCAGCTACCTGGCATCGAAGGGCATCGCCGAAGAGGACATCTTCGTCAACTACACCCCCTTCGGACATTCCGACTGGGGCACCATCGTTGCCGACGTCGTAGCCCTCGGCGAGGACGGCAAGCAGGTCGGCGTGATCTCGACCATCAACGGCGACGCCAACATCGGTTTCTACAAGGAACTGGCCGCAGCCGGCATCTCGGCCGACGACATCCCGGTCGTCGCCTTCTCGGTCGGTGAAGAAGAGCTCTCGGGCCTCGATACCGTGAACCTGGTCGGCCACTTGGCCGCGTGGAACTACTTCCAGTCCGCCGAAACCGAGGCGAACGAGGCATGGGTGGCCGCATGGAAGGACCGCATGGGCGACGACCGCGTGACCAATGACCCGATGGAAGCGCACTACATCGGCTTCAACATGTGGGTGAACGCCGTCAAGCAGGCCGGCACGACCGACGTCGACGCCGTCCGCACCGCCATGTACGGGCAGGAATTCCCGAACCTGACCGGCGGCACCGCGGTCATGCTGCCGAACCATCACCTGACCAAGCCGGTCCTGATCGGCGAGATCACCGAGGACGGTCAGTTCGACATCATCAGCCAGACCGATCCGGTGCCGGGCGACGCCTGGACCGACTTCCTGCCTGAATCGGCCGTTCTGAAGTCGGATTGGAAGGACCTCGGCTGCGGTATGTACAACACCGAGACCGAGACCTGCGTCCAGATCAAGTCGAACTACTGACCTGATCCCCGCCGGAGCGGCCGCCTGCCGCCCCGGCGACCAAGGTTCCAATTGGCGGGGCGGCCCGACCGCCCTGCCCACCCCCTTCCCAAGACACAGGCTGACACATGCTCCGTGCCCTTCTTGCGGTTCTCCTGATCGCGTGGCTGCCCGCGCCCGGCTTCACCCAGGATCTGCAATCCCTCCTGCAAGAGCACCAGGCGGAAGTCGCCAAGCCCTCGCGCCGCACCGTCGCGCCTGTGCTCGAGGCGCTCTCTGCCTCCGGTCTGCCCGAGGTCCCGCGATTTCTGGAACGCTGGCAGGACAAGGCCGTCTATGTCCGCGAAGAGGACGGCCTGTTCTTCTATATCGAGGAAACGGGCGACACGCTGACCCTGCTGGACCTCTCCAGCGGAGATCCTGTTACACGTGGCGTCGATCCGGACACTCTCGACCAGGTCAAACCGAACGGCGGTGTGCGCCGTGCCATCGCCGAGGCGCTTGTCCAGTTCCAGCTGTCCGACCCCGACATCACCAAGCGCCGTGACGCCGTCGACGCCATCGCGCGCGGGTTGGACCCCAGCCAGATCCCGCCGCTCTCCGCCTCTATCGACGGCGAAGCGGATGCCGCGCTGAAGACACGCAAGCAACGTCTGCTGAACTATCTTGTCGCCCGTTTCGGCGACACGCCCGAGGCCCGCATCGAAGCCATCGAGGCGCTGTCCTCGGACCTCAGCGTCGACGCCCGGGCCGTTCTGTCCCAGATCCTCGCCACCCGGACCGAAATTGCCGAAGACATCCCTGACGGGAACAACGTCGCGCGTGTGCTGGAGCCCGGCACCGATCTGCCCGAGGCCGAAGCCTATGCCATGATCGGGGAACAGACCGACCTGCCTGCGCTGGTCGATGCCTCCTCGATCCGCACGACGCTGGAACGCCACGTCGAGGACGGCAAGGTCGGCGGCATCGCGGTCGGCCAGCTTGGCACGCCCGACCGGCGCCTGCGTGCCTATGACACCCTGGCCGAGGCGGGCACGCTGCCCCCCCGCGCCACGCCCGAGATCATCGCCGAAACCCTGGCCACCTGGACCATCTACGAGGCCTACGAAGAGCCGGACAGCGCCATCACCGACGCCGCCGAAAGAACTCAGGACGCGGTCCAGACCCGCGTCGGGATGAGCCAGGCGGGCGATCTTGCGCTGGATGCGATCTCGCTGGCATCGATCTATTTCCTTGCCGCCATCGGGCTCGCTATCACCTTTGGCGTCATGGGCGTCATCAACATGGCGCATGGTGAATTCATCATGATGGGCGCCTATACCGGCTACGTCGTCCAGCTCTTCATTCCCGACTACACGCTGTCGTTGATCGTCGCCCTGCCGCTGGCTTTTGCCGTGACCTTCGCCGCTGGCGTTGCAATGGAGCGTTTGGTGATCCGCTGGCTCTACAATCGACCGCTGGAAACCCTGCTGGCCACCTTCGGGGTCTCGATCGCCCTGCAACAGTTGGCCAAGAACATCTTCGGCACGCAGGCCCGTCCGCTGACCTCGCCCGAATGGCTGGACGGGGCGCTGGTATTCAACGACGTCATCGCGATCAGCTATATCCGCATCGCCATTTTCGTACTGGCGTTGCTCTTCCTGACCCTTCTCCTCTTCATCCTGAAACGCACGCGGCTCGGGCTGGAGGTGCGCGCCGTGACCCAGAACCCGCGCATGGCCGCCTCGATGGGCATCAACCCCGACCGCATCAAGATGATGACCTTCGGGCTTGGCTCCGGCATCGCGGGCATCGCCGGCGTGGCCATCGGGCTCTATGCGAAGGTCACGTCGGAAATGGGCGCCGACTATATCGTGCAAAGCTTCATGACCGTGGTGGTCGGCGGCGTCGGCAATGTCTGGGGCACGCTCGCCGGTGCCTTCATGATCGGCACGCTGCAAAAGGGGATCGAATGGTTCAACCCGTCAAACACGCTGGCGGCACAGACCTACATGATCCTCTTCATCATCCTCTTCATCCAGTTCCGTCCCAAGGGCATCGTCGCCCTCAAGGGCCGCGCGGCAGGAGACTGAGACCATGCGCACCCTGTTCTGCAGCCACAGCAACGGCGTCCTGATCCCGCCAACACCCAGCGCCGCCACCGGCACGAGCGCGCGCGCCCCTGCATCACTGGGCGCGAAACATGCCGGGCAAGGCCACAGGCCGGGGGCAGCGCCCGTTGTTCCGCAACAACGCCCCCCTGCCCCCGACCGGAGCAATCCCAAGAACGGAGCGCCCAAATGAACCGCAGCTTCATCGCCCGGAACCCTTCGGTTCTCTGGTTCCTCGCCTTCCTCGGGATCTTTACGCTGGCCGTCACCCTGATGGCCGAGGCGACCGGGACCGGCTTCATCTCGACCAGTTTCGTCAAGACCCTGGGCAAGACGCTCTGCCTCTGCCTCGTCGCCATCGCGATGGACGTCGTCTGGGGCTATTGCGGCATCCTCAGCCTGGGGCATTTCGCGTTTTTCGGGATCGGCGGCTACGCCATCGGGATGTGGCTGATGTACGCCCGTACCGAAACCATCGTCACCGACAGCATGGCCGCGCAGGTTGTCCCGCCCAGTCCGCAAGAGGTTTCCGACGCCATCGCCAGCCAGATCTTCGGCGTTGTCGGTGCCTCCGAGTTTCCGCCGATCTGGGCTTTTGCCCATTCGCTGCCACTGCAACTGCTGATGGTGGTGCTGGTGCCCGGCCTGCTGGCGCTGGTCTTTGGCTGGTTGGCCTTCCGCTCGCGCGTGACCGGTGTTTACCTGTCGATCCTGACCCAGGCCATGACGCTGGCGCTGTCGCTGTACCTGTTCCAGAACGACAGCGGGCTGCGCGGCAACAACGGCCTTTCGGGCCTGCAGAATATACCCGGCTTCGAATCGACGCCGCAAAGCATGGTCTCGATGGTCTTCTTCTGGGCCTCCGCCCTGGCGCTGGCGCTGGGATACATCCTGTTTGCCTGGGTCGTCTCGGGCAAGATGGGCAGCGTGATCCGGGCCATCCGCGACGATGAAACCCGGGTGCGATTCCTTGGCTACCACGTCGAAAGCTACAAGCTCTTCGTCTTTACCCTGACGGCGGTGATCGCGGGCATCGCGGGGGCGCTTTATTATCCGCAGGCGGGCATCATCAACCCGGCCGAGATCGCGCCCATCGCCTCAATCTACCTTGCGGTCTGGGTCGCCATCGGCGGGCGCGGACGGCTTTACGGCGCGGTGCTGGGCACCGTCTTTGTCACCCTCGCGTCCAGCTGGTTCACCGGCGGTGGCGCCCCCGACATCGACCTCGGGTTCTACACGATCCAGTGGACGGACTGGTGGCTGGTGCTCCTCGGCCTCTCCTTCGTCGCCGTCACACTGTTTGCGCCGCAGGGCCTGGGCGGGCTGGTCGACAAGATTGCGAGAAAATCATGAGCAAGACCCTTCTCGAACTGTCCGGCGTCTCGGTCTCCTTCGACGGTTTCAAGGCGATCAACTCGCTGTCCTTCCAGATCGGAGAGCCCGAACTGCGCGCCATTATCGGCCCGAACGGAGCGGGCAAGACCACCTTCATGGACATCATCACCGGCAAGACCAAGCCGGACGAGGGCCATGTCCTCTGGGGGGACAAGGGCATTTCCCTGCTGGGCATGTCCGAATCCGCCATCGCCCGCGAGGGTATCGGCCGCAAGTTCCAGAAACCCACCGTCTTCGAGGCCCAGACCGTCCGAGAGAACCTTGCCATGGCGCTGAAGAACCCGCGTGGCCCCTTCGACGTGCTGCTCTACAAGAAGACGAAGCACGGCGCCGAGCGCATCGAGGAGATCGCCGAGCAAACCGGCCTCACCGACAGCCTCACCCGCCCCGCCGGAGAGCTCTCGCACGGGCAGAAACAGTGGCTGGAGATCGGCATGCTGCTGGCACAGGAACCTCGGCTCTTGCTGGTCGATGAACCGGCTGCGGGCATGACCCCGGCGGAACGCGAAAAGACCACCGAAATGCTGGTCGAGGCGGCCAAGACCCGTGCCGTCGTCGTCGTGGAACATGACATGGAATTCGTCCGCCGGCTGAACTGCAAGGTCACCGTGCTGAACGAGGGTTCGGTGCTGGCCGAAGGCTCTATCGACCATGTCACCAGCAATCCGCAGGTGATCGAAGTCTACCTGGGCCGCTGAACGATGCGCGGCCATTTCTTCTTTGTGAAATTACCCAGATGCGCCCCAGTCCACCCTCGCGGCGCCGGGACGACAGGAAAGCCCACCCCATGCTGAGCCTCTCCGACCTGACCCTGCACTATGGCCACAGCCAGATCCTCTACGACATCTCGATGGAGGCAAAGCCCGGTGCCGTCACATGCCTGATGGGCACCAACGGCGTCGGCAAGACATCCCTGCTCAAGGCGATTTCGGGCACACATGCACGGTCCGGCGGCGCAATGATGCTGGACGGGGCCGATATCGCCCGCACCACCCCGGCCCATGCGCTGGCGCGTGCCGGTGTCGGCTACGTCCCGCAGGGTCGCGATATCTTTCCCCTGATGACCGTGAAAGAGAACCTCGAGACCGGATATGCCTGCCTGCCCAAGTCGGAATGGGGCATCCCGGACGAAACATTCGAGCTTTTCCCGATCCTGAAGCAGTTCCTGGCCCGCCGCGGCGGCGATCTTTCGGGTGGCCAGCAACAGCAACTCGCGATTGCCCGCGCGCTGATCGCGCAGCCCAAACTGCTGCTGCTGGACGAGCCGACAGAAGGGATCCAGCCGAATATCATCAAGCAGATCGGAGAGGTGATCAAATACCTCCGCCAGAAGGGCGACATGGCCATCATCCTGGTCGAGCAGTTCTTCGATTTCGCTTACGATCTTGGCGATCACTTCGTGGCGCTGGAACGCGGCCGCGTGATCCACGATGCGCCCAAGGCGGACACCCCGCGGGAGGTCCTGCTGAAAAAAGTGTCGGTCTGATACGGGCATCGACCCGCTTGAGCCGCGAACCGTTTTTCTGCAGCTGCGAACGTGCGCAAGTTTAAGAAAACAAGGGCCGGGAAGCCCAAACGATGCCGCCGTTCTGGCAGGCTTGTTAACCTCTGGGCGCTTTAATCTGCCGTAACCACCGATCATTGACGGAACAGCAGATGACCAAGGACCTTCAACAGAAACTCGCGCATTTCCAGCTGGATGGCGAAAACGCAGATATGCTGCGAGAGGTCGGGGAACTTCTCAAACCCGAACTCGACGCGGTTCTCGAAGCCTTCTACAGGCGCGCGCAGGCCAATCCCCAAACCGCGGCCTTCTTCGACGGGCCGGAACGGATGGAATATGCCCGCAACGCCCAGAAAAAGCACTGGACCCGCCTGCTGTCGGGAGAGTTCGACGCTGAATACATCGCCTCGGTCGACCGGATCGGGCGCACGCACGCCCGGATCAACCTGCCGCTGGACACCTACATGTCCGCTTATTCGCTGGCCACGACCGACCTTGTCGCGGCCCTGTTCAAACGCATTCCGCGGCGCAAACGCAGCCGCCTGGCCGTCATGGTCGGCGTTCTGACCCGGGCCTTCGCGCTGGACATCGAACGGGTAGTCGAAACCACGTTCCGCATTCTCGCAGAGGAACAGACCGCCGCCTTTGGCCATATCAACACCGCGATCGAGAAACTGGCGCAGGGCGATCTGACTCATGTCATCCCCAGCCCCGAACACAGCGACTATCCAAGCCGTTTCGACGATGTGCGGACCAAGCTGAACGGCGCCACCGCGAACCTGCGGGAGACCATGACCCAGGTCACGGGTACGATGTCGAACCTGGTCAAGATCATCGAGGAAGTATCCGCCGCCGCCGACGACCTGTCGGAGCGCACCGCAAACCAGGCCGCATCGCTGGAAGAAACCGCCGCCGCGGTGCATGAACTGACCGAAAACGTCGCCAACTCTGCCCAGAACACCCAAGAGGCCAACCAGGTCGCCGCGACGGCCTCGCAGACTGCGCAAGAGGGCGCGCGCACGGTCGAGGAAGCCGCTGGCGCGATGACACGCATCCAGGCATCCTCGGACCAGATCACGCGGATCATCGGACTGATCGACGACATCGCCTTTCAGACCAACCTGCTCGCCCTGAACGCGGGCGTCGAGGCGGCGCGGGCCGGCAGTGCCGGCAGCGGCTTTGCCGTGGTGGCCGAAGAGGTGCGGGTGCTGGCCGGCAATGCCTCGGACGCCGCGCGCCAGATCACCGAGCTGGTCTCGAACAGTTCCAGGGAAGTGACCAGCGGCGTCGACCTGATCGACAATGCCGGACGCAATCTCAAGGCCATCGTCGAAAGCTTTGAAAAGGTGTCGGGGCTTGCTGCCGCGATCGCCACCGCCTCCAGCGAGCAGTCCACCGCCCTGTCCGAGGTCAACTCGGCGGTCAGCCAGATGGACTCGGTCACCCAGCAGAATGCGGCGATGGTGGAACAGACAACCGCCGCCGCCTCGATCATGCGCCAGAATGCCAGCGAAGTGGCCGCCGCGCTGGCCGGTCTCAGGATCGGCGAAACGGTTCTTCAACGCCCGAACCGGCCAACCGCGCAGAGCCAGGCCGCCTGACCGGCGCGCGCGAACTTACTGCAGGCAGGGAAAGGCGGCGCGGATCGCACTTTCCCGCGCCGCCTCCAGATAGACGGGCCGATGCGTGGCCAGAATTCGCTGCGCCTCGGCCTTTGCCCGCGCGCGCGCATCTTCGGCCCCACCCATTTCCCAGCTGCGAGGGTCGCTGCGGTCTGCCAGGCGCGGATAGAGATAGTCCCGTTCCATTGCTGCGCGGGTCTGGTCGGCCCCCAGGAAATGCCCTTGGCCAAGCACGGCGTCCCGGATCGCCTCGACACCCAGCGTATCCTCGCTGACCTCGATCCCGCGCAACACCCTTTGAACCGCCCCCAGCATCTCGTTGTCCAGCACGAAACCTTCAAAGCTGGCACCCAGCAAAGCGGCGGTCATGCCCGCGCTCTCGTAGACAAGGTTGCCCCCGGCAAGCCCTGCCGCCAGCGCCGTCATCCCTTTTTCCATGCCGTACTGCGCATCCACAGCCTTGGCATCCGTCATCGAACAGGCCACGCCCGACGGCAGATTCAGCCAGTTCGACAATTGCGCCGAGGCCGCGTTCAGCAGGGCGACCTCTCCGCCGCCGCCCGAAAAGGCCCCCGTGCGCAGATCGACGACGAACGGCCAGTTGGAAAAGACCATCGGATGCCCCGGGCGGATGGCATGGACCATGACCAGGCTGGCCAGAGTCTCGGCCAATGACTGCGCAAGGAAGCCGGCCAGCGTTGCCGGCGCCGTCGCACCGGCCTGTGCCGCGGTGATGCAGGACAGCGGCATGTTGGCCGCGATGCAGGCATAGACCACCTCGACCGCGTCGGCCCCGTACCGCATCGGAGAGATCACCGGACTGATATGCGCCTTGAGGAAAGGGCGGGCGGAAAAGGCGCCTTCGCCTCCCAGCGCCATGTCCATCATCGCCACGACGGGCGCCACGTTTTCGGCCAGGGTAAAGGCGCTGGCCACCGGCTTTGTCGTCCCGGTCAACAGCGCGAAGGCGGTATTCAGGTCGAGGTCACGCGCAGAGGGCACATCGGTGGCGATACAGCAACGGGTGAACCAGCTGATGTTTTCCAACGCGTCCTGCAGACGGGTGAAGTCTCGCAGGTCCTGCAGGGTGGCCGCCCTGTAAAGACCGCTGTTCAGGTCCACGACCTGCACCGCCGCGCCGCCGGTGCCAAAATACACCCGGTCGCCGCCCACCTCGATATCGCGGGCGGGATCGCGGCCATGAAGGACAAAGCGCTTTGTCGCCCGGTCCACCGCCTCATCGACCAGAGCAGTCGGAAACAGCACCCGTGCGCCGCGCACCTCTGCCCCGGCGGTCAACAGATCGGCGCGCAGCCGGTCGGGCACCTCGCCCATGCCCAGATCGGCCAGCAGCCGCTTGGCAGCATCGTAGATCGCCGCCATGTCGGCCTCTGCCAGCGGCGCGTATTGCCCGCCCACCTGGCCCGGCGGTGCGGGACTGGCAGGTCCCTTGGCCCGTGCCGCATGGCGTGCAAGGCGACCGCCGGGCCGCCTCCCCTCTCGCACCTGGCGCGGACCGCGCTGATCCTTGTCGACATCCATGCCGGTCACTACGGGCTGCGCCGCGTCCCATGACAAGCCGCCGCGTGCACCTGAAGGCTTTCCAAAACTCCTTTTTCGAGACGCTTAAGTCACGAAAGCCGCCTTGCCCAAGAGCAGGAGTTTGCCCCCGATTGGCCGCAACAGCAGGAGGCCCGCACATGAAGACCACCACTCGCGCCGTCGTTATTGGCGGCGGCATTGCCGGATGTTCGACGCTCTACCACCTGACCCAAGAGGGCTGGACCGATGTCATGCTGCTGGAGCGGGATGAGCTGACCTCCGGCACCACATGGCACTCCGCCGCGCAGGTGACGAACTTTGGCATGACGCAAACCATGGTCGGCCTCAAAAGCCATTCCATCGCGCTGTACAAGGAACTGGCCGAGGACCCCGACTATCCGATCACCTACCACCATGCCGACGGTGGCATCCGCCTTGCCAACACGGAGGCGCATATGGACGGCTACCGCCATTTCGCCAGCATGGCGCGGGGCATGGGGGTCGAGTTCGAAGTAATCGACGCCGCCGAATGCGCCCGCCGCCACCCGCTGATTTCCACCGACAACCTGATCGGCGGCCTCTGGGATCCGCTGGACGGTGACATCGACCCGGCCCAGCTCTGCCAGGCGCTCGCACGCCGGGCGCGCAAGGAAGGGGCAGAGGTGCACCGCAACACCCCCGTCACCGCCCTGCGCCAACTGCCCGATGACACCTGGGTCGTCACCACCCCAAAGGGCGAGATCCACGCAGAGGTGGTCATCAACGCCTGCGGCTACCGCGTGAACGAGGTCGGCGCCATGATGGGCGTGCACCACCCGGTCATGTCAATGGAACACCAGTACTTCGTGACCGAGGAAATCGCCGCCATCAAGGAAGCGGGCCACCGGATGCCACTGCTGCGCTGCCCGATCTCGGACTACTATTCGCGGCAGGAAAAGAACGGGCTGCTGGTCGGTTTCTACGAACAGGACTGCAAGACATGGGGCTTGGACGGGATCGACCCGAACTTTGTCAACGCGCTCTGCCCCGATGATCTGGACCGCGTGATGGACGTGCTTGAAGGGGCCTTTGCCCGTATGCCAGCCCTGACAGAGGTTGGCATCACCACGGTCGTCAACGGCCCCATCACCTATACCATCGACGGCGCGCCGCTGGTCGGCCCGATCCCGGGCAAGCGCAACGCCTATTGCATCATCGGGCTGCGCGCCGGTCTGGGGGAGGGCGGCGGCCACGGCTGGCTGCTGGCGCAGCAGATCGTGCATGGCGAGGCTTGTTACGACACATGGGTCATCGACCCGCGCCGCTTTACCGGCCACACCAATGTCGAACTCTGTGCCCGCTACGCGATCCAGGACTACCAGAACGAATTCCGCTTCCACTTCCCCAACGAATACCGCCCCGCAGGCCGAATGGCCAAGACCACACCGCTGACCCCGATCCTACAGGCCGAAGGCGCGCATTTCGGCCCCGTCAACGGCTGGGAACGGGCAGAGGTCTTTGCCCCCGGCATCCACATCACCCCCAGCTTCCGCTTTGACGAGGCGCATGACGCCGTGGCCGCCGAGGTGAGTACCGTCCACACCGCTGTCGGTCTGTGTGAGGTCAACGGCTTTAACCGGCTGGAAATCACCGGCACCGACCGCCACGCCTTCCTTGACCGGCTCTGCTGTGGCCGGGTGGCGAACAAGGACGGCCGCGTCGGCCTTGGCTACTTGCTGAACACCCACGGCATGATCAAGGCAGAGGCGACATTCGCCAACCTGCCCGCCTCTGACCGGGGGCCTGCCCGCGTCTGGTACGGCTCTGCCGCCGCATCCGAATTCCACGACATGGACTGGCTCATGGCACACAAGCGCGCCGATGAGGACGTGCAGATCCGCAGCCTGACCAACGATCAGACCATCCTCGTCCTCGCCGGGCCAAAGGCGCGCGACGTGCTCGCCGCCACCTCTCGCGGCGACTGGTCGGCCGCCGGTTTCCCCTGGCTCTCCGCCCGCGAATGTTTCATCGGCTATGCCCCGGCGACCGTTCTGTCCGTCAGCTTTTCCGGCGAACTCGCCTATGAAATCCACGTCCCCAACGCCTCGCTCTTTGCCGCCTACACCGCCCTGCGTGAGGCTGGCGACAAGCACGGCCTACGCCTTTTTGGCAGCCAGGCGGTCGACTCCATGCGGCTGGAAAAGGGCTTCCTGCACTGGAAGGCCGACCTGCTGACCGAATTCACCCCGTTCGAGACCGGGCTGGACCGCTTCGTGAAACTAGACAAGAAGTTCATCGGCAAGGAGGCCCTGCTGAAACGGCAGGCCGACGGCCCGCGCAAATGCCTTGTCACCCTCAGCCACACCGCCACCGACCGCCGCGCCGCGCCCGGTGCCTCGATGATGATGGGCGACAAGGTTGTCGGCACCGTGACCTCGGGCGCCTACGGTTTTCGCACCGGGCTGAACCTCGCGCTCGGCTTCGTCGATCCCGACCTGGCCACGCACGGCACAAAGATGGAGCTTGACCTGCTGGGAGAGCGTTTCACCGCAGAGGTCATCACGCCCAGCCCCTACGATCCGGCGATGACGTTGCCACAAGGATAGGCCGCCGGTCTTGACCTTCCCCCAACCGGAACCTCTATCTCGACCGCCAGAACCGGATGGAACCACACAGGGAATGCGCGCCATGACCAATACTGTTCACCGCCGGGGCCTCCTCTTGGGGGCTTTGGCCATGATCCCCCTTCCCGCCGCGCTGCGCGCCGCCGCACCGGAAATTCATGTGCTAAAGGACCGCAACTGCGGTTGTTGCAGCGCTTGGGTCAAGATCCTGCGCCAGGAGGGGTTTTCCGTCACGACAGAGGACACGCACAACGCCGCCCTGATCCGCTACAAGATGGACAATGGCATCCCGCCCGCGATGACCTCTTGCCACACGGCGCGCATCGACGGCTACCTGATCGAGGGCCACGTCCCCGCCGCCGACATCCGCCGCCTGCTGGCCCAACGCCCCGACGCGCGCGGACTTGCCGTCCCCGGCATGCCCTACGGCTCCCCCGGGATGGGCCCAGAGTCACAGCGCGAGGCCTACGACGTCCACCTCATCCGCCGCGACGGCACGACAGAGGTCTTCACCCACTACGAGGGGGCTTGATCCCTTCCGGCGAGATACGTCACCTCGGCGATGCATGTGCCTCCAAACATTACTGGCAGTCTCGGTTTCGTCTTGTGGCGTGTCACGCACACCGCAGAATATGGGCAGAACCCCATCGAGCTTGCGAAAAAACACAATCGCCTAAAGTGGACCATGTAAGACATGAAAGAACTGCATGCCCGGCACTGGCTGGCTCAGCAGTGAGCATGCGCGCATCGTATAGATTCAATTTCAATTGCCACTACCGGTTTTTGCATACGCATACCAATCATCAAGTTTTTGGAACGGCGAATTTTGGACATAGTCACCCGGCCAAAGCCCGTATGTTCTTATCGCCGCCAAACCCTTGTTTGCGTCAACACGCACCACGCATTGGGCCATAGCTTCGGCCTCGTAACCCTGTACCCGGTACTCTATGACGCCACCCGAAAGAACACGGGTCTGGACTCGCTCGCAGGCATTCGGATACCGCGACATTTCGAACCAATGGTCGCAAGCGGTGCAAACTTGGGCTTGCGTCCATTCCGGGGCCTGAAATCCAAAGACTTTGATGCCCAATGCCTTTGCGCGCTCAGGCCTGTCGATTTCATAGAACTCGCCAGGACCTTTCTCTAGAATTTGGATCAGCATGTCATTCGGGAAAACACCTTGGTAGCCAAAGCGCCCCTCTACAGTGCCCAGCCGCATCATCAGGGCGACGGCCTCGGTGCCTACCCTGAAAGCTTCTGCAATAGACTGCTCAGTGTATTGTCCTCTGGGCGGCAACGCATAGGGCGCATGAAATCCCAAACGCGCCTTCTGGTGCTTCGACCGAATGGGAACATGGATTTCTTCAAATTGACTGGCTGCCACGAAGATCAAGGCACAGGCGGACAAGCATTCTGCGCCCTCTTCAAGTCGGGTTCCGATCCATCCGCCGTCAAGACGCTCAGCAATACTGATTGCCTCGGAAAAGCTCCCGCCTTGTGAGTCCAGGCAAAGTATGTCGGTATGATCCGGGGCAAGGTTCCATAGCCTTTGAGCATCCCCGTACACAATCTCCCCCTTGAAAAGAATCGTGCACACCCGGTCGTCTATTCTCTTGATTTCAGCAGCTTGCGCTATTCCCGAGATCATCACAATCAGTGCAATTAAGAAAATGTTTCCGGCGACTTGCTTCAAACAGCGTGCCAATCCTTTGACTCCCTCGACATGAACCGAAAAAACGAATGCACCAGTTTCGGGCAGGAGACCAGAGTCAAATAGGAACAGAATGAACGAGAGATTTGGCCACAAGCCGCACGTGGGCGCCAAACCGTACATTTGCTGACGAATGGTATAACCGCCTCTGCCCCCCCTTGCTTCCGCATTCCCCCTTACCTGCCCACGCGTGCACACCCGAACGCCCCCCTTGCCACACGGGCCCGATCCGGTCACAAATCGCCAAAACCCCGGACACTCAGGAGGCCCCTATGGCCCGCTACGCCCTCGGCAAGACCGATCTCGAAGTCACAGAGCTTTGCTTCGGTGCCTCCGCCCTTGGCGACATGCCCGACACCTACGGCTATTCCGTGAGCGAAGAGCGCGCCCGCGCAACGGTCGAAGCCTTCTTTGACGGGCCGGTAAATTTCCTCGACACGTCGCGCAATTACGGGTTCGGTCGGTCAGAGGAACGCATCGGCACGGTCATCAAGGAGCGCGGCGGCCTGCCCGAGGGCTTTGTCCTATCGACCAAGTTGGACCGCGACATGGAAACCGGCCGCTTCGACGCCGCCCGCGTGCGCCAGTCGCTGGAGGAAAGCTTGGCGGCCCTGAACCTGGACAGCATCCCGCTTTTGCACCTGCATGACCCGGAACATGCCCGCGATCTGGGCGAGATCACCGATGAGGGCGGTGCTTTGGACGAATTGTTCAAGCTCAAGGAAGAGGGGCTGGCAGAGGCCGTCGGCCTTGCGGCGGGCCGGCTTGACTTGATGGACCCGATCTTGCGGGCCTACCCTTTCGACGCGCTGATCTCGCACAACCGGTTTACGCTGCTGAACCGCTCGGCGGATGCGATGTTCGACTATGCCTATGCCAACGACATCGCCGTGCTGAACGCCGCGCCCTTTGCCAGCGGCGTCCTGGCCAAAGGCAGTGCCGCCATGCCGCGTATCACATACCAAATGGCCGACGAGGCGGCCCTGGCCCCGGTCCGCGCCATCGAGGAGGTCTGTGCCCGCCACGGCGTACCCACCGGGCCGGCGGCGCTACAGTTCTCGCTGCGCGATCCGCGCATCACCTCCACCGTGGTTGGCGTGTCAAAGCCCGAACGCGTGCAGCAGACGATCGACTGGGCCGCGATGAAACTGCCAGAAGCACTTTGGGACGATCTGTCGAAACTGCCTTTCTCGGACGAGGACCCCGAAGCGAACCGCGACTACAAGCCGGGCTGAGACCGCCGAGAACCGTCGGGCGGATTTGCCCGGCGCCCTGGATCAGGCCTCCTTGGCCCAGTCTTCCCAGTCGTTGCCGTGCCAGATCACCTCGCCGTCCCAGGCAAAGGGGATCTGGTGCACGACCACGTCCTCGCCTCGCATGAGCACGACGCGATAGGAAGGCTCCAACGGCCCCATGCCAGAGAGTTTCGAGGGCGACAGGTTCGGGATCACCTGGTGCACGGTCGAGGCAACGCCGGAAAAGGGAATGCCCGCTAGGGTGCCGGACAGGGGCTCATGCACATGTCCAAAGAAAATGTGCACGATCTTGTCGCGGTGGGCTTTCAGCAAGGTCCGTAACCCGGCCTGGTCGCGATCGTTCAGCGACAGCATGTCCGAGGACGGATCGCCCAGATGCAGCGGGTTGTGGTGAAAGAACAGGAACGCGCGGTCGCATCCTTCCAGCCGCGCCGCAAGCCAGTCCTGCCGCGCCTTGCAGAAATGGCCGGCATGGCTCTGCCGCTGGACGGTGTCGCAATAGATGAAACGCCCTTCGCGCAGGTCCTCGGCATGGTTGATAAAGCCAGCCTCGTCGCGCGGATGATCGGGGAACTGGTCCAGGAAGACTGCCCTGTCGTCGTGGTTCCCCACCATCAGGCGCACCGGGATCGGCAGCACCCGCAGCGCCTGTTTCAGCGCCGCATAGGCCTCGGGATCGGCCCAATGCGTCAGGTCTCCGGTGATCACCAGCCGCACCGCATCCGAATGATGCTCGGCGATATGACCAAAGGCGCGCGCCAGACGTTCGTGCGGATCGATCCCTTCGATCAGCATGCCCGGCACGCCCAGGTGAATATCCGACATATGGATGAATTTCATGACACGCCCCCGCACGATTCGGCACGACCCTATGACAGGCGGATCACAGGATCACGACAGGCGCAGCGTCAGCGGACAGCAGGCATCTACCGCTTGCATGTCATCCGCACACAGGCCAATGACACCGGCAAATTGACAAGCGGCGCGGGGGCGGCAACTCTGCCACCAGCCAAAACCGACAGGGGGATTTCCGATGAAACTCATGACATTCACCGCGCTGGCCTGCGGCCTTGCGGGTGCCGCGCTGGCCCAGGACGACTGTGCCGCCGGCAAGACCCTGACAGACGGCGTGCTGACCATCGCGACCGGCAATCCCGCCTATTACCCCTGGGTGTTGGATGACGCCCCCGAAAGCGGCAAGGGTTTCGAGGCGGCGGTGGCCTATGCGCTGGCCGAAGAAATGGGATTTGCCGCCGACCAGGTCACCTGGGTGCGCACGTCCTTTGACCAGTCGATCCAGCCCGGCGCCAAGAATTTCGACGTCAACCTGCAACAGTTCTCGATCACCGATGAACGCGAGAAGGTCGTCGATTTCTCTGATCCCTACTACAGTTCCGCGATGGCGGTCCTGACCACGCAATCCGTGGTCGATGGCGGGGCGCAACCGACCGTGGCAAGCCTGAAAACCTTGCTTTGGGGGGCTGATGCCAACACCACCGCCGTACCGATGCTGATGGATCTGATCGGCCCGGACAAGCAGCCGATGCTTTACGACGACAACGTCGACGTCACCGCCGCCATGCAGGCTGGCCAGATCGACGCCGCGCTCTTTGACCTGCCGACCGCGCTTTATCTCTCTGCCGTGGTGGTGGAAAACGGCACGATCCTCGGCCAGTTCCCGCCGGAACGCAGCGACAACCCGGACCAGTTCGGCCTGTTGATGGAAGAAGGCAGCCCGCTCAAGACCTGCGTCAACGAGGCCCTGGCCGCGCTGAAGGACAGCGGCAAGCTGGCCGAGATCGAGGCGGAGTGGCTGCAGGACGCCACCGGCGTTCCGGTCATCGAGTAATCGCCGAACGCCCCCCGGCGTGTTTGGCTTTCCAAGTACCTTGGGGGAGCGGGGCAGAGCCCTCTGCCCCGCTCCCCTTTGCCTGACGGACAATTGATGCCCACCCGCAGACAGATCTTCGAGACCCGCCAGCGCAGACGCGCAAACCTGATCGCCGCCGGTTCGACCCTGGCGGTTGTCCTGGCCATCGTCCTCCTGGTGCCGCTCGCGCCCGGCTGGGACCGCGTCCAGCGCAGCTTTTTCAACGGTGAGGTCTTTGCCAAGACCTTTCCGGGCCTGCTCGAGGCCTTCCTGCTGGACATCGCAATCTTTGCCTGGTGCGCCCCTTTGATCGCGGCACTCGGTCTGGCGGTGGCCATTGCGCGTGACCTGCGTACGCCCGCGCTCTACCCGGTGAAACTGGCGGCAATCCTTTACACGGACATCTTTCGCGGGTTGCCGGTGATCCTGGTCATCTACCTGATCGGCTTCGGCATTCCCGGGCTTGGCCTGCCGCGCCCGTGGAATTCACCGTATATCTGGGGGTCGCTGGCACTGATCCTCGTCTATGCTGCCTATGTCGCAGAGGTCATCCGTTCGGGCATCGAGTCGATCCACGAGAGCCAGCGCGCGGCGGCGCTGTCGCTGGGCCTGTCCCCGTCTGACAGCATGCGGTTCGTGATCCTGCCGCAGGCGATCCGCCGCGTGGTGCCCGCCAACATGAACCTTTTCATCGCGCTGCAAAAGGACGTGGCGCTGCTCAGCTTCATCGGCCCGGTCGAAATCTTCCGACAGGCGGGCGTCTACAAATCGCTGCTGGCGAATTTCACGCCCTACGTCGGCGCCGCGCTGATTTTCTTGGCGATCACGATCCCCGCGACCCGCTATGCCGACCACCTCATGAACCGCCAGCGCAAGGCCCGCAGCTGATGCCGACACTGTCCCTGAAAAACGTCCGCAAGAGCTTTGGCGGCAACGACGTCCTGCGTGGCATCGACCTGGACATCACCACGGGTCAGATGATCTGCCTGATCGGCGCATCCGGGTCCGGCAAGTCCACGCTGCTGCGCTGTCTGAACCTGCTGGAACCGATCGACGACGGCACCATCACGCTCGACGGCACGGATATTTCCGAGCCCGGCTTCAACCCGCAGCCGGTGCGCCAGCGCATCGGCATGGTCTTCCAGAGCTACAACCTGTTCCCCCACATGACGGCGATGGACAACGCCATGCTGGCACCGCGCCGGATCCACGGCCTCGGCCGGGCCGAACTGGAACCGCGAATAGCCGAGCTTTTCACCCGTTTCGGCCTGGGCGAACGGATGCAGCACTATCCCGACCAGTTGTCCGGCGGGCAGCAACAGCGGGTCGCCATCGTGCGGGCACTGGCCATGCGGCCAGAAATCATGCTGTTCGACGAAATCACATCGGCGCTGGACCCCGAACTGGTGGGCGAGGTGCTGGACGTTCTGCGGCAGCTCAGGACAGAAGGCATGACGATGGTCCTTGCCACGCACGAGATGGGTTTTGCGCGAGAATTGGCGGACACGGTCTGCTTTCTCGACCAGGGCCGCATTCTCGAATCCGGCCCGCCCTCACAGGTCTTCGGTGCGCCGCAAGAGGCCCGCACGCGGGCCTTCCTGTCCCGCGTCTTGTAGGCCTCGGGCACGCCGACCCCGTCTGCGCCCTCTCAAATGCCCGAATTTGCCCGACTTTTTGCAGGGTCGGGTTTTCCTTCGTTGACGCAACGGCCCCTTCTGAACAAACTGAAATCATCTTGTTGATGAACCTTTTTTTTGAAGGACTGATACCGTGCGTACCGCCGCTGCATTGTCCACACTGATCACCGCGCTGGGGCTGGCTGCCTTTGCGCCCGTTCAGACCCGGGCGCAGGAGTTCGTCGGCTTCGACCGGACGAGCTTTGGCAGTGTCGTTCTGCGCCGCAACCAGGCGGCTGGCGGTGGCAGTGACATCAACTTCGAACTGGCGGTCGGCGCTTACAACAACGAGCCGATCCTGAACTACTCGCCCAACAGCGTTTTTTCCAAGATGGGGCTGGCCGTGGGCCGCCTGGACATCCTGACGGATACCGGCGTCTATCCCTGCACCGCCTTCATCGTGGACGACAAGCACATCCTGACCAATCACCACTGCGTGCCCGGCATCCTCGACAATGAACGCGCCGGCGCCACGCGGATCGACTCGATCCTCTTCGTGGCCGGCTACCGCCAGCCAGGCGTCGACGAAGGCACCCGGCGCTATACCGTCGTGCCGACGCCGGTCGAGACCTCCAAGGATCTCGATTACGCCGTGCTCGAGGTGATCGGTGATCCCTCGGCCGATTACGGCACGCTGGACCTGGCCGCCGTCACCCCGCAGGACAACGATCCCTACTGGGTCATCGGCCACCCGATGGGTGAGGCCCAACGCATCAGCCGCGAGAAATGCCGCGCCAATTCGCCAGCCCTGTCGAACCGCCAGTTGCTGCACACCTGCGACACGCTGCCGGGCAACTCAGGCTCGCCGGTGATCGACGCCTCTCTGCAAAAGGTTGTCGGCCTGCACCATGCGGGGTCGAACCGCGACGCGGTCAACTATGCCATACCGATGGCCGATATCCTGGCCCAGTCACAGGTGCTCAAGGCTGCCGTCGTGCCCGGTGCCCCCGATCCGGTCACGCCGCCGGCACCGGCGCCCAGCGACGAAGACAGCAGCCGACCTCTGCCCCCGGAAGAAGTCGCGCCAGAGCTCGCACTTTGCGACGCGCTCTACGCCGAGGCCAAGGAATTCGGCGAATGCTTTGCCTACGAGGCCTACCTGCAGGTCTGCGGCGACCATAATTATTCGATCCTGGCCAAGTCCTTCGTCGCGCGTCAGTGCACCGTTGCCGACACGCCCAAGGAGCCGGTGCCCCCGGTGGTCGATACCCGTCCCGACGAGCCGCTGCTGTGGTGGTGCACCTCGCCCAACCTCAACACCACCGAACGCACGATCTGCGGCGACCGCTATCTTGCCGGCCTCGACGAGGAAATGGAGCGCGCCTACAAGAATCCCGCTCGCCCGGTGAGCGCCTCGGACCAGCAGACCTGGCGCATCAACACCCGCGACCGCTGTGGCGCAGACACCGACTGCATCTCGCGCGTGGTGATCGACCGGATAACCTACCTCAAGACGCCGGAAAAGGTGGTGACACCGCCGCCCAGCCGCACCTTCCCGATGTATGTCACCGGGACCGACAACCTGAACGTTCGCTCCGGACCGGGCACGCAATACGGCGTCATCAACCGGATCGACTTTGGCGACAAGGTGACCGTGCTGGACCGGAACGGCGGCTGGAGCAACGTGCGCCTTTCCAACGGTCAGGACGGCTGGGTCTCGAACCGCTACCTCGCCTCGGACAAGCCGCGCCAGCGTCCGGTAACGCAATGCACCGCCACGGTGGTGAACCTGAACCACTACAACAGCCGGACCCGCCGCGACGGCAGCGGCTTCCTGAACATCCGGACACAAGCCAGTACCCGCGGCCGGATCATCTCCGAGACTTATCTTGGCGACACTCTCAGAGTGCTGAACCACAGCGGCAACTGGGCCCAGGTCCGCTGCCTGTCGGGACAGTGCCGCAATCCCCATCGGGGCAGTGGCGGAGTGACCGGCTGGGCCTCGAAGAAGTACCTCTCGATCCGGTGCCAATAGTTCGAATTTCACCCCAATCCCTCTTTGAACAGGAGAAGATGTTATGCAACCCAACGACCTGATGAAGGTGAGCGTCATCGCCCTGACCGCTGCCTTCGCCCTGCCCGCTTCGGCGCAGGATCAGACCAAGCTGATCGATCCTGAAGACGTCGATTACGCCCTGCCGGCGGACGCGACCGCCCAGGAAAAGGCCGCATACGCGGTCCTGGACAAATACTGTGCCGACTGCCACCAGCAGGGCGCACTTGGCGACGGGCTGACCACGCCGAAGGCGGGCTTCGGCCACGTCCTCGACCTGCGCCGCCTGTCCAACGACCCCAAGTTCGTGGCCGTGGGCGAACCGTCCAAGTCCAAGCTGTACCAGGTTATCACCGGCGGCGCGCCGGCGATGCCGGACAACTGCTGGGACCCCAGCTGCGTGCCGAACGAGGCCGAGCTGCAACAGCTTCAGGACTGGATCGTCGCGCTGGGTGACCTGGCCCCCGAGCCGCGCACCTACATTTCGCTGGCCGAGATGTATGCGATGGCTCATGCCGACATGCAGAGCCTGCCGACCAACCGTCGCGACCGCGTCCGCTATATCTCGATGCGGCCGATGTGGAACGACCCGGATGTCACAGACGAAAACTACACCGCCTACCTGGCGGCAACCGTCAAGCTGCTGAACGCGCTGAGCTGGAACCCCAACGTCTACAAGTTCGAAAAGGTCGACGATCACGGCATTCTGCTGCGCGTCTTCCTGCCCGATCTCGACTGGACGCACGAAACCTGGGGCTACCTCGAAGCCAAGTATCCCTACGGCATGGAAAGCGACACCGATCCCTACCTGGGTTCGCTGCAGCACCTGGCCGGAACCAAGATCCCGGTCATCCGCGCCGATTGGTTCGCCGCGACCGCGTCGGTCTCGCCCCTGTACTATGACATGCTGGGCCTGCCGGACACCGTGGCCGGGCTGGAAAAGCTGCTGAACCTCGACATGAAGAAGAACATCCTGAACGAGCAGGTCGTCCGCGCCGGCTTCCAGGACTCGGGCGTGTCGACACACAACCGCCTGATCGAACGGCACCCGATGGGCACCGGTTTCTTCTGGACCTCCTATGACTTTGCCGGATCGGCCAAGCGCCAGAGCTTCTTCGAGTTCCCGCTGGGTCCGACAGAGGCCTACGGCCCTGATCTTGCCTTCCTGCATGACGGCGGCGAGTCGATCTTCACCCTGCCCAACGGCTTTCACGCCTACTACCTCAACACCGCCGAAGGTGATCGTCTGAACGTCGGCCCGACCTCGATCGTGCGCGACACCGATTATCCCGACGGCACCGGCGAGGTGGTCAACGGCATCTCGTGCATTTCGTGCCACTCCAAGGGCATGCGGTTCAACGACGACACCGTGCGTGACGTCGCCCTGAACAACCTGTCCCTGTCGGCCTCGGCGCGTCAGACCATCGACGCGATCTATCCGGGCAAGGACGTGGTGAACGAGTATTTCCAACGTGACATGGAGGCCTTCCTGGCCACCCTGGAGAGCGCCGGGATCGAACCGGACACCAAGGCCGCTGGACTGGAACCGGTGCGCGGCCTCTTTGTCTATCACGTCGACTACTTCATCGACTTCGACCAGGCGGCCAACGAACTGGGCCTGACCTCGGATGCGCTGCGCAGCCGCATGGCCTTTGCCGGACACGAGATGGCCAGCTTGCTGACCCGTCTCGACACCTCGCCGATCGCGCGGGATGAATGGACGGCGGCCTACCCGGTCCTGCTTGAGAAACTGACGGACTACTACCCGTACAAGACCGACCATGTCGTGACGGCGGACCTGTCCTACTCGGTCAAGCAGGTGGTCAAGGACACCGACTACGAGCCGCCGGCCAAGAAGGTGAAGGTGGTCAAGGACGATGGCTATGTCGACACCAAGGTCGTCAAGAAGGACGCCGACTACACGCCCACGGACAAGGACTACGTCGTGACCGGCAAGGAACCGATCAAGACGCATGACGACGCCAAGAAGTACGGCGCCGATTATGACCCGGTCCAGCATTCCGCCGCGGCCCAGAGCCACCTGACCGTCTACACGGACAAGCCCACCTACAAGGTCGGAGACGAGTTGAAGGTCTTCATCGAACCGCGCCACGACTGCCGTCTGACGCTGATCTCGATCGACGACGACCACGACAGCTGCGTGCTGTACCCCTTCCCGGGCCTCGATGACATCGTCATCCCGGGCGGCACCCAGTACGTCTTCCCGCCGAAGGGCGCGCTGCGCACCTCGGAACCCGGGCTCGAGACCATCCTGGCGATCTGCAACGGTGGCGACGCGGCCATCAAGAAGGCGACCCGCGATACCTCCAAGGTGTCCTGCGCAGCCGGTCACAAGACCGTCTCCAAGGATCACTACGAAGGCATCGTCAAGGAGACCCTTGTTCTTGACCTCGACACAGGCGCCAAGGACAAGAAACACACCGCCAGCGGCGTCGACTACCGCGCCGTTTCCAAACACAACCCGGACGTGACCAAGGCCCAGATCTCGGTCGTGGTCCGCGAATACTGAGGAGATGAGAGCGATGCGAAAGCTTTTCCTGAGCGTCGCTCTCTGCCTTGGCCTGCCCCCTGCGGCAGGCCTTGCGCAGCAGGGCGAGATCTTCATCCAGGGTGACGACCCGATCATGTCGTTCAAACCCGAACCGCAAAGCGCGATGGCGCGGTGCCTTCTGAACTCGAACGCCGGCAATTGTGCCGGTGTCGAAATCGACCCGGACGGAATCGCGCTGGAAAGCGCGGGACCCGGCGTGGAGTTCGAAACGCTGGTGCTGGACCTCGACAACAAGAAAGTCACTGTCAGCAAGGCTCCCCCGCCGACCCCGACCTACACCGACACGGCGAAACCCAAGCCGCAGGAACCCGTGACGGCACGCTACGACGAGCCGAAGCCGCTGGACTATGACGCGCCCGCGCCGCCCAAGACGGGCAAGGTTGTCATCCCGTCGGTCGCGATCACGATCGAGTTCGATTACGACAGCGACAATGTGCGGGCCGACCAGAGCGGCAAGATCGACACGTTGATCGCCGCGTTGAGCGATCCGGCGCTGAAAGGCACCTCCTACGCGGTCGTGGGGCATACCGATGCCGTCGGTTCGGCTGGGTACAATTGCGACCTCAGCCTGCGCCGCGCGGCCTCGGTCACGCGGATCCTCGAAGGGGCCTATGTCGGCGTGCCGCTCTACCCGGTCGGCTGGGGAGAGCACGTTCTCAAGAACGAGGCCTATCCGGATGCACCGGAGAACCGCCGCGTCACCTTCCTGCGCCTGCCCAACACGCCGGGCGCGGTGTTGCAGACCGCGACAAAGGTCTGCGAGTACTGAAAATCAGCGCCTCGCCCGTAGCCGGGCGGGGCGCATGATGTCCCCCGCAGGCCGCAGGGCGCACGGTCTGCCCCTTGCCTGCCCCGGAACGCCCAGTCGCAGAAGATCAAAGGCTACCTTGGCGGAACCTGCGACCACGTCGCCCACCGGGCGCACCACCTCGACGACAGCCAGATCGACCTGCCGGAAATCGCCACGGAACCCCCGAGCGTCTGAACCCGGCCCCTAGAGGGTCACCCGGGCACAGCCCTGCCGGGCACTGTCTGCGATGGCGTGGATGACACGCTCGAAGGTCAGCGCGTCCTGCATCGACGGATAGGCCTGCCCGCCGTCGCGGATGGCCGCCAGCAGGTCCCCTGCCTCGATTGTCTTGAGGTCACCAAAGCCCAACTGGTGCCCTGGGGCCGGGACGAAGGCCCCGAACGGCGGATGCTCTGGCCCGGTCAGGATCGTGCGGAACCCTTGTTCCGCCTTCGGGCCCTCGTTCAGGTAGACCTGCAATTCGTTCATCTGTTCCTGCGCAAAACAGATCATGCCCTTGGTGCCGTGGATCTCCCAGTCAAGCTTGTTCTTGCGCCCCCAGGCTGACCGCGAACTGGAAATCGACCCGTGCGCGCCATTGGCAAAGCGCAAGAGCGCCGTCGCCGTATCCTCGTTTTCGACCGCGGCCCGGCCCGACCCGTCGGGCAAGGGCCGCGTTTCGTGGATGATCTGCGTATCGGCCACGAGGCTCTCGATCGGTCCGGCAAGCCCCACGACCATCGACACCAGGTGACAGCCAAGGTCGCCCAGCGTGCCAAGGCCCGCATCCTGCAGCCGAGCTCGCCAGGTCCAGGGCAGGTGGGGATCGGCCTGGTAGTCCTCATCCACCCAGCCGCGCACATGCACGACACGTCCGATGCGCCCCTCGTCGATCAGCTTTTTCGCGTGCAGAAAGGCCGGATTCCGTATGTAGTTGTAGCCCACCATCGTGACGGTCCCGGCCTCTTGCGCCGCCCGGGCCATTTCTTCGGCCTCGGCCAGGGTCAGCGCCATCGGCTTTTCGCACCAGACATGCTTTCCCGCCCGCAGCGCGGCGCAGGCCATCTCATGATGCAGGTTGTTGGGTGTGGTGATCGAGACCACGTCGACCGCCGGATCGGTGACAAGCGCGCGCCAATCGCCTGTCGCACGGGCAAAACCGAACTGGTCGGCCATCCCCGCTGCGCGGTCATCGGGCGTATCACAAAGCATCTCCAGCCGCACTTCGGGCAGGTCGCGTCCAAGAACCGCCCGCGCGGCGCCCCAGGCCAACGCATGGGTTTTTCCCATGAAGCCCGTCCCGATCAGCCCGATCCCCAGTCCTGCCATCTTGCCCTCCCGCTTCGTGCATCAGACCTAGCCGCGTGACCCGATTCTTCCTAGCCGTATTGCAAGCGGGGGATTGGATTTCTTTCAAAAACCCTCATGATGCGTGCGCAACTCATCAACCTTCGGGACATGACATGGCCAAACGTCCGACCATCACCGATCTGGCCCGCGAGGCGGGGGTCAGCGTCGCCACCGTGGACCGCGTGTTGAACGGGCGCGCCAAGGTGCGTGAGGAAACCGCAAGGCGCGTCTACGAGGCCGCCCAGCGAATCGGCTACCATGCCGCTGCATTGATCGGGCAACGGATGTTCGCGGACCTGCCGGAGGTGCGGTTCGGCTTTGTCTTTCCCAAGGCGCGGCAGCCGTTCTGGCAGAATGTCGCCCGCGAGATGGAGGCGGCGGTGGCGCGGGCCCCGGGCATTCGCGGCTCGATCGCGGTGGAGTTCTCACCGTCGCAAAGCCCGGGTGACATCGCGGGCCTGCTGACCGGGCTGGCGGACCGTTGTGATGCGCTGGCGGCCTCGGCGGTCAACCACGTCCAGATCACCGATACCGTCGCCCAGCTGCAGGCGCAGGGGGTGCCTTGTTTTGCCATGCTCAACGATTTCGCGCAGGGCGTGCGACATGGTTACATCGGCCTGAACAACATGAAGGCCGGGCGCATCGCCGCCCACATGATGTTCCGCACGGTCGCCAACCCCGGCAAGCTGGCGGTCTTTGTCGGCGGTTATCGCTGGCATGGGCACGAGCTGCGCGAGACAGGTTTCAGGAGCTATTTCAGGGAGTTCGCCCCCGAGTTCCGGATCCTCGACACGATGGTCAACCTGGAGACACGGCAACTGACCTACGAAACCACGCTTGAGCTTTTGCAGCGTCATCCGGATCTCAAGGGACTTTATTGTTCAGGCGGCGGCATGGAGGGCGCGATTGCGGCCTTGCGCGAGGCGCGCGCGCCGGGGCAGGTGACGCTGATCCTGCACGAGTTGATCCCCGAGTCGCGCGCGGCTCTGGCGGATCGTTACGCGGAAATGTCGATTGCGACGCCCCTGGAACAGCTGTGCAATGACACCGTGGCATTGATGATTTCCGCCGTGCAGCAACAGGAAAGCGCCACCCCCGGACAGCATTTCATGCGCCCCGATCTCTACCTGCCGGAGTCGGTCTGACCGCGCCGGACGGGTCGGCGGTGCTTGTACGTTTTGTACAAAACGTACGGCGTTTTCTGAATTTTGTACAAAACCCGCAGACCCTTGGACTCCCCCCGTCAGCGCGCGCTGCCACCGCGCAGCCGAGACGTCCAGACGCGCCGGGACCCCAGGATCAGGACGGGCCGCCCGGCCACGGCTGATACGTTTTACATCATATGGAAGAAAACCATCCCGACAGCCCCATCACGGTCCATCATGAATGAGAGGTTCCGGGAGGCCAGGAATTGACCGGGGGCCCCGTCCGGCTCAGGTTGACGCAAGGACGCGGCGCGCTGAGGAGAGCGTCGCGGATGCTTCGATGATCCGGAAAGGCAGATTGGCATGGGCAAGACCCTGGATGTGATCACCATTGGCCGGTCCTCTGTGGACCTCTATGGCGCGCAGATCGGTGGGCGGCTCGAGGACATGGCGAGCTTCAACAAGTACCTCGGCGGCTCGCCCACGAATATCGCCGCCGGGACCGCGAGGCTGGGGCTGAAATCGGCACTGATCACCCGTGTCGGGGATGAGCACATGGGCCGTTTCATCACCGAGGAGCTGAAAAAGGAGGGAGTCGACACACGCGGTGTCGTCACCGACCCGGAACGCCTGACCGCGCTGGTGCTGCTGGGCATCCGCGACCAGGAACAGTTCCCGCTGATCTTCTACCGCGACAACTGCGCCGACATGGCGCTGTGCGAGGACGACATCGACGAGGGGTTCATCACGCAGGCACGGTCGGTTGTCGCCACGGGCACGCACCTCAGCCATCCGCGCACCGAGGCGGCGGTGCTCAAGGCGCTGAGGATCGCGCGCGAGAACGGGATGCAGACGGCGCTGGACATCGACTATCGCCCGAACCTCTGGGGGCTGTCCGGGCATGGTGACGGCGAAAACCGGTTCATCGCCTCGGACGCGGTCACGGCCAAGCTGCAAAGCACGCTGCATCTGTTCGACCTGATCGTCGGCACCGAGGAGGAATTCCATATCGCCGGCGGCACCACGGACACGATCCAGGCGCTGCGCAATGTCCGCAAGGTCTCGGGCGCGACACTGGTCTGCAAGCGCGGCCCGATGGGCGCCGTCGCCTTTACCGGAGAGATCGCGGACACGCTGGACGACGGCCAGAGCGGTCCCGGCTTTCCCATCGAGGTCTTCAACGTGCTGGGCGCCGGCGACGGTTTCATGTCCGGCCTGCTGAAAGGCTGGCTGACCGACCAGGACTGGCCCACCTCCCTGACCTATGCCAACGCCTGCGGCGCCTTCGCCGTCTCGCGCCACGGCTGCACCCCCGCTTATCCGTCATGGGCCGAGCTGGAGTTCTTCCTGCAGCGCGGCGTCAAGGAAAAGGCGCTGCGCAACGACGACGTGCTGGAGCAGGTGCACTGGGCCACCAACCGCAAGGGCAACTGGTCGACCATGCGGGTCTTTGCCTTTGACCACCGGATGCAACTGGAAGAGCTGGACGGCGCCACCCCGGAAAAGATCGGCGCCTTCAAGACGCTTTGCCTGAAGGCCTGCGCACAGGTGGCTGGTGGGCGACCCGGCTACGGGCTGCTCTGTGACAGCCGCCTGGGGCGCGACGCGCTTTACCAGGCTGCCGGAACCGGCCTGTGGATCGGACGGCCGGTGGAGTGGCCGGGCTCTCGTCCACTGAGACTGGAACCGGAGATCGGCCCGGACTTTGGCGGGCTGAACGAATGGCCGCTGGAACATGTGGTCAAGGTGCTGTGTTTCTACCACCCCGACGATACGCCCGAGATGCGCGCCGATCACGAGGCGACCGTGACGCGCCTGTTCCACGCCGCGCGGCGCAACCGGCTGGAATTCCTGCTGGAGGTGATCCCGTCCAAGGCCGGGCCGGTCGATGAGGATACCACGGCGAATGTGATCCGGCGGTTCTACGAACTGGGGGTCTATCCCGACTGGTGGAAGCTGGAACCGATGACATCGGATGCCGCCTGGCAAAAGACCGTGCAGGCAATCGAGGAGAACGATCCCAACACCCGTGGTATCGTGGTGCTGGGCCTGGGGGCCGAAGAGGCGGCGCTGAAGCAAAGTTTCGAGGTCGCGGCACGTTTCCCCCTGGTCAAGGGCTTTGCCGTGGGCCGCACGATCTTTGCCGATGCGGCGCAGGCCTGGATGACGGGCGCCATGACCGACGCGGAAGCGGTGGCGCAAATGAAGGACAATTTCGCACGCCTCTGCGGCTACTGGGATGCCGCACGCGGGGAGGACTGAACCATGACGACGATCCGACTGACCGCCGCGCAGGCGATGGTGCGCTATCTTTCGGCGCAGATGAACGAGGATGGAGAGAGGTTCCTGGCGGGCTGCTGGGGCATCTTCGGCCACGGCAACGTCGCCGGGCTGGGCGAGGCGCTGTACCAGGCGCAGGAAGAGCTGCCCACCTTTCGCGGTCACAACGAACAGACGATGGCGCATAGCGCGATTGCCTTTGCCAAGCAGAGCGGGCGGCAACGGGCGATGATGGTGACCTCATCGATCGGGCCGGGGGCGACCAACATGGTCACCGCCGCCGCGCTGGCGCATGTGAACCGCCTGCCGGTGCTGCTGGTGCCCGGTGACGTCTTTGCCAACCGCAGGCCGGACCCGGTGCTGCAACAGATCGAGGATTTCGAGGACGGCACCGTCTCTGCCAATGACTGTTTCCGCCCCGTCTCGCGCTATTTCGACAGGATCACCCGGCCCGAACAGCTGCTGACCGCCCTGCCCCGCGCGATGGCCACCTTGACGGACCCGGCGCAATGCGGGCCGGTCACGCTGGCCTTTTGCCAGGACGTGCAGGCCGAGGCCTACGACTATCCGGCCAGCTTCTTTGAGCCGCACGTCTGGTATCGCCGCCGCATCCGCCCCGATCACCACGAGCTGCACCGCGTGGTGGAAAAGATCCGCGCCGCCAAGCGCCCGGTGATCGTCGCCGGGGGCGGTGTGCACTACGCGGATGCCTGCGACGACCTGCAGGGCTTTGCCGAGGCGCACAACATCCCCGTGGTCGAGACGCAGGCAGGCAAGTCGGCACTGGCCTGGGATCACCCGCTGAACCTTGGCCCTGTGGGCGTGACCGGCGCGTCGTCGGCCAATGCGGTCTGCGGCGAGGCGGATCTTGTGCTGGGCGTGGGCACCCGGTTTCAGGATTTCACCACCGGGTCCTGGACGGTGTTCAAGAACCCGGCCGCCACGTTGGTGAGCCTGAACGTCAACGCCTATGACGCGGTCAAACACGGCGCGCTGCCCCTGCAGTCGGACGCGAAGACCGGGCTGACCGAACTGGCGCTGGAGCTGACCTCGTACCGGGCCGAGGATGTCCCGGCGCAGCTGAAACAGGACTGGTTCGCCGCGGTCGATCCGCTGACCGATGCGCCCGCCGACGGCAACCAGCTGCCCACCGACCAGCAGGTGATCGGCGCGGTGCAACGTGCCAGCGGGCCGGACACGGTGGTGATGTGCGCCGCCGGCACCATGCCGGGCGAATTGCACAAGCTGTGGAAGGCCCCGCGCCCGGGCGCCTATCACATGGAATACGGCTTTTCCTGCATGGGCTACGAGATCGCCGGCGCCATGGGCATCAAGATGGCCCAGCCGGGGCGCGACGTCGTCTGCATGCTGGGCGACGGCAGCTACATGATGGCCAACTCCGAGCTGGCGACAGCGGTCGCGATGGGGATCAAGATCACGCTCGTGATCACCGACAACCGCGGCTTTGGCTGTATCAACCGGTTGCAGATGGGCACCGGCGGGGCCGAGTTCAACAATCTCCTCGACCACTCCAGCGCGGCGCAGAGCAACATCGATTTCGCCGCCCATGCCGCCAGCATGGGGGCTGCGGCCATCCACGTCCAGACCATCGCCGAACTGGAAGAGGCGATGAAACGCGCCGCCGATGCCGCAGGCCCCTTTGTCGTGGTGATCGACACGGACCCCTACCCCAGCACGCCGCACGGCGGTCACTGGTGGGACGTGGCCGTGCCCGAGGTCTCGCCCCGCGAGGAGGTGACCGAGGCCCGCAAGGGCTATGAGGCCCAGCTCAAGGAACGCATCTGACAGGACCGGCCCGCACGGCCCCTGCCCCAAAGGAAAGACACGCCAATGATCCGCTACGGCACCAACCCCATCGCCTGGGCCAACGACGACGACCAGACGCTGGGCGCCCATATCCCGACCGACCAGATCCTGTCACAGGCCGCCTCGATCGGCTTTGAGGGGATCGAGGGCGGCCACCGTTGGCCCGCCGATCCGCAGGCGCTCAAGGACCTGCTGGGCAGCCACGGGCTTGTCCTGCCATCGGCCTGGTATTCGCTCGAGCTTTGCGCCCGTTCCGTCGAGGACGAGAAGACGGCGATCCAGCCGCACCTGGACATGCTGAAGACCAACGGCTGTTCGGTCTGCATCGCTGCCGAATGTTCCAACACGGTGCACGGCTCGAAGGAGACACCCGTGTCGCAGCGCCCCCGGCTCTCTGCGGACGAGATGGCCAGCTATGGCGCCAAGCTGGAGGAGATCGCGCAGTTCTGCGCCGACCAGGGGCTGACGCTGGTCTATCACCACCACATGGGCACCATCATCGAAAGCCCCGAGGACATCGACGGGCTGATGGCCGCCACCGGCCCCGCGACGCACCTGCTGTTCGACACCGGACATTGCCATTTCGGCGGCGGAGACCCGGCAGAGGTTCTGGCCCGCCACGCCCCCCGCGTGCGCCATTTCCACGCCAAGAACGTGCGTCAGGACATCATGAACCAGGTCCGGGGCGAGGACCTGACATTTCTCGAAGGCGTGCGCAGGGGTGTTTTCACCGTGCCCGGCGATTCAGAGGGCGCGATCGACTTTGCCCCCTGCCTGCAGATCCTGGCCGACACGGGATACGAGGGCTGGCTGGTGATCGAGGCCGAACAGGACCCCGATCTGCGTGATCCGATGAAATACCAGACCCTTGGCCTGACCACGCTGCGGGAGACAGCGCGCGCCACCGGGCTGGACAGGGGCTGACCCATGTTCGACGTCCAGCATCCCTTCTTCATCCCGCTCTGGCGCCGCATCTTTGTGGTGGCCGCCTGCCTGGGCTGGGCGTTGCTGGAACTCAGCTGGGGCAACCCCGGCTGGTCGATCCTTTTCGGCGCCATCGGGGTCTATTGCGCGCACCAGTTCTTTGTCGCCTTCGACGCCGAGGCGATCCGGAAGAAGTACACCGACGAAGGAGGATCGTCATGAAAGACACGGCTTATTTCGACGTCACGTCCTGTGACCTTGCTGAATTTGCCCGGCTGACCGGACAGAGCCTCTCTGCCGCGGACCTTCGATTTGCCTCGGCGGTGGAAAAGAACGTGCCGGTCTATGACGTGGCCTCGCTGCAGGCGACGCTGGGCGATCCCGCCCAGCGCGCCGAGTTGCTGGCCGAATGGGGCTTTGTCCTGGGCCGGTCCGCCGGCGTCCTGGCGCTGAAAGGCGCCTATGCGGACACTGCCCCCGTCGACGCGGCCACCGCCGTCTTCAACCGGATCATCGCCCGCGAGAGCGAGGCCGGACTGGGCGCGGGCGACCATTTCGCCAAGGCCGGGTCGAACGCCCGCATCTGGAATTCGCTGCAGAAACATTGTCTCGAAGATCCCGAGGGCTTTGCGCTCTACTATGGCAACCCGGCGATCGCGGCGGTCTGCGAGGCCTGGCTTGGGCCTTTCTACCAGATGACCGCGCAGGTGAACCTCGTGCGCCCCGGCGGGCAGGCCCAATCGGCGCACCGCGACTATCACCTTGGCTTTCAGACCGCCGAGGTGGCCGCGCGATTCCCGGCCCATGTGCATGACCTTTCGGCGGTGATGACCCTGCAGGGCGCCGTGGCCCATTGCGACATGCCCATCGAAAGCGGCCCGACGAAACTGCTGCCCTTCTCGCAATTGTTCCGCCCCGGCTACATGGCCTACCGGCGCGAGGATTTCCGAGAGTTTTTCGAGGAGAACCATATCCAGTTGCCCTTGGCCAAGGGCGACGCGGTTTTCTTCAATCCGGCCCTGTTTCATGCGGCGGGCGAGAACCGCAGTTCCGACATCGAACGCATGGCAAACCTGCTGCAGGTGTCCTCGGCGTTTGGCCGTGCGATGGAGACGGTGGACCGGACGGCCATGAGCCGCACGCTTTACCCCGCGATCCAGACGTTGCGCGCCGCCGGGCGCCTGGGGGACGAAGCGCTGGCCGCCGCCGTGGGCGCCGCCGCCGAGGGCTACTCCTTTCCCACCAACCTCGACAGCGACCCGCCGCTGGGCGGCCTGGCCCCGGAAACCCAGAGCGCCCTGTTCCACCGGGCCCTGTCCGAAGACCTTTCTCCCGCGGAATTCGCGCAGGCGCTTGCAGAGCAGGACGCGCGCCGCCAACCCTGATCCAAGGAAGACCAGCATGACCCAACTGCTCCGCAAACCCGCCGGGACAACCGGCAAGGTCCATCAGATCACCGTGGACAATGCCCGCACGTCGGAAAGCCCCGACTGGGGCTATGTCGGCTTTGACCTCTGGCGGCTGCATGCCGACCAGCGTGCCGAAGGCCAGACCGGCGAGCGGGAGGTGATCCTCGTGCTGGTCGAGGGCAAGGCGCACATCAGCGGCGGCGGCCGGGATTTCGGCGAAATGGGCGAACGCATGAATGTCTTTGACCGCATCGCACCACACGCGGTCTACCTGCCCGCCGGAGCGGACTGGACCGCGACGGCCACCACGGAGTGCACCCTGGCGGTCTGCTCGGCCCCGGCGATCGCCGACTACCCCGCCGCCCGGATCGGTCCCGAGGGCATCGACCTGGTGGACCGCGGCAAGGGCACCAACACGCGCCACATCCACCCCATCGCGATGGAGGAACGCGACGTTGCCTCCTCGCTGCTGGTGACAGAGGTCTACACGCCTTCGGGACACTGGTCGTCCTATCCGCCGCACCGTCACGACGAGGACAATTTCCCCGAGATGACCTACCTCGAAGAGACCTACTACCACCGGCTGAACCCGGCGCAGGGCTACGGGCACCAACGGGTCTTTACCGAGGACGGGTCGCTGGATGTCACCATGTCGGTCAGTGACCATGACGTGGTGCTGGTGCCCAAGGGCCACCACCCCTGCGGCGCGCCCTACGGCTACGAGATGTATTACCTGAACGTCATGGCCGGCCCGATGCGCAAGTGGCGCTTCCGGAACCACCCCGATCACGACTGGATCGCCCAGCGCGACGCCTGAGGCCCGCGCTGCTGGCTTCTTCTCTGCAAAAATACTCCGGGGGTCAGAGGGGGCAGCGCCCCCTCGTCCGACATCGGTGACAGAGCTGGTCTTGGGCAAGGGCACCGGGCGGCGCCCGTCACCCGGTGCTCAGGGCAGCAGCTTGCCCGGGTTCAATATCCCCTTCGGATCAAGCGCCTGCTTGATCGCCCGCATCACATCCAGCGCCACGGAATCCTTGCGCCGCGCCATCGAGGGACGCTTGGCCAGGCCGATGCCGTGTTCGGCGGAAAACGATCCGCCGAGCCCCAGCACCACGTCCTCGACCGCCTGCATCACCGCGTCCTTCCGGCCCGCGTCGCCGATCCAGACCGGGTAGTGCACGTTGCCGTCGCCCAGGTGAGAGACGACGACGGGCTGCGCGTCGGGGTCGATGTCCGCCAGCCGCGCGCCCGCCTGTTCAAGGAAGGTCTCGACCTTGTCCAACGGCACCGAGACGTCGTTGTTGACCAGCGGCACATGCGACAGCGAGACCTCGGCCGCCGCCTCGCGCAGGGCCCACATGGCCTCGCGCTGGGCGTCGCTTTGGGCGACCGCGGCATCCAGCACGGCCCCCTCTTCCAGCATGTCGCCCAGCACCTCTTCGAGGTAGGCCGCGATCGGCACCTGCCCGTCAGGCTCCGGCTCGGCGTCGCGCGGGGCGGTGGCACCCAGTTCGACAAGGATGGTCACGTCGTAATCACCGTCGAGGACCGGCCGGGCCTCGGGGTGCATCCGCGCGTATTGTTGGACATAGAAACGCGACATGAACTCGAAGGCCTCGACCGCGCCGCCGGTCACGTCCCTGAGCCGGTTCAGCACCTCCAGCGCACCCGACAGCGTTTCCGTTGCCACCATCGCGGTGGCAAAGGCACGCGGCTGCGGCACCAGTTTCAGCACCGCGCGCGTGATCACCCCCAGCGTGCCCTCCGATCCGATCAGCAGGTGACGCAGATCGTAGCCGGTGTTGTTCTTGTGCAGTTCCGACATCAGGTCCACGACCCGGCCATCGGCCAGCACCGCCTCCAGCCCCAGCACCAAGTCACGGGTGTTGCCATAGCGCAGGACGTTGGAGCCGCCCGCGTTGGTGGCGAGAATGCCGCCAATCCGGGCGGAGCCCTTGGCGCCGAAGGTCATCGGGAAGCTCAAGCCTTGCGCCGCGGCGGCGGCGTGGAGGTCGCTGAGGATCACGCCCGCCTCGACCACCGCCAGCCGGGCGGGCGCCCGGATTTCCTCGATCCGGGCCATCCGGTCGAGCGAGAGCATCACCGCCCCTTCGCCCGAAGTGCCGCCAGCAAGACCGGTGTGCCCGGAGACCGGCACCACCGGGACCCGTTCCGCATGGGCCGCGCGCAGCACGGCGGACACCTCGGCGGTGGATCGCGGCCGCGCCACGCAGAGCGGCGTCCAACTGTATTGCCCGGTCCAGTCCCGCGACCAGGCGGCCATGTCCTCACCGGTCAGGAGGCCGGGTTCGTCCAGCGCGGCGCGCAGCTGTTGGACAAGGCTCATTGCGGAACCTCGAAGGTCAGCGAAGCCCAGAGGCTTTCCCAGGCCGGATCGGAGTCTTTCTCGATCTCCAGTTCCCGCATGACCACGGCGTCGACCAGGTAGAAATGCCCCGGTTTCACCTCGAGCCGTGCGCGCCCCTCTTGGTCGGTACGATAAAGGCGGATCGTCACCTCGCCCTGAGGGTCGCGTTCGAACAGTTCCACCTGCACCTCCACGCGCGGTTCGCCCTGGTAGAGCACGCGCACCGGAAAGCCGTTCGACAGGTCGTCAGTATAGGGGTTCGCCTCGGCCACGATCTCGGTCACAAGGCCCACTTCGCGGTCGGCGCCCGCGCCATCGCCCAGCGCCACAAGGCTCTTGGCGTGGCGGGAATAGCGTTCGCGCACGCGATCCTGCCCAAGTCCGCGGTCCAGATGACGGTCCAGCGCCCAGGCGAAATCCTTGTGCTCGACGAAGGTGACGAATTTTTCCCACTCGGTATAGGTCAGGCTGTAGTCGCGGGTGACATGCACGATGGTCGCCAGCCCCGTGCCCTCGGGCACCATGTTCAGCGCCGGCTTGTCACCCAGCCGTCCTTCGACGGGTTCGACCCCTTCGGAGGTGACGAGGTCGAACCGGGTGAAGTTGCGGGGGTTGTAGCTGTAGGTCGCCCCCTTCAGCTCGGTCCCGACGAGGGTCTGCGCCAGCACCGGCGCCCCGTCGGGGATCATGAAACCCTCGGGCTCGATCCAGAATTCATGAGCCGAGAGCGGCCCGGCCAGCAGGGCTAGGACCCAGGTCAATCGCAACATTCGGCGCTCCTTCATGCCTTTTGCGGCAATCTAGCGCCCTGTCTCCTCAGCGCAACGGGATCAGGCCGCGCCGCGCAGCCGGGTTTCCATTTCCCCGGCCAGCTCGGCCACCCGCTTGCGGAACCGCTTGTCCATGCCGCCCCGGGCCAGTTTCATCGACTGCAGGAACAGCCGGGCCGACAGCGTGCGCGCCGCCATCACGGTGGAGACATTGATCCGCGAGCGCGCGGGCGACAGCGCCACGACATCCAGCGTCAGCGTAATGTCCAGCCCGCCCGACACGGTGTCAAAGACCATCCGCTCTGGCGGCTGATAATCGGTCAGGGTGATCGCGGCTTCGCGCCGCTTGCCGCGAAACCTGAATGCCACGTCCCAGGCCATGCCCGCGCCCGGGCCCTCCCCGGTCCGGGTCACCTCCAGGCCGCGGCGCATCGCCTGGCGCTCGATGCTGTCGAAATCCGCCATCATGGCAAAGACCCGGTCCTGCGGGGCCTCGATATCTTCGCGTGCCGTGAGTTCCATCCGCCTGCTTTCGCCTCATCTTGTCCGGCTTGTTTCCGGGACCCTACCGCAACCCGCGTCTCAGTCCAGCCTATCCGCCATCCAGTTAAGCAACATGAAATGCGCGATGGCGCCCTTTCGCGCGGGCAGCAACCCCTCGCGCAGGCCCGCCGCCGCCTCGGCCACCTCTTCGCGCGTGACCCAGATCGCGTCTTCCAGTTCGGCCGGGTCCACCGTGATCTCGTCGCTTTGGGCCTCGCCGTGACAGCCGAACATCAGCGAGGCGGGAAAGGCCCAGGGCTGGCTGGCCAGGTAGCGGACCGGGCCGACGCGGATGCCCGCCTCTTCCCAGGTCTCGCGCCGCACGGCGGCCTCGATCGTCTCGCCCGGTTCGACGAAACCGGCAAGGCAGGAATACATCCCCTCGGGCCAACCCGGCGAGCGGCCCAGCAGGCAGCGGTTGCCCCGGGTGATCAGCATGATCACCACCGGGTCGGTGCGCGGGAAATGCTGCCCGCCGCAGGCCGGGCAGATGCGGGTCCAGCCGGCCTGGTGCATCTCGGATTCGGCGCCGCAACGCGAGCAGAACCGGTGACTGCCGTGCCAGCCGTGCACCGCCTTGGCCGTCGCCGCCAGTTCCGCGTCGCGGGGCGTCAGCCGGGTCATGATGCGGCGCAGCTCGGCAAAGCGGGCTTCCGGGCAACTTGGGTGGCTGTATTCGCTGGGGTCGAGAAAGCTGGCCTGCGCCTCGGCGTCGAAATCCGGCGGCGTCCAGCCCGAGATGTCGTGCGAAAAGACCGCTGCGCCCTCTTCGCGGCCCAGCAGGATCGGCGGGCCGCCTGCCTCCGCCAGGATCGGGTGATCCAGTGGCAGGCGCACGGCCTCCATCATGCCTTCGCCCGCCACCAGCGGCTTGCCGCGCCAGATCGGGATCGTACGCGCCCGCGCGTCCTGCATGGCGGCGGCCAATGCGCCGATGTCGCCCCGGATCTCGGCTGCGCGATCCAGCCCCGATCCCCCGAATGTCACCTCTTCCGCGTGCCGCATCCTGCCCCCTTTGCCTGCGACCGCACATTTGCCCGCCGGGGACCGGGATGCAAACCCAAAGCCCGCGCGATTTCCCCAAGGTCAACCCGCCACGACACGCGGGAATCGTGTTAGCGTCACACCACTGTTGGAATTTCCGGGTCAATACCGTCACGCAGCCAAACTTTGGGGAAAACCATGTCACAGTCCTTCGATGCACGTCTCTCGCGGCGCCAGTTCCTTGCCGGAACCACAGCCGGAGCCGCCCTGATCACCTTGCACCCCTATTCGGCCCGTGCGGCGGCCAACCAGGCGCATCTGCGGATCATGGAAACGACGGACATTCACGTCCACGTCCATCCCTACGACTATTACGCCGACCGTCCGCGCGACACCGTCGGCCTGTCGCGCACCGCTTCGATCATCGAGGGCATCCGCGCCGAGGCGACCAACACCATGCTGCTGGACAACGGCGATTTCCTGCAAGGCAACCCGATGGGCGATTACATCGCCTACGAACGCGGCATGAAAGAGGGGGACATGCATCCCATCGTGACCGCGATGAACACGCTGGGCTTTGACGCGGCCACCATCGGCAACCACGAGTTCAACTACGGCCTCGATTTCCTGATGAAATCGATGGCGGGTGCCGATTTCCCGGTGGTCCTTGCCAACGTTGCCAAGACCGAGGGCGCGACCCCGCGCGAGGACGAGACGCTGTTCAAGCCCTACGTCATCCTTGACCGGATGCTGACCGACGGCGCGGGCAATACGCACCCGATCAAGGTGGGTGTCATCGGCTTTACGCCGCCGCAGGTCATGAACTGGGACCGCAAGCATCTTGAGGGCAACGTCACCGCCCGCGACATCGTGGAGACGGCGAAATCCTACGTCCCCGAGATGCTGGAACAGGGGGCAGAGATCATCGTGGCTCTGTCGCACTCCGGCATCGGATCCGCCGACCACACGGACGGCATGGAAAACGCCAGCGTGCCGCTGGCCGGGGTCGAGGGCATCGACGCGGTGATGACCGGGCATTCGCACCTCGTCTTCCCCTCGCCCACCTATGCCGACTATGCCGCGGTGGACGTGGGCAAGGGCACGATCCACGGCAAGCCCGCCGTCATGGGCGGCTTCTGGGGGTCGCACATGGGTCTGATCGATCTGCTGCTGGAGCGTGACGGAAACAGCTGGCGCGTCGTCTCCACCACCTCCGAGGCGCGCCCGATCGCCAAGCGCAACGAGGACCGGTCCGTCACCGCGCTGGTCGAGGATTACCAGCCTGTGATCGACGCGACGCAAGAGGACCACGAGGAAACCCTGGCCTATGTCCGCCGCGCGGTGGGCCAGACCTCGGCGCCGCTGCACAGCTATTTTGCGCTGGTGGCCGATGATCCCTCGGTCCAGATCGTGTCGATCGCGCAGAAGTGGTACATAGAACAGATGCTGGCTGGCACCGAATACGCGGGCCTGCCGATCCTGTCCGCCGCCGCGCCCTTTAAGGCCGGTGGCCGTGGCGGGCCGGATTACTACACCGATGTCGCCCCCGGCGCCGTGGCGATCAAAAACGTGGCCGACCTGTACCTTTACCCCAACACCGTGCGCGCGGTGAAGGTGAACGGCGCACAGGTCAAGGACTGGCTGGAACGCTCGGCGGGCATGTTCAACCAGGTCGATCCGGGCGCGCAGGACGCGCCGCTGCTGAACCCCGCCTTCCCGTCGTACAATTTCGACGTGATCGACGGGGTGACCTACCAGATCGACCTCAGCCAGCCGTCGAAATTCGGCCCGAAGGGCGCGCTGGAGAACCCCGACGCCAACCGCATCGTCAACCTGATGTTCAACGGAGAGCCGGTGACGGCGGACATGGAATTCGTCATCGCCACCAACAACTATCGCGCCTCGGGCGGCGGCGATTTCCCGGGCGCCAAGGGCGATACGGTGATCTTCGAGGCGCCGGACACCAACCGCGACGTGATTGTGCGCTACATCGTCGAACAGGGCACCATCAACCCCTCCGCCGATGCCAACTGGTCGTTCAAGCCGATGGAAGGCACCACCGTTCTGTTCGAAACCGGCCCCAAGGCACGCGACTATGCCGATGAGGTCAAGGGCGTCGAGATCGAGGATGCGGGCGAAGGCGCCGACGGTTTCGCGCTTTTCCGCATCTCGCTGTAGGATCGCGACACGAAACTTTATGGCGGGCGGCTTTCGGGCCGCCCGTTTTTCGTCTAGGCCTTGGCCGAACGCTGCGAACCGGAAAACCGATGCCCTATGATGCCGTGATCTTCGACCTCGACGGAACGCTGGTCGACACCGAAAGCCTTGCCTTCGTCACCGGGCGCCGGGTGCTGGCCCGTCACGGCGCCGACCTGACAAAGTCGATTTTCCTGCAGCTGGTCGGCACCGCCAGCGACACCGGACGCACGATCCTAGAACAGCACTTCGGCGCGCTGGATTTCGACGCGATCCATGCCGACTGGCTGGAAGAGGACCGCCGCCAGACCGCGCAGGGCATCCCGCTGAAACCCGGTGCGATCGACCTGCTGGACCACCTCGCGGGGCGGGCGGTGCCCGTGGCCATCGCCACCTCGTCGCGGCGTATCTCTGCCCTGCACAAGCTGGCGCGGTCGGACCTCGCGCGGCGCTTTGACGTCGTCGTGACGCGCGATTGCGTGACCCGGGCCAAACCGGCCCCAGACCCCTACCTGCTGGCCGCCAGCCGGCTGGGGGCAGAACCGGGCCGCTGCCTTGTCTTCGAGGACAGCAACACCGGCGCCGAGGCCGGCTTTGCCGCGGGGATGACCGTCGTGCAGGTGCCCGACCTCGTGCCGCCCTCGGGCCGGCACGCGCATCATCTGGCAGACGACCTGCTGCAGGGGGCTGGACTGGCAGGCCTCATCTGACGCGCTTGCGCAGGGCCGCGCGCTCGCCTACTCCATCAGGGAAAAGGTCAGACAGGGGCTTTGCCATGTATCGTTTTCTTCTCGGCATGATCGTCATGGCGCTGATCGGCGCCCTTGTCACCAAGCCCGGCCCCGAGGCCGCGGAGGCGGAAGTGCGCCGCCAGATACAACTGACCGTCGCGAACGAGGGTCTCGACGGCAAGTCCGGTCTGGACGCGGCGGCGCTGCTGCTGTGCCGTGCCGACAACCGCGCCTGCACCGATCTGCTGATGTCCGGCATCGACCTGACCTACGAGGACCGCTACGTCTACGCGCGGATCGACCTGCGCGGCTACCAGATGACGGCCACCTGCTACGGCCTCTATACCCGGTTCTTCTGTCCCGGCGGGCTGGTGCGGGACTAGGCGCAGGGCAGCAATCGACCGCTCACAGACGGGCCTGGTAGAGCTTGACCTTGAGCCCGCCGAAACTCACCGGCGGGCCGGCTGTCAGGTCCAGCCCCGTGGCCTTGGCAAGCCCCCCGTCAGACGTGACCATGCCCAACCGCCAGCCCGCAAAGCGGTCCTGCAACACGGCGCCCAGAGTGCCATACAGCGCGAACAGCAGCTTGCGGTTGCCGATCCGCGCGCCATAGGGCGGGTTCACCATGACAAGCCCGGGTGCCCCCTCGGGCCGCTGCAGATCGCTGATGGCCGCGCGGGTGAAGGAGCAGAGCTCCGCGACCCCGGCCCGTGCGGCATTGGACTGGCTCATCCGGATCGCCCCGTCATCCCGGTCGGCCCCGTGGAACCGCACGCCGACCTCGCGGCGCTCCGGCCGCGGCGCAGCCGGAACCTCCACCGCCAACCGGTCCAGCGCAAAGCCCCGCGCCCGCCCAGGTGCCAGTCCAGCGGCGATCTCTGCCGCCTCGATGACAAAGGTGCCGGACCCGCACATCGGGTCCACCACCGGTTCGGACCCGTCATAGCCACAGGCCCGCAGGAAGAGCGCCGCCAGCGTCTCTCGCATGGGGGCCTTGCCCACCTGCTGCTTGAGGCCCCGCCGGTGCAGCGGCTCGCCCGAGGTGTCGACGGAAAAGACCGCAAGGTCATCCTCGATCCGCAGCATGATGCGCACCGCCTCGTCCGCGGCCTCTTTCAGGACCGGCGCGCCTACCGTCTCGGCGATGGCGCCTTCGACGCGCTGGCGCGCGGCGCGGTCGTGGTAGATCTTTGAGTTGCGGCAGGTCACCTCGACCCGCACCGGCACGTCAGAGCGCAGCACAGCCGCCCAGTCCAGTTTCCGCGCCCGCTTGTCCAGTTGCGCAAGGTGCATCGCCCGAAAGCTGGCAAAGCGCGCCAGCACACGGCCCGCGCCGCGCAACTCGCGGTTGGCCCGCGCCACCTCGGGCCAGCCTCCCTGAAAGGTCACACCGCCCGGAACCTGCGCGGGTTGCGCGAATCCCGCGGCGTTGACCTCGGCCAGCAAAAGAGGTTCCAGCCCCGGCGGCACGCTTGCGAAAATCTCGAATGTCTCGTCCATGCCGCCCTCATAAACGCCCCGCGCTCCAAACGGGAGAGTGCATCGCACCCCATTGCAAAATCCGCGCCGGGGCCTTAGATAGACGGTCGAGAGGTTGTGCGGGCAAGCGCCTCGCCAACCCGGTCAGGTCCGGAAGGAAGCAGCCGTAACGAGCCCCGCTTGGGTCGTTACAATCTCTCACCACAAACGGCCCGGTGCGCAAGCGCCGGGCCGTTGTCTTTCCGCCCCATCCATTTGCAGCATGTTCAACCCGACCGGGCGTGCCGCACGAAGGGCACCGGCTCGCGCTCGGCCTTGAGCGACCAGTTGCGCTGCCAGGATTCAAGATAGGCGCCCCGCTGGACGGATTGCAGGCGCGCCTCCGCCTCGTCCGGGGCTTCGCCCGCCTCGATCATCAGCCGCAGGGCCATCATGGCCGCCCGCCCCTTGCCTTCGCGGCTGTGCAACATGACGCGCCCGCCCCCGAGCAGCGCCTTGCGGACCTGTGTGCTGACTTTTGGCCAGCCTTCTTCGACAGAAGCATTGGGCGCATCGCCGCGCTTGATCGGCATATGTACCCAGCGCGTCCCCTTGTCCTGGACGTCCTGACCGAGGGTCTTGGCCCCGGCCTCCAGCATCTCGACTTGGCTGACGAGGGAAATCACCATCGCCGGGCGCCAGCTGGACAGGTGTTCCAGATCGCCGCGATAGTCGCCCCCGGCACCAGGCAGTTGCGAAAAGGCAAGGATGCCGCCCCCAACGGGCAGGACATGCAGAGTGACAGGCCCGGCGGTGCCGGTTGCATTCTGCTCGTCCTCGATCATGCAATGTCTCCCCAATCGGCAGCGACGGGCCAACGGCCGCCCCCACGGCCGCGGATTTCCGCCACCCGGGATAATACACGCATGTCCAGACTGGCCTAGCGATTCGGATCCAAGACAGCCGGCAATCCCCACCAGAGTCGGGGACTTGCGGCAAGTTTTTCATGTTGTGCGCTCAGAATGCCACGGAAAGGCCCGCACCCGAAGGCACCGGCCCGTTCAGACCACCTGCCCGGGGTGCGACTCGGCCCAGTCTTCGAGAAAGGCGCGGATGTCCTCGCGCACGACAAAACCGATCTCGCGCCGCGGCAGGGCAACGCCGTGATGCAGGGCCTGCTCGAGGCAGCCGATGTGATCCCGGCTGTCGCGGTCGGGCGCGTTTTCGGCGCCGTGCAGGATGGTGCCCAGCAGCGTGCCGCCATAGCCGTTGACGTGGCTCAGGTCCGGTTTCAGCCGCAGGAAGAACCCCATGACATCGGGCAGACCTTCCCAACCGGCGGCCTGCACAGGCGTCACCCCCATGCCGTCCGGCAGATCCCAGGGCAGGCCCAGCGCCACCAGCCGTTCCAGCACCGGCAACCTGTCGGGCAGGTGCAGCGTCTCGCGCAGGATGTTGGCATAGGCCGGGGCCAGGCGCGCGGGGTCGATGAATTCGCCCGGACTGGCCTGCCCTTCCGCGGCGCGGGCCAGCAGGGTTTCCTCGCGGCTGAGCGGGGTCGCCGCACCGCGCGCCTCGATCGCCTCGGCCACGGCGCGATTGCCATGCACGCGAGCATAGGCATAGGCCGTGGCGCCCTGCCAGACGCGCGCCGGATCGGCTCCCGCTTCCAGCAGCATGTCCACCATGCGACGGTCACAGCCACGCCGGGCCGACTGGTGCAGGGCGGGCACCACCCAGGGCGCCTCTCCGCCAACCTCCTCGGGGTTGAAATCGTCCGGCCGGGCGCCATGCGACAGCAGCATCTCGACGGCCGCGTGGTCGTGGAAATCAATCGCCCGCAGCAGCGCATTGGTGCCATGCGGATCGGCGCCTGCCTCCAGCAGCATCCGCAGCCCCTCATGGTGGCCCAGTTCGGTGGCGTGATAGAGCGACTCGTTGTCGTTGGGGTTGGCGCCATGGTCCAGCAGCCAGCGGCCCAACACCATGTTGTCGGCATGGCCGATGGCGCCATAGAGCGCCGACAGCAGGTGATCCTCGCCCTCGGCGGCCGGGTAGCCGTCATTCATGTCGGCCCCATGCGCCAACAGCAGGTCAGCCACCGCCAGCATGTCCTCCTCCAACTCGGGGCGGGCCTTGATCCAGCGCGAGAACGCCAGGTGCAGGATCGGGCGGCGCAGGCCGAGGGGCCGAGTGGCCAGACCGGGATCGCGTGCCAGCGCGGCGGCTACAGCCTCTCGCCGGTAGAGCGCGCATTCCAGGCCGAACACCCCATCCGCCAGGTCGGGGGTATCGGCCAGCAAAGCCTCGATGACCGGGATCTGGCCATGAAACAGCGCGATTTTCAGCCGTTGCAGTTTCGCGGCACGGTCCAACCCTGTCGTTTCGGCGGCGAGCTTCAGGCGCGGCCAACTGGCAAAGCCGTTCTCCTGCGCGACGACATGCAGGAAATCGGCACGCCGCAGGCTGTCGGGCGCGCGCCTTGGCGGGTGCTGTTGCAGGCGCTGCAGGGCCCAGACCTCGCGCGCAATATAGGCACGGTGCAGGCGCTTGGCCTCAAAGCGCAGGGACTCAAGGGAAAGCTCGGTCATGATCGGGTTCCTCCGTCACTGCCCGTGATCCGCCGTGTCGGGCCAGAGAAAACCGTATGATCGGTGGTCTTCCGTTCGGGCCGGTGCAGATGCTTTCCGCGGATCAGGAGGCCCCCGGCAAGCGACCCTGTCCCTGATGTGCCGCGTCGGCGCGCGGAAATCAAGCACTGCCTGCGCAATCCCGGTCAGAGGGCGGTGGACGGCCCGGCGCGCAGCGCTTACCTTGGCCGCAACACCAGACAGGACCCCCATGACCGACGCCCCCGCCTACCAGGTGCTCGCCCGCAAGTACCGCCCCGAGACCTTTGCCGATCTCGTCGGGCAGGACGCGATGGTGCGCACGCTGAAAAACGCCTTTGCCGCCGACCGGATCGCCCAGGCCTTCATCATGACCGGCATCCGCGGCACCGGTAAGACCACGACCGCACGGATCATCGCCAAGGGCATGAACTGCATCGGCGAGGACGGCAACGGCGGCCCGACGACGGACCCCTGCGGCAAGTGCGAACATTGCGTCGCGATCATGGAAGGCCGCCACGTCGACATCCTGGAGATGGACGCCGCCAGCCGCACCGGCGTGAACGACATCCGCGAGATCATCGACAGCGTGCATTACCGGGCAGCCAGCGCGCGCTACAAGATCTACATCATCGACGAGGTGCACATGCTGTCCAAGAGCGCGTTCAACGCGCTCTTGAAGACGCTGGAAGAACCGCCCAGCCATGTGAAGTTCATCTTCGCCACGACCGAGATCCGGCAGGTGCCGGTGACGGTGCTGTCGCGCTGCCAGCGCTTCGACCTGCGGCGGATCGAACCCGAGGACATGATCGGCCTCTTGCGCAAGATCGCCAAGGCCGAAGCGGCCGAGATCACCGACGAGGCGCTGGCGCTGATCACCCGCGCCGCCGAAGGATCCGCCCGCGATGCGACCTCGCTGCTGGATCAGGCGATTTCGCACGGCGCCGGGGAAACCACCGCCGAACAGGTGCGCGCCATGCTGGGCCTGGCCGACCGGGGCCGGGTCATGGACCTGTTCGAACGCATCATGCGCGGTGACGCCGCCGGCGCGCTCGAGGAACTGTCGGCGCAATATGCCGATGGTGCCGACCCGCTGGCGGTGCTGCGCGACCTGGCCGAGCTGACTCACTGGATTTCCGTGGTCAAGATCACGCCCGAGGCCGCCGACGATCCGACCGTCTCGCCCGACGAACGCGGGCGTGGACAGGCCTTTGCCGACGGACTGGGAATGCGGGCATTGGCCCGCGCCTGGCAGATGCTGCTGAAGGCGATCGAGGAAGTGTCGAACGCGCCGTCGGCCATGATGGCCGCCGAGATGGCGGTGATCCGGCTGACCCATGTGGCCGAGGGCCCCTCGCCCGAGGAACTGATGCGCAAGTTGCAGGACAGCCCGCCTCCGCCCGCGCCGAACGGCGGCCCCGGCGGCGCGCCTGCCGGTCCGTCGGGCGGGATGACGCATGCGTCGCAAACCTCTGCGCAGCACAACGGCGGCGGTCATTCCGGTGGAACGGTGACCGCGCTGGCCACCGAGGCCGCCGAGGCGCTGGCCCGCTATCCCACCTTCGATCATGTGCTGGAGCTGATCCGCGCCAATCGAGACGTCAAACTGCTGGTCGAGGTCGAGGGGGCGGTGCGGCTTGCCGCCTATCAGCCCGGCCGGATCGAGTTCACGCCCGCCGAGGACGCCGCGCCCGACCTTGCGCAACGGCTTGGCGCGGCTTTGCAACGATGGACCGGCAATCGCTGGGCGGTGATCCTGGTCAACGGCTGCGAGACACCGACCGTGGTCGAGAAACGCGACGCCGCCGAACTGGCGCTTAGGGCCGAGGCCCAGGAGCACCCGCTTGTGCAGGCCGCGATGGCCGCCTTTCCCAAAGCGACGATTACCCATATCCGCACCGCGCAAGAAGCGGCGACAGAGGCGCTGGAAGAAGCCCTGCCAGAGGTCGAGGACGAATGGGATCCCTTCGAGGAGTGACCGCACCGTCCTGCCCTGCGTGGCATCAAATCGCCGCGGCACGGGGCTGACGCGGCGCCAGCGCCTTGTCCATCGCCCCCGCGACTGCGATATGTAGGGCAACACTTCTCGACACCGCGCCGACTGTTCGGCGGACCATCTACCAGGAGACAGAACATGCTGAAAGGTTTGGGCGGGCTTGGCGACATGGCCAAGATGATGAAACAGGCGCAGGACATGCAGGCCAAGATGGCCGAGATGCAGGAAGAGCTGGCCAACACGACCGTGACCGGCGAATCCGGCGCCGGCCTGGTCAAGGCGACCGCCACCGCCAAGGGCGAACTGACGGGCCTTGAAATCGACCCGTCGATTTTTGTGCCGTCGGAAAAGGAAGTGGCCGAGGACCTGATCCTGGCCGCCATCAAGGACGCTCAGGCCCGCGCCAGCGAACGCGCCCAGTCCGAGATGCAGAAGCTGACCCAGGAAATGGGCCTGCCCGCCGACATGAAACTGCCGTTCTGATCCGTGCCGGGGCGGGTGCGGGATCTGCTGCGTGCGGGCCTAACCGGGCTCGCCCTCGCCGCCGCGGCCCCGGTCGCGGCGCAGGACTGGGCCACGCGCGATCTGTGCTTTCCGCCCCGGATCGAGATCCACGACGAGGTCTTTGCCCCCGAGGGCCGGGCCGAACTGGAGGCGCGTGCCGCCGCGATCCCCAATGCCACCGGGCGCTTCTGGCGCATCACGGCGCCGGATGGCGCTGTCTCCCATCTTTGGGGGACGATGCACAGCAGCCACCGCAGTGTGCTCGACTTGCCCGAGGCGGTGCGGGAGGCCCTGACCGGCGCCGACCGGCTGGGGCTGGAAATCGACCCGACCTTTCCGGACCGTGCAAGCCATGACGCCTACATGCGCGGCGACGATGTCTATCGCCAGGACGGCTCTGTCACCGCCTACCGCGACCTCAACCTGCCGGAACGGTTCGAAGACCACCTTGTGGCGCGCCTGCGTGCCCTCGGCTGGCCCGGCGACGCGCTGCCGGAACTGCGGCTGGGGACGCTGGCGGAGCTGCTGCTCTATGACCCCTGCGAGGATTTCTCTGCCGGGGTCCTGCCCTCTCAGGACAGCTACCTGCAGACGCTCGCCCATATCCGGGGCATCCCCGTCCTGCCGCTGGAAGACAGCGACCGGCTTTCGACCAAGCTGAACACGCCCGGCAACGAGGATCTCGCCCGCGCCATCATCGGCACCTACGCCGTCTACCTGATGCCCGGCGCCACGCCAGAGGCCCGCGCCACCGCGCTGGCGCTTTACCGGACCGGACAGGTCGGGCTGATGATGGCCTGGGACGAGGCACAGGTCACTGCCGCGCTTGGAAACGAGGGGCCCGCGCTCTACGCCCGGATGACCGAATACCTGGTGGATGAGCGCAACGAGGACTTCGTGAATGCCGCCCGCGACGCGCTGACCGAAGGCGGCGTTTTCATCGGCGTCGGCAACTTCCACCTGCCCGGCGAAAACGGCATGATCGCACTTCTGCGCGCCGAAGGGTTTGACGTCACGCGCATCCCGCTGCCCGGCGAGGCCCCCTGACATGGCTCGCGATGCCAACCCGATCGAGCACCTGATCGACCTGATGGCGCGCCTGCCCGGCCTCGGCCCGCGTTCTGCCCGCCGCGCAGTCCTGCACCTGATCCGCAAGCGCGCGATCCTTCTGGCGCCCCTGGCCAAGGCCATGGCCGATGTGGCCGAACGTGCCCGCGAATGCCTGAACTGCGGCAATGTCGGCACCTCGGAGGTCTGCCCGATCTGCGCCGACGAGGGCCGCGCCAACGGGCTGCTCTGTGTCGTCGAAGAGGTCGCCGACCTCTGGGCGATGGAACGCGGCGGCACCTACAAGGGGCGCTATCACGTCCTGGGCGGCACACTGTCCGCGCTGGATGGCGTCGGCCCCGAGGACCTGCGCATCCCGCAGCTGCTGCAACGGATCGAGGCCGAAGGCGTGACAGAGGTCATCCTGGCCCTGAACGCCACCATCGACGGCCAGACAACCGCCCATTACATCGCCGACCAGCTGGAAGACCGGGGCATCCAGCTCAGCTCGCTGGCGCAGGGCGTGCCAATCGGCGGCGAACTGGATTACCTGGACGACGGCACCATCACCGCGGCGCTGAACGCACGCAAGCGGCTGTGACCTGAACCGGGCGTTGCCCGTTTGCCGCACCCGCACGCAGGGCCAAAGCCGGCATGACCCGGCACATCAAACTGTTACATCAGCCAAGTAGCCGCCGGAGCGACAGGGGGCATTGCCCCGTAACGATTTTCGCCAAGTCACTCCGGGATGTTCCATGAACCGTGTTTCCCCTCTCGCCCTTGCCGCCGCACTGATGACTCTTCTGCCTGCGGGCGCCTTTGCCCAGTCCGCCTGCCTGCCCTCCGATCCCGCGGACGGCGACGACGTGATCTGCGCCGGCACCGGCCCGGGGATCGAGGATGACGGCTTTGACGATGGCAGCATCACTATCGCCCCGACCGGCACTATCGACGGTGGCGACCGGGGGCTGCGGGTGGATGACGATGTCATCATCGTCAACGACGGTTTCGTGCGCGGGCCCGGGGATCACGGCATCCAGGGCGACAACGATGTCCATGTCACAAACAACGGCACCGTGATCGGTGTGGGTGGCGACGGAATCAACATCGACAACGATGGCGTGGTGATCAACAACGGCGTGATCACCAGCCTTGACGACGACGGCGTGCAGCTTGAGGACCGCCCGCTGGTCGTCAACAACGGCACCATCACAGCCCCGGACGAGGGCATCAACGTCAACGTCGATTTCGCGCAGGTCACCAACACCGGCACCGTGATCGCAGGCGACGACGGCGTGAACGCGGGCAATTTCGCCGACATCTTCAACTCTGGCCTGATCCAGTCGACCGGTGACCAGGACGCCATCGACCTGGACAGTGGCAAGATCACCAACCACGGGCGGCTGATCAGCCTCGGCGCCGAGGACGGGATCGATTTCGACGCCGCCGCCGCCGGCCCGTCCCTCGTCCTCAACACCGGCCGGATCGAGGGCAATCTCGCCATCAACACCGATGCCGCCGACCTCACGGTGCAGGAAATCGTGAACTCCGGCACGCTGATCGGGCGCGGCGGTGTCGCGGTAAGCCTGGGCGGCGGCGACGACATCCTGCGCCTGCTGGATGGCAGCGCGGTCTCCGGCGCCATCGAGATGGGCGCAGGCCATGACACGCTGGCCGTCATGACCCGCCGGTCGCAGGTGCTGACCTTTGGCACCACCGTTCCCGAAACGATCACCGTTCGCGGCGGCGGCTATGTACTGTTGAACGCCACGCCGGCGCCTGTGGCGACCCCCGCCGCCGTGGTCACCGCGCCGGCGCTGATCGTCGTGGACGAGGCGCCGGTCTCCTCTCCGGACCGGCTGTCGCGGGAACTGGGCATGGGGATCGGCGGCAGCGTGCTGGACTTCCAGGTGGCACGGGGCCCCTGGCTTGGCACCTTCGCCAACGCGGGCACCATCGCGCCCGACAGTTCGCAGGGGGCCGACTTTGCCAGCCGCGGTATCGCGGTGGGCTTTGGCACCGGCTGGCGGGGGATCTCTCCCTTCATCGGTTACGGCGAGGGTGCCAGCGACCTGGACGATGGGGTTACCGAAACCCGGATAAGGTCGTTATTCGTGGGCCTCGGCCTGAGCGGAGAGTACGGGCGGTTCAGCTATGACGCCGCGCTCTATGCCGGGCGGACCCACAACGAGATCAACAGCCCCGACACCCATACCGGCAGCGCCGATTTCGACGGCCAGTTGCTGGGGATCAGCCTGCGCGGCGGCGGCCTGCTGTGGCAGAACCCGTCCGCGGGCTACGGGATCGACCTGGTGATGCAGGGCGATTTCCTGCGCCACAAGACAGAGCGCCACGCCCTGTCCGGCCTGGCCGGGGGCAAGATCGGCGAACGGACGACAACCACCGCCGCGCTGCGCGTCGAGATGGGCCTGCCGATGCAGATGAACGACATGTCGATGCGACCCTACCTTGCCCTGACCAGCTTCGGCGGCAATCCCGACGACATCACCTTTTCGGTCGGCGGCGCCAGCACCACCTTAGACGCGCCCGACGTAAGCGGCGGCACTGCCCTGGCCCTGGGCGCCAGCTTTGCGACCGGCGGCAACGGGTTGAAAGGCCGCTTCGAGGTCTCGCACGACGCGGACGACAATACCTCTTGGGGGATCAAGCTGGGCATAGAGTTCTGAGGCACATCCGTAAGTAACCCCGGCAGAGCAAAAGAAAAGGCGCCCACAAAGGGGCGCCTGTCAGTGGGACGGCGGGCGGGGCGATCTGGCCCGAAGGGCCAGGAGCGGCGCCCTGCCGGACCTCAGCGGTCCTCTTCCTCGTCGTCCTCGTCCTTGCCGCCACCGGGCAAGTTGAAGAAGCTGTCCGCGTCGAGGTAATCGTCGTCGCTCTTGCGGTCGTCTTCCTCGTCGTCCTCCTCGCCGCGCGGATCGGACAGGCTGAAGGTTTCCAGCCCCTCGATCGACGACGGCAGACGCGGTTCCGGCTCCATCTCGAGGCTCTGCTCGGTCGAGACCAGCTTGCGACGCTCGTCGTCGGTCATGACCTTGGCCAGATCCTTGGCCGCCTTGGCCACCGCCGCGTCCAGTTCGGACTGCCTGCACAGGCCCAGGGCAACCGGGTCGATCGGCTGCATGTTCTGGATGTTCCAGTGGGTGCGCTCGCGGATCGACTGGATTGTCGGCTTGGTGGTGCCGACCAGCTTGGCGATCTGGCTGTCGGCCAGTTCCGGGTGAAACTTCACCAGCCAGAGAATCGCGTTCGGGCGATCCTGCCGCTTGGACAGCGGGGTATAGCGCGGGCCACGACGCTTTTCCTCGTCGCGGGCGGCCGGGTTGTGCTTCAGCTTGAGCTTGTGCAGCGGGTCCTTCTCGGCCCTGTCGATCTCCCCCTGTTCCAGCTGGTTGTTGGCAACCGGGTCAAAGCCCTTGACGCCCGCGGCCACGTCGCCATCGGCGATGCCCTGGATCTCAAGCTCGTGGAATCCGGTGAAATCGGCGATCTGCTTGAAGGTCATCGTGGTGTTGTCCACCAGCCAGACGGCGGTCGCCTTGGGGTGCAGCAGCTTGGACATGTTCATACTCCTTGGTCTTGCGGGACCCGCTGGCATGCCTCCTGCGCGGCCCGAGGCCGGTCTGGGGCCAAGGGCGGCTCCGGCGGGCGGAGCGGGTTACCGTTGTCGGGAAACTCGGCGTCTATATAGTGATCTCGCAGTCAAAGGGGAAGCGAAAATGCGATTGATCAGTGTTCTGCTGCTGGCCGCCCTGTCCATCGGCGGGGCTTTGCGCGCCGAAGGCGACCGGGCGGGAGAGTTCGACTACTACGTCATGGCGCTCAGCTGGTCCCCGAACTGGTGCGCGCTGGAGGGCGACGCCCGCAACGCCGAGCAGTGCAATAGCGACGCCGGCTGGCTGCTGCACGGTCTGTGGCCTCAGTATCATCGCGGTTGGCCAGATTACTGCCCGACGGTGGAACGCGCGCCCTCGCGCCGCATGACCGGCGAGATGACCGACATCATGGGATCCGGCGGGCTGGCCTGGCATCAGTGGAAGAAACACGGCGTCTGCACCGGCCTGTCTGCGGCGCAATACTACGCCCTCTCGCGCGAGGCCTACGGCAAGATCACCCGCCCCGAGGCCTTTCGCAAGCTGGACAAGACCGTGACCCTGCCCGCCTCGCTGGTCGAAGAGGCCTTCATCAAGGCGAACCCGCAGCTGGAACCCGACATGATCACCGTCACCTGCCGGGATGGTCACATCCAGGAGGTCCGCATCTGCCTGTCCAAGGGGCTGGACCCGGTGCCCTGCGGCCGCGACGTGGTGCGGGACTGCCGGATGACCGACGCGCGGTTCGAACCCCTGCGCTGAGGCGCGCCCCGGCACGAGCTGTCCCCGGCCGATGACATCGCGGCCCGGACCCGGCCGGACAGCCGGTCCCGAGTGCAACGCGTGTCCGGCCGCCGCATGAACCTGCTTGGTGGACGGGTCCTCAAAGGGGTGGGTTTTTGGAAATCGACAATGTCTGCCCCTGATCCCGGAACGGCTCAATCCTGCGCGCCAAAGCGATAACCAAAGCGCGCGATGTCCTCGGCACATAGCTCGGCCACGATGGTACGGGTTTCGTCATCGTAGTAGGCGGCATGGCCCGCCTGCCGGTCCGATCGGTTCTCGTGCGGCACCTCGGGCCGGAACCCAAGATGGGCGACCAGCGGCGCCATGTCCGCATCAAGGTGTTCCAGCCGCAGGAAATGCCCATGCTCGCGCCCCCCGGCATCGCGCATGTACCGCGCGTAGGGCCAGGCGCGCAGCGTGGCCTGCGTATGCCCCTGGTGCAGGAAGCCCGCGAAATCATGCGCCTTGGCCAGCGTCACGGCGGGATGATCGAACCCCTGCGCACGCAGCCAGTGATAATAGCTGACCACCCGGTCCCAGGGATTGCGGACGAGGCAGAAACAGAACATCCCCGCGATCTCCTCGGCCGTCAGCGCACCGTCCAGATCGGCAAGGGTCGAATGTTTCCAGATCCGCCCCTGCGCGCGCTCTGCCAATGCCTTGGCCCGGGACCGTCGCCGCCGGGCCTTGGGCGTGTCCCCGATGGGTATGTCATCGCGATGGGCGCGCGCCTCCAACGCCAGCGCCATCGAGGTGCCTCCGGTCTTGGGGATATGGACAAAGATGTACCGGCGACCGGGCGAAAGGATCATGGCCGCAGGTTAGAAAGGATCCGATCCGGAGGAAAGTCGATTGCGCCGCGCCCGTTCCGACGATCACCGTGGCGCAAGGCAACTCTGAACGGGGCTTTTCTTGCGCAACTTTCTTGCGCATAGTCCGCCCGAAACCTGGCAACGGAGGATCTCATGGGCTGGCTTGCTGACGAAACCGGACTGGGCAGAAACACGGCGAACTTCGTGCCGCTGACCCCGCTGAGCTTTCTGCGTCGCGCGGGCACGATCTGGCCCGATCACCTGGCCGTGGTCTATGGCCCTCACCGCAAGACCTATGCCCAGTACATCACCCGCGTCACGCGGCTGGCCTCTGCCCTGGCGCAATCCGGCGTGCGCCCGGGCGACGTGGTGGCGACCATGCTGCCCAACATCCCCGCCCAGGCAGAGGCACATTTCGGGGTGCCTGCCTGTGGCGCCATCCTGAACGCGATCAACACCCGGCTGGACGTGACCACGGTGGCCTATATCCTCGACCACGGCGGCGCCAAGGTCGTGCTCTGCGATCCGCAGTTCCTTCCCGTCCTCGCCGAGGCGACCGAGATCATGGAAGGTGAGCCCCCCATGATCGTCGAGGTGGCCGACGACCACGCGGGCGTGCATGGCCAAGGCCACTACACCGAATACGAGGCCTTTCTTGAAACCGGCGACCCCGAATTCGACTGGATCATGCCGGAAGACGAATGGGAGAGCATCGCGCTCAACTACACCTCGGGCACCACCGGGCGGCCCAAGGGCGTGGTCTATCATCACCGCGGCGCCTATCTGAACGCCATGGGACAGATCCTGTCCTGGCGCATGGTGCTGCACCCGGTCTACCTGACCATCGTGCCGCTGTTCCACTGCAACGGCTGGTGCCACACTTGGATGATGCCCGCACTGGGCGGCACCATCGTCTGCTGCCGCGAGATCCGCGCCAAGGCGATCTATGACGCCATCGCGGACGAGGGCGCAACGCATTTCGGCGGTGCGCCGATCGTGCTGAACACGCTGATCAACGCACCCGACTCCGAGCGGCGCGAATTCGACCACATCGTCGAGGTCTTTACGGCGGGCGCCCCCCCTGCCCCCGCCACACTGGCCAAGATCGAGCCGATGGGATTCAACGTGACGCAGGTCTACGGGCTGACCGAAACCTACGGGCCGGCCACGGAATGCACCTGGAAAGCCGAATGGGAGCCGAAACAGGGCGACGAACGCGCCGCCATCAAGGCCCGCCAGGGCGTCGCCATGCCTTTCATGGAGGACATCACGGTCCATGACGAGGCCGGCGCGGATGTCACCCGCGACGGCGAAACCAAGGGCGAGATCAAGTTCCGCGGCAACGGTGTCATGAAAGGCTACTACAAGAACCCGAAGGCCACGTCGGAATCCTTTGCCGGCGGCTATTTCCATTCCGGCGACATCGCCGTGATGCACCCGGACAACTACCTGCAGATCGCCGACCGGGCCAAGGACATCATCATCTCGGGGGGCGAGAACATATCTTCGGTCGAGGTCGAGGGCGTTCTAATGGGCCATGACGCGGTGCTGCTTTGTGCCGTGGTCGCCAAGCCGGACGAGAAATGGGGCGAGGTGCCCTGTGCCTTCGTCGAACTGAAGGACGGGCACGAGGTCACCGAAGCCGAGCTTGTCGCCTATGCCCGCGAACGGCTGGCCGGGTTCAAGACCCCCAAGGCCGTGGTCTTCCAGGAACTGCCCAAGACCTCGACCGGCAAGATCCAGAAATTCGCGCTGCGCGAGGCCGCCAAGTCGCTGGAGTGAGGAAACGCCATCCTCGTGGCGCCCCGACCTGCCGGCGCTGTTTAGGATCTTCCCATCGGCAAGGGCATGATGCGTCCCCACGCACGTTGGCCACTGCCGATCCTTGAGGGAAAGATGGGCGTTTGCGTCAATGCCTGCCTGACGCCCAACCCTGAAGACAGGGACGCCTACCCGACCAGCCAGGCGACAGCTTTGCCACTGCTGGAGAAGGTGGGCGGTGTCGTGGTCAGGGCAGCCCTATAGAGACGATCCTCGTTGTCGATGATCCCGACATCGCGGCGGCCCACGTCCGGTTCGAAAGCGACTTGATCCCGAAGCGGGACCGGGCCTTCGGCCCCTACAGCGTCATTGACCCCAGTTGATCCTGCCGTCGGCGGTGCGGGCCAGATTGCCCAACCCCGCGCCCCGTGCTAGCGTCCGGCAAACACGAGGCAGAGCAGGCCCCGATGACCGCCCTGAAACAATTTTCCCGTCTCGAAGCGACCGGCCTCTGGCGTCCGTCGCCGGACGAGCAGCGGCGCGAAGTGATCGTGTCCCTGGGCGAGGCGACGCTGACGCTCTCGGACATCAATGGCACCGCGCTGGCGCATTGGTCGCTGGGGGCGGTCAACCGGGCCAATGGCAAGGACATCCCGGCCATCTATCACCCCGACAATGCTCCCGAGGAAACGCTGGAACTGGACGGCTCCGAGAGCGAGATGATCAACGGGATCGACCGGTTGCTGCGCGCCATCGACCGGCGACGTCCGCGCCCCGGCAAGCTGCGGTTCCTGCTGACAGGCGGCACATTGGCCGCGCTTGCGGCGGCGGCTGTCTTCTGGTTGCCGAATGCACTGGAACGCTACGCGGTGACCGTGGTGCCGCCGGTCAAACGGGTCGAGATCGGCAACAACCTGTTGCACCATATCGAAAGGGTCGCGGGCAAACCCTGCGCAACCCGCGACGCGCAGCAGCCGCTGGAGCGGCTGGCCAGCCGCCTGTTGAACCGGGGCAGGATCGTGATCTTGCCCGGCGGCGCACGAGTCAGCGCGCATCTGCCCGGCGGGATCATCCTGTTGAACCACGGGGTCGTCGAGGATTTCGAGGATCCCGATGTGGCGGCAGGCTTTGTGCTGGCCGAGACGGTGCGCGCCGCGGAGACCGATCCGCTGGCCGCGCTGCTGGATCACACGGGGCTGGTGGCCAGCTTACGCCTCTTGACGACGGGCGCCCTGCCCGATGGCGCGCTGTCGTCCTATGCCGAACACATCATGGCCGAAACGCCGGCCCTGCCGCCGACCGATCCCCTGATCGCCGCCTTTGACCGCGCCGATATTCGCAGCACGCCCTTTGCCTATGCGCTGGACATCACCGGAGAACGCACGCTTGCCCTGATCGAGGCCGACCCTCGCGCCGGCGAAGGCAGCCGACAGGTGCTCAGCGATGCGGACTGGGTTCGCCTGCAGGGGATCTGCGGCGCCTGAGAACCAGACGGATCGAACCGAAAGAAAACGCCCGCCTGCCGGTGGCAGACGGGCGTCGACGGTTCCCGGCTCATCGCGTTCAGCGGATGTAGGCTTGGGTATACCCGGTGCTATGAACCCGACGCAGCGCCATCTTCAATTCGTCGAAAGTGGCATAGGGCCCGACCCGCAGCAGCGACAGATGCCGCCCGTTGCGGCTGATGTTAGCCATGCGCACGCTGAGGCCGGAGGATTGCAGCCGATGCGCCGCATACCGCGCCTTGTCCGACGTGGTGAAGGCCCCGACCTCGATCCAGCGGCCCACCTTGACCTCCGGTTCGCCCGAAGCCCTGGGGGCTTTGCCACCAGGGACGGCCATGGTGGTCAGTGGCAGCGGCGACGCGGCCCGGCCAACGATGACCGGCGGTTTGACCTCGTGGCGGCGCGCCTGGACGACCAGCTTGCGCGGGACTGTGTTGGTCCAGACCTTCTGGGTGTCCTGGTGGCCCTTGACGGTCTGCCAGGCACGATAGGGATTCAGCCGGTCATCGCTCCAGGCGGGACGATAGCCTGTGGGAACATGCGCGACCTGGGTGTCCTGCTTCTCAAACACATGTTTGGGCACGATCCGCGTTTCCGGCGGCAAGGTCAGGCTGCTGCCGTGCCAGCTGTTCCTGTTGTAATGGACGTTCTTGCCCGGGGCGGGCGCCTCGCCACGGCGGATGATGGTGGCATGGGGTGCTGTCTGCGGGCCACAGCTGGCGCGCAGCTTCATCCCGTTCACCACGCGGAAGGTCTCTCCGTCGACGCAGGCAAAAGCGCCCGATGCGGCCTGCAGCGCCGGTGCCCGTGGGGACGGCACGACGGACCTGGGCACGCGACGCACAATGCGCGGCGGTTGCGCCGTCACCGGCTTGACCGCGCGGACGGTGGAACGCGGCGTGGCCGCCGGCGCCGTTGTCGTCGTGCGTGCCGGGGCCGAGGCGGCGGCGGGCGGCGTCACCGTGATCTGCACCGGCTCGGTCGTGGTGGGCGCAGGCGGGGCGGGTGCAGCCACATCTTGCGATCCGAAGGTCGGCGTCTGGCCGCAGATCTGTTCGCGCTGACGCGTAACCCTTGGCACCCATGTCACCGCCCCGTCATAGCCGGCACGCACATAGACGCAGCCCCGGTTATCGACGAACTGGCGGCCCGTGAAAGAGGCTGGAGGGAAGTTGGCCGGAACATCCCGGGCGGAGGTTTGCGCGGCCGCTGGCAGAGAAAGAATTCCGAATCCGGAAACGGCAAGCGCAAGAAATGGAAGCGATTTCAACGTCATGTCTGTCCCCACAGATGCTACCCATCAGAGTATCGCGTCGGAACACGACCTGTAAAGCCTTGAAAACCTTGGCCTGCCGGAGTTCACCACGGCCACGGCCATGCACAATGATAGGGTTTCCGAGGGATTGTCGCGGCTGGCGGGACGCCCCGCCAAAGGGGACGCCCGACCCGCCGCCTGCGTCCTTACTTGGTGCCGAACATCCGGTCGCCCGCGTCGCCGAGACCCGGAACGATGTAGCCTTGTTCGTTCAGCCGCTCGTCGAGCGCGGCAGTGACGACCGGCACGTCAGGATGCGCCTCGGCCATGCGCCGCACACCCTCGGGCGCCGCCAGCAGGCAGAGAAAGCGGATGTCGGTGGCACCGGCCTGTTTCACCAGGTCGACGGCAGCCGCCGAGGAGTTGCCGGTGGCCAGCATCGGGTCCACCACAATCGCCAGGCGCGAGTTCATCTGCGTCGGCAGCTTGTTGTAATACTGGACCGGCTGCAGCGTTTCCTCGTCGCGGTAAAGCCCGACAAAGCCGACCCGCGCCGCCGGGACCAGTTCCAGAATGCCGTCCAACAGGCCGTTGCCCGCCCGCAGGATCGAGATCAGCGCCAGCTTCTTGCCCTCGATCACCGGCGCGTCCATCTCGCACATGGGGGTTTCGATGCGCCGCTCCGACAGCGGAAGGTCCCGGGTGATCTCGTAGGCCAGCAGCAGGCTGATTTCCCGCAGCAACCGCCGGAAACTGGCGGTCGAGGTGCCCTTTTCGCGCATCAGGGTCAGCTTGTGCTGTACCAGCGGGTGTTTGACGACGGTGAGGGTCTCGCTCATGCGTGCTCCAGTTTCTTCAGGACCGCCTCTTTCGTGGCCGCGTCGCAGAATGCGGCATCAAGGGCGGTGCGGTTGATCTCTGCGAATACCTCTTCGTCCCAACCGAAGGCGCGTGCAAGGCCAAGGTACTCTTGCCGCATGGTCGTGTGGAAGAATGGCGGATCATCGGTCGATACGGTGACATTCACCCCCCGTTTGCGCAGCATGTCGACGGGATGCGCCCTGAGCGTGGGATAGACCCCTAGAAAGACATTGGATCCCGGACAGACCTCCAGCGTGATCCCGCGTTCGGCCAGCATGTCGACGACCGCCAGGTCAGAGGCCGCGCGCACCCCGTGGCCGATGCGCTCGACGCGCAGATCCTCGACCGCCTCGCGCACCTCCTGCGGGCCGTTCCATTCGCCCGCGTGGCTGGTCAGCCGCAGCCCGGCCTCGCGCGCCATGTCGAAACTGTAGGCAAAATCGCCCTGGCGGCCCTGTTTCTCGTCCCCGCCCATGCCAAAGCCGACCAGCCAGTCGCCTGCGGTTTCCGCCGCGCAGAGCGCCGCGCGCTTGGCCTTTTCCGGACCGAAATGGCGAATGCAGGTGACGATGCCGCGCAGGGTCACGCCCATGTCGCGTTCCGCCGCCTCTGCCGCCTCCCGGATGGCCTGCAGGTACTCGCGCCACGCCCCCACGTCGCCGCCACCGCAGAAATCCGGGCTGAGGAAGGTTTCCGAATAGACCACGCCGTTTTGCGCGCTTTCCTCCAGCACGGCGGTACAGAGCCGGGCGAAATCCTCGGGCGTTTTCAGGACAGAGGTCGCCGCCTCGTAGACCTCGAGGAAATGCCAGAAGTCGCGGTAGGCGTAGGAGCCGTCCTCGTTGAAGATCCCGCTGATGTCGACCTTCTTCTGCTTGGCCAGCCCGCGGATGAACCCCGGCGGTGCGCCGCCCTCGAAATGCAGGTGCAATTCGACCTTGGGCAGGCGCGCGATGCGGTCCAATTGTTCTTCGTCCGTGATCGGGCGGCGCTCTTCTTCGTCTTTCACAGGAAACTCCTTCCCGGCCCTTGCGCCGGCACACCCAGATGCGCGGCGACACTGGCCGCCACATCCGCAAACCCAACCTGCCCGATGCTGCCTTGGCCCCGTCCCGCGATCAGCACCGGCACCCGTTCGCGGGTGTGGTCCGTGCCGGTCCAAGTCGGGTCGTTGCCGTGGTCGGCGGTGATCAGCAGCAGGTCGCCCTCGCGCAGGCGCGGCAACAGGCGGGCCAGTTCCGCGTCGAACCATTCCAAGTGACGCGCATAGCCCGAGACATCGCGGCGGTGGCCGTAAAGGCTATCGAATTCAACGAAATTGGCAAAGGTGAGCGAGCCGTCCTCGGCCTCGTCCAGCAGGTCGGACAGATGCCGCATCAAGGTCACATCGTCGCCCTTGCGCACCTCGTCGATGCCGCTCATGGAAAAGATGTCGCCGATCTTGCCCACGGCATGGACGCGGCGGCCCGCCTCCTGCACCCAGTTTGTCAGGATCGGCTGCGGCGGTTTGATGGCATAGTCATGCCGGTTGCCGGTGCGGGTGAACCCGCCGGGCTCACCGACGAAGGGCCGCGCGATCACCCGGCCCACCTTCATCGCGTGCAGGGTCGGCGCAAGATCGGCGCATAGTGTCAGCAGCCGGTCGAGGCCAAAGTGCTCTTCATGTGCGGCGATCTGGAAAACGCTGTCGGCGGAGGTGTAGCAGATCGGCTTTCCGGTTCGGATGTGTTCCTCGCCGTACCGGTCCAGCATGACCGTACCGGAGCCGTGGCAATTGGCCAGCACGCCGTCCGTGCCCGCCAGGCGGCAGACTTCGTCCGTCAGGCCCTTTGGAAAGGCGGGCACGGTATCGGGGAAATAATGCCAGTCCCAGGGCACCGGCAGACCGGCCAGCTCCCAGTGGCCCGAGGGCGTGTCCTTGCCTTTCGAGACTTCCGTCGCCGCCCCCCATAGCCCGGTCACGGGGTGGTCCCCGGCGCGCGCCCCGCCAGAGGCGAGATCGGCGGCCCGGTACAGGCCCAGTCCCGCCATAGTCGGCAGGTGCAGCAGCCCGCTGCGCCCTTGTTCTGCCGCGCCACGCGCGCAGGCATCAAGGATATGGCCCAGCGTATCCGCCCCGCTGTCCGGCATGCCGTCGTTGAAGAAACTCGCCGCATCCGGCGCCCCGCCGATCCCCACCGAGTCCATGACCACCAGAAAGGCCCGCATCAGCTCACCCGTTCCAGCACCAGGGGTGTCCCGGCGGGCGCGCTCTCGCCCAGCGTGATCGCGTCCAGAACCGCCTGCGCCGCTGCTGCGGCCTGCCCCTCGCGTGCCGCGTGCACCCGGCACAGCGGCTGCCCCCGGCGCACCTTGTCACCCAGGCGCACCATGTCCGACAGGCCGACCGCCGGGTTCACCACGTCGGTCTCGACCCGGCGCCCGCCGCCCAGGTCGACCACCGCGAGGCCCAGCGCCTCGCCGTCCATCGCCGTCACAACGCCGTCGGCAGGGGCCGGAACCTCAAGGATCACCGTCGCCTCGGGCAGGAACCGCCGCCAATCCTCGACAAAAGACAGCGGACCGCCAAGGGCATAGACCATGCGGCCAAACCGTTCCGCCGCGGCGCCGCTGGCAATCGCCTTGCGCAGCTTCGCCTCCCCGCCCTCGATCCCCGCTGTGGTCAGCAATTCCGCCCCCAAAGCAACACAGAGGTCCAGAAGGGGCCCCTGCGCCTCGCCCGTAAGAACCGCCATCGAGACGTCAACTTCAAGCGCGTTGCCCAGCGCGGGCGCCAGTGGCTGTGACATGTCGGTGATAAGCGCGGTCGTGGGACAGCCGGCGGCATTGGCGGTGCCCACCAATGCCTCGGCCAGTGCGCGCGCGTCATCGGGCGATTTCATGAAGGCGCCAGAGCCGGTCTTGACGTCCAGCACCAGCGATTGCAGCCCGGTGGCCAGCTTCTTGGACAGGATCGACGCGGTGATCAGGTCGAGGCTCTCGACCGTCGCCGTCACGTCGCGGATCGCGTACAGCCGCTTGTCGGCGGGCGCGATATCGGCCGAGGCGCTGACGATCGCGCAGCCCACGTCCCCCACCACATGCCGCAACATGGCCTCGTCCACGCCGACCGTATAGCCGGGGATCGCCTCCAGCTTGTCCAGCGTGCCGCCGGTATGGCCCAGCCCGCGGCCGGAAATCATCGGGACATAGACCCCGCAGGCGGCCAGCGCAGGCGCCAGCACCAGGCTGACGCAATCGCCCACCCCGCCGGTCGAATGCTTGTCCACCACCGGGGCGTCGAGATCCCAATCCAGCACATGGCCCGAGTCCCGCATTGCCAGAGTAAGCGCCACGCGCCCGGCCTCGGAAAGGCCACGCAGGCAGACACCCATCGCGAAGGCCCCGCCCTGGGCCGCGCTGACCGTACCATCGGCCAACCCTTGCGCGAACCAGGCCAGGTCGCGCGGCGCCGGATCCTCGCCCCGCCGCAGCTCGGCAATGACCCGTCTTGCGTCCATCACGCGCGGTCCATGTGGCTGTTGGCGAAGGCCCCCGGCAACAGGTCCGCCACGGTCACCTTTTCTTCGACACCGTCCAGCGTGGCCAGTGTCACCGGCGTATGCCCCTTGGCGAACTCGAACAGTTTCTGCCGACAGCCGCCGCAGGGCGGCACCGGGTGGGCGCTGTCGGCGATGACATAGGCCTCGGCGATCTCGGTCTCACCCGCAGCCACCATTGCCGCGATGGCCCCCGCCTCGGCGCAGGTGCCTTCGGGGTAGGCCACGTTCTCGACGTTGCACCCGACATAGATCGCCCCCGAGGGCGTGCGCAGCGCGGCCCCCACCTTGAACCGGGAATAAGGTGTATAGGCGTTTTCGCGCACGGCGCGGGCCGCATCGGCAAGGGACATGGGACCTCCGGGACTTCGGGGCCTTCATCGTGAAACTGGCGCGCCCCGATTGCAAGCGTGAACGCCGGGTCGTCGGGTCGGAAAATCCGCCAACTCCGCCCCCGGTGCCGGGCGTCGCGCGCGATTTACAAAATTAGCCGAAAACTGTACCGCCATAGACGAGTCTTCACCCGGCGTTCACGATTGTTTACCGTTGAACTACCCCTGTCCGAAAGGCCTGCCCATGACCGAATCCAGCAACGAAACCTTGCGCCAGGCGGCCCTGTTCTATCACGAGAACCCCAAGCCCGGGAAACTGGAGGTTCGCGCCACCAAGCCGCTGGCCAATGGCCGCGACCTCAGCCGCGCCTATTCCCCCGGCGTCGCCGAGGCCTGCATGGAGATCAAGGCGGACGAAAGCGCCGCCGCCCGTTACACGACCCGCGGCAACCTGGTGGCCGTGGTCTCGAACGGCACCGCGGTCCTGGGACTGGGCAACATCGGCGCGCTGGCCTCCAAGCCGGTGATGGAAGGCAAGGCCGTCCTGTTCAAGAAGTTCGCCGACATCGACTGTTTCGACATCGAGGTGAACGAGCCCGACCCCGAGAAGCTGGCAGAGATCGTCTGCGCGCTGGAACCCACCTTCGGCGCCATCAACCTCGAGGACATCAAGGCCCCCGACTGCTTCATCGTCGAGAAGATCTGCCGCGAGCGGATGAACATCCCCGTGTTCCACGACGACCAGCACGGCACTGCCATCGTCGTCGGCGCCGCGGCCACCAACGCGCTGCACGTCGCGGGCAAGGCCTGGGGCGATATCAAGGTGGTCAGCACCGGCGGCGGCGCAGCGGGTATCGCCTGCCTGAACATGCTGCTGAAACTGGGCGTCAAGCGCGAGAACGTCTGGCTCTGCGACATTCACGGGCTGGTCTACGAAGGCCGGACAGAGGACATGAACCCGCAAAAGGCCGCCTTTGCCCAGCCGTCCGACAAGCGTACGCTGGACGAGGTGATCGACGGCGCCGACCTCTTTCTCGGCCTGTCCGGACCCGGCGTTCTCAAGCCGGAAATGGTCAGGCGCATGTCGCGGCGCCCGATCATCTTTGCGCTGGCCAACCCCACGCCCGAAATCATGCCCGACCTCGCGCGCGAGGCCGCGCCGGATGCGATCATCGCCACCGGGCGCAGCGATTTCCCCAACCAGGTCAACAACGTCCTCTGTTTCCCCTTCATCTTCCGCGGCGCGCTGGACGTGGGTGCTACAGAGATCAACGACGCGATGCAGGTCGCCTGTGTCGAGGGCATTGCGGCGCTCGCCCGCGCCACGACGTCAGCAGAGGCCGCCGCCGCCTACCGCGGCGAGCAACTGACCTTCGGCGCCGACTACCTGATCCCCAAACCCTTTGACCCGCGCCTATCGGGTGTCGTGTCGACCGCCGTGGCCCGCGCGGCGATGGAAAGCGGCGTCGCCATGCGCCCGCTCGCGGACATCGAGACCTACAAGCAACGGCTGGATGCAAGTGTCTACAAGTCCGCCCTGCTGATGCGCCCGGTCTTCCAGGCCGCCGCCACCGCCAGCCGCCGCATCGTCTTTGCCGAAGGTGAGGACGAGCGCGTCTTGCGTGCCGCCCAGGCGATCCTCGAGGAGACCACCGAGACCCCGATCCTGATCGGACGCCCCGAGGTAATCGAGACCCGCTGCGAGCGTATGGGTCTGGAAATCCGCCCCGACCGCGATTTCAACATCGTGAACCCCGAAAACGACCCGCGCTATCGTGATTACTGGGAAACCTACCACCAGATCATGGCCCGGCGCGGCGTCACGCCGGACCTCGCGCGCGCGATCATGCGCACCAACACCACCGCCATCGGCGCCATCATGGTCCAGCGCGACGAGGCAGACAGCCTGATCTGCGGCACGTTCGGCGAATACCGCTGGCACCTGAACTATGTCAGGGAGATCCTCGGTTCGTCCAAGCTGCACCCGCATGGTGCCCTCTCGCTGATGATCCTCGAAGACGGCCCCCTGTTCATCGCCGACACCCATGTGCGGCTGCTGCCCACGCCCGAGGAGGTCGCCGAAACCGCCATTGGCGCGGCGCGCCACGTCCGCCGCTTCGGGATCGAACCCAACATCGCCTTCTGCTCGCAGTCGCAGTTCGGCAACCAGGCCGAAGGATCGGGCCAGCGGCTGCGCGCGGCGCTGGAAATCCTCGACAATCGCGGCTGCGATTTCTGCTACGAGGGCGAGATGAACGTCGACGCCGCGCTCGACCCCGAGTTGCGCGCGCGCCTTTTCCCCGGCAACCGGATGCAGGGTGGGGCCAATGTGCTGATCTTCGGCCATGCGGATGCCGCCTCGGCCACGCGCAACATCCTCAAGATGAAGGGCGGCGGCCTCGAGGTTGGCCCGATCCTGATGGGCATGGGCAACCGCGCTCACATCGTGACGCCCTCGATCACCGCACGGGGCCTGCTGAACATGGCCGCCATCGCAGGCACGCCGGTCGATCACTACAGTTGAGGCTCGCCGCCCAGGCCGCCCGAAATCAAAGCGCCCGCCGTGTCCCGCGGCGGGCGTTCTGTCTTCCAGCGTTCAAACAGGTACCGCCCGCGTTCGGCTGGCGCGGGCGCCTGTTTCATTGGGCCCCAAACACCTCTGGGGGAGCGTCGAAGACGCGGGGGCACAGCCCCCGCGGATCGCCGCCGAAGGCGGCGAAACCCTGTCCTGCCTATCAGGCCTTGGCGTAACCCAGCCCCTGCAGTGCCTCCCTGATTTCGTCCAGGATCGCCGGGTCGTCGATGGTCGCCGGCACTTTGAACTCCTCTCCGTCGGCGATCTGAACCATCGTCCGGCGCAGGATCTTGCCCGACCGGGTCTTGGGCAGGCGGTCCACCACGCAGGCCAGCTTGAAGGCCGCGACGGGGCCGATCTTGTCCCGCACCAGCTTGACGCTTTCCGCCACGATCTCCTCGTGCGGGCGGTTCACGCCCGAGGACAGGCAGAGGAAGCCCAGCGGCAGCTGGCCCTTCAGCTGGTCGGTCACGCCGATCACGGCGCATTCGGCCACGTCCGGATGGCTGGCCAGCACCTCTTCCATGCCGCCCGTCGACAGGCGGTGGCCGGCGACATTGATGACGTCATCGGTGCGCGCCATGATGTAGACGTAGCCATCCTCGTCGATCATGCCCGCGTCACCGGTCTCATAGTAGCCGGGGAAATGCTCCAGGTAGGATTTGCGGAATCGTGGCTCGGCATTCCACAGCGTCGGCAGCGTACCCGGCGGCAGCGGCAGCTTGACCGCGATGGCGCCCAGTTCACCCTTCGGCATGGGGTGGCCGCCCTCGTCAAGGATCTGGATGTCATAGCCCGGCATCGGCTTGGCCGGAGAGCCCAGCTTGGTTGGCAATTCCTCGATGCCCAACGGGTTGCCCGCGATGCACCAGCCGGTTTCCGTCTGCCACCAGTGGTCAATCACCGGCACGTTCAACTGATCCTGCGCCCATTGAATCGTGTCCGGATCGGCGCGTTCGCCCGCCAGGTAGACGGCCCTGAGACAACTCAGGTCGTATTGTCCGACGAATTCGCCCTTGGGATCCTCTCGCTTCACGGCGCGGAAAGCGGTGGGCGCGGTGAAGAAGGACTTCACTTTATGTTCGGAGATCACCCGCCAGAAGGTTCCCGCATCAGGGGTGCCCACGGGCTTGCCCTCGAAGACGATGGTGGTGTTGCCGTGGATCAGCGGCCCGTAGCAGATGTAGGAATGGCCCACGACCCAGCCCACGTCCGACGCCGCCCAGAACACGTCGCCGGGATCGACGTTGTAGAGGTTCTTCATGGTCCAGTTCAGCGCCACTAGGTGCCCAGCCGTGGGACGCACGACACCTTTGGGCTGGCCGGTGGTGCCGGAGGTATAAAGAATATAGGCTGGGTGGTTGCCCTCGACCGGCACGCATTCCGCCGGCTCGACACCGTACTGGAACCCGTGCCAGTTATAGTCGCGCCCCTCTTCCAGGTGCGCCACTTCCTGCTCACGCTGGAAGATCACGCAGAAATCGGGCTTGTGCGCGGCCTGTTCGATGGCACCATCGAGCAGCGGCTTGTAGTGAACCACGCGGCCCGGCTCCATCCCGCAGGAGGCGGCGATGATGCACTTGGGCTGGGCGTCGTCGATCCGCACCGCCAGTTCGTTGGAGGCAAAGCCGCCAAAGACGACCGAATGCACCGCGCCAAGGCGGGCGCAGGCCAGCATGGCCTCCAATGCCTCGGGGATCATCGGCATGTAGATGATGACGCGGTCCCCCTTTTCCACGCCCTTGGCGCGCAGCGCACCGGCCAAGTTGGCCACGCGGTTGCGCAGCTCGACATAGGAGATCTCGCGCTTGGTATGGGTGATCGGGCTGTCGTAGATGATCGCCGTCTGTTCGCCACGCCCTGCCTCGACATGACGGTCGACCGCGTTCCAGCACGTGTTGACCATCCCGTCGGCGAACCATTCGTACATGTGGTCACCCCGGTCGAAGAGGGCCTTGGTGGGCTTCTTCTCCCAGTCGATCGCCTCGGCCGCCGACATCCAGAAGCCTTCCGGATCGGCCAGCGCACTGTCATAAACGTCTTGATAGCCCATGAGGGTGCCTCCTCTATTCCCTGACAATTCGCTTAGGCGCTGCACCGCCAAACGGGCAAGTCTGTTACCGGCAGTCAGGACAGATTATCGCAGAAGATTTGCGAATTCTCCCTGCAAAGATTTGCAAACCCCCGAAATCCTTGCTGTGATCTTTGACGATCATGCGGCTTTGCAAAGTTGGAAAGCGACTCGACCCAACCGGCAGCCGGCCCGACCCGGACTATGGCGCGGAATCCGCTTGCGCAGATGTGATCCGCCGGATGACTTGACCTGCCGGTCGGGGCATGGACTCATCCCGTGACGTCGCGAAAGGAGATTCTTCATGCAAAGCAAGGCCTTCAAGGCACTGATCCTCGCCATTGCCGGCCTCTGCGCCTGGACCGGTGCCGCCTGGGCCAACTGGGAGTTCGTCGGCGGCGAAGAGGCGACCGATCACACGGCCCGCGTCTGCAACGGCAACGACGAAGTCATCTGCTTTGAACTTGGATGCGCCACCGGAGAGCCCCTGGCCTACCGCCTGACGACGCAGAACATGCCCGGCATGGTCGCGGCGCCGCGCCTGGACAGCCTGCTGTTCGTCGGCTCGCAACTGGCCGGGTCGCTGGATTTCGGCCATACCGGGCTGGAGAGTTTTCGCGCCCCGCTGGAGGAAACCCACCTGCGCGGCATCGACCGGCTCAAGGCCGGCATCCGTGCGCAACTGCATGTCTGGGACAGCGCCGACAGCGCACCGGTCATCCACCGCTTTACGCTGATCGGGTCCAACGCGGCGATCACCGAGGTCCAGAAATACTGCCCCTTGCCCGACTTCGACCAGCGCGAGCTGGAACGGCGCACCCTGGCCGACCCCGCCACGCAAATTCTTGGCGACATGCGCGAGGCCTGCACCGTCCTGGACGGTCAATTGACGGTCAGAGATGGCTTCTCGCAGCAGATCGACATCGACGGTACACCGCCGATGGACCTGCGGATCAACCACGGTGCGATGTTTTGCGACAGCACGCCGGACATGGTCTGCGGCCCCGCCGGCTGCCTGACCTCGTTCTGGCTGGGGATGGAAGATGGCCGTTATCGCCGTATCTTCCTGAACGCGATCCAGGACGCGGCCATCACCGGACAGCCCGGCGTCCTGACCCTGATCGTCCAGGGCGCGCAATGCGGCAACGGCGACGGCCCCTGCGGCAAGCGCTATGAATTGGACGGGTTCGAGCTGAAGGAACAACAGCCCTGACAGGCCTGGGGGCAAGAGCCGCAGGACACGCAGTGACCGCCTTGCCCTTCGGTCAACCCAGCGCCCTAGTGACGCCCCCGTGGGTCGTCCAGTCCGACGCGGCGTTGTAACCGGTCAGCATCGCGCTGGGCACGCCGAAAGCGACGGATCTTTCGCTCACGGAAAAACGTGCGCACAGAACCAAGAAGCGAAACCAATAGGATCAAGGCGACCGTTCCCAGCAGGACGAGGCTCACTGTCTCCATGCCTCCCCCCGTCGCTTCAGACAAACTGCTCGCGGATCAATCGCTCTTCAAGGCCGTGCCCCGGGTCGAACAGCACCCGGTGCGCCACGCCCGGCTCTGACCGGATCTGTACTGTCAGGACATCGCGCACCTCCGCCCCGTCCGCCTCGGCCATGACCGGGCGTTTCTCGGCCTCCAGCACCTCGAAACTGACCTCTGCCGCCTTGGGTAGCAGCGCGCCGCGCCAGCGCCGGGGGCGAAAGGCCGCCACCGGGGTCAGCGCCAGCACATCCGCGCCGATGGGCAGGATCGGCCCATGCGCCGAGTAGTTGTAGGCGGTCGATCCCGCGGGCGTCGACACCAGCGCCCCGTCGCAGACCAGTTCGGCCATACGCACCTGGCCATCGACGCTGATCCGCAGCCGCGCCGCCTGGCTGCCCGAGCGGTGCAGCGAAACCTCGTTGATTGCCAGAGCCTCGTGTATCTCGCCGTCGGTGCAGGTCGCACGCATGGCCAACGGGTTGATCACCGCCTCTTCCGCCGCGGTCAGCCGTTCTACCAGCCCGTGTTCGGAATATTCATTCATCAGAAAGCCCACGGTGCCCCGGTTCATGCCGTAGACCGGCACCGCCAGTTCCTGCGTCCGGTGCAACGTGTGCAGCATGAAACCATCGCCACCCAGCGCGACGATCACATCCGCACCGTCTTCGGCATGATCGCCATAGCGGCGTGTAAGACCTGCGCGCGCCGATTGCGCGATCGGCGCGTTGGACGCACAAAAGGCGATCCGTAAGCTCATCGGGGGTTTCCTGTTGTCTCCATCCGGAGCGGATGGAAGCACAAACTCCCGGCAGGGGCCAGTGCCCGGGCCGCCATGCCGCTGGTATGTTGCAGCCCGTCGCTTTACCTACTTTGAGTCAGAGCCGGTTTCCTATACGAAACCTCGCAATCCGAATCCAAAGGAGCAGCGCCATGAACGCCCCCCACCGTGACGACGGTTTCTTCACCGAGTCCCTCGCCTCGTGCGACCCCGAACTGTTTGGCTCGATCACCGGCGAGCTTGGCCGGCAGCGCGACGAGATCGAGCTGATCGCCTCCGAGAATATCGTCTCTCGCGCGGTGATGGAGGCGCAGGGCTCTGTCATGACGAACAAATACGCCGAAGGCTATCCCGGCCGGCGCTACTATGGCGGCTGCCAGTGGGTTGACGTGGCCGAAAACCTGGCCATCGACCGGGCGAAACAGCTGTTCGACTGCGGCTTTGCCAACGTGCAGCCGAACTCGGGCAGCCAGGCCAACCAGGGTGTCTTCCAGGCGCTTTTGAAGCCCGGCGACACCATCCTGGGCATGAGCCTGGACGCCGGCGGCCATCTGACCCACGGTGCGAAACCGAACCAGTCCGGCAAGTGGTTCAACGCCGTGCAATACGGCGTGCGCCAGCAGGACAACACGCTGGACTACGACCAGGTCGCGGCGCTGGCGCAGGAGCACCAGCCGAAGATGATCATCGCCGGCGGGTCGGCCATCCCGCGGCAGATCGATTTCGCCCGCATGCGCGAGATCGCCGACAGCGTCGGCGCCTGGCTGCACGTCGACATGGCGCATTTCGCCGGTCTGGTGGCCGCGGGCGAACATCCCTCGCCTTTCCCGCATGCCCATGTGGCCACCACCACCACGCACAAGACCCTGCGCGGGCCGCGTGGGGGCATGATCCTGACCAATGATGAAGATATCGCAAAGAAAGTGAATTCGGCGATCTTCCCCGGCATCCAGGGCGGCCCCCTGATGCATGTGATCGCGGCCAAGGCGGTGGCCTTCGGCGAGGCGCTGCGGCCGGACTTCAAGACCTACCAGCAGAACGTGATCCGGAACGCGCAGGCGCTGTCGGACCAGCTGATCAAGGGCGGGCTGGACACGGTCACGCATGGCACCGACACGCATGTGGTGCTGGTCGACCTGCGGCCCAAGGGCGTCAAGGGCAATGCCACCGAAAAGGCGCTGGGGCGCGCGCATATCACCTGCAACAAGAACGGCGTGCCCTTCGATCCGGAAAAGCCCACCGTGACCAGTGGCATCCGGCTGGGATCGCCGGCGGGCACCACCCGCGGCTTCGGCGAGGCCGAGTTCCGCCAGATCGCCGACTGGATCATCGAGGTGGTCGACGGCCTGGCCGCCAACGGCGAGGACGGCAACGCCGAGGTCGAGGCCAAGGTCCGCGCCGAGGTCGCCGCCCTCTGCAAACGCTTCCCGATCTATCCCGAGCTCTGAACCCGGATTGGCGGGGCGCGCGCCCCACCGACAGCAGATCAGGAAAACCGCCGTGGACGCCACCACGGCGGTTTTTCGTTTCCGCGACATGACAATCGACAGCGTCATATCGAAATTCCTGTCCTATATGCCGCGCCTTGCGCCGCGATGATCTCGAGGATCGAGGCCAATCGCCCGGGCTTCCCCTGCGCCCGGAATCGCCTAGGGTGGGCGCGACGCCAACAGCCAAGAGGCCCACCATGCTGATCCACCGCGCCGGTTCCCGCCCTTCCATAACCCCCAACCCCGACTATTTCACCGGCACCGTCCGTTTCGACCCTGTCATCGCCGCGCCCGATCCGGCCCGTGTGCACGCCCTGATCGTCACGTTCGAACCGGGCGCCCGGACCGCGTGGCACACCCACCCCCTGGGTCAGACCCTGCACATCCTCTCCGGCCTCTGCCTCGCGCAGAAAGAGGGCGAACAGGTGCAGGAACTGCGGCCCGGCGACACGGTCTGGTTTGCCCCGGATGAGAAACACTGGCACGGCGCCGCCCCCGAGTTCGCCATGTCCCATCTCGCCATTCAGGAGGCACAGGACGGAAGCGCCGCCGACTGGCTCGAAAAGGTTTCGGACACCGACTACAACGGCCCCCGCGCCGGTTGACGCCCTACCGGTGGCTCCTCCCTGCCAAAAGGACCGGATGAGACCAAAGGCCGAGGCCCCCCTGACCGCCTGACATTTGTTCTTTTGTCTGGAGGCGTGAACCGCGCCAGTTACGGATGCGGCGCGAAACGCCTGAGCGTCTGGCTCCGCCTTGCAGAAAGGCAGGTCCTGCCATTGGTTGAACCAACGACCATCTTCTCCGGCAATTTGCGAATATTTGTCTCCGGAGAATTGCGCCACCTTGATGGCACGCCGTAGACTGTCATTGTACACTGCCCGCGCATCAAACGTTCCGGTGTTGAGATGAATCTGCTCCCGTTTCTGCTTGTGGGCATAAGCGCCTTCTCGTTGCCCCTCATCCCGGCGACGTTGCTCGCGCAGGACACCATTTCAAAGGAACATCAACGCGCGCCTTCGACCGACGCGCCGGGTTCCAAAACCTACGACAGGGAAGAGTTCAATGAACTCTTCCTCGAGATCATGGGGCTTGTAGACACCGCGCCCGAGCAAGCTCTGGAACAGATGATCAAGCTGGCCGAAACCGGAGAGCCCAAGGCACTACAGCAGGTCGGGACCTTCTTTCGCCAAGGCATTGGCACCGCGGTCGATCTGCCTACCGCAAAGCTCTGGTATGAAAGGGCAATCGCCAAAGGGCGGCCCTACGCATTGGCACCGCTTGCCCGGACCGAGGCAGCGCTGGGCAATGGCGCGACAGCTTTCGACCTGTTGCAGCGCGCCATTGCAGAAGACATGCCCGGGGCCGAGCGGCAGCTGGGTCTGGCGCATGTCGACAGGCAACTTGGCAAGCACTCGAACCCGCAGCGCGGCCTGGAAATACTGATGGACCTGATCGACCGGGGCGACGACAAAGCGGCGCGCCCCCTGCTCTTGCGGTTCAATTGGAACCGGCTGCCGCTTCCGGCCCCTCCCCGCCTGGTCGAGCAGGTCGAACGCGACGGGCTGCTTGGAGATGGACCGTCGGCCGAGGCCGCGCTCGTCTACCTGACCAAGGCGGAACGGTACAGCCGGGCGATCCGTGCCCGACGCACGGCCTTGATCGAGGTCGACGGCATTCGCGACCGTATACTTGCCTCGGAACGGATGTTCCTGGCTGCGGACACCTCGCCCCGCTCCTTTTTCCGTGAAGCCGACCGCATCATCGCCACCACCCCGCGAGAGCACTTTCAGCGCGCGGCCCTGACGGCCTATCGCATCTCGCCGAATGCCTATGTCCGCATCCTGCAAAGGGAGTTGCGGATGCAGGGCTATTATCACGGACGAATTAACGGCTGGCTGACGAAATCGACCATCGCCGCGCATCAGCGCTTTTGCCAGGATCAGGGGATCCTGCCGCAATGCCATGAAGGTCCGCGCAAGACGGATACGATCCGTGCCGTAACCGCCGCCTTGGCGAACTACGCTCCGTTCGGGCTCAAGTAGTCCGGTTCAGGCGATCCGGACCGAAGGAGGCGCCGGGCGCGACAGCGCACTGCGTGAATAGGGATGTTCGCCATATGCCCTGATGTTGATCGAAAGCATCGACTCCAGCGTGAAGTAGGCGCGCATCACTCGAAACAAGAGGTATTCGGGAAGGTAGAAAACGGCCTTGGGTGACTTCATCAGCAGCGCACAAAACATCGCCATCAGCGCGGGCGCGCCGACCGTCAAGGCAATGACGGATTGCCAGAGCAGCGTGTTGAAGGCGTTGAAGGCGGTGACGTATTCGATCAGTCCGAACAACAGCAACGGGACCATCATCGCGCGGCGGGCGGAATTGATCAGCATGTAGGGCAGAACGACCTTGCCACGCACCGTTGCATGCCGAGAGAAGATCAGGTCCCGGCAACGCGACGAGATATGGAACGTCGAACGAAACCAGCGCGTCCGCTGTTCGCGCATATGCTTGTAGGTCGCCGGCACCTCGGAAATGTACTGAACCTTGGGATCGACGACCAGGCGATAGCCCATCTCTCCGGCGCGCAGGGAAATGTCGGTATCTTCGCCGTTCATGCCCTCGACGAACCCGCCAAGCTGCCGAGGTAGTTCGGTGCGGTAGACCGAGAACATGCCGGGAATGCCAACAACGGAGTCGATGGTTCCGAAGGCGACCGAATAGAAGGCGTGTTTGACCGCGACCTCCAGGAAGCGCGCGCGGTCAAATAGCCCTCCGCCCGGCGGCAGGGGGACCCCGCCGACCACGCCAACCTGCGGGTCCGCGAAATGGCGCATCGCCTGTCGCAGCGACTCCGGCCCCAGCTGGGTGTCGGCATCCACGCGCACGCAAAATTCGGTTTCGACCGCGTCGAGCCCGGCATTCAGCGCATTGGCCTTTCCAGGCTTGGGCACATCGATCACCTCGCCCTTCAAGGCGCTGCAGGCGGCAAGGGCCCCCATCGCAACACGCGCCGTGTCGTCCGAGGAATTGTTGTTCATCACCAGAAGCTTGACCTGCCCGTCATAGCGTTCCGCCGCGACATCCATCGCACGGATCGTATCGGCGATGATGTATTCCTCGTTATGCGCAGGCACAAAGATGGTCAGGTCCGGGGCAAACTCGGCCAACGGCGCCATCCGCGCTTCGACCCGGGCGCCGAGGTACAACAGCATGAAGAACGTGGGCAGGAAAAGGAAGACACCCGGCCCGATGCCCCCAAGCAGGGTGATACGGCGGAGCGCCTGTTCCAACCAAAGATCCAGAGACGCCACGTACCACGCGATGCCCGCCGCCACCATGATCACCACGATCAGGCGGAGCGCGATGCTACGGGTCTTGTGCGTGTTGATCTGCAGCCGAATGCGCGACGGCATTTCACCGCGTTCAAGCAGCTTGAACGAAAAGATCGCAAAGCCGCCAAGACCAGAAGCGATTTCGATGATGTGCAGGGACAGGACAACATTGGTCTGCCAGAGCAGCACATGCGCCATGACGTCCATCAGCAGGCAAAGCGCCGCGTAGCTGCAAACCATGTCCAGGAAGACACCCGCCCGCCGCAACACCGAACGGTCGCAGGTCAGCGCAAAGGCCGTCAGGAAGGAGATCACAAAGATCCTCACCGCAATGGCATGGCTTCCATGGGCCGGGGCAAAGATCAGGTCGTTGTGCGGGAAGGTGGCATTCAGCACCGGAATCTCGTTGATGGCCCACAGCAGGAGCAGGCTGACGACCGTGAAATACCCAAGCATCAGCGGTGCCGTATGCTGCGGCACCTTGCTGGCGAAACGCCGAGGGGCGCTGTCCACCGACCAGAACTGTACGTCTGCGCGGCCGACCTGCACCGGCTCCTTGGGCTCACCCGGAACAGTCATCACTGAACTTTCGCGCTGGAGTAATGCGGGCGCTGCTGGACCACCAGAACGGCACGCGGTGCAGAGGCAAACAGACTCTGATCCGCGTTCGCGGCGCGCACGATGGTCAGTTCCTGCTCATCCTCGACGGCGGGCATCACGATCCAGCTGGTCCCGTGATCCACCTGCTGTAGGAAGGACGGCAGGGCTTTGATCGGCACGGCGGTGACCAGCGGCAGCGAAGTCGCATCAGACAGCCCGGCGTTGAGCAGCAGTGCATCGCCCCCGAGGATCGAATTCATCAGATCCAGCGACAATTGTGCGCCGACGGCATCCAGCTGTGAATGTGCTTCGACGTGCAACTCGCCCGAGAGGACTGCTTGCAAATCCCCCCAGGGGGTGTCGGGTTCCGGCTCGGCCAAGGTCAGGCGTGCGATTTCGATATCGGCGGTGGCCGGTCGCGCCGGCGAGCACCGGCCTTCGCGCTTTTCGGCACTGGTCAGGACGACCCGCACATCGTTGATCATCTGCTGTTCGTCACTCGGCAGCTGGATGCTGCGGGCCACCCTGCCAGAGGCCGAGGTCAGCTCTTCGGAATGTACCAGGCGATCATTCAAACGGACCGACAGCAACCAACCGCTGGCGCCACCTGCGGCGTCGTAGGTCATGGCGAAATCCAGCTGCGACGCCGCCGCGCCCCGGGGGAACTGGCGCCGGTCGAAAGTGACGCGCCATTGCGCCTCTCCCTCGAACGAGACAGAGCGCTTGCGCCCAAACGCAGTGACAAGATCAAGCGGGTCCTCGTCATTGTCCTGAATATGGCCGGCCTGGTCTTCGAGAACCTTGAGCAGGTCCTCGTTCGGCGTCAGCCCACCTGTGTTTGCATCCGCGAACAGGATCGCTCCCTGTCTGACCGAATGCAGATGCGCGGCCTTCAGGGCATGCGCCCGCAGCCTGTGATCGGCGGGCCATTCAAGGCGCAAAGGCGCCATGTTCGACAAAAGTAGGTCGGCGGGATCGGTGATGGGGGCGTCCACCACGAGCTTTACATGCGACGATGGCATGACCTGGGCAACGACTCCGCCTGCCCAATCGGCCGAGCATTCGGCCTGCGGGGCGCGGCCCTCTGCCGACAGCGCCACGACCACGTTGCGGCCGGACAGGTCGCGGATGTTCAAAGGCACCATGATGCGACGACGCAGACGGCCTTCGTCGAGAACCAATTCGGTGCGGCGCACGCCGTTGACCGTGATGCGCAGGGTCCCCTGCGCACCGGGCTCCAAGTCGCCATCGAGATCAAGCACCAGCACGCCCGACTGCGGTACGCTGTTGCGCGGCAAGGCAAAGGTCGCCTTCGTATAGCCCGGAAAGCCGGTGAAGGCGTTCAGCCGCCCTGCTTCGCGCATGGGCATGACAACCTCGGTCGGCACGGAGGTGACAGGCAGATCATGCGCATCCACGACGGCAAGCTCGGCCGGCATCATGTCCTTGATGCGGTCCGCAAACTGCAGGGCGATTTCATCGCGGTGCTGGAACCCGTAGATCAGGGCCGCCAGCAGGATAAAACAAGTCGCTAGGATTCCGACGAGACGCATGACCCGCACTCCTCATATGACGAGGGGCAAGGTTAGCCATGCGCGCCCTGCCCTTCTTGGTCATAGTTCCATTTCGTGATTAGGCGGCCTTGCCTGCGACTTGCCGCGCGGGTTTCTTGCGTACGACGCCCGGCTTTTGCTGGTCGGTCCAGGTCGACACGCAGGCCACCGTGTCAGGCTTGTAGCGATGCGCGTATTTGGCCGCGATCCCCACGGTTTCCTCCAGCAAGCCTTCGGCCAGCGTGATCGGCTTCAACCCCAGGTCAAGGAAGGTGGCGTTGGACACTTTCAGCTCGTTCTCGGCGGCTTCCTTGCGCGGATTGTCGACAAGCGCGACTTCGGCATCGGCAATATCGGCAACCAGGTAGGCAAGATCGCGCACCCGATGCGTTTCGGTCATCTGGTTCAGGATCTTGACCTTGCCAGTCCGCTCCGGCGGGTTGGCAACGGCCAGCGCGACGCAGAGCACGGTGTCCTGGATATGGATGAAGGCGCGGGTTTGCCCGCCCGTGCCATGCACGGTCAGCGGATGGCCCACGGCGGCCTGCATCAGGAAACGATTGAGAACGGTGCCGTAATCCCCATCGTAATCGAAGCGGTTGATCAGGCGTTCATCGCGGCGCGTTTCCTCGGTCTGCGTGCCCCAGACGATGCCCTGGTGCAGATCGGTGACCCGCATCATGTTGTTCTTGGCATAGAACTGGAACAACAGCTGATCCATCGACTTGGTCATGTGGTAGACGCTGCCCGGGTTCGTCGGGTACAGGATATCGCGTTTGAACATCCTGTCTTCGCCGGGAACAAAAACCGTCAGATAGCCTTCGGGAATTTCCAGCCCGTCGCCGTCGTAGCCGTAGACGCCCATCGTGCCAAGGTGGACCACATGCGGGTCGATCCCGGTTTCCGAGATGACCGCCAGCAGGTTGTGGGTCGCGTTGATGTTGTTGTCGACGGTGTAGATCTTCTGCTCAAGCCCCTTCATCGAATAGGGGGCCGCGCGCTGTTCGCCGAAGTGAATGACGGTGTCCGGACGCATCTCTTCAAGCAGGTCACGCAGTTCGGCGATATCCTTTGCGACGTCGATCTGGGCAAATCCGATGGTTTTCCCAGAGACGTCCTTCCACGCCGAGATCCGCTCCTCGATCGATGCGATGGGCGTCAGGCTTTCCGCACCAAGCTCTGCGTCGATGGATCGGCGCGACAGGTTGTCCGCGATCACCACATCATGTCCCAGCTCGGACAGGTGCAGCGCCGTCGGCCATCCGCAAAAACCATCACCACCAATCACAAGTACTTTCTTCGCCTTCGCCATGATCTTGGCCTCCGTGCATCCTCGTTCGACAGACCGGGCGTTTCGACAGGCCGTTTCACGAATGTTGATTAAAACTGTACCGATAGTTGATTAACCCGGTATTAAAGTCGCTTGGCGGGTCTATCACGGGGAATGGCCTGGTGGTCATCCCCGCGGACGGACTGCAGGTGTCCCGTTCGGGGCGTTTTACCTACTCGTTCGCGCCGTCCCTGTCCGAAGGGATAGGAGGTGGGGTGCGACCCGCCTTTCGTCGCTCAATTGCACAATGCATTGGAACCTCTCCCAAACCTACGGCTTCGACTTTGGGAAAGATGCTCGTCAAATTTGGCGGAAATTAGGAACAATTTCCGCCATTCTTGGGTTTGATTGGGCCGACTTGCTGAATGGAATCAGGTTTCATGGCCATATTCACAAAGTTTGGCGAACGGGTGCCGGGCCGTGTCTGGTCAGCCCCACGCCCTCGGGCGCAACATGATCATCGGTGTCAGGCCGCGTTCTTGGACGCAGGTTCTATCGCCTTTCCGGCAATCCGCCCGGCCTTGATGCAGCAGGCACCCGGCCCCCCTTGCAAGGCGATCAGCTTGCCAGCTTTTCCTGCTGTGCGAAGGGGCTGAGGCCCAGCCAGGTCTGCATCGAGCGCGTCAGCTCGGACGATCCCACAAGCAGCAGCGCATCGCGGTCCACTGCATCGGCCACAGACCGCAGGCCCATCCAGATCTCCGTCATCGTCCGCAGATCGACGGTCGCATAAAGATCCACGTCAAAGCCGGGGTCGATATGGCAAAGGTCCACGGTCCGGTCTGGCTCCACGATCAGCCACCACTTGCGCTGTGCCTCGGGCAATTCGGGGTAGATGAACTCGATCACCACGCGCCGGTCGGGCACCGGCGTCGTGTCGAGATTGCGGCGCATGTCCCACATGAGCAATTCCGGATCTAGGTTCTCGAGCGACGGCTCGGTCTCGACCCATTTCTGCCCCCACATGCCGATCGCCTCGATCACCGGCTGCAGGTCCTTCCCGGCCTGGGTCAGCCGGTAGGCATCCACGTCCGGCGGGTCGGTCAACCGCCTGCGTTCCACGACGCCCGCCGCCTCCAGCTCGCTCAGGCGTTTCGACAGCAGCGCCGGAGACATCCGCGGGACGCCCCGCCGCAACTCGTTGAACCGGGTCGATCCCGCGACCAGTTCGCGCAACAGCACGACCGTCCAGCGGGTGCACAGCACTTCGGCGGCCATCGCAACCGGGCAGAACTGCTTGTAGCTCGCATTGGTCATGGCAGACCTCCTTTCGGTCTCGGGTCTGCATCATGACAGATTCCCCCCGCGCCAAGCCAGTTCAGACTCTGTACCGGCAGCGATTCAGTTCGTGAACTGGCGCGATCACGAGGCTGGCTGGCATTTTGCGCCCATGCCGATTGGTTCCGGCACAGGAAATCCGACCAGCACGAAAGGAGAAGACAATGCCCCTTGTTGATATCGAACTGATCGCGGGCGTCTTTGACGACGACCAGAAACAGCGGATGATCCATGACGTGACCGAAGCGATGGTCGGCGTCGAGGGCGAGGCCATGCGCGGCGTCACCTGGGTCCGGGTGCAGGAGATCGCGAGCGGCGAATGGGCCATCGGCGGCAAGCCGATGACGGCAGAGGCCGTCAGGGCCGCGCGTTCCCAACCCGCCTGAACACGTCCCCGGACAGATCAGAAAGGAACAGCCATGACCAGCCAGGTCGCCACAGACTTGCAAACCGTGACGCTGTACGAGCGCCTCGGAGGCGCCGCCGGCATCCGCCGGATCGTTGACGGGGCCGTCGCCGCCCATATGGACAACCCGCTGATCGGGCACCGGTTCGCGCCCTATGCGGACCAACCGGAGCGGGTCGAGGAGATCAAGCAGCACACCTGCGATTTCTTTGCCGCCGGCAGCGGCGGCCCCGACACCTACCGGGGCCGCAGCATGGCCGAGGCGCATCGCGGCATGCAGATCGACGCGGCGGAATACGATGCCGCCTGCGACGACATCCTCGGGACGATGGAGGCGCTGAACTACGACCCGCGCACACGCGGCGAGGTCGGGGACATCCTCCAGTCCCTGAAATCCGAAATCATACACATGTAATGAGTAATGAGGCCGGTCCGTCGCGACCGGCTCTCCGAAAGGCAGGAAAGACATGACCAACGCCATCGAAACCCACCGCTTCGAGCGCCCCGACGAGCGGCTCGACATGAAGGACCGTGGCGGCATCGACATCGTGAAGACGGGACAGGGCTCGACCGGCATGCACGCCGTGTTCGAACCCGGCTGGACCTGGGAGGCGGACGAAAAGCCGCTCCTCGGCCATCCCGATACCTGCCCGATGCACCACACCGGCTACTGCCTGTCCGGCCGTCTTGTCGTCCGGATGGTCGAAAGCGGACAGGAAACGCCGATCACGAAAGGTGATTTCTTCGAGATCCCGCCCGGTCACGACGCCTGGGTCGCGGGCAACGAGCGCGTCGAGATGATCCTGTTCGAAGCACCGGGCGCCCATCCCTGACAGCGCCCGCCCTTGGCAATCCTGAACCTTAACGAAGAAAGGGCTCCTCTTCGCGAGGGGCCCTTCCCATGCGCAAGGGTGCCGGGCCTACGCCCTGCCCGGGCGGAACCGGTCGCGATAGGCGGACGGCGTGGCGCCACAGTGGCGTTTGAAGACGCGGCGGAAAAAGGCGACATCCTCGTACCCCACCGACAGCCCGACCTGCTCGATCGACGGCGCGCCGTCCTCGAGCATCTTTCGCGCCGCCGAGACACGCAGCATCTGCTGGTAGACCCCCGGCATGTGGCCCGTCGCCTGCTTGAACCTGCGCATGAGGTTGCGTCGGCTCATACCCGCAACCTCGGCAAGTTCCTCGACGGGAACCTCGCGGGTGAAATGCGCCGTCAGATGATGCTCGGCCTCCCTGATCTTGTCGTCGGCGTGCGGCCGCGCCAGCGGCAGCAGGGCATAGCCGGACTGGCTGGGCCGCGGCGTGTCGAGGAGCAGCGCCATGGAGCACTCGATCGCCACGTCGCGCCCGCAGAGACGCTCGACAAGATGCAGGCTGAGGTTGCTGGCGGCGTTGACACCGCCACTGCAATAGAGGCCCGCATCCTCGGTGATGAGCAGATCGGTCTGCCAGTCGACATCGGGGTATCGCTGCCTAAAGCCCTCGGCGACGCCCCAATGTGTCGTGGCCGTGCGACCGGCAAGCAGTCCAGCCTCGGCCAGGAAGGCGACGCCGGAACAGACACCGGCGATCCGCGTGCCAGTCCGATACCGCTCGGCCAGCCAGGGCGGGATCGCGGCGTGGCGCGCCATCCAGTCGTCCGGCACCGGCCCCGAGGCCGAGACCATCACCAGGTCGAGCGATCCCAGTTCCGGAAGTGCACAATCGGGCGCGATGTTCAGCCCATAGGCGCTTCGCACCGGCGCGCCGTCGATCGACGCCGTCGTGACCCTGAATCGCGGTTCGGGGTCATCGCCACACATCTCGTTCCACATGGTTCCCGCAGCCGAGAAGACCTCGATCGGGCCGACGGCCGTCGACGCGTAACCGTCGTTGACGAGAACGACCGCGACGTCCAGCTTGTCGCTCTTCTCCGTCATCCCCCGATACTGGCATTTTCGCCCGCGGATTTCACGCGCAGCACGCGTGTTTGGCACGATAACCCCCGCTTTCCGTCCGCATCGCCCGGTGCCATTTCGTCCGGTGCGGGCCCATTCTCTGGTCGTGAACAGATAGAGAGGAGGCAAAGATGGATCTCTACATCATCCGCCGTCACGGCATCTGGTCGAACGAGGACGAACTCGCGGCGACCAACGAGAAATCGCTTCAGGTCGGCGCGGATATGAAGGATCGGCTGCGCTGGATCCGCAGCTATGCCGTGACCGAGGAGGACGGCCGCATCGGGTCGGTCTGCATCTACGAGGCCAGCGACCGCGAGGCCATCCGCGAACACGGAGAGCGCATCGGCGCGCCCAGCGAGGACATCCGGCTTGCCCGCGGCACTGCCGTCAAGCGGGACGATCCCGAGCCGGTGACCTATGTATGACAGGATTTCCCCGGCAGGTGCCGGGGCAATCGCTTCGACCAAGGGCAGGTCCGGGCCGCTCCCGATGTGCTCGACCGTCAGAGCGAACCCGCTGCTGCAGCGCGACCGGCTTTTGTCGCGGCTTCACCGGCCTCGTGCATGCGGCCTAAGAAGGCGTGGGCTGGCAGGGCAAATCCCGCCGGGCAGGCCGCACGGTCGCGCCCCTTACGCGATTGCCTCCCGCGTGGCGGGGTGTGCTGGCCCGTCCACGATCATCATGGGGCAGCCGCGCGAACACCGCTCGACGCGGCTGTCAATGCCGTACAGCCTGGCGATCAGATCCGGTGTCAGCACCTGCAAGGTCGGACCGGTATCCAGGATGCGGCCGCCCGCCAGCGCCATCACCGTCGTGCAGGCGCGCATCACCTGGTTCAGGTCGTGCAGGGCAAGGATCACCACCGCGCCCGTCTCTTGCGCATAGCGACGCAGCGCCTCGAGAACCTCGTACTGGCGATACAGATCCAGGGCCGAGGTCGGCTCGTCCATCAGCACCACCTTGGGTCGCGTCACCAGGGTCTGGGCAATGCTGACCGCCTGCCGCTGGCCACCGGACAGTTCCGGCAATTGCCGGTCCGCCAGATGCGCGACACCAAAGCGGTGCAGTACGTCGTCGACGGCGGCCAGTTCGGCTGCGGACAGGCGCCAGCCCCCGCCATCCTGCTTCAGCGCGAGGATGACGGATTCGTAGACGGTCAGCGCAGCGTTCATGGCGGTGTCCTGCGGCATGTAGCGCAGGTCGCTCTGCTCTGCGCCGGTCAGGCGGACGGCGCCGCTGCCGCCAAGCTGCCCGGCGATGCGGCGGAACAGGGTCGATTTCCCCGCCGCATTGGCGCCGACAAGGGCGGTCAGGCTGCCGCCCTCGATCCGGGGCGTAGTGGCGCCGGTCAGGATCTGGTGGCGGCCATAGCGCGCGCCGACCTGGTCGAGCGCGAGGCTTACCATGATTTGCGTCCTTTCGTCAGGATCAGCGCGGCAAAGAACGGCACGCCGACAAGGGCAGTGATGATGCCGATGGGCAGGACCGCGCCGGGCAAAATGGCCTTGGACAGGACCGAGGTCGCGGACAGGATCACCGCCCCCGACAACATCGCTCCGGGCAGAAAGAACCGCTGATCCTCGCCCAGCAGCAGCCTCGCGACATGCGGGCCGACGATGCCGATGAATCCGATCGTACCGACAAAGCTGACCGGCACCGCGGCCAGCAGCGAGACTAGGAACAGCGCCTCGAGCCTCAGCCGTTTCACCGGCACGCCCATCGCGGCGGCGCGGGTCTCTCCCAGTCGGATCGCGGTCAGCGCCCAGGCGCGGCTGGCAAACAGCGGCGTGCAGACCAACAGGATCACGGCGGTGACCGCGACCTTGGCCCATGTCGCCTTGGTCAGGCTGCCCATGGTCCAGAAGACCACCGCTGACAGCGCCTGTTCAGAGGCAAAGTATTGCAGCAGGGCCAGCGCGGCGTTGAAGCTGAACACCAGGGCGATGCCCAGCAGAACGATGGTTTCCACCGTCACGCCGCGCAGCGTGCTGAGGCCGAAAATCAGCAGCGACGCCGCCATCGCCATGGCAAAAGCGTTGATCGGCACCATCAGCGCGATGGCCGCCGGGAAAAGCGCCACCCCGAACACCATCGCCAGCGCCGCGCCAAAACTTGCGGCGGCGGACAGGCCCAACGTGAAGGGGCTTGCCAGCGGGTTGGCAAGGATCGTCTGCATCTGCGCGCCCGCCAGCGACAGGCTGGCCCCGACGGTGACCGCCAGCAGCGCCATCGGCATGCGAATGTCCCAGATCACCACCCGTACTTGAAGATTGGCTGTCGCCGGCGAATAGATCGTCTGCAGCACCTCCCCCAGCGGATAGCGCGCAGGCCCCAGCGACACATCGACCGCCACCGACAGCACCAGCAGCAGGGCCAACCCCAACAGGATCGCGATCCGCCGCGCGACAAGGCCGCGATAGGCGGAGGCATAGGTGGGGGTATTCGAAGTCAGCGCAGCCATGAGGCCTCCGGGGCATGGGGAGGGGCGGCACCAGGACCGCCCCGTCAGATCAGTTCGTGGCCGCGTCCAGCGAGACCCAGTAGCCGGGGTGGTAGTCCACCGGCAGGAAACGGTCATGCAGTTCGACCAGCGTCGCCTCCGGGTCGAGATCGGGGAACAGGTCGGGGTGCATCCAGGTGGCCAGCCGCTGCACGGCGATGAAACTGTAGGGATTGTTGTAGAACTGGTGCCAGATCGCGTGAACCTGCCCGTTCTCCACAGCCTTCACGCCGGTAAAACCCGGGCGCTCCATCAGGGCGGCCAGCTTGGCCCGGGCCTCTGCCTCATCCGATCCCGGTCCGACGCCGATCCAGTCGCCGCCGGGCACATAGGCGTCCCAGTTGCCGCCCGTCACCACGATCTGGTCGGGGTCAGAGGCGATCAGCTGTTCGGCGTTGATCGTGCCGAAGGTGCCGGGAATGAACGGCTTGGCCATGTTCTCGCCCCCGGCCAGCTCGACGAAGGTGCCGAAGTTGCCATTGCCGAAAGACATGCAGCAGTCTTCGGAATAGCCTCCGGCGCGTTCGACAAAGACCAGCGGGCGATCGAGGTCCGTGGTCGCGTCGATCACATCGGTCACGCGGGCAAGCTGTTCCTCGTAGAAGGCGTTGAACTCTGCCGCGCGGTCTTCCTTGCCGAACAGTTGCCCGATGATCTGCATGGACTTGGCGGTGTGTTCGAACGGCTTTTCGCGAAAGTCCACGTAGACGATCGGGATGCCGACCTTGGCCAGCTTTTCCTCGTAATCCGCCTCATCCGTGGCCGCCTTGGCCTCGAGGTTCAGGATCAACACGTCGGGGTCCAGGGCGACCGCCTGTTCGATGTCGAACGTGCCATCCTTGAAGCCGCCGAAGGTCGGGATCTCGTCCAGTTGCGGGAACTTCTCTGCGTAGAGCGCATAGCTTTCGGGGGCTGCCTGCAGCAGGTCATCGCGCCAGCCGACCACGCGCTGGAAGGGATCTTCGCCATCCAGCACGGCGGCAAAGAAGATCTGCCGCCCCTCGCCAAGGATGACGCGGTCGGCTGGGCCGTCCAGCGTGACGTCTCGCCCGGTGATATCGGTGACGGTGATCGGATCGGCCAGCACCAGTGTCGGCAGGATGGCCAGCGCCGTGGCGCCAAGCAGACGGGTAAAGGTCATGTTTGCGGTCCCTGTTCCATTTCGCGCCGTGGATAGGGGTTCCCGACAAAATGAGTCAAGTTATAAGTTGACAAAATTAGTCACCTAAAGGAAGCCAGCATCAGGGCACGAACGAGGACCACCATGACCACCCCGCACCTGAAGAACCGTGACATAAGGGACGAGATCCGGGACTACTGGTCCGACCGCGCCGCGACCTTCGACGACGATCCCGGACACAAGATCGCCGACGGCGCCGAAATGACTGCCTGGGCCAAGCTGTTCCGCAAGCATCTGGGCACCGGCCACGGGCGCCGCTTGCTGGATCTTGCCTCGGGAACAGGGGAAATCTCTCGGCTTTGCAAGAAGATGGGATTTGACGTGACCGGGCTGGACTGGGCCGAACCGATGCTGGACCGCGCCCGGGCGAAATTACCCGATGTGACATTCCTGCAGGCGGATGCGGAACGAACCATGCTGCCCGCGGGCAGCATGGATGTGATCGTCACGCGGCATCTGGTCTGGACCCTGGTCGATCCCGCGGCGGCCTTTGCCGAATGGCATCGGGTACTTGCGCCGGGCGGGCAGCTTCTGGTGATCGACGGGGATTTCGTGACGAAGGGCTGGCTCGCACGACTGCTCGGGGGACGAAAGGCCGGCAACCACGGGGCCGCCGAGCGCCACCATCGCATCCTGCGGCAAGTGCATTTCGCGCAAGGGGCGCGGGCCGATGACGTCGCCCGGATGCTGTCGCAAGCCGGCTTTACCGACCTGTACATCGATACCGAGCTCGGGCGCATCCACCGGGCACAGGCGCGCCAGATGGGCTGTCGCAAGTCGTTGCTCCGCCGCTGGGAGCACCGATATGCGATCTGCGCCTCGAAACCTGTCGCGACATAGCCAGCGATCCATTGGGCTCCGCCGCGACATTCTCGGCGCCCTTCGCATGGACGGATATCGGTCGATCCGCACTCCCTGCCCCCGCCCGCCAAGGAACGAAAGGTCAGGCATCCCTGACTGGCGCCCGCCACCGCGCCGCGCCAAGACAGATCCATGACCACGACCAGACGCCTCGAACGCGCGCTTGGCGATTTCACCCGCGCGCATCTCCCCACCGGCCTCGCCGATCTCCTGATGTTCCTGCTCAAGCAGGGCTGGGCCTGCCTGTTCGGCTTCCTGATGCTGGGCGGCCTGCTCGTCAGCGACCGGATCTGGCAGGACGACTGGGCGCTGCACCGCTACGACGCGCTCTTTCTCTACGCCCTCACCCTGCAAGTCTCCTTTCTGGTCCTGAAACTGGAAACCCTGACAGAGGCCAAGGTGATCCTGCTGTTCCACCTGACCGGCACGGCGATGGAACTGTTCAAGGTCAATGCCGGCAGCTGGGCCTACCCCGAGGAGGCGCTGCTGAAAGTCTACGGCGTGCCGCTGTTTTCCGGCTTCATGTACGCGGCAGTGGGCAGCTACATGGCCCGCGTCATCCGCATCTTCGACATGAAATTCGCCCCCTACCCGCCGTTCTGGACGAGTGTGGCGCTGGCCGTGGCGATCTACGTCAACTTCTTCGCCCACCACTACCTGCCCGACGCGCGTTACGTCCTGATGGCCGCCACGGTGGCGCTTTTCGCGCGCACCCGCGTCTGGTTCACGATAAACCGTACCCGCCGCTGGATGCCGCTGCCGGTCGCGGCCTTCCTGACCTCGATCTTTCTCTGGATCGCCGAGAACGTCGGCACGAACACCAACACATGGCTCTACAAGGGACAGACGACGCTGGATCTGGTCCACCTGTCCAAAATGGGATCGTGGTACCTGCTGCTCTACGTCAGCTTCGCCACCGTGACACTGGTCCTGCGCGACGCGCTCTTGCCTGCGCCGCTCACAGACCCAGCACCAGCACCAGGATCGACACCGTCAGCACCGCGATCCCCAGCACCTCCCGCCGCGTGACGGTTTCGCGAAAGAACAGAACGGAGGCCGCCAGCGACAGGATCAGCTCCACCTGCCCCAGCGCGTAGACATAGGCCGCCTTTTGAAGGGTGAAGGCCGTGAACCAGCCCATCGTGCCGGCCATCGAGCTCAGCCCCAGCCAGACCGCCCGGCGCCGCGCCGCCCAGACCGCGCGCAACTGTCCCGGTTCGCGCCAGCGCAGCCAGACCGCCATGCCCAGCGTCTGCAGCGCCGTCACGCAGACCAGAGACAGTGCCGCGCGCAGGACAGGGTCATCGCTGGGCACCTCCAGCGTCGTCGCACGATAGCCCACGCCCGCCACGGCAAAGAAGAACCCCGACCCGACCCCCAACAGCACCGCCCGGCTGCCCAAGCCGCGCCAGAGCCCCGCCGCATCCGGCGTCCTCGACAGCATCAGCACGCCCACCAGCCCGATCCCGATTGCCAGCCAGCCCAGCGGAGAGATCGCCTCGCCCAAGAGGACGAGCCCCATCAGCGCGGTCTGGATGACCTCGGTCTTCTTGAAGGTGATGCCCACGGCAAAGTTGCGCTCGCGGAAGGCCAGCACCACCAGCACCGTGGCCAGGATCTGCCCCATCCCGCCGACCACCGCCCAGGGCCAGAAGGCGGGCCCGGGTACGGGCAGGCCGGCCCCGGTCAGGCCCAGGTACAGCAGCAGGACCACCAATCCCGCCGGCATGGCATAGGCAAACCGCGCAAAGGTGCTGCCCGTGGCGCTGATGTCGCCCGTGGCCAACAGCTTGTGCAGCATGAAACGCGCGGTCTGAAAGGTGGCCGCGCAGAGGGTGGCGATGATCCAGAGGTCCATGCCGCCATTAGCGGCAGCGAACCGCCGGGCACAAGCGCAACGCGCCCCGGATCAACGTCAGCCCCGGGGCCAAAGCGGATGCGGCACCGGGTCCTTGGCGCGCAGGAAGTAGCGCCGGAACACCTCGGCGTAAGAGCCATAGCGATAGCCGCCGTTGCGCGACAGGTAGCGTTCCGGGTTCCGGCGGTACATCACCGGCAGCCGATACCAAGGCACCATCGCGTGCATGTGGTGCACAACGTGCAGGTTGTTGTTGAGAAAGATCAGCGCCAGCGGCCCGCGATCCTCGATGATGACGGTGCGCCCGCGCGCGTCCTCATGGGCGCGGTGCTCCAGGAAGGTGCGGATCTTCAGGATCGACAGCGCCGCGTAGGTGCTGAGCAGGAAGGCCCAGGCCGGCATCTGCCCCAGCGCCACCATCCACCAGGCCACAACGGCCACCGCCGGCACATGCAGCGCCCAGCCCAGCAAGACCCGCCGATCCCCCCGCAGCACGGCGCGCAGGTCCGACCGCGCAAAGGCAAGCGTCCCCAGCAGCGGCCCCAGCAGCATCCGCCCCGCAAGCGTGTTGTTCACCTGCATCACCATCCGCGCCATGCGCGGCAGACGCTGCCAGGACTTGGGATCCAGGAAATTGCTCTCGGGGTCGTCATAGGGATCCGTCAGGATCGAGTCGCGGTGATGCGCCAGGTGGGTGTCCTTGAACCGCAGGTAAGGCACCACCAGCGACAGCGCCGGAAAGACCAGCGCCCCGTTCCAGAAGCGCGACCGGAAGGGATGCCCGTGCAGCATCTCATGCGTCAGGGAGGAATGCAGCGCCGCGCCCAGCGTCACCAGGACCATGCCCAGCGGCAGCCAGACCGCCGCCGCCCATGTCGTCCCCAGCGCCCAAAGCGCATAGCACGCGGCCAAGAGCGCCAGCGTCGGCCATTCCAGCCCGCGCAGTCGCTCAGACATGACGCCCCCAGCGAATGCCCGACCAGACACGCTCGTAGACCAGGTAGGACAGGAACCCGATCACGGCGTTCACCACCGCCATCCCGCCCCCGAGTGCCAAAGAGCCTGTAAAGGCCAGGCCCACCCCGGCCATCATCACCAGCCCCAGTGCCGTCCACAGGACGGATTTCACAAGCGTACGCGCCCGCGTTTCCATAGAACCTCCGAATGTATTGATCACGGGGCCAAGGTAACGGGCGCGCAAGCGGGGTGGCATCCTGTCTATGGTTCACATTTCTCGCATTCCGTGACAAAAATCACTATATGAGCAAGATTATCGACAAGCGGGCGCGCGCGGACCTGCTGCGCAAACGGCTGGCCGAGGCGATGCAGCGGGCGGGGTCGAACCAGACCGCGCTGGCGCGGGCCGTGGGCGTGGACCGCTCGACCATCTCGCAACTGCTCAAGGACACCGGCGCGCGCCTTCCCAACGCCCAGCTTGTCGGATCCTGCGCGCAGGCGCTTGGCGTGTCGTCGGACTGGCTGCTTGGCCTCTCGGACCGACCGGAATCCGCCGCCGACCTGCTGGCCACCTCCCTGACCCTGACAGAGGCGCCCCGGGCACTGGTGGATGAACAGATCTTTCGCTGGCACCGCGAGGCGGAGGGCTACAAAATCCGGCACGTTCCCGCCGCCCTTCCCGACATGCTCAAGACGCGGGCGGTGCTGGAATGGGAATACGGGCCGCACCTGGGCCGCACCACCGAACAGGCGATCAACGCTTCCGAGGACCGGCTGGACTGGATGCGGGCCTCGAAATCCGATTATGAAATCGCCTTTCCGCTCTACGAGATCGAGAGTTTCGCCGAAGGCGTGGGCTATTACGCCGGCATCCCGGCAGAGGTCCGGCGCGCGCAACTCAGGCAACTGGCCGAACTGAGCGCCACGCTCTACCCGCGGCTCCGGATCTATCTCTTCGACGCCCGACGGCTCTATTCGGCGCCGGTCGTGGTCTTCGGGCCGCTTCTGGCGGTGCTCTACCTGGGCCGCAACTACCTGGCCTTCCGCGACACCGAACGCGTGACCGCGATCACCCGGCATTTCGACCACCTCGTTAAAGAGGCCAGCATCACCGCCCGCGCCCTGCCCGACCACGTCACGGCGCTGGAGGCAAAGGTGGGGCATGATCCGCCCGGGTGAGGGCCCCGGTGATCTGGATCACCCGAAACCGCTGCCATCCGGATTCATTATGTGCAAGCATCTGCACCTGCCACCTGTTCACGCGGCGACGTGATTTGCGTCAACGCGCCAACCCGCACGGGCCATCGGCCGGACAGGGGCGAGGCAATTAATTGGTAACGACATTGGTAAACAGGAGAGTCCGCCATGGCCAGTTTCACGATCACCAGCAATACGACAACGAACCAGGACCTCAGCTCTGGTGAAACCGGATTTGTCTCCGTACTTGGGTCCCTGTCCTCTACGAGCGGCGATGCCATAGACGCAACCGGAGAAGTCAGGATCACCGTTCTGGGCGCCGTGCAGGCCTTCTCGGGGCAGGCGATCGACATCAACAGCGGGACCAACACATTCCTCGAGATCGGCCAGGCAGGCTACGTCGGGTCCAGCACCTCGGATGCGATCAACGCCACGTTGTCGACGACCGGCAATGTCGTCAACTTCGGCACCATCCAGTCCGATTCCGACGCGATCGACCTGCGTACAAACGATGGGGCGGCGGTGATCCGGGTCGACAACCACGGCCATATCTCGGCGCGCAGCGACGGCCTGGTGCTTTATTCCGGCACCGGTGTCGTCACGGCCATCAACACAGGCACCATTACCGCGCAGGATACGGGGGTCTTCACCGACTTTTCCGCTGCGTCCGGCATCACCGCCCTGGACAACAGTGGCGTGATCCAGGGACTGACCCGGTCCTACAGCGGCAGTGGCGCCAACGACGTCATCCGAAACGCCGGAGAGATGATCGGCGGAATCGATCTGGACGACGGCAATGACAGGTACGAAGGAGGCAGCGGCAAGGCAGTCGGCACGGTGTCGGGCGGCGCAGGGCTCGACACGCTGGCCGGCGGCGCCTTCACCGACGAATTCTCCGGCGGCAACGATGACGACACCCTGCTTGGTCGCGGCGGCGACGATTTCCTTGCCGGCGATGCCGGCAATGACGCGATCCTTGGTGGCGCGGGCAACGATTCCATTGACGGCGGTTTCAACGACGACACCATCAATGCCAACGCCGGCGACGACAGCGTTGACGGCGGCACCGGCAACGACATCCTCGTCGGCCAGGACGGCAGTGACGTCCTGAATGGCGGTGACGGGCTGGACACCATCGACGGCGGCAATGGCGACGACACGCTCGAAGGCGGCGACGGCAACGACATCCTGCGCGGCCGCGCGGGCGAGGATGAGCTGGCCGGCGGTCTCGGGCGCGACTTCCTCACCGGCGGACAGGATGCGGACAGTTTCGTGTTCCGCAGCACCGCCGAAACAGCGGTGGGCGCGAACCGCGACCAGATCCTCGATTTCGAACAGGGCATCGACCTGATCGTCGTGGCCGGGCTTTCCCCGGGTGTCTTCGAGTTCCGCGGCACCGCCGGCTTTGCCCCGTCCGGCAACGCCGAGCTGCGCCTTCTGGAAACCGCCACGGGGTCCACGATCGTGCAACTCGATGCCAATGGCGACGGCACCGCGGACGCCGAGATCCGCGTGGCCAATGTCACCGGCCTGACGGCGGATGACTTCGTGCTCTGACCTGCGCCCTTCCGCCCCCGTCACCCGCAGGCTGTCCAAGGCCGGACAGCCTGCGAAGCGCGTGGCTCAATAGGGCATCGGATGCGCCTTGTGGACCTCGTCCAGGCGTTCCAGCAACTCGTCGGACAGTACCAGGTCGCTGGCCCCCAGCAGGTGCTCCAACTGGTCCATCGTGGTCGCGCCAAAGATCGAGGAGGCCACGAAAGGCCGCCGCGCCGACCAGGCCAGCGCCATGTGCACCGGGTCCAGGCCAAACTCCCGCGCCACGCCCAGATAAGCCTCCACCGCCTCGAAGACACGCGGGTTCAGCCGTCCGCCCATCGTCTCGTTCAGCGACATGCGCGAGCCCTCGGGCACCGCGCCGCCCTGGTACTTGCCGGTCAGGAACCCGGCGCCCAGCGGCGAGAAGGGCAGCAGGCCCACCTCCTCGTAGACCATCAGTTCGGCCAGGTCGGTATCGGCCAGCCGGCACAGCAGCGAGTATTCGTTCTGGATCGAGGCCACGCGCGGCCCGCCGACCCGCTCCGCCGCCTCCAGCCACAGCGCCGTGCCCCAGGCGCTTTCGTTCGACAGGCCGAAGGCGCGGATGGTGCCGCGTTCGACCTCGGCCTGCAGCGCGCCCAGGCAATCCTCCATGTCCGCCACCACCTGCGCGCGGGTCCAGCCCGATTGCGAGGGGTCATAGCGCCAGTTCTTGCGAAACATGTAGCTGCCCCGGTTCGGCCAGTGGAACTGGTAGAGGTCGATGTAATCGGTCTTGAGCCGTTTCAGCGCCTCCTCGACCGTGTCGCGGATCGTCTTCGAGGTGATCGGCGCCCCGTCGCGCGCCATGCTGCCCTCGCCGGAATGCTTGGTGGCCAGGATCCACTCCGATCGGCGGCCCGAGGCGGCATTCCAGTCGCCGATGATCTCCTCCGTCCGGCCAAGGGTTTCGGCCCGCACCGGGTTCACCGGGTACATCTCGGCGGTGTCCATGAAATTGATTCCGGCCTCCAGCGCCCTGTCGATCTGGCGATGGGCCTCTTCGGGCGGGGTCTGGTTGCCGAAAGTCATCGTGCCCAGGCACAATTCGGACACCATCAGGCCGGTGCGGCCCAGCGGGTTCATCTTCATGGGAAAGGCCCTTGTCTGAAATCGTCGGTCGGGCGCCAAAATGACAGGCCCAGCCGGGATGGCAAGAGGCACCGATCCCGGCGCATTTCCGTCGGGCAGGCCGGACTCCGCGCTTGAGAACAAAATGAGAACACGTTAATCTTGCCGCATGACGATGGCCTCTGCCCTGCTCACCCGCCGCCCCCATGCGCCGCCCCCCGCGCTGGTTCTGTGGCGCGACATCCTGCTGCCGCTTGCCCGCGTGCACGAACTCTGCGGCCAGGCCCGGCGCACGCTGGCGCTGCACGTCGCGGCCCAGGCGGGCGGGCCGGTGATCTGGATCACCCGCCGCCACAGCCCGGATCAGCTCAACCCCTGCGGCATGCAGGCGATCCTGCCCCCGGGAGAGGTGATCTTTGCCGCCACCGACCGCCCCGACGACAGCCTCTGGGCGATGGAAGAGGCGCTGCGCAGCGGTGCGGCGCCGGTGGTGGTGGGGGACCTGGCTGACCCACCCCCGATGACCCCGGTGCGCCGGCTGCACCTTGCGGCAGAGGCCGGGGCGGGCATGGGGCTGTGCCGCCCGCTGGGGCTGATCCTGACGCCCGGCGCGGGCGGCGCGCCGGGGGTCGAGACGCGGCTTCGCTGCGATCCCCTCCATGCACCTGAACAGACCGCCTGGCGCATAGACCGGCTGCGCGCCCGGATGCAGCCGCCCAGAACCTGGCGGCTGGAGGGGGGAAAGCTGCACGACTGGCCCACCCCCGACTAGTGGACGCCACGGCCGAAACGACAAGATTTTGTCGCGAAGCCACCTGACTTCTGCCGCCCGAGCGGGCAGAAACACCCCATGCGCCTGATCATCTCCTTTGCCTCGCTCTTTCTTTCGGTCATCCTGTTGCAGCTTTCCTCGGGCAGCGTCGGCCCGCTCGACGCGCTCTCCGGGCTGGCGCTGAACTTCACGACAACGCAGATCGGCCTCTTGGGCTCGGCGCATTTCGCCGGGTTCTTCATCGGTTGCTGGTGGGCGCCGCGACTCATGGGGTCGGTGGGCCATTCACGCGCCTTCGCCGCCTTCACGGCCCTCGGCACCATCGGCATCCTTGGCCACGTCCTGGTGGAAAACCCCTATGCATGGGCGACGCTGCGGATCGGCCAGGGGCTCTGCGTGGCAGGCTGCTACACGGTGATCGAGGCCTGGCTGCACGCCAAGGTCACGAACGAGACCCGGGGCCGCGCCACCGGCGCCTATCGCCTCGCCGACCTCGTCGCCTCGCTGAGCGCGCAGCTGATGATCTCGATCCTGCCGCCCGCGCATTACGTCAGCTACACGCTGCTGGCACTGCTCTGCACCGCCGCCCTGTTGCCGCTGACGCTGAGCCGCCTGCGCCCGCCGGAAACCCCCGACGCCCCGCGCCTGACCCCGGGCCTGGCCTGGGCGCGCTCGCCCCTCGCGGTCGCCGGGGTGCTGGTGGCCGCGCTGTCCAGTTCCTCGTTCCGCATGGTCGGCCCGCTCTACGGCACCGGCGTCGGGCTGGAAACCGCGCAGATCGCCTTTTTCCTCGCCTCCTTCGTGGCAGGCGGGGCGCTGGCGCAATACCCGGTGGGCTGGCTGGCCGACCGCTATGACCGGCGGTGGGTGCTGGTCTGGCTGTCGGTCGCCGCCATCGGCAGTTGCACGTTAACCGCGCTGGCCACGGGCCTGCCCACCCTCGGGATCATGCTGACCGCCGCCATCTTCGGCCTGACCACCTTTCCGATCTTCTCGATCGCCGCCGCCCACGCGCATGACTTTGCCGCCAGCGAGGAACGCATCGCCCTGTCTGCGGCGCTGATGTTCTGGTTTGCCGTGGGCGCCATCGCCGCGCCCTGGTTCGCCTCGGCCCTGATCGAGCTTTACGGCCCGCCCGCGCTTTTCGTCATGATCGCCGCCGGGCACGCGCTGCTGGTGGTCTTCGGCCTGGTCCGGATGGGCAGGGGCCGCGCCAGGGAAACCCGCACGCGCTATATCTATACGCCGCGCTCGACCTTCCTGGTGGGGCGCCTGCTGTCAGGCTTCCGCGACCGCCCGGATCAGGATGACTGATCCGTCGCCGCCTCATGCTCCGCCTCGGCCTCGGCCTGGTCGACCGCCCATGCCCCGGCCGCTTCCAGCGCCACCGGGGACGAGGTCGGCAAGACACCCAGGTAGCTGTCGGTCTCGTCCACCGGAACCCCCGGGCGCTGCGTCATCCGCCACCCGGCATAGCCGGTGATCGCCGCGAAAAAGCCCAGCGTCACCAGCCAGAATCCCTCGGCCCCGACCCATTCCATGACGGCACCGGCCGCCAGCGGCCCGAAAATCGCGCCAAGCCCGTAGACAAAGACAAGGCCGCCAGAGGCCGCAGGCATGTCCTCGACCTGCAGATAGTCGTTCGTGTAGGCGATGAAGAGCGCGTAAAGCGGCGTCGCCACCCCGCCCATGAGAAAGGCCGCCGCCATCAGGATCCTGATCTCGCCGGCGACATAGCCCAGCCCGCAGGCCGCCCCCCCGAACAGCGCAGCGCCAAGGATCAGCAATCGCCGGTCCATCCGGTCCGACAGCCAGCCCACCGGATATTGCAGCACCAGGCTCCCGGCAAAGCTCATCGCCACGAACAGCGCGGTCTGCGAGGTGCTCATGCCGATCTGCGTGGCATAGACCGCCCCCATGCCCGACTGCGCCGCAAAGACGCCGCCCAGCAGAAAGATCCCCACCGCCGCAAGCGGCGAATTGCGATAGAGCGCGATCAGCCCCATCGGCTTGGCCAGTTCCGTCGCCGGGGCCGGCTGCACCGACAGCAGGATCGGCCCGAAGGACAGCGAGACGAGGATCGACGCGCCGATGAACAGCGCCGCGCTGGCCGCATCCCCCACGGTCAGCAGACCCTGCGCCGCGATGACACCCAGCGTCTGCGCCAGCATGTAGGCCGACAGCACCTTGCCGCGGGTCTCGTTGGTGGCCGCGTTGTTCAGCCAGCTTTCGGCGGTGACATAGACGCCCGACATGCAGAACCCCACGAGGATCCGCAGGATGGTCCAGGCCCAGGGTTCGGCGATCAGGGGAAAGGCGATCAGCCCGGCCGACATGAAGCTGCCCAGCGCGGCAAACACACGGACATGCCCGACGCGCCGGATCATCCCCGGCGACAGCCGCGCGCCCGACAGGAACCCGACGAAATACCCCGAGGTGACAATCGCCAGCTCGGCCGGCGAAAATCCTTCGATCCCGCCGCGCAAACCGATCAGCGTGAAATGCATCCCGTTGCCGATCATGATGAATACCATGCCGACAAGCAGGGCCCAGACCCCCGACAAAACCTGCAACATCACCCTGGTTCCTTCGCGTCAGAGGCTCGTTTCACCCGGCCCCGCCTCGCACGGGGGCGGGGGGCGATTCCGTCGCTGCAGCGCCGCATCGCGGTCTGTTTGCGACAAAGCGGGAGCGCCCTCTGGTCCTCGGGCCGCTTGGCGGCTAAACCGTGCGCAAACCCCGGTTCTGACAGAAGCGCACATCATGGCCCGACATCTCATCACCTCTGCCATTCCCTACATCAATGGCATCAAGCACCTGGGCAATCTCGTCGGCTCGCAATTGCCTGCCGACCTCTATGCCCGCTACCTGCGCGCCCGCGGGCACGAGGTGCTGTATCTCTGCGCGACCGACGAACATGGCACCCCCGCCGAACTGGCCGCCGCCAAGGCGGGCAAGCCGGTTGCCGACTACTGCGCCGAGATGTGGGAGGTACAGTCGAAGCTGGCCGAGGGCTTCCGGCTGTCCTTCGATCACTTCGGGCGCTCCTCGTCCGAGCAGAACCGCAAGCTGACCCAGCATTTCGCCAAGGTGCTGGACGACAACGGGCTGATCCGCGAAGTCTCGGAAACGCAGATGTATTCCAAGGCCGACGGCCGTTTCCTGCCCGACCGCTACATCGAGGGCACCTGCCCCAATTGCGGCTTCGACTCGGCCCGCGGCGACCAGTGCGACAACTGCACCAAGCAGCTCGACCCGGTCGACCTGATCAACCCGCATTCGACGATCTCCGGCTCCACCGACCTCGAGATGCGCGAGACCAAGCACCTCTACCTGCGCCAGTCCGCGATGAAGGACCAGATCGAGGAATGGATCGACACACGGCAAGGCTGGCCCGTGCTGACCACCTCGATCGCCAAGAAATGGCTGAACGACGGTGACGGGTTGCAGGACCGGGGCATCACCCGCGACCTCGACTGGGGCGTGCCGGTGCAAAAGGGCGACGCGCCCTGGCCGGGCATGGAAGGCAAGGTCTTTTACGTCTGGTTCGACGCGCCGATCGAATACATCGCCTGCGGTCAGGAATGGGTCGATGCCGGAAAGGGCGACAACTGGGAACGCTGGTGGCGCACCGACAAGGGCGCCGACGACGTGCGCTATACCCAGTTCATGGGCAAGGACAACGTCCCCTTCCACACCCTCTCCTTCCCGGTCACCATCCTCGGGTCGGGCGAGCCGTGGAAGCTGGTCGATTACATCAAGTCGTTCAACTACCTCAACTACGACGGCGGCCAGTTCAGCACCTCGCGCGGGCGCGGCGTCTTCATGGACCAGGCGCTGGACATCCTGCCCGCCGACTACTGGCGCTGGTGGCTCCTGTCTCACGTCCCCGAAACCTCGGACAGCGAATTCACCTGGGAAAGCTTCCAGTCCGGCGTCAACAAGGACCTCGCCGACGTGCTGGGCAACTTCGCGTCGCGCGTCACGAAATTCTGCCGTTCGAAGTTCTCCGAGGCGGTCCCCGAGGGCGGCACCCCCGGCGAGGCCGAGGCCAAGCTGATCGCCGACCTGACCGCCAAGGTCCGGGAATACGAAACCCACATGGAGGCCATCGAGATCCGCAAGGCCGCCGCCGCCCTGCGCGCGGCCTGGGTGCTGGGCAACGAATACCTGCAAGAGGTCGCCCCCTGGACCACCTTCAAGACCGACCCGAAACAGGCCGCCGCGCAGATCCGCCTGGCGCTGAACCTGATCCGTCTCTACGCGGTGATCTCCTCTCCCTTCATCCCCGATGCCTGCACCGACCTGCTGAAAGCCATGCACGCCGAGGATGCCGAATGGCCCGACGATGTCGAGGCGGCGCTGACCGCCCTGCCCGTCGGCCATGCCTTCACCGTGCCGGACGTGACCTTCCGCAAGATCACCGACGCCGAGCGCGAGGAATGGCAAGAGCGCTTTGCCGGCAAGCGGGACTGATCCGCGCGCTTCTGCGGAACCGAACCGCCCGCGGCGCGTTCGGTCCGCATGTCGCAGCAAAAAACCCGTGATCTGACCAAGGGGCCCGTTGGACGGGCCCTTTTTCGTGTCTCCGCCCCGATGAGCATCGGAATTCTCGGTGTGCTCTCAGTCGGCCTTGCCGATGCCGCCTTTCTTGCGCGCGCGGGTGACGTGCCGCTGACGGCCATAGGCTTCATCTACCCGGCCATCATCGCGTTGACCTCGCTGTCGATCGGCATGGGCGCCGGCACCTCGGCCGTGGTCAGCCAGGCGCTGGGGCGCGAAAGCGGCTCTGACGCGACCGCCGCGCGCCTCGCCCTGCATTCGCTGATTTTTGCGACTGCGCTGGCCATCGTCGCGGCGCTTGCCTTCTACCTGTCCGCCCCCTGGCTCTTCGAACTGATGGGCGCCCGGGACGCGGTGAAAGAGGCTGTCCTGTCCTATGTCCCCTGGTGGTGCGCCAGTTTCGTCCCCATGGTCGCGGGAATGGGGCTGAACGCGGTCTTCCGCGCCGGAGGAGAAAGCGGCATCGCCGCCACGGTGATGACCCTGCAATCGCTCATCAACATCGCCCTCGACCCGATCTTCATCTTCGGGCTTGGCGCCATTCCCGCACTGGGCACCGAGGGCGCCGGCATTGCCACCTGCATCGCGCGCGTCATCGGCTTCGCGGGCCTGCTGGCCTTCGCCATCCGCAGCGGACGGCTGTCCCTCTCGCGCAACTGCCTGACCGGGATCGGCGACAGCCTTCGGCGCATCGCCCGCATCGGTGGCCCAGCGGCGGCATCGAACGCGATCAATCCTCTGGGCCTGTCTCTCGTGACCTCTGCCGCAGCCACGCTGGGCGATGCCGCCGTGGCCGGCTTTGGCGCCGCCACACGCCTGCAATCCCTGCTGTTTGTGCCGATGCTGGCGCTGTCGTCCGGGATCGGCCCGGTGGTCGGCCAAGCCTGGGGCGCCGAGAAATTCGACCGCGCGCAACGGGCCGTCCACCTGACCTTCCTGGCCTGCCTCGGCTATGGCGCGTTGCTGTCGGGCGCATTGATGTTCGCCGCGCCCTGGCTTGCGACACTCATGACCGATGGCGGCGCGGCCGCGGCGGACGCAACGACCTACCTGCGCTGGGGCAGCCTCGGTTTCTTCGGCTACGGCATCCTCGTCACGGCCAACGCCGCCATGAACGCCCGCGACCGCGCGCTCTGGTCGATGGCGCTTTCGGCCAGCCGGATCGCGCTGGTCTATGTGCCGCTCGCCTGGGCGGGTGCCGCGCTTTTCGGCTTTGCCGGGATCACCGCCGCGTTTGTTCTGGCCAACCTCTGGGCGGTCCTGCTCGCGCTGGTGCTCTGCCGCGCCGCCGGCCTGCTGGACGTGTCGCTGCCCCGGGCCAGCCACGGCGACGGAACCTTCGCCCGCGATTGACAGCCTGTCCGCCGCTTGCTACCCCGCGCGCCTCATCGCACAGGGGCAAGACATGGCACGCAGGCGCAAGGGACGCGACATTTCCGGTTGGCTGATCGTGGACAAGCCCGCGGGCCTGACCTCGACCGCCGTGGTCAACAAGGTCCGCTGGGCGCTGGACGCCAAGAAGGCAGGGCACGCCGGCACGCTGGACCCGGAAGCCACCGGCGTTCTGGCCGTGGCCCTGGGCGAGGCGACCAAGACCGTGCCCTATATCACCGACGCGCTGAAGGCGTACCGTTTCACCGTGCGCTTCGGGCAGGCCACCAACACCGACGACGCCGAAGGCGAGGTCATCGCCACATCCGAGGCACGCCCCTCGGACGACGAGATCAAGGAGGCGCTGCACGGGTTCGTCGGAGAGATCATGCAGGTCCCGCCGCAGTTCTCCGCGGTCAAGATCGATGGCGAACGCGCCTACAAGCGCGCCCGCGACGGCGAGGAAATGGAGATCGAGGCCCGCCCGCTCTGGGTCGAGGAACTGGTGCTGACCGAACGCCCCGATCCTGACACCGCCGTTCTGGAAATGACCTGCGGCAAGGGCGGCTATGTCCGCTCCATCGCCCGCGACCTGGGCAAGGCGCTTGGCTGTCACGGCCATGTCGTCACCCTGCGCCGTCTCTGGTCCGGCCCCTTCGAGGCCGAGCAGGGCATCACGCTGGAGCAGATCGATGCGCTGGCCCGCACGCCGGAGCTGGACACCCACTTGCTGCCGCTGGAGGTTGGCCTCGACGAACTGCCCGAGTTGAAATGCACCGCGCAGGGCGCCGCGCGGCTGCGCAACGGCAACCCCGGCATGGTGGTGCCGGGCGACGTGGAATACGGCGACGAGGCCTGGGCCAGTTTCGAGGGCCGGCCCGTCGCGGTGGGCCGCTTCAAGGCGGGGGAATTGCACCCCAGCCGGGTCTTTAACCTGCCAGAGTGACACGCGCGCCCGGCGCGCCCATGCCGGACCCGGGTTAACGGGTTCTTGCCGCTTTGTACAAAACGCTGGAATCGACGTACAAAACGTACGTTTTGTACAAGATGCGCCTGCCGTTCTAGCGCAGCGCCGCCAGCCATTTCTGCAGGGCTTCCAGCGCCTCCGGCTCGTCGAGAAAGGGGATATGCCCCCGCCCCTTGACCTCGGTGGCGATCATGTCTGGCCGCCGCTGCTGCATCTGGCCAAAACATTCGGGCGTCAGAAGATCGGAGTTCTCCCCGCGCAACGCGCAAAGCGGCAGGCCCTCCAGCGCGTCGAATAGCGGCCAGAGATCCGGCGCGGGCTGCGCGCCTCCGCCCAGCACGGCCTCGCGCAACCGGGGATCATAGGTCAGTTCAAGCCCCTGATCCGTCTCGACAAATAGCCGCTCGGCCTCTTCCATCCAGCGCGCCTCGGGCACGCCGACAAAGCCTGTCATGACCTCGGCGCGCCGCTGTGCCACCTCGGCCAGGGTCTTTTGCGGCGGCTTGCGCCCCAGGTAGCCCTCGATCACCTTCAGCCCCGGCCCGGCGATCTCGGGCCCGATGTCGTTCAGCGCCACGCCCAGCAACCGGTCCTTGGCCGTCGCCGCCAGCACCATCGCGATCAACCCACCGCGCGAAGTGCCTAGAATCGCTGCCTTTTCCAGCCCCAGATGATCCATAAGCTCCAGCGCGTCACGCCCCTCGACCGGGATCTGGTAGGTCTCGTGCGGCGCCCAACCCGACTGTCCGCGCCCGCGGTAATCCAGCCGGATCAGCCGCACGCCTTCCAGGTGCGGGGCGACGAAATCGAAATCGCGCCCGTCGCGCGTCAACCCCGCAAGGCAGAGCAGCGGCAGGCCCTCCCCCTCGTCGCGGTAGAACAGGGAAACCCCGTCAGAGGACTGGAAACTGGGCATCACACAAGCTCCGGTATCGTGGTCAGGTCGGTCAGGACGTGCTTTGGCTGCGCCATCAGCCGATCCATCGGCAGCCCCATGCGGTTCACCCAGACGGTCTCGAACCCGTAGGCCGCCGCCCCTGCCGCGTCCCAGCCATTGGACGACACGAACAACACTTCTTCGGGCGCACAGCCGAATTCATCTCCCACGAGATCGTAGACCACGCGGGCCGGTTTGAAGATGCCCACCTGCTCGACCGACAGTACCGCGTGCAGGAATTCCCCGATGCCCGCGCTGTCGACCGCGCCATCCAGCATGTCTCGGTTGCCGTTCGACAGGATCGCGGCCCCCAGGCCCTTTGCCTGCAACTGCGCCAGCATCTTCGGCACCTCCCGGTAGGCCGGCAATTCCCAGTAAAGCGCCAGCAGGCGTTCGCGCAGTTCCATGTCATCGAGACCCGCGCGGTCCATCGCCCAGTCCAGCCCGTCCTTGGTCACTTGCCAGAAGGGAACGTAGTCGCCGGTCACGGCCCGCAGCCAGCTGTATTCCAGCTGTTTCGCGCGCCAGTCGGCGGCCAGTTGCGGCCAGACCTCTGCCAGCGCGGCGCGCCCCGGTTCCTCTGCCGCGACCCGCGCCGCGGCGGCCACGTCGAACAGCGTGCCATAGGCATCGAACACGCAAACCTTGATGGCCATGATCGTCTCCCTTCCCGTAACCAGCGACACCCTGACACGGCCCGAGACGCTGGAAAACCCCGATCCGGGCGCCATTTCCGCGGTTTTGCGCCGTTCTGACCCGACAAGCCGGTTTGCAAACCCGTTCGGGCGCGCGTAGGCTGGGCCAAATCCGAGCACCCGGGACGGACCCGGCCTCACCCAATCACCCCCTGACAGACAGAGGTTCCCCATGACGCAGGTCAAGACCGGCGACACCGTGCGCATTCATTACACCGGCACTCTCACCGATGGCTCTACCTTCGACTCCAGCCAGGGCCGCGACCCGCTGGAATTCACCGTCGGCTCGGGTCAGATCATCCCCGGTCTCGACAAGGCGATCCCGGGCATGGAAGTTGGCGACAAGAAGACCGTCCAGGTTCCCGCCGAGGACGCCTACGGCGACACCAACCCTGAGGCGCGCCAGGACGTGCCGCGCTCCGAGATCCCCGACGACATCCCGCTTGACCTTGGCACCCAGCTGCAGGTGCAGGCACAGGGCGGACAGGTTCTGCCGGTGACCGTCGTCGCCGTGACCGAAGAGGTCGTGACGCTGGACGCCAACCACCCGCTGGCCGGCAAGGACCTGACCTTCGACATCGAACTGGTCGAGATCGCCTGAGCCTTCAGGAAAACATTGCGCCGGGGGCGTTTCCCCCGGCATTCTGGGCCTGTCGTTTTCAACAGACAGGCCCTTTTCATGTCCGCTTTGCTCCGCTTGGTCGCCACTCTCACCTGTTTGACCCTCGCCGCCCCTGCCTGGGCGGGCGAATGGACACGGTTGGAGCCGGACGGATTCGGCGATTGCACCCTTCGGTTCGACGGGGTCATCGAACCCGGCGACCTGATGCGCGCCACCCAGGAGGAGGTGCTGGGCGGCTTCAACGCCCGCATCTGCCTGAACAGCCCGGGCGGCTCGCTGGGGGAGGTGCTGAAATTCCTAAAGGCCGCCAACGGCGACACGGGCGGGTTCTTTTTCGGAACCCGGGTTCGGACGGGCGACGAATGCCTGTCTTCCTGCGCGATCCTCTTCATGTTCGGTCAGGCCTTCGGCGCCAACAGCCCCTATCCCAGCCGCCAGTTGGAACCGGGCGCGCGGCTGGGCTTCCACTCTCCCTTCATCCGCGACGGCGCCAATCCCGCCGCCTCTGACGCCGAGGTCTTTCGCGTGGCGCTTCAGGTCGCAAAGCTGCTGGCCGACAGTTCCTACAAGGCACTCACTGCCTCGGGCCCGGCGCTGCCGCCCGAACTGCTGGCCATCGTCCTGGGTACACCCTCGGCCGACATGCGCTATGTCGACACGATCGCCGAGGCCAAGCTGATGGACATCGAGCTGACCGAGGATCTGGAATACAGCAGCGTCTTTCCCGACGCCCGAGCGAGTTTCGACCAGATCTATCGCCGCATCTGCATCAGCACGCATACGCTGACCTACCGCCAGCACTTCGTGCGCGAAGGCTATGACTTTGCCGATCTGGTCGCCCGCACGGCGGACCCGGCCTACCTGGGCGCCGACTACGTCGTTCATGTCAGGGAACGCGAACCGGCCCAGGACGGCAGCCCCGAACGCCGCCGCGCCCTGCTGACCGGGCCAAGCTATAGCGTCCCCGGCTGGTTCAGCGCTGGTGCGCAGCAGTATTGCCGCGTCGACCTGACGGTCGAACCGGCGCCGGGCGGGCTGCGCGTGATCTCCTATTCCGTGGATTTCGGCGCCGCCATCAGTGCCGACCTCACCCGTATCCCCGAATGGCGGGGCGAAGTGCGGGTCACGCGTGGCGGCCTGCGCCCGCTGGACACCCGGTACTGAGCGCGCCCCCTTCCGGTCCCCTCCCCCACGCGCTAAACCATGCGCCAAAGGGAGGCACGACCCATGCAGATGGCTCAATTCGGCGATCTTCGCCTGCACTACAGCGTCACCGGACCGGACGACGGCACGCCCGTCGTCTTCGCCAACTCGCTTGGCACGGATTTCCGGCTCTGGGACGAGGTGCTGCCGCTCTTGCCCGCTGGCCTGCGCATCCTGCGCTATGACAAGCGCGGGCACGGGCTGTCGGATACGCCTGCCGGCCCCTACAGCATGGGCGCGCTCATCACCGACGTGGAACGGCTGATGGATCACACGGGCTTTTCCAACGCGATCTTCGTCGGCCTGTCGATCGGTGGCATGATCGCCCAAGGGCTTGCGGCCAAGCGGCTCGACCTGGTGCGCGCGATGGTGTTGTCGAACACCGCCGCCAAGATCGGCACCCGCGACATGTGGGCAGACCGGATCGAGGCGGTCAAGACCGGCGGGCTGGACAGTATTGTCGGCCCGACGATGGATCGCTGGTTCTCGAAACCCTTTCACGACGCCGCAGAGTTCCCCGGCTGGCGCAACATGTTCCTGCGCACCCCCGCAGAGGGCTGGACCGGCTGTGCCGCCGCCATCGCGGGCACGGATTTTCTGTCATCGACCAGCGGCTTGCGCCTGCCCACGCTGGCCATCGCCGGGTCCGAAGACGGATCGACCCCGCCCGACCTTGTGTTCGAAACCGCCGACCTGATCCCCGGTGCGCAAAAGGAACTGGTCCGGGGCGCCGGCCACCTGCCCTGTGTCGAAAAACCGGATGAATACGCCGCCCTCCTGTCCGCCTTCCTCAGGGCGCAGGGCGCGACGGGCTGACGTGGCGCGCTTTCTGCTGATCCACGGCGCCTCGCATGGGGCATGGTGCTGGCGCGACGTGCTGCCCGCGCTGGAGGCACATGGGCATCAGGTCGAGGCCATAGACCTGCCCTCTCACGGCGCGGACAAGACGCCGGTGGGCGAGGTCACGCTGGATCTCTACGCGGAAACGATCATCCGCCACCTGACCGAACCCACGATCCTTGTCGGTCATTCGATGGCCGGTTTCCCGATCACCCGCGCAGCCGAGCTGGCACCAGACAACATCGCGCGCCTCGTCTACCTTTGCGCGCACACGCCCTGGCCCGGCAAGACCATGTCCGAGATGCGCTTTCTCGGAGCAACGCGGCCGCTGGTTGCCGCCATCCGCGTCTCGGACGACGGGCTGTCCCACATGTTCGACCCGGCAATGACCCCCGATCTTTTCTACCAGGACTGCCCGCCAGAAACCGTGGATTTTGCCCTGCCCCGCCTCACCCCGCAGGCGCAGGCCCCGGGCCAGACCGTGGTCGAGCTGACCGCCAATTCTCAGGACAAGCCGCGCAGCTACATCCTTTGCCGCCAGGACGGGGCGATCCCACCTGACCTGCAGGACAAGCTCGCCGCCCGTTTCGCGCCCGACGAGGTCTACGAACTGGACAGCGGCCATTCGCCCTTTTTCTCCATGCCCGGACGGCTGGCCGACCTGCTCGACCGGATCGCCGCCAAGACCCCCTGACAGGACACACCATGCCCGCAACGCCCTTTGACAGCGCCCACCTGCACCGCCTCTTTCCCACCGGCGAGACCGCGCGCCTGTTTTCCGACAGTGCCGAGATCCGCGCCATGATGCTGGTCGAGGCCTCGCTGGCACAGGCGCAGGCGGCACAAGGGGCGATCCCCGAAACCGCCGCCGCCGCGATCCAGCGCGCCAGCCTCGAATGCCAGATCGACCCGGCCCAACTGGCAGAGGCCACGGGCCAGAACGGCGTCACCACGCCTGCCTTCGTCGCGGCCTTTCGGCAGGCGATGAATGCCCCGGAACACGCGCAATACCTGCACTGGGGCGCCACCTCGCAGGATATCCAGGACACCGGGCTGATGCTGCGCCTGCGCCAGGCCCTGACCCAGCAGGAAGAGCACCTGCGCGCCACGCTGACCGCGCTGGCCCGGCTGGCCGATGCTCACGCCGAGACACCGATGGCCGCCCGCACCTATGGCCAGCACGCCACGCCCACCAGTTTTGGCGCACAGGCCGCCGCCTGGGGCTGGCCCCTGATCGCGGCGCTGGAGGCCCTGCCCGCCCTGCGCGCCAGCGCCCTGCGCGTCTCGTTGTCGGGTGCCGCCGGCACCGCCTCGGCCCTTGGCCTTGATCCGGCCGCCCTGCGCGCAGAGATGGCGGACAAGCTGGGCCTGGCCGACCCCGGCCACGGCTGGCACAGCGACCGCACCCCGATCCTGGCCATCGCCGACTGGTTCACCCGTACCGCGCTTGCCTTCGGCAAACTGGGAGAGGACCTGATACTCGCCACGCAAAGCGGCATTGCCGAGGTCCGTCTTGGCGGTTCCGGCGCCTCCTCGACCATGCCGCAGAAACAGAACCCGGTGGCGCCCTCTGCCCTGGTCGCGCTGGCGCGCCACGCACAGGGGCTGAACGCCACGCTTCAGGGGGCGGCCCTGCACCGGCAGCAACGCGACGGCGCGGCATGGTTCACCGAATGGCTCTGCCTGCCGCAACTTGTGCTCTCTGCCGCAGCCGCGGCGACGCAGGCGCAATCCCTGGCAGAGAGCCTCAGCCCAGATGCGGCGGCGATGAGGGCGACACTGGACGCCACCGGCGGGCTGCTCATGGCCGAAGCGCTGGCCTTTGCGCTGGCCCGAACCATGCCCCGGCCCGAGGCACAGGCCGCCTCCAAGGCACTGTGCACGCAGGCACGCGACAGCGACCAGCCACTGGAAGAGATCGCCCGCGCCGCGCACCCCGACCTGCCCGCGGAACTGTTCGATCCGGTGCACCAGATGGGCACCGCACCGGCCGAGGCCCGCGCCTTTGCCGCCAGGGTCGGCAGCCTGGAGACCTGACGCAACCTGTCGTCGCGTCATGCAACACAACCGACCCCGGTAATGTCGTTTTCGGAACAGCGGCCCGCTTGTCTACCCGCGCACCTTGCTCGCAACTTACCGGGGAGAAACCCATGACACGCATCCGCGCGGCAGTCTGCACCGCCTTCGACGCCCCCCTGCAGATCGAGGAACTCGACCTCCGCGCCCCCGGCGCCGGAGAGATCGAGGTCACGCTGGAGGCCGTCGCAATCTGCCACTCCGATATTTCCTATGCCACCGGCGCCTGGGGCGGCGCGCTTCCGGCGGTCTACGGCCATGAGGCCGCAGGCCGCATCACCGCCCTGGGCGATGGCATCAGCGGCTTGCAGACCGGCGACCGTGTCGTCGTCACGCTGATCCGCGCCTGCGGCACCTGCCCCACCTGCGCCTCGGGCCGCCCGACCATCTGTATCGGTGATCGCGACACCGCGCCCGCCCTCACCCGGCCCGATGGCACAGAGGTGATGTCGGCCATGTTCTGTGGTGCCTTTGCCGAAAAGGTCGTCGTCGATCAAAGCCAGGTCGTCGTCCTGCCCGACGACATGCCACCAGAGGCCGTCTGCCTGCTCGCCTGCGGCGTGATCACCGGTATCGGCGCGGTCATCAATGCCGGCAAGATGCGCGCGGGCGACGACGTGGTTGTCATCGGCGCAGGCGGCGTTGGCCTGAACGCGATACAGGGCGCGCATATCGGCGGCGCCCGCCGCATCGTCGCCGTCGACATGAGCGAAGAGAAACTGGAGATCGCCCGGACCTTCGGCGCCACGGACGGGATCCTTGCCACGCAGGACGCGCCCTGGGAGGCGGCCCATACCGCGTTGGGCCGGGGCGCAGACGTGGTTGCCGTGACCGTGGGCGCGATCCCCGCCTACGAACAGGCCATGCGCTACCTCGGCTGGGGCGGTCGCATGGTGATGATCGGGATGCCGCATTCCGGCGCGATGGCCACCTACGAACCTGTCGTGCCCGCTTTCATGGGCCAGCAGATGGTCGGCTCGAAAATGGGCGACGTGGTGATCCAGCGCGACATCCCCTGGATGGCCGACCTCTACCGGCAGGGACGCCTAAAACTCGATGAACTGGTGTCGGGACGCTGGCGGCTCGACCAGATCAACGAGGCCATCGCGGACACGATGACCGGCGGCGCCCGCCGCAACGTCATCCTGTTCGACAGCCATTGACCCCGGCCCCGCACGCGCTGTTTCTTCGGGCCGAAAATACTCTCGGGGGCGTCGACCGAAGGAAGACGGGGGCAGAGCCCCCATCCCCCGCAAGCCACAGGGACAGGCCATGAAACTCCAGGACCTCGACGTGATCATCACCGCGCCCCCCGCACCGGGTTGGGGTGGGCGCTATTGGATCCTCGTCAAGCTGACCACCGACAACGGCATCACCGGCTGGGGCGAATGCTATGCCGCCTCGGTCGGGCCGGAGGCGATGCGCGCGGTGATCGCCGATGTCTTTGCCCGCTATTTCGAGGGCGAAAACCCCGAGAACATCGAGCGCATGTTCCGCCGCACCTATTCCTCGGGCTTTACCCAGCGCCCCGACCTGACCGTCATGGGGGCCTTTTCCGGTCTGGAAATCGCCTGCTGGGACATCCTGGGCAAGGCGCGGGACAGGCCGGTCTGGGCGCTGATCGGCGGCATGATGAACGAACGGGTGCGCGCCTATACCTATCTCTACCCGCTGTCGCGGCACCGTATGGACGACTTCTGGACCTCGCCCGAGCTGGCGGCTGAATCGGCCCTCGACTGTGTCGAGCGCGGCTATACGGCGGTGAAATTCGATCCCGCAGGCCCTTACACGATGCGCGGTGGGCACCAGCCGGGCATGCGCGACATCGCCATGTCCGTCGCCTTCTGCAAGGCCATCCGCGAGGCGGTGGGCGACCGGGCGGACCTGTTGTTCGGCACCCACGGCCAGTTCACCACCGCGGGCGCCATCCGACTGGGACAGGCGATCGAGCCCTACCTGCCGCTCTGGTTCGAAGAGCCGGTGCCACCGGACAACCTGCTGGAGTTCGCCGAGGTGGCCCGCGCGGTGCGCGTGCCCGTCGCCACCGGCGAACGCCTGACCACACGCGCCGAATTCGCCACATTGCTGCGCAGCGGCGGGGCGAAAATCCTGCAACCGGCGCTTGGCCGCGCCGGCGGCATCTGGGAGATGCGCAAGCTGGCCGCGATGGCCGAGACTTTCAACGCGGAAATGGCGCCGCATCTCTATGCCGGTCCGATCGAATGGGCGGCCAACATCCAGCTTGCGGTTTCCATCCCCAACCTGCTGCTCGCCGAAACCATCGAGACCCCCTTCCACGCCGCGCTCATCAAGAACACGATAACGCTCGACAACGGTTTCGTCCCCGCGCCCACCGCGCCTGGCCTGGGCATCGAGGTGGACGAGGAACTGGCCCGCGCGCATCCCAATACCGGCGGCGATCTGCACCTGCAGATGCAGGACGCGCCCTGCGATTACGCCCTTGGCAATGCCTTCCAGGGCGGTGCGCCGCCCCTGACAGACTGATGATCTGGTCTTTCCCGAGCGGCGAGCTATATTGGAGCAACCGATCAAGACGCGAGTCACATGGAAGACCAGACGAAACTGCCTCCTCCGCCGGAGGAAATGCAAACCAATGCCCAGCACGCCGCGGCCTTTCTAAAGACGCTGGCACATGAAGGGCGGCTGATGATCCTCTGCCATCTCGGGTCGAGCGAGAAATCGGTTGGTGAACTGGAAGTCCTGCTGGGAATCCGACAGGCGGCGGTCAGCCAGATGCTGGCCCGCCTGCGCGAAGAGGGCCTTGTGAAAACCCGGCGCGACGGCAAGACGATCTACTACAGCCTTGCCGACGAAAACACGAGCCGGGTGATCGGCCTGCTTTACGACATCTTCTGTGAACAGCCCGATGGTGACTGCTGATCCCGGCTTTTCCGGCCCCGAGCTTTGTCGCCTGACCGCCTGCGAGGCGGTCGATCTGTTGAAACGTGGCGAGGTCAGCCCGCGCGAGCTGCTGGACGCCAGCCTGACCCGGATCGAACAGACGTCCCCGGCGATCAATGCCCTCGTGACCCCCTGCCCGGAGCGCGCCCGCGAGGCCGCCGTAGAGGCAACGGCCACCAGCCTGCTGGGAGGTCTGCCCATCGGGATCAAGGACCTGACCCCGGTCGCCGGGGTACGCACGACTTTCGGCACGCCCGGCCTTGCGGATTTCGTTCCCAAAGCGTCGGACCCGCTGGTCACGCGCCTTGAATCCCGCGGCGCCGTGGTGGTGGGCAAGACGAACACGCCCGAAATGGGCGCCGGCGCCAATACCTTCAACCCGGTCTTCGGCGCCACCCGCAACCCCTGGGACACCACCATGAATGCGGGCGGTTCCTCCGGCGGGGCTGCGGCCGGTCTGGCTGCGGGCGAGGTCTGGCTCAGCCAGGGCTCGGACCTGGGCGGCAGCCTGCGCACGCCCGCCAGCTTTTGCGGTATCGTCGGCCTGCGCCCCTCGCCCGGTATCGTCGCCAGCCCGGGCGGTGACGGGTTCAACCCCTTCGGCGTCGAGGGTCCGATGGCGCGCACGGTCGAGGACTGCGCGCTCTTGCTTGATGCGCTGAGCGGGTTCGACCCGGTTTCGCCGATCTCTTTCCCGCCCGCCGCCGGGGGCTACCTGGACGGCTGCCGCCGCGATCCCGGTCCTGTCCGCATCGGCTTTGCGCCGGATCTCGGCGGGCTGGCCCCTGTCGAACCGGAGATGGCCCAGATCCTTGCCGCCGCACTTACCCGGTTGCAGGCACCCGACGTGGAGATCGTCGAGGAGACACCCGACCTGCCCGGGATCGAGAGCGCCTTCCGCACCTTCCGCGCGCTTGGCATGTGGACCGGCTATCGCGCCACGCCCGAGGCGATCACCTCGCGCTACAAACCCACCCTGAAGGCAAACATCGCCCAGGGCGGCAAGCTGACGGTAGATGAAATCGCCGATGCCAACCTGGCCCGCGCCCGCCTGTACGAGACGATGCGCCAGTACCTCGAACGGGTCGATGTGCTGGCCTGCCCGGTGACCGGCATCGGGCCGCTTCCGGTCGAGATCGAGTACCCGCCGGAAATCGCGGGCGTTGCCAGTACAGATTACCTCGATTGGCTGCGCTTTGCCTTCCTCGCCACGCTCTGTGGACTGCCTGCGATGTCGCTGCCCGTGGGCCGCGATGCGCGCGGGTTGCCGGTGGGCCTGCAACTGATCGGCCCACCACGGGCCGAGGCGCGGCTTTTGCAGATCGCCCGGCGGCTGGAGCAGGCCATCGAGGTCGGCGGCACACCGATCGACCCCGTGGTGACCCACACCGCCTGACGGTCAGACCTCGGTCGCCGTACCCTGCCCGGCCTTCTCCCAGGGCCGGGTAAAGCCGCCCAGGACCTCGCCGATCTGCGCCTCGTCGGCACCGTTGTGCGCGACCTGCGCGACCAATCCCCGGCTCTTGTCGTCGATCACCGAGACGACACGCGCGGCACAGCCCGCCTTTTCCAGCGCGCCGTTGTAGACCCGGGTGATCGCGTGTTTGCGCAGGTCGGGCTTGAACACCTTGCCCACGGCGGTCTTGGGCAGTTCCGGCAGGATTGTCATGTGCTTGGGGTGGGCGGCGCGCTCATGCACATGCACGCGCGCATGCTCCAGCAGTTCCGCCTCTGTCACCTCGGCCCCGTCCACCAGTTCGACAAAGGCACAGGGCAATTCGCCGGAATGCGAGTCTGGCTGACCGATGGCCCCGGCAAACGCAACCGCCGGATGCGCCAGCAGCGCCTCCTCGATCTCGGCCGGGTCGATGTTGTGGCCGCCGCGAATGATCAGGTCCTTGGCCCGCCCGGTGATCCACAGGTAGCCATCCGCGTCCTTGCGGCCCAGGTCCCCGGTGCGCAAATGGGTGCCATAGTGGAACAGGTCGACGTTCTTGGCCGCCTCGGTATAGGTCTTGCCGGCATAGACCCCGGGGTTCGACACGCAGATCTCTCCGATCTCGTCCACCTCGCATTCCACCGGCTCGCCATGCGCCACCTTGATGATCCGCACATCCGTGTAGGGGAAGGGGATCCCGACCGATCCCACCTTCTTGGCCCCGTCGGGCGGGTTGACCGCCACCAGGCAGGTTGCCTCGGTCAGGCCATACCCCTCGCAGACCGTGACGCCGCAGGCGCTCTCGAACCGCTTGAACAGTTCCAACGGCATCGGTGCGGACCCGGAAAAGGCGGTCTTGATGCTGGTGATGTCGGCATCCACCTTGCGCTGCATGAGCGCCGAAACGGCGGTGGGCACGGTGATGACAAAGGTTGTCTTCCAGCGCTCGCAGAGCTTCCAGAAGTTGTCCATGACACCGTCGCCGCGATAGCCAGCAGGCGTCGGGAACACCACATGCGCGCCGGAAAAGACCATCGCCATCAGGATGACGTGGCAGGCAAAGACATGGAACAGCGGCAGCGGGCACATCACGCTGTCTTCTTCGGTGAACAGCAGTCTGTCGCCCAGCCAGCCGTTGTACAGCATCCCCTCGTAGGTGTGCTGCGCCACCTTGGGCATACCCGTGGTGCCGCCGGTATGGAAATAGGCCGCAACCCGGTTGCCGGCGCTGTCGGCAAAGCCCAGCGTCTTGGCGTGCTTGGCCAATTCCTTGCGGAAATCCTTGACGTCAGCGTGATGGTTGCCGGGGTTCCTGGGCCGCACCAGCGGCACGATCCAGCTTTTGGGCGGGGTCAGGTAGCGGTTCAGGTCGACCTCCAGCACCGTGTGCACATGCGGCGCATTGCGCACCGCCTCGGCCATCTTCTGGGCGATGTCGGTCTTGGGAAAGGCCTTGAGCGTGACCACCACCTTGGCATCGGTTTCCCGCAGGATGGCGGCGATCTGTTCGGCTTCCAGCAACGGGTTGATCGGGTTCACGATCCCCGCGACGGCACCGCCCAGCAGGGTCGAGATGGTCTCGTTGCAGTTCGGCAGTACATAGGCGACCACGTCGTTCTCACCGATGCCCAGGCTGCGGAACAGGTTGGCGGCCTGGGCCGTCTGGTCGCGCAGCTGCGACCAGCTCAGCGTTTCCGCCTTGTCCTGCGGGCCGGACAGCAACTGGTAGCTGACCGCCGGCCGCGACGGAAACCGGTCGGCAGTGCGCGACAACTGTCCCCAGAGCGTCGGCGGGATGTCCCGCTCCGCCCAGGGCATCTCTGCCTCGATTGCGTTGCGATCCTCTACGCCCGCGTAGGTCATCTCGGCCACTCCTCCCCAAAGTGTTTTCGTTGCCGCGCAGTGTGTGAGGCTTTGACGCCCCGCGCAAGAGTGGCCGACGCAGCGGCAGTTCAACGGTGACGCCGCGTTCCGCTAAAAAGGTTAACGGATGGTTAGAATTGCCGCGATTATCCGGCGCCCTGCCGGCCTGGACCACTTTGCCGGGCCTCAGTTTGGGGGTAACATCGCCGCATGGACCACCCGCTGATCGACCTCATCAATTCCCGCATTGCCGCTGCGGAACGCGACGGCGCATTCGACAACCTCGCAGGTGCGGGGCGCCCGCTGCCGCGCTGCGATGATCCGGATGGCGCGGTCATGACCCGCATCCTCAAGGAAAATGGCGCCGTGCCGGAGGCCGTCTCGCTGACCCGCGACCTGGCCCACCTGCGCGAAACCCTGCGCGACACCGCCGACCGTGACGCACGGGCCCTTTTGATCCGGGAAATCGCGTTGCTGGAAACCCGTCTGGAAATCGCCCGGCGCCGCGGCTGAGGCGCCTTTCGCCGCTGCGCGCCCGGTCATATCCGGGCTTGTTCCCGGCGCGCCTTTTGGGCAAACCCTTGTCCCTAGGTCACGGAGGCGCGCATGGTATCGGTCAAGGAACAGTACGAAAGCTATCCCTACCCGGAAAGGCGCCCGGAGGATGAGAAAAAGCGGCTGATCACCGGCTCCCCCTCGCACCCGCTTGAAATCGACCACTACCTGTTCGGTGGCCAGCGTGACTGGTCGCAACCGCTCCGCGTACTGGTGGCCGGGGGCGGCACCGGCGACGCGCTGATCCAGATCGCCCAGATGATGACCAGCGCCCGCGCGCCCTACGAAATCACCTATGTCGATCTCTCCACCGCCTCGCGCGAGATCGCCGAGGCACGGGCCAAGGCGCGCGGCCTGACCGGCATCACCTTCGTCACCGGCAGCCTGCTGGACGCCGCAGAGCTTGGGCAGTTCGACTACATCGACTGCTGCGGCGTGCTGCACCACCTGCCCGACCCGGACGCGGGCTTTGCCGCGCTGCGCGCCGCCGTGGCGCCGGGGGGCGGGATGGGTTTCATGGTCTATGCCCCCTATGGCCGCTCCGGGATCTACCAGCTGCAAGAGGCCTTTGGCGCGCTCTTCGACGGCATGGCCCCGCAGGCACGTCTGGCGAAGGCAAAGAAGATCGTCGGCGGGCTGCACAAGGGGCACCCCTTTGCCGCCAACATCAACGTCACCGACCACGAACAAAGCGACGCGGGTTTCTACGATCTGCTGCTGCACGGGCAGGATACGCCTTTCGACATTCCCCGGCTGATGCAGACCCTGGACAACACCGGCTGGAAGCTGCAGGCGCTGCTGCAACCCGGGCTGTATGATCTCGCCCGCATCACCGAGCGCCCCAAGGGCATGGACGACGCGACCGCGATGGCCCAGGCCGAGAAACTGCGCGGCACGTTGAAGAAACACCTGGGCTACCTTGTTCCCGCGGACGAGGACCGCCCCATCGCCCGCGGCGCGCGCCAGAGCCTGATCCCGCGCTCGCCCACCAGCGACATGCGCCGTCCCGCCCGGGCGATTGCACAGGGCCGCCCGCTGCCCATCACGCTGAAGGAGGCGGACGTGCAGATCCGCCTGCCGCGCGAATGCGCGCCGCTCATGGCCGCCATCGACAATCGCCGCAGCATCGCCCAGATCCAGCAGGTCTCCAAGCTTGACCCGCTGCGCTTTGCCGACCTCTGGGGTCGGCTGGAACGCGAGCTGACCGCCTGGGGGCTGCTGCATTACTCGCGCTTCGGGCTCTAGGCGATGTGCGGGCGGTTCGCGGTCACCCTGCCCCCGGACGCGATGGCGCAGCTGTTCGACGCAGTGCCCGCCAACGACCTGCCAGAGGTGCCCAACTACAACATCTGCCCGACCAACGACATCCACGTCGTCATGGAAGAGGCCGGTCGGCGGCTGGTTTCGATGCGCTGGGGCTTCCTGCCGCATTGGTACAAGGCCCCCAACGGCGGCCCGCTGCTGATCAATGCGCGGGCAGAGACGATCGCCGAGAAACCCGCCTTCAAGGCAGCCTGCCGCGAGCGCCGCTGCCTGATTCCCTGCACCGGGTTCTATGAATGGACAAAGGACGCCGAGGGAAACCGGCTGCCCTGGTACATCCATCCCTCGGGCGAGGGTCCGCTGGTCTTTGCCGGTGTCTGGCAGGACTGGGAACGCGACGGACTGGCCTATCGAACCTGCGCCATCGTCACCTGCGGCGCCAATACGGCCATGTCAAAGATCCATCACCGGATGCCCGTGGTGCTGGACCCGCAGGACTGGGCGAAATGGTTGGGCGAAGAGGGGCATGGCGCCGCGACCTTGATGCAGCCCGCGCCAGAGGACGCGCTGGAGTTCTACCGGGTCGACCCCGCGGTGAATTCGAACCGTGCCAGCGGCCCCGAGTTGATCGAGCCGATCTGAGTACCAAGCCCCGGCCACCGGCGCCCCGGGCGTGTCTTGCGGTCTCGTGCTCCGGTCACGAAACCGCGGCCGACAGCAGCGCGGCAGCCAGCATATCCGCCGCCGAGGTGCTGAGCGCCAGCGGCACGTCATGCAGCATGGCAAGCCGGGTCAGCGCCTGCAGATCGGCGTCGCCGCCATGCGGGACCGTCGGGTCGGCGAAAAAGATCGCCGCATCCAGCTCTCCGGTCGCCACAAGGGCGCCCAGTTGCTGATCGCCACCCCGGTCGCCGCGTTGCAGGCGCCGGATGTCCAGTTCCGGCGCCAGGTCATGCAGCATCCGGCCCGTCCCGCCGGTACAGATCAGACGATGTCCCGACAGCGCCGCCCGGTGCCGCAGCACCCAGGCGCGCAGCTGTGCCTTGCGCGTGTCGTGCGCCACCAGCGCCAGGCGGCGCGGTGCCGTGGACACGGCCCGCGCCCGCGCCGTGATCGCAAGGATCGACCGGACCTGCGCCGCGAACCCCTGGCTTTCCGCCGGGAACACGCCCGACAGCGCCGCCGTACCCACGGTGAACCCCGCCGCGCCCGCCTGTGCGCAGGCGGCCACGCGCGTCTCGCTGTCGATACTGCCCGCCATGATGACCGGCTTGCCCACCGCCCCGCAAACAGAGGTCATCAGCCCCTGCACATCGCCATTGAACCGGTAGGCCAGCAGATCCAGCCCATGCACATGCTCATGATCCGCCAGCCGGCGCGCGGAGGTGACGATATCCTCGGCCGGGCCTTCCAGTACGCTCGGATGGCCGGTGATCCGACCCGGAAAGGGATAGTAGCGCAGCGGATGGTTGCGCGTGACCTCGGTCACCTCCTGCGCACGGGTTCCGCCCAACAGGCAGTCCACGTCGATTTCCACCGCGGCCCGGGCCGAGGCCAGCTCGCTTTCCGCATCCAGGCTGACAACCTCCAGGTAGGACCGCCCGCCTGCGCTGCGGATCGCCGCCGCCAGCCCCTTGAGTTCCGACAACGGCAGGCCGACGTCCTTGAAACCGATGTGGCGCACGCCCCCTTCCAGCGCCTCTTCCAGCCGCGCGCGGGCATCGGGGATGGTGCGGTCATTTGCGGTCAGCATCAGGATGAAATCGAAGGCCATCGGTCAGATCTCCGTCGGGGTCAGTGGGGCGGCCCGGGTCCAGTTCGGGGCCGCCGGGACGATACGCAGGTGCGGCGCGTGCAGGCTGGCGTCGATCAGGGCCGACAGATGCCCCAGGGCATGACCGGGTGAAAGGCCACCCGCCACCAGGGCCGAGAACACGTCCCCCACACCATGCGGCACAGCCTTGCGCAGCGCCACCGGAAAGACCTGCGCGCCGTCCGGCGTGACCCGCAACAACCCGGTGGTTCCGGGGCCAACGGGCGCGGAAGTCAACAGAACCTCGCCCACAGGGTCCAACAGCATCGACGCAGCGGCCCGCGCCTCTTTCAGTCCTTCGACCGGGGCATCCGTCAGCCAGCCCAGTTCGAACAGGTTGGGCGTCAGCCCATCGGCCAGTGGCACAAGCTCATCGCGCAGGGCACAGGCGACCTCCTGCGACACATAGAGCCCCCCGGGCAGGTCGCCCAGAACCGGATCAACCACGATGCGCACGCCCGCCGCCCGCATCCGGCGGGCAAGATCAACCGCAAGGGCCACATGCTCGGACGACGGCATGTAGCCCAGCAACAGGGCGTCCTGCGCCATCAACCAGCCGTTTGCATCCAGCGCCTCGATCATGCCCCGGATCTGGGCACCGGGCACGGGCGCCCCGGCCACATGCGGCCAGCCGGGGTGGTTCGACAGGACCGTCGTCGGCAGTTGCGTCACCTCGTGACCCAGCGCCTGCAACGCGGGCGCCGCCGCCGAGAGGCCGACATGGCCATGCGCGACCCAGCTGGACAGGATCAGGACCCGCGTCATGACCCTTTCAGAACCATTCGACCCAAGGACGCAGGCTCAGTTCATGCGACCAGGCGCTGCGGTCCTGTTCGATCAGGTGGCGATAGCTGCGGGCGATCGCCTCGGGGCGCAGCATGGAAGAAGGCGCCTCGTCGGGTTCGCTGCGGCCCGGGTTCAGGATCGCCCCGTCGATGTTGATCCAGGCGACGTGAATGCCTTTCGGGTGCAACTCGCGCGCCATGCTTTCGGCCAGCCCCCGCTGGGCGAACTTGCCCATCGCAAAGGGCGCCGATTTGGGAAACCCCTTTACCCCCGCCGAGGCGCCGGTGAAGAGGATCGTGCCGCGCGCGCCCGCCACCGGGTCCGCCTCCAGCATCCGGCGCGCCGCGTGTTTGCCTGTCAGGAAGGCGCCGATTGCGGTCACCTCGACCGCCGCGCGCACCTCGTCCGCGTCGAGTTCCGCCACCGGGCCGCGCACCCGGGCCGACGGGTTGTAGATCACGACCCGGGGCACCGCCGGCAGGTCGTCGAACAACCGTGCCACGTCGTGTTCGTCCGTGGCATCCAGCAGGACGCGGCGGGCGCGGGTCTCTTCGGCCACGGCGCGCATTTTCTCGCCGCCGCGCGCGGCGAGCGTCAGCGCGTGGTCCCGCGACAGTTCCCGCGCCAGGGCTGCCGACAGCCCCTCGCCCGCGCCGATGATCACCGCATGTGCCTTCGTCATTCCGTTCCCCTCACGCCGTCCCGGCGGATCCAGCCTAGTGCCAATCGCCCGACGCTCCAAGCCGCGCCCGTGCCTTCAGAAGCCAACCTTGTCGGCGCCTTTCAAGGCCAGCATCTCGCGCGCCTCGTCCGGGCTGGCCAGTTCCAGGCCCAGCCCCTCGACGATCTGGCGTGCCCTGCCGACCTGCTCGGCGTTGGTTTTCGCCAGCACCCCGGGGCCAAGCCAGAGCGAATCCTCCAGTCCCACCCGGATATTGCCGCCCATCGCCGCGGCCATCGCGGCAATCGGCAGCTGGTTCTTACCCGCGCCCAGCACGGACCAGCGGTACTGGTCACCGAACAGCCGATCGGCGGTGCGTTTCATGTGCTGCACGTCGTCAGGGTGCGCCCCAATCCCACCCATCAGGCCAAAGACCGTCTGGATGAACAGCGGCGGTTTCACCAGCCCCTCGTCCAGGAAATACCGCAGGTTGTACAGGTGCGAAGTATCGTAACACTCGAACTCGAACCGCGTGCCGGAGGCGCCAAGGGTGGTCAGGATGTACTCGATCTGGCCGAAACTGTTGTTGAAGATGATGTCCTTGTTGCCGACGTAATCGCGTTCCCACTGGTGGGTCAGATCCGGAAAGCGTTTCAGCATCGGGAAAAGGCCGAAATTCATGCTGCCCATGTTCAACGAGGCGACCTCGGGGCGGTGGGTTTCCGCCGGGCGCACCCGTTCCTGCACGCTCATGGTCGGCGCGCCGCCTGTGGTGATGTTCACCACGCAGTCCGATGCCTGCTTGATGACGCCCAGGAAGGGCGCGAAGGCCTCCGGGGTCTGGTCAGGGCGCCCGTCCTGCGGATCACGGGCATGCAGGTGAACGATTGCGGCTCCGGCCCTGGCCGCGCCGATGGCCGCCTCGGCGATCTCTGACGGCGTGACCGGCAGGTGCTCGGACATCGACGGCGTGTGAATGGCGCCGGTGACGGCACAGGTGACGATCACCTTGCGAGGCTTGGCCATGAGGATCTCCTTGGATCAGTCGGTGTCGGTCATCAGGTGGCGGCGCAGGGCGGCCAGGCGACGGTCTCGGTGGTCCTGCCGCGCGCGGATGCTGTCGGGGCTGCGGTCCTGCAGCCAGGTGGCGGCGATCTTTTTGGCGGTCTCGACCGAAAAAACCTCTGGCCCCGGCGGTGTCTCGGCCAAGCCCGCGTAAAAGGGGCCATAGCGCGTCGCGTAATCGATCAGCCCACCCGGCGCGTTCAGGTCGATGGTCTCGATCGGCCCCATCAGCGTCCAGCGCAGACCCAGCCCCTGCTTGATCGTGGCATCCAGCCCCTCGACACTGACCACACCCTCGCCCAGCAGGCGAAGCGCCTCAGCCAGAAGCGCCCCCTGCAGGCGGTTCAGCACGAAACCGTCGCGCTCGGCGCTCATCCGGACGGGCACCTGGCCGATCTTTTCATAGATCGCTTCGGCCCGGTCCAGTGTCTCTGCCGTGGTCCAGGGAGCCGGGCACAGTTCGACCACGGGCACCAGGTGCGGCGGGTTCACCGGGTGGCCGACGAGACAGCGCCCGCGCTGCGCCAGCCGCTCGGTAAAGCGCGATGGCACGATGGCAGAGGTCGACGAGGCCAGCACCGCCTCCGGCGGCGCGGCGGCGTCCAGCCGGGCAAAGAGCTCTTGCTTGACCTCGATCCGCTCGGGCCCGTTTTCCTGCACGAAACAGGCACCCAAGACCGCCTCTTCCAGCGTCGGACAGGTGCGGACTCGGGACTGCGTGCCCTCGCTGTCCTCTAGCAAAGCCTCTGCCTGCAGAGTATCGCAGAGTGTCGCCAGGTCCTGCGGAAACCGCTCCAGCACGGCGGGATCGACATCCCAGACCTGCACGTCAAAGCCGGCCCGCGCGAACAGCACGCTCCAGGACCGGCCAATCAGGCCCGCGCCGATGATGGCGATTGTCTCTGTCATCTCATCCCTCCCGGCCAGCGGCCCGTGTCACCCGCGATGCCTTGCCAGCCAGCGCAGGCTGTCATCCGTCGCCCCCTGCGGCCTGTATTCGGCCCCGATGGGCCGGGTCCATCCCAATTGCCCGATCCGATCCAGCACGTGCCCGTAATCCAGTTCGCCATGATCCGGCGCGCCCCGGTCGGGAACGGCGGCGATCTGGATATGACCGACCAACGGCAGCAGTGCCTCCAGCCGCCGACAGACATCCCCCTCCATGATCTGGACGTGGTAGCAATCGAACATCATCTTCAGATTGGGCCTCCCGACCTCGCGGATGATGGCAGCGGCCTGGGCCGAGGTCGACAGGAAATAGCCCGGCGCATCGTAGTGATTGATCGGCTCGATCAGGATGGTGATGCCTTCGGCGGCTGCCGCGTCGCAGGCATAGGCCAGGTTTTCGCAATAGGTCGCCTGCGCCCTCGGGCCGCCGGAAAAACCCGACATGACATGCACCGACAGCGTTCCGATGGCGCGCGCATAGGCCAGCGCCTCGTCGATGGCGGCCCGGGCCTCGTCCTCGCGACCCGGGATCGCGGTCAGCCCGTTGTCCCCCGCCGCCACGTTGCCGCGCCGGGCGTTCAGGCCCAGCATGTCCAGCCCGGTGTCGTCCAGCGCGGCGCGCACATCCGCCGGCGGCACGTCATAGGGCCAGTGGCACTCGACCGCGTCGAACCCAGCCGCCCTTGCCGCCCGGATCGCCTCGGGCAAGGTCAGATCCGTCCAGAGAAAACCCAGGTTTGCAGAGAACTTCATGTGTCCCACTCGATGTTGAAATGCGTGACGACGTCTTGCACCTGCGCCTCTGACAGGGCGCGCGGCGACAGGCCCCGGGTCAGCATCGCCAGCCGCGCGGTGGCTTCCAGTTCCTCGATCGCGTTGCAGGCGGCCTCGACATCCTTGCCCGCCACCACCGGCCCGTGGTTGGCCAGCATGACCGCCGAGCGTTTGCCCGCCAACCCGCGCACCGCCTCGCCCATCGCCGGGTCGCCCGGGCGGAAAAAGGGCAGCAGCCTGACCCGGCCTAGCTGCATGATTCCGTAGGGCGTCAGCGGCGGCAGGAAATCATCCGCGTCCACATCCGGCATCATGGACAGGGCGACCGCGTGGCAGGAATGCAGGTGCACCACCGCCCCGGCCTGGCTGCGCGTGTCGTAAAAGGCCGAATGCAGGGGCATTTCCTTGGTCGGACGGTCGCCCGCCACATGCCGCCCCTCGGCGTCGAACCGGCTGAGCCGCGCCGGGTCCAGCCGCCCGAAACTGGTGCCGGTGGGCGAGACCAGCAGCCCCCCGTCCGGCGTGCGAGATGATATGTTGCCCGTCGATCCGCCTGTCAGCCCCCGGTCGAACATCGACTTGGCCAACATGCAGATCTGCTCTCGAAGGCGGGATTCCTCGGTCATCGGTCCAGCATGTCCAGCGCATCGGTGAAACAGCTCTCGGCGCCGAAGTTGCCCGATTTCAAGGCCGGCCCAAGGCTTTCGGCAGGACACCACGGCACGCCCGGCGCGATTTCCCGGCCCATGTCCAACTGGGTGATGCCCCGCGCCAACAGCCCGGCCGGTTCGGTCGCACCGTTGAAATCGCCGGCAATTGCGCCGAGCACTGTGGTCACCTGTCGTTCCTCCCCTCGCGCGCGCCCTGCGGACGGCGTCGCTCCTTCGGCGCCATCCTTCACGAGGATCCCTGTCCATTCAAGGCGAATGACCGCGGCCCGGCTGTTGGGGGACGTCAGCTGTCGATCCGGGGCTTTTCCTTGCGCGTGGCAGGCTCGGCCGGATCGGCCCATGTCACCCGCAGGCTGACTTCGCACTGGCCGTCCTGGCGTTCGCCCTTGATGCGGAGGTTCATCAGGCCGGCGGTTTTCAGGACCAGTTCGTCGTCCTCGTCCCCCAGCGTCATCTCGCCCTTGGAAAACCCCTTGGCCAACGCGGTCAGAAGGGTCTTGATCGTTTTCGCATCCTGCAGGGATTCATGCGAGAAACGGCCTTTTTCATCGCTCATGCCGACCCTTTCGCTGTCTCAGCTCATGCGTTCCGGGGCAAAGTGCTTTGCCGACGGATAGTCACGGCTTAGCCCGATCACATCTCCGGAGGGAAAGATCAAGGTCGCGCCCGCACCGATGCCCTCAAGCCCTTCCTGCGCGCGCGAGGCCCGGTCCAGCGTGATGTCCCCCTCAAGGTGCAACAGCCCGCGCTTGGCCAGCAGGCGCTGACCGGCATGATTGTTGACGTGCCCCTGGACGACCATGTGAATGCCCGCACGGTGCAGCGCCTCAACCCCGCGATCCGTCAGCGCACAGTCCGAGGCGCGGTACTTGGTCCGCACAAGGTTGGCCAGCGGGCCGAAATAGAACCCCAGAGAGGCATCCTCTGCCGCCGCGCGATACCGCGCGTTGACCGCCTCCGGCCCCTCGTTCACCAGCAGGTCACACATGCTGTCGCAGAGCCCGGCGTGCACGAACAGCAAGGACCCGCTGCGCGCCACCACGTCCATGCTGTCATAGAACCATGCATAGGCGCCGCCCGGTTCGAAAAAGACCTGATGGCATTTCAGCGCCGCGGCGAGGATCTCGCGGCAGGTCATGCCCGACCGCGCGCATTCCGCATCGAATTTCTCAAGCTTGGTGCCCAGCTTGGCGGTTTCCTTGGCGATGACCTTGGGGCGCAGCTCGGCCCGGGCCGCACGTTCGAACCGATCCGCCCAGTCCGCACGCGGCAAGAGCCGCGCCTTGCAGGTGGCCTCGTTCGGCAGGGAATCGAGGTCTTCGTCGGTGACGAACCGCTCCAGCACCTCGCGCAGGGCGGGCAGGATCTTGCGGCCCATGCGGACGAACAGGTGTTCGCGCAGGGCGGACCTTGGCCCGCGCAGGGCGGCCACGGCCATGCGCATGCGCAGGTCGTGGTTGCCGGCAAGGATATGAACATCCGCCCCCGTGCCGTGCAACGCGGCAATCGCATCCAGCAGGGCCAGGTTGCTGGGCCCCTTGTCCAGGCTGTCCCCGCCCAGCACGATCCGCGCCCGCTGGCCGAACCCGGTCAGCCCGATGCGCCCGCCCGCACGATGGATCACCCCGGCGGCGGTCAGCGAGCGCAGAAAGCCCTCGGCATCCGCATGCGGGTCAGAGACGAAGACGACAGGCCGATCCGGCCAGCGCCAGCCGCCATGCGCCCGCGCGCGATCCAGGCAGCGGGCGATTTGCGGCTGCGTCCCGGCCTCTGGCCAGGGAATGACGGTACGGGGCAGGTCCGGCAGGCAGGCATCGCCGTCAAAGACCTGCGGCAACAGGATGGCCTCGCCACCGAGATTGTCCTGGATTTGCGCCAATTTCCGATCCCCCTTGCCACGGCCGGGCACTCAGGAGGGTCAATCCTTGGGGTCGCCCCCGGGTTCCCTGATCTTCCACGCTCCGGCCAAGTGGGACCACCTACCATCGCCATCATGACAGATCAGTGACGGCCGGGCATGAAACATCGACAACCGGGCGATTTCCGCCCGGTCCAGGATACCAAGGTGATGACAGGCATGGCGAAAGGACGCCCCGTGCCCGACATGGACGGTCAGCCAGCCCGGGCGCGCCGTGGCTGCCAGGTGATCGGCCACCCGCCGCCCGGCCATCATCAGGCTTTCGGCCCCTTCCAGCGGCAGGCAATAATCGCTGTCCGATTTCCAGCCCGGCGGGGGTGGATCATGGCGCGGATCGTCGCGCAACGCCGCCTCGATTTCCGCCACCGTCAGGTTGGCGGCACTGCCAAGCCCGCGCTCGGCCAGCGCCGGGGTTTCCACGACGCTCTCGGTCGCATGTCCCAGTTCCCCCAACCGCGTCACCAGTTCGCGCGCCGTCTGCCAGGCCCGCAACTGGCGCGAGGCATGGACGACGGGGGACAGGCGCAGCCCGTGCTCGGCAATCATCGCCGCCAGCAGATCCGCCCCCGCGCGGGCCTGCGCCCTGCCCTCATCGGTCAGCGCCCAGGGCTGCCGGGCCGAAGGCACACCCTTGCGCTGGTGATAGGCACCGTGGCGCAGGACGGCGACATAGGCGCGCTCAGTCATCGAAGAGCTGCCGCCCCTCTGCCGCCAGCGCATCGAAATCCACCCGTCCCGAAACCTCGCAGACCCGCACCCCGCGCAACGCCTCAAGGTAGGGGGACGGATCGGGCGCGGCACCGTTCGGTTCGAAACGCCCGTCGGGATGCTGGTAGAAAGGTCCGGGGCTTTTCATGATCGCGCCTAGAAGGTCTGGCCGATCGGCGAGGGCGACCTCTGCCACCTGCGTCGGTGCATCCGTGGCGTGATCCCAGTTCAGCACCCAGAAATCGGTCAGCGCGCCTTCGAACCGCAGGCGATCATCGCCATAGACATCGGCGATGATCAGGTCGTGCTTGTCCTCCAGCGCCCAGAGATCCGCCTGTGGCATCGCCTCCAGTTCGGCCCGCCGGGCCGGGGTAAGCATGTCCCGCAGGCGCGGGTTGCCCAGGATCGTGCCCGGGTTGATCCGCGGCTGCTTGGGGATGCCCAGCGCGCGTGGCGGGCGACCCGCGCGCACCAGAACCCGGTCATTGCTGAGGAAGCACATCCCCTCGAGGTCCATCATTCGCAGGATCGAGGTCGACTTGCCGCCGCCCGACAGGCCAGAGATCGCCAGCGTACGCGCGCCCCGCGTCACCGCCGCCGCATGGCACAGCTGCCAACCTTCGCGCAGGCAGGCATTCAGGATCTGCGTGTTGATGAAATTGATGACGGTGCTTTCATTCTCGGCCAGCGGGCCAAGCGCCACGGCCACGCCCGGCGCCTGCAAGAAGGTCACGCCGCTGCGAACCTTGCGGATCAGGCGCGCACCGGCCAGGTCGTGAATCGCATCCTTGCGCCCTGCCTTGCCCGGTTCGCGCTGCCAGTCGGTCCACTCAGGCGCGGGCGACAGGCCCTGCCCCGGCAGCAGGTGCACCGTGATCTCGCCGGGCGTTTCCGTCAATGCGTCCGAGAAATAGGCCATCAGGGGCGCGCGCAAGGGCTCGGGCGCCAACACTGTGACACCGACATGCCCCACCCCCAAGTGAAAGGGCGCTGTCCCGGCGGCCTCGAACTCGATCTGCGCCAGCACATCCTCGGCGGTTCTCATGCGGACACCTCTTGCAACACATGATCGGCCACCAGCGCGGCAGCGTCGATGCCGCAGCCTTTCAACGCCCCGCTGTAACCACCAAAGGCCGAGACCTCAAAGACGATGGGGCCATCGGGCGTCAGCGCGATATCGACGGTGGTGAAGGTCAGGCCAAAGGGCGCCTGCGCGCGCCGGCCCAGTTCGATCAGCTCTGGCGAAGGGTCGTAGGCGGCATATTTTCCGCCCGAATGAATCGTGGTGTTCCAGCTGTCGGTCTGGCTGACGCGGGCATAGGTGCAGACATAGGCGCCGTCCAAAAACACCATGCCCAGGTCATGTCCCGACAGATCGGCCTTTTGCTGGATGTAAATGACAGGGTTTGCGGATTTAAAGGCGGCGATCTGCGCATCCGCATCCGGCGCGTCGGCGTCCAGCAGGACCATGCCGCGCGCCTTGGTGGAAAACAGCGGCTTGAACACCGCCGCGCCATAGCGGTCCAGCGCGGCGCGGGCCGCTGTCACGTCCTCGGTGATGGTGGTGGGCGGCATGGGGATGTCCGCGCCGCGCAGCGTCACGGTGCAGGCCAGCCGGTCCATCAGGCGGATCACCCGTTCGGCGGGGCTGAAGATGCGCACACCCCGGGCCTCGGCCACGCGCAGCATTTCCAGCCGGTCCAGCGCGTCGGGGCTGTAGTCCTCGGCGACTTTCTTCAGCACCAGCCCGTCCAGCGAACACAGGTCCAGCCCGTCGCAGGTCAGCGTCCCCGCATCCAGATCCAGCGAGGCGCGTGTCATGTCGATCACATGGCGCGTGCCGGTCCGCGCCTCGAAGGCGTCGGCCAGGGCCTCTGTCGACCATTTTCCGGGGGTTCCGATGACCCCGATCCGTCTAGTCACTGAACAATTCCTTCATCGGCAGCCTGAACCGCCCTTCCTTGCCCTCGGGCACGGCCAGCGCGGATTCAAGGATGTAGCGGGCGCGCAGCAGCATCCGCCGCGCGTGTTTCTCGTCGACGACAAAGCGGGTCGAACTGGCAAAGGACCGTGCCAGCCCCAGCGCCAGGCGGTATTCGAAGGTCGGGTCCTTCTGGCGGCGGGCGAATTTCGCCGCCATCGCGTGCATGTCGGTGGCCACTCGTGCGATCCGCGCCCGCGTGCCCGCGTCCAGCACCTGCAGGCGATAGTTGGATACCATGAAGACCGACACGTCCTGCACGTAATCCATGTAGCGCGAGCGGTGCAGGTCGATGAAACGGATCTTGCGGCCCACCGCGTCGTAGATCACGTTGTCGAGGTTGAAATCCCCGTGGATGTAGACGGAAAACGGCGCCGCGATCTTCGCCTCGCGCTCTGCCGCCGCCGTGACAAGGTCATCGAACCCCGCCACGGTCACGCCGTTCACCCCCTGTGGCCCCGGCACGAAGCGCCTGTGCAGGCGGTGCACGTCGGGCAACCGCTTGGCCAGCTGCTCCATCGCCTTCATCTCGGCGGGCTCACCGGTCAGCGTCTGGCGCCAGATGTCGCGCACGGTCTTGTGCAGCGCCTTCTGGGCCTCGGCCAAAGCCTCGTCCGTGGCGCCCAGGACGATATCCTCGAAGGTCTCGCCCTCGAGATGCTCGATCAGCAGGGCGGCGGACTTGCCGCTTTTCTCGTAGGACAGGATCTCGGGCGCCAGCCCCGGATAGACCGAGTTCCAGCTTTTCACCCCGACGCGCTCTTCCTTGACCTTGCGGCGGTCTCCGTCCTTGAACACGGCGGCGACGGTCTCGCCCTTGGCGCCGCGCAGGTTGACGCTGGATATGGCCGAACCGGACCGGGTCTCGGCCAGCGGTTGCAGGGTGATCTCCTCGTCCCGTGCCACGCCCGCCAGCACGCTGCGCAGGGTGAAATAGCGTTCGAACTGTACCGACTGGCCGATGTTGATCGACAGGATCGCCTCGGAGATGGTCTGCAACGCCTCGCCCATGCGGGTGACCTCGTTCAGGCACAGCAGCCCATAGGCCAGGTCCTCGGTATGCTTGGCCCCCTGCATGTCGCGGGTGTAGGTCCGGAACAGCTGATCGTGAAAGGTGCCCATCTCGGTCCGGGCCTGCCCGATCTCGACCGCCAGCTTGCTGTCCCGCGCCTCCAGCGCCTCGTTGATGCGGGCCACGGTCCTGCGCACGCGTTTCAGCGGCGGACCATAGGTATCGGCCCGCAACAGTTTCTGCCGGTCGATCCGTTCCGCCTGTTCCACCGCCCGCCGGCCCAGGCGCGAGATCAGGTCGAGGTTGCGCGCGATCGTGTCGATCCCCTGCAGGCGCAGTTGGGTCGCCTCGGCCTTCTTGCTGCGCATCATGCCCGCAAGGCAGGCCCTGCGCACGCGCATCGACAGGTTGTGCGAATAGCCCGCCCGCTGCACCAGTTGCAGCGCGGTTTCGGTCCGGGGATTGTCGAAATAGGCGATCAGCCTTGTCAGCTGGCCGTCCAGCTCGGCCAGCAGGAACGACATGTTCTCGCCGATCGGATCAGGGCGTGGCACAGTCCAGCCTCCCAAGGTGAACCGGCGCATCGCCGCGCATCAGCGGCAGGTCGTAGCGCGGCAGGAAAGGCGCCTCTGGTCGGGCGGGATCGGCCCAGATCGTGGCCACCTGCCGCTTGTCCGGCCGTGCGCCCAGGACAGGCGCGTAGGTATCCGGCACGGTGCAGTCGAAGAGCACCTCCAGCAACTGGCGCCGCCGCCCCGCCCGCTTGCGAAAGACATCCGCGACGTGCCGCACGTCGCCGACCTGCGGCGCCACCCCGATCTCTTCGAGACATTCACGCATCAGGCCGTGCTGCATCGTCTCGCCCACCTCCTGCCGGCCGCCCGGCAGGGTCAGGTAGCGTTGCCCCGAGGCCGCCTGCTTGACCTGCACCAGCACAAGGCTTCCCTTGCGGATGACAGCGCGCACCGTCGGACGTATGAAGTCTTCGTTGTCCATGCGGACATATGGGCCGCCGGCGGCATGGATGCAAAGCCGGAATCGGGCAGAATTCGGAGAGACGGACAAGAAATGACCGCGATCAACGTCGAAAGAGAGGCGCGCCTGCCCGATGACCTGCGCGTCGCCCGCGCCGAAAGCGCGCCGCACCTCGGCCCGCGCATCCTGTTCTTCAGCGGCGGCAGCGCGTTGAACGGCATTTCGCGGCGCCTGAAACGCTATAGTTTCAACTCGATGCACCTGATCACGCCCTTCGACAGCGGCGGCAGTTCGCAGGTGCTGCGCCGGGCTTTCGACATGCCCGCTGTGGGCGACCTGCGCTCGCGCCTGATGGCGCTGGCCGACGAATCGGTGCTGGGTCAGCCGGATGTCTACGCGCTGTTCAGCCACCGCCTGCCCAGGGACGCCGCGCAAGATGACCTGCGCGCCCAGGTCGGGCGGATGGTCCAGGGCAAGCACCCGCTGATCACCGCCATCGCCAAGCCGATGCGCCAGTTGATCCGCATCCAGCTGCGCCGCTTCGCCGACGAGGTGCCCGCGGACTTCGACTATCGCAATGCCAGCATCGGCAACCTGATCCTGGCGGGCGGCTACCTCGGCAACGGCCGCGCGCTGGAGCCCGTGCTGTTCCTGATGTCCAAGATGGTGGACGTGCGCGGCACCGTGCGCGCCATCGTCGACGAAAACCTGCACCTGGGCGTCGACCTTGCGGACGGGCGCCGGATCATCGGCCAGCGCCGGATCAGCGGCAAGGAGGTCGCCCCGGTCGACGCGCGCATCACCCATTGCTTTCTCAGCGACGGCAAGGCCGAACTTGACCCCGCGCAGGTGCCCCTGCCCAAGCGGAACCGCAAGCTGATCGAGCAGGCGGACGTGATCTGCTATCCGCCCGGCAGCCTCTATTCCAGCGTCGTGGCCAACCTGCTACCCGCGGGTGTGGGCCGCGCCGTGGCCGCGCGCCGCGTGCCCAAGGTCTACCTGCCCAGCCTCGGCACGGATCCCGAGGCCCTGGACCACGACCTTGCCGACCAGGTGGCGGCGATCCTCGCGCCGCTCCGGCGCGATGCGGGGGCGGACACGCCGCCGACCGCGCTGATGACCCATGTGATCTGCGACGACAGCTGGCCCGAGGCGCAGTGCCGGGCCGTGACAAAGCGCCTGGGAATCCCCTGCCACCGCCTGCCCGCGGGCGCCTCGGCCGCCGCCCGCTACGACGAGGACGGGGTGGCGCGCCTGCTGGTCTCGCTCGACTGAGCCCCTAGTCCGGCAACAGCTCCAGCCCACGCCGCCCCAGCGCCTGCGCCAGCGGGGCCAGTTGATCGGCGTTGCTGCCCGCCGCGGTGCCGGCGCGGGCACGGTCGGCGATGCCGACAAAGATCACGCCGAAACGGAACAGCGAAAAGATGACGTGGAAATCCGTCAGGTGGCCGGATCGCGACTGTCCTTCGTACCGGGCAACGAACTCTTCCTTGGTGGGGATGTTCAGCGCCGCCAGGTCCAGCCCCCGGATACCGCCGTATTCCCGCGGCGCGGTGTGCCAGGTCATGCAGCAATAGCCAAGGTCGGCCAGCGGATGCCCCAGCGTCGACAACTCCCAGTCGAGGATCGCGATCACGCGCGGCTCGGACGGGTGGAACATCAGGTTGCCCAGCCGGAAATCGCCATGCGCGATGCGGCTCTGCCCGTCATCCTCCGGCAGGTTGGCGTTCAACCAGTTCGACAGGCGGTGCAATTCCGGGATCGGCGCGCCGGTGGAGCCATGCAGCTGTTTCGTCCAGCGTCCGACCTGCCGGGCAAAGTAGTTCCCCGGTTTGCCGTAGTCGCCCAGCCCGATGTCCTCGGGGTCGACCGAATGCAGGGTCGCCAGCGCATCCGCCATGCCCAGGTAGATCTGCCGCCGCTCGTCCGGGTCGACCTCCGGCAGGCTGCAGTCCTCGAACACCCGGCCCTTCAGCCGCTCCATCAGGTAAAATGGCGTGCCCAGCGCCGCCGGATCGTCGTGGAACAGCACCGCCCTGGGCACCGGCACGCCGGCCGGACCCAGCGCCTGCATGACCCGGTATTCCCTGTCGATGGCATGGGCGCCTTTCAGGATCTCGCCGTTGGGCTGCTTGCGCAGCACCATGCGGCGCCCGCCGTGGGTTACGAAATAGGTCGGGTTCGACTGCCCGCCCGAAATCCGGGTCAGTTCCGTGACGGGCGCCGTCCCCATGTGCGCGTCCAGCGCCGCCTGCAGGCGGGCCGGGTCGAAATCCGTCTCGCTCATTCCGCCTCCGCGGCGACGTCCCAGCGCCAGAAATCACGCCCCTCGCTGCGCAACTCGCGGCTCAGGACCATGCGGTGCACCTCGTCCGCGCCGTCGACCAGCCGCGCCTGCCGGGCATAGCGATAGATCCATTCCAGCACCGTGTCCTTGGAATAGCCCCGCGCACCGTTGATCTGGATCGCCACGTCGGCGGCATCGTGCAGCACGTTCGCCACCTGGATCTTGGCCATCGAGATCTCCTTGCGCGCGAACCCGCCCCGGTCGATCTCCTGCGCGGCCTTCATTACCAGCAGGCGGCCCACCTCGATCCGCATGGCGATGTCGCCCAGCATCTGCGCCACGCTCTCGCGTTCGATCAGCCGCTGGCCGAACCCCTCGCGCACCTCGGCATACTCCGTCGCGATCTCCATGCATCGCTTGGCCAGGCCCAGCCAGCGCATGCAGTGGGTCAGCCGCGCGGGGCCCAGCCGCGTCTGCGTGACCTTCATGCCGCGCCCTTCCTCCAGCAGCACGTTCTCGGCCGGGATCTCCAGCCCGTCAAAGACCAGCTCACAGTGGCCGCCATGTTCCTCCGGCCCCATGATCGGAATGCGGCGCTCGATCCGCCAGCCGGGATCGTCGCGATGGAACAGGAAAGCCGTGTGCCCGCGCCGCGCATCGTCGGATGTCCGCGCCACCAGGATGAAATGCGCCGCCTCCGCCGCGCCGGTGATGAACCACTTGCGCCCGGTCACGACATACCGGTCGCCGCGCCTTTCCGCCCGCGTCTGCATCATCCCCGGATCGGACCCGCCGCCGGGGTGCGGCTCGGTCATGGCAAAGGCCGAGCGCACCGCCCCCGACATGATCGGCATCAGCCAGCGCTCGCGCTGCGCCTCGGTCCCCAGCGCACCCAGCACCATCATGTTGCCATCGTCCGGCGCGGCGGAATTGAACACCACCGGGCCAAAGATCGAGCGGTTCATCTCTTCGTAGACAACGGCCATCCCGGCCTTGCCCAGCCCGCCGCCGCCCAGCGCGCGCGGCATCTGCAGGCACCACAGCCCCGCCTCGCGCGCCGCGGCGCGTTCGCGGTCCAGCACCTCAAGGGCGATGTTTTCATGCGCATCGTAATTGGCGCGGTCCGCCTCCAGCGGCAGCAGCCTGTCCTCGACAAACCGCGCCACACGGCGCCTCAGGTCCTCCAGCTCCGGCGAGATGCTGAAATTCATGGCAAGGCTCCTCCACAAGCGTATCCGGTCGACCACCCACATGGGGCGCTCGCCGTCACAGTCATGCAGGACCGGGGGCCAGAGGCAAGCGGCTGTCGCCCGACGTGGCGTTCAGGCGCCTTCCCAGACACTCACGCCCGCCGTCTCGACCACGGGCGGCGCGGCCAACTGCCCAGCGCGGCGATCCCATTCTGCCCGGATGCGCGGCGCGGCGGCCATCGCCTCGACCTTGGTTTCCCACACCGCGACGACGGTCCAGCTGCCATCGTCGTTGGGCACATGCGCGGTGCTGATCAGGCCCTCGATCTCATGCGGGCGGATGCTGTCGCGCATCTCGCGCTCGAAGACGGGCTGATCGGTTTCGGGCGTCAGGCGATAGGTGGTGCGGCGGATGAACATGGCCGGTCTCCAGAGTGCTTGCGAACGAAAGGCCGAGGCATTGCAGCCCCGGCCCCGATCCTCATTTCAGCGCGCCGACCTCGCGGTAGTAGCGCTCTGCGCCCGGGTGCAGCGGCATCCCGGCCAGCGATTGCACCGCGAACTCGATGCTCAGCGCCTTGGCCCAAGGCGCGTCAGAGGTGATGCTGTCCACGTTGTCCCAAAAGGCCTTAGTCACCTGGTAGACGGTTTCCTCATCGAGGTCCGCGCGCAGCCCGATGCCCACGGCGGTATCGTTCGACATCACCGGCCCGTCGTTGACCTGGTTGCCGTAGATGCCCGCCGGGATCTCGGCCAGGTAGCGGAAATTGCCCAGGTACTTGTCAACCGCCTCGCCGGTGTGATCCTCCGGCCCGATAAAGCGAAGGCTCTCGGTCTCGGTGAACTGGATGAACTGCTGGCAGGGGTCGATGCAGCCGTTGACGTACATGTCGATCTTGCCGTCCAGGAAAGACTGGAACCCGGTCGCCCAGTTGGCGGTGATCGCCTCGTAGTCCTCGCCAGCGATCAATCCTGTTGTGGCCTCGATCCAGCCCTTGGCCGCGTTGAAGGCGCCGCCCCCCGCGGGGCCAAGAAAGACGGTCGCGCCCTCGATGTCGTCGAGATACTCGATGTCGCTGTCGCCACGCACGGCATAGTGGTACTGGCCGTAGGGGAACCACATCAGCAGCGCCAGGTTTTCCGACACCTCGGCGGCGTCGGGCTGGTTGGCGTACATCGCCTTGCCGGTCGAGATGAAGTTGTAGATCGTCGGCGACACCATGTACATGTCCAGGTTGCCGCGCGCGGTCTCGATCTGGTGCAGGGTGGCGGCCCCGCCCCCGGCGACCTCGATCTGGATGTCGGAAAGCGTCCCGTTCACCACATTGGCAAAGGTCGCCATGGTGATCGCCTGGCCCAGGCTGGGTTCGATCGTGGCCATTTTCAGCGTCTCCTGCGCAAGGCCGGCGGTGGCAGAGACGGTCAGGGCCGCAGTGGCCGCAAGTGTCAGGTGTCGCATCGGATTTCCTCCCTGTTCGGTGCGAATGTCATGTGGTGGCCGCGCCGGGCCGACCGGCCAGGCGCGGACTGATGAAGAGAAGCGCAAGCCCCAGCGCCGCCGCCGGACCGGCTATGGCCATCTGCGGCAGCAGGGCCGCGCCACCCAGGGCAAGCCGCAGGACGCGTTCCGCGGGTGTGATCCGGGTCCGGTCATAGCCCGCCAGCGCCGAGGCGATCAGCCACATCGCCAGGACGAAGGCGGCAATGATCCAGAAGAACTCGAACCATGTGACCGTGGCGATGTCGATCATCGCGCGGGAATTGACCGGATCCTCGCCGAACCACTCGAATACCACCTGCAGTTTGTAGAGGACCGCCGGGTGATAGACAAAGACGAAGGGGATCAGGAAGCCCGCCAGGGCGATCTTCGCCGCCTCGAACCCGGTCTTGATCGGGTCCGCCCCGGCGATGGGGGCGGCGGCAAAGGCGGCCAGGGCCACCGGTGGCGTCACCGTCGACATCATGGCAAAGAAGACGACGAACAGGTGCAGCGTCAACGGCGCGATGCCCACCGTGTCGATGCCCGAGCTGAGCGCGATCACGATGATGAAATAGGTCGCCCCCGGCGGCAGCCCCATCCCCAGGATGATCGCGCCAAAGGCCACCACGACCAGCACCAGCGGCAGCGGCCCGCTTGCGGCCTCGGCCAGCAGTTGCGACAGCCGCCCGGAAAAGCCCGAGGTCTGGATCAGACCGACGATCAGGCCGATGGCGGTCACGATCACCACGATCGACGCGGCCATGCGGCCCGCATCGACAAAGGCGTGCCAGATACGGCTGGCCGAGCGGAACTCTCGGAACAGCACGGCGGCAGAAACCACCGCGACCACCAGCCCGTAGAACCCGGCCTTGGGCACCGAGGGTTGCGCGAAGAGGAAGTAGGACAGCGTCCCCAGCGGCAGCACGAAGACCAGGCATTGCACCCATTCCCCGCGCGTCAGCTTCGGCCGCGCCTCGGGCGGCAGCGCACCGACGCCCCGCTTGCGGGCCTCGAAGTAGACCGCCAGGAAAGTGCCCAGGTAATAGAACGCGGCGGGCAGGATCGCGGCGACCACGATATAGCGGTACTCCAGCCCGATCTGGCCGGCGACGAAAAAGGCCACGACCCCCATGACCGGCGGCATGATCTGCCCGCCGGTCGAGGCGGCGGCCTCGACGGCACCGGCAAAGGCCGGTTTGAACCCCGCCTTGCGGATCACCGGGATGGTCATGACCCCCGTGGACACCACGTTGGAAATCGCCGCACCGCTCAGCGTGCCGAACAATGCCGAAGAGGCGACAGAGGCATGCGCCGCGCCGCCGATCAGCCCGCCGGTCAGTCGGTTGGCGATCTTCATCAGCAGATCCCCCGCCCCCGAGGCCATGAGCACGGCACCAAAGACGATGAAGATCAGCACGTTGCCCGTCACCACCTGGATCGGCTGGCCGAACATGCCCCCGGTCTGGGCCCAGAACTGCAGCACCATCTGGCGCAGGTTCTGTCCCATCGACGACTCGGACCCGGCCAGGATGCCGGTCCATTCCGGAAGCCAGCCCTTGGCAAAGAAATAAATCACCCAGAACAGGCAGAAGGCGACGATAAAGCCACCGAAGAGCCGCCACGTCAGGTAAAGCGTGATCGCCGTGGCCAGCGGGAACATCACGAAGTCGATGGGCCGCGCCACCGGCAAGGCGCCCGCGTCAGAGGCAAAGATGGCGATGATCCAGCTGGTGAAGGCCATGACCGCCAGCAGCGTCAGCCCCCAGTTGATCGCCCGCTGGCCCGGCTTGCGGTGCAGCGTCAACAGCGTGATGGCAAAGCTCATCACGATGGGCAGGCCGATGATCAGGCCGGTCGGCAGCAGGAACGATTGTTCGAAACCGCGATAGGCCGCCCCCAGCCAGTGTTCGCGCAGGAACACCCGCTGGTCGCGGCGGCTCATCTCGTCGAAGGCCGGGGTCGTCGCCTCGATGAACCAGCGCACGAATTCGCTGATCGGGCCGGACGCGGCATAGATCACGATGACCAGGGAAAACGCCATGGCGACCACGTCGGCCAGGTGCTTGTCGAACAGGGCGCCGCCGCGATCGGGCGCGGGCGCTTCCGTATCTTCAGACGTCATGGCTCTCCTCCTTCGCCATAGGTGTCTTTGCATGGACCTGGCGGGCTGGGCCGCGATATTTCACGGTCAGGTCCGCCGGGACCTCGCTGCCATCGGCCAGGAAGGGCAGGATGCCCCGCCGCATGGACCGGCCGCGCGCCGCGCGCACGTCGTCATCCGACATGGTCACGCGCTGCGCCATGCGGCGCCCCCATTGCCCCAGACAATCGTACATGCGGTCGACCTGGGCCTGGTACGCGGGATCGTCGCCCAGGTCGGTGAATTCCTGCGGGTCGGTCTCCAGGTCGAACAGCATCGGCCTGAAACCGCCCTCGAAGTGGATCAGCTTCCAGCGTCCGTCAAAGACCATCATCATGCGCGCGTCGCGGGGCTGGACGCCCAGCGCGTCGGCGCGCGGCGTGACGGAATAATCATACTCGCTGATGACGAAGTCGCGCCAGTCCTGCGGTGTCTCTCCCCGCAGCCAGGGCATCAGCGAACGGCCCTCGATGATGTGGTCCGGCACCGTGCCGCCCGCCGCCTCGACAAAGGTGGCGGCCAGGTCGATGCCCTCGACCAGCGCATCGCAGGTCGTCCCCCGCGTCGCGTCGGCATCGGCGCGCGGATCGCAGATGATCATCGGGATCTTGACCGAGGCCTCGTGGAAGAAATCCTTTTCCCCCAGCCAGTGATCGCCCAGGTAATCGCCGTGGTCCGAGGTCAGGACGATCATCGTGTCGTCCATCTGTCCCGTTGCCTCAAGATGGTCCAGCAGGCGGCCCAGCTGGTCGTCGCATTGCTTGATCAGGCCCATGTAGGCCGGGATCACCTTTTCGCGCACCTCGTCGCGCTGGAACGCCTGCGCCACGCGGGCGTCGTGATAGGCGCCCAGAACCGGGTGCGGATCATCCAGTTCGGCCGGGTGCCGCAGGGGCGGCTGGATCTGGTTGTGACCGTACATGTCGTGATAGGGCGCGGGCACGATGTAGGGCCAGTGCGGCTTGATAAAGCTCACATGCGCACACCACGGCCCCTTTGCCTGGTCGACAAAGCGGATCGTCTCCGAGGTCAGCCAGGGCGTCTCGCTGTCCTCTTCGCGAATATTGGCCGGCTTGTCGGCGTTCATCAGCATCCAGCCGCTGGCGATCTGGCCATCGTCGACGCCCGCGTTGGCGTAGTCGGCCCAGGGGTTGTCGCCATCATAACCCTTGCTCTTGAGATACTCGTTGTAGGGAGAGCGTTTCTGGTCATAGTCCCCGTCCGGACCCGATCCCCACAGCCCGTCATCCCGCGCCCAGGCATCGAACCCGCAATCCGCCTGCCGCGCGCCGATCTGGCTGTCGGGCGCAAGGCCCAGCCGCTCCATGCCCTTGGCATCCGCCTTCATGTGGGTCTTGCCCAACAGCCAGCAATCCATGCCCAGCGCCCGCAGGTGATCGCCCAGCGTGACCTCTCCCACCCGCAGCGGAAAACCGTTCCACTGCGCGCCGTGGGACGAGACATAGCGCCCGGTGTAGAAACTCATCCGGGAGGCACCGCAGATCGGCGATTGCACATAGGCATTCGTGAACCGCACGCCGCGCGCGGCGACCCGGTCAAAGTTCGGCGTATGCAGATGCGGATGCCCGGCGCAGCTCAGGTAATCGAACCGCAACTGGTCATACATGATGAACAGGATATTCATCGTGCCTCCTCCTCCCTTGCCGGGGACAATGGCACACCCCGGACAAGTGCGGAGTAATGCCAGCAAGGCACATCAGGGAGACCCTGAATGTTGATGGCTATAACTTTTCGGCATCCCCCGAACCGAACAGGTTGCTGGACACCTGCTGCACGCAGTCCACGAAATATTGCAGCGCGGGCGTCGGCGGACGCTCTGACGAGGTGATGATCGCTATCCGGGCCGAGATCAGCGGCGGATCCACCTCCAGCGCCGCGATTCGCCAGCGCGCGGCGGTCTGTTCCAGGATGCGGCCGGGATAGGTGCAGAGGTAGTCGCTTTCCTCGATCAGCGACAGCACGCTGAAGATCGAATCCGATGTCACCTTGGGGTCCGGCGGCTCCAGTCCCAGCTTGGTGAAATGGCGCCGCAGAAAGGGCAGCCGGGCACGTGTCCCGATCATCAGCCAGTCACCCTTGGCCAGTTCCGACAGCCGGGTTTCCCCGACCCAGCGCGAATTGCGCCCGGTGATCACCGAGATCGGCGTCTCGACAAGGAATGTCGTGCTCAGGCCCGCCACGTCCGCCGCCTGCGGTTCCGGCCCGATCACGATATCCACCTGCCCGTCACGCACCGGCCCGAAGGCGATCGGTTCGTGCCCGCCGCTGATCTGCACATGCACGTTGGGAAACCGGCGCTGAAACCGTTTCAGCGTCCCGCCGATCAGCCGCGTCGCCGCCAGCGGCGAGACGGTCACGTTCAGCCGCCCGGTGCCCAGCCCGCGCCGCTGGTCCACCTCTTCCTGCATCTTGCGCAGTTCCGACTGGATCACTTGCGCCCGGCGCAGGATCGGCTTGCCGTCCTCGGTCACGATCACCCCGCTTGGCGCCCGCTTGAAGATCGCGGCCCCCAGCTCTGCCTCGGCCTGGCGCAGCGCCTTTGTCACCGCGGGCTGGGTCTTGCCCAGCATCTTGGACGCGGCGCGAATGCTGCCCGCGCGTTCCACGGCCAGCAGCATCTCGATATGCTGGATCTTGATCATGCGGCCCCTCCCCCGGGCTGCCTCCCCTATTCCCGAAACTTATACCCTGAAATTTTCGATCACTAGCCCGAAGCCGCGTTTCCCGCTAGCCGCCGTGCACCACGAACGGGAGGAAACGGCATGAAGGCGGCGACGGAACGGGCCATCTCGGCAGCATTCTCCGCGCTGCGCCCGGATTGGACGGCGCGGATCACCCCCACCAGCCTGCGCGCCGATGCCTTTGCCGGGCTGACCGGTGCGACGCTGGTGCTGCCGCAGGGGGTGGCCTTTGCCGCCATCGCGGGACTGCCGCCGGAATACGGCTTTTATACCGCGATGATCACCCCCGTCGTCGCCGCGCTGACCGGGTCCAGCTGGCACGCGGTCTCCGGCCCGACCACAGCCATCTCGGCGCTGGTCTTCGGGGCGCTGGCGGGCAGCCTGGCGCCGGGATCGCCGCAGTTCATCTCGGCCGCCATCGCGCTGGCGCTGATGGTCGGCGTGATCCAGCTGGCCCTGGGGCTGGCCCGCATGGGCGTGCTGGTCGATTTCGTCTCGCATTCGGTGATGACCGGCTTTGTCACCGGGGCCGCGATCCTGATTGCCCTCAGCCAGGTCGACAAGGCCCTGGGCATCGACCTGCCCCGCCCCGAGGCGCTGGGGGAATTCGCCCTGGCCCTGGCCGAACGCCTGCCCGGGACCGACTGGCGCGCGCTGCTGGTCACGGGCACGGCGCTTGGCATCGGGATGGGCGTGCGCAAGCTGAACCCGGCGCTGCCCAACTACCTGATCGCGCTCCTTGCCGCGACGATCCTCGGCTTCCTGCTGGGCGGAGAGGCCGCGGGCCTCGCCACCATCGGCACCATCGAGGGCGTCGCGCCCGGGTTTGCCCTGCCCGACATCACCTTGCAGACCATCCGCGACCACGGCTCCGCCGCCTTCGCCATCGCGCTGGTCGGCCTGTTGGAGGCGATGTCGGTGTCCCGCGCGATCGCGCTGAAATCCGGCCAGACCATCGACGGCAACCGCGAGTTCGTGGCGCAGGGCCTGTCCAACATCGCCGGCAGCCTGTTTCGCTGCTACCCCGGCTCGGCCTCCTTCACCCGGTCGGGCGTGAATTACGACAGCGGCGCGCAGACCCCGCTTTCGGCGATCTTTGCCGCGCTCTTCCTGTTCCTGATCCTGCTGCTTGTCGCGCCCTGGTTCGCCTATGTGCCGATCCCCGCGATGGCGGGCGTGATCCTGCTGGTCGCCATCCGCCTGGTGAACCTGCCCGAGATCCGCCACATCCTGACCACCTCGCCCGAGGAAACCGCCATCGCCAGCGTCACCTTTGGCGCGGCACTGCTCATCGACCTCGAATTCGCGATCTACGCCGGCGTGCTTCTGTCGCTGGCGCTGTTCCTGAAAAAGACCTCGAAACCCTTTGTCGGCGTCGGCGCCCCCGATCCCGACACCCCGACCCGCATGTTCAAGAACGCCGCCGAGAACAACCTGGCGGAATGCCCGCAACTGCTGATCTCGCGGCTCGACGGGCCGCTCTACTTCGGCTCGGTCGAACATGTGCGCCGCGCCTTTCGCCGGTTCGAAATCGACCGCCCGGGCCAGAAACACATGATCTTCATCGTCAAGGGCATCGGAGAGATCGACATGCCCGGCGCCGACCTGCTGATCGAGGAAGCCGCGCGCCGCCACCGCAACGGCGGCTCGTTCCACCTGCAGACCAAGACCCCGCGCACGATCTCGAAACTGGCGCGGTTCAAGGTGATGAAGGCGCTGACCCGCGAACACATCCACCTGTCCAAGCGCGACGCCATCGCCGAGGTCTTTCCCCTGCTCGACCCGCAGGTCTGCGACACCTGCCCGGCCCGGATCTTTGCCGAATGCCCGCGCCCGCGGGACGCCGCGGAATAGCCCCGCAAGGGACGATTTCCATGCCGGCACGATCTTGACCCCCCGCGCGTGATCGCATACCAAGGCCCCCGCCGAGCGGGCGTTGTGTAATGGTAAGACCCTTGCCTTCCAAGCAAGAGATACGGGTTCGATTCCCGTCGCCCGCTCCAATCCTTCCCCTTTCGCAGTCCGCCCCGCGTCAAGACGGCGCTTGACGCGCGCGCCTCGCATGGCAAAACGCCCCCTGCGCGATACGGAAGGAGACCTCATGGCCGCCAAGACCAAGCCGGGCACCGGCGAGCAGGAGCGTGAGAAGTCGCGCAAGCTGGGGTCTCTCCGCGCGCTCTGGCCCTTCATGCGACCTTACCGGGTGCTGATGATGGCGGCGCTGGCCGCGCTGGTCGCCACCGCGACGATCTCCCTGATCCTGCCGCTGGCCGTGCGCCGGGTGGTGGACAATTTCAATACCGAGGACGGCGCCCTGCTGGACAAGTATTTCGGCGCGGCGCTGGGCATCGCGGCGCTGCTGGCCGTCGGAACGGCGCTGCGCTACGCGCTGGTCACGCGACTGGGCGAACGGGTGGTGGCCGACATCCGCAAGGCGGTCTTCGACAAGGTGATCGGCCTTTCGCCCGCCTTCTACGAAAAGATCATGACCGGCGAGGTCCTGTCGCGGATCACCACCGACACCACGCTGATCCTCTCCGTGATCGGCTCGTCCATCTCCATCGCCCTGCGCAACACGCTGCTGTTCCTTGGCGGGCTGGTGCTGATGCTCTTCACCTCGGCCAAGCTGACCGGCCTTGTCCTGCTGATCGTGCCGGTGATCGTGGTGCCGATCCTCGTGCTGGGCCGCCGCGTGCGCAAGCTCAGCCGCGAAAACCAGGACTGGATCGCCGCCTCTTCCGGCAATGCCTCGGAATCGCTGGGCGCGGTGCAGACGGTGCAGGCCTACACCCACGAGGTCCAGTCGCGCGGCACCTTCGCCGACGTGACCGAGAAAAGCTTTGACGCCGCGCGCAAGCGCATCACCACCCGCGCCGCGATGACGATGATCGTGATCTTTCTGGTCTTCACCGGCATCGTCGGCGTGCTCTGGATCGGTGCCTGGGACGTGCGCGCCGGCGGCATGAGCGCGGGCACGCTGATCCAGTTCGTGATCTACTCGGTCATGGTGGCGGGCGCCGTCGGCGCATTGTCCGAGGTATTCGGAGAGCTACAGCGCGCCGCCGGGGCCACCGAGCGGCTGGTCGAACTGCTGCAGGCAGAGGACACCGTCAGCGATCCCGTCACGCCCCTGCCCGCCCCCGATCCCGCGCGCGGAGAGATCACCTTCGATCATGTCAGTTTCGCCTATCCCTCGCGCCCCGGCGTCTCGGCGCTGGATGCGGTCGATCTGACCATCGCACCGGGCGAAACCGTGGCGCTGGTCGGCCCCTCGGGCGCGGGCAAGACAACGATCATCCAGCTCTTGCAGCGGTTCTATGACCCGGCAGAGGGCCGCATCCTGCTGGACGGCGTGGCCCTGACGGACATGGCCCGGCACGATTTCCGCCGCCAGATGGCGCTGGTGCCGCAGGACCCTGTGATCTTTGCCGCCTCGGCCCGCGACAACATCCGCTTTGGCCGCCCAGATGCCAGCGATGCCGAGGTCGAGGCCGCGGCCAGGGCGGCGGCGGCGCATGACTTCCTTGCCGCCCTGCCGGACGGCTACGACACCTGGCTGGGCGAGCGCGGCGTGATGCTCTCGGGCGGCCAGAAACAGCGCGTCGCCATCGCCCGCGCCATCCTGCGCGACGCGCCGGTGCTGCTGCTGGACGAGGCGACCAGCGCGCTGGACGCCGAAAGCGAACGCGCGGTGCAACAGGCGGTCGACCTGCTGGCCGAAGGGCGCACGACGATCATCGTCGCCCACCGCCTGGCCACGGTGAAAAAGGCCGATCGCATCGTGGTCATGGACAAGGGCCGCGTGGTTGCGACCGGCACCCACGACGCGCTGGTGGCCGAGGGCGGGCTATACGCGCGCCTCGCCCGGTTGCAGTTCACCGAAGGGCTGGCGGCCGAGTAGCGGCGGCGGGGCCAGATCAAGGCGCCAAATCCGGGATCATCGTAAAATCCTCTCGCAATCCAAAGGAGGAGAGGATGATGACGCCCCATTGGCTGGCCCGCCTGGGCAGAGTGATCTGTGTGTTCCTGTTCACTTTGAACGCCACTGCCGCAACGGCTGAAACCCCCATCGGGTCCGTGGTCGAAAGCCGCGTCTTGGTGGGATTGACGGTCGCCCCGGACAAGATGAACGCCGCGATGCCGGAAGGCTGGGCCTCCGTCCCCTTTCCTGCCGGTCCGTTCAAGGGGGCCAATGCGATGGTGTCATTTCTGGATGGGCACCTCGTTCTGGACGCCGGGGGCAATCCCGCCACGCCCGCCCAGCGGACGACCGCCGCGCTTCTTGGGCTGGGCAAGCCGCCCCAAAGCAAGGACGTGCGCCTGTTCATCCTGAAGGTCTATACCGACGATCCCGAAGCGAACCGCTATGGCAGCACCCATACCGCCAGCGTCACCCGCAGCCGCACCCTGTCGGGCAGCAGCGATGGCCCGCGCCGGTTAACCGAGCGCTGGACCGTGGCCCCCGAGATTGGCGGAGAGATCAGCCTGGACCTGAGCTACACCCTGGGCACGCCCCGCTGGGGCACCGGCAGTTCCGAGGGCTTCTCTGCGGAAGACACCGATTTCCATGTGACGCAGACCTACGAACAGATGGCCGATGTCGCGATGAGCGTCGCAATGGGCAAACCGCTCGACGGAGAGATCACGCTGGACGCAACCGCCGCCGGCCTGGCCGCGCTCTTCGACGGACAACAAGAGATCGTCGCCGTGGTCAACATCCCCTATTACCGCCGCGCATTGTCCATTCCCTGACCAACCCGCAAATGCAAAAGGCATGCGAGGGTGACCCCGCATGCCTTCCCTGTCGCCTGATCGGGCGCGTCACTTCATGGTGATGCGTCCGTCGGTATAGGGTTGATAGGGTGCGTGATCGGCCAGGTATTCGGCGGTCACATCGGCAAGGTCGGGACCATAGTCATAGGCGTTTTCCGCGTCCTTGAACATCGCATAGCCGTCACCGCCGTTGCGGACGTAGTTGTTCGACACCGCGCCATAAACCTTGTCCATCTCGACCGGCGCACCGCCGACCATGACGTCGGAAATCCGGCTGCCCGGCTCGGCCGAGGGATCGACGGTGAAGGTCATGCCCGCCACCTGCGGGAACCGGCCCGCGCCGTCCTCGATCTGGCTGACACCGTTTTCCAGCGCCTCGACCAGAGTCGCGCCGGTGATCTGGAAGGTCGACAGCGTGTTCTGGAACGGCAGCACGGTCAGCACCTCGCCCATCGTCACCTCGCCCGCGTCGATCGAGGCCCGCAGACCGCCACTGTTGGCGATGGCCACGTCGATGCCCTGGTCCTTGACCCGGTCCAGCATGGCATCCGCCACCAGGTTGCCCATCGAACATTCCATCGCCCGACAGACGTCGCGGTTGCCCTCGATGGGCTCGGCGGCCTCGGCCACGACGCGTGTCTTCATCTCCTCGATCGGACCGGCAAGCTCGGCCACACGGTCGACGATCTCCGGATCCTCTGCCACCGAAGCGTCCAGCAGGATGGTGTCACCCTCGGCCGATACGACTTTGCCGGCATCGTCGAAGGTCAATTTCAGATGGCCGACATACTTGGAATAGGCATAGGCCTGAACAACCGGAACATTCCCGACCATTGTCGGATATGCCATTGCCCCGTCGTCAGAGTTCGAGAACAGAGTATGCGAATGCCCGCCCACGACGGCATCAAGCCCGGTCACGCTCTCGGCGATTTCCATGTCTTTCCTGACACCGACATGCGTGAGGGCGATGATCTTGTCGACACCGTCGACCTCCAGGGCGTCGATATCGGCCTGCAAGCTGTCGATCTCGTCCTGGAAAATGACCGCATCCCCCGGAGACGATGTCTCTGACGTATCCGTCGCCAGGGCCGAGATGATGGCGATCCTTTCGCCACCGACCTCAAGAACGACATGGTTCGCAACCTTGCCTGCCAGCACATTTGACTGGCTCACGTCGAGATTGCCGGAAATCACCGGGAAAGTGACGCCGTCAATGAGCTTCAACAGGCCCTCGGGTCCGTCGTCGAACTCGTGGTTCCCGACGGCCATGGCGTCAAAGCCGATCTTGTTCATCATCTCGATTTCGACGTCGCCCTTGTACGTCGTGTACATGAGCGACCCCTGGTACTGGTCACCGGCGTCCAGAACCAAAAGGTTCTCTCCATCCAGCTGTTCGCGCAACTCGGCGATCTTGGTGGCGACACGCGCGTAGCCACCAAAGCACTTGCCTTCGGCATTGTCCTCTGCGCCGCAGGTCGAGTCATACTTGTTGATCGGCTCGATGCGGCTGTGCAGATCGTTGATATGAACGATGTGCAGCGTGTAATCGGCGGCGGCGCTGCCCGCCATCAGGGCAAGCGCGGCGGCACCGCTCATCAGTGTACGCGTCATGGGGAAACCTCTCTGTCAGGTCTTTTTGTTGAATGCGCAAAGCCTGCCCCGGCGCGTGGCCGGAGTCAAAGCCTGACGTATGGGTAGCCCGCGGCCGGTGACAGGCGCATGACGGCCTGCATTGAATTGCCGCGCGGCCCGGGCCGACTGCCCGCTTGACCCTTGCCGGGGCGCGCGGCATCACTGCGCCCATGCTGATATACAAGATCCTCCGGGCCGACGAATGGGCGGCGCTGCGGGCACAGGGCGAAACCGCCGGTGCGCCCATCGACGTGGCCGACGGCTTTGTGCATTTCTCCACCGCCGAGCAGGCGCGCGGCACCGCGGCCAAGCATTTCGCCGGCGAAGAGGGGCTGGTCCTGCTTGCGCTCGAGGCCGAAGCCCTGGGCGAGGCCCTGAAATGGGAGGTCTCGCGCGGCGACGCCCTCTTCCCCCATCTCTACGCGCCCCTGCGCCTTGCGGACGTGCGCTGGCACAAACCGCTGCCGCTGGGCGCCGACGGCCACGTCTTTCCGGCGGAGATGGTCTGATGACCCCCCTGGAACGGCTCGGCCTGGCCGCCCTGCACCGGATCGACCCGGAAACCGCGCACGGGCTTGCGCTCAAGGCGTTGCAGGCCGGGGCGGCTCATGCACCGGGCATCGTCACCTCCGACCGGCTGCGCTGTTCGCTGGCCGGGCTCGACCTGACCAACCCGGTCGGCCTGGCCGCCGGGTTCGACAAGAACGCCACCGCGCTGCGGGGCCTGGCGCGCGCGGGTTTCGGCTTTGCCGAGGTGGGCGCCGCCACGCCCCGGCCCCAGCCCGGCAACCCGCGCCCGCGTCTATTTCGCCTGACCGAGGACCGCGCCGCGATCAACCGCTTCGGCTTCAACAACGACGGGATGGAGGCGATCGGCGCGCGACTGAAAAGCCGCCCGCGCGACCTCGTGCTGGGCCTCAACCTGGGCGCCAACAAGGACAGCGAGGACCGCGCCGGCGATTTCGCCCGCGTCCTGCGCCACTGCGGCGCCGACGTCGATTTCGCCACCGTCAACGTCAGTTCTCCGAACACGGAGAAACTGCGCGACCTGCAAGGCAAGGCGGCGCTCTCTGCGCTGCTGGCGGGCGTGATGCAGGCTCGGGACGCGCTGCCCCGCCCGGTGCCGGTCTTCCTCAAGATCGCGCCGGATCTGGATGATGCCGAACTGGCCGACGTGGCCGAGGTCGCGCTCTCCTCCGGCGTCGCGGGGATCATCGCCACCAACACCACCCTGTCGCGCGCCGGGCTGCGGTCCCGCCATGCGTCAGAGGCCGGCGGTCTCTCCGGCCAACCGCTTTTCGATCGCTCGACCCGCGTACTGGCCCGCCTCTCGGACCTGACCGGGGCCAAGTTGCCACTGGTCGGTGTCGGCGGCATCGGCTCCGCCGAACAGGCCTATGAAAAGATCCGCGCCGGCGCCAGCGTCGTGCAGCTCTACACCGCGCTCGTCTTCGGCGGCCTCAGCCTGGTGCAGGAGATCGCCGAGGGGCTGGACGGATTGCTGCAACGCGACGGCTTCGGCTCCGTGGCCGAGGCGGTCGGATCGGGGCGCACGGCCTGGCTGTGACGGTGGCGGTTAACACGACCTTACCCCTTTGTACAAAATGCTGGAAACGCCGTACAAAACGTACGTTTTGTACAAACCAGCGGGCTAGAGCCGGGGCGCCGCCTCGGCCACTTTCGCCGCCTCGACAAAGGCGCGGACCTTGCCCAAGTCCTTGATCCCCGGCGCGCTTTCGACCCCCGAGGAAACATCCACCTGCGCCGTGCCGGTCATCGCAACGGCCAGCCCCACGTTCTCGGGCGTCAGCCCGCCCGCCAACATCCAGGGCCGCGACCAGCGCCGCCCGGCGATCAGCTTCCAGTCAAAGGCCAGCCCGTTTCCGCCCGGCAGGTCCGCCCCCTTCGGCGGCTTGGCATCCACCAGGATCTGATCGGCAACCTGCTGATAAACCGCCAGTTTTTCCAGATCTTCGGCCGCCCCCACGCCCACCGCCTTCATCACCGGCAGCCCCCAGCGCGCGCGCACCTCCGCCACCCGTTCCGGCGTCTCGGCACCATGCAGCTGCACCATGTCGAGGGGCACCAGCCGCATGACCTCGTCCAGAAACTCATCCGTCGGGTTCACCATGAGACCCACCTTGGCAAGCCCCACCGGCGCCTCCAGCGCCAGAGCGCGCGCCACCTCCGGTGTCACATTGCGCGGGCTCTTGGCAAAGAACACCAGCCCGGCATAGCTCGCGCCCGCCCCGGCAACCATCTCCATGTCCCCGGGCCGCGTCAGACCACAGATCTTTACCCGGACGTCCGCCATCCAAGCCCCTGTTTCTTCTCTGTAAAAATACTCCCGGGGTGAATTGGCCGTCAGGCCAAGAGGGGGCAGCGCCCCCTCCCCCTCGCTCAACCGACGCTCAGCTGGCCTGGTCGAGAATCGCCAGGACCTCGTCCTTGTCCTTGTCGCGCTCGGCCTGGGTTTTCTTCAGCTGGCGCTCGAGCTTGCGCACCTCGGTCTTCTTGGCCGACGCCTCGGCACGGTACTTGTATTCGCGCAGCCATTCGAAGACCTCGCCCAGCACCCAGCCAAGCACCAGGAACCCCAGCGCCACCGCGAACAGTGGCACCTCGACAGAAAACGCCAGCCACCCCAGTTGCGGAATGCGCGCCAACCCCTCGGGCAGGGTGTTCAGCGTCACCCACTGCAGGTTCGCCACGCAGATGATCGTCAGGAAGATGAGCAGGGCAGCGTAGATGGCATAGCGGATGTAGCGCATGGATTACTTTCCGTTCAGGCGGTCGCGCAGGAGCTTGCCGGTCTTGAAGAAGGGAACGTGCTTTTCCTCGACCTGGACCGACTCTCCCGTCCGGGGGTTCCGCCCGACGCGCGCGTCCCGCTTCTTGACCGAGAAGGCCCCGAAGCCCCGCAGCTCGACCCGGTCGCCCCGGGACATGGCATTGGTGATCTCGTCGAAGATCGTGTTCACGATCCTCTCCACATCACGCTGATACAGATGCGGGTTCTCGTCTGCAATCTTCTGGATCAATTCGGATCGGATCATACCCCACGTCCCCCGGTGGAATCGGCCTTGGCCTTGTTATTTCAGCCAAACTATACGCGGGGCAGGATCAAACGGGAACCGTGCATTTTCGGGGAAAACCCATGTTTTTCCGCGCTTTGCGCTGGATTCCGCCCGTTTCGGCGGCGAATGGCGCAGTCTGCGGCGTTTTCCGTCTCCGTCTTGACCTCGTCCAATCTGCGCGATTCGGAGCGCCCCAAGCCTATTGGCAGACCGCGGCGAATTCCCTGCGCCCCTTGGAATCCCTGTTTCCGGGCTGGAAATAAATCAGCCGCATCCCGCTGTCGGCACAGACCTGCGCTGCCCGGGCACGGACCTCTTCGGGCTGCCACTTGTCGCCAAAGGCGCCGCGCAGCTGGTTCTGGTCCTTGACCGTGACCGCGCGCATTGTCAGCTCGGTTCCGCCGCCCGTGGGCGCCTCCTGGATGAAGCGCGTGTCCTCGTCCGGGATCACGATCTGATCCTGCGCCAGCACCGGCCCGCACAGGACCGCCAGCACACAGAAGGCCGCAGCCCGCCCCATCATCCTTCGCATCTCGTCACCTCCAGCACCGACTCGCCGCCCGAGAAAAGCAAACCCGCGTCCGGAAGGCGAGCCTTTCCTGCTTCCCCGTGATCAGACCTCGACAGTTTCGCCCGTGCGGGCCCCAAGACGGGCCCGGGCAGCGGTGCCCGTGATGCGGTTCATCACGAAAGGACCGGACACGAACAGCCCTGGCGCGCGGATTGTCCAGTTGCCCTCGATCCGGTTGCCGTCCGGCGAGACATGGCCAGTGTAATGAATCGGGTCTTCGCCATACCGGGGACGGCCGATGTAGGCCTTGCGAAAGTGGACCTCGCGCCCGCTGCGGCTGCCGCTCACCTCGGCCTCGATTTCCGCGCCGGCGTCCGGGGCAAATGTATTGGGTTCCAGCGTCGTGCCCCAGATCACCCCGCCCACGTCAAAGAGCGTCGCGGCAAAGGGCACCGATCCATCCCCGTCCTGGCCGTAGTCATAGACGCCGGTCCAGTCGCCGCTCAGATCCAGTCCGCCTGCCTGCATGGATACCCCCTGTTGCCCGGCCCGAGCCTAACCTCCGCTCCGGAGCGTGCAAGCCGCAACAAAAAAGGCCCCCGCGATTGCGGAGGCCTCGATCCTTTTCAGCCCAAGGGCCGTGCGACGATCACTCGTCGCCGGACTTGAGCGCGGCGCCCAGGATGTCGCCCAGCGATGCACCGGAGTCGGACGAACCGTACTGTTCGACGGCCTCTTTCTCTTCGGCGATCTCGCGTGCCTTGATCGACAGGCCCAGACGACGGGTCTTGTTGTCGATGTTGGTGACGCGGACGTCGACCTTGTCACCGACCGAGAAACGCTCGGGGCGCTGTTCGGCACGGTCACGCGACAGGTCGGAGCGGCGGATGAAGGACTTCATGCCTTCGTATTCCACCTCGATGCCGCCGTCCTCGATCGCGGTGACCTCGACGGTCACGATCGAGCCGCGCTTCACGCCGCCAACCGCATCGGCGAACTTGTCGCCACCCAGCGCCTTGATCGAGAGCGAGATACGCTCTTTCTCGACGTCCACTTCGGAGACGACGGCCTGAACCACGTCACCCTTGCGGTATTCCTGGATGGCTTCCTCGCCGCGCTGATCCCAGGACAGGTCGGACAGGTGGACCATGCCGTCGATCTCGCCTTCGAGGCCGATGAACAGACCGAATTCGGTGATGTTCTTGACCTCGCCTTCGACCTGCGTGCCCTCGGGGTGCGTCTCGGCAAAGACTTCCCACGGGTTGCGCATGGTCTGCTTGAGACCCAAGCTAACGCGGCGCTTGGCGCTGTCGATTTCCAGAACCATGACGTCGACCTCTTGCGAGGTGGAGACGATCTTGCCCGGGTGGACGTTCTTCTTGGTCCAGGACATTTCGCTGACGTGCACCAGACCTTCGACACCCGGCTCCAGCTCGACGAAGGCGCCGTAGTCGGTGATGTTGGTGACGCGGCCCTTGTGGACCGAGGCCAGCGGGTACTTGACGCCCACCAGATCCCACGGATCTTCCTGCAGCTGCTTCATGCCCAGGCTGATACGGTGGGTTTCCTTGTTGATCTTGATGACCTGGACCTTGACGGTCTCGCCGATCGACAGGATCTCGGAGGGGTGGTTCACACGGCGCCATGCCATGTCGGTGACGTGCAGCAGGCCGTCCACACCGCCCAGGTCGACGAAGGCGCCGTACTCGGTGATGTTCTTGACCACGCCGTCAACCGCGTCGCCTTCTTGCAGCTTGCCGATGACCTCGGCGCGCTGTTCGGCGCGGCTCTCTTCGAGGATCGCGCGGCGCGAGACAACGATGTTGCCACGGCGACGGTCCATCTTGAGGATCTGGAACGGCTGCTTGAGACCCATAAGCGGGCCGGCATCGCGCACGGGGCGCACGTCGACCTGCGAACCGGGCAGGAAGGCCACGGCGCCGCCGAGATCGACGGTAAAGCCACCCTTGACACGGCCAAAGATCGCGCCTTCGACGCGGGCGTCGTCGGCATAGGCCTTCTCCAGGCGGTCCCAGGCTTCTTCGCGGCGGGCCATCTCGCGCGAGATGACGGCTTCGCCACGGGCGTTTTCTGCGGCACGCAGGTAAACCTCGACTTCGTCGCCGACGTTCACGTCGGGCTGTTCACCGGGCTCCGCGAATTCCTTGAGCTCGACACGGCCTTCCATCTTGTAGCCGACGTCGATGATGGCTTGTCCCGCTTCGATCGCGATGACCTTGCCTTTGACGACAGTACCCTCATCAGGCGTGTCCATTTCGAGGCTTTCATTAAGGAGGGCCTCGAATTCCTCCATCGATGCGCTGGGCATATGTGTGTTTGGTCCTTTACAACGGTTTTTTCTGGCCGAGCGGTTGTCTCCGCCGGTCTTGGATTGGTCTCATTAGCTGCCGCAAAACAAAGAGGGCCGGAGATGTCCGACCCTGCTCGATCTCTCTGCCGCGGCATTTGTTGCCTTGTCGACGCTCGCGCGTATAGAGCAAGGACGCCGCGGGATCAAGCCCTGGTACCGGGGAACGCGCGGGATCCCGGCGGCTGGCGATACCGTAGGCCGCGCCATGCCGCGCGTCGACTTGGACCCCGTTTTGGCGTATCGTGGATTCATGATATTTTTTTGCGATTTGCATTTTCGCACCGACGTTTTCCCGGAGGCGTGCATGAAACTCCTGACTGCATTGACGACCGTCAAGGCGTTGCCGCTTGCCTTGACCGCGGCCCCCTTTGGGAGGCCGCCGCAAAGGTCGGCATGACCGCTTGCAACCTCCGCATGGTCACGGCAGGGCGACCCGCCCGGCCAAGCAGTCGCCAGCGTTCCGGGCCGCCGGAACGCAAGAGTGGCGCCGGACGTCGTACAGGTCGCGCGGGCGACATTCCCAACCTCCAGCACGGCCCTTCCTCTTTCGACCGCGCCGAACGACAGGAGTTTCCGGCCCCCCAGACCCCATGGGTGGTGCCACGACTGCCAAGGGCCCCGCCGCGATGACCGTGCAAGCCCCCATCGAGACAGGTCCAAAGGCAGGATCACAGGGCAGAACCTCGGACGCCAGCCCCGGCCTCCGGGGCCAATTGCCAGACGTTCTTTCGCAGCGAGGGTCCTGACCCGACGCCCGCTGCACAGGATTCAACAAAGGAGACACCCATGACCATTCTCTCTTCAGGCAGCGGCACGGTTGTCGTGCCCGGTGGCGACATCACCTTCCTTCTGACGAACAGCGTACGCAGCACCACCGGCACTGCCACAAACACGATCGAGGCGGACGGCACCGGCACCTTCGACTTCTTCAACGACGGCATCATCGTCTCCGCTGACGACGACGCCTTCAGCCTCCAGCTTGATTTCGACAGCGCGATCTACAACGGCGCAACCGGCATCATCCGGGCCTTCGACACCGGCGTCCTGGTGTTCGCCAGCACGGAGGGAGCAGGCACCGACTTCTACATGGAGAACCACGGCGAGGTCAGCGGCGGCGACGAGGGCGTTTTCCTCTCGGGCGTATTGGCGGGCGACAAGGCCACAATCGTCAACTCGGGCCATATCAGCGGCGTGACCCACGCGATCGAAACCGACCGCGCCACGACGGTGATCAATTCCGGCACGATCTCGAGCCAGAGCGAGGCGATCGATTTCCGCCATAACGAAGAATATCATCTGGTCAATTCCGGTATCGTCACCGGACAGTTCCGGGCCGTCGGCGCCGGCGGCCCCTCGAGTGTCGTCGTCATCGACAATACAGGCACGATCCAGGGCGGTTTCCAGGCCATCCTGACCAACGACGGCGACGACATCCTGCGTAATTCCGGCCTGATCGAAGGCAATGTCGACATGCTCGACGGAAACGACACCGTCCGCAACGACGGGGTCATCTCCGGCAACCTCGAGCTTGGCGTCGACAACGATACCTATGTCGGGTTCGGCGGCACCGTCACCGGCGAGATCAATGGCGAGTCCGGCAACGACACCATCATGGTCGACCAGAACGACGCCGACATCGACGGCGGCGCGGGCATCGATCTCGTTCTGGCGCGGGGGGATGTCCTGGATGTCACCAACGTCGAGGAAATCCGCCTGCTGGGCGGCGCAGACCTCGAGGTGCGGGGATCCAACCTGTCCGAAACGATCAACGGCAACCGCGGCGACAACCTTTTGCTGGGGGAAGGCGCGTCCGACACCATCAACGGCGGCGCGGGCAATGACGAGATCCAGGGCGGCGACGGCAACGACGAATTGGCCGGCAGCATCGGCGACGACCTGATAAACGGCGGCGCGGACGACGACACGATCACCGGCGGCCCGGGCCATGACACGTTGCTGGGCGGCTCCGGCACGGATGACCTGAACGGCGGAGCGGGGGACGACTCGCTGGACGGGGGATCCTTCGACGACACGCTTGGCGGATTTTCCGGCAATGACACTCTGAAAGGCGGGTCCGGCAATGACGTGCTGGCAGGGCACGAAGGGAGTGACCTGCTGGACGGCGGCGAAAACGACGACACGCTCGACGGCGGTGCCGGCGACGACGTGCTGCGCGGAGGCGATGGAACCGACGTGCTGCGCGGGCGCGACGGCGCCGACACGATCTCTGGCGGAACGGGGCTCGACTTCATGACCGGGGGGCAGGATGCCGACACCTTCAGATTTGCCTCTGCCGCGGAGGCGGGGACCGGCGCCAACCGTGACCAGATCCTCGACTTCGACCAGGGCACCGACGTGATCGACCTCGCCGGGATCATCGACGGGGCGCTTGGCTTCGTCGGCACCGGACCATTCACCGCCGCGAACCAGATCCGCCTGGTCGAGACGGGCGCGGGCTCGACTATCGTGCAGATCAACCTCGACGCCAACCTTGCCACGGTCGAAGGCGAGATCCGCGTGGCCGACGTGACCGGCCTGACGGCGGATGATTTCGCTCTATGAACAGGCTTCAGAGGCCGGGCGAATTGTCCGGCCTCTACGCACCTCAGCCAGAGGCAAAGACATTGCCCCCCATTGCCGCGGTCATTTTCATCGGCAGTTCCTCTGCCGCCTGAGACCGGATTTCCGCGATCCGGGCCTGTGCGGTCTCGGCTGCCGCTTCGGTGTCGTACTCTGTCACCACCATGAAACTGCGGTCCGCCACCCGCACCATCGAAACCCGCTGTGCACCGACCGCCCGGACTAGCGGCACGTATTTTTCGCGGGCCAAGGCCTCCATCTCCTCGGTCCAGTCCTCAGTTTCCCAATGTGAAATCGTGAAAAAGGCCATCGTCCAGTCCTCCCTCCAATGCCCGCACCAAAACGGCGCGGCACCGCCAGTCTGCGCCTTTTTGGGCGAATCAGGAAATCTGACCAAACCGGCCGGGCGCTCTGCGGGCTTCACCCCGCCCTTCAACTCGGCGCCAGGAACCCTATGTTAAAACAGTCAACATTGAACCTTCGCCGCCCTGGGATTCCGGAATGAACTATGTTCTCGCCCTCTTCCTGCCGCCGCTCTCGGTCCTCCTGACCGGGCGGATCTTCCTTGCGATCGTCGTCCTGCTGATCTGGATTCCGGCCATCATCTTCTCGGGCGGGCTGACCCATCCGATGTTCATCCTGCTGGCGTGGATCCTGATCTATCAATCCGGCGAGGAACGGCGCACGCGCCGGATCGAACGCAGTGGCCGTTCCGACTGACAGGCCGGCTTATGCCGCGCTCCCCCACTCCAGCCAGCGCCGGTCCTCGGGGGAAAGGGCCTTGGAAATCACCGCGTCATAGGCCGCCAGGTCGTCCTCGGTCAGACGCCCTTCCCACTTGTTGGACGTGGCGCTGTCGAAGAACCCCGCATCGCTGTTCCAGAACCCCTGCCCCGCCGAAGGGGTAAAGCGATCCGCGTTGGCCTTCATGTTGTCGAATGTCGCCGCCTCGCTGCAGGCGGCCATCAGGTCCGGTGGGTGGTCGATCCCGACGTGCCCCGCTAGCTGCGCCACCGCGCCGGGCAGGTCACGCAGCATGTCGGCGTAGTGCAGCCGGATCAGGTTTTCGCGCGGCTCGCGCGCCCGCGTGCACCGAAAGTGATCGAGGATCGCCGGCAGACCGGTGTGATCCTCACAGGTCAGGAACTCCCGGAAACTCTCGGACGGATCCTCTGGAAAGGGCGGCAGGCCGGCGTCGAAGCCCATGTTGCGCCGGTGCTTGCGCATCGAGAAATGCACGTCGATCGGGTGCCGGTACACGGTGACATAGCGCAGCTCGGCCCAGATCGGGATGCAGTCGAAGGGCGAATGCGTCTTGACCTGGCGCCGATGTTCCTGTGCTTCCAGCCGCGCCATGACTTCGCTGACGTCGCGGACGTTGATGTCGATCCAGGGCGATTTCATCGAGGTCTGCGCATCCACCCCCGGATCGCCCGCGATCAGCATGGCAAGGATACCCTGCGTCCAGGTCGTGCCGGATTTCGGCGGGGTCGAAACGACGATGTCGCCCGCGCGCGGAACGAAGTGCGTCCAGCGCGACGAGTCGCTGATCGGATCGGTAAAGACGCGGCTGGGCAACTCGGAGGCGGTCAACATACGCACGGATCCCTTGTCTGGCGCCCGGCAAGCCCGAACGGAACCAGATTACGCCAGTATCCGCGCATCGCGCAGCGGTTTTTCTCGGGTCTCAGGCCACCTGGCGCCCCCGGCTCCAGACTCCCCGCAGCAGGGGCACATGGTCGGCGACGCGGAAACGCATCAGGTCTGCCCGGCGCCCTTCTTCCAGAACGCCCCGGTCATCCAGCCCCACTGCCTCGGCGGGCGCCTTCGTCACCGTCGCGATCCCGCGCGCCATGTCGCCCCAGGTCTCGCCCAGCCGGACAGCGGCCTGCAGAAGCGCCGCCGGAACATAGTCGGACGACACGATGTCCAGCAGCCTTTCTCGCGCCAGGTCCTCTGCCGCGACGTTGCCAGAGTGAGAGCCGCCCCGGATCAGGTTCGGCGCCCCCATCATCACCGCGATGGCATGTTCGTGGCAGGCCCTTGCCGCCTCGACCGTGGTCGGGAACTCGGCCAGCCGGATGCCATGCCCGGCCGAAACAGCGACCTGTTCGGCGGTGGTATCGTCATGGCTGGCCAGAACCGCGCCAAAGCGCGCCGCCTCCTGAACCGCGACCGCCTCGTGCGCCGCGCCGTTGCGGGCACGCAGGTCTTTCAGGTGGGCGATATGTTCGATGAACTCGGCATCCGACATGCCACGTTTCGATTTCACATATTGTTCCAGCTTCGAGATATCGCGGAACTGCCGCTGACCCGGCGTGTGATCCATGATGCTGACAAGGCCGACCCGGTCCTCGCGCCCGAACTCGGCCAGCTCTTCTGCCAGCGTCTCGGAACAGACCTCGGCCCGCAGGTGCAGGAAATGGCTGATCTTCAGCATGTCGGCGGCGCGCAGGTCCAGCATCTCGCTGGCCAGCGACCGGGCGTATTTCCTGTAGCGCCCCTTGCCCGTCGGGATCGACCCCACCCGCATGGCGTCAAAGACCGTCGTGATCCCGGTCGAGGCCAGTTCGGCGTCATGGGCGACGATGGCCGCCGCATGGGGCCAGTCGACGCCGGGGCGCGGTTCGATATGGCGTTCCAGATTGTCGGTGTGCAGTTCGATCAAACCCGGCGCCAGGAAGTCCCCGCCGCAATCGACCGCACCGGCAGGCACGTTTGCACCCTCGCCCATTCCGACGATGACGCCGTTTTCCGCATGCAACCAACCGCGCGCCACCCCATCGGGCAGCACCAGTGTCGCATTGGCAAATGCCAGGCTCTCTGTCACGCCGCCGTCACGCGCATCGGGCATAGGCCCGGCAAGAGTGGAGGTCGTCATGCATTTCTCCCGTTACGCTGTCTACGTGACCCTTCCCAAGGGTCCCTTGTCCGATTTCGGCGCTGCCTGGCTGGGCTGGAACGCCGCGACGGGCGAACGGCCCGACGCGCCCGTGGTTCACGGACTGCCGCGGCCCGCCCATGAGATCACCGCGACCCCGCGCAAATACGGGCTGCACGGCACGATCAAGCCGCCGTTCCGCCTGGCCGAAGGCATGGATTTCGATGCGCTGCACGATGGCTTCGCCAGCTTTTGCGCCACCCGGGCGCCGGTGACGCTGGACGGGCTGGCACTGACCCGGCTGGGCCGCTTCCTGGCCCTGACCCCAGTGGGCGAAACCGATGCCCTGTCCACGCTGGCCGCCCGGACGGTCGAGGCGCTGGACCCGTTCCGCGCCCCCCTGACCGAGGCAGAGCTGGACAAGCGGCGAAAGTCCGGCCTGAACGCGCGGCAAGAGGCGCTGCTGACCCGCTGGGGCTATCCCTACGTAATGGACCAGTTCCGCTTTCACATCACGCTCAGCGGCAAGCTGGACCGAGACATGGCCGAACAGGTGCGCAGCGCCCTGCTGCCCCATGTCGAACCGCGCCTGCCACGCCCCTTCACGATCGAGGCGCTGACGCTCTGCGGCGAGGATTCCACCGGCTATTTCCACGAGCTGCACCGCTACGCCCTTTCCGGCTGAAGCCGGGCCAGGATGGTGTCGACGGTGCGCTCCAGCGGGCCGGAATTGTCGATCTCGATCACCGGCAGCCCGGCCGGCAGAGCCTGCCCCTTACGGGAGAGGCGCGCGGCGATCTCCTCGGCGCTTTCGCGGCCCCGCCCGGCCAGACGGCGCGCCAGCACCTCGGCCGGAGCGGTCAGCGACAGGACGACGAAACGGGGAAACCGGGCCTGCGCCTGTGTCAGGACGGCGCGCGACAGGTTCACCAGCACGTCGCTGCCCTCGGCCAGTTGCTGGTCCACCGCGACCGGGATGCCATAGGCCAGCCCGTGCACGCGCCAGGACAGCGCAAAGCCGCCCGCGCGGTCCGCCTCTTCGAACGCGGCCTCGCTGATGGCAAAGTGATCCTCTCCCCCTGCCTCCTGCGGGCGGGTGATCCTGCGTCGCAGCAGGACAAACCGCGGATCGCGCGCCGCCAGCGCCGCCATGACGCTGTCCTTGCCCACGCCCGACGGCCCCACCACCGCGATGAACCGTCCCTGCATCAGGCGGCCGCCTGCGGGGAAAAGCCGGTCACATCCACCACGCGGTCACAGACCGCGGCGCGCGCCTCGGCGTCGTGGAAGATGCCCACGATGGCCGCGCCGCGCGCCTTGGCCTCGTGGATCAGTTCCAGCACCGTGTCGCGGTTCGCCGCGTCCAGCGAGGCGGTTGGTTCGTCCAGCAAGAGCGCCGGGTAGGCATGGGCAAAACCGCGCGCGATGTTCACGCGCTGTTGCTCGCCGCCCGAAAAGGTGGTGGGCGAAAGGCTCCACAACCGTTCAGGGATGCGCAGGCGGGTCAGCAGTCCGCGCGCCCTGTCGGTTGCCGCCGCACGGTCCACGCCCACCGACAAAAGCGGTTCCGCCACCACGTCCAGCGTCGGCACCCGCGGCACCACGCGGAGGAACTGGCTGACATAGCCCAGCACCTCGCGGCGCAGGCGGATGATCTCGCGCGGTTCGGCCCGCACCACATCGACCCCGCCGATCAAGATCTCTCCGGAGGCGGCCAGGTAGTTGCCGTAGATCATGCGCATCAGCGTGGATTTCCCGGCCCCGGAGGCGCCGGTCAGCGCCACGCATTCGCCCGGCGCAACCGAAAGCGAGGCCCGCTCCATCACCCGGATCACCGCACTGCCCTGGTTGTGCAGGGTGAAGGTCTTGGACACTTCCCGAATTTGGATCATGACATTAACCTATTGTTAAATTTCAATGTTTCGCGCGCGAAACACTCAGACCTGAAGCACGGAACTGACCAGAAGCTGGGTATAGGCGTGCTGAGGATCATCCAGCACCTGGTCGGTCAGCCCGGCCTCGACGACATGCCCGTCCTTCATCACCATCAGCCGGTCGGCCAGCAGGCGCACAACGGCCAGGTCATGGGTGACGATGATCGCCGACAACCCCATCTCGCGGACAAGTCCGCGCAGCAGGTCCAGCAGGCGGGCCTGCACGCTGACATCCAGCCCGCCGGTGGGCTCGTCCATGAACACCAGGCGCGGCCCGGTCACCAGGTTGCGGGCAATCTGCAACCGTTGCTGCATCCCCCCCGAAAAGGCCGTGGGCCTGTCGTCGATGCGGCTGGAGTCGATTTCCACCCGGCCAAGCCAGTCCTCGGCGCTGTCGCGGATTTCCCCGTAGTGACGTGCGCCGACGGCCATCAGGCGTTCGCCCACGTTGCCGCCCGCGCTGACATTCATGCGCAGCCCGTCGCGGGCGTGCTGGTGGACAAAGGCCCAGTCGGTCCGGCCCAGCATCCGCCGTTCCGGTTCGGACATGGTGATGGTGTCCTTCATGCCCTCGGCGCGGGTGTCGAACATCACGCGACCCGCGTCGGGGGCAAGGTGTCCGGCCATGCAGTTCAACAGGGTCGACTTGCCCGACCCGCTTTCCCCCACGATCCCCATGACCTCACCCGGCCAGAGATCGAAGGACACATCGGCACATCCGATCCGGGCGCCATAGCGTTTTGTCAGGCCCTCGACCTTCAACAGCGGTGTCATGCGGCATCCTCCGTCTTGCCCTGTGCGCCGACATGGCCCGCCGCGCGACGAGCGCGGCAGTAATCGGTATCGGAACAGACGAACATCCGCCCGCCCGCGTCGTCCACGATCACCTCGTCGAGGTAACTGTCCTCTGCCCCGCAGAGATCGCAGGGCGCATCGGCCTTGGAGGCCTCGAAAGGGAAATCCTGGAAGTCCAGGCTGACGACCTGCGTATAGGGCGGCAGCGCGTAGATCCTCTGTTCACGGCCGGCGCCGAACAACTGGATCGCGGCCATGCCGGACATCTTGGGGTTGTCGAACTTGGGGATCGGACTGGGGTCCATGACATAGCGCCCCTCGACCTTGACCGGATAGGCATAGGCGGTTGCGATCTGTCCGTGCCGCGCGATGTCCTCGTACAGCTTGACGTGCATCAGCCCGTAGTCTTCCAGCGCGTGCATCTTGCGGGTCTCGATCTCCGAGGGCTCGAGAAACCGCAGCGGTTCAGGGATCGGCACCTGGTAGACCAGCACCTGATCCTCGGTCAGCGGCGCCTCGGGGATGCGGTGCCGCGTCTGGATGACGCTGGCACTGGCGGTGTCCTCCGTGGTCTCGACACCCGCCGTACGCTCAAAGAACTTGCGGATGGACACGGCGTTGGTGGTATCGTCGGCGCCCTGGTCGATCACCTTGAGCCGGTCCTCGGGCGTCAGCGTCGCGGCCGAGACCTGCACGCCGCCCGTGCCCCAGCCATAGGGCATGGGCATCTCGCGGCTGGCAAAGGGCACCTGGTAGCCGGGGATCGCCAAGCCCTTGAGGATGGCACGCCGGATCATCCGCTTTGTCTGTTCGTCAAGGTAGGCGAAATTGTAGTCGCTCATGATTTCGGCCCCGAAATTTCCTGCAAATTGCACCCCGATTTCCCGTTTCGGTCACGGGAATGCCCAAGTTCAGGCGCAACCATTGGGCGACACCCCGACCAAGGAGAGGACATATGTCGGATCAACTGACCATCATCCTGATCACGCTGGCCGGCGTGCTGACCATTGGCATCCGCTACGCGCTCTCGGTCTGGTTGCCCGAGGACTCCAAGCTGAACACGCTTTTCAGCGAAAGGCGCCTGACCGTATCCAACAGCAAGGAGGCCTGGTGGCTGAAGAACAACCCTGCCGCACGGGTCGACTGACTGGGTCATTCCGCCGCCTCCTGCCCGGCGCCTTCCGCCTCGCGGCGCAGGCGCCGGACCAGCTCCAGCTCGGACTGGAAGTCGACGTAATGCGGCAGCTTGATGTGTTCGAGAAAGCCCGTCGCCTGGATGTTGTCCGAGTGATACAGCACGAATTCCTCGTCCTGCGCGGGCGCGCCCATGTCATCCTCGCCCAGCTCGCGCCAGCGCAGGGCGCGATCGACCAGCGCCATCGAGATCGCCTTGCGCTCGGACTGGCCGAAGACCAGGCCGTAGCCACGAGTGAACTGCGGCGGTTCCGTCTTTGACCCGGTGAACTGGTTGACCGTTTCGCATTCGGTCACCTCGATCTCTCCGATCTCGATGGCAAAGCCCAGTTCCGGAATGTCCATCTCGACCGCCACTGTGCCGATGCGCAGCTCGCCGACGAAGGCGTGGTTGCGCGCATAGCCGCGCTGCGTGGAATAAGCCATACCGAGGACAAAGCCCTCATCCCCCCGCGTCAGGGCCTGCAATCGCAGCGCGCGGCTGCCGGGCAGTTCCATCGGCTCGCGGGTCAGGTCCGGCGGGGTCTCATCGCTGGCATCCTCGGTCTGGATCAGCCCCTCGTGGTTCAGGAACTCGGTGATATGCGGCGTCGGTTCCTTGCGCGGCGCGGCCTGCGGCGCGGGCGGCACCTCGCCATCGGCGGCCAGTTTGAAATCCAGAAGACGGTGGGTGTAATCGAAGGTCGGGCCCAGCACCTGCCCGCCCGGCGCATCCTTGAAGGTGGCCGAGATACGGCGGATGCAGGCCATGTTGCCCGTGTCGATGGCATGCGTGGACCCAAAGCGCGGCAGGGTCGTGCGGTAAGCCCGGATCAGGAAGATCGCCTCGATCAGGTCGCCGCGCGCCTGCTTGATCGCCAGCGCCGCCAGGTCGGGATCATAGAGCGACCCTTCGGCCATGACCCGGTTGACCGCCAGCTTCATCTGCTCGCGGATCTGATCGACGCTCAGCTCGGCAACCGCGGTATCGCCCCGGCGTTCCTCCGCCAGCCAACCGTGCGCGTTCTCGATGGCGCGTTCGCCCCCCTTGACGGCAACATACATCGCTCAGCCCTCCACTTGCGTGCTGCGCGGCAGGGCCGCGAGGCGGTTTGCAGCGCAGAAATAGGCGTCCCACCCCAGCGGGAAGCGCGCCGAATTGACCCGGAACGCCGCGACCTCGGGCAAGGAAAGCCGGGCCTTGTCACGGATCCCCGGGCCGGTCAGGGTCGCCCCTTCGGCCCTCAGATCCGGCTGCTCGACGATCAGAGTGGCAGAACGATCCGGGTATTGCGCCGTGCCGATGCGGAAGCGATCCAGCGGCTGCAGGGCGTCCCATGTACCCAGCGCGAAATCGCAGGCTTCGGCACCGACCAGCGGCGCGCCCGCGTGAAAGGTGATCCAGTCGCGGACCTCGGCGCAGTCATGCGCGCCGGCCAGGTGCACGCCTGTTTCCGGGTCGCAGAGCGTCAGGATCAGAACCCCGGCCGCGCGTGACAGCGGTGCGGGCGGTTCGGCCCCCGCAACCTCGTGGATCGTGCCGGGGCGTGCCATTGCCTGCATCGCGGCGCGAAAGGCGCGGGCCGCTTCGACCGGCGCATCGGCAAAACCGCCCTTGAGAACCGCAGCCTCCATCAGTCGTCTCCCCTGACCAGCGTGAAGAACTCCACCTTGGTGGCGGCAGCCTTTGCGGCGCGCGCCTCGGCGCGTCCGGTCATCTCCGCGCGCAGAGGCTCCAGCACCTCGGCCCGGATCCGCTCTGCCGCCTCCGTCTGCATCAGCGCATCGACCAGCGCGGCACGTTCCGCATGCGCCTTGTCGCGGCCCTGCACATATCCATGACCCACGGCCCCGCCTTCCAGCTGCAGGGAACAGCGCGTCACCGTCATTTCCCCCATGTTGAAGGGCGCGCCGGTGCCGCCCATGCGCCCGCGCACCATTGCGGCGCCGATCTCGGGCGCGCGCAACCAGGTGAAATCGGGCGCACCCCGCCCCTCCCAGAGCGCGGCCAGCGCCCTGGGCGGCGCCTTGGCCAGCAGGCTCATCCAGTCTTTGCGGGCGGTCATCTTGGTCATCTAGACACCTTGCGGAGTTGTCGGAATATTTATACAACTAGACAAATTCCTACTCTCTGCCCGCGAGTCGGGCAAGAGTGACAGCGTGAAAGTTTCGTGACATGCCCCGCCCCGCGCTCTGGACCGCGATTTCCGACAGCCTGACCTGCGACATCGTCTCGGGGCGCTATGGCCCGGGGGACAAATTGCCGACAGAGGCCGAGCTGTCGGCCCGCTTCGGGGTGAACCGCCACACGGTGCGCCGCGCCCTGCAGGCGATGGCCGACGAGGGGCTGGTGCATGCGCGGCGCGGTGCCGGGGTCTTTGTGGCCGCGCGCCCGACCGAGTATCCGATTGGCCAGCGCGTGCGCTTTCACCGAAACCTGCGCGCCGCCGGGCGGGTCCCGGGCCGCCAATTGCTGATGTCGGAGACCCGGTCCGCCGATGCGGAGGAGGCGCGCGCCCTGCGGATCGCCCCCGGCGACCCCGTGCTGGCCTACGAGACCATTGCAACGGCAGATGGCGAGCCGATTGCCCTGGGCGAGGGGGTCTTTCCCGCCGCGCGCCTGCCCGGGATGCCGGAGGCCCTGCAGGCGCACAGTTCTGTCACCGCAGCCCTGGCGGCCTGCGGCGTGGCCGATTACACGCGCGCCTCGACCCGGGTGACGGCCCACCTGGCCACCCCGACACAGGCACGGCGCCTGCGCCTGCCCGATGGCGCCCCCCTGCTACGAACAACCGGCGTGAATGTCGATCCCTCGGGCCAGCCGATCGAATACGGCACCACCTGGTTCGCCGGCGACAGGGTGACGCTGACACTGGAGCAGTGACACCAAATCCCTTTGTTTCATGGAAAAAACAGCCATTTGTCACCCCGGTGATACATTGGACGCTTAGACATGCCGGACAGTTCGAGACCAGAGCGGTTCCATGCCCATTGCCCCTTCTTCCCTGCGCTTGACCGGCGCCACTGTCCTGCGCGACGGCGCGCTGCAGTCTCGGTCCGTCGCCATCGAGGACGGACGCATTTCCAAGGGCCCCCTGCCCGAGGTCGACCTGCGCGGCTACTACATTCTGCCCGGGATCATCGACCTTCACGGCGACGCCTTTGAACGCCACCTGGCGCCGCGCCCCTCTGCCCCCTTTCCGATCCGCACCGCCCTTCGCGCCACGGATCGCGACGCGGCGGCAAACGGGATCACCACCGCCTGGCTGGCCCACAGCTGGAGTTGGGAAGGCGGCACGCGCGGCCCGGACCACGCCGAGGCCTTTCTGCGCGCGCTCGATGACTACGCCGACGAGGCCCTGACCGACCTGCGCGTGCAGCTGCGCTGCGAGACCCACACCACCGACACCGCCGACCGGCTGCTGGCCGCCGTACGCCGCCACCACGTCGACTATGTCGTCTTCAACAACCACCTCGACGAGGCGATCCAGCTGGCCGAGATCGACCCGGCGCGGCTTGCGATCTGGGCGCGGCAGGCCGGGCGGTCGATCGAGGAACACCTGGCGGTCGTGCATGCCGCGCGCGGGCAGAGCCGCGAGGTGCCGCGCTATCTCTGCCGCCTGGCCGAGGCCTTTGACACGCTGGGCGTCAGCTATGGCAGCCACGATGACGAGGACGGCGAAACGCGCGAGTATTTCTCGCAGATCGGGGCGAAGATCTGCGAGTTTCCGACCAGACGGGCCGCTGCGGCCCTGGCCCGCGCCGTGGGCGACCCGATCCTGATGGGCGCGCCCAACGTGGTGCGCGGCGGCTCGCAATCCGGCAATATCGCGGCGCAGGACCTGGTGCGAGAGCGGCTCTGCGATGCGCTGGTGTCGGACTATTATTATCCCGCACTCGTGCAGGCCGCCTTTCTCCTTGTCGACGAAGAGATGCTGGACCTGCCCCAGGCCTGGGCGATGATCTCGAGCCGGCCGGCAGAAATCCTGCGCCTGCCCGACCGGGGCGTGATCGACTATGGCCGTCGCGCCGACCTGGCGGTGGTAAATGCCGTGACACGCGTGGTCGAGGCGACGTTTTGCGAAGGCCGGATCACCCACCTGGCGGGCGAGGCGGCACAGCGATTCCTGAGCGCCGGCAACACCGAGGCCCGGCTGGCCGCCGAATGAGCCCGATTTGACCAAAGGGGCGGCGGACGACCCTTGGGATGGAAACACTGAGTTGCGAGACGCACTGATGCATTTTCGACAATTTTTTGGTACCATCACACAAGATTTACGGCGCGAGTCTAGAACGGCGTAGGTGAGTGACGTCAGGACCCGAACCGATTTCGTTTGAGTGTCTTGGGCACATAGTGAGTGGTTTACGAGGAATTTCGAGTACCAATCGGGCGGCCAGAAGGCCGCCCATATTGTTTTCGGCCAGCCCCCGCCCCGTTGCGTGTCAGCCGCCGTATTTCTCCAGGAACGCGGGCACGTCCATCCGACGGAAATCCGCCAGCGCCGCGCGCAGGGCAGCGTGATCCCAGTCCCACCATCCCAGCGCCTCGACCCGCTCGGCGAGATCGCGGGGCAGCCGGTCCCGCACCGGCTTGGCCGGAATACCGGCCACGATGGCATAAGGGGGGACGTCCCGCGTGACGATGGCGCCGGAGGCGATCACCGCGCCATTGCCCACCCGCACCTCGGGTTTGACTTGCGCGTTGTGGCCGATCCAGGTGTCATGCCCGATCACGGCCTTGCGGCTGGCGCGTCGGGCGAACCAGTCGGCGTCATCCTCTGCGTCCGCCCAATACGAGGCGGAGCGATACATGAAATGATGCAGGCTGGCCCGGTCCAGCGGGTGATCCGTCGCGCCGATGCGCACGAAACTGGCGATATTGGCGAACTTGCCGATCTCGGCGTTGGCGATGTCACAATAGCGGTCGCAATAGCTGTAGGCGCCAAAGCGGCTGTTGGCGATGCGACTGCCCTGCCCCACCTCGGTATAGGCACCGAAATCACTTTCCGAGATCGCGCAATCCGGGTGGAACACCGCGCCTTCGGGGGAAAGCCGTGACATGGGTCAGTGCCCCCCGCCCTTGATCAGGCGACGGCGCAGGATACCGGACACCCAGTCCATGAAGATCACCATGAGAACGATCAGAACAATGTAGTAGGTGACTTCTTCCCAGTCCTTCTGAGTGATGATCGCCTGCGTCAACATCAACCCGATGCCACCGCCGGTAATGGCACCGATGATCGTGGCGGAACGGGTATTGGATTCGAGGAAATACAGGACCTGGCTCAACAACACCGGGGTGATCTGCGGGATCACGCCAAAGCGGTAGCGTTGCAACGGTTTCGCCCCGGTCGAGGACACTCCCTCGATCTGTTTCTGGTCGACGTTTTCCAGCGCCTCCGAGAACAGCTTGCCCAGCGAGCCCGTGTCGGTCAGCAGGATCGCCAGGGCGCCGGTCAGCGGGCCCGGCCCAAAGGCACGGCTGAGCAGGATGGTGAAGATCAGCGCATCGACGCCCCGGACAAAATCGAACACCCGGCGCACCAGCTGACGCACGACGACAACCGGGGTAAAGTTCCGGGCCGCGAGGAAGGCAAGCGGCAGGGCGACGAGGGCCGCGCCCATCGTGCCCAGAAAGGCCATCAGGATCGTCTCGCCAATCGCCCAGGCCACCTTGCCGTGGTGCCACAGCGGGTTGGCCCAGAAGTCCTGCCAGGCCCCGGCGATATTGGATCGGTCGGGATCGATCTGCGGGCCAAGTAGCAGGCTCCAGACCGGCGTGCCGTGATAGGGGCTGTCCAGCGTGAACCAGAACAGTTCCCAGCCAAAGAAGTAGCGGAAAACCTCTGTCTTGGCGCGGGTCATGGTCAGGCGCCCGGCCTCTGTGCGGATGTCGAGCCGCGTCCGCGAATAGCTGATCCATTCGGGCAGCCGGTCCTCCGCGATGTCGATGGTTACGGACGGATCCAGTTTCGCAGTGATGTCCCCGAACTCCGGGTGACGATAGACTGCCGTCTGGTCCGGCAGGAACAGGACGCTGTGCCCCCTGGGCAGGTCGATGGTCACGGTCTCACCGTCGATGGCGACCCAGTCGGGACTTTGCCCTTCAGGCCAGGTCGCGGGCCGCTCACCCTCCTTGGCAATCGTGACCTCGCCCGACCGGTTCGCGCGGGTGACATGGGTCTTGTAGCTGTAGGTATCGCGGATCAGCGTCATCGCGTTGTCCAGCCGCGCACGCTCGGCCAGTCCCATGACGTCGAAGGCAAAGAAGATATAGGTCAGGTACAGCAGGATCACTACGGGCACCGCGACCGAGATCAGGCGCTTGCGCCGGAACAGGGCCTGCGCCGCATCCTGGCGATCGATCATCGAAAGGCTGGCGTCTGTCATTGGTTCGCCCCTTCGCTCAGACGGTTGCGCAGGCTGGACGACAGTTGGTCGACCGCGACGATGGTGACGAACAGCAGGATGAAAATCGCCGCCGCCTCGTCAAAGCGGCCCGGGCCCCAGGCCATCGAGTTGCGCAGTTCGTAGCCGATGCCGCCCGCGCCGACGAAGCCCAAGATGGCCGAAGCGCGGATGTTGACCTCGAACCGCAGCAATCCGTAGCTGAGATAGTTCGGCGCCACCTGCGGCATGACCCCCAGCAGCATTTTCTGGCTCCACGTCGCGCCGACAGAGGTCAGCCCGTCCACGGGTTTCAGGTCGGCGTTCTCGTTCACCTCGGAATAGAGCTTGCCCAGGGCGCCGGCGGTGTGCAGCGCGATGGCGATCATGGCCGGGATCGGGCCGCCGCCCAGCATGTAGATCAGCACCAGCGCCACCACGATTTCGGGCAGCGCGCGGGTCACGTCCATGATGCGGCGGAACACCGGGATCAGAACCGGCCAGCGTGCCATGCCACGGGTGGACAAGAGCGACAGCACCAGCCCAAGCGCCGCGCCCGTAAGCGTCGCCACGGCGGCGATGTTCAATGTCTCGATGAGGTCGGGCAGGTATTTCCACAGCAGGCCCGCCATGTCGGCGCGCTTGTCCCAGGCCTCTCCCACCACGTCCGCGGGAAAGTCGAAGATCCGGTGGATGCCGTCGAAAAAGCCGCCGGCGTTGCGGTCATTGGCAACGCGAAAACCCGAGACCAGCAGCACAACAAAGACCAGTATGGCGATTCCGCTGTACAGCCGTTTCTGGCGCACCATCGCCATGTAACTGTCCTGCGTCGCGGCCAGCGGTGCGGCGCCCTGCGTCAAGTCTGTCATCTGCCCTGCCTTCATGTGGGAACCCCGCCCGGGAAAAAGGGCGGGGTCCTGTGCCTTTGTCAGATCGAAAGGGCGATCAGCCGTCGATCTTCTGCTTGCGGACCTCGATGATGGTCTCATAGGCGTCGTGGGTGATCGGGTAGAAACCGGCGGTCTCACCGAAAGCCACGTTGTAGGCGCATTCCTGGTCTTTCTCGTAGAGCCCCAGAACCAGCGCCGTCACCTTTTCCTTGACGTCGGCGGGCAGGGCCTCGCGGATGGTCACGGGGCCTTCGGGGATAGGCTTGGACTGCCAGATCTGGACCAGCTCGTTCATGTCGACCAGGCCGTTGTCGACGGCGCGGCGCAGCGCGCCCGAGTTGTAGCCGTCTTCCCAGTTGCCCAGGCCGTCGGCCCAGGTCACGCCGGCGTCGATGTCGCCGTTGTAGACCGCGACGATGGTCTGCTCGTGGCCGCCGGTGAACTTGACCTCGCCGAAGAAGTCACCGGATTCCATCGTGACATCGTATTGGGCGGGGATTTCAACGGAGGGGATCAGGTAGCCCGAGGTCGAGTTCGGGTCGCCAAAGCCGAAGACCTTGCCTTCGAGCCCCTCGACCGAGGTGATGCCGCTGTCCTTGCGGGCAAAACCGATCGAGTGGTAGCTGTACGAGCCGTCCAGGTTGGTCTTGACGGCGATGGGTTCACCGGCCGACGGGTCCTGCAGGTGCAGGGCCGCGTAAGCAGAGGCGCCGAACCATGCCAGGTCCAGGGTGCCGCCCAGGAAGCCCTGGATCACGCCGTTGTAGTCGGCGGGCGTGAACAGCTTGACCTCGACGTTCAGCTCTTCGGCGATGTAGTCGGCAAAGCACTGGTAGTTGTTCAGGCGGCTCTGGACGTTGTCGCCGCCCAGAATGCCAATGCGGAATTCGGTGATTTCCTGGGCCATGGCCGGTGCGGCCAGGGCGGTGGATGCTGCAAGAACTGCAAGGAGCTTTTTCATCGTCTTCCTCTTTTGTTGAATGGCCCCTGCCAACCACTGACCGGGGGGATGAAAACCTGTGGGGGCTCAGGCGGTGACCGCGTGTCGCGCGTCCGCCAGAGCATTGATGTCGGTAGAGGTCGCCGCCTCGGAAAACTCGGCCCCGGCGCCGTAGATGTCGCGGGCCACCCCGGTGTTCAGCTGGTCCGGCGTGCCGTCAAAGACGACGCGGCCCTGGCGCATGCCGATCACCCGGTCGCAATAGCGGCGCGCGGTATCCAGCGTGTGCAGGTTGGCGATGACCATGCGGCCGTCTTCCTCGTGGATGCGACGCAGCGCATCCATGACGATCTGGGCGTTCATCGGGTCGAGCGAGGCGATGGGTTCATCCGCCAGGATGATCTGCGGGTCCTGCATCAGGGCGCGGGCAATGGCGACGCGCTGCTGCTGGCCGCCGGACAGGGCCTCTGCCCGTTTCGGCGCATGATCGGCGATGCCCAGACGGTCGAGGATCTCGATCGCCTTGTGGATGTCCTCGGTCGGGTAGAGGTTGAACAGCGTCGCGAAGGTCGACCGCCGGTTCAACGTCCCGTGCAGCACGTTCGACACCACGTCCATGCGCGGCACCAGGTTGAACTGCTGAAAGATCATGGCGCATTCGGACTGCCACTTGCGCCGGGCACTGCCGGTCAGCCGGGTCACGTCGCGCCCCTGGAAGGCGATGGTGCCCTCGCTTGCGTCGGCGAGGCGGTTGATCATCCGCAGCAGCGTCGACTTGCCGGCGCCAGAGGCCCCGATGACGCCGATCATCGCGGATTTGTCGATGGTAAAGCTGACGTTGTCCACGGCAGCATTGGCGCCAAAGCGCTTGGTCAACTGTTCGATGCGTAGCACGCAGCACCCCCTCGTGTCTGAGGGGGCGTGCTAAGGCGATGCCTTGTCCGTTCCGTGACGATCGCACAAAACTTTTGTAACGCGCCCCGGATGACGCAGCGGCAGCAATGCGCAGCGCCGGTTAACCCGCAATTGACCAGCCATGCATTTGATTACAGGCGGCTATGCACGCAAACCTCTGGCGCTGCACCGCAGCAAAACCTAGGTTGGTTGCCAAGGGAGGAACCCGATCACTGCAAGGAAGGGTCCTGATATGGCACATGTCCAAACCACCACCACCCACGGCGGCAACTTCTTCACCGGCTTCTTCGAAGGCGTCTTCAGCTTTCTGGTCCGCATCTCCGAGGCCAACAGCCGCGTCAAGGAAATCGAACGCCTGAACGGCATGACCGACGCACAGCTGGAAAAGCTGGGTATCGAACGCGCCGACATCGTGCGTCACGTCTTCCGCGACAGCTTTTACATCTGATCGCACGGACCGCAGGCGGACAGCCGTCTGGTTTCTGATGACCGCCGCGCCCCGACCGGGCGCGGCGTCATTGTTTTGGGACGGTCACTTTCCGGCCCGGCGGGTCATCATCTCGCGCACCGCGGCCATGCTACGGCACGCCAGGTCCGAGACCTGAGCCACAAGCACCTGCCTCACCTCCGGATCGTCCGAAAATCTCTCGGTGCGAATCCCGTCGGGCAGATTGGCGCTTTCCTCCGCTTTGGTGTCCAGCCCATGCGGAAACGCCATGTCGACCTCATCATATCGGCCCGCGTCCGCACCGTTACGCGGCGCCTTGCAACGGCCATACCAGCAAGAGCAGCGCGATGATCCACCCTGTCCGTGTCTTGACAGACGTCCTCTACCATGGCCCCCCCGGCCGCCCTGTATCCGTTCCAGGACGTTTTTTGTACGCGCCCAGACCCGGCCGGACCGGCAATACAGAAAAGGCCGCCCGGATGGGCGGCCTTTCGCGATCTTGCATGGCGGCGGACCCGGGGCCCGCGCACACTCAGTTCTGAGCGTAGAATTCGATGACCAGGTTCGGTTCCATCACCACGGCGTAGGGCACGTCGCCCAGCTGCGGGGTGCGGACGAAGGTGGCGGTCATCTTCGAGTGGTCGGCCTCGATGTAGTCGGGCACGTCACGCTCAGGCAGTTGGGTCGCTTCCAGAAGCGCGGCCATCTGCTTGGATTTCTCGCGAACCTCGATCACGTCGCCTTCCTGGACGCGGTACGAGGGGATGTTCACGCGCTTGCCGTTCACCAGGACATGGCCGTGGTTCACGAACTGGCGGGCGGCAAAGACGGTCGGCACGAACTTGGCGCGGTAGACGACAGCGTCCAGACGGCGCTCGAGCAGGCCGATGAGGTTCTCACCGGTGTCACCCTTCAGACGCTCGGCCTCGGCGTAGATGCGGCGGAACTGCTTTTCGGTCAGGTCGCCGTAGTAGCCTTTCAGCTTCTGCTTGGCGCGCAGCTGCAGGCCGAAGTCGGACATTTTCTGCTTGCGGCGCTGACCGTGCTGGCCGGGGCCGTATTCGCGGCGGTTCACCGGCGACTTGGGGCGGCCCCAGATGTTTTCGCCCATGCGGCGGTCGATTTTGTACTTGGCAGTCGTGCGTTTGGTCACGGCTGATCTCCTTCGTCAGGGTTTCGAAGGGCGTTGTCCTCTCCCCGGATTTGGCCGGAGTGACAGGGATCCCCTTGCGAGGGCCACCAACACCAATGAGCGCGCGCTTATACAGGCTGCGAGGGGCGAGTCAAGCGTCCCTCTTTCCATGTCCGGACAATTTGAACCAAAGGGGAACATTAACGGTTGCTTTACACCTCGGGCGTCAAATGGGGCAAGACCACGGCACGGAGGCGGAAGTGGCGAAACCGGCAGCAGAAGAATACGAGGCGCGCAATGCGCTGGAACAGGCGGTCAGGATCCGCGATACATCCGTGCTGGACATGGTCCGGCGGTCGATCCAGCATCGCCAGGTCATGCTGGCCTTCCAGCCCGTGATGCAGGCCCAGGCCCCCGACCGTGTCGCGTTTTATGAGGGGTTGGTCCGCGTTCTTGACGAAACCGGGCGGATCATTCCCGCAACCGACTTCATCAATACCGTCGAGGATACGGAATACGGGCGGATGCTGGATTGTATCTCGCTGGAAAAGGGACTGGCTGAACTGCGCCGCGTGCCGGATCTGCGCCTGTCCGTCAACATGTCCGCCCGCTCCATCGGCTACAAGAAATGGATGCGGGTGCTTCAGCGCGGCCTTGACCAGGATCCGACGATCGCCGAACGGCTGATCCTGGAAATCACCGAAAGCTCGGCCATTCTGGTGCCGGAACTGGTGGTCAGCTTCATGGATGACCTGCAGCGCCGGGGCATCTCCTTTGCCATCGACGATTTCGGTGCCGGCTACACCGCCCTGCGTCATTTCAAGGACTTCCGCTTTGACGTCCTCAAGATCGACGGCCAGTTCTGCCAAGGCATCGCCACCGATCCGGATAACCAGGTTCTTGTCGCCGCAATGGTCAAGATCGCCGAACAGTTCGACATGTTCACGGTCGCCGAAATGGTCGAATCGCGCGAAGACGCCGATTGCCTGGCCGCATTGGGGATCGACTGCCTCCAGGGATATCTCTTTGCCGCCCCCAGCGTGCGCCCGCCCTGGCGCCAGAAAGACGCTGCGCGACGCGCCGTCTGACGCCACGGGATCCACTCCGGATAACGTAACGGCACATAAGGCATGGACATTCGGCATCTTCGCCATGCATCTTCGGGATGAGACACCCTGTCCGGTTCTTATGGTTCGCCACTTCGGCTATCTCCCTAGCCGACAAGCGAGGAAGAGAAGGACCCGCAACCGGTGGGGCCGCGTCTTGACCTGATGCACCCGCTTGCCTGGAGGACTACATATGACCAACGTCGTTATCGCAAGCGCTGCCCGGACGGCCGTCGGCAGCTTTGGCGGTTCCTTTGCCAACACCCCGGCACATGACCTGGGCGCAGCCGTCCTGGAAGCCCTGGTCGACCGCGCCGGCATCGCCAAGGAGGATGTTTCCGAAACCATCCTCGGCCAGGTGTTGACCGCAGCGCAAGGCCAGAACCCTGCCCGCCAGGCACATATCAATGCCGGCCTGCCCAAGGAATCGGCGGCCTGGGGAATCAACCAGGTCTGCGGTTCGGGCCTCCGTGCGGTCGCGCTTGGTGCGCAGCACATCATGCTGGGCGACGCCTCGATCGTCTGTGCCGGCGGTCAGGAAAACATGACCCTCTCGCCCCATGCCGCGCACCTGCGCGCCGGTCACAAGATGGGCGACATGAAATACATCGACACGATGATCCGCGACGGCCTGTGGGACGCTTTCAACGGCTACCACATGGGCAACACCGCCGAGAACGTGGCCGACCAATGGCAGATCACCCGCGACATGCAGGATGAATTCGCCGTTGCCTCGCAGAACAAGGCAGAAGCCGCCCAAAAGGCCGGCAAGTTCGACGATGAGGTCGTGGCCTTCACCGTCAAGACCCGCAAGGGCGACATCGTGGTCGACAAGGATGAATACATCCGTCACGGCGCCACCCTCGAAGCCATGCAGAAACTGCGCCCGGCTTTCGCCAAAGACGGCTCTGTCACCGCCGCCAACGCCAGCGGCCTGAACGACGGCGCCGCCGGCGCCCTGCTGATGTCCGCGGATGAGGCCGAAAAGCGCGGCATCGAACCGCTGGCCCGCATCGCCTCCTACGCCACCGCCGGGCTTGACCCGTCGATCATGGGCGTGGGTCCGATCCACGCCTCGCGCAAGGCATTGGAAAAAGCCGGCTGGAAGGTTGAGGACCTGGACCTGGTCGAAGCCAACGAAGCCTTCGCCGCTCAGGCCTGCGCCGTGAACAAGGACATGGGCTGGGATCCGTCCATCGTGAACGTCAATGGCGGCGCCATTGCCATCGGCCACCCGATCGGCGCTTCGGGCGCGCGCGTCCTGAACACCCTGTTGTTCGAGATGAAACGCCGCGATGCCAAGAAGGGTCTCGCCACGCTCTGCATCGGCGGCGGCATGGGCGTCGCGCTCTGCGTGGAGCGTCCGTAACCGGCGCCACATGGCATATCGGGGGGCGCCAATGGCGCCCCCTTTTTTGTGGAGAGCGTCCGGGCCCAAGCTGGACCGGACAAGGGGTCGCGACAAACGACCCGAATAGAAGAGTAATATTGTTGCTCATCTAAAAATCGCAAGGTAACAAAGTTACCAGACACGGACAAAGAACTGGAGGAACCCCAATGGCACGTGTAGCACTCGTCACCGGCGGCAGCCGCGGCATCGGCGAAGCCATTTCCAAGGCCCTGAAGGCCGAAGGCTACGAGGTCGCAGCGACCTACGCCGGCAACGACGAAAAGGCCGCCGCCTTCACCGAAGCCACCGGCATCAAGACCTACAAGTGGAACGTGGCCGACTACGAGGCCTCCAAAGCCGGACTTGCGCAGGTCGAAGCAGATCTGGGCCCCATCGACGTGGTCGTGGCCAATGCAGGCATCACGCGCGACGCGGCCTTCCACAAGATGACCCCAGAGATGTGGAACGAGGTGATCGACACCAACCTCACCGGCGTCTTCAACACCGTGCACCCGATCTGGCCGGGGATGCGTGACCGCGGCTTTGGCCGGATCATCGTGATCTCCTCGATCAACGGCCAGAAGGGCCAGATGGGCCAGGTCAACTATGCCGCCACCAAGGCGGGCGACCTCGGCATCATCAAGTCGCTGGCCCAGGAAGGCGCGCGCAAGGGCATCACCGCCAACGCGATCTGCCCGGGCTACATCGCGACCGAAATGGTCATGGCCGTGCCGGAGAAGGTGCGCGAAAGCATCATCGCGCAGATTCCCGCCGGACGACTGGGCGAACCCGAGGAAATCGCGCGCTGCGTGACCTTCCTGGCCTCTGACGATGCCGGTTTCATCAACGGCTCGACCATTTCGGCCAACGGCGCCCAGTTTTTCGTCTGAGCGCAACGCCAAGGGACGGCGGGTGGGGCGAGGTTCCGTCCAAAGGACGGGACAAGCGTCACCCACCGGCCCGCACATCCACCAAAAGCGCCCCCAGCGGGCGCTTTTTCATTGGGTCCGGTGTCTGGGATTGCACCGGTCATTGCATTCGAAGGCAATTCCTTGCGCCGCACCGTCGGCATTGTTCAAGCCAGAGATAATCCGCTCTCGAACAAAACACCCCCGGAGTCTTTCGGTTCGGGGGCGCTTCGCTTCGCCCGCCAAGACCGGCGGGAGCGGGGAGCCTCACGACCTGCGGTCAGCGGCGACGGGCGAAAACACTCTTCCAGAGGCCGGACACAAACCGGCCGCGCGCGGCATGGGCGGCAAGGATCGCGTCACGATGACGGGCGTCGGCGGCGGCTTCGAGCATGGCGGACCTCATTGGACAAGCATTACTTGATGCCCTCAACCTAGACAGGCGCAAGAAAAGCGGCAAACGAGACTTCTCAGCCGCTCAGTCAAGTTATACTTATGTGAAAATGTCCGACCGCCTGCCCCCTCTCACCGCCCTGCGCGCCTTCGAGGCTGCCGCGCGTCACATGTCCTTTGCCAAGGCGGCCGAGGAGCTGAACGTCACGCCCGCCGCGCTCTCCTTTCAGATCAAGAATCTGGAGGACCACCTGGGCGCGCCGGTGTTCCGCCGCCTGAACCGCGCAGTGGAACTGACCGAAGCCGGGCGTCTTCTGGCTCCGGGAACCTCCGAAGGGTTCGAACGGCTGATCACCGCCTGGCGGGCGACGCGGCGCCTGCAAGACACCGGCAGGCTGACGGTCACCGCCGGCCCCGCCTTTACCGCCAAATGCCTTGCACCGCGGCTCTACGATTTTGCGCAGGCCCATCCGGATATCGAGCTGCGCTTTGTCGCCGGCCTGCGCATGATGGATTTTGACCGGGACGAGATCGACGTGGCCATCCGCTACGGCTATGGCACGGACGAAGGCCTGTTCAGCGAGCATCTCCTGGACGAAGCCGTGACACCGATGATGCGTCCGGATCTGGCATCGCTCTACCCCACGCCGGACAGTCTGCTGGATGCGCCTTTGGTGCAGGACGGCTCGCATGATTTCATGGATCCGCCTGCCGGTTGGCCAGAATGGTTCCGCGCCTGCGGCATGACGGGCTGCCCAACCCCGACAGCGCGCTTTTCTCAGGCCGATCACGCGCTGGACGCGGCCCTGGCAGGCGCAGGCGTGGTCCTGTCGCGCACATCGCTGGCGCAGAGGTTGTTGGCTTCGGGACAGTTGGTCGCGCCGTTCGACATCGGTCTGACGACAACCGCACGGTTCCGGTTTCTCTGCGCAAACGGCACGGAGACGCGTCCACAGATCGCCGCGTTCCGCGAGTGGCTGTTCGAGGAGATCAGGGCATTGCCCACGGGACTCGAGGGCAAGTCGCTGGTCTCTGTAGATGACCTGTCCCGGGCCTGAGTGAACCCCGGAACAGGTCAAAGAGAACCCGTGCTACATCACGGTTTGCGGCGAAAGCCGCGCGATTTCTTCCTTGATCCTCAGCTTCTGTTTTTTCAGGTCCGCGATGAGCAGGTCGTCAGTCCCGGGGGCGCGCTGCGCCTCCTCTACGGCTTCCGACAAGGCGTGATGCTTCCTTTTCAGTTCCTGCAAGTGCGAACTCAAGCTCATGGGATCCTCCTTTCAGATGACGAGATTTTCAGTGCAGCACAGAATTACACGCAAGTCACGCTGCGGCTGCATCATGGCTTCGCAAAAATGTAACATGGATACAGGTCAAACTCGACCTGCCGGGAATTCCAGCGCTGCCGCCCGCATCATGATCGCCTCGAAACGGGCGGTGTAGCGGTTCCCCGGCTCCTTGTGGCGGTCGCCCGCGTGAATCACCGCGCCTGCGTGAAACCGGAAGGGTGCGCGCCCGTCCTTGCGGCCTCGAAGCAGGATCAGGCGCGGCGGACGCCCCTCGCGCGGCAGCAAGGGCAACAGTTCAAGCGCCCCAAGCCGTCCTTGCATGGCCACGATCAGGTCCGGCAAGCGCTCGGCGCGCTGGATGAAGGTCGCATAGCCGCGCGGCTTCAGCCGCCTAGCGGCGCAGGCCACCCAGTCGGCCAGCGGCGTTTCCCCCGCAAGGGCAATTTCCCGCCCACTCTCATCGGCACGGATCCGCTTGCCGGCCTCGAAATAAGGCGGGTTCGCGAAAACATGGTCAAAGCTCTGCGCCTTCAGCCCGGGCGGAGGATCGGACAGGTCGCCGGTCCAGACCTCACCCGTCAGCCCGTTGTGCGCAAGGTTTCGGCGAGCAAGCGCGGCGTATCCCGGCTGCAGTTCCAGCCCGCTCAGCCGCAGCCCCTGCACGCGCGCACCAAGGCAGCACAGGCCCGGCCCCGCGCCACAGCCCAGTTCCAGCACGCTTTGCCCCGGCTGCGCCGCGACGGCGGCCGCCAGCACCACCGGATCGGTCCCGGCCCGGTATCCATCCCTTGGTTGCAGCAGGCGCACCCTGCCGCCCAGCATCGCGTCCTCGCTCAACGCGTCGGGGGCAAATGGCTCAGCCCTCAAAGTTCACACCGGCCGCGCGCAGAAGGCGCCGGGCCTGCTCGATCTGGTCCGCGCGCACCATCAAACGCCGCGGCAGAATGCCTATCGATCCCTCGAGGACGCTCATGTTTACGTCCAGTTCAAAGCTGTCTATACCCTCCTCGTTCAGAAGGGTCCGGACCAGCGGGATCAGGGTGATGTCGTTCGTGCGCAAGAGCTCTTCCATGTCGGGGATGTAAGGACAAGGCGCACGATTTGTCGAGCCTTGCACGGGAGTTTGATGAGCTTGGACGACGCCATTCAAAAGCCGCATGAACGTCTTGCCGCGTTGTTGGCCGGGGACCTTGACGAGGTCAACGCCCTGATCCGCGCGCGCATGGCGTCGAAACACGCGCCGCGCATCCCCGAGGTGACGGCCCACCTGGTCGAGGCCGGTGGCAAGCGGCTGCGCCCCTTGCTGACCTTGGCGGCGGCACGGATGTGCGGCTATGACGGCCCGTACCATGTCCACCTCGCCGCGACGGTGGAATTCATCCATACCGCCACCCTGCTGCACGACGACGTGGTGGACGAAAGCAAGAAGCGGCGCGGGCGGCCCACCGCGAACCTGCTGTGGGACAACAAGTCCAGCGTGCTGGTTGGCGACTACCTCTTCGCGCGATCGTTCCAATTGATGACGGAAACCGGAAACCTGCGGGTTCTGCGCATCCTCAGCGACGCGGCGGCGACCATCGCCGAGGGCGAGGTGCTGCAACTGACCGCGGCGCAGGACCTGTCGACGACAGAGGCGATCTACCTTCAGGTCGTGCGCGGCAAGACGGCCGCGCTGTTTTCCGCCGCGACAGAGGTCGGCGGCGTGATCGCCGGACGGCCCGAGGACGAGGTCAGGGCACTGTTCGACTATGGCGACGCGCTGGGGATCGCCTTTCAGATTGTCGATGACCTTCTGGATTACTGGGGTTCCGACGCGACGGGTAAGAACATCGGCGACGATTTCCGCGAGCGCAAGCTGACCCTGCCGCTGATCAAGGCTTTTGCCTCGGCCAACGATGAGGAAAAGGCCTTTTGGAAGCGGGTGATCGAGAAGGGCGACCAGCGGGACGGCGACCTTGAGCACGCCATCGGCCTGTTGAACAAGCACGGCGCGCTGGAGGCGACCCGGCAAGAGGCACTGGCCTGGGCCGCGCGCGCCAAGGCGGCAATGGAAACCCTGCCGCAGAGCGAGTTTCGTGACCTGCTGATCGACCTCAACGATTACGTGGTGAGCCGCGTGAACTGAGGAGGATGGGAAAGATTCCCCATCCTGCCAGCCCCATCAGCGCAATATCGTCGAGCGCACCCACCAGTCCGGACGGGCGGATGAGAGGGTTGCGCCGGCGCTGTCCGCAGCGGCACGCGTGTCGAACAGGGCGAAACAGGTCGCACCGGATCCCGACATGCGGGCAAGCCGCACGCCCGCAAGATTTTCCAGCCTTTCAAGGACTTCAGAAATGACGGGCTGAACGGCAACGGCTGGCGCTTGCAAGTCGTTGCGTTGCCCGCTCACCCATTCGATGGCGGCCGATGCCCCGCCTGCCTCCGGCATCGGGGCCATCGCCCCGTTGTCCTTGCGCCTCAGGGCACGGAAGACGGCCGGCGTGGCGACCTCGACCCGCGGGTTCACCAGCAGCGCCGGAAAAGGCGGCATGCCAAGCGGCGTCACTTTTTCCCCGATGCCCTGCATGCGCGCGGCCTGCGCTGTCATGCAGACGGGAACATCCGCCCCCAGATCAAGCGCGGAAACTCCGCTCGGACGGTCAAAGAGCCGCTCCATGCCCCGCAAAACCGCCGCCGCATCCGAAGACCCACCGCCGATACCCGCGGCGGCGGGCAGGCACTTGTCCAAGGTGATCGCCACAGGCTCACCGAACACTTCTGCCGCCTTCCAGCAAAGGTTCCGCGCATCGTCGGGGACACCCGGTGCCATCGGCCCGGTCACGCGCAAGGACATCTCTTCGGCCCGCGCGACGGTCACGCGATCCCCGACATCCGCGAACATCACGAGCGAGTCGAGCAGGTGGTATCCATCCGCGCGCTGGCCGGTGACGTGCAGTGTCAGGTTGATCTTGGCGGGCGCAAAGACCTCAATTGCCTGCGCTGTCATCGGCAAGTGTCAGCGGCGGCGCGCCCTCTTCCTCCAGCACCTGGTCAAGCCCGACCTCGATCTTGCGCTTGATGCGCTCGGGATCCGCCTCGGCTGCGGCATCTTCCCAGTCGACGAAGGACAGCGCACGTTTCCACATGAACTCTGCCTCGCGCTGGCGCCCCACGGCCCAGTAGACATCGCCCAGGTGATCGTTCACCACCGGGTCGATCGGCATCAGTTCAGCCGCGCGCTCCATGTGCGGAACCGCCTCTTCGTAGCGGCCCAGCCGGTACAGCACCCAGCCCAGGCTGTCGACGATGTAGCCCGCGTTGGGTCGCGCCTCGACCGCGCGTTCGATCATGTCCAGCGCCTCGTCCAGCTTGACCTGCTTTTCCACCAGCGAATAGCCGAGGTAGTTCAGCACCTGCGGCTGTTCCGGGTTCAATTCCAGCGCCTTGCGGAAATCGGCCTCGGCTTCGGCCCACTTGTCCTGACGTTCGTAGGAAATGGCACGGGCATAAAACAGGAACCAGTGCCGTTCGCCTACTTCGGCGACCCTTGCAAGCCCCTCGGAATAGGCGCTGACCGCCTCATCATAACGTTCGTCCTGGCGCAGGTAGTCGCCCAGCGTGGAATGCACCACCGGCATCGTCCCGTGGGATTGTGCCAGGTCTTCCAGAACAGCGATGGCCGCATCCGTGTCGCCGCTCTGGCGCAGCGCCTCGGCGCGGCCCAGTTCGGCGGCGTGATAGGCGTCGTCGTCCTCGGGCACCTTGGCATAGGTGTCGATGGCCTGATCGTACTGGCCGATCTTGGACAGCACCTCGGCCGCCAGCAGGATCGCGTCGATATGATCGTTGCGCAGGTATTGGGCCATCTGCGCATAAAGCAGCGTCAGATCCTCGTTGTTTTCCGAAGCCAGGGCGCCGGCAACGGTGTAGAACACTTCTGCGATGCCATCGCGCGGCGACCGCACATGGGTAAACGGCACGGTTTCGCCCCGCTCGAGGCGGTCGCGCAGAGCCTCCAGCCCCGGATCGAGATTGCTGCCGAAGGAGTCTGACAACAGTTGTACGGCATCGGCATTGCGATCAAGCTGGCTGAGAATCTCGGCATGGGCCATGACACCGCGGCGGGTCGATCCCATGCCCGCGCTCTGGCTGCCCCCGAGGATCAGTTCGGCGCCTTCGTAGTCGCCCACGGAGGCCAGGGCCAGGGCCTTGTGATAGGCGGCAAAGGGCGCCAGCCCCTGAATGTCCGCGACATCGTCGAAGGTCACAAGGGCGCTTGTCATGTCGCCCTCGCCCAATTGGGACCAGGCCTTGACGAGGCCGTCAGCCAGCGGACCAAGGCCGCGCTTGTCATCGATGGCCTTGATAATCGCACCATAGGCCTCGCCGCGTGCGTCACGGGCCACCAGCGCCATCTGGGCGATCTGGCTGGAATACCCATCCTGCGCAAGGCGTTCCGCGTAGCTTCCGGCGCGATCGACCTCGCCCAGCGAAATATTGGCCAGAACCGCGCGTTCCAACAGTTCGGGACGCCCCGGATCACGGGCCAGCGCCTTGCCATAGTAATGCGCGGCGGATTTGAAATCGCCCAGGAAACTGGCCTGGCGCGCAGCCAGGTAATCGCCCGCGAACCCCTGTGCCGTTGCGAGTGAAGGCAGCACTAGCGCCGTCGCCAACAAGGCCGCGCGCACCGTCTGTGTCCAAGCTGTCAAGATGCCGGTCTCCTCAGTCGCCATTTCGCCAAAGCCTAGAGCGGTTGAACAGGCAAGGCAATCGCGACAGCCCGCAGAAGCGGGCCTGTGCTTCACCTCCTTGTGAGCCTGCGCCCAACAAGATGGCAGGCCAGGCGGAATTGCAGGCAGGCGCCCGGTGTCACTCCCGGTTGCAGCCCCCTCGATTTGCTGAAAATTTGGGCAGCACAGAAATCGGGGCACTCATGCTGCACAAACTACGATCACTCGGCCCTGCCGTCGCAAGAGTCTCGCCGGTCGAGGCCCTGCGCGCCGGCGTCGGCGCCATTGTCGGGCTGGGGTTGGCCGGGCTGTTCCTGTTGTCACCGGGGGTGGACACGGAACTGGGCCTCTACCTGATCGCGCCGTTCGGGGCGACTTCGGTGCTGCTGTTCGCAGTGCCCAACAGCCCTTTGGCACAGCCCTGGTCGGCGGTGGTCGGCAACACCATCGCGGCACTGGTGGGCGTCGCCGTCTGCATGGCCATGGCCGATCCGACACTGCGGGTCGCGCTGGCCGTGGGGCTGGCAATCACGGCGACGATCCTGTGCCGCGCCGTACATCCGCCCGCAGGCGCCGTGGCGATGACCGCCGCGCTAAGCCCCGCCGCGATCGAAGAGCTGGGCTTCCGCTTTGCACTGGCGCCGGTGGCGGCGGGAACAATCGTGCTGGTGGCCCTGGCCGCGATCTATGCCCGGCTGACCGGCCGTCACTATCCCTTTCGCCAGTTCGAGACCAACGCCGAGCCGGCATCGCGCATGCGGCTGGACCTGAGCGAGGACGAACTGGCCGGACTTCTGGAAAACTATCGCCAGTCCTTCAACCTGGGGGTCGAGGACCTCGCCCGGCTGATCGGCGCGGCGGAACTGCGGGCGGCCTCACATGCCACCAGCGCGGAAACCGCCGCGGACATCATGTCGGACAGACTGATCACGGTGCGGTCCGATACAGGACTGGGCGAAGTGGCGGATCTGTTTCGCAAGCACCGCTTCACCTCGTTGCCCGTGGTCTCGGACGGGGGCAGGTTCCTGGGCGTAATCTTTCAGATGCACCTGATCGACCGGGCCCGGCAAGACGCGCTGCGGCTGGATCGCGGGTACCTGGCAGCATTCAGGCGGCTGCTGGACCGCGAACGGGACATGCCGGTACGGGCCGAGGAGATCATGGAAGTGGCTGGCCCGCGCGCGACAACGGCCACGCCCATAGCCGCCTTGCTGCCGATGATGGCGGATGGTGCGGTCGACGCTGTGCCGGTGCTGGAATACGGACGGCTTGTCGGCATCGTGACACGCACCGACCTGATCGCCGCCCTTGCCCACAGGGCCCTGCGCAGCGCCTGACACCCGCCTGAACGCAAGACGGCCGGGGTCATCAGACCCCGGCCGCCGGAACGCAGCGTCGCGCGCCGTCACATGTTGGGATAGTTCGGCCCTTCGCCGCCCTGCGGAACCGTCCAGTTGATGTTCTGGCTGGGGTCCTTGATGTCGCAGGTCTTGCAGTGGACGCAGTTCTGGAAGTTGATGACGAAGCGCGGTCCGCTTTCGTCCTCGACCACCTCGTAGACGCCCGCCGGGCAGTAGCGCTGTGCCGGTTCGGCGTATTTCGGCAGGTTGATCGAGGTCGGGACATGCGGGTCCTTCAACTGCAGGTGCGCAGGCTGGCTTTCCTCGTGGTTGGTAAAGCTGAAGGCGACGTTGGTCAGGCGGTCAAAGCTGAGCTTGCCGTCGGGCTTGGGATAGTCGATCGGCTCGAACCTGGCCGACATGCCGGTGGCCTCGGCGTCGCTCTTGCCGTGTCCCAGCGTGCCAAAGAAGGAAAAGCCCAGCGTGTTGTTCGTCCACATGTCCAGACCACCCAGCGTGAGGCTGGCGGTGAGCCCGTATTTCGACCACATCGGCTTGACGTTGCGGACCATCTTGAGGTCCTTGCCGATGGCGCCCTCGCGGACCTCGGTCTCGTAGGCCGAAAGCTCGTCGCTGGCCCGGCCATCCCGCAGCGCGGCATAGGCCGCCTCTGCCGCCGCCTTGCCCGACAGCATCGCGTTATGGTTGCCCTTGATCCGCGGCACGTTGACCATACCCACCGAACAGCCCAGCAGCGCAACGCCCGGGGCCACCATCTTGGGCATGGACTGGTAACCGCCTTCGCTGATCGCACGCGCGCCATAGGCGACGCGCTTGCCGCCTTCCAGCAGCTCGGCCACCATCGGATGGTGCTTGAAGCGCTGGAATTCCATGTAGGGATACAGGTAGGGGTTCTCGTAGTTCAGGTGCACGACGAAGCCGACGTAGACCTGGTTGTTCTCGAGGTGGTAGATGAACGACCCGCCGCCCGCGTTCGACCCCAGCGGCCAGCCCATCGTGTGGGTGACGGAACCTTCCTTGTGCTTGGCCGGGTCGATCTCCCAGATCTCCTTCATGCCAAGGCCGAACTTCTGCGGTTCCTTCCCGGCGGACAGGTCGTATTTCTCGATCACTTCCTTGGACAGAGAGCCGCGCACGCCTTCGCCGAGGAAGACGTATTTGCCCAGCAACTCCATACCCGGCTCATAGCTGGGCCCCGGGGTGCCGTCGGGATTCTTGCCGAATTCACCGGCCACGACGCCGCGCACTTCGCCGTTCTCGCCGTAGACCAGTTCGGAACAGGCCATGCCGGGGAAGATCTCGACCCCCATCTCCTCGGCGTGTTCGGCCATCCAGCGGCAGACATTGCCCATCGAGACGATGTAGTTGCCGTGGTTGTTCATCAGCGGCGGCATCGGCCAGTTGGGAATACGGACCTTGCCCGCCTCGCCCAGCATGTAGAAGTTGTCCTCGGTCACCGGCGTGTTCAGCGGTGCGCCCTTGTCCTTCCAGTCGGGGATCAGCGCATCCAGGCCGCAGGGGTCCAGCACGGCGCCCGACAGGATATGCGCCCCGATCTCCGATCCCTTTTCCAGCAGGACCACGTCCAGGCTGTCGTCGAGCTGTTTCAGGCGGATCGCGGCGGACAGTCCCGCCGGGCCGCCGCCCACGATGACGACATCGTATTCCATGGATTCGCGCTCAAAGTCGGACATTCCGGCTCCTTCCCTTCGAGGGGCATTGAAATTTTCTTTCGCGACTGAGTAGCGCGGCAGTGCAGCACAGGTCAATCACGACACGGCGTTGCAAGGTCCTATTGCGACACTGCCGCGCGTTCCCGCGCGTTTGCACGCACGAAAAAAGCCGCCCGAAGGCGGCCTTTCCATGTGTCCGGTGCAGGACGGGTCTCAGTACACCGGCACGATCTCGATCTTGCCACGGTCCGGACCGACCTTGAGCAGCCGGTAGGCATTGGTTCCGAAATACAGCGTGCCGTCCGGCGCCTCTGCCATGGCGGTGATCCATTCCGCCGGCCCACCGCGCAGCCGCTCTCCCTTGAGCAGCCCCTCGGGGCCGTCCTGGGCCACGGGCACGAACCGCAGGTCCACGCCCTTGGTCAGGATGTAGGTTTCTCCCTTGGCGTCGATGTCGGCGTAGTTGAAGTAGTCCTCGCCCAGGTCGATCAGCTCACCCGATCCGTCCGGGGCAAGCATCATCGAATCCATGTTGGTGCGCAGGATCATCATCCTGTCCCCGGCCATCCGCACCGCCTTGGGGTAAGAGACGCGATAGGGCGTTTCGGACATTTCGAAGGCGCCGGTACCGAAATCCACCGTCACCACGTTGCTGACATAGCCGTCGTGCAACTGCTTGAAATCAGCCTTCTGCAGCTTGCTCAGGTCGTCCGGCTCATCCGCCTTCTCCTCGGCGTCGGACTTGGCGTAGTTGGTCAGGATCAACGCCTTGTCCGCACCGGGTGCCAGGGCGATCAGGTTGGACTTGATCTTGCCCATCGCCACGCGCGCCATCTGCTCTCCGGTGGCCGCGAACAGCAGGCTGACCGAATCGTCCTTGTAATGCTGGTCGAGCACGGCAATGGCACCGGCGCGCGGGTCATAGGCCATGTTGTCGACGTCCGAGGCCTTCCAAGCAAAGGACATATCGGCGGTCTTGTAGGCAGTCAGCGTGTCGGCATCGTCGCGAAAGAAGACCAGCTCACCATCGGCACCGTGCACGATCTGGCGCACCAGTTCCGACACATAGCGCCGGTCCGTCACCTCCAGCGTCTCGGCGGACAGGGCATAGACCGTCCGGTTGGTGCCGCCCACGAGGACGGTCTGACCATCGGGAGAAACGCTGATCGTTTCGATGGACTGGGCCTGTGCGAATGTGGCAGCAATGCCGGAAACCGCGGCGGCCGCGGCAAGGGAAATAAGGGAACGCATATCAAAATCTCGTTGCTAATAAGGTGCAATCCACAGTACCCGCACCTCTTCGAAAGTCAAACCTGCATGCAGACCGGAAAAATCCCGCTGGTCTGAGGGCGCGCTTGGCTTTACATCGGCGCAACGGGCGACGACACTCCTGAAACACTCGCTGAAGAGGCAGAGACGATCCGAAAATGGACAAGATCCTGATGACCCGCGCGGGTTACACCGCGCTCGAAACCGAATTGAAACAGCTCAAGTCCGAAGAGCGGCCCGCCATCATCCAGGCGATCGCCGAGGCGCGCGAACTGGGCGACCTCAAGGAGAACGCCGAATACCACTCGGCGCGCGAAAAGCAGGGATTCATCGAGGGCCGCATCAAGGAACTGGAAGGCGCCCTGGGCCTGGCCGAGGTGATCGACCCCAAGACCCTGTCCGGCCCGATCAAGTTCGGCGCCACCGTGACCGTCGTCGACGAAGACACCGACGAGGAAAAGACCTGGCAGATCGTGGGCGAACACGAGGCCAGCGTCGAAAAGGGCCTGCTGAACATCAAGTCGCCCATCGCCCGTGCCCTGATCGGCAAGGAAGAGGGCGACAGCGTCGAGGTTCGCACCCCGGGCGGCGCCAAGTCCTATGAAATCCTGAGCATCGCCTACAAGTAGGGCAGACACGCCATGAGCGACCCAAAGGACGCCCGCCCGACGCTGCCCGGCCTCTACGCCCGCGGCGCGACCGAGGGTGTCACCGGAATCGAGATCACCGCCGCGGTGATCTCGATCATTTGGGTTGTGATCTCGGGCTGGTATTTCCTTGGTCTGCCCGAGGGCGAAAACGGTCCGTTGCATTTCCTGCTGGCACTGATGGTGGTCGTGATGCCGGTGGCGCTGGTCTGGGTCGCGGCGCTCACGATCCGCGCGGCGCGCATCATGCGCAGCGAAAGCGCCCGCCTGCAGGCGGCCATCGACGCAATCCGACAGGCCTATGTCGCCCAGGCGCAAAGCGGCAAGGGTCAGCCGCCGCATCCCATGCTGGTCAAGCGGCTGGACGATATCGCGGGCGCCCAGAAGAACCTGGAATCCACGCTAGCCATGCTTGGTGGCATCCGCCAGGGCGGCCAACCCGGCGCCCTGCCCGCCCCGGACGGGTCCGACGGCGACGACCAGCCCGCCCTGTCGCTGGGCACCCCGGCAGAGGCGTTGCAGCCGCCCCTGCCCAATGCCGACTACATCCGCGCCCTGCATTTTCCCGAAACCGCCGAGGACGAGGAAGGCTTTGCTGCCCTGCGTCGGGCGCTCAAGGATCGCGGCACGGCCAAGCTGATCCAGGCCGCCCAGGACGTGCTGACCCTGATGAGCCAGGACGGCATCTACATGGATGATCTGCGCCCCGATCTGGCCCGCCCCGAAACCTGGCGCGCCTTTGCCCAGGGCGAACGGGGCCGCCCCATCGCTTCCTTGGGGGGCGTACGCGACCGCTCCTCGCTGGCGCTGGCGGCCGGGCGGATGAAACAGGATCCGATCTTTCGCGATGCGGCGCATCATTTCCTGCGTCGCTTCGACACCAGCTTTTCAAGCTTCGAACCCAATGCCACGGACGAAGAGATCTCGGCCTTCGCCATGACCCGCACCGCGCGCGCCTTCATGCTACTGGGACGGGTGGCAGGCACCTTCGACTAGGACGCTGGCCCGCCCTTCTTCTCTGCAAAAATACTCCGGGGGAGTCGACCGCAGGGAGACGGGGGCAGCGCCCCCGCCCCGGCTCACAGCCCGAAACTGCCGAATGGAATATACCGCACCGGGTCTCCCGGCGAGATCTCGGCCGCGGCATCGGGCAGTTCCACCAGCCCCTCGGCCCAGCTCAGCCCCGAAATACGGCCCGAGCCCTCGGACTTGAAGACCTCGACCCGGCCATCACGCAGACGGGCGCGCAGGTACTCGCGCCGCCCCGGTTTCTTGGTCTTGGCAAACGCCGCCGGCACGGTGTACCCCGCCGGGTCATCCCACCCAGCCCCGGCCAGCAGGCGCAGCGCCGGGCGGGCAAAGACCAGGCTGCAGACGAAAGCCGCGACCGGGTTGCCCGGCAGACCGAAGACAGGCTTGCCCTGCCACATCCCCAACGCCAGGGGGCGTCCGGGCTTCAGCGCGATGCGCCATGCGGCCAGCGCCCCGGTCTCGCGCAACAGAGCCGACACATGGTCCTCATCCCCCGCCGAGGCACCACCGGATGTCAGGATCGCATCCACCTCGGCCCCGTCGAGCCGCGCGCGCAGTGCCTCGCGCTCATCCGGCACATGGCCAAGATCGACGGGAGCGTGACCGAAACGCGCGATGAGCGACAGGAGCATCGGCCGGTTGGCGTCGTAGATCTGGCCGGGCGCAGCGACCTGCCCGGCGGGCACCACCTCGTCCCCGGTCGACAGGACACCAACGCGCAGGGGCGTGTAGACGGGCAGATCGGCAAGACCCGTGGCTGCCGCCAGTGCAAGGTCCGCCGGAGTCAGCATCCGCCCCTGCGACAGGATCTCCTCCCCCTCCGCCACGTCCTCACCCGCGCGGCGGGTGTTGGCACCGGGTTTGACCGGGCCGCGAAAGGCCACCGCGGCGCCATCGGTCGCACAGTCTTCGTCCAGAACCACGGTATCCACGCCCTCGGGCAGGGCGGCGCCGGTCAGCACGCGGATGGCATGGCCGGGCGGCACCGCACCCGAGAAGGCAAGCCCCGCGGCGGCGCGTCCCTCGACCAACGGCAAGGTGAACTCTGCCGCCTCGCCGATGGTATCAGCAGCAAAGCCGAACCCGTCCACGGCGGTATTGGGCAGCGGCGGGTTGGCCCGTCGCGCCGTCAGCGGTGCCGCAAGAACCCGACCGGCCGCTGCCATAACGGGCACATCCTCTCGGACGACGACCGGGTGCAGGCGCGCGCGCAACATGTTCAGCGCCTCGTCCACCGGGGTCCAGTCGACCCCGGGCGGCAGGGCGAAACAGTCGTTGTTCAGGGGCGGCGGTTTCAATGTCATGCGGCCAGGCTCCCCATCAATTCGCTCTCGGCGCCAAGCCCCAGGATCCAGCCTTCCTCTGGCGCCTCGACCGACAACATGTCCCGCAGCCGCTGCGGCGCCGTGTCCGCCAGGGCGCGTGCCAGCAGGCGGACCTGTACGGCGTCGCGTATGTCACCGGGGCCCGTTGCCCGCCGCACGGCATCATTGATCAGTCCCGGCCAGATCTCGACGAAGGCGACAGGCCCGTCGAGCGCTTCATAGGGCCAGATGGATACCTGCCCGGCAAAGCGCCGTCTCAGCCGTTCCAGTACGGGCAGCCCCATGATCACCTGGGATCCCACGGCACCCGCGCCCGCCATTTGCCAGCAGGTGAACGTGCCTTTGCCCTGCACCTCGCAGGCTCGGCGTTCGGGAAAGGGATTTGCATATCCCGCCTTGGTGCGCGGCAGACCGGGAATGTCCCGTTTCAGCGCATTTCCCCAGAACGGCCCGCGCCCGCCGCCCAAAGCCCTGTTGATGCCGCCCGCCACGTCGAAACGGTTGTTGGCACGGGGGGCATCCTCGACCCGATCGGCCAGCCAGCCCCAGACCTCCAGCGGATCGGCCCGCCCGGTCAGAGCCTCCGCGAAACCGGCCGGATAGCCAAAGGGAAAGTCGAAACCGATAAAAAGACGCTCTCCCGACACCAGCGCGGCCTCGATCCCGTTGGCAAGTGTCTCTTCGGCCACGCGCCTGTTGCGCTGGTACAGCGGTTCCGCCTCTCCCTCCGGGCCGGTCTCGCCGATCCAGATCGCATCTTTGCGGGGCCGCGGGCCAGCATCATTGCCGCCCGACCAGTCCACCATCAGAAAGCGGTCGAACCCCGTCATTCCGCCGCCCTTGCCAGGCCGACCTCCGCGAGGATGAAATCGGCCACGGCCACGGTATCGTTCAGGTCGAAGACAGGCCGGTCCAGCGTCAGCGCCGTGTCCGCGGCAACGGCACGCACCGTCGGGTCCTCATGGGCGATCAGCTGGTTGCCGGTTTCGGCCCTGAAGGCCTCGATCTTTGGATGGCGGTCGCGCTTGTAGCCCTCGACCAGCACCAGATCGACCGGCGCCAACCGCGCCAGCAGCTCGTCCAACGTGGGTTCACCGGCGCCGCGCAGCTCGATCATATGGGCCACCCGGTTGCGCGAGGAGAGGATCACCTCTGACGCGCCCGCGTGGCGGTGGCGATAGCTGTCCTTGCCGGGGTGATCGACGTCAAAGGTGTGATGTGCGTGCTTGACCGTGCTGACGGTCAGACCGCGCGACGTGATTTCCGTCACCAGCCGTTCCATCAGGCCGGTCTTTCCGGCGTTCTTCCACCCCGTCACCCCGTAGAGCCTCATAGCAGCGCCTCCGCCTGTGCCAGATCCTCCGGCGTGTTCACGTTGAAGAATGGATCGAAAGGCACGGAGGGAAAGAGCGCCTCGCGCCCGCCGTGTTTGTCGGTCCAGAGCACGACCTTTTTCAGCCCGCCCTCCAGCGCTGCGCGCAGATCGTCGCGCAATGCCACGGGCCAGAGGCCGAAGGTCGGATGCCGGATCAGGCCCGAACGGGACTTGCTGCGGGTCTGGGCGTCGCCCTTGGTCGCGGCCAGAACGAGCGGATGCTCCTGCCCCTCGCTGGCCAGCAAGAGGCGCGGCACCAGATCACAGGGAAAGAACGGCGTGTCGGCGGCAACACTGACCAGCGTGTCCGCGCCCTGTTCGGCCGCCCAGTCGAGACCCGCGAGCACCCCGGCAAGCGGGCCGGGGAAATCGGCGATGGTGTCGGCCACCACCGGCAGGCCAGTCTCGGCAAAGCGCACCGGGTCGCCATTGGCATTCAGCGCCAGCGCCGCGACCTGTGGCGAAAGCCTTTCGATCACGCGGGACAGCAACGTCTGGCCACCCAGCGTCAACAGGGCCTTGTCCCCGCCGCCCATGCGAGAGGCCAGCCCCCCCGCGAGGATCACGCCAACGGGCTGTTTCATGTCTGCCCCGCGCTCTTGCGGCGATGCTTGGCGCTCTCCTCGGGCACGGCGTCCGGGTCCATGTCGCGGACCAACCGCTCGGCACCGGACAGGCAGGTAAAGCGTTTGCCGCGCATCCGGCCGATGCAGGTCAGCCCGACCTGGCGGGCGATCTCTACGCCCCAGGCGGTAAAACCCGAACGCGACGCCAGCACCGGGATTCCCATAAGTGCCGTCTTGATGACCATTTCCGAGGTCAGCCGCCCGGTGGTATAAAGGATCTTGTCCTCCGCGCTGACCCCTTCGCGGAACATCCAGCCGGCAATCTTGTCCACGGCGTTGTGGCGGCCCACGTCCTCCATGTAGACAAGCGGACGGTCGCCTTGGCACAGCACCGTGCCGTGGATCGCCCCGGCCTCGAGGTACAGCGACGGCGTCGTGTTGATCTTGTGCGCCAGCGTGTAAAGCCACGAGGTGCGCACCTCTGTTGCGGGCAGGCGAACCTGTTCGAGCCCTTCCATCATGTCGCCAAAGACGGTCCCCACGGCACAGCCGGAGGTGCGCGTCTTCTTCTGCATCTTTTCCTCGTAGGTGGTCTGCGAGGCGGTTCGGACCACGACGGTTTCCAATTCTTCGTCGTAATCGACGCCGGTGATCTGCTCGCCGTCGGCCAGCATCCCCTGATTGCGCAGGAAACCGATCGCCAGGTACTCGGGGTAATCCCCGATGGTCATGGCGGTGACGATTTCCTGACGGTTCAGGAAGATTGTCAGCGGACGCTCCTCGACCACGGATACCTCGACCTCGGCGCCGGTATGGTCGGTCCCGGTGACGGCGCGCGTCAGGCGGGCTGACGCGGGGTCCGGCGCGATCAGGTAGTCGGACGCGAATTCACGGGGCGGAGTGTCCGGGGGCGATTGCATCGGGCGGCTCGCTTGGCTACGGCGTGGGGCGAATGGAAGGTGTAGTGATGGACCACACAGACGCGATGTCAAGCTATTGGCGGGGAATGCGGACCGCCCTGCCCTTTCTCTTTGTGGTGGCGCCCTTTGCCATGCTGTTCGGCGTGGTCGCAGCGGATGCGGGCCTCAACCTGTTCGAAATCATCAGCTTTTCGGTAGTCGTGATCGCCGGGGCCGCGCAGTTCACAGCCGTGCAACTGATGCAGGACGGCGCGCCGACGCTGGTTGTCATCGTCTCGGCGCTGGCGGTGAACCTGCGGATGGCGATGTATTCGGCCTCGATCACGCCGCACCTCGGGCACCTGCCGATGTGGAAGCGGGTTCTGGTGGCCTATTTCCTTGTGGACCAGACCTTTGCTGCCTCCATCGTGGAATATGAAAAGCGGCCAGAGATGACCGTTCCCCAGAAATTCTCCTATTTCATGGGGGTCATGACGCCGATCTGCCCGTTCTGGTATCTGTTCACGATTGTCGGCGCGCTGGTCGGTGAGGCGGTGCCGCCGGAACTGGGGCTGGATTTCGCGCTGCCGATCGCCTTTATCGCGCTGTTTGCACCCGCGCTGCGGACTGGCGCGCACCGGGCCGCGGCACTGGTTGCTGCCATCATGGCGCTCAGCTTTGCCTGGCTGCCCTATAACCTCGGCCTGATCGTCGGCGCACTGTCGGGCATGATGACCGGGGCAGAGGTGGAACGCCGTGCCGGCCTGCCCGCAGACCGGAGGCCGGGCGCATGACGGACCTGTGGATCGTGATCATCGTTCTGGGGCTGGGCTCTTTCGGGCTGCGCTTTGTCTTTCTGGGGCTGGTCGGCGACAGGGCCATGCCGGATTGGCTTTTGCGGCACCTGCGCTATACCGCCGTGGCGGTCATGCCCGCGCTGGTCGCGCCGCTGGTGGTCTGGCCAGCCGCCACAAATGGCGAGACCGATCCGCTGCGGCTGATCGCAGCGGCGGCGGCGCTTGTGGTCGGCTATGTCTGGAAAAGCCTTTACGGCGCTGTCGGTGCAGGCGCCGCGGTCATGATCTCGGGCGCCTGGCTACCGTTCTGAACGCCCGGATCAGGGCTGGCCGGTCCGGGTCTTCTTGCCGGCCTCAAGCGCTGCGATCGCCGCGTCCTTGTCATCCGAGTCGTTCTCGCGCCGGACGCGCCGGGTGACATTGGGCAATTTGGCAAAATTCGTGGCCAGCTTCTTCGGGGTCCAGATACCGCGCAGGGATTCGAACCCGGGCAGCGCGCCCAGAACATCCGACACCGCATTCGAGCAAAGCGCAGGGCCGGCGGGGCCTTTCTCCTGCACCAGCTTCAGCGCCAGTTCCGCCACGGCCGGATCCACCGGGCGGCTCAGTGCCAACATCCGGTAGGTGCTGCGGGCATGAGAGCTTTCAAAGAATTCCTTTGCCTGCGGCGTGATCCCGTACAGAACGTCACCGATTTCCGGTACGCCGGTAAAGCGGACAGACCCGGCGGGATCGTAGATCACGCGCTGTGACGGGGCATTGATCAGCATCGAGGAATGCGCCCCGGATCCGGTCCGGTTGTTGATCATCGTGTACAGGATGATCTCGGGCTCGCCCGGGTGGCGGTAGGCGGCGGCTGCCGCCTGTTCCGGTGTCGCGTCGGGACCAGAGACGCTGCCAGCGCAACCGGCCACGAAGAGCGAGGCGCCCAGCCCCGTCATCGCCGCACGTCTGTTTATCATGTTACCCCACCCCGCCCCATGGGGCGGTCTGTCCGATCAGGAATTGAAGATCGCCATGAAGATGACGATGCACAGGATCACGATGACCGTGCGGATCGTGAATTTGATGAACCCTTCAAAGGTCTTTTCCTGAACGGTGATGTCCATGCTTCCGTGCTTGTGCTCAGCCATGTCGATTTTCCTGCGGCCTGTTCCGTGGTTGCGTTCCGTGATGGGTTAGCGCAAATCCGCGCGCCTGTCACGCGCCGCCCGGGGGCCAGGATGTCGCGCCTGCCCCGGCCCACGCAGATGTGAGCCTGGTGCCCGTTCAGACGGCTTGAAACAACCAGGCGCCATCGTCGCGGCGGGTCCGCTCTGCGCGTCCCTCGTGCCAAAGGTGCAGGCAATGGGCCATCGCCTCGACCAGGGCCAACCCGTATTCCGCATCCCCGATCCGGCGCTTGAACAGGGGCGGAAAACAGTCGCCCGCCGTCTGCGGCGTGGCCAGGTGTGCATGCAGCCGTTCCAGGGCACTGTGGTGATTCTCGATCAGTTGCGCCATGCGCAGCTCCAGTCCGGTAAAGGGCAGCTTGTGCCCGCCCATGACCAGGTGCTCCGGGCGCGCCAGCGTCGCCAGCCGCTCGCAGGCCTCCAGCCAGTCGGCCACCGGGTCGGCCTCCGGCTCGGTCGCATAGACGCCGAGATTGGAACTGATCGAGGGCAGGATCTGGTCACCGGCCAGAACCAGATGATCGTCCCGCGACCACAGTGTCGCATGTTCGGGCGCATGGCCGTTGCCGATATGCACGTCCCAGTCCCGGCCACCGATGCGCAGGACATCGCCCTGCTTGATCCGGGTAAAGCCCAAGGGCATCGGCGCCACCACGTCGGCAAAGTTGAACGGCCGTTCGGCCATGCGCTGTTCCAGGATGCGCGGCTCCATCCCGGCGCTGCGCCAATAGTCCAGCGTCTCTTCCGTGGGGCGGTCCTGCGCGTCCAGTTGCAGCATCCGCGCAAACAGCCAGGCGGTGCGCGTCGTCACCAGTTCGGCGCCATGCGCCGACTGGAACCAGCCCGCAAGCCCAACGTGATCCGGGTGATGATGGGTCACCACCACGCGCCGCACCGGCTTGCCGCCCAGCGGGCCAGCCATAAGGTCTTCCCAGATCCGGCGCGACTTTTTCGAGGCAAATCCGGTATCGACCACGGTCCAGCCGTCCCCGTCGTCCAGCGCGTAGACGTTGACGTGGTCCAGCTTCATCGGCAGCGGCAGGCGCATCCACAGCACGCCCTCGGCCAGTTCGATGGACTCACCCGGGGCGGGCGGCGTTTCCCAGGGATAGCGGATTGCGCGCACCGTTCCGTCCATCACGCCACCAGGTCCTCTGTCGTCAGGTTCGCCAGCGCGCCGACCTCGGCCCGGGCCTCGGCCAACAACCCGGCATGTTCAGGCAGCAGTCGCTGGATGTAAAAGCCCGCCAGCCGGGCATCGGCGCTGTCCGGCGCGGCCAGGGCCGCGCGCAGGTGATAATGCGCCCCCAGCACGCGGGCAAAGCCCATCAGGTAGGGCACGGCGCCGCCGAAACGGTCGCCCATGTCGCGCGCCACGAGCGCCTCGGTGGTCTCGCGCAGCGATTCCGCGGCCTGCCAGACGGGCTCGGCCAGTTCGGGCATCTTGCCGCGCGCCGCCTCGGCGCCGCTCTCGATCTCGTCCAGCAGGGCAAAGATCGCCTCGCCGCCGTCCATCATCTTGCGCCCGACAAGGTCCATCGCCTGGATGCCGTTGGTGCCCTCGTAGATCGCCGTCACCCGTACGTCGCGCAGGTACTGCGCGGCACCCGTTTCCTCGACATAGCCCATGCCGCCATGCACCTGGACGCCAAGGTTGGCCACCTTGATACCGGTTTCCGTGCCAAAAGCCTTGGTGATCGGCGTCAGCAGCGCGGCGCGCGCCGTCCAGTCGTCATCGCCGGTCGCATTGCCCATGTCGATCGCCACCGCAAGCGACAGGGCGATGGCCCGCGCGGCAAAGGTCTCGGCCTTCATGGTGGCCAGCATCCGGCGCACATCGGCGTGACCGATGATCGTACCCTCGGGGCTGCGGCCCTGCTTGCGCTCCTGCGCGTAGGTCAGCGCATGTTGCAACGCGCCTTCGGCCACGCTGACGCCTTGCACGCCCACGCCCAGCCGTGCGTTGTTCATCATGGTGAACATGGCGCGCATGCCATCGTGCGGCTCGCCCACCAGCCACCCCTTGGCGCCATCGTATTGCATCACGCAGGTTGGCGAGCCATGCAGGCCCATCTTGTGTTCCAGGCTGACCACGTTCAAGTCATTGGCCACGCCCGGGTTGCCATTCTCGTCCGGGATCCGCTTGGGCACCAGGAACAGGCTGATGCCCTTGGTCCCCGGAACGCCGTCCGGCAGACGCGCCAGCACCAGGTGACAGACGTTCTCGGTGAAATCGTTGTCCCCCCACGAGATGTAGATCTTCTGACCGGTGATCGCGTAGGTCCCGTCGCCGTTCGGCACGGCCTTGGACGACAAAGCCCCCACGTCCGACCCGGCTTGCGGTTCGGTCAGGTTCATGGTCCCGGCCCATTCACCCGAAATCAGTTTCGGCAGGTACAGTGCCTTGAGCTCGTCGCTGGCATGGTTTTCCAGTGCGTCGATCTGCCCCTGGCTCATCAACGGGTTCAGCTGCAGCGCAAGACAGGCCGCCCCCATCATGTCGTTGACGCATGTGGTCACGGTCAGCGGCAGCCCCATCCCGCCGAACTCTTCGGGGGCCGAGGTGGCAATCCAGCCACCTTCGGCCAGCGCCGTATAACCGTCGGCAAACCCTTTCGAGGTCCGCACCACGCCGTTTTCCAGCCGCGCGGGATCTCGCCATTGCGCTGCAACGGCGCCAGCACCTCTTCACACAAGATCGCATTGCGCTGCAACGGCGCCAGCACCTCTTCACACAGCTTGCCCGCCTCGCCCAGGACGGCAGCCACGGTTTCATGGTTCGCTTCGGCAAAACGGTCGGTCTCGGCGACGGCGTCATAGCCGACAACGTCGCGCAAAAGCCGCATGTAGGCATCGATCGGCGCACGATATGGCATGGGTGTCTCCTCCGGCTTGGCAAGGACGCGCCGCTCTTGTAGCACGCGCGCAACGCGGGTGTGAGGGTACCTCCCGCCGCCCGCGCTTCAACCGGAACGCCGCGTCATAAGGGATCGCCGCGATGCCTGCCCTACGTCTGAGCGCCAGCACCCAGGACCTGACCCGCGCCGCGGGCACCCTGGCAGAGGGCGGTCTCGTCGCCTTTCCCACCGAAACGGTCTACGGACTGGGCGCCGACGCGCGGCAGGATCACGCCGTGGCCCGTATCTACAAGGCCAAGGAGCGCCCCGAGTTCAATCCGCTGATCGTGCATGTGGCCGATCTCGACGCCGCGAAAGAGCTGGTGATCTGGTCGGAGGCGGCCCAGGCCCTGGCCGATGCCTTCTGGCCCGGCCCCCTGACGCTGGTGCTGCCGCTGCGCGAGGGCGCGCATGTGTCGCGGCTGGTGACCGCCGGTCTTGACAGCCTGGCGGTTCGGATGCCCGCCGCCCCGGTGGCCCAGAACCTGCTGCGCGCCTTCGGCGGGCCGGTCGCCGCGCCTTCGGCGAATCGCTCCGGCCAGATCAGCCCGACCCGCGCGGCCCACGTGATCGAGGGGCTTGGTGACCGGATCGAGGCGGTGGTCGATGGCGGCCCCTGCGCCGTGGGGCTGGAATCGACGATCCTCGGCCTGACCGGCACGCCGCCCACCCTGCTGCGCCCCGGCGGCATCACCGAAGAGGCGCTGAGCAAGGTCCTCGACACCCGCATAGCGCTGCGCCGCGAAACCGACGGCATCACCGCCCCCGGCCAGACCCGCTCGCATTACGCGCCCCGCGCCAGGGTTCGCCTCAACGCGGTGGAATTCGAACCCGGAGAGGCCCGGCTCGGCTTTGGCGCCGTGGCCTGCGACCTCAACCTTTCCCCCGGCGAGGACCTGACAGAGGCCGCGGCCAATCTGTTTGAGTTCCTGCACCGGCTCGACGCCACTGGCGCGTCAACGATCGCCGTCACGCCGATCCCGCACCTGGGCCTGGGCATCGCCATCAACGATCGTCTCAGCCGCGCCGCCGCCGAACGCTGACCGCCTGTTTCCCGGAGCCGCCTCTCGCTGATGCCGGTCAGAGGCACGGGGCCGGGGCCTGCAAGGGGGCGCAGCTCCGCGCGCAGCGCGGCTTGCCCTTGCGGGGCGCGGATCAGTGCCTCAGGCATCTTTCAGCGAGGGGTGGGCTCGGGAAACGGGCCTGTTTGATGGTGGGCCCTTGAAGCAGGCCCGGCCCGTCACCCTGCATCACGTTCCGGCAAGGGCTTGCCGAGGGGTGGCGGGCGGGCGATGGGCGCAGCCCGAGTCCCGTCCCGGCCCCCTCCCGAAAGCTCAGGCTCGGCCGCCTGCGGAACTCAGCGCCAGGGCAGCCACGCCCAGTGTCTTCAGGGCTGCTTCCCACTTGTCCATGTCGGCCATCTCGAAGATCAGCTCGGGCGCGGCATCGCAGACCAGCCAGCCGTTCTCGGCAATCTCGCCCTCCAACTGACCGGCGGCCCAACCCGCATAGCCCAGCATCATCATCCATTTCTGGGGGCCCTCGCCCCGGGCGAGGTCCTCGAGGATGTCCAGGGTTGCGGTCATGTGGATGTCGTCGCGTACTTCCAGCGTGGTCACGACCGAATGGTAATCCGGCGTGTGCAACACGAACCCGCGCCCCATCTCGACCGGACCGCCAAAATGCACCGACCGCTCCGACAGGTCCGACACCTGGTCGATGTTGAGCTGCGACAGTAGGGTCGGCATGTCGACGTCATCGCTGGGCTTGTTCACGATCAGCCCCATCGCGCCCTCGTCGGAATGATCGCAGATGAAGACGACGCTGTGCTCGAATCGCGGATCCCCCATGCCCGGCATGGCGATCAGCAAATGCCCGGTTAGATTGGTCTGTGGGGTTCCGGTCTCGGCTGCCATATGGCTCCCTTTCGCATTGGACGGGTTTACCATGACCGCCCGTGGCAGGACTGGCAAGACCGTCACATCTTCGTCAACTGATACGGGGGTTCGCCGGAACGTGACTTTTCATTTCAGTCCGGAAGGGCCAAGTCCAATGACATGAAAAAGATGCTCTTGACCTTCCTGCTGATGCTGCTGCCCGGCCTTGCCGCCGCGCAATCCTACGACGACGTGGTCGAGGCGAGGATCCTGCCCGGATGGCGGTTGTCCAATGGTGACCACATGGCCGCGCTCCACCTCAAGCTGGCCCCGGGGTGGAAAACCTATTGGCGCTCGCCGGGCGACGCGGGCATCCCGCCGCAATTCGACTGGAGCGGCGCCCGCAACATGTCGGCGATCGGCATCTACTGGCCCGCGCCGCATGTCTTCTGGCAAGAGAACATGCGGTCCGTCGGTTATAAGGGCGAGGTGATCCTGCCGCTCAAGATCCGCCCCAACCAGCCCGGCAAGGATGCGCGGCTGGGCGGCGTGGTCGACATCGGCATCTGCAAGGACGTATGCCTGCCGCACCGCTTGCGCGTGTCCGCCACCCTGCCCGCCGCGCAGACCAAGCCTGACGCACGCATCGCGGCCGCGATGGCCGATGTGCCCTTCGGGGCAGAGGACGCGGGCGTGACCGGCGTCTCCTGCCGCATCACACCGCAGGCCAAGGGGCTGGGACTGACCGTATCGATTGCCATGCCACGCGGCACGGGACGCGAAGAAACGGTGATCGAGACCTCGGACCCGAATCTCTGGGTCGCCGACCCCCGCACCTCGTGGCAAGACGGGCGGCTGGTGGCGCAGACCCGCGTCACGCATATGTCCGGCGGCGTCTTCGCGCTCGACCGCTCGGGCCTGCGGATCACCATCCTGGGTGGCAACATCCCGGTGGAACTGACTGGCTGCAGCGGCTGAGCCACTGGGCCAGCCCCGCGGTCAGGCGCCCGCCTTTGTGCGCGTCCCGCGCCGCCAGAGCATCACGATCCCGCCACCGACATAGATGGCCATCGGCACTACTGCGGCCCCCAGAAGGAACAGGCCCAGCGCCGACACCTCCGGCGACAGGCCGCCCGGCGCGGGCAGCCCCGGCATCAGTTCGCCCGTCACGCCGGTATAGCCCAGCGTCGCCGCCAGCCATCCCAGCATCCCGGTCAGCGCCGTCAGCAGCACAGCGCGCAGCCCCGCACCCCGGAACCGCAACCCTTTCTTCAGCGCCGCGAACTGCTGCCCCAGGTCGTGCTGGATCGCCACCAGCGCGGGCACGATCAGCAGCACCAGAATCACTCCGAACCCCAGCCCGTAGACCAGCGTGATCACCGTCGGCTTGAGGAACTGCGCCTGCGAAGACGTTTCGTAGAGCAGCGGCGCAAGGCCCAGCACCGTGGTCGCCGTGGTCAGGAAAACCGCGCGCAATCGGTCCGAGGCACCGTCGATGATCGAGGGGATCAATCCCCGGTCGCGGGCATATTCGTCGATCTGCGTCACCAGCACGATGGAATCGTTGATGATGATCCCCGTCATCCCCAACAGCCCGACCACCGTGAACATGCTTAGCGGAACGTCCCACAAGGCGTGGCCATAGATCGCCCCCACGAGGCCGAAAGGCACGATCGCCATGACCACGAAGGGCCGCGTCCAGCTGGCAAAGACCCAGGCCAGGACCAGGTAGATACCCAGCAGAACCATGATCAGCCCGTTGCGCGCATCGGTCAGGAAATCGCTTTCCTGCTCGGCCAGCCCGGCCAGGCGATAATCCACCTGCCGCGTCTCGGCGATCTGCGGCAGGATCTCCTCGCGCAGCACCTTGACGACTTCCTCGGCCCGCGCCGCGTCATCCTCGGAAATGTCGCCGGTGACAGAGACGACGCGCAGCCCGTTCTCGCGCCGGATGGTGGAAAAGCCGGTGCGCCGTTCGACCCGCACGATGTCGGCCAGCGGAACATAGGCACCGCCGGGCGTACGCAACTGCATCCGCTCCATGAAATCGGCGGTCAGCTCACCTTCGGGCAGTTCCACGCGGATCTCGGCAGAACGCGGCCCGTCGGGATAGGTCGCCGCCTCGATCCCGCCCAGCCGGTTGCGCAACACGCGCCCCAGCCCGTCGATGTCAAAGCCCAGCGCCAGCCCCTGCGGCGTCAGTTCAAGGATCAGCTCGTCCTTGTCGTAGGACAGGTTGTCCTCCACCGCGGACACCTCGGGGAACCGCAGCACCGCCTCCTTGAGGTCCTCGGCTGCGGATTTCAGCACCTCGGAACTGGCGCCATAGAATTGCACGTCCAGGGAGTCGCCCCCCGGTCCGCCGCGCCAGCCGCGAAAGGAAATCGTCTCGGCCAGCGGGTGGCGTTCGACGCGCTCCTGCAGCTCACCTACGAAGGCAAATGAGGAATAAGGCCGCAGGTCGGCCTCGATCAGCTCGATGGAAATGGCGCCCAGCTGGTCCGGGTCCTTGGTGTCGGCACCGGGCAACGACCGGCCCGCGTTGCCGCCGATCTCGGCCAGGACATAGTCCAGCGGGTTGCGGCCATAGCGTTCCTCGTATTCGCGGCCCAGTTCATCGGCGGCCTTCTGGAACAGGCGCATCTGTTCGACCGTATCCGCCCGCGTGGCGGTGGGGGACATGGCAAAGTTGCCGGTGACGGACCCCTGCTCGGGCGAATTGAAGAACCGCCAGGTCACATCGCCCCGGATAAAGGAGGTCACCTGCGTCGCCAGCGCCACCACCAGCAGCGCAAAGACGACATAGCGCCCCGCCACGATCCCGCGCATGAAAGGACGGAACAGGCTCTCGCGGATCCAGCGGAACCCCCGGTTGACCAGGATCGACGCCATGTCGATCCCGCCGTCCGAGAAGGTCCGCAAAACGGGTGCACGTTGATCCCCGGGCATCACCAAAAGGCGCAGCGCGATGGCCGCCGCCACCAGGAGGGCCAGCCCCCCGGCCAGATAGGGCAACTGGCCCCAGAGCGTGCCACGCAGCTCCGCCGCCGCAGTTTGTGCCTCCGTGATCCCCCCCGGCACCTCGGCGAACAAGCCAAGAACACCCGCAAGGACAGTCGGCAGGGCGAGCACCGCCAGCGTCAGCAATGCCACCGCCAGGACAGCCACCAGGGTCACGCCGACGATCCCCAGCGCGACCCGCCACCACCGCGTGCCGTTCTGCGGGCGCGGTTTCAGCGCATGGGCCATGTGGTTGGGCAGGATCAGGAAACACTCGACCAGCGAGGCGATCAGCACCACGATCACGGTGAAGGGAATGTCGGAAATCATGTCGCCGAACCGCCCGCCGATGGCGGTCAGGCCGAAGAAGGCGATGACGGTGGTGATGGTGGCCGAAAACACCGGCAGCGCCATGCGCCGCGCCGCGCCTTCGGCGGCATCGAAGGGCCCCTGCCCCCGGCGCGCCAGGTGATCGGCATGTTCGCCCACGACGATGGCGTCATCCACCACGATCCCCAGCGTGATGATCAGCGCGAACAGCGAGATCATGTTGATCGTCAGCCCGGCGACATACATCAGCGCGATGGCCGACAGCAGAGCGGTGGGAATGCCCGCCGCAACCCAGAAGGCCGTGCGCGTGTTCAGGAACAGGAACAGCAGCATGACCACCAGCGCCAGCCCCGTCACCGCGTTGTCGATCAGGATGTTCAGTCGCCCGGTGATATATTCCGAGCGGGTGCGGATCAGGTCGATCTTGACGCCCTCGGGCAGCTCGGCGGTCAGCTCGGCGGCGACCTCCTCGACCGTGGCCTGGATACCGATGGCGTCGCCCTCGGCGGATCGGTCCACCCGGATCGAGATCGCCCGGTTCTCGCCCACGAAATAGCTCCGCTCGCGGTCGATCCCCTCGACCCGGATCAGCGCCACGTCGCCCACCGTAAGGCTGGAGCCGTCCGGGTTCGACCGCAGCACGATATCCGAGATCGCATCGGCAGAACGTTTCTCGATCCCGGTGCGCACCCGCGCCCCTGCGCCGGCCACGTCGCCTGCCGGATCGGCCTGCACCTCTGCGGCGATCGCATCCGCGATCTCGCGCATGGTAATGTCATGGGCGATCAGGTTCTGCACAGGCACCTCGATCACCGTTTGCGGTGCCGCAAGGCCCCGGATGGTGGTCTGGGTTACGCCCTCTGCAAAGAGCCTGACAACCAGTTCGTCGGCAAAGCGTGCCAACTGGTCGACGCCGACCGGCCCCGTGATCACCAGGTCCGTCACCCGGTCGCGCCAGCCGCCACGCCGCACGCTGGGCTCGTCCGCGTCCTCGGGCAGCGTCGTGATCCCGTCCACCGCCTGCTGCACGTCATCGGCGGCCCGCGCGATGTCCCAGCCCGGCTCGAACTCCAGCTCGATGGCGGCCCGTCCTTCTCGGGACACGGCGCTGGAGGCGATCACCCCGTCGACGGCCAGCAGCGCGGGCTCCAGCACCTGCACGATGGCCGCGTCCACGTCCTCGGCGCCGGCACCGTCCCAGCTGACCGAGACGTCGATCTCGTCGATGATGATATCCGGAAAGAACTGCGCCCGCATGTTGGGCACGGCCATCATCCCCGCCACCAGCATGATCACCAGCAACAGGTTGGCCACCGTGGGATGGCGCACGAAATATCCGAAGATCCCGCCAGCAGCAGAGGGAAGCGCGCGTGCCATGTCTCAGCCCCCCATCCGCGATTCGATGCGCTCGACCATTTCGGCCGGCACTTCCTTCTGCGCCAGTTGCGCCAGGATGCGGCTCCTCGCTGCCTCGGGCATCGCCTTGTTGGCCTCGATGAAGGCGACCAGTTTCGCGCGCCGTTCCTCGCTGAGTTCCAGCATGGCCTCCGGTTCCGGCTCGGCGTTGGTGCGCAGCGGCTTGACCTTGATACCGTCCCCCAAGAGCGGCGTGCGTTCGGCCACGACCTCGCGCCCCTGAAGTCCGCGCGCACGGATCAGGACATCATCGCCCTGCCGCCGCGTGACCTCGACCACCACCGTCTCAAGCCGCTCTTCGGCCCCGACAACCAGCACCTCGCCAGCGGCGTTCAGCGCCGTGGCGGGCAGGCGGGCCACCCGTTCCAGCGGCGGTTCCTCGATCCGGACGGTGACGAAATCGCCGGGTTTGAAACCGCGCGGCGCGTCCAGCACCGCAAACAGCCGCCGCCCGGTCTGGCCTTCGCCCACGGCAGCGCTGTCCCGGGTGATCCGGCCCGCGGCGGTGATATTGGTGCCGAAGACATCCAGCGCCACGCTCACCGGTGCCTGCCGCAGCCGCCCGTCCCCGTCCAGCAGCCGCGCATATTGCTGGGTCGAGACACGGAACGAAACCTCCAGCGCCTGCAGGTCCACCAGCTGGGCCAGCTGTTCATTGGCAGAGACCAGCCGCCCGGACACCACCGTGACCTCTGACAGCGTGCCCGCGAACTCGGCCCGGATCTGGGTGTCGTCCAGACGTCGCTGGGCCTCGTCCCGCGCGATTTCCGCCCGGCGCAACTGCGTTGCGGCCTGGTCGATGCGGGCCTCTGCGGTCGCGACCGCCTGGCGCCGGGTCAGCACCGACTGCCGCTCGCTGGCCAGCGCCAGTTCCGCCGTTTCCACCGCCGCCGCCGTGCCGACGTTGCGATCCAGCAGATCCCGCTGGCGTCGCAACGCGGTTTCGCGCAGCACGACCTGTTCCTCGGCGGCGACCAGTTCATCCTTTGCGATGACCAGGGCCTGTTCGGCCTCGCGCACCTCGGCCTGCGCGTCCAGCAGGTCGTTCTCGGCCCGGTCCAGCGCAGCCTCGGCATCCGCCGGGTCGATCCGCGCCAACAACTGCCCGGCCTCGACCTGCCCGCCCTCGACGAATTCCGGGTCCAGTTCCACCACCGCGCCAGAGGCCGCAGCCCGCAGTTCCAGCGTCCGGCGGCTTTGCACCTCGCCAAATGAGGTCAACACCGGCGTCACCGTTTCAAAGTCCACAGGCACCACGTTGACCGCAAAGACCCGCTCGCGCGCCTGTGGCACACGGGCCTCTTCGGCCATGCGCGCCTGTACGGCATCGCGCACCATGATCCCGGCAAACCCCAACAGCCCCAGGGTCAGCGACAACAGGAACAGCCCCGTCAGGCTCTTTCGCAAAAAGCGCATCTTTCAAACTCCGCGGTGCACCCTTCTGAAAATAGAAGCGCGGGGATGCATTCAAACCCCGGGGAGTTATACGCAGGTCGCGATCACTTCCGTCGCTGATGTTCGTCCAGTCGCGGAAAAATCTCGACAAAGTTGCAGGGACGGTGGCGATAATCCAGTTGCAGGCTCAGGATCTCGTCCCAGGCGTCCTTGCAGGCGCCCGTGCTGCCCGGAAGCGCAAACAGATAAGTGCCCCCGGCAACCCCGCCCGTCGCACGGCTCTGCACCGCGGAAGTCCCTATTTTCTTGAAGGAAACCATCGTGAAGACCGTTCCGAACGCATCGATTTCCTTTTCGTAGACATCCCTGTGCGCCTCGACCGTCACGTCACGCCCCGTCAGCCCGGTCCCCCCGGTCGAGATCACCACGTCGACCTCCGGATCGGCGATCCAGCCGCGCAGCTTGTCCGCGATCAGCGTCCGCTCGTCCTTCACGATCGCGCGATCGGCAAGGGTATGGCCCGCATCCGTCAGCCGCTGTACCAGCGTGTCCCCGGACCGGTCATCCTGCGGCCCGCGCGTGTCCGACACGGTCAGGATGGCGATTCGGACCGGGATGAAGTCCTTGGATTCGTCGATACGGCTCATGGTGTCCTCACAGGTTGAACCAGACTGGCGAAGGCCCGAGGTTCACGACGCGGCTGTTCCCGATCCGGCCTTCCTGGCCCCAGCAATCATGCACGTGGCCACAAACCGCAAGCGCAGGTTGCAGCCGGTCGATGGCGTCGCGGATCGCGGTGGACCCCACGGACACCCCGCGCGAGGTGACATCCGCAATCCCCTTGGGCGGCGAATGGGTGATCAGCAAGTCCGCCTCGGAACAGCGGTCCAGCAGCACCGCGGCTTCTACCTCCGTCAGGTCGAAGGACCAGTCGCCAAAGGGCGTCACGGGAATACCCCCGCCAAGACCGAAGAGCCGCAGGCCCTCCACCTCGCCCCCCTCGCCGTGCAGCACGGTCGTGCCCGGCAGGGCGGCGGCGCGCAACTCCTCTGCCGTTTCGCAATTGCCCGGCACCGCCACCATCGGCGCGCGCAGCCCTTCCAGCAGCGCCATAGCGTGCTCCAGCCCCTCGCGCACATGGCAGAAGTCACCGGCGCCGATCACCAGGTCAGCCTCGCCGCTGGCCTCGACCAGCGCACGCGCATGGCGCCGCGACAGGTGCAGGTCGGAAAAGGCAAGGATCCACATGGCCCCTCAGACCGCCAGCCGCACGGCCAGCCCGCCAAAGAGCGTGGCACAGGTGTAGCGCAGGGCGCGTTCAGTGCGCGTGCCGCCTTCCAGTCGCCGCCGCAGGCGTCCCGCGAACTGGCCGACCAGCCCGTTCACCGTGACACCGCCAATCGACATCAGCAGGCCATAGACGAGGAACTGCGGCAGGACCGCCATTGCCGGATCGATGAACTGCGGCACGAAGGCCAGCACAAAAAGGATATACTTGGGATTGGTGATATTGACGACGAACCCCTGCCGAAAGGCCTGCCCGGGCGCCAGCGGCGGCGCATCGCTGCCCGCGATGGGGGTGCGCAGCGTCTTCCAGGCGATCCAGGCAAGGTAGGCCGCACCCGCCCAGCGGATCACGTCAAAGGCCCCGGGCAAGGCGGCCACCAGCGCCCCCAGACCCAGCCCCGCCAGCAGCACATGCAGCATTCCGCCCAGCGCCACGCCACTGGAGGCCGCCCAGCCGCAGCGCGCGCCCCCGCGCAACCCCTGCGCCAGGCAGAACATCATGTCCGGCCCCGGAGTGACGTTCAGCGCCAACCCGGCAGGGATGAAGGCCAGCATCAGAATCGGATCGACAATCATCCCAGCGCCCTCAGCTTCGCTTTCAGAGACAACAAGTCCGTCCAGGCCTCGCGCTTTGCCTGCGGATTGCGCAGCAGGTAGGCGGGATGCAGCATCGGCAGCGCCGGCCGCTCCGCCGCCTCGGTCCAGTTACCGCGCAGCCGCGTGATCCCCCGCTTGCCCAGCAGCGCCTGGCACGAGGTATTGCCCATGATCACCAGCAGGTCGGGATCCGCCAGGGCGATATGCCGGTGCAGGAACGGCAGCAGCATGGCGATCTCGTCCGGCTTCGGATCGCGGTTCTGCGGCGGCCGCCAGGGCAGCACGTTGGTGATATAGACCGACTCGGCGCGGCTCAGCCCCACCGCCGCCAGCATCCGATCCAGCAACTGCCCGGCCCGGCCGACAAAGGGCTTGCCCTGCAAGTCCTCGTCCCGCCCCGGGGCCTCGCCCACCAGCATGACCCGCGCCCCCGCCACGCCATCCGCAAACACAAGGTTGCGCGCGCCGCGTTTCAAGGGGCAGTGATCAAAGCCCGACAATGCCGCCTGCAGCGCCTCCAGGTCGCCCGCGCCGGCGGCCAGCGTGCGCGCCTCGGCCACGGGATCGACCTCGGGCGCCTTGACCGGCGCCGCCCCGCGCCCACCTGCGGCCCGCGCCGCATGCTGCGCCTTCAGCGCCTCCTGCTCGGCCTCATGGGCGGCAAAACGGTCGATGGGCGCGTCGAGCATCGCCTCGTCCACCCCCATCTCCAGTTGCCATTCCAGAAGCGCCTTCGCGGCGTACCAGTCCATGTTCTCCATGTCCGCCACCCTAGCCCTCCGCCGGGACAAAGAAAATCGCCCCCGTTTCTTCTCTCCAAAAATACTCTCCCGCGACATCGCCACGCGGCGCGACCTCGGGCGTGCCGGGGGCCTTGCCCCGCAACGGCACCCTACCTAAAAGGTCCAGAACGCCACCGAGGACACCGAATGCGCTTCGACCACCGCCATCTGCTGGGGATCGAACCCCTGCGCCCGGACGAGATCACCACGATCCTCGACCTTTCCGATCAATATGTCGATTTCAACCGCCGCCGCGATAAGCACGCCAATGCGCTGGCCGGGCTGACCCAGATCAACATGTTCTTCGAGAATTCAACCCGCACGCAGGCCAGTTTCGAACTCGCGGGAAAACGGCTGGGCGCGGACGTGATGAACATGGCGATGCAGGCTTCGTCGATCAAGAAAGGCGAAACCCTGATCGACACCGCCATGACGCTGAATGCCATGCACCCCGACCTCTTGGTGGTGCGCCACCCGCATTCCGGCGCGGTGGACCTGCTGGCACAAAAGGTCAACTGCGCGGTGCTCAACGCCGGTGACGGGCGGCACGAACACCCCACCCAGGCGCTGCTCGACGCGCTGACGATCCGACGCGCCAAGGGACGGCTGCACCGGCTGTCCATCGCCATCTGCGGCGACATCGCCCATTCCCGCGTGGCCCGGTCCAACCTGCTGCTGCTGCACAAGATGGAAAACCGCATCCGCCTGATCGGCCCCCCGACGCTGATGCCCTCGGGCATCGACGCCTTCGGCGTCGAAGTCTTTGACGACATGCGCGAGGGGCTGCAGGACGTCGACGTGGTCATGATGCTGCGCCTTCAAAAGGAACGCATGGACGGCGGCTTCATCCCCTCCGAGCGCGAGTACTACCACCGCTACGGGCTGGACGCCGAGAAACTCGGCCATGCCAAGGACGACGCCATCGTTATGCATCCCGGCCCGATGAACCGCGGGGTCGAGATCGACGGCACCCTGGCCGACGACATCAACCGCAGCGTGATCCAGGACCAGGTCGAAATGGGTGTCGCCGTGCGCATGGCGGCGATGGACCTGCTGGCGCGAAACCTCCGCGCCCGACCGACAGAGGTGGTGGCATGACAAAGGTTCAGGTCAACGGCTCGGACCGGACCACGCTCTACCTGACCCATCTCGACCTGCCGCCGGAGGCCGTCGAACGTTTCACCCAGATGGCCGGCACCGGAGAGTGGCCACTGAAATACGCGCTTGGCGCAACCCGCCTGCGTGAAAGCTTTGTCGACGTGGTCGCGATCCGCGACCTGGGCGAGATGACGCTCTCGCAGTACCTCTCGGCCGCCTACGACGTGCCCGCCCGTACCCTTGCCCAGGACCGGAACCGTATCGACGCGCTCAAGGGACATGCCGTGGTGCTGCCGCCGCAGGCCTTCGACGGCACCTCGCAGGAACTGACCATCAACCCGCCCCTGGCACTGGTCGGCCGCTACGGCGAGGCCCGCCCCACCGCGCGCGGCGCCAACCCGATGTCCAGGTCGGCCCGGGGTCAGGCTGGCGGACGCCCCCCGGCGCGCCGGGGCAGCGGCAACTCGCCCGTTTTGAAACTCATCCTCGCTGCGGTCGCGCTGATCCTCGCGCTGGTGCTCTGGCTGGCGCTGGTATGACGATGGCGGCTGACCCCCGGGCGGTCTTTTCTCCGGACCGCACGACCTATATCCGCACCCACTGGGTCATGGCCGCCGTGGCGATGGCGCTTGGCATGGCGATCCTCTGGGCGCTCGGCAACCCGCATGTCTGGACCGGCGCCATCGGCGGGCTGGCCGCCGTCGCCCTGCGCGGCTGGTATCTCATGGACGAGGAGCTGGGCCATGCCTGGCGGCTGGAGGACGGCGTGCTGGCAGGTCGCGGCGACCGCCGCGTGCCGCTTGACCAGGTCGAGAAGATCCGCGCCATCGGCGCCGCCGTCCAGATCGTCACGAAATCCGGCGACAAGCATCTGATCAAGTTCCAGGCCGATCCGCGGGCAACCATCGCCCGGATCGAGGCCGCCCGCCCGAGAGGCCAAGAATGACCCAGACCCTGATCCACAACGCCCGCCTGATCGACCCCGAGGCCGGGCAGATCACCCACGGCGCGCTCCTGATCGAGAGCGGGAAGATTACCCAAATCTTAACGCAAGATACTGATTTCGAAGAAATGTTTCGCGCGCGAAACATCCGGCCAGACCGGATCGACGCGGGCAATGCCTTTCTCGCGCCGGGCATCGTCGACATCGGGGTAAAGGTCTGCGAACCCGGTGAGCGGCACAAGGAAAGCTATGGCAGCGCCGGACAGGCGGCGGCGGCGGGCGGGGTGACCACGATGGTCACGCGCCCCGACACCAGCCCCTGCATCGACACGCCCGAGGCGCTGGAATTCATCCGCCGGCGCGCGATCGAGGAAACGCCGGTCAACGTGCTGCCGATGGCGGCGCTGACGAAGGGCCGGCAGGGCCGCGAGATGACGGAGTTCGGGTTCCTGCTGGACGCCGGGGCCGTGGCCTTCAGCGATTGCAACAACGTGGTCCGCGACACCAAGGTGCTCAGCCGGGCGATGACCTACGCGCGCTCGCTGAACGCGGTGGTCGTCGGCCACCCGCAGGATCCGGGCCTGTCGCAGGGCGCCGCCGCGACCTCGGGGAAATTCGCCTCTCTGCGCGGCTTGCCCTCGGTCTCTCCGATGGCGGAACGCATGGGGCTGGACCGCGACATCGCCCTGGTCGAGATGACGGGCGTGCGCTACCACGCGGACAAGATCACCACGGCGCGCGCCCTGCCCGCGCTGGAACGCGCCAAGGCCAACGGGTTCGACGTCACCGCAGGGGTGTCCATCCATCACCTGACCCTGAACGAGATGGACGTGGCGGACTATCGCACCTTCTTCAAGGTGACGCCGCCGCTGCGCTCCGAAGAGGACAGGCAGGCGGTGGTCGAAGCGGTGCGCACCGGGCTGATCGACATCATCGGCAGCTATCACAGCCCGCAGGACGAAGAGAGCAAGCGCCTGCCCTTCGAGGAGGCCGCCAGCGGTGCCGTCGGCCTCGAAACCATGTTGCCGGTTCTCCTGCGGCTCTACCACGGCGGCGAGCTGGACCTGCCGACGCTGTTCCGCGCCCTGTCGCTGAACCCCGCGAAACGGCTGGGACTGGATTGCGGGCGGATCGCCAAGGGGGCGCCCGCCGACCTGGTACTCTTCGACGCCGACAAGCCCATCGTGCTGGACCGGTTCAAGCTGCGCTCGAAATCCAAGAACACGCCCTTTGACGGCGCCCGCCTGCAGGGCCGGGTGCTGGGCACATGGGTTGGCGGCGCGCGGGTGTTCGAGGCATGAGCGGCATGGTGATCCTCTGGGCCACGCTTGGCTACCTGCTGGGCTCCGTCCCCTTCGGCGTGCTGATCACCCGGACGATGAACCTGGGCGACCTGCGCCAGATCGGTTCCGGCAACATCGGCGCCACCAACGTTCTGCGCACCGGCAACAAGGGCGCGGCACTGGCGACCCTTCTGCTGGACGGCGGCAAGGGCGCGGCGGCAGTACTGATCGCCCGCGCCTTCGAGGCGGACGGGATCGCCGTGCAGGCGGCGGGCGTCGCGGCCTTTTTCGGCCATTGTTTCCCGGTCTGGCTTGGCTTCAAGGGCGGCAAGGGCGTGGCGACCTTCCTTGGCCTGATGCTGGCGCTTGCCTGGCCCATCGGCCTGTTGTGCTGTGCCACATGGGCGGCGGCAGCCTACCTGTCCCGCGTGTCCTCGGTGGGGGCGCTGGCCGCCTCGGCGGGCGCGCCGATCTGGATGCTGATCGCGGGACGGACGGATCTGCTGGTCAGCGGGGTTCTGCTGGCGGCACTGGTCTGGTGGCGGCATTCGGCCAATATCGCCCGGCTGCGCAGCGGGACAGAGCCAAAGATCGGCCAGAAATAGTGGCTCAGGGCAGGACCTCGATCCGCGCGTCGACCAGCCCGGGCTCCGCGCCCCGATCCAGCCGGAAACCTGCGAAACGATAGCCCCAGACCGGCTCGACCTGGGTCAGCCAGCCGATCAGCGCGTCGAAACTGACCGCCTCGAACCGCATCTCGATCCCACCGCCCTGCCGCGCGGAGAGCGTGGCCACGTTGCCGGACAGTCCTGCGCTCTCCAGGCTGCGCTGCACCGCCGCCAGCCCGATCGGCTCTGCCGGTCCCGGCCCGGCGGCGGACCGCAGGACGCGGGCATCCTCGGCCCGCGCATCGACCCAGGCGGTCAACGCGCGCGCCTCCTCCAGCGCAGCAACAGAGGCCGCGCGCCGCTCGGCCAGCGGCCAGAGCAGACCAACCCCCGCGCCCAGCAACAGCACCAGCGCCATGACCCCCAGCAAGAGCCGTTCGCGCCCGGTCAGGCGCAAGAGATGTTCCACCGCGCGCCCGGTCATCCACCCTGCTCCGGTTCCCGGATCGTCAGGTCGGCAGTGACGTTGCCCTCTTCGCCCAGTCGCGCGTCGCGCACGGTGATCCGCAGACCCTCGGCCGCGAGGCTGTCGACCAGCGCATCGACCGCCGCGAAATCCCCCATATCTAGTACCAGTTGCAGCCCGTCCTCCGGCGTCCAGGCCACGGTCTCCAGCCGCGCCCCTGCCCCGGACAGGACCGGCGCCGCCCCGGCGAACAGGTCCAGCGGGGAAACCCTGCCGCTGCGGCCGCGCAGCGCGCTGCGTTGCTCGGCCAGTGCGCGGGCGATCTGCACCCGTATATCGAGGATCGGGCCCGACGGAATGAACTCTGCCCGCGTGAGCTCTGTGGCACGGGCGGTCAGCGCGGCGGTTTCCGCCTCCGTGGCACGGATCACGGCGATCTGCGCCGCGGCCCAGAGACCCGCCGCCACGGCCCCGGTGAGCACCGGCCAGCGCCAGGCCGACAGCTGGTGGCGCAGCCGCCTGCGCGCGGCCTGCGGATCGGCGCGCAGGTCCAGCCCGGTTTCCCCACGCGAAAAGGCCCGCAGGTCCGCCCCCTTGTCCGGCATCCCCTCGACCAGGGGAATGTCCCGCGCCGACAGCCAGGCTTCGAACTCCGGCAGCGGTGGACCATAGCGCCAGACACGGTCCGGCGCGCCGTCGCGTGCCATGATCGCCTCTGCCTGCAGGCACAACGCGGTTTCGGTGCTGGTCACGCCGTCCGCAGGTCCGAACCGGGCGCGCGCACGTTCGGGCGTTCCCGCCACGGTCCAGCTGCTCTCGTCGACGGGCAAGGCCAGGTAGTCGGGCAGGACAGCGACACAGCCTTTGCCAACCTGTTCACGCCAGCGCGCCAAGGCCGCGCGCTCGACCACCAGAACACGGGTCCAGCCCTCGGCGTTGCCGTCCAGCGCAAAGGGGCGCATCTGCAGCGCCCCGGCCTCCGGGCCCAGCAGATCGGACAGTTGCCGCTGTGCCACCTGTTCGCGCGCGACGCCGCGCAACCGGCCCGGCAGGTCCAGCGCCACCAGCGGCACCGCCTCACCCGGCACAAGCGCCACGTAACGCCCGCGCGGCACGGGACCACCGACCGGCGCGGTGACCAGGCCCGGGTCGGTCGGGACGGGGGAAAACTCTGCCAAATCAGCCATCGGGCAGACGATAGTCCACCCGCACCCCGACGGGAAGCGGCTGTCGGTACAAGACCGTGCGCCGCGACAGGCGCCGCCCGTCAAGCTCGACCGTGGCGCGGGCCAGGAACCAGTCGCTGCCCACCGTCAACCGCGTGTCGTCGACCTCGGCCGCCGCTGCGGTCGGCAGGGCCAGCAACAGGTCCGCGACCGAGGCAAAGGGCGCGCGCTGACGCGACGCCGCCAGCGCCCGCGCTTGGGCGCCGTTCAACTGAGGCAGCCAGGCGGCCAGCACTTCGGGCGGGGCGGTGTTCACGTTCAGCCGCGTGTCGCTGGGCAACGCCGCGATCAGCGGCGAAAGGCGGGCGTACTGGCGATCGGTCAGGCCGGGAACGGCGCGCAACTGGGCAATGTCCTTTACCGGCCCGCCCCTTGGCCGCACCCCCGTGTAGGCCGCCGCATTGCTCGGGCCGCCCGGCGACAGGAAGTCCCGGATCGCGCTGGCCGTCTCCTGCGGCAGACCGGCGCCGGCCAGCAGCCGAGCAAAGCCCTCACGCGCCTGGAGGTCCTCTGGCACAGACAGCCAGTTGACGTTGAACCGCCCCTGCAGATCCTCGATCCCGCCGCTGACACGGCCCCGGTCCAGTTCGGCATCCCGGATCGGCCGGGCCCAGGTTTCGCCCGCGTGATCGGCCGGGCTATGGTCCCCTTCGAGCAGCGCAACCGCCAGCGCGTCAAACCCGTCGAGGTAGGCCTCCATCTGTGCGGCGCCCTGCCAGGCGCGCTGGCGTTCCACGCTGTGCCCGGCGCGCACCAGCAGCACGGTCGCCGCCGCCGCCAGCGCCCCGACCAGCACCAGCGCATTGACCAGGACCGATCCGCGCGTGGCGCTCATGGCAGGGCCTCCAGCAGCCGGATCTCTCCCAATCCGTCGAGGGTGAAGATCAGTTCGACGGCGCGCGGCAGCGCCGCGGAATACAGGTTGGCGACACGGGCAAAAGCCCGGTCCTCGTCCAGGGCATCCGGCCCCACCGGCACTGGACCGGCCAGCAGGCCAGCCGCCCCGTCAACCCAGCCTTGCCCCTCCCAGTAGCTGCGCAGGTGAACGCCATCGACCCCCGTCAACAGCACCCGGTCCGGGCTGCGCTGCGCCACGCTGGCGGGGGCCGTCACCGGCCAGGACGCGCGCGACAGTGCGCCCGATGCCCGGTCGAAACGCCATTCGACCCGCTGGAAAGGCGCGTTCGTCGCGTCGATCGCCGAAACCGTCAGGCCCAGCACAGGGCCCCGGCCGTCGTAGGTGAGCGCCGATTGCGGCGGACCGACCGGCGCATCGAAGATCAGCGGCGCGGCACGGTCCAGATCGCTGCGCAGCAGGGCCAAGGTCACCGCCAGCGCCCGGTCGCGGTCATCCCGCCCGCCCAGCGCGTCGCGCGTGCGGATGGTGCCGTTCAGGGTCTGCATCCCCATCACCGCCACCAGCGAGAACAGGGCCATCGCGACGACCAATTCGATCAGGGTCAACCCGCGTGAGCCCCTCATCTCGGCGCTCGTGCCGGCAGGAAAGTGACAAGCCTCGCCCCCGGTCCCTCGGACGAGGTGACGGTGATCTCGGCGCGGATCAGACCGGCGGCGGTGGCGCGACGGCGGCTATCGACGCGAAACTGGTAGGGCCCAAGGGTCACGCTCTCCGGCAGGTCCACCGCGCCGGGCAGGCGCAGTGCCTCGGCCCGGTTTTCCGCCGCCAGTTGCGCCAGAACGCGCGGCGCAGCCCCGCCCAGGATATGACGCGCCTGCCCGGTGGCCTGCAGCGTTGCCATCGTGCCCAGCGACAGGATGGCAATGGCTATCACCAGTTCCAGTAGGGTCAGGCCCCTTGTGCCGCGGCCTACTCGGGGGCGCATGTCAGCCCGCTCCATCCGTCGCTGGCACAGCGAAAGGTCTCCCCCCCGCCCGAAAAGCTCACCGTAAAGGCGCTGGTCCCGCCGTCGGATCGCAGCCTGATGCGCGGCGTGCCAACCGGCACCGGACTGGACGAAACCAGCCGCGTCTGCCCGCGCCAGTCATAAAGCCTGCGCGCCTCTTCCCAGCCTTCGGCGGTCCGGCGCGACAGGCTGAGGCCGCGCGGCGTGATCTCCAGCCCCTGTTCCTGACGGGCCAAGATGGCCAGAGCCCAGATTTGCTCGAATGTCCGCTGGAAGCGCTGCGCATCACGTTCGGCACCGGGCACCACCGCGCCCGTCGACAGGCCGACCCCCACCGCCAGCACAGCGAGCACGGCGACCGAAACCATGAGTTCCAGCAGGCTGAACCCTGCGTCGCCGGATCTCAGCCCCCCGTCCATGAGCCGATATCCGCATCCGCACCCGTCCCCCCCGGCACGCCGTCGGCGCCATAGGTGAAGACGTCGAAATCGCCATGCACACCCGGTTGCAGGTACTGGTAGGGCCGGCCCCAGGGGTCCTGTGGCACCCGGTCCATGTAGCCGCCCGAGGCCCAGTTGGCCGGCACCGGTTCGGCCGAGGGGCGGCTGACCAGCGCCGCCAGCCCCTGGTCGGTCGTCGGATAGCGGAAGTTGTCCAACCGGTAGAGGTTCACCGCCGCCTGGATCGCCGCGATGTCGGATTGCGCGCGGGCGGCGCGAGCCTGGTCGGGACGGTCGATCACGCGCGGCACGATGACCAGTGCAAGGATCGACAGGATGACAACGACCACCATGAGTTCAAGCAGGGAAAAGCCCGCGTCGGCTGGACGGCGCGGCACGGCCTGTGTTGTATCGCTCATATGCTCCCCTGCGCCCGAAGCGCCTCTTGACGTTTTGCGGCGATCCTAGCCAAGAACCCCGGGGCAGACAATCGCCGCCACGCAGGCGGGATACACGGCGGGGAGGGCCGGAATGGACGTCCTTTCGATCCTTTTTCTGTTGCTGATCGCCCCCGCTGCCGGATCCTTTGCGGCGGTTCTGGCGGATCGCCTGCCGCGCAACGAAGACGTGGTCACGGCGCCGTCGCGCTGCCGCGCCTGCAAGACGCGGCTGGGCCTGCGAGATCTTGTGCCGCTTCTGTCCTATCCCCTGCTGCTCGGGCGCTGTCGTCATTGCGGCGCGCCGGTGCCGGGGTGGCTCTGGCTGATGGAACTGGCGGCGCTGGGGCTGGCCGGGTTGGCCCTGGTGCGCGGCGGAACGCTCTGGGAGGTCTGGTGCTCGGCCCTCCTGCTGTGGCTGTTGCTGTCGCTGGCAGTCAGCGATCTGCGCAGCTTCCGCCTGCCCGACGCCCTGACCGCCGTGCTGGCCGCGCTTTGCCTTGGCGTGGCGCTGGCGAAAGGGCTGTTCGTCTGGGCGCTGGCGGGCGGGTTGATCGGGGCCGGCAGCTTCATGCTGCTGCGCATCGCCTATGCCACCCTGCGCGGGCGCGAGGGGCTGGGCCTTGGTGACGTCAAGCTGATGGCGGGCCTTGGTGCCCTGACCGGTCCCGCCCAACTGCCCCTGCTGGTTCTGGTGGCGGCACTGATGGCACTGGCGGCGGCCCTGCTGCGGCACCGCGCGCCGAAAGGCGACCTGCCTTTGCCCTTCGGCACGGCGCTGTGCGCCTCGGCCGCGGTGCTGTGGCTGTTGCGCGAAACCATCCTGTAGACGCATAAACCCCTCGCACATCGCGTCAGGATCGTTAGGGTCGGGCGCCACGACCTGCCCGTGAAACGGAGCCGCCATGACCACCGCTTGCCGCCCCTTCCTCTCTGCCGCCCTGGCCTGTGCGCTGACGCTGTCGCCGCTGCCGCTGGCAGCGCAGGATGTCGCAGATCTGCCCGCCGAAGCGCAGGACCTGCCCGAGATGGCCAGGATCGAACAGGCCTGGAACGCGGGCGATTTCGTGACCGTGCGACAGGGGCTGAAGGTGCTGGCCGAAGAGACCGGCACCGCACTGGCGCAGTATCGCTATGGCCGCATCCTGATCGAGGGGCGAGGCGGCCCGCGCGATCCGAAGAACGCAGCGCTGTGGCTGGAACGGGCGGTGGACCAGAACCACGCCGAGGCGGCGACCCTGTTGGCGCGGCTGTACCTCAGCAACGTCCCCGGCGGGCCAGAGCGGGACGCGAAACGTGCGGCAGAGCTGCTGACCCGGGCCGCGACGCGTGGCGACGCCTCCGCGCAATACCTGCTGGCCCTGCTGTACCAGAACGGCGACGGGGTCGAACGCGACACGGATGCGACATACAACTGGCTGCTGGCCGCCGCCGAGCAACGCCATGCCCAGGCACAGTTTGCCCTGGCCGCGATCCATCTCAACAGCGCCGACGGCGATGCCGACGAGGGGATGCGCTGGCTGCGCGCCGCTGCCGGACAGGGGATCGCCGATGCGCAGATCCAGCTGGCCTCGCTGCTGGATACGCCCGACACGGCCGTGACCAACCGGGCCGAGGCGCTGGACTGGTACCGCCGCGCCGCCGAGTCGGGGCAAGTGCTGGCCCAGCGGATGCTGGGCACGCGCTACCTGACGGGCGACGGCGTCGCCGCCGACCCGCAAGAGGCTCTGCGCTGGTTGCACATGGCGGCGCAGGCCGGGGATGCGGGCGCGATGACCAACCTGGGCTACGCCTTTGCCTCCGGGCAGACCCTGCCGCAGGACCTGGCACAGGCGGCCCGCTGGTATGGAATGGCCGCGGAACACGGGCTGGGCCGGGCCATGGTGGCCCTGGCCCGCATGTACGAGACCGGCACGGGAGTGACAGCGGATCTGGACAAGGCACTGGCACTGTACACCCGCGCGCTGGACACCGATGACGATGGGCTGGCGCGGGTCGAGCTGGGACGGATGGCCGCTGCCGGACAGCTGGACGGGCGCGTCGCGCCACAGCGCGCCGTGCCCTGGGTGCTGGCCGCGCTGACGGCCGGGAACGACGATGCGCTGACCTGGCTGGAAACCCGGGCCGAGGCGGGAGACCCCGGTGCGCAATCCGCATTGGCACGCCACCTGCTGACCGCGGACGAGACGCGCCGGGACGAGGCCGTTTCGCTGCTGACAGCGGCCGCCGACATGGGCAACGGACCGGCGCAGTTCGCGCTGGCAGGCCTGCTGGCGCGTGGCGATCACGGCGGCACGCCGGACTATGTCGAGGCGCACAAGTGGTACAACATCGCCGCCACCTTCGGCCATTCGGAGGCGCCCGAGCAGCGCGAGATCCTGGGCAACCTGATGACGCCCGAACAGCTGGCCCAGGCCCAGGCCGCCGCCCGCGCCTGGTTCGAGGCAGACGCCGAGCGCGGACCGGTGCTCGGGGGGAACTGAGCGTGCGCGCCGCTGCTTCCGTCCTGGCGATCGCGCTGGCGCTGACCACGCTTTCGGCGCAGGCGCAGACTGATCCGCTGGCCGCGATGCGAGCGGCGGCAGAGGCCGGCGACATGGCCGCACAGCTGGCGCTGGCCGAGCGGTTCGAGAGTGGCGACGGCGTGGTGCAGAACTTTGCCCGCGCCGCCCGTTGGTACGGTCAGGCGGCCGAGGCGGGCAACCTGCAGGCCGCCAATCGGCTGGGCCGCCTGCACCACGCAGGCCTTGGCGTGCCGCGCGACATCCCCAGGGCCATCGAATTGCTGGAACGCGCGGCCAAGGGCGGCGCGGCCGAGCACCTGCATGACTTGGGCCTGGTCCTTGAGGCCACGCAGACCGATGACGCCAGCCTGGCGCGTGCTGCCGACCTGTACCGCCGGGCCGCCGAGACGGGCCACGTCGAGGCCGCGGTCAGCCTGGCGGTGATGCTGCAGAACGGCAGCGGTGTCCCGCAGGATTTCGAAAAGGCCGCGCGACTCTATCGACAGGCCGCGGACCAGGGACACCTGCGCGCGCTCAACAACCTTGGGCTGCTTTACGTTCGCGGCAATGGTGTCGCGCAGGACTATGAACGGGCCGCCGCGTTGTTCCGGGCTGCGGCGGACCAGGGGCTGCCGCAGGCGCTGACCAATCTCGGCGTTCTCTACGAGAACGGCTTTGGCGTGCCGCAGAGCGACGCGTTGGCCATGCAGTACTATCGGCGCGGCGGCGAGGGCGGCGGCACCAAGGGGGCGCAATCGCCCCGGGTGATCTACGACCCCCGGCTTGCCCCGCCGCCCACGGACGAGGCAGGGCTGAAGGCGCTGGAACGGGCCGCACGCAGCGGCGATCCGGTGGCGGAATTCCAGTTGGCTTTCTTGATGTTGCAACAAGGCACCACCTCTCCGCGCGGCGCGGTCCGGGCCGCCGGGCTGCTGCGCCGGGCCGCAGAAGCCGGGCACGCGCCCTCGATGGCCAACCTTGCCATGCTGTATTTCCGGGGCTCCGGCGTGCCGCAGGACTATGTGATGGGTCAGATGTGGCTTGTCCTGGCGGGGTCCAGCGGCTTTGACGGGGCCACGGGGCTGAGTGCGCAATGGAGCGCCCGCATGACCGCCGACCAGGTCAACGAGGCACAAAAAAGGGCCGAGGCCAAATGGTCTGAATGGCGCGATGCGGGAAATTAGAAATACACGCCATGCGCGTGATCTTCTTGACCGGGCGTAACATGGCAATGCATAGTTTGCCCGAATTCGGGACGCGGCTTTGCCGTAGCCTTGTGACCTTTGCAGACGGATAGATATGCGGATTTTCCGATACATACCCATCATCGCGACCGCGCTGACAACCAGCCTGGCCGGCATGGCACAGGCCGCCGACCCAGTGGCCCAGCACAACTCCACGGCTTTCTGGTTCGTCAACTGGTTGGGGCTGACCAACGCCACGCTGGACGTGGTTTCGCCGCAGGGTGAGATGACAACGGTCTTTGCCGCCTCCGGCACGCCCGTCTTCGAGCTGGACCGGGCAAAGGCGATGGACGGGGTCTATCGCTACGAATTGACGGCGGCGACAGACAAGCAGGTGAAGGTCGTGAACCCGATGAACAACGGCCGCGGTGATCTGGCGTCCGACACGGCGGCGGAATCCTTCTACCTGACAGGCCAATTCGTCGTCTCGCGGGGCGTCATCACGACCCCGGAAGAAATGACCGAAGACGGCAACTGAATTCAAAGACATCAAAGGCGTACGAGGAATCAAGAACATGAGTAAAGCCAGCTACCCGATCCGCGGTCTTGCAGCCGCGGGCCTCGGCGCCTGCATGATGATCGGCCAGGAGGCTGCGGCGGACCAGGTCTTTGTCGATGACGTTATCATCCAGGGCAGCCTCTGCGTTGGTGTCGACTGCGTGAACGGCGAAAGCTTCGGCTTCGACACCATTCGCCTGAAGGAAAACAACCTGCGGATCAAGTTCCTGGACACGTCGTCCTCTGCCAGCTTTCCGACCGTCGATTGGCAGATCGTCGCCAACGACAGTTCCAACGGCGGTCTCAACTATCTGGCGTTCCAGGACGACAGCACCGGCCGCATTCCCTTCCGGGTAGAGGCCAGCGCCCCGGCCAATTCGCTCTATGTCGAGAGCGACGGCGACCTTGGGATCAAGACCTCTCAGCCGGCGGTCGACATCCATGTGGTCGAGGGCAACACCCCCACCCTGCGCCTGGAACAGGACGGGTCGGACGGCTTTGCCCCGCAGGTCTATGATATCGCCGCCAACGAGGCCAACTTCTTCATCCGGGACGTCACCAACGGCTCACGCCTTTTCTTCCGGGCCAAACCGGGCGCGCCCGAGGACAGCCTCTACATCGATTCCACCGGCGAGATCGGGATCGGCACCGATGCACCGACTGAGTCGCTGCACGTCCGTCGGACGGACGGCACCGCAACGCTTTATGTCCAGGAGGTCAATGCGACGGCGGCGCTGCGCAACCTGATCAAACTGGACAACAACGGCGAGGTCGGCCTGCGGATGCAGAACACCGCGACCTCGGACAAGTGGGCATTGGCCACCGCGGGTGGCAACTTTATCGTCAATGGCAACGGCGGGCCATCCGAGTTCACGCTGGCTGCAAATGGGGACCTGACGATCGCCGGCACGCTGATCACATCGGGCAGCTGCTCGGTCGGCTGTGACGCGGTCTTTGGCCCCGATTACGACATCCTTCCGATCTCGGACCGGGCCGCGATGATGTACGATCTGGGCTACCTGCCCAATGTCGGCCCCACCGCCGAGGCCGGCCAGTACGACCTGACCAAGAAGGTCCTGGGCATGCTGAACGAGCTGGAGCATGCGCATATCTACATTTCTCAGCTGAACCAGCGGATCGAAGTGCTGGAAGAGGCGCTGGCCACCCAGGCCGATTGAACCGGGGGCCGTGCCTCCGCCATGATACGGGTGTGACATGCGCCCCGTCTGCGCCCGCAGGCGGGGCGTTTTCACGCCGCCTGCCCCGCCGCCCCTTGGCCGGGGCATGGCACCAACAGGTGAAAGACCGGCCAGACGGCCGGCAGGACTCGAGAGGGACACATGATCTCTGACTCCCGCCCTCCCCGCACCGACTGGCTGCGCCTGGGGTTTTCCTTGGCCATCGTCGTCGTGCTTGCCTATCTCTTCTGGACCGGATCTCGCTATCCTGCACTTGGGGAAAAGGCCATCATGTCGGGCGCCATCCAGTTGGAGGACCCGCTTGGCTTCGAGGCGAAATTCGCCCTGACCGAGGACATGACCGTGCTGGAGCGGATGTTCTGGTCGACCCTGAACTGGATCAATACCAACAAGAAGGGCATGACCTTCGGCGTGCTCTTCGCCGCCGCCTTCCTGACCGCCGCCCCCTATGTGCGACGCAAGAGTTTCAGGGGCGGTTTTGCCAACAGCGCCCTGGGCCTGGCCATCGGCACACCGCTGGGGGTTTGCGTGAACTGTGCCGCGCCGATCGCGCGCGGCATGTATTCCGGCGGCCTGCGGGCGGAAACGACCCTTTCGGCCATGATCGCCTCGCCAACGCTGAACGTGGTCGTGCTGACAATGCTGTTCAGCCTGTTGCCGGTCTACATGGCGGTGACCAAGATCGCGCTCAGCCTGCTGGTCATCCTTGTGGTCGTGCCGCTGATCTGCCGGAACCTGCCACAGACCGAGCTTCCCCCGGCACAACGAATCGCCACCGTCCCGCCGGCGCCGCTGCCGGGCGTGCATCACGCGCTCAAGGACGTGGTGATCAGCTACATGAAGAACCTCTGGTACATCGTCAAGATGACCGTGCCGCTGATGCTGCTGGCGGGGATGATGGGCGCTGTGGTCGCCACGCTTCTGCCACAGGACCTGATCACCGGACTGGCGTTCAGCCTTGTTGCCCTGGTGCTGATCGGCCTTGTCGGGGTTTTCCTGCCGGTGCCCATCGCCTTTGACGTGGTGGTGACGGGGGCGCTGCTGGGGGTCGGGCTCAGCCACGGCTATGTCATGGCATTGTTGTTCACGCTGGGCAGTTTCAGCATCTATTCCTTCTTCATAGTCGCGCAATCCGTGGGTATGCGCGCCGCCGTGCTGCTGGGGGCCAGCGTTGCCGTGCTGGGGATTCTCGCGGGCGCCGGGGCGCATTACTACCACGACTGGCAGACCGAACGCGCGTTGCGCCTGCTGACAAGCGAGGTGCAGGAACCGCCACGTCTGCTTTGGGCCGCCGAGGCCGCAGAGGGCGACCCATGGGTCGTGACCACCGAGGACGCGCCCCGCATCATCGTCGAACCGCGCCCCTTTGCGGATCCCTCGCCCGCCGCTGACCGGGGCTTTACCCGGCTGGAAGGCTGGGAAATCGGGCTGGACCAGCCGATCGAGTTCACGATGGCAGACATGTGGCCGCCCTTCTGGGAGGGCCGCAGCCTCGCCTCGGGCGACATCGACAACGACGGTGACATCGATCTGGCGGTGGCCTCGACCGAGGTCGGCCTGCGGCTGTTCGCCAATGACGGCAGCGGGCAATTCACCCCGATGGAGATCGACCTTGGCGAACTGGCCAATGCGCCGGTGTTTAACGCGGCCATTGTCGACATCGACAACGACGGGTTCCGTGACCTGTTCCTGGCCACCTATCGGGGCGGCAACTTCGTCATCATGAACGGTCCCGACGGGTTCGGCGCGCCGCAGAAGGTGAAAAACACCGAAGGCACTTTCCTCTCGATGGCGCTGAGTTTCGGCGACCCCGACCGCGATGGCGACCTGGACCTGGGCCTGGGGAACTGGTCGGCGGGCTGGTATCGTCGGATCCCGGGCGAAGAATCGCGCAACCGCGTGGTCTGGAACGAGGACGGCTCCCTGACGGGGGACTCCTACACCGTCTTGCCCGGCATCCCGGGAGAGACGCTGTCGATGCTGTTCACCGACCTCGACCGCGACGGCAACGCCGACCTGCTGTTGGGCAATGACTTCGAAATTCCGGACTATTTCTACATGGGTGACGGCAAGGGCGGGTTCCGCGCCATCACCTACCAGGACGGGACGATGCCGCACACGACCACCACGACCATGGCGATCAAGACGGCGGACCTGATGAACGACGGCGCGCCGGAACTTTACCTGGCGCAGATCGCCGGGCGGTCCTCGGGCGTGTCCAACATCCTCAAGATGCAGCCGCTGGAACACTACTGCGAGACCATAAAGCGAAACGACCTGCGGGCGACCTGTGAAAAGAACATGGCGATCAAGACCTGGTACAAGTCGGGCAACAGTTTCGACCCGACCTACGCCAGCCGGTGTCAGGACCTGACCGGTCGCGACCAGGTGGAATGCAAGGCCATGCTGATCAAGGACCTGGCGATCCAGCGCAAGGACGCGGCGATCTGCGACATGATCCCCAAGGACCAGGTCAAGGCGCATTCCTACTGCGTGGTGCATTTCAAGCCACCCCGCCCGATCGAGCCGCAGGAGGCCGACGCCGCCCTGCCGCAGATCAAGAACTACAACGTGCTGCTGACGCCCGATGGTTCGGGTGGCTACACGGATGTGGCAAAGGATTGGGGCCTGCACATCGGCGGCTGGAGCTGGGACACCAAGATCGCCGATTTCGACGAGGACGGCTGGAAGGACGTCTACATCGTCAACGGCACCTGGGTCCCGAACGAGGTCAGCCCCTCGAACCTGTTCTTCCGCAATACCGGCAGGGGGTTCGTCGAGGCCTCCGGCCCCTTCGGACTGGAGGATTACCTGATGACCGCCGCCGCGACACGGTTCGACATCGATGGCGACGGCGACCTGGACATCGTGACCTACACGGTGAACGGCCCGCTGGCGGTCTTCCGCAACAACGCGCAGGACAACAAGGCACTGACGGTCAGCTTCGACGACCTGCAGGGCAACCGCGATGGCATCGGCGCAGAGGTCACGGTGACGGATTCGCTCGGCGTGACCCGGATGCAGGAGATCCAGCTGGGCGGCGGCTTCATGTCCTTCGATGCGCCGGTGGCACATTTCGGCCTGGGCGACGCGGACAAGGCCACGCGCATCGCGGTCCGCTGGGCCGATGGCGGAGAAACGGTGATCGAAGGCGATTTCGCGCCCGAAACCCGGTACCGTATCCGCCGCTCCGCCGCCAATTAGGCCGCCCCGCAACGGCCGGGACAAGGGTCCGGCGCCATGAATGGGCGGATTCCCGAGTGCATCCGCCCCGGTCGGGATCAACCCCGTTGAACCCGGCCCGCTTTCACGGCAAGTAGAGGGGGTTCCCCTCAGGCATCGGAAGGTCATGGCCAAGCTCTACCACGTCCCCCTCTCGCCCTTTTGCCGCAAGGTCCGTCTCAGCCTCGCCGAGAAGAAGATCGAATGCGAGCTGATCGAGGAGCGATACTGGGAGAAAGACCCGGATTTCATGCGTCGCAACCCGGCGGCCAAGGTGCCGGTGCTGCGCATCGACGGCAAGATCATGGCCGAGTCGACGGCGATTTGCGAATGGATCGAGGAGAAATACCCCGAGCCGGCGCTGATGCCGCGATCCTCGGACGCCCGCTATGAGGTGCGCCGGCTGGTCGGCTGGTTCGACGACAAGTTCCACAACGAGGTCACCTCGAAACTGCTGTACGAGCGGGTGAACAAGAAGGTGATGAAGGCCGGTTTCCCCGACAGCGGCAACGTCAAGGCCGGCGCCAAGGCGATCAAGTATCACCTCGATTACATGGCCTGGCTGCTGGACCATCGCCGCTGGCTGGCCGGGGACAACATGACCCTGGCCGATTTCGCCGCCGCCGCGCATCTGTCGGCGCTGGACTATATCTCGGACGTGGACTGGAACCGGTCGAGCGTGGTCAAGGACTGGTATGCCAAGATCAAGTCGCGCCCGGCCTTCCGCGCCATCCTGGCCGACCAGGTGCCGGGGTTCCCGCCGCCGGCCCATTATGCTGACCTGGATTTCTGAACCGGAAGTGATCTTTCTGCGAAAGATCGATGGGGGCGCTGCCCCCGTCCCTGCGGGACGCCCCCGGAGTATTTCGAGAGAGAAGAAGCGGGGGGCGTCGTGAGGGGACTGGCCAAACGCCTCAAGGACGAAGCGCGCGAAATCGGCTTTGCCCGCGCGCGCATTTGTCGGCCCGGCGACGTGCCCGAGGTGATGGAGCGCCTGCGCACCTTTCTGGACCGGGGCTATCACGGGCAGATGGGGTGGCTGGCCGACCGGGTGCACTGGCGCGGGGCGCCGGACGTGCTTTGGCCCGAGGCGCGGTCTGTCATCATGCTGGCCGAGAATTATGGCCCCGATCACGACCCGCTGGAGGTGCTGGAGCGGCGCGAGCGCGCCGCCATCAGCGTCTATGCCCAGCACCGCGACTATCACGACGTGGTCAAGAAGCGGCTGAAACGGCTGGCGCGCTGGCTGATCGCCGAGGCGGGCGGCGAGGTGAAGGTCTTTGTCGATACCGCGCCGGTGCCGGAAAAGCCGCTGGCGCAGGCGGCGGGGCTGGGCTGGCAGGGCAAGCACACCAACCTGGTCAGCCGTGAACTGGGGTCCTGGCTGTTCCTGGGCTGTGTCTTTACCACGCTGGAACTGGAGGTGGACGCGGCAGAGCGCGACCATTGCGGCTCGTGCCGGGCCTGCCTGGACGTCTGCCCGACCGATGCCTTTCCCGCGCCTTACCAGCTGGACGCGCGGCGCTGCATTTCCTACCTGACGATCGAACACAGGGGACCGGTGGACGCGGCGCTGCGGCCCGCGCTGGGAAACCGGATCTACGGCTGCGACGATTGCCTGGCGGTCTGTCCCTGGAACAAATTCGCCCGTCGTGCCGAAGAGGCGAAGTACCACGCCCGCGACGACCTGCTGGCCCCGCCCCTGTCGGACCTGGCCGGGCTGGACGACGCGGCGTTCCGGGCGCGGTTCTCCGGTTCACCGATCAAGCGGATCGGGCGCGACCGCCTGGTGCGGAATGTCTGTTATGCCATTGGCAACTCCGGCCAGCCCGCCCTGCTGCCAGTTGTGCAATCGCTTTGCGAGGATGCGGACCCGGCTGTGCAAGACGCGGCCCGCTGGGCCGTGCTGCGCCTGGTCAAAGAACAGGGGGACGGGCGCTGAGCTGCCATCCCAGCGCCCGGAGCGACACCTCGCTTCCTTGGGAGAAAGAGCTTGTCACTCAGGCGTTACATGGCAGCCACACCCCGTTCGCGCAAGAGGCGCGCAAGGCAACGTGAGGTCCGTGACAGCGGGCTTTGATTTGCGCTGATGACACCCATGTTATGCAGGGACAGGACATGGCGCGATCCGAAAGGAGGACAAATTGGCAAAATATGAGCGAAGACCGGAGGTTATCCACAGCCTGACGCCCGAGCAGTACCACGTTACCCAAGAGAGCGGGACGGAGCGTCCGGGGACCGGCGAATACTTGCACACGAAGGAGCCCGGCATCTACGTGGACGTGGTTTCGGGCGAGCCGCTGTTCGCCAGCGCGGCGAAATACGAATCGGGCTGCGGCTGGCCGAGCTTTGTCAAACCCATCGAACCGGACAATATCGTCGAGCTGCGCGACACGACGCATGGCATGATCCGGACCGAGGTGCGCTCGCGCCACGGGGACAGTCATCTTGGCCATGTCTTTCCGGACGGGCCGATGGACCGGGGCGGCCTGCGCTATTGCATCAACTCGGCCTCGCTGCGGTTCATCCACCGTGACGACATGGCGGCCGAGGGGTATGCTGACTACATCGACCAGGTGGAGGAGATCGAATGACTGACCGTGCTGTTCTGGCCGGAGGCTGCTTCTGGGGCATGGAAGAGCTGATCCGCAAGCTGCCCGGGGTCGAGAGGACCCGCGTGGGCTATACCGGCGGTGACGTTCCCAACGCCACCTACCGCAACCACGGCACCCATGCCGAAGGGATCGAGATCCTCTTTGACCCGGCGAAAATCTCTTATCGTCAGCTGCTGGAGTTCTTTTTCCAGATCCACGACCCGACCACGCTGAACCGGCAGGGCAACGACATCGGCATGAGCTATCGTTCGGCCATCTACTATGTCGACGAGGATCAGCGGCAGTGCGCGCTGGACACCATCGCCGATGTCGAGGCCAGCGGCCTCTGGCCCGGCAAGGTCGTGACCGAGGTCGAACCGGTGGGCGATTTCTGGGAGGCGGAGCCCGAGCACCAGGATTACCTGCAGCGCTACCCGGGCGGCTATACCTGCCATTTCCCGCGCGCCGACTGGGTTCTGCCCAAGCGCGACGCCGCGGAATGATACCGGGGAAGCCATGCGAATGCGCATGGCTTCCTTGCCGCATTGGGCAATCCCTTTTCTCCGGGCCGCCTTCTATATCCGACGAAGGTCAGGAGATTGGAGAACGGATATGACACCGGTGGCATTCTGGGACGGGATTGCAGAGAAATACGCCAAGCAGCCCATTGGCAACACCGAGGCTTACGAGGCCACGCTGGACCGTGTGCGACACTGGTTGCGCCCCGACATGACGGTCATGGAGATCGGCTGTGGCACCGGCACGACGGCGCTGAAGCTGGCCGGAAATGCGGGAGAGATCCTGGGCACCGACATGTCCGGAGAGATGGTGCGCATTGCGAAGGAAAAGGCCGCGCAGGTGGCCAATGTGACCTTTGACATCGCCCCTGCCGAACGCGCCGGGGCCGGGCGCCATTTCGACGCGGTCCTTGCTTTCAACCTTTTGCACCTGGTTGCGGATCGGGCGGCGGTTCTGGCCCATGTACGCGGCCTGTTGCCCGCGGGCGGGCTGTTCATTTCCAAGACGCCCTGCCTGGGCGGCAAACCCTGGTTCCGGCCCCTGATCTGGACGCTCCAGAAGGTGGGCAAGGCCCCCGGACCCGTGCATTCGCTGCGGCCCGGCCAGATCGAGGACGAACTGCGCGCGGCGGGCTTCGAGGTGGTGGAAAGCGGCGGCTATCCGAAGAAGCTGCCCAACTGGCTGGTCGTGGCGCGCGCGATCTGAACCCTGGTTCCCAATTCCGAATGGGGTTTGACTTGTCCCGCTGGGGCCCCAGATAGTCTGTTGCTCCGGGAATACAGAAGTGTTCCCGAACATCAGGAGTATTTGCGCAAGGGCCAACCGTTGCCTATTGTGCGCAATCTTCACACAACAAGTCAACGGGACGAGGCAAGACCAGGTGACACCAGGGTCGACCATTCGAGGCGGGATCATAGGGAAGCTCTTTTCCTTGATCAGGAAAACGGGCGCGGAATTCGCGCGGCCCATGCTGCAACGGCCCCGGCAGTTGCAAACCGCCGCCCTTTGCTATCGCGTCGAGGACGGCCGCAAACACGTCCTTCTGATCACCAGCCGCGGCACCGGACGCTGGGTCATCCCCAAGGGCTGGCTGATGCGCGGCAAGAATGCCTGCGAGGCTGCTGTCGTGGAAGCCTGGGAAGAGGCCGGGGTGCGCCCGGGTCGGACGGCACAGCGTCCGATCGGCACTTATGTCTACGACAAGATCAAGAATTCGGGCCTGCCGGTCGCCGTAGAGATGCTTGTCTTTCCGGTGGAGGTCCGGTCGCTTGAGGACCGATTCCCGGAAGCTCACGAAAGGGAACGGCGCTGGGTCACGCCGGCCGAGGCCGCAGAGATGGTCGACGAGCCGGGACTGCGGCAAATTCTCCTCGAATTCGGGCGCGAATGACCCTGTAAACGTGTTGTTCTTGTCCTCGGGCACTGTTTGCCATAGGCCCCCCGGCCAAACGGGGGGAATGCATGTCCGACGAACACCTGGATCCAAGCCATCTGGAGACGCTTGACCGCGACCTGGGCCGGCTTTCGACGCTGGAACAGGCAACCGCCTATGTCAGCCGCCCGATGATGGGCTTCGGGATCGCGCTGCTCTTCGTGGTGTTCGCCGGGCTGGTTGCGGCGCTTGTCTTCGGACAGACCAACAACACGTTCATCGTCGTCGTGGCCGCCGCCTTTGGCGCCTACATGGCCCTGAACATTGGCGCCAACGACGTGGCCAACAACATGGGCCCCGCCGTGGGCGCCAATGCCATGTCGATGGGCGCGGCCATCGTGATCGCCGCGATCTTTGAAAGCGCCGGCGCCCTTCTGGCCGGGGGCGACGTGGTGTCGACCATCGCCAAGGGCATCATCGCGCCGGAAAGCCTGGGCACCTCCGGGGCCTTCATCTCGGCCATGATGGCGGCGCTGCTGGCCTCGGCGCTCTGGGTGAACCTTGCGACATGGATCGGTGCGCCGGTCTCGACCACGCATTCGGTGGTGGGCGGCGTCATGGGGGCCGGGATCGCTGCGGCGGGCTTTGCCGCCGTCAGCTGGGGCCAGATGAGCGCCATTGCCGCAAGCTGGGTGATTTCGCCCTTGCTGGGCGGGCTGATTGCCGCCGGGTTCCTGTGGTTCATCAAGGCCAACATCATCTACCGCGACGACAAGATCGCCGCCGCCCGCAAATGGGTGCCGGTTCTCGTCGGCATTATGGCCGGGGCCTTTGCCTCTTACCTCGCGGTGAAGGGACTCAAGAAGATCGTCAGGATCGAGCTGGGCAGCGCCCTGATGATCGGCGTCGGGGTGGCCGTGATCGTCTGGTTGATCATGATCCCTGTGATCCGCAGGCAATCGGCCAACCTTGAAAACCGGAACAAGTCGCTCAAGGTGCTGTTCGGCATTCCGCTGATCGTGTCGGCGGCGCTGCTCAGCTTTGCGCATGGGGCGAATGACGTGGCCAACGCGGTCGGTCCGCTGGCGGCCATCGTGCAGGCCTCATCGACCGGGGATTACACCCACGCGGTGGAAATCCCGCTGTGGGTCATGGTGATCGGCGCGCTGGGGATTTCCTTTGGCCTGTTCCTGTTCGGCCCGAAACTGATCCGCATGGTGGGCAACCAGATCACCAAGCTGAACCCGATGCGGGCCTATTGCGTGGCGCTGTCGGCGGCGATCACGGTGATCGTGGCCAGCTGGCTGGGCCTGCCGGTCAGCTCGACCCATATCGCCGTGGGCGGGGTCTTTGGCGTCGGGTTCTTCCGCGAATGGGACACCGAACGGCGGATGCGGAAATCCAAGCGCGCGATCACCGGCCTGCCGGCCCTCGCGCCAGAGGAACGTCGCCGCCGCAAGCTGGTACGCCGGTCGCATTTCATGACCATTGTCGCGGCCTGGGTCATCACCGTGCCCGCCGCCGCGGCGCTGTCTGCGGGCCTGTTCCTGGTGATCCAGGGCGTCGGCGGCTGAGCCTGGGGGGCCCTCATCCCCGCTTCACCGGGCTGGGCAGGTCCCTTGGGTGGCGCGGCCCGGCGCGCGCCAGGTCCGCCCGCAACTCTGCCGGTCCGCGCTCTGCCGCGGGCGTCACCCCCTGCCCCGCCCCGGGGGTCAGGATATGCCGCAACAGCCCCACCGGATGCGCCCGCAACGACAGGCGCATGGCGACGTAATCCTCGACCACCTGCTCGCCCTCCGTCATCTGCGGCAGGCTGGCCGCCGCCTCGGCGATGGCCTCGCCGTCCAGATCCCGCGAGAAGAGCGGCAGTTCCCCGCCCGTCTTCAGCGCCTTGGCCTGCCACAGCGCCTCGCGCCGGGAAAGGCCAAGCGCGGCAAAGGCATCCGCCTCGGCCAGCCGCTCCAGCACCGCCGGCGCCAGCCCGGCCCGGCGCCAGACATCCGCCACCTGCATGTAGCCGTTGCCCCGCGCATGGGTCAGCCAGGTGGCCTCTTCCTCCGCCAACCCCTTGATCTGGCGAAAGCCCAGCCGCAGCGCCAGTCCGCCCTTGCCATCCGGCTCCATCACGTTGTCCCAGTAGCTGGCATTGACGCAGACCGTCCGCACGACGACCCCGTGTTCCCGCGCGTCGCGCACGATCTGGGCGGGGGCATAGAACCCCATCGGCTGGGAGTTCAGCAGCGCACAGGCAAAGATCCCCGGGTGATGGCATTTCAGCCAGGCCGAGGCATAGACCAGCAGCGCAAAGCTGGCGGCGTGGCTTTCGGGAAACCCGTAAGAGCCGAACCCCTCGATCTGGGAAAAGCAGCGTTCGGCAAACTCGCGGTCATAGCCCTTGGCCGCCATGCCGCGCAGGAACAGGCTCCGAAATTCGCTGACATTGCCGTGCTTTTTGAAGGTCGCCAACGAACGGCGCAGACGGTCTGCCTGTTCGGGGGTAAACCCCGCCCCGGTGATGGCGATCTGCATCGCCTGTTCCTGGAACAGCGGCACACCCAGGGTCTTGCCCAGCACCTCGCCCAGTTCGTCCGAGGGGAATTGCACCTTTTCCTCGCCGTTGCGGCGACGGATGTAGGGATGCACCATGTCCCCCTGGATCGGACCGGGGCGGATGATCGCCACCTCGATCACCAGGTCATAAAAGGTACGCGGCCTCATACGCGGCAGAAAGTTCATCTGTGCCCGGGATTCCACCTGGAAGACACCCACGCTGTCGGCCCTGCACAGCATGTCATAGACCGCGCCATCCTCGGGCGGCAGGGTGGCCAGCGTGTGACGGGCCCCGTGATGGCGCGCCACCAGGTCAAAGGCCTTGCGGATGCAGGTCAGCATCCCGAGGCTGAGCACATCGACCTTGAGGATCCCCAGGGCATCGATGTCATCCTTGTCCCAGCAGATGACCGTCCGCCCCTCCATCGCGGCGTTTTCCACCGGCACCAGTTCGTCCAACCGCCCCTCGGTGATGACAAACCCGCCGACATGCTGGCTCAGGTGGCGGGGAAACCCGATGATCTCGTGGATCAGCTCCATCGTCAGCATCAGGCGGCGGTCGTCCGGGTCCAGCCCGATCTCCGCCATGCGTTGACGCTCCAGCCCGTTGGCGGAAAAGAACCCCCACAGCTGCGAGCTGAGCGCGCCGATGGTGTCCTGGCTCAGCCCCATCGCGGCGCCCACCTCGCGGATCGCACGCTTGCCCCGGTAATGGATCACCGTCGCACAAAGACCCGCGCGGTGGCGTCCGTAGGTCTCGTAGATGTGCTGGATCACCTCCTCGCGGCGTTCGTGTTCGAAATCGACATCGATATCCGGTGGTTCATCCCGCGCCTCGCTGACGAAGCGCTCAAAGACCATCGTGCCGACCTCGGGACTGACAGAGGTCACGCCCAGGCAATAGCAGGTGATGGAATTGGCCGCCGAGCCGCGCCCCTGGCAGAGGATCCCGCGCGACCGGGCAAAGGCCACGATATCGCGGACGGTCAGGAAATAGGGCTCGTACCCCAGCCGCGAGATCAGGTCCAGCTCATGCGCCAGCATCTTCTGCACCTTCTTCGGCGCCCCCTGCGGATAGCGCCAGGCCAGCCCCTCATGTGCCAGCCGCGACAGCCTCGCCTGCGCGGTCTCGCCCTGCGCGATCTCCGAGGGGTACTCGTAGCGCAGGGACGCGATGTCGAAAGTACAGCGCGCGGCCAGCGCGGCGGTGCGGTCCACCGCCTGCGCGTGCCGGCCCAGCAGGCGGCGCATCTCGTCTTCCGAGCGCAGCCGCTGTTCGCCGTTGGCCAGCGCGGCCCGGCCCAGCTGGTCCACGCGGACCCCGCAGCGGATCGCCGTCAGCACGTCGGCCAAGCGCCGCCGTCGCCCGTGGTGCATGACGGGGGCCGCCGTCGCCACGGTGGGCAGCCCCAACTCCTCTGCCAGCGCCGACAGCCGGTCGAACCGCCGCGCATCCTCGCCATCGTAGCGCGGCGCCAGCGCCAGGTGCATCCGCGCGCCATGCCCCCGCACCAGCGCCGCCACATGGCGGCGCCAGTCCACATCCGCCCGATCCGGCGCAAACAGGATGAACTCCAACCCGTCGGACACCTCCGGCAGATCCGGCAGATGCAGGTGACAGGCGCCTTTCTCCGCCCGCAGCCGCCCGGCGCTCAACATTCGGCACAATAGCCCCCAGCCCGCGCGGGACCCCGCCAGCGCCACCATTTCCACGCCTTCGGCAAAGACCAGCCGCGCCGCCGGGATCAACCGGGGCACGTTGCGCACCGGCGCGCGCGGCGGCACAGGCAGACCGGGCGGCGCCGGCGGCCCGATCATCCCGCCCTCTGCCTCCAGCCGCTCCAGTTCCGCCACTTGCCGCGCGATCTCGCGTCCCGCGCTATGCGCCCGCACGATCCCCGCAACCGAATTCACATCCGCCACGGCAATGGCGGAAACGCCCGCAAGCGCCGCACGCTCCATGTACTCCTCCGGGTGCGAGGCCCCGGTGAGAAAGGAGAAATTCGAGGTGATGCAGAGCTCGGCGAACATGCGGGGCAATATATTCCCCCTTTGTTCTCATTTCGAGTCCGCAAGGCAATGCCCGGACCCATTGTTTCTTCTCTGCAAAGTTTCTTCTCTGCAAAAATACTCCCGCCGGAGGCACCCCGAGGAGGGCGCCGGAGGCGGACGACGAGACATGAAGCGCGGGCCCCGCAGGGCCCGCCCCTTTGGATCAGACGCCGGATTTCACGATGGCCTCGGCCAACAGCGGCACGGTCTTCGCGTTCAGACCGGCGATGTTCATGCGCGAATCGCCCACCATGTAGACGCCGTGATCGCGGCGCAGGGTCTCGACCTGCTCGGGCGTCGCGCCCAGGCGTGAGAACATGCCGCGGTGCTGGGCCAGAAAGCCGAAGCGGTCGGATCCCGACAGGCGCTGCAATTCGCCCGCCAGCTGTTCGCGCAAGGAAAGCATGCCGGTGCGCATCTCTTCCAGTTCCGCCTGCCACTCGGCCTTCAGCGCATCGTCGCTCAGCACATAGGTCACCAGCCGCGCGCCATGATCCGGCGGAAAGGAAAAGTTCTGCCGGTTGAGATAGTTCAGCGTACCCTGGTTCAGCTTCTTCGCCCCGCCGTCCTGCGCCACGGCCATCAACAGGCCGGTCCGCTCGCGGTAGATACCGAAGTTCTTGGAGCACGAGGCCGCGATCAGGCATTCCGGCACCGACGAGGCCACCATGCGCACCGCTTGCGCATCGGCGTCCAGCCCGTCACCAAAGCCCTGGTAGGCCAGGTCGACCATCGGCGTGGCGCCGGTCTTGTTCAGTAGGTCGATCAGCGCCTGCCACTGGGTCGGGTTCAGGTTGGCACCGGTGGGATTGTGGCAGCAGCCGTGCACCAGCACGATGTCGCCTTTGCCCGCCTGCGCCAGGTCGGCCATCATGCCGTCGAAATTCACGCCGCCGGTCTCATTGTCGAAATAGCGGTAGGAAATCGTCTCGATTCCCATGTGCTTGAGGATCGACAGGTGGTTGGGCCAGGTCGGATCGCTGACAAAGACGCGGACGTTCGGATTGGCCATGCGCGCCATGTCAAAGGCCTGGCGCACAGCGCCCGTGCCGCCGGGCGTCGCCGCCGCGGCCACGTTCTCGCGCGCCACCGCGTTGCCCAATACCAGCGCCACCATGACGTCGGCAAACCCCGGATCTCCCGCAAGGCCAGTATAGGCCTTGGTCTGTTCGTCTTCCCAAAGCTGCTTTTCCGCCGCCTTGATCGCGCGCATGATCGGCGTGGTGCCGGCGGCGTCCTTGTAGACGCCGACGCCAAGGTCGATCTTGTCCTCGCGCGGGTCCTCGCGGAAGGCCTGCATCAGCATCAGGATCTTGTCGGCGGGTTGTTCCTTGATCGTCTCGAACATCTCTGTCTCCGGTTATTCCGCGGGGCCCGTGGCGACGGGCAGCGTCGGGAAGGCGCCCCATTCCGCCCAGGACCCGTCGTATAGCGAATGGTCACTCTTGCCGATGCGTTCCATCGCAAGGCTCAGGATCGCGGCGGTCACGCCCGACCCGCAGGTGGTGATCGCCGGCTTGGACAGGTCCACACCCGCCGCTTCGAATACCTCGCGCAGGGCATCGCCGTCCTTCATCGTGCCGTCTTCGGTCAGGAGGCTGCGGTAAGGAACGTTCTTCGAGCCCGGGATATGGCCCGCGCGCAGCCCCTCGCGCGGTTCGGGCTCTTCGCCCGCAAAGCGCGACGGCGACCGGGCGTCGATCACCTCGGTATTCTTCAACTTGGCAGCGGCGGACACCTGGGTCACGTCGCGCACCAGGTGGTTCTGGCGGCGCACGGTCATGTGCCGGTCACGCACGATCGGGTCCATGTCCTCGACCTCGCGGCCCTCGGCCTGCCACTTGGCAAAACCACCGTCCAGCACGGCAATGTCATCCTTGCCCATCAGCTTGAACAGCCACCAGACCCGGGCGGCCGAAAAGATCCCGGCGCCATCGTAGACCACGACCTGGTGGCCGTCGCCCACACCCATTGCGCGCATCCGCGACATGAACTTTTCCGGCGGCGGCGCCATGTGCGGCAGGTCCGAGCGCGCGTCCGAAATCTCGTCGATATCGAAAAAGCGTGCACCGGGAATGTGCCCGGCCTCGTATTCGGCACGGGCATCGCGGCCCATGTCGGGCAAGTACCAGCTGGCATCCAGGATCCGCAGGTCGGGATCGTTCAGGTGTTTAGCCAGCCACTCGGTCGAAACGAGCGTTTTGGGATCGTCGGCGAACATGGGTCCCCCACAGCGGTCATTACCGTGTGCTTAGGCAAGAGGGCCACGGCTTGCAAGCGCGTCGCGCCGCGATCTGCCATCCGGGACTGAATTGCCGCCCCGAGACGCAGGTTCAGCCGCGTTCCTTCAACAGGCGCTGTTTCTGGCGGTTCCAGTCGCGCTTGGCCTCGGTTTCGCGCTTGTCGACGTTCTTCTTGCCCTTGGCGACGCCGATCTTGATCTTGGCGATACCCTTGTGGTTGAAATACAGCACCAAGGGGACCAGCGTCATGCCCTTGCGCTGGGTCTCGTTCCACAGCCGGGCCAGCTCGCGCTTGGAGCACAGCAACTTGCGCCGCCGCCGCTCCTCGTGCCCGAACATGGCACGCTCGTAGGGGGCGATGTAGCTGTTCACCAGCCAAAGCTCGCCATCCTCCACCGCCGCATAGCTTTCGGCGATGTTGGAAGTGTTCTCGCGCAGGGACTTGACCTCTGACCCGCTCAGCACGATGCCGCATTCGAGGTCATCCTCGATCGCGTAGTCAAAACGGGCGCGCCGGTTTTCGGCGATCACCTTGTAGTTCGGGTTGCTGTCGGGTTTCTTGGCCATGATGCGCCTAGATAGTCACTGGCGCGGGGCCTGTCCACCACCCGTGGCGGCTCCCGGACTTGACAATCGACGCCGCCCGCAGTGCCTGAACGACAGATGCAGACCAAGAGGCAGAGATGAACCGCTACCCCCGCGACATGATCGGCCACGGCCCCCACCGCCCCGACCCACAATGGCCCGGCGGCGCGCGGATCGCGGTACAATTCGTCCTGAACTACGAGGAAGGCGGTGAAAACTGCCTGCTGCACGGCGACACCGGCTCCGAAGGGTTCCTGTCGGACATCCCGGGCGCGGCGCCCTGGCCGGGGATGCGCCACTGGAACATGGAATCGATCTATGAATACGGCGCCCGCGCCGGGTTCTGGCGCCTGCACGACCTTTTCACCAGTGCAGGCATCCCGTTGACGATCTACGGCGTCGCCACGGCGCTGGCCCGCTCGCCCGAACAGGTCGAGGCGATGAAGGAGGCGGGCTGGGAGATCGCCAGCCACGGGCTGAAGTGGATCGAGCACCGCGACATGCCCGAAGACGAGGAGCGCGCCCAGATCGCCGAGGCCATCGCCCTGCACACCGAGGTCGTCGGCGAACCACCGCGCGGCTGGTACACCGGGCGCTGTTCCATGAACACGGTCGCGCTGACTGCCGAGACCGGGCAATTCGCCTATATCTCGGACACATACGACGACGATCTGCCCTATTGGAAAGACATCGACGGGCGCGCGCAACTGGTCATCCCCTACACGCTCGAAGCAAATGACATGCGCTTTGCCGGCGCGCCGGGTTGGGTGACGGGGCAGGATTTCGGCCAATATCTCTGCGATGCCTTCGACACGCTTTACGCCGAGGGAAAGGCCGGGAAACCCGCGATGATGAGCGTCGGCCTGCACTGCCGCCTCATCGGGCGCCCGGGCAAGATCGCCGGGCTGAAACGCTTTCTCGACCATATCGCCGCACATGAGGGCGTCTGGACCCCGACCCGCCTGCAGATCGCCGAACACTGGGCCGCAACGCACCCGCCGATCACGGCCGAGCGCCCCTCGCAGATGGACAAAGACACCTTCGTGACCCGTTTCGGCGGCATCTACGAACACAGCCCCTGGGTGGCGGAACGCGCCTGGGAGCTGGAACTGGGCCCCGCCCACGACCGCCCCGCCGGGCTGGCCAATGCCCTGGCCCGTGCCTTTCGCCGCGCCACCGAAACGGAACGGCTGGAGGTGCTGCGCGCCCACCCCGACCTGGCGGGGAAACTCGCCGCCGCGCGCCGCCTGACGACCGAGAGCACCGCCGAACAGGCCAGCGCGGGCCTTGACGCCCTGACAGACGAAGAACGCGCCCGCTTTGCCGAACTCAACGCCGCCTACACCGAAAAACACGGGTTTCCCTTCATCATTGCCGTGCGCGACCACGACAAGCAGGGCATCCTCGACGCCTTCGAACGGCGTCTTGGCAATGACGGCAAGACCGAGCTCGCCGAGGCCTGCCGGCAGGTCGAACGGATCGCGCGCCTGCGCCTCGACGCCCTGCTCTGACGCCCCTGCTTCTTCTTTCTGAAAATACTCCCGGGGGGCCCGCAGGGCGGGGGCGGCGCCCCCTCCACCGAAAGGCAAAGACATGCCGCAGATCGTCGCCAAACCGCTGACCCAAAGCGCCTTCGCCCCCTTCGGCGAAGTGCTGGAGGTCATGGGACCACCGGACAAACTGATCAATGCCGGCAAGTGCGGGCGCCACCATGACCTCGCGCAACTGGATTTCGGCCCCGGCGGGCGCGCCGGCATCAGCCTGTTCGATGCCGAACCGCGCGCCCTGCCCTACCTGCTGGACCTTGTTGAACGCCACCCGGAGGGCAGCCAGGCCTTTCTGCCGATGCACCGCAACCCCTGGCTGGTCATCGTGGCCGAACCGGGCGACAGCCCCGGCGCGATCCACGCATTCCTCGCCGGCCCCGGGCAGGGGGTGAACTTGCATCGCGGCACATGGCACGGTGTGCTGACGCCCCTGTCCGCACCCGGCCTCTTTGCCGTGGTCGACCGGATCGGGGAGACTGCCAATCTCGAAGAGGTCAGGCTGGACCCGCCGGTCGAAATCGTCCTGCCCTGATCACCCCATGAAAGAGGGGCCTCCGCAGAGACCCCTCCCTCCCCCGTTCAGGGGACTGCTCGATCCTTGGGGGCCGCAGGCGTTACCAGCAGCGTTGGCCGTGGCGGGTCCAACCGTTGCGGCAACCGTTGTGATGGCCCCCCTTGCGTTTCCAGTTGCCGCCATTGTGGTGCCGTTTCTTCCATTTGCCGCCGTGGTGATTGCGGTGCTTCCAGTGCCCGTTGTGCTGACGCTGGATCACGACCCGGCCACGATGGTGGTTGTCGATCGCCTGGCCAAGAATGTAGAGACCTATGGCAGCGCCGAGAAATTTCTTGAGGTCGTCGTTGTTGCGCGCCTGTGCCGGCGAGGCAGCGGCCAGGGACAAGGCCAGCGCACCGGCAGCGACGATGGATGTGACGAGACGTGCAGACATGAGGTGTTCTCCTCTCACGGGTAAGGGGCGGAGCCACGTCAAGTCAGCGACTCCCGACCCCAGCGTCCTCCCCACCGTCCGGCGGCTCAATATCCGGCGTTTGATATCGGATAACAGCCCGGCCAGACCCTTCGCGTTATTGAATTTCTCGACGGGCAAGCGCAACTTGGGGACATGTCCCGAACCCGGCGTATCCTCATGTCCCCGACCCTTGCCCGCCTGATTTCCGCTGCTCTCGTCGTTGTCGCTCTGGCCTTGCCCGGCGCCGCGGCGGCGGATTGCTACATCCATTACAAGGCCAAGCGCGACACGCCCCAATATGGCCTGCACTACGGCATCGTGCGCAGCTCGGGCTCTTGCCCGTCGTCGCCGGAGCGCGCCGTCCGGTCACGCATTTCATCTGGCGGATGGGTCGTTCTGGGCATCGTCAAGGTCACCAATTCGCCCCCCACCGCATCGGAACTCGAATTTGCAAAGCAACACTATTACCGCTAGCGAAAGCCGCCGCTCGGGCAGCCGCATCGTCACGCTGGGCATTGTCGCCATCGTGACCATCCTCGGTCTGGCCGGGGCGGTCCTGCTGCTGACCCTGCCGGACGGCAATGCCTTCAACGCGCGTGTCGAACGGATCTTCCTGGAAAACGACAACCTCGCCAGCCAGGCCGAGGTCAAACTGCTGGAGATCCTGGCCCAGTCCGGCACCGCCTTTTCCGACACGCTGGCCAGCTACCGCGTGGCGATCTTCGTGCTGCTGGTCTTTTCCGCCGCACTGCTGGTCGCCGCGCTAGTCTTTCTGGTCATGCTGGTCTCGCTCAATCGGCGCATGGCCCAGATCGAACGCTCGGGCATCGAGGTATCCAGTCTCATCATCTCGCGCGAGGAAAACACCGTCTACCTGAACACGATGGGGTTCAAGCTGACCGATGCCATGATGGAAACCCTGGCCGTCCTGGCCGAGGCGCGGCTGGACGACGAGATGCTGACCGGCAGCCAGATCGAGGCGGTGATCTCTGGCAAGGCCGAGGCGGATTGCGACGAGGCCGCAGGCGCAACACGGATCAAGCGGCTGCGCGACGGGCTGGGCAACCAGATGGTCAGCGAGTTGCTGGTCAAGAATATTGCCCGCCGGGGCTATATGCTGGCCATCGACAAGGGCGTGATCGAGGTCGTCTGACCCTTCTCCTGCTCCGGCTCAGAACAGCGCCGATTCCGCCGCCCCGGCCTCATCGACCTCGCCAAGGCGCGTGCTGGTCCGAAGACCCGCGCGCAACTCGCCCCGCAGTGCCAGGAGAATCCGGCGGTGGTCAGCCTTGTGTTCCAGAACCGCCCGATTGCGCGCTGCGGACTGGCGCAGAAATGCCTTCCACGGTTTTTCGGGCAGTGCAAAAGACCGGTTCAGCTGACCGTCGCCATAGCCATTGTCGTAGACCTGTTTGCCCAGCAGCACGGCGGTAAAGACGTTGTAGGTGAACAGATGCGCCGATGGCACGTCCAGCGGCGTGGGCAGCTGGTGCTTCCACAGGTCCAGCAGGTGTTCCAGCCGGTCGGAGATCTTGAGTTGGGCGCGCGAGTCCATCCAATAGGGATCGTCGGTGCGGTTGTTCAGGCGGTAGTGCAGGCAGATGAAATCCCGCACCTCGTTGAACATACCGTCAGACACCCGGTTGTAGGCGTCCCGCGTGGCGTCCTCGTAGTCCTGGCTGGGAAAGTACTGCAACAGCCAGCGCAGGCCCATGTCGATCATGTGGATCGCGGTGGATTCCAGCGGTTCGATGAACCCTCCCGACAGGCCCAGAGCGATGCAGTTCTTGACCCAGGCCCGGCGCGACCTCCCCACCCGCATCGGGATCACGCGCGGCTCCGCTCCCGGCGGCGCCATGTCGCCCAGATGGGCCAGGAATTCCTCTGCCGCCTCGTCGTCCTTGCGATGGGCCGAGGAAAAGACATAGCCCGTACCGATCCGGTTAAAGAGCGGCACGGCCCAGCTCCACCCAGCCCCCAGCGCGGTGGATTGCGTGGCGGCGCGGATCCTTTCGGGATCGGGATGCGGCACCTGCAGCGCCATCGCGCGGTCGTTTCCAAGATACTCGGCGTAGCTGACAAAGGGTTCGCCCAGCGCCTTCTGGATGACCAGCCCGCGAAAGCCGGTGCAATCGAGAACCAGTTGCACCGGGTGCCTGCCGGTTTCCCGCAAGACCAGGGCGGCGACAAACCCGCGTTCGTCCAGTTCCACATCGTCGACATCGTCCAGGATGTGCTGGACACCGTGATCACGGCCCCGTTCGGCCAAGAGCCCCGCGAATTTCACCGCGTCAAGGTGATAGGCATAGCCTGCCCGGGGCATCGGATCATCACCCTGCTTGTTCAGGGAAAACGGGCATTTCCAGGTATCAAAGAGATCCATGAGCGGCGAGAAGGAGCGGATGTAGTCCCGGTTCCCGGCGCCGTAGGCCTGAAAATAGTGACCGGCCTCGACGCCCTCGATCCGGGGCGGGCTGGCAAAGGGGTTCATGTAGCGGATGAATCTGCCCTTTCGGTCGACATTCCAGTTGTTGAACATCACGCCCATCTTGAACGAGGCGTTGCAGCGGCGCATGAACTCCTGGTCGTCGATGCCCATCTCGCGCAGCGTGACGGGCATGTGCGGGACCGTCGCCTCCCCCACGCCCACGGTGGGCACGTTGGGCGACTCGATCAGGGTGATCTTGATCTTGGCGGCGCATTTCGACCGCAGGAAACAGGCGGCCAGCCAGCCCGCTGTTCCACCCCCCACGATGGTGATGGATGTGACCGGTTTCCCCATACCCCTGACCTCCCCAAGCCTTACGTTAGGTCAGCGTAACGGCAGGCGGGCGAATGGCAAAGGGTCAGGTGAATTCCGGCCCGTGGACCCAGGTCGTCAGGGAATACCGCTGGCCCGACGTGACGGGTGTCACCCGGTGCAAGGTAAAGCTGGGGAACAGGATGGCGCTGCCGCGTGCCACAGTTGCCGTTTCCACATGGCCGTTGCCGTTCAACTCCAGCCGCCCGCCCTCGTAGGCGTCACTTTCACTCAGCTGCGCGACAAGGGTCAGCTTGCGTTTCCGGGCGAAAGCCCCGGCACCGATATCCGAATGCCAATCAAAGTGCCCGCCCGCCTCCGAAGCGTATAGTGCCACCTGAGCCCGCTCTGCGAATTCGGTCAGGGCAAAGCCGAAATGCGCGCGGTTCACGTCGCGCACGGCCTCCATCACACGGCGAAAGACCCAGGCGCCCTCGCCCTCTTCGTCCAGCCAGGTGATACGCGCGACGCGGATACTATCGTTCTGGCGCCCACGCACCAGCCCGGCATCGCTGAACTCCTGCGCCTGTGTCAGGCGAATGATCTGGTCGCACTCGGTGTCGGAAAACAGCCGGTCGAGCGAATAGGGTGACAGCATGCAGATGTCCCGGTGGGAAGGATCCGTGCCGCATGACTCCAACGCGCGACGGCCGCGAGCCTGTTCGCGACATGAGGGGCCAAAACCGTCACATTTCTTTGGCGCCCACGGTCCGGATTTCCGGACCGGCATATCGGAACAAATGCCTTGACCCATGTGCCATATCCGCCTATTCAATCCCGCATGACCACGCAAATGACATATCGCAGTTGTTGCTGACCTCCATTCGGTAGGTAAACCCGCAAGGTGCGGGGCACGACTGCTAATCGTTGCGTTCTTTCCCAAGAATTTGGTTCGAGACCAATGCCTACCGCCATTGGATGCAGTGGCTGAAATGGTTATGGCGCCGGATTGCAAATCCGGAACATGCGGGTTCGACTCCCGCCTGCATCTCCATGATTTTCAAGACAAAAATTCAGGCGAGCGAAGAACCCGACATCAATCACCGTCCCAACCCGGTGAACTGGTGAAGCGGACTCTGGCCTGATGTTTCGAACAGGCTGGCCCGTGGATCCTTTCGATTTCCGGAGGAGCGGGATACTGAAATTGGGGACCCGAATATTATGCGGCCTCACATCACCATTCAGAAACCCCACAAATAGAAAACGGCGACAGATTTCTCTGCCGCCGCCATCTCAATTCACGCAAAAGCGCCCGAAATTACCGCCGCTCACCGATCACGGCTTTCAGCATCTCGCGCTCTTCTCCGGTCAGGTCGGTCAGCGGCGACCGCACCGGACCGGTGTCGAACCCACGCAGGGCCACACCCGCCTTGATGGCGGACACTGCGTAGCCGGTCTTGCGGTCGCGGACCTTGGCAAAGGGATAGTAGAAGTCGCTCAGCATTTGCTCGCACTTGGCATCGTCGCCGGCCTGGAAAGCCGCGTGGAATTCCAGCGCGGTTTCAGGGACAAAGTTGAAAACGGCGGAGGAATAGGTATCCACACCCGCACCGCGGAAGGCTTGGGCAAAAAGCTCGTGCGTGGGCATCCCGCCGACATAGGCCAGGCGATCCCCCAACCCGATGGTGATGCGCCGCACCGTGTCGATGTCGCCGGTGCCATCCTTGAAGCCGATCAGGTTCGGGCATTCCTCGGCCAGCCGCGCAAGCGTATCGGCAGAGACAACAGACTGGCCGCGGTTGTAGACGATCACGCCCATGTTGGTGGCGTTGCAGACACTGCGGATATGCGCCTCGATCCCGTCCTGCGGGGCGCCGATCAGGTAGTGCGGCAACAGCAGGATACCGTCACCGCCCGCCGCCTCGATGCCCTGCGCCATCTCGCAGGCCATGCGCGTGCCATAGCCGCAACCGGCGATCACCGGCTGCCCGGGTTGGGCGGCGCGCGCAGTCTTGACCACCTCGACCACTTCGGCGGGGGTCAGAGAAAACAGTTCGCCAGTGCCCCCGGCCACGATCAGCCCCGCAATCTTGTGCGGGCTGAGCCATTCGAGATGGGCGGAAAAGGCACCGGGATTGAACCTGTCCTCGGCATCAAATGGCGTCACCGGAAAGGACAGCAGGCCGGAACGGATAATGTCGCGCAAGGCGATTGGGTCGATCATCTGGGGTGTTCCTCGTGGACTCAGTCTTCGTGGATGCCGTCGGCGCAGAACGCGCCACCTTGGTACAGCGCGTTGGCGTCATCGGCCGGCGGCGGGTCCATCTCGGCGTCGAGCTTGGCGCGGAACTGTTCCGCATTGTCCTTGGGCTGCCAGCCCAGATAGGTCACCTCGCGGTTGTCCCACCACGAAGCGCCATTGGCCGAGGCGCCGTAGACGATGGGACAGCCCAGACGCGGCACCATGAAGATGCGTTCGATCAGCTGCATGAAATCATCAAAGCTCATCCAAGTGGACAACATTCGGTGGTTCTTGGGCTCCGGAAAGCACGACCCGATCCGCACGCTTGCGGTCTCGATCCCGTACTTGTCGTGGTACATGCTGGCCATCGCCTCGCCAAAGACCTTGGACACGCCATAAAGGCCATCGGGCCGGGGCGTGCTGTTGGCGTCCAGCCGCTCCGTCTGCTTGTAGAAGCCGATGGCGTGGTTCGAACTGGCAAAGATGATGCGCGGCTTGACCGAGGATTTGCGCGCACCTTCGTAGAGGTGAAAGACCCCGTCGATATTGGCGTTGCGCACGGTGTCCCAGTTGGCTTCGACCGACTGGCCGCCCATGTGGACGATGCCGTCGCAGCCCTCGACCAGCGCCTCGACCGCGGCCTTGTCGCCCAGGTCGCAGGGCACCAGTTCCTCGTGCGGGGCGGCCTGCCCCATGTCCGCACCCGGCCGATCGGACAGGCGGATGGTTTCGGCGATGGGCTTCAGCCGCTCACGGCAGACGACGCCCAGGTTGCCGGTGGCACCGGTGATCAGCAGTTTCTTCAGCATGATGTCCTCTTGGTCAGTGTGCGGTCCAGGAAATCCAGGACCGCTTGGTGAATGGCCGGGGTTTCCTTGTGGCCGGTCGCCTGGTCGATCCAGGTCACCAGCCGATCGGTCTGCCCGGTGGCTTCATAGGCAAGGCGCAGGTCCAGCGTCGCCTGCACCCCGGCGGGATTCGCGGTAAAGAGATCAACGCCCCCGTGAGCCACGAATTGCGGACGCGGCGCAATCAGGCTGGCGACCTGCCCCATGTCCGCGTGGCGCAGCAGCCCCGGTACGATCAGGTAAAGCCCGTGACGATCGTGGACGCCGGTTTCGATCAACCCCTCGATGCCGGCCAGCATGCACAATTGCGCCACCGCCGCCACCCGGAACTCTAGCGCGCCCACCCACATGGCCAGCGCGCCCCCCATCGACATGCCTAGCGTGGCGATGCGATTGCCGTCGATCCGGTCATGGCCGGCCAGCCAGTCGAAGGCCGCCAGTTGGTCGCCGACCATCTGGCCGAACAGCGGTTGGCCCCGCCAGAATCCCGCCTTGGCCAGCCCGCTTTCGCCGCCTTCGGACTGGCGGTCGCCAAAGCCGGGCATGTCCATCGCCAGCACAGCGTAGCCGGCGCCAAGAAGATCGGGGCCGTAGGGGGCCGCCAACCAGGGTGCGCCCTCGGCCACTTCGCGTCGGCCAAGAGCGTATTGCCCACCATGGGCGTGGCAATAGAGAACGGCGGGAAAGGGTCCATCCCCCTCCGGCAGCCAGAGCGTTGCGGGTTTCTCGTCCAGCCGCAGCTCGACCCTTGATCCGGCATCCTTCCCCACGGCCTCTTGCACCTCGGCCACGGGGTCGGGGCGCGCCTCGGGCAAGGCCAGAAGATCGCGCAGCGTGGCACGCAGGGTTTCGGGATCGCCGTTCATCCTAGGTATAGGCCGTCGACCCGTCCGGGCGGATGGGCAGCTTGCGCTCCCAATGCACATAGCGATCCGTTTTCAGGTAGTCTTCGTCGATCTCGACACCCCAGCCCGGCCGGTGCGGACGCAGTTCCAGGTAGCCGTTCACCGGCATGTAGGGGTCCTGAACATAGCCCGCCGCCTCGTCGACCGGGGCAAGATCGCGCCCCAGGAAAGCCGATGTACCGGGCAGCCGGTATTCGAGGATCTTGAAGTTCGGACAGGCGGCGGCGAAATGCAGGTTCACCGCCGTCGCCAGCGGCCCCATCGGGTTGTGCGGCGCGACAGGGACATAGAATGCCTCGGCGATGGCGGCGATCTTGCGCATCTCCAACAGGCCGCCCACGGCGCAGATGTCGGGCTGGATGATATCCGCTCCGCCAGCCTGCAAAAGGCGCAGAAACTCGAACCGGGAATAGAGGCTTTCACCCGTGGCCAACGGCACCCGCAGCTGCGATTTCAGTGCGCCCCAGGCCTCGATATTCTCGGGCCGCATGGGCTCCTCGTAGAACAGCGGGTGGAAAGGTGCCAGCGCGTTGCCCAGCTCTGCCGCCTGCCAGGGCTCGAAGATGCGCGCATGTGCGTCAAAGGCGAACTCGAAATCGGGACAAAGCGTGCCTAGATCCGCCACCCAGTCCGTCGTGGCCCGGATCACCTTGCCCCAAGGCTCTGCATGGATGTCCGCACGGTAAGGCGACAACTTGAAGGCGGTAAATCCGTGCGCCTCCTGCATGGCCGCGCAATGGTCGCGAATTTCCTCAGCCTCGGGCGCAGAATAGACGCCAAGGTAGACGCGCACACGGTCACGCACATGCCCGCCCAGCATCATGTAGACCGGCAAACCGGCGGCCTTGGCCGATATGTCCCACAACGCGTGGTCGATGGCCGAGATCGCCGCCAGGCCCAGTGCGCCCGGGGGAAAGCGGCTGTGCTGATACAGCTTCAGGATCAGGCGCTCGATCCGGCGCGGGTCTTCGCCCTTGATCTGGGTATAGAGATACTCCAGCAGCGGCGGCAGGGCGCGGTCGGGGCCGTGGTTGTAACACTCGCCCCAGCCGGTGATCCCCTCGTCCGTGTCGATGGCCACGATCACGCGCGGGCGGTTGCCATCGCGGGACATGAAACTGCGCAATCCGGTGATCTTCATCGGGTCATCCCTGGAAACGAGGTTGCGGCAGCCCGGTGACGCCCACACCGGTGATTGCAAAGAGGCCGCCGGCCAAGGGCTGCGCGGGGTCGTCGGCCAGCCCGGCACCGATCGAAGTGACGAAAAGCGTGGCCAGGTCCGCGCCGCCGAACATCGGCTTGGTCGGCTTTTCCACCGGCATGTCGATGGTCGTCAGCAAGTCGCCCTCTGGCGAAAGGCGATAAAGTTGCCAGCCGGAGACACCGGCCTGCCAGTAACAGCCTTCGGCGTCCACGGTGCCACCATCCGGTCGGCCCGGAACAGAGCGCGTGTCGAAGAACACCTCCGGGTCGCCTGGTGTGCCGGTCGCGGTGTCGTAGTCGCAGGCCCAGATGGTGCGCACGCCCGGATTGCTGTCCGAGAAATACATCCGTCGCCCATCGGGCGAAAAGGCCAGCCCGTTGGTCGTAAAGATCCCGTCGCGCCAGGCCGTCACCGTCCCGTCCGGATCGAGCCGGTAGAAGGTGCCCAGCGCCTCGGGGTCGCCACCGTCTTTCATTGTTCCCGCCCAGAACCGTCCCTGCGCATCGGTCGCGCCATCGTTGAACCGGTTGTTTGGCAGATGTGCTTCTGGATCGTGAATCGCCTCGCGCGCGCCGGTCTCCGGGTCGAAGAACCAGAATCCGGACTTCGTCGCCAGCACCAACCCGCCCTGTTCCCGCACCGCGAGGCACCCCACCGGCTCACCCCAGTCGATGGCATGGTTCTTGCCCGTGGCCGGGTCATAGCGATAGATGACGCCCCCCGGGATATCGACCCACCAGAGGCACTGCGCCCGGTCATCCCAGACCGCGCCTTCGCCGACCCCGGCGCCAACCGGCGCTACGCATGTGATCTCAATCCCCATCTACTCCCCCTTGAAGACCCGGTTTTCCGAGCCGTCGATATGCGCGCCCATGGCGGCGCGGGCCGCTGCCGCATCCCCTGCCTCCAGCGCATCCACGATGACCTGGTGTTCACTGCTCATGTCGCGCTTGCCCTTTGCATATCCGCTCCGCCCCAGCGAGCGGACGAACTTGCCGATGAACAGCATGTGCGGGCGTAGCATCTTTATGGTCTCAAGCAGGAATCGGTTGTCAGACAACTTGGCAATCTTGAAGTGAAACGCAAGGTCCGGTTCGACCGTTGCCGTACCCGCCTCCGCCAATCCCTGCATCTCGGCGATATAGCCACGCAGTTCGGCGACATCTGCCGCTCCGGCCCGCGCCGCCGCAAGCGCCGCCGTCTCGGTCTCGACAAAGCGACGAAACCGGAAATAGGCGGCAATGTCGTCGATACTGCCCAGCGGCTCATATCCTGCGCCTTCCTTGGGCGGACCAACGCTGACGAAAGATCCGGCCCCCTGCTTTGACACGATCAGGCCATCCTCGCGCAAACGGGCAAGCGCCGTGCGCACGACCGGGCGCGACACACCATAATCGCCCGCCAGCTCGTTTTCGCTGGGCAGGCGCTGACCCAGCGAAAAGGTTCCGCTACGGATTGCGTCAAGCAGTTCGGAATAAACGCTTTCCTCAAGCCGCGTCCCGCCGCGCGTCGACTTTGCCCCCTGTGCCTCAGCCATCTTCCCCTCCAGCAACAGCGCCCCCAGACGCATTACAACATATAAAATTAGTTTGACAAGTTGTAAACTCAATGCAGAGTCGAGGCACTGAAAAAGCGCGATTCACGCGCTCAGGGAGGAGAGACATGACCCAACACTGGCGAATTGCATCGCTGGCCACTGCGGCCATCGGCGCCTTGCTCATGCCGCTGGCCGCCGCTGCATATACCGACGCGCCGATGCTGGCCGACAAGGTCGCCGCAGGCGACCTGCCCGAGGTGGACGCCCGCCTGCCCGACCAGCCCGAGGTGATCACGCCGCTGAACGAGATCGGCACATACGGTGGCAAAATCCGCCGGTTCCTGTCCGGCTCGAACGACCACAACTCGATCCTGCGCTTCGTGATGCCCCAAGGCCTGACCCGGTGGAAGCCCGACTTCTCCGGCGTTGTGCCCAACATCGCCGAAAGCTGGGAGGTCAACGAGGACAGTTCCGAATTCACCTTTCACCTCCGCGAGGGCATGAAATGGTCGGACGGTGAACCCTTTACCGCCGACGACATCATGTTCTTCGTCGAAGACCTGCTGCAGAACAAGGAATTCTATCCCAACGCCCCGGCCCGTTTTGTCGTCGCCGGAGAGGTCATGACAGCGGAAAAGGTCGACGATTACACCGTCACCCTGAAATTCGCCGCGCCCTACGGCACCTTCCTGACAGAGCTAGCCACACCGCTGGCGCAGGAACCCGTGCTCTGGGCCAAGCATTACTGCCAGCAGTTCCACCCGAAATACAACGCCGACGTCCAGCAGATGGTCGATGCGACCGAGGCCGTCGAGGACTGGCCCAGCCTCTACCGCCTGAAATGTGGTGAGGTCGAGGCGCCGAACCGCTGGGCCAATGCAGAACGCCCGACGCTGGACCCCTGGGTCGTCACCGGCGACGGCTATACCGCCGGGTCCACCCAAGTCATCATGGAGCGCAACCCCTACTTCTGGCAGGTCGACACCGAGGGCAATCAGCTGCCCTACGTCGACCGGCTGCAATGGGGCGTGTCGCAGGACGCTCAGGCCATCCTGCTGGAAGCGATCGCCGGCAACGTCGACATGCAGGCCCGCCGGATCGCGACGCTGGCCAACCAACCGGTGCTGTACCAGAATCAGGACAAGGGCGGGTACAAGCTGTACCAGCGCACCGCAGCGGATTCCAATGACATGGCAATCCACTTCAACCACACGCACAAGGACCCCGAGATGCGGGCCTTCCTGACCAACAAGGACGTGCGGATCGCGCTATCGCTGGGCATCGACCGCGAAGAGATCATCGACATCGTCTACCAGGGCGTCGGTGAACCCTGGCAGATCGGCCCCCTGCCGCAGCACATCCTCTACAACGAGAAACTGGGCCGCCAGCACACCGACTATGACCCGGACCGGGCCAACAAACTGCTGGATGCCGCAGGCTATGCCGAGCGCAACGACGACGGCATCCGCCTGTTCCCGTCCGGAGATCCGATCATTTTCAACGTCAACTATCCCGGCGTCGAGGTGCCGCACTGGGGGGACAGCCTTGAGATCATCAAGGACCAGTGGTCACAGATCGGCATCGGCCTGAACTCCAGCAGCGTGGAACGGTCGATCTACTACAACCGCGGCGAAGCCAACGAACATGACTTCATGGTCTGGGGCGCGCCCGGCGGGCTGGACCCGACGCTGAGCCCGCGCGACGTGCTGGCGATCCACCCGCAGGCCTCGTGGTTTGCAATCCCATGGGCGCGCTGGCACCTGTCGGGCGGCGCAGACGGGCAAGAGCCCAGCGAGTCCATGAAAAAGCGGTTCGAGCTGTATGATGACTTCAAGGCCGAGGCCGACCAGGACAAGGCGCTGGACATCTTCCGCGAGATCCACCGCATCGCGGCGGAAGAGTTCGAGATCATCGGCATCACCACCCGGCCCAGCGTCTACGGCGTCGTGAACGCCAAGCTGCGCAATGTGCCCGACGCCCTGCCAGGGTCATGGATGTACCCCGATCCGGGCCCGACCCTGCCGCAGACGTATTTCTACGCGGAGTGATCCGCCGCCGGGGTGCGCAGCCACTGCGCACCCCACCCACCCGACGCGGGCCGCGCGACCGTCGCGGGCCTGACGCAAGAGGTTCCCCATGATCTGGCGCTATATCCTCAAACGGGTCATCTGGATGATCCCGTTCATGTTCGCGGTCTCCGTCGTGGCCTTCCTGCTGATCCAGGCGCCGCCGGGAGACTACCTGACCACCTATATCGCCAAGCTGGGCGAGTCGAACGAGCTTCTGGACCAGGCCTCCATCGACAACCTGCGCGCGCGCTTCGGGCTCGATCAGCCGCTTTACGTCCAATATTTCAAGTGGGTGGCGAACCTGCTGCAGGGCGATTTCGGCATGTCCTTCGAATGGCGACAGCCGGTGTCCGACCTGGTGTGGGAACGCATGGGCCTGACGCTCTGCCTCAGCTTTGCGACGCTTCTGTTCACCTGGGCCGTGGCCTTTCCCATCGGCGTCTATTCCGCCGTGCACAAGTATTCCATCGGCGACTACATCGCCACGACCATCGGCTTCATCGGCCTGGCGACCCCGAACTTTCTGCTGGCGCTGATCCTGATGTATATCGGCGTGGTTCACTTCGGCACCGACGTGGGTGGATTGTTCAGCCCCGAATACCAGAACGCGCCGTGGTCCGCGGCCAAGGTCTGGAACCTGGTCGAACACCTCTGGCTGCCGGTCATCGTGCTTGGCACCTCGGCCACCGCCAGCCTGATCCGCATCATGCGCGCCAACCTGCTGGACGAGCTGAACAAACCCTATGTCGACACGGCGCGCGCCAAGGGCTTGTCGGAGTTTGCCCTCATCATGAAATACCCGGTCCGCGTCGCGCTGAACCCCTTCATCTCGACCATCGGCTGGGTGCTGCCCAACCTGGTGTCGGGCGCCGTGGTGACAGCCATCGTCCTGTCACTGCCAACCGCCGGGCCGCTGATGCTACAGGCGCTGCTATCCCAGGACATGTACCTGGCGGGCGCCTTTGTCCTGCTTCTGTCTTCGCTGACCGTGATCGGCATGCTGATCTCGGACATTCTCCTTGTCCTTCTCGACCCACGGGTGCGCTATGAGTGACTCGACCACGAACACCACGCCCGAAGACGATCCGCACAGCGCGGCGCTTCCGGCGGAAAGCCATGTGCACGACGCCCCGGCCATCGACCCGGACAAGGCACCCGACAAGGTTGCCATCGCCTCGCAATGGCAACTGACCTGGTGGGCCTTCAAACGGCACCGGCTGGCGGTCTTCGCGCTCTGGATCATCGGGCTCTTGTACCTTGTGTCGATCTTTGCCGAGTTCGTCGCCCCCGACGATCCGACGAAACAGAACCGGCGCGCGGTCTATCATCCGCCGCAGATGATCCACCTGATCGACCGCACGGACGACGGCATCCGCCTGCGCCCCTACGTCTGGAAGATGGACCGCCAGCGCGATCCCGCCTCGCTGGCCATCACCTACGTCAAGTCCGATGAAAAGATCTACCTGACGCTGTTCGGACGCGGCCCCGAGTACAAGTTCTGGGGTCTCTGGGACAGTGACCGCCACCTCTTTGCCACGCAGGATCCGCGTGAAAAGTTCTTTGTCTTCGGGGCTGACAGGCTGGGCCGCGACATGTTCAGCCGCATCCTGTACGGAACCCGGATTTCCATGTCGATCGGCCTGGTGGGTGTGGCGATCAGCCTTGTGCTGGGCATCACGCTTGGGGGGCTATCGGGCTATTACGGCGGCCGCGTCGACGCGGTGATACAGCGCATGATCGAGTTCGTGCTCAGCCTGCCGACGATCCCGATCTGGCTGGCGCTGGCGGCCTCGCTGCCACCGGACTGGCCGATCTACCAGCAGTATTTCGTCATCACCCTCATCGTCAGCCTTGTCGGCTGGACGGAACTGGGCCGGGTTGTGCGGGGGCGCTTCCTGGCGATGAAGAACGACGATTTCGTCATCGCGGCCCGGCTGGATGGCGCGTCGGAGGGGCGGATCATTTTCCGGCACATGCTGCCTTCGCTGTCGTCGCATATCATCGCCTCGCTGACGCTCGCGATCCCCCTGATGATCCTGGCGGAAACCGGGCTGTCCTTCCTGGGCCTGGGCCTGCAACCACCGGCAATTTCATGGGGCGTGCTGCTGAAAGAGGCGCAGAACATCATCTCGATCAGCCAGGCGCCCTGGCTCTTCATTCCGGGCGGCTTTGTCGTCGTCGCGGTCCTTGCCTTCAACTTTCTCGGGGACGGCATGCGTGATGCCGCGGATCCATATGGCCACTGACATGCACCCCATCCTGCAGATCCAGAACCTGAACCTGGGATTTTCCATGCGGCAGGGCGTCTTTGACGTGCTGCACGGGATCAGCTTTGACCTTCACCGGGGCAAGACCACCTGCGTCGTCGGAGAGTCCGGTTCGGGCAAGTCCGTCACCGCGCGAACGATCCTGAACATGGTCCCGCCACCAGGCAAGATCAACGGCGGGCGCATCCTGTTCAATCCCGACGGGACAGAGATCGACCTGACCGCGCTGGACCCGCGCGGCCCCGCGATCCGCCAGATCCGCGGCGGACGCATCGCGATGATCTTTCAGGAACCGATGTCGTCGCTCTCGCCGGTCCATACCATCGGCAGCCAGATCATCGAGGCCATCCGCCTGCACCGCGACGTGTCGAAGAAAGAGGCGCGCAACCTTGCCATCGAGGTTCTGAAACAGGTCGAGATCCCCAACCCGGACAAGGCTGTGGACCGCTACGCCTTTGAATTCTCGGGCGGGATGCGACAGCGGGCGATGATCGCCATGGCGCTGTCCTGCCGCCCCGACGTGCTGATCGCGGATGAACCGACCACCGCGCTGGACGTGACCACCCAGGCCGAGATCCTCGACCTGATGAGGAACCTCCAGACCGAACTGGGCATGGCGATCATGTTCATCACCCATGACATGGGCGTGGTCGCCGAAATCGCCGACGAGGTCGTGGTGATGGAAAAGGGCCACGTCGTCGAACAGGGCAACATCCACCAGATCTTTGACGCGCCGCAGCACCCTTATACCCGCAAGCTGTTGGGCGCGGTGCGCCGTCTAGAAGAGCCGGCAGCGGCCAAGGTGCGGCCGGCGCAGGACGCGGGCAACATCCTCCGGGTCGAGAACCTGCAACTGCGGTTCGAAAAGAAGGAGGGCTTCTTTCAGCGTGTGACCGACGTGACCCGCGCCGTGGACAGCGTCAGTTTCGACCTCAAACAGGGCGAGGCGCTGGGGATCGTGGGCGAAAGCGGGTCGGGCAAAACCACCGTGGGCCGCTGCATCGCCCGCGTCTACGACCCCAACGCCGGCGTGATCGACTACAACGGTCAGGACCTGATGACCGCGAACAAGGAGGCACTGCGCGACACGCGCAAGCAGGTCCGCATGATCTTTCAGGACCCTTTCGCCTCGCTGAACCCGCGCATGACCGTCAAGCAGATCATCGCGGAGCCACTGGTCGTGAACGGCATCGCCAAGGGGCAGGAACTGGAGGACCGAGTGGCGAAACTGCTGACAGAGGTCGGGCTGGACCCGGGCATGATGGAACGCTACCCGCATGCCTTTTCCGGCGGTCAGCGACAGCGTATTGTCGTCGCCCGTGCCATCGCGCTGGAACCCCGGCTGGTGATCGCGGACGAGCCGACAAGCGCGCTGGACGTCTCGATCCGCACGCAGGTTCTGGACCTTCTGCTGAAACTCCAGGCCGAGATGGGGCTGTCCTTCATCTTCATCAGTCACGACATGGCCGTGATCCGCTATTTCTGCGACCGGGTGGCCGTAATGTACCGCGGCAAGATCGTCGAGATCGGCGAGACCGAGGAGATCATCACCAACCCGCAGCACCCCTATACCAAGGCACTGCTGTCCTCCGTCCCGATCCCCGACCCGAAACTCCGCGGCACCCGCCAGCGCCACAGATACCTGGCCGAAGCATGACAAGGCAGGACCAGCTGGCCCCCGGCATGGCCGAGGCCATCCGCACGCACGAAAGCCTGTCCGACGCCGAGGCCGCGACCTTCTGGGCCGAGGGGGCAGACTGGGTGCCGACCGAAGACACGGACTATACCGGTGCGGCCGGCCAGCCACAGGCGGCCCGCATTTACCACGGCGCGGCCAAGCGTCCGGTGGCGCTTTATATCCACGGCGGCGGCTGGACCGGCGGTTCCATCGCGCTCAACGAGCGTGCCTGCCAGATCATGGCGCGAGACAGCGGCTGCACGGTGGTCTCGATCTCCTACCGGCTGGCGCCCGAACACCCCTTCCCGGCCGGGCTACAGGATTGCCGCGCGGCGATTGACCAGTTCCGCGCGCGCTTGGCGGGTCGGCCCTTTGTCCTGTCAGGCGCCTCCGCCGGGGGCAACCTAGCGCTTGCCTTGGCCTTTGACAGACCAGTTCAGGGCCTTGTCCTGTATTACGGTGTCTTCGGCGACGATTTCGAAACGTCCAGCTATCGCCACTATGCCGAGGGGTACGGCCTGACACGCACCCGGATGCAGGAACTGTTCACGCTCTACGACCCGCAGGGACACCATGCACACGACCCACGCCTGTGCCCGCTCAAGGCAACGGACGACCAGTTCCGTCGCCTGCCGCCCACATGCCTGATCGCCGCCGGGCTCGACGTTCTGCGCGACGACACACTGGCGCTGGCCGACAGGCTGAGGCGCCTCGACACCCCCCACAGCCTGCACGTCGAACCCGGCGTGACACATGGCTTCATCAACCGCGGGCGCCTTGTACCCGCCGCCGACGCCTGCCTGACGCGGGCCGCACGCTTTCTTGCCGATCCGGAGCAGCCATGAAAATCGAGACGATCACCGCCAAGACCTTCCGCCACAAGACACGCATGGTCCGCGACAGTGACGGCCACGGCCACCCCGGACCCGAAAGCGACACCACCTCGGGCCTGCTGACCATCACCACTGATGACGGCCACCAGGGCCATGTCGTCACCCGGCCGCAAGACATGGCCGAACCGCTTCTGGACCGTTTCGTGCGACCCAACCTGATCGGGCAGGACCCGCTGTGCACCGAACAGCTCTGGTACAAGGTCTACAAGTGGCAGCGGCTTGGCAGCGGGCTGTTGACCGACCGCGTGCTGGCGGCGGTGGACCTCGCGCTGTGGGATCTCAAGGGCAAGGCCGCCGGCCAGCCGGTCTGGAAACTGCTGGGCGGAGCGCGGCCCAGCATCCTCGCCTATGGCTCGACCATGTGCGGCGACGACCTCGAAAACGGGCTGGCAACGCCCGAGGACTACGCCCGCTTCGCCGACTGGATGGTGAACACACGCGGTTACAAGGCGGTCAAGCTGCACGGCTGGATGCCGCCCATGCCAGGCGCGCCGGACCCGAAAAAGGACTACCAGGCCTGCGCCGCCGTACGAGAGGCGGTCGGTCCGGACGTGCCCCTGATGCTGGACCCGCATCATTTCTACACCCGGACAGAGGTACTCTGGCTGGCCAACAAGCTGGCCGAGCTTGATTTCCGCTGGATGGAAGAGCCGATGGAAGAGGCCTCCATGTCCTCCTACAAGTGGCTGACCCGGAACACGCCCCTGAACATCCTTGGACCCGAGACCATGACCGGCAAGCACTGGACCCGCGCCGAATGGGTCAAGCACGACGCCTGCGACATCGTCCGCGCCGGGGTCTGGGACGTGGGCGGGATCAGCCCGGCGATGAAGATCGCCAACATGGCCGAGTGTTTCCACATGTCGACCGAGATACACGGCACCGGCGCCGGGAACCTTTCGGTCGCGCTGGCGATCCACAATACCAGCTTCTACGAACGCGGCCTTTTGCACCCCTTCATCGACTATGACGCGCCTAAGGAATATCAGAACCGCATCGACGACGAGATGGACGCCGAAGGCTATGTCCACGGGCGCGATGATCCGGGCTTGGGGCAGGATCTGAACATGGATTACATCGAGGGGAATCTGGTGAATGTCTGACACCCGCATTGCCGATTTGCGCGTCACCCCCATCGCCTTTGCCGACCCCCCGCTGCTGAACAACGCGGGCTGTCACCAGCCCGTCGCCCTGCGCTCGATCATCGAGCTAGAGACCGGGGGCGGCGTGATCGGCCTGGGCGAAAGCTATGGCACCCGTGGCGTGCTGGACGGGCTGGCGGCCCTGGCTCCCTTGCTGCCCGGGCTGGACGTGACCGACCTGAACGGCCTCTGGGCGCGCGCCCGGCGGGCCGTGTCGGGCGGACAAGAGGGCTATTCCGGCGATGACCGGCTTTTGCCGCGCGTCGTCGGCGCGGTCGAGGTCGCCATGTGGGACGCGCTGGGTAAATCCACCGGGCGCCGGGTCTGCGACCTCCTGGGCGGACAGGTGCGCGAGGATGTGCCCTTTTCCGCCTATCTCTTCTACAAGTTCGCCGGGCATTCCCGTGCCGATCCCGACGATTGGGGCGAGGTCCTGACCCCCGAACAGCTCGTGGGAGAGGCGCGGCGCTTCAAGGAGTTGCACGGCTTTGACGCCATCAAGCTCAAGGCGGGCATCCTGCCGCCCGAGGAGGAAATTGAAGGCTTGCGTGCCCTGCGCGCGGCCTTCCCCGACGCGCCGCTCCGGATCGATCCGAACGGCGGCTGGACGGTCGAGACCACTCTGCGCCTCTTGCCGCAACTCGAGGGGCTGATCGAGTACCTGGAGGATCCGACCGTCGGGATCGAAGGCAACGCCCGCGTGCAGGCCGCCACGGATATTCCGCTGGCGACCAACATGTATGTCGTCCACCCCAGCCACCTGCCCGCCAACATGGCGCAGGATGCCTTTCGCGTGATCCTCAGCGACCACCACTACTGGGGCGGGCTGCAGGCCAGCCGCGAGCTGGCAAGGATCTGTCAGATCTGGGGGCTGGGCCTGTCGATGCATTCGAACTCGCACCTCGGGATCAGCCTCGCCGCGATGACCCACCTTGCCGCCGCAACGCCCAACCTGACCTATGATTGCGACACCCATTCGCCCTGGCAGACCGACGAGGTGATCGAGGGCGGCAAGCTGGCCTTCCACAATGGGCGGTTGCCTGTCCCCGATGGCCCCGGCCTTGGCGTGACGCTGGATCGTACCGCTTTGGCACGCCTTCACCGGAACTACCTCGATGCCGGGATCACCGATCGCGACGACGCCACCGAGATGCGCAAGCACTGGCCGGATTGGCAATTCGGTCGGCCAAAGTTCTGAGCCCGGGCGGGCCGAAACCCGCCAATCACATTTTTTTCATTCTGCCGGTTTCACCGAATCGCCTTTTAGGCGACTCTCGGGATTGATTTTCAATCGGAGTTGACCATGAGGCGTCCTGGAATTTTCGCTTTGGTTTTGTGCCTGTGCCAGGTTCTGGCCCCCCTGACCGCCGCCCAGCAGGCGTCCGATCCGGCATATGACCCGGGGGCGACCGCCAGGCCCGCGGACCTGCCCCTGCCCGGCAGCCTGCCTCTGATCGACTATGAAAAGATCCTCTTTCCGTGGATCGCCCGCCGCGAATACGTCGGGCTGAACTGGAAACGCGACAAACGCTGGCGCGACACCGGGCCGTTCGTCTTCAACATGAGCTTTGGCATCCATCCCGCCGTGCGCATGTACTACTCGCCGGAAATCATCACCTGGCTGGAAGGCGGACGCACAGGCGCCATTCCCGACGGGGCGATCGTCATCAAGGAAATGGTGACCCCGCCCGCTGCCCGCTACAACGAACAGCGCGCCGCGCTGGTCGCGCAATCCCCGGACGATCCCGCCAGGGTCGACGCGGAACTGACCGACTACGCCTATGACACCGGCGGGCTGAACTGGACCGTCATGGTCAAGGACAGTTCCCTCTCGCACGGCGGCTGGTTCTTCGCCTCGGTCTATTTTGCCGACAAGGACGACATGGCCGCGCGCAAACCGGTCATCGACAGCTTTGAGCCGCCCTACAGCCCGCCCCTTGGCGCAGGCGGCGACGGGATGTGCATGCGCTGCCACGCCTCCGCCGCAGAGGAGCTGATCTTTTCCGCGCTTGAAAACGTCGAGGGCTATCCCGACGACCCGCTGATCTTTCGCGTCGACGAAAGCTGGCGCGACCTGCCCAGGCCGCAGAAACCTGCCTTTGGCGCCGACCTGTCCGAAATGATCACCTCGTATCTCAGCGACGCCCATGATCCCGGCGCGATGCGCGCCGCGCATGTGGCGGCGGCCAAGGCCTCGCCGGTCGAGGTCAACCCGGCCTTCACCGCCATGTTCCCACCCCGGGACGGGATCGACATCCCGCGGGCACAGCTGCAAACCCTGCCCAGCGAATGGCTGGACCACGTCCCCGCCCGCCCGAACGACACACAGCACTTCCTGACATCCGACAATTGCGTCGGCTGCCACGGCGGCCTTGGCGGCGCGCCTTCGGGCGTGACCATGTTCATCAAGACCGGGTCCGAGTACGGCAAGGGTTACAACATCTCGGAATACGGCGAATGGCGTTGGTCGCCGATGGGCCTCGCCGGGCGCGATCCGATCTTCTACGCGCAGCTGGAATCCGAATTCGCCCTGCTGAAAGAAGCCGGCGCCGGCGAGCTGTCGGATAACCTTGGCACCACCTGCCTGTCCTGCCACGGCGCGATGGGGCAACGGCAGCTGGAGATCGACGCCCATGACAACCCGGACCTGGGGCTGGATGGCAATGTCTTCAAACCCGACTACGCGCTGCTCCACACGCCGCTGACGACCGAGCAAAAGGACAAGCAGATCGCCGACGGCACCTATGACTACCACGTCTACGGCAACCTCGCGCGCGAAGGCATTTCCTGTTCGGTCTGCCACCACATCGCGCCCCCCGAACGGGCCGAAGGGCAGCCGGACTACAACCCACTGGACACCTACCTGATGAACGGCACCACCGGCGTCTTTCGCATGACCCCGGCGGACAGGCTGATCGGCCCCTTTGCCGATGTCCGCCAGAAGCCGATGGAAAACGCGATGGGCATCACCCCGGTGCATGACGACTACATCAAGGACAGCGAGATGTGCGGCGCCTGCCACACCATCAACCTGCCCAACGTGGACGCCCCCACCGATGCCCCCCTGCCCGGGTTCACCGCCGCCGAACAAGCGGTTCTGAACAAGGCCGCACAGAACGCCGTCAGCTTTCTGTCCGATCAATACGGCGCCACCTACCGCGAACCGCTGGTCAAGTTCCAGCACTCGGTCGAACAGGCCACTTTCCTCGAATGGAAGAACAGCCAATACGCCGACGCGGGCACTGCCCGGTCCTGTCAGGATTGCCACATGAAGGCGAATTTCGAAACGCTGGACGGCAAGATCAAGATCGACAGCCTGACCACGCAGATCGCCTCGATCCAGGACACGAACCTGCCCGACGTGCCCCATGCCCTGCCCCAGGACGAGATAGAGGTGCCCTTCCGCGACAATTACAAGCGGCACAATTTCGTGGGGCTGAATGCCTTCATGGTCGCCATGCTGTCGCAGTTCGACGAGGAAATGGGTCTGGGCCCCAAGGACCCGATGACCTACGCCACGAACGGCGCCCAGCTTTCGATGGACACGATGGCCCTGCAGGCCCGCGACGAGACGGCCGATGTGAAGATCGAGAGCCTGACCGGCGCAGACGGCACCCTGACGGCCCTCGTGACCGTCGACAACAAGACCGGCCACCGCCTGCCCTCGGGCGTCGGGTTCCGCCGCGCCTTTCTGGAGGTCCGCGTGACCGATGCGACGGGCAGGCAGATCTGGTGTTCGGGCTGTACCAACGGCGCGGGCGTCATCATGGGCCCGGACGGAGAGCCGCTGAAGACGGAATTCCTCGACTTCATCCCCGAAGGCGCGACGGAGGCCCTGTATCAGCCGCATCACGACCTGATCGACGACCAGACCCAGGTGCAGATCTACGAAGAGCTGACCCAGAACGCGAACAAGCAGTTCACCACAAGCTTTGTCCACCGCGTCTACCACCCCAAGGACAACCGGCTGCTGCCCTGTGGCGCCGCGAAACCGGGGACCGAGGCCTTTGAGAAAAGATTCGGTGCGTCGGAGGTGACCGCCGCCTTCATGAAGGCCACGATGCCCGAGGGCCGCGCTGAACACGACGCCGGGGTGATGGCGGGCAAGGATGAGCTGACCTACAAGATCACCCTGCCCGATGGTGTCGATCCCCAAAGCGTGACCCTGCACGCCACGCTCTATTCGCAGGCCATTCCGCCCTACTACCTAAAGCAGCGTTTCGAGACCGCCCCGGACGGACCGGCGACGCAACGTCTGTACTACCTTGCCAGCCGGCTCAAGACCGAGGGCACGCTGATCGAGAACTGGAAGCTGAAGATCCAGGGCGACACCGCGCAACTGCCCTGACAGCCGCTGTTCCGCTCCGCGTGGCGTTGCGGCATGATAAGACAGTCCCGGCCAGGGTACTGGCCGGGGCGGCGGTCATGGATGGATTGGCAGATTGAATTTCAAGAGTTTCGGGTGGGTGGCCGCCCTTCTGGCGGCGATCTGGGTTGTGGAGGCGGTCAACCTCCTGACGGGCAACGCGGTGAACGGTTGGCTGGGCCTCAGACCACGGTCGCTTGGCGGGCTGGACGGAATCGTCTTCATGCCGCTCCTGCACGGTTCCGTCGCCCATGCCGCGGCCAACACCGCGCCGCTGGCGGTGCTGGGCGCGCTGCTGGTCATCACGGCGCGGTCGGTGGCGCTCATGGCCTCGCTGCTGATCGTGATCCTCGGCGGCCTCGGCGTCTGGGTCTTCGGCAGTTCTGCGATTCATGTCGGCGCCTCGGGGCTGATCTTTGGCTGGTTCGGCTTTCTGGTGGCGCGCGGACTTGTCGAGAGACGCCTTGTCCCTCTGCTGGTGGCTGTCGGCGTGGCCGTGGTCTACGGCACGATGATCTGGAGCGTTCTGCCAGGCCAACCCGGCGTCAGCTGGGAATCCCATTTCTTCGGCGCGTTGGCCGGCATCGCCGCGGCCAGGGCCCTGCGCGGGGCGGCCTGATCCGCCAACCGGCACAACTGAACGCAGAATGGCGACCCCGGCAGGATTCGAACCTGCAACCTGCCCCTTAGGAGGGGGCTGCTCTATCCAGTTGAGCCACGGGGCCGTCTGCGCCTCCTTACCCTGCCGCGCGGCGCTTGTCATCCCGGATGGTTGCAGAGCATACCGCTCTTGCGCAGCGCCCTGATTGCGATAACGTACCCCCATCTCACGAAAAGGACTTGCCCTTGGCCGCCGACGACTCCCGCCCGCTTACCCTTCGCGATGTCTCCGAGGCATCCGGCGTCTCGGAAATGACCGTCAGCCGCGTGTTGCGCAACCGCGGGGACGTCAGCCAGGCGACCCGTGAGAAGGTGCTCGAGGCGGCCAAGACGCTGGGCTATGTGCCCAACAAGATCGCCGGCGCCCTGGCCAGCCAGCGAGTGAACCTGGTGGCGGTCATCATCCCCAGCTTGCGCAACATGGTCTTCCCCGAGGTCCTGTCGGGCATCTCCAGCGTGTTGGAAGAGACAGAGTTGCAGCCCGTCGTCGGCGTCACCGACTACCTGCCCGAAAAGGAAGAGCGCGTCCTTTACGAGATGCTGTCGTGGCGGCCGTCGGGTGTGATCGTGGCGGGCCTTGAACACACCGAGGCCGCGCGCGCCATGCTCAAGGCCAGCGGCATCCCGGTGGTCGAGATTATGGACACCGACGGCAAACCGATCGATTGCGCGGTGGGCATCAGCCACCGCAGGGCGGGCCGCGAAATGGCCCGCGCGATCCTGAAACAGGGCTATCACAACATCGGCTTCATGGGCACCAAGATGCCGCTGGACCACCGGGCGCGAAAGCGCTTCGAGGGCTTCACCGAGGCGCTCGCCAAGGAAGGTGTCGAGGTCATCGACCAGGAATTCTATTCCGGCGGATCCGCACTGGCCAAGGGCCGCGAGATGACCAAGGCCATGCTGGAACGGGAGCCGGAACTCGATTTCCTCTATTATTCCAACGACATGATCGCGGCGGGCGGGCTGTTGCACCTGCTGGATGCAGGCATCGATATCCCCGGCCAGATCGGGCTTGCCGGGTTCAACGGGGTCGAATTGCTGGACGGCCTGCCGCGCAGGTTGGCGACGATGGATGCCTGCCGGGCGGAAATCGGTCGCAAGGCGGCGCAGATCATCTCGGGCCGTGTCGACAACCCCGAGGCCGAGTTTGAGCCGATCATCGAACTGGCGCCCAAGCTGGACTACGGCGATACGCTGAAACGGCGCTGATCACAGGGCACGCCCGCGGGGGCGTCGCCCCCTATCCCGCCGCGCCGGCGCGTTCCACGATGGCAATGGCCTCGGCCACCGCATCCGCGATGTCCATTTTCGACGTGTCCAGCGTGACGGCATCCTCGGCCGGTTTCAGCGGCGCGTCGGCCCGGTTCATGTCGCGCTGATCGCGCGCAAGCACATCCGCCAGCACCTCGTCCTGCGTGATCTCGTGCCCCGAGGCCACCAGCTCGCGCCAGCGCCGCTCGGCCCGCACCTCGGCGCCCGCGATCACGAACAGCTTGGCCTCTGCCTCGGGACAGATCACCGTACCGATGTCGCGCCCGTCCAGCACGGCGCCCCCCGACCGCCGGGCAAAGGCGCGCTGCACGTCGACCAGCGCCGCGCGCACCTCGGGCAGCGCCGCCACCTTCGAGGCCGCCTGCGCCACCTCTGGCCCGCGCAGATTCTCGGCATCCAGCCCGGTCACGTCCAGCCCCTGCGCCGCCTCCAGCGGCGGCACGCCCAGCAGCATCTGCCGTCCGACCGCCCGGTACAGCAACCCGGTATCCAGATGCGCAAAGCCGAAATGCGCCGCAAGCCGGCGCGCGATGGTGCCCTTGCCGCTGGCGGCGGGGCCGTCGATGGCGATGGTAAAGCTCACGCGATCACCTGTGTCGTCATGTCGGGGTCAGCGCCATCGGCACAGGGCAGCCCGCCGCCGATGTCATAGTAATCGCCCTTGTCGGCGCAAAAGATATGCCCGGCCAGGCGCAGCCCGGTCGTCCCGTCCAGGGTCCCGGCAAAGATCGACAGATGCGTGCCCGGCCCGTCCCAGAACAGGTTGCTGCCGCAGGTCCCGCAGAACCCGCGCCGCGCCATGTCGGAGGATCCGTACCAGGTCACCTGGCCTTCGATGACCACGCATTCTCGTGGCGCAGAGGTCGCCGCCACATGATGCCCCGAGGTCTTGCGGCACTGGCTGCAATGGCAGGCGATCACCGGACGCAGCGCCCCGCTCACGCGGTAGGTCACTGCCTTGCAGAGGCAGCCCCCCGTCACTCCCGCCGCAGCCTGCATCACACACTCCCTCTCGATCCCTCCCGAGGCCTAGCAAGAGCCCGCCCCGGGGAAAAGCCCCAGCTGCCCCGCCTCAGTCGCGGGTGATCTCGGCTCCAAGGCTGCCCATCAGCGTTTCGAAGATCGGGAAACTGGTGGCGATCGGCCCGCCGTCGTCGACGCTCATCGGCCCGGTCGAGGCAAAGCCCATGACGAGGAAGGACATGGCGATGCGATGGTCCAGGTGGCTTTCGACCGTCACGCCGCCCGCGACATTGCCATGCCCGCGACCCTCGACCGTCCACCAGTCCTCGCCTTCCTCGACGTGGACACCGGCGGCCCGCAGCCCGGTCGCCATCGCGTCGATCCGGTCGCTTTCCTTGACACGCAGTTCCTTGACCCCCGGCATATGCGTGCGCCCCTCGGCAAAGCTCGCCACCACCGACAGCACCGGGTACTCATCGATCATGCTGGCGGCGCGTTCGGCGGGCACCTCGATCCCCTTCAGATCGGGCGAGAAACGCGCCCGCAGGTCGGCCACCGGTTCGCCCCCCTCTTCGCGCATGTTCTCGAAGGTCAGGTCCGCGCCCATCTCCTGCAAGGTAAAGAACAGCCCCGCCCGGGTCGGGTTCAGCCCGATATTGGGCACCAGCACGTCCGAGCCTTCGGTGATGATCGCCGCGCAGACCGGGAAAGCCGCCGACGAGGGGTCGCGCGGCACGACGATGGTCTGCGGTTTCAGTTCGGGTCGGCCCTGCAGGGTGATGACCCGGCCTTCGTCCGTCACCTCGGTCGAGATCGTGGCGCCGAAACCCGCCAGCATCCGTTCCGAATGGTCGCGGGTCGCCTCGCGCTCGATCACCACAGTCTCACCCGGTGCGTTGAGCCCGGCCAGCAGCACCGCCGATTTCACCTGCGCCGAGGGCACCGGCACCTCGTAGCGCACCGGCAAGGGATCGTCGGCGCCGACGATGGTCATCGGCAACCGCCCGCCGGACCGCCCGTAGGCCCGCGTCCCGAACAACGCCAGCGGATCGGTCACCCGCGCCATCGGGCGCTTGTTCAGGCTGGCGTCGCCGGTGAAGGTCGCCACGATGGGCGAGGTCGCCATCGCCCCAATGATCAGCCGCACCCCCGTGCCCGAGTTGCCGCAGTCGATCACGTTCCCCGGCTCGCCAAAGCCGCCGACGCCCACGCCATGCACATGCCATGTGTCGTCGATCTTCTCGACCTGCGCCCCAAAGGCCTGCATCGCCTTGGCGGTGTCCAGAACGTCCTGCCCTTCCAGCAAGCCGGTCACTTTCGTCTCGCCCACCGCCATCGCGCCCAGGATCAGCGAACGATGGGAAATCGACTTATCGCCGGGCACATGCGCCTCGCCCGTCAGGGGGCCGGAGGCACGCGAAGTCATCGGGATCGGGGCGCCGTGGGCGGACATGGGGCGGTCTCCTGCAAAATCGTCGCCGCCTGATAGCAAGCGGCACCCGCAAGGTCCATCACACTCGTGCAACGCCGCGCCCCTGTTTCTTCTCTCGGAAAATACTCCGGGGGTGAATGCGCGGCACGCGCAGAGGGGGCAAAGCCCCTTGCTCGGCCGTCATTTGCTCTTTTGCTTCCCCGCGCGTGCCGTTTTGCTGCGGGTTCAGCATATCACGGTCATGGCTTTGCCGTCCGCAGTCCCTCCGGCCCCGCTTTCGGGCAGCAGCGCGGCGTTTGCGAGGTTCATGCGGATCTCGACGCCATGCTGTGCGGTCGTGTTTTCTGTGAGTGTGATCCGTTTGATCAGCATCGAGAGATATGTGTTTGCCTCGTCGACGTACCCTACCTCGGACAGTAAGTCCTCCATCTGCTGAACGGCAAGATCATAGGCTTGGCTGGGGTCTTCCACCACCGATGCCTGGGTGGCGATCCTGGCCTGTTTCTCAGCGATCCGTGCCGTGAGGACATCGACTTCCGCCTGCAGCGCCTCCGCTTTTGCTTTGAATGTTGCGTAGGGCGCGCCCTCGGCGATGGCGGTCATGATGCCGTCCAGACCTCGGTTTGCTGCGGCACGTTGTGCTTCCAGCCGAGACAGGTCTGCTTCAACCGTGCCGTCCCGCAGACCTGCGCGTTCGGCTTCGTATTCGGACTCGAACCGGCGCCGCATCTCTTTTGATTGGAACACAGCGCGGAGGGCGTCGAAAACGCGCTGTTCAAGACGACGGCGCGAGATGCCCTTTCGATTGCCACAGGCTCCCTTGTTGGCCTCTCCACAGCGGAAGCCGGCCTTGTTGTATTTGACAACATTGGCGCCACAGCATCCGCAGGTCATCAAGCCGGAGAGCAGATGGCGACGGTGCGGCATCCTCCGCGCCACCTTCGGGGTCGGTGCCGAACGTCGGCTCAACTCTGCCTGCGCGGCATCCCAAAGCGACTGCGCGATGATCCGCAACTCCGGGATCTCCTGTTCGTTCATGTCCTGCGGCGAGGGTTTGTTCCGTATTGCGCCGGTTTCCGGATGATCGGTATGCGTGTTGCGGCAGACGCTGGCCATGCCGGTATAGAGGCGGTTGCGCAGAATGCCGTCCTGCCGCGACCGGCTGCCGCGGATCGTCGTGCTCTCCCAGGTCCCGCCCTTCGGGGCGGGCATCCGGTCCGCATTCAGCCCGGCGGCGATCGCCTTCGTCGATTTCCCGGAGGTGTATTCCTCGAAGATCCGGCGCACGATTGCGGCCTCCTCCGGATCGATTTCGCGGTTGAGGCCGTGTTCCACCTCGCGCTTGCGATAGCCATAGGCGCTTGTGTGGAGCCGGAACCGGGTGATTGCCCCCTGCATGCCCCGTTTCGTGTGATCGGCGATTTTCTGGCTGAACATCTGCGCGCCAAAGCCCGCGAACAGAACCTTCACGACGTCCTGTTCGCCCTCCTGAATCGACACCAGGCGGATATCCTGGAACGACAGCAGATCGCGCGTGTTGATCGCATCTTTGACCTTGCGCGTCAGGCGGTCGACCGCTTCAACCGGAACGACGTCAAAGGCGCGGCGCTCTGCTGCGGACTTCATGGACTGGTAGCCGGGCCGCCGCGTGTCCTTCCCCGATCTTTCCTCGTCCATGAAGACGTGGACGATGGTTCAGCCCTCACGGTGGCAGAAGCGCTCCGCCGCCGCGACCTAGTCCTCGATCGAGGTCGCTTTCTGCAGGTCGGAACTGTAGCGCGCGTAGACGGCAACGCGTTTCGTCATCGGGATTTCTCCGGTTTGGGGGTGTTGGCAGGCGGCGTTGCCGCGAGTTTGCGCGCTTCGGCACGGGCCATCAGTATGGCGCCCCCTTTCAGGGCGATGTGCACGGTTTCGGCACTGTTGGGATCGAGGTTGGCTGCCTTGAGAGCTCGGGCGGGCGTGGGATTGGACATTGTCTTCCTCGTGATGGGGCCCGTTACTCGGGCCGTTGAGGAAGTGGTGTCGAAAGACTTTTTCAAAGGCGGTTTGTTTGACGACTGTTCCGGGGGCGCAAGGGCCCCCGGAACGGGTCAGATCAGGTGCAGGTCTCCATGCGAAGCTTCATCGCGACCTCTTCGGCACGACGCAGCGCGAGGAGATCCTGCAGGTCAGCCTCCAGGGCAAAGAGCGGCTGTCCGGCGCTGGCGCTCCACGACAGGACGGACCATGCCCTCTTCGTCGATCACCACCTGGTGCCATTCGGCGTCCAGCGCGCGTCGCACCGGTCCCAGTAAGGTTGCGACATCGAACAGATCCCGCGCGCCGAAGATCCGCCGTTGGGCGAACCGACGATCGAGATCGCATCCGAGGTGACTGTGTTCGAGCGCCTCCAGATTCCGCAGTGCCTCAAGCGCTTCCGAGGCTTTCGGCAGCATTTGCAGGACGCGATGAACGCGCTTCAGGAGCGGATCGAAGTCGAGGTCAGACATGGCGCAACTCCCGAATGGGGCGTTTCCCTGCGCGGCGACGTTCGACTGTTACCGGGCGCAGCCCACGTCGCAGGGTCCGCCGCTGCCGGGTCCGGTCTGCACGGATGTCACGCTCGGCATGGATGCGCGCCCGCACCGCTAGCAGACGCTCAAGGCTCTCGCCGCTCAATCGCCCGATCTTCGGGGTGCCCCTGTCCCTTCCCAGGCCGAACCAGGAATTGTCGCAGGAGACGCGGAGGCGACGGGCCCCGTAGAAACGGGTCGGGCGTCGCAGTGAGGCTTCGGCAATTTCCTCTGCCCCGTAGACGTCGATCGTGTAGGCCTCTCCCCGGCAGCGGCGCGGGCTGGTCGTGCCGTAGGCGAGGGTGACATGGCGCTTGCCACAGATCACATCCACCTCCAGCACGAGGGTGGGGCGCACTTTTGGCAACTCGTCCCCGTCGGTCTCGTGCGGGAAGCGGAAGGCGACGATATCGCCAACGCGGATGCTGTCCGACCAGGTCGCCTGGTCGCGGTCTTCGATGATCATGAGATCACTCCATTCTAACGTTGGTGGAAACACCGCGCGCATTGGGAAGAGCCTTCTCCTTTGTTCCATCGCGCGGCGTCACCAGCGCGCGATGGAACAAAGGAGAAGGGGCGACATGGCCTCTCACCGGTTGGGCCCTGCTCGGACGACCGACCAGCAAGGCGCAGGACGCCCTGCCATGGGAGTGCAGAGGGCATGGCAAATGGCCCTTTGCGAGCTGGAAGGGGTGAGGCGCGGAAAGCGTACCGTCCGGGGGACGGTTCGCCGGGCCGAACGGGAAACTGTGCGGAACGACGCCCTGAGCCCTCGGAGATGCCAGGGGGTGCAGGGGGAGTGGCGAACGATGACCCTGCCGCCCGCCGCGCAGGCGTGCCCGCCGCACAGGCGCGGGGCCCGGGGCAGCGTCCCGGCGAACGGCAGCCCGCGCGGTTTCCAAGGGAAACTGCGCGGGCTGTTTAGGGGGTAACCTCCCCGGCATCGGCTGCACCGCCTGTGGGGATCCAACCTGCCATTTCCGCCTTTCGGCGGACGACCAGATTTTCCGACCCCAGAACGGAAGACCGGACGTGTCAGACAAAGACACCTTGGCGACGACGAAGGTCACTGCAACCGCAAGGGGGGAGATCTTGGCCACGTCGATGCCGCGCGCAGCCCCTTGAACCGACGCCTGATTGGCGCGGAGGATTGGGCCGAGAGGGGATCTGACTGCGTTTGTTTTCGCGCTATTGGTTGATTGAAATACTCAAGCCAATGACATCTCACTTCCGGGATTACCGTCAATCAGGACTCCCGTGATTTAACTGGATAGGGCTTTGCCTTGGCCAGCGCCCCACGGCCCAACGTCCCGCCAGTCGATTGGCCGCAGTTCAGCAATGACAGACCGCGCTACGCCCGCTTCAGGCTGTTCCTGGCCGCACAATGGCCTTTGATGTTCTAACCATGCGCATCCTGATGATCGACAGCACCGTGGTTCGCGCCCCTCATCCACTGCCCGGCAGGGCAGCGGGCGCCAAAGGAAGCTGAGCCATTGATACACCGTTGGTTCAAGCACTGGGGCACGTTCCCGATCGCACGACCACCCCGTCATCGTGAGACAGGCAAAAATCCCAGCCCCGGGCGACCCAAAGCTCGGAGGCCGCGCTGGAAAACGTGCTCCTGCCGACCCAAGACCTTGAGGTTCCAGCGAACTTTAGCGGTTTTCCTTTAGCGTGAACGCGAATTCGTTGTTGCCCGAACCCAAAAGCGGCGCGGCCTTGGTCGCGGCGAGCGGGCTGCGCGAGAACAGAATTGGCGTGCGCAGACCTTCGATACCTTCCGGTTCTATGCGCAGCTTGCGGGCCAGGATCTGCGGGTCGTTCAGCGCTTCTGCCACGGTATTGATCGGTCCGGCCGGCACGCCGCCCGCGGTCAGCGCCTCGATCAGCGCAGACTTGGTGAAGGTGGCGCTGCGTTGCGCAATCTTCGCGCACAGGGCGTCCCGGTTGCGGACACGCTCGGGATTGGTGGCAAACTGCGGATCGTCGGCAAGATCCGAGAGGTCCAGAAGCCCGCATAGCGCGCGAAACTGCCGGTCGTTGCCACAGGCGATGATCACGTGACCATCCGATGTCGGAAAGACCTGATACGGCACGATATTGGGATGCGCATTGCCAAGCCGTGTCGGGTCGGTTCCGCCCAACAGGAAGTTGCTGGCCTGGTTCGCCAGCACCCCGACCCCGCAATCCAGCAGCGACAGGTCCACATGTTGACCCTGTCCGGACCGCAGCCGTTCGGTAAGAGCCGCCTGAATGCCGATCACGCCGTAGAGCCCGGTAAAGATGTCAATCCAGGCCACGCCGACTTTTTGCGGCTCTCCAGCGGGGTCGCCGGTCAGGTCCATGATGCCGCACATGCCTTGGATCAGGAAGTCATAGCCCGGCTGGCTGGCACGCGGACCGTCCTGCCCGAAACCGCTGACCGAGGCATAGACCAGCCCGGGATTGGTCGCGGCAAGGCTGTCATAGTCCAGGCCGAAGCGGGCGAGCCCGCCCACTTTGAAGTTCTCGATCACGACATCGGCCTCCGCGATCAGGCCCTTGAGCCGCGCAAGATCCGCCGGGCAATTGAAATCGCAGGTCACCGAGCGTTTGCCCCGGTTGGCGGACTGGAAATAGGCCGACACCATTTCGCTGGTGCCGTCCGGCCCGGTTCGCTCGATGAAAGGTGGCCCCCAGCGGCGGGTGTCATCGCCTTCGGGGGCTTCGATCTTGATCACCTCGGCACCCAGATCGGCCAGCGTCTGGCCGATCCACGGCCCCGCCAGAATGCGCGCCAGTTCGATGACCTTCAAACCGGACAGCGGCGTCGCCCCGATCATGCGAAGGCCGCCAGTTCGGTGATCGCGCGTCCGAGGATCAGGGCATGCACGTCATGGGTGCCTTCATAGGTATTCACGGTCTCAAGGTTCTGGGCGTGGCGCATCACGTGATATTCGATGTGGATGCCGTTGCCGCCGTGCATGTCCCTGGCCTGCCGCGCGATATCCAGCGCCTTGCCACAGTTGTTGCGTTTGATGAGCGAGATCATCTCGGGGGCAAACCGGCCTTCGTCGAACAGCCGCCCGATGCGCAGCGCGGCTTGCAGCCCCAGGGCGATCTCGGTCTGCATGTCGGCCAGTTTCTTCTGGTATAGCTGCGTCGCGGCAAGTGGCCGGTTGAACTGTTTGCGGTCCAGACCGTATTGCCGGGTCCGGCGAAAGCAATCCTCGGCAGCGCCCATCGCCCCCCAAGCGATGCCGTAACGCGCCCGGTTGAGACAGCCGAACGGCCCACCCATCCCTTGTGTCTCGGGCAACAGGGCCTCTTCGCCGACCTCCACGTTGTCCATCACGATCTCGCCCGTGATCGAGGCCCGGAGCGACAGCTTGCCGCCGATCTTGGGCGCCGATAGCCCCTTCATCCCCTTTTCGAGAATGAAGCCGCGCACCTTGCCTTCATGGGCCTCCGACTTGACCCAGACAACGAAGACATCCGCGATCGGACTGTTGGAAATCCACATCTTGGAGCCGGTCAGCCGATACCCGCCCTCGGTCTTCACCGCGCGGGTTTTCATGCCACCCGGGTCCGACCCCGCGTCGGCCTCGGTCAGACCGAAGCAGCCGATCCATTCGCCGCTCGCCAGTTTTGGCAGATATTTCTTCTTCTGTACTTCCGAGCCGTAGGCATGGATCGGGAACATCACCAGCGAGCTCTGAACCGACATCATCGAGCGATAGCCGCTGTCGACCCGTTCGACAGCGCGGGCCACCAGACCATAGGAGACATAAGAGGCCCCGACCCCACCGTATTCTTCCGGAACGGTCACGCCGAGCAGCCCTTGGGCTCCCATCTCGGCAAAGATCTCGGGGTCCGTATGTTCCTCAAGATAGGCCTGTTCGACGCGCGGCAGAAGCCTGTCCTGCGCGAAAGTTTCGGCCGCTTCACGGATCAAACGCTCTTCCTCGGTGAACTGGTCGTCCATCAGGAAAGGATCGGACCATTGGAAGGGAACCCCTTTGGAGGTCTTGTTTGACATTGTCTTTTCCTTTCTCACGCGGGAGCGTTTTTTATTCCGTTTTTGCAGGATTATCTGCTGTTATCCGCGGAATACATTGGTATTTTCACATTACTTCATGCGGAAATGGAATATGAGACCCAGACGCTTCCTGCCTTCGATTCGACAGTTGCTGGCCCTGGACGCCGTAGTGCGGCACCGCTCGGTCACCGCGGCGGCCTGCGAGCTTGATCTGACGCAAAGCACGGTAAGCCGGCTGATCCTGTCGCTGGAGGAGCAGTTGGGGACCGAGCTTTTCACCCGCCAGCGCAAGCGGTTGGTGCCGAAATCGGCGGCATTGGCCTATCAGAAGGATGTTGGCGCGGCGCTCGACCTGATTCAGAGCGCGAGCACCCGGGTTGTGGCGAACCCGGACGGCGGCACGCTGTCGCTTGCGGTGCTGCCCACCTTTGCAACCCGCTGGCTGGGACCCAGGCTGGGGCATTTCCTGCAGCAGCATCCGGGGGTGTCGGTGAATCTCTCGACGCGGATCAAACGGTTCGATTTCTCGGCCGAGGTTTTCGACGCCGCCATCTATTACGGTGAAGCCGACTGGCCCGCTGTCAGGCACCTTAGGCTGTTCGAAGAGCGCGCCACCGCATGCGCGGCACCCGAATACATTGCTGCGGCGCAGTTGTCAGGCCCCGCCGATCTGACCGAGCATTCCCTGCTCTACCTGGAGTCCCGGCCCGATGCCTGGGGCGATTGGTTCCACGCGCACGACGTCACGGCATCAATCGGCGGCGGCATGATGGTCGACCAGTTTTCCATGATGATCCAGGCCGCGATTTCCGGCATCGGAATCGCGCTGCTACCCGATTACATCGCCCAGGCCGAGATCGCCGAAGGCCGGTTGCAGCCCTTGTACAAGCAAGCTGTACCAATGCGCGGCGCCTACTGGATGGCCTGGCCGGAGGAAAACTCCGATGTGCCACCTCTGCGCGCGCTGAGAAACTGGCTGGAAGCCGAGGTATCGACAACGGGGAGTTGACCGCTTTGCCTTTCGACACCCACCGGGTCGTCCCGGAACGCCCTGGCGGCGTGTGGCCGCCAGAGATCGAAAGCCCCTAGAAATGCGCCTCGACGATCCGCCAGGCATTCTCGGCCCGGACCCGGGCAAGATGTCCCAGTTCGAGCGCCTTTCGTGACGAAGAGTTTCCGTCCAGCCCACGCTTGTAGACGCCCTGGATGATGGCGGCGCTGCGGAAGAAGGAAAAAACGACGAAGAACAGATGATTGTCGATCCGGTCACGCCCGGAGTACCGACGATAAAGTTCGACGAACTCCTGCTCTGTCGGGATGCCCAGGGCCGTGAAATCGAGACCCTTGAACCGGCCTGTGGGCAGGTTGTCGGCGTGGTAAAGCGCGCAGACATAGCCAAGGTCGGCCAGCGGGTGGCCCAGGGTGCAAAGCTCCCAGTCAAGCAGCGCGATGACCTCGGGACTGTCCGCCGCGGCGATGGCATTGCCGGGCCGGAAATCGCCGTGAACGATGGCGGCCTCATCATCCGCCGGCAGGTTGGCAGGCAGCCAGTCCATCAGCTTGTCCATCGCGGTGATGGTCTCGGTCTCGGTGGCGGCGTACTGCTTTGACCAGCGCGCCACCTGGCGGGAGAGATAGCCCTGCGGGCGTCCGAAATCCTTCAGTCCCACCGCCTCGGGCCGGACCGTGTGCAGGTCGGCCAGCGCCTTGATGAAACTGGCGTAGAAGGCCCGGCGCTCGGGCGGTGTAAGGCCCGGCAGGCTGGGATCATGAAAAACCCGACCCGCGACCATTTCCATCACATAGAAATCGGTGCCGATCACGGAAGGGTCCTGGCACAGGTGCAGCATTCTCGGAACCGGCACCGGGGTGTCGCGAAGCGCGTGCATCACCCGGTATTCCCGGTCGACCGCATGCGCAGAAGGCAGGAGCGTACCGGGTGGTTTCTTACGCAGCACGTAGCGCTTTCCGCCGGCAGAGAGCTGATAGGTCGGGTTGCTCTGCCCGGCGTTGAACTGGCGCACCTCCAAAGGCCCCGAAAAGCCGGGCAGGTGTTGGACCAGATGGGCCTCCAATGCCCGTTCGTCGAAGCTGAGGGCGTCGCTGACCTCAATCAGGGCGGGGCCGCTATTTTCACTCATGTCTCTGTCCTTTCGTCCTGCATCGCCGGATCATCCATTCAGGTCCGCGAAGCTGCGCCCCTCTCGTTCCATCTGGCGCAGCAGGTCCGGCACCTGCCAGAATTGCGGATCTTCCTCGGCATAGGTCTCTATGCGGTGGATCAGTTCCGCTGGACCGATCCTGTCGGCCTGGTGCATCGGCCCGCCGCGATGGCGCGGGAAGCCGTAGCCGAAGAGTTCAACCGCATCGATGTCCACCGGGCGCAGGGCGATGCCTTCCTCCAGTACGCGCACCGCCTCGGCGATCATCGCGGTCAGGCAGCGGTCGACGATCTGGGCTGCCGTGAAGCGATCCGGGGAGATGCCAAGGGCCCTGCGCACGGCCTCGACGATCTTCACCGCGCCGGGGTTCGGCCCGGTGACCTTGCCGCCTTCATAGAGGTAGTAGCCACGGCTGGTCTTGCGCCCGAACCAGCCTTCTTCGCAGATCAGGTCGGCGATAGGTGAATAGCGCTCGTCGGGTGGCCGGGTCGCCGCCTTGCGGTCACGGGTGGCCTTGGCGATGTCCAACCCGGCCAGGTCGGAGACGGCGAAAGGGCCCATTGCAAAGCCGAAGCCCTCAAGCGCGGCGTCAATCTCGTCGAAACCGGCGCCGTCAAGCAGCAGGTACTCGGCCGCGCGGCGATAATGCGTCAGGATGCGGTTGCCTATGAAGCCGTCGCAGACCCCGGCCCGCACCGGCACCTTGCCCAGCCCGCGGACCAGCGCAAAGGCGGTTGCCACGGTCTCGGATGCGGTCTTGTCGGCTGCGACCACCTCGACCAGCCGCATGATATGGGCAGGGGAAAAGAAATGCAGACCGAGAACGCTGCCGGGCCGCCCAGTGGCTGCGGCAATCCGGTTCACGTCAAGGTAGGAGGTGTTCGTTGCAAGGATCGCATCCGGCTTGCAAACCGCGTCGAGCTTTTTGAAAAGCGCCGTCTTGGCATCCATGTCCTCGAAGATCGCCTCGATGACCAGATCGGCCCCGGCTGCGGCCTCCAGGCTGTCGGTCGCGGTCAGCCGGGCCAGCGCGGCAGCATGTCCGGCCGCATTCAGCTTGCCGCGTTTCAAGGCACCGGCGAGGTTGGCTTCCACGCCTGCGCGGGCGGTGGCAATCCGATCGGACTGCGCTTCGATCACCTTTACATCATGTCCACCAATGAGCAGCGCCGTCGCAATGCCCACGCCCATCGTGCCACCGCCAATCACGGCCACTTCGCCGATCGTGCGTGGGGCAACGTCCTTCTCGGGAATCCGCCCGGTGGCGCGTTCGGCAAAGAAGGCATGTACCAACCCGGCACGTTCCTCACCCGCCATCAGTTCCATGAAGAGCGCGCGCTCAAGGGTCAGTCCCGCGTCGATTGGCAGGGTGGCAGCGGAAACTGCCTCCAGCGCCTTGAGCGGTGCAGACAAGGCGGGGCGCTTGGCGGTAAGTTTTTGACGCGCCGCATCAATCGCGCCTTGGTCTTCCTCCACGCACAACACGTCGGTCTGACGGGGGGCCAAGCGGCCCGCCAGCACGTCGCGCGCCGCGGCAATACCGGCCTCGCGCGCCGGGGCCTCTGCAAGCCGGTCGAGTATGCCTGCCTCCAACGCTTCCTCGGCGCCGACCTCGCGTCCGGTGCAGATGATGTCGATGGCCTTGGCCAACCCGGTCAGACGGGGCAGGCGCTGCGCGCCCCCTGCGCCCGGCAGCAGCCCCAGCTTGACCTCCGGCAGACCAATCCGCAGCCGCTGCACCCCAACGCGGATGTGACAGGCCAGGGCCAGTTCCAGCGCGCCGCCGAAAGCCACTCCGTGCAGCGCCGCCACGACCGGCTTGGCGCTGTCGTTCAGCGCCTTGAGCACCTGCGGCAAGGTCGGCTCCACGTCTGCCTTGCCGAAATCCTTGATGTCGGCCCCGGCCGAAAAGAACCGCCCCTCACCATAGAGTACGATGGCCCGGATGCCGGCATCCTCCAGCAAGGTTTGGTGCGCATTGTGAACGGCATCGCGCAGCGCCACCCCGAGCGCGTTGACCGGCGGCTTGGCAAGGCGGATCAACCCGATCTCACCTTCGGTTTCGATCTGGACGATGGGGTTTGCGGCGTCCTTCATGGCTCTGCCCTCCTTCATTCCGTGCGCTCGATAATCAGCGCGATGCCCTGCCCAAAGCCGATGCACATCGACAGGCAGGCATAGCGCCCGCCGGTGGCCTCCAGCTGTCGCAGCCCGGTCAGGACAAGCCGCGCGCCAGAGGCGCCCAGCGGATGACCCAGTGCAATGGCACCGCCGTTGGGGTTGAGCCGCGAATCCTCTGGCGTGATTTTCAGCGCCGCGCAGCAGGCCAGCACCTGCGGTGCAAAGGCCTCGTTGATCTCGATCACATCCATCTGCGCCAGACTCAACCCGGCGCGGTCCAGCGCCTTCGGGATGGCAATGGCCGGCCCGATGCCCATGACCCGCGGCGGCACGCCCGCCACCGCCCCGGCAAGGATACGCGCACGCGGCCGCGGCCCCAGGCCCCGCCGACCGATCAGGAGCGCCGCGGCACCGTCGTTGATGCCCGAGGCATTGGCGGCGGTCACAACGCCCTCGGGGTCGAGCGGGCGCAGGCGCGCCATCTTTTCGAAACCGGTGTCGGGCCGCGGGTGTTCGTCTTCGGTCACGGTGGTCTCGACACCCTTGCGACCCGAAATGGTGACCGGCGTAATCTCGTCGTCGTAGAAGCCCCGCGCGCGTGCGGTTTGGTACTTCTGCTGGCTGCCCGCCGCGAAATGGTCACATGCCGCGCGGGTCAGGTCGAACTCCCGCGCCAGGTTGTCGGCGGTCTGCGGCATGGTCTCGCTGCCAAAGCGTTCGCGGAAGGCCGGGTTTGGGAAAGGCTTTCCGGCGGTGGCATCGTGGATCTCGGACTGCCGACTCCAGGCCGCCGGGGACTTCGGCAGAACGAAGGGCGCGCGGGTCATGCTTTCGACCCCGCCCGCGACGCACAACTCTCCCTCGCCCAGCGTCACCGCGCGCGCCACGTCGAGCGCCGCCGACATGCTTGAGCCACAGAGCCGGTTGACCGTTTGCGCACCGGTGCTTTCCGGCAGCCCCGCCAGCAACGCGGAAAAACGTGCGACATTGCGACTGTCCTCGCCCGACTGGCAGACATTGCCGATGACCACGTCCTCTACGGCCTCGGACGAGAGGTCGCTGCGGTTCATCAGTGCAGCGATCACCTGGGCCATCAGGTCGTCAGGGCGGATGCCGGCCAGCACACCGCCGTGGCGGCCAAAGGCGCTGCGCAGACCGTCATAGATATAGGCGTCCAACATGGTTTTCTCCGTTCAGGCCGCGGTGAAGCGACCGGCCTTTTCCATGGCCTCGATCGAAGGCATCACCTTGACCTCAAGGTATTCCTCCAGCCCGAAGGCCCCGCCCTCGCGGCCATTGCCGGATTGCTTGTAACCTCCGAAGGGCGAGCCGTAGCTGGCCCCCTGCCCATTGATCGCGACCACGCCGGCACGCAGTCCTGCGGCCACCCGCCGGGCACGCGCGGCGCTGCCGGTCTGAACATAGGAGGCCAGGCCGTAGTCGCTGTCGTTGGCAATGCGGAGCGCCTCTTCCTCGTCGTCGAAGGGGATGATCGAGAGCACCGGGCCGAAGATCTCTTCGCGCGCGATGCGCATGTCATTGGTGACATCGGCAAAGACCGTGGGCTTGACGAACCAGCCCCGGTCGATGCCATCGGGCCGCCCGAGGCCGCCGGCCAACAGCCGCGCGCCTGCGTCCAGGCCCGCCTGTATCATTTCTTGCACCCGGTCGTATTGCATCCGATCGAAAAGCGGGCCGATATGGTCGCCCGCCTTCGACGGGTCGCCCACCCTCTGTGCCTCGGCCGTGGCGCGCACCAACTCCAGCACGCGGTCGTAGCAGTCGCGCTCTACCAGCATCCGGGTCGGCGCATTGCACCCCTGCCCCGTGTTGAGAAAACAGCGTTTGACCGAAGCCGGCACGCAGGTTTCCAGGTCCGCATCCGCAAAGACGATATTGGCCGACTTGCCGCCCAGTTCCAACGCCACTCGCTTGACCGTCGCGGCGCTGTCACGCGAGACCATTGCCCCGGCGCGGGTCGAGCCGGTAAAGGACATCATCGCGATATCCGGATGACGCGACAGCGCCGCGCCGACACCGGTACCATCGCCGAAGACGAGGTTGAAGACGCCCGGCGGGATCCCCGCCGCGTGCACACATTCGGCAAAAATCGCAGCCGAGAGCGGCGTGTGCTCGGAAGGTTTCAACACGCAGGTCGCCCCCACGGCCAAGGCCGGCATCACCTTCTGTGCGATCTGGTTGATCGGCCAGTTCCAGGGCGTGATCAGTCCGCAGACGCCGATCGGTTCCTTGCGGATGATATCTCCGTTGGGCAGCGCATAGCTCTCGTCCAAGGCCTCCAACGCGTCGATAAAGGCAGCCGCATGGCGCGGGCCGCAGCCGGCCTGCGCGTTGACGGCCAAGGTGATCGGCGCGCCCATCTCCTGGCTGATGGCCTGGCCCATATCGTCCAGCCGGTTCTCCAGCGCCGCCTTCAGCGCGCGCAAATGGATCAGCCGTTCTTCCCGGGACGTCCGGGAATAGCTCTCGAAGGCGCGGGTGGCCGCGGCGACGGCCCGATCCACTTCCGCCGCCGTGCCCAGTGTGACGGTGCCGATCTGCGCTTCGGTCGCAGGATTCAGGATCGCGAAATCCTGCCCGCCGTGCCCCGCCACCCAGGCGCCATCGATGTAGTGCTTGTCGAGTGTTGTCACGTGTCCCGCCTTCCTGTCACTTGTCCGCCGCATCCAGCAGGCCGCGGTCTTCCAGCACCTTGCGGGCGTGTCGGAAACATTCGAGCGATTGTGGGACGCCGCAGTAGATGCCGATGATGTGGATGATCGAGCGGATTTCGTCCTTGCTGACGCCGTTGGTGATGGCGCCGTGGCAATGGATCTCCCATTCGTGCATCTTGCCGAGCGCCGCCAGCATCACGAGATTGAGCATCGAGCGGGTCTTGTGATCGATGGTGTCGTCGCCCCAGCCGAAGCCCCAGCACCAGGCCGTCATCGCCTCCTGAAAGGGACGACTGAAATCGTCGGCGGCCGCGAGGTTGCGCTCGACGTATTCCGCGCCGACCACCTTCTTGCGCTGTTCCAGCCCAAGCTCGAAAAATTTGTCATCCATGTTGTCTGTCCTTGTCCTGCGAGTTGGTCACGCGACCACACCCTCCGCATAGAGTGTGTCGATCTGTTCCTTGCCGTAGCCCAGCTCATTGAGGATCTGGCGAGTGTGCTGGCCAACGGTGGGCGATTGCGCCTGCGGGTCACCGGGCCGGAAGGCGGGCATTCCGGGTATGTTGGGCACCGGCCAAGGGTCATTGGCACCCGCCTGTTGCAACCAAGAGAAGACGCCCACGGCTTCGGCCTGGGGATGGTGCACCAGTTCGCGGTAGGTCTGGACCACCTCGTTCTGCAATCCGGCCTTGCTGAGCAGCTCCGATAGCTCTTCCGCTTTCCAGTCGGCGGTGAAACGGCCCACGTAGTCATTGAGGACATCGATTTCAGCCAGCCGTCCGGCGATGGTGTGATACTTCGTTTCGGCCCAGAGCTCGTCGAGCTTCAGCAGGTCGCAGAAGATCTTGAACTCGCGGTCCCGGACAATGTTGATTTGAATGTGTCCATCGGAGGTCTTGAAAGTCCCGGACGGGGCGGTAGAGGCGCGACGCGGTCCGGTACGGTAGCCGCTGAGCAGGCGCACCGCCTGAATGCTTGCCGCGGCCTCCAGCAGGCTGACCTCGATCTTGCGACCCTCGGCGCCATCCTTGCGAGCATAGAGCGCCGCCGCCAGCGCCTGCTGAGCATAGAGTCCGGTGGACATGTCGAAATAGCTGACCGGGGTGTGATGAGGTGTTCCGTCGGGGCCGGTGTTTTCGGCCACAAAGCCACTGAAGGCCTGCAGCATCGGGTCCATCGCCGGGCGGTCGCGCATAGGGCCGCATTGGCCGAAGCCCGAGATCGAGACATAGATCAGCCCCGGGTTCATCTCGCGCAGCCGTTCATAACCATAGCCCAGCCGTTCGGCGACGCCGGGGCGATAACCCTCGATGAAGACATCGGCCTCCGCGATCAGCTTGGCGGCGATCTCGCGGCTGGGCTCGGCTTTGAGGTTCATGGCCAACGCCCGCTTGCCGCAATTTGCGACGATGGAATACGCGGTATGGTCGCCATAGACGCCGCCAATCAGACGCGCCCAGTCGCCGCCCTGCGGCTCGACCTTGATGACGTCGGCCCCCTGCTGCGCCATCAGCATGCCGCAGTAGGGACCCGCGAGGCCCTGGCTAAAATCCACCACCTTCAACCCTTCGTAGGGACGCTCGAAACTCATGACGCACTCCTTTTTTCAAGCACCTCGAAGACGCGGGTGAAATCAGACTGCGGCGGCAGCGCCTCTTCGACCTGCTGCCAGATTTCGGCCACCCGCTGGCCCATCAGGTTCGACGTGCCCGCCTCCTCGACGAACTGGCTGTAGAGCCGCACGTCCTTGTTCAGAAGCTCGGCAAAGAAGCCCGCGTCGTAGCTGCCGGTGAGGATGCGGTTGGGAAACTTGTCCTCGATGGCGGTATTGTTGCCGGTCGAGACTTTCACCACGTCGAGGATGGTCTTCATCTCTACCCCGTGCGAAAGACCAAACAGCACCGCCTCGGAACTTGCGGCCATCGCGGTGGCGGAAAGGAAGTTGTTCAGGAGCTTCACCGCCTGCCCCTGCCCCGGCGTGTCGCCGACGTGGAAGGTGTTTCGGCTGAACAGGTCAAGCACCGGCTGGTGACGCTCCAACTCGGCCTTCGGGCCGGACCAGATCACGGTAATCGCCGCCTTGAGCGCCCCCTGCCGTCCTCCGCTTACCGGGGCGTCGATGAAGGTCATGCCCGCGCCGGTCAGCGCGGCGCAGGCTTGCTTGGCGGCCGCGGGGCCGATAGTCGACATGTCGATGACGACCTTGCCCGCCACATCCGGTAGCGCGGCGATCTCGGCTGCCACGGCGTTGACGATGTTGCCATCGGGCAACGACAAAAAGAGGGTATCGGCGCTGGCGACCACCTCTGACAAGCTGCCCGCCTCGGTGGCACCCTCGGGCGCGCGACCCGGCACTCGGTCATAGCAGATCAGCGGCGTGGCGCCCTGGGCGATGAAGGCTGCCATGGGCTCACCCATCTGGCCGAGGCCGACAAAGCCGATGGTTTCGGGAAGGGACATCTCAGCGCTCCTCGGTCTGATACTTGCGCAACTCAAGCCGCGCGATCTGGTTCTGGTGGACTTCGTCGGGGCCATCGGCCAGACGGATGGCGCGCGCCCGGGCATAGGCATACGACAGGCCGAAATCGTTTGAGACGCCGGCGGCGCCATGCGCCTGAATCGCCCAATCAATGACCTGGGCGGCCATGTTGGGGGCGACCACCTTGATCATGCCGATCTCCTTCCGGGCTTCCTTGTTGCCGACCTTGTCCATCCGGTCCGCTGCTTTCAGCGTCAGAAGCCGGGCCTGGTCGATCAGGATGCGCGACTGGGCGATGCGCTCGCGTGTGACGCCCTGATCGGACAGGAGCTTGCCGAAGGGCCGACGTTCGAGCGACCGCCTGCACATCTTCTCAAGCGCGACTTCGGCCTGCCCGATCATCCGCATGCAATGATGGATGCGTCCCGGTCCAAGCCGTCCCTGCGCGATCTCGAAGCCGCGGCCCTCGCCGAGAAGGATGTTGGCGGCGGGAACGCGAACGTTGTCATAGATGATTTCACCGTGCCCGTGCGGCGCGTCGGAAAAGCCGAACACCGGGATCATCCGCTTGATCGTCAGGCCGGGGGTATCGCGCGGAACCAGGATCATGCTCTGCTGGCGGTAGGGCTCGGCCTCGGGGTCGGTCTTGCCCATGACGATGAACAGCTTGCAGCGACTGTCGCCGGAACCTGAGGTCCACCACTTGCGGCCGTTGATGACATATTCGTCGCCATCGCGCTTGATCGTCAGGCTGATGTTGCGTGCATCAGACGAGGCGACTTCCGGCTCGGTCATCGAAAAACATGACCGGATCTCGCCCGCCAGCAGAGGCTCCATCCATTCCTTTTTCTGCGCCTCGGTGCCGAAGCGCTCCAGCGTCTCCATGTTGCCGGTGTCGGGCGCCGAGCAGTTGAAGACCTCGGCCGACCACGGCGCGCGCCCCATGATCTCGCAGAGGGGCGCGTATTCGAGGTTGGTCAGCCCGCCGCCGCGGCGGCTTTCCGGCAGAAAGAGGTTCCACAGCCCGGCTTCGCGGGCCTTGGGTTTGAGCTCCTCGATGATTGGAACCGCACCCCAGTTTTCCCAGTGCTCGACGCCATAACCCATCTCCTGCAATTGCAGCGCATACAGGTCCTGATTGGGATAAATGTGTTCCTGCATGAAGGCCGTTAGCCGGGCGCTGAGGTCCTTGACCTTGGGGCTGGGATCGAAATCCATTGATATATCTCCATTTTTTCGGCGCGGGGCCTGTGTTCAGGCCGCAGAAAACCACCGGCTCGAATTGAGCCGTTGCGCCATCTCCTGCGGCGATGTCAGATGTTCAGATCAGATCGGCGCTATGGGCCGACAATGGTGGTTCCGCCGTCCACGACGATGACCTCTCCGGTGATGAACCTCGCCGCTGGACCGGCCAGGAAAGTCGCGACGCCGCCGATGTCCTCGGGCTCGCCCAGACGCCGGACCGGCGTGCGGGCAATGCGGTCGTCGCGCAGGGTGGGGTTCTCCCAGAGCGCGCGGGCGAAATCGGTCTTCACCAGCCCCGGCATGATGCAGTTCACAGTGATGTTCTTCGGCCCCCATTCGACCGCCAGCGAGCGGGTCACGCCGACGTCCGCGGTTTTCGAGATGCCGTAGGCGCCCAGGGTGGCGGAGCCGCGCAACCCACCGATAGAAGAGACGATGATGAAGGCGCCGCCCCCTACCTCGGCCATTTGCGGCATGGCGGCATTGGCGAACCAGATGGCGCTGTGCACGTTCGACGTCATCACCTTGTCAAAGGCCTCGTCCGAGAGTTCGGCCAATGGCCCGTAGACCGGATTGACCGCGGCGTTGGCAACGAAGATGTCGATGCGACCCCAAGTTTCATGCGTCTTGGCCACCAGTGCCTCGCATTCGTCGCGGCGCGAAATGTTGCAGGCCACGGCAATGGCTTCGCCGCCCTCCGCCTCGATCTCCTTCACCGCCGCCTCGCAGGCTTCGATCTTGCGGCTGGCGATGGCCACCTTCGCGCCCATCGCGGCCAGGTGATGTGCGATGGAAAGGCCGATTCCCTTGCTGCCGCCGGTGACGATGGCGACCTTGCCGGTGAGGGAGAATGGGTTCTTCATGTTTCTGTCTGCTCCGTTCGTGTCACTCATGCCGGCTCGTCGCCCATGCGCAGTTGCAGCCGGTCGTCGGCGTAGGGATTGGCCTCGGCCACCTCTTCGTCCAGTTCGACCCCCAGACCGGGCGCCGCGGGTGGGATGATGTAGCCCTCTTCCCATTGGATCGGCGTCTTGAGGATCTCGGCATGAAAGCCACCCCATTGCTCGATCCCCTCCATGATCAGGAAATTCGGGCTACAGGCCGAAAGCTGGATATTGGCGGCACCCACGATCGGACCGCAGAAAAGATGCGGCGCGATCTGGGCGTGGAACGCCTCGCCCATCGAGGCGATCTTCTTGGCCTCCAGGAGGCCCCCCACCCGACCAAGGTTCATTTGCAGGATCGAGGCCGCGTCCTGACGCAGAAGATCGGCGAATTCGTACTTGGTGGTCAGCCGCTCGCCGGTGGCAACCGGGATGCGCGTGCCCTGCGCCACCCGCGCCATGCCGGCGATATTGTCTGGCGGCGTCGGTTCCTCGAACCACAGCGGATCATGCGGCTCCAGCCGCCGCGCCAGACGTAGCGCGCCCGAGGGCGACATCTCGCCGTGGGTGCCAATCAGGATATCGCAGCGCGCACCCACCGCCTCGCGCACCCGCGCGGTGTAACGGTCGGCGAAATCCAGCGTCTCCATCGACAGTTGCCGCGGATCGAAGGCGGTATAGGGCCGCGCTGGATCGAACTTGAGCGCGGTAAACCCCTGTGCCAAATACTCCAGCGCACGTTCGGCCGCGGCATCGGGATCGTCGTAGACCTTCTTGTTCGACGCCGCTTCGGGCGGGGCATTGAGATAGGTGTAGCTGCGCAACCGCGCGTGCACCTGGCCGCCGAGAAGCTCGTAGATCGGCTTGTCCAGCGCCTTGCCGATGATGTCCCAAAGCGCCATCTCGATGCCGCTGAAAATACCCATGACCGTTGGATCGGGGCGTTGGGAGAAGCCGGCGGAATAGACATGACGGAAGTGGCGTTCGATCTTGAACGGGTCGGCGCCTTCGAAATGCCGAGCGAAGAGGTCGTCGATCATCGCTGTCAACGCCTTGGGGTGAAAGGCTACGCCATAGACTTCGCCATATCCGACGATTCCGGTGTCGGTGGTCACCTTGACGAAGACCCAGTAGGGCCCGCCCCGGTGGATCGATGCGTTGCCGACCACGAAGGTTTTGATATCCTTGATCTTCATCTCAAAGCTCGCGTCTTTTTCGTATCAGTGTCATGTCAGGCGATATCCTCGAGGATCATGTCTGCGGCCTTTTCGCCGATCATGATGCAGGCAGCATTGGTATTGGCCGAGACCAATGTCGGCATGATCGAGGCGTCGGCGACGCGAAGCCCCGTCAGCCCATGAACCCGCAGCCTGGGATCGACCACGGCCCCTGCGTCGATGCCCATGCGGCAAGTGGAACTGGGGTGGAAGATCGACGACCCGTTGGCGCGAACATAATCGAGCAGCGCCGCATCGTCCTGAACCTCGCGTCCCGGCAGCATCTCTGCGCTGATGTAATCCGACAGCGCGGGCTGGGCCGCCACGCGGCGTACCAGCTTCATGCCAGCCACCATCGTGTCCCGGTCGGTACTGGTATCGAGATAATTGGGCTGGATCGCGGGTTTCTGCCGGTGGTCCGGCGTCGTGATCCGCACATGCCCGCGGCTTTCAGGGCGCAACTGGCACATGGTTACGGTGAACCCGGAAAACGGATCGAGCTGGCGACCACGTTTCTGCGCGCTGTAGCGCAGAAAGTGGAACTGCACGTCCGGCGTCGCCAGATCAGGCCGGGTCTTGGCAAAGACCCCGACCTGCCCGGCCGAGAGCGACAGCGGACCCGAGCGGTCCTTGAGCCAGCGCAGCGCCGAGGCCACCTTGCGCGGCCAGCTTTTGACCTCGTCATTGACGGTTACCGGCTGGGCGCAACGATAGGTGCTACGACAGGTGTAATGGTCTTGAAGGTTTTCGCCCACCTGCGGCAGGTCGTGTACGACATTGACGCCTGTCTCGCGCAGCCGATCGCCGTCGCCGATCCCCGACAGTTGCAGGACCTGCGGCGAGTTGATGGCGCCCGCCGCCAGCAGCACCTCGCGCCCCGCTTTGAGCACCTCGACCTTGCCGCCGCGCTCGATCTCGACGCCGGTGACGCGGGTACCCTCGACGATTAGACGGCGCACCATCGTGTCGGTCTGCACATGCAGGTTGGCGCGTTTGCGGGCCGGTTTGAGATAGGCGGTGGCGGCGCTGCTGCGCCAGCCGTTGCGCGTGGTCACCTGGAAATAACCGGCGCCCTCCTGGGTGCGGCCATTGTAATCGGGATTGGTCGGAATACCGGCCTCAGCGGCCGCCGCGATATAGGCGTCACAGAGCGGGTTGGCGCTGGCCCGGCTGACGCCCAGCGGGCCGTCCCGGCCGTGGAACTCCTCGTCGATATCACCGATCGAGGCGCCCTCGGCGCGGCGGAAATAGGGCAGCACGTCCTCAAAGGCCCAGCCGACGTTGCCGAGTTGACGCCAATGGTCGAAATCCTCGGCCTGTCCCCGGGCATAGACCAGCCCATTGATGGAACTGCAGCCACCCAGCACCTTGCCGCGAGGCCAGTCAAAGGCACGTCCGGCGGTATGCGGCACAGTATCTGTCCGATAGCTCCAGTTGATCCTGGCATCGTCCATCGTCCGGTAATAGCCAATGGGAATGTGGATCCACGGGTTGCGGTCCTTCGGCCCCGCCTCGAGCAGCAGCACCTTAAGGCCGGGCCGCGCGCTCAACCGGTTGGCCAGCACGCAACCGGTGGAACCGGCCCCGATGATGATGAAATCGTAAACGGCTTCGGTCATAGGGCCACCAAATTCCGGTCTGCATCGCCGGAATATTCCGCCATCTCGGGGATCTCCCAGTCCTGCCCCGGCTGCGCCGCGATCAGCGCGCGGGTGTATTCGTGCTCGGGTGCGTTGAAAATGCGGCTGACACCGCCGCTCTCGACCACCTCGCCATGCTTCATCACCAACACTTCGTCGCAGACCTGCGCCGCGACACGCAGGTCGTGGGTGATGAAGATCACCGTCAGGCCCATCCGGTCGCGGATGTCATTGATCAGCTTGAGGACCTCGCGCTGGATCGACACGTCAAGCGCCGACACCGCCTCGTCGGCGATCAGGACCTTGGGCTTGACCACGAGCGCGCGGGCGATGCAGAGCCTCTGACGCTGGCCGCCGGAAAACTGGCTTGGATAACGGTGCACCGAGTAGCGCGGCATCCGGACGATATCCAGCAACTCGTAAACCCGTTCCCAAGCCTCCTTGCGCGGCACGCCAAAGTTCACTGCGCCTTCGATCAACTGGCTGCCGATGGTGCGGCGCGGGTTGAGCGAGCCGTAGGGATCCTGAAAGACGATCTGGATGTCCTTGCGATGGCGGCGCAGTTCGGACGAGGTCTGGCTGGCGAAATCGACACCGGAGATGTTGATCTTGCCCGCGTCGGGATCGATCAGCCGCATCAGGCAGCGCACCAGCGTGGTCTTGCCCGATCCGCTTTCGCCGACAATGCCAAGCGTCTCGCCGCGGCGGACCTGAAATGAGATATCCTTGACCGCGTGCACCGTGCGGCTCTTCTTGAACAGCGTACCGGCGGTGTGAAAGGTCTTGCGCAGCCCCTCCACGTCGATCACCACCGGGCTGTCCGACACGCTGTCCTGGCCTTGCTCTGCCGGGCGCGGCACCGCGTCAATCAGCGCGCGCGTGTAGGCGTGCTGCGGATTGTTCAGAACTTCGTCGGCGGTGCCCTGCTCGACGATCTCGCCCTGGCGCATCACCACCACCCGGTCCGCGATCTCGGCAACCACACCAAAATCATGGGTGATGAACATAATCCCCGCGTCGTGACGCGCGTTCAACTGCTTGAGAAGTTTGAGGATCTGCGCCTGGGTTGTGACATCGAGCGCGGTTGTCGGTTCGTCGGCGATCAACAGCTTCGGCTCAAGCGCCAGCGCCATGGCGATCATGATCCGCTGCCGCTGCCCGCCCGAGAGCTGGTGCGGATATGAGCCGAACAAGCGTTCGGGATCAGGCAGACGCACTTCCTCCAGCAATTGCAGCGTGCGTTTGCGGCGTTCGGCGGCGCCATAGTCACGGTGAACCCGAAACACCTCTTCGATCTGGTCGCCGACGGTATAGGCCGGGTTAAGCGCGGTCATCGGCTCCTGGAAGATCATCGCCATGCGGTCGCCGCGCAGCGCATTATGCGCTGCCTGGCCCAGCTTCAGGACATCGCGGCCGTCAAACTCGATCTGGCCTCCGGTAACCTTCAGGCTTGAAGCCAGAAGCCCCATTGTCGCCAGCGAGGTGATCGACTTGCCGGAGCCGGATTCGCCGACCACGCAGAGGATCTCCTTGGGCCGCACCTCGAAACTGAGGTTCTCGACCGCGTTGGCGCGCTCGATGTTCACCGGCAGTGCCACGGTCAGGTTGCGGATCGACAGAACCGGCTTGGCGGTCTCGGTCACGGTCATTTCCCCCGTTTGGTGTTGGATCTGCGCCTGCATCAGTTGCGGTCCTCCGGTGCGGTGACGTCGCGCAGCCCGTCGCCGACAAGGTTGATGGCCAGCACCAGCAGAAACAACGCGGTCCCGGGTACGGCGATCAGCCAGCCATCGAAGAACATCAGCCCCTTGGCGTCCGAGATCATCAGGCCCCAGCTCGGCGCCGGCGGCTGGACGCCGAGCCCCAGGAAGGACAGCGCCGCTTCCAGCAGGATGGCATGGGCCATTTCCAACGTCGCGATGACGATGATGTGGTTCGAGATGTTGGGCAGCACTTCGACGAAGAGAATGCGTGGCGTTGAACTGCCCAGCGACCGCGCCGAGGCCACAAAGTCCAGCTGCCGCACCTGTTGCGTGGCCGAGCGCATGACCACAGCAAAGCGATCCCAGATCAGCAGGCCCAGCACCCAGATAACCACGGTCAGCGAGGAGCCGACGATGCTGACCACCGCCAGCGCCACCAGCACCACCGGCATCGAAAGTCGCGTGGTAATGATGAAGTTGATCACCATATCGACGCGGCCGCCGAAATAGCCCGCACAGATGCCCAGGACGGTACCGATCACACCCGAGATCAGCATGGCGGAGAAGCCGATCAGCAAAGAGATCCTCGCGCCGTACATCAGGCGCGAAAGCATGTCGCGGCCCAGGTGATCGGTGCCCAGGATATGATCCCAGGTCGCCTTGGGGCTGTCGAACCAGACGGGCGGGATCAGCTTGCGCGACAATACCTGCTCATAAGGGTCATGCGGCGACAACAGCGGGGCGAAGAGCGCGATCAGCACGATGGTCACGATAACCAGCCCGCCAAGCATCAGGCCGCGGTGCGCCGAGGCTTGGAACATCATCATTCGCATGGGCGAATGCACGGTACCGGCGTCGAGGGTCTTGGGGGCGTCTTGATCCAGAGTGCTCATGTCATCCGATCCTGATGCGTGGGTCCAGCCAGGCGTTCAGCACGTCGGCAAAGAGGGTGAGTGCGATGTAGAAGAAGCTGAGCACCAGAACGATCGCCTGCATCATCGGCAGGTCGGCGCGCTGGATCGACTCCCAGGCCAGGAAGCCCAGCCCGTTGATGGCAAAGATCGTCTCGATCACGATCGACCCGCCGAGCATGAAGCCGAACTGCACCGCCGCAAGCGATACCACCGGGATGATCGCGTTGCGCAGGGCGTGCTTGAACAAAAGGGAGAATTTGCTGACACCTTTGGCGCGGGCGGTGCGGATGTAATCCGAGCGCAGCACCTCAATCATGCCGGCGCGGGTCAGCCGCATGACGCCGGGTGTGATGTAATACCCCAGCGCAATGGCGGGCATCACGAAATGCGCCCAGGTTCCGGTGCCCGAGACCGGCAGGATGCGCCAGTTGATAGCGAACCAAAGCATCATTGTCAGCGCGAACCAGAAACTTGGCATCGCCTGCCCTACCACGGCGATGGTCAATGCCACGCGGTCAAGCAGGCTGTTGGGCCGGATTGCGGCCAAGACCCCCAGCGGGATCGACAACGCCAGCGCAAAGAGCAAGGCGCAGAACCCCAGTGTCATGGTCGTCGGAAGGCGCGAGAAGATCTCTTCGGCCACCGGTTGGTTGAGATAGTGCGAATGACCGAGGTCGCCCTGCACCGCATTTCCCAGCCAGGTGAGAAACTGCATCGGGATCGGCTTGTCATAGCCATGCAACTCGCGGATTGCCTTCAGGTCCGCCGCGGTCGCGTTCTCTCCGCCAAGGGCGATAGCGGGATCGCCGGTCAGGAAGTTCATCGAGAAGGTAATCGCCGAAACGGTCAGCGCCACAAGCAGTGCCACGCCTACGCGTTTAAATAAGAATGCCAACATTCGGTCAGCCTCGTGCCAGTCTGGATTGCATTCGGGGGTGGAATGTCCCGGGGGTGCGCCCCCGGGATACCTCTGCTTACTGTCAGTCGCAGATCACTTCCACTTGGCTTCGTAGAGCCGAGGGATCTCGTCCGAGGTCGGCGTGAAGTCGAGATCGTTGGAGAACACATAGTACTTGGCATAGGTGAACATCGGCAGCCAGTAGAGCTCTTCGGCAATGATCCCCAGCGCTTCGGCATAGGCCGCCTTGCGCTCTTCGGGGTCCACCGACGTGTCGCCGCGTCTCAGAGCCTCGGCGGTGCGCGGATCCTTGGCCGGATCATCAGAACTGCCGGTAAAGAAATGGCTGGTGATCGCGGCCACGTCCGGGATCGAGCTCGACCCCCATGTCATGTGGTTCACCGGCGTCTTGCCTTCCTGCACGAGACCGAGAAGCGAGCGATACTGCAGCCAGTTCAGGTTGGCCTTGATGCCCACGGCGGCCAGGTCCCCGATCACCGCCTCGGTGAACTCGCGCTGGCGATAGCCGTAGAGGTCGAACTCGAACCCGTCGGGATAGCCTGCCTCGGCCAGCAGCGCCTTGGCCTTCTCGGGATCATACTCGTATTTCGCCACATCCTGCGTACAGGCGAACTGATCGGGGTGGCAGGCGGAATGGATCACTTCAGCCGCCGGGCCTACCAGCTCCTTGGCGATGGCCTCGCGGTTGATGGCATGGGCGACCGCGGCGCGCACCTTCTTATCGGTGAAATAGTCCTGCCCAGAACTGCCGTCGACATCAAAGGCCATGTAGGAGATCCGCAAGGTCTTCTCGTTGACCACCTGCACCTGGCCGGTTTCTTCAAGTCGCAGCGCCTGCTCCTTGGGCACGTCCCATGCCCAATCAAGCCCGCCAGTCATCAGCTCGGCCAGCAGGGTGTTGTTTTCCTTGATGGTACGGAAGTTGATCTTGCCGATTTCAGGCGTGCCCTTTGGGCCACCCTCGAAATAGTCTTCGTTCTTTTCCCACAACACGAAGTCGCCCGGCTTGACGTCGGCCAACTTGTAGGGCCCCGTGCCTACGGGCGTGACAGCCGCAAGGTCCCGGGTACCATCGGCGGCCAACGGCGCGTTGTCATAGAGCCCTTCGGGCATCATCATGATCTCGTTGGAGAGATAGGCGAAAGCGTTCGGGAAGGGTTCTTTCAGCTCCAGCCGAACCCGGTGCTGGCCCAGCTTTTCGGCGCCTTTCATCCAGCCGACCACAGATTGTGCTGGCACCGCGTTTTCCGCGTTTGCGAGGAAATTGATGGTATAAACCACGTCGTCGGCGTCGAAACTGCTGCCGTCGTGAAACACCACCCCCTCGCGCAGCTCGAATTCCACCGCGGTGTTGCCGTCCCATTCCCAGCTGGTGGCCAGCAACGGATCGAATTCGCCAGTTTCGCTGTTGTAGAGGACAAGGCCATCCCAGCCCATGTGCCCCATGATCACCAACTCGCGCGTCACGCTGAAATAAGGGTCAAGAACTGCGACTTCCTTGTCGGTCGCCCAGTTCAACGTATCGGTTGCCTTGCCCGCCAATCCAGGCAGCGCAACCGAACTCATGAGGGCGGCGCAAAGGGCCAGCTTCGTCAGGTTCATGGACAGTTTCCTCCTTGTTGGTTCAGCCCTTCGTCGGCCAAGTGCCGCCTCCCTGCGACCGCTTAGACCAGGCTGTCAACACTCCTCGGCGCCGGACTGGCGGATCGGTGTTTCGCAATGTTTCCTTCGTGGGTGGGCATAAAGCAAATTCTTTAATATCATCTGCCCATAACGAAACCTGATGGGGTACGAAACCATGCTCCGCTTCAATATTCGCCAGATCGAGGCCTTCCGCGCCGTGATCGAGACCGGCAACATGACACAGGCCGGAGAGGTTCTGGGCGTCACCCAGCCGGCGGTGAGCCGCCTGATCCGGGATCTTGAAGAGCAATACGCGTTGAAACTCTTCATTCGCCATGCCGGGCGGATCGAGCCCACCAAGGATGCCTTTGCCCTGTATGCCGAGGTCGAGCGCTGCTATGGCGAGCTTGAACAGATGGTGGAATTTGCGACCAACCTGGGTGAATTTCGCAGAAAACGGTTGAGGGTGGCGTCGACGGTCGGCCACTCGTATTTCCTCTTGCCCGAGGCCATCAAAGAGTTTCACGCGCGCTGCCCTGATGTCTCGATCAACTTGTTCAGCGGGACCTCCCCCCAGGTGGTCGAGCATATTGAAAAGGGCAGGTTCGACATCGGTCTGGCGCTGCTTCCACTGGATGTCCAAGGTGTCGAAATCCGTGAAATGCCTGAAACCAGCCTGGTGACCGTGCTGCCCAAAGGGCATCCACTCGCCGAACTCGACGTCGTGACACCTTCCGATCTCGCCGGAACACCGCTGCTTCTGATCTCGGAAAGCAGCCTGATGCGAAAGCGCCTGCTACAGGCTTTCAACGACGCGTCCGTCACGCCAAACGTCATCCTCGATTCCACCTATACCGGTCCGATCTGCAGCCTGGTCGCCAGTGGCATGGGCGTCTCGATCATGGATTTCCTCACCGCGGACGCCTATTCGGACATGGAGATAGAAATCCGCCCTTTCAGCCCAAGCATTCCCTGCGAGCTGAAACTGGTTCTGCCGGCCTCGCAGCCTTTGTCCGAACCCGCGCAGGTTCTCCTGGAGATCCTGAATACGCAGTCCTTGCGATCGCCTTCTTTTCGAATCCCGAAGGCGGTAGGGCGGATCGGCAGGGACAGTAGCAAAAACTTGAGCGACCGAACGTAATGCCATTCTGACCGTTGTTCACGCAGAAAGTCCGAAAGCTTGATGCCCCAACGCGATCTCTCAGGCGATGCCTGGCCCGTATTCGAAATGTGCTGCTTTTCGGTGGTTCGGATGACTTCGATACTGCAGAGAATTGATTTCGCCGTTTGCTATGTCCTGAGGCGCTGCCGATAGCCAAGCAACCGTTTCAGCGCGGCATGATCGCTCTCGGTTCGGTTATTGCGTCGTTTTCCACCAACCTGCGTGATGCTGCCGAACGCGCGTTGGATGGCACTGCGCACAAAAACTTTGGAAGCCACGGAAACGCACCGGACCTTCAGCCGAAAATCGATCAATCGGCCATGTGTTCCAGCGGCGCGCCACAGATAGCGCCACTGCCCGCCGACCGGCACATAAGCTTCGTCAAGATACAAGGCCAGGCTGACCCAGCGCCTATTCCTATCGGTGCATTGGTCTGCTTGGGCCCGATTTTCGGAACCCGGCGAGAAACTGCACAGCGATCAACAACGACTGCACGCTCGGCCAGCGCGGCGCAGTATACTGAGAGGGCCGCGGATTTCGGCGAAATGCGCGGACCGCGCACAGGATGATCTCGGCCGTGAACGATGTTGCCCAAAAGGCGTCGGGCGGGTCCTCGGGCACCTCACCCGACAAAATTTGCCCGCAACAGGACCGCAAAATGCAACAGTCCCAATACCAACAACGGCAGATCAGCGCCCCCTCCCCGCTCACCGCCTGCGGAAGGTCAGATAATGCGGCACGCGCCCCTCGCGCAGCGCCTTCTGCTCGTAACGGGTCGAATGCCAGTCATCCCAGGGCTCTCGCCAGTCCTGCGGTCCCTCGGCAGTCCATGTGAACCCGGCCTTCGGCACCTCGACCAGCGTCTGCCGCACGTAGTCAGGAATGTCGGTGGCCACGCGGAATTCGGCCCCCGGTTTCAGTACCCGGTGCAGCGGCTCCAGGTACTCCTGCGTCACAAAGCGCCGCCGGTGGTGTTTCTTCTTCGGCCAGGGGTCCGGGTACAGCAGAAAGGCCTTGGCGATCGACTGGTCGGGCAGCACGTCGAAGAGGTTGCGCGCATCACCGGGGTAGACGCGCAGGTTCTCGGCCCCCGCCTCCCGGATCTTGCCCAGCAGCATCGCAACCCCGTTGATGAAAGGCTCAGCTCCGATGATGCCAACGCCGGGGTTTCCGACCGCCTGGTGCACCATGTGTTCGCCACCGCCGAACCCGATTTCCAGCCAGACCGGCGCGCCGTCGAACAGCGCGCCCAGATCCAGGGGCACCCGGTCGGGGTTCTCTTCCCAGTCGACCGCACCGGGCGACAGCCGGTCCAGGTCCTCCTGCAGGTACTCTTCCTGTTTCGGCCGCAGGGTCTTGCCCTTCACGCGGCCGTAGAAATTGCGCCAGGGGGCGCCGGGGTGCTTGTTTGACGTGGTCATGGCCCGGGCGCTTAGCCTCCACGAGCGGATCGCGCAAGGCTCCTGCGGCCTCATGCCCGCTCAAGGGGCGATCAGGATGCTGCCCAGCACCTCCAGCGCGTCACCATTGCGGCGCACCACCAACACCTCGCCCGACCGCGTGCCCCGTCCGGTCAGCGCGCTGATGTTGACCTGGTGCGTGACGACGATGGGCCGGTCGCCCCGCGCCTCCAGCAGGTCCAGCGCCGCAGCGGTCCGCGCACCGCGCCGGTCAAAGTCGCGAAAAAAGGAATTGAACGCGGGCGCAGGCGTCACCTCCCCCAGTTTCAGCAGCTCGGCAGTCTCAAGGCAGCGGCACCACTGACTGCTCAGCACCGCGTCAAAGCGCAGCCCGCGCTCGCGAAACGCCGCCCCGATCGCCCGCGCCTGCGCCCGTCCGGGCGCGTCGAGGGTGCGCTGCGTGGCGCAGTCATCCAGGACGAACCCGACCGGATCCCCCGTGCCGGGCACCAGCGCATGGCGCATCAGGGCAAAGGCACCTGGCCGGTCCAGCGCGTCCCAATCATTGGCCAACAGCACCCCCGGCCACAAAAGGCCGAGGGCAAGGATCAGCAATCGCATCACAGCCGGTTGTCGAGGAAGCCCAGCAGCCCCTCCCAGGACCCCTGGTCGGCGGTCAGATCATAGTCGCTCGACCCGTAAACGGTAAAGCTGTGCCGCGCGCCGCCAAAGACCTGCGCCGCGTGTTCGACGCCCGCGCCCTGCAACTGGTCCAGCAGGGCGGCCAGATCCCCCATGCCCGACACCGGGTCGGCGCTGCCGTGGAACAGCATGACCGGCGCAGAGGTGGCGCTGTAATCCTGCCCCTCGGGCGTGCCCAGCCCGCCGTGGAAGCTGACAAATCCCTCAAGGTCCGCCCCGGCCCGTGCCGCTTCCAGCACCGCCGCCCCGCCAAAGCAGTAGCCCATGATGACGATGTCATCCGTCGCCCCGGCGATGTTGGCCGCCTCCATGATCGAGCCAATCAGCCGTGCGCGAAATTCCTCGCGGTCGCCATAAAGCGCCCCCGACAGGGCCCGGTTCTCGTCCACGGTCTTGGGGTCCTCGTCGGCGCCGTAGACGTCGATGGCAAAAGCCGTGTAGCCCAGCGCCGCCAGCATCTCTGCCCGGCGCTCCTCGTAGGCGGTCATCCCGTCCCAGTCATGCACGATCAGCACCGTGCCCTTGGGCGTTATCGCGGTGTTGGTGGCGACATAGCCCTCGTAGCTGCGCTCACCCACGGTGTATTGGTGATAGCCGGCCTGGATCTCGGCCTGTGCTGCGCCCGCCAGCATCACGGCGGCAGCGAAAACGGTGCGGATCATAACGGAACCTCCTTGGTCACATTTCACACCGTAAAGGTAGCGGCCCCCGGAAAAAGGAAAGGCGCCCCCGCGACGGGAGCGCCTCTGCTGTGTCGTCCTGGCCCGAATATCCCCCCGGGGGGAGGCGGGCAGAGGCATGACGCCGCCGTCAGACCGCCTTCTTCAGCGCCTCGGCCAGGTCCGTCCGCTCCCAGGAGAACCCGCCATCCGCCTCGGGGGCGCGGCCGAAATGGCCATAGGCGGCGGTGCGCGAATAGATCGGCTTGTTCAGGTCCAGGTGGGTGCGGATGCCGCGCGGGGTCAGGTCGATCACCTTGGGGATCGCCGCCTCGATGGCGCGCGCCTCGATCTGGCCGGTCTGGTGCGTGTCGACGTAGATCGACAGCGGCTTGGCCACGCCGATGGCATAGGACAGCTGCACGGTGCAGCGTTCCGCCATGCCCGCGGCAACCACGTTCTTGGCCAGGTAGCGGGCGACATAGGCCGCCGACCGGTCCACCTTGGTCGGATCCTTGCCCGAAAAGGCACCGCCGCCATGGGGCGCGGCCCCGCCATAGGTGTCGACGATGATCTTGCGGCCCGTGAGGCCAGCGTCTCCGTCCGGCCCGCCGATGACGAACTTGCCGGTCGGGTTCACCCACCATTCGGTCTCATCGGAAACCCAGCCCTCGGGTAGGGTTTCGCGGATGTAGGGTTCGACCAGCGCGCGAACCTCGGCGCTGGACATGCTTTCGTCCAGGTGCTGCGTCGACAGCACGATCGAGGTCACGCCGACCGGCTTGCCGTCCTCGTAGCGGACCGACAGCTGAGACTTGGCATCCGGGCCCAGCTTGGGCTCGGTGCCGTTCTTGCGCACCTCGGCGAGGCGGCGCAGGATCGCGTGGCTGAACTGGATCGGCGCCGGCATCAGGGCGTCGGTCTCGTCCGTGGCATAGCCGAACATGATGCCCTGGTCGCCGGCGCCCTCGTCGCCCTGCTGGCCGGTCACGCCCTGCGCGATATGGGCGGACTGTTCGTGCAGCAGGTTGGTGATTTCCACGGTCTCGTGGTGGAACTTGTCCTGCTCGTAGCCGATGTCCTTGATGCAGGCACGGGCGATGTCGGGGATGCTGGCCATGTATTCGGCCAGCTTGTCCTGGTCGGTCAGGCCCACCTCGCCCCCGATGACCACGCGGTTGGTGGTGGCGAAGGTCTCGCAGGCGACGCGCGCAAGCGGGTCTTCGGCCAGGAATGCGTCCAAGATCGCGTCGGAAATCCGGTCGCAGACCTTGTCCGGGTGCCCCTCCGAGACGGACTCGGAGGTGAAAGTGTAGTTCTGTCGGGACATGATGGGGTGCTCCATTGATGACGCCGTCACGCCAGGAAGCCGTTGTGACGGGTTTTGCTGTCCGAATGCGGGTACGCGGCGCAGGGCGCGGGGTCAATCGGTTTCTGGCAACCTGCGGCGGCGACGCCCCGCCCAAAGCGATGCAATTGCCACAAAGATGAGCAATGCCGCGGGCAGATCCCCGGAACGGCTGTAAAACGTGTGCCGCAGCGGCGGCGGCAGCGGCGCATCGGCAAAGCCCGCCTCGCCCAGCGGAATGGTCGCAAGGACCCGCCCGGCCCCGTCGATCACAGCCGAGACCCCGGTATTGGCCGCCCGCAGCATCGGCAGCCCCTGTTCGATGGCGCGGATACGGGCCTGGGCCAGGTGCTGGTAAGGCCCCGACCAGGTGCCGAACCAGGCATCGTTGGTGATCTGGATCAGCATGTCCGGCCGCAGCGGCGCGCCGTTCACATCCTGCGGAAAGACGGCCTCGTAGCAGATCAACGGCAGCGCGCTCCCGAGGGGGCCCATGTCGATCACCTGCGGCCCCGGTCCGGGCGTGTAGCCCCCCTCGGCCCGGGCGGCCAGACCGGCGATGTTCCACCGCGCGAACAGCGCCGCGGCCGGCATGTATTCCCCGAAAGGCACCAGGTGATGCTTGTCGTAAAGCGCCTGCACCCCGCCGCCGGGCGCCAGCACGATCAGCGAATTGTAATAGCCCGCCTGGTCCGCCCGCTGGATTCCCAGCAGTACCGGCGTATCGCCCGCCGCCTCGGTGATCCGGTCCAGCGTCGGCCCCGCGCGGTTCAGCAGGCTGGGCACGCTGGTTTCCGGCCAGACGATCAGCGCGGGCGCCGCCCCGCTCTCGGCAGGTGCGGCGCTGGTGAAGTCCAGCTTGCGCTGCATGAAGACGGGGATCTTTTGCGGATCCCATTTCTCGTGCTGGGGGGCGTTGGGCTGGACCAGCCGCACCACCGGGCGCGCCGCCAGGTCCTGCGCGGCAGGGGTCAGGAGAACGCCGCCGCCGAAGAGCACCGCCAGCAGGACAAGGCCCGCCAGCCCCGCCCGCGCGCCTCCGGGGCGCAGCGCCAGCGCACAAAGCGCCGCTGCCGCCAGCGTCATCAGCGTCAGCCCATGCGGCCCGACCACCGAGACCCACTGGATCACCGGCACCGGCAACCAGACATAGGGCACCAGCGCCCAGGGAAAGCCGGTGAGGACATAGGCGCGCGCCATTTCCGCCAGGCTCCACGCCAGGACAAGCGCGACCACCGGATGGCGCCCCTGCGAGGCCAGCCGGAACGCCAATCCCCAGAACAGCGCCAGACCGCCGGCAAGGCCGATCAGTGCAAAAGGCGCCATCCAGCCCGTCACCGCCGCATCGACAAAGAAAGGCTCGACGATCCAGCCCATCGAAAAGCCGAAATAGCCCAGCCCCACGGCCCAGCCCGTGCCCGCCGACCGCAGCCCGCCCGGCGTCACCAGGAACAGCCAGACCGCCGCGACATAGCCCGCAAAGCCCAGGTACCAAAGGTCGTAGGGCGGCTGGCCCAGCCCGATGACGACGCCGGACAGCACCGCCAGCGGCAGCCGCATCCAGCCCGGCACAGGGCCCGCGACCGTGCGGCCGTCACCGGCCGCAAGGTTGTCAGGCATGGCCCGCGTCGGCCTTGGCGGGTTGCGCCTCGGCCACCGGCGCTGGCGCGGTCGTGGCGGCGGCCTCGCCGCGCGAACCGTTCGACCGACGCACCCGCAGCCGCTTGATCCGGCGCGGGTCCGCATCGACCACCTCGAAGTCCAGCCCCGCCGGATGCGGCACGACCTCACCCCGCGCGGGCACCCGGCCCGCCAGCATGAAGACCAGCCCGCCCAGCGTGTCGATCTCTTCCTCGTCGATGTCGTCGTGGTCGGTCAGCGCAAGGCCCAGCTCGCCCTCGAAATCGCTCAGCGGGGTCTTGGCCTGCACCAGGTAGCACCCGGTCTTTTCACGGGTCCAGAACTGGTCCTCGTCGGTGTCGTGCTCGTCCTCGATCTCGCCGATGACCTGTTCGATCAGGTCCTCGATCGTCACCAGCCCGTCGACCCCGCCGTATTCGTCGATCACCAGCGCCATGTGCCGGCGTTCGGTCTGCATCTTGGTCAGAAGCACGCCGATGGGCATCGAGGGTGGCACAAAAAGCAGCGGCCGCAGCATCCGTTTCAGGTTGAACCGCCCGCCGGTGCCGTTGAACCCCTGCTGCAAGGCGAAATCCTTGAGGTGCGCCATGCCCACCGGCGTGTCCAGCGTCCCCTCGTAGACCGGCAGCCGCGTCATGCCGCTTTCGCGGAACACGGTGACCAGATCCTCCTTGGTGATCGTGTTGGGCACGGCGATGATCTCGGCCTTGGGAATGGCCACATCCTCGACCCGCATCCGGCGCAGGTTGATCATGCCGTGAACCGGCCTGTCGTGCGCCCGTGGCGCGCTCTGGGCCGCAGAGCCGTGCGGCGAGGGTTCCTCGCCACCTCGGCCGAACAACCGCTGCCAGAAACTGCGCCGCGGCCCGTGTCCGTTCATTTTTCCCGTCAGTGGCGCGCTTTGCGCCGCGTTAGACGAGTCGTCGCTATCGCCCATCTTTCCTGTTCCAGTCATGCCCCATCGGGGCCATCATCCTCACCATATGGGTTCGGCAGACCGAGATTTCCAAGTATCTCGACCTCGAGCCGTTCCATCAGCGTGGCGTCCGCGTCACGCATATGGTCATACCCCAATAGATGTAACACGCCATGAACAACCAAGTGTGTGACATGTTGCTCGAAAGCGATACCCTGCTCGGCGGCTTCCCGCCCGCAGGTTTCCCAGGCCAGGGCGATGTCGCCCAGGTGGTGCGGCTCCTCGTCCTCGGGCTCGGGCGGAAAGGGCGTGCCCCCCGCATCCTCGGCGGCAAGATCCTCGGAGGGCCAGCTCAGCACGTTGGTGGCCGTGGGCTTGTCGCGGAAATCGCCATTCAGCGCGGCGATCCGGGCATCGTCGCACCCCAGCACGGCGATCTCGTATTCCGCCGGGTCCAGCCCCAGGTGCGCCAGGGCCGCCACCGCCCCGCGTTCGGACAGGGCCGCCAGCCCGGCGGCCTCCCAACGGTCGTCCTCGAAAATCGTATCGGTCAGCATGTGGTCCAGCGCCCGGGGCCTTGCCCCCGGCCCCCCGAGGTAATTTTCAAACCAAAGCAGCAGAAGGCGGGGTCTCAGCCCTCCGCGTCCGCCTCATAGGCTTCGATGATGGCCGCGACAAGCGGGTGGCGCACCACGTCCTTGCCGGTGAAATAGTTGAACGAGATGCCGGGCACATGGTTCAGCAGCCGTTCCGCGTCGGCCAGCCCCGATGGCACGCCGCGCGGCAGGTCGATCTGTGTCCGGTCGCCGGTGATCACCATGCGCGAGCCTTCGCCAAGCCGGGTCAGGAACATCTTCATCTGCATGGTGGTCGCGTTCTGCGCCTCATCCAGCACGACAAAGGCATTCGACAGCGTGCGCCCGCGCATGAAGGCCAGCGGCGCGATCTCGACCGACTTTTCCTCGCGCATCTTGGCAAGCTGCTTGCCCGGCAGGAAATCGTTGAGCGCATCCATCAAGGGCTGCATGTAGGGATCGACCTTTTCCTCCTGCGTGCCGGGCAGAAAGCCCAGCCGCTCGCCCGCCTCGACGGCAGGGCGGCAGAGGATGATCTTGTCGACCTCGCCGGTGATCAGCATGTTCACGCCGACCGCAACCGCCAGGTAGGTCTTTCCGGTGCCGGCCGGACCGATGCCAAAGGCCATCTCGTTGGCGTAGAGCGATTGGACATAGGCCTTCTGCGCGTCGGTGCGCGGCTCGATCAGCTTCTTGCGGGTCTTGATCTCGACCTTGCCGCCGCTGAACATCTCAAGCTGCTCGTCGGGTTCCTCGTCCTCCATCCGAAAGGCACGGTCGATGTCGCCGCGATCCACCTCGCGGCCCTGTTCCAGCCGCTCGTACAGCGTGCGCAGCACCTCCGCCGCCTCGGGCACCGCGTCCTCGGGGCCGTGAATGGCCAGCTGGTTGCCGCGGCGCAGGATCTGCACCCCGGTACGGGCCTCGATGTCTGTCAGATTGCGATCGAACTCTCCACAAAGATCGATCAGCAGTCGATTGTCTGGAAATTCAACGATGGCTTCGGTCAATGTGCCCGCTGTCAAACCCGTCTCCTGCACAGGGCCGTCCGAATCCGGACGCGTGTTTCTGCTAGATATGGTGCACCCGGCGGTCCGATGGCGCAAGTGTCGGTCGCGGCTTGGCGCGGAATGTCATTCAAGTGCCACAAAAACAGACCGCGCGGCAGATGCCGCGCGGCCCATCTAGACCCTGCGTGCCTCTCAGGGTCGGGATTACAGCGGGTCGCCGATGATCGAGGTCGAGCCCCCCTTGAAGTCGCCCGTGGCGACGGTCGGGGGCGCGATGCCCGAGCAGACCGGCTTGCCGTATTTGTCCAGGCGCTGCGAGAGATAGCCTTCGACACCGTCGTCGATGATCCAGTGATCGCAGCCGTTCGGATCGACCCAGATGCCGGCCTTCATGCTGGTCAGGTCGTTGCTGTCGATGGACTGGCGGTCGCGACTCTTGTCCGGGCCGACCGGGTCGCAGGCGGCAAGGCCGGCGGCAGCGACAACCAGAAGGATCGGTTTCACGAAGTTCATTGTCCTTGTCCCTTCTGGATTACCGGAAGCAGAGAATTTCGACACGGCGGTTCTTGGCCATGCCCTGTGCCGTCCGGTTGGAGGCAATCGGCATCCGCTCGCCATAGCCGCGCACGTCGGTGATGTTGGCCCCGACGGAACGGGCGATCCGGGCCACGGCCATCGCGCGGTTGTAGCTCAACTTGATGTTGTACTCGTCCGAGGCGCGGCTGTCGGTGTGACCGGCAATCACGTAACCCACGGCAGAGGCGCTGCGAAAGAACTCCGCGATGCGCGCCTGGCCGTGCCTGGAGATCCTGTAGCTGTCGGTGGCAAAGAACTGGTCGGCGTTCATCACGCCGCAGGTGTTGGCACGGCGGCAGACCGGGATGCCCTTGCGGTCGACATGGGGGCTCATGTAGCCTTCGACGCCGTCGTCCATCACCCAGTGTTCGCAGCCGTCCGGATCGATCCAGATGCCCGGGATGTACTGTTCACCCTTGATGGTGCGGGTGTTCTGCGTGGAAATGAACGGCTCTTTCCCAGCGTCCTCGGCGATTGCCGGCGCGGCGGCCGACAGACCAACGAGAGCCGCAAGCGCCATCGCGCCGATGGCCTTGGTAATGCGATACGCCACAGCCTGGTCCCTTGGTTATAGTTTCCCCTGATGCCTGCGCGCGGTTTGGCAGCGCGCGCAAACATTTTTACTATAAACAACACATTAGCAAAGTTGCCTGCCCTGTGAAGGGAAAAGCGCTGCACACTGTCCCAAAATCGGAAACAGTTCTCGCAACCACCTTGATTCACTGTGGATAATCGGAACCCTTTTTTTGAAACAATGGGTTCCGGGCCAGCGCTAGAGCGGGTTCATCACCCTTTGAGCGAGTTCGGGCCACTGGATTCGATTCGGATTCGGGCCAGGTCCCCGGGCGCGATCCCCTCGGCCTGTACATGCACGGCATGCAGGTATTCCGATTTGCCCACCATCTGCCCCGGCAGCCGTCCGGGCTTTTCGAACAGGACATGCACGTCGCGGCCGACCATCGCGTCCTGCAGGCTGCGCTGCTGTTTCGTCAGCAGCGCTTGCAGCCGTTGCAGGCGGTCGTCCTTTTCGTCCTCGGGCACCTGCGGGCGCTCGGCGGCCGGGGTGCCGGGCCGTTCGGAATACTTGAACGAAAAGGCGCTGCCGTATTCCACAGCTTCGATCAGGTCCATCGTGGCCTGGAAATCCGCCTCGGTCTCTTCGGGAAAACCGACGATGAAATCGCCCGACAGGTGCAGGTCGGGACGCGCCGCGCGCAGCCGTTCGATCAACCGCAGGTATTCCTCTGCCGTGTGCTGGCGGTTCATCCGCTTCAGGATCTTGTCGCTGCCCGCCTGCACCGGCAGGTGCAGGTAGGGCATCAGCTTGTCACAGGTGCAATGCGCCTCGATCAGCGCCTCGTCCATGTCGTTGGGATGCGACGTGGTAAAGCGGATCCGCTCCAGCCCGTCGACCTCGGCGAGGGCATGGATCAGGCCGGCCAACCCGCCCGCGTGGCCGTGGTAGGCATTCACGTTCTGCCCCAGCAAGGTGATCTCGCGCACCCCGCGTTCCACCAGGTCGCGCGCCTCGCGCAGCACGCGCTCTGCCGGGCGCGACACCTCGGCGCCCCGCGTATAGGGCACCACGCAGAAGGCGCAGAACTTGTCACAGCCCTCCTGCACGGTCAGGAAGGCGGTCGGCCCGCGTTTCGCCTTGGGCCGCCCCTTGAGGTGGTCGAACTTGTCCTCCTCGGGGAAATCCGTGTCCAGCGCCTTGCCGCCGCCGCGCACCTTGGCCTCCATCTCCGGCAGGCGGTGATAGCTTTGCGGGCCAACCACCAGGTCCACCATCGGCTGGCGGCGCATGATCTCCTCGCCCTCGGCCTGGGCGACGCAGCCCGCCACGCCGATCTTCAGGTCCGGGCGCGCGGACTTCAGCCCCTTGTAGCGGCCCAGTTCGGAATAGACCTTTTCCGCCGCCTTCTCGCGGATGTGGCAGGTGTTCAGCAGGATCATGTCCGCGTCTTCAGGGCGTTCGGTGGTCTCGTAACCCTCGCCGCCCATCGCCTCGGCCATGCGCTCGCTGTCATAGACATTCATCTGGCAGCCGTAGGTCTTGATATAAAGCTTCTTCGGGGCCATGTCGCGCGCTCCTGCTCTCGGGTACGAGGGCTGCGGATACCGCAGAATCCCCCCATCTTGCAATGCACCAGATTTTCACTGATTCTGCCGCAAAAGCCCCGCCAGAGGCCGAGCATGTTTTACAAGGACATAGATCACTTCCTGTCCCGCGGCGCCGAGGCGCTGCAACGCGGGCCCGTCGCGCTGATCTTTGCCGAAGACGGCGTCGAACTGGACACCACCCTGCGCCATCACCGCCATTGCGGCTTTCGCAGCGTGATCCTCTTCGGCGCGGAGGAGCTTGCCCCGCCCGAGGACCTGCGCGGCAAGGTCCATCATGTCGCCCATGACATGCACAGGGACGGCGCGCTGCAGGCGGCGGTCAACCGCCTGATACCGGCGGCCGAGGGCCAGTGGCTCTACTACTGTTACAACGCCGAATACCTGTTCTTTCCCTTCTCGGAAAACCGCACCGTGGCAGAGATGCTGGCCTTCCACACCGAGGAACGCCGCGACGCCATGCTGACCTATGTCGTCGATCTCTACGCCGGGGACCTGCAGCGCCACCCGGACGCCGTCTCACTGGATGACGCATGGCTGGACAAGTCGGGATACCATGCGCTCGCCCGGCCTGACCCGAAACACCACAACCACCCCAAGGAACGACAGCTCGATTTCTTCGGGGGGCTGCGCTGGCGGTTCGAGGAACACATCCCCCCTGACCGGCGCAAGATCGATCGGATCGGGATCTTTCGCGCCCGCCCCGGCCTGACCCTGCGCGAGGATCACACCTTTTCCGACGAGGAATACAACACCTACGCCTGCCCCTGGCACAACAACCTGACCGCCGCCATCGTCAGCTTTCGCACCGCCAAGGCCCTGAAACGCAACCCCGGCTCCACTTTCGACATCCGCAGCTTCCGCTGGCACAATTCCGCCCCGTTCGAATGGCACTCGCGGCAATTGCTGGATCTCGGCCTGATGGAGCCGGGTCAATGGTTCTGACAACCGGCCCGGGGGCGTCAGGCGGGTGTCCCCCCGCCGCCGGACCGTGCGGCCGGTTCAGCCGAAATCCTCGGTCACGATCTGCCGCTCTGGCACACCCAGCTTCTTAAGCTCGCCGGGCATCGCCTCGACCATCGGATCGGGGCCACAGACATAGCAGACGTCCCGGTCCGGATCGACGAAGTCCTCCAGCATCTCCTTGTCGATCAGGCCCCGTGCCAGCGGACTGCCCTTTTCCTCGGTCACGGTCCAGTGACAGCGCAGGCCCGGCATGGCCTCGAACGTGTTGCGCATGATGATGTCCTGCTCGCACTGGTTGGAAAACACCAGCGTGTTGCCCTCCAGCGTGCCTTTCTCGGCCAGCTTCTTGCGCAGGATGGAAATGAAGGGCGTCACACCCGCGCCCCCGGCGATGAAGACCCCGTCACCCTTGTCCTCGATCGCGCCCCAGGGGTCGCCGATCAGCACGGTGTCGCCCGGCTCCAGATCGGCGATCTGCTCGGTCACGCCATCATGCTCGGGGTAGGACTTGATCACGAACTCCAGCCGGTCCTCGTCGGGCAGGCTGGTAAAGGTGAAGGGCCGCTGTTCCTCGCGCCAGCCGTCGCGGTCGAGCGCAAAGTCCGTGGCCTGCCCCGGGGCATAGTCATAGCCCGCGGGCTTTTCGAAGGTCAGGCGGCGCACGTCATGTGTCAGCCGGTCGACGCTCTGCAATTCGATCTGATGTGTCATGGAATCCTCCAATCTCTTGGAGGGTCAACGCCCGATGCCGCGTCGGGTTCCGGGAATTACAGCGCGTCGCCGTAGGTGCAGATGGTGCCATGCCCGTCCGTCGCGCGCACCAGTCGGTCATTCCGATAGACCGCGTGGACGTAGCGCGCGCCGCCATCGTAGGCATAGCTGATGCAGGCTTCGTCCCAGTTCGCCGGGTTGCGCTCGTATCCCGCATCGAGGCCAAAGATACCCTCGGCCTGCGCCGGGGACATGCCGCTGGACAGCTTGCGCGCCTCCGGGCCCTGCCCGCCGCCGGTGCTGCCACCGACGGCCGTTGCGCCTTCCATGCAGCCGCTCAGCGCCGCCGCCATCCCAAGGATCAGTGCCACCCGACGCATCGCCGCCTCCGTCAAAGGTTCTCCAGCTGCGGCATCCCGATCGTGTGATAGCCGCCGTCCACCATGATGACCTCACCCGTGGTATAGGCGCCCGCGTCCGAGATCAGCCAGACCGCCGTGCCGCCCACCGCCTCCAGCGTCGCGTTCGACCGCAGCGGGGCGTTCATACCCGTGTGCTTGTAGGTGCGCCGCGCGCCGCCGATGGCCGCGCCCGCCAGCGTCTTCATCGGACCGGGCGAGATCGCGTTCACGCGGATTCCCTCCGGACCAAGGTCATTCGCCAGGTAGCGCGTCGTACTCTCCAGCGCCGCCTTTGCCACGCCCATGACGTTGTAATTCGGCACGACCCGGCTCGACCCGAGGTAGGTCAGCGTGAGCATCGTGCCGCCATCCGTCATCAACGGGTGCACCCGCCGCGCCACCTCGATGAAGGAATAGACCGAGATGTCCATCGAGTTCTTGAAATTCGCCCGGCTGGTGTTCAGGAACCGTCCCGTCAGTTCGGTCTTGTCCGAATAGGCAATCGCGTGCACCAGGAAATCCACCCGGTCCCACCGCTGCCCCAGCGCGTCAAAGGCCGCGTCCAGCGAGGCATCGTCGGTCACGTCCACGTCGACCATGAAATCCGACCCGACGCTCTGCGCCAGCGGCTCCAGCCGCTTGCCGAACGCCTCCCCCTGGTAGGTAAAGGCCAGCTCCGCACCCGCCTCGGCACAGGCCTTGGCAATTCCCCAGGCGATCGAACGCTCGTTCGCAACGCCCATGACAAGCCCGCGCTTGCCTTCGAGACTAATGGTCATCCCACTCTATCCGCGCATATCAGTCATTGTATCGCGACAGCACCATCGACCCGTTGGTGCCGCCAAAACCAAAGGAATTCGTCATCACCGAGTCGAGCCCCGCGTTCTCGACCACCTCGGTCGCGATCTCCGCGGGCTTCAGCGCCGGGTCCAGCGTTTCCACGTTGATCGACGGAATGATGAAATCATGTTCCAGCGCCAGCAGGCAATAGATCGCCTCCTGCGCGCCGGTCGCGCCCTGGCTGTGGCCGGTCATCGACTTGGTCGACGACACCGGCGGGGTCGTGCCCTCGCCAAAGACGCGCCGCACCGCCTCGATCTCGCCCACGTCGCCCACGGGGGTCGAGGTGCCATGCGCGTTGATATAGCTGACCTTGCGGCCCTCCGGCAGCGTGCCCAGGGCGATCCGCATCGCCCGCTCGCCGCCCTCGCCCGAGGGCGCCACCATGTCCGCCCCGTCCGAGGTCGCGCCATAGCCGGTCACCTCGGCATAGATCTTGGCACCGCGCGCCTTGGCGTGTTCCAGTTCCTCCAGCACGAGCATCCCGCCCCCGCCAGAGATCACGAACCCGTCGCGGTCCTTGTCGAAGGCCCGGCTCGCCTTCTCCGGCGTGTCGTTGAACTTCGACGACATGGCGCCCATCGCGTCGAAGAGACAGCTCAGCGTCCAGTCCAGCTCCTCGCCGCCGCCGGCGAACATCACGTCCTGCTTGCCCAGCATGATCTGTTCCGTCGCGTTGCCGATGCAATGCAGCGAGGTCGAGCAAGCCGAGGTGATCGAATAGTTGATCCCCTTGATCCTGTAGGCGGTCGAGAGGTTCGCGCTCACCGTCGAGCACATGCATTTCGGCACGGCAAAAGGCCCCACCCGCTTGGTCGCGCCGGTTTTCAGCACCGTCTCATGCGCCGTCAGCATCGCGCTGGTCGAGGGCCCGCCGCTGCCCGCCACGAGGCCGGTGCGCGGGTTCACGATATCGGACTCTTCCAGCCCCGCATCCGCGATGGCCTGCCCCATGGCGATATAGGCATAGGCCGCCCCCGGCCCCATGAAGCGCAGCGTCCGCTTGTCGATATGCTGGGATACGTCCAGGTCGATGGCCCCGGCGATCTGGCTGCGGAACCCGTGTTCCTTCATCTGCTCGTTGGCAGTGATGCCCGAACGGCCCGCCTTGAGCGAGGCAAGGACCTCTTCGGCAGTGTTGCCGATGCTCGAGACGATCCCGAGCCCGGTGACGACGACGCGGCGCATGGAGCCTCCTCCTGATGTGTCAGGGTCTTAGTAGGTTAGAAGAGGGGGGAGGCGCAAGGAGGGAGGGCTTTGCAAACGCGGCGCAACGTCACCAAGCCGCAGACTGGACCGGCCCACACCCGCCGTTCAGGCCCTGGCCGATCGCCGCGGCGCAGCTTCCCCGAACCGGCCATTCGTGCGTCGTGCAGCATTCTTAGAGGATGAGGGTCCGCAATGCGGACATCGCCGATCTTCGGACCAATCCCGCCGAAACACCTTGAGGCGCATCTGGATTAATTGACTTGGTGCCGGCCACGCAGGATCAAAATCGCAAGTGCAGCAAGAGCAACGGCCGACAACCCCAGCGCCACGACAAGAGCCAGATTGTAGCCGGAGACGCGCCACAACAGCGCGGATGTTTGGGGGGCGACGGCTCCAGCGATCAGGAACGGCACGGCCATGAACCCCGCGATCATGCCAAATCCGCGGCGGCCCAGAACCTCGGCCATGACAACCGGCTTCAGGATGCTGATGACGCCAAAGCTTGCCCCGAACAGCAGCGCAAAGGCGAAACCGGCACGCGGCATGGCGGGGACGATGAATAGCAGCACGGCGATGGCAAGGCTCAGCCCGACAAAGGACATCGCGGCCACCGTCACCCCTGTCACCCGGTGCCCGGCTGCCATCAACGCCAGGCGCCCCGCGACCTGCATCGGGCCGAACAGCGACGCGGCAAGGACAGCTTGCCCAAGGGTAAGCCCACGGTCGGTCAGGATCGGCATGACATGGGTGATGATCATCGCATAGGCGAGGCCGATGAACGAAAATGCCAGCAGGATCAGCCAGAATTCAGGCCGGGCACGTGCGGCCACAAAGGCGGCAAGGTCGCCCGCCTTGCGCTCGGTCGTTTGATCGTCCTCGGGGCAGCATTCCAGCATCGTGGCCCCGGCGAACATGGCCGGCAGCCCGACCAAGGCCACCGCCCCGGCAAAGCACAGCACCGCTCCGCGCCAGCCCAGGGCCTCTGCCAGGAAGGCCCCCGCCGGATAGGCAAGGGTCGAGGCAAAGCCCGCCACAAGGGTGATCCGCGTGATACCGCTGCGCGCGCGTTCATGGGCGGTGCGGGTCACGAAAGCAAAGCAGGGTTCATAGAGGCACAGCCCCTCGGCCACGCCAAGGCCCAGCCATGCGAGGAAAAAGACCGGGTAGCTTTGTGACCCGGCCAGCAGCAGCAGCGACAGGGTGCCGATCACCAGCCCTCCGGTCAGCAGCCAGCGGCCCCGGCCCGCGTCGATCATGCGCCCGGCAAAGGGCGACACCACAGCCGCCGTCAGCGTGGCGCACATGAAGGCGAAGGCCAGCCAGCCCTTCCCGTAGGGCAAAGCCTGCTCCCAGGCCAGAAGCAGCGCCGCAAAGATATAGAAGAACGCGCTGTATCCGACGGTCTGAGCCACGCCCAGCAGCCAGAAAGCCAGCCTTTCCGCCCGTTCAGGTTGGGTCTGGGAAAAACGATGTGGGTCCAGTCCAATCACTGCCAATGCCCGGTCGATCCCCGCCGCCAATCCGGTCATCACACGGCCTTGGCCTGATTGACCCGGGCAGACAGCGCCGCGTGGTCCTCGTCCCGTTCGGAGTAGCGGTCCACCAGGTGGTCACGGATGTCACGGGTCAGCAGGGTGAATTTCACCAGCTCCTCCATCACATCGACGATGCGGTTGTAATAGGGGGTAGGTTTCATGCGACCGTCGTCATCGAATTCGTCCCATGCCTTGGCGACCGAGGATTGGTTGGGGATGGTCAGGAGTCGCATCCAGCGGCCAAGGATGCGCAACTGGTTGACCGTGTTGAATGACTGCGAGCCGCCGCAGACCTGCATGACCGCCAGCGTCTTGCCCTGCGTCGGGCGCACACCGCCAAGCGACAGAGGGATCCAGTCGATCTGGCTTTTCATGATGCCCGTCATCGCGCCATGCCGTTCGGGCGACGACCAGACCATGCCTTCGCACCACGTCACCAGATCGCGCAGTTCCGCCACCTTGGGGTGATCGACGGGGGCACTGTCGGGCATGGGCAGGTCGCGGGGATCGAACATCTTCACTTCGGCCCCGAAACGGGTGAGAATACGCGCAGCTTCCTCTGCCGCAAGGCGCGAATAGCTGCGTTCGCGGAGCGAGCCGTAAAGGATCAGGATCCGGGGCGCGTGGGGGCTGTGGCTTTTGGGAAAGAGGGTATTCGGGTCGATCGGCGCAAAGGCGGCTTCGTTGATCTGGGGGGTGTCGTTCATGGGCGGGCTCCGGTCTTGTCGATCACCATCTGGCCATCCTCCTTGTAGAGCGGGCCAGGTGGCAGCCCGTCGAGCAGGTCGAAAACGACCTCAGAAGGGCGGCACAGGCGCACGCCTTTGTGCGTGCAGACGATGGGCCGTTTCACGAGGATCGGATGTTCCAGCATCGCGTTCAGGATCCTCTCGTCAGAAACGCCATCTGCCAGCAGCCCCATCTCTTGCGCCGGGGATTTCGTTTCGCGCAACGCCGCGCGCGGCGTCAGATCGGCGGCGGCAAACAGCGCCAGAAGTTGCGGGCGGGTCCAGCCTTCGGCCAGGTAGCTGATGACGTCCGGTTCACCCCCGCCGGCGCGAATGAAGGCCAGCACATTGCGCGAGGTGCCGCAGTCGGGATTGTGGTGGATGACGATCATGGTTCAGGCTCCATCTGCGGCTTCGGGAAACCGCGCCCGGGTGCGGTTGGCGAAGGCGACCAGCGAAAGCATCACCGGCACTTCGACAAGCACCCCCACGACCGTGGCCAGCGCCGCGCCGGAGTTCAGGCCGAAGAGGCTGATCGCCACGGCCACGGCGAGCTCAAAGAAGTTGGACGTGCCGATCATGGCGCAGGGCGCGGCGATCCGGTGCGGCACCTTCAGCAGGTAGGCCGCGCCATAGGCCAGGGCGAATATCCCGTAGCTCTGGCTCAGGATCGGAGCGGCGATCAGCGCGATGATGCCCGGGCGCGTCAGGATGGTGTCGCCTTGCAGGCCGAAGAGGATGGCGACTGTGGCGATCAGCCCGATCATGGACAAGGGCTTGATCCGCGCGGTGAAGGCGGCGATGGCAGCCTCGGACCCCAAAGCGCGACGGGTAATCAGGCCCGCAACAAGCGGCAAAACCACGTAGAGCACCGTTGCCAGGATCAACGTGCCCCACGGCACCACGATCTCGGTCACGCCAAGCAGCAGCGCGACGATGGGCGCGAAGGCTACCACCATGATCAGGTCGTTCACCGACACCTGCACCAGCGTGTAGGTGGCGTCGCCCCGGGTCAGTTGGCTCCAGACGAAGACCATCGCGGTGCAGGGCGCGGCCCCCAGCAGGATCAACCCGGCGATGTATTGCGCCGCATCCTCGGGGGCGATCCAGGGCGCGAAGATATGGTCAAAGAAGAGCACCGCCAGAAAAGCCATGGTGAAAGGCTTGATCAGCCAGTTGACCGCCAGCGTGACCAGCAAGCCCTTGGGTTGGCGCGCCACACCGGCGACGGCGCCGAAATCCACGCTGACCATCATCGGGTAGACCATCGCCCAGATCAGCACGGCAACGACAAGGTTGATCGAGGCGACCTCGGCCGCGGCAACGGCATCGACCAGCCCCGGCGCCACGGTGCCGATGGCAATCCCGGCCGCGATGGCGATGGCGACCCAAAGGGTCAAAAGGCGTTCGAAGCGGCCCATCGGCGTGGGGGCGGCGGTGTCGGACATGGACAGGCTCCGGTGTCATGAGAGCGTCATTTCGCACATTCGCGAATTGATGGATGGGTAAGCCAGCACGGGTTGGCTTGTCAACACGCTTCATTTCGCGTAATGTCGAAATATGGATCAACCCTCCGCCATCGACGCCTTCAGCGCTCTTGCCCATGACACACGGCTCGAGATTTTTCGCCTGCTGGTTCAGCGCGGGCCAAAGGGAACGCCGGCAATGGAGGTCGGGCGCCTGCTGGACATCAAGCCATCGACCCTATCGGGGCACCTGGCCACGCTGAAACGCGCCGGTTTGGTCAGTACGGAACGCCACCACCGCGAGATCCAGTATGCCCCGCGGTTTGATGCGGTAAACGGACTTGTGCGCTTTCTGCTAACGGATTGCTGCGGCAGCGATGAAAGCGCCTGTGCGGGCATTGACCTGCCGGACTAAGGCCGATGCCAAAGGTGCGCGGCGCACCTTGAGCCCATTCCGGTTAGATGATCGCACGGCGGATCACGGCCGAGATCCATTCGCTGACCACAACGGTCGCGAGGATCAGCAGAAGGATCACTGTCACCTGGTCCCACGCCAGAACTGCCATCGAGGCGTTCAACTTCAGGCCGATACCGCCCGCGCCGACAAGACCAAGGATGGTGCTTTCCCTGATGTTGATGTCCCACCGGAACACCGAGATCCCCCACAGCGCGGGCATGACCTGCGGCACCACGCCATAGGTCAGGACCTGCGCGGGTCCGGCGCCGGTGGCCCGGATCGCCTCGATCTGCTTGGGGTCGGTCTCCTCGATCGCCTCATAGAGCAGCTTTCCGACAAACCCGATGGACCGCAGCGCGATCGCAATGATGCCGGCCAGTAGGCCAGGACCAATGATCGTTACCAGCAGCAGCGCCCAGATCAGCGAGTTGATGGACCGCGATGCAACGATGATGAACAGGGCCACGGGCCGGAGGACAACCACCGACGGCGTGGTGTTGCGGGCCGCCAGCAAGGACACGGGCACCGCAAGGACAACCCCGCCGACCGTGCCCAGCGTTGCGATGTTCAGCGTATCCCAAAGGGGCTGCATCAACTCTGGCAGATAGCTCCATTCAGGGGGCAGCATCCGCCCGCCGATGTCGCCGGCCTGACGTGGGGCGTCCCAGACAAAGGCCCAGATGGTGGTTTCCGTCATGACCTGCCAGCACCAGACGAACAGCGCGATCAGGGCAAGCCAGCCTGCCCAGATCGCCAGACGTGTCACTCTGCTGCGATGGGACCACTCGGCCGGGATGGTGGACGAATTGCTCATTGCAGGAACTTTCTGAGATAGCTGGAGCTGTATTCCGCCACCATCACGATGGCGATCACGATCAGCAGGATGGCGCCGGCACTGTCATATTCGTAACGGTCGATGGCGGTGTTCAGGGTGGCGCCGATACCGCCCGCACCGACGATGCCGATCACCGCACTTTCGCGGAAATTGATGTCGAGCCGGTAGAGCGACAGGCCGACAAGGCGCGGCATCACCTGTGGCTGGATGGCATAGTTCAGCAGCTGAAACCAGCTTGCGCCGGTTGCGCGGATCGCCTCGGCCTGGGTTTCGTCGATTTCCTCGATGTCGTCGGCCAGCAGCTTGGCGATGAAGCCAATAGTGGCAAAGGTCAGTGTCAGAAAGCCGGCGAAGGGGCCAAAGCCGAACATCGCGACGAGAAAGATCGCGACGATCACCTCTTGCAAGGAGCGGCTGACCGCGACGATCGAGCGGCAAACCAGGTAGACCGGGCGCGGCACAAGGTTGCGTGCAGCCCCGATGCCGATCGGGACCGAGATCATCACGCCCACGACCGATGAGGTCAACGTCATGGTCAGGCTTTCGATCAGCCCTTGGCTGATGTCTCGCCAACGGCTCATGAAATCCGGTTGCAGGAATCCCATGACGAACCGCTGGCCACGCTCGAGCCCTTCGGACACGCGCTGCCAGTTGACGTCTATACTGCCGAAGGCCAGCACGAGATAGATTAACAGTCCGACTTGCAGAGCGATGCGCCACCGCCGGTCTGTGAGGATCTGCGGCGGTCTGCGCCATGTGGTGGGATATTGGCTGCTCATGCGGGGATCTCACTCAAGTCGCGGCGGGTGTCGCTTTCACTTTCGTCCTCTTCGGTGTCGCTCTTGCGCATCGCGTCCCAGTCTTCGGCCCCATAGATCCGGGTCAGGGCGTCTTCGCTCAGGGCCGTAGGGGCGTCGTCGAACACGACCTGCCCGGCGCGCAGGCCGACGATGCGTTGCATGAACTGCCGCGCGAGGGGGACGTCGTGAATGTTGACGATCGCGGGCAGATTGCGCTCAGCGCAGATTTCGGTCAGCAGGCGCATGATCTGACGGCTGGTCTTGGGGTCAAGGCTGGCGGTGGGTTCATCCACGAGAAGCAGTTCTGGGTTCTGTGCCAGAGCACGCGCAATGCCGACCCGTTGACGCTGACCGCCAGAAAGCGCGTCTGCGCGCTTGTTCGCGTGATCCAAGAGCCCCACCCGGTCCAGCAACTGATAGGCGCGCTGAATGTCCACGGCGTCGAACCGGCGGAGGAAGCTACGCCAGAAGGGGACATAGCCCAGCCGGCCGGACAAGACGTTTTCCATCACGGTCAGTCGCTCGACCAGCGCATATTCCTGAAAGATCATGCCGATTCGGCGACGCTGCGTGCGCAGGTCGCGCCGCCCCAACGTCACGAGATTGTCGCCTCCCAACAGAATCTCGCCCGAACTGGGTTCGACCAGCCGGTTGACACAGCGGATCAAGGTGGACTTTCCAGCCCCGGACGGGCCGATCAGCCCGATGATCTGACCCTTGGGCACCTGCAAGGACACGCCGGTCAACGCGGCGTCGCCGGTTCGGTAGGTCTTGGACAGAGATTTGAGTTCGAGCATGAGTAGGTCTTTCAGAAAAGAGTCAGGCGGGACAATTCCTGCCTGACACGTGGTGCGACACAGGATAGTCCCGCATTATTCGCAATCGTAGGAAACGCCGTTCGCCTCATCGATTGTGCGGATGACCGACCAGTCATCCTGGAACGAGATCTCAATGAACTTCTCTTCACCATTTTTGCCGAATTCCTCTTCGAGCCCGGTACCGGACCAATTGAAGGAGAAGAACGCCTCGCGGATGTCTTTCTGAAGCTCGGGCGTCAGGTTGTGGGCCACGCCATAGCCCGTCGTCGGGAAGGTCTGAGAGGTATAGATGACCTTCAACTGGTCTTCGGTGACCACCTCGCGTTCGATCATGCGACTCTTGACCGAATTCGCGATTGCCGCGGCGGGGTAGTCCTTGTTCGCAACGCCGAGGATCGAATTGTCGTGCTTGCCCGAGAATACCGGTTCGAAGTCGCGGCCCGCTTCCATGTCGAAATCGGCCTTCAAGATCGCGGACGGCGCCTTGAAGCCCGAGTTTGACGTTTCCGAAGTAAACGCCATCTGTCCGCCCTTGATGTCATCGACTGTTGCGATGCCCGATTCGGGGTGCGTGATGATCTCCATTTCGTAGCCGAAGGAGCCGTCTTCGGCCGCCATCATGGCGAACGGGCGGAAACCGGCGCAGGCCACGGCGAGAGGATTCGATCCTGTGTTGAAGCCCGCGACATGCAGACGACCGGCGCGCATTGCTTCGATCTGGGCCGCGTTGGACTGGACCGGAAAGAACTGCACTTTCTTGCCGGTCACTTCGGCCATGTGGTCAAGGAATTCGGACCAAACATCAGCATAGACTGCTGGGTCTTCGACCGGCGTATAGGCAAAGATCAGCGTCGAGGGGTCAATCTGATCGGCCGCGTCCGCAGGGATGTCTGCGACGAGATCTCCGTCGGCATCGGAATAGCGCTCGCCAAGCTTGAATTCTGCATGCGCCTGGGCGGCCAAGACCACAGCGAGGGCGACGCCGGTAACAGTTCTGGGAAGAAAGGACATGATGTCTCCATTGGGTATGCGGACGATGCCGCTTGGGCAAAACGATAGTCACGGCTCCGTTGAGTGCGGGGGGAGTCCGCGGCGGCCTTATAATAATTTGTTAATTCATGAAATGATGTTGAGGCAATGCCCGTTGCGACAGATAGCGACACGAGAACCCACTTTTCACAAAAGCTTCATGCATCTCCGCTGTTTACACGTCTTTCCGCTTCGGTTGCATTCAAATCTTGGCGGCTTCCCACGTTGGCTCACAAGCGTCGCGCCAACACATTAGTCGGTAAATAATTTAACAATTCATGAATATACATTTCTGTTACGTATATCTCATAACAGGACCTGGAGCTTACCCATTTCTGACAGGAGGAACTCTGCTCATGCGTCTCGCTACCCTCACCGCCATCGCACTTGTTCTGCCGGGCTTCGCCCTTGCCCAGGACGCCGTTCAGGTCGACGGCTCGTCGACAGTCTTCCCGGTCTCCGAAGCCTTCGCCGAAGAGTACCAGATCGCGACGGGCAACCGTGTCGTGGTTGGCGTATCCGGCACCGGCGGTGGCTTCAAAAAATTCTGCCGTGGTGAGACGAGCTTTTCCGGCGCCTCGCGTCCGATCAAAATCGAAGAGGCCGAGCTTTGCGCCGAAAACGGCATCGAGTTCATCGAATTGCCCGTTGCGATGGATGCGTTGGCCGTCATCGTACACCCGGAAAACCCGATCAACTGCATGTCCGTCGAAGAGCTGAAAAAGGCCTATGAAACCAAAGCGCAGGGCAAGATCGACAACTGGAACCAGCTGAACCCGGAATATCCGGACCAAACGCTGACACTGTTCGGCGCGGGAACCGATTCAGGCACCTATGACTACTTCACCTTTGCCATCATCGGAGAAGAAGGTGCCTCACGCGGGGACTTCACCGCCACGGAAGATGACAACATTACCATTCAGGGCGTGTCGACGGACCCGGACGCCATTGGCTTCTTGGGGTTGGCCTACGTCGAAGAAAACCGTGGCCGCGTGAAGGCGCTGGAGATCTCCTATGACGGTGGCGAATGTGTTGCGCCTTCAACCGAGAACGCCGCCTCCGGCACCTACCAGCCACTTACCCGTCCGCTGTTCATGTATGTCAACAAGGCGCATCTCGATGACGTGCCGAATGTCGAGGATTTTGCCAAGTTCTTCTTCGATCCGGCCCATGCCGTCGACTTGGTGGCCTCGACCGGTTACCTCGCACTGCCCGAAGCGGCCTTTGTTGCCGCAGAAGAAAAGATCGCCGCGCGCAAGACCGGCTCTTTCTTTGACGGTGGATCCAAGGTTGGCGTGACGCCGGCTGACCTTCTGGCTGCCAACTAAGCCCCGCGCTGTTGCGGCGGGCCGCCGGGTCCGCCGCAATTCTCTTCAAGACCGAATGAGGACGCCCGTGCCCCCATCCCCCATCCCCAGTTCTGCCGAACTGATCCAGAGTGGTTTCGTCAGGCGCCGCAGGTGGATAGCGCGCGGCATGAAGACTTTCTTGTTTCTTTGTGCGGCGCTGTCCGTCTTTGTCACGACAGCCATTGTCTTTGTCCTGATCCGAGATTCCTGGGAGTTCTTTGCAAATATCCCCCTGACAGATTTCCTGTTCGGCACGATGTGGACACCGGTCTTTGCCAACCCGCAATTCGGGGTGCTTCCGCTGCTGACCGCGACGCTCCAGACTGCGGGTCTTGCGATGCTTGTCGCAGTGCCCTTCGGGCTTATCATGGCGATCTACCTGAGCGAATATGCAAGACCCGCGGTTCGCGAGACGATCAAACCGGCGCTTGAGATGCTGGAAGCGGTTCCGACCGTGGTCTACGGCTACTTCGCCCTGCTGGTCATGACACCTTTCCTGCAACAGATCGTACCGGGGCTCAAAGGAATCAATCTTCTGGTGCCCGGCATCATCCTTGGCATCATGATCCTGCCCTACGTCGTGTCCGTCAGCGAAGATGCGATGCGCGCCGTGCCCAACAGCCTTCGAGAAGGCGGTTATGGGCTTGGCATGGCAAAATGGCAGGTGGCTATCCGTATCGTCATTCCTGGCGCATTCTCCGGCATCACGGCCGCCTTCATCCTCGGCATGTCGCGCGCGGTTGGCGAAACAATGGTGTTGGCTGTCGCTGCGGGTCAAAACCCCAACCTGACATGGGATCCGCGCGAAGGCGCCGCCACCATCACTGCCTATATTGTCCAGATGAGCCTTGGAGACGTGGCCCACGGATCGATCGCCTACCAATCGATCTTTGCGGTGGGCCTGCTGCTTTTCGTCATCACGCTGCTGTTCAACATCATCGGCTTCTACCTGCGCCGAAAATTCCGCGAGGCGTATTGAGATGACCACGATAACCGAAGGCAGCCTTGGCGCTGCCGTGACGACCGATCAAGCCGCTCTTGACGCCGTCCGCAAGGCCAAGCAGAAAGACATTGTCTTGGCCACCGGCGGGATGATCGTCATGGCGATTGCCATGACCCTGCTGCTGACATTGATCGGCGACCTTGTCATTCGGGGCGCCGCCCGCATCGATTACGGCTTTCTCACAAGCTATCCCTCCCGGCTGCCCGAAAGGGCGGGTGTCCTTTCTGCTTGGGTCGGCTCGCTGCTGGTGATGCTGGCGACGGCATTCCTCGCAATTCCCATTGGCATTGGTGCTGGGCTTTACCTCGAAGAATATGCCCGCAAGGGCTGGCTTTCGAACCTTATCGAGATCAATGTCTCGAACCTCGCCGGTGTGCCGTCGATCATTTACGGCCTGCTGGCGTTGGGCCTTTTTGTATATGGTTTCAGCCTTGGCAAGACGATCCTTGTCGCGGGCATGACGCTGGCGCTCTTGATCCTGCCCATCGTCATCGTCTCGACCCGCGAAGCGGTCCGCGCCACCCCCCGAATTATCAAGGAAGGCGCCTACGGGCTGGGCGCGGATCAATGGCAAGTGATGTGGAACTACATCATCCCCGCAGCGCGCCCCGGCATCCTGACCGGTGCCATCGTGGGCCTGTCCCGTGCGATTGGCGAGACCGCCCCAATCATCACCATCGGCGCGCTAACCTTCATCGCCTTTCTGCCGCCGCCACCGGTGACGGGCGAGTTTCCCTTCATCTCTTTCGCTTGGCTGAACGACGGTTTCACCGTGTTGCCAATCCAGATGTTCAACTGGGTGTCACGCCCGCAGGAAGGGTTTCACACCGCCGCCGCTGCCACCGGCATGGTGCTTATCGCGCTGACTCTCTCGCTCAACGGCATTGCGATCTGGATCCGCTATCGGCTGCGCAAAGGCTACAGGAACTGACCCATGACAGACACAACCACGACGCTTGACCAAGAAACGCGCCATCAGGCAGCCCCCGGCTTCGAAAGGGCCGAGATGCCTCCGGCCATCCGACCAGCGACCGAGCGTGACCCGCTGCGCGCCAGGATCGAGGATTTCAGCTTCTACTACTCCAACGGCTTCCAGGCGATCAAACACGTCGACATGCCGATCCTTGATCGCAAGATCACAGCGATTATCGGCCCGTCGGGCTGCGGCAAATCCACTTTGTTGCGCAGCCTGAACCGGATGCACGACCTTTATCCAGGCAATCGCTACGAAGGCAAAGTGATCCTTGAACCAGAGGGCGAGAACCTGATCGGTCCTGATGCCGATCCGGTGCTGGTGCGCCTGCGGGTGGGAATGGTGTTTCAAAAACCGAACCCCTTTCCGAAATCGATCTATGAAAACGTGGCGGCGGGTCTGCGGGTCCGTGGCATCAAGAAGCGCGCCGTGATCGACGAGGCGGTGGAAAGCGCCCTGCGCCGTGCAGCCATCTGGGATGAGGTAAAAGACAAGCTGCACGGCTCGGCCTATGATCTTTCGGGCGGTCAGCAACAGCGTCTGTGCATCGCGCGGGGCTTGGCCCCGAACCCCGAGGTCCTGCTTCTGGACGAGCCGACATCGGCGCTCGATCCCATTGCCACGGCCAAGGTCGAGGATCTGGTGCAAGAACTGTCAGAGACAGTCACCATCGTGATCGTAACGCATAACATGCAACAGGCGTCGCGGATCTCGCATCGCACGGCCTTCATGTATCTGGGCGAGGCGATGGAGTTTGGCGAGACCAACCAGATCTTCACCAACCCCCGCCACCCCCGCACCGAGAATTACATCACAGGACGCTACGGGTAACACACCATGGCCTCTCATCCCCACCTATTGAAGTCCTTTGACGACGGGCTTGAGGGTCTGCGTCGCAGTTTCCGGCGCATGGGGAACATGGCCGCTGACAATGTCACCCAGGCGACTGTCGCTTACCTTGCCCAAGATGAGGCGCCGGCTCTTGAGGCTATCAACCGCGACCTGGACATCGACGCCGCGTTCGAGCAAGTGCGCGCCGAGTGTTTCGATGTGTTGCTACGGTTCCAGCCAGTAGCGCGTGATCTGCGGCTGGTCATGGGGATCGAACACGCGGTCAGCAATCTCGAACGCGCGGGCGATCACGCCAAGACCATCGCCCGCCACGTGATCTCAGCCGCAGGCCCGGCAAAGCCACAAAGCCAAGACCGTCAAATCAAGGACATGGCCGGCCTCGTGTCACACACGCTTTCTCTCAGCGTGACGGCACTGGTCACCCAATCGACCGAGTTGGCCAAGCAGGTTCTGGCCAGCGATGCCCGGATCGACGCCTACAAGGATGCGGTGTTCGATGCGGCGCTGGCTTCGCTCAAGCAGGACCCAGGAGAAGCACAGGCTCACGTCAGTCGCTTGTTCGTCGCCACCGCGCTTGAACGGATCGGCGATCATGCCACCAATATCGCTGAAGAGGTTCTGTTCCTGTCACGCGGTGTTCCGCCCGGCGCTACCAGAACCCGATCAGGACTGGAATGACTTGGACGCAAGCATTGATCGCCGCCGAACCGGTGTTGGAGTTCGACGACATCGTGCTTGAAATCGAATGCCTGCGCGTGCGGCGCGCCGGGGAACTGGTCCATCTTGGACCAATTGAATTCGTCATGCTTGCTGCGCTGATCGAAGCGCCGGGTCACGTCTGGACACGTGCAAAACTTGTCGATCGGATTTGGGGGCGCGGCGCGCAGGTTGACAAGCGCACCGTCGACGTCCACGTGGCTCGGCTGCGCAAGGCGCTTTGCCAGACGAACAGACACTATCCAATCCGAACGGTGCGTGGCGTCGGCTATACAGTGGGCATGGGCTAAGCCTTACTCTATTTCGGTTGTCGGATAAGCCTTCGAAATGCTATTTGCTGAGCCTTGAACGGGCGGTGGTGGCCTGCGCAGGCAAGTCATCGTTTGAAAACAGTTTCAGAATTCGATGAGGCATGAGCGAAAACACTAATATAGCGGCCTTGTCCGCACTGGCTCACCCAGGACGGATGGCCGTCTTTCGACTATTGGCGCGACGTATGCCAGATACCGTCTCGGCCGGCGAAATGACTGAGGCGCTGTCGGTGAAAGCCAGCACACTTTCGGTTTACCTCGGAATCCTGACCCGTGCGGGGCTTATTCAGCAGACCCGGCATGGCCGGTCTTTGCGCTACGGTATCGATCTCGCCCTGACCGGGTCCCTGATCGAATACCTCGTGAATGATTGCTGTCGGGGCCGTCCCGAGCTTGTGGCCAGATTGTCATCTTCGCGTAATCACAGTGGTATCGGTCGCGACGGCAAGGTGTTCAACGTGCTCTTTGTGTGCACCGGAAATTCGACCCGGTCGATATTCGCCGAAGCCATCTTGAATGCTGAAGGCGCAACGAGGTTCCGAGCTTTTTCTGCAGGCACACGGCCCAGTGCGTCCCTCAAACCTCTGGCCGAGGAAGTCTTGCGACTGAATGGCCACGACGCGTCGCTATACTACCCAAAGAGTTACGATGCCTTTTATGAGGCCTCTGCTCCACGCATGGATTTTGTCTTTACCGTTTGCGACCGTGCCGCCAACGAGGAATGCCCGCCGCTAATGGGCCAGCCCGTGACAGCCCATTGGGGCATGGCGGATCCAAGCAAGACTGAAGGCACCGCAGCCGAACGTGCATTGGTCTTCAAACAGTGCTTTGCCACGATGGAGCGCCGTCTCAAGGCCTTCACGTCATTGCCGTTCTCGTCCCTCTCACAGCTCTCCTTGCAAAGAGAACTGGACTACATCGGGAAGATGCCGGAACGGGTAAACTCCATCTGAAACAGCGCTAAGTGGGCTCGAGTAGATTTTTTCGTCTGCATACGTTCCAGAAGCGCGGTGTCAGACAACCAGGGAAACGCCAAGCCTTGGCCAGCAAGCAAGTTCGCTTAAAAGGGGTCTTGTATACCACACCTTAATAAACTCAAGAGCGTGAGCGTCGTCGCTGAAGACCCAGGTCGTCCAAACTATGGAACCTAGCTCGGAAAGAAACTGGCCGCTCTTCAAAGTCGGCTCTGGTAGGGCCGAGTTGGTGGCAACGCATTTGGAGCGAACGACCGCATTCCGCCCAACGTGCAGGAAAAAGGAGAGCTGAGTTGGATTGGGAGCGCCCCAGCTGGCCCAAATCAGACCAATGCGATACTGCTACCGCACCCTGTAGCGGAGGCCCGCCGTGCGCCGCGCCGTCATGGTGCGGCTCTGGGGCAAGCGTCACTGCAGCGCGCCTGTAGGCCGCGGTTCACCCCACCGACGCGCCTCGTCACCCGCCCCACGACGGCCCTTCAAACCCACCCGCAAGGCACGCCGGAACAAGGGTCTTAACGAACCCCTACCCCTTTGTACAAAATGCTGGAATCGACGTACGTTTTGTACAAAACGTACAGACTGATCGGTTCACTTTTGACCCTCGAAAGGGGGAGTTTCACCCCACCCTGCGGGAGTACAATGAGTCCCCGAAATCAGCTCTCGGACAGGGCCACTTTCATGTCCTTGACCTCGTAGATGACCTCTCCATCGGCCTCCACGATGCCGTCGGCGACCCCCATGGTCAGCCGCCGCGTCTGCACCGCCTTGGTGAAATCCACCTTGTAAGTCAACATCTTGCGGTCCGGGCGCACCATGCCCTTCAGCTTGACCTCACCCACGCCCAGCGCATAGCCCCGGCCCGGCCAACCGCGCCAGCCCAGGTTGAAACCGGTCAGTTGCCACAGCCCGTCCAGCCCCAGGCAGCCCGGCATGATCGGATTTCCCGGGAAATGGCACTCGAAGAACCACAGGTTGGGGTCGATGTCGAACTCGGCCACAACATGTCCCTTCCCGTGCAGGCCCGCGTCCCCGGAAATATCCGTGATCCGGTCCATCATCAGCATCGGCGGTTCCGGCAGCTGGGCGTTGCCCGGCCCGAACAATTCGCCGCGGGCACATTTCAGAAGGTCTTCCTTGCCGAAGCTTGTGGGATAGTCGGCCATGCAGGCGGGCCCTCTCTTTGTTGCTTAGTCCAAACCTTGTCCCGTCTAGCACCGCGTCTGCAAGCCATGCAAGGGCGCCACCGCCGCAGGCACCGCCCCAAACGGCAGGAAACCCATTGAATTTGCCCGCCATGCGGCTTTATATATGCTCTGCAATGCAACGCCCACAGCGAGAGATGATGTCCGAGGCGATCGAGCGCGGCAAGACATGGCTGGGACGCAGCGACCTGCGCCCCACACGACAGCGTGTCGCGCTGGCGGCTTTGCTTGTCGGCGACGGAAACAACCGTCACGTCACTGCCGAAAGCCTCTTTGCCGCCGCCAAGGACAGCGGCGAGCAGGTATCGCTGGCCACCGTCTACAATACGCTCAAGGCCTTCTGCGAGGCAGGGCTGATGCAGGAAGTCACGGTGGATGGCTCGCGCAGCTACTTCGACACCAACACCCACGATCACCCGCATTTCTTCTGGGAAGATCGTGGCGCGCTGACCGACGCACCGGCGGACCAGCTGGAAATCACCCGCCTGCCGGAGGCGCCCGAGGGCTCGGAAATCGCCTCCGTCGAGGTGGTCATCCGCCTGCGTCGCAAGACCAAGGACTAGCCTCCCCTAGACGCTCGGCATTCCCTTGCCCCGCATCAGGCGTTTTTGTGCCGCGATCCGGAAGGGGGCATTGGGCGCGCCATAGCCAGCGTAACCATCGCGCCGTTCCAGGATCTCGATGAACATGCCCCCCGCGAAGGGGCGCGAGTACAGCTGGAAGAAGGCGCCATTCTCGTCGCGGTCGTAGAGGATATTGAACTGGCGCAGCGCCTCCAGCATCCCCTCGTCGATGTCGAAACGGGACATGAGGTCGGCGTAGTAATTCTCTGTCATCGGCAAGGGGTCGAAGCCGCGCACGGCCAGCGCCTCGGCCGTGGCGAAGATATCCGTGCTTTCCAGCGCCAGGTGCTGCACCGGGGCGCCGAAACTCTCTGCCAGGAAAGCCCCGGCAAAGGTGCGGTGCGTTTCCGCCCCGTTCAACGTGATGCGCAGCCCGCCCGCCTGCAACGCCTGGCTGCGTACCAACCCGTCCGGGTCGGTCACGTCAACCATCGGCGCCTTGGCCATCTCGAAGAGCGATGTATAGAAGAGCGACCAGCTGAGCATCTCGTCATAGGTCATGGTCTGGGCAATGTGGTCGACACGCCGCAAGCCCGCACCTTCGCCCACCTCGGCCAGGGTTTCGAACTCCGCCGACCAGACATCGGCCTGGCCGCTGTCGAGGAAATGCAGCAGGCTGCCGCCCAGACCGCGGATCGCGGGAATGTCCAGCTGCCCGGGGCTGGCTGGCTGCGCAAAAGGCTCGCCCCCCAGCGCACTTGCCCGCGCAACCGTATCCCTGCCTGACCCCACGCGCAGCCCGAGATCGCAGACGCTGGTGCCGCGCGCATTGTAGACCGACCCGGCAAAATCGCCCGGCTCCTCATTGATCAGCACGCGGATTTCGCCTTGCTGCCAGAGCGTCAGCGCCTTGGACAGGTGCCGCCCGACGCGCGTGAACCCCAGCGCCGCCAACAGTGCGCCGAGGTACTCGGCCTCTTTCCCGCGCGAGGCGAACTCGACAAAGCTGACCCCGTCGACCGTCACACGCGCCGGAAACTCCGGCAGGTCCACGCCGGTCGAGGGTTCCGCCCGGCGCACGTCATCCATCAGCGCCACCAGCGAACGATAGCCGTCCCGCGCCACGCTGCCCGGCAAGCCGCCCCGGAACTGGTCGTTGAAGATTTCCAGGCTGACCGGCCCCGTGTAGCCCGCCGCCATGACCGCCCGCGTGAAGCCTGTCACGTCCAGGCCGCCCTCGCCCGGCATGTTGCGGAAATGGCGTGACCAGTACAGCAGGTCCATGTCGATCCGCGGCGCATCCGCCAGTTGGACAAAGAAAATCCGGTCACCGGGAATCCGCCGGATCGTCTCCGGGTCGATGCCCCTCGCCAACGTGTGAAAACTGTCCAGGATCAGGCCGATGTTGGGATGATCGGCACGGCGCACGATCTCCCAAGCATCGCGGTGGTCGTTGACGTGCCGCCCCCAGGCCAAGGCCTCGTAGCCAACGCGAAGGCCACGATCGGCCGCGATCTCTCCCAGCTCGGCAAAGTCCCCTGCCGCGCGGTCGATGCCGGCCAGGGCCTCGGGGTGGACCGAGGAACAGAACAGCACAAGTTCCGCGCCCAGCTCTTGCATCAGGTCGAACTTGCGCCGCGCGCGGTCAAAGGCCTTGTCCCGCAGCGGGCCCTGCGGCAAGCCCTCGAAATCGCGGAACGGCTGGAACAGGGTGATCTCCAGCCCGTGATCGCGGATCAGGGCGCCCACCTCGCGCGGGCTGCCCGCATCTGCGATGAAATCCTGTTCGAAGATCTCGACCCCGTCGAAACCGGCGGCGGCGATGGCCTCCAGCTTTTCGCGCAGGTTGCCAGAGACAGAGACGGTTGCAATCGAGGTCTTCATGCCGCATCCTCGGCCATCAGCGCCGCGCGCAGCGCAGGTTCGTCCAGCGGCAGACCGGCGAAATGCGCCCAGGCATGCACGCCCTGGTAAAAGAACAGCTCCCAGCCCGAAATGATGTCCAGCCCCTCGGCGCCAGCATCGGTCAGGAACTGGGTTTCAACGGGCGTATAGACCGCGTCGAAGGCCCAGACCGCCCCCGCCATCGCGGCGCGTGGCAGCGGCGTGCCCTCGTACCCCACCATGCCGACCGGGGTGCAGTTGACCAGCCCGCCCGCGCCTGCAGCCAGGGCCGCGGCGTCCGTGCCCGTCACCACCTTCATCTCGGGGGCGGCCTCGCGCAGGGCCTCTGCCAGCGCCTGGGCCTTGGCCAGGTCACGGTCCACCAGTCGCAGTTCGGGCGCGCCAAGCCGCGCCAGCCCGAAGGCCACGGCCCGGCCAACACCTCCGGTGCCGATCATCAGCACCGTCCCTGTGGGTGCCTTGCCCCGCACCCGTTCATAGGCTGCGATGAAGCCCGAGAAATCTGTATTGAATCCGCGTGGCCCCTCCGGCTCGAAGATCACCGTGTTGCAGGCGCCCATCGCCCGCACCAGCGGGTCATCCACCCGCAGCCGCGCCGTGACGCGCTCCTTGTAGGGGTAGGTCACGTTGATGCCGCGGTATCCACCCGCGACACATCGGTCGAAGACCTGCTCGAAATCCTCGCCCAGGTCCCTCGGCACCAGCCTGTCGTATTGCACCCCAATCCCGTTCTGGGCCCCTGCCAGCCGGTGCAGCACCGGAGCCCGCGACCGAGCGATATTGTCACCGATCAGCCCCAGAAGCAGTGTCTCGCCATCGGTCATGGCAGGTCCTTTCCCGTCTGCTCGCGGCATATTCCTTGCACGGCAGGTTCCCCGCTCCAAGCGGCGCACACATCCTCGCCACCGCCGAAAGATCCGACTGGTACCCGCGGCCGGACTCGAACCGGCACGGCATAAAGCCTGGGGATTTTAAGTCCCCTGTGTCTACCATTCCACCACGCGGGCCAGTGGCGCGACCATAGCCAGCCAGCGCGCGGTGTAAACCGGAACCGTTCCCGCAAAAGCCATCAACGGCCTCGGTGTGAGCGGCTTTGTCAGCCGTCCGTTCCTGCAATGAACCCCGGGCTTACAACTCCTCTCCCGGCAACGGTTTGAGCAGGGCACGTTCCGCCAGCCAGGGGTTGATCGCCAGCGCCGCACGCAGGGCGACCTGCGCATCTTCCTCGCGGCCCAGGGCAAACAGCGTGACCGCCTTGCCCGACAGGGCGCCGATGTGGCGCGGGTTCAGGTCCAGCGCACGTTCCAGATCAGGTAAGGCCGCTTCGAAATCCTCGCGCAGGAAATTGACAAAGGCGCGCTGGTTATACCCCTCGGCGTAGAAGGGACAGTAGCCAACCAGCGTGTCCAGCCGATCAAGAGCCCGCAGGAAATCGAACCGCGCGCGGGCGCGCATCGCCTCGTCCAGCATGGCCTGGCTGGCCTCGTCCGGGGCGTTGTCCCAATACCCCCACATCCGGTTGGTGATGAGCCGCGCGGTGGTTTCGTCGGGCGCGACCAGCAAAGCCTCGTACAGCGGATCCATCTCTTCGCTGTAATCCGGCGCGGTCGGGCAGCCATCCGCCAACGCAGACGTCGCCAGGCAAGTCAGGGCAAGGGCAAATCTCATGTCACGAAGGGTGGCACGGGTTGCCCAAGGGTCAAGTCACATCCGCGACACCCTCTTCCTTGACCGCCTCCATCGCCACGAAGGTCGAGGTCGAGGCCACTCCCGGCAGGGTCGAGACCTTTTCCGCCAACACCCGCCGATAGCTGGGCATGTCCTGGGTCCGAACCTTAAGCAGGTAGTCGAAGTTGCCCGCGATCAGGTGCGCCTGTTCGATCTCGGGGATCGTGGTGATCGCCGCGTTGAACCGGGCCAGCGTGCCCTCGCGCGTGTCGACCATGCGCACCTCGACAAAGGCGACATGGTCAAGACCCAGGCGGATCGGATCCAGCACTGCGCGATAGCCGCGGATGTACCCGGCCTCTTCCAGCCGCTTCAGGCGCGTCTGCGTCGGCGATTTCGACAGGCCGATGCGGCGCGCCAGTTCCGTCACCGAAATGCGCGCCTCGCCCGCCAGTTCCGCCAGGATCGCCCGATCAAAGCGGTCAAGGTCCGAGATTCCCGTTTCCATCGCATTTCCCCGAAAACTTGGGCCAAACGACAAGTCTGGCCGGCAAAAACAGTCAAACGTCCCGCAACTCTCCGGGTATCGTATACCAAATTCCGGTGTAGCGGTATTCATTCCGCACGCCGTCCCCCTTATCTTACCCGAAATCCAGAAAGGCACGAGCATGCCAAAGGACCAGACGACAGACCTGCGCGCGCGCATCGACGCGCTGACCTATGCCGCCGAGGCCGAAACCCTGGTCCGGCTGAAAGACGAGGCCGCGCTGGACAGCTCTGCCCGCGCCGCGATCTCGGGCAGCGCGGCGCAGCTTGTGCGGGACATCCGCGGCGCCACACGCCCCGGCCTTATGGAGGTCTTTCTGGCCGAATACGGCTTGTCGACCGAAGAGGGCGTCGCGCTGATGTGCCTTGCAGAGGCGCTTTTGCGGGTGCCTGACAGTGCCACCATCGACGCGCTGATCGAGGACAAGATCGCGCCGTCGGACTGGTCGCGCCACCTGGGCCATTCCACCTCGCCGCTGGTCAATGCCTCAACCTGGGCGCTGATGCTGACAGGCAAGGTGCTGGAAGACCACCAGCCCGGTCCCGTCGGCCATCTGCGTGGCGCCATCAAGCGGCTCGGAGAGCCCGTGATCCGCACTGCCGTCGGCCGTGCGATGCGCGAGATGGGGGCACAATTCGTCCTGGGCGAAAGCATCGAAGCCGCGATGAAACGCGGAAAGGCGCAAGAGGCCAAGGGCTATACCTATTCCTACGACATGCTGGGCGAGGCCGCTCGGACAGAGGCCGACGCCCAACGCTATTTCGACGCCTATGCCCAGGCGATCCGCGCCATTGCCACCAACGCCCCGCACGAGGCCACCCGCGACAATCCCGGCATCTCGGTCAAGCTCTCGGCGCTGCATCCGCGCTATGACGAATTGCAGGCCGAAACCGCCCGCGCCGCGCTGATCCCCCGGCTGCGCGCCCTTGCCCTGCAGGCGCGTGACGCCAAAATCGGGCTGAACATCGACGCCGAAGAGGCCGACCGCCTCTCGCTCTCGCTGGACGTGATCGAGGAGGTCCTGTCCGACCCGGGCCTTGCCGGCTGGGAAGGGTTCGGCGTGGTCGTACAGGCCTATGGCCAGCGCGCGGGCGCGGTCATCGACTGGCTCTATGCGCTGTCGGAAAAGCTCGACCGCCGGATCATGGTTCGCCTCGTGAAAGGCGCCTACTGGGACACCGAGATCAAGCGCGCCCAGGTCGCCGGCCTGCCCGGATTCCCGGTCTTCACCTCGAAATCCGCCACCGATGTGTCCTACATCGCCAACGCGCGCAAGCTGCTGTCGATGACCGACCGCATCTACCCGCAGTTCGCCACCCACAACGCGCATACCGTGTCGGCGATCCTGCACATGGCGCAGGACAAGAGCGCCTTTGAATTTCAGCGCCTGCACGGCATGGGCGAAACCCTGCACCGGCTGGTCATGGAGCAAAACAAGACCCGCTGCCGGATCTACGCGCCGGTCGGCGCCCACCGAGACCTTCTGGCCTACCTGGTCCGCCGCCTGCTGGAAAACGGCGCCAACTCCAGCTTCGTCAACCAGATCGTCGACGAAGACGTGGCCCCCGAAACCGTTGCCGCCGACCCGTTCGAGGCCCCCGCGGGCCGCGCCCTGACCACCGGCCCCGACCTCTTTCAACCGGAACGCCGCAACTCTCAGGGGATGGACCTGCGCGACCGGCCCAGCTTTGCCGCGCTTGACAATGCGCGCGGGGCCTTCCGCACCGCGAAATGGCAGGCCACACCGCTGACCGTGACCGATACCGCTCCCGGCGACACCGAGGAAGTCGTGAACCCCGGCAACCCCGAGGACGTCCTGGGCCAGGTCACCTGGGCCAGCCCGGAACAGACCCGCGCCGCCGCCGCTGCCGCCCGGCCCTGGCAGGCCACACCTGTCGAACGGGCGCGCATCCTGAATGCCGCCGCCGACCTCTACGAGGCCAACCAGGCCGAGATCTTTGCCATTCTCCACCGCGAGGCGGGCAAATCGCTGATGGATGCGCTGGCCGAACTGCGCGAGGCGGTGGATTTCCTGCGCTACTACGCCGCCCGCTGCCAAGAGGGCGCCGACAATCCGCTGGGCACCTTCGCCTGCATTTCTCCCTGGAACTTCCCGCTGGCGATCTTCACCGGCCAACTTTCCGCCGCGCTCGCCGCGGGCAACGCGGTTCTGGCAAAACCGGCGGAACAGACGCCGCTGATCGCCCATTTCGCCACCCGCCTTCTGCACGAGGCCGGGGTGCCACGGTCCGCCCTGCAATTGCTGCCCGGTGCGGGGGACGTGGGCGCGGTGCTGACCTCCTGCCCGGACGTGGACGGCGTTGCCTTTACCGGTGGCACCGAAACCGCCCAGACCATCCACCGCAGCATGGCCCGTCACCTTGCCCCCGGTGCACCCTTCATCGCGGAAACCGGCGGGCTGAACGCGATGATCGTCGACAGCACCGCCCTGCCCGAACAGGCCGTGCAGGCGATCATCGAATCCGCTTTCCAGTCTGCCGGTCAACGCTGTTCCGCCCTGCGCTGCCTCTATGTGCAAGAGGACGTGGCCGAGGGTTTCCTGGAAATGCTCAAGGGCGCCATGCAAAGCCTTGTCGTCGGCGATCCCTGGGAGGCGGCCACCGATGTCGGCCCCGTCATCGACGCCGAGGCGCAGGACGGCATTCTGGACCACGTCGCGCAAGCCTCGCGCGAGGGACGGGTGCTGCAACAGGTCAGCGTGCCCGCAACGGGGCATTTTGTGCCACCGACCCTGATCCGCGTCGGCGGGATCGAGGATCTGGAGCGCGAGATCTTCGGCCCCGTGCTGCATGTTGCCACCTACAAGGCGCGCAACCTGAACCGCGTCATCGACGCGATCAACGGCACCGGCTACGGGCTGACCTTCGGGTTGATGACCCGCATCGACGAGCGCGTTCAGCAGATCACCGAGAGCATCGAGGCGGGCAACATCTACGTCAACCGCAACCAGATCGGCGCCATCGTGGGCAGCCAGCCCTTCGGGGGCGAGGGCCTGTCGGGGACCGGCCCCAAGGCGGGCGGTCCGCTCTACCTGGACCGGTTCCGCGCGCATCCCGCGCCGGACACCCCCGGCGACGACACGGGCACAGCTGTCACGGACCTTGCCAACCGGCTGGCAGAGGCCGCGGCCATCGATCCGACCCCCAGCCGCGTGGAGCTGCCCGGCCCGACGGGCGAAGCCAACGTGCTGCACCAGCAGGCCCGCCCGCCGCTGCTCTGCCTCGGACCGGGGCGGGCCGCGGCAGAGGCGCAGGCGCAGGGCATCCGCGCCCTTGGCGGACGCGCGGTGATGGCTCCGGGCCTGCCTCCGGAAACCCTGAAAGACACGCAGGGGATCGCCGGGGCGCTCTGGTGGGGGGATGCGGACCACGCCCGCGCATACCGGCAGGCGCTGGCCGCACGTCCCGGCCCGATCCTCACGCTGATTACCGGCGCCCCCGACGCAGGCCACGCCCGCGCCGAACGGCATGTCTGCATCGACACAACCGCAGCGGGCGGCAACCCCGCCCTGCTGGCCGGACAGGAGGGTTGAGGTCACACGCCTCTGAAAGCGCCTTCTTGCTGGTGCACCTGGTGAATGTACGCCATCCATCCGGCGCGATCCCGTGGCATGGGCCCATGAAACGGGTCGGCGGGCGGGCGATGGGCCCAAGGGGCCCGAGTCCCGTCCGTCCCCGTTTCAAGGCATGGACACCTTGACCTCCCCCCAAGGCATGCCAATCTCCAGCGCATGTTTCCGATCCGCGATCATAACCCGTCGGGGCGCACGCCCTTCGTCACCTACACCCTGATCGCGATCAACATCGTCGTGTTCCTGGCCTCGCTGCAATACGAAAGCTCGCCCCGGGCGATGATGGCCTTCTACGCCGATTACGCGCTGATCCCCCGCTTCCTGTCCGAAGGCTACGGGTTCTCCGGGCTTTTCACCTCGATGTTCCTGCATGGCGGATGGATGCATATCGCCGGCAACATGCTGTTTCTCTACATCTTCGGCGACAACCTCGAGGACGAGATGGGGCATGTCGGCTACCTGCTGTTCTACCTGGCGGCAGGCCTTGGCGCCGGGCTGATCCACTGGCTGTCGGCGCCCCTGTCCACCGTGCCCACAGTGGGGGCCTCGGGTGCCATCGCCGGTGTCATGGGGGGCTACCTGCTCCTGTTCCCCAAGGCGCGGGTCGACATCCTGATCATCCTGATCGTCATCTTCCGCGTCATCCCCGTGCCCGCCTGGCTGATGCTGGCGCTCTGGTTCGGCATGCAGGTGTTCGGCGGGTGGAATGCGCCCGCCGACCAGGGCGGCGTTGCCTACTGGGCGCATGTGGGCGGTTTCGTGATCGGGATGATTCTGACGATTCCGATCTGGCTGCGCCGCGGCGGCATGCGCTTCTGGAACCGCACCGAGGGGCACCCGCCCCACCCGGAAACGGAATACGCCTTTGAACGCAGCCGCGTGCCGCGCGTCCAAAGCCGCAAACGCCACACTCAGGTCCCGAGGATCCGCAGAAAATGACAGAGACCCACACCGCCACCTGCCATTGTGGCGCCGTCGAACTGCGCGTGCGCCTGGCAGAGGGCACGGATACCGCGCGACGTTGCAATTGTTCCTATTGCCGCCGCCGCAGCGCCGCTGTCGTCAGCGCACCGCTTGACGGAATCGAAGTGGTCAAGGGAGCCGACAACCTGGCGCTCTACAGCTTTGGCACCCACACGGCGCAGCATCATTTCTGCAAGACCTGCGGCATCTACATGTACCACCGCCGCCGGTCGAACCCGAACGAGCACGGGGTCAACCTCTATTGCATCGAGGGCATGGACCCCAAGGACTTCGAGCCGCTGGCCTGGAACGACGGCGTCAATCACCCGTCGGACCGCTGAACACCCTCACTCGGCGCGCAGGATCCGGGTGAAGCCGCTGAAAATCTCGTTGTTGGCGCAGATGATGCTGCCGCTTTCCAACGGGTCCTGTCCTTCGCGGACACCATCGACCAGTGCGCCGGCCTCCTTGGCGATCAGATAGCCTGCGGCCATGTCCCAGAGGTTCAGTTCGCGTTCCCAGTAGCCCTCGAAACGGCCCGCGGCCACATAGGCCATGTCCAGGGAGGAAGAACCGAGGTGACGCACGCCGGCGCATTCCGGCATCACGCGGGCCAGGTCTTTCAGCGTCGCGGGCAGGGTACGTTTCGCGGCGAAGGGGATGCCTGTGGCAAAGACCGCCTCGACCATGCGGCGCCGTCCAGACACGCGCAGACGCTTGGAATCGTTCAGCCAGGCGCCGGCGCCGCGTTCGGCATAGAACATTTCGTCCTTGGCGGCGTCGAAGACCACTGCCGACACGATCTGCCCCTTGTGTTCCAGCGCGATGGAAATCGCCCAGTGCGGCAGCGCGTGCAGAAAGTTGGTGCCGCCATCCAGGGGATCGACGATCCAGCGCCGGGTCGGGTCGGTGCCCGGTTCCTCGCCGCCTTCCTCGCCCAGCCAGCCATAGTTCGGCCGCGCGCCCAACAGCTCTTCCTTGAGGATGCGCTCGGCCTCGATGTCTGCCTTCGACACGAAGTCGCCCGCGCCCTTCATGGAGACCTGGAGGTTCTCGACCTCGCGGAAGTCCTTGACCAGCGAGCGGCCCGCCTTTCGCGCCGCCTTCATCATGATATTCAGATTCGCGCTGCCCTGCATGGCCCGGCCTTTCCCGCGTGGTCACAAGTGAAATCAGGCCGCGCGTATACGCGGCCTGACAGGCAATGCCAAGAGGCGCGGCGCCTCAGCGGTAGACGGCGCCCTTTTCGCCCGGCACGAACTGCGGCGAATAGGACCGCTTGTGGCCCGTTTGGGTGTGGTAGGCGCCAGCGTTGGGCTTGCCGCAGCAGACGACTCCGCCCGCCAGAACCGGTTGCAGCCCCTGCGGGCAGAAGTTCGGGGCATCATAGCCGTGGACCAGGAAATTCGAGTTCGGGTCGTTTGTCGCGTCGCCCATGTACATGTCGCCCCAGGCAAGGGCCGAGGTCGCGCTGAGCGCGAGCGCCGCGGCAGCGGCGGTCAAAGGCAGTTTCATAATGTCCCCCAAGAACTCGATGCACCTCGCCACAGGCTATCAGCACGCGGGCGCGAGTCAAATTTTTCGTGCCATTTCCCGAAGGTTATCCCGTTTCAGGCAGGGTCTGCCTGGTTGAGGTCCTGCCAGTGTTCGCCCATGGCGACGATGCAGGACTGGCCCGAGGCATAGCTGATGATCATGGTCCAATCGCCCTGGTCATCGGTCCAGATCTCGACCACTTCCTCGGGGCTCCGCAACCCGGTGGCGCGGCGCGCGGTGCCAAACTGCTCCACCAGCCTGCGTGTCATCTGATCAGAGGGGGCGCATATCACCTCGGCAATCGGGCTGGCGGCGGAGGGCCCGGTCGACACCCCGAGGCACAACACAAACGGAAAAAGACATCTGCTCATGCACCGAAAGTAACAGATTTATGACGGCCCGGCGAGACGAATTGCCCGCACACGCGCCGTCACGTCCCCGTGTCGGGGGCTTTTGCACGGCCGCCGGTCGGACCATCCTGAAGGCACCCGCCAACCCCACCGGAGTCCGCCATGACCAACCTGACACGCCGCGCCACGTTTGGCCTTGCCCTTGCCGCCCCAGCCCTGCTGCTCACAACGCGCAGCGCGCTTGCCGCCGAACCCGAGATTTATGCGGAAAACGGCATCGCCATCGACGGGTCCGACCCGGTCGCCTATTTCGCCGGCAACGGTCCGGTGGCCGGCGGCGCCGCTGCGCTCAGCTGGAAAGGCGCCACCTGGCAATTCTCCGACGCCGGGAACGCCGCCGCCTTCGAGGCTGACCCGCAGGCCTATGCGCCGCAGTTCGGGGGCTACTGCGCCTTCGCCGCCTCGCGCGGCTACCTCGCGCCGACCATCCCCGAGGCCTGGACGATCCACGAAGGCCAGCTGTTCCTCAATGCCAGCCTGCGCGCCCGCACGCTGTGGCTGCAGGACATCGAGGGAAACATCGCCAAGGGCCGCGCGAACTGGCCCGGCATCCTTGGATAATCGCCTTGCGCGGCCTGCTCAGCCCTTCCGGGCGAGCAGCGCCCGCACATCATCAGGAGACAAGGGGAACAGGGGCCGGCCAAGATCGAACGGCCCACCTGCATCGTGTCGAGTCAGTGTCGTCTGGTTCTGTGGCATGGGCCGAACATAGGGGCGAAGCCCGCCGGGATGAAGAGGTCGACCGCCGCATTCGTTAACAACGAACACAAACCGCCCAATCTCTAGGCAATCCACGCCTTTCCGCCCAACACAAAGGCCCCTCTCAGCCCTTCAGCACCCGGTCCGCCTTCTTGCGGACCAGGACGCTGCGCAGGTCGTGCATCGCCAGGAGCAGTGCGTCCGTCACCTCTTCGAGCTGTTCCGGGGTCGCGCGGGACTGCGCCCATTGTGCGGTCAGGTTCAGGTGGTCAACGGCCCGATGGATGTCGTCCAACTCGCGCCGCGCCAACAGCCGCTTCCGGTCTTCCATCCAGGTGCGGATCTCTTCCAGCTCACCCTCCGACAACTCATGGTCGCCATGTGGCTTGATCTCACCCTTGTTGACGTTGACCACGGCGATCTGATCCATCTCCAACCGCCGCTGCCGGTTCTCGGTATCGACGCGATAGACGAGGGCGCCGTTGTCGCGCACCCGGAAATAGAACTCGGGCAGGTCGGGCGTCATGTCAGCCCCGCACAGAACCGCTCGATCCTGTCGCAGGCGCCGGTCAACTGCGCCTCCGAGGCCGCATAGCTGACCCGGAAATGCGGACTCAGACCGAAGGCCGCGCCAAAGACCGCCGCGACGCCTTCTTCCTCCAGCAGGGCGGTACAGAAATCTTCGTCCGTGTCGATCCGGCGCCCGCCTTTCGACGTCTTTCCAAGGCACCCCGCCACCGAAGGATAGACATAGAACGCCCCCTCGGGCGTGGCGCAGGTGATCCCGGCACAGGCGTTCAGCCGCTCGACCACCATGTCGCGCCGCTTGGCAAATACCGCCGCGCGCTCTGCCAGAAAGTCCTGCGGCCCGGATAGCGCCTCGACCGCCGCCCATTGGCTGATCGAACAGGGGTTGGTCGTGGACTGGCCCTGCACCTTGCGCATCGCGCCAATCAGCTCCTCTGGACCGCCTGCATAGCCGATGCGCCAGCCGGTCATCGCATAGGCCTTGCTGACGCCGTTGACGGTCAGCGTGCGGTCATACAGCCCCGGTTCGACCTGTGCCGGGCTGACGAAATCGAACCCGTCATAGGCCAGGTGCTCGTACATGTCGTCCGACATGACCCAGACATGCGGGTGGCGCATCAGCACATCGGTCAATGCCTTCAGCGCCGCCCGGTCATAGCCCGCGCCGGTCGGATTGGACGGCGAGTTGAAGATGAGCCACTTGGTCCTTGGCGTGATCGCCGCTTCCAGTTGTTCGGGCGTGATCCGGAATCCCTCGGCCTCGGCGCCCTCGACGATCACCGGCTCACCGCCGCCAAGGCGCACTATGTCCGGGTAGCTGACCCAGTAGGGCGCCGGAATGATCACCTCGTCTCCGGGGTTCAGCGTCGCCATCAGCGCGTTGTACAGCACCTGCTTGCCGCCGGTGCTGACGCTGATCTGGGCGGGCGTGTAGGTCAGCGCGTTTTCACGGGCGAACTTGTCACAGACCGCCTGTTTGAGCTCGGGAATGCCGTCCGGCGCCGTGTATTTCGTTTTCCCCGCTTCGATTGCCGCAATTGCCGCAGCCTTGATATTGTCCGGTGTGTCAAAGTCCGGTTCGCCGGCGCCGAGTCCGATGATATCGCGCCCTTCAGCCGCCAGTTCGCGCGCAAGTTGCGTGACGGCGACCGTCGGGGAAGGTTTCACGCGGGACAGCGTCTGCGACAGAAAGGGCATAGGGGGGCTCGTGGTTTGAAAATTTGCCTTCCCTGTCTTAGTAAGCGCCCCAATGGCGTTCAAGCGGCTTCACCGGAAAGGTAAGATCATGGACAACTCGAAAGACTGGTACGGGCCCGAATCCGCCACCTTCGGCGACCGGCTCGTTGCTGCCCGCGAGGCAGCCAACATGACCCAGGAGGTCCTCGCCAAGCGGCTGGGCGTCAAGCTCAAGACCCTTCAGGCCTGGGAAGATGACATCAACGAACCGCGCGCCAACCGTCTGTCCATGCTGGCGGGCGTTCTGAACGTGTCAATCGTCTGGCTGATCACCGGCGAAGGCGAAGGCGTGCCGGACCCCGATCAGGACGAGACCCTGGCGCCCGACGTCAACGCGATCCTGACGGAGATCCGCGCCCTGCAAGGCCAGTTCAAGGCCAAGGCGGACAAGCTGGGGCGGTTGGAAAAGCGCCTGCGCATCATGCTGACAGAGGCCCAGTGACATGACGACCGGCCCCGGCGAATCCCGCGAAACCCGTCTTCGCCGCCTGCGCATGCGGTCCATGCGCCGCGGCACCAAGGAGATGGACATCCTGCTGATCCGCTTCGCCGAGGCCCGCCTGGACGCCCTGGATGCCGCCGGGCTGGATGCCTACGAGGCGCTCCTGGCGGAAAACGACCAGGATCTCTACCAGTGGATCTCGGGCCAGCGCCCCGCGCCCGAGGTTCACGCACCGATGATCTCGGAAATTTCCCGCATCGCCGCAAACGGTTGATTGCAGTGCAGGAATCCGCCCGGCGCCCGCTGCTGGGCGGGTCCCCGTGTTTTCACCTCTGGCAAGGTTGGTTAACCAACCCTCGGAAATCAATAGAATTTTCCGGGTCTTCTACTCGGTTTAACCCGATATTTGCGTTTATACCCGAAAGCTCCGTTGCAAGAAAAACAGGCGGAGACTGAAATGAGCATTCATTCGTCACTGAATCAGGGGCCGGCACAGGGCTTCATTACGAATTACCTCGATGCGTTGAGCCTTGTGGAACGGCTCCACCGCCTCCTGCTCGACGTCATAAAGGACGAATTCGAGCGGCTGGGCATCATCGACGTGAACGCGGTGCAGGCCTTGCTGCTCTTCAACATCGGCGACAACGAGGTGACGGCCGGCGAACTGAAAAGCCGCGGCTACTACCAGGGCTCGAACGTCAGCTACAACCTCAAGAAACTGGTCGAGATGGGCTACATGCACCACCAGCGGTGCGAAATCGACCGCCGCTCGGTCCGCGTGCGCCTGACCCAGCGTGGGCGGGAAATCCGCGACATCGTCGGTGATCTCTTTTCCCGCCATGCGGACGGGCTGCAGGGCAAGGGCGTGCTGTCGGTCGATGGCATCGACGAGATCACGACAGCGCTGCGCCGCGTCGAACGCTACTGGACCGACCAGATCCGCTACATCTACTGAGGACGCCGGCCGGGCGACACCGCCCGGACGACGCCTTGGTGGGACGGCGGGCGGGGCGATCTGCGCCAGCGGCGCAGGAGCGGCGCCCAGGCGTCCCCCTACCTGGACGAGACGGCCAGCACCTGCAGTTCGCGCTTCAGCTTGCGTACCATCGCCGCCTCGAAGGCCTCGAAACCCAGCGCAGTCTCGACAAAGGCATCCACCCCCGCGATGACATAGGCCCGATAGTAGGAGGCCAGGGCACCGATTCCGTTCGCATCGCCGGATGCGCCAATCACCAGCCCGTTGATCGTGATCCCGCCCGGTCGGCTGTCCTGCGGCCTCAGCCCGGTGTTCGACTTGCCGTCGCCTGAAAGATCCAGCACCCGGCGCCAGCAGTGCCCCTGCTCCGCCAACAGCGCCGCACCGAACCGCTTGGCCGCCCCGATCGCGGTGGACTGGCCCAGCTGCCCGCGCTGCGTCGCCCGCAACAAGGCCGCCAGGTCGGCCACGTCCGCCGGTCCCTCGATCCGCCGCCAGGGTGCCACGATCCGTTGCGACCCCGGCCCGCTCCACTCGAAGACAGCCACGGAGACCGGCGCCTCCGGCATGGCCAGCAGGGCGCCCATGACCTCCGGGTCCTCCAGCGCGCCGGCCAGCCCGTCCAGTTGCAGCCGGTATTCCGCCGCGTCGACAGAACCCGAGACGTCCAGCCCCAGTGCCAGCGCCTGGCGACAGGCCGCCTCGGCCCCCGCTCCCCAGATCAGAAGGGCCGCAAGGCCAAGCAGCCGGGTCATCCCGGCCCCGGCCGCACATAGGGCAATCCGCCGACAACCCGGTTCTGGATCTCGCGGTAGAGCTTGCGGATCATCGCCCGCTCGAACCCCTCGTAGCCTTCTGCCGTCTCGATGAAGGCGCCCGGCCCGTGCAGCACCTCGAACTCGTAGTGATCCACCACCGAGGGATCCGCCCCCAGCACCGCCAGCGCGTTGACCGTGATCCGCTCAAAGGGGAAATGCTTGTAGGCCAACCCGGGCCAGAACCCGTCATTGGTGATCCCGTCGCCGGACACGTCGATCACCTGCCGCTCGCAGGGGGGTGCCTCCTGCATCAACGTGGCGCCAAAGCCCAAGGCATAGCCCAACGCCGTCGGGAACCGCCGGTAGGAGCGCTGGACCCTTTGCAACCGCGCGGCCACCGCCGCGATGTCGCCCGCGCTGTGCAGCAGCACCCAGTCCTGCACCACCACCGATTGCCGCCGCCCGCTCCATTCGTATACGGCCAGCGCAACGCCACCGCCTTGCTGCAGGATCGCCCCCTGCACGTCCGGGCTTGTCAGGGCCGCGGCCAGCCCGTCGCGCTGCAACCGGTACTCTGCCTCGTCCACGGAAGAGGAGACATCCAGCGCCAGCAGCAGCGCCAGCCGGCAGGCGGCCTCGGCCCCCGCCGGCACCAAGGCCGCCAGAGTGGCGGCGATCATGCAGCCGAGGCGGCTCACCAGTGACCCGTGTTCTCCATGCTGGCCCAGGGTTCCCGCGGCGGCAGCGCATCGCCTTGCTGCAACAGTTCGATCGAAATGTTGTCGGGCGAGCGGACAAAGGCCATGTGCCCATCGCGCGGCGGCCGGTTGATCGTCACGCCGTTGTCCATCAAGGTCTGGCACATCTCGTAGATGTTGGGCACCGTATAGGCGAGGTGGCCAAAGTGACGGCTGTCCGAGGGCAGGCCCTCGTCGCCATCCCAGTTGTAGGTCAGTTCCAGGTCTGCGTGACCATCCGCCTGATCCGGCGGACAAAGGAAGACCAGCGTGAACCGGCCCTTCTCGTTCTCGCTCCGGCGGCGCTCGACCAGCCCCAGCATCTTGTAAAAGGCGATCGAGGCGTCGAGGTCCTTCACCCGGACCATCGTGTGCAGATACGTGATTCCCATTTTGTCCCTTCCGGCCCGCCTGCGCAGGCCGTCTTTCAGAATACCGATTTCAGACCCAGCCGCAGATCCGTGCCACGGGTCTCGTAAATGGTATAATTGGAACTCCGGTCGCGGAAGGAAACCCCGATTTCCGGCGCAAAGCCGTAGAGGTCGTAGTTCGGCAACAGAACATCCAGCGAAACGGTCAGCTCCTCGTCCCGTCTTGGCTCGACCCAGAATTGGGTCGGCCCCTTGTCGAAATCGGTGACCTCCCATGCCAGCGTCAGCCGCGGCAGCATGCCCTTGAACGGCGTGCCAAGGCGATAGCTCAGCGCCGCGCGCGCACTTTCCCGCGCCACCAGCCGCGAGTCCGAGGCCGTGTCGGACACCATCAGGTCAAGCCCGAGGGACGACCGGCCATAGGCGCGTGTCAGCGTCAGACCCAGCTCGCTGGTCTGCGCATCGCGCACCGATGCATCGTGCCGCTGCTCGACCTCGTAGCCATAGCGCAGCGTGCCGATCAGCCCCGGCGCGATCGTCTGGCCATAGCTGAGATCCAATCCCGCGGAATCGGCGAACAGTGTGCCGCCCAGCCAGTGCCGTGTCACCGACAGCTGCGATTTGCCCAGCCAGCTGCCATCCTGCCCGCGCGCTTCGTAGCCAAGGCTGAATGCCAGCGCGTCCTGCCGGTAATCCGCGTCCCTGATCCCCGGCACCTTTTCGCGCGCCTCGGAGGAAAAGCGCACCCGCTGGATCTCTGTCGACACCCCAAGGTTCAGCCGTCGGGTCGCGCTCAGCGGAACACGGCGAACATAGTCGGCGCCCAGCACATAGCGTTCCCCTGACAGCGGCACCGCCGAAGGGTTGATGAAAGGCAGCCCGGCAAAGGTGAAACGGTTGGTCTTCGGCGCGCCGTTGAGGTTGTCCGATGGTTCGACCGACAGATCCAGCGACAGCCGCCAGGGCGTCAGCCGCCGCAGCTGGCGAAAGTCCCGGACCGCCGCGGCCTTCAGCTGGTCATCCGGCGCCATCTGCGCCGCACGCCGCAGCCAGAGTTGCGCAACGCCGGGCCGCCCGCCAGAGGCCCGCGCCTGCGCCATCAGCATCGCGGAAAAGAACCGCTCGCGCTCGTCGTCCGTCCCGCCAAAGGCGTTGCGCGCCGCCTCCGCCGCCTCTCCGCTGCGGCCAAGCTGCGAAAGCGCGCGGGATTTCAACATCAGCGCGTCGGTATCGCCGGGCGCGCCCAATAGCACGCCCTCGGACAGCACCAGCGCCAGTTCCGCCTGCCCCGCCATCAGCGCCCGCGCCGCGGCGCCGCGCGCCTCGTCCACGCTCATCCGCACCGGCTCGGCCCCGGCCGGGGCCGACATCAGAGCCATCGCGCCGGCAAGGACGGCCGATCGCAAGGCACGCAGCAGATGGGCCCCAAGGCTCATGGATCAGGGGCGCGTCGCGATGAAGCCGCCGGTCTCGCGAATGTCCTCGGTGAGGAACTCACGCGTCGCCGGGTCGATGCCCACCGGGCCCTGACCTTCGACCACCACGATACCGACGACTTCCTCGCCGTCCGGCCCGGCAAAAAGCCCCGACCAGGTGCCGGTCTGGGTCACTTCACCGTCCGTGCGCACGGCGCTGGCCTCGGACGAGTTGATCGTCCAGGTGTCAAAGTTGATCTCGGCCGTGGCCAGCGACAGAAAGTCCGCGCCGCTCAGCGCGGCGATGTTCACGCCATTGGCATCAAAGAACTCCCGGCTGACGATAACGCCTTCGACGGCGCCAGAGACATCCGGATCGTCAACGTCGACCTCGATCCGCGCCAGGCCGGACACATACTGGATTTCGGCACTCGGAGCGCCATCGACCAGCACGGTCCGAACCGCCGCATATTCGCCGTTGAAGACATAGGAATCCGTATCCGCCGGCAGCGCGCCGTTCCCCTCGAGGCGCTGCGCCGCAGCCCCGCCGAAACCGAACGACAGGTAGCGGTCCGTGCCAACGGCCCCCACCTGGCTAAAGCCGCTGGGCGAGCGGCGGAACACCGCGAAATACTGCGACGTGCCCGAAGGCCCCGCGGTGTTCCGATAGGCATCGAACCCGGTGCCGCCGGGATTGAGAATGGCACTGAGGCCCGCATCCCTGCCGTAGACGTTCGCACCGGCCACGGCTTTGTCGCCGTCGAACGGAAGGTTATTGAACACCAGTTCGTCTTTCGCCGGTACATAGGTCATGTCGTTGACATCCAACCCTTCTGGCGCATCATCCAGCTCGCTCGTGTACAGGTTGTCGGGATCGGGATCCGCGTCGGGATCGGTGCCACCCCCGCCGGTCCCGGGATCGGGTTCTGGCACCAGCGGCTGCGCCCCGGTTCCAATTCCCGACCCGCCGTCGCCGGTCAGCGTCGCGCCGTCACACGCGGAAAGGACGCTCGCGAAAGCGAGCGCTGCAATAATGCGATACATGGGACTGCCTCAGGTCTTGCCTTTTATTTTGTCCACAGCCTGTGCGGCACATTGGAAAAAGTCAATCTTGGCTTGGCGAAGCGGCTGGATGTGCGGCATAATCGCCCCACAGCGGGGATTTCAGAAAAGGTTGACAGGCCCCACGCTCATGGGCGATTGCCCGGGCCACCTGTCTGCGCGCCTTCGGATCGGCAACCGGATCGGTGCGCCCTTGCCTGTCGTCTGCCCGACCTTCCGGCCCCGGCCCGGGGATGCGGCAAGCATGTGTTTTTGATGCGCCGCTCGGCGCCAATTGATTTGAGACGCGAGGCATCATGCCCATGACTGGCGAGACCACAGGCGACCGAACGACAGGGCCAACCCTGATCATAGAGGACAACGCCATTCTCTCGACAGAGCTTTTCGAGGCGCTGCAAGAGGCCGGGCTGAACCCTCTGCCCCCGGTCAGCCATTACACCGCCGCCCTGTCCAGCCTGTCGCAGGACACCCCGCGCCTATGCGTGCTCGACCTGGATCTTGGCCGACAGATGAACGCGAACGTCCAGATCGGCGAAGAGGGGCGGCGCCTGCTGGCCATCCTGCACGCGCGCGGCTGCCGCACCGCCGTCTACAGCGCCTATGTCTCGAACCCGCTTGGCCTGCGCGACATCGCCCCCGACGTCGAGGTGCTCAGCAAGAGCCAACCGGTCGAGGACCTGGTCCGCGTCCTGCGCAGGCTCTCCGGCCTCGAACCCGAGCCGGCCTGATCACCCCGCGCCCATGCGCGAGATCGTGACACACAGCCCCTCGGGGCGGTAATCCATCACCACCTTGGCCTGCAACTGGCGCTCTAGGATCGTGCCCAGCAGGAAGGCGCCAAAACCGGTCCGCTCAGGCGGCACCACCTCGGGGCCGCCGGTTTCGCGCCATGTCATCTGCACCAGCCCCGCGTCGCCGGTCACGACATCCAGCACAACCCGCCCATCGGGCACGCTCCACGCACCGTACTTGACCGCGTTCGTGCCCAGTTCGTGCAAGGCCAGGCCAACCGCCTGCGCATCCTCGGGCGGCAGGGCTACGTCCTTTCCCTGATAGCTGAACCGCCCGTCGCCCAGGTCGACAAAGGCGGCAAGGCTCGATTCCGTCAACCCGCGCAGCCCCTGCCAGTCCCAGCCTCCCTCCGACAAAAGCTCGAACGTCCGGCCCATCGAGGCCAGACGCTGCGACAGGCGGCTGGCCAGTTCCGTCTTGTCGCCCGACCGCTGCGCGGTGAACCGCGTCACCGCCCGCACCACCGCCAGCATGTTCTTGACCCGGTGCTGCAACTCGGTCGTCAGCAGGTCCTTCTGTTCCTCCAGCGCCCGTTCCAAGGTCACGTCGCGCACCGCGATCCCCGCCGCCGTCACCTCTCCGTCGCGCAGGACCGGAAAGATGTCGCCAACCAGACGCCGCCCCTGTCCGTCGGTGATCTCGATCCCTTCCAGCGGCGCGGCACCGTCCAGAACCGCCTCGATCCGCGCCGCAAAATCGCCAATCTGCGCCGGCACCGGGATCTCCGCGGGTGCACGGCGCAGAGCCTCCGGGTCCAGCCCGAACAGGTCGGCCAGGAACCGGTTGCCGCGCGACCACCGCATGTCCTTGCCGATCATCCCCAGCCCGACGGGCACGCCATCGTAGATCGCCTGCAATTCGGCATTCTGTTGCTCCAAGCGGGCCGAGGACTCCAGCAAATCCCGGTTGAAGGTCTGCAGCTTGCTGTTGATCAGCTCCAGCTCTCCCCGGCTGAACCGCAACTCCGTGTTCGAGGACTGCAGTTCCTCGTTCAGCGCCATCAATTCACGATTTGCGCTGCTCAACGCCATTTCTGCGCTTTCGGTGCGCCATTGCAGCCGGTCCAACTGTCGCTTCCAGGGGGCGGCGCCCGCTGCCGCCGGCACCGGCAGATCGCCGTCCTCATCCTTGCACAGCACCACGAGATATCGACCGGCCCGCTCGGCCGAAGCCGCCACGCGCACCTCTCCCGTGGCGCCTGCCCCTTTGCCGGCAAGGCTGCGCACTGCGATCTTGCGCCCCGCGTCGCGCACCTCTGCCAGGGCCTCCATCGCCGCCCGGGCGCAGTCCGGGTCACGCAGGTCCTGCAACCCGTAGGCCGCGCCAGGCCGCACCGGCGGCAAGAGCGCCCGCATCGGCGTCGAGACATGGACAAACCGCCCGCTGTCATCGACCGAGGCAAAGACCGTCCCCAGCATTTGCAGGACACCGTGTTCGGCCAGCGCCGTTTCGGTCAGCCGCTCGCCGGGCCGGTGGCCGGGCAGTACCACGGCCCGCGCGCGCGTCTGGCCCCTTTGGCGCCGGTACAGGATGCCGTCTTCGCCTACCGGCTCGAACCCTTCCGGATTCAGCAGCGGGACCAGTTGCGGCGAGACCGCAAGAAACCCCTCTGCCTGCAGGCCATAGTCGAACCGGGCCAACGCCTCCTCTGCCTTCTCAGGGTGGGCCAACAGGGCGGGCGGCAGGCACAACACCAGGTCCAGCCAGCCAAAGGGCGCATCCGCATAGAGATCATGCTCGGCGAAGACACAGAGTTCCCGCAGGCCAGGGTCGACCGTGTAGCCACCATCGCCGCGCCACAGGAAACGGGCCCGGCGATCAGGACCCAGCGCCGCCGCCGCTTCGGCGCAATAGTGTCCCGACCGGGCCTCGTGCAGCGCCGCTGCATCCGTATCGGTCCCGAATATCTTCCAGGGACGGCGGTCCTGCCGCTCTTCCCTCAGCTCGATGATCCTCATGGCCAGCTGGTAGACCAGATCACCCTGCCCGCATCCGGGCACCCAGACCCGAAACCCCGCCTGCCTGCGCTGTAGCAGCGGGACCAGCACAAGGTCCCGCAGCCGGTCGATCATCACCGCGTCCGAAACCTCCTGCGCCCTGCCCTGCAAGACGTCCCGTGCCAGGCACTGCCGCTCTGCCGGGTCGCGGCGCAGCCGGGCCAGGTAGGCCTCGGGCGCCAGCCCGCCCGCGATCGCCATTCGGCGCAACACCGGGGCCGCCATAACGGTCGGTCCTGACCGATCCGCAAGGCCCAGCAGGCGCGAGGCCTGGTCCAGCTGCTCTTTGCCTGGCCCGTCGCCTTCGGTCTGGGCAATCCGCGCCCGGTGGATCGCCGTCACCACGCCGGGCGCCTCCTCTGCCGTCGCCTCCCGGTCCGCCAGCGTGGCAGAGCCGACCCCCAGCACGACCCCGCCCGCCGCCTGCAGGGCCCGCGCGCCAAGAACCGGCAGCGTCACGCGTCCCGGCAAAAGTACCGCGATCCCCGCAGGCTCACACGCGGCCAGGCTCGACAGGCAGTCATCCAGCGGCGAGGCGCCATCCCGCACCAGCCGCAGGCCCCCCGCCACCACTCGCGCCGCCTGCCCCCGTGGCACGACAAGCACCCGGTCCGCAGCCGGCGCCACGCCATCCTCGGCCATGTCCACCGGCACCCGCGCCACCGCCCGCAGATCGTCCAGCAGGTCATCGTCGACGGGCATCCGGTGCATCGGCACCACCAGCCAGCACAGGCCACTTCCCGGCTGGATCGCCGCCACGCAGGCGGCCAGCGCCACGCGCGCATCCGGCGGCGCGGAAATCGCGGCGATCGTCATTCCTGGCGGCCTCCGGTCCCTGCCCAAGTTCCCCGGTCGCAACTTGGCACAGCCGTCCTGACCCCGCCAAGCCTCCCGCTTCCGCCCCCCCGCGAAATATCCTATGCCAAGGGGACCGCATTCCCGGAGGGACAGCATGCAGCAATATCTCGACGCACTCCGCACGGTCCTCGACCACGGCGAGGAATCAACCGACCGCACCGGCACCGGCACGCGCAGCTATTTCGGCCTGCAATGCCGCTATCCCCTGGCCGAGGGCTTTCCGCTGGTCACCACCAAGAAACTGCACCTGCGCTCGATCATCCACGAGCTGCTGTGGTTCCTCTCCGGCGACACCAACATCACCTATCTCAAGGAAAACGGCGTCTCGATCTGGGACGAATGGGCGGATGAGAACGGCGACCTCGGCCCGGTCTACGGCCATCAATGGCGCCACTGGCCCGGCTACAAGGGCGAGATCGACCAGATCCGGACCCTGCTGCACCAGATTCGCACCACGCCGGATTCCCGCCGCATGATCGTTTCCGCCTGGAACCCGGCGGATGTGCCAGAGATGGCGCTACCGCCCTGCCACACGCTCTGGCAGGTCCGCATCATCGGGCGCAAGCTGCACCTGCAACTCTACCAGCGCTCCGCCGACATGTTCCTGGGCGTGCCCTTCAACATCGCCTCCTACGCGCTGCTGCAGGCGATGCTGGCCCATGTCACCGGCTACGAGCCGGGCGATTTCGTCCATTCCATCGGCGACGCGCATATCTATTCCAACCACATGGACCAGGTGGCCGAACAGCTCTCGCGCACGCCGCGCCCCCTGCCCCGGCTGGACATCGCGCGCGAGGTGACGGACCTCTTCGATTTCCGGTATGAGGATTTCGCCTTCCCCGGCTACGACCCCCTGCCCGCCATCAAGGCCCCCGTGGCCGTCTGAGGTTGTCATGATCACGCTCATCGCCGCCCACGACCGCAACCGCGCCATCGGCAAGGACGGGGACATCCCCTGGCACCTCCCCGAGGACCTCGCCATGTTCAAGCGCGAGACCCTGGGCGGCGCCATCATCATGGGCCGCAAGACCTGGGACAGCCTGCCGTTCAAACCCCTCCCCAAGCGCCTGAACATCGTCGTCTCCCGCGATACCGCGCTGCACGAGCACGTCGTCGGCTCCGTCGAAGAGGGGATCGCCCTGGCGCAATCGCTTGGCTATTTCCGCATCTACGGCATCGGCGGACAGGGGATCTACGAGGCCATGCTGCCGCTGGCGCATCGGCTGTTGATCACGGAAGTGGATCTGGAAGTCGAGGGGGCGGATGCGTGGTTTCCGGAGATTGGGGAGGGATGGCGGGAAGTTGGGCGGGCCGCTCTTGGCGGCTCGGACGTTCGGGCGCGATCCAATGAACTAATTGCATTATAGCGCTTTACCTCTCCACATGACTCTGTTGCACAAATACTGTGAGGGATTCATCTTGTGAATCCAGCGTGGTAGCCCTGCTACATGAGCAGACCCACGCCCCCACCTACAAGACCAGGAACTGGCCGGCCTACAATAAAGCGCTCAAGCGCCGTGGCTCGCTGATGATCTGGTTTGATCCCGAGATGACCTGGGATGCCGTGCCGACAGGCAGGCGTGGCCGCCAGCAGACCTACAGCGATGCCGCCATCCAGACGTGCCTTACGATGAAGGTGCTGTTCGGCATGGCGCTCCGGCAGACGACCGGGTTCGTCGAGAGCCTGCTGCGTCTGGTTGGTCTCGACTGGACGGTGCCCGACTTCAGCACCCTGTCCCGGCGCGAGAAGACCTTGGCCGTGAACATCCCGTATCGCGGCTCCAAGGGGCCGCTGCACCTGCTCATCGACAGCACCGGGATCAAGGTCGAAGGTGAAGGCGAATGGCACGCACGCAAGCATGGTGGTCCAAAACGGCGGGTCTGGCGCAAGATCCACCTTGGGATCGACGAGGAAACGTTGGAGATCCGGGCTGTCGAGATCACTGGGAGTCACGTCGGCGATGCGCCAGTGCTGCCCGATCTTCTCAGTCAGATTCCAAAGAACCAGGAGATCGGCAGCGTCACGGCAGATGGCGCCTACGACACGCGCAAGTGTCACGATGCCATCGCTGACCGCGGTGCCCATGCCGTCATCCCGCCCCGCAAGAATGCGAAGCCCTGGAAAACCATCACCGCTGGAGCCGTGGCGCGCAATGAAGCCCTGCGGGCGTCCAGGTATCTCGGCCGCGCACTCTGGCGAAGATGGAGTGGATACCACCGTCGGAGCCGCGTCGAGACGAAGATGCACTGTGTCAAACTGCTGGGCCAGCGGCTCATGGCAAGGGACTTCGACCGTCAGGTCGCCGAGCTCCAGGTCCGCATCGCCGTCCTGAACGGCTACACCGCGCTCGGCATCCCGGTCACGGAGGCTGTGGGATAGGTCCGTCCGGGGAAAGGGGAAGCACACCCATCACCCGATTTGTGCAACAGAGTCATTCCAGAGCCTCGATACTTCTTAGAAATGAGCTCTCGATTTGCGGGAGACGAAAAGTGCAACATCCTCGGCACAGGGATCAAGTGCATTCACAGCTTAGAAAATTTGGAGTTGGATGACGATATTGAAAAAATCTTAGTCGAAGCAAAGTGCAAAGCGGCAGCCGCTTCTCGGAGGCGGTTATCTTAGCAAGCAGACGCGTGCATACTTGGCGGCACAATTCACGCTAGCCGCTTTGGGGCGGTCACCGCCCCCAAAGACGGCTGTCTAATTCCGTTCCTCCTTAGCACAACTTCTTCGATCTCCCACCCCGCCCGGAACAAGGGCCACAGGCCCGCCGGGCCAGCGCCGACCCGCCCCGTCCCGCCAAAGGCAGGCCAATCATAGGCGGCGCACCTTTGGTGCGACGGGCGGCGCTTTGTCGACGCATGCGCAAACCCCAGAGGTCCTTCGGATGTGTCACGATAAACTGCACCCGCTCTACCGACTGATGCACCACCCCGCAGGTCGGCGCTGTCCCGGCACCGCACTCCGATCAAGGCGGATACACCCCCGCGGGGCTCCCCCGTCCCGGGCTTGCCCCGGGACCTCGCCCCACAGGCCCCCTTGCCCCAAAAACACCCCGATTAACCAAATCTCCTGCAACGTCATCCAAACCCCGGCCCGCGTTTTGTACAAAATGCTGGAATCGACGTACAAAACGTACAAAACGTACAAGCCAGCCGCCCCAGGGCCCCCACTCCGAATCCCGCATCACCGCAAGATATGGTAGGCTCCCCCCGTTGCCTCCCCCAAGGCACGGTGCCTTAACCCCATCGCGCGCCCCGTTTACCCGGGCGGGACGCTCTGCCATAATCGCCGCCAACCAATCAGAACAAACCGAGCACGCACATGGCCGACGATCTCCTCCATTCCGCCGCACAGCCCGAGTATGACGCCTCTTCCATCGAGGTGCTCGAGGGGCTGGAACCCGTGCGCAAACGCCCGGGGATGTATATCGGCGGCACCGACGACCGCGCTCTGCATCACCTCGTGGCCGAGGTCCTGGACAACTCGATGGACGAGGCGGTGGCCGGCCACGCCAACCGGATCGAGGTCACGCTACATTCGGATTTCTCCATTGAAATCAGGGACAACGGCCGCGGCATCCCGATCGACCCGCACCCCAAGTTCCCCGGCAAATCCGCGCTAGAGGTGATCCTCTGCACCCTGCACGCAGGCGGCAAGTTCTCGGGCAAGGCCTATGAGACCTCCGGTGGTCTGCACGGCGTGGGCGCCTCGGTCGTCAACGCGCTTTCCGACAGCATGGTCGTCCAGGTCGCCCGCAACAAGGAACTGTACGAACAGCGTTTTTCGCGCGGGATTCCCCTTGGCCCGGTCGCAAAGGTCGGCCAGGCCCCGAACCGCCGCGGCACCACAGTCACCTTCCACGCCGACGAAGAAATCTTTGGACATCATAGGTTTAAACCCTCCCGCCTGTTCAAGATGGTGCGGTCCAAGGCCTATCTTTTCAGTGGTGTCGAGATCCGCTGGAAGACCGAGATCGAAGACGGCGACACGCCCACCGAGGCGACCTTCCATTTCCCCGGCGGCCTGTCGGATTACCTGGTGGAAACCCTGGGCAGCGCCTCCACCTATGCCGACAAACCCTTTTCCGGCATCGTGGATTTCAAGGAGAAATTCGGCACGCCGGGCAAGGTGGAATGGGCGATCAACTGGACGCCCTCGCGCGACGGTTTCATCCAGAGCTACTGTAACACCGTCCCCACGCCCGAGGGCGGCACGCATGAAGCCGGGTTCTGGGCCGCGATCCTCAAGGGCATCCGCGCCTATGGCGAGCTGGTGAACAACAAAAAAGCCAGCCAGATCAACAGGGACGACCTGATCACCGGCGGCTGCGCGCTGGTCTCCTGCTTTATCCGCGAACCGGAGTTCGTCGGCCAGACCAAGGACCGCCTCGCCACGACCGAAGCGCAGCGGCTGGTCGAAAACTCCGTCCGCGACCACTTTGACAACTGGTTGGCCTCGGACACGAAATCCGCCGGTGCGATCCTCGATTTCCTCGTCCTGCGGGCCGAGGAACGGCTGCGCCGCCGGCAGGAAAAGGAAACCGCCCGCAAGTCCGCGACCAAGAAACTGCGCCTGCCGGGCAAGCTAACCGACTGCACCAACAAGAACCGCGAAGGGACCGAGATCTTCATCGTCGAGGGCGATTCGGCTGGCGGTTCGGCCAAGGGCGCCCGCTTCCGCGAGACACAGGCGCTCTTGCCGCTCAAGGGCAAGATCCTGAACGTGCTCGGCGCCGCCTCGAACAAGCTGTCGTCCAACGCCGAGATCCGCGACCTCTGCGAGGCACTTGGCGTCGGACTGGGCCCCAAGTTCAACATCGACGACCTGCGCTATGACAAGATCATCATCATGACCGACGCGGATGTCGACGGCGCACATATCGCCGCGCTTTTGATGACCTTTTTCTACACGCAGATGCGCCCGCTGATCGACCAGGGGCACCTCTACCTTGCCTGCCCACCGCTGTACCGGCTGACGCAGGGGGCGAAACGGCTCTACGTGGCCGATGACGCCGCCAAGGAGGCCGCGCTGGCCAAAGGGCTGGGCGGCAAGGGCAAGATCGACGTGCAGCGGTTCAAGGGCCTGGGCGAGATGGACGCCAAGGACTTGAAAGAAACCACGATGGACCCGGCGACCCGCACCCTGATCCGCGTGACCATCGACGAGGACGAACCGGGTGAAACAGGCGACCTGGTGGAACGCCTGATGGGCAAGAAGCCCGAGCTGCGGTTCCAGTATATTCAAGAGAATGCACGCTTCGTGGAGGAGCTGGATGTATGACAAGCTAGTTCCACTTGGGTCGATTTGGGTCGCCGTCATCTGCCTGATCATTTCCCCGGCATGGGCCCAGACCTGGCAAGAGCGCATCGAAACGGCACGCGACAGGGCCGATGAACTGACCGAAATAGCCAAGCAGAAAGGCGCGGGTCCCGCCGGAACTCTCGCTTATCGGGCCGACAGGGCCGAGTTCCGCTGCATGGTCCTCGCCGAGTTGCTAGACATCGGTGACATCTCGGACCACGTCGAATTGTATGGCCCTCACTATGACGCGCCTCCGGACATGACAGATGCCTACAGAATCCAGGAATCTGCCATTGCACTTAGCAAGTGGGCCGCCATTTCGCAGGAAATGCTTGCCCTCGGTGCAGAACAACAGCGCGAAACTTGGGCGCTGACCTGCGACGGACACCTGGGGATCCCGGCCGGACTCTTGCAGGACAACTGGCAGCGCAGCGCCACGTTCCGGGGCGAAACCGGGGTGCTTTTCGTTCTGGGCGATATCGAAAAAGGCTTTTTCGAAGAGTTCGAGGAAAAGACCCGGCAAGGGAACTTCACGACCATCATGTTCGGCAGCCGGGGCGGCGGGTTGCTAGAGGCGATCAAGACCGCGAGGTTGATCCGGGAAAAAGGTTATACGACCGACCTTTACGCAAACTGCGCCTCGGCCTGTTCACTGGCCTACCTGGGCGGTTCGATGCGGATTATCGACAACTGGCGCTTCAAGCTGGGATTCCACCAACTGGCGGCCGGTGGCGAAGCTCTGCCACTTGATCACGCCCTCTACCTGGAAATCGAACAATTCGCCGACGGCCTTGGGATTGACGGTGGCTTTGTCGTCGATGCCATGCGCAGCGCCGCGCCGCACGAAATGACCTGGCCAGAGTTCCAGGACCTTTGCGATGCGAACGTGACCTGGGTTCGTGGAAACTGCTCGCAACCGCATCCCTCGGTACAGCCACAGCAATAGCCGTCCCGGGACGCGCTTTCCGCATCACGGTCAGCCTCTTGGCGCTTGCCAAGCGCCCCGGCCGCGGCCAATCTCGCACCATGCGCATTGCCTTTTTTGCCCTTTTGATCCTGGCCGCCTGTGGCCGTTCCGCCACGCCGAACGAGACCGCCTTTCTGCGCGCCTTTCACGGCGACGACTTGGACCCAAAAAGGATCCGTCTGGTTGATGGCAACCCGGCGGGCGCGGTCACCTACGAAATGCCCGTTCGCCCACGCACAACCTGCCAGGAACGCATCTGGCCGCCGATCAAGCAGGCCCGCACCGTCACCGTCTCCCCCGCGGCCACGGTTCTGTTCAACAAGGTACTGCTGCGGGATGACGTGTACCGGGAGGATTTTCTGGCCGGCTACCCCGACCAGATCGACCTTTTCGACGCGATGCTCTTTGCACATGAGGCGACCCATGTCTGGCAGTGGCAGAACCGCAAGCTGACGGGCTACCACCCTCTCAAGGCGGCACAGGAACACAGCGTCTCGAAAGACCCCTATCTTTTCGACACGGAAGAGACGCGGGATTTCCTGTCCTTCGGCTATGAACAGCAGGGCAGCATCGTCGAGGAATACGTCTGCTGTCGCCTGCTGGACCCGAACGCGCCGCGCACGGCGCGGCTGCGGGGGATGATCGGGAAATACATGCCCGTCGACCGGCTGGATGCGGTCATCGACCGACCCAATGTGATCCTGCCCTGGAAAGGGGCGCAGACAAGGGGCATCTGCCGCAATAGCGGCGGCTAGTCCTGCTCGATCCGCTGAAGCTCCATCAGATAGGCGACCAGGTCCACCACTGGCTGGGATGTCAGGATGGGCTGGCCTGTATGCGTCTTCATCGGCACGTCGAAGGCGCGTTCGAAGAAATCCCCAAAGACCGGCATCGGAGAGCCATGCGCCACCAGCGGGTCACGCCCGTCGATCCGCTGGACAACCCGCGCCAAGGGAAAGACGCCTCCGTTCTGGATCGTGAGTTCGGTCAGGTTGGTGGGTGGGATCGTCAGGACTCCCGCCATCGGCCCGTCGCCCTTGCCTTGCAGCCCGTGGCAGGTGGCGCAATGGGTGTAGAAATGCGCGCGGCCTATGTCGGCGTCCTGAGCGAATGCGGGCGCGGCGATCAGACTCAGCAGGGCAAGGCGTGCGATCATGGCGTATCCTCCTGTTCGGCAGTGGCGTGACTCTGCCACAGTCCAAAAGGCGGGAACATGATGCGGGTCAATATGGGCAAAGTATCCACCCGCCCTATCTGAACCACAAATGGAGGGCGCCGATGCGGATGATCCTGGTGGTGATGCTGGTCTGGGCCTCGGCGGCACAGGCCCGGGACACGGATCTGGAACTGGTCTTGCTGGCGGATGCCTCAGGCAGCATTGATCAGCGAGAGATCCTGTTCCAGCGACAGGGCTACGCCGAAGCGATCACGGACCCCGAGGTGCTGGCCGCCATCGCGAACACGGCTTATGGTCATATCGCGGTGACTTATGTGGAATGGGCCGCGAACCAGGCTGTCGTTGCGGACTGGACACTGATCGACGGGCCGGAAAGCGCCGCTGGTTTCGCCGCCGAACTGGTCGGAAAACCACGCCAAGCCTTCGGGCGCAACGCGATTGGCGCTGCGCTGGACGAGGCGCTGCGGCTGATGGACAGCAATGAATTCGACGGCTGGCGGCGAGTGATCGACTTTTCCGGCGACAGCGTCAATTCCTACTCGGGCCCGCCAATTGCCGAGGCGCGCGACCGGGTGCTGGCCGCCGGTGTCACGATCAATGCCTTGCCCATCCTGCGCCCGGACGACCCGGGTCGCGCGCATGGCGGGTTAGAGGCGCTTTATTCCGAACGCATCATCGGCGGACCAAGCGCCTTTGTCGTCACTGCCGAAAGCCGCGAGAGTTTCTCCGAAGCGGTCAAGCGCAAGCTGATCCTTGAAATTTCGGGCAGCCTGCCGGGCGGGTCGTTCGCCCGGCGCTGACCGTCTGCCCTAGCTGACAGCCGTCAGATGCGCCGCCGGATGGCTCGCCTCTTGTGGCCAGGCGATCGGCTCGCCATCGCGGCGCAGCTCGGCGTAGCCCCGTCCGAACCGGCGCGGATGCGAGACCAGCTGCAGGCTTTGCCCATCGAAATCGCGAAAGCCCATCTGCGCACTGCGGTTGTCCATCTCTAGCCGGTCGCGCAACAGGTGCAGGGCGATGGCCTGCCCCAAGCGCAGATCCTGGATGTTCTCGGCCGGGAAATACCCCCCTGTCACGCATCGCATCAGCCCGATATTCGCCGCCAGCCGGTCGGTCTGATCCTCCAGCGCCAGCACCGGGGCGCCCTGTCCGACCGCTTGAAGCTGGGCCCGCCGCGACGTATCGAAGACGGCCTTGACCAGCGTGGCCAGAGCGCCCGCGACGACCGCATGCGCGCCCAGATCCGAAGGCGTCAGGTGCTGCCGCTCGGGGCCGGCCAGTGGTAGAAACAGCGACGCTTCAAACCGCTGTGGCCCACGTCGCGCCCGGTTCGCCCGGCTGACCCAGTGAACCAGATTGGGCGCAGCAGTGACAAGCTCCTCTGCCGCCGCACGATGGATTTCGCTTTCCGGAGCCCGCGCGCCCTCTTCGCTGCCCAACCAGACCGTCATCCGCGCCGCGGTGACCGCCGGACGCGGCATCCGGCCCTCTTCCGAAACCTGCGCAAGGGCAAACCGGCTGGCAAGCGCCTCGCCTTCGGCCATCAGCGCAAAGAGCCGCGACCCCGTCCAGGTCCCGGGCAGACCATGCGCCATGTTCGTACCACGCGCCAGCGCGACCAGCGCGGCATTGTGGAAGGGACGCGCGGGCGGGGTCAGGTGCAGCGTCTCGGCGCGGTCGCCCAGGCTGGGGTCCTGCTGTGGACGCACGGCGGCCCAAGGCAGGCGCAGACCGGCCTGGCTATGCTCGACACACCAGCCGATCCATTCCGAGAGCCCCGCTTCTTCGGACGGCCATGCCCCGGGGGTCCGCTTCGGGCGCGGCTCCATGTGGTGACTGTCCCAGAAAGCCGACAGGACCGGACCACCACCGCGCAGGGCGACCCCCCCGCGCAAAAGGGTTTCCAACGTCAGCTGGTAATCCGCGTTGCAGCGCAAGGCCCGACGCTGGCTGGCGTCCATCTGGCCGGGCTGCACGTCACGCGATCGGTCCGGCACGGCCCCGGCAAGCGGCACGCGGGCATCGAACCAGCTAAGATTGCGCAGCTCGCAAAGCAGTTCATGCATCGTGAACCGCGTGGCCCCGTCGATCCTGACGGCGCAATGCGGGTCTTGCAGCGCTTCCGCGCGTAGATCCTGAACCAGCCCCAGCGCAAACAGCTCTGCCATGTCGGCAGCCAGCTCTGGCGCCGACAGCCGGGGCGGCGCGGGCATGGCAATCCGGTCATGAAGGGATCTTCCCTGACCGCCTCCGTCTATCACACCGAACCTTGTCCCGGTCCCGTTGCATTTCATGGTCTTTCCCCTAGCCCGAAGCATCCATTTGTACGGCTTGCCCGTACGTTAACCCGACCATGCACCTTCGCCCGTGAACAGACCGCAATTGCCGCGCAATTCCTGCGTGAAACGGGCATGAAATCCCGACGAAATCTCACTGTTCGCTTATCCGCGTGGCGTGAATTCTGCGCAAACCCGGCAGGCTCGGAACCCGCTTCCTTGACCGGAAGGTGAAAAAGACCTTTGCTGACATGGCTAATTTCGCGTGCGGGATCAGGGGGATCGACATGGGACACAGCTGGACCGAAGCCAGAGAGTACGCCTTTCGCGATGCCTGCCTTGACTGGTCACGTCTTGTCGGCCTGCGGCGCGACATGCTGCCACCGGCACGCCCGGAGCGAGGCCCGGATTACGCCCCGCTATTCGTGCATCTCAAGCCCGCAGATGACATGCAGGCCGCGCGCCGCCGCCTGCGCGATCTTGTCGGGCAGGCGGACTCGCCCCTACGGATGGACGACACCGAACTTGCAGCGCTTGAGGCCCGCATCGACGATCCCGCCATCCATCCGAACCTTCCGGACAACTACATGATCTACAGGCGTATCGGCACGGCGGATAGCCTGCACGACGACCTGTTCGAGGTGATCGACTCGGGCTGCCCGGTTCAGATGGCGGACGATCCGATGCCGCCCGCGCCCGCCGGACCGGTGCCGCCCTCACCCACACCCGGCGCGCCGATCGTCGCGATCATCGACGACGGGATTGGCTTTCTGAACGCGCGCTTCTGCCGGAACACTGCGCCAAGGCGCACGCGGTTTCATGCCCTCTGGCTGCAGGCGCTGGAACAGCAGGCCACCAAGCCGAAAGGCACGCTGGCTGGCCGCATACTGGACACCGCTGAAATCGACGATCTGCTGGCACAAGGCGACGAAAGCGCGACCTATGCGGCGCTGAATGCCGCGATCTACCCCGGCAAGACCCGCGATGAGACCGGGTTTGCCACCACCCATGGCACGCACGTCCTTGATCTTGCCGCCGGGGCCGACCCGGAGGACGAACTCGATCCGGCACGGAACTGGCCGTTGCTGGGTGTCCAACTTCCGCCCGAAAGCATCGATGACACCTCTGGCACCTGGATCGAAAGCTATCTTGTCATGGGACTGCGCTGGGTCCTGCGGCAGGCCGCCCAAGTGGACGCAAGGGCGCCCGTCATCGTCAACGTCTCACTTGGCGTGTTGGCGGGTCCCAAGGATGGCTCACATTTCGTCGAGTACCAGATGGCCCGTGAGGCGCAGACATGGGAAGTGGCCACTGGCCAGCCGGTCCGCCTGGTCTGGGCCTTTGGCAACAGCTATCGCAGCAGCCAGGTCGCGCAGCTCGGCCCGGCCAAGGGCCCCGCACAAGTGACCTGGCGAGTACAGCCCGACGACGAGACCGCCAGCTTCATCGAAATCCACTGCAGGAACGGGGCATCTGCGGACCTGCAGGTGGGCCTGACGGCACCTGACGGCACCGCCTCGGGTCTGGCACAGCTCAAGCCCGGCGAAATCCGCTCACTCGAACGGGACGACGGGGCCGCGCTGGCCCGCATCTACCATGTCCCGACGCGAAAACGGGACAAGGATATCGAACAACCGGCCTGTTATGTATTGGCATTGGCCCCCACGCGAGGCCAGAAAGCCGGAGAGCCAGTGGCTCCCGCCGGGGCATGGACGGTTTCGCTGCAAGGCCCCGGTGACGTGCTGCTGCAGGTTCAGAGAGACGACGCGGTTCGCGGGGCGGAGGTGCGCGGACGGCAGAGCTATCTCGACCACCCGGCCGCCTATGACTGGGATGAAAGCCGTGCTGCCTATGTCGCTCCCGGCGCCGGTCCGATATGCGATGCGGGCTGCCACAATGCCTATGTCGCGGCGAATTGTCGGCAGGTGTTCAGCGTGGGCGCCGCGCAGGCATCCGCCTGGACTGCATTGCCGGAAGTCCGAAACTATCGCCCCGCCCCCTACAGCGGCGAGGGCGCATCTTGGTCCCAGCCCGGTCCAAGTGTCGCCGCCCCGATTGGCAACGGGCCATTTTCGGCTGGCATCCGGGCATCCGGAACGCTTAGCGGCAGCACGCGGCGACAAGCGGGCACAAGCGCCGCAGCGGGCCGCCTGACACGCGCCCTGGCCCTGTCATCGACCCGGATCATCACCAATGCGCAGAACCCGGCGTCGACCCGGCTGGAGGATATCGACCCGGCATACCTGGTGCCGACCGGAACGCAGGACTCGCGGCTGGGCGAGGCGCTGGTCAAATTTCCGGACCTCCTGCCCGCCAGCTAGACGCGGATCACCACTCTTCCTTGGCCTCGTCCCACATCTTGGCCAGCCAGCCCGGCACCAGCCCCGTCGGCAGCGACAAGGTGCCCGTGGCGATCTCCTGGCCGTTGTCCAATGCCTCGACCATGCGGGCCAGGGTAAAGTCCCCGTCGTACCCCGCGCCATGGAAAACGCGCGTCCGGGTCTGCGGCGTCCCCTCGAGGAGGTTGATCAGCGCCTCGGCCACGGTCACGCCCAGCACGGCACCGGCCATGCTGTCGGTAGGGAAATGGACGCCCGCCACTGTCCGGTTCATCGCGATCCGTTCGGCGTGGCGGTACAGTTCGCTGCCCGCTTTGATCTGCTCGACCGGATCCACCGGCGTATTCAGGAACAGTCGCGACAGCAGCGTGGCACAGGCAAAGGCCTCGGTCGCATGCCCCGACGGCCATGAGCCATGCCCCGGCGTCTGGATCAGCGGCTGCACCTTGCGGGACATGGCAATGGGGCGCGCCACGTCAAACCCGTGTTTCAGGGGCATCTCGATCACGGTGCAAAGACGCAGCATCGCCTGGTTCATCGCCAGCGTCCATTTCGTGGCATCCGGCGCCATATAGCCGACCAGGCCGAAAAAGCTCTGGATGTCGCCCGTCTGCATGATGATCTCGTTCAGCCGGTCGCCACGCAGGTCGGCATAGGTGCGCAGGTAATGCAGCTGCTTGTCCGCGAGGAACGTGCTTGTCGGCGCCTCGAGCGTGACCAGCGGCCCGCCTGCCAATGCCACGGTTCCCGTCGCCGGCTTGCCCTTGGCCGCAGGTTCCAGCGTGACGTTGAACAGCCCTTGCAGGCAAGCATCCATCACCGCCCGCCGGGGACCGGTCGCCATCGCAGTCAGCGCGTCCCAGCCGCTGCGACCGTCCTGTTTCGGGACGCGGTCCGCCGTACCGTCCCAGTATCCCACGGTTCCGTCCCGCGCCTGGCCCAGAGCGGCACTGCCAAAGGTATTGTCCGGCCCGGCCTGCGAGTTTTCCGCCGCCTGGCTGTTCTGCGAATTTTGTGAATTCTGTGAGTTTTGCGAATTCTGGCTGTTTTGGGAGTTCTGCGAATTGTATAGACCGGAAACGGGCATGACTTCCTCGTGAAATTTAAGGCAGAGTTTTTGGCACTGCTCGCAACAGGTCAAAGCCTAACTGCCAATTCGGATATTCGTTAACGGAAATTTCACGTCCGTTGCCGAGCCGTCACGGCGGTGCTAGATTTTCGCAACTTGCGAGGAAAGCACATGGCAGCGCCTGCATCCCAGAGGATCACCATCACCGTGCTCGGACCATTCCTGGTTCGGGACGGCGATGGCGTGACGCTGCCCATCAAGGGGGCCAAGAACCAGGCGCTCCTGGCGATGCTGGCGCTCAGCCCCGACATGACCCGCCCGCGCCGCTGGCTGGAGGACAAGCTGTGGTCGACCTTCGGCCCGGAACAGGCCAGCGCCAACCTGAGGCAAGCCCTGTCCAAGTTGCGCAATGCGCTTGGCCCGGCGGCCGGGGTGATCAGGGCGGACAGGTCCTCGGTCACGCTTGACCCGCGTGCCGTTACCGTAGACCTGCACGAGGAGGTCATACCCGAAGATGACCGCGTCGAACTCTTGCAGGGCATCGACGTGCGAGACCCCGAGTTCGAGGACTGGTTGCGCCAGGAACGGGCCGCGCTTTTGTCGAAACTGGCCTCGGCCAGCCCAACCGACAGCCGCGGTATCCTGATCAACTGCCGTGCCAGCACAGAGGCGCCGGGGCGCGACAGGATGCTGGGCGAGGTCCTGGCCAACCAGATCGGCGAGAACATAGCGGAGCAGGTCCGTGCCTGGCGACAATCGGATTCGGACACGCCCCTGCCCGAGGGCGCCCCGGTCAGCGACGTGTCCGTCAGCACCCAGTTGATGGAAAACGGCGAAGGTGGACACGCGCTGTTCATCAAGGCCACGCATCAACCCAGTGCACGCATCCTTTATTCCAAGCTGCAACAACTCGATCGACTCGAGGATATCCTGAGCGCGGAAATCGACGTGTCACGCACCGTCTTCGAGGCCGCCGACCAGATCATCGGCAAGCTGCCGCATGTGCTGGAAAAGGATCGCCCCGAAACCCGCGCCACGGCGCTGTCGCGGCTGGGGCTTTATCGGATGTTCTCGTTCGAAAAGGACGCCCTGCGCGAAGCTTACGGCTTGATGGACCAGGCTTTTCGCCGCGACGAGAACGGCATCTACCTCGCCTGGGCCAGCATGATCCGGCTGACCCAGATGATGGAAATGGCCGAGGAAGACCAGGAGGGCCTGCTGGAAGAGGCCGTCGACCTGCATTATCGCGCGATGGAGCTGAGCCCGGACAACGTGCTTGTCCATGCGATCATCTCCAAGGTGCGCGGCACGGCGCTTGGCGATACAGCCGGAGTGCTGGACCTGGCACAGAACGCGGTGGAACGGAACCCGGCCAACGCCTTTGCCTGGAAATCCCTGTCAGAGGCACTGATCCTGTCGGGCGACATGGAAGGCGGGTTCAGCGCCTCCGAACGGGCCTGCCGAATCGCGCGCACCTCGCCTTTCAAACATTACTGGGACACCGGTCACTGCATCGTGGCCATTGCCTGCAACCGCCCGCAAGAGGCGATCGAAGCCGGAGAGGCCGCGGTGCGCTCTGCCCCCTTGTCCCGGCCGGGCCACCGCCACCTGCTGGCGCTTTATGCCCTTGAAGGACAACTGGACAAGGCCCAAGCCGTGGCCGAGAAGCTGGCCAAGATCGAGCCGGGCTTTTCACTGGATCGGCTGGTGAACGACGACAGCTATCCGGTGCGCACGCTGCGCAACAAGGGTTTGCTGGAACCGATCCGCGCCCTTCTCTGACCGACATCTCCTGTCTTCACGGCGGGTCCGGACCATCGTCGGACAACCGTCAAAACGACTTGCGGCTTGAGACAAGCTGCCGACAGTCGGCAACGAGCAAACGGCGCGCCGAAGAACTGGGTTCGTATCAGGAAAGAAAGGCGATCTTAACCCCGGACGGGGTAACAAACGGAGCGCCAATTCCCTTGATCCGACCCACTTCGGCCACATTCCTGCGATCATTGGCGTCACTCGGTGAGCGCCGAAAATTTTCGGCGGGACGGGCCTTTGGGGCGGGTCCATTCGGTAAAGGTGAGGATCGCTGGCATGGCGAGGTATGTAGTTACGGCATCGAATTGGGATTCGCCCTCATTCTGGGGCCATATTCACCAGAGCAGCTCGGGCCATACGCTGGATTTCTCGGGTCTGGGCGCGAATTACTCGGTATTCTACAACGCCGAAGCCGGTGAACTGCAGATTTCCGACGGATCAAGCACCTATACGGTTGGCGACATCTGGCACAACGGTTTGCCCGACGCTCGGCTGGGTGGATCCACGCAATTCGAAGCCTTCACGAACATGATCCTGCCCGAAGGTCCGGATTCCTATGCCGGCCGCGACCAGGGCGAGACCATCGATCTTGGCGGGGGGCCCGACACAATCTTTGCGCTGGGTGGGAACGACACTGTCAGGGGCATCGACGGCGATGACTTCGTCAATCTCGGCGACGGTGCCGACCTAGCCAGCGCGACCGGCGGCGACAACACGCTGATCGGCGGCGACGGCAACGACACACTTGGCTCCGACATGGGTTCGGATCTGCTGCGCGGGGGCACGGGCGCTGACACGATCGACGCCCTGGGCGGCGATAACACCATCGACGGCGGCACCGGGGCGGACAGCATCACCACCGGCGACGGTGCAGATGTGATCACTGGCGGATCCGGCCTGGACACGATCAGCGCAGGCGGTGGCGACGACGTGATCTACGGTGACGGCAGCGACGCGGGGGCCAGCGCCGGGACGCTGTCCTCGTTCGATTTCAACGTGATCAGCGAAACCGGCGACACCGGCACCGGCGTCCTGGGCATATACGCGGTCTATGACAGCATCGGTGTCACGGACGAAGGCATCGTCGTGCAGGCCCGACTGACGGTCCTCGACACAGACGATCCCGATATCCAGATCGAGTTCAACCACAACTCCGTCTACATCAACCGCGACGGCGCCGTCGACGCTGGCACCGGTGTCACGCTGGGGTTCGAATTCCATGATCAGGCCACCGGCGAGCCGATCAAGATCACCGGCGCCTTCACGTTCCAGGACATCGACACAACTGCCGAAAGCGTGACCGCGCAGACCGCGGACGTGGAAAGCCTGGGCCTGGCCGCGACCCCAACAACGAACCTGACCGCCACGGACAGCGGCGAGGAACTGGGCGCGCAGTCGGACAACACGAGTTCGGACAATGCCGACCAGAACCACTGGGCCCAGTTCAGCTATTCCGATCAGCAGGAACTGGTCTTCATTGTGACCTCCCGCGCCGCCGGGACCAACTACGCCTTTACCACCACGGGCTTTACCGACGCGCCGACCGTCGTCATCGCCGCCCCGGAAACACAGGACGACCTGATCGACGCCGGCGCGGGTGACGACCTTGTCCATGGTCTGGCCGGCGAGGACACGCTGGCCGGCGGCACGGGCCAGGACACGCTGCATGGCGGGGCCGATGCGGATTCGATCGATGGCGGTGCAGATGCCGACCTGATCGTCGTCAGCGACGGTTTCGGCGCCGACGTGATCCGCGGTGGTGAGGCCGTCAGCACCGGCACCGACCATGATACGCTGGATTTTTCGGACATGAGCGTCGGCATCGACATGACCTTGACCGGCGACGAGGCGGGCACAGCGACAGATGGCACCGACAAGCTGAGCTTTGCCGGGATCGAGCATGTCGTCCTGACCGACCAAAACGACGATTTCTTTGCCCAGTACGGTCCGGCCAGCACCGGCATCACGGTCGCGAGCGGCGGCGGGAACGACTCCGTCGTTGGCACGCAGGCCGCCGACCGGATCGACGGTGGCACTGACAACGACACGCTGCGTGGCGGCGATGGCGCGGACACGATCATGGGCGGGGCCGGAAACGACAGCCTGCATGGCAACGAGGGCAGCGATTCCATTGCCGGGGGCGCGGGAAGCGATGCGATCTACGGAGAATCCGGGGACGATTTTGTGTCCGGCGGCGTGGGCAACGACACGGTCGAGGGCAACGAAGGCAACGACACCCTGATAGGCGGCGACGGCAACGACTGGATGCGCGGCTCTTTCGGCAAGGACGCGCTGTATGGCGGTGCCGGGGACGACTATCTCTGGGGTGGCTGGGGTGACGACACCTTTCACATCGAAAACGGATTCGGCAACGACACCGTGGACGCCGAGGGCGTGGACGAAACCGATGGCGACGTGCTGGATCTTTCGGCCGTTACCGACGACCTGACCATCGACCTGTCTCAGGTGAACCCCGAGATAGGGACCGTCACGGATGGGGCGGACACAATCGGCTTCAACGATATCGAGACCATCGTCCTGGGATCCGGCAAGGACACGCTGGTGCTTGGCAACGGCTCTGGCGCAGACATCGTGACGGGCTTTGCCGCGCCAAGCGATCTGGGCGGCAGCACCTATTTGGGCAATGACCTGCTTGACGTAAGCGCGTTGACGGACCTGTCCGGGAACCCCGTTTCGACAGAGGACGTGACCGTGACCGACACGTTGGGTGACGGCTCCGGCCATGCGATCCTGACTTTCCCCAACGGCGAAAGCATCACGCTGGTCGGCGTTCCCATCACCCAGGTGCAAAGCCCCGAACAACTGGCCGCAATGGGCATCCCGCTGTACTCCGGCGACCATACCGTCGAGGGCACGGCCCTGGGCGAAGTCATCGACACCGGCTATGCAGGCGATCCCGACGGCGATTTCATCGACAATGGCGACGGCATCGGCGGCGCGCAGGACGACACCGTCCTGGCCCACGGGGGCGACGACACCGTGCATGGGGGCCTTGGCGACGACAGTATCCTGGGCGGCGCGGGCAAGGACTCTCTGGTCGGTGGCGACGGGGCGGACACGCTGGAAGGGGGCGATGACGCCGATACGTTCACCCTGGGGTCGGGCGATTTCGCATCCGGTGACGGCGGTGACGATGTTTTCAACGCCAGCGCCGACGACATGGATGGCACTCATCTCACCGTGACCGGTGGCGAAAGTGGAGAGACCGCAGGCGATACGCTGAACATCACGGGGCCGGCCAAGATCACCATGACAGGTGCCGAATCCGGCAAGGTCGAATGGGTGGACGGGTCCACGCTGACCTTCTCGGAAATCGAGAAGGTCAATTATGCGCCCTGTTTCACCCCCGGCACCCTGATCAAGACCAACAAGGGTGAGGTCGATGTGGCCGACATCCTCCCCGGGGACCGTGTCTTGACCCGCGACAACGGGTACAAAAGCGTGCTCTGGGCCGGGGCCAAGACAATCGGCCCCGCCGACCTGGAGGCAACGCCGGAGCTGCGCCCCGTCCGGATCGCCACGGGTGCGCTGGGACGCGGCATGCCGGAACGCGACATGCTGGTGTCACCGCAGCACCGCCTGATGATGGCCGGCGCCGCGATCGAACTGCTTTTCGGCGAGGACGAGGTGCTGGTGGCCGCCAGCCACCTGGTCGGGCGCCCCGGCATTTCGCGGGTCAGCCCGGCCGCGGGCGTGACCTATGTTCATTTCATGTTCGACGCGCATGAACTGGTCATGTCAGACGGCGCCTGGACCGAGAGCTTTCAGCCCGGTGACCTGTCGCTGGCCGGTCTGGACGAGGGCCCGCGCGCGGAATTGCTGGCGCTGTTCCCGGAACTGTCGAATGCGCCGGGACGGGGAGCCTATCCCGCGGCGCGGGCCGCGCTCAAGGCGGAACAGGCACGCCTGCTGATCACGGCGTGACTGTTCGGTGGCTCTTGGCCGGGCGCCGCCCGTTTTCAGCCAAGCGCCTGCAACAGGGCGCGCGACGGTTCTCCGGTCACGGCCAGGCCCTTTGACTGTTGGTAGGCGGTAATCGCCGCCTCGGTCTTTTTACCGATGACCCCATCCGGGGTGCCCGCATCGAAACCGGCCCGCGTCAGCCCACGCTGCAAGGCCTTGCGGTCCTCCAATGTCAGCCCGTACTTGTCGCGGCCAAAGTCGCCAACCAACGGCCCCGCCCCGTCCAGCCGATCCGCCAGGTAACCGACGGCCAGCCCGTAGTTCTCGGAGGGATTATAGCGGAGGATCATGTTGAAGTTGTGGAACACAAGGAAGGCAGGCTTGCCCACGCCCATCGGCGCCAGCACTGCGGCAGAGCCGTGATCGGGCAGAGAACCGCCTCGTGCCGGACGCACGCCCAGTTCCCGAAAGCGCGAAACTGCCGCCCGGTTCTTGCGTCCCAAGGGGCCGGAATAGCCCTGCGGCAGGCGGACCTCGATGCCCCAGGGCTGCCCCCGACGCCAACCGGCGCGGGCCAGGAACCGCGCCGTGGTGGCGAACGCATCAATCGGATTTTCCGACCAGATGTCGCGTTTGCCATCACCGTCGAAATCGACCGAATGCTCCTGGTAGGCGTTCGGGATCAGCTGGGTGTGCCCCATCGCACCTGCCCAACTGCCCACCAACTGCTCTGGCCGTGCGTCGCCGGTCTGAACGATCCGCAGGGCATCCATCAGGTTCGACTCGAAAAACCGTCCGCGGCGCCCCTCCCAGGCCAATGTCGACGTGGCCGAGATCACCGGGATCTTCCCACGCTTGGTGCCGAAGTAGCTTTCGACCCCCCAGATCGAAGCCATGACCTTGGCCGGAACGCCATACTCTGCCTCGACCCTCTGCAGCGCCGCGCGTTGCTTGGCGAATTGACCCCGGCCGAACCGGACCTTGTCCTCTGGCGCGACAATGGCCAGGTAATCCTCCAGCGTGCGGCTGAATTCGGTCTGGTTGCGGTCCCGCTCGATCACGCCCGGCAGGAAACCCTGCCCGCGAAACGCCCGGTCCAAAGTCGTTTCCGTGATGCCCCGCTCCCGGGCACGCGCCCGGAACTCCGCGACCCAGCTATCGTAGGCGGGATTGGGCTGCGGGCGCAGCCCCGGTTCCAGAGCCGGATCGGGCCGCGCCACCTCTGGCAGCCCTCCCCCCGGCAGGCATCCTCCCAGCCAGATCGCCGAAGCGCCCAGTGCAAAACCCCGTCTGGAAAGGCGCATGTCCTGTCTCCTGCCTTGTTATTGCGCGCAGGCTAGACCGTCACCCCAACCAACTGCAACCGCGTGTCAGGCAGGATCCCGCCGAACGCCGATCACAGGTTCTTAATCCAGATCCAGGCCCCGATCATGGCCAGCAAAACAAGAGGCAACCACCAGCGGTTCCAGATCGGAGTGGGATTGAAACAATAGCGACAAGTGCTCACGCCATAGCGCAGGCGATGATTGCAACTGCAGCGAAAAATACGAATTGCCTTGACCATCCACCAGACTTCCGAGTTCAAACAGAAGCATATCTTGCGCCATTCTGCCAATTTGACCAGCAAATTGGACAAAAAACTGCCATAACTGACGCCTCCCCCAAGGATCCTGGCCGCGGCGCTTGACACATTCTCGACACTGGTATCTCTGCGTCGCCCTTCGTGACCCTCGCTATTTGGCTTTTGTCGCTGCCTGACACCCATCCTGTGTGTTCAAGGCACCGTGCTGCGATGGCTCTTCGCCCGAGTGGCGCATCCTAAAGGCGAACACTCGACGCGCATGGGTTTGAGGCCCCCCAAATGCACGGCACCCATGGGCACAACCAATGCGCTAGTTACCAGATCCGGCCCGCCGTCGAGCAGCTTCCCCAGCCATCCGGAGGGCACCGTCCAAGGCCGTCCCTTGTGGCTGAACGATGCGTCTTTGCAGATTGGAAAGATGTGCCCGGTATGCTGGCCCAAGCCCGCCGGTCAGGCAAAGAGGGGCCTGCCCCGAAGGATCCAGAACCGCGACGCCCCTTGCCAGGTAAGCCGCCCCTGCGGTCATCAATGCCGCCGCCTGCGCATCGTTGTCTGCGGCGGCGACGACACGCGGCGCCCAGGACGCAAAATCGCCCGGTGTCGCGCGCGCGGCAAAGGCCACGATTTCCAACGCGCCACCGAACTCCGCAAGGACGGCCTCGGTGAGGTCCGAGGGCGGTTCAAGCCCATCGTGGCACAGGAGCGTTCGCTCCATCAGGCCGCGTCCCAGCCAAGCCCCCGACGCCTGGTCCGACACCTGCAGGCCCCAGCCACCGATCCGTGACATCGTACCTTTATGGCGCCCCGCCATGACGGATCCCGTCCCGACCGACACCAGAACGCCGTCACTCGCCCCAAGGGCGCCGGCAAGCGCAGTTTCCAGGTCATCCCCGACAGTCACATCGGGCAGGCCGCATTCCCTTGCGATCCGCGCTGTCACATCGGATGTCAGCGCGCCGGCAAGGCCCAGGTGCGCCACGAACCGCCCAGGCTCCGTCGCATCCAGCCCGGCAGAGCCCAGCGCGCCGTCAATCGCAACGCGCGTGTTGGCGATACTCTGGTCAAGATCACTGGTCGCATTGGCCGGCCCCGCGCGCCCTTCTCCAAGGACCCGGCCTTCGAAACTGGCCACCACCGCGCGGCAGCCAGAGCCGCCTCCGTCCACGGCGATCAGGTAGGGGGGCGCGGAATGTGACATGAACGGATCATTGGCACAGCGCCGCCGCGCGCAAAAGCCCGAAAGCTTGATTCAGCCTTCGAGCCACTGGGACAAGCATTTCAATCCAAGCCGCAGACCTCCCGGCACCCTCAACAGAACCGCAAGCCGCACGGTGCTTCCCGTGCATCTCCGGACGCATAGCAGGCGGCTCACCAGACCGGCGACGAAGACAACGCAACGCCTTTCGATGGCCGCGCGCGGTCCCGAGCGACGTGCCTTTCTCCTTTGAACAGATGTTACGAAATCGCCGCGATAAGCGTCCGGCATTTGGGTGGAACCGGCAGGGCTGCCCCCCCCTTCTCGATCCCGGCACTGATCGGCACCGGCATCGGCGCTCTTCCTGTCTTCCTGCCAGTCTGGAAGCGCCAAAACGGGTCGGCGGGCGGGCGCCTTTGCGGCAAAGCCGCAAACAGTCCCGTCCGACCGGCCCGTGGCTCACCCAGGCGCCCGCTCTGCCCAGCCGGCGAAGATCTTTTCCAATGCGACCACGACGTAATAAAGCAGGATCCCCATGAGCGCGAGCGCGATGAGCACCGCGAACATCAACGGGTAGTCCGAGTTGGTCTTGCCACTGTCGAAAAGCGCGCCCAGCCCTCGACCGTGCGGAGACACGATCTCCATCAGGTTGGTGCCGATGAATGCCAGCGTCACGGAGACTTTCAGCGCGCCAAAGAACTCCGGCAGGGTTTTGGGCAGGGCGATCTTCCAGAAGATCGTGGTCTGCGAGGCGCCAAGCGACCGCAGGATGTCGCGGTATTCCGGCTCCAGCGTCGACAGGCCGATGGAGACGGAGACCGCAATCGGAAAGAACGAGATCATGAAGGCGATCAGCACGGTATTGAAGTCATGCGCCCCAACGAACAGCAACGCGACGATGGGCACCACGGTCGCCTTGGGGATCGCATTGAACCCCACCAGCAGCGGATACAGCGCATCGCGCATCACCCGCGAAAACCCCATGACCATTCCCACCAGGACACCGAAGATGATCGCGACAACCAGCCCCACAACCGTCCGCCACAGCGTCTGCCATCCCATCACCAGGAACAGGTTCCAGTATTTCGCATAGGCCGGCGGCAGGTCCGAGGGCGAAGCCATGACGTAGTTCGGCCAGCCATTGGCCCAGACCAGCAGTTCCCACAACAGGCCGAAGACGATCATCGCGGCGATGGGGACAAGGATCTTTTGCAGGGTCATTGCGCAGCCTCCGCCGGGGACCGCCCCTGGGCAATCTGGATCTGGCGCCGGAGCACGTTCAACGCCTCGGCGCTTTCGGGGGTGTAAAGGTGTTCGATGTCGCGATCGCCGGTCAGATGCACGTCCATGACGTATTGCGTCCTCGCCGGACGGCCCGACAGGACTACGACCTGATCGGCAAGAAAGATGGATTCGCGCAGGTCGTGGGTGATGAGCACCCCGGTAAAGGGTTCTTCGGCCTTGACCTTGTGCATGGTCTGCCAGAGGTCCTCGCGGGTGAAAGCGTCCAGTGCGCCGAATGGTTCGTCGAGGATCAGCACCTCGGGTTTGTGCACGATGGCCCGGCACAGGGACGCGCGCTGACGCATCCCGCCGGACAATTCGCTTGGGCGCTTGTCCTCGAACCCTTCAAGTCCCACAAGCGCCAGCAGGTGCCGTGCGCGCTCTTCCTGCTCGCGCTTGGTCATCTTCGTCGAAACGATTTCCAGGGGCAGCATGACGTTCTGCAGGATCGTCCGCCATTCCAGAAGGACGGGGTTCTGAAAGGCCATGCCCACGGTCGAGCGTGGCCCCTTGACCCGCTCTCCATGCAGCCAGACCTCGCCCTCGTCGGGTTTCATCAGGCCGGCAACCAGTCGGGTCAAGGTGGACTTGCCACAGCCCGACGGGCCGACGACGGCGACAAAGCCGCCCTCTGGCACGCTCAGTTCCAGCCCATCCAGCACCGGAAGCGGGCCGTCCTGGGTCTTGTAGGCGTGCCTCACGCCCTTGATCTCGATCAGCGGTTGCGACACGCGGCGCTCCTTGCACAAGTAACCCGCGGCGCGGGGGACGCGCCGCGGGTCGGGGTCAGTCGATCACTTCAGCATCCGTGCCGCGGCATCGGGCAGGTAGGCATCGGTAAAATAGAGCGACGCATCAGGCGCGTTCTGGAACTCGTAGGTCTCGGCCAACTGTTCCAGCGCCGCGTCCAGGCGGGCCGGGTCGATGCCACCCATGCCGTTGGTTTCGGCGTAGTCGGTCAGCACGTTTGCGTCGATCGACAGTTGCAGGCGGCGCTGTTCCAGGTCCGCGTCGGCGGCAGGGTTGCGGGTCATCAGGCTTTCGATGGCGCCCGCCGGATCGGCGATGGCATCCTTCCAGCCCGCCGCGATGGCGGTCAGGAAGCCGGTAATGATCCCGGGGTTCTCGGCGGCATAGTCCGTGTTGACGATGATCGCGTTGCCATAAAGCTCCAGGCCGTGATCGGCCATGAGGATGGTCGAGATATCCTCTTCCGGCACGCCGAGACGCACGAGGTTCAGGTAGGACGAGAAGGAAAAGCCGGTGATCGCGGCCACGTTGCCTTCGGCCAGCATCGGCTCACGCGTCGGAAAGCCCACCGGCTCGACGGTGATCTTGGACATGTCCAGATCGTTGGCAGAGGCAAAGGCCGGGAACTGTGCCCAGGCCCCATCCGGCGGCGGCGCGCCCAGCACCTTGCCTTCGAGGTCCTTCGGCGCCTCGACACCCAGAGACTTGCGCCCCACCACGGCAAAAGGCGGCTTGTCGTAGACCATCATGACCGCCGTCACCGGCGCGCCGGGATTCTGGTCGAGGAACTTGATCAGCGAGTTGATGTCGGCAAAGCCAACCGGAAAGGCCCCGGTCGCCACCTTCGGGATCGCGTCGAGCGAACCCTGCCCCGCGGTGATTTCGACCGACAGATCCTGTTCGCCGAAATAGCCATCGTCGATGGCGACGAAATAGGGCGCGGCCGGGCCCTCGAACTTCCAGTCCAGCGCAAAGGGCACGGCGGTTTCCGCAAGTGCCGCACCGGACAGCGCGACGGTCGCGGCTAGTGCCGCGAAAGTCTGTTTGATCATTGGTCTCTCCCTGTTGGCAACCGGACGCGAGACTGCTGCAGCCCGTGGGCAAGAGGAACGCAGCAGACGCACCCCATGCCGACGAGACAGGCAACTGCCTCTTTATTGGGGGAAACTGTGCAATCTGCCCGTTGCTTGTGCAACCTTCATATCCGGGCAGCGGGTGGATCAGGCCTGATACGGACCACCATCCGCATCCTCCCCCGAGGCCACCATCAGAGCACGGAGGTCCGGAATCTCGAAAACACGGCGAGTCACCGGGCGGATCAAGTCATCTCGGACCAGCCCGGCAATCTGCCGCGACACGGTCTCGAAGGTCATGGACAAGAGGTCGGCCACCTGTTCCCGGCTCAACATCATGTCGACGACACAGTCGTTGTCCGGCGGCGGCGCGGCTTGACGCATGGCAAGCAGGACCAAAAGGCTGGCCAATTTCTGCCGCGCGGTCCTGTGCCCCAGCACCCCCAGCCAGCACCGCGCAGCGTCAAGGTCGACCAGCGCCTTTTCCATCATGCTGCCCCGCATCCCAGGGACTGCCTCCAGCAACTCCTCGAAGGCATTGGCCCGAAAGGCGCAGGTCTCGACATGGGTCAGCGCCACCACATCGAATGTCGCCGTGTCGCGCCAAGGTTGGCCGATCAGGTCGCCCGGCTGTAACAGGCTTACAATCTGCCGCGTGCCGCGTTCCTGCGTCCGGCTCATCGTGGCAAGCCCGCTCAACAGGGTCGCCACCTCGACCAATTCCAACCCGGCCAGCGCGATCCGCTCTCCGGGCGCGAAACTGCGATAAGTCTTGCCGCGCGCAAGAAAAGGCAGATCCGCCGCACCCGCTCCGGCACATACGCCCACGGTGCGCACCGGGCACGACTTGCACTCTGGCAAACCGCCGTAAGCAATGGCCTTTTGTTTCGCGCGCATGCCACTCCTCCTTGCAGGCGTCCTGACATTGATGCCGCAACGGTAGAAAAAGCTGCACGAGGGATCAATCTAGGGAACAGCGCCGAAATAGCGCAGGCAGTGACCAGCCCCCTGCCGTTCCTTCATTCATAATGAGAGGCGACACGTTGGATTCAGGAGTATGGCTCCCCGGCTTCCGCCCCTGCGCCCGGCGTTCAGATGATGGTCCAGTCCGAGCTGGCGAGCGCCCATATCGCGATCAGGACATTCGCGGCTATGTGCGCGACCACCGCATCGACCAATCTGCCGGACGGGCGAAGAACGAGACCCGCGAATACCAGCCCCGCAAGCGCGGCGAGGAGCATACGGTCATGCAGAACAGCGAAAGCGGCTGTGCTCACACCGACGGCGAAGACCGTCGCCAGGTGCGACCGGCCCGCCCCCAGAAGGTCCAGTAAATAGGAACGGAAAAACAGCTCTTCGATGATCGGAACGATCAGCGAGGTCCCGACAATTCGGCATACTATCCAGACCACGAGGAACGCTCCGCCGATCCTTGCCGGCCCGAAGGGTTCCTCAGGGTTCGCGGACGAAGACGCGAAAACCACCCAGGCCAGCCCTATCGCCAATCCGAGGCCAACGGCCAACGGGTCAATGCGCCAGCGCAGCGCCATGATCGGCGCCCGAAAGATCCAGAGAACACCCGCCATGGCGGCCATGCGCAAGGGATAGGCAAGCGTCGGGTCCTCCACGAAGGTCGAACTCACGACAGCAGTGAACATGAAGACCGCGAAGGGCAGGATCCGGGCGGCGGCCCAATCCTGCGTAAGAGGCGGCAGATGTCGCAGCGTCCTGGGCTGGCGTTCGCGCTGGAACCAGGCCGTGTTGTGGATAAAGGCAATGAGACCGAGCGACAGGCAAATGAAGATCAACCAGCCCGCGTGAGAGTGAAACCCTTCAACGGCGAGAGTCGGAGAGACGTTGATCCCAATCCAAATCAGGACGGTGATCCGAACCACATTCAGGACCCATGACAATGCCAGGGCGAAAGGCAGGATGGCCGCCACACGCAAGGGTGCAATTTGCTGGCGAAACAGGGTCGTGTAGCCAATCAGGAACACGGTCAGAAGTGCGAAGCCCTCGATGCCCGAACAGCTCTGGTTGACCCGCACAAAGAAGTCGCCTTGACCGATCGTGTAGGCGGCCGGATCCACCGTAAGCGTCATTCCGACGAGTTGCGCCGCAACCTGTGACGCGGCCAAGGTCGCGTCCTTGATCATGTCCAGATGCCAGAGCGGGAACAGCGTGTCGCCGATTTCGGGCAGAGCCATGCCCAGCAAGAAGAGCGCGACGATCCAGCCTCCCTCGGACCGCAGGACCTCGCCCCAGGCAGACCACGGTGCAGCGAAGCGCAAAGCGGCACATGCAAGAAGGAACACGCCTGCGGCCCAGGACGTCACCGAGGCCAGCAGCGCCGATCCCGCGGGATCAAGGCCCCAGAACAACAAGGGCTGGCCAACCAGGACCGCACCCGCGAGGGCCAGCCAGACCGCACCGCCGGATGACGTTGCAGATCGCGACGCATGGGCCAGACCACGCAGGGCCACCGGCCGGGCGGCGGCAAGGAGCGCGCCGAGCACGAAAACGGCCAGGGCGCGTTCGAAGAGATGCCTTGAGAATTTGCAGAATTTCCAGGAGGCAACGGACGTGCAGCTGTCTCGATACGCCAGGTACCAGATATAGCTCACCAGGGCCAAAGCGACCGCCGTGAACAGCGCGGCCGCGATCGGCCGCCACCAGCCACCCAAAAAGGGCTTCGGTTCGTTGACGTCAAAGACAGACATACCGCCTTATCACTCTCTCAATCCTCAGTCTGCCGTCCTGATCGAAACCGGAGCCGCCCTTGCGGGCAGCTCCGGATGTTCTGGCCGGTTCATGCCGCGCGGCGGCGGCGCTCCCAGACGAACAGGACCACGGCCAACAGGGCCGCGATGGCCGCAGTGCCTTCGAGAGCGCTGATCTCGGGCACGTTCGTGGGCGGCGGGCAGGCAGCGCCGCCGCAAGCCAGCGCTGAAGTTGCGGACTGGAGCAGCGCCAGGGGTGCAAGTACAAGTTCCTTCATCTCGTTCTCCTTCTGGGCCGGTTTTGCAAGGATGGAACTGCGGGTTCCTATCGACTGACGATTGCGACCGCAGTCCGCGGGGCGGACAATCCGCCGGAGAACGGGCGCCTGGCCCATGGGCGCCCGTCCCCTGAACCTGAGCCGCTCAGCACAGGCAATCGTAGTCCTCGTAGGAAACGCCAATGATGAATGGTTGGCTGTTGGACCCAGACGCAGGGTTCGGATCGATGATGACGCCAATGATGTCACCTTCGCCGGGCACATACTCCTCGGTCTTGTTTGCATCGAACTCCAGGGCCAACGCCACCAGCGTATCGACATTGGCGTCGTCTCCGAAGGCCGGGTCGATTTCAGAGGTGTAGTCCGTGTCGATATTGTCCGTGAGTTCCCAGATCGCCCGCTGGATTTCCCAGTCGGAGAACCCTTGGCTCTTGAAATCCTGGTTCAGGATCCAGTTGACCACGTCGAGGTTTTCCATCGCGGTCTTGCCGTTCGCGATGCTGATCTGGTTCGCATTGAACACGTCGCTCGGCACTTCGTCGAAACAGAACACGTCCGCCGTATAGAGCGACGCCGTGTCAAAACTCTCCGAAGCATCGGCCGGGTCGAACGGGCTGATGCAGTATGCATCCTCGAAGACCACGCCATCGAACCGGGCATCGGTCGAGGTGAACTTGATGTCGAAGGCTTCATCACCATACGGAAGATCGACACTGCTGGTCCGGATCTGGTACTCGATCTGCTCGGGCAGGCTGTCGCAAAAGGACCCAACCGAATTGGCGTCGCCGCAGAAGGTGACCTCGACCGTAGAGACCGCCGTTCCCCCTTTGCCGTCGTCAATCGTGTAGGTGAAGATGGCGCTGTCCTGCTCTCCGATGTCGAGGGAGGCGTAGGCCGCCTCCCCGTCGAAGACCAGTTCCTTGCCTTCGAGCCTCACAAAGACGCCCCCGACGTTGACCGCCGGCCCGCCATCGGTCAGGGCGACCCCCTCTACCGCAGTGATCGTGACCGGATCACCATCCGGGTCCGAGACGTTGTCGGCCAGGTCGACCCGGATCTCCTCGTCGGCACAGCCATGGCCGGCATCCGGCGTCGCTTCGGGCGACTGGTTGGAATAGCGAACCCCGGCATCGTTGTCGGCGGCCTCCCCGCCTTCGGCAACCACGATGCCATCGATCCGCGACAGGACATTGGTTCCGATCGCATCGCTGTCGATCGTATCGTCAATACCCTCGTTCGGGGCGACCAGTTCCTTGCCCGCCGTGACGTTGTTCACGTCGTCGAAAACCACGGTATAGGTGCCCGCGGCGAGGTTATCGAACCTGTATTCCCCGTTCGCGTCGGTGAAGACCGAAGTGACGGGGTTGCCGTCGATGTCGACGGCCGGGGCGCCGGTCTCGTCGAGAAGGATCACCAGAACCCCCGGCACCGGCGGCTCGCTCTCGCCATCGTCAAGATCGTTGTCATCGGTGTCGCAGAAATAACGCCCAGACACCGCGCCGGGCTCGGGCTTTTCGCAGACACCCAGATCGATGTCGGAAGCGGAGCCGGCTGCGACGGTGATGACGCCCGACAGGCCGTTTGCATCGACATCGCTGTCGATGTCATCCTTGGAATTGCCGGCGACGTCCTGGATCGTGAACTCGGTGCCGTCCGGCGCCACGCCCATGATGCGGTAATCCCCCACCGGCACGTCGTCGAACGAATAGTTGCCGCTGGCGTCGGTCTCGGTTTCGGCGATCACGTTGCCGTCAAGATCGAGCAGCTTGATCACCACGCCTTCCTTGACCGGTTCGGGCACATGTTCGACCTTGTCCTGGCCTTCGAAGGCGATCTTGTCGATGCGGACGAACTCGTTGCAGTCGCTGTAGGCGTAGATCTCGACCTTGTCGCCGTGCTTGAGTTCCAGATCTTCGATCACGAAGTCCGAGAAACCGCCGTTGTCGTCGCCGCCCCCGTCGCTGTCTCGATCCAGCGTAATGACGTCAACCAGCACGCCGTTGACCTTGACGTAGATCTTGCTTTGGCCGTCATTCTCGTCCTGTACCGTGAGCTTGAAATCATAGGTGCCGTCGGTCCCGTCGAAAAAGGTTTTCAACTTGCCCGAATTGCACTCCAGCTTGACCAGTTCACCGCCCGAGGCCTGGGACCCGCACACGGTTTTGAAGCCATAGTCGTACATGTCCTCGGCCTCGACCACATAGGTCTCACCGGGGACCACGGTGAACTCACCGTTGATGCCGTCGCATTGGGTGTCGCAGAAGACGGTGCCCGAGATCGAGCCCGTCGGCGGCGGACAGTCGCCCGAGCCGAGTTTGTCGTAATCGAGCCAGTTCGAGGTGACATTGCACTTGCTGTAGACGGTCAATTCCGCACCTGCAGGCGGCACGCCGTAGTCGCCCCCGGTGTAGAAAGTGAAGTAATCGTCGTTTGTGCCTTCCTGCTCGACCTCGATCATGACGTACCAGTTGCCGGCCTGGTCTTTCACCCAGAAATACTGCTCGGCGTAGATCTGGCCGCCGTTGCCGACGTCGGTCTCGTTCCGCAGGATTGCGGCGGTCTGGTAGGACCAATCGTTGGCCTTGTCGTCGTAGCAGGAATCGCCTGAAAGATAGCGATCATCATCTTTTACGGTGATGCAGACATCGGCGTTCGTCGGCATGGTGAAGGTTGTGCCACAACCGACGTTCAACCCAAGCGCGGACTCGCTGATTGCCGTGAAAGTAAAAGACTTTACCTCTGGTTTGCAGTAGTAGGACGAAGTGCGATAGTAAGTCACAGAATACCCCCCGAAATCGTCGTGGAATTTTATCCATCGACTACAATAAATTAATTGCACGCCGCATTCTGAATACGAACAGCACGCAGTCGAAAGCAGGCCACGTGTAAAAACGCCCCGGAAGCACAACTTACAAGTGCGCGAACCATCCGCTCAAGAAATCCGAACGACTAAAATTTACACGGATTTTGACCTTTGGCTGTATTTTTTTCGCACCCCATACCGGACCGCTGCACCGCACGCCCGCTCACGTTAAGAAAAAATTAATGTTCTTAATGTTTTATAAACGCATCTTATTTTCAAAGAAAATGATGCACCTTTGATTGAACAATGCGGCCCATAACTCTTTCCGAGAGCGCATGGTATTGGACTCACCCATAGCGTGCGCCATTTTCGGACAAGTCGCGACTTGGCAGGGCGCTCCAATCTTCGGGTGATTCGATGGAGTCGCGGCACTGCTACCATTCGAGAGAAAGCACGTTTGCCCGTGCAGACAGAAGGCGACCAGTTCCCCAGTCTATCGTTGTGCCGTCTGCGCTCTCCTCTTGGACACGACAGGACCTTGGTGGATCGGCCCAAGCCCACGTCCCCGCTTCTGCCGGTTCAATGCCAAGCGCAGAGCGAAGCGACGGCGAGAGTCTCTGCCGAGGCGCTGATTCAGAGCGAAAAATAGAGGAAACGCGACAACACCAAGCTTCCTGTGAACTGGGCCATCCCCTAGCGCATCCGGAATGCATCGTCCCGATGGACCAAAGACCGACCATTCGCCATCACTCAACGCAAACCACTCGGGCGGGGCTGATCGACTGACATATGCATCATGGGTGAACGTGGGAACGCCAATATGCCCAGCATAGTCGAACAAGGCTTTGTCGTCGCCGAACCGGAATATGAATTGTGCATATGACGCTTTGTGTTATCGCCGTGTGAAATCCATCAATTGAAGGGCGTTTTTGCAGGCTCAGACAGGGCCACTGCGTCCGTGTCGCCGCATCTTCGCCTGACACTTGCCATAAGTTAGATTTTCATTGAAAACAAAGCCTCTGACGGAGCCGGCGGATTGAACACAACAAAGATGACTTGCGGATCATCTCCCAGCCAATTCTCCTCTTCCAATAATCGTGTTGCGGACATTGACATCGGCGAGCGCGCAACAGGGCTCGCCAGGGCGCAATTCTTGAATTTTTGTTTGATACTTGAAGAGCTTGGCGAGCCGTGGAGGACTCGAACCCCCGACCTGAGAATTAGAAGTTCCCTGCTCTAATCCAGCTGAGCTAACGGCCCGTTCGCGCTGTATCAGCCGAATCCGTCACCTTGTCAACTTGGCAGGAATTGTGAAGTCTACAGAAGAAATTGTCCAAGTTCTCATGAGCTTGCCACTGCTTGGTCGTTTGCAGGGCGCTGGTGAGCGCTGCCCCACTCTATACAGTAGGCCCAAGAACCACAGCGCCCGGTGCTCTAGACGTTCCCGCGCAGGGCAAGCCCTCACAACTCGCGGCACATGAAAACGCTCAACGGGTCGAACCGGTAGCCTCCGAAAGGAGGGCAAGGCACAAACCCTTGCGACAGGTAAAGCGCACGCGCCGGCTCAAAAACGGGATCTGTTCCGGTTTCAAGGCAAGCGCCACCGGCACCTGCGTCGCGAGCCATGTCCAGCATCCCGGACAGTAGAAGATGACCAAGCCCGCGCCCGCGTGCGGTGGCGGTCACATGCATGCTCTTGAGTTCAACGACAGGGCCACACCCCGCCAGTGACACCGGCGCCGCGTCCTCTGCCACCGTCTTGAGCGCTCCGACCGCCAGGATGTGTCCATCCTCTTCGGACAAGGCAAAGACCCTGGCCCCCTCGGCCTGCAGGTCCTCGCCCGTCATGACATGACAGCTTTCTGCGGGGCTTTGCGCACGCATAAGGGCATGATGCGCGGCCAGGAGCGCCTCGACCTGCGGACAAGGGCCGGCAACCTCGGCGAGTTTCGGGGACGTCAGGCTGGACAAGGGAACCTCGGGCTGTATCGGGACATCGGGATCCGGTAACTGCGAAGGGGCACTTCTACGCGGACTGGCGGCAGCCTAAGCGGAGGAGCAAAAAAGCGCAAAACGAAAGCCTTTCTGCGCAATCGGCGCGGACAGCACCCCGCCATATCGTTGCCGGCGAGGATGATCGAAGACCGCGAATTTTCGCCGACAACTGGGCAATAGACGGGGCCGTTTTCCCGCCCTTTGATCTGCCGACAGAGGGTTTGGTTCAGGCGCCTGTCATCGGCGCGGCACTTTCCTGAGATCCTGACGCGCAGGGGGCCTCAGGATACCTCCGCCACCGCGCGTTCCGCCATGCTCAAGGCAGCCTCGCGCGTGGCCGCCACGGCAATGAACCGCGCGTTGTGGCAGAACCGGGCGCCAGCAACGCCACAGGCCGCTTCAAGCGCCGCGTCGTTCAGGCCGGCCCAGGCCTCGGGCAGGTCGGCGCGGCTCTCGAAGGTGTCGCCGCTCTTGCGGATCGTGGTCAACGCCCAGTCACTGTCGCGCGGATGGATGACGAACAGGAGATGATCCGCGCCGGATTTCTCGATCGCGGCCCGAAAGGGCATCCCCATCGGCAGTTCCAGGACGCGCGAGGCCCCCGCCCTTTCGATGGCTGCAAGGACGATGGCCTCGGCACGGCGCTTGGCGGCCTTTCCCCGGACCGCCGCCTCCACAAAGGCCCGCGCGACCTCAAGCGCCCGGCCAAAGGCCTGATCGTCCAGATCCGGGCCACGCTCGTCGAAGGTGGGCTTCAGGGTTTCCAGCAGGACCGGCAATGTCATCCCCGCAAGCGGCCCCGCCACCGAAGGCTCCATCGCTCCATTGTCCATCAGGTCGATTGGCAGGACAAAGCTCTGGTCAAACGCATGATGGATGCTCTCAACATCGGCTTCGGGCACCTCAAGCGCCCGCAGGTAGTCTTGACCGAAATGCTGCCAGATCAGCCCGAAAGAACTGTAGGGCTGGCCATCCTCGCGCAGCGGATTCGGTCTCTGGTGGTGGTCAAAGATGCCAGACTCAGGGTCATAAGCCCGGCCCACATCGTAAACGATCCTGTCCGGCGCCGGAGAAATCCACTTCGTATCACGCGACCGGACCAGCTGTGCTGCCGGAAAGAGCCTGGTCAGAATCACCGAGGACAAGAGTTCGTCCGCGTGGAACCCGCCCGAATGGGTGACAAGATACGCTATGCTCATGTCCACGTCCTGCGGTTGGGCGGAAAACGAACAGGGCGACCGTCCGGGCCGCCCGCTGCATCGTCACATCGCCATTTCGATTGAGTCTTGCCGGAGGTTCGCAACATGCCGTTCATCACGTCCCGGCGCGTGTTCAACCAACTGCTTCAGTGGGTCCAGGCAGATCGCCGGTCCACGGCGAAGTTCTCGGCGTAGCCGCGCGGACGGATGTTGGGCTTGCGCTTTTTCGGCTCGAACACCTGGGCATCGATGCCGTGTTCGCGGGCATAGGCCACCGCCGCGTCCTTGCTGTCGAACCGCAGGCGCACCTGGGACTGCGTGTCCTCGGACGAGGTCCAGCCCATCAGCGGGTCGACAGACCGGGGAGAGTCCGGAGCAAAGTCGAGAATCCAGGTCCGAGTCTTGGCCTGGCCCGAAGACATGGCCGTCTTGGCCGGCTGATAAATGCGTGCCCGCATTGCGCACCTCCTGTCATTCGCCGTCTTTCTGCGTGATATGCGGTTATGACACAAGGTCTGCAAGCGCGCCCTTTGTCACATTTTTTCGGGTAGAGACATGCGGGCGATGAAAGGGGCAAGAGAGGGCGCAGGCCCTTCCGGAGACAAGTTCTGCCAGCAATTCACGAAAATGCTGTTGTCACGCTTTGGCGCAATTCCCACCGTGGCCCCCTGCGCTGCCGCCTGCCCAGCCGGACGATGGGCCGAACCGTTGCGTCCTTGCCGCCACCTGCCAGCAGAGGCACCGCGAGATGCTGAATTGGACTGATTTTTTGGGGCAGGTGCACGCTTCAGTGCGGTCTCGGCCTAGGCCCAGTGCGCCTATTCTCACTATCGTCGTGCGCACTGCGCCACGGGCAAACCCGGCCCGGAAAGCGCGCATGTCCCGGTCCTCCCCTTGTCGCCCCCTGCCCGGAGCGACATATTCCGCATGGAACGGAGCCTCCCCATGCATAACAACTCCCCTGAACAGATGCCCGCGCTGCTGCATGCGCCCGCCCCCGATGTCCGCGAGCGAGAAAAGCTCGAAGGCGGCAAGCGGTTCGTCATGCAGACCGAATTCGCACCGGCCGGCGACCAACCCACCGCGATTGCCGAACTCTCTGGCGGCGTGAACGCGGGTGAACGCGATCAGGTCCTGCTGGGCGCCACCGGAACGGGCAAGACCTTCACGATGGCCAAGGTGATCGAAGAGACCCAGCGCCCCGCGATCATCCTTGCGCCAAACAAGACACTGGCCGCGCAGTTGTACGGAGAATTCAAGGGGTTCTTCCCCGACAATGCCGTCGAATACTTTGTCAGCTACTACGACTACTACCAGCCCGAGGCCTACGTCCCGCGCAGCGACACCTATATCGAGAAGGAATCGCAGATCAACGAACAGATCGACCGGATGCGCCACTCAGCCACCCGGGCGCTTCTGGAACGCGACGACGTGATCATCGTCGCCTCGGTCTCCTGCATCTACGGCATCGGTTCGGTCGAGACCTATGGCGCCATGACCCAGGACCTGCATTCGGGTCAAGAATACGAAATGCGCAAGGTCATGGCGGATCTCGTGGCGCAGCAGTACCGCCGCAACGACCAGGCCTTCCAGCGCGGGTCGTTCCGGGTGCGGGGTGATTCCCTCGAAATCTGGCCTGCGCACCTTGAAGACCGGGCCTGGAAACTGTCGTTCTTCGGCGAAGAACTGGAGAACATCACCGAATTCGATCCGCTGACCGGCCAGAAGACGGATACCTTCGACCGCATCCGTATCTATGCCAACAGCCACTACGTCACGCCGCGTCCGACGATGAACCAGGCCATCATCGGCATCAAGAAGGAGCTGCGCCAGCGGCTGGATCAACTGGTGGGCGAAGGAAAGCTGCTGGAGGCGCAGCGGCTGGAACAGCGCACCAACTTCGATCTGGAAATGCTGGAGGCCACCGGCGTCTGCAACGGGATCGAGAACTACTCGCGCTACCTCACCGGGCGCGCGCCGGGTGAGCCGCCCCCGACCCTGTTCGAATTCATCCCCGACAATGCCATCGTCTTTGCCGACGAAAGCCATGTCAGCGTTCCGCAGATCGGCGGCATGTACCGGGGCGACTACCGGCGAAAATTCACGCTGGCCGAACACGGCTTTCGCCTGCCGTCGTGCATGGACAACCGCCCGCTGAAGTTCGAGGAATGGGACGCCATGCGCCCGCAGTCTGTTTTTGTCTCGGCCACGCCCGCCGCTTGGGAGATGGAACAGACCGGCGGCGTCTTCACCGAGCAGGTCATCCGACCGACCGGCCTACTGGACCCCGAGGTCGAGATCCGGCCCGTGGAGATGCAGGTGGACGACCTGCTGGACGAGGTGCGCCGGGTGACGGCGGCCGGCTACCGCACGCTGGCCACCACGCTGACCAAACGCATGGCCGAGGACCTGACCGAATACATGCATGAACAGGGCATCAAGGTCCGCTACATGCACTCCGACATCGACACGATCGAGCGGATCGAGATCCTGCGCGACCTGCGGCTGGGCGCCTTTGACGTGCTTGTGGGGATCAACCTGCTGCGCGAAGGGCTGGACATTCCCGAATGCGGGCTGGTCGCCATTCTGGACGCGGACAAGGAGGGTTTTCTGCGGTCCGAGACCTCGCTGATCCAGACCATCGGGCGCGCAGCCCGGAACGCCGATGGCCGCGTCATCATGTACGCCGACCGCATAACCGGCTCGATGGAACGCGCCCTGGCCGAGACCAACCGCCGCCGCGAAAAGCAGATCGCCTATAACGAGGAACACGGCATCACCCCGGAAACGGTCAAGAAGAACGTCGAGGACATCCTGCAAGGCCTCTACCAGGGAGACGTGGACATGAACCGCGTGACCGCCAAAATCGACCCGGCCCGTCAGGGCGCCAACCTGCAGGCGGTGCTGGATGGGCTACGGACCGACATGCGCAAGGCCGCCGAGAACCTGGAGTTCGAGGAAGCCGCGCGCCTGCGGGACGAGATCAAGCGGCTGGAGGCGGTCGACCTCGCCGTGCACGACGACCCGCTGGCGCGTCAGCAGGCGGTGGAGAGGGCGTCAGAGGCAGCGGTGAAAAGCAAGGGTCGCTCGACTGCTGGGAAGCCGGGGCAGCGTGGGGGGAATGTGAAGCGGAGGCGGAAGGGATAGTTCTTGTATTGCCCAACAGTCACCTAATAAGCTCATGACAAGTGTACGTTGGAGAATTACTCATGCTGAGATTCGTTTTGGCAACCTTCTTGGCAGTTCATTCAAACGCATGTTTGGCCAATGAAGAAATTGTTCTAAAACAACCCAATGCACCGTTGGCGATCGTTTCCTACCAGTCCTCATACAAGTCTGCGGATCGAGGTATTGGAGATGGATCAATAATACATCGACTTGAAGTCAAGAACGTATCCGATAAGAAAGTTGAAGCCTATGGCATCGGGTTCCGTACCTTCGATACATTCAAACGTTCGATGGGCAGGCCATTTGTTGGATACGACATGAGCGTTGTGGCGACTGGAATCAGCACCTCTCCGATTTGGGAAAACAGAGCGCTTTCAGCATACCTCTTTAGAAGGCATGGCATTGGCGTTGCATATGTTGCAATCGTTCGGTTGGAAGATGGCACGATCTGGAAGGCTGATGAAGCTTCGATAACACGGCAATTAACTGATCTGGAATTGGACCTGACCGTATCCGAAGAGTTCAAGAAATAGATATGCTATGCTGGCGGCAAGTGATTCACGCAAAGTCCGGCTTCCATCTATTGCAAAAACACTTCGTGTATTCGGCTAGGACGCTTCAATCAAGTTCAATCCGATTTACGACTTTCTAGTCCAACCCGGAACAAGGGCCGCAGGCCCGCCGGGCGTGCGGTCGCGCCAAAGGCGTGCTTCCGGCACGATCCGGCCCAACCGGGCAGGCGCTTTGTTAGCCGTCTTGCCCCACGCCAGCCGAATACGGGAGAAGCCAGGATAAACTGCCAGCCACAAACCTAGCTGCGCCCGCCCGCCGGTCAGCCGCTCGCCCTGCTCCGCACGCCCTTCACACCGCAAGACTGTGTCTCTGGGTCTGACCCGGGACCTCGCGCCGCCCAACAAAAAAACGCGGCCCCCAAGGGACCGCGCCACATCATACCAAAGCCGAAAAGCTTCAGACCAGTTCGAGGTTCACCGCGCTCTCACGACCGTCGCGGCCCGATTCCAGATCGTAGGTCACTTTCTGGTTGTCGGCGAGGCCGGTCAGGCCCGAACGCTCGACCGCCGAGATATGCACGAAGACGTCCTTGCCGCCCGATTCAGGCTGAATGAAGCCGAAGCCTTTGGTGGAGTTGAACCATTTCACAGTGCCATTGGCCATCTGTCTTTTCCTTGTTTCTATACCGCTCGCAGCATGCAGCGGCCCGGCGAAGGCGCGTCTTGATCGAGTGACTGCGTGCCGGTGAAGGAAGACAGGTATCGAAGAGAAGGTCTTAGCCGCTCCTCTATCGCAGGTTTCGGCCCCGCTGACAAGTCAGGCGTGGTGGAGAGGTGGCACTTATCCGCTTTTGCCGAACGCCGCGGACTGTCATGTTGGCGCTATCGGACACCCTTGGCCGGAGCCACACATGCCCCTCACCGCCTTTGACCACGTCAACATCCGCACTGCCAACCTCGATGCCATGATCCGCTGGTACGGCGAGATCCTTGGCCTGCACCCGGGCCCACGCCCACCCTTCCGGTTCGACGGTGCCTGGCTCTACCTTGGCGATCGCGCGCATGTGCACCTCGTCGAGGTTCCCGGCCAGCCCGGTGCCGCGGAGAAACCCACGCTGGAACATTTTGCCTTTCGGGCCACCGGCATGACGGAGTTCCTGGCTCGCCTGGACGAGCGGAGCATTCCCTACAGCATCGACGAAGTGCCGGAATTCCCCATCGTCCAGGCCAATTTCCGCGACCCGGACGGCAACCACATCCATGTCGATTTCGACAAGGCCGAACTGCCCTCCTAGGTCGCCCGGCTCAACTCTCGCCGCCGGCCACGGTCAGGCCCAGCATCCGCCAGCCCTGCATTCCCCAGCGGTAATAGCTGATCTTGTCTGCGGGATAGCCAGCCTCGATCATGCGGCGGATGGCAGTGGGGGATTGTCCGCACCAGGGCCCGTTGCAGAACAGGACCACCTGGCGCACCGTCTCCGGCTCGCAGACAAACCCCTCGAAGTCGATCTCGCACCCAAGTTCGCCCAGGCGGTCCACCATCTCTGTGTAAGGGATCGAGACAGACCCGGGGATGGTGCCTGTCTCCCAGTCGGGGCGCACGCGGCTATCGATCACCATGACCTCCGGATCCTGCAGGGCGGCCAGAAGCTCCAGCTCGCCCACGGTGGTCACGCCGTCGGCGGGGGATATCGGCTGGATGCAGAAATTGGGGCAAGGCCGGGCGATGCGGGCAAAATCGCCCTCGATTACCGCGTCCGTGTCCTGCACGCGGGAAATCGTGACCTCGCCGCCGGACGGGGTCGGCGCGGTGACAGATGCCATCCCGCCCGAGATGTTGACCTCATCGGCGGTGACCGGCGCGGCCAGGGCCAAGGCGAAAACGGACGATACCAGGTGTTTCATGAACTCCTCCCGAAGCAACCGTTGGAACCACGCGAAGCCTAGCGCCCGCCCCTGGGTGCGTCAGTCGAAATCGAACAAGTCGTCGAGAAAGCTCCGGCGTTTCTTCTTGCGATAACGCCCATCATCTTCGTGACGCACGGGCTCGGCCCGCCGGGCCTGTTGCGGCGGCGGGGCCATCTGTTCGGCGCTCCGGTCGATGATCTTGTCGAGTTCTCCACGGTCCAGCCAGACACCCCGGCACTTGGGGCAATAGTCGATCTCGACCCCGGCGCGGTCCGTGATGATCAGCTCGTTTCCGTCGATCGGGCATTTCATGGGCGCTCTCCTCTGCGGCAGGTTCATATCCAGATAAGGGGCGCACGGCAGGATTTCATCGGGACGAGCCTGCGGATTTCCCGACCTGACGATGGCAGGATGTGGCGCTATCCATCAAGAGTACTGCCGCCGCACGGGGTCCGAACCCATCGGACCAATCGCCGGAAGCATTCCGGTCACGGGAAAACCACGCTATTGTACGGCCAATCGGATATGACAGGGTTTTTTCATGGCACGTTTCGGATTGATTTTGGCATTTTTCCTGCCCCTTCTGCCCGCCGCCGTCGCGGCACAGGAATATGACACGCGCACCCTGATGCAGCACCGGCAATGGCAGGTCGACGTGACCTACAGTCAGAGCAGCGACAGCTATTGGTGCACCGCCGGGGTCGAGAACGGGAGCACACAGAAGTTCAACCTGGTCGCCTACCAGAACGAGGCTTTCGCCCTCTTCATCTTCGATCCGCGCTGGAACCTCGAGGCGCGCCCGGTGAGCTTTGTCGTCGATGTCGACCGGAACCGCTGGAACATGGACGGCAGCGGGGAGGGGACCGGCATTGCGCTAAGCATGACCGACGCCGAGAAGGCAGCCAAGTTCCTTGTTCAGCTCAAGCGCGGAAACTCTGTCTACGTCTACAACGATCAACAACAGCGGCAGGCGACCTTCTCGCTGAGCGGATCATCGCGCGCCATCGACGCGCTTTTTGAATGCTGGGACACGATCGTCGGATCACAGGATCCGTTCTGAGCCAAATGGGCATGACGCCCGCTTGACAGGCGCCTTCCAATCGGAAGGTGCCCGTTTCCGTGTTCTCAGCCGCGCACCCAGCCGACGATCTGACCCGCGGGCATGGCACCGGACTGGCGCTTGGCCTCGCGCCCGCCGGCAAAACTCACCATTGTCGGGATGCCACGGATGCCATGTTGGGCACCGGCTTGCGGGTAATCCTCTGTATTCAGCTTGACCAGCCGCGCCTCACCGTTCAGGGTCGTGGCCGCCTTGCCGAATTCCGGGGCCATCGTCCGGCAGGGGCCGCACCAAGGGGCCCAGAAATCCACCACCAGTGGCACATCGTCGGTGCGTGCGGCCTTGGCCAGGGTCGCAGCATCCACCTCCACAGCCTTGCCCGGCATGAGCGAGGCGCCACAGGTTCCGCATTTCGGCCTGGCGCCCAGCTTCTCGGCCGGAACGCGGTTCACTTGACCGCAGTCGAGACAGGTCAGTTTCTTGCCCGCCATCCGGTATCCTCCACATCACATTCTAATTTTTATATGCGATCAGGCATTGCCGGCATCAAGCGTCTTCCTTCGAAAATTCGCACCCGAGGGCGAGACAGGAAAGAGACACCGCACTTGCTATTCCAGCCCCTGCGCCCCGTGTTTGAGAAGAATCGGCACGATCAGGTCTTCCTCGTCGTCCAAATGGCGCAACAGGAGTGCCTCGAACGCTGAAACGTGGCTCTGAAAGGCGCCCGCCTCCACCTTGCCCTGAAGAACACCGTTCGCGGCATCACTGAACTGCTGCAACAGCCCGTCCATCGCGTGATGATCGCGGTCCAGTATTTCGAACCCGCGCGCAAGCGACGCCTCGCGGTCGATCAGCTTGGGGAAATAGTGCGTGTCCTCGATCTGGTGGTGTCCGTGCAGCTGCTGCAGCAACATGCTGCCATAGCGAACAAGCCGCTGCCGCATCTGCCGCTGGTCCATGCTGCCGTCCGACGCCGCCTCGGCGTCCTGCCGCAGTGCCTCGCAGAGGCGGCGGAACATCACATGACGATCCATCCAGAAAGCCACCAGACCGCCAAAGTTGTCATGGCTCTGCCAGGCCTCGCGCGGATAGTCCTTGCGCAGGGCATACAGGGCGTCCGGCAAGCGGTCGCGGCGGGAAAGGTCGATTTCGCTGGTCATGGCCCGCAGGTTGAAGCGGGCCGCCACAAAGTCAACGCAGGACGTGCACAGCACATTGCGCGTGGCGCACAACCTTGGCCGCGGTGGAGCCAAGCAACAAGTCCTGCATACCCGGGCGGTGCGACGCGATGACGATCAGGTCGGTGTCGTTGTCCGCGGCCCAATCCAGAATGGTGCGTCCGGAATGGCCCGAAACCACCAGCCCCACGCCGCCCGGCACGGTTGCGGCCATTTCGTTCAGCTCGTCCTCGAGCACCTTGCGCGCCTGCGCGGCGTAGTCGGCGGGCAGATAGCTGGCGACATACCCCGGCACCTGTTCCAAGACGTGGAGAAAGGTGATCCGCGCCCCCTCTGCCGCGAGGCGCCGGGCCACAGAGGTCGCCGCGCCGATCCGCGTATCGCTGTCCCCGTCGAAGGCGATGGGGACCAGTATGTTCTTGTACATGATGTGTCTCCTCCTGTCTGGCACAGGATGGAACCACGGACCGCCGATTGCCTTGATACAGGTCATGTGCCAAGCGGCGGACACCTCTTGGTCACATTCCCACCACAATGCCCCAATACAACCATAAGCCGGTGTCAGAATGCACCGCAGACAGGTCCCTTTGCCGTTGCCAGAACGGTCAGGCAGGACCGAAATGCCAAAGTCGGCGGAGCCAAGGGCGACCCGCCTGTCCAGTATGGCAAGGAGTTTGCGACGTGCGTTACCTGATCGCCGAAACCAGTTGGTCCCTGATTGCGCTTGCCAAGGAGCTGACCAACACCGGGGTGTTACTGACCCGGACGGACCGGCCAGAAGACATTCCACACTACCTGCGGATGACAGAGTCAGACCTGCTGATCCTTGACGCCGAGGAGCTGGCGCTCTCCGGCTTGTCCCTCCCCCACCTGCGCCGCAGCCACCCCGACCTGCCCATCGCGCTCATGGCGCGAGATGCCTCGCATGGGCAGATCGTCCGCTGGCTGGAGGCGGGGGCCGATACGGTTCTGGACGCATCCGCCCCGCCCGAGGAATCCGTGATGATCCTCTCCGCCATCGCGCGGCGGGCACACGGGGTGGCACAACCGATGCTGAGCTACGGCCCGCTGGCCGTCGACCTGCTACGCCGCAAGGCCTACCTACAGGACTGCCCGGTAAAGCTGAGCCCGAAACTGTACGAACTGCTGGAATATATCGCGCTCAGGCCACGCCGGCTGGTCAGCCGCGCGGCCCTCTTGGGCCATATCTACGGGCTCGAGGACGAACCGGACCCGCGCGTGTTCGACGTCTATGTCTGCAACCTGCGCGCCTGCCTCGAAGCCTCGGACGGCGCCGTGGACATCGAGACGGTGCGCGGATCGGGTTATCGCTTTACTGCGGCCTGTCTCGACGAGGCTATCGCCGCCTGATTGCCGCTCAATAGGTGGCGGCCACCTCGTAAAGCACCGGCTCGAAACTGCGGCAAAGCCCGTTCAACTCCTTGTTGCGCGCGCGCATCTCGGGTGATCGCAACATGGCCAGGAAATCGTCCCGGCTTTTCCATTGCGAATAATTGGCGATCCGGGTCTGGGCGTCGTTGACGTGCAGACCCGCAGCGATAAACCCCGGCTGTTTCGAGATGAACTCGGCATAGGCGGCCTGCAGGGCATCCAGCAGGTCCTGACACTGGCCCGGACTGGTCTCGAAGGTGGTGATGACGGTCTGGGCGTCAGAGGTCACGGAAATATTGGGCATGGGCGCTCCTCCTTGTGGGTCGAGTTTGGCACGGATCGCGGGCGTGGCCAAACCCGCGCTCTCGCTGAAAGACAGGTTTTGCGCGGGCCGGATTTCCTTGACAGTAAAGGGCACGACGGGCGACACAGAGCCAATCGCGCAAAGAACAAGCGCCCAAGCGCAGCACGAGCAGGACAATAGGCACATGAGCAGCACCCAGCGTATCGAGGAATCCATCCGCGATTCGATCATTTCGCGTCCCGACATCATCCTCGACGACAAGGACCTGATGCAGGCCCTGATAGCCGCGAACGAACGCGCGATGGGCGGCAATATCATCGACCTGCGCGGAATCGCGATGGAGCGGCTCGAAGCGCGGCTTGACCGGCTGGAGGACACCCACCGCAGCGTGATCGCCGCGGCCTACGAAAACCTCGCCGGAACCAACCAGATTCACCGCGCCGTCCTGCGGATGCTGGACCCGGTGGAGTTTGAACCCTTCCTGCACGACCTTGGCGGCGAAGTGGCCCAGATCCTGCGTGTCGACCACATCCGTCTTGTCCTGGAAACCGCGCAGGAGGACGACGACCCGGTGGTCAGCCGTCTGGGTGACGTGCTTTCGGTGGCAGAGCCGGGTTTCGTGGAAACCTATGTCGGCGAGGGCCGTGAAGCACCGCTGCGCCAGGTGGTCCTGCGCCAGATCCAGCGCGGCAACGAGGCGATCTTTGGCGAGCGCGCCGAATGGATCCGCTCCGAGGCCTGCCTGCGTCTGGACTTTGGGCCCGGCCGCCTGCCCGGCCTGCTGGTCATGGGGTCCGAGGACCCGCACCAGTTCACACCGCAACAGGGCACCGACCTGCTAGCCTTCTTTGGCGGCGTTTTCGAGCGCGCGATGCGGAGATGGCTGGCCTGAGGTCGGGCATGAGCCTCGAAATCTCACCCGCCGCGCGTGACGCCCTCGCCAACTGGCTGGAGGCGTGCAAGGCGCTGGACGGCGCGGCGGAAAACACGCTGAACGCCTACCGCGCGGACGTGCTGGATTTCATCGCCTTCCTGACGGCTCATCACGCGGAGCCGCAGGGGCTGGCGCCGCTGTCGGCGGTCACCACCACTGACATGCGGTCCTGGATGGCACATCTGCGTCGGCGCGAGGTTGGCGCACGGTCCGTCGCCCGCAAGCTGTCGGCGGTCAAGAGCTTCTACCGTTGGCTGGCTCGGCGCGAAGGGTTCGAAGCCACGCCCGTGCTGTCGGCCCGCGCGCCCAAGTTCCAGAAGAAACTGCCCCGCCCCCTGACCGAAGACGCCGCGCGCGCCATGATCGACACGGTCGAGATGCAAAGCGCCGACAGCTGGCAGGGCGCCCGCGATGCCGCCGTGGTCACGCTGCTTTACGGCTGTGGCCTGCGGATTTCCGAGGCACTGGGATTGAAGGGACGCGACCTGCCCCTCGGCAGCACGCTGCGAATCCTCGGCAAGGGCGGCAAGGAGCGGCTGGTCCCGGTGCTGCCCGTGGCGGTCAAGGCGGTCGAGACCTACCTCGCGCTGTGCCCCTACGCCGTCGAACCTGACTTGGCGCTGTTCCGGGGCGCACGGGGCGGGCCGTTGAACCCGCGTATCGTCACCAAGGTCACAGAAAAGGCGCGGATGCAGCTGGGCCTGCCTGCCAGCGCGACGCCCCACGCCATGCGTCACAGCTTTGCTACCCACCTGCTGGCCGCCGGCGGCGACTTGCGCGCGATCCAGGAATTGCTGGGTCATGCCTCTTTGTCGACGACCCAGGCCTATACCGCCGTCGACGAGGTCCACCTGATGAAGGTCTACGAGGCGACGCACCCCAAGGCGTGACACGCGCCCCGGCAAGTGCTTTGGTGTGGGCGACACGATCAACCACATCCGGATACCCGTCATGCAGCTTCTTCAATCGCCGGCCTCTCCCTTTGTTCGCAAGGTGCTGGTCACGCTTCACGAAACCGGAAAGCTGGACGAGGTCGAGATGGTGGACATTGCCACCACGCCCATCGAGCCCGATCCGGCGCTTATCTCGGCCAACCCGCTTGGCAAGATCCCGGCCCTGATGCGCTCCGACGGTCCGACGCTCTATGACAGCCGGGTGATCTGCCGGTTCCTCGACGCCCGCGCGCAGGCGGGCCTTTACCCGGAAAGCCGGGTCTGGGACACCCTGACGCTGGAGGCAACCGGGGACGCGATCATGGAGGCGGCCGTGCTGATCGTCTACGAGGAACGCTTTCGCCCGCCCGAAAAGGTGTCGATGGATTGGATCGAGGGCCAATGGGCCAAGGTGTCCCGTGCATTGGACGCCCTTGGCACCCGCTGGATGAGCCACCTGCATGGTCGCATGGACATGGGCCATATCGCGATCGGCTGCGCGCTTGGCTACCTGGATTTCCGCCACGAGGCTCGATCCTGGCGGACCGGCCGCGATACGCTGGCTGCCTGGTACGCCGAGTATTCAAAGCGCCCGGCCATGATCGCGACGACACCCAGCGGCTGAGCAACAAAAAGGGCGGACCCTGTCCGCCCCCGCCTTTACGATCGGGCCGGGTCCGGGACCCGGCGCCTTTGTCAGAAGTGCATCGACAGCCCGACGTTCAGGGCATTGGTCTTGATGTCGGTCTTGAACGTGCCGCCATCGTCGAATGTGCCTTCGTTGACCGAGTAAGTGAACTGATACTCGCCAAAGACAGAGAATCGGTCGTTGATCTGATAGCTGGTGCCAGCCGTCAGGCGCATCGCCGGGCCGGCCAGCTGGAACCCGTATGTCCGCGAGCCGCTGGCGTGATCGGCGTCCACATGTGGAAAGGCGATCCCCAGACCACCCCCGACATAGGGCGTGAACTGCCCCCACTGGTTCTTCCAGCGCCGCATCACGTTCGCGGTCAGCACGTTGTGCCCGTCGGTGAACTCCAGCTGGGAAAAGCCCAGTGCCTTCAGCGTGCTGTCGTCGGCATAGGCCTTGGTGTGCGTGTATTCCACGCCAAAGCCCAGCGATCCGCTTCGCCACCAGGTCGCGCGGGCGCCATAATAGGGAGGCATCACAAAGGGTTTGCCCTCCCAGCCGACAAGCTGGTCGTAGCTGCCGCCACCGTTGGGCAGGTCCCCGGAGATGCGGCTGTGAGGAAGCGTCTGCCAGCCGGTGTAAAACGACAGTTCCATCTCTGCCGCCGCCGGGGCCGCCAGACCGATCAGAATGCCGAGGGAAAGAATCAGTCGCCGCATGGTGCCGCCCCTAACTTTGCTCCCGAGCGAGATAATCACTGCGGAAGGGTGGTTTCAACCGCGACAGATTCGCGCGAGCGTGGAATGTGAGCCTTTTGCATCCTTTACCCCTCACGGCCTCCCGGCTAGATACCGATCCTGAGCGGGGTCCGGAGTCTTTCGAGCCTCCGGAAACCATGGGTTTTACCGCGGGCCGACGGCCCCTACAGCAATGGAGCGAACCTCGTGTCCCACGCAGAAGACCACGAAGGCACCCGAAGGGATTTCCTCTACTACGCCGCCGCCGGCGCCGGGGTCGTCACGACCGGCGCTGCCGTCTGGCCGATGGTCAACCAGATGAACCCCTCGGCGGACGTGCGCGCACTGTCCACCATCCGGGTCGACGTCTCGGGCGTCGCGCCCGGCACTCAGCTCACCGTCAAGTGGCTGGGCAAGCCGGTCTTCATCCGTCACCGGACCGAGGACGAGATCGCCGAGGCGCAGCAACAGGAAGAGGCCTTTGCCGCCGGCCAGAACGTGGTCGATACGAACGCGCGCAACGCCAACCTGGCCGACTCTTCGGCGCCGGCCACCGATGCCAACCGCACCCTGCCCTCGCCCGAGGGTCAGCCGGCGCAGGCCTGGCTGGTTCAGATGGGTGTCTGCACACACCTGGGCTGCGTGCCGCTGGGCAATGCCGGTGAATTCGGCGGCTGGTTCTGCCCCTGCCACGGGTCGCACTACGACCTCGCGGGCCGGATCCGCAAAGGCCCCGCCCCCGAAAACCTGCCTGTCCCGCCCGCCGAGTGGGTCGACGACAGCACCATCCTGCTGGGTTAAGGAGCACAAGACATGGCTGGAATCCCGCACGACCATTACGAGCCGAAGACCGGTGGCGAGAAGTGGCTTCACTCTCGCCTTCCGATCGTCGGGCTCCTGTACGACACCATCATGATCCCCACGCCCAAAAACCTGAACTGGATGTGGATCTGGGGGATCGTCCTCACCTTCTGCCTCGTTCTGCAGATCGCCACCGGGGTCGTCCTGGTGATGCACTACACGCCGCATGTCGACCTGGCCTTTGCCTCGATCGAACACATCATGCGCAACGTGAACGGCGGTCACTTCATCCGCTACCTGCACATGAACGGCGCCTCGCTGTTCTTTGTCGCGGTCTATGCGCACATCTTCCGCGGTCTCTACTACGGCTCGTACAAGGCCCCGCGCGAGGTGACATGGATCATCGGCATGCTGATCTACCTCTGCATGATGGGCACCGCCTTCATGGGCTATGTTCTGCCCTGGGGTCAGATGTCCTTCTGGGGTGCGACGGTCATCACCGGTCTCTTCGGCGCCATCCCGTTCATCGGTGAGCCGATCCAGACCTGGCTGCTGGGCGGACCGGCGGTGGACAACGCCACGCTGAACCGCTTCTTCTCGCTGCACTACCTGCTGCCGATGGTCATCGCAGCGCTGGTTGCGCTGCACATCTGGGCCTTCCACACCACCGGCAACAACAACCCGACGGGTGTCGAAGTGCGCCGCGGATCCAAGGCCGAGGCCGAAAAGGACACCGTTCCGTTCTGGCCCTACTACGTGATCAAGGACCTTCTGGCGCTGGCCGTGATCCTGGCGGTCTTCTTCGCCATCGTCGGCTTCATGCCGAACTACCTGGGCCACCCGGACAACTACATCGAGGCGAACCCGCTGGCGACGCCCGCGCACATCGTCCCGGAATGGTACTTCCTGCCCTTCTACGCGATCCTGCGTGCCTTCACCTCGGACGTCTGGCTGGTGCAACTGGCCTCCTTCGTGACCGGCGGCATCATCGACGCCAAGTTCTTTGGCGTGCTGGCGATGTTCGGCGCGATCATCGTGATGGCCCTGGCGCCCTGGCTCGACACATCGTCGGTTCGCTCGGGCCGTTACCGTCCGATGTTCAAGTGGTGGTTCTGGCTGCTGGTCATCGACTTCTTCGCGCTGATGTGGCTGGGTGCCATGCCCGCCGAAGAGCCCTACGCCAGCTTCTCGCTGATCGCCTCGGCCTACTGGTTCGCCTACTTCCTGGTGATCCTGCCGCTGCTGGGTGTCATCGAAAAGCCGCTGCCCCAGCCCGACACCATCGAGGCCGATTTCGACGCGCACTATCCGCCGAAGGATGAGGCCAAGGGCGCAGGCGCTGCGACCCCGGCGGAATAAGCAAGAAGGACCGTAAGAGATGTTCAAGAAACTCACCCTCGCGGCCCTCGTGGCCTTCGGTCTGGCCGGCGGCGCTCATGCCGCTGGCGGCGAGGCCCACGTCGAGGACTTCAAGTTCTCGTTCGAAGGGCCCTTCGGCACCTGGGACCAGAACCAGCTGCAGCGCGGCCTCAAGGTCTACACAGAGATCTGCTCGGCCTGCCACGGCCTGCAGTACGTTCCGTTGCGCGATCTCGAACAGCTGGGCTACAGCGAAGAGCAGGTCATCGCCTATGCCGCCAACTTCGAAGTCTTCGACGAAGAACTCGATGACTTCCGCCCGGCCAAGCCGACCGACCACTTCCCGGCCGTCACCTCGGTCGGGGCACCGGACCTGTCGCTGATGGCCAAGGCGCGCGCCGGTTTCCACGGCCCCTACGGACTGGGCATCAACCAGCTGTTCAAGGGCATGGGCGGCGCAGAATACATCGCCTCGCTGCTGACCGGCTACACCGGAGAGGAAAAGGAAGAGGCAGGCACCATCCTTTACGAGAACACCGCCTTCCCCGGCGGCTGGATCTCGATGGCGCCGCCGCTGTACGGCGAGGACGTCGAATTCGACGACGGCCACAGCAACTCGCTGCACCACGAAGCAGAGGACCTGGCGGCCTTCCTGATGTGGACCGCGGAACCCAAGATGATGCAACGCCAGCAGGCGGGTTTCGTCGGGGTGTTCTTCCTGGTGGTGCTCTCGGTGCTGCTCTACCTGGTGAACAAGCGTATCTGGGCCCCGATCAAGCGCAAGCCGACCGCCTGATCCGGCCAAGCCGAAAACGACAAAGCCCCGCCGATCCGGCGGGGCTTTTCTTTTTGATCATGGATTGGTGCAGGGCAGGGTTTACCCCGCCGCGCCAATGTAGTCGCGGAAGGCCTGCGGCGGATCGGCAAAGAAGGCCTCTGCCGCCACCGGTGCCTGCGCCTGCCCCTCGGCCACCAGCACGACCTCATGGGCAAACCCCTCTGCGTCGCGCGGGTCATGCGTCACCATGACGACCAATGCGGCGAGGCTGTCGGCGACCTCGCGCACAAGGTCCAGCATTTCGCGTTTCAGCGCCGGTCCCAGGGCGGCAAAAGGTTCGTCCAGCAGGATCACCGGGCGCGCCATCAAGAGCACCCGGGCCAATGCTGCGCGCCCCTGCTGACCACCGGACAGGGTGCCCGGTTTGCGCCCGGCCATGCCTTCCAGCCCCACGCGCCGCAGCGCCCCCTCGATCCGTGCACGCGCCTCGGCGTCCGGACGGCGCCCGCCGGGATGCAGGGCAAGACCCAGGTTTCGCTCCAGCGTCAGGTGCGGAAACAGGTTGCTGTCCTGGAACAGGATCGACACGGGCCGCGCCTGCGGCGGGGCATGGGTCACGTCGCGCCCCTGCCAGATGACGCGCCCGGCCGCGACCTCCCTGAAACCGGCGATGGCGTCCAGCAGGGTGGATTTTCCGGCGCCCGACGGCCCGACAAGCGCCACCCGTCGACCCGGCACCAGCGCCATATCCGCGCGCAGCGTGCCGCTGTCCATCGTCACTTGCAGGTCTTCAAGCCTCAGCACTCAAGCGCCCTCCGCGGTCGAACAGCCAGAACAATCCCAGGCTGGTCATCAACAACAACAGCGCCGCACCGGCCGCCGCCTCCATCTGGTAGGATCCCATCAGGCGATAGACCTGCAATGGCAAGGTCGCCCGGTCCGGATCGGCAAACAACGCGATCACGCCCAGGTCCCCCATCGCCAGGGCCGCCGTCAGCCCGGCGGCAAAGCCCATCGGACGCCGCAGGCGGGGCAGCCAGACCAATCTCAGCCACGCAAACGACGACATCCGCAAGGTCGCGCACAGGCGGCCATAGTCACGCGTGATCGCCTCGGCCTCGGGTCGCAGAATCCGTAGGGCGAAGGGCAGCGCCATCAGTGCGTTGACCAGCCCCGTGACCGGCAGCGCCATGTCGAAGGGATTGACGAAATTCCGCAGGATCAGGAACAGTCCCGTCCCCAGCACCAGGGGCGAAATCGCGATGGCAGGCAGGGCCAGCAACTCGCCCCGCCGCGTGGCAAGTGGCAAGGCCCAGGCCATGCAAAGCGCCGTGGACCCCAGCGCAACCATCAGAGAATGCCCCGCCGCACGCAACGTGTCAGGCGTGATCAGCAGAATGCCCGGCAGACCGCGCAGCACCACCGCCGCCAGAGGCACCAGCAGGAACAGCGCCGCCGCGACGATCCACATGGCATCCCAACCGCGGGCCAGACGTCCCTGCCCGTCCCAGCGCGGCAGGATGCGGTCTCGCCCCGCGCCGAACCCGGCCTGTCCCGCGACGCGCAGCGCAACCAGACCCGCCGCCAGGGCCAGAACCAGTTGCATGACCGCCAGTGCTGCCGCGCGGCCAAGATCGAAATCGAACCGCATCGCCTGGTAGATCGCCAGTTCCACCGTCGTGGCCCGCGGCCCACCGCCCAGAGTCAGAGCCACCGCAAAACTGGTCAGGCAGATCACGAAGATCACCGTAAACGCGCCCGGCAGCACCCGAAGGATCAGCGGCGCGTCAATCACGCGCCATTGCGCAGGCGGTGACAGCCCCAGGGAGGCCGCCAACCGGAAATGCTCGGCCGGGATCGCGGCCCAAGCCGAAAACAGCATCCTGACCGCCAGTGGCAAGTTGAAAAAGACATGCGCCAACACGACCCCGTGCAGCCCGTAAATGTCCAGAGTCGGGCCTCCCAGCGCGCCCAGGAACCTGTTCACCAGCCCCGCCTGGCCAAAAACCGCGATCAAGCCTATGACCGCCACGATCACCGGCAGGATGAAGGGCGCCCCCAGCAGAGTCACCAGCACCCCGCGCCCCACAAAGCGCCGACGCGCAAGGGCCTTGGCCACGGGCACGGCCAGAACGACGCTGAAGGAGGCTGACAGGAAAGCCTGCCAGAGCGTGAACCGCAGCGCCTGCCAATCCCCCGGACCAAAGGCACCAAAGCCCCCGGCCCGGGCCAGAACAACGCAGACCGGTCCCAGCGTCAGTACCGCCAGGACCAGCGCCGCCGCTATTGCGAGAGCGCGCGGCGCCATGCCTCGATCGCCTCGCCGCGCAGTTCTGCCGCCTCATCCTCGGAATAGAAAAGCACCTTTTCCGGCAGATCGAGCTTCTGGAAACCTTCCGGCCACTTGTCGCTGTCCAGCGCGGCTGGGATCGACCAGTTGCCTGTGGCGATCATGCTCTGGAAGTCCTCGCTCAGGATGAACTCCATGAAATCCCCGGCCAGCTCGGGCTGGTCGCTGGTCGCCAGTCGCGCGGCCAATTCGACCATGAAGTAATGCCCCTCTGGGAAGATCGCGGCCTTCTTGGTCTCATCTCCCTCCGCGATGATGTGGTAGGCGGGCGAGGTCGTATAGCTCAGCACCATGTCCGCCTCACCATCGGTGAAAAGGCCGTAGGATTCAGACCAGCCTTTTGTCACGGTGACGATCTTGGGCGCCAGTTTCTCCCAGGCGGCCTGCGCCTCGTCTCCGTAGACCGACTGCACCCAAAGCACCAGGGCCAGCCCCGAGATCGAGGTGCGCGGGTCCTGGATCACCAGCCGCAGGTCATCGGGCGCCTCCAGCAGCGCGTCGAAACTGGCGGGCGGCGCATCCACGCGGGTGGTGTCGTAGACAAAGGCGGTGTGTCCGTAGTTGAAGGGCAGGAACACCTCGTCCGTCCAGTTGATCGGCAGGGTCAGCGGCGACAGGTCCACCCCGTGTTCGGCAAAGAGCCCCGATTCACGGGCCTTTTTGGTCACGTCAGTGTTCAGGCCGATCACGACATCGGCCTCGGTCCGGTCCCCTTCCAGCAGGATTCGGGGCAAGAGATCGCCAGGTTTGAATTGCAGGTCGCAGGCGCAGCGCGCCTCGAACAGCTCTTCGATCCTCGGCCCCGGCCCCCATTCCGAGACAAAATAATCGGGCGCATAGACCGTCAGGACAGGCGTTTCGGCAAGGGCAAGCCCGGCGCTGAGACATCCCGCGGCAACAGTGAAGGCAAATGACTTCATGAAGTCCTCCAATATTGCGGCGCAAGGGCAAGATTGGAGTCCCGTGTCCGGGCCCATACCTTCCCTCCGCCGGTTTTAACCGGTTCAGGTTCAACGGGTTGATCCGATCTACGGAAATCTCAGACGGCTCATGCACCGCCACCCCGAGGTAGGCGGGACCCTAGTCCCGACGCCACGGAACATCAAGAAAAACCGTGATTTTTTCAGCCTGTTATGGTAAGTTTCAACCATCCCGACATTGCTGGAGAAAGGAGGCGCCCTTGGGGAAACGCGTTTGATCATTTTGTGCCTAGAGCTGGGGGTTATCTGGCTCATCTATCTTTGTTTCGGCTGGATCGCGGCCTTTGAGATGCCGCTCTGGATTTCCACCTTCATCGTGATTGCCGTTGACCGCGCGACGGATGCCGTGGGCGAATTCGCCCAGAGACGGCGCGACGGGCTCGAATAGTCTTGGCATTGCGCCCCGGCTTGCGTATCCCGCGCGGAAACGAAAGGGACGCAGCCATGAGCCTGAACACATTCGGACATCTTTTCCGTGTGACCACCTGGGGCGAAAGCCACGGGCCGGCTCTTGGGGCTACGGTCGACGGCTGCCCGCCGGGCATCGAAATCGACGAGGCGCAGATCCAGCACTGGCTGGACCGGCGCAAGCCGGGGCAGAACAAGTTCACCACACAACGACGCGAACCGGACGCCGTGCGCATCCTGTCAGGCGTCTTCGAGGGCCGGACCACCGGCACCTCGGTGCAGCTGATGATCGAGAACACCGACCAGAGGTCCAAGGATTATTCCGAGATCGCGCAAAAGTTCCGCCCCGGTCATGCCGACATCACATATTTCCAGAAATACGGGCTGCGCGACTATCGCGGCGGCGGGCGCTCCTCCGCGCGGGAAACCGCTGCGCGCGTGGCCGCCGGTGGGCTGGCGCGCGCGGCGCTGACGGCGCTGGTGCCGGGGATCGAGATCCGCGGGTACATGGTGCAGATGGGCAGCCACGGCGTCGACCGGACGCGCTTCGATGATGCCCAGATCGATGCCAACCCCTTCTGGTGCCCGGACCCGCAAGCCGCCGAGACCTGGGCGGATTACCTGGACGGGCTGCGCAAATCGGGCGAGAGCGTGGGCGCGGTGATCGAGGTGGTCGCCCGCAATACCCCTGCGGGCCTCGGCGCCCCCGTCTATGGCAAGCTGGACACCGATCTTGCGGCCGCGATGATGTCGATCAACGCGGTCAAGGGCGTCGAGATCGGCGAGGGCATGGCCTCGGCCGCCCTGACCGGCAGCCAGAATGCCGACGAGATCTTCATGGGAGAGAACGGCCCGGTCTACAGCTCCAACCATGCCGGCGGTATCCTGGGCGGCATTTCGACCGGCCAGGAAATCGTCGTGCGTTTCGCGGTCAAGCCGACCTCGTCCATCCTGACCCCGCGCAAGACCATCACCCTGAGCGGTGAAGAGACAGAGATCGTCACCAAGGGCCGGCACGATCCCTGCGTGGGTATCCGCGCCGTTCCGGTGGGAGAGGCGATGATGGCCTGCGTCTTGCTTGACCACCTTCTGCTGCATCGCGGCCAGGTCGGTGACGCCGGCGGACGCATCGGGGGCTGAGGCCCCGTCAGAAATCCTTCCAAAGGGCGTCGTCACCAACGGCCCTCTTGTAGGCCGGTGCCGGGTTCGGCGCGGACTGCTCGAAGCTGTCGAGTTCCACTTCGAGGGGGGACGGCTCCAGTTCTTCGGCAGCCCAGCTGCCGTGCACCAAGGTTTCCGTGTCCGCCATCGTGTCGTCACACCCCCCGCCCCCATCGCCAGATGCAACGTCTTGGTCATGCTTTTGCTCATGGCCCCTTGGGTCGACGCCTTTCACCGAAAAGCCCTCGTTGACCGGGTCCTCCCAGGTGTTCGCCGCAGGGGGCAAATCCTGCACGGAGAAGCGCGCGAGGACATCAGACAGACGGGTGGCCTCGACACGCAGTTTCTGGCTGGCAGCATTGGTCTGGCTGACCATCGCGGCGTTCTGCTGTGTGACCTTGTCCAACTCACCCACGCCGACGTTGATTTCCTGCACGCCGCTGGCCTGATCACGGGCCGAGGTCGCGATACCGGAAACCATTTCGGACACTTCGGTCACGCTTTGCACGATATGGGTCAGGGTTTCGCTGGTTTCATGGACCAGCTTTTCACCATCTTCCACCTGCTTGCTGCTGTTCGTCACCAGCTCCTTGATCTCGCTCGCGGATTCCGAGGCCCGCTGGGCCAGTCCCCGCACCTCGGAGGCCACCACGGAAAAGCCCTTGCCGCTTTCGCCGGCGCGCGCGGCCTCGACCCCCGCGTTCAGGGCCAGCAGGTTGGTTTGAAAGGCGATGTCGTCGATGACCGTGATGATCTGCGAAATCTGGTCAGAGGACTTTGCGATGGACCCCATCGCCTCCAGCGCCCTTGCCATGACCTCGCCGCCCTGCTCGGCCCGGCGACGGCCCTCGACCACCTTCGTATCGACCTCCTGCGCCCGGGCCGAGGCCGACTGCACGCTGGCTGACAATTCCTCCAGGGCGGCGGCCGACTCCTCCAGCGTCGCGGCCTGAACCTCGGAGCGGCGCGACATCTCGTCGGACATGCTGGACAGTTCGTTGGCGTTGTTTGTCACCGCGTCGGCGCTTTGCCGCAACGACCCGACAAGATCGTCCAGCGTGTCGGCGAGGTTGTTGAAGTCGGCGCAAAGCTGGACGTAGCTCTCGCCGAGATCCCGCCACTCGCCCTCGTCGATACGGTTCTGGAGGTCCCCGCCCCGCAGCTGGCTCATCGCGGTGCTGAAGGCCTGGAACAGGTCCACGCGCCTGCCATTCTCGGCCACCATGCGCTTTTCGGCAGCATCTGCAGCCAGCAGCTTGGCCTTCAGATCCTCGAGGTTGCGAGAGATCATCCCCACCTCGTCGGCACGCGTGGTATCGGCAAGTTCGAACGCGTAATCGTGCTGGGCAAGACGCCGGACCGCGTCACGGGCGCGCTGGATCGGCAGCGACAGCGAGCGGCCAAAGATGAAGGCCAGGATCAGCGCAACCGCCACCACCAGCCCGTTCCCGAGCAGCTGCTTGATGTCCGAGGCCGCAGCCACGGCTGTCGCCTCGGTTTCCAGCCGGGTCACGTCTGCCGCCAGTTCATCGGTCATTTCCAGAAGGTCTCTTCGGGTTTCCTCCAGCGAGGGCAGAATGGTCCTGTAGGCAAAGGCCTTGCGGTCGAAAAGCGTCAGCCCGGCCAGCGTCTCGACTTCGCCGTCGAGGGCGGCCAGCCGTTCGGCCATCTCCGCCAGGCGGGTCACCATCTCGGGTCGCTGAGCCTCGGACACGCGGGTGTCGGCAAAACTTGTCCGCACCTCAGCGAAACGTTCGGACATGGCCGCCAATTCGGCCCGCATGTCCTCTATCTTGGCGTCGTCACCGGCAACGAACAGCATCATCGCCAGTTCCGCGCTCTGCATGCTGTTGGTGATGTCGCCCAGAAGACGACTTTGCGAGAACATGTCGGAGGTGTGGTACAGCTTGCCGGTGAGTTCGGATTTCACCGTCCACGAAATGGCCGAGAGTACCAGCAGTGTCGCGATAAAGGCCGATGCCAGAAGCATCACCTGAATTCGGATCGAAAACCTTCCCATGAATCGCCCTCACATCTGTTCAGCGGGCAAATTGCCCACGCGTCAGAGCGGGTGTAGCGGGGCGCAGGTAAACAAAACTTTCCGCGCGGGCGGAATTTCACGTTCAATTCTTGACAGTTTCGCGCGCGGAGTTGGGGATCTTGGCCAGTTGCACGGCCAGGATCCCGGCCGCGATCACCGCCACGCCCAGCAGGTCGAGCGGCCGAAGCGCCTCTCCCAGAAATGCGGCGGCAATGGCCACGCCAAGGAACGGGTTGAGAAAGTGGAAGGTCGCGGAGCGCACCGCGCCGATGCGGTTGACCAGCAGGACCCAGACAAAGGTCGCCGCCAGGCCAGGCACCAGCGTGGTATAGACAAAGGCCACGACCAGCGCGGCAGACCAGTCGATCTGAACGGTTTCCAACGTCAGTGCGGGCACCCAGAGCACGGCGCTGCCAATCAGCATCTGCAGGCCCACGACCATCATGAAGTTGCCGCCCGAGGTGGCCCCGCGCAGCGACAGCGTAGCAATGGTCAGCGCGATAACGCCCAGGACGCAGAACAGCACCCCCGTCATGTCCAGCCCACCGCCGAACCGCGCGCCCATGATGATGGCCACACCGGCCATGCCGGCGACCAACCCGAACAGCGCCTGCGGGCGCAGCGTCTCTCCCAGGAACAACCAGCCGGCCAAAGCCACCAGCAGCGGCATGGTCGAGGCGATGATGGCCGCCAGGGAGGCCTCGACCGTCTGCATGGCGACGAAGTTCAATCCTAGGTACAGCGCGTTCTGACAGACACCAAAAACGATCGTCGCGCGCCATTGGCCCCGGGTCAGCCGCCAGCTTTGCCCCATCGCCCAGGCGATCGCCACCGCCAGAAGGCCCGAGATCAGAAAGCGCAGAGCCAGTGCCGACAGGGGCGGAGCCGCCGCCACGATGATGCGAGCAGAGGTAAAGGCCGAGGACCACATCACCGCGAAGGCGAGGCCCATCAATATCGCGCGAATATCCATGCCAAAGCATTAGGCGGTTTCACAGGCGACCGAAAGACCGCATTGCGTGCGCCAGTGCTACTCTGCCGCGCGCCCCTCGTCCGCCACCGCAGGCAGGTGGCCAGTCTTGATATAGAGGAGACAGCCGTCCTCCGAAAACGGTGTGTGACTGGAGCCATCGGGGCTGCGGATCCAGCTGCCGGCCGGATAGCTGCCGTATTCATCCTGCAACCGCCCCTCGATCACATAGACCTCTTCCCCGCCGCGGTGCGCATGAGGCCCCAGCCGCGTGCCCGGTGCAAAGCGCACGATCCGCACGCGTTCGCCGGGGACGTCATGGAGCAGCTGTTGGCTCAGTCCCGGCGCCACTTCCTCGAACACTGCATCCTGCGTGGCAATGGCTTTCTGTTCGGTATCGGTGGGGTCGAACTGACACAGCTTGACCAGGATCGTCGCGCCTTCGGGGCCGATATGCGGGGTATGCGCGGTGCCAATCGGATTGCGAACATAGCTGCCGACCGGGTAATCCGCATGCTCGTCAGAGAAAACGCCCTGCAGAACCAGGAATTCCTCACCACCGCCATGCGTATGCGCGTCGAACCGGCTGTTCGGCGCAAATCGAACGATGGTCGTGGCGCGGGCCACCTCCTCGCCGATCCGGTCCAGCATCATCCGCTCTACCCCGTTGGCCGGCGACGGACGCCATTTGTAATCCTCGGGCCGGATCACCACCCGTTTCGAGAAATCGGCATTCAATTCCATTTCACCCCTCCCGCGGCTGATCCACCTTCAAAACCTGTGCACACCAGTCCTGCCTGTCCACCCCTGGCGACCAGTTTTGGTGCGCAGCGACCGGCTGGCCGGCTACTACAAGCTGAATCACCCGCCGCTGCGTGGCCACGATGCCTTGGATGACGCGCTGTCGGTGACCTATGTCCCGCAACACCACCTGCGGGAAAATCGGCTGACCGCGTCGGATTTCGGCTGAGGCTGGGTCACAAAAATGCCCCGCCTGCCAAAGGGCAAGCGGGGCCAGTTCGTGCCGCGGGCTATGCGCGGCATCGGCGGTGTTCATCGTGATTTCGGGTAAGGGTCAGTCCGACCGTTCAGCCATTTCAGACCGGATCTGCTGGCGCAGGACGTCGATGGGCACGGTCTTGCCGTCGCGCTTGAAGCACCAGTAGGTCCATCCGTTGCACGAGGGCGCGCCTTCCAGCTTGGCCCCCACTTGGTGGATCGAGCCCTTGACGTCATTGCCCACCAGCGTGCCGTCGGCGCGCACCTTGGCCCGGTGGCGGCCGTTCATGCTCCACAGTTCCTCGCCCGGGCGCAGCATGCCGCGTTCGACCACCTGGCCGAAGGGCACGCGCGGTTCGGCGCGTTTCGAGGCGCTGACCTCCAGCGCGACCTTGTCAAAGGCCCGCACGCTGGAGATGCGCTTTTCCGCAACCTCGCGATAGGCGGCTTCGCGTTCGATCCCGATCCAGTCGCGGCCCAGCATCTTGGCCACGGCGCCGGTCGTGCCGGTGCCAAAGAACGGGTCCAGCACCACGTCGCCCGGATTGGTCGACCCGACCAGCACACGGTGCAACAGCGAGGTCGGTTTCTGCGTCGGGTGCGCCTTGTCGCCGTTGGCGTCCTTGATGCGCTCTCCGCCGTTGCAGATCGGCAGGACCCAGTCGCTGCGCATCTGGATGCCTTCGTTCAGGGCCTTCAGCGCCTCGTAGTTGAAGGTGTATTTCGCGCCTTCGCCCTTGGACGCCCAGATCATCGTCTCATGAGCGTTGGTAAACCGCTTGCCGCGAAAGTTCGGCATCGGGTTGGACTTGCGCCAGACAACATCGTTGAGGATCCAGAACCCGGCGTCCTGCAACGCGGCCCCGACCCGGAAGATGTTGTGATAGGAACCGATCACCCAGATCGCCCCGTCGGGCTTGAGCAGTCGGCGCGCCGCTGCGAGCCAGTCCCGGGTAAACTTGTCGTAGGCGGCAAAGCTCGAAAACTGATCCCAGTGGTCATCGACCGCGTCCACCTGGGAGTTGTCCGGACGATGCAGCGCGCCTTTCAACTGCAAGTTGTACGGCGGGTCGGCAAAGATCAGGTCCACCGAGGACTCCGGCAGGCTCTGCATCACCTCGATGCAGTCCCCGGACAGGATCGTGTTGATAGGGAGCGCATCTGCGCCCGTTAACTTAGTCATCGTCGTCATTCTCTGCCTCTGTCCCGCGGCGCTTGTGCGCTCATTGGTTGGGCAAAAGATGAGTCAAAGGCGATTCGCGGTCAATTCTATTTTTGAATCAGTCACTTGTCTTTTTCCTCTTGCCACAAGATATCGCGCACCGGAGCAAAGGAACGTCTATGAAATGGGGTAGCCCCCAAATCTCGGAGTGCAGATTTGTGACACTTTGTCGGGTATCCGGCGTTTGTTTCCCATCCGTATCCGGGAAACTGTGTCGCGGCCTCTTTCATGACATCATCACGCCATGATTTCGCCACAATCGAGGCCGCCGCGATGGATGGAGAGCGCCCGTCCCCACCCACGACCGGGGTCGCCGGGCACGGCAGATCTACCGGAAGGCGATTTCCGTCGATCAGGAGATGGTCAGGCACGACCGGCAGATCCGCCACCGCGCGCCGCATCGCCAACAGGCTGGCCTGCAGGATGTTGAGCGCGTCGATTTCATCGACACTGGCCACGCCCAGTCCGACCTGCGCGCTTTGCCGCAACAGGGGCGTCAGCAGGCCCCGTCGCTTCGCCGTCAGTTTCTTGGAGTCGTTCAGCCCCTCGGGGATCGAGGCGCGGTTCAGGACGACCGCAGCGGCCACAACCGGCCCCGCCAACGGTCCGCGTCCCACCTCGTCGACCCCGGCCACGCAGCTGTACCCGCGCGCCCAGAGCGACTCTTCCAGTTCCATCGTCAATGCCATGCCACGGTTGAACCCGAAGGCCCGCCCCGAGGCAAGCCCGGGATCAGTCCGCCAGCCGTGACAGGATGGGCAGGCGTTTCGACACCGTCCCGGCGCCTGCCGCCAGGATGGCCATCAGGGCAATCCAGCCCAGGAACGGCACAAGCCCGATCACGGCCGTCAGCATTGCCCCGACGACCCCCGCCAGCACCCGGGAGATCCAGGACTTGGACAGCGCGGGCGCAAAGCTCAGGACCTTGGCCCCAAGGCCAAAGGCGCCGACGACAAGACCAGCCAGGCCCAGCGCCAAAGCCGCCAACCAGAAGAACGGCGTCAACAGCGCCCCGATCATGGTCAACGCCACCACCACGCCTCCGCCCAGCAAGACCGAGAGCCCAAGGAACCCCGACAGGACATTCCGAAAGGGCCGCGCCGCCAGGTCATCGGCAAAGCCGCCCATCGCCTTGGGTGCGATCAGGGCGGCAACTGCAGCGATCAGGCCAATGACCACGCCCCAGGTGAGATAGTCGGCGGCCACTTCGCCAAAGCTCCGCTTGTCGCCACCGTCGGGGTGCTGGAACGCGCCGCTGACGCGCTTGTACCGCAGCTCGATGCGGGTGATCCGTTCGGCCGGAACCACCTCCTCGGGCACCACAAGGGTGCCCACCTCTTCCTCGTAGAGCGTCAACGTGCCGTCGATCCGTGCGCCGGGTCCGAAGGTCAGTTCACGTGTCGAAATGACGGCATCGCCCGCCACCGGGGCGTCCAGCTCCACGATTTCGCCGTTCAGGATCATGCTTTCGCCGATCGGTGCCATCACCGACACCTCGGAGCCGAAGGCGCGCAAGTCACCCGCCACCGGGGCGTCCACCGCAACCGTGTAGCCGGCCACGGCGGCATCCCCGGCCACGGCCCCCTCGATCCGGACACGCTGCCCCGCAGCATACAGGCTGCCGCCAAGCTCGGCGCCGATATCGACCCAACGGCCTGCCATGTGCGCGTTCCCGGTGAGCGGCGCGGCCAGACGCACCCGTTCGCCCGCCAGAAAGGCGTCATCGCGGCCATCCTCGTCCATGCGCACGGACTGGCCCGCCTTGTAGATATCGTTGCCCAAGGTGGCCACTTCGTCCTGTGCCAGGGCCGGAACAGCCAGCATCAAGCCCAGGATCACCAGCAGATTTTTCAACATGCACAAACTCCCTGCCGCATCGGGCATCATTCGGGCGACGCTTCACCGCGGACGCCCTGCGCTGCCTTAAAGCGCGGGTCAGGGAGTGGGCTCAACCCTTTTCGATATCGCTGGCGCTGGCTTCTTGCTCCAGCAGGGCCGAGATCAGCGACAGCACCGCTTCTTCCTCGGACACCTTGCGCGCAGAGATCCACATGTCCAATCGCGCACGTTCCTCGCAGCTGAGCTGGACAAGGATTGGACGACGGTCTCCGGAGGTGACGGTCTTGTCCCAGCCGATCCCGGCATCCAAGGCCCGGCGCAGGGTCTGACGCACGAGGTAGGCCAGGGGGATATGCGCCACGGACTGGCGGACAAGCGCCTTGCGGAGAGGCTCCGGCAGACCCAGGACAAGGGCTTTTCTCGCATCGCGCCGACTCATGGCATCCTCATACTCGTATCGGGAAAGTCTAACAGGTTGCAGGCTCGCGACGAGCACCGATATCGTGAAAGTTGTACGCACAGCCGGCATAGGGCGGCAAGTCGGAACGCGCCCACCTTGTCACAGAAATTGGCGAAACGGACGATGACCAACGGCTTTGCCAGCCCTCACGCTCGGTTGTGAAAGTCAGCAGACAGCCCGCCCTGCTGACCCGTCTGGGTGCCCTGCTGCGCCTTGGCTTCCGCGATTTCACGGGAAAGACGGCCGCCACGCTGGCGCCCCGCCGTTGCGCGGTCAGCATGGCCCCGACACCTCTGCTTCCGTCATGCGAAAGATGCCCTTCAAGACCTCCACCACGAAATCGCGCGGGGTGACATCATCTTTCAACAGGATGACCTTGTAGAGCTTGGGCCGTTCGGTCGCGGTCTTATTCTCGGCCCTGCGTGGCACTGCGAACCCGCGCATGGCGCATCTCCCCGGCTGCCAGTCGCTTTCAGACAGAATGACAAGACCCCTTTCCCGGTCCAGCCTCCCCGGAAACGAACAGGGGCGCCCGGAGGCGCCCCTGTCTGATCTGATGGCGGTGCGGCAGATGGTTGATCTCCACCTGCCACCCGGCTGGCTTCCCCGAAGGGATAGCCGCCGTATTACATCATGCCGCCCATGCCGCCCATGTCGGGCATGCCGCCGCCAGCACCGGCACCGGCGCCTTCTTTCTGCGGCTTGTCGGCCACCATCGCTTCGGTGGTGATCAGCAGGCCGGCAACCGAGGCTGCGTCTTCCAGAGCGGTGCGGACAACCTTGGCCGGGTCGATGACGCCGAACTTGAACATGTCGCCATATTCATCGGTCTGGGCGTTGTAGCCGAACTTCAGATCGTCGGATTCGCGGACTTTGCCAGCCACGACCGAACCGTCAACACCGGCGTTCTCGGCGATCTGGCGCAGCGGGGATTCCAGCGCGCGGCGCACGATCGAGATACCTGCGTTCTGGTCGCTGTTCTCGCCGGTCAGACCTTCGAGCACCTTGGCACCCTGAACCAGGGCCACGCCGCCGCCGACGACGATGCCTTCCTGAACGGCCGCGCGGGTCGCGTTCAGAGCATCGTCCACGCGGTCCTTGCGCTCTTTGACTTCGACTTCGGTCATGCCGCCGACGCGGATGACGGCCACACCGCCGGCCAGCTTGGCCACGCGTTCCTGCAGCTTTTCACGGTCGTAGTCGCTGGTGGTCTCTTCGATCTGGGTGCGGATCTGCGAAACGCGCGCTTCGATCTCGGCCTTCTCGCCAGCACCGTCGACGATGGTGGTCTCGTCCTTGGTGATCGTGACCTTCTTGGCGGTGCCAAGCATGTCCATCGTGACGTTTTCCAGCTTCATGCCGAGGTCTTCGGAGATGACCTGACCGCCGGTCAGGATCGCGATGTCCTGCAGCATGGCCTTGCGGCGATCACCAAAGCCCGGTGCCTTGACGGCTGCGATCTTCAGGCCGCCACGCAGCTTGTTGACCACGAGGGTCGCCAGCGCTTCGCCTTCGACGTCTTCCGCGATGATCAGCAGCGGCTTCTGCGACTGGATCACCGATTCCAGCAGCGGAACCATCGGCTGCAGCGACGAGAGTTTCTTCTCGTGCAGCAGGATCATGCAGTCTTCGAGGTCTGCAATCATCTTGTCGGGGTTGGTGACAAAGTAGGGCGACAGGTAGCCACGGTCGAACTGCATGCCTTCAACGACATCGGTCTCGGTCTCGAGACCCTTGTTCTCTTCGACGGTGATGACACCTTCGTTGCCGACCTTCTGCATCGCGTCAGCGATCTGGCGGCCGATTTCGGCTTCGCCGTTGGCCGAGATGGTGCCGACCTGCGCGACTTCGTCCGAGTTCTCGACGGTGCGGGCTGCGTTCTTGATCGCGTCCACGACCTTGGCGGTGGCCAGGTCGATGCCGCGCTTGAGGTCCATCGGGTTCATGCCGGCGGCAACCGCCTTCATGCCTTCCTTGACGATGGCCTGGGCCAGCACGGTCGCGGTGGTGGTGCCGTCACCGGCTTCGTCGTTGGTGCGGGAAGCGACTTCCTTCACCATCTGCGCGCCCATGTTCTCGAACTTGTCTTCCAGTTCGATTTCCTTGGCGACAGAGACACCGTCCTTGGTGATGCGCGGGGCGCCGAACGACTTGTCCAGAACCACGTTGCGGCCCTTGGGGCCCAGGGTCACCTTGACCGCGTCGGCCAGGATGTTGACACCCTTGAGCATCTTCGTGCGGGCGTCGGTATCGAATTTCACGTCTTTTGCGGACATTTATCTTCTCCAGTAGACAGATAGGGTCATTTCAGGGGGCTGTCGGGCCACCCTCGATCACGACAGGCGTTCAGGCCGCGGCTGCGGCTGCGTCGTCCGTGATGATGCCCAGAATGTCGCTTTCCTTCATGATCAGCAGCTCTTCGCCACCAACGGTGACTTCGGTGCCGGACCACTTGCCGAACAGGACCTTGTCGCCCTCTTTAACGGCCATCTCGATCAGCTCGCCGCTGTCCTTGCGTGCACCTTCGCCACACGCGACAACCACGCCTTCTGCCGGCTTTTCCTTGGCGCTGTCGGGAATGATCAGCCCACCAGCAGTCTTTTCGTCGCTCTCAACGCGACGGACCAGCACGCGGTCATGAAGCGGTTTGAATGCCATCTTCGAGTCTCCTAGCTCAAAGTTACTCCCGTGAGGCCCCCCGTCGTGGGCAGGCCCCGTTATCACTCACACCGGGCGAGTGCTAACGTCGCTGAGGTAAGGAAAGGCATGGCACGAGTCAACAAGTGCGTGAGAGAAAATTATCGTCACTTGGCCCTGGCCCGGCGGGTCCCGGCCCGCCGACGGCGGAGCTTGATCCCCAGCGCCAGCGCGAATGCCGCCGCCGCGGCCAGTGCCGACACAAGCCCGCCCCAGTTGCTGACCACCTCGGCCACGCGGTCGATCTGGCTTCCAAAGGCAAAGCCCAGGCCGACATAGGCCGTTACCCAGATTGTCTCTCCGGCCATGTCCCAGAGGGCGAACCGCCAGCGCGACAGGCCCAGCGTCCCTGCGATCAGGTTGACCCAGGGACCAAGCGGCGCCAGCAGCCAGGTGGACAGGAATACGCCGATCCCGCCCCGCGCCTCGACCACCGCCTCACCGCGCGCGATCAGCTTCTCGCGTCCCGTCCGCTCCGCGACCCATCCAAGGAAGCGCCGACCGCCCCAGCGCCCGATCTGGAACCCCGTGTTGTCCCCGACCAGAGCAGCCCCCCACCCAGAGAGCCATACCTGCCACAGCACCAGGTCCCCTGCGGCGGCAAAGGCGCCCGCCGCCAGCATCACCAACGACGTCGGCACCGGCACCGCCAGGCAGGACACGAAGGCAGAGCCCGCCACCACCCAGAGTCCCCAGGCGGACACCAGTTCGAAGGCCCAGTCATTCATCCGGATGCGCCTCGCGCCAGGCGGCAATGGCCTCTTCCAACTCGTCGATCAGCGCCTGCACCGGGACACCGCGCTCTGCCGCCATGCGCTCCAACGGTATTGGCCCCTTGCCATCCGGGGTTATCTGCAGCGCCTCGATGACCACCTCGCGCGGGACGTCCCAGCTCATCGCAACGAAGCGCGGCGACATCCAGGGGGCGATAGGCATGTCCTGGTGCCGCGGGTCGGCCCAAAAGATCATTCCCGCGATCAGCCGAAAGGCAAAGAACCCGGCCACCAGAAGCGCCAGCGCCAATCCCGCCGTCAAAAAGGGCGCCTCGCGCCACAACCGTCGCATTCCCTGCCTCCTGCATGATTGACCGCAACCTAACCCCAACCTGCCACCTGACGCAGCAGTGACACGCAGCCGCGCGGTGTTTCCGTCGCAAAGATTGCCCTGTCGGCAGGCGCTTCCCTAGGCTGGCTCAAGATCAACACGAGGGAATCGCGTCATGAAACTGGGAATCATCGGCAGCGGCATGGTCGGCGCCGCCGCCGCCTTTGCCTGCACCCTGCGCGGGGCCGCGTCGCGCATCGTGCTGGTCGACATCGACAAGGCCCGTGCCCGGGCCGAGGCAGAGGACATCGCCCATGCCGCCCCTTTCGCCGGGGCCACCCAGATCGACGCCGGGGATTACGACGACCTTGCCGGCGCGGGCATCGTTATCCTGGCCTGCGGCGTCGGGCAGAAACCCGGTGAAACCCGGCTGGAACTGCTGGGCCGCAATGCCGCCGTGTTCCGATCCGTCGTCGAAGAGGTGATGCGCGTCTGCCCGGATGCGATCCTGCTGGTTGCCTCCAACCCGGTCGACATCATGGGGCAGATCACCCAGGCCCTGTCCGGCCTGCCGCCGGGGCGCGTCATCGCCTCGGGCACGATCCTTGATACCGCGCGCTTTCGCTGGTTGCTGGGCCGCCACCTGGGGATCGCACCACGGTCCGTGCACGCCTACGTTCTGGGCGAACATGGCGACAGCGAGGTATTGGCCTGGTCCGCCGCGCGCGCCGGGTCTGTTTCGGTGCAGGGCTTCGCCGAACAGGTCGGCGCGCCATTGACCCCCGAGGTCCGCGACCGGATCGACAGCGGCGTGCGCCGCGCCGCCTATACCATCATCGAGGGAAAGGGCGCGACCTGGTACGGCATCGGCGCCGGCCTTGCCCGGATCGTCTCGGCCATCGCGCAGGACGAGAGTGCGGTGCTGACCGTTTCGACCCTGGGCGAGGTCATGGGCGTGCGCGACGTCGCCTGTTCGGTACCCCGGGTGGTGGGCGCACAAGGCGTGACAGAGGACCTGGTGCCCGACCTTACGCCCCCCGAGGCCGACGCCCTGCGCGCCTCGGCCGAGATGCTGCGCGATACAGCCGCCTCGGTCCCGATCTGAGCCCCCCTTTCATGTTGCCGCCAACAGGTCTAGGCTGCCGGCAACGCGCAAGCCGCGCAGCCCCCAGTCAAGAGTTTCCCAATGCCCGCGCCCAACGTCGCGCCGCTGCGCAATGCCCCGCCGCCAACGCGGTCCGACAACCTGCGGGGCATCAGCCTCATGTTGCTGGGGTTCTTTTCCTTTGCGGCCTGCGATGTGCAGGCCAAGCTCCTGACAGAGACCTTTCATCCCGCACAGGTGGTCTGGTTCCGCCAGATCGGGCTGGCGGCAGGCATGGTGGTCCTGATCCTGTTGCGCGGATCCCATATCCTGCGGTCACACCTGCCGGTTCTGCAGATCGCGCGTGGCCTGATGGCGGTCGGATCGGCCGTCTGCTTCATCCTTGCGGTCAGTTTCGTGCCGCTGGCGGACGTGGTGGCCGTGACCTTCATCGCGCCCTTCATCGTCACTGTCCTCGGTGCGGTCTTTCTTCGTGAGCCGGTGGGCATCCGGCGTTGGGCCGCGGTCAGCGTGGGCTTCATCGGCATGTTGATCGTGATCCGCCCGGGACTGGGCGTCTTTCACCCCGCGATCGGTTTCGCCGTGGCCGCCGCCTGCTTCTTCTCGCTCCGGCAGGTCCTCTCCCGCAGCCTCAGCGGCACCGACCCGGTGGTCACCACCGTCGCCTATACCTCTCTGACCTCGATCACCGTTGTCAGCCTGGCCCTGCCCTTCGTCTGGCGCACGCCGGATGAAATCGGTCTCTGGCTGATCGTTGCGGGCCTCGCCACCACGGCGGCCCTGGGCGAAGTGCTGGTGATCCGGGCTCTAGACATCGCGCAGGCCGTGGTCGTCGCCCCGATGCACTATTCCATGATCATCTGGGGCACCTTCTACGGCTATGTCGTCTTTTCCGACCTGCCCGATGGCTGGACGCTGCTGGGCTGCGGGATCATCATCGCCTCGGGGCTCTACACCCTGCACCGCGAAAGGTTGGCGGCCAAGCGTGGCACGGGCTAACTCCCGCTCTCCCAGCTGTAGGCCCAGTGTTTCAGCCCCTCGTGGCCGGCCCCTGTCAGACCATAGATCCCCTTGGATTGCCGCTCGAACCAACCGTAGTGATTGTCCCGCATGATCCGCGTCGCCGCCGCAACGCCGGTCGCCTTGGCCACGTCGCGCCCGCGGCAGGCCCCGTGTTCGGCAAGATGCGCCGCACAGGCCAGCGAATCCTGGCGGTAGCCCGTCACGATCCCGTGCCGCGTCGCCCCGCCCTCGTTGGGATCGCCGCGCAGCCGCTCGAAGGCACGCAGCAGCTTGGCAGCCTTCGGCTTGTTGCGCCGCGGCACATAGGGGCCCGGATCGCATTGCACCTCGACCGTGCCGTCCGCGCGCACCGTGATGAACCCCAGGCCCAGGCGGCGGCACATGGTCAGGTTGTCCTTCAATGCCCGCCGGGCGCTGCGGCCAGTGGGGCGCGGCACGGCGATGTAGACGTTCTCGGACACTGAAAGCCGGGCGCAGGCCTGATGGTAAAGCGACAGGGTGATCCGCAGCTTGAGTTCGACAATGACAGGGGGTTCGTCGCCGCGCAGGGCGACAAGGTCGGCCGCGCCGACCTCTCCCTTGACCGTGTAACCCTGCGCTTCCAGCAAGGCCTTGACCGGCGCATACAAATCGCTTTCCCGTTCCATCCCTGCAGTTTCGGCGCAGGCCTTCCCCTTGTCCAGAACCTGCCCGCCGGACTATGCAAGACGAGCCCCAACCGGAAAGCGACCCATGCGCCTGATCCTGACCGCCCTGACCCTTCTCGGCCTCTGCACCGCCCCTCTTTTCGCCAGCTGTCAGGGCCGCGATCTGATGGGCACGCTGACCGACAGCGAAAGCGCCCGTTTTCAGGAACAGCTTGCCGCAACGCCCTACCCCGAGGGCAACCACTGGCGCGCCACGCGCGACGGCAAGACCCTGCACCTGATCGGCACCCTGCACCTGGGCGACCCCCGCATGGATGCCCCGGCCGACCGACTGGCGCCCCTGGTCGAAGGCGCGGACCTTTTGCTGCTGGAAATGGCCGCGCCCGAGAAAGAAGAGCTGGAAACCGCGCTCAAGACCCGGATGGACTTGCTGCTGCTACCGGACAGCACCCTGCCGGAACTCCTGCCCGAGGAGGAATGGAACCGCCTGGCCGAGGCGATGCGCCTGCGTGGGATGCCGCCCTTCATGGCCGCCCGGATGCGGCCCTGGTACGTCTCGATCCTGCTGGCGATCCCGCCCTGCATGACCGCGCAACTGACAGAGGCCAACGGGCTGGATGCCCGGCTGGAACGCGCGGCGCTGGCCGCCGGGGTGCCCACGCGGTCGCTGGAGCCCTATGAAACGGGGTTTGCGGCCTTCTCGGACATGTCCCTCGACACGCAACTCCTGATGATCCGCTCCGCCCTCAGCAAGCCTCAGGATGCCGAAGATCTCTTCGAGACCATGCTCACCGCCTATTTCGGCGAGGCCCATGCCGCCAGCCAAATCGCGCTGGAGGTGCTGTCGCCCCGGCTGACGCCGCTGACGCCCGCGGAAAACGCCCAGGTCTTCGAAGTGCTGGGCGATGCGCTGATTTCCGGCCGCAACCGCGCCTGGATTCCGGTCCTGACAGAGGCGCTGGACAACAGCGAGGGCTATGTCGTCGCCGCCTTCGGCGCCGCACATCTCGCCGGAGAGCACGGCGTGCTGCAACTGCTCGAGAACGAGGGCTTTGCGCTGGAGCGGGTGCCGTTCTGACCTGATCGGACCCAGATCAAGGACATCCGTCCTCAGCACCGTTTACCCTGCCGCCGATCCGAAAAAAGGAGACGGCAATGAACCTCAGGGCGAAACGAAAGGAATTGCAGGGTGTGAACGGCGCTCTTGGGCTGGTCGCCGGGTTGGGCGGCTACATCGGGAACCTGTATTCCTACGGCCTGGCCACCTTTCTTATGCTGGCCATCTGGATCGTCGGAGCAACCGTGATCAACCTTCTGACCGACCCGCCCGAGAAATGAACAGGGCGCCGCGCATCGCGGCGTCCCTGCCATGATCAGGCCGCCAACCCGCGCCCCTTCAGCAGCGCCTCGACCCCAGGCATCCGGCCCCGGAATTGCATGTAGAGGTCTTCGGCCTCCACCGATCCACCACGGGACAGGATGAACCGTTCCAGCTTTTGCGCGGTTTCCGGATCGAAGGCCCCGCCCGCTTCCTCGAAGGCCTCGAAGGCGTCCGCATCCATGACCTCGGACCACATGTAGCTGTAATAGCCCGAGGAATAGCCGTCCCCGGCAAAGACATGGGCGAAATGCGGCGTTGCATGGCGCATGACGATGGCGCGCGGCATGCCGATGCTTTCCAGCACCTCCGCCTGCTTCTGCATCGGATCGGCCGGCGCCGCTCCGGAATGGAATTCCAGGTCCACCAGCGCCGAGGCCACGTATTCGACCGTCTGGAACCCCATGTCGAAATTGGCCGCCTTCAGCACCTTGTCCAAGAGCGCCTTGGGCATCGGCTCGCCGGTTTCTGCATGGGTGGCGAATTCGGCCAGCACCTCCGGCACCTCCAGCCAATGTTCGTACAACTGCGAAGGCAACTCGACGAAATCGCGCGCGACGGACGTCCCGGCGACCGAGCCGAATTCCACGTCCGACAGCATCTGGTGCAACGCATGGCCGAACTCATGGAACAACGTCCGCGCATCGTCATAGGACAGGAGCGCGGGCTTGCCCGCCGAGGGCTTGGCGAAGTTGCAGACATTGACCACGATCGGCGTCTTTTCCTCGGGCCGCTTGGCCTGCATCCGAAAGGCCGAACACCAAGCCCCCGACCGTTTCGAGGAGCGCGCGAAGTAATCCCCGATGAAGACCGCGACATGCTTGCCGTCCCGCGTGACCTCGTAGGCGCGGCAATCGGGGTGGTACATCGGCACCTCCAGCGGCGCGAATTCCAGCCCGAACAGGCGGTTCGCACAGGCAAAGGCGGCCTCGATCATCCGGTCAAGCTGCAGGTACGGCTTCAATTCGGCTTCGTCCAGATCGTGCAGCGCCTTGCGCCGCTTCTCCGCGTAGTAGCGCCAATCCCAAGGCTCCAGCGGCCCCGGAATGCCGTCGGCGTGCAGCATCTGCTCCATCTCGGCGGCATCCTTCAGCGCCGCCGCCTTGGCCGGCTCCCAAACCGCCATCAGCAGGTCACGCACCTTGTCGGGCGTGCCCGCCATCTCTGTCTCCAGCTTGAAACCCGCGAAATCGCCATAGCCCAGCAGCCTGGCGCGCTCCTCGCGCAGTTTCAGCACCTCGCCCGCGATGCCTCGATTGTCGGTCTCGCCGCCGTTCTCTCCACGCATCACCCAGGCCCGCCAGGCCTTTTCGCGCAAGGCGCGGCGCGGCGAGAACTGCAGGAAAGGCACGATCAGCGACCGCGACAGCGTCACCACCGGGCCGCCCGCCCCCGCCGCCTCACCGGCAGAGCGCGCCGCATCCACGACAAACTCCGGCAAGCCTTCAAGGTCATCCTCGGACAACTCCATCGACCAGGCGGATTCGTCCTTCAACAGGTTCTGGGTGAATTGCGTGCCCAGAACCGCCAGCCGCGACTTGACCTCTTTCATCCGCTCCGCCGCATCGCCTTCCAGCGCCGCGCCCGCGCGCACGAAATCGCGGTGCGTCAGATACAACACCCGCGCCTCTTCCTCGGACAGGTCCAGCGTCTCGCGCTGGTCCCACAACTCTTGGATGCGGGCAAAGAGCTTGTCGTTGGAATAGATCGCCGAGGAATGCGCCGACAGCTTGGGGCTGAAATCGCGCTGCAGTTCCTGCCGCTTGTCGTTGCTGTCCGCACCCGCAAGGTTGAAGAAGGTGCCCAGCACCTTGTCCAGCGCCGCGCCCGATCCTTCCATCGCCAGGATGGTGTTGGCGAAGGTCGGCGCCTCGGGGTTGCCGGCAATCGCCTCGATCTCGGCCAGGTGCGCGGCCAGCGCCTCGTCCAGCGCCGGGGCAAAATCCTCGTCCGAGATGTCCGCGAAGGGGGCAATGCCAAAGGGCGTGTCCCAATCGACAAGCAAGGGGTTGGTCATGAGGCTCTCTCCTGTCTCGTTGCGGCAAAGCTAGGCGCCCGCGCCGCCCGCTTCAATCACAACAACGGTTTCTCCGAACGCGATGGCGTAGGAACCGGCCCAGGGTGGGCTTCACCCCGCCGCCGTACCGCAGACCGGACAGTCGTCGCGGCGTTTCAGCGTGATCTTGCGGGTCTCGCTCCACAGGGCGTCGTAAATCAGCATCTCGCCCCGCAACACGGCGCCCGCCCCGGAGATCAGCTTGATGCATTCCACCGCCATCATGCTGCCCACCACACCCGGCAAGGGGCCCAGCACTCCCGCCTCGGCACAGCTGGGGGCCAGTCCCGGCGCCGGGGCCTCGGGAAAGATACATTGATAGCAGGGCCCGGAATGGGTGGGATCAAAGACCGAAACCTGCCCTTCCCACTGGCTCAACGCCCCGGAAATCAATGGCTTGCCCGCGGTCGCGCAGGCCCGGTTCACCAGGTAACGCGTGTCGAAATTGTCGGTCCCGTCCAGCACCAGGTCGTACTCTTCCAAGAGCGCCGCCGCGCTCTCTTCGTCCAGGCGCCTCTTGTAGGGGCGCACCGTGATGTAGGGGTTCAGGGCTTCCATCGCCGCCTGCGCGGAAAAGACCTTGGCCATGCCGATCCGGGCATCGGTGTGGATCACCTGCCGTTGCAGGTTGCCGCTGTCCACCTCGTCATCGTCGATCACGCCGATGGTGCCCACACCCGCTGCCGCGAGATACAACAGCGCCGGAGAGCCAAGCCCCCCTGCACCGACCACCAGCACCTTCGCCTCTTTCAGGCGCTTCTGTCCCGGACCACCCAGCTCGCGCAGCACGATATGCCGGGCATAGCGCTCCAGTTCGCCCTCGCGGAATTTCGACGGATCGGGCACCGGCGCCTCTGCCGCCTCCCTCCGGACCGCACGCGCCTTCAGCCGGCGGATGCCCAGCGCATAGGCAAATCCCAACGCCACGAAACCGCCCAGGATCAGCCAGGGCGCCGCGCTGCCGCCCGTCGCCGCGCGCAGCGAATGACCTGCGGGCAAAACCACCTGCACCATCAGCACCAGGACATAAAGCAGGCCCAGCATGTAGAAGCGCGCCATGCGGGGCACCTTCATCATGTGCCCGACGCCCCAGATCACCGCAGCCAGTGCCAGCACGAATACCATCAGCCGCGCCCCGTCGACCCAAAGCCGCCCGCGCCGCGCGCGGTGGCGTCCAGAACGCCCTCGCGGAACACCGCCCGCACCACCGGCGCCACCACCATCTGCGCAATCCGGTCACCGTGGGCGATCACGAATTCCGCCGCGCCCGCGTTCATCACGATCACCCCCAGGGGACCGCGGTAGTCGCTGTCGATGGTCCCCGGCGCATTGGGCAGGGTGATCCCGTGTTTCAGCGCCAGCCCCGAGCGTGGCCTTACCTGCACCTCGTAGCCCGCCGGAATCGCGATCCGCAGACCCGTCGGGATCAACACCCGCGCCCCCGGCGCCAGGTGGATTGCGCCCCGGTCATCAAGATTGGCACGCAGGTCCGCGCCCGCCGCCCCCGGCGTGGCATAGGTGGGAAGGCCCAGCGCCCTGTCCGCCCCCTCGACCCAGTCGAAGGCAATCGCAACCTGTGCTTCTTCTCTCGTCAAATACTCACACTCCGCCCGTGCCGCGCGTACCGTCCCAGGGACCGGGCGCGCGCGGGGAAACCCCCAGCGCCTCTGCGATCCGTCCCGCCAGCCGCGTCCCCACTTCGCGCTTGGACGCCCGCGGCCAGGTCTCGGCGTCCGCCTCAGAAATCAGGATGACCGCGTTCTCCGCCCCGCCCATGATCCCCGTTGAAGGCGAGACGTCATTGGCCACGATCCAGTCACAGCCCTTGCGCGCGCGTTTCGCCGTGGCATTGGCGACAACGTCATCCGTCTCGGCGGCAAAGCCCACCACCAGCCCGGGACGGCCGTCGGTCAATTGCGATACCTCGGCCAGGATGTCGGGGTTCTCGGCGAACTCCAGCACCGGCAGCTTGCCGCCCTGTTTCTTGATCTTCGAGCCCGAGGCACTGGCCACGCGCCAATCGGCCACCGCCGCCGCGAAGATCCCCGCCTCGACCGGCAGCGCGCCCATGACCGCGTCGCGCATCTCGCGCGCGCTCTCGACCTCTATCACCTCCACGCCAGCCGGGCGCGGTGCCTCGGCGGGTCCGGTGACAAAGACCACCTCGGCGCCCAGGTCACGCAAGGCCTCGGCAATTGCGGTGCCCTGGGCGCCCGAAGACCGGTTGGCGATATAGCGCACCGGATCGATCGGCTCGTGGGTGGGACCGGAGGTGATGAGCACGCGCCGCCCGGCCAGCGGACCGGCGGACAAGGCCTTCTCGATCCCGGCGATGATCTCCATCGGCTCGGACATCCGGCCCGGCCCGTGTTCGCCGCAGGCCATGTCGCCGGGGTTGGGGCCGATAACGCGTACCCCGTCGCCGCGCAGTACCTCGAGGTTGCGCTGCGTCGCCGGATGCTCCCACATCCGCACGTTCATGGCCGGGGCGATCATCACCGGCGTGTCGGTCGCCATCAGCAAGGTCGTGGCCAGGTCATCCGCATGGCCGCCCGCCATCTTCGCCATCAGATCGGCGGTCGCCGGCGCCACCATCAGCAGATCCGCCACGCGGCTCAGCTGGATATGGCCCATTTCGGCCTCTTTCGTCAGGTCAAAGAGATCGCGATGCGCCTCTTCCCCGGCAAGCGCCGAGACCGACAGCGGCGTGACGAATTCCTCGGCGGCACGGGTCATCACCGGGGTCACCGCCGCGCCGCGCTCGCGCAGACGGCGGATCAGGTCGAGGCATTTATAAGCCGCGATACCGCCCCCGATGATCAGAAGAATGCGCTTCCCGTTCAGCATGGCCCGCCCCACTCGCTTTGATGTGGTTGTAGGCCCAGCCGCGACCCGAGACAATGGGCCGACAAGCCAGCGACGATCACGATCCCCGGCAGGAGTCACCGCGCACGAAACGCCTCGCAGGGGTCGGGACGTTCCACGGCCGGGGCGCTTTCTGTCAGGTCGAAACCGCCGTCCGGGGCCGTTCCGTCGTTCTCGCCCTGCCCAAGGGCGAGGATCGTCACATCGGGCGCTGCCAAGGCCAGCAAGGCAGGCGCCCCCCAGTCTTTTCGTGCGTGTCCGTTGCCGGTGATGACGGCGACCGGCCCGCCGGTGGCCTCCAGTGCCTCCAGCGCGGCAGCGGCCAGGCGCGCATCCCGCAGCCGCTGGATGTCCACCATCCTTGGCAGGATCTCGGCCGGCAAAGCGTCGCAATGGGCCGCCATCTGCAATGCCTCTCGCCTTTCCTGTTGCGCATCCGGCAGAGGCTGGTCCAGCCCGAACCGTGCGGCACCTTCGCCAAAGGCATCAGCCAGGCTTTGCCCCATTGCCGCCCGTGCCGCACCGCGGGGCAATTGCGCGCCGAAATGCACGGCCTCGGGGGCCGCCGCGAAAATCGGATAGTACATCGAGAAATCGGGCCACCCGCTATCGGCCCAGTTCAGTGCCGCACCCAGCGCCGCCTCGTCGCCAATCAGCTCGGGCGTGATCGGAGGCATGGAGTCCGGGTCCAGCATCTCCCAGACGATGGCGCGCGGCTTTACCTCTGCGACGATCTCGGCCTGACGCGCGTGATGGGCAGGGTTGTCGTGAACCTCGCCGAGAAATAGCACGTTGGCGACAGGAATGGTGTCCGCCGCAGCAGACCCGGCGAACAGCATCAGGCCGAGGATCGCATGCTTCATGCCAGGAAGTGATGCACTTCCCCGCTTTGCGCCTCAAGTGCCTTGCGCATCTTGCCAAAGGCAGCCGCCTCCAGCTGGCGCACGCGCTCCTTGCTCAGCCCCAACTCGGTGCCCAGGGATTCCAGCGTCCGCGTCTGCTCGCGCAGCTTGCGCTCACGCACGATGAACCGCTCGCGGTCGTTGAGCGCGCCCATCGCTTGCACGAGCCAGTCACGCAATTGCTCGCGGTCGTGTTCGTTCTCGACGATCTCCGAGGCCTGGGCGCCGTCATCCTCAATGGTGTCGATCCACTCGCGGCCTTCGTCCTCGACGGACTGCGTGGCATTCAGCGAGTAATCCGAGCCGGACAACCTACCTTCCATCATCTCTACATCGCGCAGCGGCACGCCGATTTCCGTGGCGATCTTGTGGCGCAGCTGATGCCCGTCCAGTTCCTCGCCCGAGGCCGCAGCCTCGCGCTCGATCCGGGCCTGGACACGGCGCATGTTGAAGAAGAGGGATTTCTGCGACGAGGTCGACCCGGTGCGCACCATCGACCAGTTGCGCATCACATAATCCTGAATCGATGCCTTGATCCACCAGACCGCGTAGGTCGAAAAGCGCACGCCTCGGTCCGGATCGAACTTGTCGGCGGCCTTCATCAGGCCCAAACCCGCCTCCTGGATCAGGTCGTTCATCGGCGCGCCATAGCGCTTGAACTTGGCCGCCATCGAAATCGCCAGTCGCATATAGGCCTGGATCAGCCGGTGCAGCGCCTCTTCGTCACGGTCGTCTCGCCACGCGTAGGCCAGTTTCAGCTCGGTTTCCGCGTCCAGCAGTTCGGCCTTCATGGCCCGGCGCGACAAGCTCTGGTCATTGAATGAATCAAGTGCCATTTCCGCTCCCCTGGTGATCTCAGGCCCCGGTTCTTCGGGCCTCTTGATCGTAGTACGCGCGTGGCGGGCACGCAGATCACTTTTGCGTCTGAGTATTTTCGACCAATCTGCACGCAGCCATCCGGCGGTTTGATCCTGTTCGCCACGAATCCTGATTTCCCGTCGCGCGGCACATGCTGTAGTTGAACGCACAAGCGATTGGAGAGGTTCCATGTCCGACAAGCTTTTTCTTGGCGACTACAGCTATTCCAGCTGGTCCTTGCGGGCCTGGCTGCTGTTTCACCGCTTCGGCATTCCCGCAACGATCGAGATCGTCGATTTCATGAAGGCCGGCGTGGCAGAACAGATGTCGCGCTTTTCCCCGGCCCGCACGGTGCCGACACTGGTGCTGTCGGACGGTACCGTGATCTGGGACAGCCTTGCCCTGGCCGAAGAACTGGCCAGCCGCCATCCGGACGCGGGCCATTGGCCCGCCGATCCCGCGATGCGCGCCACCGCCCGCAGCCTCGCGGCCGAGATGCACTCCAGCTTCGGCACGCTGCGGGACCTGTGCCCGATGAACCTGCGCGCGGCCTATTCCGACACGCCTTTGCCAGAGGCCCTGCAGGCCGACCTCTCGCGGATCGAGACAATCTGGGGCTTTGCGCTCGACCGGTCGCGCGGGCCCTGGCTCTGCGGCGATTACTCGGTCGCCGATGCCTTCTTTGCGCCGGTTGCCGCGCGGATTGCGGGCTATGCCCTGCCCGTGGGCGAGCAGGCGCGCGATTATGTTGCCGCGCACCTGGCAGACCCGGCCTTCCGCCGCTGGCGCGCGATGGGGCTGGCCCGCGGTGCGACCCTGCCCTGGTACGATCGCGATTATGCGCAACTGCCCTGGCCCGGCCCGACACCGCGTTCCGCGCGGGCGGTCGACAGCGGCGAAGCCGAGAATTCCGCCTGCCCCTATTCCGGGGATCCGGTGACACACCTGATGGAATCAGAGGGTCGGATCTTTGGCTTTTGCAACGCATTTTGCCGCGACAAGACGGTGAACGATCCGGACGCCTGGCCGAAATTCGTGGCGATGCGCGACGGCACCAACTGACCGTCCTCACGGTAATTCCTAACGCCGTCCACCACGCGTTAACCAGTTGCTAACCACGTCCGGGGCAGGCTCGCCCCGGTCTGACGTGGGGAGTTTCATGGTTGCGCGCGCCCATACGGTCGCTTTCGAAGGAGTAAATGCGCGCCCGGTCGAGGTGCAATGCGCCGTCACACCCGGCGTCCCCGCCTTTTCCATCGTCGGCCTGCCCGATAAGGCCGTCTCCGAGGCCCGCGACCGCGTGCGCACGGCATTGGGCGCGCTGGCCATCGCGCTGCCGTCGAAAAAGATCACGATCAACCTCGCCCCCGCCGACCTGCCCAAGGTCGGCTCGCATTTCGACCTGCCCATCGCTCTGGGGCTGCTGGCCGCGCTCGACATCCTGCCGCGCGACGCGGTGGCGCAAACGGTCGCCCTGGGCGAGCTGTCGCTGGACGGGGATCTGTTGCCCGTGGTCGGCGCCCTGCCGGCCGCGATGGCCGCAGCCGAGGAAGACCGCATTCTGCTGTGCCCCCGCGCCTCGGGGGCAGAGGCCGCCTGGGTCGATGCCTGCACCGTGATCGGCGCCGGAAACCTGCTGGAAATCGTGCGGCATTTTTCCGGGGACAACGTGCTGGAACCGGCCCAGCCGGGCGAGGTGACGACGGACGCGACACCGCGCGACCTGCGCGACGTCAAGGGACAGGAACGCGCCAAACGGGCGCTGGAAATCGCCGCCGCCGGGCGCCATCACCTGATGATGATCGGCCCGCCCGGGGCGGGCAAATCCATGATGGCCGCCCGGATGCCCGGCATCCTGCCGCCCCTGACGCCCATCGAGGCGTTGGAAACCTCGATGATCCATTCCATCGCGGGCCTGCTGACCGATGGCGGCATCTCGCGCACGCGGCCTTTTTGCGAACCGCATCACACCGCCTCGATGGCGGCCCTGATCGGCGGCGGGCGCACCGCGCAGCCCGGGCAGGCCAGCCTCGCCCACAATGGCGTGCTGTTCATGGACGAATTCCCGGAGTTTCCACGCAACGTGCTCGAAACCCTTCGCCAGCCCATCGAAACCGGCGAAGTCGTGGTGGCCCGCGCCAATGCCCATATCCGGTACCCTGCGCGTTTCCTGCTGGTCGCCGCCGCCAATCCCTGCAAATGCGGTTATCTCACCGATCCGGCGCAGGCCTGTTCGCGCGCCCCGAACTGCGGAGAGGACTACCTCGGCCGCATCTCCGGCCCGCTGATGGACCGATTCGACCTGCGGCTGGAGGTACCGCCGGTCGCGTTCACCGACCTCGACCTGCCCGCCACCGGCGACAGCTCGGCGACCGTGGCCGCCCGCGTCGCCGCCGCCCGCGCTGTACAGGCCGACCGGTTTGCCGAACACGACGCGCTGCGCACCAATGCCGATGCCGAGGGCCAGTGCCTCGAAGAGATCGCCACGCCCGACGAAGAGGGACACGCGCTGCTGACCCGCGCCGCCGACCGCTTTGGCCTGACCGCGCGCGGTTATCACCGGGTGCTGCGCGTCGCCCGCACCATCGCCGACCTCGACGAAAGCGGGACCGTCCGCCGTCCGCACGTGGCCGAGGCGCTCAGCTATCGGCTGCTGTCTGCGAAAGAGAATTGATCCAGCGCGCGATCCGCCGCAGCGTGATCCGCGCCTCCGGCAGGATGTTGTGAAAGATGGGCCAGACGTGCGGCAGGTCCCGCGCGATGTCCTCTTGCACCGTCACCCCCTGTTGGCGCAGCCGCGCCGCCATGCGCCGGGTGTCGTCCAGCAGGAATTCCGTGTCCCCTGCCGACAACCAGACCGGCCCGGACCCGGCGAAGTCCGCCCAGAGCGGCGACACTCGCGGATCGCGCCGATCGACGTTGTCCGGCAGATAATGCATCGCCGTTTCATGCGTGCGGCTCGCCGGCAGGACCACGTCGCTCTCGGCATTGCGCGTCACGCTCTCTCCCGAAAACGTCATGTCCGTCAGCGGAGACAGCGCGAAGGTCCCCAAGGGTTGCGGCAGCCCCTGCCGACGGATCTCTCCCAGCAGAGCAAGCGCCAGCCCTCCGCCGGCGCTGTCACCGCCCAGCACGACCCCCGCGGGATGCGCCATGACCGCGCGATAGGCCGTCAGCGCATCCTCCAGCGCGGCCGGAAAGGGATGGTCCGGTGCCAGCCGATAATTCACAAGGCAGGCCGGGCACCGGGCGGCCCGTGACAGCCAGGCGACCATCGCCCGATGCGTGTCGGCAGAGCCCATGACATAGGCTCCACCGTGAAAGTACAGGATCAGCGGCCCCGGCAGATCCTCGTTGACCCGCAGCACCGGAACCGCATCCAGTACATCGCGCCGTTGGCGGGTGCCGCCGGGGGCAAAAAAGAAAAGCCGCGCCTTCCTTTCAAAGGAGGCGCGCAGCCGAGGCACGGATTTGCCCCGCTCCAGGTGCGGCCGTTCCGTCATCCGCAACCAGCGGTTCAGGACCGGCCGCATCAGGCTCATGCCAGCTTGGCCTCGATCGCCTGCCAGATCCTTTCGGCCACGTTGATGCCGTCGAACCGTTCCAGCTCCTGGATGCCCGTCGGCGAGGTCACGTTGATCTCTGTCAGCCAGTCGCCGATCACGTCGATGCCGACAAAGATCTGCCCCTTGTCGCGCAGCACCGGCCCGATCCGCGCACAGATTTCGCGGTCACGGTCGCTCAGCTCGATCTTCTCGGGGCGGCCGCCCACATGCATGTTCGAGCGCACCTCGCCCTTGGCCGGCACCCGGTTGATCGCGCCCACCGCCTCACCGTCGACGAGGATCACCCGCTTGTCACCCTTGGACACGGCGGGCAGGTATTTCTGCACGATCAGCGGTTCACGAGAGAAACCGGTAAACATCTCGTACAGCGAGCTGAGGTTGCCGTCGGCGGCGCCCAGCTTGAACACCCCGGCGCCGCCGTTGCCGTACAGCGGCTTGACGATGACATCGCCATGTTTCTCGCGGAAGGCGCGCAGCACCTCCAGGTCGCGGGCAATGGCCGTGGGGGGCGTCAGGTCGGGAAAGTTCAGGACCAGCAGCTTTTCCGGGGAATTGCGCACCCAGAAGGGATCATTGACCACCAGGACATCATCCTTGAGCCGGTCCAGCAGATGGGTGGTGGTGATGTAATGCATGTCGAAGGGAGGATCCTGCCGCAGCCAGATCACGTCCATATCCGCCAGGTCGACCGCCACGCGGTCACCGAGAACGGCGGGTTTCTCCGCCACCCGCTGCACGGTCATCCAGTGCCCGCGCGCGGTGATCCGCCCTTCTTCATAGGCCAGCTGGTCCGGCCCGTAGTAGAATAGTTCATGCCCGCGCGCCTGCGCCTCTTCGGCGAGGCGAAACGTGCTGTCGGCGTTGATGTCGACCCCGGTGATCGGGTCCATCTGAAAGGCGATCTTCATCGGCGTCCCCTGCATTCTTCCCGCCATAGATGGCGCAGGACGGGGCCGGGTGCAATGCACCGCTACCCTGCACAGACGCAGGGCCGCCCCCTAGCAGAGCGCGTTTTCGATCACCCGAATCTCGCCTTGCCCGTTCACAAGCGCAACGTCGAAACGGATATCCGTCAGCGACCCGCGCGGCATCGTGCCAAGGAATTCCTCACCGGCCCGCAGCAGCCGCCCGATCTGGCGTTGCGACAGGCGTTCGGCGGCGCGATCGAAGCTGCGGCTTTTCTTGACCTCGACGACGACAACGCCGTCACCGTCGCCCAGCACAAGGTCTATCTCGCCCGATCGACCGCGCCACCGCCGCGCCAGCAGCGGATAGCCCCGGCGGGCATAGTCCGCGGCCACGCCATCCTCTGCCGCGAGGCCCGCGTGATAGCCGCATCGCCCGGTATCGACCCGGCCCGCCAAACCTGCGCAATCACGCGCCATCGCCATCCCCTTTTGCCGAGAGCCGCATGGCCAGTTGATAGACCGGGCGCCGTTTCACCCCGAACCGAGCCGAGACGAAATCCGCCGCATCGCGGACCGACATCGTTTCCAGCGCCTTGTTCACTTCCTGTTCTAGGTCGATTTCCTTAACGGATCCTGAATCGCCCTTGCCGATCAGCACCACCACCTCGCCCTTGGCAGGGCTCTCGCGGTAATGATTGGCCAGGTCGGACAGGGGCCCGCGCCGGACTTCCTCGAATTTCTTGGTCAGTTCCCGGCAGACAGCCGCCTCGCGATCGCCCAGCACATCCTGCGCGGCCATCAACATCTCCGGCAGGCGCCGGGGCGATTCGTAGAACACCAGCGTCGCGGGCACGCCCGACAGTTCGCGCAGCGCCGATTTGCGCGGCCCGCCCGCGTTGGGCAGGAACCCCGCGAACAGGAACCTGTCCGTGGGCAGCCCGGCCAGCGTCAACGCCGTGACAACCGCGCTGGCCCCCGGTGCGCTGGTCACGGCGAACCCCGCTTCGGCGGCGGCACGCGCCAGGTCGAACCCGGGGTCCGAGATCATCGGTGTCCCTGCCTCGGATGCGTAAAGCACCGACTTTCCCGCCGCCAGGTCCGACAGCAGGCGCGGACGCGCCCGCGCGCCGTTGTGATCGTGATAGGCCACCAGTGGCCGGTCGCCCAGCGCCACGCCATGCAGTTCCATCAGCCGTCGCAGGCTGCGCGTATCCTCTGCCGCCAGGACATCCGCCGTGGCCAGCAGGTCCAGCGCCCGCAGCGTGATATCGCGCGCGTTGCCGATGGGTGTCGCCACAAGGTACAGGCCCGGCGTCAATCCGCCGCCCTGTCCGGCGCTTTCCGGATTCGTCACTGGTCCCCCCTTTCGCCCTTCTCTATGATCGTCGCCAAATCGCTCAGCGCGCCGCCCGTGCCGCGCATGTCGCGCAAGAAACGAGGGAGTCCACCGTCCATGTTCGCCATTCTGTCCAATTTCCGCAAGGCGCTGCGCCCGCTGGCCGGTCTGGCCGCCGCAGCCGCCCTCGCCGCCTGTGATCCCTCTGCGCTGACCAATATCGGTGGTGGCGGCGACGGTCCACGCATCAATACCGCCAAACCGATCCCCGTCGCGCTTCTGGTGCCGCAGTCCGATCAGGGCGCCGCCCCGATCGCCACCTCGCTGGAAAACGCCGCCCGGCTTGCGATGGCCGACCTGGGCGAGGGCGTGACCATCGACCTGCGCGTTTATGACACCGGCGGACAGGCCCCCGCCGCCGCCGCCGCCGCGCAAAAGGCCGTGGACGAGGGCGCCAAGATCATCCTTGGCCCGCTGCGCGCCGACGCGGTGAACGCCGCCGGCCTTGCCGTGGCCGACGAGGGCGTGAACGTCCTGGGCTTTTCCAACAACCCCACCATCGCCGGCGGCAACGTCTTCATCCTGGGGGCCACTTTCGACAACACCGCGCGCCGGATGATGGACCACGCCCGCCGCAACGGCAAATCCAACATGGTGGTGATCTACTCCGAGGACGTGGCCGGACAGCTTGGCAAACTGGCGATCGAGAAGGCCGCCACGGAATACGGCGTCAACATCGTGGGCAGCCAGGGCTACCAGCTCTCGATCGAGGGCGTCTCGGCCGCGGCCAGCGCGGCGGGCCGCGTGGTGTCCTCGGGCGCCGCCGACAGCATCTTCATCACCACAGCCGCCAGCAACGAGGCCATGCCGATCCTGCTGGACCGTCTGCCCGGGGCCGGGGTGGACCCCGCGCAGGTGCAATACATCGGCCTGACCCGCTGGGACGTGCGCCCCGATCTCTTTGGCCTGCCTGCTTCGGACGGGGCCTGGTTCGCGGTGCCGAACGTGGCCCGGCTGGAAAGCTTCTCGGGCCGCTACAACAGCACCTACGGCACCGCGCCGCATCCGCTGGCCGGCCTAGCCTATGACGGGATTTCCGCCATCGGCACCCTGGCCGCGCAGGGCCGCAACGACGCGCTGTCGGCCACGGCGCTCACCTCGACTGGCTTTACCGGCACGGGCGGTGTATTCCGCCTGATGAGCAATGGTGCCAACCAGCGTGCGCTGGCCGTCGCCACGGTAAAAGACAAGAAGATGGTGATCCTTGACCCTGCCCCCAGCAGCCTCACAGGCGGCGGCCTCTGACTCCGAGACGCTTCCCGACAACCTGATCGCGCCCGCCGCCGAGATCTTTGATCTGCCGGCGGTGCGCGGCACGCTATTTGCCGGGATGCCCAAGGGCGCGCCGGAAACGGACGTGCGCAAGCACACGGTCAAGACACTGCGTGCGGCCTTCGACGCGGGCCGCGCCAAGGTGGCAGAGGCGTTTTCCGCCGAACCCTTCGGGGCACGCCGCACCACCCGCTCCTACACCTGGATCACCGATTGCATCGTGCACCTGGCTTTCGAGGTCGCCACCGAGGTGCTGCACCGCCTGCCCAACCCGACGGAATCCGAACGCCTTTCGGTGCTGTCGGTCGGCGGGTACGGACGCGGGGAAATGGCGCCCTTCTCGGATGTCGACCTGCTGTTCCTGACCCCTTACAAGATCACCCCCTGGGCCGAGAGCGTCATTGAATCGATGCTCTACATCCTCTGGGACCTTCGGCTGAAGGTTGGGCACAGCTCGCGCACGGTCCGCGACTGCCTGCGACTGGGGAGTGAGGATTTCACCATCCGGACCGCCATGCTGGAAAGCCGGTTCATCACCGGCGACGCGGGCCTGGCCGAGGATCTGGACCGCACCCTGTGGAACGACCTGTTCAACGCCACCGCCCGCGAGTTCGTCGAGGCCAAGTTGAACGAACGCGACGCCCGCCACGACAAGCAGGGCCAGCGATACATGGTCGAACCCAACGTCAAGGAGGGCAAGGGCGGGCTGCGCGACCTGCAGTCGATGTTCTGGATCATCAAGTACGTCCACCACACGGATGATGTTTCCGAACTGGTCAAATCCGGCATCTTCCGCCCCGAGGAATACGACACCTTCGTCCAGGCCGAGCGCTTTCTCTGGGCGGTCCGCTGCCACCTGCACCTTGCCGCCGGACGGGCCAACGAGCTCCTGAGCTTCGACATGCAGGTCGAGGTGGCAAGCCGCATGGGCTACAACGACCGCGGCGGGCGCCGCGCCGTGGAATGGTTCATGCAGGACTATTTCCGCCACGCCACCTCGGTCGGCGACCTGACGCGCATCCTGCTGACCTCGCTGGAGGCAGACCACACCAAGGGCGCGCCGCTGATCCAGCGCCTGTTCCACCGTCCGCCCCAGGTCAAGGACGGCTACAAGGTGGTGCACAACCGGCTGGCCATCAGCGATGACGCGGCCTTTCTGTCCGACAAGCTGAACCTGCTCAGGGTCTTCGAGGAAGGGCTGCGCACCGGCCTCCTGATCCATCCGGACGCCATGCGGCTGGTCAAGGCCAACCTGCACCTGATCGACAATGCCTTCCGCGAGGACGACGAGGCGCGGACGCTGTTCCTGGACCTGCTGCTGAAACACGGCAATCCCGAACGCGCCCTGCGCCGGATGAACGAGCTTGGGGTGCTCTCCGCCTTCATCCCCGAATTCGCGCCCATCGTGGCGATGATGCAGTTCAACATGTACCACCACTACACGGTGGACGAACATACCATCCAGTGCATCTGGAACCTGTCCGAGATCGAGAATGGCAACCTGACAGAAGAACTGCCCGTCGCCTCGACGATCCTCAAGGAAGGCATCAACCGGCGCGTGCTTTACGTCGCGCTCCTGCTGCATGACATCGGCAAGGGCCGGAACGAGGATCACTCGATCCTGGGCGCCCGCATCGCGCGCACCGTCGCGCCGCGCCTCGGCCTGTCGAAGTCCGAAAGCGCCACGGTCGAATGGCTGGTCCGCTATCACCTGCTGATGTCGGACATGGCGCAGAAACGCGACATCGCGGATCCGCGCACCGTGCGTGGCTTTGCCAAGGCGGTGCAGACGCGCGAACGGCTGGACCTGCTCTGCGTGCTGACGGTCTGCGACATCCGCGGCGTCGGCCCGGACACCTGGAACAACTGGAAGGCCGCGTTGATCCGCGCCCTCTACCGCCAGACGCGCCGCGCGCTCGAAGGCGGGATGGAGGCGCTCAACCGCGAGAACCGCGGCACCGAGGCCCGCGAGAACCTGCGCGAGGCGCTGTCGGACTGGGACTCGCTGGCATTGGCCGCAGAGACCAGCCGCCACTACGATCCCTACTGGCAGGGCCTGCATGTCACCGCGCATGTGGTCTTTGCCCGGTTGCTGCGCGAACTCAAGGACGACGAGATCGCCATCGACATCCACCCCGACGAGGACCGCGACGCCACCCGTGCCTGTTTTGCCCTGCAGGATCACCCCGGCATCTTCTCGCGCCTGACCGGGGCCCTTGCCCTTGCCGGGGCCAATATCGTGGACGCGCGCACCTTCACCACCAAGGACGGCTACGCCACGGCCGCCTTCTGGATCCAGGACGCCGAGGGGTCTCCCTACGAGGACGCCCGCATCCCGCGCCTGCGCGAAACCATCCGCAAGACCCTGATGGGCGAGGTCGTCGCGCGCGAGGCGATGAAGCCGAAGGACAAGCTCAAGAAGCGCGAGAAGGCCTTCAAGGTCCCGACCCACATCACTTTCGACAACGACGGGTCAGAGATCTTCACCATCATCGAGGTCGACACCCGCGACCGCCCGGGCCTGCTGTTCGACCTGGCGCGGACGCTGGCCGGGTTGAACATCTATGTCGCCTCCGCCGTGATCGCGACCTACGGCGAACAGGTGGTCGATACCTTCTACGTCAAGGACATGTTCGGGCTGAAGTTGCACTCGAAGGTCAAGCGCGACCAGATCGAGAAAAAACTGCGCTCGGCCATCGAGGAAGGCGCCGAACGCGCGCGCGGCTGAGTGGTTGTGCACGACCCCAAGGACGTGACTTGACCGCCCGATAAGCCACGGCAGGAGAAAGGCGACCATCCGGGGCCAGGCTTCGCCACCTGAAGCGACCGCGGTCAAAGCGACCCGTGGCGAGGTCGGCCATGTCCTGCTCTCTCGCTCGGGGCACAACCCCGATCTGTCCCACGGGACGGCACCGGATCACCGGGGGCAACCTCTGCGCCCTGCCCGTCGCAGCGGGACTGATCTCGGCAGGCATGGCTTTCACGCGCTCTGCCGCGACATCCCCACCGCACCAGCCATGGCGCGGATAGAAAGGCTGCCCTGGTCCCCGCCCCTTCCGCCCTTCGGCCCTTTCGGCTAAGCGAGGTACCAGAGCAGCAAGCGAGCACGCCCATGAAACCCATCCGCCTTGTCGCCGGTGTCATGACCGTCGGCTTCTGGACCCTGATGAGCCGGGTTCTGGGCGTCGTCCGCGAGGTCATGATCCTTGCCCTGATCGGCCCCGGCCCGATCATGGATGCCTTTGTCGCGGCCTTTCGCCTGCCCAACCTCTTTCGCCGCTTCTTTGCCGAGGGCGCCTTCAACGCTGCCTTCGTGCCGCTGTTTTCCAAGAAATACGAAGGCGAGGAAGATCCGCTGATCTTTGCCCGCGACGCTCTGAACGGGTTGGCCACCGTTTTGCTTGCGCTGACCGCGCTGGCGATGATCTTCATGCCGGCGCTGGTCTGGGCCACCGCGGGCGGCTTTGCCGGGGATGTGCGCTTTGACCTGACCGTGGGCTTCGGTCGGGTGGTCTTTCCCTATATCCTTCTGATCTCGCTGGCGGCGCTGTTCTCCGGCGCGCTGAACGCCACCGGCCATTTCGCCGCCGCCGCCGCCGCGCCGGTGCTGCTGAACATCCTGGTCTGCCTGTCGATGGGACTGGGAGCGGCCCTTGGCGGCGAGGTGATCCAGTATCTCATCTGGGCGGTGCCCGTGGCGGGCGTGGCGCAACTCGCGCTGGTCTGGGTCGCCGCCGAGCGGGCGGGCGTACGTGTCCGCCCCGGGCGCCCGCGACTGACACCGGACATGAAACGGCTCGTGGTGATCGCCGTGCCTGCCGCGCTGGCGGGCGGGGTGATGCAGATCAACCTGCTGGTGGGCCAGCAGGTCGCCAGCCATTTCGACAAGGCGGTGGGCTGGCTCTATGCCGCCGACCGACTGTACCAACTGCCGCTGGGCGTGGTGGGCATCGCCGTGGGCATCGTCCTGCTGCCGGACCTGTCGCGCCGATTGAAGGCCGAGGACGACAGCGGTGCGCGCAACGCCTTTTCCCGCGCCGGAGAGCTGAGCCTTGCCCTGACCGTGCCCGCCGCCGTGGCGCTGGTGGCAATCCCGCTGCCGATGGTTTCGGTCCTGTTCGAACGCGGCGCCACCACTGCCGACGACAGCGCCGCCATTGCCCTGGCGGTGGCGATCTACGGCCTCGGCTTGCCGGCCTTCGTGCTGCAGAAGGTGTTGCAACCGCTTTATTTCGCGCGCGAAGACACGCGCAGCCCCTTCCGTTTCGCGGTCTGGGCGATGGTGATCAACGCCGCCGTGGCCATCGGGCTGGCCCCGGTGATCGGCTGGCTTGCCCCGGCCATCGCCACCACGCTCGCAGGTTGGGTCATGGTCTGGCAACTGGCACGCGGCGCCAAGGCGATGGGCGAGGTGGCGCATTTCGATGACCGTTTCCGCCAGAGGCTGTGGCGTATCGTGGTGGCCTCGCTGGTCATGGGCGCCATGCTCTGGGGGCTGAACATGGTCCTGGCGCCCTGGCTCGCCCTGCCCTACCTGCGCATTGGCGTGCTTGCCGGTCTGATCGGGCTGGGCATCCTGACCTACGGCATCGCCGGGCAGGCCATGGGCGCCTTCCGCCTGGCCGAGATCAAGGCGATGTTCAAACGGTCCCGCGGATGACGACGCGCGCGCTGCTCTCTGCCGGAGAGGCCGGTGCCGCGCTCGAAACCCTTGCCGCCGGCGCCCGGTCGGAACTGCTGCTCTGCCTGCCGCGCCTTGCGCCCGACAGCCCGCTGGTCCTGCCCGACCTCCGTCACCGCGGGCTTGCGACATGGGGCGACCTGCTGGCGCTCCAGTCCCGTCGCGGTTTGTCGCTGCGCATCCTCGTGGCCGAGCCCGATCCCCTGCTGAGCCCACAGGCACACCGCGCCGCATGGCGCCGCGCCTCGGGTCTTGCCGATGTCCTGCAGGGCAGCGCGCAACTGGTGATCGCCCCGCATGGCCACGTTGCGCGCGGCCCCCGCGGCGCACTCCTGCGCCGCCGCCTGCGCCCTGCGATGACCGCGCTCCGGGCCGAGGACATGGCGCGCCTGACCCCGGTTCAGCGCGCCCTTGTGCAGGGCGGCGCGAACCCGCGCCCCGCCGAGATCCACCAGGGGTTTGCACTGGCCGATGGCGCCAACGCGATCATCGGCGGGCCGGACCTTGGCACCGATACACCCTCCGCCATCTCCCTGCAGGTTTCGGATCCGGATTTCTGCGGCGCCTTGCGGGGCCATTTCGCCGATTGCTGGGCCGAGGCGCTCAAATGCGGCGCCACCCTCGCCGCCCCGGCAAACGCGCGGACCTGCCCCACCCGCCCGCAAAGCCGCGATGACCTGCGCCTGTTGCGGACCCTGTCGCGCCCTACGCGCGGCTTTGCCCCCCGGACGCTCGCCAACGACGCCGAACCGGCACTGGCACGTCTGTTCGGCAATGCCCGCCGGCGCATCCTGATCCGCACCGGCGCCTTGCGTCACGACGGCCTGACACAGGCGCTGACAGCGGCCGCGCAGACCCCGGACCTGCAACTGATCCTGTTGCTGCCCCCCGAACCGCAAGGCACATGGGACGATGCCCGCGCCGCCGCCCTGCAAGGCGCCGCGCTGTCCCGCCTGCAAAATGCCTATGGCGACCGGCTGGCGCTGGTTGCCGACCCGCAGGCCGAGGGGATGCTGTGCCTGGTGGACGGGACCACCGTCATCGGCTCTCACGCGCTGACCCGCCGCGCCTGCCGCTGGAACAGCGAGGCGGCGGCCCTTGTTCGCGACGAGTGCCTGGCAGAGAGGCTGCTTGCCCACCTGGGCGCGGGCCTGTCCGGGGACCTGGACCGCGCCGCAACCTGGGCCGCACAGCGCCCTGCGCCGCCCCTGGCCGAGGCGCGCCCCCACCGCAGCCTGCTGCCCGACGACCTGTTCTGAACCGCGCCTACCGACGCCGGATCCGCTCCAACACCCGCGCAACGCCGCCGGGCGCCAGCACAACGGTCAGCGCGAACCCGGTGACAAAGCCCACCACGTCGGCAATCCAGTCGCTGCCGCCCCCGAACAACACGCCAAAGATCAGCTGAATGGCCAGCAACATCCCGATCAGGGTAAAGGCCCGCACCTGCGGCGCGCCCTCGTTGCCCAGCCGCATCCAGAGCAGGAAGGTGAACCCGCCGATCAGCCCGTAGACACCGGGAAAGGCCCCCACCAGCCAGGGATCATCGCTGAACAGGCCAAAGCCCACCGCCCCGACGATCCCGGACACAAAGAACACCGCCAAAAAGACCAGAGAGCCGATGGATTCCGCCACGATCTTGCCCATCGCCAGCAGGATCACCATGCTGAACAGACCGTGGCTGAAACTGGGATGAAAGAAAAGGTAGGCCACCAGCCGCATCAGGTGCTCGGGCGGGTACTGACCCGTCGCCAGCATCCAGTCGAAGGCCCGCCCCGAAAAAGCATAGGTCTCGATCGCCGAGGTCCGCCAACCGACCGCGCCGGGGCCACCGACGATCCCCTGTCCGCCCAACCAGAGCGTCAGCTCGATCCCCGCCAGCACAAGGAACAGCGCCGCCACCACCGGCGGCAGCGGATTGACCGGGGCCTCGTTATGCGGGTGCGTCATGGGGAGCTCTTTCTTGACGGTGTCCGGCGGCATGGGTAAGCCAGCCGCGCAGGAATTTCCACAGGGGAACATCAATGTCCGAGTCTCAGCCCAATGCCGCCTTCACGCCGCGCGTCTTCTCGGGCATCCAGCCTTCGGGCAACCTGCATCTGGGCAACTACCTCGGCGCGCTGAAACGCTTTGCGGACAGCCAGACGGCGGGGATCCAGTCCATCTTCTGCATGGTCGACATGCACGCGATCACCGTCTGGCAGGACCCCGAGGATTTGCGCCGCCAGACGCGCGAGCTGACCGCAGGCTTCATCGCATCGGGCGTCGATCCGGAAAAGTCGATCCTCTTCAACCAGAGCCAGGTTGCCGAACACGCCCAGCTGGCCTGGATCTTCAACTGTGTCGCCCGCATGGGCTGGATGCAGCGCATGACGCAATGGAAGGACAAGGCCGGCAAGAACCAACAGAATGCGTCGTTGGGGCTTCTGGCCTATCCGGCGCTGATGGCCGCGGACATTCTTGTCTATCACGCCACCCACGTGCCCGTGGGCGAAGACCAGAAACAGCACCTGGAGCTGACCCGCGACATCGCGATCAAGTTCAACAATGACTTCGGCGTGGACTTTTTCCCGATCACCGAACCGGTGATCGAAGGCGCGGCCACGCGGGTCATGAGCCTGCGCGACGGGACGAAAAAGATGTCCAAGTCCGATCCCTCGGACATGAGCCGCATCAACCTGACCGACGATGCCGATGCCATCGCGCTGAAGATCCGCAAGGCCCGGACCGACCCCGAGCCGCTGCCCGAAACGGTCGAGGGTCTGGAAGAACGGCCAGAGGCGCGCAACCTGGTGAACATCTACGCGGCCCTCGCCGATCTCTCGGTCGAGCAGGTGATCACGGAACATGGCGGCCAGCAGTTCGGCACCTTCAAGCCCGCGCTGGCGGACCTGGCCGTGGCCAAGCTCGCACCGATCTCCACCGAGATGAAGCGTCTGACAGCCGACCCCGCCCAGATCGACACGGTCCTGCGGCGCGGTTCCGAACGTGCGCGCGACATCGCCGCGCCGATTCTGGAGAAGACCTACGAGATCGTGGGCATGGTGCGCTAAGGGCCGAACCAGGCGCAGGGCGGGACCATCTCGTCCGCGCCCTGACCGGCCCATGCGCCGTTTTGTACAAAATGCGGATTTCGCCGTACGTTTTGTACAAAACGTACGGCCCACCCCAGCTTGCCGACAGGCTAGCCCGACATCCCCGAACCCGCCGCAATCCGCGCCGCAAGGCGCAAGGCATGACTTGAATCCGTCGCCGCGACAGGCAGCACCGGATCATAGGCCGCGCGGATCACCTGTGCCAGGTCGGGCCGCAGGATCACCCGCCCGTTTTCGACCTGCGCCAGCGGAGAGCGGTCGGCGAAGGCCTTGTCGGACCACAGAAGAATGGTCTGCACCACCTGGCTCAGCGCCAGGGTCTCGGCCGGCACCTTGGTCATTTCACCGTCCATCCGCAGGAAGACGAAACAGGCCTTGATCCCGCCATCGGCATCGAAACGGAACACGCGGTACTGGTTTGCATCCGCCGCCTGAAGACGGTCGACCAGCGGACCCAGCCCGTCGATCAGGCGATCAAGATCTGGCACCTCCAGCAATTCCGCCCAGTCGCGGAAGAAGAAGACCATGACGTTGGCCCCCAGCTCGGGGTCGGTTTCCGCCATCTGGTGCCCGGCCAGCGTGCAGACCGCCTCGAACGCGCCCTTGACCACCTGCAGGGTCGCCTCTTCGACACCGAAGACGATCGGCGCCAGGGGCCGTCCCCAGCGCGCGCAAAGATAGCTGCCGTCCGACCGCGTAAAGAGCGAGGCGATCTCTTCGGGGGTCATGTCCTGGGTCATGCCGGCTGTCCTTTTCACGTCGTCGATTGGCGCTGTGCCGCGACCTGCCCGAAAACGACCCGAAAGGCAAACCGCCCTTGCAAGCCGGGTTTGCCCAACCGGCACCCGGCCCCATTTCAAATTGGACCGCAGGGGAGGGATCACATGCACAGCCGACGCACCATGCTCAGCCTGGTGAGCGCCTTCGTCTTTACCGTTGCCAAGGTCCGAGCCCTGACCGACCGCCTGCGCGGGGCTGCGGGGTTGACTGGCTGACGTCAGCCCTCGAACAGATCACTTTGCCCCGGTGGCAGCGGGGCAGCTAGACCAAGGTGTTTCCAGGCCTTCTGCGCCAGCATCCGCCCGCGCGGTGTACGGCTGATGAGGCCCTGTTGCAGGAGGTAGGGCTCCACCACTTCCTCCAACGCATCGCGGCTTTCGGAGAGCGCCGCCGAGAGCGTTTCGATCCCGACCGGCCCGCCGGCATAGTTTTCGGCCATGAGCATCAGGTAGCGGCGGTCAGCTCCGTCCAGCCCCAGGCTGTCCACGCCCAGCCGCGTCAGCGCATTGTCCGCCAGGGCCCGGCTGACCACGCCCCCGCCTTCGACCACAGCGAAATCCACCACGCGGCGCAGCAACCGTCCGGCGATCCGGGGTGTACCGCGCGACCGACGCGCGATTTCCAGCGCTCCGTCCCCCTCGACCCGGACACCCAGCTTGGAGGCATTGCCGGCGACGATCGTTTCAAGCTCCGGGATCGTGTAGAAATTCAGCCGCGTGGGAATGCCGAAGCGGTCCCTCAGGGGAGTCGTCAGCAGGCCCAGCCGCGTCGTCGCCCCGACCAGTGTAAAGGGCTGCAACTCGATCCGCACCGTGCGCGCAGCCGGTCCTTCGCCGATCACGAGGTCCAGCTCGTAGTCCTCCATTGCCGGGTAAAGCACCTCTTCGACGGCGGCATTCATCCGGTGGATCTCGTCGATGAACAGCACGTCGTTCCGTTCAAGGTTTGTCAGGATCGCCGCCAGGTCGCCCGCCTTGGCCAGCACCGGGCCAGAGGTCATGCGAAATCCCACGCCCAATTCCCGCGCCATGATCTGCGCCAGCGTCGTCTTGCCCAGGCCCGGAGGGCCGTGGAACAGCGTGTGGTCCATCGCCTCGCCACGGCTGCGCGCGCTCTGGATAAAGACGCGCAGGTTGGCGCGCGCCTCGGCCTGGCCGATGAAATCCTCCAGCATCTGCGGACGAAGCGCGCGGTCGCGGTCCTCCGGCAGGGGATCGGGGCGCAGGGTGGGGTCGGGATCGCTCATGTCCATCCCTTACCCCTTTGGCGCCAACAGCTTCAACGCCGCGCGGATCAGGCCGGCGGTATCCGCCTCCGGCTCGGCGCCTGCGGCCTCGGCCACGGCGCCGGCCGCGTCGGAGGGGCCGTAGCCCAAATTTCCCAGTGCGGAAAGCGCTTCAGCCTGCGCGCTGGACCGGCGCGGAGGCGCCTTGCGTGGGGCATCGGGGGCGGGAGTTGTCTCGATCACCGCGTCGGGGGCCGTCTGCGGTTCGGCACCAATGGGTTCGCCGACACCCATCGCCATGATGGTGGGCGCCTTGTCCTTCAATTCGTTCACGACGCGTTGTGCGGTCTTGGGTCCGATTCCTTTGGCCGCCTTGATCGCCGTCCAGTCCCCCAGCGCCAGCGCGCGGCTGACCCCGTCCGGGCCAAGCGTGCCCAGGATCGCCAGCGCCGCCTTGGCGCCCACGCCCTGCACCGACATCAGCAGGCGAAACCACTCCTTTTCGACCAGCGTCGGGAAGCCGAACAGTTGCAGCAGGTCCTCGCGCACCAACAGATCCGTAAATAGCGCCGCGGCCTCCCCGGCGCCGGGGAGGCCCGCGCGCACACGGTCGCTGCAATAGACGACATAGCCGACGCCCTGCACGTCGATCAGAACATGATCCTCGCCGTGGTAGACGATCCGCCCCGCGATGCGCCCGATCATGCGCGCACCTTCATGCGACGGGCACCCATGTGATGCGCATGGCAGATCGCCACCGCCAGGGCATCCGCTGCGTCCGGGCCCGCCGGTTTCGCGCCCGGCAATTGCAAGCTGACCATGTGTTCCACCTGATGTTTCTCGGCGTGACCCACGCCGACGACCGTCTTCTTGACCGAGTTCGGCGCGTATTCCCCGATCGGCAAGCCGAATTGCGCCGGGACCAGAAGGGCGATCGCCCGCGCCTGTCCCAGTTTCAGCGTCCCCGCGCCGTCCCGGTTGACGAAGGTATGTTCCACGGCCGCCTCGTCGGGCATCATCCGGTTGAAAACATCGGTCAGCAACTCGTGCAGAGCAAGCAGACGTTCTGCCAGCTCCTTGCCGCCGGGCTTGCACAGCCCGTTGGCGACGTGTCTGAGTCGGCTGCCCTCGACCTCGATCACCCCCCATCCAAGGGTCCGAAGCCCCGGATCAATGCCCAATATCCGCATGGATGCCTGCCCGTGTTGTTTTTCAGACACGGCTAGCACGAAAGGCGAACAAAAGCCAAGGTTAATGCGGCGAGGACCATTTGCGACACCGACTGTTCCAGCCCCGACATCCGAGGCTTGTTTCCGACAGGGCACTGCCTGAAAACGACGCCAGACAAGGCGGATTTTTGCTTGTTTTTCAGTAGGGTTACCCGCGAATTTCGCCATGCAAAAATCGCATGTGACCCATGCGAAAAATGCGACTTGCTGGAGCAGATTGCCCAAACTATGTGCGCTTTCAGAACGAACACGCACCCCCATCCAAAGGAGACCAGCGATGGCCGCACTCGACACTTCCCGCCCCTTCGCCGCGTCGGGCTCCGCCGCCCAGATCGGTAACATCTTCACCTCCGCATTCGGCGCCACCCGCCCCTACGGCGCTTCGGGTTCCGCGACCTGGATCGGCAGCCTCTTTGCCGCAGCCTTCGGTGCCTTCGCCGAATGGAACGACGCACGCTTGACCCGCAACAGCCTGTCGGCCCTGACCGACCGCGAGCTGGAAGACATCGGTCTGCACCGTGGCGACATCGACGAGGTTGCACGCCGCTAATCGAGACTCTCAGCGCTGACGGTCGACCGGGATGATCGGTCGGAGGCGCACCGCCACTCACGGCAAAGGGAAAACCCGCGCTTCACCGGAAGCGCGGGTTTTTTCTTGTCTCGCGATGTGCTGAGGGCCTCAGCCGATAGCCGGCGTCAGGAAATCGGCCAACATGCGCGTCACGGAATCGACCTGCAGGATCCAGGCCCCGACCTTTTCATAGATGACACCCTGCGACAGGCGTTCGATGTGACCGGCGTATTTCGCATCGCCCAGCCAGGCCAGGGCGACAACTTTGAACAGCATCACCGCCACCGCCAAGCGTAAGATCAGGTGCAGGCCGAGACCGCTCATCCTGCTTTGCGGGACCTGTTCGATCACACCGTTGCGGTTCATCCGCGTCACATAGCCGTGTGACATGCGGACATGCTTGCGCCGCAGCGCTTGTTCACGCTTGTAAAAGCTTCTCTGAGCGTCGTCCATGACAGCCTCGTCTCAACCGGCCCCCACCGGTTGAGGCAATTTTTATCCAAACTTTATGGCAAGATTGGGGCAATTGGATTTAATTTTGCTTCGACTGCTCCGATTAACCCTTTATTTACTGGTTTTTTCGAAGCGTCAGAGTCACCCACTCCCCGATCACATCGCGGCGCAATTGCGGCATCCCTTGGGCAGTGTAGACCTCGACCACCTCGTCGGCCTGCCAGGTCAGGATACCCGAAAGGATCGCATACCCCCCTGGCGCAAGGTGTTTTTCCATGTCGGGGGCCAGGTCGATCAGCGGCTGTTTCAGGATGTTCGCAAAGACCAAGTCATAGGGTGCGCGGGCATGCAATTCGGGATTGTCAAAGCCCGCGGCCTCGACGCAGGCAACCTTGTCGCCCAGGCCGTTGGCGCGCACATTGGCCTCTGCCACCTCGACCGCGACCTCGTCGATGTCCGAGGCGATCACAGGATCGGGCCAGATGCGTGCCGCACCCATCGCCAGAACGGCAGTGCCGCAGCCGATGTCGGCCACATTACGGCCCTGGAAGCCCTCGTTCGCCAGCCGGTCCAGCGCCTCGAGACAGCCCTGGGTGGTGCCGTGGTGACCGGTGCCAAAGGCCATCGCTGCCTCGATCAGCAATGGCTCGGCACCTTCGGGGATCTTGTCGGCATCATGGCTGCCGTAGACGAAAAAGCGGCCCGCCTCGACCGGCGTCAGTTCGCGCCGCACCTTGTCGACCCAGTCGGTGTCCGGCACCTCGGAGACGACAAAGCTCTCGGCATCATAGGCTGCGGCCAGAAGGGCAAGCTCGATCTCGTCCGGTGCTTCGGTGAAATAGCCGCCGATCTCCCAGGTGCCGGAACCATCCTCGATCTCGAAGACGCCGATGCCCGTGGGTTCGGGCTCGAGCTCCTCCAGCGCAAGGCCCAGGGCCTCGGCCTTATCCTTGTCGGCGAGCTTGGTGAAGGCGGTCCAGGTCTTGGGCATGTGGGCGGTCCATTGATGGAAAAAAACGCATTCGCTGTGGCACGAAAGCCCGACCGCCGCAAGCCGCACAGCGTTTGACGTGATTTCGTACCGCCGCCGTGCTAGGGGCATTTGACCCTAGGCCAAGACATCATGCCCGCCGCGCTTCTCGCCCTGCTCTACCTTGCCCTGACCTGCGCACCGCTGGCATTGGCCGCGCTACAGGGGCTTCCCCCACGCCCCATGCGCGACGAACTGGCGACCGGTGTGGCCTTGACCGGGCTGGCGATCCTGCTGGTTGAATTCGCCCTGTCCGGGCGGTTCCGCGTCGTCTCTGGACGGATCGGAATGGATGTCACCATGCGGCTTCACCAGTTGCTGGCGCGCGCGGCCTCGGTGCTGATCCTGCTGCACCCATTCCTCTATTCCGGACCGCAAAGCCTGCGGCCCGGCCTGACACCACCGGGCGCCGCCCCGTTGAACTTTGACTGGTCCGGCCTCTGGCCCGGGATTGTCGCCTGGCTGTTGCTGGGCGCCGTGATGGTCATGGCGCTGGGGCGCGACGGGCTGTACCGGCACGAAACCTGGCGCGCATTGCACGGGATCATGGCGCTGGTCATGGCGGGACTTGGCGTTCTGCACGCCACCCGAGCCGGGCGCTACAGCGACGATCCGGTGCTCCGGGGATTCTGGTGGGTCCTGTTCGCCATTGCCGTGCTGTCTCTTGCCTGGGTCTACGCGATCAAGCCGCTGATGAAGGCCCGGCGCCCATGGCGCGTCAGCAGCGTGACCCGCCTGGCCGACCGGACCTGGGAGCTGTGCCTTGCCCCCGAGGGTCACACGGGCCTGCGCTACCTGCCCGGGCATTTTGCATGGATCAGCATCGGCAAACCCGCCGTCTCGCTGGACGAGAACCCGTTTTCCATCGCCTCTGCCCCGGCCGAGGGCAGCAGACTGCGCTTTGTCATCAAGGAACTGGGCGATTTCACCAACCGCCTGGGCAAGGTGACGCCCGGCACCCGCGCTTGGGTGGATGCGCCCTTTGGTTCACTGACCTTGCAGCGGCACGGCAAGGCCGGAGGCGTTGCGATGATTGCAGGCGGCGTGGGCATTGCGCCGATGCTGTCGCATCTGCGCCAGCTGGATGCCGACGATGACCCGCGCCCGCGCGTTCTGTTCTATGCCAACCGGATCGAGGAGCAGATTGCCTGCCGCAAAGAGCTGGACGCGCGATCGCACTCCGGGCCACTGCGCGTGATCCATGTCCTGTCCGACCCGCCCAAGGGCTGGACGGGGGAAACCGGGTTCGTCACGCCCGACGTTCTGACCCGGCACCTTGATGCGGAGGCCCTGACACGCTGGGTCTTTGTGCTTTGTGGCCCGCCACCCATGCTGCATGCTGTCGAAGACGCGCTGCTGGGACTTGGCGTGCCCGCCCACAACATCCTGCTGGAGCAGTTCAGCTATGACTAGCCGTGGACGCATCGCGCGCGCCTTCTGGATCCTCACCCTGGTGATCGTTCTGGCGATCTTGGCCTTTGCCCTGCGCGGCCAGTTCTAGCGGCGGCGCCAACGGTTCGGGTCGCGCCAGGCGCGCCGTTCGCGCAAGTTGACCCTGGGCAAGGGCCCCTCTCCGATGCCGGCAACATAGCGCCACCCCAAGACACCGGCCACACCGCCCATGACGGCCCCCACCAGCGCCTGCGCATAGATCACACCCTGCGCCGCGTAGGCCCCTGACATCCAGAGCGCCACGGGCCACAGCAAGACCGCTTCGCGCAGCCAGCTGAGCACCGAGGCCCAGAGCGGGCGCCCAAGCGCGTTGAACGCCGAGTTCGAGACGAACAGCAACCCGCCGAGGGTGAAGGACAGTGCCCCGATCTGCGTGAAGGCCCGCAAGACCTCTGCGCCGCCGCCCGCCAGCCCAAAGCCCCGGGCGATGAGGCCCGTCAATGCCATCAGGATCAGCCAGACCCCGGCCGCGTAGACCACGCAGAACAGAACCGCGTCGCGGTAGGTTTGGCGCAGACGATCGAACTGGCGCGCGCCAAAGTTCTGGCCAAAAATGCCGCCGATCGCGCCGGCCAGGGAAAACAGCCCCCCGAATGCCACAACCGTCAGCCGGTTGATGACCGCCCATGCCGCCACGGCGGTATCGCCATGCACGGCGATAAACCCGGTCAGCAGGAAGTTTCCGAAGGGCGTCGCCATCTGGGTGACGATCGCCGGCAGCGCCACGCGCAGCAGACCGGGTCCATGTCGGACCAGCAGGGTGGGCCGGGGCACGGCCAGCAACCCATGCCGGTGCACCGCAAACCAGATCGCCAGCCCCGCCATGATACCGCGAAAGATCCAAACGCTCAGCGCCGCGCCGTCCAATCCCCAGCCAAGGACATAGATCAGCAGCGGATCCAGCCCCAGCATGATCAGCCCGCCGCCCATCGTCACCATCATCGCCTGCCGCGCCAGTCCGTCGGCGCGCAGCACCGCACTGCCGCACAGGCCGACCGCCATTACCGCCAGCGAGGGCATGGACAGCGCAACGTAGCGCGCGGCCAGGTCCAACGCCGCGCCTTCGGCCCCTGCGCTGGCCAGCAGGTCATGCCGGAACAGCACCACGGCCCCGGCCGTCATCGCCTGCACCAGGAAACACAGCAGCATACCCGCCGCCCCCTGTTCCCGCGCAATGGCCCGCTCACCCCGTCCGATGCTGCGCGAGACAAGCGCCGTGGTGGCAATCATGAGGCCGACGCCGATGGAGACGGTAAAGAACTGGACGGCAAAGGCATAGCCGATGGCCGCCATCAGGATCGGTTGGCCCAATTGCGACAGCCAGAACAGGTTGGCCGCATCGACGACAAAGACAAAGGTGATGCCCGCCGCGCCGCTGAGCGTCATCCGGACGACATGGCCCAGCGTCGACCCGATGAGGAAACGCCCCCCTGCGTCGGTCGCCTTGTCGGTCACGCCTATTCCGCCGGGGCCGGAACGACCCCGCTGAAGACGGTCTCATTCCCAGGTTCCGGGTGGCGCGGGATCATCAGCGCCAGCGCAAGACTGGTCAGCGCCATGCCCGCTGCCAGGCCGAAAACCGCCCCCGGCGAGGAATCCCAGAGATACCCCAGCAGCGCCGGCAGAAAGACGGCCGCGACATGGTTGATGGTAAAGGCCACGGCCGCGGTGGGCGCCATGTCGCCCGGATCGGCGATCTTCTGGAAATATGTCTTCAGCGCGAAGGCAAAGCCGAAAAAGATATGGTCCAGGACATATAGCGTCGCCGCCAGAACCACGCCCCAGCCAAACCAGAACAACCCGCCATAGGCCAGGAACACCAGCGTCAGCCCGATATATTCAAAGGTCAGCGCGTTGCGTTCGCCGAACCGGGCCACCACCTGGCCAAAGATCGGCGTCGCCACCATGCTGAGCACAAGCGTCACGAGGTAAAGCGAGGTGATCTCGTGCACGTCGTAACCAAATCGTTCCACCATCATGAAGGCGGCAAAGACGACAAAGATCTGCCGCCGTGCGCCCGACATGAACTGCAACGCATAGTACAGCCAGTAGCGGCGGCGCAGGACAAATTTCTTGACTTGCGGATTGGGGCTTTCGAACTGTGGAAAGGCAAAGGCGCACCAGGCTGTGATCCCCAGCGTCAGCACCCCGGCGGTGACATAAACGAGGCTGTAGGACAGATCATAGACCCGCCACGTCACAACGATACAGGCATAGGCGACAAAGGTCGCGGCCGACCCCACGGCGACCAGCCACCCCAGCATCTGCGGTGCACGATCCTTGGGCAGCCACTGCAACTGAAGGCTCTGATTTACCGTCTCGTAGTAGTGAAACCCGATCGAACTGAGCAGGGTCACGAAAAGCAGGCCACCGAGGCTGGGAAACATCGCCGTGACGCCCGTCGCGACACCCAGCAGCGCCAGCGACACCAGCGCCAGCACCTGTTCGCGCACCACCAGCAGCACCAGGATCACCCCGATGGCGAGAAACCCCGGAATCTCGCGCACGGTGTGGAGCCATCCGATATCCTTGCCTTCGAAACTCGCCACCTCGATGACGAAGTTGTTGAGCAGTGCCGACCAGGTGGCAAAGGACAGCGGCATGGCAATCGCCATGAGCGCCAGGAGGGCGATCGGGCGCCGCCAGACCGGAAGGTGGCGCGCTTCTGAAAGGGGAACCGGGGTCATGATTTTGCTTTAAGCCGTCACACTTGGCTTGGCGAGTCCCGGTTCGGTGCATTTACGCACACAGCCACCGCCGCCCCCGGCACACGCCCGGACAGCGGCGGCCAATGCTTGCAGGTCAGACCGCCTGCGCCGCCGAAAACCGGTATTCCACCTCTGCGAAACGGTCCTTGGCAAAAACGTAAAGGAACCGCAGTCCCTCCGTCCCGGCAACGGTGTCATGCTCGGCGTCCTCGGGGATGTAAAGCGCGGTGCCCGGCGTCAGTTCATGCGGCACGCCGTCGATGGTCACGATGCCCGATCCTTCGAGACCGAAATAGATCTCGGCAGGGCTGTGACGATGCGGCAGCAGGGTTCCGGCAGGGCCGAATTCCGCCACGCCCATCACCATGCCCGAGGTCGAGGTCTTGTCGGCAGAGAACAGGGTCCGCCAGCGTACGGTGCCAAACGCCGGATCCTCTCCGCCCTCCAGCGGCGCGTGGTCCGCGTTCGCCACAACCGGCAGCTTGGCCACGGCCATCATCATTTCGTTGGCGAATTCCATGTCGAAGTCCATGACGCCTCTCCTCTTGCGCACGGGTATTCCCGGAACCATGCCCGAATCGCCACCCATGCCTCTGTCCCGGCTGCGACGGCGATCTGTCGCCACGAGGAGGCCGGTTTACGACATCTCCCGGTCGCCTGTGGGCCAGTGCAAAACCGCCCCGTTTTGCGTTACCGACGCCCCGTGCTAGATTGGTCGTTACCCATCCCCGGATAATCCATGTCAGCCTTGCGCCTCCTGACCTTTTTCCCGCTCCTGCCGGCTCTTTGCTGGTTGGCCCCGGTCTGGGCATCTGCGGGCGATGGACTGCTGGACGGGCGCGTCTTTGCGGGACGTATCGGCCCGGCAGACGCGCCCGACCTGGGCGACAGGCTGTATTTTGACGAAGGGCATTTCTGGTCCGGAATCTGCACCGACTGCGGTTTTCACCCTGGCCCTTACACGGCCCGCCAGACACAAGAGGGAATCGTCTTGGGCGGCGTTTTGCGCAGCAACAACCGGGGCCGCTTTGACTACCAGGGGATCGTCCGATCCGACGGGGCGATCGAGGTCGCGATCCGGTGGTCGCGGCAGCGCTGGTACTGGACGGCCCGCCGCGACCTTGCCTTCACTGGAAAGCGCGAGGCCGGCACGACGCCCCCCGATCTGACGGCCATCCGTACCCGGCTGACCCGGCTGGATCCGACCGGGAATCCCCGATGCGCGCGCTTCTGACGGCGCTGAAAACGTATCGACGCGCCCTCCTGATCTATGGCCTGTTGCTGCTTGGCGGATGGTTGCTGGCCGACCTGCTGAGGGGCGTGACCCTGCCCGAGATGCGCCCGATGAACGAACCGCTGATTCATCGGATGGTGATGCTGGCGCTGGCGATCTATGTCCTCACGTCAGCCCTGCCTTTCGTGCCGGGGGCCGAGATCGGCATCGCTCTTCTGCTGATCTTCGGCGGCGCGTTGGCCCCGCTGGTCTATGGCGGCATGCTGGCCGCGCTCGTCCTGTCCTTTGCGCTCGCCCGCCTGCTGCCACCTCATGTCGCGGCCAAAGGGTTTCGCAAGCTGGGTCTCGGACGTTTTGCGCTGCTGCTCGAAGATCTCCGCGCGACCCCGCCAGAGGCGCGCGCCGCCTGGCTGGCCCGGCAGGCTCCGGGACGCTTCACACGCCTGGCAGTGCGCAACCGCTACCTGCTGCTGATCGCGCTGATCAACACGCCCGGCAACTCTCTGATCGGCGGCGGAGGGGGCATCGCTTTTCTCGCCGGGGTATCGGGACTTTTTGCGCCCACCCGCTTTGTGGCCGCCGTTGCCATCGCCGTCGCCCCATTGCCGCTGGTCTTTGGCCTGTTCACCTGACCCGCAACATTCCGTTTTCATGATCTGTATCAAGGCAGGTCCGGTCCGGTCCGGTGCATCACGCGGCCCATCAAGCACGCGGAGGCATTGGCATGGATATCGTCCCCCTGATCGACCGAATCGGCGAAAACCCGACGGCGGCCCTGTTTGGCCTGATCACCGGGGTGATCTTCGGCGTCGCGGCACAACGGTCCCGGTTCTGCCTGCGGGCGGCCACGGTCGAATTCGCGCGCGGCATGATGCAGGACAAGGTGGCTGTCTGGTTGCTGACCTTTTCCACCGCCGTCGTCTGGGTACAGGCGGCACAGATCCTGGGGCTGCTGGAAACGTCAGAGGCCCGCATGATGGCGGTTCCGGGCAGTTGGTCCGGCGCGATCATCGGCGGTTTGCTGTTCGGCGCGGGCATGGTGCTGGCGCGCGGCTGTTCCGGCCGCCTGCTGGTGCTGGCAGCGACGGGCAACCTGCGTTCGGTCGTGTCCGGGCTGATCTTTGCCGTCGTCGCGCAGATGTCGCTGACCGGCTGGCTGGCCCCGCTGCGCGACGGACTGGCGGCCATGTGGATCACCTCTGGCGGGCGCAACATGGATTTTCTGGCTGCTCTGCACCTGCCGCGCGAGGCCGGACTGGTGATCGGGCTGGCCATCGCGCTCTTGGCGCTGGAACTCAGCCGCCGCAACCGGATCGGCTTGTCACGGCTGGTCTTCGCCTCCGGAGTCGGGTTCGCTGCCGCCGTGGGCTATGGGCTGACCCATGCGCTGAGCCAGGTGGCCTTTGACCCCGTGCAAATCGAGAGCCTGACCTTCACCGGCCCCTCGGCCAACACGCTGATGTTCTTCCTCGACCGCAATTCGGTGTTGGAATTCGATATTGGGCTGGTGCCGGGTGTGGTTCTTGGGTCCTTCCTCGCCGCCCTCATCAGCAAGGAGCTGAAGTTCCAGGGGTTCGAAGGCCCGTCGCCCATGCGCAACGCGATGATCGGCGCTGCGATGATGGGGTTCGGCGGGATGCTGGCCGGCGGCTGCGCCATCGGCGCCGGCGTCTCAGGCGGGTCGATCTTTGCCGGCACCGCCTGGCTGGCCCTGTTCTGCATGTGGGTCGGCGGGATGAGCATGGACGTCATCCTTGGTGGACGCGGCCAACCTGCGCATGTGTGAAGCGGGGCCTGCCGTCCCTTTGCTTACATCCCCCGCACCGTGTCGATCATCAACTGCACGTTCTCGGGGTCCGCATCCGGCGTGATCCCGTGGCCCAGGTTGAAGATATGTGGCCCCTTGCGGAAGGCCTCGACCACGCGCCGCGTTTCATCCACCAGCGCCTGACCGCCCGTCACCATGTGCGACGAGGCCAGGTTGCCCTGAACACAGCCCGAAACCTGCACGTTTTCCGCCGCCCATTCCGGCGTCACGCTGTCGTCCACGGCCACGCAATCCGCGCCGGTCGCCTCGTGGAACCCGACATATTTCTCGCCCGCCTGGCGCGGAAAGGCGATGACCGGGAGGCCCGGGAAACGGCTTTTCAGTTCCTGCGTGATGGTCCGCGCGGGCGCGGTGCAATAGCGGTCGAAATCCTCGCCCTGCAGCGACCCCGCCCAGCTGTCGAAGATCTTGACCACCTCGGCCCCGGCTTTCACCTGCTCGGACAGGTAGTCGATGGTCGCCTCGGTCAGCCGGTCGATGATCTTTTCGAACAACGCCCGATTTTCGGCCTTCAGCGCATGCGCCGGACCCTGATCCTTGGTGCCCTTGCCCGCGATCATGTAGGTCGCCACCGTCCAAGGCGCACCGGCGAACCCGATCAGCGTGGTGTCCGAAGGCAGCGCCGTCGAGAGGTTGCGCACGGTCTGGTAGACCGGGTTCAACGTGTCGTGAATCATCTCGCCCGGGCCCAGCTTGTCGAAATCCGCGTCGCTGGCGATGGTCGACAGGCGCGGCCCCTCGCCGGTGACGAACCACAGGTCCATACCCAGCGCCTGCGGCAGCAGCAGGATGTCCGCAAAGAGGATAGCCGCGTCGAACCCGTAACGCCGGATCGGCTGCAAGGTCACCTCGGTTGCCAGATCGGGGTTGTAGCAGAGCGACAGGAAATCCCCCGCCTCGGCCCGCGTCGCCTTGTACTCCGGCAGGTAGCGCCCGGCCTGCCGCATCATCCAGATCGGCGGCGTCGGCAGGGTCTCGCCCTCAAGGGCACGCAGGATCGTCTTGGTCATCGCTCTCGCTCCTCCAGGTCCGGGGGCCTTGGTCCGACGCGGGCTTGCCGGTGTCAAGCCGACTTGACGGACCGGGCGCGCTTGCCGCAGCCCCGCAGCCCCAAATCCCGTTTCCTTTCCCGCCGCCCCGCGCTAACCCTTTGCCATGACCGATCTGCCCACGCCCAAATCCCCGCTGAAACTCGGCACCCGCGGCTCACCGCTCGCGCTGGCCCAGGCGCATGAAACACGCGACCGGCTTGCCGCCGCTTTCGACCTGCCGCTGGATGCCTTTGAAATCGTGGTCATCAAGACCACCGGCGACGACCGCAGCCTGATTGACGCCGACCGCCCGCTAAAAGAGATCGGAAACAAGGGCCTGTTCACCAAGGAAATCGAAGAGGCGATGCTGGCGGGCACGATCGACCTGGCCGTGCATTCGATGAAGGACATGCCCACCGAACAGCCCGAGGGGCTGGTGCTGGACTGCTACCTGCCGCGCGAGGACGTCCGCGACGCCTTTATCTGCCCCGAGTTCTCCTCGATCCACGATCTTCCGGAAGGCGCCATCGTCGGCACCTCTTCGCTGCGGCGCCGGGCGCAACTGCTGCACCGCCGCCCCGACCTGACGGTGGTCGAGTTCCGCGGCAACCTTCAGACCCGGCTGAAAAAGCTGCACGACGGCGTTGCGCGGGCGACCTTCCTGGCCTGCGCCGGGCTGAATCGCCTCGGCATGACCGAGGTGCCGCAAGCGGCCATCGCGCCCGAGGACATGCTGCCCGCCGTCGCCCAGGGCGCCATCGGTATTGAGCGCCGCAGCGACGACACCCGCGCCCGAGACATGCTGGCGGCCATCCATGACGCGACCACCGCCCTGCGGCTACACGCAGAACGCGCCTTTCTGGCCGCGCTCGACGGCTCCTGCGAAACCCCCATCGCAGCGCTGGCGGAACTGGATGGCGACAACCTGCGCCTGCGCGGTGAGATCCTGAAAACCGACGGCTCCGAGGCCCATGCGGGCGAGATCACCGGCCCCGTCGCGCAGGGGGCCGAACTTGGGCGCAGCCTGGCGGCCGATCTGCTGTCGCGCGCGGGCGAAGGTTTCTTCGACCACAAACTCTGACCCAATCTCGTGACCGTGATGGGAATTTCACGGCAGATATGCTACCTTTTGACGCATCAGCGCGTCCGACTGGCCTGCCCGTCGCCGCGCGACGGGGCCCCCGGTTGGCGCGACAATCGCCAAGAGGAGAGGACTCATGCCTCAGACCATCGGAAATCCCGGAACCTGGATTGCCAATGCCTTCGGGCTGGCCGGACGCCACGCGGCGGACTCGGCCCAATCCCTGGGCAGCGAGGATACCACGCCGCCCCGCACCCGCACGCTGACCACCGAGGACCTGCGAGAGGCCCTGTCAGCCGGGTGGTACGATTTCCAGAAGTGCCGAACCGACGTGATGTTCCTGGTGCTGCTCTACCCCGTCATCGGCATCATCCTGGCGCTGGCCGCGCTCAATATGAACCTCATCCCTCTCATCTTTCCCCTGATCGCCGGTTTTGCCCTGTTGGGGCCGGTCGCGGCGGTCGGTGTCTATGAAATCAGCCGCCGCCGCGAACAGGGCGAGGAAATCGGCTGGCTCGGGGCGCTCAAGGTGGTGGAAAGTCCCCGCTTCGCCTCGATCCTGGTCTTGGGGATCTACCTGGCGGTGATCTTTTGCCTCTGGCTGGTGGTGGCCGGCCACCTCTATGGCGCGACGCTGGGGCCAGAGGCGCCGGCCTCAATCGGCGCCTTCCTCGGCGATCTCGCCAGCGGGGCCGGGCTGGTGATGGTCATCGCCGGGTGCGCCATCGGCGGCATCTTTGCGCTTGCCGTGCTGGCCACCAGCGTGGTGTCCTTCCCGCTTCTGCTGGACCGATCGGTGGGGCTGCCCGTGGCGGTGCTGACCTCGGTCCGCGTCACCCGGGAAAATCCGCGCGTGATCTTGACCTGGGGTGCCATCGTCACCGCCGGTCTGGTGCTGGGCAGCATCCCCGCTCTCATTGGACTGGTGATCGTCCTGCCGGTCCTGGGCCACGCGACCTGGCATCTCTATCGCCGTGCGGTCATCTGACCCGACAAGGGGCGCGAAACGGTGCCGCGCCCCTGCTTCTTTGGTCAAAATACCACCGGTGGTGAATTGAACGCAGGCCAAGAGGGGGCAGCGCCCCCTTACCCGGCCACCTTCAACACGATCTTGCCGATATGGCCCGAGCTTTCCATGCGCATGTGCGCCTCTGCGGCCTGGTCCATCGGGAACTCGCTGTCCATCACCGGCCCCACCTTGCCCGTGTCCAGTAATGGCCAGACCGTTTCACGCAGGCTGTCCGCGATGCGCGCCTTGGCCAGGTCGCTCTGCGGGCGCAGCGTGCTGCCGGTGATTGTCAGGCGCCGCATCATGACCAGCGCAAAATTTAGCTCGACCTTGGGACCTTGCAGAAAGGCGATCTGCACCAGTCGCCCGTCCTCGGCCAGCGCCTTGACGTTTCGCGGCAGGTAGTCGCCCCCCACCATGTCGAGGATCAGGTTGGCGCCGCCTTCTTCCTTCATCACCGCCACGAAATCCTCGTCGCGGTAATTGATCGCCCGTTCCGCGCCCAGATCGGTACAGGCCTTGCACTTGGCGTCAGAGCCCGCCGTGGCAAAGACACGCGCGCCGAAATGATGCGCCAGCTGAATCGCCGTCGTCCCGATACCGCTGGACCCACCGTGAACGAGGAACCGCTCACCGGCCTGCAAACCGCCGCGCTGAAAGACGTTGGACCAGACGGTGAAGAAGGTTTCCGGAAGGCAGGCCGCCTCTTTCATCCCCATACCCTGCGGCACCGGGAGGCAATGTGCGGCAGGGGTGGCGACATATTCCGCGTAACCGCCCCCGGGCAGCAATGCACAGACCTTGTCGCCAAGCGAGAGGGACTCCACCCCGGCGCCCAGCGCCACCACCTCGCCCGAGGCCTCGAGCCCCGGCAGATCAGAGGCGCCGGGCGGCGGTGCGTAGCTGCCTGCGCGTTGCAGGGCGTCCGGGCGGTTGACCCCGGCATAGGCGACCTTGATGACCACCTGCCCCGCCGCCGGTTGCGGCATCGGGCGGGTCGTCGGTTTCAGCACCTCCGGCCCGCCCGGCTCTGTGATCTCGATCGCGCGCATGGTTTCCGTCATGGTTCAGCCTCTCTGTTTGCGGATTTGGTAGCAAGCAGGACCGGGGCGGCAAAGCGGTTTCCCGCGCCGCCCCCTGCGCCGATTGCGCGCGGCCGACCGCCCGGTCAGCGAGGGTAGGTATGGCCACCGGGCAGGTCGGACCCGTCCCGGGAAGGCGCCTGCACCCGCTCTAGGATTTTTGCCGGGCCGGCCATCAGCCCGCTCAGCAAACGGTTTCCGCGCACCTGCGCCTTGGCCTTTTCAAAGCGCATCACGTCCTCGATCCGGCGATCCAGGAAGGCCCATGTCGCCTCGTTTTCCAGTGAATCGTCGCCAAGCCAGTAAAGCACGGTCGAGGAATAGACCCCCGAAAGCGTCGCCCGCTTGGTGTACCAGTTGAAATCTTGCGAGGTGTCCCCCAGCGCCGTCCAGATCGCGTCCGCCGTGCCCCAGATCAGCCGCGCGCCATCGGGCGCATAGACCGGCAAGGCGAACAGGGTCGTCCCGCGCCGCACCGCCTCGCGGTCCTCGGCGGCCTCTATCCGGGCCCGCACGGCAAAGGCCACGCGGTCGCGAAAGCGTATGTCCTCAAGGTCGGCCTCGTCTATCCGGCGCAGCATCTCGGCATCACCGCGCTTGTGATAGGCCACGGCCAGATCAACCGCCCCACGCGGGAACAACCCGCGGGCCACCACGGGGTCCACCCCGGCGTCGGAAACCGCGGCGCGAAAGCTCGTTTCGGACCAGCCGTCAAAGGGCACATGCATCAAGGCGGCGTCCAGGATCTTGTCTGCGGTATCGGGCATGGAACGGGTTCCTCTCGTCGCGGCGTCACTCTAGACAACTAGGCCAACGGTTGCTATACGGCCACCTCCTGCAATTCTCCTTGCAACTCAAACCTAGAAAGGTGGTGACAACCACATGCAGGTCAGTGTTCGCGACAACAATGTCGATCAGGCGCTCCGCGCTCTGAAGAAAAAGCTGCAGCGCGAAGGCGTGTTCCGCGAGATGAAGCTTCGGCAGCATTTCGAGAAACCCTCCGAGAAGAAAGCCCGTGAAAAGGCCGAGGCGATTCGCCGCGCCCGCAAGCTGGCGCGCAAAAAGGCCCAGCGCGAAGGGCTGCTGTAAGCGACCGAACGCATTTTGAGACACGAACCCCTGCGACCCGCTCGCGGGGGTTTTTCTTTTGGCACGGTGTCGTGTCCGCAACGGACAAGCGCGGGTATTCCCCACCTTGTTCCAGTCCTCCAAGCCATCATAATCATTACAGGATGGACTCTCTATGCCCGTGAGGGGACGATGACACAGTTTACCCGTTTCGTATTCCTGGCTTTTCTCGCAAGCCTGACAGCCGTCCCGGCACCGGGCCGGGCGCAGGACATCAGCCGGGTCATCGCGCTGGACGCGCTGGCCGGGACCGATCCGTTCCAGGCCCTGCAGCAGGTCGATATCGCCCTGAGAGATCCGATTGTCCTGGGCACCCCCCCCAATATCCGCATCCTGGTCGACCTGATGCAGCTGCGGGCCGACCTGCTGGACGGGCTGGGCTATGTTCAGGCCGCCGACGCCTGGGCCGACCTGGCCCGCACCCGCGCATTTGCCCGGACCGAACTGGGCGAGGACCCGGTGCCCGCTTTCATCAAGGCCGCCGAAACCTATGAGGCGCAGGGCGCCGTCAGCTCGGCCCGTACGATGATCGAGGCCGCCATTGCCGCAGAGGAAGAAACCGGACGCAGCGATGCCGTGCTGCGCGACCTCTATGCCGAATTGGTCCGACTGACGGAATTGATGGGCGACGACGCCGCGGCCGATCGGGCACGCGCCGCGCTCGAGGCGCTGGCCTCGCCGTCGCTCGAGACATCGTTTGTCAGCGAGGACGACGGCTTCCACGCAGTCGATGTCTATTATGCCACCGACCGCGCCCGCAGCGGAGACAAGCACCCTGCCCGATTCTATGGTGGCGAGCGCGGTGATCGGCTGGAACTTGGGATTGCCACGGTCACGATCCCCAACATCCACGTCGCCGGACAGGTCGAGAAACCCTCGATCTGGCGCCTGGAATTCCGCGCCAACCCGTCCAAGCACATCCTGTTGAAATCGGTCGAGCCGGTCGATCCCGACAGTTTCTACGGCCGCCTGCAGGGGGAATTCGAGGAGGACGGCCAGCGCGATCTTCTGGTTTTCATCCACGGCTACAACACCAGTTTCGAATATGCCGCCCAACGCACGGCGCAGGTCGTGCACGACATGGGCAACGGCACCGTGCCGGTCCTGTTTTCATGGCCTTCGCGCGACACCACGATCGGGTACAACGCCGACGCCGCCGTCGTGCGCTTGTCCGGCCGTCGCCTCGCGCGCTTTCTCGAAGACCTGGTGCTGCGCTCCGGCGCGCGCTCGATCAACGTGGTCGCGCATTCGATGGGCAACCGCGCCCTGACCGACGCGCTGGAGATCATGGCGCTGCGCCGCGACGCGCGTCCGGGTGACCAGCCGATCCTGGATCAGGTCATGTTTGCCGCGCCCGACGTGGACGCCGAACTGTTCGGCGCGATGGCGGGCACCTTTGCGCCGCTGGCCCAGCGCATGACGCTTTATGCCTCGTCCACCGACTGGGCGCTGGTGTCTTCGGGCAAACTGCACGGATCTGCCCCCCGGGCCGGGCTGGGCGGGGATGTGATCTTGGCGCATCCGGCCTTCGACAGCATCGACATGACCTCGCTTGGCGACGACATGCTGGCGCACAACTATTTCTCGAACGACAGTTCGGCACTGGTCGACATCATGACGCTGTTCTGGCGCGACGTGCCACCAGAGCGACGCTGCGGATTGCAGGCGCGTCCCGCGCGCAACGGCACCGTCTGGGCCTATCGCGAGGGGGTCTGCCCCTCGAACGACCTGATCGGCGTCATTTCATACGCCCAGTCGCGCCACCTGCGGACCAGCAACGAACTGCGCAGCCTTGTCGCCGATCTCCTTTCCGAGGAAAGCCGCGTCGAGCGTGTGATGAGCGTGATCGATCAGATCCTGGACGCTGTCCGCTGACCCGGCGGACAGCGCAACAAAAAGGCGGCTGTACCTCCAGGTACAGCCGCCTTTCTGTTTGTCAGCCTGCGCCTCGTCGGATCAGCTTGGCCCGACCATGAAGCAGGTCATCTGTCGTGCCTGAAGCCGACGGCAGGCCAGTTCGGCGCCGTCGCGCGTCATCCCCATGAACATCGCGTCAAAGCCTGTCTTGCCCCGCACAACCTTGCGCAAGGCATCATCCAGTGTCGCTGTTTCCGTGAGCCCGGTCTTCAAGAGCATCTTCTGCGCCTGGTACTCGTTCGGGAAGCGGCCCACGTTGATGCCCCAGTGCCGCCCGCCGGAGGTCGACAGGCGTGTGACGACCTCGGCCTTGCGGGCGGGTGTCGGTGTATCCTTGTAGCTGAGCGTGGCGGCGGCCGCGGCTGGCCGCTGCACCGGCTTTTTCGACTTCGCCGGGGCGGCCACATCGGTGACATCGGCCACGACAACCACCTCCGGGTCGTCGGGCGCGGGGTCCGGCGCAGTATCGGAGGCCAGCACGATCTCCTGCAACTCTCGCTCGATGTCCTTGCCGACCGAGGCCACCAGCGGTGCCACCAACGCCGGATCCACCGCGCTGCCCGGTCGCGCCTTGGGCCTCAGGCTGCGGGTCACGGCAGCAGAGGCAACCCGGATCGACTTCGCCCGCGTGCCCGGCGCCGGATCCGAGGTATTGGCGACCACGATGCCGCCGGCACCAGCCCCCTTGCCAAGGTAGGGCGGACGATCGGGCTTGCGCACCTTCACCCAGGTCGGGGCTTTCTTGAACCCCAGGTCCAGCAGTTCCGCCACCCGTGCGTTGCGCGTGGCCGTCGACCGACCGCCAAAGACGGTGGCGATCACCCGTTCGCTGCCGCGCTCGGCCGAAGCGACGAGGTTGAAACCGGCGGCGCGTGTGTACCCGGTCTTGATCCCGTCGGCGCCACGGTACGAACTCAGCATCCGCGAGTTGGTGTGATTCACCCGGCGCACCCCCGCATCCGCGGTCTTGCGCGAGAACAGGTTATAATACTGCGGGTAGTCGTAGATCATGTGCTGCCCCAGGATCGTCATGTCGCGCGCCGTGGACAGGTGCCCGCTTTCGGTCAGACCGTGTGCATTCTTGAATGTGGTGCGCGTCATGCCCATCGCCTTGGCGGTCCGGTTCATGCGGCGGGCAAAGGCGGCCTCGGATCCCTCGATTCCCTCGGCGATGGCCGTGGCGGCGTCATTGGCGGATTTGACCGCCGCCGCGCGCACCAGGTAACGCAGCTTGATCTTCTGGCCGGGCCGCAGGCCCAGTTTCGACGGCTCTTCCGCTGCGGCCTTGCGCGACACGGTGATCAGTGTGTCCATCGTCAACTCGCCGTTCTGCACCGCCTCGAAGGCGATATAGAGCGTCATCATCTTGGTCAGAGAGGCGGGATGCAGCCGGGTATCGGCGTTCTGCGCGTGCAGCACCTTGCCGTTGCGTGCGTCCATCACCATGGCTGCATAGGGCGCAGCCGCTACGCTGAGCGGCAACAGAACAATGAGCCACACGAACATGAAGAAATACAGGCCCCAATGGCCTGACTGCCTGCGACGTCCCGTCACGATACACTGCCTTTCTGCCTCGTCCCCCCGATTTTTCGGTTGGGGTTGTTGCTTATGTCCCGGCCCCATTTTGCGCGACCGTGGTTAAGAGGATGCTAACACGAAAGGAACTTCAAGAGAAGCGGGCAATGCCCTGATATTCATGGATTTTTATCATTGTGAACCCGCTAGATGTAGCGGGTTGATACGCGTCCAGCCCCTAGACCGTCCATTAGGACGGCAATGTGGCGAAATATGGCCGAAATATGGCGACTCGGTTGCGACCCTCTTTAGCCGATCTCGTGAACGAGGCCGGGCAGATCGCCAAGATCGGTCAGGGTCCGGAATCGCGGCGCCTCGGGGGGCTCGGCATGTTCCAGCGCCCAGGCCAGATCATGCGGCACATGCACGCCCCAGGCACCGGCCTCAATGGCGGGGACGACGTCCGATTTCATCGAGTTGCCCACCATCATCGACGCACCGGTGCCGCCTGGCAGAGAACCGAAGATGCGCGCATAGGTGTCGGGTTGCTTGTCCGAAACGATCTCGACCCCGTCGAAAAGGTCACCGAGGCCCGATTGGGCCAGCTTGCGTTCCTGGTGCAGCAGGTCACCCTTGGTGATCAGGACCACGCGATGCGTGTCGGCCACCGCCTCCACCGCGTCCTGCGCATGGGGCAAAAGCTCGATCGGGTGGGCCAGCATGTCACGCCCTGCCGCCATCAGTTCCGAGATGACCGAGGCCGGCACGCGCCCCTCCGTCACCTCGATGGCGGTCTCGATCATCGACAGGACGAAACCCTTCACCCCGAATCCGTAGTGGCCGATGTTGCGGCGCTCGGCCTCGACCAGGCGCTCGGCCAGGTGGTCCTTTTCCGCGTAGTCGCGCAGCAGATCTGCGAATCGCTCTTGGGTGAGCACGAAAAAGCGTTCGTTGTGCCACAGGGTGTCATCCGCATCGAAACCGATTGTTTGCAGTTTTTTCGGCATCCTGTATGCAGCCGCGAACGGCCCCCTTTTCGCCAACCTCCCCTACCCTATATACAAGGGCCGTAGACGGAAACCCAAAGCGCGATTGCCCTGATGACAGACGCCCACTTCACCCGGACGTTCATGATGACCGGCACCCCGCCCGATGACGGCGAGGGCGACGCCGACATCGCCGTGAAGACCAAGCCCAAGACCAAGCGCCCGCCGCTCTACAAGGTTCTGCTGCTGAATGACGACTATACGCCGATGGAATTCGTCGTGCATGTGCTCGAACGCTTCTTCGGCATGACCCATGCGCAGGCCTTCGAGGTCATGCTGACCGTCCACAAGAAAGGTGTCGCCGTGGTCGGCGTCTTCAGCCACGAGATCGCGGAAACCAAGGTGGGGCAGGTGATGGATTTCGCCCGCCGTCACCAGCACCCCCTGCAATGCACGATGGAGAAGGAATAGGCGCCCGCGCCCTTCCGTCCCATGTCCACCGATCGTCTTTCCTTCGCCCTCGCCTCCGGCGGCCTTTCCCTGCCTGACGACGGCCGAATCGCGCTTGTCGGCGCCCCCGGAGATGCGGATCTTGTCGGGCTGGACCTGGCCCGCGTCGAGGTCATCCAGACATTCTTTCCCGATCACGCCGCCTGGCAACAGCGGGGCATCACCGTGCAGACCGCGCCCGACGGCCCCTACGCCGCGGTTATCGTGACCCTGCCCCGGGCCCGTGACCTGGCCGAAGACCGCCTCGCCCGGGCCAGCGTACTGGCCCCCGGCGGGCTCGTGGTGGTGAATGGCGCCAAGACCGATGGTATCGAAGCCATCGTCAAGGCCCTGCGCGGTCGCGTGACGCTGCTGGGCCAGGTGTCCAAGGCGCATGGCAAATGCCTCTGGTTCGAGGGCGGTGCCGATCTGGCGGACTGGCAACACGAACCCGCGCGTCTGTCCTCGGGCGACCTGACCGCGCCGGGCATCTTTTCCGCCGACGGGCCCGATCCGGCCAGCCAGGCACTGGCAAAGGCCCTGCCCGCCACGATCAAAGGGCGTTTTGCCGATCTCGGCGCCGGTTGGGGCTGGCTTTCGCGCCAGATCCTGAAAAATGAGGCCGTCACCGAACTACACCTCGTCGAGGCCGAGAAGACCGCGCTGGATTGCGCCCGCGCAAACGTCAGCGACGCCCGCGCGCAGTTCCACTGGGCCGATGCAACGGACTGGACTCCCTCCAACGCGCTTGACGGCGTCATCATGAACCCGCCCTTTCACCAGGGCCGCAAGGCCGATCCGGAGATCGGCCGCGCCTTCATCACCTCTGCGGCCCGCATCCTTGCGCCGCACGGACGGCTGTGGCTGGTTGCCAACCGTCACCTGCCCTACGAGGCCACACTTGCCGAGGCCTTTCGCGAATCATCAGAGATCGGCGGCGACAACCGGTTCAAGATCCTGCAGGCCGCGCGCCCCTCTCGTCATCGGCGCTGAACGCGCTTAGCTTGACCGAAACCCCCTCACGAGGCCCCCAATGAGTTTCTCCATCGAAGGCAAGACCGCGATCGTGACCGGCGCCGCCAATGGCGTGGGCCTGGCCATCGCACGCCATTTCGCCAACAAGGGCGCCAACGTCATGCTCGCCGACATGGACGAGCCGCAGCTCGTCAAGGAATGCAAGGGCTCTGACGATGACAGCTCGATCCGATATTTTGCCGGCGACCTGCGCGAACGCCTGACGATGGCGAACCTCCTTTCCGCCACGCTCGACGCCTTTGACCGGGTCGACATCCTGATCAACGGCTCGCGCCAGCTGCTGACCTCCGATCCGCTGGACCTGGAGGATGACACGATGGAAACGCTTCTGTCGCAGAACCTGACGACGGCCTACCGCATGACCCAGCTGGTCTCGCGCCGGATGATCAAGCAGGCGGCGGGACAGGAAGAGGGACAGGTGGGCGCCATCGTCAACCTGTCGTCCATCGCCGCGCGCCGCACGCATCCCGAACTGCTGGGCTATTCCGTGTCCTGCGCCGCGCTGGACCAGATGACCCGCTCGATGGCCGTGGCGCTGGCGCCGCACCGGATCCGCGTGAATGCGGTCGCCTTCGGTTCGGTCATGTCCTCCAGCCTCAAGGACACGCTGCGCGAGCACAAGAGCTATCGCTCTGACATCGAGGACCACACGCCGCTGGGCCGCATCGCCGCCCCGCGCGAACTTGCCGAGTCGGTGCAGTTTCTTTCCTGCGAGGGCGCGGGCTTTGTCACCGGCCAGATCATGACGGTCGACGGCGGGCGCACCCTGCTGGACCCGGTGGCGGCCCCGGCGCACTGACGCTTGTCGCGCGTGCCTTGCTGACCTAGACATCCCTGAAAAGGGAGAGCACCGTATGATGGACACCGAAAAGGACCGCGCCAGCAGCTGGTTCCGCCAGTTGCGCGACGAGATCGTTGCCGCTTTCGAAGGGCTGGAGGACAGCCATTCCGAAGGCCCCTTCTCTGACATGGCACCGGGCCGCTTCGAGGTGACCGAGACAAAGCGCGCCTCCGACGACGGATCAGACGCGGGCGGCGGACTGATGAGCGTCATGCGCGGCGGCCGCGTGTTTGAAAAGGTCGGCGTCAACGTCTCGACCGTCTACGGCACCCTGGGTGAGGCCGCGCAAAAGGCAATGGCGGCGCGTGGCGTGCCCGGCATGGACAACGACCCGCGCTTCTGGGCCTCGGGCATCAGCCTTGTCGCCCACATGCAGAACCCGCATTGCCCCGCCGTCCATATGAACACCCGCATGTTCTGGACCCCGGGCGCCTGGTGGTTCGGCGGCGGGTCCGACCTGAACCCCTGCATCGAATACGATGAGGACACGGCGCATTTCCACGCCACCCAAAAGGCGCATCTCGATCCGCACGGGGACACGCTCTACCCCGAGCTGAAGGCCTGGGCGGACGAGTATTTCTACATCCCCCATCGTCATCGCGCGCGCGGCGTCGGCGGCATCTTCATGGACGATCGCAACACCGGCGACTGGGAGGTGGATTTCGCCCTGACACAGGACATCGGCCGCGCCTTTCTGCCCGCCTACCTGCCGCTGGTGGAAAAGCGGCGCGTGCAGGACTGCTCCGAGGCTGACAAGGATACCCAGCTGATCCACCGCGGTCTTTATGCCGAATACAACCTTGTCTACGACCGTGGCACCAAGTTCGGGCTCGCCACCGGCCATGACGCCAACGCCGTCCTGATGAGCCTGCCACCGCTGGCGAAATGGGTCTGAGCGCGACGCCGTGAGCGGTTTCGACCTCTCTCTCTATCTCGACCGGCTGGGCATTGGCCCCGTGCCTCCCACGACCGAAGGCTTGGCCCGCCTGCAAAGCGCGCAGATCCGGCGCATTCCCTTCGAGGATATCGATCCATTCCTTGGGATTACCCCGGGCGTGAACTCGGCGGAGGTCGCCGACAAGATCCTGCACCGGGGCCGTGGCGGCTATTGCTTTGAACAGAACCGGCTGTTTCAGGATGCCTTGCTGGCGCTCGGGTTCGACGTGACACGACGGCTGGCCCGCGTCCGCAAGGGCGCGGCACGGGGTGGTGCGCGTACGCATCTTTTGCTGATCTGCCGGATAGACGGCACCGATTACCTCGCCGACGCCGGTTTCGGCGGGCCAACACCGTTGGAGCCGCTCTTGCTGGATGAGAATGGCCCCCAGACCGCCCCCAACGGCAGCTACATCCTGCGCGATGATCCCGCCACGGATGAGCGGGTGCTATTCCTGCGCAAGCCCGACGAGGAATTTGCGCTGTATGGGTTCGATGATGCCCACGTCTGCGACAGCGACATCGAGGCCGGGAACTTTCTCTGCTCGCACTGGCCACAGGCGCCCTTTCCGCATCACCTCATGGTCAAGGGCTACGACGGGGATATGCCGCTGGGCCTGCTGGACCGTCAGTTGACCGAGGCAGGCGAAAAACGGTTGTTGATCAACGCCGAAGCCCTGCACAACGTCCTGTGCGTCAGGCTGGGCCTCGTCCTGCCTGATGACACGGTTCAGGCTCTCTGGGACCGCGTCCAGGTTCTTTCCGCCCCGCCTCGGTGAAACGCTTGATCCAGGGCCTCCTGCCGACTCCCCTTTCAGGCGTCGCGCCATTTTCCCTGCGCGATTCCGTCCAGCGTCCAGTCCCCGACCGACCAGCGCACCAACCGCAGACAAGGAAGGCCGACATGGGCGCACATGCGCCGCACCTGCCGGTTGCGGCCCTCGGTGATGGTCAGCTTCAGCCAGGCATCGGGCACCGTCTTGCGGAATCGTACCGGAGGATCACGCGGCCAGAGGTCTGGCGTCTCGATCTGATCGCAATGCGCCGGCCGCGTCGGTCCGTCCTTCAGTGTCACGCCCTTGCGCAGCGCCTCTAGCTGATCCTGAGAGGGATTGCCCTCGACCTGCACAAGGTAGCTCTTGGGGCGCTTGAATTTGGGGCTGGCGATGCGCGCCTGTAACCGCCCGTCGTCGGTCAGCACCAGAAGCCCCTCGCTGTCCCGGTCCAGCCGGCCCGCTGGATAGACCCCCGGCACGTTGATGAAATCCGACAGGGTTGCGCGCGGCGTATCGGCGTTGCCCTTGTCGGTGAACTGCGAAAGCACTCCGAACGGCTTGTTGAACAGGATTACCCTCGCCATGTCGTCATCTCCGCGCCGCAAAGAAGTCGCGCAGCAACTCCGAGGCTGCGTCGCCCCCGATGCCGTCATAGATCTCTGGCACATGATGGCACTGCGGATGGGAAAACACCCGCGGCCCCTGCGCCACGCCGCCGGATTTCGGATCCGATGCGCCGTAGTACAGCCGGCGGATGCGCGCAAAGCCGATTGCCGCGGCGCACATCGGACACGGCTCCAGCGTGACGTAGAGATCATGGTCCGGCAATCGTTCGGTGCCCAGCATCGAACACCCCGCGCGGATCACCAGCACCTCGGCATGGGCGGTGGGATCGTTCCGTTCCCGGGTGCGATTGCCCGCCTGCGCGATCACCTCGCCCCCGGGCGAAACAAGGACGGCCCCCACCGGAACCTCGCCGCGGCGGGCGGCGGCCTGCGCCTCTTCCAGGGCTATGTCCATGTGGCTGCGGAACGTCATGGCACCTGTTAGCGCGGCCAGAGGGTGGGGGAAAGGCGCTTGCGGCCACCTTCAAAGGGCTTTCGAAGGCCCTTTCGCCCGGCCCCGCCGCCGCGTTAAAGGACAAGGATGGAAAACAAGACCCCACCCGGAGAGCGAATCGCCAAGGTCATCGCCCGCGCAGGCCGCGCCAGCCGGCGCGAGGCCGAACGCATGATCGCCGAGGGCCGTGTCACCGTGAACGGCAAGGTGATCGACCGCGCCGCACTGAACGTCACCAATGCGGACAAGGTCATCGTAGACGGCACCCCGCTCGAGGCGCCCGCCCCCGCCCGGCTCTGGCTGTATCACAAGCCGACCGGTCTGGTGACGACCACGCGTGATGAACAGGGCCGGCCCACGATCTACGACGACCTGCCGGAGGATCTGCCCCGCGTCATGAGCGTCGGGCGGCTGGACCTCAACTCCGAGGGATTGCTGCTGTTGACCAATGACGGCGCGATCAAGCGCAAGCTGGAACTTCCCTCGACCGGCTGGCTGCGGAAATACCGGGTCCGCGTGAACGGACGCCCGACGGACGAGGTGCTGAAACCGCTGCGTGACGGCATCGAGGTCGACGGGCAGAAATTCCAGCCGATGCAGGTCAGCCTTGATCGCCAACAGGGCGCCAACGCCTGGCTGACCGTGGGCCTGCGCGAGGGCAAGAACCGCGAGATCCGCCGCGCCATGACCGACATCGGCCTGACCGTGAACCGGTTGATCCGGGTGTCTTACGGACCGTTCCAGCTGGGCCAGATGAAACCCGGCGAGGTGCAGGAGGTTCGCCGCAAGATCCTGCGCGATCAACTGGGGCTGGAGCCCGAGCCGGTTGGCACTGCCAAGCCCTCGAAACCGGGAAGACCCGGCAAGCCCGGGGCTGCGGGCAAACGACAGGTCCAACGCCGCCGACGGGAGCCAAGAAAGAGTTAACGACAGCGCCAGCTGTGGCTTTTGCTTCACTCTTCGTTAACGTTTCTTTATTTTTCCCGGCGCCTGCCCCGATTTCGCCCCGTTTCGCACGAATGTTGTCCTCATGGTGACAACATTCATAGCCCTTTCGATTCTCCTTGCCTCTGCCCTGCTGGTGGTGGGCAACCTGCGCATGGTCGCGGTGGACACCTTCGACGCGGTGGCCACCTATACCCGTCGCGCACAGAAGAACGGGCAATTGATCCGACACATCGCCTATTTTGCACTGTGGCTGATGATCTTCATCATGAGCTACACCTGAGGGGAGGCGTCGAGGCAAATGGATCTGATCCGAGACAACGCGGAATTCGCCGCTGACGAGGGCTATGACGGGCTGGCCGTCGAACGAACCCAGATCGATTCCGGCCTGAACTTCCTCTTCCTGGCCGCCTTTCCATTGCTGCTTTGGGTGTTCCAGGGCTCCTTTGCCGGCATTGCCACCGCGATTGCCCTGCTCTGGGTCTATTCTCTGGCGCTGCGCCTGATCGCTGCCGGGCAGCAAATCCACCATGACTACGACCATGCCGAGGTTGCGCGCGCCCCGCGCGTGCCCCGCAAGGTGATCGGGTCGATGCTGATCGGTCTCGTCGTCCTGATCCTGGCCGGGCACAAATACGACAACCTGTGGATCCCTGCCCTGACGGGGATGTTGGCCACCTGCCTGGCCCTTGCGGCCTTCGGGCTGGACCCGATGCGCAACAAGGGCTCGGAACGGGCAACAGGTCAAACGACACTGGACAGCGTCGAGGCATCCCTCGCCGCCCTTGCCGATCGTGTTGCCGCGCTGGACGACGCCGCTCTGACGCACCAGGTCGCGGCCGCGCGCCGGCTGGTGCTGGGTCAGATGCGGCAAGTCTCGGGCGATCAGCGTAACGCCGAGCGGCTGGACCGGCCCGCACGCAGGGTCGTCGAGATCCTCGAACAGGAAATCGACCGACTTGAGCAAGCCTGGAACAGCAAGGGCCACGTCTTTGCCCGGCGGCGGTTTCTTGCCAAGCTGGACATCATGACCGACAGCTTTGAATCCTTTGCCAAGCGAAACGGCATCCGGAGGACCCGCGATGCATTTGAGCGGCAGGCCGACCAGCTGATCGACAGGATGCCCCGGGAATCCGCCGCCTGACGCGGCAACCCCGGACTTCCCCCTAGCAAGCGCAGCATTTTGCCCTTAAGTTCCGGCTTGGAAACGCGCGATAAAAGCGCCGTCACCCGGGGAGTGCGATGTCTGGAAACGCCTTGCAGAAGGTGAGCTATGCCCTGCTGATCGTGCTGCTTTTCGGAGTGGCGACCGGCTGGCTGGGAGGGCTTTGACCGGATGGCTCGCAAGTTCGGTGGAAAATTCAGCCCCGACGGGTCTCCCGATGGCCCCGACGATCGGCCGCACAAAGATCGCCCGGCCTATCACGGGGCCCGCGTCTCGCCCGCGGGTGCGCGGTCAAACGTCCTGTTCATTCCCGGCGTGGTTCTGGCGATCCTGTCGATCAATGACGGCGCCATCGGCTTGGCCGCGGGCCTTGCAGGCGCCGCAGCGCTGCTGCTGGGCGCCTGGCTCTTGCGCGACGGGCTGATCGCCGAGGCCGCCTACCACGAACGCAAGATCGCGCGCCGCCCGGCCATCCCGCGCAAGATATTCGCCGCCGTCCTGTGCGGTGTTGGTGCAGGCATCGCCGCCTGGCGATCGGAACCCGGTCTGATCGCGCCGCTGATCTTCGGCGGCGCCGCGGGCGTACTGCATATCGGCGCCTTTGGTATCGACCCGCTGAAAGACAAGGGCATGGATGGGATCGACACCTTCACCCAGGATCGCGTCGCCAAGGTCGTGGACGAGGCGGAAAACTATCTCAATGCCATGACCGATGCGGTAAAACGCGCCGGGGACCGCCAAGTCGAGGCGCGGGTGGACCGCTTTACCGTCAAAGTCCGCGAAATGATCCGAACGGTCGAGGAAGATCCGCGCGACCTGACTGGCGCGCGCAAGTTTCTGGGCGTCTACCTGATGGGCGCCCGCGACGCGACGGTGAAATTCGCGGACATCTTTTCCCGCCAGCAGGACCGCGATGCCCGCAGCGATTACATGATGCTGCTGACCGATCTGGAAGAAAGCTTCGACAAGAAGATCGACAAGCTGCTGGCGGACAACAACGAAGACTTGAACGTGGAAATCGAGGTTCTGCGCGACCGCCTGCAACGTGAAGGCGTCCACCTCGAACCAAGATGAATTCATTGAACAGGGGATCCCATGTCTGAAAACACACGTCAGGAAGCCGAAAAGACCGTGGCCTTGGTCGACGAGGTGAACGCCGTTGTTCTTCCCGATCCGGTCGAGGCCAATGCCGTCGTGCCGCTCAAGGATGCGCCCGCAGAGGTCAGCGGCGAGATCCGCTCGCGGATGGACGAACTGGACATGGCGGATACCAATTCCATCGTCTCTTTCGGCTCTGCCGCCCAGGCCGAACTGCAGGAAATCAGCCAGGCCATGCTGACGGACGTGCGCAACAAGGACGTGGGTCCGGCGGGCGACTCCCTGCGCAACATCGTCACCACGATCCGCGGTTTTTCCGTGTCCGAACTGGACGTGCGCCGCGAACGCAGCTGGTGGGAGAAACTGCTGGGCCGCGCCGCCCCCTTCGCCAAGTTCACGGCCCGTTTCGAAACCGTGCAGGGCCAGATTGACAAGGTCACCGACGACCTGCTGAAGCACGAGCACATCCTGCTCAAGGACATCAAGTCGCTCGACCTGCTGTATGAAAAGACCCTGCAGTTCTACGATGAACTGGCGCTCTACATCTCTGCTGGCGAGGCAAAGATCGAAGAGCTGGACACCCAGACCATCCCCGCCAAGGAGGCCGAGGTTCAGGCCGCCGCCGAGAATGACGCGGTGATGATCGCGCAGGAACTGCGCGATCTGCGCGCTGCGCGCGACGATCTGGAGCGCCGGGTGCACGACCTCAAGCTGACCCGCCAGGTCACGATGCAGTCTCTGCCCTCGATCCGGCTGGTGCAGGAAAACGACAAGTCGCTGGTCACCAAGATCAACTCGACCCTCGTCAACACCGTGCCGCTCTGGGAAACCCAGCTGGCGCAGGCACTGACGATCCAGCGGTCGAAACAGGCCGCCGCAGCCGTGCGCGACGCCAACGACCTGACCAACGAGCTGCTGACCTCGAACGCCGCCAACCTGCGCGACAGCAACAAGATGATCCGCGAAGAAATGGAACGCGGCGTCTTCGACATCGAGGCCGTCAAGCAGGCCAACGCCGACCTGATCTCCACCATCGAGGACAGCCTGCAGATCGCCGACGAAGGCAAGGCGCGCCGCGCCAAGGCCGAGGAGGAACTGCAGAAGATGGAGCACGAGTTGCGCGACACGCTGGCCTCTGCCAAGTCCCGGCGCGAAGCGGCCGGATCGGTTCCGGGCTGAGGAAGACCATGAAGGGCGGCTTGAAAACAGCACTGGCACTTTCAGCTGCCCTGGTCCTGTCGGGGTGTGTCGGCTCTGACCTTGCGCCGCGCAAGACGGGGGTGAAACCGGCTGCGCGGCCGGCAACGCTGGCCCCGGCCGAAAAGCCGGCAGCGGAACCCTCGCGCGCCAGCCGCGCCCTGGCGCAATACTATGGCCGGGTGCAGAACGATCTTCTGGCCCGCGGCCTTTTGCGTACCGATGGCGGCGGGCCGGACACGTCCTTTACCGACACGATGCTGGTACGGAACTTCGCGGCCATCGCGCTCGAAGAGGAATACGAACGCGGGGCTGGCCTGCGGCCTTCGTCCGGTGCCCCCAGCGCGATCAAGAAATGGACGATCCCCGTCCGCATGACGACGGAATTCGGCCCGGGCGTCCCCAAGGACCAGATCGCCGAGTCTCGCGCGCAGGTCGCCTCGTTCGCGGCACGCCTGTCACGAGTCACCGGGCATCCGATCACGATGGTCGACAACAACCCCAATTACCACGTCCTGTTCATGTCCGAGGACGACGCAGGCCTGATCTCCCCGCGCATCCGCGAGATCGTGCCGGACGTGAACCCGACCGCGCTGCGCATCTTCGACAACCTGCCGCGCGGCATCCATTGCGTCGTTGTCGCCTTTTCGCGCAGTCCCGGCGGGTATGATTACGGCACTGCCATCGCCGTCATCCGGTCAGAACATCCGCCGCTGCTGCGCCGGTCCTGCATTCACGAGGAACTGGCCCAGGGCATGGGCCTGGGCAACGACAGCCCCCGCGCGCGGCCGTCGATCTTCAACGACGACGATGAATTCGCGCTTCTGACCACCCATGACGAGATGCTGTTGAAAATCCTCTACGATCCGCGTCTCAAACCGGGCATGAGTGCCGAAGAGGCGCTGCCGATCGTTCAGCAGAAGGCAGCACAATTGATGGGCACCACAGGCCCAAGCTGATTTAGGGAGTGTAACATGGGCATCTGGGATTTCCTGTCCGGACAATTCATCGACGTCATCCACTGGACGGACGACACCCGCGACACGATGGTCTGGCGGTTCGAACGCGAAGGCCACGAGATCAAGTACGGCGCCAAGCTGACGGTGCGCGAGGGACAGGCCGCAGTCTTTGTCCACGAGGGCCAGTTGGCGGATGTCTTCACCCCCGGTCTCTACATGCTCGAGACCAACAACATGCCGATCATGACCTCGCTGCAGCACTGGGACCATGCGTTTCAGTCGCCGTTCAAGTCCGAGGTCTATTTCGTCAACACCAATCGGTTCACCAACCTGAAATGGGGAACCAAGAACCCGATCATGCTGCGCGACCCGGAATTCGGGCCGACCCGCATCCGCGCCTTCGGCACCTATTCGATCAAGGTGGCCGACCCCGCGCTGTTCATGACCGAAATCGTCGGCACCGACGGCGAATTCACGATGGACGAGATCAGTTTCCAGATCCGCAACATCATCGTGCAGGAGTTTTCCAGGGACATCGCGGCCAGCGGGATCCCCGTGCTGGACATGGCCGCAAACACCGGCGACGTGGCCGAACTGATCCGCAAGGCGATCGACCCGGTGATCCACCAGTACGGCCTCGAACTGGTCGAGCTCTACATCGAGAACATCTCTTTGCCCGAGGCGGTGGAAAAGGCACTGGATGCCCGTACCTCGCGCGGGATCGCCGGCAATCTCGACGACCACATGAAATGGAAGGCCGCCGAAGCGATGGGCCAGGGCGGCGCGATGGATCAATCGATGGGCATGGGATTCGGCGCTGGCATGGGCATGCAGATGGCCAACGCGATGGGCCAGCAAGGCCCTTGGGGCGCTGCCCCGCAACAGCAGGCGCGGCCGCAGCCCGCCGCGGCGCCGATGGCCCCGCCGCCGCCGCCCGTCGAACATGTCTGGCACCTGGCCAAGAATGGGCAGACCTCCGGCCCGTTCTCCAAGGCCGACCTGGGCAAGATGGTCGCCAGCGGCGAACTGACCCGCGAGACCCACGCCTGGACCCAGGGACAGGACGGCTGGAAGCGCGCCGGAGAAGTGCCGGAACTGGCACAGCTCTTCACCGTCATGCCGCCCCCGCCGCCGCCGATGTAAGCGCGGCCGGCCCCGAAGACGTCAGTCCCGGGCACGCCCCGGGACAACTCCCCATCACACCGGAGACGCCCATGCACGTCGCCATGACCGATTTCGCGCGCCGCAACTGGCAGCCGCGCGCCAGCGGTACGCTGATCGAGGGTATCTCACCCGATGAGTTGATCGACCGCTGCAACGCTGCCCTTGCCGGGGGCGCAGAGCTCGTCGATGGCTATGCCCCCTTCTGCAAGCACCTGTTCCTTGAGAATGACACCGACACCCGTTGCGGCTTTGCCCCAATCACACCGGTGAACGCCCACCTGCTGCGCAGCGGTTACGCGGCGCGGCGCGAGGGCGAAATGGCGGTCCTGGAACGCTGGTTCGAGGGCGAGGCCCCAGTCGCCGGCTGGCTGGACGTGATCCTCTACAGCCACGCGCAACTGGTGGCTGAGGCCGCCGACTACCCCGAGGAACAAGGCGTTCCAGATTGTGACTGGGGTGTGGTCTCGATCATCGGCACGCTGGAACCGGTCGAACCGCCCATGCCTCCGATCACCCAATGGCGTAACGCTTTGGGACGCGCGGCAGGTGGGTCCGGCAAGGAGATCGACCCCGAGGCCTATGCCAGGGCCGTTGCCTTCTGGGACCGTCACGCCGCCGTCCGGCAACCGGAAGACACCTGACAGCCCACGGTGTCAGCGCGTCAGCAGGCTCAACATTGGCGGGGCATGACAGGCATCGGCGGGAAAGTCGTGGTCCTCCACCCGGATCGCCGGAAACGGCTCTCCCGGCGCGATCTGGCTTTCAATAATCAGCCGGTTGTCGATGCAGATGTCCTGCGCCGCGTTGCCGATGTTGAAGCCGAAACCGTCCTTTCCGCAATCCTGCCCCTCGCCGTTCATGTTCCAGGCCTGTGGCATCCAGATGCCCTGCCCATCCACAAGGAAACTTCCTGACGCCGGGTCGAAATGCAGCCGCCAGCTTGTTTCCTCGTTCAACATGGTCAGCGCCCAGCGCCCCACCGGTTCGCCTTCCTTGCTGCCCTCGATCACGAAACAGCTCAGATCCTGCGCAAGGACGAAAGGCCCGCTGATGGCCGCGCTGTCGTATTGCAGCGCCCCCGTGACCGCATAGCCGCCACCGCCGGTCCATTCAAAGGCATAGGTCACAGGCTCTGCCACGGCGGCCGCTGCCGTCCACACCATTCCCAGGACCAGACATCGCATCATTCGGTCGCTCCCTTTCCGCATGCCGACACGCTAGCCTTCGCGCCGGACAGCGCCAAGGGCAGGCAACCGGGATTTTCCCTTTCCCCGGGACACAATCCGCGCAAGGATGCGGGCAAACGCCACAGCTTGATGCCTTTTTCAACATGAGTGATCTCCCCCCACCGCCCCCCTCCGACGCTCCGCCACCGCCGGCCCCGTCCAAGGACCCAACGGACGAGCACCGATTTCCCTGTGACCAGTGCGGCGCCGATTTCCGGTTCGATCCGGAAAGGGGCAAGCTGGTATGCGAACACTGCGGCAACACGTCCGAGGTCGATGTCGCGACCGGCCCATGGGAGGGCGGCATCCGCGAACTGGATTTCCGGGCCGCGATGAACAACCTCCTGCCCCTGCAGGAGATGGAGGAAACCCGGGTGTCGACCTGCCCGAACTGCGCCGCACGGGTCGAATTCGATCCCGACGTTCATTCCGCCGAATGTCCTTTCTGCGCCACGCCCGTCGTCACCGACACCGGCACCCACCGCCATATCAAGCCGCGCGGGCTTTTGCCCTTCGCACTGGACGAACGTGCCGCGCATGATGCAATGAACGAATGGCTTGGCAAGCTCTGGTTCGCGCCGAACGGGTTGCAGGAATACGCCCGGAAGGGCCGCAAGCTGACAGGGATCTATGTCCCCTACTGGACCTTCGACGCCGACACGAGCTCGGACTATCGCGGTGAGCGCGGCACTGTCTATTACGAGACCCGGCAGGTCATGCGCGACGGCAAGATGGAAACCGAGCGCGTGCAAAAGATCCGCTGGACGCGCGTTTCGGGCCGGGTCCAACGGTTCTTCGACGACGTGCTGGTGCTGGCCTCCAAGGCGCTGCCCAAACGCTATACCGATGCGCTGGAACCCTGGGATCTGTCGGCGATGGAACCCTACCGGCCAGAGTTCCTGGCCGGTTTCCGGGCCGAAGGCTATCAGGTCGACCTCGACGAAGGTTTCGCCGAGGCCAAGGTCAAGATGGACCAGCAGATCCACCGGGACGTGAAATTCGACATCGGCGGCGACCGCCAGCGCGTGCACACCATCGACACCGAAATGCGCGACATCACGTTCAAGCATGTCCTGCTGCCGGTCTGGATGGCCGCCTACAAGTACCGGGGCAAAAGCTATCGGTTCGTGGTCAACGGCCGGTCGGGCCGGGTGCGCGGCGAACGCCCTTGGTCAGCATGGAAAATCGCCTTTGCCGTGGTGCTGGGCCTGATCGTGGCCGGTGGCATCGGCTACCTGATCGCCATGAACCAATGAGCGATGGGTGAGCGGCTGTCCATTCTGGGCATGGGAATACACTACGGCCCCCATGCCCCGGCCTTCCGTCCTGTCAGCGTTTCTTCACCTCGATCTTCTTGCCACCACCGCTGTCAGGGGCCCGGCGCGGCACGGTGATTTCAAGAACTCCGTTCGACACATGCGCCTCGGCCTTGTCCGCATCCGCGTCCCCCGGCAGACGGAACGAACGGCGAAAGCTGCCGAACTCTCGCTCCGAAAAATACCAGGTGTCGCCCTTGTCTTCGCGCGTCTCGGTCTTTTCCCCCGAGACGGTCATCACCCCCTGTTCGACGCTCAGGTCGATGGCATCCTCGGCCACGCCCGGCAATTCGATCCGAATACGATAGGCGGCATCATCCGAAGAAGCATCCGAAGCAGGGGTAAGCCAATCCGCCAGCTTGTTCTGGATATGGCGAAAGGGCGCGTAGAGATTGGGCATCAGGCCCGTCTGGTTCGATTCGACCATGACCAACATCTCCTCTTGTCGTTGACGGTCACAATGGCCCCAATCTTACGGCCGCGGCGCCCTGCGTCCTTGATCCGAAGCAAATTCTGGTGTTGCGTCGGGTACCCGCGGGCTTTGACGCTGAGCGTGCCGCGGTATAGTTAGCGCAAACAACAAACTTGGAGAGCGTCCATGATCCTCTGCTGCGGCGAAGCGCTGATCGACATGTTGCCCCGCGAGACGGGCACAGGGGAACGGGCATTTGCCCCATATGCCGGAGGAGCCGTCTTCAACACGGCCATCGCCCTTGGGCGGCTTGGCACGCCCTCCGGCTACCTCGGGGGGCTGTCCCGGGACCTCTTCGGGCAGATGCTGGCCGAGGCATTGACCGCCTCTCAGGTCGATTACAGCCTTTGCCCTCGCTCGGCCCGGCCGACCACGCTGGCCTTTGTCACCCTCACGAACGGACAGGCGCAATACGCCTTCTACGACGAGAACACCGCGGGGCGGATGCTGTCGGAAGCAGACCTGCCGAACCTCGGCGATGAGACGGACGCGCTCTTCTTCGGCGGCATCAGCCTTGTCTCGGAACCGCAGGCACAAAGCTACGCCACGCTCTGCGCCCGTGCCGGCGACCGCGTCGTGATGATCGATCCGAACATCCGCCCCGGCTTCATCACCGACGAAACGGCCTACCGCACGCGCCTGGCACAGATGCTGTCCCGCGCCGACGTCGTCAAATTGTCCGACGAGGACATGGACTGGCTGGGGACGGACGCGAACACCCTGCTGCGCGAAGGAACCGCGGTGGTGCTGATCACGCGCGGCGCGGAGGGCGTCGACGTTGTCACACGCGAGGGCGAGACGCGAGTCCCGGCCCAAAAGGTCGAGGTGGTCGACACCGTTGGCGCGGGCGACACATTCAACGCGGGCTTCCTTGCCGGACTGCATCGGGCCAGCCTGCTGACGCGCCCCTCGCTTGCCGCGGCGCAGGCCGCCGATCTCGCCAAGGCGGCGGACCTGGGGGTGCGCGCCGCCGCCGTCACCGTCAGCCGCGCCGGCGCGAATCCCCCCTGGAAGGACGACCTGTGAGGGCACTGATCCAGCGCGTCACCTCGGCGCGGGTCGATGTTGGCGGCGCCACGGTCGGAGAGATCGGCCAAGGCGTGTTGGTTCTGATCTGCGCCATGCAGGGCGATACCGATACAGAAGCCGACAAGCTCGCCGCCAAGATCGCCAAGCTGCGCATCTTCAAGGACGACGCGGGCCGAATGAACCGCTCTCTCCTCGATATCGGGGGCGCGGCCCTGGTGGTCAGCCAGTTCACCCTTGCCGCCGATACGTCCCGCGGCAACCGCCCCGGCTTTGCCACCGCCGCCCCGCCGGCCGAAGGGGAAAGGCTCTACGCGAATTTTGCCAGCGCTCTTCAGGCGCAGGGCTTGCCCGTCGCCACGGGTCGTTTCGGCGCAGACATGGCGGTGAGCCTCGTCAACGACGGGCCCGTGACCATCTGGATGGATACCGACGGATAGGGCCTTCAAGCGGGGGCCAGCCCCCGCACCCCCGGAGTATTTTTGCAGAGAAGAAAGCCGCCAGCGCCCCTGTCTTCTTCTCTGCAAAAATACTCAAAATACACCGAGCCTCAAGCCGAAGGCGGCGGGCGAGAGGCAAAGCGCCGCCGCAGGCGGCCCAATCGGATCACGGTTCGCGGAAGGCCTCGCGCGATTTGTAGAGCGGTTTCAGAAGGTACTGCAGGACGGTTTTCTGGCCCGTGTGCAATTCGGCCTGTGCCTGCATGCCAGGGCGGATTTCCATCGCCACCTGACGGTCGGTCAACCCCGACATGTCGACACGCACCGTGACCTTGTAATGAGGTTCCGACTCGGGCCGGCGCTCATCCTTGACGGTATCGGCAGAGATCACCGAGACGCGGCCCTTCAGGGTGCCGTAGATCGTGTAGTCGTAGGCGGTCAGCTTGATGGTTGCCTCCTGCCCCGGCCGAATGCCCGCGATGTCCTGTGGGCGCACCTTGGCCTCGACGAATAGCTCTTCGTCCAAGGGAATGATCTGCATGATTTCCTCGCCCGGGCGCACGACACCGCCGATGGTCGTGACCGACAGCTTGTTCACGACACCATGCATGGGCGAGGTCAGCACCGTGCGGTTCAGCTGGTCCTGCGAGGCCTTGAGGTTCTGCTGCAGAGTCGCCAGTTCCTTGAGCGTTTCCGAGTATTCCTCGGCCCGGACCAGTTCGGTTTGGGTGACGATCTCGTCAAAGGCCTTTTGTGCATCAGCGTGCGCCTTGCGGGCGCGCGTCACCTCGATCAGGGCGACGACCTTCTTGTCCAGAAGGTCCTCCATCAGCTTCAGCTCCGAGGTCGCCTGTACCAGCACCCTGTCCGCACCTTGCCGGCGCTTGAAATAGTCCGATTGCCGCGCCGCCAGCAGCGCCTGTTCCGAGGCCACCATCTGTGGCGACCGTTGCGCCAGGTCGCGCGGCACCTCGACCACCGAGGCGCCCTGCAGTTCCGCTTCCAGCCGCAACCGGCGGATTTCCAGCGCGGTGATCTGCTCCTGCAGGTCATCGACCGAGGACCGGAACTGCGTCCCGTGCAACCGCGCCAGCACGTCGCCTCGCAACACCTCGTCGCCTTCCTTGACCATCAGTTCGGACAAAATGCCGCCTTCGAGGTTCTGGATGATCTGCGGGCGCGAGGACGAGATGATCTCGCCATCGCCGCGGACGATTTCGTCCAGCCAGGCAAAACTGGCCCAGAGGATAAAGGCCCAGACCGACCCGGCGCAGAGCCAGATGGTCAGGGACGGCCCCCTGAGGTCTTTAGACAGCTGCGCGGAAAGGCGGGTTGCCGTGGTTGCCATTTACGCGTTCCCCGTCTGGGCGGTGCGCAGGTAATCCAGCACCTGGTCGCGCGGCCCGTCGACCGCCATGCGGCCATTGGCCAGGATCAGCGTGCGCGAGGCAAGGCTGAGGATCGGCACGCGGTGGGTCGCGATCACCGCCGTGCGTCCCTCCAGCCAGCTTTCCAGCCGAGAGATCAGCGTCTTTTCCAGTGTCTGGTCCAGTGCGGCGGTAGGTTCGTCCAACAGGCAGACATCCGGGTCCTGCAGCCAAAGCCGCGCCCATCCGATCGACTGACGCTGGCCAACCGACAAGCCCTCGCCGCCGTCACGAATGTCGAGGTCCAGGCCCTTGGGATGCGATTTCACGAACTGCCCCAGCCCGGCAAAATCCAGCGCCTCGAGCAGGCGGTCGTCGTCGCGTTCCAGCATGCTGAGATTGAGGTTGTCGCGCAGCGTGCCGTGGAACAGCCGCACCTCCTGGCCGAGGTATCCAATTGCGCGGCGCAGGTCGCGCGGCTCGATCTGGGCCATCTCCGCGCCGTCGATCAGGACCTTGCCGCTGGCGGGCGCGTAAAGGCCGGACAACATCTTGAGCAGCGTCGACTTGCCGGACCCGTTGGCGCCCAGTACCGCGATGGTCTGACCCGGCTGGATCGTCAGCTTGTCCAGGTCCAGTACCGCAGCGCCTTCGGGATCGTAGCGATAACTGGCCTCACGCAGTTCGTACTGACCTTGCAGGCGTTCGCGGCGCAGGTAATGGCGCGCCTCGGCGCGGTCCTGGGTCACATTGGCGATCCCCTCCAGCCCGTCGAGCGCCGCCTTGACGTTGCCCCAGCGTGCCAGGATGCCCGCAAGCTGCGTCAGGGGCGCCAGCGTCCGCGACGACAGGATGCCCACCGCGATGATCGAGCCGACGGTGAATTCTCCGGCAAAGACCAGGTAGGTGCCGGTGATGACCGCTCCGACATAGGTGGCCTGTTGCACCCCCTGGCTCCAGAAGGTCAGCGTGGCGGCCAGACGGCGCTGATCCGAGGATTTCAGCGCCTGCACGGCGGTCAACTCTTGCCAGACGCGGGCAAAGCGATCCTCGGCGCGCTGGGTCTTGATCGTGTCCAGTTCGACAACCGCCTCTTGCAACAGACGCGATTGGCGGGCGCTGGCACCCTGCATTTCCTGCGTCAGGCGGATCATGCGTTTCTGGAGGAAGAACCCCGGGATGACCATCAACAGGCCGCCCGCAATCAGGACCCAGACGACACCGCCCGCGATCGACCAGACCAGCAACAGAAAGACGAAGATGAAGGGGATGTCCGCCAGCGCCCCCACGGTCGAAGCGGTAAAGAATTCGCGCACGGAACCGAATTCGCGCACGGCGGCAAAAAGCTGCGAAGGCGAGCGCCCGGGCTGGTCCGACCGCATCCCCAGCAGGCGGTTCATCAGCAGACCCTGGACGCCCATCTCGATCTGTCGCCCCGCGCTGTCGAGGAGTTGCGAGCGCGACACCTTGAGCAAGGCCTCCAGCAGAAGTGCGATCACCGCACCGGCGGCCAGCACCCAGAGCGTCGCCTCGGACTGGTGCGGGATCACCCGGTCATAGACCTGCAAAGAGAACAGCGCGACCGACACGGCCAGGATATTCGCCACGAATGACCCCAGCGCGACCTCGGCGAAATGCCTGCGAAAGCGCGAGAACTGGCCCCAGAACCAATGCACCTGCCGGTCCGTTGCGGCGTGGGCCTCTGACAGGGTCTGCACCGGCGCCTCAGCCTGCAGAATCTGCCCGGCAAAGACCGAGTCGAATTCGCCCAGCGGAACCTCAGAGCGGCGCGATGCGGCGGTTTCATCGTAGATGGTCAGGCTGTGCCCCTCTTGCGAGAGGATCAGCACCGCCTGGCCATTCGTCATCAGCGCCAGCGCGGGCCACAGCCCCGGAACAAGGCTGTCCGGCGCTTCTGCATGGGTGATCAACCCGGCGGCCTGCAGGCCCGCCAGCAGCGCCCCGGCATCATAGCTGTCGTCAGACCCGGCGCGCGGCGACAGGGCCTCGAGAATGTCTGAAAGCTTGGCCTCGACTCCCAGCTGCCCGGCCAGAACGCGGATCAGCGTGGCCCGGGCGCGGGCACGGTCGGTATGGCGTGGGGCACGGCGGGCGGCATTGGCGGCGGCCCCGGCGGGCACGGCGCGCAACATGGCCTGACCAGCCTTTCCCGCCATCTCGAACATGCCCTTGCTCACATCTGCGCCCCTTCGGCCAGGGCGCCGCGCAGGCGGGCCAGTTCAAGTTCGGCGCGCGCGGCCTTGTATTTCAGTTGAATGGCCGTCTCCAGCGCGGCGGCATAGGTTTCATAAACCCCGACCACGTCCATGACCTGCCTCTGGCCCCCGTCGTACTGGCTCTGGAACAGGTCGAGGTTTTGCTTGGCCTGCCGGGTCAGCAACTCGGCCTCCTTGGCCTGGCGGGTGTAGGCCGCCAATTGGCTGGACTGGCTGCGAATGGCACGGTCCGCGGTTTCACGGGCCTCGCCGATCCGTCGCTCGGCAGCCTCCTTGCTGGCCTCGATGGCCCTCAGGTCAGAGACCGTGCCCAGCGAAAACAGCGAATCCGACCCGATGTCGAGACTGCCCAGCCGTCCGCTATCGCCGACCGAGCCGCCGGCAACGAGGCTAGGCAGGTGGCTGGCGCGGGCGATCTTCGCCTCGGCCAAAGCGATATCACGTTCGACCTGCGCCCTGAGCACGCCCAGCGCGGCCCCGCCCGAAGCATCGCCAAGCCCCCCAAGACCCCGCACCTCTGCCAGGGGGCGGCCCGCCATCGCGTCGAGTTCTTCCAGCGCGGTACGCGCGGTTTCCAGCGCCTCGCCTCTGCGGGCGCGGATGCTGGCCAGTTTCTGCCGCAGGACATTGAGATCGGACATGTCCGAGACACCACCCCGCACCCTTTCGTTCATGATCCACTCGAAATGGGTCATGTCCCTGAACGCCAATTCCAGATGCGCGGCCAGTTCGCGGTTTTCCTCGGCCCGGATGTAGAGTTTGAGCGCATCGTCCACGCGGTCGTTGCAATCCTCGACCAGCTTGACGGCGGCCAGTTCCACATGCGCCTTGGCAAGGTCGCGCTCGGCCTTCTTGCGGCCATTGTCGAAAAGCACCTGGTTGATGACCAGGTCGGCCACAAAATCGCCCAGAGAGTTCAACGAGATGCGCGGCCCGATGGCGGGCAGCCAGTTGTATTTTGCCGCCTCGGCCCGCAGCTGCGCCACATGCAGTTCGGCAGCCGCCACCCGGTTGTCCGAGGCGAGGACCGCATTTGCAACGGTGGCATAGGGCGTGCCCGGTTCGACCACGGTGTCACGCAGCGAAAGGGCATGGATGACAGGGGCAGTTTGGGCAGGATCACGGCGCCGCGCGGTGGCCGCACGCACAAGGGTTGTATCCGCTGACGACTTGGATCCACCAGCGAAACGGGACACCACCCCCATGTCCGTGGTGCAGCCCGAGAGCGCGACCGCCAGCACGATCAGGCCCAGGCCATGCCTGCCTATCCTCATATGTGTCCCCGTCTAGGCGCGAGTATGGTTGTCAAGCGGGCTCCGCGGCCCGGTTCTGTGCCGGGCCTGCGAATGGATTTGATCGGGTCACGTGACGCCGTGGATCTGGGTGATGTCGTCCTCGATCAGCAGGGTCGCGTCGCCAAGGTTGAAGACGTTGAACCCATTGCAGTCGTTGCCCTCGGCGGTGGCGCCGGTGATCGTCACGCTGTCGTCCGACCCACCACGGATGGTGACCGTGTCGCTGTTTTCCGACAGCGCCTTGATCTGTGCCTCTGTGATGGTGAGGTTGCTGTCCTCGGCGAAGTGCAGGTCGATGGTGTCGATCTGGAAGTCGGACAAGGCCTCTGCAATATCGTCGGACATCAGAACCGTGTTGGTCAGCGGGTCATCGGTGACGAGGTAGGACCCGGAGGTATTGCCCGCCGCATCGGTCGAGGCCAGCACCAGGTGCGTACCGTCCGCCACCGACCCGTCGAGGTCGATGTAGGTCTGGCCGATCGCCTCGACATCGGTGCTGGTGTCGATGGAAACGGCGGTCACATCCGGCGTTCCCGACAGATCGCTCAACTGGCCGAGGAAGACATCGTCTTCGGTGATCTCGGTCCGGATCAGGTCCACGCCGGATCCGTCACGGCCGTAGCCGATCCAGTTCAGCGTGTCGGGTGCATCGGTGTCCACGCTCAGCGTTTCGGAGATGGCGCGCGTGTTGCCCGCCGCATCCACGGCCTCGACCAGGACCGGGGCCGAAAGCGTACCGGTGGGAATGGCCGAGGACGGAATGTCCACCGACCAGTTGCCCGAGGCGTCGACCGTGGCCACATGAGCCATGCCGCCCACGGTGACCGAGACGCTCGATCCCTGCTCGACGACACCGGTGAGGGTCACGTCCTGCCGCGCCTCTGCCGCGTTGATGACGCCGTCAGGCGTGACCGGGTCCGAGGACATGGCCAGCAAGTTGACCTCTGTATCGATGTCGAAGTCCACCGAGGTCGTGGCGGTGTTGCCCGCAGCATCCGTGGTATCGATTACCGCAGAAGTGGCCTTTTCCCCGGCAGGGATGTCCCCGGCCTGGAATCCGACGCTCCAGTTGCCGGAGGCGTCTACCGTGGCAACGCGGGTCACCCCCTCGAAGGTGACGGAGACGGTGCCGCCCGGTTCGGTTGTGCCTGTCAGGACAAATCCATCGCTGGCCTCGTCGGCGTTGATGACATTGTCACCCTCGACCGGCGTACCGGAGGCGGCAAAATTCAGCACCTCGGTGTCCACCAGCACGCTGTCGGTACGGGTCAGGGTGTTGCCTGCGCTGTCGGTGATGGTGGCGGAAACATCGGCGGTATAGGTGCCCGGTGCGATCTCTCCGGGCGCGAAGTCCAGCGACCAGTTGCCCGAGGGATCGGTCAGAACCGCGTGTGTCACGCCGTTCAACGTCACGTTCACCACTTGTCCCGGGTCCGAGGTGCCCTTGATCGTCACCCCGTCCGAAGCTTCGACCAGATTGATCACATCGTCCCCCTCGACCGGGTCGGAGCTGATGGTCAGCATGCCTGCATCGGTGTCGATGATGACGGGCCGCGTGATGGTCTCTGTATTGCCAGCCGGGTCGATCGAAACCGCGGTCAGCGTGACTGTCTGTTCGCCGCTGGGCAGCTGCGCGGGGTCAAAGCTGGCGGTCCAGTTGCCGCCCGCGTCCACGGTGGCCTGAACGGTGTGGCCGTTCAGCGTGATGTGCACGCTGCCGCCCGGTTCCGTCGTGCCCGTCAGGACAAGACCCTGCGCCGCCTCGTCGGCATTGATGACCGCATCCGGCCCGCCCGGGGTGGAGGTGATGGCAAAGTTGCGCACCAATGTGTCGACGTCGATGCTGCCGTTCGCGGTGGCGGTATTGCCCGCCGGATCGGTCGATGTCGCAGTGACGTCCAACGTGCGCTCGCCCGCCGGGATCTCGGCCGCGGCGAAATCGGCGGTCCAGCTGCCATCGGCGTTGACCGTGGCCTGATGTGTCACCGTGCCCAGCGTCACCATGACGGTACTGCCCGGTTCGGCCGTGCCGGTCAGGGTCACGCCATCGCTGCGCTCGGCGGCGTTCACCACGCCTTCGCCCTCGACGGAGGCCGTGTAGACCTGAACGTGGTTGGTCACGTCGATCTCGAACCCGCCAGAGGCAAAGGCCATGTTGCCGGCCGGATCGGTCAGGGTGACGGTCGCGACGACCGCGATACTGCCGGCCTGGCCCACATTCGTCGGCAGGACACTGGCCGGGAAAGGCATCGACCAGGATCCATCGGCGCCGACGACATCCGAGGCGGTTTCGCCGTACAGTTCCAGCGTGACCGTCGCGCCCGCCTCACCCGTGCCGGTAAAGGCGATCATGCCCGCGTGTTCGGTGCTGTTCACGATGCCGTCCACCGCGATGGTCGAGGTGTTCACCGTGACGGCGGTCTCGGTGTCCACGTCGAAGTCATGGCTCATCGTAGCGATGTTGCCCGCCGGATCGGTCGAGACGATCTGCGCCGTGGCGGCATAGGTGCCCGTGGCCAGGTCACCCTCGGCGAATGTCACGTTCCAAAGGAGGGACCGTCGAGAAGTGTCACGGTCCCGTCGGGATCAGTCACCTTGACCGGGATGTCCGCATAGTTGCCGTCGGGCGGGAAGTTTTCGCCATCGAAGACGATCTTCCAGATACCGTTGTCATCCGCCTCGCCGGTGACGGTGATGCCGCCGATGGTGATCTCGATGATCGACCCGGGATTGGCTGTACCCGTGATCGTGAGGCTCGGCGTGTCACCGCCGTCGATGGCATAATTCGCGTCGGGGTCATCCACGGTTGGAGCGGTCCAAACAAGACCGCCACCGCCGCCTCCTCCGCTGCTGCTGTCTCCGCCGCCCAGCAGCGCGGCACCGCCCAGCGCGGCCGCGCCCAGGCCTGCTGCACCCAGCCCACCCATGCCGATCAGGCCCGCAGCCAGCATGCTGACTTCGTTGCCCTCGTTCACGGGAACGGGTGCCTCTGCGACTACGGTCGGCTCGTCGATGAAGATGAGCGCGTCGGTAGGGCTCCACTTGCCCCATTCCTCGGTCGGGCCGTACTGGGCGAACAGCGCCCCGCCCTCGGCCTCAACAAAGGTGACCTCGTTCAACGTCCCGTAGGCACTGAGATACAGCTTGCCAGCCGCGTCGCCGCCGTCAAAGTAATTTTCGAGCACGACCACACGGCCATCGGCCAAGGTTATCAGCAGGTCATTCGCGGCCCGGTCGTAGCCTCGCACGTCGGATTGGCTGATGTTCAGGGAAACTTCCTGGCCGTCAGATGCGTCGATCAGGAAACCCTTGTCGTCGCCATTGACTTCGCCACGTTCCAGAATGCCCGCACGGGTACGGGTCACGAATTTAATCGCGTTCATGATCACACTGCTCTACCTCAGTGTTCGCATGTTTTTTTTAGTGTGGCGAACTTGTTATTTCTCTTTGTGAAATAACCTAACCTTATTGCCTTCGCTACAAAGAATTTCCCGATTTACGCGACATGAGGGGGAAATTGCGGCGCCATGCGCCATATCTGGCATGAGTTGTGACAAAAATGCGGCGGTCACCAACCCGGCGCGTTCGCTTCTGTCCTCCCCACTTTCCTGTCCGGAAACGGGTGGACCGTGCGGCGCGCATTTAGGAAGGTGCCCCCGGCCAGCAAGGAAAGGATGCCCGGCCCTCCGCCTCGACCCATGCGGACCCGGTTGCGATACGAGCCTGATGACGCAAGACTTCGACCCGGCAGAGGAAGATGGCCGCGCCTTCCGCGAAGCCCTGGGCCGTTTCGGCACCGGGGTGACGGTGATCACCTGCGCCACGACAACCGGCCCTCTTGGCATCACCGCCAACAGCTTTTCCTCGGTCTCCCTCGATCCGCCACTGGTGCTCTGGGCGCCGGCGAAATCCTCGTCGCGCTACCCGTTCTTCATGGCCGCGGATCGGTTCGCGATACACGTCATGGGCGCGAACCAGTTCGAACTCTGCCGCGCCTTCGCCCGGGACGGCGATGCCTTTGACGCCTTCGACTGGCGCCTGAGCGCATCGGGTGTCCCCCTGATCGAGGGCTGCCTTGCACGTTTCGAATGCCGCCAGGCGGCGGCGCACGACGGCGGCGACCACTCTATCCTTCTGGGCCATGTAGAGCGTGTCAGCTCCCGGGAGGGCGCACCGCTGTTGTTCCAGGGCGGACGCTACGGCAGCTTTACCGCCGACTGATCCCAAAACTCGCCGTCAGAAACGCACTGGCGGGCAGATCCGGAGCGGCATCCCGGATCGGGAGCGATTTCCGCAACGGAAACCCCTTGTTTCAAAAAGCGAAAGCGCGCTCTGAAAATTCCAGTCTTTCCCAAAGCTTGCCAAGTGTAAGCCGATTGATCACAGTTTTGTTATCCGCAAAACACACGGCATTTCAAAAAGACAGGTTCGTCATGATCCTCAGATTTCTTAACCCTTTTCCGCGCCTAATGGCCCCTGCCCTGCTGATTTCCCTGACCGCCTTGGTGCCCACGCATACGCGCGCTGATGCGATCCTGGCGCAGGACTTCCTCGATTTTGACACCCAGGAGGCCCAGCTTGGCCGCCTGCTGTTCTATGACAAGATCCTGTCGGGCAATCAGAACATCAGCTGCGCGACCTGCCACCACCACAGCCTGCACGGTGCCGACGGCGTCAGCCTGGGCATCGGAGAAGGCGGGTTCGGTCTGGGCCCCGACCGGACCCCGGGCGAGGGCGCCCACCGGATCGCGGAACGGGTGCCCCGCAACGCGCCCGCGCTTTGGAATCTCGGACACCGCGACGTGCGCGAGATGTTCCATGACGGCCGGGTCGAACGGATCGGCGCTGGCTATGTCGCCTTCAAGACACCCGCCAAGGAATACACGCCCGCCGGGCTGAACTCGCTGCTGGCGGCGCAGGCGCTTTTCCCGGTCAGTTCCGTGACCGAAATGGCCGGGCACCCGGACGAGAACCCGGTCAGTGCCGCCTTTGCAGAGCGCATCGACTTGGGCTGGGCGATGCTGGCCGACCGTGTGCGCGAAGTGCCGGAATACCAGCGCCTTTTCGAGGCGACATATCCCGATGTGCACGATCCAGACGACATCACCATCGTCGAGATCGTGAATGCCATCGCCGCCTTCATCGGTACCGAATGGCAAAGCTATGACAGCCCCTACGACAAGTGGCTGACCGAGGGCACGCCACTTTCGCCCGAGGCAGAGCGCGGCAGGCAACTCTTTTTCGGCGACGCGGGCTGCTCCGGCTGCCACAACGGGCCGCGCTTTACCGATCAGAACTTTTACGCCGTGGGCGTTCCCCAGTTTGGCCCTGGCCGGCCCTTTGGCGAGGATACCATTCCACACGATCTGGGACGGATGGAGACCACCCGCAATCCGGAGGACGCCTACAAGTTCCGCACGCCTTCGCTACGTAACGTGGCACTGACCGCGCCCTATGGGCACAACGGCGCCTATCCCACCCTGCGCGCCATGATCCGCCACATGTGCGATCCGCTGACCGCCCGCAGCGAATGGACCCCGGGCATGGCTCGCCTGCCGGACGTTGCCTGGTTGAACGATCATGACTTCACCCTTGTCGGCGACGCGCTGGAGACGGCGCAACAGGTCGCCTACCTGGATCTTTCGCCGGTCGAGATGGTCGAGGCGGATATCGACGCGCTGGAGGCGTTCCTGAACGCACTGACCGGCGAAACCGCAGAGAAACGCCCGATGGGTCGGCCAGACACGGTGCCCAGCGGCCTGCCGGTGGACTGACGCCGCCTTGCCCGGGCGGAATGCGAACCGCCGCGTTCCGCCCGCCTTACTCAATCCATGCGGTCGATCAGCTTGCGGATGGACGGCTCCTTGTGCGGTTTCTTCTGAAGTCGCAGCAACAATTCGGCCAGTTCCCCTTCGTCGACGCGCTGAGCCGCTGCCTTGGGGGTGAACCACTTGCGCTTGCGTTCCTTGCGCTCTTTCCAGTCACGCAGCAGCTTTTCCACGAACATCGGGTAGACCTCGACCGTGCAGGGCACGACACTGCCATCGTCCATGACCTTGCCATAGCTGTAGGTGCCGATCATCTCGGTCCCGATATGACCCTTGGCGCCCGCCTCTTCCAGCGCCTCTATCTCTGCGGCTCGCCAGGGTTTCTTGCCATCCATCTGCCAGCCCTTGGGCATGACCCAGCGCCCGGTATCGCGCGATGTCACCATCAGGACCTTGACCTGGTCCTTGGCGTCCCTGCGCATTGGCAGGGCAGCTATCTGCTCGCCTTGTGCCGACACTTGGGCCTCCTCCTGAAAAATCGGGCGGGCCGGCGTCTCCTCTCGCCGCCCCCCGTCTGAAAAGTCCTTCACCCGCAGGCATCGCATCTCGGCGCGCTCGGAACCACCCCTAAAGCAGAGTGACCATATCCTCGGTCAGATTGTTGCCGTTCATCTCTTCGACCGGGCCCGGCACGATCCATCCGATCAGGTGCAAGTCTGCGGAAAGGAACCTGAACTGGTCAGGAAAGAAGGTGAAGGGATAGACCTGTGCGCCGCCGCCCTCTCCTTCGACGGCGACATAACCGTCCCCCAGGACAAGATTGGGCAAGGATTGTGCGGCGAAATGCATGGCGGCCTTGCAGGCCTTCACCTGCGACGAGGTCAGAAAGGTGTAAACCATCAGACGGCTACCAAAACGACGCGTATGCCGGACAACGGCGGAGGTGACGCCAAAGTGCGACAGCACTGTGTACCCTAAACAGGTGAATTCAGATATGGCTTGGAATGGGAAAGCGGCGGACCGCGAAACCGCCAGACCTTGCAGTTGGCCAGTTGACCGGATCAAATTCGTTTCAGAACCCCCAAAGCCCTTTGCTCTGATGTGGATGATACTCCCCGGGCCATCGGCGAGGATAACGCAGCATACAACAAAAAGAGTCGATGGCGACCGGCGTCCGGCGATCAAGGTCCTTGGATTTCGGCGCCAATGCCGGGACTTGCATCCTTGAGGCCGACTCCGGTCTGCCCTGTCGCCTGCGCCATTTCGATGAGCCAGGCAAGACGTGCGGCCGCCTCCTGCGCGCTCAGACCGCCCTTGTCGTGGATGTTCGAGACGCAGTTGCGTGCGCTGTCCCGGATGCCCGGTTTGGGAGCATAGGTCAGGTAGGCCCCCAGGCTGTTGGAAACGGTCAAACCCGGGCGCTCTCCGATCAGGATCAATACCATCTTGGCATGCGCCGCATGGCCCACGGCATCGCCCAGCGCGACGCGCGCCTCAGAGGCCGCAAAGACAGGCGCTTGGCGCGCTTCTGGACAGGTGTTGCGCAGGGCGCGCACCAAGTCCGGGGCCTGCAAGGCCAGAGCCGGCGGCGACAACCCATCCGCAAGCACAATGGCCAGATCTGGCGCCGACGGTGCAATCGTGACCTCGGGATGCAACTTCCGTCCAAGGTCCGGTCGCCGAAGATATTCCTGACGATTGCGCGCCTGGGAACGAATGTGATGCAGAGGGCCAACCGCTGTTTCGATCCCGGCCCAATCCAACGGTTCGAAGATCGCGTCCCGCGCGCTGGCATGGTCCTCTTGAAAGGCAAGCAAACGCGACAGGGGAAGTGGGGTCCCGGCGGCGTCCAGCCGCACACGGGCCGGTGTCAGCCCCATCAAACCTGCGGTCGAAACGATCATGCCACCAACCCGATGTCTTCGAGGACCGCTGACTGTCCCGCCAGCAACCCGCCGTCGCGGCGCATTGCGTCCAGCCACGCTTCGAATTCCGGCGCGGCGCGCAGTCCCGTCGTCTCTCGCAGATAGGCCAGGTCTTCAAATCCGAGGCTCTGGTATCCAAGCATCGGATCATCGGCGCCGGGCACGGTGATCAGGAAGTTCACGCCCGCGCTGGTCAGCAGCGTGGCGAGTACGTCCATGTCGTCCTGATCGGCCTGAACGTGGTTGGTGTAGCAGACATCGACCCCCATCGGCAGGCCCAGCAGCTTGCCGCAGAAATGGTCCTCCAATCCGGCGCGGATGATCTGGCGGCCATCATACAGGTACTCGGGACCGATGAACCCGACCACGGTGTTGACCAACAAGGGGTCATAGGCGCGGGCAACCGCATAGGCGCGGGCCTCCAGGGTTTGTTGATCCACACCATGATGGGCATCAGCGGACAAGGCCGCGCCCTGCCCCGTCTCGAAATACATCATGTTTTGACCGACCGTACCACGGCCCGCGGCCAGCCCTGCCTCCCATGCTTCTTGAAGAATTTCCAGAGAGACGCCGAACCCGTCGTTCGCATCCTGCGTTCCCGCAATCGACTGAAATATAAGGTCTATCGGGGCATTGCGCTCCAGCAGGGCCAGCGCGTTGGTGACATGGGTCAGGACGCAGGTCTGCGTCGGAATGCCCAAAGAGCCACGGATGTCGTCAAGAGCGCACAGAAGGCCGTAACCGTTTTCAAGATTGTCCGTGGCGGGATTGATGCCGATCACCGCGTCGCCGGCACCAAAGAGCAGCCCGTCGAGGATCGCCACCGCGATACCACGCGGATCATCCGCCGGGTGATTTGGCTGCAGCCGTGTCGACAACTGCCCCTTTCGGCCCAACGAGTTCCGAAACGCTGTCTCGACCTCGCATTTGCGGGCAACACGGATCAGATCCTGGTTGCGCATCAGCTTGCTGACGGCGGCGACCATCTCGGGCGTCAGGCCCGGTGCTGCCGCGCGCAGGCTGGCGGTGTTCGCCTGCTCGCCCAGCAACCAGTCACGCAGATCGCCGACACACATCGCCGCGAAGGGGGCAAAGGCCCGTTCGTCATGCGTGTCGATGATCAGCCGCGTGACGTCGTCGCTCTCGTAGGGAACGACCGCTTCTTGCAGGAAGGTGCGCAGTGGCAGATCCGCCAAGGCTCGCCGCGCCGCAACGCGCTCCCTTGCCGAGGAGGCCGCAATCCCGGCAAGCTGGTCCCCGGACTTTTCCGGTGTCGCGACTGCAAGCAGACGCGCGAGGCCATCAAAAGTGAAACGCTCGCCTTGAACGATACCGGAGTAGGTGCCCATCAGAGCCTCGCCAGATGCAGCGCCCAATCCGGGTCTTCCATGATCGACCGGGCGCGCATCTTCTTCCACATGCCGTATTTGTGGAAATCGAATTCCAGTCGAGAGATCTTGAGCTGCACCATGGACCACAGGGCCCATTTCACATCGGCAAGCGCCTTGTGAACGGTGATCCGGGACACGATTTCGGGGCGGACTTCGCCAAAGTATTCCTCGATCAGTTCCAATTCGCGGTCCGGGGTAAAGAACATCTCGCCGAACCAGATGCCCAAATCGTAGCAACGGTCGTTCATCGAGCAGTATTCGTAGTCGATCAACATGATCGACCCGTCCTCGGCGATCATGAAATTGCCCGGCATCGGGTCGTTGAAGGATGGCACCATATCATAACCCGAGGCCTCGATAGCCTCTTTGGCCAACTGCGTGTTGAGCATCAGCCAGCTGTCTTCGCGGTACTTCCGGCCACCCAACGTCGCGATCTGCCCGGCATGTTCGTCGATCATGTCGAAGATCGTCTTGGTCAGTCCCAACTCGGGCAGTCCGTGCATGGTTCGATAGGCGCCGATGGCCGCGCGACAATTGCCAAGATCGAGAAAGTCAGAGTTCGTCGAGGCGCGACGGTCTGGCAGGAAGTCGTTGATCTCGACCCCGCGGTGGGCCAGGTCGTCATGCACGCGCGGTCCGAGGCCCGCCGCTGCGGCCTTGCGCGATGCATCCATTGCCGCCTCGCGGTCGATGAACATCTCGGTGCCGTTTCCGGGAACCTTGACGAACCAATCGCCACCGTCCTCGCTTTGCACGCGCCAGTTCTCGTTGGAGATACCGCCCGACACGGGCCCGTAGGTGATGCCTTTGCCGCCACCGAACAACGGGGCATCGCGAATGATCCGCTCGATGGTCTCTTCCATCTCGTGCACGGCAGAGCCAAGGGGTTTCATCATCATGCGGCCACCTCCGTGATGCGCAGTTTCTCCTCGAATGCAGGATGGCGCAGCATCACGCGCAGGCGTAGCAGGCGCCATTCCCCGTATTTCAGCCATTCCACCGAGCTGCGTTCCGACGTGTGCGCCATCAGCCGCGCCCAGAGCGCGTGCAGCAGGTCGTCCACATGCGACCACAGCCGCGCGCGGGCAAAGAGCACCGGATCAAAGCTCCCGTGATAGGCGGTGAAGGCCGCGACCATGTCGGATTCAAGGTCCGTCACTTCGGCCATCAGCGCCCCCAGGTCGTACAGCGGATCATTCATGCCGGCCCGGTCGAAATCGACCAGCAGCACCTTGTTGCCGGGGCCGAGCAGGATATTCGATGCGCTGCCATCGTTGCGGCAGGGCGCTAGGGGCGCGCTTTCGGCCAGGGCTTCGGCCTGCGCTATCAGGCGGCGCAGGTAGAGGATGTCGTCCGGCAAGGGAATGCCATTCGCGCCATGCGCTTCGATCACCCGGTCGATCTGGGCGAAGGGATCGAAACGCCCGGGCAGCGCCGGCCCTTCATGTTGCGCCTTGAGCGCGTGCATCACGGCGCTCAGGGTCTCGGCATCTTGCAGATGATGCTGGCGGGCCGTGAAAAAGCCGGAGGGCGCCGCGTCCATGGCAAGGGCGCAGGTCGCGGGATCGGACCACAGTACGCTGGGCCCGGCCACCGAAAGCTTGGCCCCGGCGATGGCTGTTTCGGGATCGAAGAATGGCATCACTTCCGGATGCATCCGTTTGACGAATGTCCCGCCGACGATGGCAGAGCAACTTTCCAGCGCCTGGTAGCTGGGCGAAGCCAGGGCGGCGGGGCCGGCCTGCGCCGCCTCCGGATCCAGTCCGGCGGCCAGAAGCGTGCCGGCCATCATGGCGTCAGTGACGGTTCCTGTGCTGGGCGCAGTCATGCGGCACCTCCTGTCTGGTCCAGATTCCCGCCAGCCGCGTCGATCCGGCGAAGCATTTCCAAAAGCACGTCGCCCCCTGCAGCGAGATCTTCGGGGGTCGTGTATTCGTCGTTGCGGTGAATGACGCCGCCGACGGACGGCACGGCGAACACCAGCGACGGCAGGATCGCGTTCAGGGCCACCGCGTCATGGCCCGCCGTGGTATCCAGTTGCATCAAAGGCAGGTCAAAGTCCCGCGCCGCGGCTTCGCATAGCAAAACGAGGCGCTCATCGAATTTCCCGGCGGGGCGTCGGTCGACCGCCACGATGCGCGCCTCGACCGAGGCACTGGACGCCAGCCCCGGCAAGGAATCGCGCAACTCGGCCTCGGCCCATTCCAGAACCTCTGCCTCTGGCGCACGCAATTCACAGAAGAGAACGGCCTTGCCAGGAACGATGTTCGGCGAATTCGGAGAGACATCCAATCGTCCGACCGAGGTATAGAGCGTGTCCTGCGCGTCTTCGCTCAGCGCGCGTACCTTGGTGATGATATGTGCCGCGCCCAGCAGTGCATCGCGGCGGTCCTCCATCGGGGTTGGGCCAGTGTGGTTCTGCTCTCCGGTCACTTCGATGCGGACCTTGAGCGCCCCCCAATGCCGGACAAAGGGGGCGATGCGCGCGCCCGAGGTCTCCATCTTGTCGTCGCCCTCGATATGGATTTCGAGGTAAATGTCGGGCTGCGGGGACCGGCTGTCGCCCATGAATCCGGTACGGATCAGCTCTTGTTCGACCGTCTTGCCATCGCGATCGACGCGCGACAGAGCAAAATCGCGGGTCACGCTGCCGGCAAAGACCGAAGACCCCAGCAGAGACGGCTGAAAGCGGGCGCCTTCCTCGTTCATCCAGTCCGCGATCACGTAATTGCAGCGGGGCACCTCGCCCCGCTCGGCCATGTCGGCTCGCAGGGTTTCGATGGCGGCAAGGGCCGCGACCACCCCATAGGCACCGTCGAAACGGCCACCCTTGGGTTGGCTGTCAAGGTGCGACCCCACCATGACCAGGGGCGCATCCGGCCCGGCAAGGTCGATCCGACCGAACAGGTTGCCGATGTTGTCGACAAGAACAGTGTACCCCCGCGCCTCCAGTTCCGACCGAAACCAGTTCCGGGCATCGCGGTGAGCGTCGGTCAGCACCGGGCGGTCGACGCCGCCGTCACCGGTATCGCCAAAGGTGGAAACCTGCGCCATCAAGGCGTGCAGAAGATCCGCGTCGATGTGGCAAAGGTCGATGGTGTCCGGCATCAGGACTCTCCTGGGTCGTTGAGGTGGCAGGCTGCCAGCGCCTGCCCGCCGCGGCTTCTCAGGCGCGGGTTTTCGGTCAGGCAGCGGTCGAAGGCCTGGGGACAGCGCCCTGCAAAGGCACATCCCGGCGGCAGGTCGATAGGCGATGGTGGCTCGCCCTCCATAAGGCAGTCCTCCGGGCGGTAACGCCGCTCTTCCAGCGTCGGTGCGGCAGACAAGAGCGCGCGGCTATAGGGATGACCCGGATCGAAGAACAGGCGCTCGTTCGGGGCAACCTCGACGGTTTCGCCCAGGTACATGACGGCAATGCGCGAACAGACCTGCCGCACCATCGTCAGGTCATGGCTGATGAAGATGTAGGTGAATCCGTGCTGTGCCTGCAGCCGTTCGAAAAGGTTCAGCAATTTGCCCTGTTCGGTCTGATCCAGCGCGGACAGCGTCTCGTCCATGATCAGCAGCCGCGGCTCGAGGACCATGGCACGCGCCACGTTGAGACGTTGCCGCTGACCCGCCGATAGACCCGTTGGCAGGCTGTCATAGAGATCCGTGGGCAGACCGACCTCGGACATGGCCGCGCGGGCGCGATCACGGCGTTCGGCGCGATTGCCGATGGCGTGGATCTTCAGCGGCTCTTCGAGGATCGCACCGATGGCGCTTTGCGGGGGCAACGAGCCGTAGGGGTCCTGCAAGACCAGCTGAAACTTGCGCCGCAGCGCACGCAAACGTTTGGGGCTTGCCTCTCCGACGTTCTCATCCTCGAAAAAGATCGACCCGGCGTCCGGACGCTCCAATCCGGTCAAAAGCCGCATCAACGAGGATTTCCCGCAGCCTGATTCCCCAACGATGCCAAAGTTGTCACCGGGGAAGACATCGAATTCCACGTTGCGGACGGCCTGGACCAGGGCCTTGCCCGAAGCGCTGCGCGTTTCGTAGTGCTTGGCTACGCCGCGCACGGACATGATGGCGCGCCGGTCGCGATCCTGCGGTTGGGCGTGATCGCGTCCCTCGGCCCAGAGGGTCGGCAATTCCTCGATCAGCTTGTGGGTGTAGCCGTGCTGAGGCGTGTCGATCAGCGCATCTGGCGCCTGGCGCTCCACGACGCGACCGTCATGCAGGACCATCACCTCGTCCGCCGCATCGCAGGCCACCGGCAACGAAGAACAGATGAACAGCACTGCGGTCGAGAAATCCTCGTTGAGTTCGCGCATCAGTTTGAGGATCTGGGCCGCCACCGTAACATCAAGCGGTTGGGTGATGTTGTCTGCAATCAGAAGCGCGGGATCGGACATCAGCGCATCGACGATCATGGCGCGTTGCATCATGCCGCCGGAATACTGGAAGGGATATTCGTGAAACCGGCGTTCCGCGGCGGGGATCTTGACCGCCTCCAGCAAGCGAATGGCTTTTTCCCGGGCGTCGGCGGCACTGATCTCCGGGCGGACGGCGCGCAGTTTCTCGACCAGTTGCGCGCCAACGGTCATCGTCGGGTCAAGCGCACCGGCCGGGTTGCCACCTACATATGCGATCTCGCGACCGGCCAGGGTGCGCGCATAGGCCGGATCCTTCAGCAGATCGCGCCCCTCGATCAGGATCTCGCCGCCAGTGACCGCCAAAGGTTCGGACAGCCAACTGGCCAAGGCGCGCGCCAGCACCGTCTTGCCCGAACCGCTTTCGCCGATGACAGACAGGATCTGCCGGGGCGCAAGGTCGAATGAGACATCCTTCAGGACGTCACGGCCTTCGCCGGTGAGGGTGACGGTGAGATTGCGGACCGACAGCAACGTCTTGGTCTGTACCATATCAAGCGACATGTCAGGCTCCTGCGTAGATCTTGTTGCGGGCGCGTTCGAGGGCCGCCCCCATCAGGTTGACCGAGGTCAGCGTGAGGACCAGAAAGACACCCGGCATCGTGGCAATCCACCACGCGTTCATCAGGTACTTGCGCCCGTCTGCGATGATGTTGCCGAAGGTTGGTGTCGGCGGCTGCACCCCGAGCCCCAGAAACCCCAGCACGGATTCGAAAATCATCATGCGTGCGATGTCGAGAACGGCGACGAAGACCAGCGGGGGCAGCACCAGCGGCAGAAGCAGGGTAAACATGATCCGCCAGTCCGTTGCGCCCAGAACCATGGCACCGCGGACGAATTCCTTCTTGCGCTCGGCCATGACGGTCGACCGCATGACCCGCGCATAGACCGGCCAGCCCGCAAGTCCCAGGACGAGGATAATGGAGGGGATCGTCGGTCGGGATACACCGAGGATCGTGATGGCGAGAATGATCATCGGGATCGAAAGCTGTGCATCCGTGAGGCGCATCAAGACCGTATCGACGCGCCCGCCGAAATATCCGGCGAACAGGCCGATCATCGCGCCAACCGCCACCATCAAGATCGTGGTCGCGATTCCGATCAGCAGCGAGTAGCGCAGGCCGACGAGCGTCCTGGCCAGCATGTCCCGCCCCAGCTGGTCGGTACCCAACGGATGAGACCAACTCCAGCCCTCGCCCATCAGAATGGGCGGGGACAGTTTTGCACGGATGTTCATCTTTGTCGGATCAACGTCAGACAGCCAAGGATAGAGAGAAGCGGCCGCGACCAGCAAGGTGAACACGATCAGGCCGATGCGGAACTCGGTAGAAGCAAATGCCTCGGACCAGATGCGCGCAGAGATCGTCTTGGCACGGGCCTTGGGCGGCAGGTCGGGAGAGATGTCTATGGCACTCATCAGTATTCCAGCCTCGGGTCGATGGTCGTCGCGGCAAGATCGACGATGATGTTGATAAGGACGAAGGCAGCGGCGGTGACGATGGCGATGCCCTGGATCAGGGGAAAGTCGCGCTGCATCACGGCGTTGATGGTCAACAGGCCGAGTCCGGGATAATCGAAGATGAATTCGATAACGAGAACGCCGCCCAGCAACATGGAAAACTGCACGCCAAGCAGGTTCAGGAGCGGCACCGATGAATTCTTCAGCGCGTGTCGAAAAATGATCTGGTTGCGCGTCAGGCCGCGCACCGCCGCAATGTCGATGAAGCTCTGGCTCATGACGCCGGCGACGGAGACGGTCAGGGTGCGGATGATGAATGGCGCGATTTCGATCGCCAGCACGAAGGCGGGCAGGATCGTATAGGCGAACCCTTCATAACCGATGGCCGGCACCAGTTTCAGCTTCACCGACAGCAGCAGCGCCAGCACGATACCCAGCCAGAAATTCGGGAGACTGACGAAGACCGACGATATGTACAGGGCGAAGCGATCCGGCCATCCTCCGGGTCTGAGACCGCCCCAAATTCCAATGGGCAAGGCGATCACCAGGGCAAATGCCATCGCCAGTACGGCCAGTTGCAGCGTCATCGGTGCCGTTTCGGCGATCAGGGTCCAGACCTCGGCCCTTTCGCTACGCGTACTGTCGTCGAAGCTGGCACCGCCCACCGCCGCACCATTGGCGGGACGCACGAAGCTTTGCCCAAGATCGCCCTGCAGAATACCGCCGATGTAGCGACCGAATTGTATGTAGATCGGATCACGCAGCCCCATGTCAGAGGCGATTTCCTCGATAAGAGCCTCGGGCGCCATACCACCGGCCATCAACCGGACGGGGTCGCCGGGCACGACCCTGAGCAAGGTGAAGATCAGGGCCGATACCAGGAAGACGATCAGCGCCCCCTGGGCGAGTCGCCTTGCGAGAAATCGAGCTAGGAACATGGGCTTCTCCAGAGGGCAGGAGTGGAAGGTCGAGGGGGCCGAGAAGCCCCCCCCTTCAGGGTCAGCTCAGCGTGGTTTTCGACGCGTCGGCCGTACCGTCGGGATAGATGAACAGGTCCTGCACGTCGGCCCGCACGCCGTGCATCAGCACGGAGGTGAACAGGCTGTAGGCCGGAACCTTGTCCGCCAGCATGGGCATCAGGTTGGTCTGCAGGCTCTCACGGCGTGCTTCGAGGCTCGGAGCGTCACGTTCCGCATCCAGCGCCGCGTCGATCTCTGGATCCTCGATGCCGCAGATCCGCTTGGACGTGGAGTGGAAGTGGGTCCGCAGGACAAGGTCGGGCTCGGGCGATGCAGACGTCCAGCCGCAGTCGATCATGTGGCCGGGGCCACCGCCCGGACGGTCGTACAGCCGCTCGTTCCACGCCGCCGTTTCCATCACGTTCAGCTTGACCGGGAACCCCTGCTCCTGAAGCAGCACGGTGATCAGTTCTCCGTATTCCTTGGTCTTGGGGTAGAAGCCGGTCGAGGTGATGTATTCAAGTTCTGGCAAACCTTCGCCGCCCGGAAAACCCGCCTCTGCCAGCAGGCGCTGACACTCTTCGGGATCATATTCGGGATAGTTCTCAAGATCGGTGTAACCGAACTTGATCGGCGAAACGAAGTTCGAAGACGGCTCACCCGCGGTGCCCATGACCTCGAGGATCAGAGAGCGGTCGATGGCATGGGCCGCAGCCTTGCGCACCAGTGGGTTGTCGAACGGCGGCTTGGAGCAGCGGAACCAGAGATACTTGTTCTCGACCGACACCGCCCGGTTCAAAACGATGCCTTCCTCCTTGGCCAGCGTTTCAACCTGTTCGGGTTCAAGGCGTTCGATCACGTCGGCCTGTCCGTTCATCAGGGACAACATCCGTGTCGTTGCATCCCCGACATAAGAGAAAGTCACACCCGGGATCTGAGGGGCACCGCGGAAGTAATCCGGGAAAGCCTCCATGACGGTGTCATTGCCACGTTGCTCGACGAACTTGAACGGCCCGGTGCCGTTCAGGCGCTGGTTCAGAACACCATTCGGGCCCTGTGCGATGTCCTTTGCGGACATGATCGGCAAATAAGACGCGAGGAAGATGAACATCGCCGCGCCGTAACCGCCCTTGGTGGTGTCGACGATCACTGTGTAGTCGTCTGGCGTGGTCACTTCGAAAGTGTCGGCGAATCCCGGGTAAACCTGGCGCGCGCGCGCCGGCTGGGCCCCGTATTCGAAGGTGGCCTTGACGTCCTTGGCACTGAACGGCTCTCCGTCGTGGAAGGTCACGCCCTCGCGCAGCTTGATTTCCAGGTGTGTCGCGTCCAGCAGGTTCAGTTCGGTCGCGAGTTCATAGACCACCTCGTCGGGGTTGTCCGGCATCATCGGCGCGCGGGTCAGAAAACCCATCACGAAGCCTTCGATATTGAACTGGGACAACGTTGTATGCGCCATCGGATCCCAGTTACCGGTGATGTTCTCGGCCGAAAGGAACACCAACGGCCGGCTCGCCTGTGCCATCGCAGGGCTGACAAGAAGATTGGTGTTTAGCTGCACTGCGCCGGCCCCCAGGCCTGCCGCAGCTGTCCGCATGAAGGTTCTTCTGTCCATTTTTTCTCTCCTGTTGGGTCTTGCGTTATGAATTCTTCAAGTCCCCCATTGGGTGGGGGTCAGGCTGGCTCTGCCAGGCGGAGGCGGGCCAATTCTGCGAGGATCTGCGCGTGAAGTTCGGGCGTGGCAGAGGCCACGACATCGCCGGTCGATCCGGCATGCAGGGCTTGCCCCTGCCAATCGGTGATGCATCCGCCCGCCCCCTGCACGATCTGAACGACCGGCAAGTAGTCGTAGGGTTCCAACCCGCATTCCAGGACGAGGTCGCAATAGCCCGAGGCCAAGAGTGCGTAGTTGTAGCAATCCCCGCCGAACCGCAGCAGGCGCACGCGATCCCGCAGCATGGAGAAGATCGGCGCCCGAGGTCCGGCAAACAGCATGGGATCGGTGGTATAGGCATAGGCGCGCGCGAGGTCGGTGCAACCGCTGGTGCGGATGGCCACGCCGTTCAGGGTGCTGTCATACCCGTCAATGCCACACCAACGCTCACCGGTTGCCGGCATGTCGATCTGGCCCAAGCGCGGCTTTCCCTCGTCCAACAGGGCAATCAGACCACCGAACAGCGGATGCCCCGTGACAAAGCTCTTGGTGCCATCGATGGGATCAACGACCCAGACAAAGCGGCGGTCGAGACCTTCGGTCCCGTGCTCTTCACCGTAGATGCCGTGATCGGGAAAGCGTTCCGTAATGCGCTCACGCAGGTAGGTCTCGATCATCCGGTCCGCGATGGTGACCGGGCTGTCGTCAGCCTTGTGTTCGACGCTAAGCTCGTTGCGGAAGTGACTGAGGGCCAGCTTGCCCGCGGCGTCTGCGGTCGTCTGAGCGAATGAAAGTGCGTCGGCTAGGTCGAGCATAAGCCCCTCTTCATGGTTCCTGAGCGACCCGTCACGACGGATCCCCTTCACAATGCAACCATTGGAACCAAAAAATCCACACATTTCCTCACAAACACATGCAAAACCACTAAATGCGCTATTTTTTGGCATTTAGGCGACGTATGAGCGCGATATCGATGCTAACCACACACAAAACCACAACACACATCCACAACGCATGCGGTTTTCCGTGGACTTTTGGCGGAAGAATGGCCGATACACTGACCAAATACAGGCGGGCAAAGGGAACGCCGGACATGATTTCCAAGCAAACACACACATCCATGTGGTCGCATGAGCGACAATCTGCGATTCTTTCGGACCTGCTGCGGGACGGAAAGGTTCAGACCAACGCATTGGCCGATCGCTTCAACGTTTCCCGCGAAACGATACGGCGCGACCTTCTGGACCTTGAAAAGAGGGGGAGCCTTCGCCGCGTGCATGGCGGCGCAGTGCCCGTGGTCCAGGACGCACGCCCCGAGGCCGCCTTTCGCGACCGCCTGGTAGAAAGACCGGAAGTGAAACAGGCCATAGGGCGCCGGGCTGCAGAGCTGATTCCGGCGGGTGCTTCACTTTTCGTCGACGCGGGCACGACAACCCGCGCATTTGCCCTTGCGTTGACGCAGCGCTCTGACCTGCGGGTCATAACCAACTGCATCGAAATCGCCCAGATCCTGGCCCCCGTCGGAGGCATCGACACTTTGCTCTTGGGTGGCAGCCCGCATGGCGAAGTCCCGGCGACATTCGGGGAACTGACCCTGTCGGAAATCGATCGCTTCCTGACCGACTATTCGGTTGTCGGGCCCGTTGGGCTGAGCATCGAGCGCGGCGCGACCGATTACGAACTGCATGAAGCCGAAGTTGCGCGAAAGATGATAGACCGCTCCAACACCTGCATCATGCTGTGTGACGCCCGCAAGATCGGAGCGGAAAGCCGGGTATCGATCTGCGACATCGACCGCATCGCGCATGTCGTCACGGATGTGCAAACAGAAAGCAATTTCGCCCCTGCCGGCATCGAGGTCCACCGAGCCTCGGTTTAGGCCGTATCGACAAAAAGGGACTTCACCGCCGTGTCAGGCGCGTTTCAGCCCGATTTCCGCGAAGGGGATCAACCCGGCACGAAACCTGATGCCGAACGGAATGTGGGCATTCGTCAAGCGGTTCGCCTTGGCAGCCCACGCTCCGAACCGGCGCAAACCGCTCAAACACCGCCCTATTCTTGGTGGGACGCACTGGATCGCCGCACCGGAGACCTGCCGGCGGTGTTGGAGAAACGATCCAGCAGCTTTCGGCAATTCCGGCGTTGCACATAGGCAGGCCACGCCAAGTAGAACGTGGATCCCCGAGACAAGAGCGGAACGGCGCCACATGCGCCGCACATGATCGACAGCACGGTCGTTCCCACGCACCAGCCACCGCAGCCGGGCCGGACTTCGAAGCACCTTGGCATTGGCCTCGTCACCGTCGGCAACACGCCCAATCCGGGTTTTAAGTGGTTGGCAGAGGCCAAGATGCTGACAGCAATCGAAAATCGACGGGCAAACGTGACCGCCTAATGGTCACCCCGACGCGAATACCACGCAAGATGCGCCTGAGCCTGCGCTCCTTTCGAGAGCATCTATATTTGAGGACAACGTGACGGGCAGTTTTGCCCTTCGCCACTTCCCCTATACTTTCAGGGGTAAGTGGCGGACCGAGGAGGATTCGAACCCCCGACCCCTTGATTCGTAGTCAAGTACTCTATCCAGCTGAGCTATCGGTCCGTGAGGGCTGCGTTTACCGCCCACCCTTGCACGATGCAAGGGGCAATCCGCGGATTTTTTCGATCAGGCCAAAGAATTTCCACAAACCCCGGCCGACACCGCGACCAGCGGTCGTCAGCCCACGTCTCCCATCGGCAGACGGATCTCGAAGCAGGTGCCCGTCTCGTCCGTGCGCGCCAGCCTCAGGGTGCCGCCATGCCCACGGACCAGTTCGGCCACGATGGCCAGGCCCAGCCCCGAGCCGCCCTTGCGCACACCACCCTGGAACGGCTGGAACAGGTGATCGCGCGCCTTGGGCGGCAGGCCGGGGCCGGTGTCGGTCACAGTGATGACCCAATCCGCATCCTCGATCCGCGCGGCAATGTTGATCTCTCCCGACTGCGAGGTCGCCACGATGGCCTGCCGCGCATTGCGGACCATGTTCGACAGGGCCCGGTAGATCTGTTCCGGATCGCCGCGCACCATCAATCCGGCCGGGATATCCTCGCTCAGCGAGACGTCGGCCTCGCCGATGGCCAGCCTCTCGGCCTCGAGCACCTCGTTGGTCAACTCCGCCAGGTTGAACAGGGTCATCACCGGCGCTGGCTCCTCGGCACGGCCAAAGGCCAGCGTGCTCTCGCAAAGCGAAACTGCACGGGTGATCGAATTGACCAGCTTGGGCGCCATGCGCTTGACCGCCGGATCCTCGGACATTTCGATCCGGTCGGTGAACAGCTGCGCGCTGGTCAGGATGTTGCGCAGGTCATGGCTGACCCGGGCCACCGCGCCGCCCAGTTGCGCCAGCCGATCCTTCTGACGCAGGGCCTGGGTCAGCTGCGTCTGAAGGGATTGCAGCGATTCCTCTGCCTCGCGCAGCTCTCGCACCGTGGCGGAGGGCGTGATGATCCGCCGCGCGTCCTCGGGCGCCTCGGCATAGGCACCGATATGTCCGACCACGCCCTTGATCGGCTTGACCAGCAAGGATCGCACCGCCAGGAACAACAGCCCGGCGGTGATGATCGAGATCGCCGCCGAGAGCAGCAGGATGCGCAGGCCGTAGTCGATCATCGCGGATCGCAGGGGGGCGCTGTCCATCGTGACCTCGATCAGCTCTCCTCCATCGCGCAGCGGATCACCGATCACCCGGATCACCTGCATTTCGGGGTCGACCAGACAAAGGATGGCATCGCGCATCAGCACCCATGCCGTCGCATCGCGCAGGTCGAAGGTCTGGGTCACCTCGCCCGGTATCGGAGAGGACAGCATCAACTGACGGATCTCGTCTCGCCGCAGCACCACGTTGAAGACGCCCGCGTTGTCCAGCAGTTCCTTCTCCAGCTCCGGCTCGATCATTTCGTCGGCCAACAAGGCCAACGAGGCGATCTGTGCCCGTTCCAGCCGAGCCAGCAGGTAGTCCTCGCGGAAGCGCGCCACCGACGGGACAAAGATCAACACCTCGGCCACCATCACGAAGATGATGGTGAGGATCAGGAAACGTCCGGAAAGCGAGTTGACCATGTCCTACCGTGTTCAGGGCAGCCAGCGCTGGACCAGCCGCACCACCTTCTTGACCGTCTCGTTTTCGAACAGCCTGGGAGAGAAATAGGCCCCCGCGGCGCGTTTGTTAATCTCCCCGATGGTCGGATAGGGCGAAACCATGTTCGAGACCGCGCTCATCTTGAGCCCGTTGGCGATCACCAGAGACCAAAGATTGATCAGTTCCCCGGCCTGGTGCCCCACGATCGACACGCCCACGGGCCGGCCTCTGACCACCATGACCTTGATGACACCGCGCGTTCTGCGTTCGGCAATGGCCCGGTCGTTGTGGTGGTAGTCGAACCGCGCCACTTCCATCCGGTCGCCATGTGCCCTACGCGCCGCCTCCTCTGTCAGGCCCACCTGCGCCAGCTCGGGCTGGGTGTAGGTGGCCCAAGGAATGTGATCCGTCTTTGCCTTTGCAGGCAGCCCAAAAAGGGCAGAACGGATGACGATCCCGGCGTGATAGCCGGCCACATGGGTGAATTGCATTCCACCGGCCACGTCACCGATGGCATAAACCCGGGAATTGGTCGTCTTCAGGCTGGCGTCCACCTTGATGCCCGTCTTGGTGGTTTCGATTCCCGCGGCCTCCAGGCCCAGACTGTCGATATTCGGTTTTCGCCCCACAGCCGCCAGCAGGTGAGAGCCACGGAAGACGCGCCCGTCCTTGACCTCGACCTCGATGGCACCCGCCGTTCCGCGCACCTCTTGCGCCAAGGCCTCTTCGGCGATCTCGACGCCTTCGGCCCGCAGTGCCTGCAGAACGATCCCGGCAAGTTCCGGGTCATCCTTGCCAAGCGCCTTGGCGCCTTCGATCACCGTCACGGAACTGCCCAGCCGCCGATGCGCCTGCGCCATCTCCATCCCGATGGGTCCACCGCCGATGATCAACAGATGTTCCGGACGCTCGCGCAGCTCCCACAGCGTTTCATTGGTCAGGTAGGGCACGCCATCCAGCCCCGGAATCGGCGGCACAAGCGGAGAGGACCCGGTGGCAACCACGATTCGCCGCGCGGTAATACGATAGTCGCCCGCCTCGACCTCACGGTCGGACACGAAACGCCCGTACTCGCGGATCACGCGCACGCCAAAGCCCTCGAACCGTTCCTGGCTGTCCACGGGTTCGATCTGGGAAATCACGTCGGCGACGTGGTCCTTGGCAGCGGCATAATCGACCTGCGGCACGGCATCGGCGACGCCGTAAACAGCGGCATGTTCCATCCCGTGCGCCACCTTGGCGCTGGCGATCAGCGCCTTGGACGGCACGCAACCGTAATTCAGGCAATCCCCGCCCATCTTGTGACCTTCAAGCAGGATCACGTCGGCGCCCATCTGTCTGGCCCCCGCAGCCACCGACAGGCCGCCGGAACCGGCGCCGAGGATCAGCAGATCACATTTCAGCTTTTCCATGATCACAGCCCCTTCTTGCCGCGCACGGCCTTCAGCACGATCGGCAGCGCCGACAGCACGGCCAGCCCAAGGATCGGCCCGATCACATGCGGCGCAAAGATGATGCCCAGATCCGGCGTCTCACCACGTTCGAACACCTCACCGAGGCCCGCGCCGACAGAGGTATAGACCACCGCGCCCGGAATGATGCCAAGGAAGGTCGAGATGACATATCGGTGCACCGGCACCTCGAGAAAGGCGGGAACGAGGTTCGCCACGAAGAAAGGCACCGCCGGGACCAGCCGGATCAGGAACAGCATCGACCACTGGTTCTCGTCAATGCCCTCCTTGATCTTTTTCACCATGCCCTGCGAATGTTCCAGCCTGTCTCCCAGGCGCGCGCCCACTCCCCAGCGGGCGGCCAGGAAAATCCCCGTGGCGCCCAGCGTGGCGGCGGTCACGTTGTAAAGCGCCCCGGGAAAGGTCGCAAAGAGGAACCCGCCGGTGAGCGTGGCAATGGTGGCCCCCGGCAGGGAAAACCCGACGATGACGACGTAGACCGCCATGAACACGCCCAGCGTCAGCAGGTAATTCGCGTCGCGGAACGCCAGCAGTGCCTCGCGATTGTCCGCCAGCGTCTGGAAACTCAGCAGGTCGCCCAGCGTGAAATATCCGATGACCGCCACGATTAGGATGGCCAGCAGGGGCAGGTGGCGTCGGAGGCCGGGTTGGGGCGTTTCGGTCATGTCACTCATCGTCTGGAGCCTTTGGGTTGCGTCAGGGGCACCACATAGATGCCCCCGGAGCCTCCGGCAAAACAGCCGTCTCACGCCCGCTTGATCCGGCTTGTGCCCCAGCGTGAGAAATTCACGCCTGAAAGGCCAGAGTGAAACATTTCGCAGGCCTTGCCACATGCAAGTGTTGCAGTCGAAACAGGAAGGACGCAAAATTGCGGGGCACCAATGGCCGTCCCCTCGCTACCTTTGCGGCTGGCCGAACGCCCCGCTGCCCATATGGCAGGCGCCCGCGCCGGGGCAAAAAAAACCATGACACCCATTTGACAGGGGCCGCCCGCCCCCCTATAGGCAGGGCTTCGAATTTCCTGCACCCGACTCGACTCGGGGGCATTGAACCGGAGTAGCCGCGATGAAACGCACCTTCCAACCGTCGAACCTCGTCCGCAAGCGTCGCCACGGGTTCCGCGCCCGCATGGCCACCAAGGCCGGCCGCAAGATCCTGAACGCGCGCCGCGCCCGCGGCCGCAAGAGCCTGAGCGCCTGATCCCCACGCCGCCCACAGCGGAGCGGGAGATGAACGCCGACGAAAAAGCCGCCACGGATCGATCCGAGGCGGCCTTTTTGCCGTTGACGGTTCTGGCCCGGCGCGCCGATTTTCTGCGCGCGGCCCGTGCCCGGCGCGCCCCGACAGAGGGGTTCCTGCTGCAAGCCCGCCAACGTCAGAAGGGCGAGGCGGAGGGCATCCGCGTCGGCTTCACCTGCTCCAAGAAGGTCGGCAACGCCGTTGCCCGCAACCGGGCCAAGCGCCGGCTTCGCGAAATCGCACGCCTGATCTTGCCCGAGCAGGGCCGCGACGGCTGGGACTATGTCCTGATCGGTCGCGCGGAAAAGACCGCCTGGCGTGACTTTGCCGCCCTGCAGGCAGACCTGCGCCATGCCCTGCGCAAGGTGCATGGGGGCAGCAGATGAGCCCCCTCGCCCATATCGTCGCCCTGCCCGTGCGCGCCTATCGCCTCGTGCTCAGCCCCTGGGTCGGCCACGGGTGCCGCTTTCATCCCACCTGCTCGGTCTATGCTCTGGAAGCGCTGGAAAAGCACGGCGCTCTCAAGGGCAGCTGGCTTGCCGCGCGACGCATTGCCCGCTGTCATCCCTGGGGCGGCTCCGGCATCGACAACGTGCCCGATTGACCACAGCCACGGGCACTATTGCCCGAGGCCCCGCATTTTCCGATAAACATGTATCCTTTTCGACCGGGTTCGGCTAACGACCCCGCAGAGACCACGCATCAACACCGGGAGGTCCGACATGAACGATCAGACTTTCTCGCGCCGCGCGGCCTCGCTTGAAGCGACCTGGGGCAACGGCTTTCGCCGATCCCTCAAGGGCTAAGACCGCTTCACTTCCGGCCCCGCCTGACACGGGCCGTATTCCAACCAACCATCGCTGACTTTCACGCCCGGGCTCCCCCGTGCGTCGTCAGTCCATTTCAAACCAGACTAGGAGTCCGGCCGTTTTCGCGCCGGGAATCACTTATGATCAATCCAACAGTCGCTTCACATCCGAGCACCGACATTGCCTCCACCATCGCGCAACACGGCGCGGTCAAGGTACTTTCCGCCGCCCTGGCCGCGCTGTTCCGCGCCCCAAGAATGCGGCCTCCGCCACAGTTTGCAGAAGATCTGACCGATCATCTCAGGTGGGACGTCGGCCTGCCGCCAAAGTCTTGGGCGGACAGACGCCGGACGGCGCCCCTCTTCATTCCGATGACGGCTCCCAGCCCGCGATAACGCTTGCCCAAGTCGCGGCGGGGACGTATCCCCGCCGCATGCTGGATGATGCCGACGACATTCACCCCCTGTTCCACGGGGCCCCCAAGACCACCGAGTTCAAGAAGCTCCGCAAGCGGATCGTGCAGAACGTGCGCGGTGCCGTAGAGCAATACGGCATGGTCGAGGAAGGGGCCAAATGGCTTGTCTGCCTGTCCGGCGGCAAGGACAGCTACACGCTGCTTGCGGTCCTGCACGAGCTGAAGTGGCGCGGGCTGCTGCCGGTCGAAATCCTGGCGTGCAACCTCGACCAGGGCCAGCCGGGCTTTCCGGCAACCGTTCTGCCGGAATTCCTGGAAAAAATGCAGGTGCCCCACCGGATCGAGTACCAGGACACCTATTCCATCGTGGTCGACAAAGTGCCCCAGGGCCGGACCTATTGCGCGCTCTGTTCGCGCCTGCGGCGGGGTAATCTATACCGGATCGCGCGCGAAGAGGGCTGTTCGGCCGTGGTCCTGGGCCATCACCGGGATGACATCCTGGAAACCTTCTTCATGAACCTGTTCCACGGCGGGCGCTTGGCGACCATGCCGCCGAAACTTGTCAACGAAGAGGGCGACCTGTTCGTTTACCGTCCGTTGGCACATGTGGCAGAGGCGGACTGCGACCGATTCGCGCGGGCGATGAACTATCCGATCATTCCCTGCGACCTCTGTGGCAGCCAGGACGGCCTGCAGCGCCAGCAGGTCAAGCAAATCCTTGACGGATGGGAGAAAAACGCCCCCGGAAGGCGACAGGTCATGTTCCGGGCGCTGATGAACGTACGCCCCTCGCACATGCTGGACCCGACGCTTTTCGACTTTGCCGGCCTCATGCGGGACATGGAATCGCCCAATTCGTTGAAAAACCCGGAGCCGCGTTAAGAACCGAGTTACCAGCGTCGCCTAGTCTCGCCTCATGAGGTACAAGGACACGGGCATGTTGGCGTCATTTCGCGCGCTTCCGGCAACCCTGCGCACGGGTATGCGGCGGGGTCTGCAGGGACCACAGGCATTGGCTTTCCTGCCGGCGGCGGCACTTGCCGCCTTCTGGTTGGGCGGTGAGGCGCTCTTGCTGGCGGTCGCCCTGGGCACTCCGGCCATCTTTCTGCTGATCGGCGTGCCCGCAGGCCGGGGCGATGACCGGGCGGGGACCGATCGGACCGACATCGTCGACAGCATCGCGGCCACGCAACTGGCGCAACAGGCGCTGGAAGACGCGCGCGCGGGCAATCTGGCCACGGCCTGCCTGCTGATCGAGGTCGATGGCCTCACCGAGGTTGCCCAGCAAGCGGATGAGGAAACTGTCGATGCCCTGCGCGAACTGACCCTGGGCCGCCTGCGCAAGACCCTGCGCCGAGACGACGAGGCCGTGCGCCTTGGCGAATCCCGCTTCGTGATCTTCCTCGGTCCGTCGCTGCGGCTGGATCTCGAGGCGCTGCTGCAACTGGCGGGACGGTTGCAGAACGCAGTCGAGGAACCGGCATCTGTCGGCGATGCCATGCGGTATCTCTCGGGGTCCGTCGGGTTCTGCGGCAGCCTGCGGCTGAGCAACGACGCGACCGGCAAGCAACTGCTGGAAGCAGCGCAGGTCGCGCTGGAAGAGGCGCGGGCCAATGGCCCCTCGGCAATCCGTGCTTGGTCTGAGAACATGCGCCGGGCCCACATGGAGCAGCGCTCGCTGCGAAACGAGGTGGACCGCGCCCTGTCGAACGGCCAGATCCAGCCCTGGTTCCAACCGCAGATATGCACCTCGACCGGGGCGATCAGCGGGGTCGAGGCGCTGGCACGCTGGATCCACCCCGAACGCGGCATCGTCCCCCCCGCGCAATTCCTGCGCGTGCTGGAAGACGCCGGACGCATGGAACACCTGTCAGAGGTCATCCTGCAGCACTCGCTGACCGCCCTGCGCAGCTGGGATCAGGCCGGCCTCGACATTCCGCGCGTCAGCGTGAACTTTTCCGACCCGGAACTGCGCGACCCCCGCCTTGTCGACCGCATCCAGTGGGAGTTGGACCGCTTCGGGCTGACCGCCGAACGGCTGGGAATCGAGGTTCTGGAAACCGTGATCGCCGGCGCGCCCGAGGGGATAGTGGCCCGCAACATCGTCGAACTGGGCAAGATCGGCTGCCATATCGACCTTGACGATTTCGGCACGGGCCACGCGTCGATCACCTCGCTGCGCCGGTTCCGCGTGCACCGGCTCAAGATCGACCGCAGCTTTGTCACCCGCGTCGACCGGGACGAGGACCAGCACCGGATGCTGGCCGCGGTCCTGGGCATGGCAGACAGGCTGGGCCTGGAAACCCTCGCAGAAGGCGTCGAAAGCGTGGGCGAACACGCGCTGCTGGCCCAGTTGGGCTGTGATCACGTCCAGGGCTTCGGCATCGCGCGTCCAATGCCCGTCGACAAGCTGATCGACTGGGCACAGGAACACGACGCCCGGATCGCCGACGCCAGGAAACTGGGCGGCAGCACCGGCTGACCCGCAAAGTTCGTTTCAAATCACGCGCCACCCCTTGCCCGGTCTCGGCACCCATGTGCCACACCGCCCCGTCCGGCTGGATTCCGCTTGACCTTTGCACTGCGGGACGTTTGAACCCAGCGATGACTTTCAACGGATAGGTGGCCGGCCTCATGGACGATCAGAACAAGAACCTGCTTCTCGCGACTGCGCTCAGCATGGTCGTGATCCTTGTATGGTTCCTGCTGTTTCCCCCTCCGGAGGCGACTGAGGATCCGAATGCCCCTGTGGCCACAGAGACGGACGCCCCCGCGCCCGACGGTGTGGCAACCGCGCCGCGCGCAGCGGACCCTCTTGGCGGTGGCGCCCCGGCAGAGGCGCCCGCGGCGAATGCCGACACGACGGAGGCACCGCGCCTGCCGCTGGACAGCGCCCGCCTGGAAGGGTCGATCTCTCTGACCGGCGGTCGCATCGACGACCTGCGGCTCAAGGACTATCACGTCGACCTGTCGGAGGAATCCCCCATTGTGCAGTTGCTTGACCCGGTCGGCAGCGGCAATCCCTACTACGCGCTGTACGGCTGGGCGCCGGGCAACGGCCTGGCCCTGTCGGATGTCCCCGGGGCCAATACCGCGTGGACGATCGAAAGCGGCGAGACCCTCACCCCGGACAGTCCGGTCACCCTGCGCTGGGAAAGCCCTTCCGGGCTGATTTTCCGCCGGACCATCTCTGTCGACGAGGATTTCATGTTCTCGGTCACGCAGGCGGTCGAAAACACCGGCGACCAGACCGTGTCCCTGGCCCCCTACGGCGTGCTGGCGCGCCACGGCGAACCGGACGACCTCAAGAATTTCTTCGTGCTGTTCGAAGGCGCGCTGCAGATGTCTGACGGCATCCTCGAGCAGACCAAGTACAAGAACATACCCGACCTTGACGTCGTCCCGGCCGAGGGCACGCAGGCCACGGTCGAACGCGTGCAGGAAACCGGCTGGGTCGGGTTCACCGATCACTACTGGATGGCGACGTTGATCCCCGAAGCGGGCACGCCGTTCAAATCGGTGGTGAAATACGACGCGCGCCGCGACATCTACCAGACAGAGGCGGTGCTCCCGACCATCGAACTGGCCCCCGGCGCCAACCAGGAGGTCAGCAGCAAGCTGTTCGCCGGTGCCAAGGAATGGGAAACCATCCGCGAATACCAGAAGGCCGGCATCGACCGTTTCCTCGACTCGATCGACTGGGGCTGGTTCTTCTTCCTGACCAAACCGATGTTTGCCGTCCTGCACTGGCTGAACCTGCATATCGGAAACATGGGCCTGGCGATCATCGGCCTGACGATCCTGCTCAAGGCCGTGCTTTTCCCGCTGGCGTACAAGTCCTACGCCTCGATGGCGAAGATGAAGGAACTCCAGCCGGAGATGGAAAAGCTCAAGGAGCGCGCGGGCGACGACCGCGAGAAGCTCCAGAAAGAGATGATGGCGCTCTACAAGAAGGAAAAGGTCAACCCGGCCGCCGGCTGCCTGCCGATCCTTCTGCAGATCCCGATCTTCTTCTCGCTCTACAAGGTGATCTTCGTCACGCTCGAGCTGCGGCACGCCAACTTCTTTGGTCCGTTCAACGACCTCTCGGCACCGGACCCGACCTCGATCTACAACCTCTTCGGCCTGCTGCCGTGGGGCGCGCCCGATCCGCAATCGATCCTGGCACTGGTCTTCATCGGCATCCTGCCGCTGCTGCTGGGCATCTCGATGTGGCTGCAGCAAAAACTGAACCCGGCGCCCGCCGATCCCACGCAGCAGATGATCTTTGCCTGGATGCCCTGGGTCTTCATGTTCATGCTGGGCGGCTTCGCCAGCGGCCTGGTTGTCTACTGGATCACCAACAACGTGATCACCTTCATGCAGCAGTACATGATCATGCGCAGCCACGGGTATACCCCCGACATCCTGGGCAACATCAAGTCCAGCGTGAAGAAGAAGGACAAGGAGCAGGACAGCAAATGACCCGTTCCCTGACCGCGATCTGGCGCTTTCCGATCAAGAGCCACGGCCGGGAAGAGTTGGACGCGGTCACGCTGAGCGTCGGGCAGACGCTTCCCTGGGATCGCCATTGGGCGGTCGCGCACGACCAGTCCGGCGCCGACGGATCGGAATGGGTGTCCTGCCGAAACTTCTCGATCGGCAGCAAGGCCCCCGCCCTGGGGGCCATCTCTGCCCGGCTGGACGAGGCCACGGCCACGGTCACGCTCTCACACCCGGATCGGGACGACCTGACCCTGCGGCCCGACGACGAAGGCGACAAGCTGATCGACTGGGCCGGCGGTTTCATTCCGGAGAACCGCGCGCAATCCGCCCGGGTGGTGCGTGGCAGGGCGCGCGGGTTCACCGACAGCGATTTCCCTTCGATCACGCTCTGCAACCTGTGCTCGCACCGGGCCGTTGAACAGCGGCTGGGCCACGCCCTGTCGATCCACCGCTGGCGTGGCAATCTGTGGTTCGATGGCGGCGCCCCCTGGGAAGAGTTCGACTGGATCGACCGCGAGGTGCAGATCGGCGAAGCGGTGCTGATTCCGCGCGAACGCACCGACCGCTGCCTTGCCACCCACAACAATCCCGACACCGGAAGGCGTGATCATGACGTGCTGGGCACGCTGGATCACTGGGATCACCGCGATTTCTCGGTCCGGGCCGAGGTCGTGCGCAGCGGACGGATCGCGCTTGGCGACCGCGTGGAGGTTCTGTAATGCAACTTGCCTTTCCCGTCGCCGAGGAACCGGACGACGCCGTGCGCGAGGCCGCGCGCAAGCTTTTCGTAGGCCACGAAGTGGATTTCCTGAAGGGCGTCGTCGGCATGGACGGCCTGCCGCCCGACGACCGGGCCGAGGTCTGCTTTGCCGGCCGGTCCAACGTGGGCAAATCCAGCCTGATCAATGCGCTGACCGGGCGCAAGGGACTGGCACGCGCCTCGAACACGCCGGGCCGAACGCAGGAAATCAACTATTTCACGCTGGGTGCCGATCACTACCTCGTCGACCTGCCCGGCTACGGGTTTGCCAATGCCCCGGTGGACGTCGTCGCGCGCTGGCAGGCCCTGCTGAAATCCTATCTTTCGGGCCGGGTCAGCCTGCGCCGCGCGTTCGTGCTGATCGATTTCCGCCACGGGATCAAACCCGTCGACGACGAGATCATGACCCTGCTTGACCGCTCCGCCGTGACTTTCCAGGCGGTGCTGACCAAGGCCGACAAGGTCAAGGACAAGGAAAAGGACCGGATCCTGGCCCAGGTGCGCGAACGCCTGTCGAAACATCCGGCGGCCTACCCCGAGATCGTCCTGACCAGCAGCGAAAAGGGCGAAGGCATCGCCAGCCTGCGCGCGATCATCGCTGGCCTCAGCTGACCTTCGCCCTCGCCTGTGCTCTGGAAATCCCGTCCCGCGCGGGGCATTCTGCGCACAGCGCCCGCCTGGAAGACCCGAGATGAGACGACAGAACATGAACAGAGACTGGATCGCCACCGCCCGGACCCTCTCCGAGGCCCTGCCCTACATGCAGCGCTACACCGGCGCCGTCGTCGTGGTGAAATTCGGCGGCAACGCGATGGGCGACGACGCTGAAATGGCCGCCTTCGCCCGTGACATCGTGCTGATGCGCCAGGTGGGCGTGAACCCTGTCGTCGTCCATGGCGGCGGCCCGATGATCAACGACATGCTGAAACGGCTGAACATCGAAAGCAAGTTCGTCCGCGGCAAGCGCGTCACCGACCAGGCCACCGTCGAAGTGGTCGAAATGGTGCTGACCGGCCTGGTGAACAAGCGCATCGTCCAGGCGATCATGGACGAGGGAGGCCGCGCGGTCGGCCTCTCGGGGAAGGACGACGACCTGATGGTCTGCGAACCCGACGATCCCGAACTGGGCTTTGTCGGTCGTCCTATCGAGATGAACGTCCAGGTCCTGCGCGACCTTTTTGCCGCCGGGATCATCCCGGTCGTGGCCCCGGTCGCCACCGGCACCGAGGTGACAGAGACATACAACGTCAACGGCGATACCGCCGCCGGCGCAATCGCCGGCGCGCTCAAGGCGGACCGCCTGCTGCTGCTGACCGATGTGCAGGGCGTCAAGGGACCGGATGGCGAGGTCGTAACCGAACTGTCGCCGGACGACGTGCGCAAAATGACCTCCGAGGGCGTGATCGCGGGCGGCATGATCCCCAAGACGGAAACCGCGCTCAAGGCCATCGAAGAAGGGGTGCGCGCCGTGGTCATCATCGACGGGCGCGTAGCCAATGCCTGCCTGCTCGAGCTGTTCACCGAACATGGTTCCGGGTCGATGATCCGCTCTGACAACCGGCCGCCCTTGCCAAAATGACCCCGAGGGACCTGCAGGACGCCGACCTTGCCGCAGCCCGTGCCGGGCTGCGCCTGCGCGGCGCCCTGCACCCCGATACGGACGATGGCGCCCCTGAGGGCACCAGCACCCTGCTGCTGCTCGGCCCGGACGAGCCGCATTTCTGGCCGCTCTTCACCGCTGCCCCCGAATACCTCGACGGCGCGCCCGACCCGCTCGACCGCTGGTCGAAACGGGTGCTGTCCGCGCTGGCCGAGGCCTGGGGCGGAACGGCCATCTTTCCATCGGACGGACCGCCCTATGCGCCGTTCCTGGCCTGGGCGCTGGGAACGGGCCGCGCCTGGACCTCTCCGGTCGGAATGCTGGTACACGATGCTGCCGGGCTCTTCATCAGCTACCGCGGCGCCATTGCCCTCCCCGTGCGTCTGCCGCTGACCCAAACCGGCACCCAGCCCTGCGACCACTGTCCGCGTCCTTGCGAAACCGCCTGCCCTGTCGGCGCACTCGGGCCCGGCCAGGCCTATGACGTGGCGCGCTGCAAGGCCCACATGCTGACACCCGAAGGCACCACCTGCCGAACCGAGGGGTGCCTCGTCCGCCGCGCCTGCCCTGTCTCTGACGGCTTCTCGCGCAGGACGGCCCAATCCGCCTTTCACATGCGGGCTTTCCTGGGGGCAGACGCGCCATGAAACACCTTATCCTGATCCGCCATGCCAAGTCCGACTGGAGCCACGGCCTGCCCGATCATGATCGCCCCCTGAACAAGCGGGGCCGCCGCGCCGCGCCTGCCATCGGCGGATGGTTGCGGGAAAAGGGATATCTTCCGGATGACATCCTGTGCTCGACGGCGACGCGCACGCGCGAAACGCTGGCGCTGCTGGAGATCAACGCGCCTGTCCGCTTCGAACCGGCGCTGTATCACGCCGCCCCGGAAACCATGCTTGAGACCCTGCGATCCGCGCAGGGCGACAGCGTGATGATCCTGGGACACAATCCGGGCATCGCCGAATTCGCCGAGCGTCTGCTACAAGAGGCGCCCAAGCACCCGCGCTTTGCCGCCTATCCGACCTGCGCCACGCTGGTGGCCCGCTTCGACATCGATGACTGGCGCAGCCTGCAGCCGGGCACAGGAAAGGCAACCGCCTTCGTCGTCCCGCGCGACCTCACCGACTGAGGCGCGTGCCCTGGTTTCTTCTTTGCAGAAATCCGAACTCTTGCGAATTCAGCGGAACGGCGGGCTGTAAAGCAATCCACCATCGGTCCATTGCAGGTTCAAACCGCGTGACAGGCCGATTGGCGTCGTCTCACCGATGTTGCGGGCAAAGATCTCGCCGTAGTTGCCGCCAGCCTTGATCGCCCGCACGGCCCAATCCGCATCCAGGCCCAGCATCTCGCCCATCAGCCCGTTGGTGCCCAGCAGGCGCGCGATTTCCGGGTTGTCCGTGCTCTCTCGCATCTCGTCGATATTGACCGAGGTCACGCCCAGTTCCTCTGCCGAAATCAGCGCATTCAGCACCCAGCGCACAACGTCCGCCCATTCGTCATCCCCGTGGCGCACCACCGGCCCCAGCGGTTCCTTGGAAATCACGTCGTCCAGCAGCAGGTGATCGCCGGGCGCCTTGAACGTGGCGCGGATCGCCGCCAGTTCCGAGGCGTCGCCGGTAAAGACCTCGCATTCGCCTTCCAGGTAGAAGGTCTGCGCCTGCGCTGTGCTTTCGACCGCGACCGGCTCATAGGTGATGTTGTTGCGGGCGAAATACTCGTCCAGGTTCATCGCCGTCTTGGTGTCGGGCTGCACGCAGACGCGCTTGCCGTTCAGTTCCGTCGGAGAGGAGACGCCCAGCGTCTTGGGCACCATGAAGCGCTGCCCGTCGTAATAGTTGATCCCTGCGAAATCCACCTTCACGCCGACATCGGTCGCAAAGCTCCAGGTCGTATTGCGCGCCAGAACGTCAAGGTCCCCGGCCAGCAGCAGGGTAAAGCGCGTGCGGTTGGTCGTTTCCACGAATTCCACCGCCGAAGGATCGCCCAGCACCGCAGCCGCGATGGCCCGGCACAGGTCCACGTCGAAACCGGCCCATTCGTCACGCGAATCCCGCGAGGCAAAGCCGATCAGGCCGGAATTTACACCGCAGTTCAGGACTTCCCTGTCCTTGACGTCCTCCAGCGTGCCGGCCGAGGCGCCGCCGACGGCACAGGCCAGAAAGGCCGTCGCGCATAGAAGTAACCTCAACATGCCGTTCTCTAACCCCGGATCTCGCTTGTCACAGTCCGGCCCGCGCCGGACAAAAAAACGGAGGGATCCTTGATCCGACCCCCCTCGACGCTGCGCCAATTTGGGCGGATTCCCGCCCAAAGGTCAAGCAAGGATGCCAGCCGAAAAGGCAAGGTTTCTCCCGTTTCGCCCTTATCTAACCATCTGCGAGCGAATGGAAAACACTCGCATGCATGAACTCGCCGCGTTTTCTTTGGGCAATTTCGGCGGCTTCTTCATCGACGCCCCATTGCTCCTCCTGCCAGGTCTCGTCGATCCGCGACAGGGCCCAGGCCTCTTCCGGGGCGCATGCGCCGCGGACCACCGCCAGGGCCAGCACCAGCGAGCCGGACATCGACACGAGGTCATGAAAAGCGGCCAGATGAAAGGGCGATTGCCCGTGCACCTCTGCGCTCAACCGCGCCAGCGCCTGCGGGTCCTGCGGCTGATGCATGACCCCGGCGACAGGAACCAGCCTTGCGCCATAGGTCGCCTCGGCCCAGTCAAGCAAGGGGTCCCACCCCTGCCGCTGACGTTCTGCCAGTCCCTCCGGATCATCGGCGCGATAGCACAACAGGTCGCTGTCGCCATAAGCGGCCAGCATGTCGGCCACGGCCGCATGCTGCGGCGTCACCTTGTCCAGCGCAGAATTGGCCATGCGCGTAAAAGGCATGGAGGTCGGATCGACCTTGTCCTCTTGCGCGGCCCATTCTCCGGCAATCTCGCGCGCCAGGGCCTCTGTCGGAACGACCAGCGCCGACTTGGCGGGGGTCTTGACGCCGCGCCCGTCCAGCGTGATGGCAAAGCCGCCCTCGGCCGGTGCCACCTCGGCGTTCTGCCAGAAACGTTTGAGCGCCCATTCGCTCATGTCATGCCCTCCAGGACGGTGTCTATGGCGCGGGTCAGCCCGGCGGCGTCCTCCACGACGTGCTCTGCCCCGGCCAGCGCCTCGGGCGGGTGATACCCCCATGTCACGCCGATGCGCGGAATGCCTGCGGCCTGCGCCATTTCCATGTCATAGCTCGTGTCGCCGATCATCATTGCCCGCTCGGCATCTACGCCCGCCTCGTCCATGGCGTTGAACAGCATCGCGGGATGCGGCTTTGACGGATTGTCGTCGGCGCATTGCCGGGTGACGAAGCGATGCGTCAGCCCGTGGCTTTCCAGCAGCGCGGTCAGCCCGCGCCGCGACTTGCCCGTGGCAATGCCCAACAGCACATCGTCACGCGCCGACAGCCGATCCAGCAGCGCGGGAATGCCGGGATAGAGCGGCGAGGCCTCTGGCCCGCCCTTCATCCGCAACTCGGCATAGGCGTCCTTGTAGGCCTCCACCAGCCGCGTGCGCTGAACCGGGCCCAGGTCCGGCGCCAGGTGCGAAAAGGCCTGGGGCAGAGAGAGGCCGACAATCGCAAGGATCGCCTCGCGCGTGGGGCGTTCGATGCCCTCGCTGGCAAAGGCGATGCTCATGGCGCCCAGAATATCACCCTGGCTGTCGACCAGCGTTCCGTCGACGTCGAAAATCACGAGGCTCAGGCTCATTGCAGTTCCTCGAAGGGATCGTCGGCGGCGATGTCCTCGGTCCAGCCAAGCGTGTCCCAGCTTTGCGCCATGTGGTCTGGCAAGGGGGCGGTCAGGCTCAGCGGCTTGCCCGTGAAGGGATGTTCGAACCGCATGGAACGTGCGTGCAGATGCAGTTTGCGCGAGATCACCCCGCCCAGTTGCGCGCCCCAGCCGTCGCCCAGGTTTTCCTGACCCGAGCCGCCGTATTTGCCATCGCCGATGATCGGATGCCCGATCTCGGCCATATGCGCCCGCAGCTGATGGGTGCGGCCGGTGATCGGCTCCAGCGCGACCCAGGAGGCGCGCCCCGCCACTCGGTAAAGCGTTGCATACAATGTGTGTGCACGTTTTGCACCCTCTGTATGCGCCATGTCGCGCGGGTGAACGCACAGCATCTTTTCCCCCTCGCCGTGATGCCCGTGCCCCGGTGCCTTGACCAGGCCATACCGTATCTCGCCCAGGTAGGGCGTCGGAACGCCTGCCACCAGCGCCCAGTAGATCTTGCGCGTCAGCTTGTGCCGGATGGCGGCGGTCAACGCCTTGGCCGCCTCGCGCGTGCGGGCCAGCACAAGAACGCCCGAGGTGTCCTTGTCCAACCGGTGCACCAGCCGGGGTTTCTCGTCGTAGCCAAAGGTCAGCGCCTCGGCCAGCCCATCCACGTGGCGTGTCTGCTTGCTGCCGCCCTGCGTGGCCAGCCCGGACGGCTTGTTGATGGCGATCAGGTGGTCGTCCTTGAAGATCAGGCAATCGCGGATCATTTGCGCATCCTGGTCCGAAACCGCGGGTTTCGGCGCGCTTTCCACCTGCCCGGGTTCGGGCAAGGGCGGAATCCGGACCTGCTGGCCAACCTCCAGCCGGGTCGAGGCCTTGACCCGCCCGCCATCGACGCGCAGTTCGCCCTTGCGGCACATCTTTTCGATGCGGCCCTGCGCCAGTTGCGGAAAGTGCCGCTTGAGCCAGCGGTCAAGCCGCTGGTCGCCATCGCCCGGCCCCACGGTCACGGTTTGAACTCGGCTCATGTAACAGCACTCCGTGCAAGGGTGAGACCGGCAAGGAGCGCCGCCAGCGACAGGATCACGGACCCCGCGACATAGACCGCCGCCAATGCGCCCTGCCCCCGTTCATAAAGTGTAATCGCATCCAGCGAAAACGCCGAGAAGGTGGTAAATCCGCCCAGCACGCCGGTCATCAGCAGGGGCGCATAGCGGTTGGCGCTGAGGTGCAGAAGGGCCACCACCAGCACGCCCATCAGGAAGGACCCGACGATGTTCACGGTCAGCGTACCCCAGGGGAATCCCTTGCCCAGCAGGCGCGCCGTGGCGATGCCTGTCATGTATCGGGCCGAGGCGCCAAGGGCGCCGCCCAGCGCAACTTGCAGAAGGGGCGTCATGCGCGCGGACATGGCGGCGAGGGGCGCGGATGTCAAGCGCGGCCGGGCCGGCTGGTCCGCCGCCGCCAACGGCGCAGCGGCTTCAACACGCGCAGGTCCAGCAAGACCGCCCCGGTCGCGGCCAGCACCGCCAGGCACAGCGCCCATTTCGTCACCGGTTCCATCGCGCCCTGGATCTGCACCGCGTGAATCACCGTCGAAACGGCGATGACCAGCGCCAGCACCCCGTGCAACTGCTGCCAGAGGCGGGGCCCAAGCCCGATCCGCCGCCGCAGCCCGGCCAGCAACGCTGTCAGAAACACGGCCCACATGGCCGTCACGCCGTAGACGGAAAACGGCGTCGGAGAAACGAGCATGAGCGCATCCATCGTGTCGGGCGGACTGGTCACATAGAGCCCGGCCACATGCAGCACCACGCCGGCGGTCAATGCCGCCCCCAGCCATCGGTGCCATCGCCGCCCGCGCGGGCCACCGGCCCCGGGCAAGTACCCCGCCGCCAGCAGCGGCTGCAAGACCATCAACGAAAGGCAAAAGATGCCCGCAAAGCCGCCGACAATATAGGCCGCCCCGCGATAGGACAGCAGGGGGCTTGTGGCGGCCAGTGCCACCGGCACCGCCATCAGCGCCAGCACAGCCCCCCAGATCAGCTGCGCGCGCATGGGTTCATCCCTGCCCGACATGCCTCAGGCGGGCTGCAGGACGAAATCCGCCGTGACCGAGGTGTCCTTGGCGCTAGGCATCACCGGGCGCAGGAAGACGGTCTTGAAGCGGCCATCGTCATAGGCGAGGTGCGCGTGTGGTTGGCCGAAATTGGGCACGATCTGCTCCATTTCCAGCTCGAAAGAACCATCCGCACGGGTCAGCACGCTGCCATGATTGCGCGGCTCGCGCTCTCCGCCCAGAACGGTGGCGGCCCAGATCTGGATTCGCAAATTTTCCAGCGGCGCACCATCGCCCGCGCGCAGCACCTTGCCCCGGACAAAGAACCCGCGACCCAGGTTTTCGACCAAGGGCGCCCCGGGCCGATAGTTGTTGCTGCCGCCCCGCATCGACCGGGTCGGCGCCAGTCCGGCGGCCAGCACCTGCCCGGGCGACTGGGCCAGCGCGGCCCCGGCCAGCCCTGCGGATACCAGAAAGGCGCGGCGATTGTAGAAAGGTGCGGTCATGGCGGCGTCTCCTCCTTGGCCGTCGGCACGGCGGTTCGGGAAAGTCGTGAGGGGGATCCTAGGCCGTTCGGCCGCATGTTTCACCCGTCCACCCACCACAATGCCGTGAACGCCGCCCTAATCGCCCTTTCGCTGCGCCCTTAGACGCGCGAAATAATCCACCCGCTTGCGCAGGTCGCGTTCGAACCCGCGCTCCACCGGCTCGTAAAAGCTGGCGCGCTCCATCTTGTCGGGGAAATAATCTTGCCCGGAAAACCCGTCCTCGGCATCGTGGTCATAGGCATACCCCGCGCCATAGCCCTGATCCTTCATCAAGCCGGTGGGCGCGTTCAGGATATGCTTGGGCGGCATCAAGCTGCCGGTCTTCTTGGCCGATGCCCGCGCCGCCTTGTAGGCGACATAGGCCGCGTTCGATTTCGGCGCCAGCGCCAGGTAGACCAGCGCCTGCGCGATCGCGAGTTCCCCCTCGGGGCTGCCGAGCCGTTCGTAGGTTTCCCAGCTTTGCAGGCAGACCGCCTGCGCCTGCGGGTCGGCCAGGCCGATGTCCTCGACCGCCATGCGGGTGATGCGGCGGGCCAGGTAGCGCGGGTCCTCGCCCGCCTCCAGCATGCGCGCATACCAGTAGAGCGCGGCGTCGGGATCGGATCCACGCACAGACTTGTGCAGGGCGGAGATCAGGTTGTAGTGGCCATCCCCGGACTTGTCGTAGACGGCGGCGCGTTTCATCAGCCGTGTCTTCAGCCCGTCCGTGTCCAGCGGTTTTGCCAGCCGCCACGACGTCACCTGTTCGACCAGGTTCAACAGTGCACGGCCGTCGCCATCGGCCATGTCCAGCAGCGCGGCGCGGGCGGATGCGTCAAGTGGCAGGTCTCGGCCCAGTTCGCCCTCCGCCCGTTTTACCAGGGCCTCGAGGTCCTCGTCCCCCAATCGCTCCAGGACCAGCACCTGCGCCCGGCTGAGCAAAGCGGCGTTCAGTTCGAACGAGGGGTTTTCCGTGGTCGCCCCCACCAGCAGGATGGTCCCGTCCTCCATGTGGGGCAGGAAACTGTCCTGCTGCGCCTTGTTGAAACGGTGGATCTCGTCGACAAAAAGCAGCGTGCCCTGCCCTGTGCGGCGGCGTTGTTTCGCCGCCTCGAACACCTTGCGCAGCTCCGGCACGCCGGAAAAGATCGCGCTGATCTGGACGAAATGCAGGTCGGTGGCGTCCGCCAGCAGCCGCGCGATGGTGGTCTTGCCCACCCCCGGCGGCCCCCAGAAAACAATGGACCCCAGAGTGCCGGCCTCCAGCATCACGCCCAGGGGCGCGTCCGGGCCCAGCACCTGGCGCTGGCCGATCACCTCGTCGAGGCGCCGGGGCCGCAGCCGGTCGGCCAGGGGACGCGGCGCGCTGTCGGCCAACGCGGACTCTGCCGCACCAGTATCAAAGAGATCGGCCATGCTTTCAGGCCCGGAAGCGCAGGAGGAGACGGCGGTTTCCGCGCAACACCTCGATCTGGACCAGCGGGCCGGGACGGCGCAGCAGGCGGTCCACGTCGCGCGGCGCCTCGATCCGGCGGCCGTTCACACCCAGCATCCGGTCCCCGGTCTGCAGGCCGACCTGGGCGCCAAACGGTCCCGGATCCAGCACCACGATGCCCTCGGAGTCCACCGGCAGCCCCAGTTCCGCGACCACCGCCGGGTTGACCCGCGCAACCTGCAGCCCCGGCAGAGCCGTGCGCTCGCCCAGGTCCACGGTCTCGCGCGGTGGACTATCGGGCGGGGCGATCATCGGCACGGTGGCAATCTTTTCCTCGCCGCGACGCACATAGATCACCTCGGCCGACCGGCCGATCCCGCGCATCGACATGCGGAACAGCATCTCGGCGGGCGTGTTCACCGGCGCGCGGTCGACCTCGGACACAACGTCGCCCACCTGCAGCCCAGCGGCGGCAAAGGGGCTGTCCTCGTGCATTTCGGCAATGACCACGCCCCCGGGCAGGTCGAGGCCAAGGCTGTCGGACAGTTCCGCCGTCACCGGCTGGCCGACCATCCCCGCCCAGGGCCGCTGGAACCGGCGATGGCCTTCCTGTGCCTGTTTCACGAATTGCGCCACCAGCCCCGAGGGGATGGCAAAGCCGATGCCGTTCGACCCGCCCGAACGCGTCAGGATCGAGGTGTTCACGCCGATCAGTTCGCCCCGCACGTCGATCAGCGCCCCGCCGGAATTGCCCGGGTTGATCGGCGCATCGGTCTGGATGAAATAGCCGCGCGCATTGCCCGTCGCCGTGCCCGACCGCGCCAGCCCCGACACGATGCCCGAGGACACCGTCTGCCCGATACCGAAGGGGTTGCCAATGGCCAGCACCAATTCGCCCACCTCGACCGTGTCGCTGTCACGCAGATCCAGGTGCGGCATGTCCTCGGCCCCGGCCAGCCGCATGATGGCCAGGTCGGATTCCTCGTCCGCCAAAAGGATCTCGGCGTCAAATTCGCGGCGGTCGTTCAGGACAACGCGAATGTCCGTCGCCTGGCCCACGACATGGTAATTGGTCACCGCGATGCCATCGGCGGAGAGGATCACGCCCGAGCCCAACGAGTTCTGCACCCGGGGACGTTGTTCGAACTGGCGAAAGAAGTCGCCAAAGACGGGATCGCCGGCAAAGGGGCTGCGCTGTTCGACGACGCGGCGGGCATAGATGTTGACCACCGCCGGGGCTGCCTCTTTCACGAGGGGCGCGAAACTGAGGCTGATCTCACCCGGGCTCTGCGGCACGCGCACGTCCTGCGCCGCTGCCGGGACCGCCAGCATAATTAGGCAAACAAAAGCTCTGAGCATGAAATCCTCCGGCTGTCTCGGATCTCTAGCATATGTCCCCCGCCCCGGCATGATGCAAGCGGCGCCCGCGCCGGGCATCGGCGCCTGGACAATTGCAACCCGGGCGCATTTGCTCCATGACGGTTTCATGACGTCACGATTGAAACCCGAGACCAGTGCGCTCTGCGTTCACCTTCTGACCGCCACGGGGGCGGTCTTTGCCATGCTGGCGATGCTGGCAGCCGTACAGGAAAACTGGTCGCTCATGTTCCTCTGGCTGGTGGTGGCCTTTGCCGTCGATGGCGTGGACGGACCTCTGGCACGGAAATACGACGTCAAGACCTTTGCCCCCCGGTTCGACGGCGTGCTGCTGGACCTGATCATCGACTACCTGACCTATGTCTTCATCCCTGCTTTCGCGCTGTTCCAGTCGGGGCTGCTGCCGGGGTGGACGGGCTGGGTGGCGATCATCCTGATCACCTTTTCCAGCGCCATGTATTTCGCCGACAACCGGATGAAGACAGAAGATAATTCCTTTCAGGGCTTTCCCGGCTGCTGGAACATGCTGGTGCTGGTCCTCTTTGCCATCAAACCGGATTTCTGGGTGATCCTGGCGCTTGTCGCCGCGCTGGCCCTGGCCATGTTCCTGCCGTTGAAATTCATCCACCCGGTGCGCACCGCGCGCTGGCGGATGCTGTCGCTGCCCATCGCGCTGGCCTGGACGATTTTTGCCGGCTGGGCCGCCTGGGTCGATTTCGACCCGCAAAGCTGGGCCCATTGGGGGCTGGTCGTGACATCTGTCTACCTGCTGTTCGCTGGCATCGCACAACAGGTGTTTCCGGTACGCAGGCCAGCCTGACCACCAGCGCCGCGTAGCCCGACGTTTTAATGTTCAATTGAACCACATCTATGTATTATTGAACCCGATCTCCGGCACCCAGGGCATGATTTCACCCGAAACCAGATCGCCGGGAGAGTTGGTAACGAGGGACATATGGCCATTATCATTTCCGAAGTCGCAATCACCTCCGCAGGCGAAATTGCGATCGAATTGCACAACAACGGGGCCACTGCGTTCGATCTCGCCGGCTGCACCGTGAGCGTCGGCAATGACCTATTCGCCCTAGGTTTCGATTTGTTCAGCGGGACCATATCACCGGGCGGTTTCTTTACCGTCGGGCATAGCAATATCCCCGGACTGGACGCATCGGGCGATGATAACGTTCTCAGCCTTTTCCCGGCCCACTTGGTTTACCTTCGAACCCCTGAAAGCCTTTCGATCGACCACTTCGGTTCGCCAACCGGGCCCAGTTTTTCGACGGATACGGTCTACCAATCATTGCTCGATCGCGCGCCAGAACCGGATATTTTCATTGATAACACTGGGGATTTCTCTGCGACAATTCCCTTCAGCACCAACACCCTCGGCGCTGCCTGTTTCCTGGCCGGAACGCAGATCGCCACGCCGCAAGGTCCCCGCCCGGTCGAAACCCTTGCCCCCGGCGACCACCTGCTGACCGCCGACGGGCGCAGCGTGCCGCTGCTCTGGCTGGGCCAGAAGTCCCTGCGCCCGCGCATCGGCGCCCTGCCCGAGGGGCTGGAACCGGTGCGCATCGTCGCCGGTGCCCTTGGTGCGGCCCTGCCCGAGACCGACCTGATGGTGACCGGCGATCATGCACTTGTGCTGGACGGGATGCTGGTGAATGCCGGTGCACTGGTGGGGCAACCGGGGATCGCCCATATCCCGCTTTCCGACTTGCCCTCTCCCTTTACCGTCTACCATGTCGAAACCGAGGCCCATGAAGTGCTGCTCGCCAATGGTGCCCCGACCGAAAGCTTTATCGACTATGCGTCACGGCACAGATTCGACAATTATGCCGACTACCTGACGCGGTTCGGCGCGGACCGGCTGATCCCGGAAATGAACCTGCCGCGCATCTCGTCGCGTCGTATGCTGTTGGCGGCTCTCCGGGCCGATGCAAATCCGCCAGCGCGCCGCGCGGCAGCCTGAGGCACCGGAAGTGTCGGTTTTTTCGGCACAGCCCGCTTTTTCAGCATCCCGGCAAGACGCTATGACTATCGTCCAGTGGCCATTGATGCTTGGGTAGGGGGCACAGGCGGGGCGCCAAGTGCCCGGGCCTCAACCGGACGAGGGACCATGCGTATCAACTTGGGGTGCCGGATTTCCGTCGAACTGGCCGCGCCCACGCCGATGATCTGCCTGCTGAACGTCCATTATTCCCGTGCGAGCGATCTTGAACGGCCCGACCTGCTGCTGACCGATCCCGGCGTCCCGGTCGAGGCCTACCGAGACGGGTTCGGCAACTGGTGCAACCGGCTGGTGGCACCCGAAGGCCGGATGACCGTCACAACGGACGGCACGTTGTTCGATGCCGGTTTCTCCGATCCCGTGGGGCATGACGCGCAGCAACACGCCGTGGAACATCTGCCGGTCGAGGCGCTGGGGTTCCTGCTGCCCAGCCGGTACTGCGAAAGCGACGTGCTGTCGGATTTCGCATGGGCTCAGTTCGGCGAGACGCCCCTTGGCTGGCCACGGGTGCAAGCCGTCTGCGACTTCGTGCACAATCACATCCGCTTCGGCTATGAACACTCGCGCCCGACACGCACCGCCGCCGAGGCCCTGAACGAGGGCGTCGGCGTCTGCCGCGATTTCACCCATCTGGCTGTGGCGCTGTGCCGGGCGCTGAACATCCCCACGCGCTATTGCACCGGCTATGTCAGCGACATCGGCCAGTCCGCGCCGATCCGCCCTATGGATTTTGCCGCCTGGATGGAGGTCTACCTTGGCGGACAATGGTGGGTGTTCGACCCGCGCAACAACGACACCCGCTTTGGCCGTGTGCTTATCGCGCGCGGACGCGACGCGGCGGACGTGCCACTGATCCACAGTTTCGGCCGCCACGACCTGACCGGGTTCGAGGTCTGGATCCACCAGGTGGACGAGGCCGGCGGGTCGGCCTGAGCCGCTTCCCCCTTCAGCGCCCGGCACAGGATCGAGGCCAGGTCGCTGGTCCTACGCAGCCCCTCCTGCCGGATGGTGTCACAGCCCGACGACAAATCCCGTGCCTATGTCAGCCCCTTCACGGCCGGATAGATCTCGCGCCAGGCGGCATAGGCATCGCGGTAGGCACCCGTCAGCGCCGCATTGGGCGCAACGGTCTCGCGCACCGGCGGCGGGGCCATGATGTCCTCCACCGTACCGGCACCGGCCCCCACCATCGCCAGCCGCGCCGCCCCCAGTGCCGCGCCAAAATCGCCCTTGTCGGGCAAGGCCAGCGGCACATCGAGGACCGTCGCGATCAGTTCGACCCAATAGCGCGACTGCGCCCCGCCGCCGATGGCCAGCAGGCTGTCCAGCCGCGCGCCCGAGGCCTTGAGCGCCTCGGCACAATCACACAGGGCAAAGGCAACCCCTTCCATCACGGCGCGCGTCATGTCGCGACGGCTGGTGCCCACGTCGATGTTCAGGAACCCGGCCCGGATGCGGCTGTCATTGTGCGGAGTCCTTTCGCCGGACAGGTAAGGCATGAAGCGCAGCGCCCCTGGCCCGTCGAGCGTATCGCCCAACTCCGCCGACAGGTCCGCCGGAGAGGCCCCAGTGACCCGCGACAGCCAGTTCAGGCTGTCCGTCGCCGCCAGGATCACCCCCATCTGGTACCATTGCCCCGGCACCGCGTGGCAGAAGGTGTGGACCGCGCTTTCCGGCAAGGGCGCATAGCCGTCGCGCCCGGTCAGCACCACGCCCGACGTGCCCAGCGAAACGAACCCTGTTCCCTCGCGCATCGCGCCGACGCCACAGGCCGAGGCCGCATTGTCGCCCGCGCCGCCGACCACGATCACCTCTGCGGACATGCCCCAGCGATCCGCCAGGTCGGGGCGCAGGGTGCCCCCTGCTGCGCAGCCCTCGACAAGGCGCGGCATCTGGTCGGGGCGCATCCCCGACACCTCCAGCAGGCGCGCCGACCAGTCGCGCGCGCCCACGTCCAGCCAGGCCGTCCCCGCACTGTCGGACATGTCGGCAAAACGCTCGCCAGTCAGGTGAAAGTTCATGTAGGCGGCGGGCAGCAGAACCGCGGAGGTGCGGGCAAAGACATCCGGTTCGTTGCGCGCCACCCAAAGCAGTTTCGGCGCGGTGAACCCCGGAAAGACGATATTGCCGGAAAGGTCGCGCACAGCCTCGGCCGCGTCCATCTCCGCCGCCTCGGCGGCGCTTCGGGTGTCGTTCCACAGGATACAGGGGCGCAGCACCCTGCCGCCGTCATCCAGCAGCGTGGCACCATGCATGTGGCCCGACACGCCCATGCCTCGAACATCAGACATGGCCTGCGGATGTGCGGCGCTCAGTTCGCCCAGAGCGCCATCCACCGCCGCCACCCAGTCCGCCGGATCCTGCTCGGACCAGCCGGGATGGGGATGTTTTGGCTCATAGGCCCGCACGGCGCTGCCCACCGGTGCGCCGTTGCCATCGACCAGCAGGGCCCGCAGCCCCGAGGTTCCCATATCCAGTCCCAGATACATGTCCCGCCTCCTCACGTTTGCGCGAACGAAAGCCAAGGAGAGGCGGACTGTCAAACCCCCGCGATCAGAAACCCCACAAGCTTGCAGGAATGAGAGTCTTGCGCCGGGCCAGCCCGGAATTGAGAGGTTTCATCTCAATTCCGGGCAATCCGGCCCGATGCGGGTGGGCCTCAGCCCTTTTCCAGCGCCTCGATACGCGCCTTCAGCGCCTCGTTTTCCTCGCGCGCTTTCTGCGCCATGGCGCGGACTGCGTCGAATTCCTCGCGGGTGACGAAATCGCGATCCGCCAGCCAGCGGTCGATCATCGACTTCATGGCGGTTTCCGCCTCTTCCCGCGCCCCCTGGGCCACGCCCATGGCGTTGGTCATCAGCTGGCTGATATCCTCGAAAACCTTGTTTCGCGTTTGCATGGGTCACTCCGGCGTTGCATTCCGTTCCTATATGGTCCCACAAGGCGGGACCCTCAAGGTTGACTTCGCCGCGCGACAAGAGGCAACAGGACGCATGCAGGCCGCCATTCCCTTTCCCGACCTCTCGTCAGAGGTCTTTTCCATCGCGCTATTCGGGTTCGAATTTGCCCTGCGCTGGTACGCGCTCGCCTATATCGCGGGCATCCTGATCGGCTGGCGGCTGGCCGTCTGGGCGGTCAGGCGCGCGCATCTGTGGGCCAATGACACGCCGCCCATGACCCCGCGCCAGATCGAGGACCTGCTGACCTGGGTGATCCTCGGCATCATCCTGGGTGGGCGGCTGGGATTCGTCCTGTTCTACATGCCGGGTTATTACCTGACGCATCCGGCGGAAATCCTGATGATCTGGCAGGGCGGCATGGCCTTTCACGGCGGGCTGATCGGCGTGGTGCTGGCGGTCTGGATCTTCTGCGCGCGCAACAAGGTTCCGCTGGCCTCGGCCTCTGACCTGCTGGCGCTGGCGACCCCGCCGGGGCTGCTGTTGGGCCGGTTGGCGAACTTCATCAACGCCGAACTCTGGGGCCGTCCCTCGGACGCGCCCTGGGCGGTGATCTTTCCCGGCCAGCTGGCACAGGACTGCGGTCAGCCATTGGGGGAACTCTGCGCGCGCCACCCCTCACAGTTGTACGAGGCGACGCTCGAGGGACTGGTGCTCTTGCTCGTCCTGATCTGGATGGTCTCGCGCGGCTGGCTGAAACGGCCCGGCGCGGTCGCGGGCACCTTCTTCATGGGCTATGGCATCGGGCGGTTCATCGTCGAGTTCTTTCGCCAGCCCGACGCGCAGTTCCAGTCCGAGGGCAATCCGCTGGGTCTTGCCCTGCAGGTGGAGGGCTACGGCCTGACCATGGGGCAGCTGCTGACCCTGCCGATGATCCTGGGCGGCGCCTTGACGATCTGGTTCGCCCTGCATCGTGGGCGCCGGGCAAGGGCTGACGCGGCCTCTTGACTGCTCTGCGCGATATCCTTGTCCGGCAGGTCACGGCCAATGGGCCGATGACCTTGGCCGATTACATGGCCGCCTGCCTGATGCACCCGCAGCACGGCTATTACAGCACCCGCGATCCGCTTGGTGCCGCGGGCGATTTCACCACCGCGCCGGAAATCAGCCAGATGTTCGGCGAACTGGTCGGCCTGTGCCTGGCGCAAAGCTGGATGGACCAGGGGGCGCCGGCGACCTTTGTCCTGGCAGAGCTTGGCCCCGGACGCGGCACCCTGATGGCCGACATCCTGCGCGCCACAGCCCGCGTGCCCGGCTTTCACGACGCGGCCCGCCTGCATCTCGTGGAAACCTCGCCCAGGTTGCGCGCCGAACAGGCCAGCCGACTGCCGCAGGCAAGCTGGCATGACAGCGTCGACGCGCTGCCCGAAGAGCCGATCTTCCTGGTCGCCAACGAGTTCTTCGACGCGCTGCCGGTGCGCCAGTTCCAGCGTGCAGGCGACGCATGGCAGGAACGTGTGGTGGGTCTGGACGATGACGGCGCACTTGCGCTTGGCCTTGCCGCGCCAGCCCCGCAGCCCGGCCTGGCCCATCGGATCGAGGACACGCGCGACGGCGATATCGTCGAGACATGCGCCCCTGCGCAGGCCATCGCCGCCACCCTTGGCGCCCGAATCGCCCGGCACGGTGGCATGGCGCTGATCGTCGATTATGGCGACTGGCGCTCGCTTGGCGACACCCTGCAGGCCCTGAAGGGGCATCAGGCCGTCTCGCCGCTGGCGACCCCCGGCGAGGCGGATCTGACCACCCATGTCGATTTCGAGGCGCTGGCCTCCGCTGCCGTCCCCGCGACCCATACATTGTTGACCCCGCAGGGCATTTTCCTGGAACGTCTCGGGATCACCGCGCGGGCCCAGGCGCTGGCGCAGCGACTCAGCGGGGAGGCGCTGGACAGCCATGTTGCCGCACATCGCCGGTTGACGCATCCGGCGGAAATGGGATCACTGTTCAAGACCATCGCCCTGCTGCCACAGGGTTCCCCGCCCCCACCCGGACTGGAGCTGCGCGCCACGCCATGACGCTCGAGATCATCACTTCGCTGAGCCTCTCCCCGCTGCGCCACGGCTTTTTCACGCGCCGGGGCGGCGCCTCCTCGGGAATCTTCTCGGGGCTGAACTGCGGGTCCGGCTCCTCCGACCAGGCGGAAATCGTTGCCATCAACCGGTCTCGGGTGGCCAGCGCAATGGAAACCGCGCCCGACCGCCTGCTGACCGTGCACCAGGTGCACTCGGCGGATGTCGTCACCGTGACCGATCCGCAGGACGCCTCCGGCAAGAAGGCCGACGCGCTGGTCACCGCGACGCCCGGCGTTGCGCTGGGGGTGTTGACAGCCGATTGCCAGCCCGTGCTGTTCGCCGACCACAGCGCAGGGGTGATCGGCGCGGCCCATGCGGGCTGGCGCGGCGCGCGCGACGGAGTCCTGGAATCCACGGTCGAGGCGATGCTGGCCCTCGGCGCTGCGCGCGAGGGGATCCGCGCCGTGATCGGCCCGTCGATCAGCCAGCGCGCCTACGAGGTCGGGCCGGAATTCTTCGAGGATTTCATCATCGAAGACGGGCGCAACAGCCGGTTCTTTGCCGGTGGCGCAGGGGACCGCATGATGTTCGACCTGCCCGCCTACGGGATGCATCGCCTGCGCGAGGCCGGTGTCGAGGCGGAATGGACCCGTCACTGCACCTATTCCGACCCCGAGCGGTTCTACTCCTACCGCCGTGCCACCCATGCCGGCGAGGCGGACTATGGCCGCCTGATCTCTGCCATCCGCCTCTAGCGGCGGTCCCCGGCGCCTGCCGGAAACAATTCGCCAGTTGGCCCGCCATTGTCCCAATGATGCCGCAATTCGCTGCAAATTCTAGCGACAGGCACGACCAGAGGCAGAGCAGAGGAGCCGTCATGAAACCGCAGCGTCGCTTTATCGCATCGATCACGGAAACCGCCCGCAAGGGCGCACCACGCCTGCCGTTCGAACGCGGCGCCCCGCGTGCGGCCATGACCGCCCGCCGTGAACAGGCACGGGCCCCGCGCCATCCCAGCGCCAAGAGCGCCTGAACCGCGCATCCCGGCAGCGGCCTCCCCAGGTCGAAGCCATCGGCTTTCGCGGCAATCGCCTGACGGGTCCGTTCCCGGCGATTTCGCACCCGGCACCAGGTGCCCGCAGCGGCGCCTTCCCCACAGATCCGACCTGCTGCGATTCGCCTCGCGGCAGGTGGAATGTGGCGCCAATGTCCCCGACACTCTGACAATTTCACCGCCGACATCGCATTGTCGCGCGCCACCCGCCCATGAACGCGCCAATTTTGACAGACCGGCGACATTGCGGCCTTATCGTCATCAGTCAGTTCCGTACGATTAAGTTCCGTCTGTCGTTGTTGGTGGGGGCCAACACGGATGTGACCAACCGAAAAGGGTGTTCACATGACCCGCCTCCATCGCGGCCTTTCGGGCGTTGCCCCGGCAGCCGACCCGGCTCACTCGATTCCGGTGTCCCCGGAACGGGAGTTCTCTCCGGACGGGCGACCTCGCCGCGCAGCCTCTCTCATGCGCAAATACGAGGTCGCCGCCCTGCTTCCCGACCTTACCGTTTCATTCACGCAGCATGTCGCCCCCGCCTCCCCGCTTTTCGAGGAATGCGCATCCGCCTTTGCGCGCGGCACCCTGATCGAGACGGTGCGCGGCCCGGTCGCCATCGAGGACCTCGTGCCCGGCGACTACATCATGACTGCCAGCGGATCCGAACCTGTTACCTGGATCGGATCCACGACCTATGTCCCCGGCCACGAGGACGAGGCGACCACGCTGACACACATGACGCGGATCACCACCGACGCCTTCGGCATGGGGCATCCGCCGATGGACCTGCTGCTGGGCCCCGCCGCGCGCATGGTGATACGCCACCCCCGGCTGGAGGATCTGCTGGGCCAGAACAGCGTGCTTGCACCGGTCAAGGACTACGCGGATGGCGACCGTTTCCTCGAGGTGACGCCGATGGGTACGGTGCAGTTGTTCCACCTGATGGTGCAGCGCCACACGACCATCCGCATCGGCGGCGTCGAACTGGAAACCTATCACCCCGGAAATACGGCGGGCCAGTCACTGGGACAGAACATGCGGGCCCTTTACATGACCATGTTTCCCAACATCGCGGCGCTGGACGATTTCGGGCAGGTCAGCATGACGCGCACGACGCGCGACGTGGTCGAGAATCTCGTCGGTGTCTGACCGGGAGGCGGCACAACCGTCTGGCCTCTCGGAAAAGGGGCCGCATCCGCTCAGGCGGTGCGGCTCAACCGTTCTTCCAGAACTTCGAAGGGCACGCCGGGATCGTCCTTGGCGTTGCGGATCACCAGCGATGTCTTGACGCTGGCGACGTTCGGCGCGGTCAAAAGGTCGCCTGTCAGAAAGCTCTGGAAGGTCGACAGGTCGGGCGCGACGCATTTCAGGATGAAATCCACCTCGCCGTTCAGCATGTGACACTCGCGCACCAAGGGCCAGGCGCGGCAGCGTTCCTCGAAGGCGCTGAGATCGACCTCGGCCTGGCTTTGCAGGCCGACCATGACAAAGACCTGCACCTCGAAGCCCAGCGCGCGGCTGTCGACCTCGGCGTGGTAGCCGCGGATATAGCCCTGTTCTTCCAGAACCCGCACACGTCTCAGGCAGGGCGGCGCCGAAATACCAACCCTGCGGGCCAGCTCGACGTTCGTCATTCGGCCATCCGCTTGCAGTTCTGCCAGAATCTTGCGATCAATCGGATCAAGCCGGTGACCTGCCATAGTCTCCCCCGTGTAATTCGCGATTGTTATAGCAGCCAGCCCGCCCCGCGCAATAATATTTCAACAAAGCGCAAGATTCTTTTCCGACATGGCACAATCGCGCGGCACCCTGTCCCCCCTCTTTTTTCACCCCGACCTTGTCGCTATATGACCCCGCACGCGCCGCTAAGGAGAACATCCATGTCCGAGACACGCCACACCAAGGTCCTCATCATCGGCTCCGGCCCCGCAGGCTATACGGCGGGCGTCTATGCCAGCCGGGCAATGCTGGACCCGATCCTGGTGCAGGGGCTGGAACCCGGCGGCCAGCTGACCACCACCACCGAGGTCGAGAACTGGCCCGGCGACACCGAGGTACAGGGCCCCGACCTGATGGTCCGGATGGAGGCCCACGCCCGCGCGATGGGCACCGAGATCATCGGCGACATCATCAGCTCGCTCGAGCTCGACAAGCGGCCCTTCGTTGCGCATGGCGACAGCGGCACCACCTACACCGCCGACGCGGTCATCCTCGCCACGGGTGCCCGTGCAAAATGGCTGGGCCTGCCGTCAGAAGAGGCCTTCAAGGGCTTCGGCGTCTCGGCCTGCGCCACCTGTGACGGGTTCTTTTATCGCGGCAAGGAAATCGTGGTGATCGGCGGCGGCAACACCGCCGTGGAAGAGGCGCTGTTCCTGACCAACTTCGCCTCGAAGGTGACGCTGATCCACCGTCGCGACGAGCTGCGCGCCGAAAAGATCCTGCAGGATCGGCTGATGAAGAACCCCAAGATCGAACCGCTCTGGTTCCACCAGCTTGAGGAAGTCGTGGGCGACGACATGCCCAAGGGCGTGACAGGCGTGAAGGTCAAGCACGTCAAGACCGGCGAGGTCACCGAGATCCCCTGCGCCGGCGTCTTTGTCGCCATCGGCCACGCGCCCGCAAACGAACTGGTCAAGGACACGCTGGAAACCCACATGGGCGGCTATGTCGTGACCAAGCCCGACAGCACCGCCACCTCGATCCCCGGCGTCTTTGCCGCCGGCGACCTGACCGACCACAAGTACCGCCAGGCCGTGACAAGCGCCGGCATGGGCTGCATGGCCGCGCTCGAGGCCGAGCGCTGGCTGGCCGAACAGGACGCAGCGGGCGAGCCGGCTCCGGAGGCCGCCAACGAACCCGAAAGCGCCTGAGGCGACACCCCAGGACACGCCAAACGGCCCCGGTATCGCACCGGGGCCGAATTGTTTCCAGGGTCCGGGTTGCACTTTGTCCGAATCGGGGGTCTGCTCTCGGCATTGCCGTATTCAAACCAGTGCCCCGTTTCGTTATGCCAGATTGTTTTGCACCCAGTCCCGATACCTCCGTCGCCCTGCTGGTGGATGGCGACAACATCAGTGCCGCACATGCCGGGCAGTTGATCCACATCGCCTCTCGGAAGGGTCGTGTCACGGTCGCGCGCGTCTACGGCAACCTGACGGTGGCGACCGGCTGGCAAACGGCGCACGGGTATCGCCAATGCCACGCCGGTGTCGGCAAGAACGGCGCGGATCTCCTGCTGTGCATGGACGCGATGGAACTGGCTTTGGACGAGTGCAACCGCACCTTTTTCCTTGCCTCCTCGGACGGGGATTTCACGCACCTGGCATTGCGCCTGCGTGAATTAGGGCACGACGTCGAAGGCATCGGAGAGGCCAAGGCGCCCGCCACCTTTCGGGCGGCCTGCCTTGGGTTCACCCAGTTGCAGGTCACCACCCCGGCACAACAGGTCACCGCCCCTGCACAAGAAGTCTCGACCTTCGATCAGCAGATCCGCAGCATGATCGCCGCACACAGCCAGCATGGCCGCGGCATGCGGATCGCGGATCTTGGTGCAAAAATGCGGGTACGACATGGCGCACAGATCAGCGCACACCCCGACCGCACCTGGCGCGGCTACCTGGCCAAGCGCCCGCATCTCTTCCAGCTTGACCCCAAGGGACCAGAGGCAATGGTCCGCTTCCTGCCCGAAGGCTTTAACAGCCCGTCCTGAACGGCAACATCCCTGCGTTGCGGATGAGTCACGCTGGCGGAAATCCCCCATGTTCGCGAATTTTGGCTTTTCTGCGGGTGCAAACTGTGGGATGCGTTCAGCGATGAACACACTTTGAGTCGCCCGCCATGCCCGCCTCCAAGGCACAGCTCATATCGGATGAAGAAGGCCTGCTCTTCCGCCTCCTGCGCCAGCTTGACGTGGCGCCGGACGTGTCGTCGCAGCGTGCCATCGCCTCCGCGCTGGGTGTCTCTCTTGGACGGTTGAACGCGCTTCTGCGGTCGGCGGCCGAGGCCGGGTTCATCAAGATCAGCGAACGCGAGGGGCCGGACCGGCGCCAGAGGTTCGCCTACGCGCTGACCTCTCGCGGGGCCGCCGAGAAGAACCGGCTCACGGACCGGTTTCTTGCCCGGAAACTCGCGGAATACGACGCACTCCACGCCGAACTGACAGGCACCTCCAGCAACCTGGTTCCCATTAAGCACAGGACCGAATTGATGCAGAACAACCTTGCCCCCATCCCCGAGCTGTACGTTTCCTACGACAGCGCGCAGAAACTGAAGGTCGAAGCGGCCGACCTGGTCAGCCATGACCTGAGCCCGCGCCAGATCTGCGACCTGGAACTGCTGATGAACGGTGGCTTCAATCCGCTCAAGGGCTTCCTGGGCGAGGAAGACTACAACGGCGTCGTGGAGAACATGCGTCTTGCGGACGGCACCCTGTGGCCGATGCCGATCACGCTGGACGTCAAGAAGGACTTTGCCGACAGCATCGAAATCGGTCAGGACATTGCCCTGCGCGACCAGGAAGGCGTGATCCTGGGCACCATGACCGTCACCGACAAATGGGTGCCGAACAAGTCGAACGAGGCCGAAAAGGTCTTTGGCGCCGACGACCTGGCGCATCCGGCCGTCAACTACCTGCACAACACCGCGGGCGAGGTCTACCTGGGCGGTCCGGTGACCGGCATCCAGCAACCCGTGCACTATGACTTCCGCGCCCGCCGCGATACCCCGAACGAGCTGCGTGCCTACTTCCGCAAGCTGGGCTGGCGCCGCGTCGTGGCCTTCCAGACCCGCAACCCGCTGCACCGTGCGCACCAGGAACTGACCTTCCGCGCCGCCAAGGACGCGCAGGCCAACCTGCTGATCCACCCCGTCGTCGGCATGACGAAACCGGGCGACGTCGATCACTTCACCCGCGTGCGCTGCTACGAGGCGGTCCTGGACAAGTACCCGGCATCGACCACCACCATGTCGCTGCTGCCGCTGGCGATGCGCATGGGCGGCCCGCGCGAGGCGGTCTGGCACGGCCTGATCCGCAAGAACTTCGGCTGCACCCACATCATCGTCGGCCGCGACCACGCCGGCCCCGGCAAGAACTCTGCCGGCGAGGATTTCTATGGCCCCTACGACGCGCAGGACCTCTTCCGTGAGCACATGGAAGAAATGGGCATCGAGATGGTCGACTTCAAACACATGGTCTATGTGCAGGAACGTGCCCAATACGAGCCCGCCGACGAGATCGAGGACAAGGACAACGTCACCATCCTGAACATCTCGGGCACCGAACTGCGCCGCCGCCTGGCCGAGGGCCTGGAAATCCCGGAATGGTTCTCCTTCCCCGAGGTGGTGAAGGAACTGCGCCGCACCAAGCCGCCGCGCTCGCAGCAGGGCTTTACCGTGTTCTTCACCGGCCTGTCCGGCTCGGGCAAGTCGACGATCGCCAACGCGCTGATGGTCAAGCTGATGGAAATGGGCGGTCGCCCGGTGACGCTGCTGGACGGCGACGTGGTGCGCAAACACCTGTCGTCGGAACTGGGCTTCTCGAAAGAGCACCGCGACCTTAACATCAAGCGCATCGGCTATGTCGCGTCCGAAATCACCAAGAACGGCGGCATCGCGATCTGTGCGCCCATCGCACCCTATACCGCGACCCGCCGCGCCGTGCGCGAAATGATCGAACAGTACGGCGCCTTTACCGAGGTCCATGTCGCCACCTCTCTGGAGGAATGCGAACGCCGTGACCGCAAGGGTCTCTACAAGCTCGCCCGTGAAGGCAAGATCAAGGAATTCACCGGGATCTCCGACCCCTATGAAGTCCCCGAGAACGCCGAACTGGTGGTCGAGACCGAGAACGTCGACGTCGACAACTGCGCCCACCAGGTGATCCTCAAGCTGGAAAGCATGGGCCTGATCGCCGCGCAGTAAGACGCGCGCGCCCCGAAAGACGACAAAGCCCGGCGCCATCGCGCCGGGCTTTTTCATTGGCGGCAGAGCGCGCTGCGTTGCCCGGAACCTTAACCCCGAACGCTGCCCCGTCCTGCGTGCCCCGGCCGGCCGGCCCCCTTGATCGGACCGAACCTCATGTCCAATCCGTAGGGCTCCTGACCCCGGGCGAATTTCAACAGCTTGCCCTGGTCGTGACGCAACTCTTCGAAGAGTCCCTCGAAATCGGTCATCTTCATGTCATAGACCGTCTCGAAGGCGGGTTCCCAGTCGTCCATCTCTCCGGCCACGCGCCAGAATTCCACCATCCGGTCCTCGCCATAGCGCAGGGCCAGCACGGCCACCGCCAGGTTCGAGGCAGCATATTCGCCGTCCGAACGGACCGACTGCTTCTTGCGGATGTAGTCCAGCGGCACGGCCTCTTCCTCGTCCCGGGCCCGCAGCGCGGCCAGCATGGGCACGGACACCTCGCGGGTGGGGCCGCCGCGCGACTTGATCTGCGCCAGATAGGCGCTGCCTTCGACCATCCAGAGCGGCCCCATGCGGCGGCGCCCGGTCTCATCGTAGGCCACCTTGTCATACAGCATCTCGCGCTGAACATGGTGCATGTATTCGTGCAGCATCACGTACTGGTAGCGCCCGCGCCAGATATCGTAGCTGGTCACGCTGTCCAGGTGCTCGGGCGGCATGCACAGAGCGATCCGGTTGCGATAGGCGCTGCCCATCACCCGCTCGACCCCGATACAGAGATCGTCGGCGGTTTCCCGTGCCGCGCTGACGGACAGATCCGGAATGCCGGCGACCGGCTCCAGCAACAGCTTTTCCAGGTCGTCGCGCCCAAAGGCCACGATCAGCACCGGCTTGGACGCGGTCGTGATGCCGTATTCCTGCGCGAACATTTCGCGCGCGTCATCGTAGGACCGCTGGATATAGCCGCGAACCTCATCCGGGATATTCGGCGCGGTCAGGATCAGGGGCGGTTCCGACGAGGGCATCAGCGCCGCCGCCTGCGGGGCGTATCCGCCGATCTCGCGGCACCACCCCACCGCCGCCCGTTCCGAGAAATCCGGCAAGCCGGCAAAGATCGCCTGCACGTCCTCGCCGACCAGCCCGCGCATGAATTCCGCCAGCGCCTGCCGCGTCCCCGCGCCGCTGGTGCCATCGTTCTCGCCCGGGTCGATCCCCAGCGTCGCCAGCTGCCTTTGCACGCAGCTCACATGCCGGTCCGACGCCTCTGCCGCGCCGATACTGGCGGCAAGGCAAAACGTGAGTGAACACATCAGTTTCTTGATCATCATGATGCCGGTCCCTGGATGCTGTCTGGCACCAACTTAGGGAATTCCGTGTCCGGTCAACAAGTCAGGGGATTCCTACCTCCCACCCCCGCCCGGGCTGACAGGCATCACCGCCCCGGCTCTGCCTCGGTCAGCGGGCGATGCGCCAGGATGTGATCGCCATTCATGTCCCGGTCGGCGAGGAACTCACGCTGTGCCATCTCGTCGTCACGCAACGTCGGATAAAGCGTTTCAAAGCTCTCGACCGTCATGCCATAGACCTGCTCGAAGGCGGTGTACCAGTTGTCGGTCTCGCCGACCGCGCGCCAGAAACGGAACAGGGTTTCCTCGCCAAACCGCTCGACCAGCATGGCCACGGCATAGGCCGAAACGTCATAGGCCTCGACCGTGCGGACCTGCCGCGCCAGCCGGATCTGGCGCGGGGTCAGCTCCGACCCGGCGGCCTGCGCGCGCATCTGGTGCAGGGCAGGCGCGACGCGACCGAACTTTTCCTCCATGAAGACCAGCTCGATCACTTGCGCGGTGCCTTCGACCATCCAGGCCGGCCCCATGCGCGGGCGCACCGCGTCCGGGTTGCGCACCCAGCGGGCCACCTTGTCATAGCTGAACTCGCGCTGTGCGTGGTGAACCACCTCATGTGCCATCGTCACCGACAGGACCATGCGGTACAGCTCTGCCAGCCCCGGCTCCTTCAGGGCCAGCGTGGTGCCGCAAAAGGACAGCCCGTCGCGTGAGGCGCTGGCGCCCAGTCCGAACTCGGTGTTGCAGTCCCGCTTGCCGCGCGCCCGGATCGCCGCCCAGCTCTGCAGCTTCATCGTCCCGGCCTCGTCGATCAGGCGATGCCAGGCCTCGACCTCGGTCGCCACGATTATGCTGACCTGGCTGGCCAGTTTCACGCCATACCGCCGCTCCAGGAACTCCTCGGCCTCCTGATAGGCCGTCAGGACATGGTCGGCGATCTCAGGGTGCACCTCGGGACCGATCAGGATCCTGGGCGGATTGACCGAGGGCATGAGGTTCGCCGCCACGGGGTCGGCCAGCCCGATCTCGCGGCACCATCCCACGGAGGAACGGTTGTCAAAAGGCGGCAGGGTCTCAAAGACAGCACGCGCCCCGGCCTCGCGCGTATCCAGCCAGGCACGCAGGGCGCCGCGCGTGCGTGGGCCGCTTTGGCCGTCGATCGGTCCGGGATCGAACCCCAGCGCCTGCAACTGTCCCTGCACGCAGGTCACATGCGCATCGCCCGCCGCCTCTGCGCGCAACCCGGGCAAGGTCAGGCCCAGCGCCACAAGCGCTGCGAACCTCCATCTGGTCCCCGATCCGGGCATGGGCGACTCCGATCATCGTGACTGACGTTCGATCAGTGACGCCCGGCGACGGGCAAGCTGTCAAGACCGAGCCCCCCGCCCCCGCCGGTCCTGCCGGGGCAAGCGCCTGTTGCTGCGGGATTTCTGGCAGGTGACAAAAACCTGGGCCCCTGCGGCGCCAGCCGGTCAACGGCTGAAGCGCCCGGGCTTCCGTGATAAACTGTCAAGCATTGAACGTGCTACAGTGATGCCATGATTCCCTTGCGCCTCATTCCACTGGCCGCGCTCCTGATCGGATCCGGCCCCGCCTTGGCTGCTGCGCCGGACTGCGCGACGATTCAGGGCGTTGTGCATACCGCCCCGGCCTATGTCGCCGTGAATCTGCAACAGGGCCAGTCGCTGACCATCTCGACACCCGACGCCGGCACCCTGGCCGTGTCGATCGAATTCGGCGGACAGGGCGGCACGGATGACGGCATCTGCAACCCGGCCTTCAACAGCACCTCCTGCGACGGGTTCAGCCACACCGCTGCCCGGACGGGCGACTACGGGGTCGAGGCTTTTGCGCAGCCCGGCGATACCTTCACCCTGTCCTGCGGCGGTGGCGGTGGCGGCAGTGGCGCAGCGGGCCAGGGGCGCAAAGCCGCGCAGGGCACGGGCGCCTTCGCCTCGGCCAGCACATCGGTGGGCTTTGTCGGCAGCGCGATCAACAGCACCCTCTCGGGCGGCGGCCCGGCCTCTGTCACGCGCAACGGGCTGTTCCTGTCCACCTACGGCGACCAGGCGGGCATGACCGGCTGGGCGGCACTGCAAGGGCGCGTCTTTGACGGCGACATCGACGGCAGCGCGCGTGAATTGACCTTCGGTTTCGACTATGAGGTCGGCGGTGCGACGCGCCTCGGCTTCTTCCTGTCGGCGGGCCGGTCCGACCTCGACATCTACGGCATATCTGTCGACAGCGATGCACTCAGCATCGGCCCCTATTTCAAGTCCCGCATCGGCGAGCGATATAACGTCACCGGCTACGCGCTGTTCGCGCGGCCCGATTACGACGTCGGGGGCATCACCTACCGGGCAGAACGCCGCGCCGCGGGGTTGACCGCCAATGCGGATTACACCTGGGGCAGCGCCGACATCCGATCCTTCATCGGGGTGTCCGGTCTTGCCGAGGATCACCCCGCCGCCGGCGGGCTGACCGCCCGGACCGTGACCGGGCTGACCGGTTCGCTGGGCACGCGCGCCAGTTTCGACATCGGCACGGCGCTGACGCCCTATGTCAGCCTCGGGGCGGAATACAATCGGTTCGACGACGGGCTGGGCAGCGAAACCAGCCATACCGGCCCCCGTGTCGGCACGGGGTTTGCCTATGATGCGGGCAAAGGGCGGCTGACGCTCGACCTTGATGGCGGCCGCATCCTGGATGACACGCGCGACATGAAACTGCGGATGAACTACAATCTCAATTTCTGACCCCAGCCGCACGACCATCACCCTCACCTCGATCCCGCCGCGCTTTGCCGCCCTGGCCGAGGTCTTGGACAGCCTCTTGGCACAGGGCGCCGCGCGGGTCGTGCTGTGCCTGCCGCGCCGGTACTCCCGCTTTCCCGGCCCGGTCACCCCGCCCCCCTTGCCCAGGGGCGTCACCCTGCTCTGGTCCGACACGGACCATGGCCCGGCGACCAAGCTGCTGCCCGCGCTGCGCGCCTTTCCGCAGGACGCGCTAGCCTATTGCGATGACGATTGCCACTATCAGCCCGGCTGGCTCGCGGCACTCTGCGCCACCTCCGGAAAAGGTGAGGCGGTGGCCGCATCGGGCTGGTCCGTCGACCGGTTGAAACGCCAGGGCGCCGCCCCGCCGCACAGCGATATCGCACAGGGGTTTTCCGGCGTGCTGATCCGGCCCGGCATGATCGACCTGCGCGCCCATGACATCCCGGCAGAGGCCCGCCCGGTCGACGACATCTGGCTGTCGGGCATGCGCGCGCTGACCGGCACGCCCTTGCGCCTTGCGCCACGCGCCCGCGCCCGCGTCACGCCCCTCGACCGACCGGCCTCGCTACAGGACAGCACGGATCGCGCAAGGGCCAATGCCGCCGCCGCGCAATGGCTTTGGGAAAGGTACGGCCTCTGGCCCCCGCGCCGCTGATCCCGCCCAGACGACCGCCCAGACGACCGCCCGGAAACGAAAAGCCCGGCGAAAACCGCCGGGCTTTGCGATACGTGTCAGGGGCAAGTCGCCCCCGCCCGATAATGGATCAGTGCACCGTCACCGGCGCAAGGTCGTTCTGCCGCGCCAGCACGAAGGCCAGCGAACGGTCCTTGACCAGCGCCAGGCGTTCTCCATCGGCGCGGTGCACGGCATAAAGCGTGTCACGGCCGGCCGCCTGCTTGCGCACATCATCGGGCAGGTCCGCGGTCTTCACCGGGCGCACATAAACCGTCCGCCCTTCGACCAGTTTGTCAAAATCGTACTTGGCATGCATGGTACTTACCCCTTCCTGATCTTGATCGTCTGCACGACGGTCTCTGGCCGGCTCATCGTCAGATCGACGTGCAACAGCCCGTTCTCGATCACAGCCTCGCCCACCTCGACACCATCCGCCAACACAAATGTGCGTTGGAACTGCCGCGCGGCAATGCCGCGATGAAGGAATATGCGATCCGACCCATCGTCACGCTGCCGACCCCGGATGACCAACTGGCGGTCCTCGACGGTGATCGACAGGTCATCTTCGCGGAACCCGGCCACCGCCAGGGTGATGCGATAGGAATGATCCGAAGTCTGCTCGATGTTGAAGGGCGGATAGCCCTCGGATGTCTTGGCGGTGCGCTCCAGCAGGCGCTCCAGCTGCTCGAACCCGAGCATATGGGGATAAGATCCCAAGGTCAGTTTGGTCATCGACACGTCCTTTGCACAAGCGACCGTCACGCCGCGGCCCCCGAAGGCGACCGCCGCACCGGAAATATGGGCACAGGGGACAATCCGCGCAAGGGGCTATGCGCAATGCCATAGAATCGCTATGTTTGTGGTCCGGGTATCACTCAAGGGATTAGGCTCATGAACGCGCCCACGGATATCGCCATGAAGAGCGAGGACGTTCTGCGTGTGGAGTTGGAAGTGTTCCGCCGCGAACACCGCGACCTCGACGAGGCAATTCATGCGCTGCAGGAGACCGGCACCGCCGATCGCCTCACGCTGCAGCGCCTGAAAAAGAAGAAACTGCTGCTCAAAGACAAGATCGCGCTGATCGAGGACAGGCTCCTGCCCGACATCATCGCCTGAGCGCCGCCCCATTGCGCCCCTGTCCCCATCGCCTATAACAACACCCGCATAACGCGGAGGCAGGCATGGACAGTCCCAGGGTCGGCATCATCATGGGCAGCCAGTCGGACTGGCCCACAATGGTCGAGGCGGCGGATATTCTCGACGAGCTCGGGGTGGAATACGAGACGCGCATCGTCTCGGCCCACCGCACGCCGGACCGGCTGTGGGACTACGGCAAGACAGCCGTCAGCCGTGGTCTGCAGGTCATCATCGCGGGCGCTGGCGGGGCCGCCCACCTGCCCGGCATGATGGCCTCGAAGACCCGCGTGCCGGTGATCGGCGTGCCGGTGCAGACCCGCGCGCTCAACGGGGTCGACAGCCTCTATTCCATCCTGCAGATGCCGCGCGGTTTCCCGGTTGCCACGATGGCCATCGGCGCCGCCGGGGCGAAAAACGCGGGGCTCATGGCCGCCGGGATTCTCGCGCTGCAGGATGCCGATCTCGCCGCCCGGCTCGACCAGTGGCGGGCCGATCTCTCCGCCTCCATCGCCGACGAACCGGTGCGCGACTGACTTTGTACAAAACGTCGGAAACGCCGTACAAAACGTACAAAACGTACAAACTGCAGGTACCCACATGACCGCCCCACTCCCCACCGGCAGCACCATCGGAATCCTTGGCGGAGGCCAGCTGGGCCGGATGCTCTCGGTCGCGGCCAGCCGCCTCGGCTTCAAGACCGCGATTTTTGAACCGGGCGGCGATTGCCCCGCCTCGCATGTCGCCAACTTCCACCTGCAGGCCGGCTACGACGACATCAAGGCACTGGAAAACTTTGGAAATTCCGTCGACGTTCTGACCTACGAGTTCGAGAACATCCCGACCGAGGCGCTTGACGCGCTGGACCAGATCCGCCCGATCCACCCGGGACGCGAGGCCCTGCGCATCAGCCAGGACCGCCTGACCGAAAAGACCTTCCTGCGTGACCTCGGGTTGCAGACCGCCCCTTTCGCAACGGTGGACGACGCGGAATCCCTGACCCAAGCCATTGAAACCATTGGGACTCCGTCGATCCTGAAGACCCGCCGCTTCGGCTATGACGGCAAGGGGCAGGCCCGGCTGACCAGACCCGAAGACGCCGAACAGGCGCTGGCCGCACTGCAAGGCGCCCCCGCCGTGCTCGAAGGGTTCGTCGATTTCACCTGCGAAATCTCGGTCATCGCCGCGCGCGGCACCGACGGCCGCGTCGCCGCCTTCGACCCCGGCCGGAACGTCCACGAAGGCGGTATCCTGCGCACCACCACCGTACCGGCCAACCTGCCCAACCGCATCCTGACCGACGCCGTTCTGACAGCGGGCAAGATATTGAACGCGCTCGATTATATCGGCGTACTGGGGGTCGAGTTCTTCGTCACACCGGGCGGACTCATCGTGAATGAGATCGCCCCGCGCGTGCACAATTCCGGCCACTGGACCCAGAACGGCTGCATGACCGACCAGTTCGAACAGCACATCCGGGCCGTCGCGGGCTGGCCCCTGGGTGACGGCAGCCGCCACAGCGACATCCGCATGGAAAACCTCATCGGCGATGACATGGACCGCGTCCCCACGCTCGCCGCCGACCCGGCCTGCGCCCTGCATCTCTACGGCAAGGCCGAAACCAAGCCGGGCCGCAAGATGGGTCATGCGAACTTCCTTGCCTCCAAGGACTGACCGGCTGCTTCTTTGGGCCTAAAATACCTCCGGGAGGAGTTTGAGGAGGACAGCGCCCTCCTCAAGGCCTGCGTGGCCTGAACGCAAATCACCCTGTGTGCGCCAGCGCTCCGCTAACTCATAAAGCGCGCCGCCACCGGCCCGCTCATCCAGGCAAGATCGCCGCCGGCAAAGACCGCCACGATACGCCGCGCCTCGCGTTCCATCACCACCAGATCGGCGCGCAGACCGGTGTCCAGCCGCCCACGATCCGCCAGGCCCAGCACCCGCGCCGGCCCCTCTGAAACCAGCGCCCAGGCCGGGGCCTCGTCCAACAGACCCAGTTCCACACAGCGCCAGGCGGCCCGCGCGGGTGCAGGGTAGTGGTAGTCCGAGGCCAGCGCATCGCAAAGCCCCGCCCCGATCAGCTCCAGCGCCGAGACATTGCCCGCATGGCTCGCCCCACGCACCACGTTCGGCGCCCCAAGGACCACCGGCTCGCCCGCGTCCCGCGCCGCCTGGGCCGCCTCCAGCGTCTCGGGGAATTCGGACACCGTGACGCCCCGCGCGCGCCACGTAGCCCGGCCCGCCGCCGTCCGGTCGTCGTGGCTGCCCATCCGCACGCCCTGTGCGGCAAGCCGCGCGCAGAGCGCGTCCAGAATCCCCGGAACCTCGGCCCCGGCTTGGTGCAGGCGCGTCATCAATGCCAGGTGTGCCTCGGGGTTGCGGCCCGATTTCAGCGCCTGCCCGGTCAGGCGCGGCGGGCGCCGCCCCTCGGCCAGTCGCGCGTGCGGCAGGTGATCATTGAAGACGACATAGCCGATCCCCCAGCGCGCCAGCGCGGCCTCGGCCGCCTCGAAGCTCTCGGTGAAATGCGTCTCCAGACGCATCTGCAGCCGCAGGTCCACCGGGACGGTCGGCGCCACCGCACTTACGGCGGCAAAGACCTCTTCGGCGAACTCCGGCCCGCGCATCCCGCCTTCCCATGACCAGAATTGCGCGAGCACGGCGGTGGTGATCCCGCAGGCGCCCAACTCGGCGGCGCAGGCCACCATGCCCGCGTCGCGTTCCCGCAGCGCGCCTCGACGCGGTGCCATGTGCCGCTCGAACCCGTCGCCGTGCACATCGACGATTCCAGGCAGCAGGTCATAGCCGGACAGGTCCACGCTGCGCCCAACCGGCCCGTCGACGATCACCCCATCCGCAATCGACACCGGTCCGTGATCCCAGCCACCGGGCCGCAACACTCGCGCGCCCTGAAGGTCCAGCTCAATCGGCATCGCACTCTCCCAACAGGCAGTCCAGGTCCGCCTCGTCCAGCAACAAGCGCCAGTCCGCGCCGGGCTGAAAATGCCCCTCTTCCAGGAACCGCACCACCTGCACCATGACCTCGGGGGCCTGCATCATGAAGGTATGGGTGACCGGCAGAACGATGTGATCGGTCATGCCGGCGACGCGGGTCGACGCGATCGAAACCTTGCCGTCGTCCGCACCGGGGATCACCGAACTGGTCAGCGCGTTCAGCGTGTTCGACCCGGCAATCACTCCCAGCGGGAAATCCACCGGCGGCAAGCGCGCGGGCAGGTCCTGCGGCCCGGTGCCCAACTGCTGGCCCGCCGGTCCGTTCATCCACTCGAAGACCTCCCAGCTGCCGGCAATGTCCACGATCTCGCTGCCGCCGTTGGGAGGCCCCATCATCACGACCCGACCCAGCCGCGGCGGACGATGATCCCGCAGCCAGTGCCTGAGCAGGATGCCCCCCATCGAATGCGTGACGAAATGAACCGTTTGCGATCCGCAGCGCGCCACGGCCTCCGGCAGGGTCCGTTCGGCCAGATGCTCGACCCGGTAGCGGGTCGAATCGTATCCGGGAATGATGACCCGGTGCCCGCGCGATTCCAGAACCGCGCCCAAAAGCACCATCGAATACTCCGTCCGCGCCAGCCCGTGCAGCAGGATAACGCAATCCCCGGCCCGCGCAGGCAGCGGGGCAAGCAGGACAAGACACAGGAGAACCCATTTCATGCAGCTGGCATAGCGCCCCGCCACCGCATAGAAAAGCCATGAAAGGAGTGCATGAATGCCCGCCCCTCGCATCGCCTGCCGCGCCGTGATCCTGCAGGACAACCGCCTGCTGCTGGTCAACGCCTGGCCCGGCAACACCTCGGACCTGTGGTGCGCCCCCGGCGGCGGGGTCGAGCCGCACTCCAGCCTGCCGGACAACCTTGCCCGCGAGGTGCTGGAAGAGACCGGCCTGCGCGTAGATGTCGGCGCTCCCTGCCTCGTCAACGAATTCCACGACCCCGCACGCGGCTTTCACCAGGTCGAGATCTTCTTTCGTGCCCGCATCACCTCTGGCACGCTTTCAGAGGATTGGAAGGACCCGGAGGGCGTCGTGCACAAACGCCGCTTTTTTGCACGGGAGGAACTGGCACACCTGCGCCTGAAACCCTCCAGCCTGCCCGAAGTCGCCTGGGGCGAGGGCCCCGGTTATGACCCGCTGGAGCCGATCCTGCGCTGATCCGGGCGGTTATTTCTTCAAGACCGAGAGGGCCACGCCACCCAGAACAACCGCGGCCGCGATGACGAAATCCAGCGACAGCGCCTCGCCCAGAAAGACCATGCCACCCGCCATGGCGATGACCGGCACGCTCAGCTGAGCCACCGCTGCGACGCTGCCCTTGATCTGTGGCAGGACATGATACCACAGCGCATAGCCCAGCCCCGAGGTCACCGCGCCCGAAACCACCGCCAACAGAATGCCCGTCAACTCCGGTGACACTGCCTCTGGGCTGACAGGCAATCCCAGCCCCAACAAGAACCCCAATGGGGCCGCCAGCAGAAAATTCGCCCCGGTCGCCAGCAAGGGATCCTCGGCCCGCCGTCCGGCCAGCGAATAGATCCCCCAGCCCAGCCCAGCGAGGACCATCGCCGCGCCGTGCACCAGGCTGAGCGCGACACCCCCACCCGGCCAGAGCAGCCAGGCCAGGCCGCCAAAGGCCAACGCCGCCCCCGCCCAACGCAACGCCGGCGGGCGTTCTCCGCCGATCAGGCTGCCGCCGAACATCGTCACCTGGACGGTTCCGAAGAGGATCAGCGCCCCCAGCCCCGCATCCAGCGCCACATAGGCGACCGAGAACCCGTAGATATAGAGAACCAGCCCCAGAACCCCGGCGACCCTGCCGGCGCCGCCCAGCACAACCCGCCCGCGCAGCACCAACCCCAGCAGGACCAGCGTCACCGCGCCGGACCACAGCCGGATTGTGCCGAAACTCACCGCGTCGATCCCGCCCCCGGCCAGCGCGGCCCGATTCAGAACAGAGTTCGCGGCAAAAGCCGCCATGGTCAGGGCAATCAGGAGGAAGAGGCGCATGTGATACCGTCGCAAGGAACCGGGACAAAGGAGCAACCCGCCTTACATGGCGCAATCGGCGCGCGGCGGAAACCCTTTGACGGAAAGGTGAGGCGGTTGTGTGCCCGGTTCAGGCCACCAGGCTCTCGGCCCGCTTGAGGTCGACAGAGACAAGCTGGCTGACCCCTTGCTCCTGCATGGTCACGCCGAACAGCCGATCCATCCGCGCCATCGTCACCGCGTGGTGGGTGATGATCAGGAACCGCGTGTCCGTGCGGCGGCACATCTCGTCCAGCATGTCGCAGAAACGCGTCACGTTGGCGTCGTCCAATGGCGCGTCTACCTCGTCCAGCACGCAGATCGGCGAGGGGTTGGCCATGAAGACCGCAAAGATCAGCGCGAGGCAGGTCAGGGTCTGTTCTCCCCCGGACATCAGTGACAGGGTGGAGAGCTTCTTGCCTGGCGGCTGACACATGATTTCCAGCCCGGCTTCCAGAGGGTCGTCGCTTTCGACCATCATCAGGCTGGCCTCGCCGCCGCCAAAGAGATGGGTGAACAGCATCGAAAAGTTGCTGTTCACCTGTTCAAAGGCAGTCAGCAGGCGTTCGCGCCCTTCGCGGTTCAGGCTGGCAATGCCGGACCGCAGCGTCTTGACCGCCTCTTCGAGGTCGGATTTCTCGGCCACCAGCGTGTCGTGCTCTTCCTGAACTTCCCGCGCATCTTCCTCGGCGCGCAGGTTGACCGCGCCCAATGCGTCACGCTGGCGTTTCAGGCGCGAGACCTCGGCCTCGATCTTGTCCGAGGCGGGCATCTGGTCCGGGTCCACGTCCAACTGGGCCAGCAGCGCCTCCGGCGTCGTCTCCAACTCGTCGGCGATCCGCTCTGCCGCGACTTCGACGGTTTCGCGGGCGGCCTCGGCCCGTGCCTCTGCCCGCGCGCGGGCCTCTCGCGCCTCGCCGGCCACCCGCTCGGCGTCGCGTTCGGCAGTGATCGCCTCGCGCAGGGCGCTCTCGGCCTCCGACAGTGCATCGCTGGCCGCAGCCTTGCGGTCCTCTGCCGCCTCCATCGCACCGGTCAGCTCGTTGCGCTGCGCCTCCAGCTCGCCCGGGACCTCTTCCGCCTGCGCCAGTTCCGCTTCGCTCTCGGCCTTGCGCTCTGCCAGTTCGGTGGCGCGTTTCTCGGCGGTTTCCAAGCGGTGACGCCAGCCGGACAGGTCCTTTGTCACCTGCTGGGCGCGCCCCTTGCGGGCCTCGCCATCCCGGCGCAATTCGTCATGGGCAGAACGGCGGGCCATCATGGTCATCCGCGCCGCCTCGACGGTCATCTTGATGTCTTCGGCCCGGGCGCGTGCCTCTTCGAGGTCGTCCAGGCCTGCAAGAGCCCGCTCGGCCTCCTTGAGCTGACCACGGGCCGCGCCGGCTTCGTCCTCGTAGCGCTTGACCGACAGGGTGGCGCTTTCGACCTTGCCTTCGGCCATGTCGCGTTCGGCCTCGGCGCGGCTTTGCGCCCGGGTGGCCTCTGTCACGGCCTGATCCGCCGCGCGCCGCGCCGCGCGCGCCGCCTTGTCCGCCTCTGTCAGCGCGCTCAACTGCGCCACCAGCGCCTCATGCGCCGCCTGAGTCCCTTCGAGCTGCGCCGAGGCGCGCGCCATTTCCTGTTTCAGCCCCTCCAGCCGGTTGAGCTGTTCCAGCCGCAGGGCCGCCGCCGAAGGCTGATCCTCGGCCCAGGCGCGATAGCCGTCCCAACGCCAGAGATCGCCCTCCAGCGTCACCAGCCGTTGACCGGGCTTCAGCAGCGCCTGCAGGCGCGGACCGTCCTCCGCATCCACCAGGCCGATCTGGCTCAGCCGGCGTTCCAGCACATCGGGCACAGAAACATGGCCCGCCAGTGGCGAGGCGCCCTCGGGCAGAGGTTGCGTCGTGTCATAGGCCGCCAGCACGACCCAGCCGGTCGGCCCGTCGCCCTCGACCTCGGGCGCACGCAGATCGTCCGACAGCGCCGCACCCAAGGCTTTTTCATACCCCTGTTCGACCTGCAGCCGATCCAGGATCTGCCCGCCCTCGGCGGTGTCTCGGTCCAGCAGGCGGGCCAGCGCCGTCACCTCGGCCCGCAGGGCGTTCATTTGCCCCTCGGCCTCGGAACGCTCTCCGCGCGCCTCCGCCTCGCGTGCCTGGGTATCGGCTCGGGCGGCCTCGGCCTCTGTCAGGGTCACCTCGGCCTGTTCCGCCGCCTGCTGGGCCTCCGTCAGTCGGGCCTGTGCGGCCTCTGCCGCCTCGCGAGAGCGGGCCTGCGCCTCCTTGGCGGTATCGACCGTGGCGCGCGCCCGGGCGGCCTCGCTCTCGTTCCGCTCCACCGTCTTGCGGCAATCGGCAAGGTAGCGCTGCGCCGACTGGTGACGCGCGGACAGGCGGGCAACATCCTCTGTCTGCTGTTCCAGCTCCGCCTCGCGGGCCTGCAAAACGCCCGAGGCCTCGCGCGCGGCTTCATGGGCTTCGGCCAGCCTGTCTTCGTGCCCTTCCGAGGCCTTGGCAAGCTCGCGGGCCTCCCATTCCAACCGTTCGATTGTCTCGCCGGCGTCGCGGTTGAGCCCGGCTTCGCGGTCCATGTCGCGGACAAGCTGGGCGATCCGGTTCTTCAGGGTCTCGATCCGGGCCAATGCCTGCTTTTCCTGATCGGAAAGCGTATCGCGCTGAACGATCAACCGTTGCAACACGGCGGCGGCGATCGCTTCTTCTTCGCGGAGGGGCGGCAGGGTCTCTTCGCGTTCGGCACGGTTATTTTCGGCAGCACGCGCCGTGGTTTCCGCCTGCGCGGCCCGTGTCACCGTCTCGCGCAGCGCAGCCTCGGCCGCGGCTCGCGCATCGTCGGCCTCGCGCCAACGGCGATACAGCAACATGCCCTCGGCCTGTCGCAATTCGGTCCCGATGGCACGATAGCGAGCCGCCTGGCGGGCCTGCTTGGCCAGCGCGGACAATTGTCCTGCCAGTTGCTCGACCACGTCGTCGACCCGCAAGAGGTTGGCCTCGGTGTTCTTCAGCTTCAGCTCTGCCTCGTGCCGACGCTGGTACAGACCGCCGATGCCGGCAGCATCCTCCAGCACCTTGCGGCGATTCTTGGGCTTGGCGTTGATCAGTTCGCTGATCTGCCCCTGCCGGACCAGCGCAGGGGAATGCGCGCCCGTGGCCGCGTCGGCGAACAGCATCTGTACGTCGCGCGCCCGCGTATCCTTGGAGTTGACCTTGTAGGCGCTGCCGACGTCACGGGTGATGCGGCGCACGATCTCAAGGTGGTCGTGGTCGTTGAACCCCGCCGGGGCCAACCGGTCGGCGTTGTCGATATGCAGGCTGACCTCGGCAAAGTTGCGGGCCGGCCGCGAAGAGGCCCCGGCAAAGATCACATCTTCCATCCCGCCGCCACGCATCGCCTTGGCCCGGGTTTCGCCCATGACCCAGCGCAGCGCCTCCAGCAGGTTGGATTTGCCACAACCGTTCGGCCCGACCACGCCGGTCAGCCCGTCGTTGATAATCAGATCCGTCGGATCGACGAAACTTTTGAAGCCGGTGAGTCTGAGTCTGGAAAAGCGCAATGGGCCGGGTCCGATTCCGAATGTGACCCTCAACCTGCGCTTTCGAGGTGCGCCGAGTCAAGGAAGTGACGCCCCATATGGCAGCATCACGCCACTTCTCCACAAGATATTGCGGCCTAGCGCCGACCCACACCGCAATCCAAGACCAGGGCCCGCGGGGGTCCGCGCCGCGTGGGCTCATCAATGGCGCATTTGAGTGTTCGAGGCCGACGGGGCAATTTTGGGGCAGGTGTTCCGTCGCAGGACAAGCCGATCCACATCATGGCCGGGTCACCCTCGACCCATTTTGCACGACAGCCGGTTTCGATTTGTGCCGCGATACCGGCCTTGCGCGCGACGTCGGCGAACCGGGGCATCCATTCCGGAGACCTGCGCGTGGCCTCGACCAGGGGACCCCGGAATCGAAGGATGAATCGCGATCCCTCGACCTCGCGCGTGTGTTTCTCTGCGCCATAAAAACCCGGCCCCGCCGATGCGCATCCGACGAGGCCGAGCAGAAGGAGAACACAGGGAAAACCGCGCATTGCTTAATCTAAGCTGAACTTGGTTACGAAGTGGTTAACCCTCGAATGGGCGCCATCAATGGCACGCAATCAAGTCTCGCTTTACATTCAGAATTCAGAATGCATATTACATTCCACCATATGAATGTTTTCCGCCTGTCACAGGAGGCCCTCATGGCCAGCGCAGCACAAAGACCCGCAGACAGCTATTCCCCGATCTACTTTCTCGCCTCGCTTGGCGCCGGCGGCATCGCTGTCAGTTTCTTCATGTTCCTCATGTTCTGGGTGCCCCACCCAGGTCAGCCCGTCCCGGTATTCGAAGACATCATGACCGCCTGGGCCAGCGGCGGCCCCTACATGCAGGCCGCGATCGTTGTCGCGATGATCGGCATTGCCGGCTTTGCCTTCCTCAACATCAAGTCGCTGGTCTGGAACCTCACCTCCTACAACGATTTCAGAAAAACCCCGGCCTACGCGGAACTGCGAAATTCCAACGCCGAATCCACCTTGCTTGCGATGCCGCTGGCGCTGGCCATGTCGGTGAACGTCGGCTTCATCATCGGCTTGGTCTTCGTGCCCCGGCTGTGGAGCGTGGTGGAATATCTTTTTCCGTTGGCAATGGTGGCCTTCGGCCTGATCGCGGTGATTGCTTTCCGCATGATCGGGGATTTCCTGGGCCGCGTTCTGGCCAAGGGCGGGCTGTTCGACGTGACCGCGCACAACTCTTTCGCGCAGCTCACCCCGGCCTTTGCCGTGTCGATGATTGCCGTCGGCTTTGCCGCCCCTGCTGCGATGAGCACGAGCGCCACGACGGTCGGTATCGCTCTGGTACTCTCGACCATTCTGGGCACCATTGCGATGTTGTACGCGGCCTTTGCCAGCATCACTGCCTTCGCCTCGATGTTGCAGCACGGCACCGCGCGCGAGGCAAGCCCGACCCTGATGATCATCGTTCCGATCGTCACCGTGCTGGGCATCATGTTCCTGCGCCAGGCGCACGGGCTGCATTCAGCCTTTGATGCGCATGGCGACGCCGGTGAAACGATGGTCTTCCTTGCCCGCCTGCTGGGCATCCAGCTGGCCTTCCTCGGTCTGGGTGCCGTGGTGCTCAAGGCGCAGGGATACTTCAGCGATTTCGTGATGGGGACCAAGACCTCGCCGGGTTCCTACGCGCTGGTCTGTCCCTTCGTGGCACTTGCGGTGATGATCCACTTCTTTGCCAACAAGGGCCTTGTCGCCGCCGGTGTCGTCGACAAGTTCGACCTGGCCTACTGGGGCGTTACCGGACTGGCCATCGCATCGCAGGTCGTCGCCATCGCCCTGGTGCTGCGCCTGAACCGGCAGCACTTTGCCAAGGCAGCCCCCGCGGCGGTTCCGGCCGAGTAACGCCGCTTCGGATTCTCGGCAGAGTTTATGGGCCGGACCTGTCGGTCCGGTCTTTTTCCTTGCCGCCAAGGCGGCGCCGGGGACTCTGCCCCCGGACCCCCGGAGGTATTTCAGGCCCAAAGAAACACAGGCCTATACGGGTCCCAACGCAGTGGGCCTAGAAATTGACCGTGACGTCCGGAAGTTTCAGCGACTTTACGAGGTCGCGCACCTCTTGCCGAGCGGCGATGTTCGACAGGCTCAGGCTGCGCACGCCAATGTCCCGCAGGTCGAGCAAGGTCAGGCCGCGCGGGAACAATTCACGGAACACCACCCGTTCCGAAAACCCGGGCGCCACGCGAAAGCCGATGCGTTTCGACAGGGTCGCGACCGCCTTTTCCATCTTGGCCTTGTTGATCATCTGCTGGGCACCGATCCGGTTGCGCAACACGATCCAGTCCATCGGCTTCAACCCCGCCTGCGCCCGCAGTTGCCGCGCCGACCAGACCATCTCGGCATAGACCGACGGTCCGGCAATGGTTTCGCCATCGCCCTCGATCCGCGCGAGCAGGTCGAAATCCACGAAACTGTCGTTCAGGGGCGTCACCAGCGTATCGGCCAGCGAATGCGCCACCTGCGCCAGCCGTGTGTAAGCGCCGGGGCAGTCGATGATGATGAAATCCGACTTGGGCTCCAGCTCGGCCACGGCACGGCTGAGACGGTTGTCGGCGGCCTGTTCACCGGCGGCGAGCGCCGTGGGATCGGCCTCTGGCAAGGCCATGTATCCCGGCACCGGCAGGTCACGCTCTTCCTTCTTGAGCCAGGCACGGCGGTTGGCCAGGTAGCGCCCCAGGCTTTGCTGCCGCAGGTCAAGGTCCAGCGTCCAGACCCGATGTTCCATGCGCGCCAGCGCCGTCGCGACATGCATCGAGATCGTCGACTTGCCCGCGCCTCCCTTTTCGTTACCCACAACGATGATATGTGCCACGCCTCAACCTCTGTCCTGGTTCGGCCGCGATTTCTCTCGCGGACCGGTCTTGCCGCCTGTGCCGGCGATTGGGCCCCGACGGGGCCTTCAACGCGCAAGGCCCGGCACTCTGGCCGGGCCTCGTCACTGTCCCTCGGGACGCGATCAGTGGAGCTTGGCGCTCACGTCTGCGATCGCGTCGTCGATCAGCTTGCCCGCGCTGTCGGCGGTCATCTGCTCGGCCACCACGTTGCGCGCGGCGGCAACGGCTACGGCAGCGGCACGGTCGCGCACTTCCTTGACGGCAGCCGCCTCGGCCGAGGCGATCTGGCCTTCGGCAGCCTGCAGACGGCGGGCGATCGAAGCCTGGATGTCGGCCTTGGCCTGCTCGGCGGCCAGTTCGGCCTCCTGCTTGGCATGGGCGACGATACGGTCGGCCTGACCCTGCACTTCGCGCTGCTTGCGCTCGTAGCTGGCCAGCAGCGACTGCGCTTCTTCGCGCAGCTTGCGCGCTTCGTCCAGTTCGTCCTGGATGCCCTCGGCCCGCTTGTCCAGCAGACCCATCAGCAGACCCGGCACCTTGAAGTAAACCAGGACCGCGATGAACAGAAGGAAGCCCAGCAGCACCACGAAATCGGTGTTGCCCAGCGAAAAGAACGGACCCGAAGCAGCGGCAGCCGGTGTCGCGGCCAATGCGGCGATTGCGGGAAGGATGAGTTTCTTCATGACCTTACCCTTTCAACTGCGCGTCGACCGCAGCGGCGATCTTGGCGTCGTCGGCGGATGCCCCCAGGGCCGCCACGATGGCGCCTGCGGTGTCCTTGGCCACGACTTCGACATTGGCAAGGGCGCTGTCGCGGATCTCGGCGATGGCCTTCTCCGACTCGGCAGCCTTGGCCGCGATTTCCGCGTCGGCCTTTTCCATTGCGACGTCGAGGTCGGCCTTGATGTCGTCACGCGCCTTTTGCGCGATGGTCTGGGCCTCGGCCCGTGCATCGGCAAGCGCCTTGTCATAAGCGGCTTCGGCTTCTTCTGCCTTGCGCTTGAGATCTTCGGCAGCGGCGATGTCGTTGGTGATCGTCCCCTGGCGTTCCGCCAGAACGGCCGCGATCCGCGGCAGGGCGATGCGGGCCAGCACAAAGTAGATCACGACCAGCGTGATCACCAGCCAGAAGACCTGGTTGCCGATCCAGTCACCGCAGAGCTGCGGCATCCCGACGGCGCTGCCGCCGGCGTCAACGCAGGTGCTTGCGGCTTCGGCCCCGTGAGTTTCGGTCGCCATGTTGTCCTCCGTCGGAACTTGTCTCTACATCGGGCGGTCAGGCGTGCCTGACCGCCCGCGCGTAAGGATCGTTAAGTTCCGTGGATCAGACGGCGAACATCAGCAGCAGCGAGACCAGGAACGAGAAGATGCCCAGTGCTTCTGCGAATGCGATGCCGATGAAGAGGGTGGCGGTCTGCGAAGCAGCTGCCGAAGGGTTGCGCAGGGCGCCTGCCAGGAAGTTGCCGGCAACGTTGCCCACACCGATGGCGGCTGCGCCCGAACCGATTGCTGCGAGACCGGCGCCGATGAAGTTGAGACCTTCCATTGTGTATCTCCTTACGATTGGAAGTTTCTGTATCGAGGTGTTCTTTGCGTGGGGCGGGGCTCACCCCGCCGCTGCGTCAGTGATGCGGGTGCAATGCGTCCTTGAGGTAGACGCAGGTCAGGATCGTGAAGACATAGGCCTGGATGAAGGACACCAGGATCTCCAGCCCGTACATCGCGGTGATCGCGACCACCGACAGCGGGCTGATTGCAGCGATGGCGGCAAAGCCCGCGAAGACCTTGATCACGGCGTGGCCTGCCATGACGTTGCCCGCAAGACGAATGGAGTGGCTGACCGGACGCACGAAGTACGAGATCAATTCGATCAGGGCCAGGACCGGGCGCAGCGCCAGCGGCGCGCTGGACACCCAGAAGAGGCTCAGGAAACCGGCGCCGTTCTTGACGAAGCCCAGCACGGTCACGGTCAGGAAGACCGAGAGCGCCAGAACGACGGTAACGGCGAAATGCGAGGTGGTGGTGAAGCTCATCGGGATCAGGCCAAGGAAGTTGGCGAAAACGATGAACATGAACAGGGTCATGATGTAGGGGAAGTACTTCAGCCCGTCCTTGCCGGTCACGTCCTCGACCATCTTGTAGACGAAGCCGTAGGCCAGCTCGGCCACCGACTGCGACCGCGACGGCACGATCGCGCGCTTGGAGGTGCCGACAACCATCATCAGGACAACGGCGACGATGGCCAGGAACAGCCAGAGCGTCACGTTGGTGATGGTGAACATGCCCACTTCGCCGTGGCCGAACAGCGGCTTGACGATGAACTGGTCCATCGGGTGGAACACCAGGCCGCCGTCTGCCGTTTCTGCGCTTTCAGTCGCCATCTCTTTTCCCCTCATCCGCTCCGGTCAACCGGGCGCTGTCGTTCGTGCCCCCGTCGGGGCGGTCCGCCTTGGCCCGCTCGGGGCCTGTTCCGGACTCCGGTCCGGAACCCTGTTTCGCCTGGACCTCTTTCGCCGTCCGCAGCATCACGTTGATGCCCGCAGCGATGCCCAGCAATGAGAACACCACCATCAGCAACGGCGTGGTGCCCAGGAGAGCGTCGAGCCCGTATCCGATCCCGAACCCGATCCCCAGACCGGCCACCATTTCCGTCACCATCCGCCAGGCGATATTGGCCTGCGAGTAGTGTTCTTCCTGATGGGCCTTCTCCACTTTGCGTCCCGCCTTGTAGGCGCTCAGCTTGGCGTCCAGGTCATCCAGCTTACGCTTGGGGTCGGGGTCGCTCACGGTGCAGATGGCTCCGGTCAGGGTTGGCATGGTGCTATGCCGGGGCGCGCGTTGAGTCAACATGCATGGCAGAGTGGACAAAAGCGCCCCAAAACACTGCTTTTAAAGGTAAAAATTCGACACCCTTGCACGACGGTCATTCCGCCGCAGCCCATTCGGGCGGCAAACATGCTGCAAATGCAAATTCAACTTTTCGGTTGAGTTTTCGTCAGGACCCGCCCAAACCGACGCAAACCGCTCAGGATCGCCCCCATGTTCGCCAATCCCGTCCATTGCAGCAGACAGCCGACCGTGGCGGCTGTATTCCGTTCCGGGACAAGATGAGCGACCGGCTGGATACCGTCTTTGCCGCGCTTGCCGATCCGACGCGCCGCCGTATCCTGTCGATGCTGCTGGAGGACGACATGGCAGTGACCGATGTCGCCCACCCGTTCGAGATGTCACTGGCCGCGATTTCGAAACACCTCGTCATCCTGACCCGCGCCGGCCTTATCAGCCAGGAAAAGCGGGGACGGGTCAAATGGTGCAAGCTGGAACCGGACGCCCTGCGTGAGGCCAGCATCTGGATGCAGGCCTTCGGCCAGTTCGACCAGTTCGATCTGGACGGCTTCGAACGTTTCCTGGAACAGGAGTTGGCCCCGGCGCCCGATGGCAAACCCTGAGGCCATCAAAACAAGGGCGCCTCAGGCCGCGGTCGCCTCCTCGGGCTTTTCCTCGTCCTTGAGCAGCAGCAACAGCGAGAAGGCGGTCAGCGCCACGCCCGGCAGGACCATCGCCGTCGGCACGCCCCGCCCCAGCACCAGTTCCCACAGGATCACGCAGGACGGCACGATATAAGTGTAGGCCATGACCTTGGCCGCCGGCAGTCGCAGGGCCGCGTACCGCAGGATCAGGAAGGTCACGCCGGTCGCCGCCAGTGCGACGTAGAGGATCGTCCACCACACGATCATCGGCAACGCGCCCCAGTCCATCGCCAGCAGGTCCGGCCCGGCCCAGATGCACAGGATCACCGACCCGGCGGTCAGGATGCCCGCGTTGAAGGCGATACCGGATTCCCCGCGGCTCAGCTTGCGCAGCATTGGCGCGTAGAGGGCATGCGCGACGCAGCCCCAGAAGTAGATCGCCTCGCCCCGCCCGACCTCGAACCGCATCAGGGCCGCAAGGTCGGCATCAAAGATCACCCAGAGCGCGCCGATCCCGCCGATGACGATGGCCAGCGCCATGCGGGCCGTGGTGATCTGCTGCACGACCAGGTAGCCAAAGATCGCCGTCAGGGCCGGGTTCAGTGTAAAGACCGCCGCCATGCTGACCGGGGCCGCCGTCTTGAGACCCTCGAACATGGTCACGAAATAGACGACGAAGAGCCCCGCCAAGACAAAATACCGCCAGGGCGCGTCAAAGACCGCTCGCGTCACCTTGCCCGTCGCCAGCGCCCATCCCCAGAGCACCGCGCCGGCCAACAGGAACCGCACCGCGTTCAGAACCTCGGGCTCGATGAAGGGGGCCGCCATTGCCCCCAGCGAAAACGACCCCGAAACCAGCATGGCAAAGCCCAGCATGGCGAGGTGCCCACGCCCCGCCTCGCTCATCGGGCCGATCCCTCTCCGGCGAAGGCCTTGAGATGCGACAGGAAGGCCTGGACCTTGGCGGTCCGGTGGAGATCGACATGCGTCACCAGCCAGAGGGGCGAGGCCCATTCCTCGCGCGGGGGCATGACCTGCACCAGTTCCGGGCGCAGCGCGGCCTCGCGCGTACCCATGAAGCCGATCCCCGCGCCCTCGGCCACCGCGGCCTCGAGCACGCGGGTATCCGTACTGCGGAAGACAACGTTGTCCGCCGGCACATGCCCGCGCAGCCAACGCGCAAAGGGCGCGCGGCTTTCGGGATCGTCATGAGAGACGAAGAAATGATCCTTGAGACCGTCTTCGTCCTCGGGCATCCCGTGACGGTCGATGTAGTCGCGATGCGCGTACAGCGCGATGTCCTGGCGGGCAAAGCTCTGCACGACGTTGTCGGGCTCCTGCGGCGCGGGACCGGCGCGCAGCGCCACATGCGCCTCGCCGTATTCCAGCCGGAACACCCGGTCGTCGGTCAGAAAACGCACGATCACATCCGGGTATTGCGCGCGGAAACTGGTCAGCGCCGGGACCAACAGCGGAGCGAAGGCCACCAGCGACGTGACCAGCAGATCGCCCGCCACCTCGTTGCCGCGCCCCTTGATGCGGCCCTCCAGCTGCTGCAACTGGTCGTCGGTGGTCTGCGCCACGCGCATCAGGTCATGGCCCGCCTCGGTCGCCGTATAGCCGCGCGCATGTCGCTGGAACAGCTTGACACCCAGCCGCCCCTCCAGCGCGTCGATATGGCGGATCACCGTGGCATGGTGCACGCCCAGCACCTCTGCGGCGCCGCTGACCGTGCCCAGGCGCGCGACCTGGTAGGCCGTGCGGATCTCATCCCAGTTGTCCATATGCACCTCGCTTGGCAGACTGCGCATTTGCGCACATTACTTGCGCTTGATGCGGCATTGCGTTCACAAATGCAATGGTCAAGTTATCGGTCATCCAATTCAACGCTCCTGGAAAGGACCGGACACATGACCGATACCGTTCTCCGCATCGACGCCTCTGCCCGCGTCACGGATTCCGTCAGCCGCCAGTTGGCCGACCAAGTGATCTCGCGCCTGAATCCCGCCACCGTCGTCTCGCGCGATCTGGTGGAAAACGTGCCCCAGATCGACACTGGCTGGCTGGAGGCCAATGGAACCCCTGAGGGCGACCGCACCCCGGACCAGCGCGCCCGCCTTGCGCTGTCCGACGCGCTGATCGAGGAACTGCGCGCCGCAGACACGCTGGTAATCGCGCTGCCGATCTACAATTTCGGCGTTCCGTCGGGTTTCAAGGCCTGGTTTGACCAGATCGCCCGGGCCGGCATCACCTTCCGCTATACCGAAGAAGGCCCCGAGGGCCTGATGACCGGCAAGCGCGCCATCATCACGGTTGCCTCGGGCGGCACCGAGGTCGATGGGCCGATCGACTTTGCAACCCCGTGGTTGCGTCATGTTCTGGGCTTCATCGGCATCACCGACGTCCAGGTTGTCCGCTCGGACCGCCAGATGATCGACCCAGAGGCATCGAAAGCCCGCGCCGAGGAAGACCTGTCGCGTCTCGCGGCCTGATCAGGACGACGCGGCCGTCAGCGTGCTCCGTCCGAGCAGTCCCTGAACCTCGCGATCCCCCGGATCCAGCTCTGCGTATAGCAGCGCGTCCGTGGGGTCGCGGAACACCTCCAGCGGATAGGGCCTCTGGGCCTTGACCGCATCCCGGTACAGACGACAGATGCCATAATTCACCTTGCCCGGCGCAAAGATGGAAGTGCGCGCCCGCGGGTCGCGCGCCTCGTGATAGGCGCTCAGCCGATGCGCCAGCCGCGCGGTCTCGGCGAAAAAGTCATCCGGGAACTGGCAATCCATGACGTCCAGCAACGTATGCTGTCCACCGTCGAACAACGGGTCCGACCGGTATCGCAGCAAGGTTTCCATGTTCTGATCCACGGTGATCTTTCCCCGGAACAGGACCAGGACGATGTTCAGACGCGGATAGACCTGATAAGTGGCGGGCATGTCGGAGCGGCTTTTTTGTGCTGTGGGCGATGTTCCGCGCTCGTTGCCATATTCCCCTCCCTTTCGGCAACGTGACCATTTGGCCCTTGATCTGCGGGATATTGACTCACGCCTCCGTCTCCCCTAACAGCACTCCATCTCCGGGAGTCCTATGGCCTTCCGGTCCCTTGGGGTTTGCCCGGGATCGCCCTCCGTCAGCGCGTTGCGCCCACGGGGGCTCTCGCGCTTTGACCCATCCGATTGTGATGCACGCCGCGCGCCCTTAACTTGAGAGGCGCAATACGAAGGAAAAGGAGGCCCTGCGCCCCATGTTCGAAAATCTCTCCGAACGCCTCGGCGGCGTCTTCGATCGTCTGACCAAGCAGGGCGCCCTCTCTGAGGATGACGTCCGCACCGCGCTGCGCGAGGTTCGCGTGGCCCTGTTGGAGGCCGACGTTTCTCTGCCCGTGGCGCGCCAGTTCATCAAGGCGGTCGAGAAGAAGGCCACCGGCGCCGCCGTCACCAAGTCCGTCACACCCGGCCAGCAGGTCGTCAAGATCGTCCATGACGAGCTGATCGCCGTCCTGGCCGGCGAGGATGGTGAGCCGGGCAAGCTTCGCATCGACAGCCCGCCCGCGCCGATCCTGATGGTCGGCCTGCAGGGCGGCGGCAAGACGACCACCACCGCCAAGCTCGCCAGGCGCCTGAAAGAGCGGGACGGCAAGAAGGTCCTGATGGCCTCGCTCGACGTCAACCGCCCGGCAGCGATGGAACAGCTGGCCATCCTCGGCCAGCAGATCGGCGTCGACACGCTGCCCATCGTCAAGGGTGAGGACCCGGTCGCCATTGCCAAGCGCGCCAAGACGCAGGCGGGCCTTGGTGGCTATGACGTCTACATGCTGGACACCGCCGGGCGCCTGTCCATCGACGAAGAGCTGATGGCCCAGGTCGAGGCGGTGCGCGACGTCGCCAACCCGCGTGAAACGATCCTCGTGGTCGACGGCCTGACCGGTCAGGACGCGGTGCACACGGCGGAAAACTTCGACAACCGCATCGGCATCACCGGTGTCGTCCTGACCCGGATGGACGGCGACGGCCGCGGCGGCGCCGCCCTGTCGATGCGCGCCGTGACCGGCAAGCCGATCAAGTTCGTCGGCCTTGGCGAAAAGATGGACGCGCTCGAAACCTTCGAGCCGGACCGGGTCGCGGGCCGGATCCTTGGCATGGGCGACATCGTCGCGCTGGTCGAAAAAGCGCAACAGACGCTCGAGGCCGAACAGGCTGAGCGCATGATGAAGCGCTTCCAGAAGGGTCAGTTCAACATGAACGACCTCAAGATGCAGCTGGAACAGATGATCAAGATGGGCGGCATGGAGGGCATGATGTCCATGATGCCCGGCATGGGCAAGATGGCCAAGCAGATGGACGGCGCGGGCATCGACGACAAGATGCTGCGCCAGCAGATCGCGCTGATCCAGTCGATGACGAAGAAAGAACGCGCCAACCCGCAGATCCTGCAGGCCAGCCGCAAGAAACGCATCGCCAAGGGCGCGGGCATGGAGGTTGCCGACCTCAACAAGCTGCTGAAAATGCAGCGCCAGATGTCCGACATGATGAAGAAGATGGGCAAGATGGGCAAAGGCGGCATGCTGAAACAGGCCATGCGCGGCATGTTCGGCGGCAAGGGTGGCCTGCCGCCGGAAATGGCCCAGGGAATGGACCCCAAGGCGCTGGAGGCCGCGGCCAAGCAGATGGGAGCCAAGGGCGGCCTGCCCGGTCTTGGAGGTGGGGCACTGCCCCCCGGCCTTTCCGGATTGGGCAAGAAGAAATAAGCCGTGCCCGCCCCGACCCTGCATACCCCGCGCCTGACGCTGCGCGCCCATACGATGGGCGATCTCGAACAGCTTTGTGATCTGTTCGGGACCGAGCGCGCGCGGTTCATGGGTGGCCCGATGCAGCGCGTGCAGGCTTGGCGCTGGCTGGCGTCCGAGGTGGCGATGTGGGACCTCATGGGGCACGGTGCGTGGGGGATCGAAACCCGGGACGGCCAATTTGTCGGTCAGATCGGGCTGAACAAACCGCCGCATTTCCCCGAGTGTGAACTCGGCTGGACCTTGCTGGAGACCGGTGAGGGCAAGGGCTATGCCCAAGAGGCCGCGATGGCCGTGCTGATCTGGGCTTGGGCGCAGGGGATGCGGACGCTGGTGTCCTACATCGCGCCGGACAACAGCCGCTCTATCGCGCTGGCGCGGCGCCTTGGTGCGACCCACGACCCGGATGCGCCGCTGCCCGCGGGCGAAATCGCAGAAGACACCATCGTGTACCGCCATGCGCCGGATACGGACGGCAGCCCGGAGGCCTACGCATGAGCCTGACCAATGCCCCCCGCCTGGAGACCGACCGCCTGATCCTGCGCGGACCGGAAAAACGCGACGCCGAGGCGGTCATCGCCTTCCTGCAGGACCCTGTGCGCGCCGACGGCTTTGGCCACATCCCCCAGCGCAGCGATGCCTGGCGTTGGTTCACCTTGAACGTCGGCCACTGGCACTGGCACGGCTATGGCTATTTCGTGATCGAGGTGAAAGAGACCGGCGAAACCGCCGGGATCTGCGGCATCTGGAACCCTGAAACCTGGCCCGAACCGGAACTGGGCTGGGTGGTTTTCGACGGATTCGAAGGCAAGGGCATCGCGCGCGAGGCCGCCGAACGCGCCCGCCGCTGGGCCTACGAGGACCTGGGCTTTACCACGTTGACGTCAAACATCGTTCCCGGCAACACCCGGTCCGCCGCGTTGGCCACACGATTGGGGGCCGTTTACGAACGCACCTACCACAATGAGAACATGGGCGAGGACGACCTCTGGCGCCACCCCGGACCGGAGGCGCTGGCATGATCCCGGCCATTTCACTGACAACGGACCGCCTTATCCTGCGCACGCCGCGCGAAGAGGATTTTCCGGTCGTGGCCCGTTTCATGGCCTCCGCGCGCGCCCGTTTCGTGGGCGGGCCGGTTGCGGACGAATTCGATCAGTGGCGCGGGTTTCTCTCGGGCTTCGGTCACTGGGCGCTGCGCGGCTACGGTTTCTTCATGGTCGAGCACCAGGGCGAAATGGTCGGTCGCGTCGGCCTCGTCAATCACGTCATGTGGGACGAACCCGAACTGGGCTGGCATGTCTTCGACGGTTTCGAGGGCAGGGGCTATGCCACGGAAGCCGCGGCATGCGTGCGGGATTGGGCTGCGGCAGAGCGCGGCCTCGGTCCGCTGATTTCCTACATCCACCCCGACAACATGCGCTCGCGCCGGGTTGCCGAACGGCTTGGCGCGCATCTGGAACGTTTCACCGAACTGCTGGGACATCCGGCCGAAGTCTGGCGCCACACCGGGGGACAGCCATGATCGCCCCTTGCGAACGTCACATCCCGGGGCCCGGGGCCCGCGTCGCCGCCCGACTGGGTGGTCGGCTGCCGGTGCTCGACACACGGCGCCTGCAATTGCGCGGTCCGCGGATCTATGACTTCGACGCCTACGCCACGATCCTCTGTTCCGACCGTGCGATCCACATGGGCGGCCCCATGAACCGCGCCAGCGCCTGGGCGGATTTCACCAACTATTGCGCCTGCTGGCTGCTGCATGGATTCGGGCTCTGGACCATCGACGCAAACACCACGCCCTCGGCGGGATTTGCGCTGATCGGCTATGAATACGAAGACCCCGAGCCCGAGCTGGGCATCTTCCTGACCGCCGAGGCCGAGGGCCACGGCTATGCCACCGAGGCGGTCGCAGCAGTGCGCGCCCATGCCTTCGAGGCGCTGAATTGGGACAGCATCGTGTCCTATGTCGCCCCCGAAAACGACCGCTGCATCAGCTTGATGACCCGGCTTGCCGCCCGCCGCGACGCCGAGGCAGAGGCCGCGCTGTCCGACGATACCCTTGTCTTCCGCCACGACAAGGAGGCCGCCTGATGGGTCATCGCGACATCCCTGTCCTGGAAACCGAAAGGCTGATCCTGCGCGGGCCGGCGCCCCAGGATTATCCCGATTTCAAGGCCACCTTCGCCTCCTACCGGTCGCGGTTCATGGGCGGGCCACTGAACGCCTACGAGACCTGGATGCTCTATGCCGCCGAAATCGGCCATTGGGAAATCCGCGGGTTCGGCATGTGGATGATCCACCTGCGCGAGACGTCGGAAACCGTAGGCATGGCCGGCGGCTGGTTCCCGGCGAAATGGCCAGAGCGCGAGATCGCCTGGATCATCTGGCCCGACAAGGCCGGCAAGGGCTATGCGCTGGAGGCAACCGACAGGGTGCGGCGGTATTTCTATCATGACCTGGGGTGGGAAAGCGCCGTCAGCTACATCGACCCCAAGAACCTGGACTCGATCCGACTTGCCGAGCGCCTGGGTTGCAAGAAGGATGCCGACGCCCCTTCGATCGACGGCAACGACGCGGTCTATCGCCACCCTTCCCAGGAGGATCTGCGCGGCCAGATCGGTCATGGCGTCGCGATGGAAATCGCGCATTACCAGGATCCGCTGTTCAAACCGAAAGGCTGGGCCGTTGACTGACCTGACCTGCCCCGTTTTGCCCGAAAGGACCGCACAATGACCGATCCAGTCACCCGCGCAGCGGAATTGCTGAAGGAACATCGCGACAGCATCGACCGGCTCGACGCGATCCTTGTGTTCACGCTGGCCGAACGGTTCAAGCACACTCAGGCCGTGGGCGTCCTCAAGGCGCAGCACGAGCTTCCCCCATCCGACCCCGCGCGCGAGGAAAAACAGATCGCGCGGCTCCAGGATCTTGCGACCCAGGCCGACCTCGACCCGGAGTTCGCCAAGAAATTCCTGAATTTCGTCATTCAGGAAGTCATCCAGCACCACAAGCAACACCAGACGTAAGACGGCCCTGCCCGTCTTCAGCCATTCGACAAAGGAGAAAACAAATGGCAGTCAAGATTCGTCTCGCCCGCGGCGGCTCGAAAAAGCGTCCCTTCTACCGCATCGTGGCCGCCGACAGCCGCATGCCGCGCGACGGCCGCTTCATCGAGAAGCTGGGCACCTACAACCCGCTCCTGCCCAAGGACAGCGAAGAGCGCGTCAAGATGGACGTCGAGCGCATCCAGTACTGGCTGGGCGAAGGCGCACAGGCCACCGACCGCGTGTCGCGCTTCCTCGAAGCCGCCGGCGTGATCGAGAAGAAAGAGCGCAACAACCCCAAGAAGGGCACCCCGGGCAAGAAGGCCCAGGAACGTGCTGAAGAGAAGGCAGAGAAAGCCGCTGCAGCGGCTGGCGCCGACTCGGAATAAGTTCCGGTCAGCGGGACGGCGGGCCACCCCCGCCGTCCTGCCCCTTTTCCCATGTTTCGCCTGTTGCGCAGTTTCATCCTGTTGGTGATCGCCTTCACCGCCGGGTTTCTCTATTCCGAATTGACATGGCATGATCGCTGTGAGGACAAGGGAGGCGAGGCCCGTGATGGCGTCTGTTTCGGAATATCCCAATGACTGACACGATCTGCGTCGGCGCGATTGCAGGCGCCTTTGGCGTCCAAGGCGAGGTGCGCCTCAAGAGTTTCACCTCCGACCCGCTGGCGGTGGCCGATTATTCGCCGCTCAGCACCGAAGATGGCGCGCGCCTCTTCGACATCGAGATCACCCGCGAAATCAAGAACGGCTTTGCCGCTCATCTGTCCGGTGTCCGGACCAAGGAAGAGGCCGATGCCCTCAAGGGCACGCGCCTCTATGCGCCGCGCGACCGGCTGCCCAACCTTCCCGACGACGAATATTATCACGCCGACCTGATCGGCCTGCCGGTTTTCGACACCGGCGGCGTCGAACTGGGCAAGGTCCGCGCGGTGCAGAACCACGGTGCCACCGATCTGCTGGAACTTCAGGTTCCGGGCAAGTCCAGTACGGTGCTTCTGCCCTTCACCTTGGCGGCGGTTCCGACGGTCGACCTGACGGCGGGCCGGATCGTGGCCGATCCGCCCGAAGGCCTGTTCGACTGACCACCCGGCCTGCATCGGCTGCGCGTATCGTGCCATAGTTGATGCCGAACGCGCCACGGCAACCTGCATCCGTGACTCGCTTTGGCCCTGTTTCCAATCGGATTTTGACCGCATCCGCGCCACGCCCGGCAGGATTGCCCACGACTTGAAGACGGCCCGCCAGAATACCCGGTAATGTCGCCGTCCGCCTACGGAAAGTGGGCGAATTGGGCCGTCGCGCGCCACGTTCAAGCCGCAATTTTCGGCCAATTTTGGCCACATTCGAAATGGATTTGAGGGATTACCGTGGACGCATTCGTGTATCGACTCGGACTGGCAGGCGTGGCCATTGGACCGGCCTTTCTGGCCACGCTGCTCCCTGCCTCTGCCATCGGCGTACCGATCGGCCTGGCCATCGGCGGGGTAGGCAGCCTCTATGCGCTCACGACCTCGTTGCGCGGACGCAAGGCGCGCCCGCGTCCGTCCGGCCCTGTGCTCCTGCGTCGCGCCTCGTTGCGCAGGCGTTCCGCCAAATTGCCCTCGACAGCGGAGCAACGCCTGGCACTGGCCGATACGCTCGCCGCCGCCGTGGACCTGCGCGCCGAACCCGAGGCCCCGCCGACCCGCGAAACCGCCATCGCACGTATTTTGGGGCGCATTCTGGACAGTTGGAACGTCACGGACCTTTCCGAGCTTTCGCGCGACATGACGATCGCACTGACCCAGCTGGAACGCCTGCTGAAGGCAGGCCCCGGCGAGGCCGGTCGCATCGCACAGATGTTCCAGCGTCCCGACGTGGTGCTGAAACTGCGCGAAGAGATCGAAAGGATCGCCGAGGCCCGCGTCGCCTACGACCGCGCCTTTGCCGCCTTTCAGGCCACTGCTCTGATGTTCGCCGCCAGCCCTCGGCCCCGCACACTGACAGAAGCGCTGCACAGCCTCGGAACGGTGGACGAGGATCTGTGGCATCGAATCGTGCTGGAACATGATCCGGCCGACCCGGCGCAGCGCAGCGCGGCCCTCTGGTGCGTGACCCAGCCCGAATGCGATCGGGCAACGGTCGCGGCCTACCTTGCCCGTCTGCCCGAGGAGGCACAGTTGCAGAACGCCGAAATCGACGGAGATCTCGACTTTCTGGCGCAGGTGCGCCGCATCATCGACAACTGCAACGCCGGGATCTACCGCACCCAGGAACTGGCCCATGTGCCGGACAGAGACAGTGCCCCCGCCCTTGCGGAGGAACTGGACGGGCTTGCCGTGCTGAATCGCGAAGCCCGCTGGCCGGACCCGCAATGCATCCTTGTCTCGCTCGAAGGCCGCACCCCTCGACCGCGTCCGGCCTGGGACATCGCCCAGGGCGGCCTTGTCGCCGCGCCGCACCGGGCTGACTATCTTTAAGATTAAGCCACATCCTTGCTCCCTGCCCCCGGCTCGGGCTAAAGGGCGCGTCAAAGCAGGACGCCCTTACCCATGACAGACAAGTCCCCCCCGGCCCGATCCCACGGACGCAAGACGATCCGCCCCACGCTCAAGCCCCGCGAGCTGATGGACCCGGAGGCAGAGCTGGCCCGCGCATGGCGCGCTCAGGTCATCACCCTGTTCCCCGAGGCCTTTCCCGGAACGCTTGGCCTGTCCCTGACCGGCAAGGCACTGAAGGACGGGCTCTGGCAGTTGAACACCGTTCCGCTGCGGGCCTTCGGCGAGGGCAAGCACCGCAACGTCGATGACACCCCCGCCGGCGGTGGCGCTGGCATGGTGCTGCGCCCCGATGTCATGGGCGCCGCGATCGAGACCGCGCGCGCCACCCAGCACGCGGGGGCGCCGCTGGTCTACCTGTCGCCGCGTGGCCGGCCGTTCACGCAGGGCATGGCGCGCGACCTGGCCACTCGTCCCGGTATCACCATGATCTGCGGCCGTTTCGAGGGGCTGGACCAGCGCGTGATCGACCATTTCAACATCGCCGAGGTATCCATCGGCGACTATGTCCTGACCGGCGGCGAGATTGCCGCGCAAGTCATGCTGGATGCCATCGTCCGGCTGCTGCCCGGCGTCCTGGGCAATGCCGAGTCCGCCGAGGAGGAAAGCTTTTCCGACGGGTTGCTGGAGCATCCGCAATACACCCGCCCCGCCGAATGGCAGGGCCGGGCGATCCCGCCGGTTCTGCTGTCCGGCAATCACGGCGCGGTCGAGACCTGGCGCCGTGCGGAATCCGAGAAACTGACACAGGAACGCCGCCCGGATCTCTGGCAGGCCCATCTTGGGAAAGACGACTGACCCAGTGATCAGCTTTCGCCGCGCCACCGCCGAGGACCTGCCCGCCATCGTCGCCCTGCTCGCCGACGATGATCTTGGCGCGAGGCGCGAGGACGCTTCTCTGCCGTTGAACCAGGCCTATGTCTCGGCCTTTGCCGGGATCGACGCGGACCCGAACCAGTTGCTTGCCGTAGCTGTCCGAGACACGGAAATCCTGGGCTGCCTTCAGATCACGTTCCTGCCCGGCCTGTCCCGAAAGGGCGCCTGGCGGGGCCAGATCGAATCCGTGCGCATCGCCCGCGCGGCGCGGGGCGAGGGGCTTGGCCGGCAGATGTTCCACTGGGCAATCGAGACCTGTCGCGCCCGCGGGTGCGCCCTTGTCCAGTTGACCTCTGACTCGGCCCGTCGCGAGGCGCATCGGTTCTATGAAAGCCTTGGCTTCTCGGGCAGCCACACCGGCTTCAAGCTGGCGCTCTGAACCGCTTTACAGGTTGGACGACCCGTGCCAGCCTACCCCGATCCAGTCTCGGAGAGCCGTCATGCGCTTTGCCCCCACTCTTGCCCTTTGCCTACTCGCCGTGCCGGCCCTTGCCTGGGAGCACACCGTGGAATGGCGGTTCCAGGGGCCCGAAATCGCGGGCTTTCGGATCATCACCCCGGACTTCGAAGAGGATCCGGAGTTGCTGGAAGTGTCGCTGTCCCACCAGCACTATGGCGACACCGTCATAACCATCGAGGCCGACAACGGACTGGGCGACTGTGCCGATACTCTGTCCTTTGCGCAGGGCAATCCCTTCGTGGCGGTTGTCCTGACCGCGAACCTGAACGCGCAGACCATGAACGGCACCACGCTGGTGCAATGTTCGACACGTTGAACGCCCAAACCCTTGACGCTACGGCAGGTTAATTCGGCATTCACTTTCGGAGGCTTTTGGCTATCTTGCTGAAAACTTGATTGTTTCGGGTTAGCCATGTCCATGTTTTACCATCGTGGAGGGGATTTCTGCCCCACCCCGTCCCGCCCGGTTTTGCCGGGCCGCACTGCCAGACCAGGCCAGCGCATGACGCATTCGCCACACAGGGGACCAATGTCCCTGAAGGTGCTGCAACGGCGCCATTGACGCGCCCCACGCGTCGACCCTGAAGACCCAGGACGCCCCCCCCCCGCACACGCTCGCGTGCCCATCCGTCCCATGCCCTGACAGAACGTCGGCACATCAGACCATCCCCGTGTGAGCTCCGTCTCGCACGTTTATCAACGACTTGCAGCGCCTGCCGCGGGCGCCCTGTCGCACGTATCAGACAGGCCTTCGTGCCAAAGAGATTATACCCAAAAGGAGTGACCTCGAATGCCCAACTTCCAAGCGACCGACATGCTGTATTTCCGAGGCTCGGACACCGGTTCGACCCTGACCCCAACCGGGAGTTACTTGCTTTACACCTCGGACACGACCGTGGTGGACGGCAACAATGACGGCCAGGTCAACATAGGCTTCGACTACCTTCAGTGGGGCAGCAACACGCTCTCCTTCAGCACCTTCACCATCACGATCAACGGCAACGAATATGCCATTTTCCAGGACGACCGGGATTTCTACATTCCCTTCGATTCCAGCATCGATGACCTCTCGTCGCTGCACGGCACCTCCGTCACGCAGCCCATTTCCTCGCCCACGGCGTCCGCCAGCACGATCAACTGCTTTGCAGCAGGCACCCGGATCGCGACCGCGACCGGCGATTTCGCCGTCGAAACACTGACGGCCGGTCAGAAGATCCTGCGGGCCGATGGCGGCACCACGCGGGTGCGCTGGGTCGGCCACCAGCCGGTGCGCCCGGCCGATGGTCACCTGGTCGTGATCCACGCCGGGGCTCTGGGCGGCGGACTGCCCCTGCGCGACCTCGTGGTCACCGGCGACCACGGCATGGTTCTGGACGGGCATGTGGTCAACGCCTCTGCCCTGGTGAACGGGCGCGGCATCACCTGGGCCAATCCGGCGGAAATGCCCCATACCGTCACCGTCTACCATGTCGAGACAGAGACCCACGAGGCGCTGCTGGCCGAAGGCGCCCCGGCAGAAACCTATGTCGATTACGCCGGGCGTAGCGCCTTTGCCAACTACCAGGAATACCTGGAACTGAACGGCGCAGACCGCCTCATCCACGAGATGGCCCTGCCCCGGATTTCCAGCCGCCGTTTCCTGCCCGACAGCATCCGCGCCCGGCTGGACGGCGCGGCCGCCCACGACGCGGAATTCGCGCAAAGCGCCTGAATGCATCGCGTTCTGCGGGCTGCGGGTCTTGGTCCTTGATTTAGATCCGGCACGCATGTAAGGACACGCATCTTTCGGTGCCGGGGCGACTCGGCACCGATTGACCTTGTTGTCCGGCGACGGGCAGCCCCGAACAAAGAACAGCTGGTCATCTTTATCCCGTCGGGGAGAAAGCACTGCCCAGACATCTCCGCGGGAAAACCGCGACGAACATAGGAGAAGGTCAGATGGATCTGATCGCACAGCTCGAGGCGGAACAGATTGCCTCGCTCGGGAAGAGCATTCCCGATTTCAAGCCCGGCGACACCGTGCGCGTCGGCTACAAGGTGACCGAAGGCACCCGCACCCGTGTGCAGAACTACGAAGGCGTCTGCATCAGCCGCAAGAACGGCAAGGGCATCGCGGGTTCGTTCACCGTTCGCAAGATCTCTTTCGGTGAAGGCGTGGAACGTGTGTTCCCGCTGTACTCGACCAACATCGAGTCGATCGAAGTCGTCCGTCGTGGCCGCGTCCGCCGCGCCAAGATGTACTATCTGCGTTCGCGTCGCGGCAAGTCGGCCCGTATCGCAGAGGACACCACCTACAAGCCGCTCAAGAACAAGAGCGCCGGCGCTGACGCCTAAGGAGCCCGCGATATGAAAAAGAACCTGCACCCCGATTATCACCTGATCACCGTCAAGATGACCGACGGGACCGAGTATCAGACCCGTTCGACCTGGGGCAAAGAGGGCGACACGCTCGTGCTCGACATCGACCCCACCGTGCACCCGGCCTGGACCGGCGGCACGGGCCGCATGCTCGACCAGGGCGGCCGCGTGTCGAAGTTCAAGAAGAAATACGAAGGCCTCGGCTTCTGAGCCTGTCGCCTTTCGGAACAGGACGCCGCCCCTTGGGGCGGCGTTTTTCGTTTGGCAGACCGCGAACGGCCGTTCGAGCGATCATTTCTTGACGCTCAGCCCCATGCCGGACACGGTCTTGGGGCCGCTGGGAGCGTGCAGTTCGTCCGGCACACAGGTTGTCCATTTCGGTTGCCCAGGGCTGACCTTGGGTATGCAGGGCGGGGTGTCCGCCGCGACGGTATTGGCCAGGACAACAAGGGCTGTCATCGAAAGCAAAGCGATACGCATTGTAATCTCCTCAATCAAAATCCGGGACAGGGTTGCCCCGCGGTTCAAAGCTATGCGGGCTTGCCCCGGCGCGGCAGTCTGATTTCCCCCACCCGGACACGGCAGGTTCTTGCGCATCGGGGACCGTGCGGGTGTCGCGCCCAACGACACCAAGACGAGCCGCCCACTGGACAGCTATCCCTGCCCCTGCCAATTTGATCAAAACCCGCAGCCGGAGTCGCCGCCATGAAGGACGAGAACTTTCTCAAGGAAAACAACGCCCGCCAGCTCTGGCACCCGATGGGCGCCCCGGGTGACGCACAGGCCAACCCGCCCAAGATCATCAAGGGAGCCGAGGGCAGCAGCATTACCGACATCGACGGTCATACCGCGGTGGACGCGGTGGGGGGCCTGTGGTGTGTCAACCTTGGCTATTCCAACGACCGGGTTAAACAGGCCATCGCGGACCAGCTTTATGACCTGCCCTATTACTCGGCCTTTGCGGGCACCTCGAACCCGCCCGCGATCGAGGCCGCCTACGCAGTGCAGGAGTTCTTTGCCCCCGACGGGATGGAGCGGGTGTTCTTTACCTCGGGCGGATCGGATTCCGTGGAAACCTGCCTGCGGCTGGCCCGGCAGTATCACCGCCTGCGCGGGGAACCGACGCGGACCAAGTTCCTCAGCCTGAAGAAAGGGTATCACGGCACCCATTTTGGCGGCGCGAGCGTCAACGGCAACAACCGCTTCCGCATCAACTACGAGCCGCTCCTGCCCGGCTGTTTCCACCTGCCGTCACCCTACCCGTATCGCAACCCGTTCAACGAAACAGACCCTGCGAAACTGGCCCAACTGATCGCGCAGGCGATGGAGGACGAAATCCAGTTCCAGGGCGCGAACACCATCGCCGCCTTCATCATGGAACCGGTCCAGGGCGCCGGCGGCGTGATCGTGCCGGACGCCAGTTTCATGCCGCTGATGCGCGAGGTCTGCGACCGGCATGGTGTCTTGCTGATCTCGGACGAGGTCATCACCGGCTTTGGCCGCACCGGCGACTGGTCGGGCGCGCGGCACTGGGGCGTGCAGCCCGACATGATGAGCACCGCCAAGGGCATCACCTCTGGCTATTTCCCGGTGGGTGCGGCGCTGATGTCGGGAAAGGTGGCCGAGGTCTTTGAAAACGCGGGCGCCGATGGCGGGATCTACCACGGCTACACCTATTCGGCACACCCGGTGGGCGCCGCGGCGGTCACAGCCTGCCTCGAAGAGACCCTGCGTCTGGACACCAAGACCAACGCGGCAGCACGCGGCAAGCAACTGTATGACGGTGTGTGCAAATTGGCGGAACGCCATGACATCATCGGCGATGTGCGCGGCGGCCACGGGCTGATGACCGGGATCGAGATCGTCAGCGACCGCGCAGCCAAGACGCCGACGGACGGTGAAACGATGAAGCGTATCCACCAGACCGCCTACGAGGCCGGTGCAATGGTTCGCCTTGGCATGCACAACATCCTGATGTCGCCGCCGCTGACCGTCACCGAAGGTGAAATCGACACCATCCTGACAGCCCTGGACAAGGGGTTCGCCGCGGCGTGAAGCACCCCGTCACCTCCAATGAAAAGGGGCCGCCCATCGGGCGGCCCCTTTCCGTTCGACCGACTAACGTCAGTGCTTGAACTTCTTGATCTCACCCGTTTTCAGGCGGTCGAGATAGCTGTTCACCTCGCGCTTGACGATCGGCATCAGGAAGTAGAGGCCGATGATGTTGACCACCGCCATCGCAAAGATCGCCGCATCCGAGAAGTCGATCACCGGGCCAAGGCTGGCCGAGGCGCCGATAATCACGAAGATGCAGAAGATCACCTTGAACACCAGTTCCTTGGTCTTTCCCTCGCCGAACAGGAAGGTCCAGGCCTTCAGGCCGTAGTAGGACCAGCTGATCATGGTCGAGAAGGCAAAGAGGATCACGGCAATCGCCAGGATCGTCGGGAACCAGCTGAAGGTGCTGCCAAAGGCCGCCGCCGTCAGACCCACGCCCGAGGTATCGCCGACCGTCTTGATCGCGGTCCCGGCCTCGTTCAGCATGTAATTGCCCGTCGCCTCGTCGATCATCAACTGCTGGGTGATGATGATCACCAGCGCCGTCATGGTGCAGATCACAACCGTGTCGATGAAAGGTTCCAGCAAGGACACGAAACCCTCGGTGATCGGTTCCTTGGTGCGCACGGCAGAGTGCGCGATGGCCGCCGAGCCGACGCCTGCCTCGTTCGAGAAGGCCGCCCGCTTGAATCCCTGGATCAGCGCCCCGACCATACCGCCCGCGACACCCAGCCCGGTAAAGGCTCCGGCAAAGATCTGGCCAAAGGCCCAGCCGATCATGTCGGCGTTCATGATCAGGATGACCAGCGCCGTGCCGACGTAGATCACCGCCATGAAGGGCACGACCTTTTCCGTCACCGAGGCGATGGACTTCAGCCCGCCGATAATCACGACAAAGACGATAGCCGCAAACACCAGACCGGTGATGAAGCCGGGATATTCTCCGACGACGCCCGTGATGGCCTGGTGCGCCTGGTTGGCCTGGAACATGTTGCCGCCGCCCAGCGACCCCAGGATGCAGAAGATCGAGAAGAGCACCGCAAGGATACCGCCGCCCGGCAGGCCGCGCTCGGCAAAGCCCTTGGTCAGGTAATACATCGGGCCGCCCGAAACATGGCCGTCCGCGAACTCGTTTCGGTATTTCACGCCCAGCGTACATTCGGTGAATTTCGACGCCATGCCCATCAGGCCGGCGAGGATCATCCAGAAGGTTGCCCCTGGGCCGCCGATGCCCACGGCCACCGCGACCCCCGCGATGTTGCCGAGGCCGACCGTGCCGGACAGCGCCGTGGCCAGCGCCTGGAAGTGGCTGACCTCGCCCGCGTCATCGGGATCGGAATAGTCGCCTTTGACCAGCGCGATGGAATGGGGGAAGGCCCGGAACTGGATGAAGCCGAAGTAGATGGTGAACACGGTCGCCGCGATCACCAGCCAGGCGACGATCCAGGGAAAGCTGGTGCCGGGAAAGGGGCTGAAGATAAAGCTCACAAACCAGCCGGTCGCGCCGCTGAATATCGCGTTGATTCTTTCGTCGATGGTCTGCTCCTGCGCGGCGGCAGCGCCCGCAAATAGCAGAAAAGCCGCAGCGGCAAGCGCCGCACGTTGTGTCAATCTGTTCATGTCGGTTGTCCTGTTCTACGGCACTTCAGGGGACGATGGTGCAGGGCACCGGGGCGGTCTGGACCAGCGATCCGGCGACGGAACCAAAGACCCGGCTGCCAAAACGGGAATGCCCGTTGCGACCGATGAAGATCTGCGCCGCCTCCATTTTCTCGGCAATCTCGCACAGCGTGTCGGCGATATGGCCATAGCGCAGAACCGTCTCGACCGGCACGCCCTTGCCCTCGACTGCGGTCTTGGCGGGGGTGATGATCGATTTTTCGGCCCGGTTCAGTTCTTCCTTGCGGCGCATGTGGCGCTCTTCCAACTCGGTCGGGGTCAGGAAGGAATAAGGCGACCATTCCAGCACATGGGCGATCACAACCATCGCCCCCTGCGCCGTGGCGCGTTCCATCGCGAAATCCAGCGCACGCCGCGCCGCCTCGCTGCCGTCATATCCGACGACAAACTTATCGTTCATCTTAAGTGTCCCTGTTCCGTTTATTCGCCTTATGGCTGAGTAGAGAGTAACAACGGTGTGACAGGGGATTTTCCCGAAAATATGCCAATCGCATGCCGGTTCGACCGAATTTACCAATTTTTCGTGCCTTGGGAGAAGCATCTCCCGGTTTTTATGCGGTATGGGGCCGGTTTTCTGTCCTCGGCCTGCGACCGTTTCGCCTATGACGCATTCTGATAAATGAATGTATATCATTGCATGACCCGATTCCCCGCATGCAGGAGGCGCAGGCCTTGGAATTCCGCAAGATCACCGACGACATCACCGTTTCTCCCCAGATCACCGCAGATCACCTGCAAGAGATCGCCGATGCGGGCTATCGCGCCATCATCTGCAACCGCCCGGATGGCGAGGGTGCCGATCAGCCGACCTTTGACGAAATCGCCGACGCGGCAAGGGCCAAGGGGCTGGAGGCTCGCTATCAGCCCGTGACCTCGGGCAAGGTCCGGGACGCGGACGCCAAGGCCTTTGGCCAGTTGCTGCGCGAGTTGCCCGGCCCGGTCTTTGCCTACTGCCGGACCGGCACGCGGTCAGCGACGCTCTGGTCGCTGAGCCAGGCGAATACGCTGTCCCCAGCGACCATCCTCGCCGCCACCAAGGGTGCCGGCTATGACATGGCGGGTGTCGTGCGGCGCATCGTGAACGGGGGCAAGACCCCCACGGACACGGGCGACGCAAAGTTCGATATCGTCATCGTGGGCGGCGGCGCGGCCGGGATCGCCGTGGCCTCCAGCCTCAAGGCGCGCAAGCCGGGTCTCGACATCGCCATCCTGGACCCGGCCGATGTGCACTACTACCAGCCCGGCTGGACGATGGTTGGCGGCGGCGTCTTCGAGGCCGCGACCACGGCCCGCACGATGGGCAGCCTGATCCCGCAGGGCGTCCACTGGATCAAGTCCGCCGTTGCTGCGTTCGAGCCGGAAAACAACGCCGTGGTGCTCGATGGTTGCCGCGTTGTGAAATACGACCGGCTGATCGTCTGCCCGGGACTAAAGCTGGACTGGCATGGGGTAGAGGGACTGGTGGACACGCTGGGCAAGAACGGCGTGACCTCAAACTACCGCTATGACCTGGCGCCCTACACCTGGGAACTTGTCAGCAAGATGCGAGAAGGGCGTGCGCTCTTCACCCAACCGCCGATGCCGATCAAATGCGCCGGTGCGCCGCAAAAGGCGATGTATCTTTCCGGCGACCACTGGTTCCGGACCGGGCGGCTGAAGGACATCGACATCCAGTTCATGAACGCGGGTGGCGTGCTGTTTGGGGTCAAGGACTATGTTCCGGCGCTGATGGATTACGTCAGGAAGTACGATGCGACGCTGAACTTTTTTCAAAACCTGATCGCCGTGGACGGCCCCGGCAAGACGGCGACTTTCAAGGTGACGAAACCGGACGCAGACCCGACCGAGGTTACGGTCGCGTTCGACATGATCCATGTCTGTCCGCCACAGGTGGCACCGGATTTCATCAGCGTTTCGCCCTTGGCCGATGCGGCAGGCTGGGTCGATGTCGACCAGGCCACGTTGCGGCACAAGACCTATGACAACATCTGGTCCCTTGGTGACGTCATGAATGCCCCCAACGCCAAGACCGCCGCAGCCGCGCGGATGCAGGCGCCCGTGGTGGCCGAGAACGTGGTCGCGGACACCCGCGGCCTCAGCCCGCATGCGGTCTACAATGGCTACGGCTCCTGCCCGCTGACGGTCGAGAAGGGCAAGATCGTTCTGGCCGAGTTCGGCTATGGCGGGGCGCTGCTGCCCTCCTTCCCCAAGTGGGTGATCGATGGCACAAAGCCGACGCGCGCCGCATGGTTGCTGAAGGAACAGATCCTGCCGCCGGTCTACTGGAAAGCCATGCTGCGCGGGAAAGAGTGGATGGCCAAGCCGGAAAGCGTCTCGGCCGGGTAAGCTCAAGGCCGCCAAGGGCCGGGGCGAGACGCGCCGGCCCATGGCTCGCTGCCGCACAGCTTGCTGGCGCACGCGCGCAGCCCCTTTTAAATTCTGATTTGTGAATATATATGGTTTCCAGACGCGACTCGGGGATAAACCCGACCCGAAAGCAGGATTCGCCATGAAGCTCCCACGTCAATTGACCCGCTACTTGCCCATTCTCGACTGGGCGCGGACCTATGATCGCGAAACCGCCTCTGCCGATGGACTGGCGGCGGTGATCGTGACCATCATGCTGATCCCGCAATCGCTGGCCTACGCGTTGCTGGCGGGCCTGCCTGCCGAGATGGGCCTGTACGCGTCGATCCTGCCGCTGGTGGCCTACGCCATCTTCGGCACCAGCCGCGCGCTGGCCGTCGGCCCCGTGGCGGTCGTTTCGCTGATGACCGCCGCCGCCATCGGCAACCTGGGCCTGTCCGACCCGGTGGACATCGCCTTGGCCGCCGGCACGTTGGCCTTCATCTCTGGCGTGATCCTGTCCTTGCTGGGGCTCTTTCGCCTCGGTTTCCTGGCCAATTTCCTGTCGCACCCGGTCATCGCCGGGTTCATCACCGCCTCGGGTGTCCTGATTGCCGCCTCGCAGCTGAAACACATCTTCGGCATCGACATGCACGGGCACACCCTGACCGAGTTGATGCGCACCATGTTCGCGGAACTGGGGAACACAAACGGCTATACCCTCGCCCTGGGGTTGGCGGCGCTGGCATTCCTGTTCTGGGTCCGCAAGGGGCTGAAGCCGCTGCTACTGAAGAAAGGCGTTCCGCCAAAACTGGCCGACGTCCTGACCAAGGCCGGGCCGGTGGCTGCAGTTGTCGTCACCACGCTGGCCACCTGGGTGTTTGGCCTGTCAAATGCCGGGGTCAAAATCGTCGGAGAGATCCCGATGGGCCTGCCGCCGCTGACCGCACCCAGTTTTTCGCCTGCCCTCTGGAATGAACTCTTCATGTCCGCGCTGCTGATCTCGATCATCGGCTTCGTTGAGTCCGTGTCCGTCGCGCAGACGCTGGCCGCCAAGCGGCGCCAGCGCATCTCGCCCGACCAGGAGCTGATCGGCCTGGGCACCTCGAACATCGCCTCGGCGGTCTCGGGCGGCTTTCCGGTAACGGGCGGTTTCTCACGCTCTGTGGTGAACTTCGACGCCGGCGCCGCCACGCCAGCGGCAGGCGCCTTTACCGCGGTGGGCATCGCCGTTGCGACCCTGCTGCTGACGCCCCTGCTCTTCTTCCTGCCCAAGGCGACGCTGGCCGCGACGATCATCGTTGCCGTCCTCAGCCTTGTCGATTTCTCGATCCTCAAGAAGGCCTGGGACTATTCCAAGGTCGATTTCGCGGCCGTCTTTGCCACCATCGTCCTGACGCTGGGGTTCGGCGTGGAACTGGGCGTTTCAGCCGGTGTGCTGATCTCGATCGGGCTGCATCTGTACAAGACGTCGCGCCCGCATGTGGCTGAGGTCGGGCTAGTACCGGAGACCCACCATTTCCGCAATATCAAGCGCCACAAGGTCGAGACCCTGCCGCACCTCGTGACGCTGCGCGTGGACGAAAGCCTGTATTTCGCCAACGCCCGCTTCCTCGAGGACTACGTTCTGGGCCGCGTCACATGTGACGAGCCGATCGAACATGTCGTGCTGATGTTCCCGGCGGTCAACGAGGTCGACATGAGCGCGCTGGAAACGCTGGAGGAACTGAACCGGCGCCTGTCGGAAATGGGCATCCAGCTCCACCTGTCCGAGGTCAAGGGACCGGTGATGGACCGGCTGAAACGGTCGCATTTCCTGGATGAGCTGACCGGCAAGGTGTTTCTGTCGCAATACGATGCCTGGCTGGCCCTGCAAGAGCCGGCACCCAAGCCGGAAAGGGCCTCAGCCGCCGAGGTAGACGCGGCCTGACGCGCCTAGCGCGAAGATCGCGCCGCTGTCCTCAAGGACGGCAACCCCCGGCGGGCGCCCGTAGCCCGCGCCGGTATCCAGGTTCAGCCGGTTGGGCTTCAGCTCGGGCGCATCCACCGGCGTATGCCCGTGCACGATCAGCGCCCCGTGGTCGCGCGGATCGTCGTGGAACTCCTGCCGGATCCACAACAGGTCTTCCTCGTCCTGCTGATCCAGCGGCACGCCGGGTCGGATGCCCGCATGGACAAAGACCTTGCCCGCCTCGCGGTGCATCAGCTTCAGCCCCTGCAAGAAGGCCAGGTGTTCCGGCGGGACGGCAGCCCGGAACTCGGCGGCAAGGTCCTTTTGCCGGATCCGCTCGGGCACGTCGACACCGTAGGACTCGGCCGTATCCAGCCCGCCGATCCGCTCATGGAACCAGTCGTAGCCCAGCAGCAGGTAAGGATCCTGGCGCGGTGCTGGCGGCGCGACGAACCATTCGAACAGTCGGTCATGGTTGCCCTTAAGGCAAACCCAGTTGCGCCCCTCGACCAGACCCCGGCTCAGGCGCTCGATCACGCCGCGCGAATTCGGCCCGCGGTCGACATAGTCGCCTAGGAAGATCACGCGCGCATCCGGCCCGCCGTCCTGCTCGATGCGGTCCAGCGCGGTGTCCAGCATGGCCAGCTGGCCGTGAATGTCGCCAATGGCATAAATCGTCTCACCCATGTCCGCCGCCTAGCATGTTCCCCGAGGCCGGACCAGTCGCACCGGATCTCTGGCCGGATCAGCGGGATGCGCCTAGGGTGCCGCCAGGAAACAGCCAAGGAAACGCCATGCCGATGCCTCCCCTGCCCCTCGACGGGTCCTGCCGTTGTGGCCAGGTCCACATCCGGATCACCAAGCCGCCCCTGATGACTGCCGCCTGCCATTGCCGGGGCTGCCAGAGGATGTCCTCGAGCGCGTTTTCCCTGACCGTCATGGTCCCAGCGGACGGGCTGGAAGTGACACGGGGCACGCCGGTCGAATGCGGCACCCACGGCCCCGATCAGGACCACATGGCCTGTCCGCATTGCATGAGCTGGATGTTCACCCGGATCACCGGGATCGATGCCTTCGTGAACGTCCGCCCGACGATGTTCGACGACACCGGCTGGTTTTCCCCATTCATCGAGACCATGACCAGCGCCCGCCTGCCCTGGGCCGAGATCCCGGCGCAGCACAGCTACGAGGCATGGCCGCCAATGGACCAGTTCGAAGAACTGATCGCAGAGTACCGGGCACAGGGCTGACCCAAGGAAAGAAAAACCCTCCCCCGGCGCGCGGGAGAGGGTCAGGACTATCAGGCCTGGGGCCGGGATCAGGCCACGTCGAATTCCAGCGGCTTGATCTGGTTGAAAAGGCCGGTTTCCGCCAGTTGCGCGCGGGCTTCTGCCGGTACCTGCTCATCGACATAGAGCAGCGCGATGGCCTCGCCGCCCGCATCCTTGCGGCCGAGTGTAAAATTCGCGATGTTCACGCCGTTCTTGCCCATCGTGTGACCCAGCGCACCGATGATGCCCGGTTCATCGTTGTTGGTCGTATAGAGCATGTGGCGACCAACCTCAGCGTCGATGTTGATGCCCTTGATCTGGATGAAGCGCGGCTTGCCGTCGCTGAACACCGTCCCGGCGATCGAGCGTTCGCGCTTTTCGGTCACGACCGTCACCTTGATGTAGCCCTCGAAAGCGCCGGACTGTTCCTGGTTGGTGGTCGAGATCTTGATGCCACGCTCACGCGCCACCATCGGCGCCGAAACCATGTTCACCTCGGGGTTCACCGACTTCATGATGCCCGCGATCAGCGAACAGTTCAGCGCCTCCAGGTTCATGGTGGCCGCTTCGCCGTCGTAGAGGATGTTGATCGCCTTGATCGCCTCGTCGGTCATCTGGCCGATGAAGCTGCCCAGGTGATCGGAAAGCTTGATCCAGGGGCCCATGACCTTGGCTTCTTCGGCGGTGACGCTGGGCATGTTCAGCGCGTTCTGCACCGCGCCGGTCAGCAGGTAGTCCGACATTTGCTCCGCCACCTGCAGGGCGACGTTTTCCTGCGCTTCGCTGGTCGAGGCGCCAAGGTGCGGCGTGCAGACGACGTTGGGCAGGTTGAACAGCGGGTTTTCCTTGGCCGGTTCTTCGGCAAAGACGTCAAAGGCCGCGCCGGCCACATGGCCCGACTTGATCAGTTCTGCCAGCGCCGCCTCGTCGACCAGCCCGCCACGGGCACAGTTGATGATCCGCACGCCCTTCTTGGTCTTGGCCAGGTTCTCCTTGGACAGGATATTGCGGGTCTGGTCGGTCAGCGGCACGTGCAGCGTGATGAAATCGGCTCGCTTCAACAGGTCATCGATATCTTCGACCTTTTCCACCTGCATCTTGTCGGCCTTCTCTTCCGACAGGAAGGGATCGTAGGCCACGACCTTCATCTTCAGGCCACGCGCACGGTCGCAGACGATGCCGCCGATGTTGCCCGCGCCGATCACGCCCAGGGTCTTGCCGGTCAGTTCGACCCCCATGAACTTGGATTTCTCCCACTTGCCCGCATGGGTCGAGGCACTGGCCTCGGGGATCTGGCGGGCACAGGCGAACATCATCGCGATGGCGTGTTCGGCAGTGGTGATCATGTTGCCAAAGGGCGTGTTCATCACGATCACGCCCTTTTTCGACGCCGCTTCCTTGTCGACGTTATCGGTGCCGATCCCGGCGCGGCCCACCACTTTGAGCTTGTGGGCATGTTCCAGGATCGAAGGCGTCACCTTGGTGGCCGACCGGATGGCAAGGCCATCATAATCACCGATGATCTCGGCCAGCTTTTCCTTGTCCTTGCCCACGTCGGGCAGGAAATCGACATCGATGCCGCGATCACGAAAGATCTGGACGGCGGTTTCCGAGAGCTTGTCGGAGACGAGAACTTTGGGAGCCATGTGTCTGGTCCTTTTGGATGTGCGGGGAGAGGCGGGGTGACCCCCGCCCTACGCGAATTGATAGGTCTGGAAATTTGGCGGGGCGGGGAGTTTCCCGCCGCACCTGTCAAGCGGCTTGCGCTTGCGCCGCGATCTCTGCCTCGAAGGCGTATTCCAGCCAGGGCATCAGCGCCTCGATGTCCGAGGTTTCCACCGTGGCGCCACACCAGATGCGCAGGCCCGCCGGGGCATCGCGATAGGCGCCGATGTCCAGCGCCACACCTTCGGCCTCCAGCCGCTTGGCCACGGCCTTGGCAAAGCTGGCACCGTCCTTGATGCGGTCATCGGTGAACTTCAGGCAGACGCTGGTGTTCGAGCGCGTCGCCGGATCCTCTGCCAGGTTGGCGATCCAGTCATGCGCATCGCAGAAATCCCAGATCACCTTGGCATTTGCATCCGCACGGGCCATCAGCGCCGACAGGCCGCCGATTTCACGCGCCCAGTCCAGCGCCACCAGGTAATCCTCGACCGCCAGCATCGACGGGGTGTTGATCGTCGCGCCGGTAAAGATGCCGTCGATCAGCTTGCCACCCTTGGTCAGGCGAAAGATCTTGGGCAGCGGCCACGCCGGCGTATAGCTTTCCAGTCGTTCGACGGCGCGGGGCGACAGGATCAACATGCCGTGCGCGGCCTCGCCGCCCATCACCTTCTGCCAGGAGAAGGTGGTCACATCCAGCTTGTCCCACGGCAGGTCCTGCGCAAAGGCCGCCGAGGTGGCGTCGCAGATGGTCAGGCCCTGACGGTCTGCCGGGATCACGTCGCCGCTGGGGACACGCACGCCCGAGGTGGTGCCGTTCCAGGTAAAGACAACGTCGGTGTCATAGTCGATTGCCGCCATGTCGACGATCTCGCCATAGCCGGCTTCCAGCACGTCGGCGTCGATCTTGAGCTGCTTGACCACGTCGGACACCCAGCCGGCGCCAAAGCTTTCCCAGGCCACCATCGTCGCCTTGCGCGCGCCCAGCATCGACCACATGGCCATTTCAACCGCGCCGGTGTCCGACGCGGGAACGATGCCGATCTTGTAGTCTGCCGGGATGCCCAGAAGCTCGCGCGTGCCTTCGATGGCCGCTTTCAGCTTGTCCTTGCCAACGGCGGCGCGGTGCGACCGGCCCAAGGCGGCGTCGGACAGCTTGTCGAGCGTGAATGTGGGGATCTTGGCGCAAGGGCCAGAAGAAAAACGCGGATTAGCCGGCCGCGATGCCGGTGCTTGGGGTGCCATAGCTGTGCTAACCTTCCAGATAGATGCCCCTCGTTGGGGAGGGGTGTCCCACGGACGCGTCTACGGCAGGGTCAGGGACTCGGCAAGTCGGTTTTTGCATCTGTTGCGTCGGATTTCAGGCCCGCAGACCGCCGTCTTGTCGCCAATCGGAAACTCGACGCCCCTGGTCAAGGACGGAAAAAGGCGCCGCAGGCGCCTTTCGAGGGACGGTGGGCGGGGCGACGTCGGGCCGCAAGGCCCGGCAAGCGTCGCCCGGCGGCCCTCAGGCCTTGGGCCGGTTGTCGACGATCCGCACCGCTTTGCCCTGGCTGCGGGCCACGCCGCCAGGCTCTGCCACCTGAACCTTGACGGTGACGCCGACCACTTGCTTGACCTTGGCCGCCAGTTCGCGCGCCGCCTCGGCCCCGCTTTCGACGGAATGCGGCCAGGGTTCGACGACAACCTTCATGACGTCCTTGTGGTCGACCCGGTCCAGTTCCAGCTGGAAATGCGGCGCCAGCGCCTTGACCGTCATCAGCTGTTCCTCGATCTGGGTCGGGAAGACGTTGACGCCGCGCAGGATGATCATGTCATCCGACCGCCCTGTCACCTTTTCCATCCGCCGCATCGAGCGCGCCGTGCCGGGCAACAGGCGCGTCAGGTCGCGCGTCCGGTAGCGGATCACCGGAAAGGCCTCCTTGGTCAGCGAGGTAAAGACCAGCTCACCCAGCTCGCCGTCCGGCAGCACCTCGCCCGTCTCCGGGTCGATGATCTCGGGGTAGAAGTGGTCCTCCCAGATGTGCAGTCCGTCCTTGGTCTCGACGCATTCATTCGCCACGCCCGGTCCCATGACCTCGGACAGGCCATAGATGTCCACGGCATGCATGTCGAAGGCCTCTTCGATCTCCAGCCGCATGGCGTTGGTCCAGGGCTCGGCGCCAAAGATCCCCACCTTCAGCGGTGACTTGCGCGGATCGCGGCCCTGCGCTGCGTATTCGTCGATGATCGACAGCGCGTATGAGGGCGTGACGGTGATCCCCGTGGCTTGGAAATCCTCGATCAGGCGCACCTGGCGCTGGGTCATGCCGCCGGAAATCGGCACGGTGGACAAGCCCAGCTTGTCGGCGCCCAAGTGAATGCCCAAGCCACCGGTGAACAGACCATAGCCATAGGCGTTGTGCAGCACGTCGCCGGGTTTCAGCCCTGCCGCCCGCAGGCTGCGCGCGACCACCGTCCCCCAGGCTTCCAGGTCACTTTCCGTGTAGCCCACCACCGTCGGCTGGCCCGTGGTGCCGGACGAGGCGTGGATGCGCCGCACCTGCTCACGCGGGACCGCGAACATGCCGAAGGGATAGTTGTCGCGCAGATCGGTCTTCACGGTGAAGGGGAATTTGGCAAGGTCCGCCAGCGAGGTCAGGTCATCCGGATGCACGCCGGCCGCGTCAAAGCTCTGCTTGTAGAACGGCACGTTGTCGTAGGCATGGCGCAGCGACCACTTCATCCGCTGCAACTGCAGGGCGGCAATCTCATCGCGCGAGGCGATCTCGATCGGGTCAAGGCTGTCCTTGGACGGGGTGAGGTCTTCCATCTGGTCTCCTCCGGCAGTGCTGGCGCGTCAGGCGCGATCTTCCTGGATCAATTCGTCTTCTGGGAAATGCTGGCCCTTCACGGTGCGCGACAGGCCACGCATCAGGGCCACCTTGCGGCCGTCCCCGCCGGTCACGGTCACGTCATAGACGCCCGATCGGCCCGCCAATGCCTGTTCCGCGGCCGTAGCGGTCAACCGTTCGCCCAGCTGGCCGGGGGCCAGAAAGGTGATCTGGTTTTCCTGCGCGACGGTCAGGGTGTTGTAGCTATTGCAGGCATAGGCAAAGGCCGTATCGGCCAGGGTAAAGATGATCCCGCCGTGACAGATGCGGTGGCCGTTCAGATGCGCCGGCTGCACCTCCATCGAGAGCACGGCCCGACCGGGACCCACCGCCTCGATCTGCATCTTCATTTCCTGCGCCGCGGTATCCTTGGCATACATGGCCTCGGCCGCACGCTCGGCACGTTGCTGCGGTGTCATCTCGCTCCTCCCTCGGTGGCGCGACACTGCCCAAAACCGACCAGTCGGTCAAGTAATTTCTGAGCCACCATCCACCCCCTTGATTTATTGGACGAAGGGCGCAACTCTGAGGGCATGAACAGCTTGACGCCCTTCCCCGGCCAGGGGTCCGCGCATGAGGTGGTCGCCTTTCAGCGGGCCGAGCTCAACGTCATCCTATCGCTCTATGGACGCATGGTCGCCGCCGGTGAATGGCGCGACTACGGGATTTCCAGCCTGCGCGAGGTGGCCGTCTTCTCGGTCTTTCGCCGCACCGCCGAACACCCGCTTTACCGGATCGAGAAACGCCCGAAGCTGCGCAACAAACAGGGCGAATACGCGGTCTACGGGATGGAGGGTCAGGTCCTGAAACGCGGCCACGACCTCAAGACCGTGCTGCGCGTGCTGGAGCGCAAGCTGATCCGCCCGGTCGACTGATACGGCTGAATTCCAATTCCAGAGCCGAGATCGGACGCGCGCAGGACCAAAAAATGTGGGTGCGTTTGTCGTCGGGGTGATTATCCGAGGTTTTCGCGTTCTCCCGCATCACGATACGGCTCCACGGGCCGCGCGCAGGACACAACCCCAAATTCATGGTATGGTAGGCTATTGCCAGTGCCGCCCGCCGGACGGGTCCGTTTCATATCAATTTTTATTGGGAGGCTTAAATGAAACCTATTTCCCTGTCGGCCCTGTTCGTGGCCGCACTGCCGTTCCAGGCATTCGCAGCATCCCACATGTCGCTACAGGCCACAATCGATGCCCGCGCCGACGCGCTGGAAGCGGCCATTGATGCCGGAGACGGAACCGCCGCCGCCGCACTCTATACCGAGGACGCCCTGCTGCTGCCCAACGACATGGATCGGGTCGAGACCCGCGCCGGAGCCGAGGCGCTCTGGACCGGTCTCATCGACGCCGGGGTCACCAACCTCCGGCTGACCAGCGTCGCGGTCGAAGAACTCACCGACGACATTGCGATGGAAGACGGTGTCTGGACCGCCAAGGCCCCGGACGGAAACGGCGGCATGGTCGACATCGGCGGCAAGTACGTCGTTGTCTGGAAAAAGAGCGACGACGGCGAATGGTATCTTTACTGGGATATCTGGAACGACAGCCCGATGGAATGACGCCAGAACTGCCCTGACGGTCAGTTGCGTCCTGCAGCCATCACACAAAGCAGTTCGAACATGATCGACACGCCCAGGAAGGCGGTTCCGCCGGCCTGATCGAAGGGCGGAGAGACCTCGACCAGGTCGGCGCCAACGATGTCCAGCCCTTCCAGTTCGCGACAGACCTGCAGCGCCTGGTAACTGTTCGGCCCGCCCACCTCCGGCGTGCCGGTGCCGGGCGCAAAGGTCGGATCGACAAAGTCGATATCATAGCTGACGTAACACGGCGCGCTGCCCACGGTGGCCCGCGCCTCTTCCATGACCTCGGCGACGCCCCGGGCAAAGAACTCCTCGATCGGGACGATGCGGATGCCGTTGGCGGCGGCGAAATCCCGATCCTCGGTGTCGTACATCGTGCCCCGGATGCCGATCTGGATCACCCGTTTCGGGTCCAGCAACCCCTCTTCGACCGCGCGGCGGAAGGGCGTTCCGTGCGTGTACATCGTGCCACCGAAATAGCTGTGGAACAGATCCGTGTGGCTGTCGAAATGCACCATGCCCAGCGGCCCGTCCTTGGCCAGCGCGCGCAGGACCGGCAGCGAGGTCAGGTGATCGCCGCCCGCCGTTAGAGGCCGGATGCCTGCCGGCCGCAGCTGCGCATAAAAAGCCGTGATCCGCGCCATGCTGTCGGGGATATCCGCCGGGTTCGGCCCGACATCGCCAAGATCGGCGCAATTGGCCGCCTCGAACGGGCGCATCCCGTTCGCCGCGTGCTGGGCGCGGATCATGGTCGAGGCATCGCGCAACTGGCGCGGGCCGTGACGCGGACCGGGGCGGTTGGTGGTGCCGCTGTCCCAGGGCACGCCGACAAGGCCGATCTGAACGTCCTTAAACCTTGGATGGTCCGGCGTCAGGTGGGGCAGGCGCATGAAGGTGGGAACACCGGCAAAACGCGGCAGGTCGAAACCGGAGACGGGGTGAAAGAACGGGTCGGACATTGCAGGCTCCAGTCGTTGCGGCGGCGATGGGCCAGCCCCTCGCCCTCCACGGGGTATTGTTCACCGAGAAGAAGACAGGAGGCGGTCAGTTGGTCAAGCGGGCGTGTCGGATGACGGGACCATCGCCCTGGTGCTGGATGCGAGAGATGGCCGCTGTGATGGGTTCGTAGGCGACGGACATGTGAAAGGCATTGGCGTGGACCAGCCTGTCACGATCCGCGACCCAGGCCACATGGCCTTTCCAGAACATCAGGTCGCCGCGTTCAGGAGGAGTGGCGGAGGGCAGGGCGCGGCCCAGCGCCTCTTGCATGTCGCTGTCCCCGGGACAATCGATGCCGCAGGCGTGCAGCGCGATCTGGACGAGGCCCGAGCAGTCGATGCCATCGCTGCTGTTGCCCCCCCAGAGGTAGGGCGAGCCCACCAGCCGTTCGGCCACCGCGACGGGATCGGTTTCGGACCTCTCCACCGGCGCCAGATGCTGGACCGGCACAAAGAGGTCCTCCGACAGCGGTCCGCGCGACCAGGCGACGCGCGCCCAACCGTCCTGCTCTTCGGTCACTGCAAGGCGCGCGCCCAGAGACAGCGGCGTGATCGTGCCCATCGTCTTCAAGCCTGGGCTGGACTTGCCATAGCTACGCGCGGCGATCACCCGGTGGGTCGGCGCCACGGACGGTGCGCCGGCCAGGTTCATCGGGTCGATCCAGCCGACATATCCATCCTTCTCGGCAAAGCCGAAGGCCCAACTCTCGTGCAGTTCCAGCACCCGGAACAGGTCGCCGCGCAGAAGCTGCCTGTCCCGCGCTCCGCCAATCCCTGCCAAGAGGTCGGCGACGGGCGTGGTGACCGTTTGCACTTCACCCTCGACAAAACGCGGGGCCTCGACTTGCCCCTGCAGCGAGACATGGGCCACCCGGCCATTGCAGGGTGTCAGCCGGCGGTCCATCAGAGGCCCAGCACCTGCGGCAGCGCATCAAGGATTGCTCGTGGTCCCTGCATCAGCCCGCCCTTGGCGCGACCCGGCTCGGGCTTGGGTTGCCAGGAGTAGATGTCGAAATGGGCATAGCGTGCGGCCTGCCCGGTAAAGCGGCGCAAGAAGAGCGCGGCAGTGATCGACCCGGCGAACCCGCCCGAGGGCGCATTGTCAAGATCGGCGATGCCGGGTTCGATCATCATCTCGTAGGGCGCGTGGAAGGGCATCCGCCAGACCGGGTCGGCAGCCCCGGGGGCGGCCCCGGCCAGCGCCCCGGCGAAATCCTCTGCATCGGTGTAGAAAGGGGCAAGATCCGGCCCCACGGCCACGCGCGCCGCCCCGGTCAGCGTCGCCATCGAGATCATCAGGTCGGGCTTTTCCTCGTCGCCATAGGCCAGCGCGTCCGCCAGCACCAGGCGCCCCTCGGCGTCGGTGTTGTTGATCTCGACCGTCAGTCCCTTTCGAGAGGGCAGGATGTCGCCGGGGCGGAAGCTGTGGCCGGACACGCTGTTTTCCACCGCCGGGACCAACAGGCGCAGGCGCACCGGCAGGTCCAGCGCCATGATCGCCTGCGCCAGCCCGATAGTATTGGCCGCTCCGCCCATGTCCTTTTTCATCAGCCCCATGGAACCGCCGGGTTTCAGATTAAGCCCGCCCGTGTCGAAACAGACCCCCTTGCCGACCAGCGTCAGCATCGGCCCCGAAGCGCCCCAGCGCATGTCGATCAGCCGCGGCGCCTGACCGGCAGCGCGACCGACCGCGTGGATCATCGGGAAATATGTCTCTGCCGACAGCAGATCGTCGCCCGCGACGACCGCAACCTCGGCACCGAACCGGCTGGCAAGGTCGCGCACCTCGGCCTCCAGCGCCTCGGGGCCCATGTCCGACGCCGGGGTGTTCACCAAATCCCGGGTCAGCGCCTCGGCTTCCGCCAGGATTTCGATACGGCGGGCCTCGACGCCCTCGGGCGCGACGAGCGTTCGGGCACGCCCGCCCTGTTCACGGTAACGATCGTAGGAATACCCGGCCAAAAGCCAGCCCAGTGCCTCGATCGGCGCGCGTTCCGGCGGCAGGCCCGAGGCGATCCTGTAGCTGCCTGGCGCCAGCCCCGGGATCGCACCGGCCAGCGGGAACCGATGGCGCGCGCGCGCATCCGCATTGCCGAAGCCTGCAAGCGCCGCTACCGGCGCGCCATCCGGCCCCGGCAGCATCAACGCCGAGCCAAGCCCACCGGCAAAGCCGCTGGCCTCGACCCAGGCGCGCGTCGGCGCATCCTGTCCGTCCAGCCAGGCCGGCAAGGCATCGGCTTCGATCACGTAAAGCGGCAGGGTGGCGGTATCGGGCGTGGCAAAGGACACGGGCATGCAGGCTCCTGTAGAAAGATGCCGCCAGCCTATTGCCTGCGCCGTCCGCCGCAAGCGGATTTCACGCCACGGGATCGTCCCGTTCAGACGGTGAACTCGTTGAGATCCCAGAGTTCGGTCAACGAGCGTTCGCCCACCCGCGCCAACCGGGCCAATGTCGCCGCCTCGGCCACCGCGTCGCCCAGTTCGATACAGGCCATGACGTCATGGGCCACCTCGCTCAGCGAGCACAGGCCGATCTGGTCAGCGATCGCCGCCAGGGCGCGCAGCCCCTTGTGCATGTCCTCGCGCGGCCCTTTCACGGCCTGTGTCTGGATATGGCACATGCGCTGCGCCAATTCCTCCATCGCACGGCAAACCACGTCCTCGGCCGCCGGTCTGCCAAGATCCGTACACAGCGTTTCGATCTGTGCCGGATCAACGGCGGGCCGTTCTGCCGGTGCCAGATAGGTAACCTCTTTCACATCTCACCCCATTCAAGTGCCCCACGCAGGCGGCAACATGCCCGCAGCGGGGTTCTCAAAAGGTTATTCCAGAGATGTGTTTTCGCTCGAATTTCCGCTGAATTCATCGTAGTTGAACTGGACCAATGCGACGACCGGAGGATTTCATGGAATTCGCACGCCCCCTGCCAGGATTTCTTCTGCAGCGTTATCATGGCTGGAAGGCCACTACGCATGCGGAAAACAGCGCGTGGTACCGCCGACTTGCCGACGAGGGCCAGCGGCCGCGGGCGATGGTGATTTCCTGCTGCGATTCGCGTGTCCATGTGACGTCGATCTTCGGCGCGGACCAGGGTGAGTTCTTTATTCACCGCAATATCGCCAACCTGGTGCCCGTCTACGAACCCGACGGCCAGCACCACGGCACCTCGGCGGCGGTGGAATACGCGGTCACGGCGCTGAAGGTCGCGCATCTGATCGTTTTGGGCCATTCCAACTGTGGCGGCGTGCAGGGCTGCCTGGACATGTGCGAGGGGCGCGCCCCCGAGCTGGAAGAAACCGGCAGCTTCGTCGGGCGCTGGATGGACATCCTGCGGCCCGGCTACGAGGCGCTCAAAGGCGATGTGGACATGCCCCACGCCCTCGAACGCGAAGCCGTCTCCGTATCGCTGCGCAACCTGATGACCTTCCCTTTCGTGCGCGAAGCCGTCGAGGCAGGCAAGCTGGGTCTGCACGGTCTATGGGTCGATATCGGCAGTGGCGAATTGAAGAACCTGGACGGCCAGTCCGGTCAATTCGTCCCGGTCTGACCCCATCCCGGGAAACTCTGGCTCCTGGCCCGGCCGCACACCGCGTCCGGGTCTTTTCGTTTCCGCAGCCCTCAGGTGCGGGCGGTCCGCGCCGCGACGCGGGGCAGGTCCAACTCTCCGGTGTCTCCGGTGCGATGCGCTCGCACGCAGGGCCGTCCCATCCGGGCCGCAAGCTTGGCCAGCGGCACGCCCAAGTCGGAGCCGGTGCACAACCCCTCGCCCGCGTCGTTCAGGATGACCATGTGACCCTGGCGAAAAGCCAGTCGAAATCCCTTGCGCGAAAGCTGTTCCGAAAGGCCCTGCCAGCCCGAAGCCCGTTCGAAGATCGGTGTCAGGAACAATCGCAAGAGTGACAGCGCTTCGCTGTCGAGGGGCCTGGGCAGGCCAGGTCTGCGGGAAATAATCGGCCAACTGGCCTGGGGAATGGCAGTACGAAACATCCTTTCACTCCTTGGCGGTGATAAAATCGTGGCGTCGAAATATGTCAACGGTTGGGCAAAAACGTACCTGAGTCAAGGATTTGCGCGCAACGCAAGCCACAAGATCAGCTCTGCGCACGCCAAGGTTGGATAGGGCAGATACTGCAATAACCCTTTGCGTGCACCCAAAGCGATGCAGCACCACAAGGGGCAACTCATCTGACATAAAAAAAACCCGCGCAGAACGCGCGGGTTTTAAATGTCTCTATATCTGGAGACTCAGCCTTTCTTCAGCGCCTTCTGGCCCAGCACCTCGGCAATCTGTACGGCGTTCAGCGCCGCACCCTTGCGCAGGTTGTCGCTGACGCACCACAGGTTCAGACCGTTTTCGATGGTCGAGTCCTGGCGGATACGGCTGATGAACGTGGCAAAGTCGCCGACGCATTCGACCGGCGTGACGTAACCACCGTCCTCGCGCTTGTCGATCACCATGATGCCGGGCGCCTCGCGCAGGATGTCACGGGCCTCATCCTCATCGAGGTAGTCCTCGAATTCCAGGTTGATCGACTCCGCGTGCCCGACAAAGACGGGGACCCGCACGCAGGTGGCCGTGACCTTGATCGACGGATCGACGATCTTCTTGGTCTCGGCGACCATCTTCCACTCTTCCTTGGTCGAGCCGTCTTCCATGAAGACGTCGATATGCGGAATGACGTTGAAGGCGATCTGCTTCTGGAACTTCTTCGGCGCGACCTCGTCGGTGGGGTTGTAGACCGACTTGGTCTGGTCCCACAGCTCGTCCATGCCTTCCTTGCCGGCACCGGACACCGACTGGTAGGTCGAGACGACGACACGCTTGATCTTGGCCCGGTCATGCAGCGGCTTGAGCGCCACGACCATCTGCGCGGTCGAACAGTTCGGGTTCGCGATGATGTTCTTCTTGGTATAGCCCATCACGGCGTCGGCGTTCACCTCTGGCACGATCAGCGGCACGTCCGGGTCGTAGCGGTAGAGCGACGAGTTGTCGATCACGACGCAGCCCGCCGCCGCGGCCTTGGGCGCGAACTCCTTGGTCGGGCCCGACCCCACGGCAAACAGCGCCATGTCCCAGCCGGTGAAATCGAAGGTGGCAAGGTCCTGGGTCTTGAGGGTCGTGTCGCCAAAGCTCACCTCTGTGCCCATCGATTTTCGCGACGCAAGCACGGCAATCTCGTCGACGGGGAACGCCCGTTCGGCGAGGATGTTGAGCATCTCGCGGCCCACGTTGCCCGTGGCGCCTACGACGACAATACGGTAGCCCATCTGGCCCTCCTCTGGATCTGCGCCGCCGGACACAGGCGGAATGCCCCGCCGGCGGACTGGCGCGGTATGTATCGCAGGTGCAGCATGGGCGAAAGCCCCCATCGCCGTCACAAACGCTTCAGAACCGCGCAAAGGACCGCCTGAACCGTCGGAATGCGCCCAAAAATCCGGCACGCGGGACAGGAGATAATCCGCCGGTACTCGCAACTGCAGAAATAAGCAGCTTGCCTGATTGGTGTTCGGTAACCTATGAGTTAAGAAAACGGAGCACTCGTAACAGGCGAACCCACCCAAATTGACACACGTCTAAATGGATCGCCTCCGGGTATAAGCTTCACAGGCCATCAGCGAGGGACAGAGCTGAATGTTCTACAAGATCGTGACGGCATTGTCCCGGGCGCAGAAACAGGCACTCTTCATCCTGATGGACGCGATCGTCGTCCCGCTTGCCTTGTTCGCGGCGCTTATCCTTTCCGCGTCCGTCACCCCCGACAGCACGACCGTCTCGGACCTCTTGCCGCTGGTGCTGATCCTCAATGTCACGGCGGTGGGCCTGGGCTGGTGGCTGGGACTGACGCGCATCACCCTCAACGCCTATGAAATGCGCGGCGTGATCCACACCGCGACCTACGCCGGCCTGCTGGCGGCTTTGGGCCTGGTCCTGAATGCGGCCATGGACGGCGGTCTGGCCCTGGGCACCTTTGTCATCTTCGGGCTGCTGCTTCTGGTCATGTCGGCCACCTGGCGGATCGCCCTGCGCCAGTTCACGCTGTATGTCTATCGTCACGGCAAGGACCGGATGCGGGTGCTTATCTACGGCGCAGGGCAGACCGGCCAGCAACTGGTCGCGGCGCTCCGCCACGACGAGGCGATCCTGCCGGTTGCCTTCGTCGACGACAACCCGACCCTGCAAAGCCTCATGGTCTCGGGTCTCCGCGTGCATGCCCCTTCCAGCCTCAAGAAACTCGTGTTGGACAAGGACATCGACCGGGTCGTCCTGGCCATGCCGTCGATCAGCCAGCCCGCGCTGGCCCGCATCGCACATAAACTGCGCCATATCGGCTGCGAGGTGCACGCCCTGCCCTCGTTTGCCGCGATGGTCGGCGAGGGCGAGATCCGCAAGCAGGTCAGCCCCGTCTCGATCCAGGACCTGCTGGGGCGCAACCGACTGGAAAGCGAATTGCCAGGCGTCAGCCATGTCTATTCCGGCCGCCGCATTCTGGTTTCCGGTGCCGGCGGCTCCATCGGGTCCGAACTCTGCCGCCAGCTGATCGCCTGCAAACCGGCCTGTGTCGTGCTGGTCGATCACTCGGAACTGGCGCTCTACAACATCGACAAGGAACTGCGCGACATCGGCGACGGGCTACAAATCGTGCCGGTTCTGGCCTCTGTGCTGGACGAACAGCTGATGCGCGACGTCCTGATCGAACATGACATCGACGTTGTCCTGCACGCTGCCGCCTACAAGCACCTGCCACTGGTCGAACGCAACGTCATGACGGGCCTGCGCAACAACGTCTTGGGCACCAAGGTGCTGGCAGAGGCCTCTCGTGCTGCCGGGGTCGACCGGTTCATCCTGGTCTCGACCGACAAGGCGGTGCGCCCGACAAACGTCATGGGCGCCTCCAAGCGCCTGGCCGAACTTGTCATCCAGGATCTGGCCGCACGCACCCCAGGTACCCGTTTCTCGATGGTACGCTTCGGGAACGTTCTGGGCTCTTCCGGGTCGGTCATCCCCCTTTTCGAGGAACAGATCGCCCGCGGCGGCCCCGTCACCCTGACCGATCCGCAGGTGACGCGCTTTTTCATGACGATCTCCGAGGCCGCGCGCCTCGTCCTGCTGGCCGGGTCCTTTGCCCGTGGCGGCGACGTCTTCGTTCTGGACATGGGCGACCCGGTCCCGATCCGTAAACTGGCCCGCCAGATGATCGAGGGCGCGGGCTTCTCGGTCCGTGACGACGACAACCCGGGCGGCGACATCGAAATCAAGATCACCGGCCTACGCCCGGGTGAGAAACTGCACGAAGAGCTGCTGATCTCGCCCGACATGCTGACCACGCCGCACACCAAGATCCTGCGTGCGCAGGAGAGCTTCCTCTCGGAGTTCGAAATGGCCACCGTGCTCAAGGATCTGCGCCAGGCGATCGAAACCCAAGACGAAAATGCCGCACGCGCCGTCATCCTGCGCTGGGTGGAAAAGGCGGACCTGGACGAGGCCGCACAGTCAGTTTGACCCGTCCGGAGCGGACCGTCAGGCCCGCCCCGTCCGCATTCGTCAGCGGTCCGGAATGTCCGTCCGCGCGTCCAGCGGCCCCCAGGTTTCGATGATCTCCATCGCCTCGGTCGCATTCTCGACATAGCGGAACAGGTCCAGGTCTTCGTGGCTGATCGTCCCCGCATCGGCCAGAGCATCCCAGTTGATGATCCGCTCCCAGAACTCGCGCCCGAACAGCAGCATCGGCACCCGCTGCATCCGGCCGGTCTGGATCAGGGTCAGCGTCTCGAACAGTTCGTCCAGCGTGCCGAAGCCGCCGGGAAAGACACAAATCGCCTTGGCCCGCATCAGGAAATGCATCTTGCGGATGGCGAAGTAGTGAAAGTTGAAGGCCAGTTCCGGCGTCACATAGGCATTTGGCGCCTGTTCATGCGGCAGCACGATGTTCAGGCCGACGGACACGCCGCCCTCTTCATGGGCGCCGAGGTTGCCTGCCTCCATCACGCCCGGGCCACCGCCGGTGCAGACGACATATTCGCGGTTGCCGGTCTCCTTGGACTTGCGCGTCATCAGCCGGGCAAACTCGCGCGCCTCGTCGTAAAAGCGGGACAGGTCGGCCAGAGTCTGCGTCCGCGCCTTGTCCTTGTCGGCGGGCGCGGGAATGCGTGCGCCACCGAACAGCACCACGGTCGAGTCGATCTGGTACTGGTCCATCAGCATCTCGAACTTCAGCAGTTCCAGTTGCAGACGCACCGGGCGCAATTCCTCCTGCCCCATGAAATCCACGTCCGCAAAGGCCAGCCGATAGCTGGGCGATTGCGTCTGCGGGGTCTGCGGAACGTGCTCGGCCGTGCTGCGGTCGAGGTTGGCGTCGCGCAGCGGGCTGCGGCGGTCTTCTTTCATGTCGCGGCTCCTTGTTCGCCTCTTCTCAGAACTATAGCCTGCCGGTCCGAAGCGCCAGTTGCCGCGTGCCCTCGCGGCCCGGCAGCGCCCACTGCCGGAGGAGACCGCACATGGACTGGACATCGGAAATCGAAAACGCCGCCGGCAGGATCGCAGGCTACACGGTCCGCACCCCGGTCATGCACAGCGACGCCCTGTGGGACCGCGACATTGGCCTGAAACTGGAACAATGCCAGCACACCGGCAGTTTCAAGGCGCGCGGCGCCTTCAACACCCTGCGCGCCTCGGATGTGCCGCCAGGCGGGGTCGTCGCGGCCTCCGGGGGCAACCACGGCGCGGCAGTCGCCTTTGCCGCGCAAAGGCTGGGCCACCGGGCGCGCATCTTCGTCCCCGAAATCGCGGGCCCGGCCAAGATCGCCCTGATCGAACGCACCGGGGCCGAGCTGACCGTGGTGCCCGGTGAATACGCCGACGCGCTGGACATGGCCCGCCGCTACGAAGAGGAACAGGGGGCCATGCAGATCCACGCCTATGACGCGCCGCTGACCGTGGCGGGACAAGGCACCCTGTTGCGCGAATGGGAGGCGCAGGGACTGGAGGCCGACACGGTTCTGATCGCCGTCGGCGGTGGCGGCCTGATCGCGGGCGCGCTGGCCTGGGCACAGGGGGCCCACAAGATCGTTGCCGTCGAACCCGTCCCCTGCAATGCGCTGGAGGCCGCGCGAGCGGCAGGCAAACCGGTGGACGTGGCGGTGTCCGGTGTCGCGGCCAACGCGCTGGGGGCGCGGCGCATTGGCGACATCTGTTTCGGCCTTGCACAGCAGTTCGACACGCCGGTCATCACCGTCCCCGATGCCGCGATCCTCGACGCGCAACGCGCGCTCTGGCAGGCCCACCGCCTGCTTGTGGAACCGGCCGGCGCCACCGCGCTCGCCGCCCTGCGCTGCGGGGCCTACGTGCCGGAACCGGATGAGCGCGTGGCGGTGCTGGTCTGCGGCGGCAACATCGCCCCCGACCCGCTGGGCTGAAGGCGCTCCGCCCCTCCCTGCCCTTGCGGCAGCGGTTAGGATTGTCCCACCCGGGCAAGGCCGCTATAGGGCTTCGGAACGATATTTCCGTGGGGAGAGGACCGCATGTCCAACGCACAACTTGAAACGGCCATCGAGGCTGCCTGGGAAAACCGCGCCGAGATCACGCCCTCGACCGGCGGCGAAACCCGCGAAGCCATCGAGGACACGCTGAACGCGCTCGACAGCGGCAAGCTGCGTGTGGCCGAACGCCAGGAGAATGGCGACTGGCACGTCAACCAATGGGCCAAGAAGGCCGTGCTGCTGGGCTTCCGGCTCAAGGACATGGAACAGCAGGACGGCGGCCCGCAGGGCGGCCACTGGTGGGACAAGGTCGACAGCAAGTTCAAGGGCTGGGGCGACACCGAGTGGAAAGACGGCGGCTTCCGCGCGGTGCCCAACTGCATCGTTCGCAAATCCGCCTATATCGCGCCCGGCGTGGTGCTGATGCCCTCCTTCGTGAACCTCGGCGCATATGTCGACGAGGGCACGATGGTCGACACATGGGCCACCGTCGGCTCCTGTGCGCAGATCGGCAAGAACGTCCACCTGTCGGGCGGCGTCGGCATCGGCGGCGTGCTGGAACCGATGCAGGCCGGCCCGACAATCATCGAGGACAACTGTTTCATCGGCGCCCGCTCCGAGGTCGTCGAGGGCGTGATCGTGCGCGAAGGCTCGGTCCTCGGCATGGGCGTCTTCATCGGCCAGTCCACCAAGATCGTCGACCGCGAGACGGGCGAGGTCTTCATGGGTGAGGTGCCGCCCTATTCCGTGGTGGTTGCGGGCTCGATGCCCACCAAGAACAACCTCAACCTCTACTGCGCCGTGATCGTGAAGCGCGTTGATGAGCGGACCCGCTCCAAGACCGGCATCAACGAACTGCTCCGCGACTGATCGCGGAACCTAAGACAGCCGGGCGGGTTCTAGACGCATGACCAGAACACGCCTCCCCCGCCCGGCATGATCACCAGCCTTTCTCTCCTGCCGCTTCTGGCGGTCTTTGCCGGTTCGGCGGCGGTGCTCGTGATCACTGCGATCCGCGCCACCGATCTGGCCGACGTTCTGGCCGACCGCACCCGCATGGGCGAGGCCCTGGTCGGCGCGGTCCTCTTGGGTGCGGCGACATCGCTGGCGGGCACCATCGTCTCGATCAATGCGGCCGCTTCGGGCGATGCCTCTTTTGCCTTTTCAAACGCCGTGGGCGGGATCGCGGCCCAGACATTGTTTCTTGCGCTGGCGGACCTGACCTATCGCAAGGCCAATCTCGAACATGCCGCTGCCGAACCCGCCAACCTGTTCCAGTCTGTTCTGCTGATCCTGCTGCTCTGCCTGCCGCTGGCCGCCATCGCCGGGCCGGACATCGCGTTCTGGGGCATTCACCCGGCGTCGCCCCTGCTGGTCATGGTCTACCTCGGCGGGCTGCACCTGACGGCCAAGCTGCGCGAACGGCCCATGTGGAAGCCGGTCCAGACACCGGAAACCCGCAACGACACGCCCGAGGACAGCAGCGAACCGCAACGGTCAGCGCTGAAACCGGCACTGGGATTTGCCGCGCTGGTGGCGGTCATGGGCCTCTGCGGCTGGATCATCAGCCAGATCGGCGGAACGCTGATTTCGCGTTTTGGCCTGGGCTCGACGCTTGTGGGCGCGCTGGTCACTGCCGTCGTCACCTCGATGCCCGAACTGGTGACAACCCTGGCCGCCACCCGGCGCGGGGCGCTGCAACTGGCGCTTGGCGGGATCATCGGCGGCAATACCTTCGACACGCTTTTCCTGGTCTTCGCCGATACGGCCTACCGCGAGGGATCGCTCTATCACGCGGTAGGCACGCAGGACCTTTACTGGCTGGTGACGGGTCAGATGATGACCGCCGTCCTGCTGGCAGGATTGATCCTGCGACAACGCCACGGCCCGGCGCAGATCGGGCTGGAAAGCCTGCTTCTGATCCTGATCTACGGCGGGGCGGTCGCCCTGGCCGTGGTCGGCGGCTGAGACGTCATTTCCGGGCGGCGGCCCATGGCGTTGGCGCCGCTGGCTTGCGCGTCCCATCTCCACCGCGCCCCTGCCCTCATTCCGCGGCCACCGCCTTGGCCCCGGGCAGCAGCCCCTCTGCCGTCGAGGCCGCCACCGGGTCCTGCGCATGGCGCAACAACCAGCCCTGCAGCGCCGCCGGTGTCACCCGGCGCGTGCCCAGCGTCTCGGCGAACCGCTCTGCCAGAGCGTCTTCGCCGGGGAAGAACCGGCGGAACAGATCCGCCGCGACCGAGGCCGGAACCGGGCCCAGTTCAAGGTGGACGTCCGCACGCCCGGGCCGGATCAACGCCGGGTCCAGACGCTCGGGGTGGTTGGTGGTCATGACCAGCACCCGCCCTTCCTGTGCCGCCACCCCGTCGATGGCATTGAGCAGCCCGGAAAAGCTGATGCCCGACCGAGCCTCGCCCTGTCCACGCCCGGCAAAGCTGGCGTCGATGTCCTCCAGCACCAGGAAGGCGCCCTTGGGGGCCGAAGCCATGCCGCTGCGCAGATCCTCGTCCGTCAGCCCGGGGCTTGCCAGGCTGACGCTGGCCAGGTCCTTGCCCAGGTCGCTGGCCAGGGCGCGGATCACGCTGGACTTGCCGGTGCCCGGCGGCCCGAACAGCAGGTAGCCCCGCCGCCAAGGCACACCCCGCGTCCGGTACCACTGCTCGTTGCCGTAGAACCAGGCCATGTCGTCGCGCAGTCGCTCGATCCGGTCGTCCTCTGCCAGGATCGTGTCCAGCGCGCGGCGCGGCATCTCGCAGACATGGTCCCACCAGTCGCCCCGCAGGACATGCAGGATCGGCGCGCGCTCTTCCTCGGCGGCGCAGATCGCTGCGCCTTCGTCGATCCAACCGCGCAGCACCTCGGACCGGCCGAACAGCATGGTCACGGTCAGCACCTCCATCGGGCCGCCATCGCCGCCGACACGGGTCTGTTCCCGCAGCGCACGTTCAAAGGAACACATCCGCCCACCGTGCAGGAACCAGTGCCGCCCTTCGACGGGGGCAAAGATCTCGGCCCGGCCCGCCCGGACACCTGTGGCTTGCACCTGCCGGATGCGCCGCAGCACGCCCTTGCGGTCCAGCCAGACATAGAGATGCCGGTAGGCCTCGGACCGGTTGTCGACGGTCAGCGACACCGCCCAGCGGCGCCGCGCCTGCGCGCGCACCATGCCATAGACCATGCGCAGGATGCCGATCGCGGCCCCGAAGGCGCCCAGCGCCAGGCCACCGGCAAAGAAATCGCTGCCCACCGCCCGGGTGAGCATATCTGTCAGGAAACTGTCCATGAAACCATCGGCGCATGACGCGCCGCTCTTGGGAAATCAGCCCCGCGCTGGGGCGTTCGGGTCTTAAAGGATGTGGCCCGCGAGGGCGTCTGGCATGTCGATCATCATGGGCGCCCTCCTTTCCGTCGAGGTGTTTCGGATGCGCCCTGATACCGCCGACCCGCGATTCGGACCAAGTGAGGATTTCCTGACGTCTCACGCCCCCGTGGCCGGAATGCCACAGGCCCTGTCTTGACAGCCCGCCCGCAAAGGCACATCCCACGGCGCGTGACGGCACGAAGGAGCACGGAAATGGCGGGCAAGAAACCGCAACAGGTCTACACCCTGCTGGTCGAGGTCGGCCGCAAGTCCGGCGACGGGCTGCCCGACAAGGCGACCGGCGCGGGGCTGATGTGCTATGCCTCCGGCGTGGACGAGGCAGAGGCCGTGCGCGAAACCGTCGCGATCCTGAAACAGGCCGACATGGCGCCCTTGGATGTCACCGGCTACGGCACCCGCGAAGAACGCGAGGCGCAGGGCCATGAGATCGACGACGACGAAGCGGCGCTGATGGATCGCGCCCTGGCGGAAAACGCCGTCATCGTGGCGCAGGTCTCTCCCTTCTTCGACTGATCTTCAGGCGGCGCGGGCCTCGGCCAGCGTGATCGCCTCGAAGGGCGCCAGCACCTTCAGCGCCCGGCCGCCATGTTCCGGCATCATTCCCGGCGGCACCTCCGCCAGCAGGGTTTGGCGCAGCACCTCGCGCCGGCGGCGCAGACGCCCGACGTAGAGGCTTTCGATCCCGGCGCCCTCGGACAGCAGCGCCTCGTGCCCCGGCAACAGCAGCTGGTGCCATGTCACCACCGGCCCGGTGTCCTCAAAGACCGCCGTCCGCCCGTTCACGAGGGCCGAGGCGGGCACCAGCACCGCCTCGCAGCCAAAAAGATAGGCAACATCCGTCCCCGAGACGACCAGGCTTTGCCCCGGTGCAACGACAAGATCCGCGCGCAACCCGAAAAAGGGCGATCGCAGGCGCACCGGGCGGAACGATCCGCGCGACGGAACGCTGCGCTCTAGCCGGGCCAGGACCGGCAGGGCCTCTCCGCTCCGCGTCAGGACCGTGTCGGCGCGGTCCAATGCGTCCACTGGCCGCGCGCCCTGCGGCGTCTCGACCCGGGTCGTCGCGGCCAGCGTTGGCACCGGCCCCAGCGGTTCGACCGCCTCGCTGAGCGCACAGAGCGCCAGCCCCCCGCCATTCAGCCCCTGCGCATCCGCCGCCAGCATCGGCGGGGGCGCCTCGACCTCGCGCAGCGCCAATACCGTCCCATCGGTGCGTTCCGCCGCGAACCGCCCGCGCCGCGCCGGACTGTCCCAGGCATAGGTGATCCGCAAGCTGCCCTCGCGCCCGTCGAGATCCAGCGGCAGCACCGCCTGAACCAGTTGGGCACCCTGCGTCACCACCAGCGCCAGCCCCTCGCCCGGCAGGGCCGTCAGTGACAGGCTTCCCGGCCAAGGGCTCTCACGCTCAAGCGACAATATCCGCTCGGGCAGCGGGGCACGCGTGACCGGTATCTCGACCATCAGCGTGCCGCGGGGCAGCAGGCGCTCTGGCGCGCTGTCTTTCCAGTCCGGCCGAAGCCAGCGTCCGCCTGCGTCCGCCACTGCAATCCAGCCCAAGCCGCCCCTCTCTTGCCTGCGTGAAACAGGCCTAGCACACCGCCCTGCCCCACGCCATTTGCCAAGCGCGGCAGGGCGCGGTAGCCCTGTGCCACGTCACACCCAAGGAGCCGCCGATGACCACCGATCCGGTCGATCTTACCGCCCGCCTCGTGCAATGCCCCTCTGTCACGCCGGAAGAGGGCGGTGCCCTTGTCCTCTTGCAGGACCTTCTGGAAGGGGCGGGCTTTGCCTGTACCCGTGTCGATCGCGGTGGCGTGTCCAATCTCTTTGCCCGCTGGGGCGACAAGGGCCATGCCCGCAGCTTCGGCTTCAACGGGCATACCGACGTGGTGCCCATCGGCAACCCCGACGACTGGACCCACGCCCCTTTCGGCGCCGAGATCGAGGATGGGTTCCTCTATGGCCGCGGCGCCACCGACATGAAATCCGGTGTCGCCGCCTTTGCCGCCGCCGCCGTGGATTTCGTGCGTGACACGCCCCCGGACGGCGCCCTGATCTTGGCCATCACCGGCGATGAGGAAGGCGAGTCCGTCGATGGCACCACCGCCCTGCTCGACTGGATGTCCGAGCACGACGAAAAGATGAGCGTCTGCATCGTCGGCGAACCCACCTGCCCCGACCACATGGGCCAGATGATGAAGATCGGGCGGCGCGGCTCGATGAATGCCCATTTCACCGTCACCGGCAAACAGGGCCATTCCGCCTATCCGCACCGCGCGGTGAACCCGATGCACGCGATGGCGCGGCTGATGGACCGGCTGGCCTCGCATGAACTGGACCGGGGCACGGATCATTTCGACCCCTCCACCCTGGCCGTCGTCACAATCGACACCGGCAACCCGGCCACCAACGTGATCCCGGCGCAGACGCGCGGCACGGTGAACATCCGGTTCAACGACACCCATACCGGCGCCGGCCTGTCCGATTGGCTGCGCCAGGAGGCGGCGAAGGTCGACGCCGAATTCGGTACCACCACCGAAGTGCAGATCAAGATCTCGGGCGAGAGTTTCCTGACCCCGCCGGGGCCGCTGTCCGAGCTTGTCTCGCGTGCCGTCGCGGTCGAGACCAACATCACGCCGGAAATGTCCACCACCGGCGGCACCTCGGACGCGCGTTTCGTCAAGGATCACTGCCCGGTCGTGGAATTCGGCCTCGTGGGCAAGACCATGCATGCAGTCGACGAACGGGTCGAAATCGCGCATGTGCATCAGCTCAAGGCGATCTACACCCGGATGCTGCGCGACTACTTCGCCTGACGGAAAACCGCCCCGGATCCGACCCGGGGCCACTTGCCGGGACACCGACGATGCAACGCACCCTGATCGTCATGGTCAAGGAACCGCGCCCGGGACGGGTCAAGACCCGGCTGGCGCGCGATATCGGCACCGTGGCCGCCGCCTGGTGGTTCCGGCACCAATGCGCGCGCCTGTTGCGCCGCCTGCGCGATCCGCGCTGGCGGATCGTGCTGGCGGTATCCCCCGACCGGGACGGCATGGCCTCGCGCTGCTGGCCCGAGGACCTCGCCCGCCTGCCGCAGGGCCGCGGCGATCTGGGGGCGCGCATGGCACGGGCCATGCGGACGGCGCCCCCCGGTCCGGTCTGCGTGATCGGCGCCGACATTCCCGGCATCACCCCTGCCGCGATCTGGCGCGCCTTCCGCGCCCTGGGCGGGGCAGAGGTGGTCTTTGGCCCGGCAGAGGACGGCGGTTACTGGCTGGTTGGGGTGAAAAACGCGGGGCAGTTTCCGCAAGGACTGTTCCGCGGCGTCCGCTGGTCCACGGAGCACGCTCTAGCCGACACGCGGGCCTCGGTCGCCGGTCGCAAGGTCGCGCTTGTGGACATGTTGCGGGACGTCGACACCGCCCGGGACCTGCAAGGGGCCAAGTGAACGGACGGCCCTGTGCCACCGCTTTCGACATGACGCCGCCCCGCGCCCATGATACGCCAACCCCATGAGCAAGCTGCCCACCAAGGCGGATGTCCTCGACTGGATCTCCGCCAACCCGACCCTCACCTCGAAACGCGACATTGCCAAGGCCTTTGGCATCAAGGGGGCTGACCGGATCGACCTCAAGCGCATCCTGCGCGAGCTGGAGGACGAAGGGCACCTTGAGAAACGCCACAAGACCTATCGCGACCCCGATCGCCTGCCGCCCGTCAGCGTGCTGCAGGTCAAGGCGCCCGACGAAAACGGCGATCTCTTTGCCCGCCCATTGGAATGGCACGGTGAAGGGGTCGAACCCACGGTGCTGATCATCGCCCGCGCCAATGACCCGGCCCTGGGCGAAGGCGACCGCATCCTGGCCCGTCTGCAGGTGGTGCACCACGCCGATCACAACTACGAGGCCCGCCTGATCCGCCGCATCGGCACCTCGCCCCGCAAGGTGGTGGGGATCTTCCGCAAGGGCGCCGAGGGCGGGCGCATCCTGCCCATCGACAAGGGTTCTGACAAGGAATGGTCGGTCCTGCCCGATGCCACCGGCGGCGCCCAGGACGGCGAGCTGGTCGAGGCGGAACAGGCCGGGCCAAAGGGCCGCATGGGCCTGCCCAAGGCGCGCATCGTGCTGCGGCTGGGCGATCCCACCGCACCCCGCGCCGTGTCCCTGATCGCGATCCACCAGCACGGCATCCCGGACGATTTCCCGGAAAAGGTCGTGGCCGAAGCCGACAGCATGAAGCCCGCCGGCCTCAAGGGCCGCTTAGACCTGCGCAACATGCCGTTGATCACCATCGACCCGTCCGATGCCCGCGACCATGACGACGCGGTCTTTGCCGAACCGGACGAGGACCCGCAGAACGAGGGCGGGCACGTTCTCTGGGTCGCCATCGCCGACGTGGCCCATTACGTCACCCCTGGCTCTGCGCTCGACCGCGAGGCCAAGATGCGCGGGAACTCCTCGTATTTTCCCGACCGGGTGGTGCCGATGCTGCCCGACCGGCTATCCGGCGATCTCTGTTCACTGCACGAAGGCGTGCCGCGCGCCTGTATCGCGGCGCGCATCCGCATCGACGCCGAGGGCAACAAGCTGGGGCAGAAATTCTACCGCGCGCTGATGCGCTCGCCCGCCTCGCTCAGCTACCAGGAGGTGCAGGCCGCCATCGACGGTGAGCCCAACGACAAGTGCGGCCCGCTGCTCGAACCGGTCCTGAAACCGCTCTACGCCGCCTATGCCGCGCTGAAGTCGGCACGCGAACGCCGCCAGCCGCTGGACCTCGACCTGCCGGAACGCAAAATCGCGCTGGACGATGACGGCAAGGTGACATCCGTCGATTTCGCCGACCGGCTGGACGCGCACAAGCTGATCGAGGAATTCATGGTGTTGGCCAATGTCGCCGCCGCCGACACCCTGATCGCCAAGGACACGCCGCTGCTGTTCCGGGTGCACGAGGAACCGCCGCAGGACAAGCTGGAATCTCTCCGCGACACGGCACAGGCCGCCGGTCTGACCATGGCCAAGGGGCAGGTGCTGAAGACGCGCCACCTCAACCAGCTGTTGCATCAGGCAGCCAAGACCGGCGAGGCGGAACTGATCAACCTCGCCACCTTGCGGTCCATGACGCAGGCCTATTACAGCCCCAAGAACTTCGGGCACTTCGGCCTTGCGCTGCAGAACTACGCGCATTTCACCTCGCCGATCCGGCGCTACTCCGACCTGATCGTGCACCGCGCCCTGATCACGGCCCACAAGTGGGACGACGACGGACTCAGCCAGGAAGATATCGAGCGGCTGGACGCCACAGCGCAGCACATCTCCGACACCGAGCGCCGGTCGATGATGGCAGAGCGCGACACCACCGACCGCTACCTGGCTGCCTATCTTTCCGACCGGCTGGGCGCCGAATTCACCGGCCGCGTGTCCGGCATCGCCAAGTTCGGCATCTTCGTGAAACTTGACGAGACCGGCGCCGACGGGCTGGTGCCCATCGGCACGCTGGGCAACGAGTATTTCCATTTCGACCGCGACGCCGGCACCCTGATGGGGGGCGACACGGGGCGGATCATCGGGCTGGGAATGCGCGCACGGGTGAAACTGGTCGAGGCGGCGCCCGTCACCGGCGGCATCGCCTTCGAACTTCTGGAACTGGACGACGAGGAATACGAAAGCCGTCAAGGCGGACGTTTCTCGCGCGGCAAGGGCCGCCCCCGTGGCAAGAAACCCGGCACCTCGCCCCGCCGCAAACAGGCCAAGGCCAAAGCCAAGGACGCCAAGACCAAGCGCAAGGTGACCCGGAAACGCCGCTCAAAAGGGTGACAGCCGGCAGGCACATGTATCAGGCCGGAGCGGCAGGATTTTGCATGCCCTGTCGCGGATGGCTTCGCATTCGCGCCCGGGCACGCTAATCTCATTGAAAATCAGAGAGCAGCAGGATCCGATCCATGATGTGGCGCGCAACAACCGGGCTGATCGCCTTGACCCTCTCGGCCCCGCTGGTGGCGGAAGAGGCGGTCGATGTATCGTTGCGCCCCGTGGCCCGCGGCGAGCTGGAGGCCCGTACGACAGACCGCTCCGCTCCCGCCTCTCCCAGGCCTGTTGGCCGTGGCGAGGCGCCCGAGGTGGAAGACCGCCCGCTGATCGTCAACGGCGTGCCGGAGGATGAGCTTGAGGTGGTCAGCCGCGCCGCCACGCTGCCCGCCAGCATGCTGGCGCCTTCCGGGTCTCTGCGCCCGATGCTGCGCCCTGCCGCTCTGGAAACGCTGGCCGCCCATTCCGCCCGGATCACCGGCACGCAGGCCGGGTTTCGCGCCTGGGTCCGCGAGTTTCGCCCCCGTGCACTGGAACAGGGAATCGAGCCGGCGGTCTTCGACGCCGCCTTCAAGGGGGCAAAGTTCGACCGCAAGGTGGTGAAACGTGACCGCAACCAGTCCGAGTTTACCAAGACGATCTGGGACTACCTCGACAGCGCCGCCTCGGCGACGCGCATCCGCAACGGCAAGGCGGCGCTGAAAAAGCATCGCGCATTGCTGGAAAAGATCGAAGCCGACTACGGCGTTCAGAAAGAGATCGTGGTGGCGATCTGGGGCCTCGAATCCGCCTATGGCACCTTTCGCGGCAGCACCCCGGTGATCGAGGCGATGGCCAGCCTGGCCTATGACGCCCGCCGCGCCGAGTTCTTCGAGGGAGAGCTGATCGACGCACTGAAGATCCTGCAGGACGGGCACACGACACAAGCCAACCTGCGCGGGTCTTGGGCCGGGGCGATGGGGCATACCCAGTTCATGCCCGGCTCTTTCCAGCGGCTTTCGGTGGATCACGACGGCGACGGCAGGCGCAATATCTGGGGCGACGACCCCTCTGATGCGCTGGCCTCGACCGCCAACTACCTGAAATCAAATGGCTGGAAGACCGGCGTGCCCTGGGGCGTCGAGGTCAGGCTGCCCCGGGGATTCGACTATCTCCAGGCCAAACGCGAGGTCACACGCCTGCCCTCGGAGTGGGCAGAGCTGGGGGTCACGGGCACCGATGGCAAGCCGGTCGAGGATTTCGGCCCCGCCTCCGTTTTGCTGCCTGCCGGCCATACCGGCGCGGCCTTTCTCGTCTTCGACAATTTCGAGGTGATCGAGACCTACAACACCGCCGATGCCTACGTCATCGGCGTCGGCCACCTGGCCGACCGCATCGCCGGAGGCAAAGCGATCCAGGGCAAATGGCCCCGGGGCGACCGTGCGCTGACCTTCGAGGAACGCATCGAGCTGCAACAGCGCCTGACCGCCGCCGGATTCGACACCGAGGGCATCGACGCCAAGATCGGCCCACTGACGGTCGAGGCCGTGCGGCAGTACCAGAAATCCCAGGGTCTGGTGCCGGACGGCTATGCCTCGCTATCGGTACTGAAGCGGCTGCGGTGAGGTTTCTGTTTTCGCCCGGCCTCGGGCCGGGCGACCCGCTGGGGGGCCAGCCCCCCAGACCCCCCGGAGTATTTTCACAGAGAAGAAGCAAGAGCGTGGGGATCAGAACCCGCGTTCCTCGCAGTGGCCACCGGCAAAACAACTGTGGACCCGGTCCAGGTCACGCCTCTGCGGGTTCGGGTACAGCCAACTGCCGCAAGGGTCCGCCTGCAGCACGCGCTTGCCGTTTTCGTGCCTGATGAAGGCCAGGTAGCGTGCGCCGCTCTTGGGTTGCGCGCACCAGGGGCCGAAGCAGAACACCCGCAGGGTGACATTCGCCTGGAACACGGTGTCAAAACCGTCCATGTCCAAGGAATGACCGATGAACTGGGCGCGCAGATCGGTTTCTGGCGGCACCCGGTCCTGGCGCGCCCAGTCGACCTTGGGCAGGCGCCCCTCGTCGAAATCGAGCCGCCCGACGGCGACGCCCCAGCGGTCACCGGACTCTTCGGCCGCCTTGAAATCCCGCACCGGATCCGCCGGACGACAGGACAGCGCCAGTGCAGGGGAGGTCGCCAGCAGGGACAGGACCAAGCCGAGCCAGCGCATCACAGATGGGCCCTGAAAGCATCGACGACCTGCGCGTAGACCGGGCGTTTGAACGGCACGATCTGATCCACGACCTCGTCGGCGGGCAGCCAGCGCCATTCCGAAAACTCCTGGTGGTCGTCCGCATCCAGCCGCACCTGGTCGTCGGTGCCGTGGAACCGCAGCAAAAACCATTTCTGCTCCTGCCCCTTGTAGCGGCCCTTCCAGATCTTCGGCACGATGTCATGCGGCAGGTCGTAGGCGATCCAGCCGTCGGTTTCGGCCTCGACGGTCACAAGATCACGGGTGACGCCGGTTTCCTCTTCCAGCTCGCGCAGCGCCGCCTCGCGCGGGTCCTCGCCCTTGTCGATGCCGCCCTGGGGCATCTGCCAGGCGGGCACCTCGCTGTCGATGCGCTGGCCGACAAAGGCATGGCCCTGCGCGTTGACCAGCATCACGCCGACATTGCGACGATAGGGAAGGGCGGCGATGTCTTCGGGGGTCATTGTCTTTCGCTTGGTCATGGCAGATCCTCCGTTGCCGCGATTTAGCCGCGCTTGAGAAGCGGGGGCAAGTCACGTGCCAAATTGCGGGCATATTCCGGTTCGCTCAGCCGGCAGGCCGCCGCCTTGAACGCAAGCGCCGCGGCGCTGGATCGCAGCTTGTCCGTGCAGGCGGTTTAGTCGAAGTACGGCAGGTCGACCCGGGCCCCGCCCGAGGTCGGCAAGGGCAACGCCACGATGAAACCGTCATCCAGTAGCGGCCCGCGCAACCGATCCGGCCAAGCCAGCTGTTCCGGCTGCGAATCATTGCATAGAACGCGAACTGTTTGAGCCCGCGCGTGGCCAGCACAGTACGCGGGTGTAGTGCCCTACCCCAAAGGCCGGAAAAGAAAAGATCCGGCAGCCCCAAGGCCGCCGGATCCGGATACGCCGAGGCGTTCAATCTCAGTCGTTCGGCCCCAGTGCCGACAGCCCCTTGAGGATGTCGATGGCATAGGCCAGCTGGTAGTCCTCTTCGCGAAGGCGGGCAGCGGCCTCGGCCTTGGCCCGGTCGAGCTCGATCTGCTCGATTTCCTCGGGCGTCAACGAATCGTTATCGAGACGGCCGCGCAGGTCCGCCTCGGAGCGGGTGAAGGGGTTGGCCGCCGGTTCCTCGTCGGGCTCGGCGTTCGGATCACGGCGCGGCTGGGCGACCACGATGTCAGGCGAAACACCCAGCGCCTGGATCGACCGGCCCGACGGCGTGTAGTAGCGCGACGTGGTCAGGCGCATCGCGCCGTTGCCCCGCAGCGGCATGACGGTCTGGACCGACCCTTTGCCAAAGCTCTTGGTGCCCACGACGATGGCGCGTCGGTGATCCTGCAGCGCCCCCGCCACGATCTCCGAGGCAGAAGCGGACCCTCCGTTGATCAGCACGACCAGCGGCTTGCCTTCGGTGAGGTCGCCGGGCTGGGCATTGTAGCGGTCGCCATCGGCCGGGTCGCGGCCCCGGGTCGAGACGATCTCGCCCTTGTCGAGGAAGGCATCGGCCACCATGATCGCCTGGTTCAGCAAGCCGCCGGGGTTGTTGCGCAGGTCGACGACAAACCCGTTGACCTTGTCAATGCCGCCCGCCTCTTCGACCTGCTTGGCAATGCCGTCGGCGAGGTTGGGGAAGGTCTGATCGTTGAAGGTGGTGATCCGCAGCACGACGGTCTCACCCTCGGTACGCGAGCGGACTGCGGTCAGCTTGATGGTGTCGCGGATGATCGACACGTCGAAAGGTTCCTCGACGCCCTCCCGGACCACGGTGATCACGATCTCGGAGCCGACCGGCCCGCGCATCATGTCCACCGCCTCGTCCAGGGTCAGGCCCAGCACGCTTTCACCGTCGACATGGGTGATGAAGTCGCCGGCCTCGATACCGGCCTCCATCGCCGGGGTGCCATCGATGGGAGAGACCACCTTGACGAAGCCGTCTTCCTGCGTGACCTCGATCCCGAGGCCGCCGAATTCGCCGCGCGTCTGCACGCGCATGTCGGCGGCATCGTCGGGGGCAAGGTAGCTGGAGTGCGGGTCGAGCGAGGTCAGCATGCCGTTGATGGCAGCCTCGATCAGTTCCTTTTCGTCGACCTCCTCGACGTATTGCGCGCGGATGCGTTCAAAGATGTCACCGAACAGGTCGAGCTGCTCATAGACGCTTTCCGGACGGCTGCCCTCCTGCGCCAGCAGCGGACCCACCAATTGGGTCGTCGCCACGATGGACGCCAGGGTGCCGCCGACGGCGGCCATCACGAATTTCCTCATACCTCAATCATCCCTTGTCGGTTGTGAACCACCGCAGTGGGTCTTCGGGCACGTCGCCCTCTCTGACCTCTATATAGAGCGTTTCCGAACGGGCTCCGCCAGCCCCCTCACCCGAAGGTGACATATTATCGCCGGCAGGCCCACCCATCAGCCCGACAGGCGCGCCCGCGGCAAGAACCTGCCCCGTTTCGCCGAACACCGTGTCCATTCCGGCAAGCACGAACATCAGGTCCGCCTGTGGCTCGAGGATGACGACCAGCCCGTAGTCCAGCAGCGGCCCGGCATAGCGGATCGTGGCGGCGGTCGGCGTGGTCACCAGCGCGCCGGGACGGGTGGCAATGACGACACCGGGGCGGGAGACCCCAGCCGCGTCACGATCCCCGGCCCCGTGCAGGACCACCCCGCGCACGGGCAACGGCAGGCTGCCCTTGCGGTCCGCAACCAGCGGCAGAGGCGGGCCGGTCTCATCCTCGGTGATCTTAGCCAGACCCGAGGCAAACCCTTGCAACGTCTCGGTCGAGGCGATCAGCAGTTCGGTCCGGATCGGATCCTCGGTAAAGCGGCGCGGCAGGTCCGTGCGGTCGGCGATCGCCTGGCTGAGCGCGGTGCGCGCGGCCTGCACGCCGCTCAGTCCCTCCTGCAGGGTGTCCGCAGCGTTCTGTTGCAGGGCACGCAGCGCCGTGACCTCTTCGAGATCGGCGCGCAGTTCCGCCGCCTGCTCGGCAAGGCCGGGCGTCAGCGCCGCCACCAGCATCCCCGACCGGGCCGCGTCCAGCGGACCGCCCGGATGCACCAGCGTGCGCGGCGCGGCACGGTCCCCCACCGCCATGAGCGCGCCCAGAAGGCGCGCCACCTCGGCCTCCTGCGAGGCCAGCTTGCGGCTGAGTTCCGTCTCTCGGATGGTCGCGGCGCGCAGCCCCTCGCGCATGGCTGTCAGCCCGTCCTCGTAGGCGCGCACCGTATCGGTCAGAGCCGCCACACGGTCCTGCGCCTCGTCGGCGGTGTCCAGCAGGACAGAAGCAGCCTCCAGCGCCTCGGCGGCCGCGCGCGCCTTGTCCCCCGCGTCCTGCGCGGCCAGCGGCGCGGCCAGAAGGCAGAGAATCAGCGCCAGCGGTTTCACGCGATCAGGCTTTCCCCGGTCATTTCCTCGGGCTGCGGCAGGTCCATCAGTTGCAGCAGGGTCGGCGCCACGTCGGCCAATCGCCCATCGCGCAGCTTTTCCACGTCGGGCGCACCGTAAAGGACCACCGGCACCAGGTTCGTCGTATGCGCCGTATGCGGCCCGCCGGTTTCAGGATCGACCATGGTTTCGCAATTGCCGTGGTCGGCGATCACCAGCAACGCGCCGCCGGTCTGTTCCAGCCTGTCGACCACCTGCCCCAGCCCCGCGTCGACCGCCTCGCAGGCCTTCATTGCCGCCTGCAGGTCGCCGGTATGGCCGACCATGTCGGGGTTGGCGTAGTTCACCACGATCAGGTCATAACCGCTGTCGATCGCGCCGAGGAATTTCTCCGTCACCTCGCCCGCGGACATCTCGGGCTGCAGGTCGTAGGTAGCCACCTTGGGCGACTTGGGCATGAACCGATCCTCGTGCGGTTCCGGCACTTCCTTGCCACCGTTCAGGAAGAAGGTCACATGCGGGTATTTCTCGGTTTCCGCCAGACGGAACTGGGTCTTGCCCTGCTTGGCCACCCATTCGCCCAGCGTGTTGACGATTTTGCGCTTGGGAAAGGCAGTGGTCATGTACTCGTTGTGCCGGTCGGAATATTCGACCATGCCCAGCAAGGCGGAAAGATCGGGTTTCGTGCGCTCGAACCCATCGAAATCCGGGTCGCCAATCGCAGACAGGATCTCGCGCGCGCGGTCCCCGCGGAAGTTGATGAAGAACAGCCCGTCGCCGGGCTTCATGCCCTCGTAGCCTTCGATGATGAAGGGCTCGATAAACTCGTCCATCTGGTCGAGATCGTAGCGGACCGCGATGCCCTCGGACGGATCTTCCAGGGCGTCCGCCTTGGCATCAACCACGGCGCGATAGGCCTTTTCCACCCGCTCCCAGCGATTGTCGCGGTCCATTGCGTAGTAGCGCCCTGATACGGTGGCGATGCGCGCGCCTTCCGGCAGGGCAAGGGCAAAGGCTTGCACTTGGTTATGTGCCGAGGTCGGCGCGACGTCGCGCCCGTCGGTGATGACGTGGACGAGGACATCCAGCCCCTGATCGGTCAGCACCTTGGCCGCTGCGAGCAGGTGATCGGTATGGGCATGCACGCCGCCATCCGAGGTCAGCCCCATGATATGCGCCCGGCCACCCGCCGCCTTCACGTTGTCGGCGAACTCCAGGATGGCCTCGTTGTCAAAGAAACTACCATCCTCGATGGCCAGGTCGATCTGGCCCAGGTCCATGGCCACCACCCGGCCCGCACCGATATTGGTATGCCCCACCTCCGAGTTACCCATCTGCCCGGTCGGCAGGCCGACGTCGGGGCCGTGGGTGATCAGCGTCGCATGGGGACAGGTGGCCATCAGCCGGTCCATCGTGGGGGTGTTGGCCAGCTTTGGGGCGTTGTTCGCCTCCTCCTCGCGCAGGCCCCAACCGTCGAGGATCGTGAGAATGACGGGTTTCATCGGCAATGCCCTCCGAGGATCGTTTGCGAGCGGTTTAGCAGGGGCGGAAGGGGATGTGGAGGGGGTATGCCCGCGGCAATCGTTCGTCTGGCCGCACCGGAAGACGCGGATCGCGGGGTGGCCCCTACGGTTAGTGCCCGATGTTGGTAGGGCGCGCCTTACCAGCGCACCCTACGTTGCGATGAGATATTGCGGTAAGCGCGATGGGGTTGCACCGGGACGCGAATTTTACCCGGTGAACCCGTCCACGGAATGCATCTGCAATCAAACCCGAGAACGTCGCACAAGAGTGCCGAAAAAGCCAAAGGCAAACCCGACCAATAGCCGGATCGTTCCCTTGTCGATCACTTCACCAGTGTTGCTTGCCCGCCCAAGGAATTGGCCTAACGCCTTTGTATTAGCTTGTCCTTACCCCTGAAGCGACTTCACCACCAGTTCACCCTCTTCGCGCGCCTTCATGGCCAAGGCAGCGGCATGTGCCCCGGCGGCGGTCGTGAAGTAGGGGATCTTGTCGTAAAGCGCGACAGAGCGGATCTCGCGGCTGTCCTCGACGGCAGCCGAGCCCTCGGTGGTGTTCATGACAAGGTGAACCTTGCCGTCCTTCATCAGGTCGACGATGTTCGGGCGGCCTTCGTAGACCTTTTTCACCAGCTCACAGGCGATGTCATGCGCGGCCAGGAAGGACGCGGTGCCCGCCGTCGCCACGATGGTAAAGCCGAGATCCACGAGAATCCGCGCGGTCTCGATCAGCTGGTGCGTCTTGTCCTCGTCCTTGATCGAGAAGAACACCGTTCCCTCTGTCGGCAGGTGGGTACCGGCCCCCATCTGCGCCTTGAGGAAGGCGCGGGCAAAGCTGCGGTCCCAGCCCATGACCTCGCCGGTCGAGCGCATCTCCGGGCCAAGGATCGTATCCACACCGGGGAAACGGGCGAAGGGCAGAACCGCCTCCTTGACCGAGAACCAGGGCATGTTCGGATCGGCCAGCGTCATCGGATCGGCCATCGGAACGTCGGTATCGTAGTCGATGCTGGCCTCGTAACCGGCGCGCTTCGGGAAGGCCGTCAGCGACTCACCGGCCATGATGCGGGCGGCGATGCTGGCGATGGCGCTATCGGTCGCCTTGGCGACGAAGGGCACCGTACGGCTGGCGCGCGGGTTCACCTCGATCAGGTAGACCTCGTTTTCGCCCGCCGCGTTGGCCTTGATCGCGAACTGCACGTTCATCAGGCCGACCACGTTCAGCGCCTTGGCCAGCGCGTGGGTCTGACGTTCGATCTCGGCCAGCACGTCGGCGTCCAGCGAATAGGGGGGCAACGAACAGGCGCTGTCGCCCGAGTGCACGCCGGCCTCTTCGATGTGCTGCATGATGCCGGCCACATGGACGTTTTCGCCGTCGCACAGCGCGTCCACGTCCAGTTCCGTGGCGCCGGACAGGTAGCTGTCCAGCAGCACGGGGCTGTCGCCGGAGACGACAACCGCTTCCTTGATGTAGCGGCGCAGGTGATCCATGTCGCGCACGATTTCCATCGCACGCCCGCCCAGAACGTAGGATGGGCGGATCACCAGCGGAAAGCCGATCTCTTCGGCGATGTCGAGCGCCTGTGCATCGGTGGAGGCGATGCCGTTCTTGGGTTGTTTCAGGCCCAGCTGGTTGACCAGCGCCTGGAACCGCTCGCGGTCTTCGGCCAGGTCGATGGCATCGGGCGTGGTGCCCAGGATCGGGATGCCCTCGGCCTCCAGCGCATTGGCGAGCTTCAGCGGGGTCTGGCCACCGAACTGCACGATGACGCCATGCAGCGTGCCGTTTTCCTGCTCTTTCGTCAGGATCTCCATGACGTGTTCAAAGGTCAGCGGCTCGAAGTACAGGCGATCCGAGGTGTCGTAGTCGGTCGAGACCGTTTCCGGGTTGCAGTTGACCATGATGGTCTCATAGCCCGCGTCGGTCAGCGCAAAACAGGCGTGGCAGCAGCAATAGTCGAACTCGATCCCCTGCCCGATCCGGTTGGGGCCGCCGCCGAGGATGACGACTTTCTTGCGATCAGAGGGTCGTGCCTCGCATTCCACCTCGCCCATGAGAGGCTCTTCGTAGGTGGAATACATGTAGGGGGTCTGCGCCTCGAACTCTGCGGCGCAGGTGTCGATCCGCTTGAAGACAGCCGTGACGCCCAGCGCCTGCCGCCGTGCACGCACGTCCTTTTCGGCAAAGCCGGTCAGCTTTGCCAGGCGGGCATCGGTAAAGCCCATCATCTTGAGTGCGCGCATCGCCTCGGCGTCCTGCGGCAACCCGTTGGCACGCACCTCCTGCTCGGCGTCCACGATCTCGCGGATGCGGGCCAGGAACCAGGGATCGAACATGGTGGTGCCGTGGATCTCGTCGTCCGTCAGCCCGTGGCGCATGGCCTGGGCGATGGTGCGCATCCGGTCCGGGGTCTGTTCGCTGATCGCCTTGATGACGGCGGCCTTTTCCGGGGCGGTCGACCAAGGATCGACACTGACACCGGGGATCTCGACCTCGTCGAAGCCGGTCAGGCCCGATTCCATCGACGCCAGCGCCTTTTGCAGCGATTCGTGGATGGTCCGGCCGATGGACATTGCCTCACCCACCGACTTCATCGCCGTGGTCAGGTAGGGTTCAGAGCCGGGGAACTTCTCGAAGGCGAATTTCGGGATCTTGGTAACGACGTAGTCGATGGTCGGCTCGAAGGACGCGGGCGTGACCTTGGTGATGTCGTTGTCCAGCTCGTCCAGCGTATAGCCCACGGCCAGTTTCGCGGCGATCTTGGCGATCGGGAAGCCCGTCGCCTTGGAGGCTAGCGCCGAGGACCGCGACACGCGCGGGTTCATCTCGATCACGACCATGCGGCCGTTGTCGGGGTTCACGGCCCATTGCACGTTTGATCCGCCGGTCTCGACGCCGATCTCGCGCAGGACGGCGATGCTGCCGTTGCGCATGATCTGATATTCCTTGTCGGTCAGCGTCAGCGCCGGCGCCACGGTGATCGAGTCGCCGGTGTGCACGCCCATCGGGTCGACGTTTTCGATGGAACAGACGATGATCGCGTTGTCCGCCTTGTCGCGGACAACCTCCATCTCGTATTCTTTCCAGCCCAGCAGGCTTTCATCGACGAGGATCTGCCCCACGGGCGAGGCATCCATGCCCGACCGGCAATAGTGGATATAGTCCTCGCGGTTGTAGGCCACGCCGCCGCCGGTCCCGCCCAGGGTAAAGGCAGGGCGGATGATGGCCGGCAAGCCGATCTCTTCGAGTTCTTCCAGGGCAAGGGCGACGCCGGCCTCGAGGTCCCTCTTGCCATTCTCTTTCTTGGGAGCGGTGATGATCGTGGCCTTGGGGTTTTCCAGGCCGATCCGATCCATCGCCTCGCGGAACAGCTTGCGGTCCTCGGCCATCTCGATGGCCTCGCGCTTGGCGCCGATCATCTCGACCCCGAATTTTTCCAGCACGCCCATCTCTTCCAGCGCCAAAGATGTGTTCAGGCCGGTCTGCCCGCCCATGGTGGGCAGCAAAGCGTCCGGGCGTTCCTTCTCGATGATCTTGGCCACGACTTCCGGAGTGATCGGCTCGATGTAGGTGGCATCGGCCAGGCCCGGGTCGGTCATGATGGTGGCCGGGTTCGAGTTCACCAGGATCACCCGGTAGCCCTCTTCGCGCAGCGCCTTGCAGGCCTGGGCACCGGAATAATCGAACTCGCAGGCTTGCCCGATGATGATGGGCCCCGCTCCGATGATCATGATGGACTGAATGTCGGTACGCTTGGGCATCGGGCAGCTCCGTCTGGGCCCCGGCAAGGCGCGTTTCCGGGGGACACTGTTGGCAAATTGTCGGCGTTATACGCAGCGCGGGTTCAAGCGCAAGCCTCGAACGGGGTGGTACGGCGACACAGGGCGCCTATCTGACATCGAGGTACAGGACAAGGGAGCGGCGGTCATGGCCATTTTGCCGGAAGACGACGGGGCAGAGGCGCGGCGCCTCTGGCTCCGGGTCGAGTTCGCCTGTTTCTTCGTGGTGATTCCGGCGGTCATCGCGCTGGCCTTTCCCGCCGACATGATGTTCCCGCTGCTGTTCGGCTTTACCGCGCTGGGGGTTGTCCTGCTGCATGTCACGCCCGGATTCGCGTGGCGGTCGCTGGGGATCGGCGCCGCGAAAGTCGACTGGTGGCTGGTGGCGGGGTTCGCGGCCGTGACGGCGATCACGGGCTACGTGGTTCTGCGACTGACCGCGCCAGAGTCAGCCTTTGCGCTGATCCGCATCAATCCCGCGCTGATGCTGATGATCGCGGCGCTGTATCCATTCCTGTCGGCCTTGCCGCAGGAACTGGTCTTTCGGCCATTGTTCTTTCGCCGCTACGGCGGCCTTCTGCCGGGAGGGACGTGGCCCCCGCTGGTGCTGAACGCCGCGCTCTTTTCCTTTGCCCACCTGATGTACTGGAGCTGGATCGTCGCCGGCATGACCTTTTTCGGCGGCCTCGCCTTTGCCTGGTCCTACGAGCGGCGCGGCAGTTTCGCCGAGGCGGTGCTGCTGCATTCCATTGCCGGGGTGATCCTGTTCGCGCTCGGGCTCGGGGTATTTTTCTACTCTGGCAACGTCGAGCGTCCGTTCTGAGACCGCACCACCGCTACTCCGCCGCCCGCATCCAGTCGCTCTGTGTCGCGGGATACAGGTAGTCGCGGATGATCGGCACCGCCGACATGGACTTGGCCAGTTGCCATTGCTGGACATGCAGGTTGCCCTGCCTAAACGAGACCTCCATCGAGACAAGATAAAAGCGCCACATGCGCAGGAACTGTTCGTCGAACATCTCGACAACCCGGTCCCGGTTTTCTTCCAGCCGTTCCCGCCACGCCCGCAGGGTCATGGAATAATGGATGCGCAGGGCCTCGTCGTCGCACTGGTGCAGCCAGTTGTCCTCGATCGCGCGATAGACCTCGGAGGCGGAGGGCGCGTAACTGCCGGGAAAGATGTACTTGTCGATCCAGGAATTGTTGGGGCGCGGCGGGCCGTTCTTGACGATGGAATGGATCAGCGCGACGCCGTCCTCGGCCATCAGGTCGCGCACCTTGCCGAAATACTCGCGGTAATGCGGGGCGCCGACGTGCTCCAGCATGCCGACGCTTACGATCCGGTCGAATCGCTCTTCCAGCTTGCGGTAGTCCAGAAGCAGGAAGCGCACCCGATCCTCCAGCCCCTCGACCTGCGCCCGCGCCTGCGCAGTGGCCAACTGGTTTTCCGACAGGGTCACACCGGTGACTTGCGCACCGTAGTCGCGCGCCAGCGTCAACGCCATGCCGCCCCAGCCGCTGCCGATGTCCAGCACCCGCATCCCCGGCTCGATCATCAGCTTGTTCGCGATATGCGCCTTCTTGGCGTCCTGCGCCTCTTCAAGGGTCATGTCGGTCCTTGGCCAGTAGGCACAGGAATACTGCATGTCCGCATCGAGGAAGATCCGGTACAGGTCATCCGAGAGATCGTAGTGATGCGCCACGTTGCGTCGGGCCGTGAAAGGCGTGTTGCGTTGCAGGAAACCCCGCAGCGCCCCCTGCAGCTTGCGCGGCAGTTCGTACCAAAGGGGCATTTGCGCGATGTTCCCGTTCGGAACGAACAGCGACAACAGGCCCTCAAGGTCATCGCCTTCGATCTGCAGCGTGCCCTCGGCGTAGCATTCCCCCAGCGACAGCCCGGGGCGCAGCAACAACCGGCGCAGAGTGTCCGGTTCGGTCAAGATGATATGGGACTCGGGCCCGCCGCCCGGCCCATAGGTTTCCGACCGCCCGTCCGGCAGCGTCACGGTCAATTGGCCGCGCCGCAGCATCCGGCGCATCATGTTTCGAAACAGCGACTCCCACATGGCAAAACCCCTTTGCGACGTTTTGGCGCGTCCTCCCGGCATTGATGATTAGCAGACTCAGGTGATTCTCACCAAATAAAGCCGTCTCCCTTGACTTCCCTCGCCCCTCGGGATGTATCGGCGCCTGACTTTTGCGCATATAAAAGGGGCCCGACATGCACGCCTATCGCAGCCATACCTGTGCCGATCTGACCAAGGACCAGGTGGGTGATACCGTCCGGCTGGCCGGCTGGGTGCACCGCATCCGCGACCACGGCGGCGTGCTGTTCATCGACCTGCGCGACCATTTCGGCATGACGCAGGTCCTGTGTGATCCCGACAGCCCGGTGTTTGCCCAGGTCGAGAAGGTGCGTAGCGAATGGTGCATCCGCATCGACGGCACCGTGAAGGCCCGCGCCGAAAGCCTGGTGAACCCCAAGCTGCCCACCGGCGAGATCGAGGTCTACATCCGCGACATCGAGGTGCTGGGCGAGGCGCAGGAACTGCCGCTGATCGTCTTCGGCGACCAGGAGTATCCCGAGGAAACGCGCCTGAAGTACCGCTATCTCGACCTGCGTCGCGAGGCGATGCAGAAATCCATGACGCTGCGGTCCGACGTGGTGGCCAGCATCCGCCGCCGCATGTGGGACAAGGGGTTCCGCGAGTACCAGACGCCGATCATCACCGCGTCCTCGCCCGAGGGGGCGCGCGACTTCCTCGTGCCGTCGCGCCTGCATCCGGGCAAGTTCTACGCGCTGCCGCAGGCCCCCCAGCAGTTCAAGCAGTTGATCATGGTCTCGGGCTTTGACAAGTATTTCCAGATCGCGCCCTGTTTCCGCGACGAGGACCCGCGCGCCGACCGCTCGCCCACCGATTTCTACCAGCTGGACATGGAGATGTCCTTTGTCGAACAACAGGACGTGTTCGATACGATCTCTCCGGTGATCGCGGGCGTCTTCGAGGAATTCGGCGAAGGCAAGACCGTGGATGACCCGGCCTCCTGGCCGCAGATCCCCTATGCCGAGGCCGCGCTGAAATACGGCACCGACAAGCCCGACCTGCGCAACCCGATCGAGATGCAGGTCGTGTCCGAGCATTTCGCCGGATCGGGCTTTGCCATCTTCGCCAAGCTGCTGGAACAGGACGGCACCGAAATCCGCGCCATCCCGGCGCCCGGCGGCGGCAGCCGCAAGTTCTGTGACCGGATGAACGCCTGGGCCCAGAAAGAGGGCCTGCCGGGCATGGGCTACATCTTCTGGCGTGATCAGGGGAACGGCATGGAAGCCGCCGGCCCGCTGGCCAAGAACATCGGTCCCGAGCGCACCGAAGCGATCCGCGAACAACTGGGCCTTGGCGTTGGCGACGCGGCCTTCTTCCTGGGTGGCAAGCCCGCCAGCTTCCAGCGTATCGCGGGCAAGGCGCGCGACGTGCTGGGCGAGGAACTGAAGCTGATCGACCCCAACCGGTTTGCCTTTGCCTGGATCGTGGATTTCCCGATCTACGAGAAAGACGAGGAAACCGGAGAGGTCGATTTCGAACACAACCCCTTCTCGATGCCGCAGGGCGGGATGGAAGCGCTGCAGGGCGATCCGCTCAAGGTGCTGGGCTATCAGTATGACCTGGCCTGCAACGGCTACGAGCTGGTCTCGGGCGCGATCCGGAACCACAAGCCCGAGGTCATGCTCAAGGCCTTCGAAATCGCCGGCTACGGCGAGGACGAGGTCAAGAACCGCTTTGGTGCGCTCTACAACGCCTTCCACTATGGCGCCCCGCCGCACGGCGGCTGTGCCGCGGGCATCGACCGGATGGTGATGCTGCTGGCCGAAACGGCGAACATCCGCGAGGTCATCATGTTCCCAATGAACCAGCGCGCCGAAGACCTGATGATGAACGCACCGTCGGAACCGTCGTCGGATCAGCTGATGGAGCTTTCCCTGCGCGTCATTCCGCAGGATTGACCCGGCGACAAGGCACCTTTCCGCCGAGGCGCCGGACACAACATTGTGCGGGGCGATGCAAGCGCGCCCCGCATAAGGTATAGGGGCCTCGACAGCGTTGAGGCCGCAAGATGTTCGATCCCGTTCTTGCCGATATCCGCTTTGGCTGTGGCCGATCTCCCCGGATTGCCGCGCCCAGCTCGGTCCGGGAATTGCTCGCCGGGCTGACCGCCCCCGATCGGATGGCGCACATCTTTCCGATCATGTCCTTCGACGCCTTTTCCCGGGACATGGTCGCCAGCGCCCATGCGCTGGGCCGTATCCGCCACCTGACACGCGGCACGGAGGCCGAGGAATTGGCCATCGACCAGATCCGGCGGTTGAAACGCAATGCCCGCAAGATGCAGGCGGAGTGGTTGGTGACCCATGTCACCCGCCGCGTGAACAGCCAGACGCCTCTGCGCGAGCGGCTGGAAAGCTTCTGGGCCGATCACTTCACCACGCGGGGCAAGACCAATGTTCTGGCCGAAGCGGGGTCGCCTTACGTCGAATCGGCCATCCGACCGCACCTGGCCGGCCGGTTCGACGAGTTGTTGATCGCGGCCGTGACGCATCCGATGATGCTGCACTACCTCGACCAGCACGCCTCGGCCGGGCCGAACTCGCCGCAGGCGCTGAAATACCCCGGCAAGAAGGGCATGAACGAGAACCTCGCCCGCGAAGTGCTGGAACTGCACACGCTGGGGGTCGACGGCCCCTATACGCAGACCGACGTGCGCGAACTGGCAGAGTTGTTGACCGGGCTGGCCTTTACCACGGAAGGCGGCACGGAATTCCGCCGCCCTCTGGCCGAACCGGGCCCCGAAACAGTGCTGGGCAAGAGCTATGGCGGCGATCACCCCGCCCGATTGAAGGACATCCACGATGCCCTGCGTGACCTTGCCCGACATCCGGCGACGGCGCGCCATGTCGCAGGCAAACTGGCCGTGCACTTCGTGGCGGATGCGCCCGACGCGGACTTGCTCCGCGCGATGGAAACCGCTTGGCTGGATACGGACGGGGATCTGATGGCGGTCTACCGGGCCATGCTGGGTCACCCCGCCGCCTGGGACCCACGTCCGGGCAATGCCAAGCAGCCGCTGGATTTCATCGCCTCCGCCTGTCGCGCGCTGGATATTCCGCAGTACATCCTGGGCAAGCGGTTCGGCATCGCCCTGCTCCAGCCGATGCGCCTTATGGGACAGGTCTGGCAGACGCCACCCGGGCCGGACGGATTACCAGAGGCGGACGACGCCTGGCTGACGCCGCAGGGGCTGGCCGCCCGCCTGCAGTGGGGGTTCACCATTCCGCAGGCCCTGCTGGGGGCCCTGCCAGATCCGCGCGACTTCGTGGAAACCGCGCTGGGATCACGCGTCCCGGCCGAGGTGCGTTTCGCCGCTAGCGCAGCCGAGACCCGCGCCGACGGCATCGGCGTGGTGCTGGCCTCCCCCGCGTTTCAAAGGATGTGAGCGATGGACAGACGCAGTTTCCTGGCCCGCAGCGCCGCCCTTGGCTGCTCACTGGCCGCCAGCCCGCTGGTCACGCCGGTCAGCTTTGCCGCGACGCCGGGCGATGCCCGGCTGGTGGTCATCATCCTGCGCGGCGGCATGGATGGGCTGGACGTGGTGGCACCCTATGGCGATCCGGATTTCGCCGCCCTGGGCCGTCCGGGCCCGGACATGAACGGCGACGCCTTCGATCTTGACGGGCGCTTCGCGCTGCATGGCGCCCTCGCCACCCTGCGCCCGCTCTGGCAGGCGGGAGACCTGGGTTTTGCCCATGCGGTCTCGATCCCCTACCGCGACAAGCGCAGCCATTTCGACGGCCAGGATCTGCTGGAGGCAGGCGTGGCCGCCTCGGACGCGCCTCTGCCCGATGACGGCTGGCTGAACCGACTTGTCCAGCACCTGCCCGGGGCCAGCGCCGAGACCGCCTATGCCATCGGCGGTGAGCCGTTTCGCATCCTGTCGGGACCTGCCCCGGTGAGCCGCTGGACCCCGGAGGCGGACCTGCGCCTGTCGCCACAGGCCATCCTGCTGACCCGACGGGTGATGCAGTCCGATCCCGCAATGGCCGCGGCGCTCGAGAGCGCCTTTGCGCTGGCGGGCAGAGATGGTGACGAACTGGCCTTTTCCGGCAGCCCCGGTGACATGATGGCCGCGATGCGCGACGACATGATGGCGCCGCGCGACAGGAACCGACCGGGCCGCGTGCTGGCCGAATTTGCAGGTGCGCAATTGCGGGATGCAGCGCGGATCGCCTGTTACTCTCTGACCGGCTGGGACACGCACAAGTCGCAGGAGCGCCATCTGCCCCGGTCGCTTGAACAACTCTCGGATTCGCTTCTGGCCCTGCAATCGGCCTTGGGACCAGAGGCCTGGGGCAAAACGACGGTGGCTGCTGTGACCGAGTTCGGGCGTACCGCGCGCTGGAACGGAACAGGGGGCACGGACCACGGCACTGGCGGCGCGATGGTGCTGGCCGGCGGTGCCTTGCGCGGGGGCCGCGTCGTCACCGACTGGCCCGGCCTGGACGACGGCGCGCTTTACGAAGGGCGTGATCTGAGACCCACCCGCGACCTGCGGACGCATCTGGCCTGGTTGCTGCACGGACAATTCGGCATCGGGCGCAGCACGCTGGAAACCACGGTCTTTCCCGGGCTCGACATGGGAAGTGACCCGGGCCTGTTGCTGTAGCTGGCGGCTACGGTCAGATCGCCATACGGTCGGCCACGCGGTCCTGGACCAGGGCGGACACTCGGTCTAGGCCGGGCTTGACCGGACGGCCAGCGGCGCGGGCATCGGCCAGGTCCTCTGCCGCCTGCTGCAACACGCCATCGCCCGCGCTGCGCGCGACCCCGGCCAGGAACTGCGTGATATAGGCCAAGGTCTGCGGATTGCGCGCATCGCAGAGCACATCCGCCGCATGGGCCATGTCATCGCGGTAGGACAAGGGATCAGGCACCACGGGATCGTCACTGACCAGGCGCGGGCCCGTTGGCCGCCGTTCGGTGGGAAGGACCGACAGGATGGCGTTCTGGAAGGCGGCGACCGACGAGATCGGCTTGCCCAGAAAACCGTCGGCCCCGGCGGCCAGCGCCACTTCTTCGGCGAAGGTGTCGCCGCTGGTGCCCAGCAGGACATCAACGCGCGGACAGGTCGTGCTGAGTTCGGCGATCAGGTCGGCGCCCGATCCATCCGGCAGCCCCAGGTCAATGACCACCACGCTGGGCCGGTAGACCTGCAGGTGACGGCGCGCCGATTTCAGACAGTCCGCCCTGCGGATGCGCGCCCCGGACCGCAGACACAGCAGGCGCATCGCATCACAGGAGTACCGGCTGTCCTCCACCACGAGGATGGTCAGCCCAAGCAGGGGCCGCGTCGCGGTCGGGCGCAGGTGCGGGGAGAGTTGATCATAGTCGTCCATGTCGGGGCTCCTCATCGAGTCGCCTGTCAGATTGGCCCCGACAAGGTGAACAAGCGGTTAAGGGTCGCACCGGCTTGTCCGGTCTGTGTCGTCACGCCATAACCTCTGACAAAGCCAGACATGGAGAGACAGATGATCGGACGCCTGAATCACGTTGCCATCGCCGTGCCCGACCTAGAGGCCGCCGCCGCACAGTACCGCACCGCGCTGGGGGCCAAGGTCGGAGAACCGCAGGACGAACCCGATCACGGCGTGACGGTGATCTTCATCGAACTTCCGAACACCAAGATCGAGCTGCTTTATCCGCTGGGCGAGAACTCTCCGATCCAGGGCTTTCTGGACAAGAACCCCTCGGGCGGGATCCACCACGTCTGCTACGAGGTCGAGGACATCCTTGCCGCGCGCGACCACCTGAAGGAAACCGGCGCCCGCGTTTTGGGCACGGGAGAGCCGAAGATCGGCGCACATGGCAAGCCCGTGCTCTTCCTGCACCCCAAGGACTTCAACGGCTGCCTCGTGGAACTGGAGCAGGTCTGATGGGGATCACCTCGGCCCTCGTCCTCTTTGCCGTGATCTGGTTCATGACCTTTCTCTGCGTCATCCCGATCCGGCTGAAGACCCAGGGCGATCTGGGCGACGTGGTGCCCGGCACCCATGCCGGCAGCCCGGAGGTGCACAACCTCAAGCGCAAGGCCTGGATCACCACCGGCATCGCCTTCGCGCTTTGGGCGGTGATCGCCTCGATCATCGTCTTCGAGGTCATCACGGTGCGCGACATCGACGGCTGGATGTTTGACCGGATGGACGGGACATCCCACGTCGAATGATGTGGCGCGGACTGTTTGGCCGGAAATCGCAGCAGCCACAGCCTGCTGAGGCGGAGAGGATGCGCGCCTCTCAAAACGCGCGCATCCGGGAAATGCACCGCGACTGGCAACTGGCGTGGCATGACCTGTTCGACGCAGATCCCGTGCTGGCGGATCGCGAAGAGTTCGTGCGTCCGTCTTCGCCACCGAACCATATCTGCGAGGACTGGCGGTTGGTTTTCGGGTTGTCTCGGGCTGCTCCGCCAACCCGGGCGGATTGCCTGCACCTCATGCCACACGGCGCAGAAATGGCATGGCGTCTGGAGCAATACCTGACCACGCCCACAGCGGCGATGACTCTGGATGAGGCCAAAAGCCGGATTGGGCGTGTCAAAGAGGCGGTTCAACAGGTTGTTCTGGTAGCGCCGCTGGTCTGGGAAGATCCGCAGGTGATTGGCGTCGACGCACCGTTCGATTTGACGGCGTGTTCGGGGATCGAGGACCTGTTCGCAGGCAATCTGTTGGCGCCATTGGCCGAGGATGACGTGCCCCTGCTGGCGGCGCAGCTGTTCCTGAAAGAGCCGCTGTATGCCACCGCCGGCAATTACTATGAGCTGTGCGACTGGGTCACCGGCCCATTGATGCCCGCCGAACGCGCCGCCGCCTGCGCGGCACTTTACCAGATGTGGGCCGCCGGCTGGCAGGTGCTGGCCGGGCCGAATGGGAAGATCGCGCTGAGACAGGTTTGAGCGCGGGTTTCGGCTACCCGCGCCCGACCCGATGAAAGATATGCGTGAAGGTGGCTGCACCCAGAACCGGGATCAGCAGGTTGACGAGCGGAATCGTCAACGGGATTGCCATCAGCACACCTGCGGCCCAGATCGTTACAAGGTGGCGACGGCGCAATTTGCGGGCCTCTTGGCGACCGACCCGGCGCATGGCGGCCAGCGTGAAATATTCCCGTCCCAGCAGGAACCCGTTCAATCCCCAGAAGATCACCGGCGCGAGTGGCGCAAACAGCAAGTACAGCACCAGCGCAAACAGGTTGGCCAGGATCATCGTGCCAAGGAACCCCAGCGAGTCGATCAGGCTATCGGCAAAGCTGGGCGGGGTGGCGGGGCCCAGGCCCGTATAGTGCTTGTCTTCGACGGCCTGAGCCACCTCTTCGAGAAACATCGACGTGATGGCCGACGCAATGGGCACCATCAGGAATGCCGACAGCACCAGCATGACCGGGACAGCAGCCCAGCTTGCCGCAGTGTCGAGCCATTCGATTGTGCCAATCCACGGCAAAGTGATCGAATCGCCGATCAGCCAGCCCAAACCCCAGATCACGGTCATGCTGACAGCGATGAGGATCGCCAGCGTGATCCCGATTCCACGCAATAGTACACCGCGAAATCGCGGATCGGGCATTTGCGCGATGGCGCGGCTGACGGCGTCAACGATCATTCCGACACCCAGCTGACGATCTGGTCCATGTCGGGCCGCGGACGTTCGGGCGGCGCGGCGCTTTCGGTGCCGATATGGATGAACCCCGCGATCTTTTCGTTCGGGGCAAGGCCCAGAGCGTCTTCGACAAAGCCGCGATCATGGCTGGCCCAGCCCGACAGCCAGTTCGCGCCCCAGCCAGAGGCCAGCGCCGCGTTCAGCAGCGCGAGACAGGTCGCCCCCGCCGAATAGGTCTGTTCCAGCGCAGGGATCTTGGGGCTTTCCTTTTGTACCTCGACCACGGCGACGCAGAGCGGGCTGCGCTCCCAGGCGTCGCGCGCCTTGGCAATGTCCTCGTCGCTCTTGCCCAGTCGTTCGCCGCAATCGGCCACGGCTTCGGCCATGCGCTGCATCGCGGCATCCCGCAGCACGATGAAACGCCAGGGTTCGAGTTTGCCGTGATCCGGGGTGCGGGCCGCGGCGGTCAACAGCGGCATCAGGGCGGCATCGTCGGGGCCCGGTGCCTTCAGCGTCTTGGCCGGACGCGACCGGCGACTCAGCAGAAATTCCATCGCGGCGGGATTCGGGGTGGGCATGGCGTCTCCTGTCTTCGTCCGCCGATATGTCAGGCCACCGGCCCCGGGTTTCAACCGGGAATGTTGCACATCTCGGCACAGCCGTTATGCGGAGGGCATGAAACAGCCCGATCTCTCGGACCTTGCCGTGGCCGGCGCCACGCTGGCCGTGCGCGTCACGCCCAAGGCATCCCGCAACGCCGTCATCCGAGACGGCGACAGCCTGCGCGTCACGGTCACGACGGTGCCAGAGGGCGGCAAGGCCAATGCCGCGGTCACCAAGCTGCTGGCAAAGGCGCTGGGTGTACCGAAATCGCGGCTGGAACTGGTTCGCGGAGAGACCGCGCGGGACAAGCTGTTCCGGATTACCGACTGAGCCGGGTTTCAATCCTTGCGCCGATAGACGCCTTCGGGCGTGTTGACCGCCGCCACGAGGTCCTGCATCTGCGAGATCGACAGGGTGATCCGCTGCATCCTGTCGGTGCGCGGGTCGTATTGCTCGACCGTGATGCAATCCTCAAAGCCGGAGATGACGACATCCTCTTGCAGGGGCGGGCCACCTTCGTCCACCAGGGTCACGACGGTGGCGTCAAAATCATGTTCTACGCTGTACATGCTGTCAGGTTAGCCCGCGCGCCCCTTACCGGAAACCGATTCGGCGCGACGCTGGCGCCGCCGGTGCAGGGCATATAGCGCCGGGGCCACGAGATGATCGTAGGCAGCGCCCAGAATGTGGCTCAGACCAGGCAGGCGCACCAGCCGGGCCAGCCAGCGCAGGCGCGGCATCTCTGCCCAGAGGACGGCAAAGGCGGGCAGGCCACTATAAAGGGTGCCGTCCTTGACCACGTGGAACCGGCGGGCTGCCTGGTCGCGGGTCAGCCCGTGGTCTGCATGTGCGCCCTCCGATAACCCGGCAAACCCAAGTTCGACGCCGTCACGTTCCGCCATGCGGCGATAACCTGCCACCTCGCGCGAGCAGATTGGGCAACTGTCGTTGTAGATCACGGTCGGCTTGTCGGTCATGCCGTGAAAGGTAGGTCACCGGCGCAACACTGCCAATTGATCGCGACCGGCTGGAACAGAAGGTCGCGGCAGCTTAGGGTAACTCTGCACAAATCTTTTCCGGACCTTCCATGACCCGACTGTTGCCGCTCATCGCCTTAGCGCTGCTGTCCGCCTGCGCCGCGCCCCTGCCGGCCCCGGCGCCCAGCACCCTTGGCGGCTCCGAAGCCCAGCAGCGCGCCAACCGGGCTGCCCGGCAATTCGTGCAGGTGGTGCAGACGGTCGAGCCTGTGGCGGAACGCGAATGCCGCCAGCGGACCCGGGGGCTGAACTGCGATTTCCAGATCGTGATCGACGACCGGGCCGATTTGCCGCCCAATGCCTTCCAGACCGTCGACCGTTATGGCCGACCGATCCTCGCCTTTAACATCGGCATGATCAATTCGGTGCGGAATGCGGACGAACTGGCCTTTGTCATGGGGCACGAGGCCGCGCATCATATCCTGGACCATCTGGCCAAGACCCGGCAAAGCGCCACGATCGGCGCCGTGGTCTTTGCGGGAATCGCCGCCATCAGCGGGGCCGAGGCCGATGCCGTGCGCGATGCCGAACAGCTGGGCGCGGCTGTGGGCGCACGCACCTACTCCAAGGAGTTCGAACTGGAAGCGGACCAGCTGGGCACGATCATCACCTATCGCTCCGGCTTTGACCCGCTGCGCGGCGCAGAGTTTTTCGCGCGCATCCCCGACCCCGGCAACAGGTTCCTGGGAAGCCACCCGCCCAATGCCGCCCGCCTCAAGATCGTGGCCGAGACGGAGAAGGCCCTTCGCCAGCAGTGAGGCCTGATCCCTGGTCAACCTTGCGTTGACCTGAGTCAAGGTGACGGCGCGCCCACTCTGCCATTCTGCCCCTCGACAACAGAGGACAGAGGGGACGGATCAATGCAGAGCCGAGCGACACTGAAACGCCATGCGGCGCTGGTCGACGACATGGCGCAGGCCCGCGGCATAGACCTTGAAGAACGGATCATGCGCGGCAAGCTGACGGTCTCTGAACTGGAAGACGCGGTATTGCGCTGCACGTCCTGCGCATCGCCCGAGACCTGCGCGCACTGGTTGGCCAAACGCGAGCACGGCGGGACCGAAGCGCCCGGGTTCTGCCGCAACTCGGACCTGTTCCAAACCCTCGAAGAGGGCTGAGAGATGGACGGAACGCGCCCCGCCCCGACCCGCCCCACGGTCTTGGGGGACGAAACCGAACATTACTGGCTGGTCCAGCGGATGGCCAAGGCCACCGGTGTCGATCTGGTCGGCGCGACGGACGCCGGGCTGCTTTCCCAAGAGGACTGGGCAGGCATCGTCACGTGCTGCCGGGGCTGCGGCTGGTCCCAGCGCTGCGACCAGTGGCTGAACAAGCCGGTGGACGACACCCGCAGCTTTCCCGGCAATTGTCTGAACCGCAAACGCCTTGCCGCGTTGCAAGAAGCGATGGAAGGCATCACGTCCTCGGAGAAGAAAAATGGAACTGACGCTTGGTGATCCAGCCCGGCACTTTTTCATGACACGCAGCGTCGCGCGCGTCATGGGCGTGAACCTCACCGATGCTCTGAATGACGGCAGCCTGGCGCCGGGCGCCTACGCCTCCATGGTCACCGCCTGTCGGGGATGCGCCTTGGTGGACGCCTGCGAGGAATGGCTGTCTCGCCAGACCTCGCTGAGCGGCACTCCACCCCCGGGATGCTACAATGGCCCGCTTCTGGCAGAGCTTCAGCGGCGCCCGTGACAGTCATTGGCAGCAAATCGGCTGCGTTGAGTCCCTCTTGCGACATTGGAACGCGGCGTATGGCCTGAAGGGCGCGCCCCTGCTTTTGCCATGGTCATTTGCCCTCAATTCCAGACGGCGGAAGCTCCTCGGCCCATTTGCGAAGTTCATCCAAGAAGCCGAGCGCTGTCCGTCCGAAATCCGTGATCTCGTAGACAACCGTGATCGGGGCCGTGTCCCGCACCTCGCGCCTGACCAGGCCTTGATCTTCGAGCTGACGCAGGCGTTCGGTGATCATCTTTTTTGACGCACCGCCGATCATTCTCGCCAGATCGTTGAACCTTACGGGGCCATCCTTGACATGCCACAGGATGGACCCGGTCCATTTGCCCCCGATGATCCGCATGCCCCGCTCGATCGCGCAGGGTTCCAGGCAGGCCTCGCTCGCGCTGCGGCGGCCCTTTGCATCCACTTCGATCTTTGCGTCCAAGGTCGCCTCCGCAGTCTGTTCGCTCAATCAGGTTACAAAAAGTATACTAGTTGCTTTTGCATCCTTGAAGACGCATTTCGTCGCCGAGCCTGCTCGTGTCAAGCGGGCGCAGCCAGAGAAGGACATCCGAAGTGACCAAGATACATATTCTGAACGGCGCCCAGCCCTACGCCTTTGCCCCGGGCGCACTCAACGAGACTCTCGCTAACCTCGCCAAGACGACCCTGGAAGCGCAAGGGCACGAGGTCCGGCTGACCATTGTCGCGCAGGGCTACGACGTCGAAGCGGAGGTCGAAAATCATCTGTGGGCGGATGTGGTCCTCCTCCAGTTCCCGGTGAATTGGATGGGCGTGCCCTGGTCGTTCAAGAAGTACATGGACGAAGTCTATACCGTCGGGATGGACGGACGGCTCAGCGACGGCGATGGCCGTTCTGCCAGTGCGCCCAAGGCAAACTACGGCATGGGCGGTAAACTGGCCGGCACGCGCTACATGATCTCGGCGACGCTGAATGCGCCGGCCGAAGCCTTTGATGATCCCGACGAACCCTTTTTCGAAGGGATGTCCCTCGACGACCTCCTGCGGCCCGTCCATCTGAACGCCAAGTTCTTTGGCATGACCCCACTGCCGAGCTTTGGGGCCTTCGACGTGATGAAGAACCCCGACGTGGAAGGCGATCTCTCGCGCTTCGAACTCCACCTTGCCACGACATTCGGAGGGCTGGCAAATGAAGCGGCCTGACATCGTTCTCTACACCGCCAACACCATGAACGGCTGGAAGCCGCTGATCTTCCTGCACGAGGCGGAAATCGACTACGAACTGGTGCCGATCGACTTTGGCAAGAAGGAACAGAAGGCGCCCGACTACCTGCGGCTGAACCCGAACGGGCGTATCCCGACCATCGTGGATCGCGGTGCAGGTGATTTCCCGGTGTTCGAAAGCGGCGCGATCCTCTGGTACCTCGCAGAGAAATACGACCGTTTTCTAAGCCATGATCCCAAGGAACGCTCCGAGACGTTGCAATGGCTGATGTTCCAGATGGGCGGGATCGGCCCGATGATGGGTCAGGCCATGTTCTTTCAGCGCATCGCCAAGCCGAACGGCGACGAGGTGCCCTATGCCATCGACCGCTACGTCAAGGAGAGCCGGCGCCTTCTCGAAGTGCTCGACACGCGGCTGGCAGGGCGCGACTGGCTTGTGGGTAGCGCCTTGTCGATCGCCGACATCGCCACCTATCCATGGGCCCGCAGCCATTTCTGGGCAACGGTGAGCGTCGAGGGACTTCCGCACCTGCAAGCCTGGTTTGACAGGCTGGACGCCATGCCGCGGGTGCAGGAGGCGCTCCAACTCCCTCAGCCGCGTCCCTCAGCCTTTGGCAAAGGTGATACAGAGGCGGCCGCAGCCGAAAACGCAGCGCGCTTCCGCTAGATCAAGGCGCGCTGCTTCAAACTAAAGACGGCAGCGCGTTGGCACCCCCGAAACGAACCGCAGCTTTGTCCGAGTACCTTTGAGCAGGACGACCTGCGGTTCATGCCGCCCTCACGCTGGGGCCATATGCGCAAAAGCCAGACCTTCACCATTGACGGCGAGGGGCTGACGGGTTTCAGCCGCGGCTCCCTGTCATTGGGACCGCAGGTTCTGGGCCGATTCCTTGATCGCTTCGTACTGGCCCGAAGGGCGGAAACGCCAGAGATAGTCCGGCAGCACCGCCTGTACCGACATCGGCGAAATCCCCAGGTCGGCGAATCCCCTGGAGCCTTCGGTCGTGACGTTGTCCTGGCGCAGGCTACGAACCTGATCGGCTGTGATCTGCGCGGGAATCAAACCCAGCGAGATGCTTTGCACGAAATCCGAAACCGACCCGATGACGCCGGCGGCAAAAAAGGGAATGTTCGCCACAAAACGACGGCGACGGATCACGTCCAGCATGACCTGCATCAACTCGCGGAAGGTCATGACATCCGGGCCGCCAAGCTCGTAGATGCCCGGCTTTGCCTGTCCCAGCACGCCCTTGACCGCGGCCTGGGCCACGTCGTCCACATAGACCGGCTGGAATCTGGTTCCGCCGCCAACGATCGGCAGCACCGGCCCCATGCGCGTCATCGAGGCAAAGCGGTTGAAGAAGGCATCTTCGGGGCCGAAGATCACCGAAGGGCGCAGGATCACGGACTGCGGCATGTGCTCAAGGACACCTTCTTCGCCCTTGCCCTTGCTCTTGGCATAAAGACTGTTGCCGTTGGGATCGGCGCCGATGGCAGAGACATGCACCATGTGCGTCACGCCTTCCTCGGCAGCGATGCGTGCGATGCGCTCCGCGCCCTCGTGCTGGACGGCGTCAAAGTTGTTCTTTCCGCCCTTGTCGAAAGTGCCGACGCAATTCACCACAGCGTCGGCGCCCTGCATCACGCTGCGGACACTGTCGTCATCGCGGATATTGCAGAACACCGGCTCGACCTGGCCGACGACGCCATAGGGGCGGACAAAGATCGCCTCGTTCGGGCGGCGACAGGCGACACGGACGCGCCAGCCCTCTTTGGCCATGCGACGGGCGATATAGCGTCCGACGAATCCCGAGCCGCCATAGATGGTGACGAGTTTGGACATGGGGCACGCCCTCCTGTAGCCAGCTTGCCCGGCAGGAATACCGGCGCGACGCGTCGCCCGCAAGGCGCCGCATTGCCGCGCGAAGATTTCTTGAAAATGGCCGTTGACACCCCCTCGCACCACCTTTAAACGCCTGCCTCACGCTCCTGATGCCCAGGTGGCGGAATTGGTAGACGCGCTGGTTTCAGGTACCAGTGACTTCGGTCGTGGAGGTTCGAGTCCTCTCCTGGGCACCAACTCTCAAGACATAACGAGTGACCGCACCCCCTGCCCGGGGAAGAAAGATCGATTGTTCGGACATGCCGTTTCTTGTCAAGCTGGCAAGGCTTTCCAATTTAGGGACAGAGACCTCAGCGCTTCGCTCAAAGCGCAAGCGCGCCACGTCGACCGATCGGCAGCGAGGAGTAAACCACCAACCCTTCGGGCTTACCCCTTGAGAAAGGCGTTCCGGTCGACAAGGAACTTGTCCGACAAGGGCAGGCTGGCAGCGCCCAGCGCACGTGCATCTCGGCCTATGCTGCCTTCGCGCAGGTCGGGCATCTCTATCCCCGCAACGCGAATCTCGTTCAGTCGCTGGAAGGTATGCTCGACAAGGGCAGTGCGGACGGAATCGGGCAGCCAACCGTCAATCACCACACATTCGAAGTCGATCAGACAAGACGCCGAAAGCGTCGCATAGGCCAGCCCTTCGGCGGCCTTTTCCACCCAGGTAGACAGAACGTCGCCGGGCAGGTTCCACTCGGTCGGGCTGTCCCAGATCAGTCGACTGTCGCCGCCCTCTTCGACCACCATCTGTTCCAGCGTATGGATCGAGGCGACATCGACCAGCTGTCGCACCTTTGCCCCCTTGATGCCGATCGGGATCGAGGCCAGTGCTGCCGCGTTGCCACTACGCCCGGTAAAGACGTTGTTGTCGATTACAATCCCGCCGCCGACGAAAAAGCCGACAAAGAAATACAGAAAGTCGCGCGGCTTGTTCTGGTCTCCAAAGACCAGTTCGGCACCGCAGGCCGCTGAGCCGTCATTGCGCAGATAGACCGGGAAATCCCAAGTGTTGGCAATCTCGGCGGCGATGTCGCGGTCGCGCCAGGCCTCCATCTCGGAGCTGGTCAATCCCAGAGGACGAGCCCAGTCCCAAAGTCGGAACGGCGTCGCGATTCCCAGTCCCGAAACCTTCTTGCGGTTCTCCGGGGGCAACTGATCCAGCAGTTGTGCAATGGCAGTGTTGGCAAAGGTCACGACGCTTTCAGGCGTCGGATATCGGTGTGACAAGTGCACCCGGCCTTCGACGTGGCCATGAAAATCCGTCAGGATGAGGTCCAGCGACCGACGACCGACCTTCAGCCCAAGGAAGTAGGCGCCGCCCTGCGCCAGTCCCATCGGCACCGAGGGCTGGCCGACCTTGCCGCGCACGGGCTCTCCCTTTTCGAGCAGGCCCTCCTTTTCCAGGGCGCGCATGATGACCGAGACGGTCTGCGCGGAAAGCCCCGTTCGCCGGGCAATCTCTGCCTTGGCCAACGGACCGAACTGGCGGACAAGCGACAGGACAAGGCGCTCGTTGTGGGCGCGCACTCCGCTTTGATTGGAGCCGCGAACACCGTCCGCAGGCAGCGCTGCGGCCATCTCCTCCCCCTTGCTGCGGTCCAGTTTCATCGGGTCCGTTCTCTTTTTGCGGCCAGTGTCGGCTGCTTGAAAGACTCCACGCTGAGCGGCCCCCTGTCAACAATAAATAAATCGGATTTATTAATGTTGACAGCCTCGGTCCGAATCGGCTTTCTAGAAAGCATGGGGCCGGCAAACCTGCCCTCGGGCCAAGTTAACTACGCGAGGGCCCCGCGATACGTCGAAAGACACTCTGGGAGGATATCATGAAAAAGCTTCTGACTGGCTCGGCCATTGCCCTGACCGCCGCCACTCTGGCCAGCGGGGCAAGCGCCGCCAGCCATTCGATCAGCGCCTGCCTGATCACCAAGACCGACACCAACCCTTTCTTCGTCAAGATGAAAGAAGGCGCGACCGCCAAGGCCGAAGAACTGGGCATCGAGCTGAAATCCTTTGCCGGCAAGATCGACGGCGATCATGAAACCCAGGTTCAGGCGATCGAGACCTGCATCGCCGATGGCGCCAAAGGCATCCTGCTGACCGCCTCGGACACCTCGTCCATCGTCCCCGCCGTGCAACAGGCGCGCGACGCAGGCATCCTGGTGATCGCGCTGGACACCCCGCTGAGCCCGATCGACGCCGCCGACGCGACCTTTGCCACCGACAATTTCCTGGCCGGTGAACTGATCGGCAAATGGGCTGCTGCCAAGCTGGGCGACGACGCCGCCGACGCCAAGATCGCCATGCTGGATCTCGCTGTGTCGCAGCCGACCGTGGGCGTCCTGCGTGACCAGGGCTTCCTGCAGGGCTTTGGCATCGACCTGGGCGATCCGAACAAGTGGGGCGACGAAGACGATCCCCGGATCGTCGGCAACGACGTGACCCAGGGCAACGAGGAAGGCGGCCGCCGCGCAATGGAGAACCTGCTGGCACAGGATCCCTTCATCAACGTGGTCTACACCATCAATGAGCCCGCAGCCGCCGGCGCCTACGAGGCCCTCAAGGCCATCGGGCGCGAAAATGACGTGCTCATCGTTTCGGTCGACGGCGGGTGCCCCGGCGTGCAGAACGTCGCGGACGGCGTGATCGGCGCCACCTCGCAGCAGTACCCGCTGATGATGGCCAGCCTGGGCATCGAGGCGATCAAGACTTGGGCCGACGAGGGCGTGAAGCCCGAGCCGACCGAGGGCAAGGACTTCTTCGACACCGGCGTCGCATTGGTGACCGACGAACCCGTCGAGGGCGTCGACTCGATCTCCGTCAAGGAAGGCATGGACCTCTGCTGGGGCTGATCCCCACCGCCTGAAACAAGAACAAGGGGGCGGCGCCCGCCCCCTTGCCAATAGACGCGAAGCCATCCGATCGATTAGGCTGGTTCAAAACGCGCATCAGAACGCACCTACATAGACGGGAGGACCCCCATGTCAGAGTCTGCCTCGAAGGGGCAGGACTACGAGTCGTCGTTGTCCGAAGCCACGCAGAGCGTGGCCGAATTCGAAAAGCGGGAAGGTTTCGTCTACAACCTCCAGCACCGTTTGCATACGAATCCGGCCCTGGTTCCACTGATCGTCCTGGTCCTGTCCATCATCGTCTTCGGGCTGCTGCTGGGCTCCAAGTTCTTTTCGCCCTTCGCTCTGACGCTGATCCTGCAACAGGTGCAGATCGTCGGCATCGTCGCTGCGGCGCAATCCCTGGTGATCCTGACCGCGGGCATCGACCTCAGCGTCGGCGCCATCATGGTCATGAGTTCCGTCGTCATGGGACAGTTCACCTTTCGCTATGGTATTCCTCCGGGCCTCGCGGTGATCTGCGGCCTGGCGGTCGGCACCGGCATCGGCGCCATCAACGGCCTGTTGGTCACGCGGATGAAACTGCCTCCCTTCATCGTGACGTTGGGCATGTGGCAGATCGTTCTGGCCGCCAACTTCCTATATTCGGCGAACGAAACCATCCGCTCGCAGGAAATCTCGGAGCACGCCCCGATCCTGCAGTTCTTCGGCAACGTGATCCAGATCGGCAGCGCACGCCTGACATTCGGCGCGATCTTCATGCTGATCCTCTTTGCCGTGCTGACCTATGCCCTGACGCAGACCGCCTGGGGCCGGCATGTCTACGCGGTGGGCGATGACAAGGAAGCCGCAGAACTGTCGGGGATGGAAGCGAACAAGGTTCTCGTCTCGGTCTACGCGCTTTCCGGCCTGATCTGCGCCTTTGCCGGCTGGGCCCTGATCGGGCGCATCGGTTCCGTCTCTCCCACCTCCGGCCAGTTGGCCAACATCGAAAGCATCACCGCCGTGGTGATCGGGGGCATTTCGCTCTTCGGCGGTCGCGGCTCGGTCCTGGGCTCGCTCTTCGGGGCACTGATCGTCGGGGTGTTCACCCTTGGCCTGCGGCTGCTCGGCGCGGACGCGCAGTGGACCTACCTGCTCATCGGCGTGCTCATCATCGCGGCCGTCTCTGTCGACCAATGGATCCGGAAGGTGTCGGGATAATGACTGTGCAACCTATCGTTCAAGGCCGCGGGATCGTGAAGCGCTATGGCCACGTCACCGCGATCAACCACTCCGATTTCGATCTTTTCCCCGGCGAAGTGCTGGCGGTGATCGGCGACAACGGGGCCGGCAAGTCCTCGATCGTCAAGGCGATCTGCGGCGCCGTGCAGGCCGACGAAGGCGAAATCAGGATCGAAGGCAAGCCGGTGCATTTCACCTCGCCCCTGCAGGCGCGGGAAATGGGGATCGAGATCGTCTACCAGCAGTTGGCCCTGTCGCCTGCCCTGTCCATCGCGGACAACATGTTCGCCGGGCGCGAATTGCGAAAACCCGGCATCATGGGCAGCGTCTTTCGCCAGCTCGACAAGAGGGCGATGGAGAAATTCGCCCGCGACAAGCTGACCGAGCTGGGCCTGATGACTGTCCAGTCGATCAACCAGGCGGTCGAGACCCTGTCCGGCGGTCAGCGCCAGGGCGTCGCCGTGGCCCGCGCCGCGGCCTTTGCCCGCAAGTTCATCATCATGGACGAGCCAACCGCCGCGCTGGGGGTCAAGGAAAGCCGCCGGGTGCTGGAGCTGATCCAGGACGTACGCGCCAAGGGCATCCCGATCATCCTGATCAGCCACAACATGCCGCATGTCTTCGAGGTGGCCGATCGCGTCCACATTCACCGGCTGGGCAAACGGCACGCCGTGGTCGATCCGGCCAAGATCTCGATGTCGGATGCCGTGGCCATCATGACCGGCGCGATGGAACCGCCCCCCGTCGAGGAACAGCAACTTGTGCCCAAGGCCGCGGCATAGAATCCGCATGGCCGCCCCCGAAACAGGCAGGGGACGGCCTTTTTTAGGGACCTGCTTGCAACAGGGCGCTCGCGGGTTCACGCTGCTCCAAGTCAGGTCTGGCCAATGCCTGGAAACTGTCGTTAGCGATAACAGGCGTGACACGGATCAGTGGCGCGCACACCGCCGCCCGAAGGACAGGACCGATCCAATGAAAGACGACATCCTCGCACATCTGCGTTGCTCACTAGGCAAGGACGCCGAGCATGCCGCGATCTACGACTGGCGCATGGCGCTGTCTCTGACCCTGCGGGACCGGATGATGGAGTCCTGGTTCCAGAGCACCAAGGCCAGTTACGACCGCCACGCCAAGCGCGTCTATTACCTGTCGATGGAATTCCTGATCGGCCGCCTGATCGAAGACGTGGCCGCGAATCTTGGCCTTGTCGACGAAGCCCGCGCCGCAGTGACCGAACTGGGCCAGGACTATGATCAGCTGGTCAAGGACGAACCGGACGCGGCGCTGGGGAATGGCGGTCTGGGCCGGTTGGCGGCCTGCTTCATGGACAGCCTCGCCACGCTTGGGATCCCCGCGATGGGCTTTGGCATCCGTTACGAACACGGGCTGTTCGAACAGGATTTCGTCGAGGGTCAGCAGATCGAAAAGCCGGAGACTTGGCTGCAACAGCGCCACGCCTGGGAATTCGAACGCCCCGAGGTGAACTACAAGGTCTGCTTCGGCGGCCATGTCCATCACCATGAAGGCAAGGCCCAGTGGCATCCGCATGAAACCGTGATCGCCACCGCCTTCGACACACCCGTTGTCGGCTGGCAGGGGCGCTGGGGCAACACGCTGCGCCTTTGGTCGGCGCGACCGCAAAAGGAATTCGACCTCGCCAGCTTCAACCGGGGCGACTACCTTGCCGCCAGCCGGTCCGAGGCACTGGCCCGCACGATCTGCCGGGTTCTGTATCCGGACGACACGACCGAAAGCGGCAAGGAACTGCGCCTGAAGCAAGAGTATTTCTTTACCGCCGCGTCGATCCAGGACCTGCTGCGCCGCTTTTTCATCGATCACGACGACATCCGCCAGCTGCCAGAGGCCGCGGCGATCCAGCTCAACGATACACATCCGGCCATCGCCGGACCGGAACTGGTGCGCATCCTGGCTGACGAGCATGGACTGGAGATGCCAGAGGCCATCGACATTGCCCGCCGCTGCCTGGGCTACACCAACCACACGCTCTTGCCCGAAGCGCTGGAACGCTGGCCCGAATGGCTGTTAGGTCGCGTGCTGCCCCGCCACCTGGAAATCATCCGCGCCATCGAAGCCGACCAACAAGCGCAATATCCGGGCAGCCCGCGCATCCTGGACCACGGCAACGTCAACATGGGCGAGCTGGCCTTCATCATGGCGCACAAGGTCAACGGCGTCTCGGCGCTGCACACCGACCTGGTGAAATCCACCGTCTTTGCCGACCTGCACCGCATCCACCCCACCCGCATCGTGAACCAGACCAACGGCATCACGCCGCGCCGCTGGCTGCACGGTTGCAACCCGGCACTGAGCGACCTCATCACCCGGGAAATCGGCGAGGGCTGGGCTGCGGACCTGGAGCAGCTGGGCGCGCTGCGAAGCCGCACAGGCGACCCGGACTTCCTGCGTGCCTTCATGGCGGCCAAACGAGTCAACAAGGAACGCCTGTCCCACTGGGTCCAGGATCATTGCGGCATCGCCATCGACCCGAACGCGATGTTCGACGTCCAGATCAAGCGCATCCATGAATACAAGCGCCAGTTGATGAACATCCTGGAAACCATCGCGCTCTGGAACGAGATGCACGCGAACCCCGGCGCCGACTGGACACCGCGGGTCAAGATTTTCGGCGGCAAGGCCGCGCCGGGCTATCACGTCGCCAAGGAGATCATCCGCCTGATCAACGACGTGGCGGCGGTGCTGAACAACGATCCGGTGACGAAAGACCTGCTGAAGATCGTCTATCCGCCCAACTACAATGTCACGATGGCCGAACTGCTGATCCCGGCGGCGGATCTCAGCGAACAGATCTCGACCGCCGGCAAGGAGGCCAGCGGCACGGGCAACATGAAATTCGCCCTGAACGGCGCGCTGACGATCGGCACGCTGGATGGCGCCAACGTGGAAATCCGTGAACATGTCGGGGCGGAAAACTTCTTTCTCTTCGGCCTGACCGCCGAAGAGGTGATCGAACGCCGCAATCACCACGGCTATGCCCGCGCCGCCATCGAACAAAGCCCGCGGATGCAAAAGGTGCTGGCCCAGATTGCCGAGGGGCGCTTCTCTCCGCAGGAACCGGGGCGCTATCACGGAATTGTCGGAAATCTTTGGGATCACGACCATTTCCTCGTATCCTGCGATTTCGACAGCTACTTTGACACCCAGCGCCGCGCCGACGAGGCCTTCAAGCACCAGTCGACCTGGGCGGCAATGGCCCTGAGCAACACCGCCAGCGTCGGCTGGTTTTCCTCCGACAGAACGATCCGGGGTTACGCGCGTGACATCTGGAACGTGCATAGCGCCATTGACGGCCAACTGGAGCAAAGCGCATGACAGCCCCTCTCGACCAACGCACGGCACGAGACATCGTCGAGGGACGCCACGGCGACCCGTTCTCTGTGCTTGGCCAACACACCCTGCCGGACGGTAGCCAATGCGTGCGGGTCTTCTACCCGAACGTCGATCGGGTCGAGGTTCTGGCGCGTGACAGTGGCATGTTGCTGGCGGTGCTGGACCCGGTCGAGGGCGCGCCGGGGCTGTACGATGGCATCCTGCCGGGAATTGCCGGGCGTTATGACTATCGCCTGCGCCTGTCGCGCGGCGACGAGAGCTGGGAAGAGGAAGACGCCTATGCCTTCGGCACCGTGCTGGGCGAGGTCGACGAGTACCTGCTGGGCGAAGGCACACATGGGCAGCTCTGGCGCGCGCTGGGGGCACATCTGACCTCTTACGCCGGGACATGGGGCGTACATTTCGCCGTCTGGGCGCCCAACGCTGCGCGTGTGTCGGTGGTTGGCAACTTCAACGAATGGGACGGCCGCCGCCACGTCATGCGCCGCCGTGGACCAACCGGCATCTGGGAAATCTTCGTGCCCGGCGTGAGTGAGGGGGCGCTCTACAAGTTCGAGCTGCTGGACGCCAACGGGATGCTCCTGCCGCTCAAGGCCGACCCGGTGGGATTCGGTGCCGAATTGCCACCCAACACCGCCTCTGTCGTCCGCGATCTGGGCCAGCACTGGTGGATGGACAACGGCTGGATGGCGACGCGCTGGCAGAAACACCGCATCGACCAGCCGATCGCGATCTACGAGGTCCACCTGGAAAGCTGGCGCCGCGTGCCGGAGGACGGCGACCGGCCGCTGTCCTACCGCGAACATGCCGAGGAACTGGTGCGCTACGCCGCCGAGATGGGCTTTACCCATATCGAGCTGACACCGATTTCCGAATACCCTTTCGGTGGCTCCTGGGGCTATCAGCCCGTGGGCCTCTATGCCCCGACCTCGCGTTTTGGCACGCCCGAGGATTTCCGGGCATTTGTCGAGGCCGCGCATGGCGCCGGCCTGGGTGTGATCATCGACTGGGTGCCGGGCCATTTCCCCACCGACAGCCACGGGCTCGCACGGTTCGACGGCTCGGCCTTGTATGAACATTCCGACCCGAAGGAAGGCTATCACCCGGACTGGAACACGCTGGTCTACAACTATGGCCGCACCGAGGTGGCGAATTTCCTGATCGCCAACGCGCGTTTCTGGCTGGAGGAGTTCCACATCGACGGGCTACGCGTCGATGCGGTGGCCTCGATGCTGTATCGCGACTATTCCCGCAAGGACGGGGAATGGATTCCCAACCAGCACGGCGGGCGCGAGAACCTCGAGGCCATCGCCTTTCTGCGGCACATGAACGAACAGGTCTACGCGGCCCACCCGGACATCATGACCGTGGCAGAGGAATCCACCGCCTTTCCGGGCGTCAGCGCGCCCACCGATACCGGCGGACTGGGCTTTGGCTTCAAGTGGAACATGGGGTGGATGAACGACACCCTGCGCTACATGGGCGAGGACCCGATCAACCGCAAATACCACCACGACAAGATGACCTTCGGGCTGCACTACGCCTTTTCCGAAAACTTCGTGCTGCCGCTCAGCCATGACGAGGTCGTGCATGGCAAGGGGTCGCTGCTGTCGCGGATGCCGGGCGACGACTGGCAGAAATTCGCGAACCTGCGCGCCTATTTCGGCTTCATGTACGGACACCCCGGCAAGAAGCTGATGTTCATGGGAGGCGAGATCGCGCAGTGGGAGGAATGGAACCACAACCGCAGCCTCGACTGGCACCTGCTGGAGCAGGAGCCACACAAGGGCATGCAGCGGCTGGTCCGCGATCTCAACACGCTCTACCGGGGCACACCCGCGCTGTACCAACTTGACAGCAAGGCAGAGGGCTTCCGCTGGATCGATGGTGGCAACGCGGCGGAATCCATCTTCACATGGATACGCATGGGCGACGAGGGCGAGGCGCCGGTGCTGATGGTGTCGAATTTCACCCCGGTGACGCGGCATGATTACCGGATCGGCGTACCGCATGCGGGCCACTGGGACGAACGCCTGAACACCGACGCGCCGCTATATGGCGGCAGCGGCCAGGGCAACCCGGGCGGCGTGACCGCCACGGCGGAATCCGCACACGGCTGCGCCTATTCGATCGAGATCACCGTACCGCCGCTGGCGACGGTGTTCTTTCAACTGTCCGGGGGGGAGTGACCGGGCGCCAATCAACGGGGGAGGATCACATGGAATACGACAGGTTCAGACTGGCCCAGCAAACGATGGCCTATGTCCTGGCAGGCGGACGCGGGTCGCGCCTGAAAGAAATGACCGACATCCGTGCCAAACCCGCGGTCTATTTCGGCGGCAAGACCCGGATCATCGACTTTGCCCTGTCGAACGCGGTCAACTCTGGCATCCGCCGCATCGGCGTTGCCACCCAGTACAAGGCACACAGCCTGATCCGCCACCTGCAACGCGGCTGGTCCTTCTTCCGGGCCGAACGCAACGAGGGGCTGGATATTCTCCCGGCGTCACAGCAGCTGGACGAGGAAAACTGGTACAAGGGCACCGCCGACGCGGTCACGCAGAACATCTCGATCATCAAAGGGTACGAGCCCAAGTACATCCTGATCCTCGCCGGGGACCACATCTACAAGCAGGACTATTCCCACATGATCGAACAGCATGTGGTGTCCGGCGCCAAGGTGACGGTCGGCTGTATCGAGGTGCCGCGCGAAGAGGCCAAGGGCTTTGGCGTCATGGCGGTGGACGAGAACGACAAGATCCTGGACTTCGTCGAAAAGCCCGCCGATCCGCCGACCATGCCGGACGATCCGACCCGTTCCCTGGCATCGATGGGGATCTACGTCTTCGAGACCGATTTCCTCTGCGACCTGCTGGAGGCGGATGCCAAGGACCCGAATTCCAGCCATGATTTCGGCAAGGACATCATTCCCGGGCTGGTCGCCTCGGGCGACGCGGTGGCCCATCCCTTCGGCCGGTCCTGCGTGATGGCCGGTCTGGAGACAAAGCCCTACTGGCGCGACGTCGGCACGCTGGATGCCTACTGGCAGGCCAATATCGACCTCACCGATTTCGAGCCCGAGCTGGACCTCTACGCCACCGACTGGCCGATCTGGACCTATTCCGAACTGACGGCCCCGGCCAAGTTCATCCACAACGAGGAAGGCCGGCGTGGTCAGGCCGTGTCGTCGATGGTGTCGGGCGGCTGCATCATCTCTGGCTCGTCACTGTATCGCTGCCTGATGTTCACCGGGGTCAAGACGCATTCCTATTCGCAACTCGAAGGCGTCGTCGCCCTGCCCTACTCGGAGGTCGGACGACGGGCGCATGTCAAGAACGCGATCATCGACCGCGGGGTGCAGATCCCGCCGGGGCTGGTCGTGGGTGAGGACCCCGAACTGGACGCCAAGCGCTTTCGCAGGACGGAACAGGGCATCTGCCTGATCACGCGCAAGATGATCGAAGACCTGGAGTAAACCCATGAAGGTGCTGATGGTCACCTCGGAATGTGCGCCCTTCGTCAAGACCGGGGGGCTCGCGGACGTGGCGGGTGCCCTGCCGGGCGCGTTGGCGCCGCTGGGGGTCGAGGTCAAGACGGTCCTGCCCGCCTACCCGGCGCTGTTCCCCTTGCTGGCCAAGGGCAAGGAGGTGGCCAGCTTTGGCGACCTGCCCGGAGGCACCGGGCGGCTGGTCGAGGTTCAGGCCCAGGGCCTGACCTTGCTTCTACTGGACGCGCCGCAGCTCTTCGACCGGCCCGGCGCACCCTACACCGGCGCCGATGGCAAGGACTGGCCCGACAATCACCGTCGATTCGGCGCGTTGGCACAAGCGGCGGCGCGGATCAGTTTCGACGGGCTGGACGGCTGGGTGCCGGACGTGCTGCACGCGCATGACTGGCAGGCCGCGCTGGCACCGGTCTATCTGAAACAGGATGGACGCACACCGCCCAAGTCGGTCATCACCATCCACAACATCGCCTTCCAGGGCCGGTTTGGCCCGCATGTCATGGGCGACCTGCAGTTGCGCAGCGACTGGTTCCACCCCGGCGGGCTGGAATACTACGGCGATGTCAGCTTTCTCAAGGCCGGGCTGGTCTATGCCGATCACATCACGACCGTCAGCCCGACCTATGCGCGCGAGATCCTGACACCGCAGTTCGGCATGGGTCTGAACGGGGTTCTGGCGGGTCGGGCCTCTGATCTGACCGGCATCCTGAACGGCATCGACCTGGAAGCCTGGAACCCCAAGAGCGATCCTGCCCTGCCCGCGACCTACGGCCTGAAACGGCTGGGGGCCAAGGCCAAGAACCGCGCCGCACTGGCAGAGCGGCTTGGGCTGGACCCCGATCATGACGGCCCGCTTTTTTGCGTCATCAGCCGCCTGACCCTGCAAAAGGGGCTGGACGCGCTGGCCGGCGCCCTGCCCGCGCTGGTCGCGGGCGGCGGGCAGCTGGCGTTGCTCGGCTCGGGCGATCCGGAGCTGGAGCGGGCCTTCCGTGGCGCCGCCGCGCAGTTTCCCGGCAAGGTGGGGGTCGAGATCGGCTATGACGAGGCGCTGTCGCACCTGATGCAGGGCGGCTCTGACGCGATCCTGATCCCCTCGAGGTTCGAACCCTGCGGCCTGACGCAGCTGTACGGGTTGCGCTACGGCACCTTGCCGGTGGTGGCGCGGACCGGCGGGCTGGCCGACACGGTGATCGACGCCAACCACGCGGCGCTGGCGGCGGGCGTGGCCACGGGCTTTGTCTTTGACGATGTCTCCGTCGCCGGGATCGAGGATGCGATAGCCCGCGCCATCGCCGCCTATTCCGACCGGAACCTCTGGAAACAGATGCAGGCGGCGGCCATGCGTCAACCCGTGGGCTGGGAAAGCTCGGCCCGCGACTATGTCCGGATGTACGAGACCCTCTGCGCATGACCAAGACCAAGGGCGGCACATACGGGATCGGCGCCGGCCGGCCAAACCGGCTGGGCGCCGTCTTTGACGGTGAAGGCACCAACTTCGCGCTCTTCTCGGATCATGCCCAGCGGGTCGACCTGTGCCTGTTCTCGCCAGATGGCAAAACCGAGGTGCAGCGGCTGTCGCTGCCTGAACGGCGCGGCCCGGTCTGGCACGGGTATGTGGCCGGGCTTAAGCCCGGGACGCTCTATGGCTATCGCGTCCACGGCCCCTTTGCCCCAGAACGCGGCCATCGATTCAATGCAAACAAGCTGCTGGTCGATCCCTATACCCGCGCCCTGCACGGTGCGTTCAGCACGCATCCTGCCACCTTCGGCTACAGCACCGGTTCGGCAGATGCCGATCTGTCGTTCAACTCGTCCGACAGCGCACCCCATACGCCGAAATCCGTGGTCTGGGACCCGGCGGACTATCCCACCGGCAGCAAGCGACTGCGGCGCGGATGGAGCAACACGGTCATCTACGAAACCCATGTCCGCGGGAGTACGATGCGCCACCCGAAAGTGCCCGAGGCCTTGCGCGGCACGGTCGAGGGGCTGGCATCGGACCCGATGCTGGACCACCTGACCCGGCTGGGCATCACTACGGTCGAACTGTTGCCGGTGCAGGCGATCCGGTCGGAAAACGCGCTGACCGGGCGCGGGCTGATTAATTACTGGGGCTACAATACCGCCGGGTTCTTTGTCCCCGAACCGCGCTATCTTGGCCCTGCTGGCGTGGCGGGCTTTCGCCGGATGGTCGACAAGTTCCACGCGGCCGGGATCGAGGTGATCTTGGACGTGGTCTACAACCACTCTGCCGAGGGCGATCAGCTTGGGCCGACCTTCTCGTTTCGCGGGCTCGACAATGCCTCTTACTACCGGCTGGTCGAGGGCCAGCCGCGGTTCTACGTCAACGACACCGGCACCGGGAACACGCTGAACACGGATCATCCCTTTGTCCTGCGCCTGATCCTGGATTCCCTGCGTTTCTGGGTCGATTGCATGGGCGTGGACGGGTTCCGCTTTGACCTTGCCACCACGCTGGGGCGCGAACGACAGGGCTTCGACCGGAATGGCGGGTTCATGGACGCGCTCAGGCAGGACCCGCTGCTGGCAGAGGTCAAGCTGATCGCCGAGCCGTGGGACCTGGGGCATGGCGGCTATCGGCTGGGCGAGTTCCCACCGGAATTCGCCGAGTGGAACGACCGCTTTCGCGACACCGTCCGGCGTTTCTGGCGCGGTGACGGACACGCGGCGCAGGACCTTGGTTCGGCCCTGCTGGGCACGGCCGACCTGTTCGATACGCGTGGGCGACGCACCTGGGCCTCTGTCAATTTCGCCGCCGCCCACGACGGGTTCACCCTGGCCGATGTCACCGCCTACTCAAAGCGCCACAACGAGGCCAACGGCGAGGGCAACCGCGACGGCCACCACGCCAACCACTCGGACAACCTGGGCGAAGAAGGCGAGACGGAGGACAAGGCGATTCTCTCGGCCCGCCGACAGCGCGTGCGCAACATGCTGGCCACGGTGATGTTGTCTCAGGGCACGCCGATGATCCTGGCAGGTGATGAAGGCGGCAACTCGCAGGGCGGCAACAACAACGCCTATTGCCAGGACAACGAGACCAGTTGGCTGGACTGGGCGGCAATGGACGAGGACCTGGTCAATTTCACCGCCGCACTGATCGCTTTCCGCAAGGCGCACGGCGTGTTGCGGCAGGGAAGGTTCCTGCACGGTGTCCAGCGCAAGGACGGAAAACCGGACGTGGAGTGGCGGGCCTTTGACGGCAGCGCGCTCAACTGGCGCGATCCGGGGCTGACCTCGCTCTGCCTGCTGCTGCGCGGCTGTGCCGAAAGTCCGTCAGGCTGCGCCGACACCGAGCAAGTCCTGCTGGCCTTCAACCGCGAGGGCAGCGATCAAGTGCTGGAACTGCCCCGGACCGCCGGTATCTGGCGGCGCGAGATCGACAGTTCGACGTCCCGCCAGACCCCGCAGGACATCACCGAGGCGACCGTCAGTGTCGCCGCATTCAGCGTCGCGGGCTTTGTCCGCCATCCGGAGAAGACGACATGACCGGAGCCGATGAGGACCTGCGCGACCTGGCGAAGGCCTATGGCGTTCATCTCGGCTTTCACGATCTGCAAGGTCATGAACACGCCGCCGCCCCGGAGACATTGCGCGCGCTTCTCGGGGGCATGGGTGTCGCGGCCGATACGCCCGCCGCGGTGACCGAAGCGCTGGACCATCTGCGCGCCCGGCAGGACGAGAATCCCGTGCCGACCGAGATCCTGGCCCGCGCAGGCAAGCCGCTGTCCCTGCCCGTCCCGTCGCCCTGCGACTGGATGCTGCTGGACGAAAGTGGCGCCGAGGTGCAGGCGGGGAGGGCCGGCGACAGCATCGACATGGCGCCGCTGGGCATGGGGTATTTCACTCTGCATGTTGCCGCGCCGGACCGACATTCCGAATCGCTGGTGCTGGCGGCCCCCGCCCATGCGCCAACCGTTCAGGATCTCACCGGGCGGGCCAAGGGATGGGGCGTTTGCGGCGCGCTTTATGGCCTGCGTTCCGCGCACAACGGCGGGTTGGGCAGCTATGGCGACCTGCCCGCCGCCCTGCGGGCGCTGGCGCAGGCGGGGGCGCAATTCTTCGGGCTGAACCCGATCCACGCCTTGGGCTGGACCGCCGAGGAGATGACCAGCCCCTATTCCCCGACGCACCGGGGATTTTTCAGCACCGATCACATCGCGCCGCGCGCCGGACTGGGGCCGACACCACGGGATGAGCTGATCGACTATGTCACCTACCGCCGACGCCAGCGCGGCGCGCTGCACAGCGAATACCAGCGATTCGAGGCCGCCCCGGAACCCGAGCGCCGCGCCTTTCAGAGCTTCCGGGCCGAGGGCGGTGCCCGGTTGGATACCTTTGCCCAGTTCGAAGCACTGAGCGCCCTTTACGGCGAGGATTTCCGCAGCTGGCCCGACGCCCTGCGCCGCCCCGGCCCCGAGGCCGCGCGTGCCGCCGCCGAGGGCGTGGAATTCCACCAGTGGCTGCAATGGCGGGCCGAGACACAGATCGACGCCGCGCAGGCCACCGCGCGCGAGGCCGGGATGGACTTCGGGCTGTACCTTGACCTGGCCGTGGGCGCGCGGCCCGGCGGCGCCGAAGTCTGGATGCATCGCGACACCATCGCCCAAGGCGTCACCATCGGTGCTCCGCCCGATCACCTGAACCCCGAGGGCCAGTCCTGGAACCTGGCCGCCCATGCGCCGGCCCGTCTGCGCGCCGCACAATACCGTCCGCTGCGCGCCATGCTGCGCAAGCTGATGGCCAAGGCGGGCATCCTGCGGGTGGATCACGCGCTGGGCCTGTTGCGCAGCTTCTGGATTCCCGACGACGGCAGCCCGGGCGGCTATGTCTCGCAGCCATTCGAAAGCCTGCTTGCCGTGATCGCCATCGAGGCGGCACGGACCCGCTGCCTGGTCGTGGGGGAGGACCTTGGCCTTGTGCCCGACGGCTTCCGCGAGACCCTGAACCGCGCCGGGCTGCTGAGTTATGCCGTCTGGCAATACGAGACGGCGCAAGACGGAACACTGTGCGATCCCAAGGACCTGCGCGCTTTCTCTCTGGCTTGTTTCGGCACCCACGACACGCCGACGCTACGCGGCTTCTGGTACGGGCAGGACATCGACTGGTGGCAACGCATGGGCTGGTTGAACAGCAGCCAGACCCGGGCGCGACACGATGAACGCGCCCGGCAGCGTGCGGGCCTGCGCGACTTGTGCGGCCTGCCGCCTGCGGCCCGTATCGACAGGATCACCGAAGCGGTGCAAGCCCGGCTTTGCACCGCGCCATCCGCGCTGGTGGCATTGCAACTGGACGACCTGCTGGGTTGCCTCGAGGCGCAGAACCTGCCCGGCACCATCGCCGAGCATCCGAACTGGCGCCGCCGCCTGCCCGTGGCGGTCGATGGCCTCAAGGAAGCATTGCCCGAGAGCCGCATTCGCGCTTTCATGCCCAAGGACCGCAGAGGGACCGATTAGAAAGGACCATTTCCATGACGCCCATCACCCGCCCGCTGACGCCCTTTGACGGCCAGAAACCCGGCACGTCCGGCCTGCGCAAGAAGACGCGCGTCTTCATGCAGGACGGCTATGTCGAGGCCTTCGTGCAGTCGATCTTCAACGCCATCGGCGGGGTTGAGGATAGGACATTCGTCGTCGGCGGGGACGGGCGTTACTACAACGCCGAGGCGATCCAGATCATCCTTCGCATGGCCGCCGCACAGGGTGCCGCGCGCTGCATCGTCGGACGCGAAGGCCTGTTGTCGACGCCGGCTGCCTCGAACCTGATCCGCAAGCGCGGTGCCGATGGCGGGCTTGTCCTGTCGGCGAGCCATAACCCGGGCGGCATCGAGGCGGATTTCGGCCTGAAATACAACATCTCCAACGGTGGCCCCGCGCCGGAGAGCGTGACCGCGGCGATCCACGAGCAGACGCAGGGCATTTCCGAATACACCACGCTGGAAACGCCGGACGTGGACCTGGGAATCCTGGGCGAAACCGGGCTGGGCAAGATGACGGTCGAGATCCTGGACCCGGTGGCGGATTACGCCTCGCTGATGCAGGAACTGTTCGATTTCGACGCCATCCGGGCGCTGATCGCCGGGGGCTTTACCCTGAAATTCGACGCGATGCACGCGGTGACCGGCCCTTATGCCACTGCGATCATTGAAGGAATGCTGGGCGCCCCCAAGGGGACGGTGCTGAACGGCGTGCCTTCGGTCGATTTCGGCAAGGGGCATCCGGACCCGAACCCGATCTGGGCCAAGCCGCTGGTCGACATGGTGATGCGCGACGACGGGCCGGACTTTGCCGCCGCTTCGGACGGGGACGGCGATCGCAACATGATCCTGGGCAAGGGCGTCTATGTCACGCCCTCGGACAGCCTGGCCGTGCTGGCCGCAAATGCCCATCTTGCGCCGGGGTACGCCAGCGGGCTGGCAGGTGTCGCGCGGTCGATGCCGACGAGCCGTGCCGCCGACCGTGTGGCGGAAAAACTGGGCATCGAAAGCTTTGAGACGCCGACCGGCTGGAAGTTCTTCGGCAACCTGCTGGACGCGGGCCGCGCCACGCTTTGCGGCGAGGAAAGCGCCGGCACCGGGAGCGATCACGTCCGCGAAAAGGACGGGCTGTGGGCGGTGCTTTTGTGGCTTAACATATTGGCCGCACGCAAGATTCCCGTGTCGGAGATCCTCCAGGACCACTGGCGCAGCTATGGGCGCGACTACTATTCGCGGCACGATTACGAGGCGGTGGATGCCGCCGCCGCCGAGGGGCTGATGGGCGACATGAACGCCCGGCTGGACGATCTTCCCGGCACCGAGGTCGGCAATCCGCCCAAGGTGATCGCCCGCGCGGACCAGTTCTCCTACACCGATCCGGTGGACGGATCTGTCAGCAAAAACCAAGGCTTGCGGATCTTTTTCGAGGACGACAGCCGGGCGGTGATCCGCCTGTCGGGCACCGGCACCGAGGGCGCGACGATCCGCGTCTACCTGGAACGCTACGAGCCCGCCGGGGGTGATCTGAACGTCGAGACTCAGGCGGCGCTGCGCGACCTGGCGGCGGCGGTGAACGCGCTGACCGGCCTGCCGGAACGCACCGGGCGAACGGCCCCGGACGTCATGACCTGAGCCCGCGCCTGTGTACGTTTTGTACAAAACGTACGGCGATTCCTGCATTTCGTACAAAGGCGCAGGGTTTTGTTAACCCTGACCGCCGGGGCGCCTTCGCGGGGGAGGACATCCGCCCCGGCGCCCTCCCTTCGCGAATCTGCTTGCGTCCGGTCCGGCGCTCGCCTATATGCGCTTCAACAGCGGCGCGCCGAGGTTCAGCCCCGGCGCCCATCGTTCTTTCGCAAACGGGCCGCTGGCCCGTTTTTTTGTGCCCGAAAGGCAAATGACCAATGACCGACCTGATCGCAAAGACCGGCATGGACAAGCGTCTTGCGGAAATCGTGCAGCCCGTGATCGAGGACATGGGTTTCGAACTGGTCCGCATCCGACTGATGGGTGGACAGGTGCCGACGCTGCAGATCATGGCCGAACGCCCCCAGGGCGGAATCGAGGTGGATGAATGCGGCGAGATCTCGACCGCCGTCAGCGCCGTGCTGGACGTCGAGGACCCGATCATCGACGCCTATACGCTGGAAGTGTCCAGCCCCGGCATCGACCGCCACCTGACCCGGCTGAAGGATTTCGAGACCTACGAGGGCTACGAAGCCCGGCTTGAAACCTCGGAGATGATCGAGGGCCGCAAGCGGTTTCGCGGCGTGCTGGCCGGGGTCGAGGACGGCGAGGTCCTGATCAACCTCGACGAGGGCACCATCGGGCTGGAATTCGACTGGCTGACCGACGCCAAGCTGGTGATGACCGACGAACTGATCCGCCTCATGCTGAAGGCCCGCAAGAAGGCGGATGCCCAGGGCGCAGGCACGACACTGGACGAGACCAAGTTTGACGAGATCGAGACCGAACAGTCTCGGGACGAGGAGCAATAACAATGGCAATCACCTCTGCAAACCAGCTGGAACTCCTGCAGACCGCCGAGGCGGTGGCGCGCGAGAAGATGATCGACCCCGGTCTGGTCGTCGAAGCGATGGAAGAAAGCCTCGCCCGGGCGGCCAAGTCCCGCTACGGCGCCGAGATGGACATCCGCGTGTCGATCGACCGGCGCACCGGCAAGGCGACCTTTACCCGCGTCCGCACCGTGGTCGAGGACGAGGAACTGGAAAACTACCAGGCAGAGATGACCGTCGAGCAGGCCAAGCAGTACATGGCCGACCCGCAGGTGGGTGACGTCTACTCGGAAGAGGTGCCGCCGGTGGAACTGGGCCGGATCGCGGCGCAGTCGGCCAAGCAGGTGATCCTGCAAAAGGTCCGCGAGGCCGAGCGCGACCGCCAGTACGACGAATTCAAGGACCGCGCCGGCACCATCATCAACGGCGTCGTCAAGCGCGAGGAATACGGCAACGTCATCGTCGACGTGGGCCGTGGCGAGGCGATCCTGCGCCGCAACGAGAAGATCGGTCGCGAATCGTATCGCCCCGGCGACCGCATCCGCTGCTACATCAAGGACGTGCGGCGCGAGACCCGCGGCCCGCAGATCTTCCTGTCGCGGACCGACCCGCAGTTCATGGCCGAGCTGTTCAAGATGGAAGTGCCGGAAATCTACGACGGCATCATCGAGATCAAGGCCGTCGCCCGCGACCCCGGTTCGCGCGCCAAGATCGCCGTGATTTCCTATGACAGCGGCATCGACCCGGTCGGCGCCTGCGTGGGTATGCGCGGCAGCCGTGTGCAGGCCGTGGTGAACGAGCTTCAGGGCGAAAAGATCGACATCATTCCGTGGAACGAGGATGTGCCGACCTTCCTGGTGAACGCCCTGCAGCCCGCCGAGGTCAGCAAGGTGGTCCTGGACGAAGAGGCCGAGCGCATCGAGGTGGTCGTGCCGGACGAGCAGCTGTCGCTGGCGATCGGTCGTCGCGGTCAGAACGTGCGCCTGGCTTCGCAGCTGACCGCGCTCGACATCGACATCATGACAGAAGAGGAAGAATCGAAGCGCCGCCAGGCCGAGTTCGAGGAACGCACCAAGCTGTTCATGGACACGCTGGACCTGGACGAGTTCTTTGCCCAGCTCCTGGTCTCCGAAGGCTTCACCAACCTCGAGGAAGTGGCCTATGTCGAGATCGACGAACTGCTGGTGATCGACGGCGTGGACGAGGACACCGCCAACGAGTTGCAGGCCCGTGCCCGCGACGTTCTGGAAGAACAGGCGCGCAAGGCGCTGGAACACGCCCGCGAACTGGGCGTCGACGACAGCCTTGTGAACTTCGAGGGCCTGACGCCCCAGATGGTCGAGGCGCTGGCCGAGGACGGCATCAAGACGCTGGAAGACTTTGCCACCTGCGCCGACTGGGAACTGGCCGGCGGCTGGACCACCGTGGACGGCCAGCGCGTCAAGGACGACGGCCTGCTGGAGAAATTCGAGGTCGATCTCGAAGAGGCGCAGAACATGGTCATGACCGCGCGCGTCCTGCTGGGCTGGGTCGATCCCACCGAGCTGGAGGCCGAGGCCGAGGAAGGTGACGCAGACCTGTCCGACGACACCGGCGAGACCGAAGAGCAGGAGGCCTGATACCGGCATGACGAGAGGCGGACGGGCCAAGACGCACGACGACGGACCAGAGCGGAAGTGCATCGCCACCGGCGATGTGCAGCCCCGCGACGGGCTGATCCGGTTCGTTCTGGGCCCGGACGGACGGATGGTTCCGGATCTGGCTGGTAAATTGCCCGGACGAGGCGTATATATATCGGCCAACCGGGCGGCGATCGACAAGGCAGCCGCAAAGGGGCTTTTCTCACGGGCAATGAAACAGCCCGTGAAACTCCCCGACGGGCTGTCCGATCTGATCGAACAGATGCTGGCGAAGCGGGTCATCGACCTGATCTCGCTGGCGCGGAAGTCGGGACAGGCCATCTCGGGCTACGAGAAGGTCAAGTCCTGGTTGCAGATGGAAGAGGCCTCGGTGCTGATCCAGGCGGAGGACGGCTCGGGTCGGGGCAAGTCGAAACTGTCGACGCCGTATGGCGGCGATTACATCGGCTGGCTGACGGCAGATGAACTGGGCATGGCCTTTGGCCGACAAACTGTGATACATGCCGCGCTTGGCTCTGGCGGACTCGTGCCGCGTATTGTAGAGGAAGCCCAGCGCTTGAAGGGTGTACGCGTCACGTCAGACGCGGATCGCGGTGGCAGGGGCCACCGGAAAGGATGAAGAAGCTTTATGAGCGATAACGACGGCAAAAAGACATTGGGCGTGCGTGGCGGCGGGGCCCGTTCGGGCAGTGTGAAGCAGAGCTTCAGCCACGGACGCACAAAGAACGTCGTGGTGGAGACCAAGCGTAAGCGGGTCGTCGTCCCGAAGCCCGGCGCCGGTAGCGGCGCGGGTGGCGGCAAGGGCGGCCAGGTCGGCGGTTCGGGTGGCAAGCGCCCGGCCGGCATCTCGGACGCAGAGATGGAGCGCCGCCTGAAGGCGCTGCAAGCCGCCAAGGCACGCGAGGCCGAGGAAGCCGCCAAGCGCGAGGCCGAGGAAAAGGCCCGCGCCGAAGAGCGCGAGCGCCTCCGCGCCGAAAAGGAACAGAAAGAGCGCGAACAGCGCGAAGCCGAGGAAGCGCTGAAGCGCAAGGCCGAGGAAGAAGAGCGCAAGAAGCGCGAGGCGGAGGACGCGGCCAAGGCCGCTGCCGCTGCCGCCGCCCAGCCTGCGCCCAAGGCCGACGAACAGGCCCGCGCCAAGCCCAAGAAGGACGAGGCCCCGCGCCGGACCCCCGACCGCGACGACCAGAAGAGCGGTCGTGGTGGACGTGGCCGTGGCGACGGCGGACGCCGTTCGGGCAAGCTGACCCTGAACCAGGCCCTGTCGGGCGGCGAAGGCGGCCGGCAGAAATCCCTGGCCGCGATGAAACGGAAACAGGAACGCGCACGCCAGAAGGCGATGGGCGGCCAACAGGCGCGCGAGAAGGTGACGCGCGACGTCAAGCTGCCCGAGGCGATCACGGTGGCCGAACTGGCCAACCGCATGGCCGAACGCGTGGGCGATGTCGTCAAGTCGCTGATGAACAACGGCATCATGGCGACCCAGAACCAGTCGATCGACGCCGATACCGCGGAATTGATCATCGAGGAATTCGGTCACCGCGTGCAGCGCGTGTCGGACGCCGATGTCGAGGACGTCATCAAGGAGGTCGAGGACAAGCCCGAAGACCTGCACCCGCGTCCCCCGGTCATCACGATCATGGGCCACGTCGACCACGGCAAGACCTCGCTTCTGGACGCGATCCGGGATGCCAAGGTGACGGCCGGCGAAGCGGGCGGCATCACGCAGCACATCGGCGCCTACCAGGTGACGACCGACAGCGGTGCGGTGCTGAGCTTCCTCGATACGCCGGGCCACGCGGCCTTTACCTCGATGCGCTCGCGCGGGGCACAGGTGACGGATATCGTCGTGCTGGTGGTTGCCGCGGATGACGCGGTGATGCCGCAGACCGTCGAGGCCATCAACCACGCCAAGGCGGCGAAGGTGCCGATGATCGTGGCGATCAACAAGATCGACAAGCCGTCGGCCAACCCCACCAAGGTGCGCACCGATCTGTTGCAGCACGAGGTGATCGTCGAGGAACTGTCCGGTGACGTGCAGGACGTCGAGGTCTCGGCCCATACTGGCCAGGGCCTGGATGAACTGCTGGAAGCCATCGCGCTGCAGGCCGAGATCCTGGAACTGAAGGCGAACCCGAACCGGGCCGCCGAAGGTGCCGTGATCGAGGCGCAGCTGGACGTGGGCCGTGGCCCCGTGGCGACCGTGCTGGTTCAGCGCGGCACCCTGCGTCAGGGCGATGTCTTTGTCGTCGGCGAGCAGTACGGCAAGGTCCGTGCGCTGATCAACGACAAGGGCGACCGCGTCAAGGAAGCCGGTCCCTCGGTGCCTGTCGAGGTGCTGGGCCTGAACGGCACACCCGAGGCCGGCGACGTTCTGAACGTCACCGAGACCGAGGCGCAAGCGCGTGAAATCGCCGAGTATCGTGCCAACCTGGCCAAGGAAAAGCGTGCCGCGGCAGGTGCCGCCACCACGCTGGACCAACTGCTGCAGAAGGCCAAGGAAGACGAGAACGTCAGCGAGCTGCCGGTCATCGTCAAGGCGGACGTGCAGGGTTCTTCCGAGGCCATCGTTCAGGCGCTGGAGAAGGTCGGCAACGACGAGGTCCGCGTACGGGTCATCCACTATGGCGTGGGCGCCATCACCGAAACCGACGTGGGCCTTGCAGAGGCCTCCGGCTGTCCGGTGATCGGCTTCAACGTGCGGGCCAATGCGCCCGCCCGCAACGCGGCCAACCAGAAGGGCGTCGAGATCCGCTATTACTCGGTGATCTACGACCTCGTGGACGACGTGAAGGCGGCGGCCTCGGGCCTGCTGTCGAACGAGATCCGCGAGAACTTCATCGGGTATGCCGAGATCAAGGAAGTCTTCAAGGTGTCGAACGTCGGCAAGGTGGCCGGCTGTCTCGTCACCGAGGGCATTGCCCGCCGCTCCGCCGGCGTGCGCCTGCTGCGCGACGACGTGGTGATCCACGAAGGTACGCTGAAAACGCTCAAGCGTTTCAAGGACGAGGTTGCCGAGGTGCAGTCCGGCCAGGAATGCGGCATGGCCTTCGAGAACTACGACGACATCCGTCCGGGCGACGTGATCGAGATCTTCGAACGCCAAGAGATCGAACGGTCGCTGGACTGATCCCGCTGATAGCACCACATGGAAAGGCCGGCGAAATTCGCCGGCCTTTTTCGTTGGTCGCCTTGTGAGGCTTGGCCCGTTTCAGGCCGCCTTGTCGGTCTTGGACCAGGCGAACTTTTCGAACACCTTGTCGACCGGCGTCCGGGCGAGGTGGTTGGTGTAGTTCGACATGATCTTCTGGCTGTAGCCCAGGATCACATCCAGGATGTTCTGGTGGGTGTAGCCGGCATCAAGGAAGGCTTGCACGTCCTCGTCCGCCACGAAGCCGTTCTGGCGCACCAGTTTCAGGGTGAAGGTCCGCAGCGCTTCCAGCTTGGCCGTGGGCAAGGGCGTTTCGTCGCGCAGGGCGTTGGTGATCTCGTCGTCGACGCCCATCTGCTTGGCGATGCCGGTGTGAGCTGGCACGCAGTAGTGGCATTCGTTCTCGACGTTGATCGCCTGCCAGACGACGGTCAGCTCATCCTTGTCAAAGCTGCTGTTCTGAAACAGCCGGTGCAGGGTTTGGTAGCCCTCCAGCAAGGCCGGCGATTCTGCCATCACCCGATGCAGGCCGGGCAGACGGCCGAAGGCAGCCTTGGAGTTTTCCAGCAGGGGCTTGGACTCTTCGGGTGCGGAGGTTTCGTCGTGCAGGGTGAATTCGGTCATCTTTGTCTCCTTTGGATTGGCTTGATGTGCCGTCTGTGCAGGGAACATAGTTGACTTGAGCGATCACTCAATGCTGGCTTTGAGTGTTCACTCAAACGTGAGCGAGCATGACAAACGCAGGACAAAGGGAGCAGGACCGCCTATATGTGTCGCCCATGACACGAGCACGGCCATATGATCGCGATACCGCGCTTGATGCGGCGCTGACCCTGTTCTGGAAAAAGGGCTATCACGCGACGTCCCTGAAGGACCTGGAGGCTGCCCTGCAGATGAAGCCCGGCAGCATCTACGCCGCGTTCAAGAGCAAGGAGGCCTTGTTCCTGCTGGCGCTTGATCGCTACTACCAGCGCAACAGGCAGACCCTTGCGGACCTGCAGACGGCCCATGCATCGCCTCTGACCGCTTTGGCGGAGTTCCTTCGCTCGTTTGCCAAGGCAGAGGCGGACGATCCCAAGCGGCGCGCCTGCATGGTGGTCCGCACGATGCTGGACGCAACAGAGGGCGAGGCTGCGCTGGCCGTGCAGTCACGTCACTATCTCGACAAGATGACAGGCGAGTTCCGGGCGATCTTCGACGCCGCGAAAGCGGCCGGAGAGCTGCCGGAGGACGCGGATACAGCGCGGCTGGCCCGCCGCTATCAGGCCAACCTGACGGCCCTGCGGATCGAGGCGCAGCGCGGCCTCGAGGCCGACGCTCTGTCCGATCTCTCGGAGGACATGGCCTGTGAAATCGAAGCGATGCGCATGAAAAAAGGGGCCGAGTCGCCCTCTGCCCCCGCGAACTGACTACGACCCGGGTGAAGGCACCCGGAGGACCTTTCAGGCAGGTTTGCCGACGAACAGGTTGTCGCCGACGCGCACCGATATGCGGCCATCGGGGAATGTCTTTTCCACGAGGCCCTGAACCGAAACACAACTTCCGATAACGATTGTCTTGAGCATGACGCACCTCCGGTTGTTTGAGTTGTGGGCAAATTACAACGGTCGCGGCAACAATGCCATAGTCCCTTTGTCTATGTTTCGCGATACTTAGCCCGAAAAACAGGCATCGGCGCGGAAATCGCGGGCAACCGGCAATTGCCCGCTACAAAGTGATGGAAAAAAGGTCAACGAGGCTTGCCTAAAGCCAGTCCCTCAGGATCGGGATCAAGGGAATATCGGCCGGCGGCATGGGGTAGTCGCGCAACTCTTGCATGCGCACCCATTTCAGCGCCTGCCCCTCTTTCGACTGCGGAATCCCGCCCCACTTGCGGCAGGCGAACAGCGGCATCAGCAGGTGGAAGTCATCGTAGCCATGCGAGGCAAAGGTCAGGGGCGCGAGGCAGCTGGACCAGGTCTCGATCCCCAGTTCCTCGTGCAACTCGCGAATCAGTGCGGCCTCGGGCGTTTCCCCCGTTTCGACCTTGCCGCCCGGGAATTCCCAGAGGCCGGCCATGCTCTTGCCCTCGGGCCGCTGGGCGAGGAGGACGCGGCCGTCGGCGTCGATCAGGGCGACGGCGGAGACGAGAATGATCTTCATGGAAACCTGCTCTGGCTGGCGAGGGAGGGAGCGAGGGGCCAGCCCCTCGCGCTCCCCGGAGTATTTATGGAGAGAAGAAACAGGGGCCGCAACGGATTGGTCAGGACCGGTAGTCCGCGTTGATCTGGATGTAGCCGTGGGTCAGGTCGCAAGTCCAGACGGTGGCCTGTCCGGCGCCAAGGCCGATATCGACGTTGATGTCGATTTCCTGCCCCTTGAAATAGGTGGCGCCATCCTCCTCGCGGTAGCTTTCGGCGACCCAGCCTTCGCTGGCGACAAGGGTGTCGCCAAAGCGGATCGACAGCTTGTCCCGGTCGGCCGCGGCGCCGCTCTTGCCGACGGCCATGACGATGCGGCCCCAGTTCGGGTCCTCTCCGGCAAGGGCGGTCTTGACCAGCGGCGAGTTGGCGATGGCCAGCGCATGGGTCCGGGCATCGGCATCCGAGGCCGCGCCGGAGACATGCACGGTGACGAATTTCGTCGCCCCCTCGCCGTCGCGCACGACCTGGTGCGCCAGGTCCAGCATCACGTTGTACAGCGCCTGGGTGAAGTCTGCGTTCCAGGTCACGTCGACGCCGGACGCACCGGTCGCCGCCATCAGCAGCGTGTCCGAGGTCGAGGTGTCGCTGTCCACGGTGATGTTGTTGAAGGTCTTGGCGTTGAGTTCCGACACCAGTCCCTGCAAATCGGCGCGGCCGATGCGCGCGTCGGTGAAGATGTACACCAGCATGGTCGCCATGTCGGGCGCAATCATGCCCGAGCCCTTGGCGATCCCGGCGATTCGCACCGGTTTGCCATCGACGTCGATTTCCGCCGTCGCCGCCTTGGGAAAGGTGTCGGTGGTCATGATGGCACGGGCGGCATCTGCCAGCCCCGCGGGCGAGAGGGCGCCGTGCAGTTCGTCCAGCTTGGCGGTGATGCGGTCATGCGGCAGGCGTTCGCCGATCACCCCGGTCGAGGAGGTGAAGACACGCGATGCCGGCAGGCCGGTTTGCGCCGCCACTGCCGCGCAGATGGCCGAGACGGAGCCTTCACCGGCCTTGCCGGTAAAGGCGTTGGAATTGCCCGAGTTGACGATGATGGCCGCGCCTTCGGCGCTGTCGGCGCCGATCTTGGCCTGGCAGTCCAGCACGTTGGCCGACCGCGTGGCCGAGCGGGTGAACACCCCGGCCACGACGCTGCCCGGATCGAGCAGTGCCAGCATCACGTCCGGGCGCCCCGTGTAGCGCACCCCGGCCTCGGCGATAGCGAACCTTGCGCCCCCGATGACCGGGAGCGCGGGAAAGTCTGCGGGAGCAAGCGGAGACCGGGGAGGCATCGGGTCAGTCCCCCAGCAGGTCGAAGTTGTTCAGGATCGACGTGTCGATGTCCGTGAAATCGAGCCGCGTCACCTCACCGGCCTCGGTCTGTTCCTCGATATAGGCCTGGACCGCGTCCTGCTTGAGCTTCTGCTCGATCGCGGGGCGAACCTGTTCCAGCGGCGGGGCATCCATCGTCCGGGTCTCGTTCAGGGTGATGACATGCCAGCCATAACGCGTCTGCACCGGGTCGGAGACGGCGCCCGGCTCCATCGCGGCCACCGCGTCTTCGAAGGCCTTGAGCATCCGGCCCTTGCCGAACCAGCCCAGCGAGCCGCCGTTGGGACCGGTCGGACCGGTGGAGTTGGCACGCGCCAGTTCCGCGAAATCGGCGCCGTCGGCCAGTTCCTGGATCAGTTCCTTGGCCTTTTCCTCGGTCTCGACCAGGATGTGCGAGGCATTGTATTCGACCCCCAGGTCGGCATCGACGTAATCGGCCTTGTAGGCGGCCTCGACGGCCTCTTCGGTCACCGAACCTTCGGCCACGGCCCGCATCGCCTCGGCGGCCAGCAGCTCGCGCTCTTCGTTGTCCAACGCCAGCTTGACCCGGTGAGTTTCCTCGCTCTTGTCGGACTGAGCCATGGTCTCGTACTGGATCAACCGTTCCAGCAGCCCTTCCCAGAGCTGGTCGGTCGGCGCCTGCTGGAACTGCTCGGGCAGCCCGACGCGCGCCATCAGCATGTGGCCAAAGGTGATGTCCTTGCCGTTGACGGTGGCGACGACGGTGTCGATGGTGATCTCGGCCGGCTTGTCGGCCTCGGCGTCCTGCGCGAGGGCCGGCAAGGCAAGGGTCAGGGCGACCGCCGCAGCCGAGAGTTTCATGAGGGTTTTCGACATCGGTTCTTCCTCTTGATTCGGTGCCGCGTCCCTGGGCGGCGTTGACACTCTACAGCCGTCCCCTTACATGCCCGAAAGGCTCTGCGAGGCCGGTCTTTTCGTTCCGTCATATGGCTCATGTGCGAGGCGGGCAAGCAGATGCCGCACTTGACGCTGGAAACAGGTACATCAGACCATGCTGGGAAAAATCGCGCGCAAGGTGTTCGGCACGCCGAACGACCGTAAGATCAAGGCCACACGTCCGCTGGTGGAAAAGATCAACGCGCTGGAACCGGAGTTCGAGAAACTCGACGATGCCGGTCTGATCGCCAAGAGCGAAGAGTTCAAGGAGCGTATCGAAAAGGGCGAAAGCCTGGACTCGCTGCTGCCGGAGGCCTTTGCCAACTGCCGCGAAGCCGCCAAGCGGGCCCTGGGCCTGCGCGCCTTCGACGTGCAGCTTATGGGCGGGATCTTTCTGCACCAGGGCAACATCGCCGAGATGAAGACCGGCGAGGGCAAGACATTGGTCGCAACCTTCCCCGCCTACTTGAACGCCCTGACCGGCAAGGGCGTGCATATCGTCACCGTCAACGACTATCTCGCCAAGCGGGACGCCGAGTGGATGAGCAACGTCTACGGCGCGCTAGGTCTGACGACCGGCGTCGTCTACCCGCGCCAGCCGGACGAGGAAAAGAAACAGGCCTATGCCTGCGACATCACCTACGCGACGAACAACGAGCTGGGCTTCGACTATCTGCGCGACAACATGAAGTCAGAGCTGGACCAGATGTTCCAGCGCGACCACTATTTTGCTGTCGTCGACGAGGTCGACTCGATCCTGATCGACGAGGCGCGCACGCCGCTGATCATCTCGGGGCCATCCGACGACCGGTCCGAGCTGTACCTGTCCATCGACAAGCTGATCCCGGAACTGGCCGAGGATCACTATACCGTCGATGAAAAGACCCGGAACGTCACCTTTACCGACGAGGGCAACGAGTACCTCGAGCAGATGCTTCAGGCGCATGACCTGCTTGAGGAGGGACAGAGCCTCTATGACCCGGAAAGCACCACCGTCGTGCACCACGTCAACCAGGCGATCCGGGCGCACAAGCTGTTCACCAAGGACAAGGATTACATCGTCCGCGACGGCGAGGTCGTTCTGATCGACGAGTTCACCGGCCGGATGATGGCCGGCCGCCGCCTGTCGGACGGTCTGCACCAGGCGATCGAGGCCAAGGAAGGCTGCGACATCCAGCCCGAGAACGTGACGCTGGCCAGCGTGACCTTCCAGAATTATTTCCGCCTGTACGAGAAGCTGTCCGGCATGACCGGGACGGCGGCCACCGAGGCCGAGGAATTCAGCCAGATCTACGGTCTGGGCGTGGTCGAGGTGCCGACCAACCTGCCGATTGCAAGGATCGACGAGGACGACGCCGTCTATCGCACCGGCGCCGAGAAATACGCCGCCATCGTCGAAGAGATCAAGAAAGCCCATGAAAAGGGCCAGCCGGTCCTCGTCGGCACCACCTCGATCGAGAAATCCGAGATGCTGAGCCAGATGCTGACGCAGGCGGGGCTTAAGCACAACGTCCTGAACGCGCGCCAGCACGAGCAGGAGGCACAGATCGTCGCCGACGCGGGCAAGCTGGGCGCGATCACCATCGCCACGAACATGGCGGGCCGCGGCACCGACATCAAGCTGGGCGGCAACGTGGAATTCCAGATCATGGAAGCCATCGCCGCCAACCCCGACCGCCACCCCGACGAGATCCGCGCCGAGATCGCGGCCCAGCACGAGGCCGACGAACAGGCGGTCAAGGAGGCGGGCGGCCTGTTCGTTCTTGCCACCGAACGCCACGAATCGCGCCGCATCGACAACCAACTGCGCGGCCGCTCAGGCCGTCAGGGCGACCCGGGGCGGTCCTCCTTCTTCCTCAGCCTCGAAGATGACCTGATGCGCATCTTCGGCTCGGAACGGCTGGAAAAGGTGCTGTCGGGCCTGGGCATGAAGGAAGGCGAGGCCATCGTTCACCCCTGGGTGAACAAGTCTCTGGAGCGCGCGCAGGCCAAGGTCGAGGGGCGCAACTTCGACATCCGCAAGCAGCTGTTGAAGTTCGACGACGTGATGAACGACCAGCGGAAGGTCATCTTCAGCCAGCGACGCGAGATCATGGAATCGCAGGACGTCAGCGAGATCACCTCGGACATGCGCCACGAGGTGATCGAGGAACTGGTGGATGCCTATGCCCCGCCCAAGGCCTACGCCGACCAGTGGAACACGCAGGGGCTTTACGCCGCCGTGCTGGAAAAGCTGGGCATGGACCTGCCCATCATCGGCTGGGCCGAGGAGGACGGCGTCGACCAGGAGGTGATCCGCGAGCGTCTGGAAGAAGCCAGCGACGAGATGATGGCCGAGAAGACCGAGGCCTTTGGCCCGGACACCATGCGCCAGATCGAAAAGCAGGTGCTGCTGCAAACCATCGATGGCAAGTGGCGCGAACACCTGCTGACGCTGGAACACCTGCGGTCGGTCGTGGGCTTCCGCGGGTATGCGCAACGTGACCCGCTGAACGAGTACAAGAACGAATCCTTCCAGCTGTTCCAGAACATGCTGGACGGGCTGCGCGAGACGGTGACCGAGCAGCTCAGCAAGGTGCGCCCGATGTCCGAAGAGGAACAGCAGGCGATGATCGCCGAAATGCGCCGCCAGCAGGATGAGATGCAGCGCCAGATGGACCGCGCCGCCGCAAGCGCGGCCCCGGCGCCCTCTGCCGCCGTGCCGGCAGGCGATGCGCCGGCCCCCGAGGCCGTGGCCGAGGGCTTTGACGAGAACAACCCCGAAACCTGGGGGAACCCCGGTCGCAACGATCCCTGCCCCTGCGGGTCGGGAAAGAAGTTCAAGCACTGCCACGGTCGGTTCAGCTGACCCCACGCGGCGGCCCCCGGCGGGCCGCCCGCCCGATTTACGCCTCAATGACTCCGCCTGCGTGCCCAATGCGCGCCATGTTTGCCTCTCATGTTAAAGACTGAGAACAAGGGACAGGAGTCTTCATCATGGTCCGGCTTTCCAGCTATCTCCTCGGCGGCGCAACCCTGGTTTGCGCGCTTGGGACCGGTTACGTGATGCAATACGGCTTTTCCCTGCCACAGCAGGGCGGCAAGGCGGCTGATACCAGGCTGGAAATCTCGGAAATCAAGCAGACGTCAGCGGCCCTTGCCCTGCCCATGATCCCTGCCGACAGGCCGCCCGAGGCGCACCTGCCCGAGGCCCCGGTGGTGATCAAGGCCGCCGCAGAGGGGGATCTGCCCGAGGCTGACCTCCCCGAGGCGTCGGCGGCGGCCGGGTTTTCCTGCGACATCACGATGAGCGCGACACCCATCGCTGGCGCGCTTGTCGACGTCGAGCTGATCGCTCCTTGTCGCGCCAGCGAACGGGTGACGATCCACCATCAGGGCATGATGTTCACCGACGTGTTACAGCCAGACGGATCGCTCTCCGTGTCTGTGCCCGCCCTGGCCGAGCAAGCCGTCTTTATCGCCAGCTTTGCCAACGGCGAGGCCGCGCTGGCCACAACCGCCGTGAGCTCTCTGCCGTTCTATGATCGCGTCGTCGTTCAATGGAAAGGCGACGCCGGGCTGCAACTGCATGCACGAGAATTCGATGCGGGCTATTTTACCGATGGCCACATCTGGGCCGCCCATGCCGGCAACCTGACCGCCGCGGCCAAGGGCGAAGGCGGTTTCCTGTCCCGCCTGGGGAGCGCTGACATACCCGAAGCCCTGTTCGCCGAGGTCTATTCATTCCCCGCCGGCACCGCCAGGCGCGGCGGGGAGATCCTGCTGTCGGTCGAGGCCGAAGTGACGGCAGGCAATTGCGAGACCCAGGTCGAGGCCCAGACGCTGGACATCCGCCAAGGCGGCGATCTTCGCGCCCGCGACCTGACGCTGCAGATGCCCTCTTGCGAGGCCCTGGGCGACTTTCTGGTGTTGAAAAACCTTGTCGAAGACATGACTATCGCCGCCAGATGACAGTCGGGTAACGGTGACTTCATGTCGATCAGTCGTGCGGCGGTATTCGCCGCACTTTTCCTTTTCATACAGGCCGGTTGCGCCCTGGCACAGGACATCACGCTGAAATCGCGGGATGGCAGCATCGCCTTGTCCGGCAACCTGCTGGGGTTCGACGGCGAGTTCTACCGAATCGAAACGCGTTTTGGCGAGTTGACCGTCGACGGCTCGGGCGTGACCTGCACCGGTGTCGGCTGCCCTTCCCTGACCGACTATGTCGCGGAAGTGACGATTTCCGGCTCTGCCAGTGTCGGCCACGGGCTGATGCCTGCCCTGGTCGAGGGTTTTGCCGCCCGCAGCGGGTTGCAGGCAGAGCGTATCGGAACGTCCAGCGGGACCGTCTATGCCCTGCGCAAACCGGGCGGGCGTGTCCTTGGCCGGTTCACCTTTCGCGTCACCAACACCGACAACGGCTTTGCCGACCTGCTGGCGGACGAGGCCGATATCGTCATGGCCCTGCGCGAAATCCGCCCCGAGGAGGCGGCCCGCGCCCGCGCGGCGGGACTTGGGAACCTGACGGCGCCCAACCGCTCTCGCGTGCTGGCGCTGGATGCGGCGGTACCGATCGTGTCGCCGCGCAATCCGGTTGACCGGTTGTCGATCGCGCAACTGGTCGATGTGCTATCGGGTCGGATCACCAACTGGTCCGATCTGGGCGGCCCGGATGCGCCGATCACGCTGCACCTGCGGGGCGAAGGCTCTGGCATGGTGCAGGGCTTGCAGGACCGCCTGTTGCGCCCCGCACGCCTGGAACTGGTTGACGGCGCACGACGCCACGACAGCAACACCGCGCTTGTCCGCGCGGTGGCGGTCGATCCCTTCGGGTTGGGATTGGCCAGCTATGCCGAGACGGGCGTGACCCGGCCGCTGGTGCTGGCCGGGGCCTGCGGCTTTACCCTGCGGGCGGCGCGGCGCAGCATCAAGACCGAGGACTATCCGCTGACGGCGCCGATGTTCCTGTATATCCCCGCGCGGCGCCTGCCCAAGCTGGCGCGCGATTTCCTGGCCTATTCGCACGGGTCGTCGGCCCAGATCACGATCCGCAAGGCCGGTTTCATCGACCAGGCCCCCGAGGAAGTTGCGTTGGATCTGCAGGGCAACCGCCTGGCCAATGCCATCGCCGTCGCAGAGGGCGAAGAAGGGCTGGCGGCCCTGCAGGACATGGTGGCTACGCTTGGGCCGATGCAACGCCTGACAACCACCTTCCGGTTCGAAACCGGATCGACAAAGCTGGACGCGCAGTCCCGCTCCAACGTCCTGGCCCTGGCCCGCGCGCTGGAGGCCGGGAACCATGACGGACGTGAGCTTGTCTTTGTCGGCTTCTCGGACGGGGTGGGACCGGCGGCGGCCAATCTGGACATCGCGCGGCGACGGGCCGAGGCCGTGCGCACAGCGGTCGAGGACGCGGCCGAAACGGCTGACCTGGACCGGGTGCAGATCAGCGCCCGGGCCTTTGGCGAGGCCCTGCCGATGGCCTGCGACGACAGCGCCTGGGGGCGCCAGGTAAACCGGCGGGTCGAGGTCTGGGTCCGCTAGGGGACCGTCAGAGAAGCCCCTCGCTGCGGAAGCTCAGCTCTCGTGATTTCCCGATCACCAGGTGATCGTGCAGCGTGATGCCCAAGGCATCGGCCGCCACCTGGATCTGTGCCGTCATGTCGATATCTGCCTGGCTGGGTGTCGGATCGCCGGACGGGTGGTTATGCACCAGGATGAGCGCCGAGGCGTTGAGCTCCAGCGCCCGTTTCACCACCTCACGCGGGTAGACGGGCACATGATCGACTGTGCCGCGCGCCTGCGGCTCGTCGGCGATCAGCACGTTCTTGCGGTCGAGAAACAGGATCCGGAACTGTTCGGTGTCGCGGTGGGACATGGTGGTCTGGCAATAGTCGATCAGCGCGTCCCAGCTGCTGACCACCTGTTTGCGCAGGACCCGCGACCGCGCCAGACGGTGCGCGGCCGCCTCGACGATCTTGAGCTCCGTCACGACGGCCTCTCCGACGCCATTGACCTCTTTCAGGCGATGCAGGGGGGCCGAGACGACACCGTTGAAATCCCCGAAGGTTTCCAGCAGCAGGCGCGCCAGTGGCTTGACGTCCCGCCGCGGGATGGCCCGGAACAGGACCAGTTCCATCAATTCGTAGTCCGGCAGTGCCTCGGCGCCGCCGATCAGGAACCTCTCGCGCAGGCGCGCACGGTGATCCCGGATGTAGGACGGCAATTTCTGCGCCCCCGGTCCGGGCCGGGCGGGTGCCTCGTCATGATCGAAGAGAGCAGCCTGTGAGTCGGAGAAATGCGGTCCTCGGGTCATGCCTGCGATGGTGGTACACCGAAGTGAACAGTTGGTTAACGAACCTGAACAATCTGCGAACGCAAAGGCGCCACGCACGGCCCGTGCATGGCGCCTGTCACGTCGGGAGCGCCCCGTGATCTGACCGAACCCTCCACTGGAGGCTTCGCCGCGCGGAGCGCGGTGCGTCAGATCACCCCTTCATGGAGTCCCAGAAATTCTTCACCGAGGTGAAGAAACTGTGCGATTCCGGGTTGTTGTCTTCGGCCAGGGATTCGAACTCACGCAGGAGTTCCTTCTGTTTCGACGTCAAGTTGACCGGGGTTTCCACCGCAAGCTCGATGAACATGTCACCGGCGGCCCCGCCGCGCAGCGCCGGCATGCCCTTGCCGCGCAGGCGCATCTGGCGGCCGGACTGGCTCCCCGAGGGGATCTTGACGCGCGAGCGTCCGCCGTCGATCGTCGGCACCTCGATGTCACCGCCCAGCGCGGCCACGGTCATCGAAACCGGCACGCGGCAGTGCAGTTCGGCGCCGTCACGTTCAAAGATCTTGTGCGGCTCGACCTCGATGAAGATGTAAAGATCGCCCGGAGGGCCACCCCGCATCCCGGCCTCACCTTCGCCCGCAAGGCGAATGCGGGTGCCCGTTTCCACGCCCGCGGGGATGTTCACCGACAGGGCGCGTTCCTTCTGCACCCGGCCCGCGCCGCCGCAGTTGTTGCAGGGGTTCTTGATGATCTGGCCCAGGCCCGAACAGGTCGGACAGGTCCGTTCCACGGTAAAGAACCCTTGCGTCGCGCGGACCTTGCCCAGGCCCGAACAGGTCGGGCAGGTGGTCGGTTCTGCCCCGCCTTCGGCGCCCGAACCATTGCATTCATCACACTGGATCGAGGTCGGCACCTTGATCGTCTTTTGCAGGCCGTTGTAAGCCTCTTCCAGCGTCACGCGCAGGTTGTAGCGCAGGTCAGCCCCGCGGGCCGCACGCTGGCGCCCCCCCTGGCGGCCCCCCATGAAATCGCCGAAGAGATCGTCGAAGACGTCCGAAAAGGCGCTGGCGAAATCGGCGTTGCCGCCACCCATGCCACCGCCGGGACGCGGGCCGCCGCCCATGCCGCCTTCGAAGGCCGCGTGGCCGAAGCGGTCGTAGGCCGCCTTCTTGTCGGCATCCTTCAGGACGTCATAGGCCTCGTTGGCCTCCTTGAACTGCGACTCGGCGTCCGGGTTGTCGGCGTTGCGGTCCGGGTGCAGTTCCTTGGCCTTCTTGCGGTAGGCTTTCTTGATCTCGTCTGCCGATGCACCGCGCGCGAGGCCGAGTACGTCGTAATAGTCTCGTTTGGACATGGTCGTCCTCCTCGTTGCGGAACGTCATGGGGCCGGCCCGGTGTCCGGACCGGCCCCAGATTGGTTCCGAGGGCGCTGGCCTCAGGCCCGCTTGTTGTCGTCGAGATCCTCGAAATCGGCGTCGACGATGTCGTCGTCGCCCGGACCCGCGGCGTCATCGGCGGCCTCGGGGGCGTCAGTGCCCTCCTCGGCCTGGGCCTTGTAGATCGCCTCGCCCAGCTTCATGGCCGCTTCGGTCACGTTCTGGATCCCGCCCTTGAGCTTCTCGGCAGTGACGTCGTCCTTTTCGAGATCGTCCTTGAGCGCGGCCACGGCCAGTTCGATCGCCTCGACGGTCGAGGGATCGACCTTGTCGCCATGTTCCTCGATCGACTTCTCGGTCGAGTGGATGAGGCTTTCGGCCTGGTTGCGCGCCTCGACCAGCTCCTTGCGGGCCTTGTCGGCGTCGGCGTTCTCTTCCGCTTCCTTGACCATGCGCTCGATGTCGTCATCCGACAGACCGCCCGAGGCCTGGATGGTGATCTTCTGCTCCTTGTTGGTGCCCTTGTCCTTGGCACCGACAGAGACGATGCCGTTGGCATCGATGTCGAAGGTCACCTCGATCTGCGGCATGCCACGCGGCGCCGGCGGGATTTCCTCGAGGTTGAATTGGCCCAGCATCTTGTTGTCCGCGGCCATCTCGCGCTCACCCTGGAAGACGCGGATCGTCACGGCCGACTGGTTGTCCTCGGCGGTGGAGAAGATCTGCGACTTCTTGGTCGGGATGGTGGTGTTGCGGTCGATCAGGCGGGTAAAGACACCGCCCAGTGTCTCGATGCCGAGGCTCAGCGGGGTCACGTCCAGCAGAACCACATCCTTGACGTCACCCTGCAGCACGCCGGCCTGGATGGCGGCGCCCATCGCGACGACCTCGTCCGGGTTCACGCCCTTGTGGGGCTCCTTGCCGAAGAACTTGGTCACTTCCTCGATGACCTTGGGCATACGGGTCTGACCGCCGACCAGAACGATCTCGTCGATCTCGTCCTTGGAGATGCCGGCATCCTTGAGCGCGGCCTGGCAGGGCTTGATCGAGTTCTTGATCAGGTCGCCGACGAGGCTTTCCAGCTTGGCGCGGGTCAGCTTCATCACCATGTGCAACGGCTGGCCGTTGGAGCCCATCGAGATGAACGGCTGGTTGATCTCGGTCTGGGTCGCCGAGGACAGTTCGATCTTGGCCTTTTCCGCCGCCTCTTTCAGGCGCTGCAGGGCCATCTTGTCCTTGGTCAGGTCGACCTGGTGCTCTTTCTTGAACTCGTCCGCCAGATAGTTGACGATCCGCATGTCGAAGTCTTCACCACCCAGGAAGGTGTCACCGTTGGTCGACTTCACCTCGAACAGGCCGTCGTCGATTTCCAGGATGGTCACGTCGAAGGTACCGCCGCCAAGGTCATAGACCGCGATGGTTTTCGAATCCTTCTTGTCGAGACCATAGGCCAGCGCGGCGGCCGTCGGCTCGTTGATGATGCGCAGCACTTCCAGACCGGCGATCTTGCCGGCGTCCTTGGTGGCCTGACGCTGGGCGTCGTTGAAGTAGGCCGGGACGGTGATGACCGCCTGTGTCACTTCCTCGCCAAGATAGCTCTCGGCGGTTTCCTTCATCTTCTGCAGCGTGAAGGCCGAAACCTGCGAGGGCGAGTATTTCTCGCCACGGGTTTCAACCCAGGCGTCGCCGTTGCCGCCGTCGATGATCTTGTAGGGGACAATGTCCTTGTCCTTGGTGACCTCGGGGTCACCGACGCGGCGGCCGATCAGGCGCTTGACCGCGAAAACGGTGTTTTCCGGGTTGGTCACGGCCTGCCGCTTTGCGGGCTGGCCGACGAGTCGCTCATCTTCGGTGAAGGCGACAATGGAGGGGGTGGTGCGTGCACCTTCGGCGTTCTCGATCACGCGGGCCTGGGAACCATCCATGATGGCCACGCAGGAGTTGGTGGTGCCGAGGTCGATACCGATCACTTTACCCATGTTTCGATCCCTTTCATTCTCAAGGCGATGTCACGAGGCGACGGACCCGCTACGGCATCCAGCCCCGTATGGTGGTCGCCGGGCACGCTGCAAGGGGCGTGCCCGGCGTTCGGAGGACATATAAGGAGGGCCATGAGGGCCTGCAAGCGTCCTGATGACTGCATTTGACGGCTTTCTCGTTAACATCGGTTGGCATCCGGCCCGCTTTCCTTGACAACCGCCACATGACCGATGCGATCACGCAAAAAGGCTTTGTCATACATCCCGGCTTTCTCGACCGCCCGGCGCAGGAGGCCCTCGTGGACCGCCTGCGCGAGGTTCTGGCACGGGCGCCGCTGTTCACGCCACGCACGCGGCGCGGGCCGATGTCGGTGCGGATGAGCGCCGCGGGCACATTTGGCTGGTACAGCGACAGCAAGGGCTATCGCTATGAACGGCGCCACCCGGACGGCATGGACTGGCCGCCGATCCCCGAAGAGGTGCTGACAATCTGGCGCGGTGTCTCGGGCTGTGCGCGGCTGCCGGAATGCTGCCTGATCAACTGGTACAGCGAGGGCGCCCGCATGGGATTGCACCGCGACGAGGACGAGGCCGATTTCTCCTGCCCGGTGATCTCTGTCTCGCTGGGGGACGAGGGGCTGTTTCGCATGGGCAACGTGGACCGCGGCGGCAAGACCTCGTCGATCTGGCTGAAATCCGGGGACGTGGTGGTGATGGGGGGTGAGGCCCGGCTGGCATTTCACGGGGTGGACCGGATCCGCTTCGGCTCGTCCACGCTGTTGCCGAACGGCGGGCGCATCAACCTGACGCTGCGGGTGGTGACCTGAGCATTCGGGCCGCGGTCCTAGTCTGACAGCGCGCAGCAGCCGGAATAGACATATCCATCCGCGCCAGTGACGATCAATGTCGCATCCAGCCCGAATTCATTGTCGGACATGCCGTCGTCGCAATAGGCCCCCGCCACGACAAGCGCCAGGTCGCGGCTGCCGTCCGTGCCCTGCAGGACGTACTTTTCCAACGGGTTGTAGGCCCTCTGGAACAGGCCGACGGAAAACCTGTCGCCGGATTCGTAGTTCATCGGTGTCCGGACCAAGGCGTCCTGTCCCGCGAACACCTCGACATCCCAGAAGGGTTCCGTACCGCCGCAGGTCACGCGGCGGACATTGGGCAGATCGCCGTCTGCACGCGGAGAGAGATAGCGCAGCGAGGCCCAGCCGGGCTGTTCTCCGGTATTCACGAGGCCCCAGTTGCCCTCGGCCCGGACCACCTCGACCGCGCGGGCGTCAAAGGCCAGTTCGCCGACCTTGTCGTGCCCCGCACTCGGCCCGGCTCGCAGGTTCAGCACGTCGTCAGAGGCCACGCCCACGACGTCATGCAGGCGCGGATAGCTGTCCTGGGCCGCGGCGGCGGTGCCAAGGACCAGCAGTGCAAGCAGACCCCTAAGCATCGCCGCCCCCGCCTCAGTTCACGTCCAGCGAACAGCAGCCGGTGTAGACCTGCGTTTCATAGCCGCCGATCACCACCGCGCCGGAATAGCCGAACTTGTAGTCGGACATGCCGTCGGTGCAGATTTCATGCGTCATGACCAAGGTCACATGTTCGCCCATCTTGGCGCCCAGCAGGGCAAAGGGGTGATCGCGGCTGGTGGCGGTGGTCAGGTTCGAGGCGCTGAACACCTTGTCGTCGTCATCCGGTCGGGTGAAGGTCAGCTTGTCGTCCTGAACCACGGTCGCGCTCCAGAACGGTTCGGTGCCGAAACACTTGAACTGGTAACCCGCGGGCAGCTCGGTGCCCTCCTGGCGCTCCATCGACTCCAGCGGTACCCAGCCGGACAGGCCAGCGACGTTGACCCGGCCCCAGCCGTCGTCTTCCTCGATCACCTCGACCAGCCGGGCATCATGATCCAGCGCGCCGATCACGGTGCCGTTCTCGGTGGGGCGGGTGCGCATGTTCAGCACATCGCCGTCATCGACCCCCGTGACATTGTAGAGCGCCGGGAAATCCTGCGCCGAAGCTGCCCCTGCAAGGCAAATGAAAATGGCTGCAAATCTATTCATTACTCTCGTCCTTATAGCCGCGCCCCGGCCCGGAAGAGAGAGTGCGTCAGCGGCGCGCGCTCCACGAGGCCGAAGCGTGTTTGCGGGTGTAGAACTCACCCATGAGACCAATCATTACGAGGATGATACTCAGGTACAAAGCATATTCCGAGTCGGAATTCCGGGGGTTGTAATCCACGAAAGCGTACCCCCGCGACTGGTCGATGGTGTGGAAAAGGGGATTCCAGTCGAACATCACCAGCATGTAGCTGGGCAGGGTATTGGCCACGAACATCTTGCCGCTCGCGATCATGTTGGCGCGCTGGTACACGGTCGAGATGATGCTGACCGGCGTCGGGAACCAGGGCTTGGCCGCCAGGAAAACCAGCCCGATCGCCCCGCCCGAGAACCACGACAGCAGGATCATCGCCATGCAGCCGATGGGATCGTGGATCTCCTGCATGACGCCCGGGTTGAAAGCCACGTCGTAGACGAAGAGAATCACCATCAGCGACAGGATCTGGATGTAGAGCGTCGAGATCATCGCCGAGGCGATGGCGATGGCCGTGTTCATCGGCGCATGCTGCATCATCGGGCTGGCGGGCCCTTCGGAGCCGGCGACGGCGCCCAGCGTCTTGGTGTGCGTCATGAAGAGAAAGACGCCGGTCATGATGTAGACGAGGAAATCGCCGCGCAGGGCCGCGCTGCGCATCCCGAGGATCTGGAACATGAAATAGAACGCCAGAACGAAGATGATCGTCTGCAGCATGTTCATGAAGATCGCGATGAAGGCATTTCCATGCGTCTTGCGCACCGCGCGCACGGAATTGTGGTAGATCAGTTCAAGGATGTAGATGAATGATCCCAACCGGGAGCGCGGTCTTGAAGCCTGAAACATCTTGCCTGCTCCGGGTGCGTCCTTGCAATCGAGCGCACACTTGTCGTTCTTGGTTGTGGGCAGCATAAGACCCGCAAGCTTTCAAATCAATAAACCCGCGCGGGGCCCGCGCGGTCTGGAGCCTTGTCATGAACTATTCCGAACTGACCACCGTGATGCGCCGACTGGCCCTGCAGGCGGGCGAAAAGATCATGGAGATCTACAACTCCGACGACTTCGAGGTCATGGTGAAGTCGGACAACAGCCCCGTCACCGTCGCGGACGAGGCCGCCGACGCGCTGATCTCCGAAGGCCTGCGCGCGGCCTTCCCGGACGTGGCGCTGGTGACCGAGGAACAGGCCGACAGCCACGATGTCTCAGCGATGACCTTCCTGATCGTCGACCCGCTGGACGGCACCAAGGAATTCATCAAACGCCGCGGCGACTTTACCGTGAACATCGCCCTGGTCGAGGATGGCGTGCCGACGCGGGGTGTCGTCTATGCCCCCGCCAAGGGCCGCATGTTCTTCACCGACAGCGTCGGCAAGTCGGTCGAGGAAACCGGCCCCTTCGACCTGGAAACAACCGGTGAGACCACGCCGATCAGCGTCACCGACCCCGACAACTCCAAGCTGATGGTGGTGGCGTCGAAATCGCACCGCGACCAGGCCACCGACGACTACATCGCCAAGTATGACGTCAAGGACATGACCAGCGCCGGTTCCTCTCTGAAATTCTGCCTTGTCGCCACCGGCGAGGCCGATCTCTACCCGCGCCTGGGCCGCACGATGGAATGGGACACCGCCGCCGGTCATGCCGTCCTGCATGGCGCGGGCGGCCGGGTGGTCCGGTTCGACGACCACACCCCGCTGGCCTACGGCAAGGATGGGTTCGCCAACCCCTTCTTCATCGCCTACGCCCCGGGGGTGGACTTGAAAGAGGCCTGAGCCAAAGTGACCCCGCCGGTCAGCATCGTCATCGTCAGCCGGGACCGCCCGGCGGCGCTGATGCGGTGCCTGACCGGCGTGGCGCAACTGGACTATGCCCCGTTCGAGGTGGTCGTCATCGCCTGCCCCGCCGGGGCAGAGGCGGTGACCAGCCGCCCGGATGCCCCCTGGATCAAGCTGGTTCCATACGACGAGGCCAATATCTCCAGCGCCCGAAATCTGGGCATCGGTGCGGCGAGCGGTGAAATTGTCGCCTTTGTCGACGATGACGCAGTACCGGAACCGCTCTGGCTCCGGCACCTCGTGGCGCCCTTTGCGGACACCCGCGTGGCCTGCGCCGGCGGCTATGTGATCGGGCGCAACGGCATCTCGTACCAGTGGCGGGCGCGGACGGTCGACGTGACCGGCACCGCCCATGACCTGGACCTGCCCGGCGACGACGCCGTTGTCCCCACCCCGCCCGAAGGCCAGGCCATCAAGACCGAAGGCACCAACATGGCGGTGCGCCGGTCCGTGCTTGCAGAGATGGGCGGATTCGACCCGGCTTTTCGGTTCTACCTGGACGGGGACCTGACGGACCTGCCCCGAGAAGGCGCGAACCTGCGTCTTGCCGCCCGGGGACACCTGACCGCTGGTGCCGCTGGCGCAGGTGCATCACGGCTTTGCCGAAAGTCCGCGCCGCGCCAGGGACCGCAGCCCGCGCGACCTGACCCAGATCGGCGCGTCTCAGATGATCTTTCTGCGCAAGCATTGCCCCGAGAAGGCGCGCAAACCCGCCTGGAGGGCTTTTGTCCGCGCCCAGCGCCAAAGGCTGTTGCGTTTCATGCAGCGCGGGCCGCTGGATCCGGGAGACGTGATACGGCTGATGCGGGGGCTGCGGCGGGGCGGAAAGGAGGGCGCGACCCGCCTCTTCGGCAGCACCCCGCCCATGCCTCCGCCGGCACGTCCTTTCCTGTCCTATCCCGGTCACCCCGATGCACCGCGGCTGCACCTTTCGGGGCGCCCCTGGCAGTCCGCCCGTCTGCGTGCCGAGGCGGCGAAAGCCGTGGAAGGCGGCACGATCGTCAGCCTGTTCGTGTTTTCGCCCACGGCGCGGCGCCACCGGGTAACTTTCACCCCCGAGGGGATATGGCTGCAATCGGGCGGCACCTTCGGTCAAAGCGTGCGCGAGGGCCCCGCCATTCGGCCGTGGTTCTTTTCTTCTCGCGTCTCGTCAGAGATTATGCGAATTCAGAAAGCGCGAAGCTAATGCGCCATCGTAGGTCCGAAAGGCCCTCAATGACATATTGCGAACACAACTTTACCAAGGTTTTTGCCCTGCCCTAAGGTATGAAAGCCGCAAGGCCAGGCTCTGATCGGCCCGAAGGCAAGGACATATGGAGACTGTAATGAACACGAAAGTCACCAAGGCGATCTTTCCCGTGGCGGGGCTTGGCACCCGTTTCCTCCCGGCCACCAAATCCGTTCCCAAGGAAATCATGACCCTGGTGGACCGGCCCCTGGTGCAATACGCCATCGACGAGGCCCGCGCCGCCGGAATCGAGGAATTCATCTTTGTCACCTCGCGCGGCAAGGGCGCGCTGGAGGATTATTTCGACGTGGCGCCCCAGCTCGAAGAGCAATTGCGCCAAAAGGGCAAGGACAAGCTGCTGGATATCCTGCTGTCGACCAACATGGACTCTGGCGAGATCGCCTATATCCGACAGCACAAGGCCCTGGGCCTCGGTCACGCGATCTGGTGCGCCCGTCGGCTCATCGGCAACCAGCCCTTTGCCGTGATGCTGCCCGATGACGTGATCGCTGCGGAAAAGCCCTGCCTGCAGCAGATGGTCGAAGCCTATGCCGAGACCGGCGGCAACATGGTCGCCGCGATGGAAGTGCCGCGCGACAAGGTCAACGCCTACGGCGTGCTCGATTGTTCCGAGGACATGGGCCACATCGTCAAGGTGCAGGGTATGGTCGAGAAACCCAAGGCCGACGAGGCTCCGTCGAACCTGGCCGTGATCGGGCGCTACATCCTGTCTCCGGAAGTGTTCAAGCATCTTGAAAACCCGAAAACCGGCGCCGGGGGCGAGATCCAGTTGACCGATGCCATCGCCAAGGAAATCAACGGCGGCGGTGTCTACGGCTACCGATTCAACGGCCAGCGATTCGATTGCGGCTCGAAGGCCGGCTTCCTGCAGGCGACCGTCGCCTTTGGCCTGGCCCGCGACGACCTCAAGGATGACCTGGGCGCCTATCTCGACGAACTGGCCGTAACCCGCAAGGCGGCGGAATAACTTCGTGACGCAGGTACTGGTGACAGGCGGGGCAGGCTATGTCGGCAGCCACGCCTGCAAGGCATTGCGAGCGGCGGGCTACACGCCCGTCACCTACGACAACCTCGTCACCGGCTGGAAGGACGCGGTCAAGTTCGGGCCTTTCGAAAAGGGCGACCTGTCGGACCGTGCCCGCCTGGACGAGGTATTCGCCAAGTGGCAGCCCATCGCCGTCATGCATTTCGCCGCCCTGTCACAGGTCGGCGAGGCGATGGCCAAGCCGGGCCTGTACTGGCGCAACAACGTCGAAGGCTCGCTGACCCTGATCGAGGCCGCCTGCGCAGCCGGATGCCTGGATTTCGTCTTTTCCTCGACCTGCGCGACCTACGGCGAACATGACAACGTCGTTCTGGACGAAAACACCCCGCAGGACCCGCTGAACGCCTATGGCGCGTCGAAACGGGCGGTAGAAAACATCCTGCGCGATTTCGAGACCTCGCACGGCCTGAAATCGGTGATCTTTCGCTATTTCAATGTAGCCGGCGCCGACCCCGAGGGCGAGGTCGGCGAGCATCACCGCCCCGAGACGCACCTGATCCCGGTCATGCTGGAGGCGGTGGATGGCAAGCGCCCCGGCCTGACCGTGCATGGCACGGACTATGATACCCCGGACGGCACCTGCATCCGCGATTATGTTCACGTCATGGACCTGGTCGATGCGCATGTGCTGGGCCTGCGCTGGCTGCGCGACGGCAAGGGCAGCCGGGCCTTCAACCTGGGCACCGGGCGCGGCTTTTCCGTGCGCGAGGTGATCGAGGCGGCGGGACAGGTGACGAACATGCCCGTCCCCTGCACCGACGGGCCGCGCCGTGCGGGGGATGCGACCAAGCTCGTCTCCGGCTCGACCCGCGCCAGCGAGGACCTGGGATGGGAGCCGCACCGCTCGACCATGCCGCAGATGATCGCCGACGCGTGGTACTGGCACAAACATGGCCACTACAGAAACTGACCGCCTGCTGGACCTGACCCGTCTGATCAGCCGGGCGGGCCGCCCCATGACCGGCGTCGACCGCGTTGAATTTGCCTATCTCACCCATCTCTTGCGGCATGGCCCTCTCTGGGGACTGATACGCACATCTCTAGGCTATGTGCTGCTGGATGCGCAGGGCTGTGCCGCCCTGCGCGTCCGGATCGCGACAGGCAACTGGGGTGAGACCGACCGGCTGTCACGGATCAAACGCGGGCTGGACCCGATGCGCGCGCGGGCAGAATCCGACCTGCGACGCCTTTGCGTGGCGCGCTGCCTGCCGCTGCGACTGTCGACCATGCTGCGCCGCCACCTGCCGCGCGGGATCACCTACGTGAACACCGGCCATACGAACCTGACGGATCGCGTCCTGTCGGCGCTGCAGGGTATCGACGCCCGGGTGACCGTGTTCATCCACGACACGATCCCGCTGGACGTGCCGCAGTACCAGCGCCCCGGGGCGGCTCACCGGTTCCGCCTGTTCCTGAACCGCGCCGCGCGGGCCGATCTGCTGGTCTGCAATTCGCGCCGGACAGAGGAAGACCTGGCCCGGCACCTGCCGGCACAGCGCCTGCCGCAGACGATCTCGGCCCCCCTGGGCCTCGACCTGACAGAGCCGACACAGGCGCCCGATGGTCCGTGGACCGCGCCCTATTTCGTCACCCTCGGTACCATCGAACCGCGCAAGAACCACGCCCTGCTGCTGGACCTCTGGGAAGACATGCCCGGGGCTCACCTGTTGATCTGCGGCAGTCGGGGCTGGGAAAACCACGCGGTTTTTCAGCGCCTTGACGCGCATCCGCCCCGTGTACACGAACTGCCCGGGCTGGATGACGGGCAGGTAGGCGCGCTACTGCAAGGCAGCGCCGGCCTGCTCTTTCCCAGCCTGGCCGAAGGCTATGGCCTGCCCCCGGTCGAGGCGGCGGCGCTTGGCGTACCGTTGCTGCTGAACAACCTCCCGGTCTACTGGGAAGTCCTGGGCGACATTCCCGTTTACGCAGATGTTGCCGATCACTATCTATGGCTCAACGAGATAAGCCGGATGGCAGCAGATCATCAGGCAGGACGGACCCGCGCCGTAAAGGCGCCGCGCTTTGCGCCCCCGACATGGGAGGCGCATTTCAAAACGGTCTTAACCCTGACCTGATAGCAGCCGATCCCAGGGCGCCCCATCGGCGCGGTTGAAGAGGCACGAATTTGGGCGCATTGCAGGCATACCGGCTGCGGCTGCAGCGAAAACGCTGGCGTATCCGCGCCTTCCGCAAGCGGCGGGAACTGCGCCCGCTGTCCGACCGTACCGATCAAATCCGGCCCTCGGACATTCTGCTGTTCTCGACCCAGCGGAACGAAGCTGTCCGCCTGCCCTGGTTCCTGCGCTACTACCGCGAGATGGGGGTGGGTCATTTCTTCTTTGTCGACAACGACTCGACCGACGGCTCTGCGGACTACCTCGCCGAACAGCCGGATGTCTCTGTCTGGACCACGCGCGCCAGCTACAAGCGGGCCCGTTTCGGCATGGACTGGCTCAACTGGCTGCTGCTGAAGCACGCGCACGGCCACTGGGCGCTGACCGTCGATCCGGACGAATTCTTTCTCTACCCCTTCTGTGACACGCGCCCGCTGCGCGCGCTGACCGACTGGCTGGATGCCTCTTCGATCAAGTCGTTCTCGGCCATGCTGCTGGACATGTACCCCAAGGGCCGGATCGACCAGCACCCCTACGAGGCCGGGCAGGACCCGCTGGAAATCGCAAACTGGTTCGATGCCGGGAACTACACGATCAGCAAGAACCCGAAGTTCGGCAATCTCTGGATCCAGGGCGGCCCACGCGCGCGGATGTTCTTTGCCGACAAGCCCGCGCTGGCACCGGCGCTGAACAAGATCCCGCTGGTGAAATGGGACCGGCGCTATGCCTATGTCTCCTCCACGCACAACCTTTTGCCGCGCGGTCTGAACCAGGTCTACGACGAATGGGGTGGGGAAAAGGCCAGCGGCATCCTGCTGCACACGAAATTCCTGTCCACCTTCGCCGACAAGGCCGAAGAAGAGCTGACGCGCGGCCAGCACTACGGCGCCAGCCGAGAATACATCGCCTATGCCGAAGGCGTGCGCGACAATCCGGAGCTCTGGTGCAAGTGGTCGGAACGCTACATCAACTGGCGCCAGCTTGAGATCCTCGGCCTCATGTCCAAGGGCAACTGGGCGTGAGCGTCGGTATCGTCATGCTGGTCCACACCGCCTTTGACCGGGCGGAACAGGTGGCACGGCACTGGGCGGCGGGCGGCTGCCCGGTGGTGATCCATGTCGACGCCAAGGTCAGCAAGCCCGCGCTCGAGGCGTTCCGGAAAGCGCTGGCCGATATGCCCGACGTGCGCTTTTCCAGGCGCCACCGATGTGAATGGGGCACTTGGGGCCTTGTCGCCGCCAGCCAGGACGCCGCCCAGCTGATGCTGGACAGCTTTCCCGAGGTCCAGCACGTCTACCTCTCGTCCGGCTCCTGCCTGCCGCTGCGCCCCGTGGCCGACCTGCGCACCTATCTGGCAGACCGCCCGCGCACCGACTTCATCGAAAGCGCCACCACGGCGGATGTGCCCTGGACGGTCGGCGGGCTGGATCATGAACGCTTCACGCTGCTGTTCCCGTTTTCCTGGCGCAACAACCGCTATCTCTTCGACAAGTTCGTCGAACTGCAACGGGCGACAGGATATGCCCGCCGAATCCCGGCGGGGCTGGTGCCGCACATGGGCAGCCAGTGGTGGTGCCTGACGCGGCAGACCCTGACAGCGATCCTTCAGGACCCGCAGCGCCCCCGGTATGACCGGTATTTCCGCCGCGTCTGGATTCCGGACGAAAGCTATTTCCAGACGCTGGCGCGACTGTATTCCACGCGGATCGAGAGCCGGTCGTTGACCCTGTCCAAGTTCGATTTCCAGGGCAAGCCGCACATCTTCTACGATGACCACCTGCAGCTTTTGCGCCGGTCCGACTGTTTCGTCGCGCGCAAGATCTGGCCGCATGCGGACCGCCTGTACCAGTCCTTTCTCACCCAGCCGAACCGCGACCACCAGCGGCAGGAACCGAACCCGGGCAAGATCGACCGGATCTTTGCCAAGGCGGTCGATCGCCGGACCCGTGGCCGCCCCGGCCTCTACATGCAAAGCCGGTTTCCCAACCGGGGTTGGGAAAACGGCGTGACTTCCGGGAAATACTCTGTCTTCCAAGGGTTTGCAGAGCTTTTCGACGGCTTCGAGAGCTGGCTCGCCAAGGCCACCGGCGCGCAGGTGCACGGGCATCTCTTTGCACCGGACCGGGCGGACTTTGCCGGCGGCGAAACCGTCATCGCCGGGGCCCTGTCGGACAATGCGAACCTGCGGGATGCCAACCCAAAGGCCTTTCTGACCAACCTGCTGTGGAACACGCGCGGCGAACGCCAGTGTTTCCAGTACGGGCCGCGCGACAACCCCAAGATCCTGTGGCACATGGCGCGTGACCCCAACGCCCAGATCAGCGTGATTACTGGCGCATGGGCGGTGCCCCTGTTCCAGTCGGGCGGCGATTTCGCCGAAGTGAGGGCCGAGGCCGCGCGCCTGCAAAAGATCGAGGCACAGATGCTGGACGAACTGCGTCAGCCGGACGTCAAGGCCCGCATCCGCACATGGACGATGGCCGATTTCATCGAGGCCCCGATGGAACCCCTGCAGACACTGATCGACGAGATCGGGCAAAGGAACAACCGCGGCCTGGCCGCAGCCCCGCGCCTGGTCCGGCTCAATGGCTTTGGCCAGTTCTTGCAGGACCTCAAGAACGAAGGGATGCACCCCTATCTCATGGGCGATTTCCCGGTCGATCCCCTGCCCCGGCGGCATCGCGGCAAGACCCGCAAACCCTATCTTGTCAGGAAATAACGCCCTATGCCCCGGCCTTTCGACTGTTTCGTGATCTTCGCCGAGATGCGGACAGGGTCGAATTTCCTGGAGGCGAACCTGAACGCCTTTGACGGGCTGACCTGTCACGGAGAGGCGTTCAACCCGCATTTCATCGGCTATCCCAACGCCTCGGACATCCTGGACATCACGCAGCAAGAGCGTGACCGCGATCCTCATGGCCTGGTCGACCGCATCCGCACCGGCAGCGACGGCCTAGGGGGCTTCCGCTTTTTCCACGATCACGATCCACGCGTGCTGGACAGGCTGCTGGCCGATCCGCGCGTGGCCAAGATCGTGCTGACGCGCAACCCCGCCGACAGTTATGTCTCCAAGAAGATCGCCCAGGCCACCGGCCAATGGAAACTGACCAACGTCAAGAAACGCAAGGATGGGTTGGCGCGATTTGACGCCGAGGAGTTCGAGGCCCATCTGGCCGAGTTGCAGGAGTTTCAGATCAGGCTGCTGAACGCTCTGCAAACCACCGGTCAGACGGCCTTTTACGTCGCCTACGAGGATCTGCAGGACGTCGCCGTCATGAACGGGCTGGCACGATGGCTGGGGGTGGAGGCGCGGCTCGACAGCCTCAACACCGCACTAAAGCGGCAGAACCCGCAGCCCACCGCCGAGAAGGTCGAAAACTATGAGGAGATGGCCGAGAGCCTTGCCCGGCTGGACCGTTTCAACCTGGCCCGGACACCCAATTTCGAGCCACGCCGCGGGCCGGTGGTGCCCAGTTACATCGCCGCAGCCGAGACACCCCTGCTGTACATGCCGATCCGCTCCGGCCCCGAACGCGCGATCAAGGACTGGCTGGCGGCCCTGGACGGTGTCGGCACGGGCAAACTGGTGGACAAGTTCACGCAGAGCAGCTTGCGCGCCTGGAAACGCGACCGACCGGGCCACCGCAGCTTTACCGTGATCCGGCATCCGCTAGCGCGTGCACATGACGCCTTTTGCTCCAAGATCCTGACCACGGAAAAGGGCGGGTTCCAGGGCATCCGCAAGGTGCTGCGCCGGGCGCACAACCTTCCCATCCCCGAGGGGGAGCCCGGGCCGGACTACGATGTAGACGCCCATCGCGAAGCGTTCACCGCCTGGCTGGCATGGGTCAAGGCGAACCTCAACGGCCAGACGGCGGTGCGTGTGGACGGCCACTGGGCAACGCAGGCACAATGCCTGCAGGGCATGGCCGAATTCACTCTCCCCGACATGATCGTGCGCGAGGACGAGATGCAGGCCTACCTGCCTGCGCTTGCGCTGCAGGTGGGTCACGGCACCCCTCCGGATCCACAGCCGGTGCCAAACCGCGCACCGTTTTCCCTGGCCCAGATCTACGACGACCGGATCGAGACGCTGGGGCGCGAGGCCTACCAGCGCGACTATACCATGTTCGGCTTCGACGACTGGGCGTGAAGGGAGCGCTGCCGCCCGGCCTTCGGCCTCACCCCCGAGGTATAACCGAAGAGGGGTATCATGCGGGGGTCGTTGCCTCACCGTTCGCAAAATCCCGGCCCCTCGAAAACGCGCGCCGGGTCGCCTCGTTGCAACTGGTGATGCAGCCAGTGCGCCTTGCCGTCCCGCGCCGCCTGCGCCTCGGCGGCGTCCGCATCGGCCAGTGCCTGCAGCCGCTCCAGCGCCAGACGCCGGTTCTGGTGCTGCGAGCGCTGATCACGCACCACCACCGCATATGCACCCCAACGCGCACGGATGGCGCTGGAGGTCTTGTTCTGGTGCTGGCCGCCGGGGCCACCGGCACGGATCGCGGTCATCTCGACGTCGCGCGGGTCGATGTTCTCACCGCGCGCCGCGCCCGGCAGGCGAAACACCTGCACGAACCAGTTCTTGCGCTTGTGACGGGGACGCAGGGTGCTGGGGCACCGCCAAAGCAGCACACCTTTTCAGCGCGCCGCCAGCGCCTCGGCCCCCGGGCCGGTGAGCACGGCAATGGCCGAGACCGGGCCGTGGCGCCCTGCGCGTTCGGCCACGTCCAGCGTCACGCGATGCGCCTCTGCCTCGTCCGCCAGGCGGGTCAGGACATGGCCCACCGCCTGCTGGCATTCGCCCGGCCCGTTGCCGCTGGAAATCAACAGCGTCACCATCAGCGGCCTCCCTTGCAGGTCTTGAAGGTGATGAGCGGCGCCAGCGACGCCGCCCCCAGCGCAAGGCCGAAAGCCTCAAGATCGCCGAGCACCGCAGCCGCGTCCTTGTAGGCCGTGCCCGCCTCTTCGATCAGCAGGTCTCGGTCGGCGCAGATCACGCGCCCGCCGAACCGGGTCTGGCGCATTGCCTCCAGTTCCGATTTCACCCGGCGGATACGGCCATGCATGGCGGCGCGGTCATAGCGACGCCCCGCCCCGTGCGAGACCGAACCCAGCGCCTCTGCCGGCCCGTCGGGCACCGCCATGAGGTAGCTCAGGCTATCGCGCGAGCCGGCCAGAGGGGCCAGACCGCGATCTGGCGCCGCCGCGCCCTTGCGGTGCAGCCAGCCGTCATCGCGCGCTTCGAGGTGGTTGTGCGGCGCATCGCAGATCAGGTCGGCCGAGCAGCGCAGCGCCGCTGCCGCCGCCTGCGCCAGCAAAGCCCGGTTGATCCGCGCCCAGACCTGCGCGGCATCATGCAGGGAAACATAGCTTTCCGCCGCCGCTCTGCCGGGCAGAAAGCCGGTTTTCCAGCTGTCTTCGATCCCGGTGAAGACCCCGGCCCCATGCCCGCGAGAGCCGGTTTGCACCAGCAGGCAGAGATCACCCGGCGCAAGGCCCGCTGTCGTGTCGTGCACCTCCTGCACCACTTGCAACTCGCAGAAATGGTTGCCACAGCCCAGCGTGCCCAGCCCCTGCGGCCCCAGGGTTTCGGCCGGCGTTCCGGCCAGCGCGGCGCGGGCCTCGTCGGCTTCGGCGCCATCTTCCAGCACCTCCAGCCGTCGTGCCGCCTTGTCCAGCTTCAGCTTGCGGCGCGGCAGGTCGAGCCGGTACAGCGCCATGCCGCAACCGATGTCCGGGCCGATCAGTTGCGGATAGATGCGGTCGGCCAGAAAGGCGCCACCGACCGGACCATGACGGCCCGGATGCAGGTCGGGGAAGCCGGCCACGGCGGCCATGCCGGGCCAGCCGGCAACCTCGTTCAGTTGATCGACGGCGCGTCCTTCGATCCAGGCGCCGTCAGAATAGAATTCGCAGACACGCGCGCGTGCCGCGATGGGGGAATTGCCCATAGGTCCGTCTTTCTCAAATCATGAGAGGCGGCCCGCTAGGGGGCCGCAAAGGCGGATCGTCCAAGGGGGGATGGAGGCGCGCCCGCAGGCGCAGGAAATCAGCGGCCCGAACGATCCAAGGAGGAAGCGGTGACGATAGATCCGGTCATGTGCGGCCCTCCTCTGTTGTCGGGGTGATGGATACAGATCAGATACCCCGCCGGCGCATCGGCGCCAACGGGGGAATTCCTGACCTAACGCGGCTGTCGCGGAAATGTCTCAGGCGGCCTTGGAGGCCTCGGCCTCTGTCAGGATGGTGTAAAGCGTGGAGGGCTCGGGGTTTGCGCGCAGCTTGGCGCACAGCCCCTGGTCCCTAAGGCTGCGCGAGACGAGCGCCAGCGCCTTGAGATGTTCGACCCCGGCTTCCTCGGGAGCGAAGATCGCAAAGACGATGTCCACGGGTTGCCGGTCGACCGCGTCGAAATCGACGGGTTTGTCCAGCAGGATAAAGGCGCCCGCGACCTTGTCGATGCCCGGAATCCGCGCATGGGGCAGCGCCACCCCGTGGCCGACACCCGTCGGCCCCAGGGCCTCACGCTCCATCAGCGCCTCGAGGATACGAGGCGCATTGACGCCATAGGCGCTCTCCGCGAGGTCCGAAATGTCATGCATCAGTCGCTTTTTGCTGGAAGTCGAGGAAACGACTTTGACAGCAGACGGCGAGATGAGATCGACAAATTTCATGAGCAATGCCTGTAGCTAAGGTGCGAACACCGAACGGTCCGGTCTGGCGGCGTTTGGCTGATCTTTACGGATCGATCCAGCCGATGTTGCCATCCTCCCGGCGATACACGACGTTCACGCCATCCTTCTTTTCGTTGCGAAACACCAGAACAGGCGCACCGGCCAATTCCATCTGCATCACGGCCTCTCCAACCGAGAGCGACGGGATCTTGGTCTGCATCTCCGCCACGATGATCGGCTGCAGCGTTTCGGGTTCGTCTTCCCCCGATTCCGCTTCGGTGGCGAGGATATACGAGGCTGCCCCGAAAGTTTCAACAGGCTCGGCCCGGTCCTTGTGATGGTCTTTCAACCGGCGCTTGTAGCGACGAAGCTGCTTGTCCATCTTTTCCGCGCAGGCCTCGAAAGCTGCATAGATTTCCGTCGCATGTCCCTTGGCGGCAGCGTTCAGCCCGCTCGACAGGTGAACGATCGCTTCGCAGACATATTCATGGGCCGCCTTTGAGAAAACAACGGTCGCGTCGGTCGGACGCTGGCCGTACTTGTCCAGCACGCTGCCCAGTTCATTCGTGACATGAACCTGAAGCGCATCGCCGATATCGATGTGTTTTCCCGTGATCTGATAGCGCATGATCTGTCCTTTTCTTATGCACCCGTACGCCACACGGAGGACAAGCCCCCGTCACGGCGTCACAAGGTTCAGGGAAGGTAGTACCGGATCGCGGAATGCACGCGGACCGCCTCGGAACCGAGGAGCCCGCCAACACGCAATGCCGTGATCGATAGCACCATTCCCATATTTGACGAGGAAACCGGCGGGTCTGTCAATGGAAACCGGAGGCAGAGCGTGCCCGATGCAGCGACAATCTGTCCACGGCGGCTGTCAAGCGGAGATGACCGCCTTTTCAACCAAAGCGAAAATTTTCACCCAGGTAGACACGCCTGACGTTTTCATTCTGCACCACTTCCTGCGGCGTGCCCGACATCAGGACCTTGCCATCATGCAGGATATAGGCCCGATCCACGATCTCGAGCGTCTCACGCACGTTGTGATCGGTGATCAACACGCCGATGCCGCGCGTCTTGAGATCCGCGACAAGGTGGCGGATGTCGCCGACGCTGATCGGATCGACCCCGGCAAAGGGTTCGTCCAGCAGAAGGTACTTGGGGTTCGCCGCCAGGCAGCGCGCGATTTCCACCCGCCGCCTTTCGCCCCCGGACAGGGCCAGCGCGGGGGCCCGGCGCAGATGCTCGATCGAAAACTCGCCCAGCAGTTCCTCCAGCCGCTCGCGGCGGCGGTGGGCATTGCGTTCGGCGATGTCCAGAACCGCGCCGATGTTGTCCTCGACGCTCATGCCGCGAAAGATCGACATTTCCTGCGGCAGATAACCGATGCCCAGCCGCGCCCGGCGGTACATCGGCAGGTAGGTGGCATCACGCCCGTCGATCAGCACCTGCCCTCCCTCGGGATTCACCAGACCGGCGATGGCATAGAAGGATGTCGTCTTGCCAGAACCGTTCGGCCCCAGCAGCGCCGCCACCTCGCCCCGGTCGACGCGCAGGCTGACGTCGCGGATGACGACGCGCTTGCGATAGCTCTTGCGCAGGTGTTCGACGCGAAGGCCACTGTCGCCTTCGGTCACGCTCAGGTCGGGGCGGGTCATATCAGGGCTGTCCTTCGCCGTCGGGCGCCTGCTGCAACACGGTGCGCACCCGGCCGGAAAGCTGCGCGGTGCCATCGCTGAGGTTGACGACCATGCGTTCGGCGGTCAGCGCGCTGGGCCCTTGGGTCAGCAGGACATTGCCGGTCATGACGACCTGCCCTGCCTCGATGTCATAATCCGCGCGCTGCGCCTCGGCCGCCTCGGAGCCGCTGACCAGAGTCACGCCGCGCGTGGCCTCCATTCGCCGGATCCGCCCCGCCTCGTTCGAGTAGACGACCAGCACCCGGGGGGCCGCCAGCCGCATCTGCCCCTGGGCGATCACCACGTTGCCGGTATACAGGGCGGTTCCGTCAGCCTGGTTCACCTGCAGCGTGTCGGCGGTCACCTCGACCGGGGCACGGGTGTCTTGCTGCATTCCGCCAAAAGCCACCTGGGCCCCCTGCGCAGCTGCGCCGAGTGGCGCGAGGAAAAGCATGACGGCAAGCAGGTGACGGATCATTCGGCAGCACTTTCTTCTTTCGGCGGTTGATATACCAGTTTCACGCCGCCGGAAAACACCATTTGCACCGCTCCCTCTTCTCCGCTGGGCGCGATCCTCAGATGGCCGGCCTCGAACCGACCCACCGGGCCCTCACCTTCGACCGGGCCGATGCTTTCCGCCTCGATCTCATCCAGCCGCGACATCAGCCCCTCTGTGCGCAGGATATAGCCCTGCGAGCTTTCGATGCGAACACCGCCTTGCAAGTACGCCGACTGGCTTTTGTCACGCAGAATTGCCTCCACGGCGTCCAGTCTCAACTCGCTGCCATCGGTCAGGCGCATCAGCGCCTCCAGCTCGTCGGCAATGATCTGGCCGTCACCTTCGGGCCGTACGCTGCGCGCGGTCATGGTCAACACGTCGCCTTGGGGGGTGGTTCCCGCAAAATACGGTGCGCTCACCTGCTCCCGCGCCACATCACGTTGCAGCGCCTCGACAAAGGGCACGTCCTGCAACGTCTCGGTCGAGCGCGACAGAAAAAAGAGTGTCGACAGCATGGCCAGCGCCACCAGGGGAAGAAGGATCTTCAGCCAGGCGATCACTCGCGAGTAAAGCCCGTCTCCCCGGCGCATGTTCATCCCCTCTTAGGCATGGGCAAAGATATCGGTGTCCGGCCATCCTTGCAGGTCGAGGATCGCCCGGGTCGGCAGGAAATCGAAACAGGACTGGGCGATCCCTGTCCGCCCTTCGCGGTCCAGCATCGCATCCAGCGCATCGCGCAGCCGGTGAAGATGCAGCACGTCCGATGCGGCATAGTCCTTTTGCGCCTCGGTCAGCTCGGCCGCGCCCCAGTCGCTGGACTGCTGCTGTTTCGAGATGTCGACGGACAGCAGTTCCTGTGTCAGCGCCTTGAGGCCGTGACGGTCGGTATAGGTGCGCACAAGGCGGCTGGCGATCTTGGTGCAATAGACGGGCGCGGCTAGCGCGCCGAATGCATTGTACATCGCGGCGATGTCGAAACGGCCAAAGTGAAACAGTTTCAGGACCTGCGGATCGGTCAGCAGGCGCGCGAGGTTGGGCGCCTCGGTCTGCCCCTTGGCGATCTGCACCAGGTGGGCATTGCCGTCGCCGCTCGACAACTGCACGACACACAAGCGGTCACGGTGCGGGTTCAGCCCCATCGTCTCGCAATCGATGGCCACGACCGGGCCAAGGTCCAGGTCATCCGGCAGATCACCCTTGTAGAGATGGTTGGTCACAGTGCGCCCTTTCGTCCCGATCCGCTTGCCGGATCGACATATCCGCGCCCTGACGGGCTTTCAACTCTGGCCTCTCCACCGCGGCTCTCGACGATTGGATTGTCGCGCCATATTTCCCCGGCCCGGGGCCAAAATTCGGCAACTTTGTGACCAATCCGGGCGAATCAGTGGCGCCGCCGGGGTGTGATTCGGGCAAGGTCAAGACCCCGGCCTCTCGATTTCCCCACTTTTGTAACAATCCGTGAGTTTCACAACTCACCTTATAATTGTCGAATATATCCGATGCAGCAGAATCCGGATCAAAAACCGCGGGCCGCCGCCTTCCGTAAGGGCAAGTTATCGATATTGTTTCCAGCAGAATGAACATGTCCGCCTCTGCCGGATTTGCGCAGCGTCAATTTTGCGGTTTCACCGGCCCTATCCCGCTATTTTCCGAGACTGTTCGCGACCCGGAAACACAGGCTGGAAAAACGCCATGAGATTGTTTCACTGCGCATGTTTCACCAAAGGGAAACAATCCTGACTGCCTCCACCGAAAACACCGCTAGGCCCCGCGTCATTTTTGAGCTCGCGGCCGGTTTTTTCCCCGCATTTCAGATACCTCCGCAAACACCCCATTCACCTCTTGGTTGCACTCTCTGGCGCAGATTGACGGAACAACGGGGTAAAGTCATAAGAATTTCGTCGAACGATTGGGACAAACTTTCGTCGCAATTTAAATGAACGGCACTTGGGGGTTGGTGCTTCCGCAATGGGGGTATCTCGATAGGTTTGCTGCGCCTTCGGCGCATCGCCATTCAATGACATAGCGGGGGCGATCAGCCCCTCTGCCCGGGGAAACACGCCTTGGCGTGTCATGGCGGAGCTATGCGTGAACCAGCGATGAACGCGGACCAATTCGCTGTGCTCTCGTCGATGCATGACTCGGGAGGTCATCTTGACACTACAACTGCGCCAGCCGCTACCAACGGCCAGGTTCGAAAAGCTGATCGATGAGGCGCTGCACGCCGAAAACGGCCCCGCACTTTATCGCGACGTCTTCAAACGGGCGCTCGACGTGGCGCTGGTGATACTGGGCGCCCTGCCTATCCTCTTGATCGTCGGGGTATTTGCCCTGCTCATCGCACGCGACGGGCACTCTCCCTTTTACGCGCAGAAACGCCTGGGCCGGAACGGACGGGTGTTCAACATCTGGAAGCTGCGCAGCATGGTGCCTGACGCCGAAGCCCGGCTCAGCGCATACCTGGACAAGACACCCGCCGCCCGCGCGGAATGGGACCGGACGCAGAAACTGCGCAACGATCCGCGCATCACCGCCATCGGGCGGTTGATCCGCAAGACCTCGATCGACGAACTGCCGCAGATGTTCAACGTGCTGCGCGGGGACATGTCTCTGGTCGGGCCGCGCCCGATGATGCCCTGCCAGCAGGACATCTATCCCGGCACCGCCTATTACGCGCTGCGCCCGGGGATCACCGGCTACTGGCAGATTTCGGTGCGCAACGAAAGCTCCTTTGCCCAACGCGCCGGTTTCGACACCGCCTACCTCGCCCAGCTTTCGCTGATCAACGACCTGCGCGTTCTGGTCAAGACGATGCGCGTCGTCCTGCACGGCACCGGCTGCTAAGCCGCCCTGGCCGGGGCGTCGCCCCGGTCGTGCCGATCAGTGTTCCACCGTCGCCCGCATGCACTGCCGTCCATCCGGGCCGCGCACCCACAGGTCGTCTCCGGTGCGGCACAGGGTGGCGCGCTCGTCGTGCATCAGGGGCGCGGTCGCCCGAAAGCTGAAGCCACGCACGGGCGCCTTGTCCTGCGCGAACAGCAACAGCCCCTGCGCCAGCAGCGGGCCATGCACCACCAATCCGCCATAGCCCTCGACCGCCCGCGCGTATTCCACGTCGTAGTGGATGCGATGGCCGTTGAAGGTCAGCGCCGAGTACCGGAACAGCAGCGTCTCGGAAAACCCCATCTCGCGGCTGGCCTCCTCTCCGGTCGGGGCCTCCGGCGGCACCGGGCGCGGCGCTGACGGGTCTGGATCCTCGCGGTAGACGAGGTCCTGCCGTTCCGTCACGCATAGCTGCCCGCCCTGCCAGATCTCATGCGCCAGCGTGACAAAGCCCAGCGGACCGCTGCGCCCGTCCTTGCGGGTCACGTCCACCACCCGAGAGACCTTTTCCGCCATCTGCCCGGCGCGCAACGTCGCATGGAACTGCAACGCTCCCCCGGCCCACATCCGGCGCGGCAGTCCCAGGTCGGGGATCAGGCCGGTGCCGACGCGTGGATGACCGTCGCGGCCCAGCACGCCGGGCGGCTGCGCATCCCAGAAATAGATCTGGTGAAAGAAGGCCGGCAGAGGGGTGCCCGCGTCGATGGTCACGGGCAGGTCCAGTGCCGCTTGCAGGGCGCGGGCGCGGTCCGGATCCATCACGTCTGTTTGACGGCGCTCGGCCGCCGGGCCAGTCTTCATGGGTCACGCTCCTTGATTTTGCCGGGGTTATTCCAGCCATGCCACCTGTCGTCCAGTCGCTCGACCACCTCGTGCTGACCGTCGCCGATCCCGCCGCAACCCGTCGGTTCTACGAAGCCGTCCTGGGGATGCAGGCAGAGCGGTTCACCCCCGCCGATGGCAGCACCCGATGGGCGCTGAAATTCGGCCGGCAAAAGATCAACCTGCACACCGCCGGGCAGGAATTCGATCCCAAGGCCCGCGCGCCAGGCCCCGGAACCGCAGACCTGTGCTTTCTCAGCGAAACGCCGTTGGCGGCGTGGCAGGCGCATCTTGCAGCCCGGGGCGTGACGATCGAGGAAGGACCGCTGACGCGCACCGGCGCCACCGGCCCGATCCGGTCGATCTACATCCGCGATCCGGATGGCAACCTGATCGAGATTTCCAACCCTGCCCCCGATCCGGGCTGAGGCCCTCAGCCCCGCATTCGCACGACCTCGCGGCGCAGTTCCTGCATCTGGTCGTTCAGCAATTTCAGCGCGCGTTCGTCGGTCAGCCGCCCGTCTTCGTCGAACTGCTTGCGGCTTTGCGCCAGCATGAACTCCGGTCCCGTGAGCAGGCGCGGGCGAAAGGGATTGAGGCAGAGCCGGGCCATGTTCTGGGCCCGCTCGCCCCCGGCACGGCCCGCCGCCGCCGACATCAGCGCGACCGGCTTGTCCCGCCAGGGCGTGCCCTCGGTCCGGCTGATCCAGTCCAGCGCGTTCTTGAGCACCCCTGACAGGCCCTTGTTGTACTCCGGCGTCACCACAAGAACCGCGTCCGCACCCGCGATGGCATCGGCGGCGGCCTGCACGGCGGCGGGAATGCCCTCACCGTTCTGAATATCCTCGTCGAACAGCGGGAACCGCAGGTCAAGCTCGGTGAAACTGGCAGGTTCAAAGAGGCGGGCGGCCTCGAACATCAGCTTGCGGTTGCTGCTGTCGGCGCGCAGAACGCCACACAGGCCGACAAGGGTGGGTTCGGGCATGATCGGTCTCCTGTTTGTCTGACCCTGACCTACCACGCAAAAGCGCCGCGGCAAGCCGCGGCGCTCTTTTGTCTCTCAAAGGTGGGGCACAGCCCCTGTGCAGTCACGCGTTGGGCAGGATCACGATCTCGACCCGGCGGTTCTGGGCCTTGCCTTCGGGCGTCAGGTTCGATGCCACCGGCTGATCCTCACCGCGGCCAATGACCGAGATGCGCGACGAGGGCACGCCTTCGGAGATCAGCACGTTGGCGACCGAGCGCGCGCGACGCTGCGACAGGTCGAGGTTGTAGGCGGCGTCACCGTCGCTGTCGGTGTGGCCGATCACCTGGGCGGTGGTGTTCGGATAGGCGAGCAGCGACTGACCCACGTCACGCAGATCCGACACCAGCGTCGGGCGCAGGTTGGCGCTGTCGGTGGGGAACAGGATGTCCTGCGGCATGGTCACGATCAGCCGGTCGCCGGTGTTGCGAATGCTGACGTTGTCGCCCATCTGCTGGCGCAGTTCGGCTTCCTGCTTGTCCAGCTGGTTGCCGATGGCGGCCCCCGCGGCGGCACCCACCAGGGCACCCGCGACGGTCGCCCGGTTACGCTCGCCCTTGTCGCCACCGCCCAGCAGGCGGCCTGCAACCGCGCCCACACCGGCACCCACGAGGGCACCCTGTTTGGTCTGGCGGTTGGGATCGTTCGGGTTGCCCGTGGTGCAGGCCGACAGGCCGATGACCGCCACGGCAGAGATGAGAATCGCGGATTTCGCCCGGATCATGTGTAGCCTCTTTTCAGGTTTGCCCCACTTGAATGGGGTCTTTCACTGTCGATATGCAATAACATCCGCCAAAACCCCAGCCCTGTCACCGGGAAAATCGGCAAGGCTCCGCGCATGGCCCCGGCGCGCGCGTGTTTCGCGCGCGAAACATCATTTCTTTACAGCATGTTAAGACCTCAAGCCTCCAATCTTGCCGCTTCCCAGGCAAGGATGGCCCGCTTGACCGGCAGCCCCCAGTGATAACCGCCCAGACCGCCGGATTTGCGCAGGGCGCGATGGCAGGGGATCAGGTAGCTGATCGGGTTGCGCCCCACGGCCGTCCCGACCGCGCGCACCGCCTTGGGGTGCGCGATGGCCTCGGCGATTTCGGAATAGGTGGTGACATGGCCCGAGGGGATCTGCAGCAGCGCCTCCCAGACCTTGATCTGGAAAGGCGCCCCGATCAGGTAGAGCGGCACCGGCCCGTCCGCCTTGACGCCGAAGGCGGCCAGCGCCCAGGGTCGCAGGCGCATAGGATCCTCGACGAAATCCGCCCGGGGCCAGCGCGCCAGCATGTCCTCCATCGCCTCTGCCTCTGTCGTCTCGGCGGAAAAGGCGATGCCGCAAATGCCCTTGTCGGTGCCCATGACCAGGGCCGGACCAAAGGGGCTTTCGAACCAGCCCCAGTAGATTGTCAGGCCGGCGCCCGCGCGCGCATAGTCGCCGGGGCTCATTGCCTCCCACCGAAGGAACAGATCGTGCAGCCGCCCGCCGCCGGACAGGCCCGTGGCATGGGCGGTTTCCAGCGTGGTGAAGCGACTGGCCAGCAAGGTCTTTGCATGGCCCAGCGTCAGGTATTGCTGGTAGCGTTTGGGAGACACCCCCGCCCATTGGCTGAACAGGCGCTGGAAATGCGCCGGGCTCATGCCGACCTCGCCTGCAATCTGGTCCAGCGTGGCCTGCGGACCCAGAAGGTCAACCGCCTCGATGGCGCGGCGCATGACCTGGTAGTGATAGCTCTGATCGTCGTCCTTGGGCATGGCTGTCTCTCCTTGCGCCGCAGATTAGCCCTGTCGCCGCGGGCAAGCGATCCGAATATTGCGGAAAGGCGATAGAGCGGCGGTGCATATGAACCAACCTTGGAGCGAGGGGCCATTCCCCGGCGACGAGGATGTCACTGGCGGTGAAGACACCGACATCGGCTCCGCTCGGCGCCGGTGGTCTTGATGTCAGAGGGCCGCAAGGAAGCGGCCGACCACCATCTCCTGCTGTGTCAGACCGTCGGGATCGGCTGCGGTCTTGAACCGGGTCAGGTCCTCTGCCCACTCAGAGGTACGGACGCGGATCGGCGGTGTCTCTGCCGCGATGACGCCCATGATCACCTCTGCCACCTGGTCCGGTGTCTGGTAGGCGTCTGCCCCCATGCGGGACTGCGCGCCAGAGATATAGGTTTGCAGGATCGGCAGGTATTCATCCTCCAGCATGCCGCCGGTCTCCTCGACCTGTTTCAACACGGTTGCGGCAAATTCGGACTGGATTCCGCCGGGCTCGACAGCGCTGAAACGGATGCCGAAAGCCGGGGTCAGATAGGCGGCCATCGCCTCTGTCAGCCCTTCGACCGCAAATTTCGCGGCGCAGTAGATCTCGTTGAAAGGTTGCCCGACAAGTCCGCCGACAGAGGTGACATTCACGATGTGCCCGGCGCGTGCATGCCGCATGTGCGGGATCACCGCCTTTGTGGTGCGCACGACGCCCATATAGTTGATGTCGGTCACGCGGGTGATGTCCGCCTCTGACGCCTGTTCGACGGTACGAACGAACCCCTGCCCGGCGTTGTTCACCAGCACGTCGATGCGCCCGTGATCCGCGATGATCTGCGAGACCGCGGCCTCGATGCTGGCCATGTCCTGCACGTCCAGCGGCAGCACGTTCAGCGTGACGCCCGCCTCTGCGGCCGCCTGATCCAGCGACGCGCGTTTTCCGAGGTTGCGCATGGTGGCATAGACCGTATGGCCCGCCTGCGCGGCCTGCACGGCGATGGAAATGCCCAGCCCGGTGGAGGTGCCGGTGACGAGGATGATCTTGCTCATTTTCATGTCCTTTGGAATTCAGGCCGCGATCGACAGCCAGACCCGCTCAAAGGTCTGCTCGATGCTGTCGCGCGGTATTGGCTGGCCCCGCATCACCGCCCCGCGCGCCATTTGCATGGCAGGCGCGGTCAGCAACAGGGACAGCAGTTTTGTATCCAGCGGGGCCAGGGTGCCATCCTGCACCCCGCGCCGCAGAAGCGCCGCGATATCCTCGGCATAGCTGTCCGCTTTGGCCTGCTGGTCTTTGGTCAGCAGATGCGCCGCGGCGCCAAAGTCGAGGAACAGGAACTCGCGCGGGTGATCGGCGATCCAGTCGAACATGTCGAACCACATCGCACGGATCATCGCGGCGGTCGGCGTGGTGTCCCGCCGTCGGGTGATGGTCTCGTGGAACTCCTCTTTCAGCTCCATGTAGACCTGTTGCAGCATGTCGGTCTTGTTCTCGAAATGCACATAGATCGTCCCGGCAGAGACTTGCGCGCGTTTCACAACGTCCGCCACGGACAAGGCGGCAAAGCCCTTGTCCACCGCCTCATACACCACGGCATTGCGCAGTTTCCGACGAGTCTGGTCCTTGGTCAGGCGGGGCATGGCGAGTCCTTCCGGTTCGATGACGCTCAAGTATGATAATGAATATTCATTATCAATAACGCGGGCGAAAAAATGCCTCACACCTTGGTGAGCGGGGCGACTTGCGGCACGGGGGCATTGCGGGCATAGGGGAACGCATGGCCAAGCAGCTTGACTATCATACGATCCGGCAGATCTTTTCCCGCTTTCAGGAGTCCGAACCGGAACCCAAGGGCGAGCTGAACCACGTCAATGCCTACACGCTGGTCGTGGCGGTGGCGCTATCGGCACAGGCGACGGATGCGGGAGTCAACAAGGCCACCGAAAAGCTGTTCCAGATCGCCGATACACCGGAAAAGATGCTGGCTCTGGGCGAAGAGGGCGTGACAGACCATATCAAGACCATCGGCCTGTATCGCAACAAGGCCAAGAACGTCATCAAGATGGCCAGGATCCTGGTCGAGGACTACGGCGGCGAGGTGCCCAACAGCCGCGCCGCGCTGGAAAGCCTGCCGGGTGTCGGCCGCAAGACCGCCAACGTGGTGCTGAACATGTGGTGGCAGTACCCGGCGCAGGCCGTGGATACACATATTTTTCGCGTCGGCAACCGCACCGGCATCTGCCCGGGCAAGGACGTGGTCGCCGTGGAACGCGCGATCGAGGACAACATCCCGGTCGATTTCCAGCAACACGCCCATCACTGGCTGATCCTGCACGGGCGGTACATCTGCGTCGCGCGCAAGCCCAAGTGCAAGGCCTGCCTCATCAACGACCTCTGTCCATTCGAGGAAAAGACGACATGAAGAAATACCAGGTCGTCGGCATCGGCAACGCCGTCGTCGACGTGATCGCCCGCACCGAGGACGCCTTTCTGGCCGACATGGGCATCGAGAAAGGCATCATGCAGCTGATCGAGCGCGACCGCGCCGAAACGCTTTACGAGGCGATGGGCAACCGCGTGCAGACACCGGGCGGATCGGTGGCCAACACGATCGCGGGCCTGGGGAACCTGGAAGCGCGCACCGCCTTTATCGGACGTGTCGCGGATGACGACCTTGGCGCATTCTATGCCTCGGCGATGAAGAACGAGGGCATCGACTTTGTAAACGATCCGGTTCCGGGTGGCGAATTGCCCTCGTCGCGGTCGATGATCTTCGTTTCGCCCGATGGCGAACGCTCGATGAACACCTACCTCGGGATTTCCGCCGAACTGGGCCCGGATGACGTATCCGAGGATGTGGCGGGCCAGGCCGAGATCCTGTTCCTCGAAGGCTACCTGTTCGACAAGGACAAGGGGAAAGAGGCCTTTCTCAAGGCTGCGCGTGCCTGCAAGGCGGCGGGCGGCAAGCCCGGGATCGCGATTTCCGATCCCTTCTGCGTCGAACGTCACCGCGCGGACTTCCTGAAGCTGATCGAACACGACATGGATTTTGTCATCGGCAACGAAGACGAAATTCGCTCGCTCTATCAGAACGACGACCTGGACGCAGACCTGCGCGCCGTGGGCGAGATTTGCCCGCTGGTGGTCTGCACCCGCTCCGGTGACGGTGTCTCGATCCTGCACGAAGGCACACGCACCGATGTCAGCGTGGAAAAGATCGTGCCCGTGGACGCAACCGGCGCAGGCGACCAGTTTGCCGCCGGGTTCCTGTTCGGACTGGCCACCGGCGCGGACATGGAAAAGGCGGCCCGCATGGGCAGCGTCGCCGCACGCGAGGTCATCAGCCACATGGGACCGCGCCCGGAAACCAGCCTGCTGGACCTCTTCCGCCAGCATGGCCTGATCTGACCCGGTCAAGACGTTTCGGGCGCCTGACTGGTCGACTTTGGCCGGCGCCCGTCTGATTTCATGGCGATTTCACGCGGCATTCACGCAAGTGCCGTTCCGCCACGCATCCCGTATCGCTAGCCTAATCCACAAGGGTTGGATTGTCCGGGGCGCGGTACATGACGCGATATATCCTTTTGCGAGACAAGACCCGGAACTGGCGCAGGGCACGCGTGCCGCTTGGCTCCGGTATCGCGCCGGAGGATCCCGACGCCCCCGCCGACCCGCAGATCGAGGTGAAAGAACTGACGCCCTCCGACCTGCGCGAGACCGCCGGCGACCGCGATCTTCTGACCATCCAGCCCGCCATGCCAACCCGCCTGCTGACGCCCGAACCGATGGACGAGTTGCGTGCCTGCGACATGGTTCCGGGCTGGGGACTGCGGGCCACCCGGGCGGACTGGACCCCGATGTCGGGCGCCGGGGCGCGTGTGGCGCTGCTGGACACGGGGATCGACGCCGGGCACGCCTGCTTTGCCGGGGTCGCGGTGACAGCACGGGATTTCGCCGGAACCGGCATCGCGGATGCCAACGGCCACGGCACCCATATGGCGGGGACGGTGCTGGGCCGCGACCTGGGCGGCACGCGCATCGGCGTGGCGCGCGGGATCAGCGAATTGCTGGTCGGCAAGGTGCTGACAGACAGCGGGCGCGGCCGGTCCGAGGATTTCCTGAACGCGCTGCTCTGGGCCTTGCAGAAAAAGGCGGAGATCGTCGGCTTTGCACTGGCCTTCGATACTGCTGCCCAGATCGAGTCCCTTGTCGAGGAAGGCTATCCGGTACCGCTGGCCACTGCGGCCGCCATCCATGCCTATCGCGGCAACCTGCGCATTTGTGAAATGCTGTTGCAGATGATCGGCGGCGGACAGGTTCCGCTGATGCTGGGCGCCGTCGGCAACGACTCTCTCCGCACCATCGCAACCGATTTCGAGACCGGCCCGGTTGCCCCGGCAGCGGCTTCGGGCGTGCTGGCCGTCGGCGCCTGCGGGCCGGGCGAAGCGGGGTTTTGCCCCGCGCCCTTTACCAACGCGGGCGCGGCCGTGGTGGCACCGGGCGTGGGCATCATCTCGGCCGGCCCGGCCGAAGGCCTGCGCCCGCTCAACGGCACCTCGATGGCGTTGGCCCATGCGGTGGGGATCGCCGCGCTCTGGGTCGAAAAGATGCGTGCCGAGAACGAGGCCGTGACGGCACGGACGCTGGCCACCCGCCTGGTCCGCTCTGCCACCTTCGAGCCGATGTGCCCGGCAGCCTCTTACATCGATTGCGGCAGGGGGTTGATCCAGGCCCCCGAGGGATCGCTGGACTGATTGGCGCCATGGCAAGCGCAACGTGCTAGACTCTGCTCCCAAGGGGAGGCACAGCCATGATCGCAGGAGCGTTCGCCGTCTTGTGGGTCCGCCAGGACGGACCGGGAAACGACGCATGCCGTTTCGCAGAGGCCGAAGGCGGCTTTTTGATCGACGGGTCGTCAACGGATGCGGACTGGACCGCGTTGCGCTATCGCATCCGCGCCCGCAGCGACGGGACGACGCACCGTGTCCGTATCGGCGCCCGCTCCCGCATCTTCATCCAGCGCAATGCAGCGGATGACTGGCTGCTGAACGGGGCACATGCCCCGGAGGTCGCCGGCGCCAAGGATATCCACCTTGGCTTTACCCCCGCTGCGCTGACCCTGCCGATCCGCCGTCTCGCGCTGGGCATCGGGGAAGAGGCCGCCGTCGATCTCGCCAATCTGGACCTGGAACTGGCGCGTCTGACACCTCTGCGCCTCGCCCTCCGGCGGGTGGCGAAGGACAGGTACGCGACGGTCGATCAAGCGAGCGGCGCGACCTCAAACCTGACGGTGGATGCGCAGGGCATCGTGCGCGCCGTGGAGGGGCAATGGATCGCGCAGAGGTAACGCGCCGGCATCAGTGCGCGTCGGCCCAGTTGTCGCCCTGCCCGGCATCCACCACCAGCGGCACGTCCAGCTTCACAACCGGGTCGCAGGCACCTTCCATGACCTCCTTGGCCACACCGATCAGGTCATCGACCGCGTCTTTTTCGACCTCGAACAGCAGTTCGTCGTGCACCTGTAGCAGCATCTTGGCGGGCAGACCCTTGATGGCATCCGGCATCCGGATCATCGCGCGCCGGATGATATCCGCCGCCGTGCCCTGGATCGGTGCGTTGATCGCCGCGCGCTTGGCAAAGCCCGCACGCGGCCCCTTGGCGGCGATCTCTGGCGTGTGGATCTGGCGGCCGAACAGGGTTTCCACCCGTTTGTGTTCCTTGGCGAATTCCACCGTCGCGTCCATGTACTTGCGGATGCCGGGGAAGCGTTCGAAATAGCGGTCGATGAACCCTTGCGCCTCACCCCGCGGGATGCGCAGGTTCCGCGCGAGACCAAAGCCGGAAATTCCGTAGATCACGCCAAAGTTGATCGCCTTGGCCTGACGGCGAATGTCCGGCGTCATCTCGTCCAGCGGCACGTTGAACATTTCCGACGCCGTCATGGCGTGGATGTCCTGCCCTTCGCGGAACGCCTGTTTCAACGCGTCGATCCCGGCCATGTGGGCAAGGATGCGCAGTTCGATCTGGGAATAGTCGAGGCTGACCAGAACCTGCCCTTCGGGCGCGATGAACGCGGTGCGTATGCGGCGCCCTTCCTCTGACCTCACCGGGATGTTCTGCAGGTTGGGATCGTTCGAGGCCAGCCGCCCGGTGTTCGCGCCCGCGATGGAATAGGACGTGTGCACCCGCCCCGTATCGGCGTTGATGTGTTCCTGCAGGGCGTCGGTGTAGGTCGATTTCAGCTTGCTGACCTGCCGCCAGTCCAGCACGCGGCGGGGCAATTCGTGTTCCGTCGCCAGGTCTTCGAGGATGTCGGCCCCGGTGGAATACTTGCCGGTCTTGCCGCGCTTGCCGCCCTCGAGCCCCATCTTGTCGAAGAGGATCTCACCAAGTTGCGCAGGGCTGCCGACGTTGAACTTCTCGCCGGCCAGCTCGTGAATTTCCTCTTCCAGCTGCGCCATCTTCTGGGCAAAGGCGCTGGACATGTTGCGCAGCACCTCGCGGTCGACCTTGATACCGGTCATCTCCATCTGGGCCAGCACAGGCACCATCGGGCGTTCCAGCCCCTCGTAGACGCGCGTGACCCTGGCGCGGTGCAACTGCGGCTTGAAGACCTTTGCCAGCCGCAGGGTGATGTCCGCGTCCTCGGCGGCATAGCGCGTGGCCTTGTCGATCGGCACCTGGTCGAAGGTGATCTGGCTCTTGCCGCTGCCGATGATCTCCTTGATCGGGATCGGGGTGTGCGACAGGTAGCGTTCCGCCAGCGCATCCATCCCGTGCCCGTGCAGCCCCGCGTTCATCGCGTAGGACATCAACATGGTGTCGTCGATCGGCGCGATCTGCACACCGTAGCGCGCCATGACCTTGGCGTCGTATTTCATGTTCTGGCCGATCTTCATCACCGCCGGGTCCTCCAGCAGCGGCTTCAGCGCCTCAAGGGCCTGCTCCAGCGGGATCTGCCCCTCTGTCAGGTCCTTCGACTCGAACAGACCCTCGCCGCTTTCGCCGCGATGGGTCAGCGGGATGTAGCAGGCATGGCCGGGGTCGACGCAAAGCGAGATGCCGACAAGGTCGCAGGTCATCTCGTTCAGGCCCGTGGTTTCCGTGTCGAAGGCCACGGTGCCGCGCTCGTTCGCGCGGTCGATCCATTTTTGCAGCGCCTCCATATCGGCCACGGTTTCATACCGTTCGGGGTCGATGGCAGGCCAGTCGGGGTCTTCGTCCCTGGGGTTGGCCCCCTCTGGCGTGGTGTCTGGGATCACCGGCGCCTCGACCCCCAAACCGTCGGCGATACGCTTGGTCAGGGTGCGGAACTCCATCTCCTTGAGAAAGCCCAGCAGCACCTCGGGTTCCGGGTCGCGCACCTCGAGATCGTCCAGCGTGAACGGCAGGTCCATGCCCTCGTCCAGCTGGACCAGTTTCTTGGACAGCTCGATCTGGTCGCGTTTCTCGATCAGGGTCTGGCGGCGCTTGGGCTGCTTGATCTCCTCGGCCCGGTCGAGCAGGTCTTCGAGGCTGCCATATTCGTTGATCAGCAGGGCCGCCGTCTTGATTCCGATGCCCGGTGCCCCGGGCACATTGTCCACGGAATCGCCCGCCAGCGCCTGCACGTCGACCACCCGTTCCGGCGGAACGCCGAATTTTTCCATCACGCCTTCGCGGTCGATGAGCTTGTTCTTCATCGGGTCCAGCATTTCGACGCCGTCGCCGACAAGCTGCATCAGGTCCTTGTCCGACGACAGGATCGTGACCCGCCCGCCGGCCTCCCGCGCGCGGCAGGCCAGCGTGGCCATGATGTCGTCGGCCTCGAATCCCTCGATCTCCTTGCAGGCGATGTTGAAGGCCTCGGTGGCCCGGCGGGTCAGCGGAATCTGCGGGCGCAGATCCTCTGGCATCTCGTCGCGGTTTGCCTTGTACTGATCGTACAGGTCATTGCGGAAGGTGTGGCTGCCCTTGTCGAACACCACCGCAACATGGGTCGGCGCATCGGGGCCCGTGTTCCCTTCGACGTAGCGGTGCAGCATGTTGCAGAACCCGCTGACCGCACCGATCGGCAGGCCGTCGCTTTTGCGGGTCAGGGGCGGCAGGGCGTGGAAGGCCCGAAAGATATAGGCCGAACCGTCGATCAGATGCAGGTGGCATCCCTTGCCGAAAGTGCTGGCCATGTGTCGTCTCCCGCTCAGGTCATGTCACGCATGATGTGCCACGAACCGCGGCGGGGTGCCAGCAGCGGATTTCAGCCCTAGCGCACCGCCACCACAGGATGCGGCACGGCGGCAGCCAGGAAGACGGCCACGAAAAAGACGATGGAGGCCGCGACCACCATGCCGTGCCAGATCGTGTTGTGAAACCGCAGGCGCGAGGCCATCAGGAAAGGCGTCCCGATGGAATAGAGCACGCCACCCACCACCATCAGTACGCAGACCGACAGCGGCAGCGCCGCCAGCAGGTCCCAGCCGCCGATCACCACCGCCCAGCCAGTGCCGAGGCACATCAGCACCGCCAGCCCGGCGGGCAGACGGCGTTTGAACAACGTCACGGCCGCCGCCCCGGCCGCCGCGCTCCAGACCGCGGCGAGCAGGCCGGACCCGGTGCCGGACAACAGCGCGAAAGGCGTATAGGTGCCAGCGATTTTCAGGTGGATGGCCGACATGTCGAGCCGCCGGAACAGATCCGTCAGGTGCGGGCGCCCGACATGGTTGTACAGCAGAGAGGCGGTCAGCATCACGATCAGCGTGCCGCCGTAGATCGAAACACCGACGATCCCCGCCGCGTCCCCGCGCCAGACCGCGGTCAGCGTGATCAGAACCGGCACCGCCGCCAGCGCAAGCACCAGCGCAACCATGTGCACGGCCATGTCACTGGCCCGCTCCGCCGGGCTGTAGTCCCGCTCTACCCGGTCAGGCAGGGCGTTGGAAATGTCCCGTTTCGCCATCATGAGGTCAGGGTATCCGCACCACGATCGAATGCAAATACCTTGGCACGAAAGGGTAAGCGCTTCGTGACCGACGGTGAGGGGCGCGATACACGCCCCTCGCCCCGGATCAATGCGCGGGCTTGATGAAGGTGCCGTTGTGCAGGTCCTGCATGGCCTTGCGCAACTCGCCTTGGGTGTTCATCACGATGGGCCCGTGCCAGGCCACCGGCTCCTGAATAGGCTTGCCCGCGACCAGCAGAAAGCGCACCCCCTCCGGTCCCGCGCTCACCTTGACCTCGTCGCCGTTGCCAAAGCGCACCAGCGTGCGGTTGCCCGACATGTCGCGGATGTTGACCTCTTGCCCGCCGAACTCCTTCTCGACGCGCACGCCGATCGGATCCGCGGCCTCGGCAAAACGTCCGGCCCCGGCAAAGACATAGGCAAAGGCATTCGCCCGCGTGTCGATGGGCAGCACCTTGGTCACGTTCGGCGGCACCGATACATCGAGGTACAGCGGATCGGCGGCGATTCCGTCGACCGGCCCGCGCTTGCCCCAGAAAGAGCCCGTGACAACCTTCACCCGGGTGCCGTCATCGTCGATGATCTCGGGGATATCCGCGCCCTGGATGTCCTGGTAGCGCGGCGCCGTCATCTTCAGCGAGGAGGGCAGATTCGCCCATAGCTGAAAGCCGTGCATCTGCCCCTTGGCGTTCCCGCGCGGCATTTCCTGGTGCAGGATGCCCGACCCTGCGGTCATCCATTGCACGGAACCCGCGCCCAGCACCCCCTCGTTGCCCAGGGAATCGCCGTGCGTCACCTCGCCTTCCAGCACATAGGTGATGGTCTCGATCCCCCGGTGCGGGTGCCAGGGAAAGCCTTTCAGGTAATGCGCCGGATCCTCGTTGCGGAAATCGTCGAGCAACAGGAAGGGATCGCTTTCGCTTGTATCGCCAAAGCCGAAGACGCGGTGCAGGTGCACGCCGGCTCCCTCCATCGTGGGCTGCGCGGCGGATTGAGAGGTGACAGGTCGGAAAGTCATGGCAAACTCCTCATCGGTTTGCCACTACATAAGGCGCGCGGCGCGCCGCCCCAATCACCACCCGCGCACAGATCCTGTGACGCGCGTCACACTGGCGCTCAGGCCTTGCCCTCGAAATCCTTGTGGACGTATTTCGCGTCGCAGTAGGGACACTCGACAAAACCGGTCTCAAGCGGGATCTGCAACCAGACCCGGGGATGGCCCAGGGCCCCTTCACCGCCGTCACAGGCGATGCGATAGCTCTCGACAATCTTGGTCTCGGGCGCTTGGGTCGTCATCTGGTTCCCTTTCGCGATGCTCTGGCCTATTTGCCTTATGACCAAAGCGGAGAAGGGGAGCAAGCCGTTGGACAAGGGGCAGAATGACGCCGCAATCCGCATCGAGGGCCTGACCAAGACCTATGCAGGCGGCAAACAGGCGCTGAAAGGCGTCGACCTGAACGTGCCTGCGGGCTCGGTTTTCGGCCTGCTGGGACCGAACGGCGCAGGAAAATCGACGCTGATCAACATTCTGGCCGGGCTGGTCATCAAGACCGCCGGCCAGGTGCAGATCTGGGGCTGGGACCAGGACCGCAACCCACGACAAAGCCGCGCCGCCATCGGCGTCATGCCGCAGGAACTCAACCTCGATCCGTTCTTTACCCCGCGCGGCGCGCTGGCGGTGCAGGCGGGGCTCTACGGCGTGCCGAAATCGCAGCGCCGGACCGATGAGATCCTGGAGATGGTCGGTCTCAGCGACAAGGCAGAGGCCTATGCCCGCACCTTGTCGGGCGGCATGCGGCGTCGCCTCCTGCTGGCCAAGGCGCTGGTGCATTCACCGCAGGTGCTGGTGCTGGACGAACCCACGGCGGGCGTCGACATCGAGCTGCGCCAGATGCTCTGGACCAACGTCCGCAAGCTCAACCGCGAACGCGGCATGACCATCATCCTGACAACCCACTACCTCGAAGAGGCCGAGGAGATGTGCGACGAGATCGCCATCATCAACCACGGACAGCTGGTGGCGCAGGACAGCACCTCGAACCTGCTGGGGCGGCTCGACGCCCGCACCATGGTGATCCAGCCCGAAGAAACGCCGGAGAAACTGCCGCAGGCCGAAGGCATCGAAGCCGAGACCCGCTCCGACGGCAGTCTCGCCCTCACCTATCGGTCGACCCAGACCCGCGCCGAAGAGGTGCTGGCCGCGGTCCAATCCGCCGGGATCCGCATCCGCGAGCTGAGGACCGAGGAGCCGGACCTCGAGGATGTCTTCCTCGCCCTCACCGGCAGCACGGCGGCCTGAACGCGCCGGATCATTTTTGAGTATTTTCAGAGAGAAGAAACCCCGCTGCTTCTTCTCTCCGGAAAATACTCCTGGCATGCGTCATCCGTCTGCCAGCCATTTGCCAGAGGCGGCGGCTCCCCACACACCCCGAGCCCGCAGGCCGGAGACCGACGGGCAAGACGTCCTGTGCGCCGAAAGGCGCGCCTTTGGATTACGACTTTGCCAGCATCCGGCCCAGCGGACGCCCCGCCAGGATATGAACGTGCAGATGCGGCACTTCCTGCACGCCGTCTCTGCCCGCGTTGGAAATCAGCCGGTAGCCTCCGGCCTCCAGACCTTCCATCCGGCAAACCTCGCCGATCACCCGGTTGAAATCCAGGATCTCGGCATCCGTCGCCTCTTGCACGAAATGGTCGTAGCAAACGTAGGCGCCCTTGGGGATCACCAACACATGCACCGGCGCCTGCGGATAGATGTCGCGAAAAGCCAGCGTGTGCTCTGTCTCCAGCACCGTCTTGTTGGGGATCTCGCCGGTCAGGATCTTGGCGAAGATGTTTTTCGGGTCGTAGGTATAGGCCATGCCGCGCGTCCTGCTGCTGTAGTGTCGGGTGGAAGCCCTGCCCCGGCCGCCGGGACGGATCTTGCTCTTGGCATAGCTCCTGCAGCAGAGAACGCCACCGCTTTCTTGGGCCGCGGTGGCTCAATCCGCGAAAAACCGATCCAGTGCCACGATCTCCTGCGCGACACTTGCCGGCACCGAAAGAAAGCCGGCCACCGCCCGGGCATGGGCCTCGCGCGGGTCTGTTTCGCGCAGGCGCAGGTGGTTGTCGAACTTGGCGTCCCGGATGCGGTCGCTTTCGTGCAGCAGATCATTGCGGACGGTGGGCAGCAAACGCGCCAATGCTTCCGGCGGGGTCCGCTCACCGGCAAGCCCCGAACGCATGGCATGACCGGCCAGGTCGGCGTCCGAAAAGTGACACTCGATCTCCAGCATCCGCGTCTGCGCCCGGTCGCGGCCGAAATCCTCCAGCAGATCGAGGTTGGCCGGATCCATGCAGATCACCAGCCGGTCGCTCTCGTAGTAGTCGTACAGCATACGCATCAGGGCCCGGCGGTGGCGATGCCGCTTGGCCATGGTGGACTGGATGCCGCCGAGGTCCGGCAGGGGGCAGTTGTCTTCGTTGAACAGGTACTCGATGCAGGGAATGTTCGTCATCTGGCGGATACGGTCGGTCAGCCGCTTGGCGACGTGCCATTTCTTGCAGATCACGATCAGCAATTCGCGTTCGCGCCCCAGGCTGCTTTCGGTCTCCCAGAAGCGTGGCGCGAAGCGGCGCCCCGTCCGGCCGCGTTCGGTCAGGAAACGGTACAGCGACGGACCCTCGTTCGAGATCTGGAACCGCGCCGTTTCGGCGGCATAGAGCACGCCCAGCCGGCGGCGCAACTCGGTTGCCTCGGGGCTGATCTTGCGTGCGAACAGGTAATCCTGGCTCATCAACAGGTCGTAGTGATCGTTGTAGAAATTCACCGGCATCCCGTAGTCGGTGAACAGCAGGAAGGTCAGCGTGCGGCTTTCGATCTCTTGCTCGGGCACGAGATGGCGCACGAGGGTCTGAAAGAAGGTTTCATCCGGGATCCAAGTGCTTGCGAAAAAGTGCACCACGTCGCGGCGCGTCTTCACGAAATCCAGGATCCATTCGATCGTGCGACGGCGCAGGCACCACCACTGGCTGCCGATCATGACCTCGATATCGTCCGGGATCTTTCGCGTCAGGCGCAGCCGTTTCTGCACCTCGAACATCGCGTAGAACAGGCGCTTCTGGGTGCGTTCGTTGAACCAGTGGCGGTAGATCAGGCGCTCTTCCTTCCAGCCGGTCTTGATCCAGTCCGACCGAAAGAAATCGAAGCTCTCGATGTAGTCGCATTCGCGCCGGTCCAGAAAGGCATGGGCATATTCGGCGGACTTGATCGCCATGCAATCGCCCGAGACCATGTAGAAATGCGTCGCACGCGGAAAGGCGCCCACGGCCGCCTCGACCGCGTTCAGCGTGGCGCGCACAAGGCTCCATTCCCCCCAGCCGCACCTGATCCGTCGCGCAAAGGTCACGTTGGGATTGCCCTTGAGCGCCGACTTGATGCGGGCAAACGCCTCGGCCCCGGCGCGGGCGTCGAAATGGATCGAAATGTAGTCGCCCACGGCCGTCAGGCTCTGCGCCTGCTTGATGATGGCGTCAGGATCCTTGTGACACAAAAGGATGAAGGCAATTTTCGCCATCCAGAGAACCAATCGCCCCAATTTCGCCCGATTGTTTATGTTGATAGAGGTGAATTTCTGTTGAATAAACCTGCTTTGCGCGGATTTTCCGCCGGGATGCGCCACGGCAGGCGGCAAGGAGGCAAGACGGATGGGGTTTCCCGGCACATGGATGACCGAGAGCGAAAGCGTCTTGTATCGCGTCGTGCCCAAATGCGCCTGCTCGACGATCGGGCAGATCCTCTACTATTCGGACCACGGCGCTTTTTTCGACGGTGACATCCACGACGCCAGGCAGGGCCTGCACAAATGGGCGCAGGACCACAGTCAGCCGATCATCAGCGCCAACGTGAAAACGCGCAGCGCCTACGCCTTCACCTGCGTGCGGAACCCCTATAGCCGCGTCCTGTCCAGCTTTTTCGACAAGATCTGCGGCATCCAGCGCAATGGCAAACGCTATCGCGGCAACATGGTCCCGCTGCTCATGCAGAAATACGGGGTCGAGGTGGGCGATCCTGAAAACGGGTTCCAATTCGACCAGGTGCGCAGTTTCCGACGTTTCCTGCTGTTTGCGCGCGACACAATCCGCTGGCGCCGCCCGATGGAGCCGGACATCCACTGGTCGGCCATCTCAGGCCATGTCGGCACCTTCATCGTGAACGGCGGGCGCTATGACAGCATCATCTGGACGGAAAAGTTCAACGAGGGGATGCAGGACGTGCTGGACCACATCCAGACGCCCCACCCGATCGACCTGACCGCCATTCCCCGGTTCAACGAATCCGAGGGCCACGGGCCGAAACGCACGCATCCGGTCGAGGATTACTTCGACGATCTGTCGATGCACCTGGTCAAGGAAATCTATGGCCGGGATTTCGACCTGTTCAAATACGATTTCGACAACCCGGGCAACAAGCTGCCCGTGGGTGAAATCGACCTGGACGAGGTGCACGCCAAACTGGGCGACTGACCGCCCGGCCCGGCGCTTGGGCTCAGGCTTCCAATGCCTTGATCATGTCGACCCGGGTGCCGTGGCGGCCGCCTTCGAATTCGGTTTCCAGGAAGGCATCCACGATTTCCAGCGCCAGCCCCTCCCCCACGACGCGGGCGCCCAGCGACAGGATCTGCGCGTCGTTGTGCGCACGGATCATGCGGGCGGAAAACGGATCGGCGCAGACCCCGCAGCGGATGCCCGGCACCTTGTTTGCCGCCATCATGATGCCCTGCCCGGTCCCGCAGAGGATGATGCCGAGGGCGCAATCGCCCGAGGCCACCTTGCACGCCGCGGCGGCACCATGTTCGGGGTAATGGGTGCTTTCGGGCGATGTCGGGCCGATGTCCACCGCCTCCCAGCCCTTCGCCTCGATGTGCCGGGCGATGGCCTGGCGCAGGTCGATGGCGGCGTGGTCGCTGGAAAGAACGATGCGTTTGCTGTCGGTCATGGCGTCTGTGTTCCGTTTCCGGGGGATATCCAGGGGTTCGCGGCAGCCTCTACCACGCTGCCCGCCTGCTGTCCTGCCGAAAGACGCCGCAGGGGCGCGGTGTCAGCCCAGTTCGCCCGAGGGAATGATCGGGAAGAACCGCCCGGACGACCAGACCCCGAACCAGCCATCGTGATGTGCGCCCCGATCCACCAGCCGGTAAAAGCTCTTGCGGTCTATCAGCGCTTCGAGGTTGGCCCGGATCAGGACGTAGGGCGACGGCTCGCCCGTCTCGGGATCGCGTTCCACCCGGATCGGGTGCTCCGGACCCGCCGCGGCGAAATCGCCCACATGGGTCTCGAAGGTCAGCACCTGCGACTCGCCCTCGCCCTCCGCCTCGAAATCGACGGCCACGAAGGGCGCGTCATCGACGGTGATCCCCACTTTCTCGACCGGAGTGACCAGAAAATAATCATCCCCGTCCTTGCGCAGAATCGAGGAAAACAGGCGCACCAGCTCGAATCTGCCGATGGGTGTGCCGAGGTAGAACCACGTCCCGTCACGCGCGATACGCATGTCGAGATCGCCGCAGAAGGGCGGATTCCACTTGTGCACGGGCGGCAGGCCCTTGCCTTTGCGGGCCTCTCTGGCCGAGGCGGCAAGGCCGTCGGCAGACGGGGTCACGAGATTTTGTCCGCTCATAGTTTTTGCCATTCCCTTCCCAGTCGATACATACTTGCGCAAAGAGATAGTATGCAATGGAGAGATGACATGTCCGATCACGCAGACGCGGCCGAGGATCTGGTCGCCGAGATCGAGGCGCTCGAGGACAAGCTGGCCGAGGCCAAGAAGTCGATCACCGCGCGCTTCATCGGACAGGAACGGGTCGTGGACCTGACGCTGTCGTCGCTCCTGTGCGGGGGGCACGCGCTGCTGATCGGCCTGCCGGGCCTTGGCAAGACGCGGCTGGTGGAAACCCTGTCGACGGTCATGGGGCTGAACGGCAACCGGGTGCAGTTCACGCCGGACCTGATGCCCGCCGACATCCTCGGCTCCGAGGTGCTGGAAACCGGCGCGAATGGCGAGCGCACGTTCAAGTTCATCGAAGGCCCGATCTTCTGCCAGTTGCTGATGGCGGACGAGATCAACCGCGCCTCCCCCCGGACGCAGTCGGCCCTGTTGCAGGCGATGCAGGAAAAGCAGGTCACGGTGGCCGGGCAGACCCGCGCGCTGGAGGCGCCGTTCCATGTTCTCGCCACGCAGAACCCGATCGAACAGGAAGGCACCTATCCGCTGCCCGAGGCGCAGCTTGACCGTTTCCTTGTCCAGATCGACGTGGCCTACCCGGATCGCGGCACGGAAAAGGACATCCTGCTGGCCACCACCGGCACCGAAGAGGCACAGTCGCACCAGGTGTTCACCGCCGCGGAACTGATCGCCGCACAGACGCTGCTGCGCCGGATGCCGGTGGGCGATGCGGTGGTCGAGATGATCCTCGACCTCGTGCGGGCGTTCCGCCCCTCTGATCCGTCCTCGCCGGAGCGCGTCAAGGATATCGTCGCCTGGGGCCCCGGCCCGCGCGCCGCGCAGGCGCTGATGCTGACCGTTCGGGCCCGTGCCCTGTTGCAGGGCCGCCTTGCGCCGTCGCCCGAGGATGTCCTGGACATGGCCAAGCCGGTTCTGGTGCACCGCATGGCGCTGAGCTTCTCGGCCCGCGCGCGGGGTGAGGATCTGGGCGCACTGATCGACGAGGTCGCCGAGGGGCTGCGCCGGACCGAGGCCGCGGCGTGACAGCCACCGTTGCCCATCTGCGCACCCGCGCCCAGGAAGAGGCCGGGCGTTTCCCGGCCCTGCTGGCCCGCGCCGAACACCTTGCCGGCACCGTCCTTCTGGGCGACCACGGCAGGCGGCGCGCCGGGCTTGGCGATGATTTCTGGCAATACCGCACGCTGCAGCCCGGCGACAGCTATCGTTCCATCGACTGGCGCCGGTCGGCGCGCGGGGACGAACAATTCGTGCGCGAACGCGAATGGCAGATCGCGCAAAGCGTGCAGGTCTGGGTCGATCCCGGCGCCTCGATGCGCTTTTCCAGCCACAAGAACCTGCCGACCAAGGCCGACCGCGCGCGGCTGGTGGCACTGGCCACCTCGATCCTGCTGATCCGCGGCGGCGAACGTGTCGGCCTGACCGGCTGGCGCCTGCCGCCGCGCCGGGGCGACATGCAGACCCTGCGACTGGCCGAGATGTTTTCCGAGGACGGCGAGGACGACTACGCCGAACCCGAGGCACGCGGCATGCTGCCGAACGCAAAGGCGCTGTTCGTGTCGGATTTCCTGAGCGACGTCGAACCGGTCGAAGCAGCCCTGACCAAGGCCGCCGACCGCGGCGTTCGGGGCGTGCTTTTGCAGGTTCTGGACCCGTCCGAGGAGGCCTTTCCCTTTGACGGGCGCACGATTTTCGAAAGCGTGAACCAGACCATGCGGCATGAAACGCTCAAGGCCGGTGACCTGCGCGAGACCTATTTGCAGCGGCTGGCCGAGCGCAAGGCGCGGCTGGACGCGATCTGTCGGCTGACGGGCTGGCAGCACTTGACCCATCACACGGACCAGACCGCGCAATCCGCCCTGCTATGGGTATACCGCGCGCTGGACGGGAGCCACGGATGACGCTTTTCGGCCTGATCGGTTTCACGACACCCTGGCTCTTGCTGGGCCTGCTTGCCCTGCCCATCCTCTGGATCATTCTCCGGGCGGTGCCGCCGGCACCGATCCGGCGGTTGTTCCCGGGCGTTGTCCTGCTGCTGGGCCTCAAGGACGAGGAACAGGTGACCGACCGCACGCCCTGGTGGCTCTTGCTGCTGCGGATGCTGGCGGTGGCCGCGGTGATCGTGGGCCTCTCCGGGCCGGTGCTGAACCCCGACAACGACACCGAGGCAGCCGGCGACGGGCCGCTGCTGGTGGTGATGGACGCCAGCTGGGCCTCTGCCGCCGACTGGCGCGGGCGGATGATCGCGCTGGATGGCTTGCTGGCCGAGGCCGGGCGCAATACGCGGCCCGTGGCCGTGATGCGGCTGACCGATCCCGAACAGGTCCAGTTCCTCAGCGCCGACGTGCTGCGCACGCGGCTGTCGGGCATCCTGCCGGAACCCTGGCAACCCAGCGCTGACAACATCGCCCGCGCCATCGAACTGCTGCCCGAGGATGGGTTCGACACCTACTGGATGTCGGATGCCCTCGCCCGCGAGGGGCGCGAGGACCTGCTGACGGCGCTGGAATCCCGGGGCCGCGTGACCGTCTTCGAAGCGCCGCGCACGCTCTATGCGCTGGAGCCCGCGCAGGTGTCCGAGGGCAACCTGCTGATCACCGCGCGCCGCCTGCGCGAAGGCCCGGAGGCCGAGGTGACCTTGGCCGGGCATGGCAAGGACCCGGCGGGCAATCCCGCCGTGCTGACCCGCAACACGCTGACCTTCGAGGCCGGGATGATGGAATCGATCACCGAGATCGCCCTGCCCGCCGAGTTGCGCGCCCGCATCGAACGGTTCGAAATCGAGGGCGCGCGTAGTGCCGGGGCCGTCACCCTGCCGGACGACAGCCTGCGCCGCCGCGAGGTCGCCCTGATCGCCGGCGCGACCGACCGCGAAGGGCTGGAGCTGCTGTCGCCGCTGCACTACCTTGAAAAGGCGTTGGAGCCGACCGCCGACCTGCTGGACGGCGCCTTGCTGGACATCCTGCCCGCCAACCCGGACGTCATCATACTGGCCGACGTCGCCACCCTGTCGCCCGCCGAGGAAGAGGCCGTGCTGGAGTGGCTGGACAAGGGCGGGATGCTGCTGCGCTTTGCCGGGCCAAAGCTGGCGGCCTCCGACATCAGCCGCGACCTCGAGGACCCCCTGATGCCCGTGCGCCTTCGCGCCGGGGGCCGGACAGTGGGCGGCGCCATGAGCTGGGGCGAGCCCAAGGCGCTGGCGCCCTTCCCGGACGAAAGCCCGTTCTTCGGGTTGGACATCCCCGACGACGTGACCGTGAACAGCCAGGTCATGGCCCAGCCCGACCCGACGCTGGCGACGCGCGTGGTCGCGCAACTGTCGGACGGCACGCCGTTGGTGACGCGCAAATCCGTGGGCCAGGGGCAGGTTGTGCTGTTCCATGTCACCGCAAATGCGGAATGGTCCAGCCTGCCGCTGTCGGGTCTGTTCGTTCAGATGCTGGAACGGCTGGCGGTCTCCTCTGCCGCCGCCCAGCCAGAGATCGAGGACATGGAGGGCACCGTCTGGCAGCCGATCCGCGTTCTGGATGCCTTTGGCCGCCCGCGCGAGGCCAGCACCCTGCCCGGTGTCGACGGCCCCGATCTTGTCACCGCGCCGCTGGGGCCGGAGCTGCGTCCCGGCGTCTACCAGGGCGAGGACCGCAGCCTGGCGCGCAACGTCGTCACCGCCGACATGGACATGACCCCGATGGTCTGGCCCGAACGTATCCCGGTCGAGGGCATCCTTCAGCCGCAGGAAAAACCGCTGGCAGGCTGGCTGCTGGCCGCGGCCATCGCGCTGTTGCTGGCGGATGTGATCGCTTCCCTGGCGCTTTCGGGGCGGCTGCGCGGCGCGGTGTCCGCCGGGGTGGTTCTGGGCGCACTGATGCTGGCACCGCAGCACGGGCAGGCCCAGACGCCGGAAGATCGCGCCGCCATCGCCGCCGCAAGCGAGGTGGTGCTGGCCTATGTGATCACCGGCGACAGCACGGTGGACGACCTGTCAAAGGCCGGGCTGCAGGGCCTGTCCGACACGTTGTTCTTTCGCACCTCGGTCGAACCGAACCCGCCGGTCGGCGTCGATCTGGAATCCGACGAACTGGCCTTTTACCCGATGCTGTACTGGCCGATAACCGCCGGCCAGCCGACGCCATCGCGTGAGGCCTATGCCAAGCTGAACACCTACCTGCGCACGGGCGGCATGATCGTGTTCGACACGCGGGATGCCGATATCTCGGGTTTTGGCAGCGCGACGCCAGAGGGCCGCAAGCTGCAACAACTGGCCGCGCCGCTGGACATTCCCCCGCTGGAGCCCGTCCCCGAGGACCACGTCCTGACCCGCACTTTCTACCTGCTGAACGCCTTTCCCGGTCGTCATGCGGGCCGCGAGGTCTGGGTCGAGGCCGCACCGCCGGATGCGGAACTGATCGAGGGCATGCCCTTTCGCGATCTCAACGACAACGTGACACCGGTGGTCATCGGCGGCAACGACTGGGCCGCCGCCTGGGCGATGGACGGCAACGGCAATCCCCTGGTGCCCATCGGCAGCGGCTTTGCCGGGGAACGCCAGCGCGAGATCGCCTATCGGTTCGGCGTGAACCTCGTGATGCACGTCCTGACGGGCAACTACAAATCCGACCAGGTCCATGTCCCCGCCCTGCTGGACCGCCTGGGCCAATAAGCGAGAGCAGACATGAACGGACAGATCGTATTCGACCCGCTGCTGCCCTGGGCGGCGATTGCCGTACTGGCGGCGCTGGCGCTGCTGGGCACGGGCCTGGCGCTGTGGCGCGGGCTGTCGGGCTGGGCCCTGCGCTTTCTGGCGGGCGTGGTGCTGGTGGGCGCGCTGGCGCAGCCGTCGTACCAGGTCGAGGACCGCGCACCGCTCTCGGACATCGTGCTGATGCTGGTGGACGAGACCGCCTCGCAGCAACTGGCCGAACGCGCCGACATCACCACCGAGGCCGCCGCACGGCTGGAGGCACAGCTTGACGCGCGTCCCAACACCGAGGTGCGCCGCATTCCCGTCCCGGACGGAGAAGGCGACGCCGGCACGCTGTTGATGACGGCCCTGTCCAATGCCCTGGCCGAGGAACCGCGCGGGCGCATCGCCGGTATCCTGCTGCTGTCGGACGGGCGATTGCATGACCTCGAACGCGCGCCGGACCTTCCCGCGCCGATGCACCTGCTGATGACCGGCAAGGAGGATGACTGGGACCGCCGCCTGATCGTGCGCAACGCCCCGTCCTTTGCCATCCTCGGCGAGGAGGTCGAACTGACCCTGCGGATCGAGGACAACGGCGCCGCCCCCGGCGATACCCGGACCGATATCCTGATCTCTGTCGATGGCGACGAGGCCGAGCGTTTCACCGTCCCCATCGACGAGGACCTGACCCTTCCGATCACCCTGCCCCACGGCGGACTGAACGTGATCGAGTTCACAGTGCCCGAGGCGGATGGAGAACTGACGGATCGCAACAACAAGGCACTGATCCAGATCAACGGCGTGCGCGACCGGCTGCGCGTTCTGCTGGTCTCGGGAGAGCCGCACGCGGGCGGACGCACCTGGCGCAACCTGCTGAAATCGGATTCCTCGGTCGACCTGGTGCATTTCACCATCCTGCGCCCGCCGGAAAAGCAGGATGGCGTGCCGGTCAACGAATTGTCGCTGATCGCCTTTCCGACGCGCGAGTTGTTTCTCGACAAGATCGACGATTTCGATCTGATCATCTTCGACCGCTACAAGCGGCGCGGCATCCTGCCGGCGATCTACCTCGACAACGTGCGCAACTATGTCGAGAAGGGCGGCGCCGTGCTGGTCGCCGCCGGGCCGGATTTCGCCTCGGCGGATTCGATCTACCGCTCGCCGCTGGCGGACATCCTGCCTGCGGAACCGACGGCGCGGGTGGTCGACCAGGGGTACAAGCCAGCCGTGACCGACCTGGGCCAGCGCCACCCGGTGACATCGGGCCTTTCGGGCGCGGATGACTGGGGCCGCTGGCTGCGCCAGATCGAGGTGCAGCCGATCAAGGGCGACGTGGTCATGTCCGGCGTCGACGACCGTCCCTTGCTGGTGCTGGACCGCGTAGGAGAGGGGCGCGTGGCGCTGCTGGCCTCGGACCAGGCCTGGCTGTGGAGCCGGGGCTACGAGGGTGGCGGGCCGCAACTGGACCTGCTGCGGCGGCTGGCGCACTGGATGATGAAGGAACCCGAGCTGGAGGAAGAGGCACTCTGGGCGGAACCTGCCGGACAGACGATGCGGATCGTGCGCCGCACCCTGAACGAATTTGTCGGCGACGTGATCGTGACCACGCCCGATGGCGACGAGGTTCAGGTGCCGCTGGAAGAGGTCAGCCCGGGTCGCTACGAGGCGATCTACGACGGCCCCCAGATCGGCCTCTACCGGCTGGAGGAAAACGCGCTGTCGGCGGTGGTGGGCCTTGGCCCCTCGGCCCCGCGTGAGTTTGTCCAGACCATCGCATCTGGCGCGGCCTTGGCGCCGATCATCGACGAGATGCGCGGCGGTGTCATGCGCCTGGAAGAGGGGCTGCCATCGATCCGCGAGGTCCGCGCCGGGCGGCCCGCCGCCGGGCGCGGCTGGATCGGGCTGACCCCGCGCGAGGCCTACGAGACGCTGGACGTGCGACAGACTCCGCTGGCGCCGGAGTGGCTGGTGCTGCTGCTGGCCGCCGGGCTGATCGTCGGGGCCTGGATGCGCGAGGGCCGCAGCTGAGACCTTGCCAAAGCGACGGGCGGGGCGAGCCTCGCCCTACGGCAGCGAATAGGGAACCGGCTCGGCGGACCAGCCATCGACCGAGCATTTTGCCCGGATCATGACCTGGGACGTGCCCTCGGGGATCACGATGCCGGACTGCGATCGGGTAAAGGGCTGTTCGTTCACATGCGGGTGCAACAACTCCCGCGTGCCAAGAACGGTGCCATCGGGCAGTTCCACACGCCAGCCATCGGCATAATGGTCCCACCCCGTGTCCGGGTGGAAAAGCGTGACGGAAAAACGCCAGGTGCCATTGCCCTGGCTGGCCTCGACGGCCTCGATCCGGGGCGGATCGGCCAGAGCGGGGGTGGTGAAAAGGAGAAAGGCTGCAACGTGTTTCATGCGATCAGCCTAGCAGCCTTGTGCCGCGCTGTGGATCACGAAGCGCGGAGGGAGAGGTCATTCCATCTTGTCGGTGTCTTCCAGCAGGACCTCGCGCGACGCCGAGGTGAACTCTCGCCGCAGGATCACCGCAAGGGCAATGAGCGTCGCCACGATCAGCGGCCAGGCCCCCACCAGCCAGGCCGAAGCCGCGATCCCGAAATAGACCGACCGAAGGCCGCGATTGTAGCTGCGCGCGGCGGTCACGTTGATCTCGGCCGCCTTGCGGGCGCGGGGGTAGGCCGCCGGGTGATCCGGTTCGTTCGGCACCGCCGCCATCAGCACGGAGGCATAGCCGAACAGCCGGTGTGACCAGACGAATTTCAGAAAGGCGGTGGCGGCGAAGAGCATCATCGCCATGACCTTGATTTCCAGCACCACCACCGGATCAACCGAGGGCGCCAGGTCCTGCGCCACGCCGCGCAGCCGATCGGCATTGCCGATCAGGGCAAAGCCGCCACCGATCGCGATCATGCTGGCCGAGGCAAAAAACGCCGTGCCTTGCCGCAGATTGCTCACGATCTGCGAATCGAAGATACGCGGATCGCGGGTGACAAAGACCTCCATCCAGGCGCGCCGATAGTCCGCCATGATCACCGAGGTCGAGGGCCGACGCCGGGGCGGATGTTCGATGATCCAGCCCGCGCCTTGCCACGCAAGCGCCAGCAGCGTCAGCGCGGCGACGTCCCACAGGGTAAACCCGGCGCGCAGAGTCTCCCAGGTCATCAGAAGGGTTGGGCCACGACGACCCAGAGGATCGCGATGGTGCCGATCACGCTGATCTCGTTGAAGATGCGCAGGTACATGTCGCTTTCGGTAAAGACGCCGCGCTGTGCCCGCCGCACCAGCCGCCCGGTCCAGAGGTAATGCGCCGCCAGCAACACGACCAGCGTGGCCTTGAGGTGCAACCAGGCGGGCCAGCCCAGCCAGAGCCCGTACCAGACGCCGGTGATGATGGCGATCACGCCAAGCCCGAAGGAAAACCGGTAGAGCCGGAACGTCAGATCACCCAACGGTCCGTTTTCGCCAAGGCGTGCGTGCTCACGCTTCCAGTAGATGATCGCGCGCGGCACGGCAAAGATGGAGGTCATCCAGCCCATGACGCACAAAAGATGAATGATCTTGACCCAACTCATGCGCGCACCTGACCCTGTAGCCGGATAAATGGCAAGATGCCGCGCCACCGCAGCGCGATTCACTGTAGCGCAATGGCGATTTTGGTTATATCTTCTTACCAATTGCCCCGATGCCGCGGTGGCCGAGGAGACCTGAAATGCAGATGCCCGACCCGAACCCCGCCATCCTGGCCCGCAAGGCGCGGATCGTCGAGCGATTGCGCAGCGTCCTGCCCGCCGACGCGGTGATCGAGGACGAGATGGAGACGCGCGCCTATGAATGCGACGCCCTGACCGCCTATCGCTGCCCGCCGCTGGCGGCCGTGCTGCCCTCCTCGACCGAAGAGGTCGCCGCGGTGCTGAAGGTCTGCCACGAAGAGGGCGTACCGGTGGTGCCACGCGGCTCGGGCACCTCGTTGGCAGGGGGCGCTTTGCCGACGGCGGATTCGGTGATCCTGGGCGTGGCGCGCATGAACGAGGTGCTGGAGGTGGATTACGCCGACCGCGTCATCCGCGTGCAGACCGGGCGCACCAACCTGAGCGTGACCGGCGCCGTCGAGGAAGAGGATTTCTTTTACGCCCCCGACCCCTCGTCGCAGCTGGCCTGCGCGATTGCCGGCAACATCGCGATGAACTCGGGCGGGGCGCATTGCCTGAAATACGGCGTGACGACGAACAACCTGCTGGGCGTGACGATGGTGCAGATGGACGGCACCGTGGTCGAGATCGGCGGCGCACATCTGGATGCGGGCGGACTGGATCTGCTGGGGCTGATCTGCGGCTCCGAGGGGCAGTTGGGCGTCGTGACAGAGGCAACCCTGCGCATCCTGCGCAAGCCCGAGGGCGCGCGGCCGGTGCTGATGGGCTTTGATTCGAACGAGGTCGCGGGGGAATGCGTCTCTGACATCATCAAGGCGGGCGTTCTGCCGGTGGCGATCGAGTTCATGGACCGGCCCTGCATCCGCGCGACCGAGGATTTCGCCAAGGCGGGATACCCGGACTGCGAGGCGCTGCTGATCGTCGAGGTCGAAGGCAGCCCGGCAGAAATCGACGAACAGCTGGGCCTGATCCTTGAGATCGCCCGGCGCCACGACCCGGTGGAGCTGCGCGAGGCACAGAGCGCCGACGAGGCGGCGCGGATCTGGCTGGGCCGGAAATCGGCCTTTGGCGCGATGGGCAACATCAACGACTACATGTGCCTGGACGGGACGATCCCGGTCAGCGCGCTGCCCTACGTCCTGCGCCGCATCGGCGAGATGTCCAGGGAATTCGGACTGGACGTGGCCAACGTGTTCCACGCCGGCGACGGCAACATGCACCCGCTGATCCTGTTCAATGCCAATGAGCCGGGACAATTGGAAACCTGCGAGGCCTTCGGCGCCGAGATCCTGAAGCTTTGTGTCGAGGTAGGCGGCTGTCTGACCGGTGAACATGGCGTGGGCATCGAGAAACGGGACCTGATGGTGGACCAGTACGATCCGGCCGACCTGGAGGCGCAGATGGCGGTCAAGGACGTCATTGACCCGGCGTGGCTCTTGAACCCGGCCAAGGTTTTCCCCTTGGCCGCGTCGGAAGGACGCCGGAGCCTCGCGCTGGCGGCGGAGTGAGGGAGTGGGGCCAGCCCCACACCCCGGAGTATTTTTGCAGAGAAGTAGCCAGGAGCGTGGCGCATGAGACCTGAGAGCGAAGCGGAACTGGCCGAGGTGATCACCGGCGCCAGCGCGCCCTTTCACATCCGTGGAGGCGGGACGCGGGCTATCGGCGTGACCACCGCGGCGGAGGTTCTGGAGACGAGCGGCCTGTCGGGTATCTCGCTTTATGAACCGGGTGCACTGACGCTGGTGGCGCAGGCGGGCACCCCGCTGGCCGAGATCGAGGCGACGCTGGCGGCGGAGGGACAGCGGCTGGCCTTTGAGCCGATGGATCATCGCGGGCTGCTGGGGACCCTTGGCGAACCGACCATCGGTGGCGTGGTGGCCGGCAATGTCAGCGGACCGCGCCGGGTACAGGCCGGGGCGGCGCGGGATTTCCTGTTGGGCGTGCGGTTCGTAGATGGCGCGGGGCAGGTGATCAAGAACGGCGGGCGCGTGATGAAGAATGTCACCGGCTACGATCTGGTCAAACTGATGTGCGGCAGCTGGGGCACCCTGGGTGTCTTGACGGAAGTCAGCCTTAAGGTGTTGCCGGTGCCGGAAACCGCCGCCACCCTGTTGATCGACGGTCTGGACGAGGCGGACGCGCAAGAGGTGATGAGCCGGGCGCTGACTTCGCCCTTTGAGGTGACGGGTGCGGCCCATGCGCCGGGTGGACCGGGTGAGCAGCCGCTGACGCTCTTGCGGCTCGAAGGATTTGCCGGGTCCGTCGCCTACCGCACCGGGCGGTTGCAGGACATGTTTTCCGACCTTTCCATACGGGTGGAGACGGACCCGGACCGGGTTGGCGCGCTCTGGCGCTGGGTGCGGGACGTGGAGATCATGCAGGGCACCGGCGGCGATGTATGGAAGTTTTCCGTCAGGCCCAGCGAGGCGCCGGGGCTGTTGGCCCGGTTGCGCGCGGCGCATCCGGTCGAACGGGTGCTCTACGACTGGGGGGGCGGGTTGATCTGGGTGGAATGCGCACCGGGCACCGATCTGCGTCCCAAAGAGTTGAAAGGGCACGCGACGCTGATCCGGGCCTCGGAACAGACGCGGCTGAACCTGCCGGTGTTCCAGCCGGAACCGCCTGCGCTGGCAACGCTCAGCGCGGGCATCCGCGCCCGGTTCGATCCGCGCGGCATGCTGAACCCCGGGATCATGACCTGATGGCCAATCCGGCCCTGATCCTATTTGTCATGGGCTTTGTCGCGGCGCCCTTGCTGGGTGCGGTGCTGCTGCAACTGCCCGACACTCCGGGCGCGCTGATCGGGCTTGCGCTGGCGGTCTTCCTGGCCTCTGGACTGGCGCTGTACCTGCAAGAGAGATCGGCGCTGGCCTCGCTTGCCGCGCTCTGGACCGGTTGGGTGCTGGCGGTGGTCATGGTGGCGCAGGCCCTGCGGCGACGGTTGGCCGGTGCGGCGAACAGCCGATGGACGAAACGCGGCGCGCTGCTGGCCTGCGCGCTCCCCTGGTTTGGCCTCGCCCTGGCCCAAGTGATGGACTGACATGCAGACGAATTTCACCGAAGAGCAACTGAAGGACGCGGGCACGGCGCGCGCAAACCAGATCCTGCGCAGCTGCGTGCATTGCGGGTTTTGCACCGCGACCTGCCCTACCTACCAAGTGCTGGGCGACGAACTGGATTCCCCCCGTGGTCGCATCTACCTGATCAAGGACATGCTGGAAAACGAGCGTGTGCCGGACGAGAACACCGTCAAGCATATCGATCGCTGCCTGTCCTGTCTGGCCTGCATGACGACCTGCCCCTCGGGGGTGCATTACATGCATCTTGTCGATCATGCCCGCGACTATATCGAGAAGCACTATGACCGCCCCTGGCACGACAAGGCCCTGCGCTGGCTGCTGGCGCGGATCCTGCCCTATCCCGGACGATTCCGGATGGCACTGCTGGCCGCCAAGATGGGCAAGCCTTTCCGCGGGTTGGTCCCGGACGCACGGCTGCGGGCGATGCTGGACATGGCGCCCGACAAGATCCCGCCGGTCAGCCGCAATGACGATCCGCAGAGCTTCCAGCCCAAGGTCGAAAGGAAGATGCGCGTGGCGCTGATGACCGGGTGCGCGCAAAAGGCGCTGAACACCGACATCAACGATGCCACGATCCGCCTGCTCACCCGGCTGGGTTGCGAAGTGGTGGTTGCGAAAGGCGCGGGCTGTTGCGGGGCGCTGACCCATCATATGGGCAAGACCGGCGAGAGCCACGCAACCGCCGCAAGGAATATCCGCGCCTGGACGGTCGAGATGAATGGCGAGGGCCTGGACGCCATTGTCATCAACACCTCGGGTTGCGGCACCACGGTCAAGGACTACGGCCATATGTTCGCCCAGGACGACCTGGCCGATGACGCGGCGCGGGTCGCCGGGATCGCGATGGACATCAGCGAGTTGCTGACCCGGCTGGACATCCCCGAAGGCGCGGCCAAGGGGCTGCGTGTCGCCTACCATGCCGCCTGTTCCCTGCAGCACGGGCAAAAGGTCAAGACGGCGCCCAAGGACCTGCTGAAACGCGCGGGATTTGAGGTTGTGGAACCCACGGACAGCCACCTTTGCTGCGGCAGCGCGGGCACCTACAACCTGATGCAGCCCGAGATTTCGGCCAAGCTCAAAGCCCGCAAGGTGCGCACGCTGGAAGCCAGGAAACCGGAGGTCATCGCCGCCGGGAACATCGGCTGCATGATGCAGATCGGCAGCGGAACCGACCTGCCCGTCGTGCACACCGTCGAGCTGTTGGACTGGGCCACCGGGGGACCGAAGCCGCGGTCGTTGACCTGACAAGAACAGTCTGAATTCAGGTCGACATTGCCTCAATTTTGCCCAGATCCGATGCGAATTTATAACCAAAGGTATAGGATAACGGTGCAGTGCGGCTTTTTCTGGTTTTCTTTCTTTGGGTATTGGGCAACGCGGCAAGCGCGCAGGGCCTGTTCAGCATGGAGTCGGCCGAGGACGGCCGCGGATGGGAGGCGGTCGGCCGAATCGAAATCGCCGGCAGTGCCTTTTGCACCGGTGCGCTCATCGCGCCCCACCTGGTGTTGACGGCGGCGCATTGCCTTTATGATCCCGATACCGGCAACCGCGTCTCGGTCGAGGACATGCAGTTCCTCGCCGGGTGGCGCAACGGGCGCGCGGCGGCCTACCGGTTGGTGCGCAAGGCGGTGCCGCATCCGGATTTCGTTTATGGCGCGCAGGCCAGCACGGATCGTGTCCGTCACGACCTGGCGCTGATCGAGCTGCAGCACCCGATCCGCAACACCACCATTTCCCCGTTCAGCGTCGGCCCCGGTCCATCCAGGGGCGAAGAGGTGGGCGTGGTGTCCTATGCCCGCGACAGGTCAGAAGCCCCGTCTTTGCAGGAAACCTGCGAGGTTCTGGCACGACAGGACGGGATGCTGGTGCTGTCCTGCGTGGTGGATTTCGGCGCCTCCGGCTCTCCGGTCTTTCGCTTGCAGGACGGGGTAACGCAGATCGTTTCCGTGGTCTCGTCCAAGGCGCAGGCCAATGGCAGGCCCGTTGCCCTGGCCAGCGGCCTGGGCGCGCCGCTGGACGCGCTGAAGACCGCGCTTGCCGCGGACCGCAATCCCGGCGCGGGTGTCGACCGCCTGGCCGCAGGCGACCGTCGCGAAACAGGGGCGCGTTTCATCCGGCCCTGAGGGTCTTGAAACCGCTCCGAACGCTTCCCAATTTCAATTGCACCGGGACGCCTATGACAGGGTTCCGGTGCTTACGACGCCTGTCCCAAGAGGGAAGGCGCACCACAGACAGGTATCGCTCAAACGGAGGATTCCATGCGACATTTCGATTTTGCCCCGCTCTACCGTGCCACTGTCGGTTTCGACCAGATTGCCGACCTGATGGACCGCGTTCTGGCCAGCGACAACGCGCAGCCGGGCTATCCCCCCTACAACATCGAAAAGACTGCCGATGATGCCTACCGCATCTCGATTGCCGTGGCCGGTTTCGCCGACGAGGACCTGTCGGTCGAGGTGAAGGAGCAGGCGCTGGTGGTCTCGGCCCGCAAGGCCGACAACGACGAAGGCAAGTCCTTCCTGCATCGTGGCATCGCGACCCGCGCTTTTGAACGCCGCTTCCACCTGGCCGACCACGTCCGGGTCCAGGGGGCGACGCATGAAAACGGCATGCTGCACATCGACCTGAAGCGCGAGATCCCCGAAGCGCTGAAGCCCCGGCGCATTGCAATCGCCAAGCCGGAGGCCCAAATGGTAGAGAAGGATGTCGTTGACGCAGAAGCCGTCAACTGATCCCAAGACCCTCGTGTGAGTAGTGCGCCCCGGGCATGTGTCCGGGGCGTTTTTTGATGCCCGACGGGCTGGCTATTGACAATTCGGCCACCATCGCCATGCAATCCTGCATGGATTGGCGCTCTGTCACCTTTGACTGGAACCGCGCACGGGCCTTTCTCGTAACCGCCGAGGAGGGGTCGCTCTCTGCTGCTGCGCGGGCGCTGGGCATGACCCAGCCGACGCTGGGACGGCAGGTCACGGCGCTGGAAGAAGAACTGGGGCTGGTGCTGTTCGAACGGGTCGGGCGGGGGCTGGTGTTGACCCAGGCCGGCACGCAATTGATGGGCCATGTACGCGCCATGGGTGAGGCGGCAGTGGGCGTGTCCCTGGCCGCGTCGGGCCAGGCGCAGGCGGCCTCCGGGCATGTGGCCGTCACCGCGTCAGAGGTCTATTCCAGTTGGCTGATGCCCCGCATTGCACGCCGGTTGCGTGACCTGGCCCCGGGGATCACGCTGGAGGTTGTCGCCTCGAACGAGATCCGCGACCTGCGCCGGCGCGAGGCCGATATCGCCATCCGCAACGCCCGCCCCGAGGAACCGGACCTGATCGCCAAGCGCGTGGGCGATGACGAGGGCACGTTCTACGGCTCCGTCGACTACCTGGAACGGGTGGGGCCAATTCACGATCCCACCGACCTCGCCCGCGCGGAGTTCATCGGTTTTGCCGACAACACCCAGTTCATGGAAGCCCTGCAAAAGCGGGGGATCCCGGTGACACCCGCGCAGTTCCCCGTCCTGACCTCTTCGCACACGGTCCATTGGGAAATGGCGCGCAGGGGCGTCGGGCTGGGCACAGTGCCATGTGGGCTGGGCGACGCCGCGCCCGAGATGCGGCGCGTTCTCCCGGACGTGACCTTTCGCTTTCCGATCTGGCTGGTTGCACATCGCGAGCTGCGGACCAGCCCGCGGGTGCGCATCGTCTGGGACCTGCTGGCAGAAGCCCTGCCGGAATTGCTGTCTCATCCGGGGTAAGCTTCGGTCCTTCGCCCCAGATTTTTTGCCAAGAAGAAACCGGGGGCGCAGGGCATCGTAGCGGATGCGCGTCCAGCAGGATGACGGCGGCGCGGTCGCCGACCCTCATCGTGGGTGCCTTGAGGTAACCTGTGGCCACGCGGGGCAGGACCGAAGCATCGACGACAAACCCTCCCTCGACCACCATGATCCTTTCGGTACCGATCCTGCCACGGACGGGCGCGAGGTCGCGTGCATTCAGAACATCACCCGCGACGAGTGTCGTGAGGGTTTCGCGGAAAATGTCTTCTCCACCCGAAAGCGCCAGACCTACTGACGCGTAGCGGAAAGACACGGAACCTCTCAATCAATATGCGCAAAGGCGCGATGAAAGGGAGGAGCACCCCGCCCTATCCATGCGAAAACGCCCCGCAGTCTCCTGCAGGGCGTTCCTAGTCAGGACGGAGCCTGCTCTCAGAGCTTGAACATCCAGAAGAAGGTCTCGCCCGAGCTGTCATCCACGCCGTCATTGTCGGTGGAGAGCCAGGCCGTGCCATCGGGGAAGATCGCCAGGCCCTCGACCTTGTCCACGATATAGCCGCCGTAGCTGGCAAGGTCGGGGATCAGGTCGCGGACTTCTTCCTTGGACACGACCGGCAGTTCTCCGCCCAGCGCGGCGGGTTCCATGTCACCCATCGGGATGCGGTAGACCTTTTTCGTGACGGCGTTGGCGCCGATCTGGTTGTCACGCTCGACCACATACATGAAGTCGCCATGCGCCACGATCTCGGACAGGCCGACCCAACCGGTGTCCGGCTCGGCCTTGGGATAGAGAACCGCGCCCCATTCACCGCTCTCGATGTTGTACGAGACCAGCTTGACGTGGTTCTTGGGATCGTCGGCCCATTCACGCTGCACGGCCATCCACAGAGTGTCACCGACGCGGGTGATCCCCTCGAAACCAAAGCGTTTCTCGACGGCGGTCAGTTCCGCGGGGATCATGATCTCGGCCGAGTTGGTCTTGATCAGCCCATCGGCGGTGACATGGTAGATTGCGTGCGGGATGCCGCGTTCGGTCCGGCCTTCGGAGGCGACCCAGAAACCGCCATTGCCGTCCAGCGTGATGCCTTCGAGGTCCAGCTTTTGCGCGGCGTCGCCGTTGGCGCGGTGGATGCGGATCACGTCCACGATGCGCGCCGGGGTCTGCGTGGTGTCGATCTTGAAGATCGAGGGCTGGAAGCCGTAGAAACTGTCGTTCACGGCCCAGACGATGCCGTCCGCATCTGCCACCATGCCAGAGATCGCGCCCCAACCGATCAGCTGCTCTGCACCTTCGGAGGTCAGCGTCGGGTACATCGCGTCGGCGTCCTGGTATTCGAAGATCATGACATGCGCGCGCACGCCGCCGTCCTCGATCAGGTCTTCCTCGTTGGCCGAGATCAGAAGATTGCGTTCGGGGATGGCGACATAGCCCTCCGGCCCGATGCCCGAAGGCAGGATCTGTTTCAGAACCGGGTTGGCCGGGTCGGTCACGTCGTAAACGCCCACGGCAGAGCCGCGCTCGGATCCGACGAAGACCATCGGCGTGCCGTCGAAGACAGCGGTTTCGATCGACTCGGGCTCGACGCCTTTGGCGTCGGACCGCTTGTCCGGGTAGTGGCCGATCTGGATCAGCGCGTGTTCGAAGGACACGCCGGATTCATAGACGACTTCGCCGGTTTTCGAGAAGATGGTCCAGCCGCGCGAGCCGCCGTCCATGTCGCCTTCGTTGGCGATGGCGAAATGATCGCTGTCGATCCACTTGACGGCATCGGGTTCCCGCTTGCGGCCTTTCTGCGACTTGTCGAAGTTCAGAGAGCCACGTTCGTCCAGCGTATCAATCATGTCCAGATCGACGGCACCGGCAGAGAAATGGCTGATGATGGAACCGTCGGCGCCTACCACGACCAGATAGTTGTTTTCCTGCAGCGTGACGATGGTTTCGCCAAGGTCGTTGATATCGACGAATTCGGGCTCCGGGTCTTCGGGGGCGACATCGGCAAGGCCCGTCAGCTCGACCTTGACCAGGTCGTCACAGGCCAGCGCGCCGTCCTTGATCTCACCGATGACCAGGAAACCGGCGGGCAACTGGCCGACGCGGCCGTCTCCCAGGTCCTCGTCCCGCTCATTCTCGATCGCCACGGAGATGCGGGTGCCGTCATTGGACACGGCAACCGAATCCGGCTGACCGCCGAGGTCGCAAGTGGCGGAGATCTTACCAGACATCACGTCGATGACGGCCAGGTGGCCCGAAGGGTCGGTGAAGCTGGCGGAGGTGTTGACGCCAACAAAGGCGGTGCTGCCCACGATGCCCACGGCGGTCGGTTCACCGTCCAGCGCCACGTTGCCCAGCGGCGCCGGGTTGGCGGGATCGGTGATGTCGATGCGGCCGATCACGCCCAGCGGGCTGTCGGTGTAGACCAGCGTCATGCCGTCTGCGGTGGCAGCAATGATCTCTGCCGAGGTTGTGCGGGAAAGGTCTTCGCCATCGGCCATGTTCAGGTAGGTGCCAAACGAGGCGATGCGATTGAAATTCATGTCTGCCGTGGCGGCGCTGGCGGCAAGGGCCAGAACGCTCGTCAGGCAGAGGGCGCGGAAATGCATGGTGTCCCCCTGTTGATAGGTACTCGGGGGGATAGGCGTCGAGAGGTAACAAGGGCGTGACGGTTCTTTGACAAAGCCATGAAACCGATTTCCTGTCCGAACCCGCATTTCCTGTGTCGCGAAATCTTTTGAATTTTTTTCGACGGAACCGACCGGCTGTTACGTTTAAGTCGTCCATGAAGCGTGAACGCAGAAAGCGTTCACGCTTCCGCCGTTTTGATGAGGAAAGACGATGATGAAAACCGCGCTACTGACCGGCTTCAGCCTTGCGATTGCCGCAACGACAACGGCATGGGCCGAGCCTGTCGAAATCTATCTTATCGACAAGCTGGACAACAAACAGAACGGCTATTGCCTGGATATCGCCAAGGGCCGCGAGCGCGATGCGAATCCCGATGATGGTTTGCAGGGGCACACCTGCTACAGTCCGGGCGGAGCCTTGGGCTATGATCAAACCTTTGAAAGCGATCGGTTCGCGGACGGCAAATTGCATATGCCGACCTTTGACGTCTGTGTGGTGGCGCCTTCGGTCACCGCAGGCAGCGCGTTGGAACTGACCGCCTGCGACGACGTCGCAAAGCAGAACTTCGTGTTTTCCGGAGAGGGCACGATCACGCCGCAGTCGGCACCGGACATGTGTTTCACCGTCGCCGAGGCCACACGGTCCGGTCGCAGTGATGCCAATCAGATCAAGGTCCTGTCGCTGGAACCCTGCGACGAGGCCCTGGCAGCCTATCAGACCTGGGGAATCCGCACCGCCGAATGAGGACCGCAAGGCAGGGCGATCAATTGAAACCCGCCGACCAGAATTGGCCGGCGGGCATTGTTCGGCCTGCGCGGCCTCAGCGGTTCAGGCTATCGGCCAGACGCATCAAGGTGATCGCCTCCTGCCGGTAGCCAAAGGGATCCTCGCCACGGGCGCCCTGCGCCAGCGCGATGGCATCACCCATGCTCCAGTCTCCGATCAGGTCGGACCCGCGCAGGACCTGGCCAAAGCCGGCGATGGCCAGCGCCCAGTCCGCCTCGGCCAGCGGGGCTGCATCGGCCATGATCGGCGTTTCGATCAGGCGGCTCTCGTCCTCGCCGGGCGCCTTGTAGCGCAACCGCAGAAAGCCCAGTTCGCCCGTGTCATCCGCCACCGGCGCCGCGTCCCCCGCCGCGTACCGCAGCGGATCGGTCATGCGGGCGGGCGAGCCTACGGGGGTGATCGCGTAGAGCGCCGTCACCTGGTGCCCGGCACCGATCTCACCCGCGTCCACCTTGTCATTGTTGAAATCCTCGCGATTCAGCGCGCGGGTCTCGTAGCCGATCAGGCGGTATTCGGAGACCAGCGCGGGGTTCCACTCGACCTGGATCTTGACGTCATCGGCGATGGGCACCAGCGCGCCGGTCAACTGGTCCACCAGCACCTTCTGCGCCTCGGCCAGCGTATCGATGTAGGAGGCGATGCCGTTGCCGGTCTGCGCCAGCGCCTGCATCGTCGCATCGTCAAGGTTGCCGCGGCCAAAGCCCAGCACCGACAGGTAGGTGCCCGCGTCGCGCTTGTCGGCGATGAAGTCCTTGAGGGCGTCGGGATCGCTGATGCCGACGTTGAAATCGCCATCCGTGGCCAGGATCACCCGGCTGACCGCATCCTCGGCCCCGTCCTTGGCCATCTGCGCGGCAGTGGCATAGGCCTGTTGCAGGCCCGCCTGCCCGGCGGTGCTGCCACCCGCGTGCATCCGGTCCAGCGCGGCAAGGATCGTCTCGCGCTCCGTCGCCTTGGTGGGTTCCAGCGCAAGGCCCGCGCTGCCCGCATAGGTGACGATGGCGATGGTGTCATTCTCTCCCAGCTGGCCCAGCATGAGGCGAAAGCTCTGCTTGAGCAGCGGCAGCTTGTCGGCGCTGTTCATCGAACCGGACGTGTCCACCAGGAACACCAGGTTCATCGGCGGCCGCGCCTCCGGCAGGACCCCTTGCAACCCGATGTGTACAATTTGTGTACCCTCAACCCAGGGGCTGTCGCTGACACCGACATGGGTCGCAAAGGGCGCATCCCCCTCGGGGGCCGGGTAATCGTAGGAGAAATAGTTGACCATCTCCTCGATCCGCACCGCGTCCTTCGGCGGCAACTGCCCCCGGTTCAGCGCATTGCGGATAAAGGCCCAAGAGGCCGTGTCGACGTCGATCGAGAAGGTCGAGACAGGTGTTTCCGCGGTGACCTTGATCGGGTTGTCATCGGCCTCGGGGAAGGTTTCGGTATTCGGGGCGGGCTGTACGATCACCGGGTCGGCAGCCGCGCCGGAGCGCTGCGCTTGAAGTTGAGAACCCCGGTTTCCAGGCTGATCCCGCCACCCGCCCCGGGCGATGCCGGGGCGATGGTCCGGTTTCGCGCGGCGCCTGCGGCCGGCGCCGGTGGTTGCGGCGAGGGTTCCGCCATCGGGCGGCCTTTCGTGACCGGCCCGGACTGGCGCACCGAGGGGTCGAACTTTCGGTTGGTCGAGACGACCGGCGCATCGCGGGTCAGGACATCCGCGGTGTCCGGGATCTCTTCGACCACCGGGGCCGGATCGGCCACGGGGCCGGTCTCGAGCACGGTCCGCGCATCTTCGCCCGGTATGAACAATTCCGGTTCGGGCGGCTGACTGTCACGGAGGACAGGGATCAGGGCCACCATCGCAATGGCGGCAATGGCGGTGGTGGCGGTCAGAAATCCACGGTTCGAAATATTGGCAAGCATCTGTCTGGCTCCTCTGAAAAAGCCCCCCTCTCGGGTGGGTTCAGAGGTCTGACGCGCCAGCGCTTCGCTTTCTTGGACGCGGTCGAAGTTTTTCATCGCCAAGGCGATCGCCTCGGCGCGCTTGTCGGGGTCGGCCTTGGGCAGGCCTGCGTCGAATGCGCGTTTCAGATCGTCCAGATCGTCGCTCATGCCTCGGCCTCCTGCATCGCCTTCAGTTTCTTCTTTGCCTCCGAGATCCGCCAGCTGACGGTACCTTCGGAGACCTCGAGGATCTGCGCCGCCTCCTTGTGGGTCACCCCGTCCAGGACGAGCGCAAGGGTTTCGCGCAGATCGACGGTGAGGCAGGTCATGGCCTGCATCAACCAATCCACGCGCTCTGCCGTCTCGGCCATTTCGGCCTGGCGCGCCAGTTCCCAGTCGCCCCAGCCATCGGCGGCCCGGGCGCGGGTGGCCGCGCGCCGGAACCGGTCCCGGGCGGCATTCACCGTGATGCGATACAGCCAGGTCGTCAGCTTGGCCTCGCCCCGAAAGCTCTGCAGCTTTGCGGGCAGCGCGGCGCAGAGATCCTGCGCCAGGTCCTCGGCCTCGGTCCGGCTGCCGGTCAGTTTCACGGCGTAGCCATAGACCCGGTCGTAAACCCGTTCGACCAGCAGCGCAAAGGCCTGCCGGTCACCGTCTGCCGCCGCACGGGCAAGGGATTCATCGCTGACATTCATGCGCATCACATGAGTGAGACGCAGGGCGAGACGCAATCCTTGGATACCTTACCCGTTTTTTCATGAGTTTTTCGTCGCGCCGCGGAGAGGATGCTGAAAGGGGGCTCCGCCCCCTCGGCCTTTGGCCTCACCCCCGGAGTATTTTCGCAGAGAAGAAGCCACAGGCGCGCGCTCTTGGCTTGCTCTCTGCTGAAATACCCCGTGCCGACACCTTGGCCACGTTAAATGTCGAGCAGGCGCGCCACCATTCGGCTATCGGGATCCGCCAACCCGTCGATGACGTCAAAATGATGTTTGCCCTCGTCCACCACCAGGCCGCAATCCCAGACCTGCGACAGTTTTTTAGCCTGGTCGAGGAAGGCGGGCCGTTCGTCGCCCCCGACCCAGACCGTCACCGGCATGGGTGGCGGCGGGGCGTAGATCGGGCTTTCGGCACGCGCCTCGCCCGCGTCGATGCGCAGATCCACATTCATCGAGGTCTGCATCAGCGGACGCAGGTCCGAGAGCGGCGAGATCGGCATGACATGGGCCACCCGTGACAGCAGGTCGGGCGCCAGAACCGCACCCATGCGCGCCACAAGGTGCCCGCCGGCGGAATGCCCGCCCAGCCGGATCGGCCCCGGGACCTCGGCCGCAGCGACGGCGACAGCCTGCGCCACCTGGCGGGTGATGTCGGAAATCCGCACCCTGGGACAGAGATCGTAGGACGGCATGGCCACCGCCCAGCCCCGCGCCCGCGCGCCTTCTGCGAAGTGCGACCAACTGGAGCGGTCGAAGCGCAGCCAGTAACCGCCATGAACGAAGACCACCAGACCTTCGGGGGGCCTCTCCGGCAGGAAGAGATCCAGCGCCTGGCGCGGCCCATGCCCGTACATCAGCCCCAGCCGCGCCTTGCCCGTGACGGCCAGCCGCTTGCGATAGGCCTCGGCCTCGGCGGCCCAGCGCGGCGGGTAGGACTCGGCCCCTGCGATGTGGGCGGCATTGGCGTATGCGTCGTCGAGGTCCATGTCTTTCTCCATTTTGGCCCTATACTTCCCGCGCACAGGGTGTTCAGCCTATGCCAGACCTGAACGGAGGATACTGAGAATGCGCGACGATGCCACCAATCTGAAGAGCCTTCTGTCCGATCCCGGCCTTCTGGAGGCCCGCGCCTATGTGAATGGCCGCTGGATCGACGGAGATGCCACTTTCGACGTCACCAACCCGGCGCGCGGCGATGTAATCGCAGAGGTCGCGGACCTGACCCGTGCGCAGGTGGGTGAGGCCATCGAGGCCGCATTTGCCGCCCAGAAGGAATGGGCGAAATGGACCGGCAAGGAACGCGCCGCCGTCCTGCGCAAGTGGTTCGACCTGCTGATCGAAAACCAGCATGACCTTGGCCTGATCATGACCGCGGAACAGGGCAAGCCGCTGGCCGAGGCCAAGGGCGAGGTCGCCTATGGCGCGGCGTTCATCGAGTTCTTTGGTGAAGAGGCCAAGCGGATCTATGGCGAGACCATTCCCGGCCACCAGCGCGACAAGCGCATCACTGTCTTGAAACAACCCGTCGGCGTCGCGGCCTCGATCACGCCGTGGAATTTCCCCAACGCCATGATCACCCGCAAGGCCGCGCCCGCCCTGGCCGCCGGCTGTGCCTTTGTCGGGCGGCCCGCGGCCGAAACGCCGCTTTCGGCCACCGCGCTGGCGGTGCTTGCAGAGCGCGCGGGCATTCCGGCGGGGGTCTTCAATATCGTCACTTCCTCGCGGTCGTCCGACGTGGGCAAGGAATTCTGCGAGAACCCCAAGGTGCGCAAGCTGACCTTTACCGGGTCGACCGAGGTGGGGCGCATCCTGATGAAACAGGCGGCGGACCAGGTGCTGAAATGCTCGATGGAACTGGGCGGAAACGCGCCCTTCATCGTTTTCGACGACGCCGACCTGGACGCGGCGGTCGAGGGCGCGATCCTCTGCAAGTTCCGCAACAACGGCCAGACCTGTGTCTGCGCCAACCGGATCTATGTCCAGGACGGTGTCTATGACGCCTTTGCCGAGAAACTGGCCGCGGCGGTCGCGAAGCTGAAGGTCGGAGACGGGCTGGAAGAAGGAACCGATCTTGGCCCACTGATCAACCAGGCCGCCGTCGACAAGGTCCGCGAGCATATCGCGGATGTCACCAACCACGGCGGCACCCTCTTGCAGGGCGGAGAGGTGCAGGACGGCACCTTCATCACTCCGGCGGTCCTGACCGGCGTCACCCAGGACATGAAGGTCGCGCAAGAGGAGACGTTCGGCCCGATGGCGCCGCTGTTCCGGTTCAAGGACGAGGACGAGGTGATCGAGATGGCCAACGACACGATCTTTGGCCTAGCCTCCTATTTCTACGCGAAGGATCTCAGCCGGGTCTACAAGGTGGCCGAGGCGTTGGAATACGGCATCGTCGGCGTCAACACGGGCATCATCTCGACCGAGGTCGCGCCCTTTGGCGGGGTCAAGCAGTCGGGTCTTGGCCGTGAGGGCAGCCACCACGGGATCGAGGATTTCCTTGAGCTGAAATACATCTGCTTGAGCGTGTGAGACCCGCGGCGCATATCACGCTTTCCGCGAACCCGAAGATACTGGCAGTCAGGAGGTCCAACTCCTGCCTGCCACGGACAGCGCCGCGGTGCGATTCGGCGCCCGCCCACAGCTGTTGCATTCCACCATTTTCGAGTTGTTTCCCGAATGATCGGACCGCGTGATCCCCGGGCCTTTGCCCCCGATTTCCTCTCTCCGTCCGGCGGCCCCTCGGAGGCAGACCTCAAGGCCTGGCGCCGGGCCGCGCAATCGGGCAAGGGCACGCCCTGGCTGGACGCCGCCCGTGCCGATGCGCTGGCGCGCTACGCGCTCAAATTCGGCGAAGGCGTTCACATGATGGAGGCCGTGGCGACCCGGTTCCGCGAACCGGTGCGCGAGGTCGGCTGGGAAATCATCGGCGCCGATGTCGATGGCCAGAACTGGGAAGACCACCGCGATCCGCAGCGCGCCTATGCCCTGATGCGGGACAAGCTGCGCACGGCCCGCGGCGCCGGTGCGGTGCTGGAATACAAGATTTGGCTGAAACCCGCCGGGAGCTGACCCCCGCCGTCCCTGTTTCAATGATGGCAGATCCCGGGCACTCTTTGTCCGGACATTCCGGGAGGACAGAGCATGACCGACAGACCGATACCCCCCTTCCGCGCCGATCATGTCGGCAGCCTCTTGCGCCCACAGGCGGTGGCCGAGGCGCGTGCCAAGGGAATCACCGGCGCGGACCTGAAGGCCGTCGAGGACGCCGAGATCCCCAAGCTGATCGCCATGCAGGAAGACCTGGGCCTGAAGGCGGTGACGGACGGCGAGGCGCGACGCGCCTTCTGGCACTATGATTTCATGGGAATGCTGACCAACTACGAGATCGAAGAAGGCAAGGGCGAAGGCTTCAGCTTTCAGGGAGTCAAGACACCCGGCGTCTTCCCGGCCATCACCGGCCCGCTGGATTTCCCCGACGATCACCCGATGCTGGACCATTTCCGCTTTGTCGCCGATCACAGCGCTGTCTGCCCCAAGATCTCGATCCCCGGGCCGTCCTGCCTGCATTTCCGGCTGGACCCGGCGCGCGTGCGGCACGACCCCTACGAAGATCTCGAGGTGCTCTTTGCCGACATCACCCGCACCTACCGGAAGGCGGTCATGGCCTTTCACGCCGCGGGCTGCCGCTACCTGCAGATGGATGACATCTTTTTCGCCTATCTCTGCGATCCGAAACACCGGGCCGAGAAGGAACGGGCCGGTCTGGACCCGGACTGGCTTATCGGCAAATACGCCGAGATGTTGCGCAACGCCATCGCCAACCGGCCCACGGACATGGTGATCGGGATGCACATGTGCCGGGGCAACTTCCAGTCGACACATGCCGCGGCCGGCGCCTACGACCTGGCCGCCGAGGCGATCTTTTCCACCGGGGTCGACATCTTCTTCATGGAATACGACACCGAGCGCGCCGGCGGGTTGGAGCCGCTGCGCCTTCTGCCCAAGGGCAAGCAGCGCGTCATGCCGGGTTTCATCACGACAAAATCGCCGGAACTTGAAACGGTGGACTGGGTGAAATCGAAGATCGACGAAGTGTCGCAATACGCCGACATCGACCAGTTGGGAATTGCCCCGCAATGCGGTTTTGCCTCCACCGAACATGGCAACGCGATCACACCTGACGACCAACGGCGCAAGCTGGAACTGGTGGTACGCTGCGCAGAGGAGATCTGGGGCGAGGTCTGACCACGCGCCGCAAAGCGGCCCCCGTTTCTTCTCTCCCAAAATACTCCGGGGAGCGCGAGGGGCTGGCCCCTCGCACCCTCCCGCGCTTGAATCACGTGCAAACGTCTGGCGTGCGTTTCTGAAGCAACCAACCGGCCGAGGGCTTTCCTGAAAATTGGGGCTTGCCAGTGCCGCCGCAACGCAGCATCCTGAACCTGGGCAGGCGATGGCGTCGCCACTTTCAGCCCCCCACCCGTCCTGAACGCCGGGACCTTGCTTTGCCAGCGCGGTAGAGGAAGGCTCCGCCGCGCCTCAGGAGGGTTTCATGGAACGTCCCCAACACTATCGTTTTCACCAGGGCCAGAAGTGCCTGCCGTTCGCACCCGAGGAATACGAGGCCCGGCTTGCCGGTCTGCGCGCGGCACTGGCGGAGGCCGGGCTTGATGCCGCCATCTTCACCTCGATGCACAACATCGCCTACTACTCGGGCTTTCTCTACTGCAGCTTCGGCCGTCCCTACGGCCTTGTCGTGACCCCGACCGAAAGCGTGACGATCAGCGCCGGGATCGACGCCGCCCAGCCCTGGCGACGCTGCCACGGCGACAACATCACCTACACCGACTGGGAGCGGAACAACTACTGGCGTGCCATCGCCTCTGTCACCGGCACCGGCAAAAGGCTGGGCTATGAGGGCGATCACATGACCCTGGCGCAAAAGGCGCTGATGGACGGCTTTCTTGCCCCGGCCCTTACCAGCGACATCGCCCCCGCCACGATGCGCCAGCGGATGCACAAGTCACCTGCCGAAATCGCGCTGATCCGCCACGGCGCCCAGGTGGCCGATGTCGGCGGCTACGCCATCCGGGACGCGATCAAGCCGGGCACAAGAGAGATCGACGTGGCAATGGCCGGTCGCGACGCGATGGAACTGGAAATCGCCAAGAGGTTCCCCGAGGCCGAGTACCGCGACACCTGGGTCTGGTTCCAGTCCGGGATAAACACCGATGGCGCGCACAACCCGGTCACCGGGCGGGTGCTGGAACGCGGCGATATCCTGTCGCTCAACACCTTCCCGATGATCTCGGGCTATTACACGGCGCTGGAACGCACGCTGTTCGTGGGTGAGGTCGACGCCGCCAGCCTGAAGGTCTGGGAGGCCAATGTCGGCGCGCATGAATACGGCATGAGCCTGCTCGAACCGGGCGTGTCCTGTGCCGAGGTGACCCACAAGATCAACGCCTTCTTTGCAGAACGCGACCTCTTGCAGTACCGGACGTTCGGTTACGGCCACTCCTTCGGCGTGCTGTCGCACTACTACGGGCGCGAGGCCGGCCTGGAACTGCGCGAGGACATCGACACGGTGCTGGAACCGGGCATGGTGATCTCGATGGAGCCGATGCTGACGATCCCCGAAGGCCAGCCCGGCGCCGGCGGATATCGCGAACACGATATCCTTGTCATCACCGAGGACGGCGCCGAGAACATCACCGGCTATCCCTACGGTCCGGAATTCAACGTGGTGGGCTGAAACGCCGGCAGGATGGGTTGATTCAACCCATCCTTTCCTCTGGCACCGGTCAGAGCCCGAACCGGGACATCTCGGCGAAATCCATCATGTCCAGCAGGGGGCGGGTCTTTTCCGGGTCGCCATCGGTCTGGACCAGGATGCGATTGGCGATCAGCGCCATCATCTGCCGATCCTGAATGGCAAATTTCTGACGCTGGATGCGCTCTGTCTTCATGCCCATCATCGCGGCATTGGCGATCATGCCCGACATGCTCATGACCATCGGGTTGTCGGCCATCAGCGTGATCTTGATCCGCTCGCCATCGGGATCGGTATAGGTCGCCTCAGCGCCCACGCCGCCACCCATCATGGCCAGCCCCTTGTTCATCTCGGTGTTGATTTCACGCGTCCAGCCATCGGGCGCCTCTGGCAGAAAGCTGCCAAGGCTGGCGGTCTTCATTTCCAGCAGCTTGGCCCGCGCCATGTCCAGTTCGTCGAGGGCGTATTGAATATCTCCGTCCTCGTAGGCTTTCAGCGCCGATTCCATCAGGTCCGAGACATCGTCGGCCTGCGCGGGCAGGGCAAAGGCGGTCAGCATCAATACGGCAAAGGTCCGGGTCACGGTAATTCTCCCTGTCAATTCCTGGCCACACCCTGACGCCGGGCGCCGGAGCAGGCAAGGTCGGGAATATCCTGCCCGTTGAATACGCGGCGCTTCGCCCCCATCCTTGTCCACATGATCCTGCAGCTTCTCCTGCCCGTGCTGGGCCTCATGCTTGTCGCCGCGCTTGTCACACGTGCGGTCGAGGCTGTCCTGCCCGAAAGCCTGGGCGCCCTGGCCGCGACAACCGTGATCTCGGGGTTGCTGGTCTGGCTGCTGACCTCGGCCGGATTCGCGCTTCTCTACACGATCGAGGACGCGCGGGTATGGGACCTGCTGGGACAGGCCCCCAGCGCCTCTCTGGGGTATTTCCTGCGGTTGGGCGCCAGCGCGGTGCTGATATGGGGACCTGTCCTGCTGCTGGTCGTCAGCACCGCCCCCCGCCGCTGGAAGACGGCGGTCTGGTGACACCCGCGGCCTTTTCCCGTTGTGACACCGCGTTTCACCGCATTCCCCGTTGATTTTTCACGCCACCCGTATCACCTCATTTTCAGGAGGGTGGGTATGTTCGCACTGGCGCGGTTCCTGATCATGGCGGCAGTCGTGCTCACGGTGGTCTACGGGTCGCTGTGGTTCTACCTGCGCGCCCGACGCCGCGAGATGCTGGAAACCGATTGGGCCGCCGACCCGGCCGAGACCCGCTCTCAAGAGGACTATGTGCAAAAGGCGCTGGAGGAATTCGACCGCAGGCGCCATCGGACCCTTGTGCTTCTGGTCTATGCCGTGCCTCTTTGCCTCGTGACCCTGATCGTGTATCTGACGAATTTCCACTGAAAGGCGCCGCGCGCATGAAATATGTGAAATGGACCCTGATCATTCTGTTCTGGCTGCTGGTGGCGGGTTTCCTTCACTACACGCTGCCCCAGCATGACGTGGCGCGGATCACCGACACCTACGAAAAGCGCGAGAACCCCAGCGACAACCCCTGGTTCTGGTCGCAGGCCAACACGGGCAGCGCGCCCGGCGGACCGCGCGACGTCTTCTTCATCCAGACGCGGCGCGCCAACAACGACATCATGGTCTACCGCAACGAGGATACCGGCTGGGGCTGGCCGCCCTATTTCAAGTTCGACACCTCGAACCTGCAGGCGGAGGCCGCGGACCTGCGCTCGACTGCCGAGAACCCCACCTGGGTGGTGATCCGCCACTATGGCTGGCGCAACGAGTTCATCTCGATCTTTCCCAATGCCGTCTCGATCCGCGAGGTCGAAGGTCCCGACGTCACCATCATTCCCTGGCTGAACATCATCATCCTGGTGACGCTGGCCGCGCTCTACTGGGCGATTCGCGTGCGTTGGCTGCGCTTCTGGGAAAACCGGGTGGACCCGGTTCTGGGCGCCGCAGGGGACAAGCTGGACGAGGGCGGCGATCGCGTGCGCGGTCTCTTCGGTCGGTCGAAGTAAGGACCGAAGTGCCCTGCCCCGGCGGGCTGCCCTTCACAGCCCGTTGTCGCTCAAAAAGCTCTCGTAACGCCTGACCAGTTCCGGATCCACCGGGTTGCCGCCGCGATTGCAGGCGCCGTTCTGCGTCCGGCTCCAGACCTCCTTCAAGGTCTCCTGCGGGATGCCGTCGAAGGAAAAGGCCCGGTGCCGTGCATATATCGCCGGGTCACCGTAATCGGCAGCTCCATATTCCATGCAAATGCACAAGGCGACGGCACCACGATCGGGCACATTTCTTCCCTCGATTCGGGCCGATTGCATGTAGGCCGGATAGCACTGAGCCATGAACTGCCGCCAATCCGGCTGAAAGCCGGTCGACGCTGCGTCCGCCAGCTCATCCGGACCTGACACTCCAGCCAGCCTTGAGATAGCGCTCTGCAGCCTGCGAACGTTCGGACCATCACACCCTTCGAGCTGCACGAGGCGCGCGGCGGCGGCCTCGATCTTGCCGATGGATTCCGGCGACGACCAAGAGGCGCTCATGGAGCGAACGAAGCGCTCCAAACTGCGCTCCACGAACAGAGGGTCGACCCTCGAAGCTGAAAACGAGGTCCTGCTCTGACCCAAGAGATTGCGCTCCTCCATCTCGATGGTTGTGCGGATGTCGATGCGCACGATGGGCTCGGACAGGCATTTGCGGGCATTTGTATTGTAGCTCCATCCTTCCAGCACGCGCAGCGCCGCAACGCGCCGTTCCTGCTCCGTCGCCATTTCCGGCTTGTCCCGCAGCAGGGACATCAAACCTTTTTCGTCGGTCAGCGCGGCCATTGGCGCGGGCAGGACCGTGTCGCCGGGCTGTGCCGTCCCGGCGATCCGGATGATCCCGTCCACGACCGTGAGCGGACCTTCGCGAGGCACAAGCCCACCCTCGGTATCCCAGCGGTCGTCAGGACTGGCTCGCCAGAAAAGCTGGAGCGGTTCGCCCGCCAGAACCTTTTGTTCGAGAAGCCCGACGAGAGCACGGGAGTCCCCGACCCGAGACATCTCATAGCCCGCGCGCAGGCCGGCCGAATGAGCCGGGCTCAAAGGGTCCACGGCCTCGATGGTCCGCGAGTTCAGCTTTGGCGCATAAAGGATGCCGGTCTTTGCATAGACCACCTGGCGGGCCCGTTCATTAGCCACCTCGAAGGTGTTCCCGCCGAGCGCAACCATGAACTCTTCGCCGCCCCGCAACTCGGGCGGGATCGGACGGCCGCCGGGCTGAATGAATTGGACACCACCCTGCAGGGCCGCCTCTACGCAGGCCATGTCAGAGCACCTGATATCTTGCCCGTCCAATGGCCGGATTCTGAAGCCGGAAAAAGTCAAACCCGTGTCAAACCGCTGCGGAATACGCGGGGCAAGAATATTGAAACCGCCAAGGACGAACCCATCAGCGCCGTGCACGAGTTCGAACCCCATGACCTCGCGTACGATGTCGGAAGCCCCTTCCAGCGGAACGGATTCATCAAAGGGCTGCAGGCTCATGTCCTGTGCCATCGTACATGTTGCGCCAAAGACTCCAAGGATCATGGCCAGGACCCGAGGCGCCCAGATGGCGTCAGATCCTTTGCGACGCTGCGTGCGTGTCAATGAATGGACGTGTTCAAGCAATGAATTCACTCCCGATGCGTTTCTTGAAAAAGCGTCTGTAAAATGACGTCCCTGGCCGGGCACAGCTGCGCCCCACCGTGAGACTGAAGAAAGTGTATTCAAAACGCGATTCTGATCAATGGGACAAGGGAAGGTTCCGGACCTCTTGCCCCGGGTGCCGACGCGACGCACCGATTGCCGCCAACGGCGCTCCGAGAACAGCCAGCCTATCGCATCGTTCCCCGGATCGCTCTCGCATCCGGCCCCGGTTCAGCGTTTGCCGTAGTAGAGACCGACCACATGCTCGGCCTCGGCAAAGAATAGCCAGCGGGCGGTCAGCACGCCCGCCACATGGGCCAGCACCGCCAGGACCGCCAGCCAATGCCCGAAAGGCAACAACAGCAGGAATGCGGGCAGGCCCACCATCAGTCCCAGCGCAATCAGCCGCAATTTGTGCGCGTGTTTGCGCCCGACCACAAAGACCATATCGCGCAGCAGGTAATTACTGCCCGTGTGCGGCGGCTCAAAGGCACGGACCTTGCCGATCTGGCCGAGTCCGGTGGCGCTTTCGATGGTGGTGCCGGAGGCGGCCAGCCGTCGGTCCCCCGCCAGCCACCACCCCCCCTGTGCCAGCGCGGCCAACCCGATCAGGACAAGCCCCGTGGTCACGCGGCCCGACAGCAGAGCCCCACCGCCCAGCGCGTAGAGTTGGAACAGCACCGGCGTCGACCAATGGTGCCAGCGCGGAACGGTTTTCAGCTGGGTGTAGATCATCGAGGTGGTGAAAACGGTGGCGAGGCACAGGATCGCCCCCAACCAGCCAAGCACATGAACCTGCAGACCGAAGAACACCAGCAGAGCCGCGTAGACCCCCATGACGACCAGCGCCGCACAGGCCGTCCATGCCTCGCGCGAAAGCCAGCTTGACCGCCATTGCGTAAAGGCCTTGAGCGCCCGTTCGGGACGGCCAAGGTGCAGCGTGGAGGCCATGAGACCGCCGATGGCCAGAACGTGGCCGATCAGGAAGAAGGCGAAGGCAATCCAGCCGGTCGGCGCATCCGGATCGACGCCAAGCCAGAACAGCAGGCCAAGACCGAGGCCGGAGAAGGTGGTAAAGGCGATGATCGAAGGCGCCGGGTGCATTCAGAGTTTCTCCAGCGTCTTGTCGATCCAGGCAAGAAAACCGCGCGGCTCTTCGGCCACCGGTTCCAGGAACGGGGCCAGGACGTCGACCTCTCCCTGCCAGCTGTCGCGCGGACGCGGCGGCAGGTACTTGTTGACGGGCTTCGTGCCCTGTTCCGGCATCAGGTCCATGCCACCTCGGTCCGCCACCAGGCGCGAAACGTCGCTGTCGGGGTCAGAAAGATCGCCGAAATGCCGCGCGCCTGCCGGACAGGTCCGCACGCAGGCGGGGGTCCGGTCCTCCTCGGGGAGGGTCTCGTTGTAGATGCGATCGACACAAAGCGTGCATTTCTTCATGACACCTTCGGCGAGGTCCAGTTCGCGCGCGCCATAGGGGCAGGCCCAGGCGCAGAGGCCGCAGCCGATGCAGTCGGTTTCGTTGACGAGCACGATGCCGTCCTCGGTGCGCTTGTAGCTGGCCCCGGTGGGGCAGACGGTGACGCAGGGCGCGTCCTGACAGTGCAGGCAGGACTTGGGGAAATGCACCAGCTGTGCCGGGGCGTCGTCGGGCTGAACCTCGTAGCTGTGCACGCGGTTGAGGAAAGTGCCCGAGGGATCGGCGCCGTAGGGATCCTGGTCCGAGAGCGGCGCACCGTAATTCTCGGTGTTCCAGCCCTTGCAGGAGATCACGCAGGCATGACAGCCGACGCAGGTGTCGAGATCGATGACAAGCCCGAGGCTGCGGGTCGTCTGTTCCGGCAAGGTCGTCATGTGCGGCCCCCGTGATCCAGCGGCGCCGCTGACGCGGCACAGGTTTCTTCAAGGGGCGCTGCCCCCGTCTCCCTTTGGTCGACTCCCCCGGAGGTATTTTTGGCCCAAAGAAACATCAGGGTTTGGTCTTCCATGCCAGTTGCGCCGGCCCCTGCCCGACAGGCGAAGTGATTTCACCAAAAGACGGCTGGCTTTCGGCGGCTGGAGTGACCTTTTCGATGCGCACACGCAGGTCGAACCAGGCGGCCTGGCCCGTGACCGGGTCGGAATTGGACCAGCGGAGTCCGTCGCCCTTTGGGGGGAGCAGTTCGTGGATCAGGTGGTTGAGCAGGAAGCCTTGCGTCGCCTCGGGGGCGCCCGGTTTCAACGCCCAGGCCCCCTTGCGCTTGCCGATGGCGTTCCAGGTCCAGATCGTGTGCGGGTTGAGCGCGGCCATTTCCATCACCGGCACTGTGATGTCACCGTGAGGCGAGGTGATGCGTGCCCAATCGCCGTCCGAGAGGCCGTGGTCCCGCATCAGGCGCGTGGGCAGGTACATCGGGTTGTGACCATGCAGTTGCCGCAACCAGGCGTTCTGACTGCCCCAACTGTGGTACATCGCCATCGGGCGCTGTGTCAGGGCGTGGACAGGGTATGTGCCGGGATCGCCGGCGTCGGGCGCGTACCAGATCGGCATCGGGTCGAGCTTTGCACGGATTTGTCCGCGCAGGTGGTCGGGCGGCTGGCGGTCGCCCTGCCCTTCGGCCGCTCGCTGAAAGCGACGCAAGGGTTCGACGTAGAGCTGAAAGAGGTAGGGTGCGGCCGAATCGCAGAGCCCGGCCGTGACCGCCCAGTCCTGGTAAGCGCGGTTCCAGGGTTTGAAATACTGCGCCTCTACCGGGATGTGCATTGCAAAGTGGCCGCCGTTGGCGATGTAGCTGTCGATCTGCGCGGCATTGGGTGCGCCGCGCCCGTGTGTCAGGCCGGTATCCGACATGCGCCAGCCGGCCAGAGGACCGATGCCCGGGCGCCGTTGGTGGGTCTGGATGTAGTCCGCGTAGTCGGCGTAGGTCGGCGTTCCGTCCTCGTCGATCATGCCCGGCAGGCCAAGCCGCGCGCCGAGGTCCAGGAGCACCGACTGGAAGCCCCGCACGTCCCGGTCCGGCTCCACCACCGGCCAGCGGATGGCATCCGCCGCCGCGTCCGGCTCGGAGATCGGGCGGTCGAGCAGCGAGATGCAGTCGTGGCGTTCCAGGTAGGTCGTGTCGGGCAGGATCAGGTCGGCATAGGCGACCATCTCGGATGAGTAGGCATCCGAATAGATGATGCGCGGGATCTTGTAGTCGCCGTTTTCGTCGGTGTCGGTCAGCATCTCCATGACACCGCTGGTGTTCATAGAGGAATTCCACGCCATGTTCGCCATGTAGAGAAACAGCGTGTCGATCCGGTAGGGATCGCCCGCGTGCGCGTTGGAGATGACCATGTGCATCAGACCATGCGCCGACAGCGGGTTTTCCCAGGTAAAGGCCTTGTCGATGCGCAACGGCTGGCCCTTGTCCGACAGTGCCAAGTCCTCGGGCCCTTGCGGGTAGCCAAGGTGCGGCCCCTTCAACGGCTGGCCGGGCGCTGCCTGCGCATGGGGGCGCGGATGGGCCTCGGCCGGTTTCGGATAGGGCGGTTTGAAACGCATGCCACCGGGGGTTTCCACCGCGCCCAGAAGGATCTGCAGGATGTGGAGGGCGCGGCAGGTCTGAAACCCGTTGGCATGGGCGGAAATCCCGCGCATCGCATGGATCGCCACCGGGCGTCCCACCATGCGGTCATGCCTTTCGCCGCGGAAATCCGTCCAGGGCTGATCCAGAATCACCGGGTCGTCGAAGGCCGCGCGGGCCAGCTCCGCGGCCAGTGCGCGGATCCGTTCGGGCGTCAGGCCACAGCGCTCGGCCACGGCCTCTGGTGCATATTGCGGATCGAGGTAGCGTTCCGCGATGCGGTGCATGACAGAGGTATGGGTGACACCCGCGCGCCGAATCTGGCCAGTCAGGTCGGGCCATACGCCGGGCAAGTCAAAGGCGGTCGGCTTGCCGGACTCGCGGCAGATCACCTGCGGCTTGCCATCCTCGCCGCGCAGGAAAAGACCATAGTCAGGTGATTTCGGGTCGCAATCCAGCAGGACCGGCGCATTGGTGAAGCGCGCCAGGTAATCGAGGTCGATCCGTCCGGCCTTGAGCAGGCAATGCACCAGCGAGAGGATCAAGAGCCCATCGGTGCCGGGCGTGATCCCGATCCAGTCGTCCGCGACGGCGTTGTAGCCGGAACGGATCGGATTGACCCCGATCACCTTGGCGCCGCGCGCCTTCAACCGCCCGAGTCCCATCTTGATCGGGTTGCTGTCGTGGTCTTCGGCCACGCCGAACAGCAGGAACAGCCTTGCGTGTTCCCAGTCGGGCGCGCCGAACTCCCAGAAGGCGCCGCCCATCGTGTAGATGCCTGCCGTCGCCATGTTGACGGAACAGAAACCGCCATGCGCGGCGAAATTGGGCGTGCCATAGGCCTGCGCCCACCAGCCGGTAAAGCTCTGGCTCTGGTCACGCCCGGTGAAGAAGGCCAGCTTTTCGGGCGCGGTTTCTCGCAGTGGTTTCAGCCAGCCGACCGCCGTTTTCAGCGCCTCCTCCCAGCTGATTTCCTCGAACTGGCCCGAGCCGCGTGGACCGACGCGTTTCAGCGGTGCGCGCAGGCGCGACGGCGCGTTGTGCTGCATGATCCCGGCGCTGCCCTTGGCACAAAGCACGCCCTTGTTGACGGGGTGATCGCGGTTGCCCTCGATATAGGCGACCTTGCCAGCCTTCATGTGCACGTTGATGCCACAGCGGCAGGCGCACATGTAACAAGTGGTCTTGCGGACTTCGTCCGAGACCTTGGGCGACGTCTCAACCCGAGGCTGTGCCATGTCCCCTCCCTACAGCGCCTTATGATCGGCGCAAAAGTTGATGCATCATTCGTATATCAATTCTGCCGTTCCGCAAGCCTGCGCAACACCGTTCCGTTTTCTTGCTCCGTACGGGATGATTTTCCCGAATTGCATCGCCTGACAAGAGCTGTCTTCCCGACGAGGCGCGTTGATCTTTGACCCTGCATCGCGCCAAAGTCACCGCTACGAACGGAGGGAGGACGACCGGCATGGCATTCCTGGAGCAGGCATTTGACCGGGCGCGGGCGCGCCGCGCGCGCGTCGTCTTTCCCGAGATCGCGGAGCCGCGCGTAGCGGCAGCCTGTGAAAGGTTGCGCGCAGAAGGCCTGGCAGAACCCGTCGGCCTGGTCCCGACGAGCGACACCATGATCGCCACGCTGGTCGAGGCGCGCGGCGTGAAGGAAAGCCTGGCCCGCCGGATGCTGGACCGCCCGCTGTACCGTGCCGCCGCGATGGTCGCGGCCGGAGAGGCCGAGGCAATGGTGGCAGGCGCCGATGCGCCAACGCGGCGCGTGATCGAGGCGGCCTCGATCGCCATTGGCCTGGCCGAAGGCGTCAGCCTGCCGTCCTCCTTTTTTGCCATGCTGATGCCCGACGGACGGAGCCTGATCTTTGCCGACTGCGCGGTGATCCTGTCGCCGGATGCCGAAGGTCTGGCCGCCATCGCGCGAGCCTCAGAACGCACGGCACGGGCCTTGTTGGGCGAAGCGCGGGTGGCGCTCTTGTCCTTCTCCACCGGGACCAGCGGCGCCGGTGACAGCGTGGACAAGGTGCGCGCCGCGGCAGAAATGACGGGTTTCGCGGGGCCGGTGCAGGCGGATGCGGCACTGAACCCTTTGATCGCCGCGAAAAAGGGCATGGGGGCGGGGGATGCCAACGTGCTGGTCTTTCCCGATCTCGATTCCGGCAACATCGGGTACAAGCTGGTGCAGGAACTGGCCGGGGCGCAGGCGCTCGGGCCGATCCTGCAGGGGTTCCGCAAGCCGGTCTGCGACCTGTCGCGCGGCGCCACGGTTGATGACATCGTGGCGGCAACGGCGGTGACGCTGGCGCTGGACTGACCCGTCATGCCTGCACCAGGTCTAGCGCGGCGCGGGCGATGACCCGTTCCTCTTCGGCGGGCAACACCCAGGCGGTGACGGCCGCCCCCTCGACATGCAGCCGCGGGGCATTTCGCGCGTTCTTTTCCGCGTCGTACCCAGCCCCGGCCCAGGCCAGCCCGTCAAGGATCGCCGCGCGGACACGGGCAGAGTTCTCGCCGATGCCGCCGGTAAAGACGACGGCGTCCAACCCCTCCATCGCCGCGATCAGGCTGCCTCCATGGCGCCGCGCCCAGTAGGTGAAATGCTCGATGGCAAAGGCCGCGTCGTCGGCGCCGCTTTCCTCCAGCGCGCGCATGTCCGAGATCCCGCCCGAAAGGCCCGCCAGCCCGGCGCGATTGTTCAGCAGGTCGCGCGCGCCGTCCAGCCCGCGTTCTTCGGCGATGCGCAGAACCGCGTTCGGGTCGATGCTGCCGGACCGTGTGCCCATCGTCAGCCCGTCGGTCGGGGAATACCCCATCGTCGTCGCCACGCTGCGCCCGCGCAGGATCGCACAGGCCGAGGCGCCATTACCCAGGTGAAAGGCCAGAACACGTTCCGGCAAGGCCCCGGCCAGAGCCTCCAGCCGCGCGACAAGCCCGGCATAGCTGAGCCCGTGGAAGCCGTAGCGCCGGATACCGGCCTCGGCGCAGTCGGGCGGCAGCGCATAGCGCTGCGCGACCTCTGGGCAGCCGGCGTGAAAGCCGGTGTCGAAACAGGCCACCTGCGGCAGGTCGGGCGCCAGCGTGGCCAGCGCCTCCATCGCCGCAAGGTTATGCGGGTTGTGCAAGGGCGCCAGCGGTGCGCAACGATCAATCTCGGCGCGCACCTCGGGGGTGACAAGCAAGGGGTCCGCCAGGTTCGGCCCGCCATGCACGACGCGGTGGCCGGTCACGCGCAACGAGGTCAGAGCGACGCCCTGAGCCGCCAATGCGTCCAGCACCTCCAACAATGCGGCACCGTGATCCGGCGCCATCACCTTCTGGCGCAGGACACCCATGCGCAGCACCGCCTGTTGGCCGATCCCGTCGACCCCGCCGCGCAGCACCTCGTGCAGCGCAGCGTCGAAGACCACGCATTTGATCGAGGAGGACCCGACGTTCAGGACAAGAACATCCCCTCCCGCCGGGTCAGCCATCATTCCGCCGCTTTGGCCGGTGTCTGCGGGCGCATGTCCGAGGGGTCGATCCCCGCCACCACAACCGGTTTCTTCATCGCGTCGCGGCGGAAGGGTTCGCCAAGTTCCTGGTTGATCATCGCCTCGATCAGCGTGGTCACGCCGTTTTGCATCTGGTCGGTGATCGCCTGGTTCAACGCCGCCGTCAGCTCATCCATCGTGCGGGCGATGACGCCCTTGAGACCGCAGGCCGAAGCGATCCCGGCATAGCTGACGCCCTCGTCCAGTTCGGTGCCGACGAAATTGTCATCGTACCACAGGGTCGAATTCCGCTTTTCCGCGCCCCATTGGTAATTGCGGAAAACGATCTGGGTGATCGCGGGCCACTCGCCGCGTCCGATGGCGGTCAGTTCGGTGACCGAAATGCCAAAGGCACCGTCACCGGCAAAGCCGACGACTGGCACATCGGGGCAGCCGATCTTGGCCCCGATGATCGAAGGCAGGCCATAGCCGCAGGGGCCAAAGAGGCCGGGCGCCAGGTATTTCCGCCCCTCGTCGAAAGAAGGATAAGCGTTCCCGATCGCGCAGTTGTTGCCGATGTCCGAAGAGATGATCGCCTCGCGCGGCAGGGCGCTCTGGATCGCGCGCCAGGCCATGCGCGGGCTCATCCAGTCGGGCTTGTCGGCCCGGGCGCGCTGGTTCCAGCTGGTGCCTGGGTCGTCGTCCTCGTGGGTCATCTCGGTCAGTTGCTGCGCCCAGCGGCTCTTGGTTTCGGCAATCCTTGCGCGTCGCGCCTCGCGGCCCTCATCGCCCGCGGTGTCGGCCAGCTTGTCGAGGATGCCGTGCGCCACCTTGGCCGCGTCCCCGATGATGCCCACGCTGACCTTCTTGGTCAGGCCGATGCGGTCGGGGTTGATGTCGACCTGGATCACCTTGGCGTCCTTGGGCCAGTAGTCCATGCCATACCCCGGCAGGGTCGAGAACGGGTTCAGCCGCGTGCCCAGCGCCAGCACCACGTCCGCCTCCTTGATCAGTTCCATCCCGGCCTTTGATCCGTTGTAGCCCAAGGGCCCCGCGAACAGCGGGTGGCCACCCGGGAAAGCGTCATTGTGCTGGTAGCCCACGCAAACCGGCGCCTCCAGACGCTCGGCCAGCGCCATGCTGGCGGCGATCCCGCCCTCGGACAGGACCACCCCGGCGCCGTTCAGGATCACCGGGTTCTTCGCCTCCGACAGCAGCGCGGCCGCGGCAGCGACCGAATTTTCACCCCCCGAAGAGCGCTCGAATTCGATCGGCTCGGGGAGGTCGATGTCGATGACCTGGGTCCAGTAGTCACGCGGCACGTTGATCTGGGCGGGCGCACTGGCAAGCTTGGCCTTGGCGATCACGCGGGTCAGCACCTCGGCGATGCGGGAAGGGTCGCGGACCTCTTCCTGGTAGGCCACCATGTCCTCGAACAGCTTCATCTGCTCGACTTCCTGGAACCCGCCCTGCCCGATGGTCTTGTTTGCGGCCTGCGGCGTGACCAGCAACAGCGGCGTATGGTTCCAGTAGGCGGTTTTCACGGCGGTGACGAAATTGGTGATGCCCGGCCCGTTCTGAGCGATCATCATGCTCATCTTGCCCGAGGCGCGGGTATAGCCGTCGGCCATGAACCCGCCCGAGCCTTCGTGCGCGCAGTCCCAGAACATGATGCCCGCGCGCGGGAAGAGATCGGAAATCGGCATGAAGGCCGAGCCGATGATCCCGAAGGCATGTTCGATCCCGTGACGCTGAAGCACCTTCACGAAGGCTTCTTCGGTGGTCATTTTCATAGGCCGCGCTCCCAAGGCAAAGGCGCCGGCAGAAGGTGCCGGCGTTTGCGGGCCAATCTACTGGCGGGACGGAGCGCCGAATAGGGCCAGTTAGAGGGGCGGATTAAGGCCAGAATGCAGCGGCTGGAGTATGACGATACGAGGTCCGTGATACATGTGCCGACGACGACCGAATTGCGGACGCAATGGACGTTTAAAGAACACCTCGTAAAGACTACTTTCAGGAGCGCATTCGCTGTCGGCAAAGCCTTGGTCTTTATTTTACCGCGTTCGACCAATATGCTTCTACTGCGGACAAACAAGCGGCGTCAGACCAGCACGTCTGACTGTTCAGATTTTGCGCTTGTAGAACTGCTTCAGTTGCCGCGATTGCATCGTCGTCTACTGAGACACTGATAAAGAGTTGCACCCCTTTGACTGTTACGGCCTCTCCAAGCGAGGTCACTGTACCTCGCGGTGCTCCGGGGAAAATGGGTTCTCCCAATTTACCTAATCGCTTGCGGAGTGTTCGAATTCTACGCTCAAGGACAACTCGTTCAATCTTGAGCGCATCTGTACAAGCAAGAACGTCATTGTAGCTACGGCCTGAGATGACAAGACGAACCGTTCCCACGCCGCCACCGGCCACGATCTCGCTTTGACTCGGGTTAATGGCAACGTTCGGTTCGAAATCCAAGTGCCTTGCCAAAAGGAAAACGAATGGAGAATTCAAAGCCGACATATTAGAACAGATGACGTCAATCGACTCAGCGCGGCTCTCGTGTGCAGCAAAAAAAGTCAAAAAAGCCACAACCAATCGGAAGGCTAACGCTTGGAACATCGCGATGATCAACATGTTGGGTGCGTTTCTGCCAGCTTCATAGCATTTGAAAGCTGGCCCCACTATCCATAGGCGGTATGATAACCTTCATTCGCTGCAGGTGCTAGGTCTTGGAGGTTTGGGCTCGAAGCGGACCTCGCGGCACCTTCCCTTACAACCGCGACAGCAACTCCGCCTTCTTCGCGGCGAATTCGTCCTCGCTGAGGATGCCCATGTCGCGCAGGCTGCCCAGCTTTTCCAGCGCGGCAAAGATCTGGTCGGAATCGCCGTCCTGCTGAACCGGCGCGGGGGCCGGCTCGGGCTGGAAGCTGGGTTCGGGCTGGTAGACCGGCTCTGGCTGCAACGGCGCCGGCTCTGGTTGGGCAAAGGATGGCTCGGGCGCGGACCCCGCCCCCGAAATCACCGGAAGCTGGTTCAGGTAGACCGTCCCGTACTGGCTGGTGAAGGTCCAGCTGGCATCGCCTGACTGCTGCTGCCCGACGCCGCCGATCAGGTGGTCGCCGGTGTCATAGACCGTCACCTGCCCGTTCAGGTTCACCGCCAGCCGCCGCGACTGCGGAAAGATCGCGTAGCTTAGGTTGTTTTGCGAGCCCTGCGACGAGGGCTGGCCCAGCTCCGATGGCCACCAGGAGCCAAAACTGCCGCCCGAGAATGTCATCGAGGCGCCGCCCTGCTGCTGACCCTGCCAGCTGCCCTGCGGCTGCGGCGCGGGCTGGTAGAAGGCGCCCTGGTAATAGGCATTGGCGATCTCCCCACAGAGGTTGTTCACCGTGTTCTGCAACCCGGTGTTGAACATGTCGCCGACCATCGTCATGCCGCCGGACTGCCATTGGCCCATGCCGCCCAGTTCCGGGACGTTGAACTGCGCTTGCATTCCGCCGCCACGGCTGACGGCATCCATCATCGACAGGACCGCGTCGGGGCTCAGCCCATAGGCCTGCGAAAGGCGGGATTGCACGGCCAAACCGTGATCTGTGAGGGGGGACATGATGTGCTCCGGCCGCTTCGGGCTTTGAGGAAAGACTCGGACCCAACCGGTAGCACATGCCGCGCCGCAGCACCAGCAGGGGCCTGCGGTGTCAGGCGCTCCGGACCCTGCGCGTATCGCGTTTGCGCGCCACCGCCTCGTGCAGGAGTGCCGCGGTCCGTCGCCCCCAGGCATCCCAGTTGAGCCGCTCCTCGAACTCGGCCCGCGCCGCGCGGCCGAGCCGGGCATAGCTGTCGGGCGCATCGAGATAGGACAGGATGATGCGCGCGAAATCAGTGGCCTTCGCCCCCAGCGGCAAGGTATGGCCCGTGATCCCGTCACGAACCGGCACGCCCCCCACCCGCAGGCAGAGCGACGGCAGGCCGTGGGCGGCGGCCTCGCAAAAGGCGAAGCCGTAGGATTCGAAGGACGGCATGACCATGAAATGCGCCTCGGCCAGGGCGGTGTCAAAGATGGCCTGCTCCTCGGGCACGGCCTTGTTCAACTGCGGGTAGACGGTGACGAACGGGTTAACATGATCCTCTGGCGGCACGCAGCCGATCACGGTCAGCCGCGCATCCACTTCCGCATCGCGCAGCGCCATCATCGTGTCGAAGGCCACCGGCCCGCCCTTGGCCAGCCAGTCACGCCCGACGACCAGCAGGCGCACGGGCTGTCCCCGGCGCAGGCTGCGCGTTGCGGGCGGCGGCGGAGCGGGGATATTGGCGCCCCAGGGCACCAGCCGGCTGCGGTCCGGTGTGATGCCATAACGGCTTTCGACGGCCGTCCGCAGCCATTCCGACGGCCAGAGCAGAAGATCCGCCCGCGCCAGCGCCGCGCGCTCCTGCCGTTCGACCCAATCGTCAAGGAGCCGGCCCAGCTTGAAGATGCGTTCATGCGCCTGCCCGATTTCGGATTCGCGGTAGACCGTCTGCGTCGCGTCCGAGGTGAAGGCCGCGACCGTATCCGAAGGCACCCGCACCCCCGCCAGCGCGTGCAACGCATAGGCCCCGAAAAGCACATCGTATCGGCCCCGCCGCAGCTCTGCCTCGATCGGACGCGCGATCACCCGGCGCAAGGCATAATGCGCACGCCAGCGCGCGCGCAGGCTCACCCGCTCCGGCATGGCTTGAATGAGGCGGCGCAGGGGGTCTGCCGCGCCCCAGGTCTGCGGCAAGACCGTGACCTCGCCCGCGTGGCTCCGCAACGCATCGAAAATCCGCGCATTTCCGCCGGAATACAGGTTCCGGTCCAGCGGCGACATATCGCACAGATAGGCGATGCGGAGAGTGTCGGGGGTCATGGGCCTCTTCCCGGTGCGGGTCTGATCCCTGCAATGATAAGAGAAACTGGCCTTTTTACGACCGTTTCGCGCCCAAAAGGACACGACGCCCGAATTGCGCCGGATTTCACTCTTTTGCTTCATTACAGCCGCGACTTTGCCCCGCCCCCTTGCTAGGTCACACTGGAACCCGGCGCATCCCGCGTCCAAACGCAAAGCGACCATGCCCAACCAGATTGCCTTTCTTGCACTGGCGGCAAGCCCGATTTTCGTGGCCGTGATGATGTCACGGCTGCGCCTTGATCGTGCGATCATCTGGTCGCTGATGCTGTGCTACCTGTTCCTGCCGGAACCGCCGGCGGTCTTCGATTTCCCGATGATGCCGCCGCTGGACAAGCACAACATTCCAGCGCTGATGGTCTTTGCCCTGACCTTGTGGCGCAAAGAAGCCAGCGGCCCGCTGCTGCCCCGATCGCGGCTTGGCAAGGTGCTCTTGCTGACTTTCCTGTTCTCACCCGTGATGACGGTCCTCAACAACGCAGAGCCGGTGTTCTTCGGCATCGTCGGCCTGCCTGCACTGGGGATCAAGGACGCGGCGGCGCTGGTTCTGGAACAGATCCTGATGGTGCTGCCCTTCCTGCTAGCCCGCCAGCACCTGGCCTCTGGCGGCGCGATGCGGGAACTGTTGCGCGCGCTGGTCTTCGGCGGTCTGATCTACACGCCGCTGATGTTGCTGGAGATGCGCGTCTCTCCCCAGCTCAACAACTGGGTCTACGGCTATTTCCAGCATTTCTTCGCCCAGACCATCCGTTTTGGCGGCTACCGGCCCATCGTGTTCCTCTACCACGGCATCTGGGTGGCTTTTTTCCTGATGACCTCCGTTGTCTAGGCATGGGCACTGTGGCGCTGGCACGAAGGCCAGACCCGGATCAAGGCGCTGGCCGTGGCGGGCTACCTGACCCTGGTCCTGATCATGGCCAAGTCGCTGGCGGCGCTGATCTTCATGGTTCTGCTGGTGCCCCTGGTGGTCCTGTTGGCCCCCCGTGCGCAGCTGCGCATCGCGCTGCTGATCGGCGCGGTGGCCCTGGCCTACCCGATCCTGAAAGGCGCCGACCTGGTGCCGCAGGAGCAGATGCTGGCGCAGGCTGAAAAGATCGACCCGGACCGCGCCGGCTCTCTGCGCTTCCGTTTCCAGAACGAGGACACGCTGCTGGAACGGGCCTACATGAAACCGGTCTTCGGCTGGGGCAGTTGGGGGCGAAACCACATCCTCGATCCGTTCAGCGGGGTGATCCTGACCGTGACCGACGGGTTCTGGATCGTCTCTCTTGGTACCTATGGCTGGGTCGGGTTTCTGGCCCAGTTCGGCCTGCTGCTATGGCCACTGGTGCTGATATGGCGCGCCATGTCGATGCAGGCCCCCGATGCGGTGTCTCCCTTTGTCGGGCCGCTCTCGCTGATGCTGGCGATCAACGTGGCGGACATGATCCCCAACGCGACGCTGACACCGATGACCTGGCTGATGGCCGGCGCGCTGACCGGCTACGCCGAGCGCCTGCGCGAAACCGCACCCAAGCGGCGGCAGGCCACCGCTGCAGGCCACCTGCGGCGGCGCACGGCGATGTAGAGAGGTCCCTGATGTCCCAAAGACCCCGCGTCCTCCTGGTCGCCGACGAATGCAACCCGGAGTGGCCCTCTCTGCCCATCGTCGGCTACAAGTACGCGCTGGAAATCGGCAAACGGGCGGATGTGACCGTGGCCACACATGTCCGCAACCGCGAGAACATCGAGAAGGACGGGCCATCCGTGCCCGTGGTCTATATCGACAACGAGTGGATCGCCTCACCCATGTATCGGCTCGGCAGGCTGATCCGGGGCGGCGATGAGGTCGGCTGGTCGACCTCGATGATCTTCAACTACCTGCCCTATCTTGCCTTCGAACGCGGCGTCTGGCGCCATTTCCGCGATGACCTGCGGGCCGGGCGTTTCGACATCGTGCACCGCATCACGCCCATGTCGCCCACCCTGCCCAGCTGGTTGGCGCACAAGGTACAACAGCCCTTCGTGATCGGCCCGCTGAACGGCAACCTCGACTGGCCGCGCGCCTTTGCCGCCGAACAGGCGCGCGAAAAGGAAGGGCTGCGGAAGTTGCGGAAGTTCTACAAGTATCTGCCCTTTGCCCGCAGCACCTATGACGATGCCGCCGCCGTGCTCTGCGCCTTTTCGCACACGCGCGCCGACCTGCCCCGGGTCGAGGATGGGCGCATCGTTTCCTTCCCCGAGATTGGCTTTGACCCTGCCATCTTTCACGCGACTGGCGCCGCGCCCGCGGGGCGCCGTGGCAACGGCCGACTGGATTTCCTCTATGCGGGCCGCCTTGTCCCCTACAAGCTGCCCGAACTGCCGATCCGCGCCTTTGCCGCCTCCGCAGCGCTACGCCGCCACCACCTGCATGTGGTCGGCGATGGCCCTGAACGTACGAGGATGGAGGCGCTGATTGCCGAACACGGGTTGGGGGACTGCATCACGATGCATGGTCGCAAGAGCCAGGACGAGGTGGCCGAGATGATGCGCAAGTCCGACGCCTTTGTCTTTCCTTCGATCCGCGAACTGGGCGCGGGGGTGGTGATCGAGGCGATGGCCTGTGGCTGCCAGGTGATCGTGGCGAATTACGGCGCGCCGGGCGACCTCGCCGATCAGGGTCGGGGTGCGCGGGTCGACATGGGCACCTTCGACCGCATGGTGGACGGTTTCCGCCTGGAAATGGAGGCCTGCGCCGAGGCCCCCGCCAACATGGCCGAGACCGCAGAGCGCGCGAAATCCTATGCCGACGGCTATTTCCCTTGGGCGAAAAAGGGCGAAAAGACCGTCGATGTCTATCGCGCCCTGCTCGACGGGCGCAAGCTTGAAGGGCTGGGCTATTGACCGGCTTCACCACCGAACGGCTGCGCGTCACCCCCTGGGGGACGGCGCTCGACGATCCGGCCAGCCGCGCGGCGATCGAAGACCGCCTTGCCCGGATCCTCACACCGCCCGTCCTGCGCCCGCTGCCGCCGTCCGTGCAACTGGACGGCACAGCAGAGCAGATCGCCAACTGGATCGCCACGCGCCGGGCCGCATCGGAGGTCTGGCTGGTCGAGACCGGCGAGGCCCTGATCGGCCTGCTCATGCTTTTCTCCGATCCCGAGGGCGACCGGGACTCTGCACATCTCGGCTACCTTTTCGCCGAAGAGGCCTGGGGCAAGGGCTTTGCCACCGAACTGGTCCAGGGCCTCGCAGCGCATCTCGACGCCACCGCTCCCATGACACTCCGCGCCGGCGTGGACCGCAGCAACCCCGCCTCCGCCCGCGTGCTGGAAAAGTCCGGCTTTCTCCCCGATCCTGGGGCGGGGAGTCCCGAAACCCTGCGCTTTCGCCGCCCGCCACGGTGACCGCCGGCAGGTCAATCTGACCGGGTGATCAACTTCGCCGGAACCCCCGCCACGGTGGCCCCGGCGGGCACATCCCGCGTCACCACCGCGTTGGCGCCGATCACCGCGTGATCCCCCACCGTCAGCGGCCCGATCAGCTTGGCCCCCGCGCCCACGTCGACGTGACCGCCCAGCACCACCGGCCCGGCCAGCGTCACCTGGTGAAAGATCATGCAGTTCACGCCGATCCTCGCCTCCGGGTGCACGATGATCCCCGTCGGATGGGTCAGGCGCAGCCCGCCGCCGATCTCGGTCGTCAGATGCAGTTCGCTCTGGCACATCAGCGACCAGAACCAGTGATTGAGCACCCAGTATCGCGCCACCATCCGTCCCAGGGGACCACGTCCGCGCCAGGCCTGATACCGGCGGACCGCGCGGATCATCTTCTTGCCCGGTTCCCAGAACCGCTCGATCCGCTCGCGCGACCAGTCCGGCACTTTGGCCGAGATCAGATTTTCCGCCATTCCGGTATCCAACGCCCGCGATCCGCCATATTACTGCCCTGAAATGCGGTATCCTAAGGGGTATGGCAACACTCTGACCGCAGGGTGCGCATAACCCGGAGCCTCCGGAAGGACGAAAATGACGCTCTCGCCCCTTGGTCGAGGACATCCGCAGGCATGAGCGCGCCTGCGCATACGCCTCTCCCCTACCGGGGGGAGATCGACGGGCTGCGCGCGGTCGCCGTGCTGGCCGTCGTACTCTATCACTTCGGCCTGCCGCTCTCTGGCGGTTTCGTGGGCGTCGACATCTTCTTTGTGATCTCGGGCTTTCTGATCGGCGGCATCCTCTGGCGCGAATATGATTCCACGGGCCGCATCAGCCTGCCGAATTTCTACATCCGCCGCTTTCGCCGCCTCGCCCCCGCCTTTTTCGCCATGTTACTGGTGACGACGGCGCTGGGCTGGGTCCTGCTGCTGCCGTTCGAGTTCCGCGAATACGGCAAGGCGGTGATCGCCTCCACGGTCTACCTGTCGAACGTGCTGTTCTTCAGGCAGGCGGGCTATTTCGACACCGCGTCCGAGGACAAGCCGCTTTTGCACACATGGTCTCTGGCGGTCGAGGAGCAGTTCTACATCTTCCTGCCGCTGGCGATTGTCCTGCTGGCGCGCTGGCGCTGGGGGGTGATCGGCGTTCTGGTGGCCTGCTGGGCCGTGTCGCTGGCCGCCTGCGTGCTGATCACGCCACTGTCACACACGGCCACCTTCTACCTCTTCCCCTTCCGGGCGTGGGAGTTGCTTTCGGGCGTTCTGTTGGCGATCTGGGGGCATGAGACCCGCGCAACATGGCGGGGCCATCCGGCGCTGTCCTCGGTCGGGCTGGTCATGGTGCTGGCCTCGATCTGGTTCCTTCCCGCGGGGCCGCTCTTTCCCGGATTGCTGGCCATCCCGCCGGTGTTGGGCACCGTGCTGCTTTTGTCATCGGGCACCGGGGCCTGTGCGGTCAACCGGCTGCTGACGCATCCCTGGATGCGGATGGTCGGGCTGATTTCCTACTCTCTCTACCTGTGGCACTGGCCGGTCTACACACTGGCCACATCGCTGCGGGGCGAGATGGGCCTGCCGGAATCACTGGCATGGATGGCGCTTTCTTTCGGGCTTGCCTGGCTGTCCTGGCGCTTTGTCGAACTGCCCGTGCGCCATGCCCGCACGCTCACCGGGCGCTCTGTATTTTCAGGGGCGGTGCTGGCCTCGACTGTCGCGCTGGCCATTGGCGGGGTCCTGTTCAAGGGTGACGGGGTGCCATCCCGTTTCGGCCCCGAGGCGCGGGTGCATATCGCCGCCTCCGGCGACTTCCTCCAGGACTGGAGCCGCTGCTATACGCCCGATGACGGCCCGCTTGACGGGTTGGAAGTCTGCCCGATCGGGCCAGAGGGCGCGCCGCGTCTACTAGTCTGGGGCGACAGCCATGTCCGCGCCATGAAAGAGGGGCTGGAGGTCGCCGCGCATGAGGCCGGGGTGCCCGGCATCATCCTCTGGCGCGCCGGGTGCCCGCCGCTGTTCAGGCTGCGCAAGGTCGAAAGCGCCGCCACCGCCGGACAGGACATGGCCTGCACCCAGGCCAACATCCAGATCCGCCAGGCCCTGCCCGCGCTCGACAGCCTCGACTCGATCCTTCTGATCGGGCGGTGGAGCTATTATGCGACCGGGCAGGGCGTCGGGCTGAATGCCCATGACAGGATCGCGCTGCACCCCACGGACCGGCCCGTGTCCACCAAGGTGACGCAGGCACAACTGCTGGCGGAGGCCGCGCGCGACACGGTGGCAGAGCTACGCCGCCATGTGCCCCGCGTACATGTCCTGCGCCAGCCGCCGGAAATCCCGCTGTACAACAGCCGTCTTGCCGCGCGCGAGGCGGCCCATGCGGGCCTGCCCCTGGCCGCGCGCCCACGGACAGAGGCCAGCGTTCCGGCGGCGGCCATCGTGCTGCGGGCCACCCTGTCCGATGCGTCCTGGCTGCCGCTGGCCGAGCGGGGCGAGATCACCTTGCTCGACACATGGCCACAGTTCTGCGCAGAGGGCACCTGTTCTGCCGTCCAAGGCGGGCAGGGCCAGTATTTCGACAACAACCACCTGACCAATTCCGCCGCGATCCGCATTCGCACGGTCCTGCAGCCGGTCTTTCAATCGCTGATCCCTGAGGTTTCGATGCAAGGGGCCTCGGACGGATGACGTCACCGTTCGACACGGACTGGGATGCCATCGTCATCGGCGCGGGCATGGGTGGCGGCACGCTGGGCCGCGCCCTGGCAGAGGCCGGGCAAAAGGTGCTGTTCGTCGAGAAGGGCGCAAAGGGCCTGCGCAGCGAAAGAAATGGCCTGACAGATGTCTTTGTCCCCGAGGCCCGCGCCGCGCGCGGCCTCTGGCCCGATCCGCTGCATGTCTCGCTGGATGGCGTGGAAACGCGATTCTTTGCCCCCTTGGGCAGTGGTCCGGGCGGCAGTTCTGTCTTTTACGCGGCAACGCTGGAACGGCCTGAACGGCACGACCTGGACGACCAGCCCGGACAGCCCCATCCAACAGGTGGCTGGCCCGTTGGCTATGATGAAATGGCCCCTTGGTACGACCGCGCCGCGCGGCAATTCCGGGTGCATGGCACGCCCGACCCGCTCTCGCCCGAGGCGCCGATGCCGCTGGACACCCCGCCGCCCCTGCAGGCGGCAGAGGCCGCATTGACCGAAAGCCTGCGCGCCGCAGGCCTGCATCCCTACCACACCCATACCGGCATCGCCCGGGTCGAGGGATGTGAGAACTGCCTGGGGAAGAAATGCCCCAGGGCCTGCAAGATGGATGGACGCTCTGCCGGGGTGGAACCGGCACTGGCCACAGGCAACGCGCATCTTGTCACCGGGCTCGCGGTCACCCGCCTGTTGACCGACGGCACGAGGATCACCGGCGCAGAGGTCCGCGCCGATGGCCAAACGCGCAGGCTCGGCGCCAAGCGCTTTATCCTCGCCGCAGGCGCCCTGCATTCGCCCCGCTTGCTGCTGGCATCGGGCTGTGAGGCCGCCCCGAAGGGCCTTGCCAATTCCTCGGGGCTTGTCGGGTGCAACCTGATGCTGCATGTCGACGAACGCTTTGCCCTGTGGCCGAAACGCGGCGTACCGGAGAGCGGCGCGACCAAGGCGATTTCGTTCCGCGACTTCTATCACTGCGAGGAAATGAGGCTGGGCGCGGTGCAGGCGATGGGCATCCGCGCCTCCTATGGCGAGATGGTGCATTTCCTGAACCGCATGTTCGACCTGCGCGGCCAGCCGCGCCTGCGCGCCCTGTCGCGCCCACTGGCCGCAGCCGCACAGATCCTTCTGGGCCATGCGCAACTGTTCGTCGGGCTGATGGAGGATTTCCCTTACGCCCATAACCGGGTGCTGTACGATCCCGCGAACCCGGAAAAACTGGCCGTGACATATACCCTGTCGGATGAGCTGCGCCTCCGCCGTCGCGCCTTTCGCAAAGCGCTGCGCAAGGGGCTGCGGGGGCACAGGCATCTGTTCCTGTCGATGGCGCCGGAACTGAACTGGGGGCATCCCTGCGGCACGCTGCGGTTCGGACATGACGCGATGCATTCGGTCACCCGCGCCGATGGCCGCGCCCATGATCTGGAAAACCTCTGGGTTGCGGATGCCAGTTTCATGCCCACTTCGATGGGCGTGAACCCCAGCCTGACGATCGCCGCCCATGCGCTGCGCGTCGCCAGCCACATCCTGGAGGAACAGCGATGACCCGGATCACGCCGGAAGACGGGTTTGCAATTGTCACCGGCGCCGGCTCCGGTTTGGGCCGCGCGCTGGCCCGCCAGTTGAGCGACGCCGGGTTTACCGTGGTCGGCACCGGGCGCCGGGCCGAAGCGCTGAAGGAAACCGGCGCAACCTGCGCAGGAAGGTTCGAGGCACTGCCGATGGACGTGTCGGATTTCGCAGCGGTCCGGCAGGGCTTTGCGCAGGCCACTGTCCGTCACGGCGCGCTGGCATTGCTGATCAACAACGCCGCCGTCTACCCCAAGCGCGATGTCCTGGACGAGACACCAGAGATGTTCTGGCAGAGCATGTCCGTCAACCTCGGTGGAGTTTACGCCTGTTCCTGGGCCGCATTGCAGGACATGGCGCCGCGCGGCACGGGGCGCATCCTGAACGTTTCCAGCTATGCCGACATCGCCCCGCTGCCCGCCTCCGCCGCCTATTCCGTGTCGAAGGGTGCGCAAAGGGTGCTGAGCCGCGCCCTGATCGCCGATCTGTACGACCGTTTCCCCGGCATCGTCATCACCGACTGGCTGCCCGGCGCGCTGGCCACCGGCATGGGCGTCTCCGAGGGGCTGCCGCCAGAGACTGCCGCGCAATGGGGGGTGAAACTGGCCCTGATGCGGGATCAAACCTTGAACGGCGCCACGTTCGAGCGAAACATGGAACTTCTGCCGCCACGCGGGCTGAAAACCAAACTGAAAGATACCCTGCTGCTGCGGCGCCCGCGGCGCCGAAGGCTCTGATCCCTTGGGAAGGCTGACCCGTGTCCGTCACCCCGTTCAGGTCTTGCGGTCGCGGAAGCGTAGCAGCATCGCCCGCACCGCCAGCCCCGGCAACGCGAGGGCGCATTTGGCATAGCGTCCAGCCAGGCGTCCCGGGTCCAGCATCATCCGCCACACCCATTCCATCGCGATCCGGCGCACCCATTTCGGCGCCCGCTGCTGGGTCCCGGCAAAATAATCCAGTCCCGCCCCGATCGAGGCAAAGCCCACCTCGGGCGCGACCCGACGGCCCGCCGCGGAGAAACTCTCCTGCTTGGGCGCCCCCAGCGCGACAAAGCACAGACGCGCGCCAGAGTCCGCGATCTGCTGCAACATCTCTTCGGCCTGCGGCCCGACCGGGTCGAATCCCATCGGCGGCGCGATCTGGCAGACCACCTTCAGGTCGCGCACCTCGCGCTCGAGGTATTCCGCCGCCGCCTCCAGCACCGGTCGGGACGATCCGAACAGCGCAACGGTCACGCCCTGCGCCGCCGCGATCTGCGCCAACGGCATGATCGCCTCGGATCCCGGGATCAGTGACACGGGCCGCCCCGCCAGCCGCGACAGCCAGACGATCGGATAGCCATCGGCCACAACGAAGTCCTGTGCGGCATAGATCGTACGGAAACTGTCCGAACCGCGCAGCTTGACGATATGATCGAGGTTGATCGTGGCCAGCGAAAAACCGGCACGGCGGGCAAACCGCTCGCGCACCCGTGCCTCCAGCACGGCCCATGTCGGCACGTTCACGACAACCGTGTCATCGCCAAATCGGAATTCCATAACGGCACCCTGTTCCCCCGCCCGCAGCAATAGCCTGTTCCCGCGACATTCGCAGTGACCTTTCCACAATAGTTTTGCCCTTTTTGAAATCACTGGTGCCGCACTGCCGCAATTTCCCGGTGCACGTCGAAATATGGCCATGTTTAAGTGTTCTATCTTTGCGGAAACACAGGCGGGCCAAGGGTGGCACAGTGAATTCGAGCAAGTCGGAGTCGGGCGCGGGTCAAGGCGCGCAGGCCGGGCAGGTCGTGTTGCTGGGATGTGGCTTTGTCGCGGATCTCTACATGCGTTCGCTGCCCGCCATGCCGGGGATCAGCGTTGCCGGCGTCTGGGACCATGATCCCGACCGGTTGCGCGTTTTCTGTGACTTCTGGGGTTTGCCGGTCCGCGACAGCCTGGCGGATCTTATGGACCGCGCGCCGGGCGCGCTGGTGCTCAACCTCACCAATCCCCGCGCCCATTTCGAAACCTCGCGCGCCTGCCTTCAGGCGGGCCGTCACGTCTATTCCGAAAAGCCTCTGGCCATGACGCTGGAGCAGGCCAAAGAACTGCACAAGCTGGCCCGGGACAAGGGGCTGGCACTCGCCTCGGCGCCCTGTTCCGCACTGGGCGAGGCGGCACAGACCCTGGGCCACGCCCTGCGCACCGGCGTTGCCGGCACGCCCCGGGCCATCTACGCCGAACTGGACGACGGGTTCATCCCGCAGGCCGCCTATCACAAGTGGCTGTCGGATTCCGGCGCCCCCTGGCCCTACGAGGATGAATTCCGCGTCGGGTGCACGATGGAACACGCGGGCTATTACCTGACCTGGCTTATCTCCTGGTTCGGACCGGTGCGCACCGTGGTCGCCGCCTCTGCCGAGACGATCCCCGCCAAGGAGGGGACGGGCCCCTTTGCGCCGGACCTGTCGGTGGCAATGCTGTTCTTCGACAACGGGCCGGTCACCCGGCTGACCTGTTCCATCACCGCGCCGCACGATCACCGTATCCGCGTCTTCGGGGACAAGGGCGTGCTGACCTGCAATGCCGCATGGGACAATGCGGCCAAGGTGAAATTTGCCCGCCGCCTGACGCTGCGGCGGCGCCAGATCGAACATCCCTTGCCCCGCACCTTGCGCCTGCCGCAACCCACGCACCCCAAGGTCACGCGCTGGGGAGCCGCCGCGATGAACTTCATGCTGGGCCCCGCCGAGGTGCTGGGCGCACTGCAAGAGGGCCGCCCCTGCCGCATGTCGAACGATTTTGCCCTGCACTTGACGGAAGTCTCGCTGGCGATCCAGAACGCCGGAGAAACGACAGGCGCCCAGACCATGACCACGACCTGCGAACCAATGGAACCGATGCCGTGGGCAAGTTGACGGTTGTCATCACCGGTGCGGGCGGCTTTCTCGGCCGCGCCTGCGTGGCAGAGGCGCGACGCCGGGAACTGCCTGTCCTTGCGTTGTATCGCAGCACCCTGCCGGCGGATTGGGCCGGGGACGCAGGGATCACGCCGCTGCAACTGGACCTGACCGCCACCGATGCCGCAGACCGCCTGCGCGCGGCCCTGCCCGGGGACTGTGCCATCATCCATGCCGCGGCCCACCTGGGCGGCGACCCGGCTGCAGTCGCCCGCGACACATTGAGCGCGACCCGAACGCTGCGCGAGGTCTGGCGGGACAGCGCTGCTCGGCTTGTGCTGATCTCGTCGCTTGCCGTCTACGATACCGACGCGCTGTCGCCGGGCGAGGCGCTGAACGAAGCCAGCCCGTTGATCCCGTTGCCCGATACGCCGGAACAGGCCCGCGACGCCTATGCCGGGTCAAAGCGGCTGCAAGAAGCGCTGTTCCTCAGCGACGCCGGCTTTGAAGACGGCTGGATCCTGCGGCCAGGCGCGCTTTGGGGGCCGGGGCGGACGTGGCACGGGATGCAGGGGTTCTGGGCGTCCAAGCTCTTTGTCACCATCGGGTCGCACGGCGAACTGCCGCTGGCGCATGTGGACCTTTGTGCCGAAATCGCCGTCGAGGCCGCGCACGCGCCCACCTCCGGTCCCGGCATCGTCAATGTCTTTGACGACGACCGCCCCACCCGCGCGCGCTTCCTGCGCGCGCACAGGCGCTGTTTCGGCTGGCCGCGCCTGAACGTGACGGTGCCCTACCGGGCCTGGCTGGCGCTGGCGCGCCTGTTGAAACCCGTCTCCGGCCATCTGCCCGGCCTCTTCCGAGAGAGCATCCTGCGGGCACGGCTCATGCCGCTGCGCTACCCCAACACCCGGATGCGCAGCGCCTTTCCGGGCGAGGACGTCGATACCTTCGAGGGATTGATGGCCCGCGCGGCAGAGGATCGCGCATGAGCTTGCCGAAACTGGCCTATCTGACGGGCGAATACCCCCGCGCCTCCGACACCTTCATCCAGCGCGAGGTTGCCGCCCTGCGCGCGCTCGGGCACGAGGTCGAAACCTGTTCGATCCGTACAACCGGGGCCGAACATCTTGTCGGACCGGAGCAGCGAGAAGAACACGCCCGGACCTACAAGGTGCTGGACGCGGCGAAGAACCCGCTGACCCTGCTGCGCGCGCATCTGCGTTGGATGCGCCGCCCGGGCCGCTACCTGGCCGCGCTGAAACTGGCCTGGCGGACAGCGCCCAAGGGCGTGAAAGGCCGGCTTTACAACCTGATCTACTTTCTCGAAGCCGGGGTGCTGGCCGCCCATCTCGCGGATCTGGGCATCGACCACCTGCACAACCATATCGCCAAGGCCTCCTGCACGGTGGCCATGCTGGCCTCGGAAATGTCGGGCATTCCCTACAGTTTCACCATCCACGGCCCGGACATCTTCTTTGAGCCGCACCAATGGCGCATCGACGAAAAAGCGACCCGCGCCACGTTAGTTGCCTGCATCTCGGAGTACTGCCGGTCGCAGCTGATGTGTTTTGCCGATCAGACGCACTGGGACCGTTTTCACGTCGTGCATTGCGGCGTCGATCCCGACCGCTATTCCCCCAGCCCGCACGCAGGGGCGGACATGCACCTGCTGTTCGTCGGGCGGCTGGCCGGGGTCAAGGGCGTGCCGATCCTGATCGAGGCACTGCGCCGGATCGCGCCGGACACGCCCAACCTGCGCGTGACGATCATCGGCGACGGCCCCGACCGCGCCGCGCTGGAGGCGCAGGCACAGGACCTGCCCGTCACGTTCACCGGCTACCGGTCGCAATCCGAGGTCGCGGACGCCCTGGCGACGGCGGATCTCTTTGTTCTGCCCAGTTTCGCCGAAGGCGTGCCCGTGGTCCTGATGGAAGCGATGGCCTCTCACGTCCCGGTCATCGCCACCCGCATCGCCGGAGTGCCGGAGCTGGTGGCGCATGGCACCTCGGGCCTGCTGGTGGCACCCGGTGACGCCGAGGGGCTGCGGGACGCCATCAAGGCCCTGATCAACGACCCCGGGCGGCGCCAGCGGATGGGCCTGGAAGGCCGCGCCAGAGTCGAGACCGAATTCAACATCACGCGCGAGGCGGGCTGGCTCTCGACGCTGTTCCGTGGCTATGCCGCCGGGTCGCCGCCGCAGGGGAAACGCCCATGACGCCCGTCGATGTGGTCCTGATCGGCCGCAACGAGGGCGCGCGGCTGGTGGCCGCGCTGGCCTCTGTCCAGGGGCAGGCGCGCGAGATCGTCTACGTCGACTCCGGCTCTACCGACAACAGCCCGGCCGAGGCGCGCGCCGCTGGCGCCAAAGTGGTCGAACTGGACATGTCCACGCCATTTACCGCCGCGCGCGCCCGGAACGCCGGGTTCGAGGCGCTGTCCCAGCCGCGCATCGTCATGTTCATTGATGGCGACTGCACCCTGCAGCCCGGCTTTCTCGAAGCCGCCCGCGCGCATTTCGAGGCGCATCCGCGCCTTGGCCTCGTCACTGGCTGGCGGTCGGAAATCCACCCGGACGCCTCGGTCTACAACGCGATCTGCGACTGGGAATGGCATCGCCCCGCCGGGCCGATCCGGGCCTGCGGCGGCGACATGATGGTGCGGGCAGCGGCCTGGAGGGGCGTGGGCGGCATGAACCCCCGCGTGATCGCCGCCGAGGATGACGAGTTCTGCACCCGCCTGCGCAAGGCCGGCTGGCAGCTGGAACGCCTGCCGCTGGAGATGACGCGCCATGACGCGGCCATGCTGCGTTTTGGCCAATGGTGGCGCCGGGCGGTGCGCACCGGCCACGGGTTTGCACAGGTGGGCCACCTGCACCCCGAGTATTTCCGGACAGAACGCCGCCGCGTCCTGACCTTTGCCCTCGTCCTGCCGCTGCTGTTCCTGGCCGGGTTCCTCACGACGTCCTGGATCAGCGCACTTGTCCTGCTGATGTACGGCTACAGCCACTTCCGCTCGATCCGGGGGCTGCACGCCGACGGATTACCGCCCGGACAGGCGCACCGGCTCGCCCTGCTGCTCACCCTGTCGAAATTCCCGAACCTGATCGGCATGGCGCGGTTCCACGCCCGGCGGATTGCTGGCGCCAACATGCGGATTATAGAATACAAATGAGGGTTCAACCCATGTCCACACCCATCCGTGTCGGCCTGATCGGGGCCGGCTACATCGCAGACTGGCACGCTGACGCCCTGCGCGCGACCCCGGGCGTCGAGATCACGGCGGTCTGCGACAAGCGCGACAGCGCCGCCCGAGCCCTGGCAGAGCCGCTGGGCGCGAGGGTGTTCACAACTGTCGCCGAGCTGATCGATTCGAAAGCCTGCGATGCCGTACACATCCTGACGCCGCCAGATATACATAAGGATATAGCGACTCAGTGCCTCACCGGCGGGCTGCACGTGCTTGTGGAAAAACCTGTGGCCGAATCCGGTGAAGAGACCGAATGCATCCACAGGGCAGCGATTGCGGCAAACCGCAAATTCCACGCAGGGCACAACTTTCTTGGCCTGCCATCCTATGTCCGCATGAAAGAGGCGCTGGCCGCCGGGGACTATGGCCGCGTCTTCTCGGCAGAGATCACCTGGGCACTGCCGCTGGCGCCACTGCGGTCGGGTCCGTTCAACCTTTGGCTCTTGCGTGAGCCGAAGAACCTGCTGCTGGAACTGGGACCACACCTCGTGGCCTTCGCGCAGGACCTGTTCGGTGACATCGAGATCCTGCACGCTCATGCCACTCACCCCGTGATGCTGCCGGGCAAGGACCCGCGCCCGCAGGGGTTTCGAGTCCTGGCCCGTGCCGGTCAGGTCGAGATCACCTTTACACTGGCAATGGTGGAAACCATCGACGACCGTTCCGTCACCCTGCGCGGCTCCTCTGCCCGGGCGCGGCTGGACTTTGCCCAGGACGTGCTGGTGGTCGAACGGGAAAATGCCGCCGACCTCGTCGCCAACCCGCTGAAGAAACAGATGGAACTGTCCCGCCAGCATCGGCGTGAGGGTCTGGCGAATGCCTGGACACAGTTCCGCTCGCTGAACACCCGAAATCCCTATGGCCTGTCTTTCCGGGGCATGACCGCCGCGATCTATGGCGCGCTGGCCGAGGGCAAACCCCAGGATGCCCGCTTTTCCGGGGAAAGCGCGGTCAAGGTCATGCGCACCGTCGATGCGATGATCGCGAAACTGCCCCCCGAGATCCTGAAGACCGCCGCCCCTGCGGTGCAGACCCGACACCCAAAACCGACCGCCATGGTCATCGGCGGCACCGGGTTCATCGGGCGCGCCCTGACCCGGCGGCTTGTGGCCGATGGACGCGACGTGCGGGTGCTGTCGCGCGGGAAAACCGGCCCCTTCCCCGATCTGCCAGACAACGTCGAGACGGTCTCTGCCTCGCTGCATGATCTCGATGCGCTGACGGAGGCAATGCAGGGGATCGAGGTGGTCTTCAACCTAGCCAAGTCGCTGGACGACACCTGGGCCGGCTGCCTGAAGAACGATGTCGGCGTGGCGCTGCGGATCGCGATGGCAAGCGAGAAGGCGGGCGTGAATCGGCTGATCTACACCGGCACAATCGCCAGCTACGACATGTCCGATCCAAACGTGCAGATCACCGAGGACACGGGCTTTGCCGAGGACATGACAGATCGCAACCTCTACGCCCGGTCCAAGGCGGAATGCGAACGCAAGCTGCTGGAGTTGCACCGGGACCGGGGCCTGCCGCTGGTCATTGCGCGCCCGGGAATCGTCGTTGGTCACGGCGGGCCGCTGCAGCACTGGGGTATCGGGCGCTGGCATGGTGCAGGGGCCGTGCGCATCTGGGGGCACGGCCGCAACATCCTGCCTTTCGTTCTGATAGACGACGTGGCGGACGGGCTGGTGCGGATGATCGACGCGCCCGCCATTGGCCAGAGCTTCAACCTGGTGGGCGAGCCGATGTTTTCGGCCCGGGGCTATTTCAATGCCATCGAACAGGCCCTGGGGGCACGGATTCGCGTTGTTCCGGGAAATCTGAATGCCTTTTACGCCTCGGACGCGGTGAAATACCTGCTCAAGAAATATGCCCTGCGGCGGCAGGGCGTCGTTCGTCCCTCGCTGGCCGACTGGAAAAGCCGGGCGCATTTCTCACCCTTCGTGAACACGCGGCCCAAAGAGGTGTTGGGCTGGCAGCCCGAGACCGACAAGCACCGTTTCATCGAAGAGGCGATCACCAAGGCCAACCTCTTTGGCTTTTGACACTGCGAGGTCCGTCAACAATCCCTGTGTTTCCACCTTATTCTGGCCAGAATTGGCTGTTTTAACGACAATCGACCGGGTCTCCTTCTGGCGGCCCCGAACACGGAAAACTGAATCGCACCCCGCACGTTGGCGGAGCACAAGGGAAGCATGGTGTGCGCAATCGGCACGCGCCGCCCGGAAAGCTGCGGAGCAAGGGTCATGAACATGATGGACAGCCCAAAATTCCGGCGCAAACGCACTTCCGCCACGGGGTCCGCACGCCCCGTGGCCCAACAACCTGATTCCGTGCCCCAACTGGACGAGACTGCCCAAGAGGTCGCCCGGAAACACGACGCCGCCGCGGATCAAGTCAAGTCGGATGCAGACAAGGCGAAGGCCCGCGAAAAGGCACAGGAAAGGGCTCGCCGCCGCGCGGAAATCGAAGCGATGGCAAGGGCAGAGGCGTTGCGACGGGTCAAGGCCGCGCGTGCCCGACGCGAAGCAGAAGCCCGCCAAGCCGCCGAACGCGCCGAGGCTGAGGCGGCATTGCAGGCCGAGAAAGAGGACAAACAACGCGCGGCTGAGGAACGCGCCGCAGAGGCGCGGCGGAAGGCAGTGGCAGAGCGGGCCGAGGCCGCGCACCGTGCCGAACAGGAAAAGCGAGCCGAACAGGCACGCTTGGCCGATGCCAAGGCCGCAGAGGCCGCGCGCCGCGCGGAGGAAGAGCGCCTTGCACGGGAGCGCACCAAAGTACCACGGGACTTGCCCCCGCTGGCGCTGACGGACATGGTCCCGGTCACGGACCAGCCGACAGGCACGCCGGCATCGGCGCGGCCACCACAGCAGCCGGACCCGGCTGCCTCCGCTTGGGCCGGGCTGTCGGAAATGACGGTCGACAAGGTCCACCTCGACCGGAACCGCATCATCACCGCCAGCCGCGATGATCCTGCCCATGCGGCCTTTGACGTGCTGCGAACGCGTCTCTTGCAGGCCCTGCACGAAAACGGCTGGCGCCGCGTGGCAATCACATCTCCCGGCAAGGAATGCGGCAAGACCTTCACCGCCGCCAATCTGGCCATCAGCCTGTCACGGCAGGAGAACTGTCGTACCTTGCTGCTGGACCTCGACATGCGCCGGCCCAGCCTGCACAAGATCCTGGGCGTCTCCGATCCGGGTTCGCTGGGCGACATGCTGCGCGGCATGACCGCGCCGGGCGATCACCTGCTGCGGATGGGGCGCAACCCGGTCAACGCCGGGCGCAACATCGCCTTTGGACTCAACAACCGGCCCGAGGCCTATGCCTCGGAACTGCTGCAGGACCCGCGTTCCGAGGCCTGCCTGCACCGGATCGAGGACGAATACGATCCCGACGTCGTTTTGATCGACCTGCCCCCGGCCTTGTCCTACGACGACGTGATCGCCGCGCGGCCGCTGTTCGATGGCGTTCTGCTGGTGATCGGCGGCGGATTGACGACGGAAAAGGAAATTGCCGAGGTTGAACGGCGCCTGGGCGATGGCACCCCGATCCTGGGGATGATCCTGAACAAGGCCGAGGGCACCGAAATCGACCGCTACAGTTATTGAGGCCGGGCGCCCCCGTGCCCGGCCCGCAAGTGCGCTCTCCAGCTGCAAGGACAGCGCACCCGTACCTCTGACATGTCTCGTGCCTAGCCCCGGATCGCCCGCGGCAGGAACCTTTCGGTGAATTCTGCCAGAACCGGCGAACGATCCCAGAGCAGCTTGAGCCCCAGACCCAGGATCGCGAAGATTGCCAGCAATTTACCCAGCATTCTCAGCCCGCCGCTGCGCCGGTCCTGCCGGGTCGTCACCACCGGGATCGCGACCACCGGCTGCACACCCAGCGCCCGCTCCATCTGGGCCGCGCTGCGGATCACCGGGTTCATCGTCTCGATCAGGAAGGCCAGGCCAAGCGCGGCCATCAGGCTTGCCACGCCGCCCATCACGGCCAGCTTCTTGCGGCTGCGCGACACCGGGAATTCAGGCACCAAGGCGGTCTCGAGAACCTCGAAGCGGTCGGTGGCCTTGCGATCCTCCAGCAGTTGCCCCAGTTCGGCCTCGGCCTTGCGGCGGGTGATCACGCCGTATTGCTCCTGCAGGCGGGTCATCTCGCGGTCCAACCGGTTCAGCTCGCGCTCGACCTCGGGCGCCCCCTGGATCTGGGTTTCGATCTGGGCGATCCGCGCCGCGATCAGGGCCTTTTGTTCCCGCAGGGCGGCGATCTGGCGCTCGCGTACCTCGTCCCGGGTCCGGTCGCTGGATGTCTGCAACGTCAGGATCTGCTGATCCAGGTCCAGATCAGTGTCCCGCAGGCTGCCCAGTTGCGACCGCAGGTCAACCACGCCCGTGGGAAGCTGTTCTGCGTTCAGGCGCTTGAACTCCGCGATCTCGGCTTCGAGCGCGTCGATTTCGGCGCCCACGCGCGTCTCTTCGGCGGCGAAGAACTCCAGCGTGTCGCGGGCGCGGCTTGCGCTGCGGTCGCGCGACTGGTCGATCACCGATTGCATCAACTCGTTGGCGACGTCCGCTGCCTTTTGCGCATCGTCCAACTGCACGGAGATCATCAGGCCGGACGGCGCGTTGCCGCCGGGTGCAAAGCTCTGCTCCTGGCCAACAAGCTGTTGAATACGCACTGAATCCCGCAGACGTCCAACGCGCTCGCTCATGGTCATGGTCGGGTCGGCGCTGAACAGCGCGTGTTTCTCCATGATCCGCACGAGGTTGTCCCGGGCAGTCAGGCGCTGCTCGATCAGGCGGACCCGGCGGGCGGCGTCGTTGGTCGCGGCCAGAGCCCCGGCCAGTTGGTCGGGCACCTGCGCGTCCTCGATCTGGACAATCGCCGTCGCCTCGAACACCTTGGCCTGCCCCATCGCGTAGTAGAGCGAGGCGAGACAACCCAGGAACGTGACCACCAGGATCAACAGGGCACGACGCTTGAGGGCGGCGAACACTTCGCCGATCGACTGGAACTGACTCATTTCAACTCTCCCGCAAGACCGCCCCCGGTGCGGAGACAGCGCGAACGTGTTTTACCCCGAAAGCGCCATCTTCAGGCCGCAATCTAGCAATGCCGCCCAAATTTCGCCACGACCTGACCAAGGAAAAGCCGGAAACAAAGCGTGTCCAGGTTGCGAACCGGAGCCATGTTTTCGCCTCATTTCAGGCAGATTGCAGGGCTTCACCGGCCAATTGTGGCAAATCCGTGTCCTAGCGTCGGGAGATGTCCGCCGGGATGGCGCTCAGCGACAGAATCAGCACGGACCCGATTTCCTGGCGCAGTGGCAGGTCCGCCCGGGATTCGGGCGGAATTGAGGCAACTTCGGGATGGTCAGTGAACCGGGCAAAGCCCTGCGCAAGATCCACCTGCAACCCGTGAAAGCCAAAAGCCTGTGCGGCCAAAGGATAATGCGCCTTGTAGGCGGCCTCCTTCGCCGAGAACAGGCGCTTGGCCCGGGCTGCCCGAAGGTTTGCGGGTACAAGGGCCAACTCTTCTGGAAGGCAGATCTCGGGGATCAGGTCCTCAGCCAGGGGGGCATCACCTTCGATGTCGATGCCCAGGCTGCGAAACTTGTCGGACCGTGCGACCACGCCCAGGCAGAAGCCCGCAGCATGGCTGATACTGCCAACCACCCCCTTGGGCCAAACGGGCGCGCGGTCGGGGCCCATCGGGATTGCGGCATCCGCCAAACCCAGCTGCGCCATCGCGCGGCGGGCCGCTAGGCGACCGGCGGCGAACTCTGCGCGCCGCTCCGGTAGGGCGCGGGCGATGGCCGCCTCCTCTTCCGGATACAGGTCTCCCTCGCCGGGGACGGCCAGGCCCCAGCCCACACCGCGCAAGGGCCCGATCTGGCGAACAAGGCGTTCCAGTTCGACTGCCGACACGATGTTCAGACCCGGCGCCGGGCGCGCATCTCACGCCGTCGCGCCATCGCCTCGCTGCGAGATCGCGCCCTGTCCGATGTCGCGTCAACGGGCATAGGCCCGGGTTTCGGCGCAACGGGCGCTGCGGGCGCGCGCACCGGCCCCTCCGCCAATCCGGCCACGCGCGCGGCAAGATCCGCCAGGACCGGGAAACGGAAGATGTCGGTGATCGACAGGCTCGCGGCGCCCAGTTCCTCGCGGATCGCCCGATGCGCCTGAACCGCCAGCAGGGAATGCCCGCCGAGGTCAAAGAAATTGTCCCGGGAGGAAGGCGCGACGCCCAGCGTGCGCTGCCAGATCGTGGCAACCGCGGCCTCGACCAGCGCGGCATCCCCTTCCGCGGCCGAAATCGCCGGGGCAATCGGCGGCGATGCCGATTTCGCTGCCACCGCCTGCGGTGCGGGCAGCGCCTTGCGGTCGACCTTCTTGTTCGGGGTCAGCGGAAAGGCGTCGAGATGCACGAACCGTCCGGGCACCATGATGCCGGGCAGATCACGGGCCATTGCGGCCTTGACCGCAGCCTCATCCTTGGCCGCACCCGTGTAATAACCCACCAGTCGCACATCACCAGGCACATCCTCACGCGCCATGACGACGGCCTGGGTGATCCCGGCGATTGCCTCCAGGCAGGCCTCGATCTCGCCCAGTTCGATCCGGTGTCCGCGGAGTTTCACCTGGTGATCCACCCGACCGACAAAATCGATCCGACCGTCGGCGCGCCGCCGCACCAGATCGCCGGTACGATACATGCGCCCACCGTGAAAAGGGTTTTCGACGAACCGTTCCGCCGTCAGGTCGGGGCGGTTCCAATAGCCGCGCGTCACACCTTCGCCGCCGATCCAAAGTTCGCCCTCCTGCCCCACGCCCACCGGGGCGCGGTTCTCGTCGAGGACGTAGAGCTGCTGATTGGCCATTGGCAGGCCGATATTGACCACCGGCTCATCCGGATCGGCGCGCGTGCAGGAAGACCAGATCGTCGTTTCCGTGGGCCCGTACATGTTGGTGACCGTGACCTGGGTAATCTGGGCAAACTCCTTGACCAGCGCGCCGGGCAAGGGCTCTCCACCAAGGTATACATTTTGTACACCCTTGAGGGCAAAGCGCGCCTCGTCGTTCATCGCGATCATCCGGGCCATCGAAGGCGTGCATTGCAGATGCGTCACACCATGTCGCACGATCTGCGCCGCGATCGAGAAATCGTCCGGTGCAAGCTCCGTTTCTCCGCCCGCGCGGGCGACGACCTCGGCCAGAGGTTTCAGCCCGTCCAGCACGGTCTCGCGGTCGATGCCATAGTCGATGAGACAGGCGATTTCCGTTACGCCGATAGCCTGCACCTCGTCGGTGCGCTTCAGCACCTCCTCGACCGTGCCGAACAAGCCGCTTTCTTTGAAATAGCGCTCGAAGGCAAAGTCCAGGATCGCCTCCAGTTCGTCGGGCTCCAACCCGTCAAGCTGCAGGTCAAAGGCATTGGACACCCCTTCGGGCCGCTTGAACGCCGGAAAGGCCCAGGCGTATTGCTTGATCAGCCCGGCGGCAGAGCGCAGATAGTCCTTCATCGGCGCGCGCGCGATCTCGCGGGCGTGGTCGCGGCTGTTGCTGAGGAACGTGTGCAGCATCAGCGTGACCTTGAAGTCCGCCGGATCGTGCCCGGCCTCGCGCAGGGCCGCATGGTACAGCTTGATCTTGTCGCCGACCTCTTCGACCGACTGGCCCAGAAGATGCGTCAACACATGGCACCCTGCCGCCCCGGCCTCTTGCCAGGTCTTGGGATTGCCGGCGGTCGTCACCCAGACCGGCAGATCCTTCGACACCGGGCGCGGCTGGGTCACGACCTCGTGGATCGAACCGTCCTTGCGCGGAAACCCCACCGCCTCGCCACGCCACAGCTTTCGCAGGGTCTCAAGGTCGCGCAGCATGGCAGGCTTGTTCTCGGGCGGGGTGTTCTCGGGGCGCAGCACGAAATCGTCCGGCTGCCAGCCAGAGGCAATCGCCATACCCGCACGCCCGTTTGTCAGGTTGTCGATCACCGCCCATTCCTCGGCGATCCGCGCGGGATGGTGCAGGGGCGCCACGACCGATCCGGCGCGCACGCCGATGTTCCTGGTCGCACCGGCAACGGCGGCCCCGGTCACGCTGGGATTCGGATAGGGCCCACCAAAGGCATGGAAATGCCGTTCGGGCGTCCAGACGGCGACAAATCCGTTCCGGTCGGCGAATTTCGCCCCTTCCAGCAGCAGGGCGTACTTGTCCCGCCCGGCCCCATCGTCGTTACCCCAGTAGTACAGCGAGAATTCCATGCCCTCGCCTCGCGGCATCGGCCCCTTGGAGATCAACGCCCGGTCCTCGTCCCCGGTCAGAACGACGGTCAGTCCGCGCGCAGTGGTCCAGAAGAGTTCCAGCACCGAGATGTCGAAGGACAGCGAGGTGACGGCCAGCCAAGTGCCACCGTCGTGCGGGATGTGCGCGTCCATCCCTGTATAAAAGTTGCATACATTGCGATGCTCGACCATCACGCCCTTGGGTCTGCCCGTCGATCCGCTGGTATAGATCAGGTAGGCAAGATCCGCTGGTCCGCTGGTGTCGGGCAGGTTTTCGACGGGCTGCGCAGCAAGGCGTGGTTCGGCGTCCAACACCAGCAACTGCGCGTCATGGCGCGGCAGGCCGGGTTCCACCGAGGCCTGCGTGACGATCACCTGCGCGCCGCTGTCCTGGACGAAATGCTGCAGACGGTCCGATGGGTAGGCCGGATCCATTGGCAGGTAGGCGCCCCCGGCCTTGAGGATCGCCAGCGCGCCAACCATCAGGTCGATCGACCGCCGGCAGCAGAGGCCGACCACCTTTCCCGGCGCCACGCCCATCTCGCGCAGCAGATGTGCGGCGCGATTGGCGCGGGCATTCAGATCGGCATAGGTGAGTTTCTGATCCTCGAAGATCAGCGCGACCGCATCGGGCGATACGGCCACCTGCGCCTCGAAGGCGCGGTGCATCGTCCGGCCGCGGTCATGGCTGGTCGTGGTGGCGTTCCACTGGTTCAGGACCAGGTCGCGCTCTGCCTTGGGCAGGCCCGTGCCGGTGAATTCCAGACGGGCGGCGAACAGTTCCGCCTGCGCAGGCGGCAGGCACCCGGCATCGTAGGACAGCGCCGGCGCGTCATCGAGGATCACGGTTATCACCGTTCCCGGCACATGGCCCGCGCCATCGACAGCAACGCCAATCTGCGGCACCTCGGGCCAGGTCAGCTCGGGCGCGCGAGCAGGCAGGTCCGTGGCCCAGGGCTGTGGCCTGGCCGTCGATCCGGTACGCAGCGGCGCCCAGGGCGCGACCAGACCACTTCCCGCCAATGCCTCCAGCGCGCCATCGGCCCAGGCAAGGTCTACCGCCTCGCGCCCGCAGAGTGCCTGCGCCCAGCGCATGACCCGCGCCAAGGCATCGCCAGAAGGCAACGTCAGGGCACGGGTTTGCAAGGCGCGTTCGCCTTCGGTCAATCCGCCCAGTGCAGCGGGCTGCAGCTCGGCCAGCACCCGGCGCATCTGCCCGTCGGCCCGTGCGACAGGCGCCATATCGACCTCTGGCGGCCGGTCCAGGATCTCGCCAACGCGTGCGATCTGGCCCGCTTCGACTGGCGCGCCGCAGATGCGCGTCAGCCCGGACAGCACCAGCGCGTGTTCCCGGCAGGCCACGGTCAGCCGGTCATCCGAGACGTCCAGCACCGTGCCCGGTGTCCCGTACCCCTCTGTCAGGCGCGCATGACCAACCCCGAAGAGCGCCCCCCGCGCCCGGATCTTGGCCACGCAAAGCGGGTTCCAATAGGGTCCGTGATCAAGCGCCCGCACCAGCCGTTCCAGCTCTACCGCCGGCCGCGTGAAATCCAGAACGCCGTAGCCCCCGGGCCGATCTGACCACGCGTGATAACTGCGTTGGGTCAGGTCCTGCGCCACACGGACCAACGCGCCGCTTTCCAGCTGGTCCAGCAGCGCCGGGAAAGACTCCATCGCCGCTTCGTAGGCCTTGGTGTTCAGGGTCAGCGCCGTATCCCCCGGCCGGATGTCGAACCCCGCCTGCACGAGGATGTCGCCCTCATCCACCCCGCCCTCGATCAGGTGCCAGGTGACGCCGTGACGTGTCTCGCCCTCGATCAGCGCCCAGACCGGCGCGTTCAGCCCGGCATGACGCGGCAGGGGTCCATCGTGGAAATTGACCGCGCCCCTGGTGGGCAAGGCCAGCACGTCCTCGGGAATGATCGAAAGGTTGGCGATGGACAGAAGCCAGTCAAACCCGTCCCCCAGACGCGCCGCAAGATCCTTGCCCGGCGTTTCCACCCGCAGGCCACGGCCCTCCGCCCAGCGCCGCACATCCGTGTTGTCGGTCACGACCGCAGAGATGGTGTTGCCTCGGTCGAGCGCCATCTCGCCACATTGCACCAGCAGTGACTCATTCCCCCAAAGCACGCAGGTCATCGCCATCTCGGTCACTCCGCCTGTGCCTTGGCTGCAACCCGGGCCGTGGCGCGCGCAGCCTCGCGCCGTTCCGGCAGGGGCCGGACCAGTGCCTTGGTGTCATGCAGGATCAGATCGCGCAGGAAATGCGCGGGATCAGCGGGCGGCTTGCGTTGCAGCAACATGCGCAGCCGCCAGACTGCACCGCCAAGCGCGTGCATCAGCGTCGCCAGTGCCGCATAGCCGCGCCCGTGGTTCTTGGCAAAATAGTGCCAGCGGCTGTCCAGCCAGAACCCCGGTATGCGCTGCCATGTCTTCATGCCGGTCGAAACAGAGCCGATATGCGCCACCTCGCTGTCTCGGACGTAATGCGTTTCATGTCCCGCGCGCGCGGCGCGCAGGCACAGGTCGGTTTCCTCGAAATACAGGAAGAACGTCTCGTCAAAGAGCCCGATTTCGTCCAGCACGCCCTGCCGCATCATGATCGACGCCCCGGCCAGCCAATCCACGCGTTGCGTTGTCTTCGGCACGCCGATGGGCACGGCTTTATGTCGCAAGGCTCGCGACACCGGGCCGAACCGCATCGCGCCTTCCAGTTCCGACCAGATCGAGGGAAAGCGGAAGGCGGTCACATGCGGTTCGCCATCCTCGCCGTGGATATAGCTGCCCGCGAAACCGGCCATTGGATGCGTCTCAAGGTGGTCGTGCAGGCGCCGGATCGCGTACCGCGCCGGAAAGGCATCGGAGTTCAGAAGGTAGACGTAATCCGGTATGCCGCCATCGCTCATCCCGGCGCGGATGCCGACGTTGTTGCCCGCACCGAAACCGCCGTTCTTTCCCGATTGCAGCAGCCGGACCGGCGCGCCCTGCGCCCAGCTCTCTGTCGCCAGCGCCTGCGCGATACGCTCGAACGACCCGTCACCGGAATCATTGTCCACGATGACCAGTTCCGCATCCATCCCCTGCATCGCCTGCAGGGCCGCGCGGACGGACCGCAGGGTCATCTCTGCCGTACGATAGTTCAGCGATACCACCAGGATCCGCGCCATGCCGCTCACTCCGCCGCGTGGCCGGGAAAGGCCACAATTTCGCCGTGACCAAAGCTTTTGGCCTCGGCGCTTTCGATCGCCTCGCGCATCAGCCCGGCCAGCACCCGCACGTTGGGTTCCAGCACCATGCTGTCGTGGTCGCCCGGCACCTCGTGCACCTCGACCCCCGGCACCACCAGGCCCCAATCGTTGTCATGGGTCACATAGGTGCGTTCGCCGTTGACCAGCGCCCCGCCCGAAACCGTCCATTTGCCCGAGAGCGGCGGACGGTACAGCACCACGCGGCCATCCCAGGGCCGCACCTTGTAGGCGGCGATGGCCCGGTAGAAGGCCGCCTCGATCTCGGCGTTGTGGAAGGCATGTTCGGCGCCGGTTTGCCCTGTCTGCCGGCGCTTGGCAAACTCCCAGGCGATGCGGTTCCTTGCCCAGATGAACGGGTAGAGCGGCCCCTTTTCCCTTGCCTGCTGCCACTGGATCATCATCCGGTCGCGCCGCGACAGCGGACGCCGCTGCGGCAATGGCGTGTCCAGCATCACCACCAGCGACACTTCTTCACCTGCAACCTCCAACTGGCGGGCGACCTCGTAGGCGCTGATCCCGCCACCCGAGAAACCGCCGACCATGTAGGGGCCATGCGGCTGTACCTGCCGGATCTCGGCGATGTAGTCGCGTGCGGCCTCTTCGATGGTGTCATGCGGCGCCTCACCCCCGTAGAGGCCACGAGCCTGCACGCCATAGAACGGCCGGTCGCTGCCCAGCAGATGCGCGAGGTGGCGCAGGTTGAGCACGTTGCCGAACATGCCCGCGATCAGAAAGAAGGGCTGCCGCGCGCCGCCGTCACCGTCATGCATGGGCACAAGATGGGTGAACCGGCGCTGCGGCGCTTTCGGGGCGGTTTCGGGGTCGCCTTCGACAGGGCCGATCTGCGCCTCGATCAACGCGGCACAGGCACGGATCGTCGGCGCCTCGAACAGGATGGAAATCGGGAAATCGACGCGAAAGGCCTTTTTGACCATCGCAAACAGCCGCACGGCGATCAGGGAGTGCCCACCCAGATCAAAGAAACTGTCCTCGATGCCCACATCTGTCACGCCCAGCAGATCCTCCCAGAAGCCGGCCAGCCGGGTCTCGATCTCGCCCTCGGGGGCAACATAATCGCTGTCCAGTTGCGGACGTTCAAAGGTTTGACCAGACGCGGCCTCGACCACCGAGGCCGCCGTCTGCGCGGTCAGCGCGTCGAGGTCCATGGATGACACCACGACCTGCCGAGCGTCCAGCGCCAGCGCCCGGTGGAAGGCTTCGACACCTTCGGCCGGCCGGATGCCCTGGCTCAGGTTGTGGGCCAGCCGTTCCTCTGCGGGGGAGAGCGGCTGCACGGCATCGCCTTCATCCACTTCCAGTTCTGCCGCCGTCAGCCTCGGTGGCGTCGTCAAGAGCGCGACACGCTCCAGCTTGCGGATCACGAAGCCGGAGATTTCCACCAGCACCGCACCCGTGGGATCGCAAAGCGTGACATCAAAGCTGGCCGTTTCGCCATCGGCCCGGTTGTTGGCGGCATTGCGCACCCAGCTGACCACATTTTCCCCCAGCGGCGCATGGACCCGCACCCGACCATAGCGCACCGGCACCCAGAGGTGCGTCGGCTGATAGCCCGCGATAAGCTCCATCGCCCAGCCGGTGGCAATGTCCAGCAGCGCAGGGTGCAGCGGCATGTCGGGCGCCGCGGCATCGGCGGGCAAGGACAGATCGGCAATCCCCTCCCCCTTGCCCAACGCGCGGGCATCCAGCACCTTCCAGCTTGGGCCAAAGGCCAGATGCACCTCCTGCGCCGAGGTCAGCTTGGCACCATTGCCATCGAGGCGCGCCGGACAACGCGCCCGGATCGCGCCCAGATCCAGCGGCGCGGGCCGCGCCAGAGGCATCAGCGACAGCGCGCCCTGCGCGGTCAGCGCAAAGCCCTGCCGCCCGTTCAGCGTGGCATCGGCCAGCACGTCGAACCCATAGCCATCGTCGGTACGCGTCAGGCGAATGCGCACATCACGCGCGCCATCAGGAGCGACCCGCAAGGGCCGCAGGAAGGTCAGGTCTCGGATTTCGAACCCGCCACTTTCGCCATGCGCCCGCAGCGCCTGCGCCGCCAGCGACAGGTAGCCGGTACCGGGCAGCAGCGCCTCCCCGGCCCGTGTCCGGTGCTGGTCGATGAACCAGTCCGTCTCTGCGTAGCGCGCGGTAAACAACCGGTTGCCGTGACGGTCAAAACTCGCCTCGGCCAGCATGTCCTGCACGACCGGGGTGACCGGCGGTTTGGGCAGGTCTCCGGTTCGTGCGGCGACAGCCTCGGCCGCCATGCCAACCTCGTTCCAGATGCCCCAGTTGATCGCCACCACGCGCGTCTTGCCGCTGCGCGCGCGGGCAAAGGCATTAAGGAACTCGTTGGCGGCGACGTAATCCACCTGCCCAGCGGGCGCCGTGACGGTCGAGGACGACGAAAACAGCACCATCCAGTCAAGGCTGCCGTCCGGAAAGACCTCTCCCAAGACTTCTGTGCCGTGGATCTTGGGCGTGAACACATCCTCGACGCTGGAGGGCGACTTGGCCAACAGCGGCGCATCGTCGATCACGCCCGCGCCGTGGATCACCCCGGTGATCGGGCCAAAGCGGTCCTCGATCGTGCGCCGCGCCGCCTGCACCTGGCCCAGGTTGCAGACATCCGCCGCCACCACCTTGACCTCGGCACCTGCCTCTTCCAGCGCGATGACCGCCCGAATGCGCCGCGCCACCCGGTCCTGCGGCGCGTGACGGCGCAGGTAATCGTCCCAATCCGCCCGGTCGGGCAGCGCTTGGCGGGCCATCAGCGCCAGTTTCGCCCCGGGTGACGCAAGATCCCGCGCCAGGGTCAGGCCGATGCCGCCGAACCCGCCGGTGATCAGGTAGGTGCCGCCCTCTTGCACCTCGGGCGCCTCGTTCAGCGCAACGGGTTTCATCACGCGTTCGAACCGTCGATCCCCGCGCAACGCGGCGATCCGGTCGCCCGGTTCGCTCAACAGGTCCTCCAGCACCCTCGTCGTCAGCGCCTCCATTGCGCGCTCATGCGCGGCCTCTGCCTTGGCGCGGCCCCAGAAAGCCGCCTCGACCGGCGCAGGCAAGACCACATCCAGCGTCGCCACGCTGACCCCGGGCAATTCGCGAGGAATCACCCGCGCCGGTCCGGCAACGGTTGCCTTTTCAGGGTAGGGCAGCGGCTCGTCCCGCAGTTGTGCCGCACCATTTGTCACCACGGTGATCTGCCGGGGGCGCGGCAGGCCCTCGCCCTCGATGGCCTGCGCCAAGAACATCAGGGCGTAAAAACCCTGTTCCTGCACCCGGTGGAAAAAGCTCGACCCGGGGCGGTGGGTTTCGCCCTCTGTCAGCAGCCAGAACTGCCCGATTCGGGTCGGCACCATCCCGCGTGCCGCCAAGTCCTGCACCAGCAGGTCATAACCCTCGCGCCCGCGCTCCGGCGCCAGCACATAGCCCTCGCCCACCCGGGCAAAGGCATCTCCGGGCCGCACCTCGACGACGCTGTGCCCTGCCATGCGCAGCCGGTCCGCCGCCCGCTCGGCCAACCCGGCCTCGTCCATAAACATCAGCCAGACCTGCGGCGCGGCATCGGACAGGCCATCGACCACATCCACCTCGACCGGGGCAGAGCGCGGCCGCCATACCGGCTGCCAGCCCCACTCTCCGATCTCATCATTGCGCATCAGATAGCCGGGCGCCTTCGCCGCCGCTTCTCCCGGCTCGATGAAATATCGGCTGCGCTGAAAGGCATAGGTCGGCAACACCACGCGGTTGCGCCGCGCCTCGCCCCAGACCTGTGCCCAGTCGATCCCGACGCCCAGCGCCGCCAGCCGGCCCAGCACCTCGAACATGTGCTTGTCGTCGGCAATCGCCTCCTCCGGGTGCCGCAACGAGGACAGCACCCGGTTGCCCCCCACCTGCTGCCGCGCCAGCGAGGTCAGCGCCTTGCCCGGCCCGACCTCAAGGAAAACCCGGTTGTCCCTGTCCAGCGTGCCGATGCAATCGGCAAACAGCACCGTCCCGCGCAGGTGGGCAACCCAATACTCAGGGTCCGTCGCCTGCTCCGCCGTCATCAACGCTCCGGTGCGGTTCGAAGTCAGCGGCAACTCGGGCGCCCGCAACTCGATCCCCTGCAGGTAGGCGCCGAAATCCGCAAGGATCGGCTCCAGCATCCGGCTGTGCGCAGCAATGTTGATGCCGATACGCGTGCATTGAACCTCGCGCCGCTCCAGTTCGGCCTGCAAGGCGTCCAGCGCCGCCTGCGGCCCGGAGGCCACCGAAAGCTCCGGCCCATTCACCGCGCCAAGGTCGAGGTCCTCCCCCAGCAAGGGGCGCAGTTCCTCCGCCGGTAACCCAACCGACAACATGCCTCCGGCGGGCACCGTATCGAACAGCCGCCCGCGCAGGTGGACCAGCCCGATACACTCCTCGAACCCCATCACACCTGCGACGCAGGCGGCGGTGTTTTCCCCCATCGAATGACCGGTCAGGGCGGCGGGCGTCACACCCCAGCTCATCCAGAGCTGTGCCAGCGCGTATTCCGTGATCATGATCAGTGGCAGCTGCAGCGAAGGCCGCAACAACTCTTGGTCCGCTACCGCTTCCGCCCCGCGCCCAGGCAGCCACAGCGCGCGCACCCCTGGCTTCTTCTCTCCTGAAATACTCCCCGATTCCTCGCCGCCCGCGATCCGGTCGAGGTGTTCCAGCCCCCGGTCCATCCACTCGGCAAAGACCGGCTCCGTCTCGTACAGGTCGCGCGCCATGCCGGCGTATTGCGCCCCGCCGCCGGGAAACATGAAGACGACCTCGGGCCGGTCCAGCGCGTCATGGGTAAAGACACGGCGCACATCGCTGCCCTCCAGCAGGCGCGCCGCCTCCTCGTGGTTTTCGGCCACCACCACGCGGCGTTTCGCGAATGCGCGGCGGCCCTCCTTCAGGGTAAAGGCCACATCCGCCAAGTGCTGTTCGGGATGCGCGCGCAGATGCGCGGCCAATCTTGCGGTATTGTCCTCCAGAGCGGTCTTGCTGCGACCAGAGACCGTCAGGATCTGGAACGGCCAGTCGCTCTCGTCGCCCGGCGCACGCTCGGGGGCCTCCTGCAGCACCACATGCGCGTTTGTGCCCCCTACACCCAGAGAGTTCACGCCCGCCCGGCGTGGATGGTCGGCACGGGGCCAGTCGGTCAGCCGGTCGTTCACGCGAAAGGGCGAACTCTCGAAATCGATGGCCGGGTTCGGCGCCTCAAAGCCCAGAGAGGGCGGCATCTGCCGATGGTGAAGCGCCAGAGAGGCCTTGATGAGGCTCGCCACGCCGGCCGCCGTGTCCAGGTGGCCGATGTTGGTCTTGACCGACCCGATGCGGCAATGCCCCAAGGCGGTCGATGTCTCGTGAAAGGCCTCGGTCAGGGCTGCGACCTCGATTGGATCGCCCAGGTAGGTGCCGGTGCCATGGCATTCGACGTAATCCACCGTATCGGCGCTGATCCCGGCAAAGGCCTGTGCCTCGGCCACGGCGCTTGCCTGCCCCTCGACGCTGGGCGCCAGATAGCCGGCCTTTTGCGCACCGTCGTTGTTGACCGCCGACCCCTTGATCACCGCGTAGATGTGATCGCCATCGGCCACCGCATCCGCCAGCCGCCGCAGCACCACGACCCCTGCGCCAGAGCCAAAGACCGTGCCCTTGGCACGGTGGTCGAAGGCGTGGCATTCCCCGTCGGGCGAGAGGACCTCGTTTTCCTTGTAGAGATAGCCGCGCCCCTGCGGCAGTTCGATGGTGACGCCGCCCGCGATGGCCATGTCGCATTCGTCGTTCAAAAGCGCCTGCACCGCGTAATGCGTCGCCACCAAAGAGGTGCTGCACGCGGTCTGCAGGTTGATCGAGGGCCCGTGCAGGTCCAGCACATGGCTGAGCCGCGTCGTCATGAAATCCTTGTCGTTCCCGGTATGGCGCAGCAGGAACATACCGGTGCTTTCCACCAGGTCCGGGTTGGAACAGACGTTGAAATAGAAATACGAACCCATGCCGCAACCGGCAAAGACCCCCACCTGGCCATCAAAGCTGTCAGGCACGTGGCCCGCGTTTTCCAGAGCCTCCCAGGCGGTCTCCAGGAACTGGCGATGCTGGGGGTCCATGATCGCCGCCTCCTTTGGGCTGAACCCAAAGAACTCGGCATCGAAATGGTCAAAACCCTCCAGCGGGGCGGCAAAGGGGACGTAATCGCGGTGACGCATCAACCCGGGGTCTTCGCCCGCTTCGCGCAGTTCGTCCTCGGACAAGCGCCGGATCGAAGAGATGCCGTCACGCAGATTGCACCAGTATGCGGCGATGTCGGCGGCGCCCGGCAGATGGGCGGCCATGCCCACGATGGCAATGTCGGTTTCGCCGTACTGCTGCGCTGTTTCATCCGTCATGCAGGCCCTCGAAAAAACAAATGCCACCACCCGCAAGTTGCGCGGAACTGCGGCGATTTCCAGTGGGCCGCAGCCATTTCGATCCGTATCCGGGCCGTGCCGACCGATTTCCTGACCGGGGTCTGAACACTGAACCCATCCTTTCGAAACCGCGCCTTGCGGGACACCGGCCTCATCCGCCCTGTTGTGACAACTGCAGGATCGGGCCCCAGTTCAACCATATTGCGACCCCGGCCAGAAGCAGCCCGGCACAAGCAAAGACAACATCGTGCAGCGCATCCCAAGCCCCCATGCGAAGCGCCAGCCAGACCACCACCGGGTAGGCCAGCGCAAAGGCCGCCGCCTGCCCGGCAAGCGCCCCGATCAGCCCTGCCGCCTGCAGGCCGATCAGGATACACCCCACCATCAGCACCGCACGCACCAGAGCCAGGTAAAAGTACCGGCGCGAGTCCCCCGCCGCCAACGCGGCCTGATCATAGGTCATGACGATCAACATGGGGATCTGCGCGCAGGCCAGAACCACCGCCACCGCGCCCGCTGCGGCGTATCGCGCGTCATACAGCGTTTGCACCAGCCAGACGCCCATCAGGGCGAAGATCCCGACAAAGCCGATCAAGCCGATGGACACGACAAAGCGCATCTTGCGCAATTTCAGAAAGTTCTCACGGCTCTCCTTTGGCGGGGTTTCCCGGTAGACCGGGATCAGGATCTTGTGGGTCAGAAGGTTGCCCAGCATCAGCGGGAAAGAGGCCAAGAAAAACCCGATGTTGTAGACACCGAAAGTATCCAGCGCGATGAACTTGCCGATCAGCATCTTGTCGGCCTGGGTAAAGAAGAAACCGCATACCGTCGCCAGGAACACCCATTTCCCAAAGGAGATGAGCTCGCGCGCGGCGGGGCCTTCCCAGCGCAGGCGGTTGGCTGGGCCGGGCAGGTAACGCCAGTTCAACACAACCTCGACAAGGGCACCGATCACACCAGAGATCACCAGCGCCCAGACCGACCCCCACCACCAGGCCAGACCCACGGCGGCGGCGACCCCCGCCAGCTGAGTGGCCATGTCGAGGACCGTGACCCGCCCGAGCAGCAGGTGCCTGTTCGCGGTGATCATCCGCGTTGGCCTAAACCCGGTGATCAGCAGGGTCAGAGCCGAGACTGGCAGGATATATGCCAGCAAAGGCTGATCATAGACCCAGGCCATCGGCCAGGCCAGGCCGCAGGCCAAGAGCCACAGGCCGATCCCCCGGGCCACCTGGATCGTCCAGGCAGTGTCGAGGAAATCCTGATCATCACCACGTTTCGACTGCATGATCGCGGGCGTCACCCCGACGTCCGAAAACTGTCCCAGGCCCATCAGAAAGACCATGACCAGCGCCATCAGGCCAAAGGCCTCGGGGAACAGCAGCCGGGTCAGAATCAGGTTCGATCCCAGCCGCACCACCTGGCCAAAGCCAAAGCTGCCCAGCGTGAACAGGGACGACCGCATCGCACGCGCGGTGACGGATTCGCTTCGGAAGGCCTCCATCGCGCTCATCTTCCGCGGCTCCAGGTCTGACGGGCGTGCGGGGTCAGCTTTACCGCGATCGCCACGCCCGCATAAACCATGAAACCCAGCGGGTCGCGCAGCGCGAGGCGCAGTTTTTTGGGCAAGGGAAAGCCCGGCTTGTCGTCGTTCCGTGTCAACGCCGGATAAAGCGCGGCGATCTCGTCCACGCCGGCGTCCTGGCGCCTGCGCACCTTGACGAGGTTGCGCCAACCCTCTGCGATGGGCCAGCGATAGGGCGCCGGCACGCCCTGCCGTTCGCCCGGACGAAATTGCAGCCGGACATAGATATCGTCCGAGATGATATCCGGGAATGCGCCCCAGCGCGCCCGGCCCGCCGCGTTCACCGCGAACAGGCCGCATCCCGGCACCACGTCCCGCATGAAGGGCACCCGGCGCCAGATCCGTGCATAGGCCCGGCTGATCGCGCCCTCTGCGGCGATCTCGACCCGGCCGCTGGCATAGCGCGGGCCATCCACGTCCAGCGCCGTCACCAGTTGAGCCAGCAGCCCCGGCGTGACGATCACATCCGCGTCGAGGTAAACCCGGATCGCCCCGCTGGCCGCCGCATCCCCCGCGTTCAGCGCGCCGGGCTTGCTGCCCGCCCGTTGTTCGATCACCACCAGATGCCAGCCCCGCGCCGCCATCCGCGCCGCGTAGCCGCGCGCGACATCGGCCGTGTCGTCGCGGCAGCCATTGGCCACCACGATCACCTCGACCATGCCTGCGCCGGGCTCTTCAGAGTCCAGCAATGCTTCGAGGCAGCCGCCAATCAGCGCTGCCTCGTTGCTTGCCGGAAGTATCACCGAAACGCCCGCGTTCCGCCTCTGCATGGTTGTATCCATATCTCATACTCACACCCGTACCACTGGGGCCACACATGAAAAAAATACACCTCGGCCTGCTCTGGAAACTGCTGCGGAACTGTGGCCAAAGCATGGAATCGATTAGGTTTGATCACGACGAACGCCCACAAGAGGCGCGGCTGCCATCCATAGGAATATCAGGTGACGCAAGGCTTGCGTATAGGGTACATCGTCCCGCAATTCCCGGGACAGACGCACATCTTCTTCTGGCGCGAGATCCGCGCACTGGAAGCGATGGGACATGAGGTCCATGTATTCTCGACCCGCAAGCCGCCGCGCCGCCTGATTTCGCACGACTGGTCCGACAAGGCGATCGCGCGCACCACTTACCTGGGGCATTTAGATCCGCTGCTTGCCGCCACCGCACTGACCAAGTTGAGCACCAAGCGACTGCCGCTTTGGATGCTGCGCGAGGGCCCCGGATTCGCCCGGGACGCGCTGATGACGATGGCCGCCGCCGAAAGGCTGCGGCGCGAGGCGGCAGCGCGCGGGCTCGATCACATCCACGCCCATTCCTGCGGTCGCGTCGCGCTCATCACCTGTTTCGCGCATCTCATGGGCGGGCCGCGCTACTCGATGACATTGCACGGGCCATTGTCGGACTACGGCCCCGGTCAGCGGGTAAAATGGCGGCACGCCAGTTTCGCCACGATCATCACGCGCAAGATCCTCGCCGAAATCGAAGAGACCCTGGCCGGATCGCTCCCCGAACGGCGGATCATCCGCCCGATGGGCGTGGACACTGACAAACTGCAGCGCCGCACGCCCTACCAGCCGCCCGAACATGGCCGCCCGATCCGCATTTTCGCCTGTGGGCGTCTGAACCTGGTCAAGGGTCACCAGGACCTGATGGCCGCCACCCGTCAGCTTCTGGACCAGGGCGTCGACGTGCGTGTCGAAATCGCCGGAGAGGATGACGACGGTGGCACCGGCTACCGGATCGAACTGGAAGAGACGCTGAAGCGGCTGCGCCTTCAGGATCACGTCAAGCTTCTGGGCGCGATCGACGCGGGCGAGGTCAAGGACAAGCTGGAAGAGGCGCATCTGTTCGTGCTGGCGTCCTGGCACGAACCGCTGGGCGTCGCCTACATGGAAGCCATGTCGATGGGTGTCCCGACCATTGGCACCGATGCGGGCGGCGTGCGCGAACTGATCACGGACGGGTCCACCGGCTATCTTGTCGAACCGAAGAACCCCGGGATGCTGGCCCGCACGATCCGCAGCCTCGTCGGCGATCCGGACGCGCTGAAGCGCCTGTCAGAGGCCGGGCGCCAGCACATCGTCGAGAGTTTCCGCGCCTCGCTGGGGGCCGAGGTGCTGGTCGAAGAGATCGAGCGCCTGCGGAACCCGGACAGCGCCCAGGAGATGTAGCGCGGGATCCCCGCCGCCCCGCCCTGCTCGCTCCTCTCTGGCCTCAAGCCACTTGCACAGCCACTCTGGACCCTGTCGCCGTTCCTCAGCCGAATTGTCGGAACCTCGTCGGCACAAACACGGTCCGCCAAAGTCGAGGTGACGATCTCGGCGCAGGCAGACAACGTCAGGGGAGCAGGTCCGCCACGGAAATCGCGGCCTCGGGAGCTGCGTCAAAGACCACTTCCTCTATCCCTACCATGCGCAGCAGGCCGCTGTCGGCACGGGCATGGACGATGCCGTTTTCCAGTTTGAATTCATAGCGCTCACGCGCTCCGGGCAGGACCGCACGATCTTGCCCCGGTCCGCCGTTCAGCACGTCCGCGCCGCCGCCCGAGACCAGAACATCATCCCCCGGCCCGGCGGTCAGGTAGTCTTCTTGCGCGGTGCCCTCGATCCGGCCCTCTCCGCCCAGCACTCTAATGCCATTCAGAAAGGCAGCCTCGTCCCTGGCCTCCCAGCTGTTGGGGCCGGAAGCATTGTAGGCCATCAGCATGTCCCAGCGCGGGTTCTCGTCCTCGAGGTGGCGCAGCCCGCCCCAGCTGCCCCACATGGACGAGGGGGCGACATCCACGAAAGCGTTGAACAGAACGCCACCCGCATCCACCCATCCCGCCAACAGGATCTCGTACAGGCGGGCCATTTCCGGGCTATAGCTGAAGGTTTCGAAAAAGGCGGTCAGCCGTTCGTCGTTGACCCGCGCGCCGTGCCCGACGAGATGCGTGCCGCCCTCGTACATGATCAGGCGCAGGCCGTTCTTGCGGGCCACCCCGGCGTGATAGGGAAAGATCTCCTCGACCAATTGCCGCAGCGAGCCTTTCTCCAGCGCCTCGGCCACGGGGGCGATAGCGGCCTCGAACCTGCGGTCCTTGACAAATTCCCGCAGCGCAACCCGTTGCAGGCCCTCGGCCTCACCCGCGTCCCGGGCAAGTTCGGCGGCTTTATCCAGCCAGCCGTCCATGCGCTGCGCCATTTCCTCGCCACCCATCTCGTAGCCGAAATAGCCGGTCACCGCGTAGGCGTCAAAACTGTCGACCGGCATGTGCCCCAGTCGCAGAAAGGCCAGAGGCGCCTGCAGGATCTCCTTTTCCAGACCGGGCCAACCTGTGTGTGTCGCCACCACGCGCACAAGGCTGTCGGACTGATCGCCGTAGACATCCGACCAGATGTCCATCACCTGCGCCGCCCGCAGCCCGTAGAATTGCGCCCATCCCTGGTCCGTCGCGCCCCAGAGCGTCTCTGCCTGCCCGCGCGCCCAGGCCGCCTGCGGGAAACCCGGGTTCCAGACCTCGTTGGACAGTTCGACATAGGCCCTCAGCCGCGGGTCAAGGTCACGCTTCACCACCTCGGCAAAGCGGCGGACGTAATCGTCATCGGCCAGATGGGGCATGTTGAACCAGGGATCGGCCCCGATCACGTTGGCCAGCCGCACCATGACCTCGACTGGCACACCCCATTCCGACCAGCTGGCGGTGGTCATCGTCGGCCGCGTCTCCCAGCCGGTCACCGGAGAGCCGTTGGTGATCATCCAGTCCATGAAGCGCAACACACGCACGTCCTCGACCCGGGCCAGGAAATCCGGGTTGAACAGCGCCCCGGCACGGTACAACGCCTCGTGCTCTTCACGCAGGATGACGATATTGCGGATCGGGTCGGCGGGATCGATCTCGGTGATCGACAGCGCCACCAGGCCCTCGCCCGGTTCATAGCTGAAGGTCATGCGGCCCGGCTCGGTGCGGACACGCCGGGCCCGGCCGACCAGCTTGAACTTGGCCTTGCCGTCATAGGTCAGGACATAGTCGCCGCGCAGGGACCCGGCAGCCTTGGGCTGGTTCGTCAGGATCACCGTCTCGATGGCATCGACACCCTCGGGCACCCGCAGAGGCCAGTCGTCTTCGTCCAGATGGCCACCGGCGCGCAGCTCTTCGGTGCTTACGGCGCCCCATTGGTCGCCGATGTTGCCGACCCAGCCGCGCGAGGATTTCATCAGGTCCAGAAAGGGATGCTGCGTCGACCAGTCGGATATGCCGTTCAGGCCCAGCCCCAGCGCGGGGGCGCCCTGCGGCCTGACCCCGCGCGGCGGCAGCGAGATCGGCTGGCGCTCGGGCAGGTCCGGTGCGCGGGCCTCTTCGACCGGCGGGTCGGCGGGAGCGGGGGTCGCGGCCTCGCGCTGCGGCACCTGCTCCCAGATCGCCTCGGCCAGCTGGGCGTAATTGGCCACGACATCCGGGTGCAGCACCGCAGGGGGCGAAAACCCGTCCGGCGGCGGCGCGTCATAGACCCAGGCATAAGTGACCATCGCCGCCAGCATGTAAAGCGTCGGCGTCCCATGCGGAGCATTATCGGTATAAAGCGCCTCTGCCGGCAGCCCCTCCAGCAGGCCGCCCCGCTGAAAGAACCCGGCCAGGACAGAGGCCACCGGGATCACCTCGACCTGCGTGTCGGGGCGGGTGACGGACATCACGTTCAGCAGGTCGCGATACCACTGGTGGTATTCGCCCGCGTTGAAGGCATGGTAGCGGCGCAACTGCCGGTTCGACGGCGGAAAGCTGCGCGAGAAACTGGCCATGTCCGACCAGCCCTCGTAGACAAACAGCCGCGTGTCCGGGCTATTGACCTCGACCCAGTCAAAGATCCGCTGCAAGGCGCCCAGCGGGCTTTCGCGGTCCGGATTGTCGCCGTCGTAGGGCACGTCGGGCAACTGGTACTGGATGAAGTTCGCGGGCGTCACGATCACCGCGTCGTAGCGCCCGTCGCGGAACAGCCCCTGTTCCGGCGACCAGGCCCCCTGCAAACCCGGAAAGGACCAGTTCGCCGTCGGCGGCAGGCCGTCTGCAAAGTTCCGGAGGAACCCCCATTGCCCGTCCAATGCCAGCGACCGGCCATCGGACTTGGCCATCTGGTTCATCCAGTGGGGAACGTTGGTATGGTCCGACGTTTCGCTGAGGTGATGCACCAGCGAATTGCCAAAGACGTAGACGCGCGCCTCGTCCCGTTCCGCCACCGTGATGGTTGCACAAAGCGCCGGAATCAAAGCCAGCGCGAGCGCCCTCAGCCATTTGCGCATGTTGGTCTGCCTCATGTTTTCCTGCCTGCCGCGACTATGCCTCAAACCGCATCCGGGACAAAGCGTACGAAACGGGCCGGTCCCGGAAATCAGGTCAAATCATGGGTTTTCATTTGGAATTTGCTCCGTATAGTGGCCGCCATGACCGAGACCCGCCATAACGCCCGCCAGACCCGCCTTTCGGCGGTCTTTGCGCTTGGCAGCGGTCTACTGCTAACTCGCCTCTGAGCGTGGCCCCCTCGGCGCGCGTGCTCAGAGGAGATGTGTGACGCGCCGGGACCTGCACGCACACGAGTTGGGATCTTTCCGATGACAGACACATCAGGCCAGTACCGGGGCCGTCATCCCTCCGCCTTCGCGGAGCCCGCGCGCGTGCCGGCAGGTCAACCCCCCAAGACATTCCGGGACGCCCCGGCGTTCCGCCCGCATAGCTGAGGACAGACCATGAGCACCGACAAAGACCGCGTTGTCATCTTCGACACCACCCTCCGCGACGGCGAACAATCGCCCGGCGCCACCATGACCCATGCCGAAAAGCTCGAGATCGCAGAGCTGCTCGACGACATGGGCGTCGACATCATCGAGGCCGGGTTCCCGATCGCCTCCGAGGGCGATTTCCGCGCCGTTTCCGAAATCGCCGAACGTTCGAAACAGTCGGTGATCTGCGGGCTTGCACGCGCGCAACTGCCCGACATCGACCGCTGCTGGGAGGCGGTCAAGAAATCCGAGCGTCCGCGCATCCACACCTTCATCGGCACCTCGCCGCTGCACCGCGCCATTCCCAATCTCACGATGGACGAGATGGCCGAACGCATCCATGAAACCGTGACCCATGCGCGCAACCTCTGCGACAACGTCCAGTGGTCGCCGATGGACGCGACCCGGACGGAATGGGATTACCTCTGCCGCGTGGTCGAGATTGCCATCAAGGCCGGCGCCACCACGATCAACATCCCCGATACGGTGGGCTATACCGCGCCGGTCGAAAGCGCGGACCTGATCCGCAAGCTGATCGAGACCGTGCCCGGCGGGGACGAGGTGGTCTTTGCCACCCATTGCCACAACGACCTTGGCATGGCGACGGCAAACGCCCTTGCCGCCGTTGCCGGGGGCGCGCGTCAGATCGAATGTACCATCAACGGCCTTGGCGAACGCGCGGGCAACACCGCGCTCGAAGAGGTGGTCATGGCGCTCAAGGTGCGGGGCGATATCATGCCCTATCACACCGGGATCGACACCAAGAAGATCATGCATATCTCGCGCCGTGTCTCGACCGTCTCGGGCTTTCCGGTGCAGTTCAACAAGGCCATCGTCGGCAAGAATGCCTTTGCGCACGAAAGCGGCATCCACCAGGACGGGATGTTGAAGAACGCCGAGACCTTCGAGATCATGCGCCCCGAAGACGTGGGTATCGCGGGCACCTCCTTGCCGCTCGGCAAGCACTCGGGCCGCGCGGCGCTGCGGGCGAAACTCAATGATCTTGGGGTCGAGGTCGGGGACAACCAGCTCAAGGACATCTTCGTGCGGTTCAAGGATCTTGCCGACCGCAAGAAAGAGGTCTTTGACGACGACATCCTGGCCCTTGTCACCGCGACCACGGACGGCGATTCGAACCGTCTTGAGCTGGTGAACCTGCGCGTGGTCTGCGGCACTGGCGGACCGGCCGAGGCCCAGCTGGAGATGGAGGTCGACGGCGAGGACCAGAGCGCGACCTGTCATGGAGACGGCCCCGTGGATGCCTGTTTCAAGGCGGTGCGGGAACTGCATCCCAACAAGGCGCAGCTGCAGCTCTACCAGGTGCACGCCGTGACCGAGGGCACCGACGCGCAGGCCACCGTTTCCGTGCGACTCGAAGAGGACGGCATCATCGCCACCGGCCAGTCGGCGGATACCGATACGGTCGTCGCCTCGGTACGCGCCTATATCCAGGCCCTGAACCGGCTCATGGTGCGCCGGTCCAAGATGGGACCGGGCGCGGACACGCGTGAAATCTCCTACAAGGAAATGGGCTGACCACGCCCTTCTGCTCCGCCGGCGTTCTCGTTGGCGGAGCCCCTCGGAAAGCGCGATTTGACGGGGCCGAATGCGTGTGATCCCGGATCAGGTCTTTACAGCATTTTAACCATTTTGATGTTTTGTTAACCGAGTTTACCCGTTTTCTGGAGGCCCCGATGGCCCCGACGCCCCCAAAGCCCGACATTGACGACCTGAACCCCAAGGGTTTCTTCGCGGATATCGTTGGCGCCCTGTCCGGTACCCTGCAGGAAGTCGTGGGCATGGACGAGGCTTCGGCCTTCGTGGCGCGCGTCGGGGATGACATGGGCCGCAGCATCGCCGACCGCTACCGCGATGACGACGGTGCACTGCCTGCCGAACCGGCCGAAATCGGCCGCATCCTCTGTGATCTCAAGCAAAAGATCGGCGGGCATTTCGAACTGATCGAGGCGGGGCCCGACAAGCTGGTGTTCACCGCGTCCAGTTGCCCCTTTGGTCAGCGGGTCGAGGGCAGGCCCTCGCTTTGCATGATGACCACCAACGTCTTTGGCCGCATCGCCGCCGAGGCAAATGGCTATGCCTCGGTCGAGATCGACGAGGCCCTGTCGATAGGGCATTCCCGCTGTCACGTCACGGTTCACCTGGTCCGAAGCGAGGACGCGGACTTGTTCGAGTTTTTCGCATGAAGGGTCTTGTGCACGCAAACAACCGCGACCGGGATCAGGGCTGTTCCCTGTCCCGGAGCCTGACAAAGGAATGATAGTGACCGACGCCGTGCTGGATGCGGCCCTGGGGGCCATCGGCCAGGCGATCGAGCGCGCCCCGCGCGCGATGATGTTGCTGGACCATGAGTGGACCATCCTGCTGGCCAATCGCCAGGCGCGCGATCTGCCCGGGCTGACGGTGGGCCTGCACCTGACCAGCCTTGCCCGCGAAGGCGCCGAGACCATGACAAGTGGGTTGAGACAGGCGATTTCCATTTCGCGTGGCATTCCGCTTCGCCTGACCTTCACCGAGGAGCCGATGACCTTCCAGGCTTGGCGGATCGACCCGCTGCCCGGCTCGGAACACCCTCTGGTGATGCTGAAATCCGACCCGTCCAACCTCTTTGCCGCACGCCTCACCTCTCTCGAACGCAAGCAGGACAACACCCGCCGCCGGTTGAGCCAGACGGAAGAGGAGCGCGACAGGCTACGTCATACGGCGCGCCGACTGTCCAGCCTTGCCATGACTGACCCTCTGACCGGCCTGATGAACGCCCGCAGTTTCCGTGAAGAGGGGCAACGGCTGCTGGCCAAGCCGCAAGGCACCGTCGGGCTGATCTACATCGACCTGAACGGCTTCAAGCCGATCAACGACCAGTACGGCCATTGCGCCGGCGACGAGGTGCTTAGCCGGGTTGCCCGACGCCTGCGCGAAACCCTGGGCAACGACGGCAACGCTGCCCGCCTGGGGGGCGATGAGTTCGGAATTTGGCACCCGGACACCAGCCAGAGGACCATACTGACCTGTGTCAACGACCTGCGCGCCGCATTGTCCCGACCGATGACATTGGAACGACCGGGCGGAACGGATATCGTCCTGCCCGGAATCAATGCCGCCTTTGGCCGGGCCACGGCCCCGGATGACGGCACCGACGTGGACATGCTGCTGAAAAGGGCGGATGCGCGCATGTACGCAGACAAGACCCGCCGACGGGGGACTTGTCTGCACCTGTCCGGCTGAGCGGCGTCACTCACCCAGCGCGATGCCCTCGCGGCGCGGATCGGCGCCGCCCTGCAGACCGTCCGCCCCGATGGCGATGGCATGAAGGCCGGAATTCAGGTCACGCACATCGGTGTTGAACCCCATCTCTGCCAGGGCCGCCGCCATTTCGGCCATCGGCGTCCCCGCCTCCAGGTCGAAGGTGCCGAAGCGGTTGACGCCATGCGGCATGGCCACCGCCTGCTGCACGTCCATGCCCCAGTCCACATGCGCGATGATCGCCTGCGTGACATAGCCGATGATCCGCGACCCGCCGGGAGAGCCGATCACCAGCACCGGCTTGCCCTCTTCGCGCACGATGGTCGGTGACATCGACGACCGGGGCCGCTTGCCCGGCGCCACCGCGTTCGCGATCGGCACCCCGTCCTGGTGCGAGCGGAAGGAAAAATCCGTCAGTTCGTTGTTCAACAGGAACCCGTTGGTCATCAGGCGCGAGCCAAAGCCGTTCTCGATGGTCGTCGTCATCGACAGCGCATTTCCGTACTGGTCGACGATCGAGATATGCGAGGTCGAGGGGAACTCGATGCTCTCGTCATCGGCCCAGAGCTTCGCATGGTCCCACGCCGGCATCCCCGGCGCCACTTCCGGAAGGGCATCGTCGCCTTCCAACAGGCGCGCGCGTTCGCCTAGGTAAGCCGGATCGACCAGACCATCGGTCGGCATTGGGACAAAATCGCTGTCGGCCATGTACCGGCCACGATCCGCAAAGGCGAGCCGCGAGGCGTCGCCGATTTTGCGCCAGGTCTGCGGATCATCTGCCGCCCCGGGCTCGGAGGCATCCAGCATCCCAAGGATCTGCCCAACGGTCAGCGCGCCGGAAGAGGGCGGACCCATGCCGCAGACCTCAAGCCCCCGGAACGGCGCACAGACCGCCGGGCGCTCCTTGACCTCGTAGGCGGTGAGGTCGGCCAGGCTCATGACACCGGGATTGGGCTCGAACCCGCGCACCGTGTCGACGATGTCCTGCGCGATCTCACCCTGGTAGATCACCTGCGCGCCTTCGCTGGCCATCCGGCGCATGACATTGGCATACTCCGGGTTCTTCAGCACGGTCCCGGCCACGGGCGGCATCCCGTCCGGCAGAAAGTAGTTGGCCGAAGGTTCATACCGGGTCAGTGCGGGGACGTTGGCCAGCACCAACTGGCTGAGACGAGGAGAGACCTCAAACCCCTCGTCCGCCAGCCGCGTGGCTGCATCGAACAGGCCGGCCCAGTCGGATTTGCCCCATTTCTCATGCGCCGCCTGCATCAGCGCGGGGGTGCCCGGCACACCGACAGAGCGCCCCCCGATCACCGCGTCCCAGAACCCCATCGGCTCGCCGTCGTCGGTCTGGAACAGGGTCGGCGTGGCGGCGAAGGGCGCGGTTTCGCGCCCGTCCAGCGTGGTGATCTCGCCCGTTTCGCCATCGTGCCAGACCAGAAAGGCCCCACCGCCGATGCCTGAACTTTGCGGTTCGACCAGGCCCAACACGGTTTGCACGGCGATCATGGCATCCGCCGCCGTGCCACCGGCGCGGAGCACCTCGGCCCCGGCCTGCACCGCGTGCGGATTGGCCGCCGCCACCATCCACGTCTGTGCCTTGACCGGTTGACCGGCCGCCTTGGCCTCCAGCGCCGCGGCGACCTCGGGCGATAGCGCGGCAAAGCCACCGCCATCCACCGTGGCCGCCTCGGGGGCGATGGTATCCGTGCTTTGCTGTGCCAGCCCCGCGCCTGCCGCCAGCATCAACAGCGTGGCTATCTGCGCAATCCTCATCTTACACACTCCCTGGTTGCGTCTGCTGACTGACAGTCAATCAGCAGAAGCGAGTCGGGGATAGACCCGATGTGCGCGTAGGCGGTCCTGGTCCTTCTTGACGGACGTCGTTAGGGGCACGATCCCAGATATGCTCTGCGTCGTCCGGCTCCAGCGAGACCTTGCATTTCGCTGCCCCCTGCTTGGCGGTGATCTTCGGCCTCGGCCGGGTAGGCCCGCATCTTGCGCCCTGTCTCGGCAACGCCGATGCGGAATGCGCGAAAGATTGGGCCGGCGACCCGCTCACAGCATCGCGGGCACGACCTGGTCCGGCGGACGGTGGCCATCGTCGAAGGTCTTGATGTTGATGATGACCTTTTCGCCCATCTCGATCCGACCCTCTTCGGTGGCCGACCCCATGTGCGGCAGCATCATCACGTTGGGCATGTTGCGCAGTTCGGGGTTGCCCTGGATTCCGTGTTCGTAGACGTCCAGCCCCGCACCGGCCAGTTGCCCGGCCTTGAGCATCCGGGTCAGCGCGTTTTCGTCGATCACCTCCCCGCGCGAAGTGTTCACGATCACCGCACTGGGTTTCATCAACTGCAGGCGTCGCGCGTTCAGCAGGTGATAGGTGCTGGGGGTCGAGGGACAGTTGACGCTGATCATGTCCATGCGCGCGACCATCTGGTCGAGGCTTTCCCAATAGGTGGCCTCCAGCGACTCTTCGATCTCGGGGCGCAGGCGGTGGCGGTTATGGTAATGCACCTGCATCCCAAAGGCCGCCGCGCGGCGCGCGACCGCCTGCCCGATCCGGCCCATGCCGAGGATGCCCAGCCGGCGCCCGCCCAAGCGCTGGCCCAGCAGCGCTGTGGGCGCCCAGCCGGCCCATTCACCGCCCTGCATGACGGCCAGGCCTTCCTGGATGCGCCGGGTCACGCCCAGCATCAGCGCCATGACCATGTCGGCGGTGTCCTCGGTCACCACGCCCGGCGTGTTCGACACGAGGATCCCGCGCGAGCGCGCGGTTGAAACGTCGATATGATCGAATCCCGCACCGAAATTGGCGATCAGCTTTAGCCGTTCGCCCGCCTGGCCAATCAGCCCGGCGTCGATGCGGTCGGTCAGCGTGGGCACCAGAACATCGGCCTCCTGCACCGCGTCGATCAGCTCTCCACGGGTCATCGGCGTGTCATCGGCACGCAGTTTCGCGTCGAACAGCTCGGTGAGCCGCGTCTCGACCACTTCGGGCAAGCGTCGCGTCACGACAACACTCAGACGTTTTGATGGCATGCAGCCTCTCCCCAAACTTCCCCTGCGGGTCCCACGGGCGGTAGACTGCGACAGGAAAGGACGGGGCACAAGAACCCCGCCGGAAAAACTGAGCAGGACTTGAAAACCATGTTCAAACAAGCGATCGCCGCGGCGGTGGCGCTGCTGTTGCTGGCTGGTCCCGGACCGGCCGGGCAGGACCGTGGGCCGGTGACGAACCTGCCGCTGCCACGTTTCGTCTCGCTCAAGGCCTCGGAGGGCAACGTTCGCCGGGGGCCCTCGCTGACGCATCGGATCGACTGGGTCTACAAGCGACGCGGCATGCCACTGGAGATCACCGCCGAACACGGCCACTGGCGCCGGGTCCGCGACCGGGACGGGGCCGGCGGCTGGGTGCATTATTCACTGCTGTCCGGCGCGCGCACGGTGATCGTGGAAGAGGACATGCTGAGCCTGTATCGGCGGCCCGACCCGGACAGCGTGGTGGTGGCGCGGCTGGAACTGGGGGTGATCGCACGACTGGGCGATTGCGGACCGGCGTGGTGCCGCCTGACCGCTGACGGCTATCGCGGTTGGGTCGACAAGACCGCGCTCTGGGGTGTGGGACTGGACGAAATCCGCGAGTGACCGCGCAACGCCGGCCTGCACGCACGCGACTGGCACGAGGTCCCGGGCCAAGCCCGGGAATGGGACGCGCGGGCCGTCTCAGGCCGCCTCGTGCAACAGGATCGCCGCCTCGGACGCCGACAGGTTGCGCCGCGCATAGGCGCCATAGCCCAGCGGGTTCGCGGCCACGCCCGGCAGGGTCCGCAGCAATCGCTTGCGATCCTCGTCATCCAGAGAACTGAGCGTGGTGTTCGCCGGATGGAAGCTCTCTGTTTCGACCCCATCGGCAAACAGCACCTCGTGTCGGGGCAGAAGCAGGTGCACATAGGTCACTTCCTTGACGGTGCTGTCCTGCACCACGCCCTTGCCATCGACGAGGTCGCGCGCCGTCACCAGCACCTCGGGCGTGTTAAACAACGCCTGCGCGGGCGCACCGCGCACCACCATGCGGTGATCCGGTGACACGAGCACATCGCTGTTGGGCTGATCCAATCCCAGCGCGCCGGCGCGCAGCCGGATCGGGCGCAAGGCAGGCATGGCAAAAAGACGGGCACCCGTCATCCGGCGGCTGCCGATCCAGCAGATCGGCTGGGCGCCGCTGTCCTTGGTCTGCACCAGGTCGCCTTCGCGCAGAAGGCCGACCGGAACCGGCCCGCGCGGTGTCAGGATGCGTGTCCTGGGCGTGAAACAGATCACGCCACCCGGATCTGCCGGGGCGGCCAGCCTCTGCGCCGACCGGACATGATGCACCACCCACAGATCGACACCGGCGGGCGGCAGCTCATCGAGGCACATCAGCAAAGGCGGCACATGGGGCCCCACCGGGATCAGCGTCACGGGATAGCCCTTGCGACCATCGGTGACGACAAAAGTCGAGTCGTCGCCGGGCAGGTTTTGCCCCGACCCGCGCGGGTCATCCCCGCGGGGGGCGTCCTCTGCCAGGGCTGCACCCACCAGCCTGCGCACCATGCGCGCCGCGCGGGGTCTGATGTCTTCGCCTTGGTCCGCCCTCTTGCCCAGCGGAAGAACCGAGGCCGGACCGTCCACCCGGACCGGCTCTCCGGACCAGGACCAGGCGGCCCCGACCTGCAATGCCGGTTCGGGCGCGTCCTGCACCCCGTCGATTTCCGTTTGCGCCCAAGAGATGACGAACGTGCCACGATAGCCCGTTCCCATGCCTGCTCTGCCTCTTGTAATTTTTGAAAAGAGTAGGCGACGTACCGGGTTAGGCAAAGACATGCGCAACGTCAGCGCGGCCATGCCAAGCGCCTTGGCCCCGCGCCTGTGGTCAACAGGCAACAAGTCCCGGCCACAAGACAACCAAGACGTGCATGAAGCCGCCGCCCCAATAGGTGAGACGGCGATTCAGGATCAATCCGGTGGCTCAGCCGCCGTAACCGGCGCGCCCGATGCTCTCGTAGCCGGTGAAGCCGGCGGCCTCGGCGTCGGCGGGGGCATAGATGTTGCGCAGGTCGGCCAGTTTCGCTTGTGCCATGCTGCCGGCCAGGCGCGAGAGATCCAGCGCGCGGAACTCGTTCCACTCGGTCAGGATCACCAGGAGATCGGCGCCCTCGGCCGCGGCATAGGGATCATCCATCCAGGTCACCCCGGGCAGCAGGTGTTCGCCCTCCCGGCTGCCCTGCGGATCGACCACCCGGACCTTGGCTCCGCCCCCCACCAGCGCGGGCACGATGGTCAGCGAGGGCGCGTCGCGCATGTCGTCGGTGTTGGGCTTGAAGGTCACGCCCAGCACCGCCACCGTCTTGCCGTTGAAACCGCCGTCGCACAGGTCGACCAGCTTGTCGAGCATGCGCCGCTTGACGTCCTCGTTGACCTTGATGACCGTCTCGACGATCGAGATGGGCGCCGCGTGCTCTTGCCCGATGCGGGCCAGCGCCTTGGTATCCTTGGGAAAACAGCTGCCGCCATAGCCGGGACCGGCGTGCAGGAACTTGTTGCCGATGCGGCCGTCCATACCCATGCCCTTGGACACCGATTTCACGTCGGCCCCCACCTTTTCGCACAGCGCCGCGATCTCGTTGATGAAGGTGATCTTGGTCGCGAGAAAGGCGTTGGCCGCGTATTTGATCATCTCCGCCGACTCCAGGTCGGTGGTGACTATGGGGAAATCGCGCAGGTAGAGCGGGCGGTAGATCTCGGCCATCACGGCGGCGGCGCGGTCGGTTTCCACGCCCACCACCACCCGGTCGGGTTTCATGAAATCGTCGATCGCGGCGCCTTCGCGCAGGAACTCGGGGTTCGAGGCCACGTCGAAATCGAGCGACGGGTTGGCGGCGGCGACCGTCTCCTTGACCTTGCGGTTGGTGCCCACCGGCACGGTCGATTTGGTCACGACCACCACGTATTCCTTCGCCGCCTTCGCGATTTCCCCGGCCGCGGCCATGACGTAGCTCAGGTCGGCATGGCCATCGCCCCGGCGCGTCGGCGTGCCCACCGCGATGAAGACCGCGTCGGCCCCGTCGATGGCGCTGGCCAGGTCCAGCGTGAAGCTGAGCCGCCCGGCCTCGACGTTCTTGTGCATCAGCAGGTCGAGGCCCGGTTCGTAGATCGGCACCTCGCCGCGCTCCAGCATCTCGATCTTGCGCGGATCCTTGTCCACGCAGACAACTTCGTGACCGAAATCCGAAAAACAAACCCCGGAAACAAGACCGACGTAGCCCGTTCCGATCATCGCAATCTTCATTTTGGCATTCCCCAGCCTGGTATCCAATACAATCGTCATGCGGGCGAGTCCGGGGAAATGTCAACGCGGACCCCTCGCAGAGCGGCAATCTGTTGCGCGATTGGACAAGCTTTGGCAGAGCGGCTAATGCAGGCGACAGAATGTTACCCGAGCAGAGCCGCATGACAGACAGCCCCTCCGCGGTCGCCCGCACCGTCCTTGCCACCGAAAGCGCGGCCCTGGCGCGCCTGGGCGAAGAACTGCCAGAAAGTTTCGATGCCGTCGTGACGCGTCTCTTGCAGGTACAGGGACGGGTGATCGTCTCCGGCATGGGCAAGTCGGGGCACGTCGCCAACAAGATCGCCGCCACCTTCGCCTCGACCGGCACACCGGCGCAGGGCGTCCATCCCGGCGAAGCCAGCCACGGCGACCTGGGCATGATCACGCCGGCCGACGCGGTGATCCTGATTTCCAATTCCGGCGAGACCAGGGAACTGGCCGACATGATCGCCCATTGCGCGCGGTTCTCGGTGCCGCTGGTGGCCATGACCAAGCGGGCCGACAGCACCCTTGCCCGCGCCGCCGATCATGTGCTGCTGATGCCCGACGCGCCCGAGGCCTGCGCCATCGGCATGGCGCCCACCACGTCGACCACGATGGCGATGGCCCTGGGCGACGCACTGGCGGTGGCGATGATGCAGCACCGGGGCTTCGACCGGGCCAGCTTTGCCGCCTTTCATCCCGGCGGCACGTTGGGGGCGCAACTGCTGCGCGTCTCCGCCGTGATGCACCGGGGCGAGGAACTGCCCGTGGTCTCTGCCGATACCCCGATGTCCGAGACGCTGCTGGTCATGAGCCAGAAGGGGTTCGGCGTCGCCGCCCTGGTCGAAGACGGGCGCCTGGCCGGCATCATCACCGACGGCGATTTGCGCCGCAACATGGCGGGGCTGATGGAGCGCACCGCCGGAGAGGTCGCCACTCGCGGCCCGCTGGTCACCGCCCCCGATACGTTGCTGCTGGAGGCTTTGGGCATCATGAACACGACGAAACGCACTGTCCTGCTGGTCACAGAGGGCGAGACCCTCGTGGGTCTGCTGCACATCCACGACGCGCTGCGGGCAGGTGTGGCATGAGCGCGGTGATCTTCATCCCCGCCCGCTATGCCTCCAGCCGCTACCCCGGCAAGCCGCTGGTCGCCCTCAAGGGGGCGACCGGCGATTCCAAACCGCTGATCCAGCGCAGCTGGGAAGCGGCGTGCCAGGTCAAGGGCGCCGACGCGGTCTATATCCTGACCGACGACAACCGGATCGCCGAGGCAGCGCGCGGCTTTGGCGCAGATGTGCTGATGACCTCGGACAAGGCGCGCAACGGGACCGAACGCTGCGCCGAAGGAGTGGCACAGTTGGACCGGGTGCCCGATTGCGTCGTCAACCTGCAGGGCGACGCACCGCTGACCCCGCCCTGGTTCGTCGAGGCGCTGATCGGCGCGATGCAGTCGCCGGAGGTGAACATGGCGACGCCGGTGCTGAAATGCGACCACGAGACCTTGTCGAACTTCGTTTCGGACCGTCATGCCGGTCGTGTCGGAGGCACCACCACGGTGATGCGAGCAGATGGCACCGCGCTCTATTTTTCCAAGGAAGTGCTGCCCTATGTCGGCAACCTCGAAACGCCGCCGGAGGTCTGGCATCATGTGGGTGTCTACGCTTACCGGCCGTCGGCATTGACTGCCTACATGGGCTGGCCCGAAGGCCCGATCGAACGCGCCGAAGGCCTGGAACAGCTGCGCTTTCTCGAAAACGGCATGGACGTCACCTGCGTCCCGGTCGATGCGCGAGGCCGGGTGTTCTGGGAACTCAACAACCCCGTGGACGTGACCCGGATCGAGGGCGTCCTTGCAAAGGAAGGCATCGCATGACGGATGTGTCCATCGGCAGCTACACGGTGTCCAACGCCGCGCCCTTCACCCTGATCGCGGGCCCCTGCCAGATCGAGAGCCTGGATCACGCCCGGATGCTGGCAGAACGGATCGCGCATGCGGCAGAGGCGGCGGGCGTGAACTGGATCTTCAAGGCCAGCTACGACAAGGCCAACCGTTCGTCCCTGTCCGGCAAGCGCGGGATCGGCATGGAGGACGGGCTGCGCGTGCTGTCGACGATCCGCAAGGAGTTCGGCGTGCCCGTGCTCACCGACGTGCACGGGCCGGACCAATGCTCGGTGGTGGCCTCGGCGGTGGACGTGCTGCAGATCCCCGCCTTCCTGTCGCGCCAGACCGACCTGCTATTGGCCGCCGGCGAAACCGGCGCCGCGATCAACGTCAAGAAAGGCCAGTTCCTGGCTCCTTGGGACATGGCCAATGTTGCGGCCAAGATCGCCTCGACCGGGAACGAGAAAATCCTGCTCTGCGAACGCGGCGCCAGCTTCGGCTACAACATGCTGGTCTCGGACATGCGGTCGTTGCCGATCATGGCGGAAACCGGCTACCCGGTGGTCTTCGACGCCACCCATTCCGTGCAGTTGCCGGGTGGACAGGGCACCTCCTCGGGCGGGCAACGCCAGTTCGTCGAGCCCTTGGCCCGCGCCGCCGTCGCCGTAGGTTGTGCCGCGGTCTTCATCGAAACGCATGAAGACCCCGACAACGCCCCCAGCGACGGCCCGAACATGGTCCCGGTCGATGATCTCGAACGGCTGCTCAAGGGGCTGTTGGCGGTGGATGCATTGACCAAGGAAGCCTGACCGGCCCCGCATTGGCACCTGGTCCGTCACTGTTTCAAACACCTGTGACAGTCCGTCCGGAAGACCCGCTCAGGCGGACAGGGTCTCGCCCAATTTCGCAAGGTAGCTCTCCACCAGCGCGGCGGCGGTCTCGCGCGTGCCCGCCTCGGCATAGCAGCGGAATTCCGGCGCATTGCCCGAGGGGCGCAGGTGCACAACGTCGCCAGTGGCAAAGGTGACACGCAGGCCGTCGGTTTCGTCCAGTTCCGCGATGGCACCACTCTCCGCAAAGAAGCTGGTCCGGGCCCCGGCATCGCCGGAAAGTTCCGCGATAAAGGCCTTGGAGGTCGCGCTCTCGATCCCCTGGATACGGTCGGCAGCAGTAAAGCGCGGCGGCAGCGCGTCGAGCAACCGCGACAGCGGTTGCCCCTCGGCCCGGGCGGCGTTGAGGGGGGCAAGGACCGGCAGCAAGCAATCGCGGGTCATCAGCGGCGCCAGCCTGCCCGCAGGGGCGTCGGCCTCGAACCCCAGCAGAAAGCCGCCGTTGGCCTCGTAGCCGACCACGCGGGCCGCAGAGTCGGCCTGCAACACTTCCTCCATCGCGGCGATGACGAAGGGCGAGCCGATTTTCGTGCGGTGGATGGCGTCGAAGTCAAAGCCGCCCTCGGCCTCGATCATCGTGTTCGAGGAAACCGGCGTGCAGACCACCCGCGCGCCCAGCGCCCGCGCGGTTACAGCGCCCAGAACGTCTCCCGGCACCACCCTTTGCGCATCATCCACCAGCATCGGCCGGTCGGCATCACCGTCGGTCGAGATCAGGACATCCAGTTGATGATCCGCGAACCAGCCAGCGAAGAGTTGTCTGGTGTCCGGATCCAGCGCCTCGGTATCGACAGGGATGAACACGTCCGAGCGCGCGATGGGGAGCGCGGTGGCGCCCAACGCCTCGACCACTTCGACCATGATGTCGCGGGCGACAGAGCTGTGCTGGTAGACACCGACGCGCAGGCCCTGCAGCGCCTCTTGGCCAAAGGCGCGCGTGTAGCGGGCGACATAGGCTGCGCGGGCGTCGGCGGTGGCCTTGGCGCCGGGCGCGCCCGCAATGGACTGACCCAATGCACCGTTGATGCGGACCTCGTCCTCTTTCGAGATTTCACCGGTGGGGACGTAGAATTTCAACCCGTTGCGGTCGGCCGGGATATGGCTGCCGGTGACCATGACGGCCCCGGCCCCCGCCTGAAGCGACGACAAGGCCAGCGCCGGCGTCGGCACCACGCCGCAGTCGACCGCATCGACACCCGCGTCACGCACGGCGGCGATGACCCATTCCGCGATCTGAGGAGAGGAGGGGCGCAAATCACGGCCCACATGCACGGCGTTCCCATGCGGACAGGCAGAGAGAAAGGCAGTGACGTAGTCGCGCACCAGGTCCTCTGTCAGCTCCACCACCAGGCCGCGCAGGCCGCTTGTGCCGAATTTGGGGGCCATCTTTACCATCCTTGCCTTGTCAAATGCCGCTGCGCACTAGGGCGCGCGGCTGTTTTCCCGCCTCGCGGCGCGGATGGCAAGGGCGGGTTTCCCAGCAGCGGCAGCCAGCCTATCCTGCATTCATGAAACGCCTGTTTTTCCTGCTGGGCCTGATGTGCGCATCTTCGCTGGCCGCCTCGCCCTATGCCGAGCATCAGGCCCGCAGGCCCGAGCTGTTTGATCCGGAAACGGGCTATCGCATCGGTCGCCAGCGGGCGCCGACGCCCGATGACATTCCCGCGCCCGCAGTTCTGATCACGCCCGATCAGGCACGCAAGTTGCTGGCGCATGGTGCCGTGGCGCTGGATGTCTTTGCCGCCCAGCAATCGAGATTTGACGAGTTGGAGGGAACTTGGCTGGTGTCAGAGCAGCGGCTATCCCTGCCCGGGGCCGTCTGGCTGCCAGAGGTGGGTCGCGGGCGACTGTCGGAGATCATGCAGCGCTACCTGACGGACAACCTGGTGCGGATCACGGCGGGCGACAGGGATCGGGCCTTGGTCATCTACTGCGTGGCGGATTGCTGGATGAGCTGGAACGCGGCACAGCGGATCGCGGGTCTGGGGTATTCCCGTGTCTACTGGTTCCGGCTGGGAACCGATGGCTGGCTGGATATCGGAGAGACCTTGGCCCCGGTAGACCCGGTGCCGGTGGACGTGGATTGACGGCTGGGCGGGTCGGGTTTCCCGTTCCACGTCTCACGCTCAGTTGCCGCGCGGCAGTTCCTCGCGTTCGATCCGCGGAAACAGATGCGCGACAGACCGCTGGTATTCCTGCGGCTGGGCACCCATTCCGGCAAAGCGGTCCGGCAGGGGCATCTCCATCAGTTCCACCATGTCCTGGCCGGACCGCGCGCCGCCGCGCAGCGCGGAATCAAGCCAGGCAAGATAGTCCCGTGTCTGGGTGATGGACTCTCCGGTCGGGTCCGCCGGACCGTGGCCCGGAATGACCAGCGCCGGTCTCTCTGCCTGCAGGGCGTCCAGCGCCTGCTGCCAGCGCGGCAGGTCCGCGCTGGGGGTCGTGGGCGCGCGGTTGTAGAAAACGAGGTCCCCGGCCACCAGCGTGCCGGTGCGCCGGTCCATCAAGGCAAGGTCCGCCGTCGTGTGCCCGTCCAACGGCAAGGCGAGGAAATCGCGCCCGTCCAGCGTCAAGTCGCCGCCCGCGATCACGTCACTTGGCGGCACGACCTCCGTTCCACGCATCCAGTCGCCAAGCAGGCGATACATGTTGTCGGCAAAGGCCTCGCCTTCGTCCAGCGCCGCCTGCCGGGTGCCACCCAGCGCATGAATCGGCCTGTCGGCAAAGACCTGGTTGCCAAAGAAGTGGTCCGGGTGATGATGCGTGTTCACCACGGTGGAAATACCGCGAATATCCAGGCCGCGCGCCAGCGTGTTCAGCGCCTCACCGTAGCGGCGGGAGGACCCGGTGTCGAAAAGGATCAAACCGCTGTCGCCCTTCATCAGGGTGACATTGACGATAGCCCCGCCGTTCTCCATCGAGAAATAATCGGCCGCCCCTTCGATCATCCAGATACCGTCGGCCAGCGGCTTGGCCGCCAGGTCATAGGCGAGGCGTGGCTGCGCGAAGGAGCTGGGGGCCAGCGGCAGGCTAGACAGCAGGCCGAGGGTCGTCCGGCGGGTCAGCATCAGTTCAGCTCGCCCTCGGTCAGGACACCGCGGATGCGGTTGCCGTTGTTGTCGCGGCCCATGACCTTTACCGAGGCGGGCAATGCGCCCGCATCGAAATAGAAGGTAAAGGCAGGGTCCTCGTTCACAGGCTCATGCAGTTCCAGTCGCGCCAGCGGCGTGCCGTCCTCGTCCTGCAGGGACAGGTCCTCGATGATGAAGACGGGGATGCCATCGGCCAGCCCGGTGTCCATCGGGTGATCCACCACCAGCCGCGCGCGGCCCGAAGCCGACCACAGCCGCCCGCGCACCTCACCCAGCTTTTCCTCCCAGTCGTCGCTGGCATAGGCATGGGCGGGTGCGGTACAGCCGCCGCCCGCCGCGTCGATATAGGTCGACCCGATGTGCCAGCTGCCGGAATGCGTCTCGACGCTGGCACGAATGGCGGTCGCCTGGTCGATCTTGAACCGCAGAGCCAGCTTGGGCTCGGCCTGTTCAGGATAGTAGGTCAGGATATGGGGGATGGGGCCGTAATCGGCGCTGACGACGATACGTTTCACGTCGGAGATCGCGGTCGCATCCACCAGCAGCGGGACGTTCAGGCTGTCCTCGGCCGAGTCCGGCGCGCGCACCACGACCCGGTCGTCGAAACGGATGTCGGCGGGATCGCCCAGCAGCCCCTTCTGGTGGTAGTTCCACATGCCCGATCCCATCGGATCCTGCAGCACGGTCTGCGGATCGTCGAGAGCGGCGGCGGCGCTGCCTGCAACGGCGATCAGCGCGGCAAATGCGGTGCGGATGAACATGGCGGACCCTCCCTGTCGTACCATAGCGGCAAGGCTAGCATGGCGGGTGCGGGCGGATCACTTCGCCTATGGTCGTAGATGCATCACCATTGCGTCAGGCCCGCCTCATGGGACCAAGGTCGCATAGGGACGCGCCCGGGCCGGGCCTAGGGTCTCGTCCATGCGCGCGATCCTCTGCATCCTGGCCTGTTTCTGCCTGCTGACCGGCACCGCCCGGGCCGAGATGCTGAGCCGCGAGGCGCTGGCAGAACGGGTCATCCCCCCCTTTCTTCTGGGCGATCCGGTCAACGACAAGGGTGTCTGGACGCTGGAAAACGCGGGCGGACAGACCGCCGGCTACGTTTTCGAGACCGAACCGCTTGCCCCCCTGCCCGGCTTTTCCGGGGCCGCGATCAACGTCCTGGTGATGCTGGACCTCGAAGGCCGGTTCGTCGATGTCCAGCTGCTTGACCATAACGAGCCGATTTTCGTCTCTGGTCTGGGGCAGGCCGCCTTTGAACAGTTCTTTACCCAATACCGGGGGCATTCGATCTCTGCGCCTATGGTCGTCGGAACCCCCTATGGCGAAACCCAGGGCAGCAGCGCGCTGGTCTACCTGGACGGGGTGACAAAGGCGACGGCCAGCGTGCGGATCGCGCATGAATCCATCCTTGCCGCGACCTTGCAGGTGGCGCGGGATAAGATGCAGGGCGTGTCCAACGGCCCGCCCGCCTACCCCGATCCCACGGTGGATGAGGCCCTGACCTGGGACGACCTTGTGGAGCAGGGCCTGGCGACGCGTCACCGCGTGAGCAATGCCGAGGTGAACGCCGCCTTTGCCGGAACGCTCTGGGAAGATGACGATCCGGTGGCACAGGACGATCCCGACGGCGCCTACCTGGATCTCTGGATCGTGGATATCGGCCCGCCCTCGATCGCTCGGGCGGTGCTGGACGCGGACTCACTGGCCGAATTGCAGGCCTTCCTGACGATCTCGGACCATGCCGAACCGATCCTGTTGGTCGAGACCGGGCGGCATGGGCTGATCACGGAGGAGTTCGTGCGCAACACCGCGCCCGACCTTGTCAGCGCGGAGCAATTCGGCCTGCCGGTGGCCCTGCGCGACAGCGACCTGCTGTTTTCCCTGCGCGACGACTTGCCTGACGCCCTGCAAGAGGGCACGGCAATGATCCTGCGCACCGACCGGCGGCTGGGCTTTGACCCGACAGAACCCTGGACCCTGCATGTCGAGGCGGTACGCGAACACGGTTCCTTCATGCCACAGGTGGGAAGTGTGACGCTCTCCTCAACCCAGTCGACGGACGCCCGGTTCTTTGCCCGCGCCGAGGCGCCCCGCTCGCTGCCTCCCTGGCGGGCGGCGCTGCGCGAGCGGCAGGCGGACCTGATCGTCCTGGCGCTAGGGCTGGCGGTGCTTTTGCCGGTGCTGTTCTGGCGGCAGTCCGCGCTGGCCGGGCTGACCGTGTTCACGCCGGTTCGGCTGGGCATCCTTGCGGTCATGACCGGCTTTGTTGGCTGGTGGGGACATGGACAGCTGTCCATCGTGACGGTGATCGGCGTGATCCGAACCGCCTGGGAGGGCGGAAGTTACGCCTTTCTCCTCTACGATCCGTTTTCGCTGCTTGTCTGGGCGGCGGCGATCATCGGGTTTGTCCTCTGGGGGCGGGCGCTGTTTTGTGGCTGGCTGTGCCCGTTTGGGGCCATGCAGGAGTTTGCCCATCACCTTGGCCGATTGCTGCGCCTGCCCGAGGTGACGGTGCCCGCACGCTGGGACAGCCGGCTGAAACGGGTGAAATACCTTGTACTGGCCGGGCTGGTGGCGCTGGTTTTCGTGGCCCCCGGTGCGCTGGACACGGCGGCAGAGGTGGAGCCATTCAAGACCGCCGTGACCACCTATTTCATCCGCGAATGGTACTATGTGGCCTATGCAGTGGGCTTGCTGGTGCTGTCTGCGCTCATCTTCAAGGGGTTCTGCCGCTATCTCTGTCCGCTGGGCGCACTGATGGCACTGGGCGGTTTGCTGCGGGGGCGCGACTGGATCGCGCGGCGGGCGGAATGCGGCAGCCCCTGTCAGCTTTGTTCCGTCCGGTGCAAGTACCAGGCGATCCCCAGATCGGGCCAGATCGACTATACCGAGTGCTTTGGTTGCCTCGATTGCGTGAAGATCCATGACGATGCCGCGCAATGCGTGCCATTGGTGCTGAAGGCGCGCGAAAGGAAGAGAGCGGCATGATATCCCGACGGCGTTTCCTGAGCATCAGCGCGGCGATGACGCTTGCCCCCCGGAGGCTGGCCGCCGAAGAACGGCGCTGGACCGGGCAGGCGCTGGGCGCCGAGGTGTCGATCACTCTGGACGGCCCGGCCGGGCGGACCGAAGCCGCATTGACCGCCTGCACCACCCTGCTGCAAGAGATCGAGGCGGAATTCAGCCTGTACGATCCCGCGTCGGCCCTGTCGCGGCTGAATCGAGAGGGTGTTCTGGTCCGGCCCTCGCCGAACATGCATTTTCTCATGGGGCTGGTGGGCGAGCTGCACCGGATGACGCGGGGCCGGTTCGACCCGACGGTGCAGCCGCTCTGGCAGGCGCTGGCCCGTGGCGGCGACGTCACGGCGGCACGGCGGGCCATCGGCTGGCAGCGCGTCCGCGCCTCTACCGACCGGATCGCACTGGCGCCGAGTCAGGCCCTGACCCTGAACGGCATCGCACAGGGCTTTGCCACCGACCTGGTGACCGGGGTGCTGGAGGAACACCGCTTTGGAAACGCGCTGGTGCAGATCGGTGAGATGCGCGGGCTGGGCGGTCCGTGGACGGTCGGGATCCTGGATCCCGACGCGGGCCTTGTCACGACGCGGGATCTGACGAACCGGGCCATTGCGACCTCCAGCCCCTCGGCCCTGATGCTGGGCGACATGGGCCATATCCTTGACCCGCTGGAAGAGGCCGCACCGCGCTGGTCGACGGTGAGCGTCGAGGCAGGCTCTGCCGCGTTGGCCGATGGTTTGTCCACGGCGCTGGTCTTTGCCGACCCAGCAGAGGTGCAGCGGGTCAAGGCAGAGGCGCCCGGGGAGATCCGGGTGCTGCTGGTCGATGCCGAGGGCAACCTGCGGACGGTGTAGCGGGGGCGCTGCCCCCGTCTCCCTTCGGTCGGCTCCCCCGGAGGTTTTTTTTGGCCCAAAGAAACACCTGGCATCAAAAAACCCCCGGCCAAGGACCGGGGGTTCGAAAGTGTTGCAGCTGGCTCAGCTGGCCGCGGCAACCGCACGCTTGGTCATCACGCCAACCAGGTGGGCGCGATAGGCCGCCGTGCCGTGCAGATCCGAGATCATGCCATCGGCGGGCACCGACAGGCCGGCCACCGCGTCAGGCGAGAAGTTGGACGACAGCGCCTGTTCCGCCTCGGTCCAGCGGAAGACGCCGTTTTCCGACGCGCCCGTGACCGCCACGCGCACGCCGTCGGCGTATTTGGCCACGTAGACAGCCGTCAGCGCAAAGCGCGATGCAGGCTGTTCGAACTTGGCGTAGCCGGCCGCCTCCGGCACCGGGAAACGGACCGAGGTGATGATCTCACCCTCTTCGAGGGCGGTGGTGAACATGCCCTGGAAATAGTCGTCCGCCGCGATCTCGCGGGTGTTGGTCACGATGGTCGCCCCCGAACCCAGCGCCGCCGCCGGGTAGCAGGCGGAAGGGTCGTTGTTGGCCAGCGACCCGCCGATGGTGCCGCGGTTGCGGACCGCCGGATCCCCGATGCCGCCGGCGAGGCTGGCCAGACCGGGGTAGTGCGCCGCCGCTTCGGCCGCGACGGTGGCATGGGTGGTGCCACCGCCGATGGCCAGGTCGCCGTTGTCCTCGCGGCAGACGCCCTTCAACTCGTCGATGCCGGACAGGCTGACCAGCACGGACGGCATCGCCAGGCGCTGTTTCAGGGTCGGGATCAGGGTCTGGCCGCCGCCAAGAGCCTGCGCCTCGTCCTGGCCCAGGGCCGCAACCGCATCGGCCACGCTGGTGGGCCGTACCATGTCGAATGAATACATCTCATATCCTCCTGTTGATCTCCCCCGGCCCTGGATGCAGGGCCGGGGGCAGGGATTATCCGTTCATCGCCGCCCAGACGCGCGAGGGCGACACGGGCATGTCGATGTGCTCGACCTTGTGACCGCCGGACTGCAGCGCGTCGATGACCGCATTGACGACCGTCGGCGGCGAGCCGATGGCCCCGGCCTCGCCGCAGCCCTTCACACCCAGCGGGTTGTGCGTGCAGGGCGTCTGGCAGGAGTGGTCCACGGTATAGTTCGCCATGTGCGGCAGGTCGTCGGCGCGCGGCATCGCGTAATCCATGTAGGACGCGCTCAGCAGCTGGCCGTTCTCGTCGTAGGCGCAGTTTTCCAACAGCGCCTGGCCGATGCCCTGGGCGATGCCGCCATGCACCTGTCCCTCGACGATCATCGGGTTGATGACGTTGCCGAAATCATCCGCCGAAACGAACTTCTCGATGGTCACTTCGCCGGTCTCGGGGTCAAGCTCGACCTCGCAGGCATAGGCGCCCGCCGGGTAGGTGAAGTTCGAGGGATCGTAGAAGGCGGTTTCCTCCAGCCCCGGCTCGATATCCTCGAGCGGGTAGTTGTGCGGCACATAGGCGGCCAGCGTCACATCCCCCCAGGCCACGGATTTATCCGTGCCCGCAACCGAGAACTGGCCGTCCTTCAGCTCTATGTCCGTTTCCGCGGCTTCGAGCAGGTGGGCGGCGATCTTCTTGGCCTTGTTGATGATCTTTTCCGTCGCGCGGACCATGGCAGAGCCGCAGACCGCGATCGAGCGCGAGCCGTAGGTACCCATGCCGAAGGGGATCTTGCTGGTGTCGCCATGCACGATGTCGACCATCGATTCGTCGATGCCCAGCATTTCCGCGACCACCTGCGGGAAGGCGGTTTCGTGGCCCTGGCCGTGGCTGTGTGCGCCGACCATGACACTGATCGAGCCGGTGGCATTCACCCGCACGGTCGCCGCGTCATACAGACCCGCACGCGCGCCAAGCTGCCCCACAAGGTTCGAGGGCGCGATACCGCAGGCCTCGATGAAGCAGTTGACGCCCAGGCCGCGCAGCTTGCCCTTGGCCTCCGATGCCTTGCGGCGCTCGGGGAAGCCGGGGATGTCCATCAGCTCTTCCATCTTGGCCATCGTGGCCTCGTAGTCCCCGGTGTCATAGGCCACCGCGACGGGTGTCTCGTAAGGGAACTGGGTGATGAAGTTCTGACGACGCAGCGCGATCGGATCGACGCCCAGCTCACGCGCGGCCTTGTCGATCACGCGCTCCAGCTGAAAGGTCGCCTCGGGGCGGCCGGCGCCGCGGTAGGCGTCCACCGGAACCGTGTTGGTAAAGACCGCCTTGACGTTCACCTGCACGGCGGGCGTCTTGTAGTTGCCGGCCATCAGCGTCCCGTGCAGCCAGGTCGGCACCGAGGACGAGAAGGTCGACAGGTAGGCGCCCATGTTGGCATAGGTGTCGGTGCGCACGGCGGTAAAGTTGTTGTCCGCGTCCAGCGCCAGTTCGATCTTGGTGACGTGGTCACGGCCATGCGCGTCCGACATGAACGCCTCGGAGCGCGACGAGGTCCATTTCACCGGGCGATTGATCTGCCGGGCCGCGAAGGTGCAGAAAGCCTCTTCGGCGTAGTGGAAGATCTTGGTGCCGAAACCGCCACCCACGTCGGGCGCCACGACGCGCAGCTTGTGTTCCGGGATGCCCAGGACGAAGGCGCCCATCAGCAGACGGATAACATGCGGGTTCTGCGAGGTGGTGTAGAGCGTCGATTCGTCATTGGCGCGGGAATAGTCGCCCACGGCCACGCGCGGCTCCATCGGGTTGGCCACCAGGCGGTTGTTGACCAGCTCCAGCGTGGTCACATGCGCCGCCTCGGCAAAGGCCTTGTCGGTGGCTTCCGTGTCGGTGCCGAACTGCCAGTCATAGCAGAGGTTGTCCGACAGATCGTCATGCACCTTGGTGGCGCCATCGGCCAGCGCGGCCTTCATGTCGACGACGGCCGGCAGTTCCTCGATGTCCAGCTCGATGGCCTCGGCGGCGGTGCGCGCCTCTTCGAGACTGTCGGCCACGACGGCGGCGACCGGGTCACCGACGTGACGGACCTTGCCCTGGGCCAGAACCGGGTGGGCCGGTTCCTTCATCGGGTCGCCGTTCTTGTCAGTCACCTGCCAACCGCAGGGCAGACCGCCGATCCCCTCGAAATCGGCGCCGGTGAAGATGCGCACGACGCCCGGCATCCTGGATGCCTCTTCGGTGTCGACCTTGTTGATCTTGCCATGCGCCATGTCGGAACGCAGGAAATAGACATAGGCCTGTCCGTGCAGATTGATATCGTCGGTGTAATTGCCGGCGCCGGTCAGAAAGCGGACGTCTTCGCGCCGTTTCTGGCTTGCTCCAATGCCATGATCCTTGGGCATGTGGATTCCTCCCTAAAGTCGATGGGCCGATGACCCACCTTGCGGAAATCGGTTGCGCGGCAGGTCATCCTGCCACGGGGTCAATTCACTCGGCGGCGATGCCCGAAACATCCTGTCCGGATGCGGCCAGGATCGCCTTGACGATGTTGTGGTAGCCGGTGCAGCGGCAGATGTTGCCTTCGAGGTAGTCACGCACCTCGGCCTCGGTCGGTTTGGGGTTCTCTTTGAGCAGCGAAGCCGCCGCCATGACCATGCCCGGGGTGCAGAACCCGCATTGCAGGCCGTGATGGTCCTGGAAGGCCTGCTGGATCACGTTCAGCGAACCGTCCGCGTTGGCCTGGCCCTCGATGGTCGAGACCTCGGCGCCATCCGCTTCGCCCGCGAACATGGTGCAGGCCTTCACGAGGTTGCCGTTGACGTGGATGTTGCATGCGCCGCACTGCGAGGTGTCACAGCCGACATGCGTGCCGGTCAGCCGCAGTTCGTCGCGCAGGAATTCGGTCATCAGCGTGTTGCCCTTGACCGACTTGGTGACGGATTTCCCGTTCACCGTCATCGTTACTTCTGCCATCGCTATCCTCCCTGGATAAAATGTCGTGTCTGGGTATCTCGATGTCGCCGGTTCAGCCCTTCACGAGCCGCTTGAACCAGCCTTTCTTGTGGTTCTCTTCGCCATCCGCGCCGGGTTCCGCGTCGTCCGGATCGGACGGGCCCTCGACCGCGTCCTGGAAGTTCTGGAAAAACTGGTCGGCCATCTTCTTGGCGAAACCGTCGATGATCCGGCTGCCCAGCTGCGCCAGCTTGCCGCCGACCTTGGCCTCGACCTCGTAGCTGAGCAGGGTGCCGCCGTCGGCGGTGTCGGCCAGGTCCACCTTGGCGCCGCCCTTGGCGAACCCGGCGGCGCCGCCCTTGCCTTCGCCGTTCAGCGTGACCGAGTTCGGCTTGTCCATGTCGGCCAGCGTGACCTGGCCCTTGAAGGTCGCCTTCACCGGGCCGACCTTCTGCACCACGGTCGCCTCAAAGCCTTCCTCCGCCGATCCCGTCATCTCGGTGCAACCGGGCACGCAGGCCTTCAGAACCTCGGGATCGAGGATCGCCTGCCATACCACGTCGCGGGGGGCCGCGATCTCGCGGCTGTCACTCATCTGCATCTCTCAACCCTCTTCCTTCTGACGGACGCCCGTGGGCTGCCCCGTTCCCGTGCTCCCTACGGGTCACTCAACGCTCAGGTGGCGTGAAACTCAACCCGTAGCTTTCGAAAATCGCCGCGATGCGCCCATCGTCGAGCGCCGCATAGATCGCATCGTCCACCGCGTAACCTAGCGGACGATAACGGAAATTTACACCCAATCCGATGGTCCACTTGCCCACAGAGAAGCCCGGCAAGGGCGGCTGGTGCACGGCCAGGTCCTCTCTCAGGCCGTATTCCAGCTGGGCCATCGGACCCATCGCCGCCTGCACCTCGCCCGCCGCCAGCGCCGCCATTGCCTCCGCGGTGGTCGGGAATCGCCGGATATTGGCATTCAGTTGACCGCCCGCCAGCGAGGTCAGGTAGAAATCGGCAATCGAGTCGTTTTCCACCGCCACCGTATCAAAGCGGAAATAGGCCGGAACGGGTTTTTCCTCGGGGTAGGCCGCCTTGTCATAGGCTATGGCGATCCCCTCGGTCTGGTACTGGCCGGTAAAGGCCACCTGCTCCACGCGGCAGGTAAAGGCACTGTCATAAGGCACGCGCAGCATCACGTTGGACACGGCACCGCCTACCACCGGCCCCTTCCACAGGTAGTTGCGCAGGTCGGCGTCCAGGTTCTCACCCGCTGACACGAACTTGAAGCGCGGCGCGACACCGAGATCCTCGGCAATCAGGCGCCCGATCTCGATGTCGACACCGCGCGGCTTGCCGTTTTCTTCGAAGGAATAGGGCGGGTAATCCTCGTAGACGGCAAATTCGATCCAGCCGCGCTCCATGATCTGGTCGATGTCCTGACCAACAATGTCGCGACTGGCGTTCTGGGGTTTCGGTTGCGGCACCCAGTCCTCGCAGCGCGCCTCGACGGCGCCCGCGATACCGGCCCAAAGGCCGGCCACCAGGCACAGTTTCAGCAAAGGGCGCGCTGCAATCATGTCAGTGCGCCGCCGACAGGCCGATGGTCAACGCCTCGGCCGCCTTGCGATAGCCCTCGGCGGTGCCGTCGATCAGCGCCGACGCCCGGTAGGCCGCGCTGTCGGCAACGGGCGCGCCGCTGAGCGTCTCGATGCCGGCCGCGATCTCGTCCAGCTTGGCCTTCATGGCATCCGGATCGGCGCCCGAGGCATCCTCGGACCAGGCGGCCAGCTGATCGCGCAGGACCTTCAGCTCGGGCGTCAGTTCCGCCATCTGCTCATCGTCGGGGCGCGCCTCGATATAGGTGCGGATCGCCCAGGCCGCCTTCTGGCCCAGGAGCTCGCCAAAGGCCGGCATCTTGGTGGTGCCGTTCTGGGTGTAACCGTGGATGAACCGTTCCATGTACCATTCGTCGCCGTATTCCTCGGCCTCGAGAAAGCGCAGATCGGGTGCCAGCCCGCCCGAGATCACCTCAAGCCCGTGGCAGCGTGCGCAGTTCTGGTTGTAACCGGATGCGCCGATCTCGACAGCGGTCCAGTAGACCTCGTCTCCCTGGTCGCGGTAGGGGTTCTCGATCAGCCATTCCTCGCCCACATCGGGCAGGGCGTCGGTATTGACGGGCTGCGGGGCAACGTCCCCATGCGACAGCGCCATCGTGGCGCCGAACATCAAGGCCAGGCTCAGTGCAGTGGTCTTGCGGGTCATGTGCGTGTTTCCTCCTCGGTGCGATTGCCCTTTTCTTAGGGGGCCGTCTCGCACCGAAGCTATTGGACCTAAGTCCCAAGCCACGCGGAACCGCGACCAAGGTCCTATTCCGCTGCCAGATACGGTGCCTACTCTCTTGGCAAAGGGAGGATTTCACGATGTTGCTGCGCCTGGCTCTGGCCTTGTGCCTTGGCACGTCGGCTGCTGTTGCCGATGTGTCCGTTACGATTCACTACCTCCGGCAAGAGGTCGAACAGCCCCCCGTCCTGTCCAACCTCGATCCGATTCCCCAAGACCTTGGCCTGAAGGGCGCCGAGCTGGGCCTCGCCGACAATGCCACGACCGGCCGGTTCATGGGTCAGACCTGGGCGCTGGAGGTGACGGAGGTGCCCATCGGCGGCGACCTTGCAGAGGCGGCGCGCGCCGCGCTGGCGACCACCGACCTGATCGTGCTGGACGCCCCCGCCGATGCGGCGCTCGCGCTGGCAGACCTCCCCGAGGCCGCGGGCGCGCTGATCTTCAACAGCACCGCACCCGACGACCGCCTGCGCGGTGCCGACTGCCGGGCAAACCTGCTGCACACCCTGCCCAGCAATGCCATGCGCACCGATGCCCTCGCACAGTTCCTGCTGAGCCGCCGCTGGGACGACCTGGCGATGATCACCGGCACCCACCCGGATGACATCGCCTTCGGCGACGCGATGCGCGCCAGCCTGGCCAAGTTCGGAATGCGCCTGAGCTCGGAAAAGACCTGGGCCTTCGACGCCGACATGCGCCGCAACGCCAGCCAGGAGGTGCCGCTCTTCACTCAGGACCTCAAGGCGCATGACGTCCTGCTGATCGCGGACGAGATCCAGGATTTCGGACGCTACATCGCCTACAATACCTGGACGCCCCGCCCTGTCGCCGGCTCCGAGGGGCTGGTGCCCGTTGCCTGGGCGCCGGTGGTGGAGCAATGGGGCGCGGCACAGCTGCAATCGCGATTCACGGACCTGGCCACGCGCCCGATGCAATCGCGCGACTACGCCGCCTGGGCCGCCGTGCGTGCCATTGGCGAGGCCGTCACCCGCACCGGCGCCGCCGACACCGCAACCCTGCGCGCCTACCTGCTGGGCCCCGACTTCGAACTGGCTGGCTTCAAGGGCCGCCCGCTGTCCTTCCGCGGCTGGAACGGCCAGCTGCGCCAGCCGATCCCTCTGGTCACGCAACGCGCCTTGGTGGCGCAGGCCCCGCTCGAAGGCTTTCTCCACCAGGTCAACGAACTCGACACACTGGGCCGCGACGCCCCCGAATCCGATTGCATGGCGTTCGGAAACTGAGGACCGACATGATGTTTCTTCCCTCTGAAAATACTCGCAAGACCCTCACCGCGGGCCTCGCCGCATGTCTGCTGGGCGCCCCCGTCGCCGCCGAGGAAATCTGGATCACCAACGAAAAGGACGACACGATCAGCGTGATCGACGTCGCCACGCTCGAGGTGGTGCGCACCATCCCGACCGGCGAACGCCCGCGCGGAATCACCTTCAGCCACGACCACAAGGTGGTCTACATCTGCGCCTCGGACAGCGACACGGTGCAGGTCATGGACCCGGCCACCGGCGAGATCCTGTTCGACCTGCCCTCGGGCGAAGATCCGGAACAATTCGTCCTGCACCCGGACAACCGGCATCTCTACATTGCCAACGAGGATGACGCGATCACCACCGTCGTCGACGTGGTGAGCCGCACCGTGGTGGCCCAGATCGACGTGGGCATCGAACCCGAGGGCATGGCCGTTTCGCCCGACGGGCGCTATGCCATCACCACCTCGGAAACCACCAACATGGCGCATTGGATCGACACGGAAACCCGCGAGCTGGTCGCCAACACGCTGGTCGATTCGCGGCCCCGCCACGCGGAATTCGCCGCCGGAGGGACCCAGCTCTGGGTCTCTGCGGAAATCGGCGGCACGGTCAGCATCTTTGACGTTGAGTCGAAGGCCGAACTGGCCAAGATCGACTTTGCCGTCAAGGGCGTGCACCCGGACCGGGTCCAGCCCGTCGGGTTCGAATTCGACGGCGAGGAAAAGACCGCCTTTGTCGCCCTTGGGCCGTCCAACCATGTCGCCGTCGTCAACGCCGAGACATTCGAGGTCGAGAAATACATCCTGGTCGGGCGCCGCGTCTGGCACATGGCCTTCAACAGCGACAAGTCGCTGCTGTTCACCACGAACGGTGTGTCCGGCGACGTGACGGTGATCGACGTGGCCAAGCGAGAGGCGATCAAGACCATCAAGGTGGGCCGCTTCCCCTGGGGGGCCGCGCTGCGCCCGTGACCCGCAGCTTGCGGTTGGTCGCTCCGGCCCGACACGCTAGATTAGTCGCATCGCGGTGGATCCCGTCGCGATGCCGCGAACGGAGGATGCCATGCGCATGACCGTCCTGGCGATCTGCACCGCGATTGCCACGCCCGCCCTGGCCGAGGAAGACCTGGGCACCCTAAACCCGCCCGAGATGGGCATGGACCGGGTGATCGACAACATCCGTCGCGGACAGGCCGACATGACCACCTGCGCCTCTGGCTATCACTTCACCAAGAAGGGCGATCACGCCGACGCACGCGAGATCTTTCGGCTCTGTGCCGAAAAGGGCGGCTACACGGCCGCGATGACCTGGATGGGACAGTTGCAGAATAACGGCCTCGGCGGCGACTATGACCCCGATGCCGCCGCCGAATGGGACCGACGGGCCGCCGAGGCCGGCGATCCGGTGGGCCAGTTCAACTACGGTCTGGCGCTGATCCGCGGGCACGGCGTCGCCCGGGACGAGGCCGCGGGCCGGGCGATGGTGGATCGCGCCGCAAAGGCGGGACTGCCCGTGGCCCGGCGGCTTCAGGGTGCGGACTATGACCTCGACCAGGTCACACCCGACGCGGACAACTGGAAATACGCGCCGCTCTTCTGAACCTGCGCCGGTCATCCCGCAAAGCGCCGGATCGAGGAAGACCCCTTGCGGCCTCGGGTCTCCTCCCTTCGGGGGGCCGGGCGAGCCGAGATGTTCCGTGGCAACTGCCCCACGGCACGCTCGAAGACGGCCCGATGCCCTGCTCCTGACCATGACAAGCCCACGCAGGCGCAGGAATACGATCAATGCAGCGGATAGTATTTGCCGTGATCGGAAGCATCACCACCCGGGACGGCGGCGCGACTTCGGATTGATCCCTGCCCCATCGCGGACCGAAAGCGCGGCCCGCGGCGCCGCCCTTGGTCTTGGTGTCAGCGGGATCTGCGGGACCTTGGCCGACCCTGTGCGGGTCATGTTTCCGGGATCCTGTCAACCGCGCCACGGTCGTACGACCATTGTGCAATACCTCGCCACGCGGCTTCCCTGAATACTGTTGGCGGCGTCCGGGAGAGGGGCGCGTGTATCCACGTCGCCTGGGCGATGAAGGGAGGAAATCTCATGAACCGATTCATTCTGGCAGCCGCTGCCAGCATCCTGCTGACCGGCACAGCCGCCACGGCAGAAGTGACAGAGGCCGACCTGGCCGACGACCAGACCATCACGACGCAGGTCGTGACCAACGGCATGGGCCGCCACCTGCAGCGGTACAGCCCGCTGGACACGCTGAACAAGGACAACGTCAAGTTCCTGCAGGCCGCCTGGGCCTTCAGCTTTGGCGGTGAAAAGCAGCGCGGTCAGGAAGCCCAGCCGATCATCTACGACGGCGTGATGTATGTCACCGGCTCCTATTCGCGGCTTTATGCCATCGACCTGAAGACCGGTCGCGAACTGTGGCAGTACGACGCCCGCCTGCCCGAGGGGATCCTGCCCTGCTGTGACGTGGTCAACCGGGGGGCCGCGATCTATGGCGACATGATCATCTTCGGCACGCTGGACGCGCGCATCGTGGCGCTGAACAAGGACACCGGCGATGTCGTCTGGCGCGACAAGATCGCCGATTACAAGGCCGGCTATTCCTACACTGCCGCGCCGCTGATCGTCGACGGGCTGGTCATCACCGGCAACTCGGGCGGTGAATTCGGTATCGTCGGCACCGTGCAGGCCCGCAACGTCGAGAACGGCGACCTGGTCTGGGAACGTCCCGTGATCGAAGGCCACATGGGCATGCTGAACGGCGAACCCTCGACCATGACCGGAGAGCTGAACGCGACCTGGCCGGGCGACATGTGGAAAACCGGCGGCGGCGCCACCTGGCTGGGCGGCTCTTATGACGCCCGCACCGATACGCTGATCTTTGGCGCGGGCAACCCGGCACCGTGGAACAGCTGGCTGCGCGACGCCGGGCAAAAGAACGACGGTTCGGGCGACAACCTCTATGCCGCAAGCCGCATCGGCATCGACCCCAAGACCGGCGAGATCAAGTGGCACTTCCAGACCACCCCGCGCGAAGGCTGGGATTATGACGGCGTGAACGAAGTGGTCGCCTACAACGACCGCGACGGCAACATGCGCCTCGCCACAGCCGACCGGAACGGCTATTTCTATGTTCTGGACGCCGAAGACGGCGGATTCATCTCGGCCACGCCCTTCGTCAAGGACATCACCTGGGCCAACGGCATCGACGAGAACGGCCGCCCGATCTTCAACGAGGCCAACCGTCCCGGCGATCCCAGCGCGGCCGCAGACGGCAAGAAGGGTGAAGTGATCTTTGCCTCGCCGTCGTTCCTTGGTGGCAAGAACTGGATGCCGATGGCCTTCAGCCAGAAGACCGGCAACTTCTACGTGCCCTCCAACGAATGGGGCATGGATATCTGGAATGAGCCGATCACCTACAAGAAGGGCGCGGCCTACCTGGGTGCAGGATTCACCATCAAGCCGAACTACGAGGATCACATCGGCTCGCTCAAGGCGATCGATCCGGATACCGGCGACCTGGTCTGGGAATACAAGAACGACGCACCGCTTTGGGGTGGCGTGATGACCACCGGCGGCGGCCTTGTCTTCACCGGCACGCCCGAGGGCCTGTTCATCGCACTGGATGACGAGACCGGCGAAGTTCTCTGGGAGTTCCAGACCGGCTCGGGCATCGTGGGCCAACCCGTGACCTGGGAGATGGACGGCGAGCAATATGTCTCGATCGTCTCCGGCTGGGGCGGGGCTGTTCCGCTCTGGGGTGGCGAGGTTGCCAAGAAGGTGAACTACCTCAACCAGGGTGGCACCGTCTGGACCTTCAAGCTGCCCAAGGAACTGGCCAGCCTGCAGTAATCGACCCCTTGGGGTTTGACAGGGGGCGTCCTGCGGGGCGCCCCTTTTTTGTTCGAAACCCTGCGCGCGACTTGTCGCAAAGAACCATGCGTCAGGCCGCACGATCCGCTATTGTTGCGTGGGAAGGAGGTCTTACATGAGCAACGATACCGTGGAAAGCTCCAGCCCGTACGCCTCATCACCCTGTATGGCGCAGGAGATAGCGCCGGATTATTTCGACCCGCTGGCAACGGACCCCGTGCAGAGCAGCGACGTCGCCCGGTGGCGCCGGGCCGAGCGCGGGCGTTTGCGCGCCGCGCGGCAAGCGCTCTCGGTCGATGAACGGCAGCAGGTCGGCCAGGCGCTGTGCCAGCACCTGCAAAAACTGCTTTCAGACCGTTTCGGCGGCGCCCGTGGGCGGGTCGTTTCCGCTTATTGGCCGATCAAGGGGGAACCCGACCTGCGCCCAGTGATGGCGGAACTGCATGACGCCGGTTGCATTGTCGCACTGCCGGTCGTCGAAGAAAAAGCCGCGCCTCTGGCCTTTCGCCGCTGGACACCGGGCTGTGACATGGTGCGCGGGGATTGGAACATCCCGGTTCCCTCGCCGGACGCGGACCGGCTGACACCGGAAATCGCGCTGGCCCCCGTCATGGGCTGGGATGCGGGGTGTTTCCGACTGGGCTATGGCGGCGGCTACTTTGACCGGACACTGGCCGCGCTGACACCCTGCCCCTTTACCGTCGGCATCGGGTTCCAGGGAGCCAAGCTGCGGACGATCTATCCGCAAGCCCACGACATTCCGCTGAACCTGATCCTGACCGAAGACGGCATAGCGGCCGAGCGTTCCGCCTGACCGGGTCGAACGGATGCAACCGTCGCGCGGCTTCTGGACTTCGCCAGCCTGACCGGTCTAGCCTTCGGCCCATTCCCTTTGGCCATATTCGAAAGGCAGTTTGAAATGCGGTGCCATGAAGTTGACTACGAGATTTTCGGCGATGACATGCAGATCGTCGAGGTCGAGCTGGATCCTGCGGAGGTCGTGATCGCCGAGGCCGGGGCCATGAACTACATGGATGACGGGATCGGTTTTGAAACCCGTCTTGGCGATGGCGCCCGCCCGTCCGCCGGGTTCATGGATTCGCTTCTGAACGTCGGCAAGCGCGTCCTGACCGGCGAATCCATCTTCATGACCCATTTCACCAACACCGGTCAGGGCAAGAAACGCGTCGCCTTTGCCGCGCCCTACCCGGGCAAAATCATCCCGGTGAACATGGCCGAAATGGGCGGAGAGCTGATCTGCCAGAAGGACGCCTTTCTCTGCGCGGCCTTCGGAACGACGACCGACATCGCCTTTCAGCGTCGGCTGGGTGCCGGGTTCTTCGGCGGTGAAGGTTTCATCCTGCAGCGTCTGAACGGCGACGGCATGGCCTTTATCCATGTGGGCGGCACCGTCATCCGGCGCGAATTGCAGGCCGGCGAGGTTCTGCGCGTCGATACCGGCTGTCTGGCGGCGATGACCAGCGGCGTCCACTATGACATCGAACGGGCCGGGAACCTGAAGAGCATGGTCTTCGGCGGCGAGGGGATCTTTCTGGCCACCCTGCGCGGCCCGGGAACCGTGTTCCTGCAAAGCCTGCCCTTCTCGCGACTGGCGGACCGCGTTCTGCGCGCCGCGGGTCCCGGCGGCAACAAGGGCGAAGGCTCTGTTCTGGGCGGGCTGGGCGACATGTTCGGCGACAGGTGATCCGCACCTACGGCACCGCCGCCGCATAAAGCGGGACAGCTCAGCCGTAGATGCCCCACCAGCGCAGGGTCTGCACGAAATGGAGGTCGATGGCCTTCATCGCCGCCGCTTCGTCCCCGGCCTCGATCGCTGAAATGATTGCCAGGTGCTCTTCCATCGCCGAGGCGACGCGGTCGGCGAGAAAGGGGCGCGTGTTCTGGATGATAGCGATGCGCGTGCGGTTCTCTGCGTAGCACTGCCGCAGCAGAGGATTGTCGAGTTCCTCGGCAAGCGCGTCGTGCAGGCTGAGGTCGACGTCGATGGCGTCTACCGCCTCTGCGGCGCCGATCCCGGCCCGCGCCCGTGCAAGAAGCGCCTCATGCGCCGCGCGCAGTCCGGACCAGTCACGCCCCTTTTCGCGCGCCAGCAGGCGGCGCGCGCCTTCCTTGTCCAGCGTCGCGCGCATGTCCATGCAGTTGCGCGTGGAGTTGAGGTCCGCCGACATCACCTGGATGCCGCGTTTGGGCAGGATCTCGACCAGACCCTGTGCCTCTGCCCGCTTGACCGCCTCGCGAATCGACGAGATCGGAAACCCCAGAACGCTCACCAGTTGCTGCATCGAATGAAAGCTGCTCGACGGCAGCTCTCCACGTCTCAGCGCATCGATGAGGGCGCCAAAGGCACGTCTGCTCTGCGCTTCACCGCCTGCCTCCGTCATGTTTTCCTCCGCTTTCCCTTATATTTGGCGCCGCTTTCAAAAATTTGCAAACAGACCCTTCTGAAAGCGTTTATGGCATTACACAAAATATTTTAACTAACATGTCAGTTATTGCAACATCAGACGATCCTTGCGCCACGGCGCGCCGCAGGATCGAGGGAGGACCAGACAATGACCGCCGAGAACACCGAAGTGGACGAGACAGAGGCGCCCGGTATCCGGATGCCGCACATCTACGTCATCCTTTTCGTCTTCACGGCCATTGCCGCCGCGCTGACCCATGTCATTCCGGCTGGTCTGTATGACCGGGTGACGCTTGCCAATGGTCGCAGCGCCATCGACCCGACCAGCTACCGCGAGGTTCCGGCCACGCCCGTGGGACTGGAACAGTTCATGCTGGCCGTCCCGAACGGGCTGGTGGATGCCGCCACGGTCGTCTTCTTTACCTTCATCATCGGCGGCACGTTCATGGTGGTGCGCCGGACCGGCCTGATCGACGTGGCGGTGGACAAGCTCGCACGGCGATTTTCCTCGCGCAGCCTGCTGATGTTCCCCGTGCTGATGACGGTCTTTGCCGTCGTGGCCTCGTTGATCGGGACACAGGAACTGGCCCTGGTCTATGTGCCGGTGATCCTGCCGCTGATGATCGCACTGGGGTACGACTCGATCACCGCTGCGGCCACCGCACTATTGGCAACGACAACCGGGTTCACCGCCGGTGTCCTGAACCCGATCAATACCGGACTAGGCCAGACCATTGCCGAACTCCCGCTGTATTCCGGTGCCGGCCTGCGCGCGACGCTCTTTGTCGTTCTTCTGGTCGTGGCCATGCTGCACACGATCCGCTACGCCCGCCGTGTCCGCGCCACCCCCGACGACAGCCTGATGGCCGGGGATTCCCGCGAAGAGACGAAGCGCGGCGCCTACCAGCACGATTTCTCGTCCGAGCCGATGCGCTTTACCCCGCGCCAGTCCTTGGCCGGGCTGGTCACGCTGGGCTTTTTCGCGATCCTCGTCTGGGGCGTGCTGACCCGTGGCTGGTTCATGCTGGAAATGGCGGGCCTGTTTGTCCTGATGGGCATTGCCGTCGGCCTTGTCGCCGGGCTGAACACCTCGCGCATCTGCGATGCCTTCAACGAGGGCTTTCGCGACGTGCTGATGGGCGCGATCATCGTCGGGCTGGCGCGGGCGGTCGCCGTGATGTTCGAGCAGGGGCAGGTGATGGACACGCTGGTGCACGGGCTTGGCGGCCTTGTCGGCAGCTTTCCCGACACGCTTTCGGCGGTGGGCATGTTCCTGTCGCAGCTTGGATTCAACTTTGTCATTCCGTCGGGCAGCGGCCAGGCGCTTGTGACCATGCCGATCATGGCGCCGCTTTCGGACCTGATCGGGGTGACACGGCAGAACGCGGTGCTGGCCTATCAGCTGGGTGACGGACTATCGAACATCTTCTACCCGACTTCCGGCTACTTCATGGCGACACTCGCGCTGGCCGGTGTGGGCTGGGATCGCTGGATCCGATTCTTCCTGCCGCTCTTCGTGACCTGGATCGGCATTGCGATCGCCTTCCTGATCTTTGCCCAGGCGACCAACTGGACCGGTTGAACCGGCACGCCGGACCGACTGACGGCGTGACCCTGGTCACGCCGTCTGCACATCCTCCTAAGACCTTAGCACAGGTGCCGAGGCTCTGGCGCTTTGCTAGGATCGTAAGGTATACCAAGAGATCGGCGTTCAATGGGGAGGAGAACGTTGCCCGATACGGATCATCAACGGCATTTCGCCTCTGCGCTGATCGTGGACGATCATCCGCTGTTCTGCGACGCGCTGGCCATGACGCTCAAGACCGTGGCCGGGATCGAGGAGATCGAAACCGCCAGCCTGCTTGAGGATGCGCTGGACGCCCTGGGCGAAGGCGCGGAACCGGATGTCATCGTGTTGGACCTCAACCTGCCGGACGTGAACGGGCTGGACGGACTGATCCGCCTCAAGACCGCTGCCGGGGGGATCCCCGTGGTCGTCGTCTCGTCGATGGCGGACAACCGGATGGTGACATCGGTGATGCGCGCGGGCGCCAAGGGGTTCGTCCCCAAGCACAGCCAGCGCGGAGTCTTTCGCCAGGCCTTCGACGCGCTGGCCCGGGACGAGGTTTTTGTCCCCGAGGGGTTCGTCGACGTGGGCGATGCCGGGCAGCCGGCAGAGTCCGGGGACGACGCGGTGTCGCGCCTGTCGACGCTGACCAACCAGCAGGCGCGCATCCTGCAACTGATCTGCGAAGGCAAGTTGAACAAGCAGATCGCCTATGACCTGTCGATCGCGGAAACCACCGTCAAGGCGCATGTCACCGCCATCATGCGCAAACTGGGCGTTCAGAGCCGCACCCAAGCCGTGCTGATCGCGGGCGAGGCCAGCTTTTCGAACCTCTTGCCAAGACAGCCGGACACTCCGTAATCTGTCCGGAATAAAGACAGAACATTTGGGGAGGAGAACCGATGGACGGAGCAGCCTCTCCGTCCGAGGGGGGTGTCGACAAAGACGCCGTTCTGCGGACAGCCCGCGCCGATTGCGACGCACCCGACCTGATCGACCAGCTTGCCGACGGGCTGGGCAACGGCCCCTTTGCCGTCGTGATGATCTTTTGCAGCCCCGCGACACCATTCCAGACGCTGGTAACGGGCCTGCAGTCCCGACTGGGCGATGCCCCGGTCATGGCCTGCACCACAGCCGGAGAGATCGCGATGGGCGCTGGCTATGTCGAGGACCAGGTGGTGGCAATGGCCCTGCCCCAGCGCTGTTTCGAGGCCGAGGTCCTGCTGTACGAGGACCTGGAAAACCTGCCCAGCCACGAGATGACCCAGCGCACCATCCGCGCCCGCGCCGACCTGGGTGCCCGCGCCCCCGAGATGACCGAGGAATTCGCTTTTCTCATGGTCGACGGGCTGTCGATGCAGGAAGACCGGCTGGCCTCGTCCCTGACCGCCGGGCTGGGGCCGACGCAGCTTTTCGGCGGATCTGCCGGGGACGGCGTGCGGTTCGAACATACCTTCGTCGCCCTGAACGGCGTCTGCCACGAAAAGGCGGCTGTCATGGCCCTGGTGCGCAGCACCTGTCGTTTGCGCGTGTTCAGCGTCAACCATTTCACCCCCACAGACCTGCGCATGGTGGTAACCCGCGCGGATCCGTCACGCCGGCTTGTGCATGAAATCAATGCCGAACCGGCAGCACTGGAGCTTGGGCGACTGCTGGGCAAGGACCCGCACCAGATCGACACCTTCACCTTTGCCGACAGCCCGATGGTCGTGCGCCTGGGCGGCAGTCACCATGTCCGCGCCATCAAGCGCGTGACCGAGAGCGGCGCGCTGGAATTCTTTTCCGCCATCGACGAGGGGCTGGTGCTGACCCTGGCCGATGCGGCCCATATCGTCGACCACCTCGACCAGCAGCTGAGCGAACTGTCACGGACCCAAAAGCCCGAGGCAATCCTGGCCTGCGATTGCGTTCTGCGCCGGATAGAGGCAGAGAAACGCCAGTTGAAACGGCCCCTTGACGATGTGCTGTCGCGGCACAGGGTCACCGGGTTTTCCACCTACGGCGAGCAGGTCAACGGGATGCATGTCAACCAGACCATGACCGGAGTCGCGATCTATGCACCGGAGGGTCCATGCAGGGAGACGTGACGCATTTCCTGATCAATCCCGACGACCCGCTGGAACGCCAGAACGAAAAGCTGCTCAAGATCAGCGAGGCGCTGATGCGCCGGGTCGAACAGGACACCGATCAATCCGGCGCCGCCTATGCCCAGTTCGAACGCGCCGCCATGCTGGAGGACCAGGTGCGCCAGCGCACCCGCGACCTGGAATACACGCTGGACCTGCTGAACCAGTCCAACGCCGCGCTGGCCCGCGCCAAGCACGAGGCCGAACACGCCCGCAAGAATCTCGCCAACGCGATCGAGGCGGTGCAGGAGGGTTTTGCCCTGTTCGACAGCGCCGACAAGCTGGTGATGTGGAACAGCCGGTTCAGCCTGCCGCTGCACGACGTGCAACCGCGCCTGGCCGAAGGCCTGCCCTTTGCCGACTACGTCGAAGCGGTCAGCGAAAGCCGGTTCCTGCAACTGCCCGACATCGTCAGCCCCGCGCAATGGGCCGAACAGCGGCTGAAACGTCACAAGGACCGGCACGCGATCTTCAACGTGCGCCTGATCTGGGATCGCTGGCTGCAGGTCAGCGAACACCGCACACCGGACGGCGGCACCGTGGTTCTGCAGACCGACGTGACAGACATCATGCGGCTGGAACGGCAGGAACGCGGCAAGCTGCTGGACAGCCAGGCGCGCATGCTGCGGGCGACGCTGGACCACCTCAACCAGGGGGTCTGTATCTTTGACCGCGACGCACGGCTGGTGGGCTGGAACGACAAGATCGGCGAGATGCTGTCCCTGCCCATCGCCACGCTGCGGCTTGGCGTGGATTTCGACCGGCTGATCGAACAGCTTGAAACCCGCTTTGACGCCGACGTGATGACCGCCGAGGAACTGCGCGCATGGGCGCACCAGGACCGCGGCCGCCAACCCTTGCGGTTCGAGATCCGCGCCGAGAGCAGGATCACGCTGGACGTCTTCGCGCAGGAAATGCCCGACCGCGGTTTCGTGATCTCATTCACCGACGTCTCGGTCGAACGCCAGGCGGCACGGGCGCTGGAAGAGGCCAACGAACTGCTGGAACGGCGGGTGATGGAACGCACGCTGGAACTGGAGGACGCGCTGGTCACGGCGGAACGGGCCAATGCGTCCAAGTCCCGCTTTGTCGCGGCGGCCAGCCATGACCTGCTGCAACCTCTGTCGGCGGCAAAGCTTTACATCTCGGGGATCGCGGAGCGTGGTGGCGATGACACCGCGCAGGAACACGCGACGAAGGCACTGAGCGCGATGGACAGCGTCGAAAAGATCATCGACGCCCTGCTGGACATCTCGAAGCTCGATTCCGGCGCCGCCAGCCTGGACATCACCGCCGTCTCGGTGAACCAACTCTTGCAGCGACTGCATGATGAGTTCGCCCCCCTTGCCGCGCTCAAGGGGCTGGATCTGCGCGTGGTGCCCGCCTCTGGCAGCGTGGCCAGCGATCCCGGCTTTCTGCGCCGCATCCTGCAAAACCTGATCGCGAACGCGGTGCGCTATACCGAAAAGGGCCGTGTGCTTGTTGGTGCGCGGCGGCAGGGCAACACGGTCCGCTTCGAGGTCTGGGACACCGGACCCGGCATCGCCGAGGACGACCAGGAACGGATCTTTCGCGAGTTCGAGCGTCTGGACAGCAAGAGCAGCGTGAACGAGGGGCTGGGCCTTGGCCTGGCGATCGTGGAACGCGCCTGCGCGCAGTTGCGCCATCCGCTTGGTGTGACCTCTGAACTTGGGCGCGGCACGCGGTTCTTCTTCAGCGCGCAAAGGGTGAACGGCCCGAACGAGATGCCCGTACCCCGCAAGAGCCCGGCAGCTCGGCAACGCCTGCGCGACAGCGGATTGATCGTGCTGCTGGTGGAAAACGACGAGGAACTGCGCCACGCGCTGGGCCTGTTGATCGAACGCTGGGGCGGCAGCGTGCTGGATGCGGGCAGCGTCGAGGAGGCGCGCGCACTGCTGCATGACATCGGCATCCTGCCGGACGCCCTGTTGGCGGATTACCACCTTGGCGAGGGGCAGGACGGGCTGGCGCTGGTCCGGCAGTTGCGGGCGCGCGATCCGGGCCTGCCCGCGCGCCTCATGTCGGCCAACCGCTCGACCGAACTGCGCCAGATGTGCGACGCGGCGCAGACCGTGCTGATGACCAAGCCGATCGACACCGAGGATCTCGAGGATTTCCTTTACTCCGCAACCATGCGGGGCACGCTGACCCCGCCCTGACCGGGCAGGATCACCGCAAGGCGATCAGCGCAGCGCCACCGCCTGACCTTCGCCCAGACCGGCAAGGGCATCGCTGACGATCAGCCGCCCCGCAGCGCCGGGAATACGCGCGATGGTCTCACGCGGGCCGGTCTTGAGGATCTCGACCGCGACCTCCTGCAGCGTGGCGCCCTCTTCGTCTACCAGAAAGACCGTGTCGCCACTGGTCAGCGCGTTGGTGGGGATCTCAAAGGTTTCGTCACCGGCATCCAGCATCGCTTCGACCTCCACCGCCTCGTTCAGGAACAGGTCGGGGGCGCAGGTCTCGTCGACCTCGATGGTGGCCTTCACGAATTGATTTTCCAGGTCCGCCTCGGTGTCGAAACGGGTGATCGTCCCGGCGCAGACCTGGCCGTTCACGCGGGTGATGCGCACGCCCGAGCCGTCGGAAATCCCGGTCGGGCCACTTTCGGACAGGCGGCTGATCAGGATGAAGACATCCACCGATTTCTCGCTGGGCGCATAGATCTGCGCGGCGCGCTCCCCGGCCGAGACGCAGTCGCCCACGTTGGTTTCAAACCCCACGAGCACGCCGTCGATGGGCGCGGTCAGCACCAGCTGTTCGTGGTTGAGCTGCGCGGTCTGCAGGTCCAGCTGCCCGATCTCATGCGCGATTTCGGCGCGGCGCTTGGCGGCGCGGGCGGTGGCGATGGCCTCTTGCGCGCGGTCGGCGGCAAACTGCGCCTCCATGAAGCGGCGCTCGACGCCTTCCATCGTTGTCTCGTTGATCAGGCCCCGGCCCAGCATGGTGCTGTTGCGCTCATATTCGGCGGTGGTCAGGTCCAGTTCCTGCTGGCGGCGCTTGTCGTCGGCAATGGCGGACTGGATGTCCAGTTCACGCTCCTCGATGGTGGCGGCCAGTTCGGCAACCCGCGACTCGGCCGTGCGCAGTGCCAGCAGCGACCGCTTGTCATCCAGACGCACCAGCACCTGCCCGGCAGTGGCGACGCGTGCGCGCTTGGCCTTGTCCGAAACCTCAATCACACAACCGCCTGCCTCGTAGGACAGGCCCAGCATGTCGCTGGCCTGCACGGTGCCAAAAAAGGTGTCCGTGGTGACAGGCTGGCCCGACTCCAGCCGCATCGTGTCGACCTGCACCGGCGCGGCGTCCTGGGCAAACCCACCGGCCGGCAGCATCAGCGCCAGCACACCGGCGCCGGCAATTGCACGCCAGGACCGCTTGAACTGGATGTCTTTTGTCATCCTGAAACCTCTTTCCCTGTTGAACGCCGCGGTCCGTCCTGTCCTGAGAACGGCGACCCGGATCCGCGAAAACCATAGCGCATCCGCGGCGATTGTCGCGGTTTTGGAACGGAATACCAGCGCCTTGTCACGGCAAAGTGTCAGTCCCTGCCAATTTGGCGGACCAGGTCAGTCACGCTGCCATCGCGGTATTCGCTGACGGCGACAACACGTCCCTGCGCGCGGGGCGACACCGGCTGACGCGCCTTGGCGGCGGCCTCGCGCGCGAGGTCCTGAATCGGGCGCACGGCCAAGCCAGCCTTGTGCAGCCTCTCCGCCAACTCTGGCCGCGCCGGGTTCACCGCCAGCCCCGCCTCCGTCACCAGAACGTCGATGGTCTGGCCCGGCGTGGTCAGCGTGCCCACCTTCGGCACAATCTTGGCAAAACCGGCAGCGGTCAGCCGCGTGGTCACGATGGACAAGCGCGCGCCTGCCGCCGTGTCCGCGTGCCCGCCCGACCCGCCGATCAGAACTCCACCCGCCCGCGTGGTCACGTTGACGTTGAACTCCAGGTCGATCTCGGCCGCGCCCAGCACCACCGCATCGACCCGGTCGACCACCGCGCCGCCGATATGCGGGGCCGCATAGGTGGCCGCCGACATGGACTGGTGCCGGGGATCGTCCCTGTAGGATCGCACGGCCTCCAGGTCGAAACACTGCACGTCCATCAACCCGCGGAAAAGCCCCGCGCGCAGCATCTCGACATGGAAACCGGTGATCCCGCCGGAACAGAAACTGCCCGTGACGCCCATTTCTGCCATCTGCCGCCCAACGGCGGCAGCAGTCGCCAGAGACGCGCCGCCCGCCCCGGTCTGGAAGGAAAACCCGTCGCTCAGCAACCCGCTGGCGGCGATGGTCCGCGCGGCGCTATCTGCAATCGCCAGGCTGACCGCGTCTTCTGCCGGGCGCGTGGTGCCAGAGGCGATGCCAGACGGATCACCGATGCGCGGCACCTGCACGACGTGATCCACCTGTCCCTGCGGAATGTCGATGGCAGGCGCCGGGTAGGGCACCAGCGTATCGGTGACCGCCACGGTCCGGCGGGCGACGGCCACATCCGTCATCGGATAGCCCAGTGTCCCGCAGGCAGTCGGCCCCGTGCTGCCCGAGACATTCCCCATCTCGTCCGCCGATGGTGCGGCGACAAAGGCAGCGTCGATCACGATTTCCCCGGCATCCAGCGCCCGCGCCCGGCCACCGTGGGTCATCAGGACCGCCGGTTGGGGCAGAACGCCGGTCGAGATCGCCTCAGCCACAGGGCCCGAGATGAAGGCGGCGGAGATGCCCGAGACGGTGCCGTTCCGGATGTGATCGACCAGAGGCGCATGGACGGGAAAGATCGAACTGGCCGCCACATGCAGGTCCTTCAATCCCCGCCGGGCCAGCGCCGCCAGCACCATGTTCAGAACGTGATCGCCATTGCGCAGGTGGTGGTGGAAGGACACCGTGGCCCCGTCGCGCAGCTCACAGGCGGATATCGCCGCGTCCAGATCAGGCAGCAGCTTGGTCAGGCGAGGGCCGCGCGCGACACCGGCGGGCTTGTAGCGGCGCAAGGCGCCATAGCCGGGAAGATCGGGCGGCTGGTCGGGCATCGTCTCTCTCGTCAACTTGGGCGCTTTACCGTTCGCCCCGGGCGGATACTCTGGGACAGGCCGCACCGACCTGCAACAGGAGCCCGGACATGACACCGCAGCGCGTCCCCGAAATCGTCTTTCACACCCGCCAGCGCAACGACTCCCCGGACGGCGACACCCCCTACGAATGGAAGGACGTGACCAGCGCTGAACTGTTCGACCGTCAGCGCGTCGTTCTGTTCGCAGTGCCCGGGGCCTTTACGCCTGCCTGTTCCGAAACCCACCTGCCCGGCTACGAGCGGCTGCATGACGACATCCGAGCCGAAGGGATCGACCGCGTGATCTGCCTGTCGGTCAACGATGCCTTTGTCATGCACCAATGGGCACGGGCGCAGCGGGTCGAAAAGGTCATGATGCTGCCCGATGGCAACGGCAATTTCACCCGCCAGATGGGAATGCTGGTCGACAGGTCGGCGCAAGGCATGGGCCTGCGCAGCTGGCGCTACGCGATGCTTGTCGAGGACGGTGAGATCACCGCGCTGTTTTCCGAACCGGGGCTGAGAGACAACCCGCCCGGTGTCCCGGTCAAGGTTTCGAATGCCGAGACCATGCTGGCACATCTGCGCTCCGGGCCCACACGCTAGCCCCGGTCCTGCGTGCTGCGCGGCATCAGGTGCCTGCGCGCCTCCTCGTCCCAGTTGCCCTGCGGCTTGCCCAGTTCCTTGCCCACGTCATAGCCGCGGCGCAGGCCCGGGCGGGTTTTCATCAACTCGTACCAGCGGCGCACATTGGGAAACTGGTCCAGGTCGATCTCCTGCTTGCGGTAGGTGACGACCCAGGGCCAAGTGGCGAAGTCGGCGATCGAACAAGCCCCGCAGATATACTCGCGCCCCTCCAGCCGCCGGTCGAGCACGCCGTAAAGGCGCAGCACCTCGGTCGTATAGCGTTCCAGTCCATAGGGGTTCGGCTCGGGTGTGTAGAACTTGAAATGGCCCGCCTGCCCGAACATCGGCCCGACCCCGGCGGCCTGCCACATCAGCCATTCCAGCACCTCGGTCCGCCCACGCAGATCGCGGGGCAGGAACTGACCGGTTTTCTCTGCCAAGTAGATCAGGATCGCGGCCCCCTCGAAGACCGAGATCGGGGCGCCACCGCCTTTGGGCGCATGGTCCACGATGGCGGGCATCCGGTTGTTCGGGCTTATCTTCAGGAATTCCGGGTCGAACTGTTCGCCGCGCAGGATATTGACCGGCACCACGCGATAATCGAGCCCCATCTCCTCGAGCGCGATGGAGATTTTCCACCCGTTGGGCGTGGGCCAGAAATGGGCGTCGATCATGGGCTGTCCTGCCGGTTGACTGTCCTGTTCCAACCGCTACCCAATAACGCGCAACCCGGCAAGACGACCGTCCGGCCCGGAAATCGCCAATGGGGACGCACGCGCCCCGCCAACCGGAGACCCTGATGAAACTCTATTTCGCCCCCGACACCCGCGCCGTGCGCACCGCCTGGCTGATGTACGAACTGGGCCTCGATTTCGAACTGCACCGGTTCGAGAAGCTGGGCGATCCGGCCATGCGCGCGCCCGAGTTCCTGGAAATCAGCCCGAACGGCCGCATCCCCGTGCTACAGGACGGCGACGTGCGGATCTTTGAATCGCCCGCCATCGCAGAGTACCTGGTCGCGCGCTATGGGCAGGGCAAACTGGTTCCGGCGGTCGAATCCCCGGCCTTTCCGCAGTACCTGCAATGGCTGCACTACGGCGAAGGCATGATCATGGGGCCGATGAACAACTACGTCGTCGAAACCATCCTCCTCAAGCCCGAGCGACGGTCCGAGGAACACGCCAAGCGCGCGCTGAAGCTGATGACCCGCATGGTGCAGACCGTGGATGCGCACATGGCGGATCGCGATTACCTGGCCGGGGATTTCACCGCCGCCGACACGATCACCGGCCATGCCTGCATCATGTGCGAGAAATTCGGCGTCGATTTCACGGGGATGCCCAACCTCAAGGCCTACGTCGACCGGCTGTTGGCGCGGCCCGCGGCGCAAAAGGCCTTTGCCCTCTAGTGCCGGCGCCCGCGCCGCATCACTCCGGGCGCAAAAGCCGCCCGGGGTCTGGCACATCCGGTGCGCCGGGGCTATGGCCTCGGGCAGGACTGCTGGGAACTTTGGGTGCGCGACCATGACAAAGCGTTTTGCAATGATGTTGATGGCTCTGGCCATGCTCGCCATCGGCGGGTGCACGACGGTCAGTCCCGAGTTCGGACAGGACGACATCGACGCGCTGGCAGCGGAAATCCGTTCACTTGGTCCCGATGTCGATGCGCGTGAGGCCGACCGCGCCGCGCGGATCGCCTATACCTATTCCCGTCAGCTGAGGCAGGACTACGGCATCACCGACCCGCCGCTGATCCACAATGCCAAGGTCCACAACGGCGAACGCGAACGCGGCCTGTGCAACCACTGGGCCGAGGACATGCACCGCCGCCTCAGCCAGGAAAATTTCCGGACGCTGTCGGTGCTGCGTGCGATTTCTCCGCGCTCGCCTTTCCGGATCATTCACCACACGGCGGTTGTCAGCCCGCGCGGCGGCACGATCTATGATGGCGTCGTGCTGGACCCCTGGCGCAATGGCGGCGCACTGCATTGGCAAAAGACCCGTGCGGATGATCGCTATGACTGGCGCCCGCGCCCGGAAGTCCTGAAAGAGATGCTGGCCGCGAGGCGTGCGCGCGAGGCGTCCAGGACGCGCTGACCGCTTACTGGCCCGACCCGCGCTGCATGTTGCTCAGCTTGACCCGCGCTCGCGCCGAATAGGCACCGTTCGGATACCGGCCAAGGTAGGCAAGCAGCCCCTGTTCACCCCGTGCCATGTTCCAGGTTGCAGTTTCCTGCGCCGAGACGGCAGCGCGCAGGCGCTGCGGTCGTGGAACAACCGGACCTGTTGTCGCCGCATCCTTTGCCAACCGCGCAACCTGCGCCGCATCAAGGTAGCCGGTCGGAGCAGCGCCGATCTTTCTCTGCCAGGCGGTGATCGCACCGCGTGTGCCGGGGCCGAAAACCCCGTCGACCCCGCGTGTGCGATACCCCAGCCGGTTCAGGTTTCGCTGGATCTCGCGGCGGGCGCCCGTGTCCAGCGCCAATGCCACCTCAGCCTCGGCCGGGCTGACCGCAGGTTCGTCGTCGTGCCGCTGCATCGCCTCCTTGGCGTGCATGCCTTGCGGATAGCTGTCCAGGTAGGCCTGGAACGCCCCGCTCTTGACAGCGCGCTGCCACGCCGCCTCGTCCAGCAGGGCGATACGGTCGCGGGCGGCAGCCTGTTCCGCCTCGGACGGGGGCCGCACCTCGGTATGGGTGAGGATCGCCAGATCATCGCTCACATATCCGGACAGCGCCAACCCATACCAGTCGGCGGATTTTTCCAACGGCAGGGCCGGTTGCGCCATCTCGCGCGCCGCGAACTCTGCCACCTTGTCGGCGGGGCCACGGATCACGGTCACACCCTCGGGGATCTCCAGCGCGTCCAGGCCCGTTCCCTCACCGGTCTCGCCCAAAACAAGGAAGGCCCGGCGCGGGCTCTGGGCCAGCACCTCCAACACGGCCGCAAGCGACAGGCCCGGAGCCTCTGACACTTCGCGACCAGCCGGACGCAAGGCCGGGCCGCTGTCGCCCGGGACAAACTGCCCTGACAGCACCACGATCAGCGGCGTCTCTCCCTCGTCGATCGCGGCAATGAAACCCGCCAGCGCCTGTTGCATCGCGGCAGACCCACCATTGGCCAGGTGTTCGACCTCCTGACCGCGCAGGCGCAAGGCCCTGGCCACCGCCTGCACCCTGTCAGGGCCAAAGGCAGTCGCGGTCTCGCCATAGCGCGCGTTCCCGATCACCAGTGCATCGCCTGTGGTGAACTCGGCCCAGGCCGGGGCCGCCGCCAGGAATCCCGCCAGTGCCAGTCCCGCTGTTCTCATCGCCCTAGTCCTCTTGCCAATCCCGCGAGTCGATCCGGAAACCCCGAACCTGACCTGAGCCTAGCGAAGCGGATCTCATCCGTCGACGCCCGAGCGCACGCCCTGCCGCGGCTGGCCTGAGGTCGGGCGGGATCACCGGCCCGCCGCGTAGGCCTGCATCAGCCGTGGCGTGGCCGCCGCCTTCAGCAGCCCTGCGGGGCTGCGGCTGGTCGCGGTCAGACGCCCGATGGACCATGGCGCGGCCTCTGTCACCAGATGCCCCCGCGCGCGCAGCGCGTCCAGTGTGGCCCGAGGGAAATTCGGTTCGATCATCAGGCCTCCGGGCGTGCAACCGCGCGGATAAAAGCTCGCCTGCGGGTGCTGGCTGTGAAACAGCGGACCGTCGATCGCTTCCTGCAGGTTCATCCCTTGATGCACAAGGCGCAGCAGAAAGACCAGCTGCCACTGGTCCTGCTGGTCGCCTCCGGGCGTGCCAAAGGCCAGCCTCGTACCGTCGGGCCGCATCGCCATAGAGGGCGTCAGCGTGGTGCGCGGACGGCGCCCCGGCGCCAGCGAGGTTGGCAGTCCCTCTTCCAGCCAGAACATCTGCGCCCGGCTGTTCAGCGGCACGCCCAGCCCCGGCACGACCGGGTTCGACTGCAGCCAGCCGCCCGATGGCGTCGCCGAGACCATGTTGCCCCAGCGGTCGATGACGTCGATGTGCACGGTATCGCCCTCGTCCGGGTGTTTGGGCGTCTCCGGGGCGAGATGTGAGAAGGTGGGCTCTCCACCCCCTGGCCCGGCATCGGTCGCGCGCATCCGGGCCGCGCGGGCCATGAAGGCCTGTGCCTGTGTCTCCAATCCATCGATCATCCCGGGACGCTGGTCGTGGCTGGCCATGCTCCCGATGAGCCCGGCGCGGGTGCGCGCATAGTCGGCAGAGAGCAGCGTTTCCAGCGGAACTGCGCTATGGTCGGGATCGCCGTAATAGGCCTCGCGGTCGGCCATCGAGAGTTTCAGCACCTCGGTGATGCGGTGCACGGCGGCGTCGGAAAACGGGTCCTCCTTGCCGAATCCCAGCGCGTCGAGCAGGCGCAGGGATTGCAACAGCGACGGCCCTTGCGACCAGGGCCCGGCCTTCCAGACCTGCCAGCCGTGATAATCGACCGAAATGGCCGGTTCCGTCGTGGCGCGCCAGCCCGCCATGTCCTGCCCGGTCAGCACCCCCTTGCGCGCGGTTCCGGTGCCGTCGATCACGCAGGCCTCTCGCAGATAGTCGTCGATGGCCTCGGCGACGAACCCCTCGTAAAACGCTTTGCGCGCCGCCTCGATCTGGGCTTCGCGGCCCTCTGCGGTCTCGGCTTCGTCCAGCAGGCGCCGCCAGAACGCGGCAAGCTCCGGGTTGCGGAACAGGCTGCCCGGCGCGGGCGCTTCTCCGTCCGGCAGCCATGTCGCGGCAGAGGTTGGCCAGTGGTTTCGGAACAGATCGGCGGTCTGGGCAATCATGGCCGACACGCTGGCCAGCACCGGATGCCCCTCTTCGGCGTAGTGGATCGCGGGTTCCAGCACCTTCCGCAGGGTCATTGTGCCGTGGTCGCGCAGCATGACCATCCACGCGTCGAAAGCGCCCGGGATCACCGTCGCCAAAAGGCCCGAACCGGGGATCAGATCCAGCCCCTGATCGCGGTAACGGTCCAGCGTCGCCCCGGCAGGTGCCGTGCCCTGCCCGCAGATCACCTGCGGCGCCTCGTCGCCCGCAGGCCAGACCAGCGCGGGCATGTCGCCCAAGGGACCGTTCAGGTGCGGCTCGACCACGTTGAGGGAAAAGCCCATCGCCACCCCGGCGTCAAAGGCGTTTCCACCCGCCTCGAGCGTGCGCATCCCGACCGCCGTGGCGATCCAATGGGTCGACGCGCAGACACCGAAGGTGCCCTGCAATTCCGGGCGGGTTGTGAAACTCACGGGCGATCCTTTCGGGGTTTCATGAGGAACCGGGCGGCCAGCGGCGCCCCTGTGATCACGAGGAAGACGCGGGTCAGATGATGCACGATGACAAAGCCGAGGTCAGCCCCCGCCACGATGGCCAGCACCGTCATCTCTGCCTGGCCGCCCGGTGCGAAGGCAAGGAAGCCCTCGACCGGCGGCGCAAGCCCCAGCAAGACAACCACTTCCGAAAAGATCGCCGCCAACACGGCAAGGATCAGCACGAACAGCACGCCCGCCAGGACCACCCGGCGCAATTCGCCAAGGGTAATCCCGACATAGCCCACGCCGATCCCCACCCCGATAAAGAACTGCGCCGCCAGGATCGCCTCTGCCGGAGGGCGCGCGTGGATGAAACCCGTGAGGCTGAGCACGGCGGTGACGATCATCGGCCCCAGGATCGAGGCCCCGAACAGGCCGATCCGCTCGCCCCCCTTCCAGCCGATCAGCGCGGCACCGGCCATCAGGGCCAGTTCGTGCAGCGGGATCTCGGCGGCGGGCGCACCGATGTCATTGGTCAGCGCAGAACCGAAGCCGAAGGTCAGGATCATCGGCGCCACGGTGACGATGATCATCACCCGCGTGGCATGGATCAGAGACAGCGCCCGGGGATCGCCGCCTGCCTCGGTGCCAAAGATGATCATGTCCTGCAGACCCCCGGGCATGGCCGCATACCATGCGGTGACACGGTCGAACCCGTGGACCCGGTGGAAAAAGGGAACGCCGATCAGCCCGATGACAAGGATGTAGAGCGGGATGAATGCCAGCGACGCCGCCATGCTGGGCAATGCCGCCACCACGTCCGGCGTCAACGAGGCGCCGACCGCAACGCCAAGGATCGTGCGAAATCCCGTCGAGACCTGCCCGAACCCCTTCAATGGCCGCTGCGCCAGTGCCGCAAACAGGCAGGCCGCCAGCGGGCCAAAGAGAAACGGGAGCGGCAAACCCAGCAGCGTGAACAGCGCGACACCGGCGGCGGCGGTCAGCGCGGTCTCGATCCGGCGGAGGGTGGCGGTACGGGGACGGTCGGGCATGATGCACTCCTGTCTTGCATCCTTGTGTATACAGATGTACTCAATATCCGCAAGGAGCGCCGCATGACCGACGAGAAACCGCTTAAGCTGTCCCAGGGACAAGAGGCCTATCGCCGGATCCTCGACGAGGTGCGCGCCGGCCACCTGATGCCAGGCGACCGGCTGATGGAGGTCGAACTTGCCAAGCGGCTCGGCTTTTCCCGGACCCCCGTGCGCGAAGCGATCCGCCAGCTGGAAAGCGACGGTGTCGTGACCCATGTGCCCCGCGTCGGCGCCGCGATCCGCAGCCTGGATCACGCGGAAATCTCGGAGCTTTACGACATGCGCACGGTGCTGGAAGGCACCGCGGCGCGCTTTGCCGCCCGCGCCGCGTCAGAGGTGGAACTGGCGGAGCTGGCCGACATTCACGCCACGATGGCCGCCGGAGAGGGCGATCCCTATGTGCTCAACCGGCAATTCCACGCCGCCCTTCTGGACGCCGCGCGCAACCGTTTCCTGAAGAAAGCGGTCGCCTCGATCCACACGACGCTGCTGATCCTGGGCCCTACGACCCTGCGCGAAGAGGAACGCGCCGAGGACGCCCTGCGTGAACACGCGGCAATCCTCGAAGGTCTGCAGGCCCGGGACCAGGATGCCGCGGAACAGGCGATGCGGGCCCATATCGCCGCCGCGCACCGCGCCCGGCTGCGCCAGCTGCGCCGGGGTTGAACGGCGCCACGCCCGGATTGGCGGCCCCGCGGCTTGTCTCGCGACGGGACTTCTGACAGGTACTTGGGCATTCATTCTGGCAGGAAGACAAGAGCATGACAGGCGTCCAACTGCGCGCGGGGCTGGCAAATGCCGACCTGATCGCCGTCCTCGTGGCGGTGACGGACAACGAACCGCGCGTGATGACCCTGCGCGCGGGCGAGGCACTGCCCTCTGGCCCCTTCGAGTCCCAGCACCGCAGCCTGCAAAGCGGGCTGCGCGACTGGATCGAAAGCCAGACGGGCCACCCGGTCGGCTACCTCGAACAGCTCTATACCTTTGCCGATCGCGACCGGGAGGCCCCTTCCGAGGCCGGCGCGGCGCGGCGGATCTCGATTGGATACCTAGGCCTTGTTCGGGAACAGGTCACGCCCGGCACCGGCCAGCCCCAGTGGCACGGCTGGTACGAATATTTCCCCTGGGAAGATCACCGGGACCGCCGACCGGCTGTTCTGAACAACATCGCGGACCGCCTGGACAACTGGGTGGGGTCGGATGCCCTGCGCCGCGAGCGTGTCGATTTCCTGTTCGGGCAGAATGGCTTGCCCTGGAACGAGGACTTGGCGCTGCAACGCTATGAACTGATGTACGAGGCCGGACTGGCCGAAAGCCCCTCGCGCCCCGCGATCGAGGGGTTCGGGCGGCCCATGACCGGGGATCACCGGCGCATCTTGGCGACCGGGATCGCGCGGCTCAGGGCCAAGATCAAGTATCACCCGGTGGTCTTTGAGCTGATGCCGGACAGTTTCACCCTGCTGCACCTGCAACGCACGGTCGAGGCGCTGTCGGGCCTGCGCCTGCACAAGCCGAACTTTCGCCGCCAGATCGACCAGCAGGAACTGGTCGAGGAAACCGGCGAGATGTCCAGTGGGACCGGGGGCCGTCCGGCCAAGCTGTACCGGTATCGGCCGACGGTCCTGCAGGCCCAGGCATTGGCCGGTCCAAGACTGCCCGTGTCACGGCATTGACATAAACTCGGATTGAGAATATCAAGCGGCTCCAGATGTACTCATCCAGAGTATAAGGAGCCGCCATGACCTACCTTCGCCTTCCCGAACTTTATGACCGGGTCAGCAAGATCGTTCCGGAACCGGATTGGATCCGCTACGAGGACGATATTGCCGCCATTCTGGACCTGAAGCGGGAAAAGAACGCGGTGATCCTGGCGCATAACTACCAGACGCCGGAAATCTTTCACGGCGTTGCCGATATCGTCGGCGACAGCCTGGCACTGGCGCGCAAGGCGATCGAGGTCGAGGCCGACGTGATCGTCCTGGCAGGCGTGCATTTCATGGCCGAGACGGCCAAGCTCTTGAATCCAGAAAAGACCGTGCTGATCCCGGACATGGGCGCCGGCTGTTCGCTGGCCGATTCGATCACGCCAGAGGACATCGCCCTGCTGCGGCAGGCGCATCCCGGCGTGCCGGTCATCACCTATGTGAATACCTCCGCCGCGGTAAAGGCCGCCTCGGACATCTGCTGCACCTCCGGCAATGCCAAGCAGGTGGTCGAATCGCTGGACGTGCCCAAGGTCCTGATGATCCCGGACGAATACCTGGCCAAGAACGTGGCCCGCGAAACGGATGTCGAGATCATCGCCTGGAACGGCCATTGCGAGGTGCACGAGTTGTTCACCGCCGATGACGTGCGCGGCATGCGTGAGGCCTATCCCGGCGTGACCATCCTGGCGCACCCGGAATGCCCGCCCGAGGTGGTGGCAGAGGCCGATTTCTCCGGCTCGACCGCCGTCATGTCCGGCTACGTCGGTGAGAACAAGCCGGGCCGCGTTGTTCTGCTGACCGAATGTTCGATGAGCGACAACGTGGCGGTCGATCACCCGGATGTGGAATTCGTGCGCCCCTGCAACCTGTGCCCGCACATGAAGCGGATCAGCCTGGGCAACATCCGCGAGGCGCTGGAACAGAACCATCACGAGGTCACGGTGAACGCTGCCATCGCCGCGGATGCACGCCGCGCCGTCGAACGGATGCTTGCCGTAAAATGATCCGGCCTGGCCAGGACGGCGACCGGGTCACGGTCGTCGGCGGCGGCATCGCCGGGATGATCTGCGCGCTCGAACTCGCACCGCGTCCCGTGGTGCTGATCACACGCGCCGGTCTGGGGCAGGAAAGCTCCAGCCAATGGGCGCAGGGCGGCATCGCGGCCTGCCTTGGCGCCGATGACAGCGTGGCGCTGCACCTGGCCGATACACTGGCCGCCGGGGCGGGGCTTTGTGATCCCCAAGTGGCCGAGACCATCCTGAGCGGCGGACCCGAGGCGATCGCCATGCTGGAGTCGCATGGAGTCCGCTTCGACCGCACGCCGGAGGGCGATTTCGCCCGCGGGCTGGAGGCGGCGCATTCGCGCAAGCGGATCCTGCACGTCGACGGCGACGGCACCGGCGCTGGGATCACCAGCACCCTGGCCGACGCTGTCCAGCGCCGCCCCTCGATCACCGTCCTGACCGGCACCGAGGTGGTGCGACTGGTCCAGCGCGACCAGTGTATATGTGGCGTCCTGCTGAGTGACGGCCGCCTGCTGTCGACCTCGCAAGTGGTGATGGCAACCGGTGGGTTGGGAGGACTCTACGATGCCAGCACGAACCCGGTGGGCAATTACGGCCAGGGCGTGATGCTGGCCGCCCGCGCCGGCGCGAAACTGTCGGACATGGAGTTCGTACAGTTCCACCCCACGGCACTGGATGCACGGGGCACGCCGCTGGGCCTGATCTCCGAGGCCGTCCGGGGCGAAGGTGCTGTGCTGATCAACGAGGGCGGCAAGCGCTTCATGGCCGACACGCCGGGGGCTGAGCTTGCGCCGCGCGACGTGGTGGCCCGTGCCATCGCGGCACAGATCGCGCGCGGCGGACGAGTCTACCTGGATGCGCGGCCGGCACTGGGCACGGGATTTGCCAAGCGGTTCCCCGGGATCGCCCGGCTTTGCCGTGCGGCGGGAATCGACCCTGCGCAACAGCCCATCCCGGTGCGCCCCGCCGCGCATTACCACATGGGCGGCATCCATACGGATCATCATGCCCGGACCAGTGTCGAGGGCCTCTGGGCTGTCGGCGAATGCGCCGCCACGGGCCTGCACGGAGCGAACCGACTGGCCAGCAACTCTCTGCTGGAGGCGGTCGTCATGGCGCGGCGCGCCGCCCGCGACATTGCGGGCCGACACGCCCGAGGCGCGCGCGTGGCGCCCTTGCCATCCATGTCACTGCCCCCCGTGGCGGAAACCACCGCAGTCCGCGGGATCGTCTCGAACAGGCTGGGCCTGCTCCGCGACGAAAACGGATTGCGGGATGCACTGACCGATCTCTTGCCGCTTGCACGCGGACCCCAGCCGACCGCCGACCCGGCCATCGTCGGCTTGGCCATCGCGGTCTTTGCGCTGTTGCGCCAGGAATCGCGCGGTGCCCATGCGCGCACCGATTTTCCCACGCCCCTGTCCGGCAGCACGTCGCGCCGGATGACGCTTGATGACATTTTGGCCGTCGCGGAACAGCAGGCGGCCCTATCCCTGCCCCGGAGTGCCTGACATGACACTTGTCCCCCTGCCCCGCCCGGTGATCGAACCCGCCCTGCGTACCGCGCTGGAAGAGGATCTTGGCCTTGCCGGTGACATCACCTCCGCGGTTGTGATTCCGGCCGAACATCGTTCCATCGTAACCGCCGTCGCCCGCAAACCCGGCGTGATCGCCGGGTTGGACTGCGCCGAACTGGCCTGTGCCCTGGTCGACCCGGCAATCAAGGTCACCCGCCACCTTCAGGACGGCGCACCCGTCACCCCCGGTACACGCATCGCGACATTCGAGGGACCGTCCCGCAGTCTTCTGACCGCCGAACGCACGGCGCTCAACTTCCTGGGGCATTTGTCGGGGATCGCAAGTGTCACCGCCGGTCTGGTGCAGGCCGTCTCGGGGATGCGCGCGCATATCGTCTGCACCCGCAAGACCACACCCGGCCTGCGCGCGCTGGAAAAATATGCCGTCCGCGCAGGCGGCGGCATGAACCACCGCTATTCACTGGCCGATGCGGTGCTGATCAAGGACAACCACATCGCCATCGCGGGCGGCATCCGCCCGGCGCTGGAGGCCGCGCGCGCCGCGACCGGCCACATGGTCAAGGTCGAGATCGAGGTCGACACGCTGGACCAACTGCGCGAGGTGCTGGAGATCGGCGCCGACGCTGTACTGCTGGACAACATGGACCCTGACGCGCTGCACAAGGCGGTGAACATGGTCGCGGGCCGTGCAATCACCGAAGCCTCGGGTGGCATCACGCCCGACACCGCCGCCGCGGTCGCAGCCAGCGGCGTCGACCTGATCTCGCTCGGCTGGATCACGCACAGCGCGCCGACACTGGACATCGGGCTGGACTTCGTCTCTGTCGCAGAGGGCTAGAACCGGTTCCGCACCTAGGGTCTGGACTCATTGAGTTTCAAAGCCAGTAGATGACGGCTGCGGCGAGAGCGATGGCTGATAGGAAGACCTTCGGGCATCTGTCGTACCGGGTCGCAACACGCCGCCAGTCCTTCAGCCTGCCGAACATGATCTCGATCCGGTTGCGCCGTTTGTAGCGACGCTTGTCGTACTTTACAGGTTTCTTGCGCTGCTTTCGACCGGGGATACATGCGCGTATCCCTTTGTCTTGCAACGCTTCTCGGAACCAGTCGGCATCATAGCCGCGGTCACCAAGCAACCAATCGACGTTCGGCAGGCTGCTGAGCAAGGCGCGCGCCCCGATGTAGTCGCTCACCTGTCCGGCGGTCACGAACAGATCAAGCGGGCGTCCTTGGCTGTCGCAGATGGCATGCAGCTTGGTGTTCATGCCGCCCTTGGTGCGACCAATCAGGCGCCCACGCCCCCCTTTTTGACGCCCATGCTGGTCGCTGTCCGGTGGGCCTTGAGGTATGTCGCGTCGATCATGACTGTCTTCGTCTCACCGTGTTCAGCAGCCAAACCAGCCATCATTCGGGCAAAAACGCCTTTATCACTCCATCGCTTCCAGCGGTTGTAGAGCGTCTTGTGTGGACCATAGGCTGCAGGCGCATCGCGCCATCGTAACCCATTGCGGTTGATAAAGATAATCCCACTCAGCACACGCCGATCATCGACGCGGGGTTTGCCGTGGGACTTCGGAAAGAAAGGCTCGAGACGCGCCACCTGAGCATCGGTCAGCCAGAATAGATCAGACATGTTCACCGCTCTTTTTCGAACCGTGAATCACGACACCCCTCTGAAATCAATGGGTCCTGACCCTAAATGAAACCTGATGTAGGTATCGAAAAAGTCGTCGGTTAAGGCATCCAAGGCTTTCCGCACGTCTGCTTCAACAAGTAGACGCCTCTCCTCAAATAACTCCACTGCGTCCAGATCGTTAGGACCAATGGCTTCAACCAACTGCGGTCGCTCCCAACCCGCAACATGCTCCAAGAGACGTTTGTACTCTCGCTCAATGATCTCCGTGCGAACCGATTTGTCCAAAAATAAGCCTCATCAGTTTTCCTAACGCCTACTAGCCTGCCCTGAGTTCTTCCAGATATCCAGCCCACCACTCTGACATGCGGACCCGCTCTTCCCAGTGCAGGCCTCGCGCATAAGCGCGCCGAACCAAGTTGCCTTCAACATGGGCCAGCTGCCTTTCTATCGCGTCCGGGTGCCAGAGCCCGCTTTCATTGGCCAATGTCGAGAAGGTCGCGCGGAAACCGTGCGAAGTCATTTCATCGCCAGTGTAACCAATCCGACGCAACGCCGCGTTCAACGTGTTCTCACTCATGGGACGCTTGTAAGAGCGAAGACTTGGGAATAGATAAACCCCCGTTCCGGTAATCTCTCGTAGTTCTTCGATCAGTTCCATTGCTCGGCCCGGCAATGGAACGTCATGCGCGCGCCGCATCTTCATCTGCTCCGCTGGAATCGACCAAACAGCATTGTCCGTATCAAGATCCTGCCATTTCGCATGGCGGATTTCGCCTGGTCGCTGGGCCAGCAACGCAAGGAGTTGAAGTCCGATCCGGGTTATCGCTTGGCCGTGAAACCCGTCAATCGCCCTCAGAAGCCCACCGAAGGCTTTGGGGTCGGTGATAGCCGCGCGTGAGGTCGCCTGAGGCCGGATCAGCGCATCTTGCAGTGCATATGTCGGGTCACTCTCCGCCGCGCCGTTGGCCACTGCATAGCGAAAAACTCCACCGATCTTGGAACGCAAGCGCTTAGCCGTTTCGTAATTTCCCTTTGCTTCGACTTTGCGAAGAACAACAAGAATGTCCCGCGCTGTGATTTCCGCAATCGGACGGGAACCGAAAGCAGCCTTCGCCATGTCCAGAAGCCACTCCGTCTTGGCCATCGTTGCAGGGGCACGACCTTCGCGGCGCGCCTTGTCGATAAACTGGTCCGCAAGCTTGCCGAAGGTATGTTCACTGACCTTCTGCGTCTCCCGCTTTTGCGCCTGTTTGACAGCGTTTGGGTCTTTGCCCTCCGCCAGCATCGCCCGCGCTGCGTCCTTTTCTTTTCGAGCGGCTGAGAGGCTAACAGCAGGGTAAGCGCCGAGCGCGAGGAGCTTCTCTTTACCTCCGAAGCGATACTTCATGCGCCAGAGCTTTGACCCACCCGGTCTGATGTCTAAATACAGGCCCTCAAAATCTGAGACCTTGTAGGGCTTTTCCTTGGGTTTGAAGCCGCGAATCTGGGCATCGTTCAGGGGCATGGTGGGGGTATCCTCGGTCGCGCACTTGCCGCGATACCCCCTGATCTACCCCCATTGGGGCCGTATGTTACTGTACCAAGCAACACGACTTCGGACCAAAGGAGACCGCAATCCCCTTATAAACATAGCGTTTAGAGATGTCTTCGGATTGCTTCGGATGGGAAGGTGGTGCCGGTGAAGGGACTCGAACCCCCGACCCCATCATTACGAATGACGTGCTCTACCAGCTGAGCTACACCGGCCATCTTCCCTGAACCGATCAGGCCTGCGCAAAGCGGGGCTGATCGATCTTGGTGCGCGGCCTATTAGCAAACGGGCCGCGCGAGGGGAAGGGCTATTTTGCGCCTTCCTTCTTTGGCTCTTCGGACGTGATCACCTCGGCATCCTCGGGTTCCGCATCGGGCGCCTTGGCGTCGGTCGGAGCGGCAGAGGCAGGCGCCTCGGGGCCGAGGTCGATCACGTCGGAATCGGCCTGAGCGGCGGGGTCGTCGCCCTTGTCCTCCAGCGCGCCACCGATGATCAGCGGCAGCATGTCGGCGCCCGCCGGCAGCACGACCTCGGATTGCGGCGGTGTCGTCCAGCTGAGCGTGTCAAAGGCCGAGCAGTTGGAACAGATCGGCGTCCATTCCGCGTGGATCGTGTTGCACTTGTCGCAGACCCACTGCGGACCGCGCGGCGCGGTAAGGGCCTTGGCAAGATAGCCGCGCACCACCGCGTCCTTGGCGCCTTCGCCTTTCTCGATGGCGGCCATGATGGCCAGCACACGGGCATCCGGGTCCTTGTCCAGCAGGTCGCCCAGCGCACGGCGCGCCTCGGGGAAATGTTCTGCCGCGAGGTTCAGCTCGGCCTTGAGCAGCCGGGTCTCGCGGTGGTCGGGCTGGATGCGGGTCAGCTGCACGAAACGCTGGATACGCTGGTCCGGGGTTTCTTCCGGCTCGATCTCAGCAAAGGCCGCGGCGAGGTCGGGGTGCGGATGGGCCTCCCAGGCCTTCTTGAGCACCTTCAAAGCGTTGCGTTTGCGGCCCTGCGCAATGTAGGCGCGGGCGGCCATCGCGGCGGCGGGCACCAGGTCGGGCGAGGCGCGGTTGGCCTCGATCGCGCTATCCGCAGCCTTGCCGCTCTCCTCGGAGTCGTCGATCTCGGTCGCCGAAGAGAGCGCCAGCACCGCATCGCGCCGCTTGTAGACGTCGCGCGGCAGGGCGCCATGTTTCAGCTTGGCCTGAAGGGTCTTGCGGGCGCCGGACCAGTCGTGTTTCTCGGCCTGCAACTGCAACAGCGTATCCTGGATCTCAACGTGCTTGGGCTTGATCGCGAAGGCGCGCTCGGCCAGTTGCAGCGCCGTATCGGTGTCACCCGAGGCAAGTTTCTGCTTCATGATTCCGCGGATGCCGACAAAGCGCGTGGTGTCGTTTTTCAACAGGCGCTTGTAGACTTCTTCGGCCTTGCGGTTGTCACCCACCATCTCTGCCGCCTGCGCGGTGATGAGATCGGTCAATTCCGGCTTGTGCAGGTATTTCTCGGCCTTGTTCGCCTTGGCAATGGCAAGACGCCCCTCGCCAGAGGACAGCGCCATCAACCCCTCGGACAGCGCCTCGTATCCCTTGCGCTCGCGATTGCGGTCGAAATAGCGGCTGAGCGCCGTGTCATCGCCGTTGATGAATTTCAGCGTGGCGATGATCAGGCCTGCCAGCTTGAAGAACAACCAGACGACAAAGACCAGGACGACGGCGGCTATGACCGATTGCAGCGGGCCCAGCGTGTATTCCATCCCGGCAACGGTGACCTGCACCCCGCCCTGGCTTTCGAGCAAGTAGCCCGCGCCATAGGTCAGCGCGCCGACCAGCGCGACGAAGACAACGATCTTGATGAGTGACCAAAGCATGATGCCGACCCTTATTCCTGGTTCAGTTGCTGGGAGAGATCGGCCGCGGCGGCGAGAGCATCGCGCCGCAGCGTGGCCTGGGCCACCCAGTCTGACATTTCAGCGCGTGCCGTCTCGGGCAGGCTATCGATTTCGCGAAGCGTGGTGTCCAGATCGCCGCCGCGCAGCGCGGCTTCGGCCCGCGACAGCACCGCGTCGGGGTCATCCCCTTCACGCGGCGTGACCGAGCGCGCACCCAGTTGCGAGCGGAAGAACCCGGCGACACTGCCTGCCTCGTCGCCATCCGCTCCGCTTGCCCGCGCCGCCGCCAGCGCATCGCGGGCAGCATCGGGGAAGGACGAAATCAGGGCAGAGGCCGTGGGCAGACCCTCTTCGGCGCCTTCGACCAGCGGGCCGGGCACATCCACGCCGTTGCCCGTCAGAACCGCCAGCGGTTCGGCATAGGGCTGGCCGTCGCGGGCACGGGTCGTCAGATCGGCCAGCGCGGCGCGGCTGGCGGCCAGTCTCGCACGGGCCTCGGCGCTTTCTTCCGAGGCACGGGCACGGGCGGCCATCGCCTCGACCTCCTTGCGCGCGGCATCCATCGCCGCCTGCTGTTCCTTCTGCGCGGCCAGCAGGTCGGCCTGTTGTGCCGTGACCTGAGCCTTGAGCGCTTCGAGTTCGCGCTCATAGGCGGCCACCGTCTCGGGCGAGACGGCATCCTTGAGCGGCTGTTTCTCCAACGTGGTCAGGCGGCGATCCAGATCGGTGATCAATGTGCCCAGCCCGGTCAACTGGTCCTGCGTTTCTGTCAGCTCGGTCTTCAGCGCGCCCAGGTCGGTTTCCAGCGCAGTCACGCTGATGCCCAGCGGGCCAAGGTCGACGCCCGCAACGGCGTCATCCGTGGCATCGGCACGCTTGCTCAGCGCCTCGATCCGCTCATCCTGGTCGCGCAGCGCCGCAAGTGTCTGGGTGACAAAGGGGTCTTCCTCGGCGGATTGCGACCCGATGAAGGGCAGGTCGGGATAGGCGCCCGCGGCGTAGCCCAGCCCGGCGGCGACAACGCCGCCCAGCAGCATGGGGAAAAAGCCGCCCTTGCGCTCGACCACGGTTTCGCGGACCACCTGCGGGTCTGCAACTGGCGCGGCGGCCTCCAGCGTGTCCTCGAACGGCGCGGCAGTATCGGCAAGTGTATCGTCCGAGGCGCCGGCAGCCACGTCGCCGCCCTCGTGCGGGACGGTCTCTTCGGATGGGGCAGGTTCGGCATCCGGGTCGGTGTCAGCGGGGTCGCCGGTTTCCAATCCATCGGCGGACAGCGTGTCACCCTCCGCTGCCGGGCTGTCGTCTCCCGCGTCTTCGGGCAGGTCCGTCCCGGCCAGGCGATCCTCGCCGGCATCGGCGGCAAGACTGTCCTCCGCCGCGTCGTCGGCGCCGGATGTCAGGGTGTCCGCTTCGGGCAGGGTGTCATCGGCGCTACCCTTGTCGGTCGGGGTATCCTTCTTAGACTTCGCCACTTTATTGTTTCCCCTCGAATACACGTCGGTCCAGGCAGATGGACCGGGTCAATAGTCTCCGGCCAGCGCCCGGTTCAGAAAGTCCGAGACAACCTCCCTCATTGCCTCCGACTCGGGCCGCTCAGCCACTTTCAGGTTCCTTTTATGCAGCGGCATGAGCGCGTTGACCACAGCTTGACTCATCGCCGCGACAAGAAGCGGCGCCTTTGCGCATTCCTTGGCCAGCAATTCGCCCGTCCGGGGCGAGAACACGGGGGCAACCACCGGAACCTGCCCATCAAGTGCGGCACGGGCCTCTGCATTCAAGGGGCAAGGCGGTTGATCATAGATTGCGGCACCCCGGCAGGGAATGCCTGCCGCGCTCAACCGCTTGGCGATGTTTCCACGCACATGCGCCCCATGCAGGTGCACAAGGGGCCCCGGCGGCCGCTGTGCGATGATGAAACGGATCAGATCCTCTGCCGAACCACCGCCGTCCTGTGCCTGCATCCCCGCCGCTTGGGCGGCCCGGGCTGTCGCCGGACCCACCGCAAGCGCCGGCAGATCGGTGCGCCCGCCCAGTGCCTCCCAGGCCATGACGCCGTTGGCAGAGGTAAAGATCAGCCCCTGCGCCTGCGTCACGTCGGGCAGCGGCCCGGTGACCTCGACGGTGAATAACGGAGAGATGACAGCCCGGAATTGCAGGCCGTCCTGCCGCAGCCGCGCGGCAAAACGCTCTGACGCGGCCCGTGGCCGGGTCAACAGGAGAACGGGCAGAGCTTCGGACATGGGCCTCCGGGATTGTGGGGCGCCTTTCCGGGTGGTACTTGCAGACGCCGTAAAGCGCAACGGGAACGCCGGATGACCTCTCCCCTGATCCTTGGACTGGAAAGCAGCTGTGACGACAGCGCCGCCGCATTGCTGCGCGGGCGCGAGGTGCTGGCCTCTGTCGTGAAGGGCCAGAACGAGTTGCACGCGGAGTTTGGCGGCGTCGTTCCGGAAATCGCCGCCCGTGCCCATGCCGAACGGCTGGACACCTGCGTCGAAGAGGCCCTGGACGAGGCGGGCGTGACGCTGCAACAGGTCGACGCCGTGGCGGTCACGGCCGGGCCCGGCCTGATCGGCGGGGTCCTCTCGGGCGTGATGCTGGCCAAGGGGCTGGCAACCGGGCTGGGCGTGCCTCTGGTGGGGGTGAATCACCTCGCAGGCCATGCGCTGACGCCCCGCCTGACCGACGGGCTGGCCTTTCCCTACCTGATGCTGCTGGTGTCGGGCGGGCACTGCCAGTTCCTTATCGCGCGCGGTGCGCAGGATTTCACCCGGCTGGGCGGCACCATCGATGACGCCCCCGGAGAGGCTTTTGACAAGACCGCCCGTCTTTTGGGTCTGTCGCAGCCCGGCGGCCCCTCGGTCGAGGCGCGCGCACGCGACGGCGATGAACGCCGGTTCCGCTTTCCCCGCCCGCTGCTGGATCGGCCCGGCTGCGACATGAGCTTTTCAGGACTGAAAACCGCGCTTCTGCGCCAGCGCGACCAGTTGATCGCCGATCAGGGCGGGTTGCATGAGCAGGACGTGTCCGACCTTTGCGCCGGGTTCCAGGCAGCGGTGCGGGACGTGCTGACGGAAAAGGCCCGTCGGGCGATAGCGCTCTACCTGAACGAGGCCCCGACGGAACCGGCGCTGGCCGTCGCCGGAGGTGTGGCTGCCAACCAGTCGCTGCGCGGGTCGTTGCAGGCGCTTTGTGCCGAGACCGGCGTGCGGTTCACGGCACCACCGCTGCGGCTGTGTACCGACAACGCCGCGATGATCGCCTATGCGGGCGGCGAGCTGCTGGCCCATGGCGTCACCCATGACATGAGCCTGTCGGCCCGGCCCCGATGGCCGCTGGACAAGACCGCCGCGCCCCTTGTCGGCTCTGGCAAGAAAGGCGCCAAGGCATGAGCATCGCGGTTCTCGGCGGTGGCGCCTTTGGCACGGCGCTGGCGGTTGCGCTGGGACGCAAGCGCGAGGTGACGCTTTGGGCGCGCGACGTGACCGCCCTGAACGACACCCGGCAAAGCCCGCGCCTTCCGGGTGTCACGTTGCCCGATGCCGTCACCGTCACCGGTGATCTGGAAGAGGCCGCCGCCTGTGACACGCTGCTGCTGTCGGTGCCGATGCAACAGCTCTCGACCCTGCTGGACCGGATTTCCACGCCGCTGGACGGGCGCGCCCTTGTCGCCTGCTGCAAGGGGATCGACCTGGCCGAGGGCGTCGGGCCGTCGGCGCTGATCGCAAGGCATCAACCCGGCGCTGTGCCCGCCGTCCTGACCGGGCCCAGCTTTGCCGGGGACATCGCGCGCGGCCTGCCGACGGCGCTGACGCTGGCCTGTGGCAACGAGACCCGGGGGCGGGCTCTGCAGGAACAACTCTCGACCCCGGTTCTGCGATTGTACCGCAGCAACGACACGATCGGCGCCGAACTGGGCGGCGCGCTCAAGAACGTGATCGCCATCGCCTGTGGGGCCTGCATCGGTGCGGGCCTTGGCGACAGCGCCCGTGCGGCCCTGATGACCCGGGGCTTTGCCGAGATGATGCGCCTGTCGGCGCGGCTGGGCGCGCGTCCGGAAACGCTGACCGGCCTTTCCGGATTGGGTGACCTGACACTGACCTGCACCTCTGACGGGTCGCGCAACTACCGCTTTGGCCTGGCGCTGGGACAGGGTGAGGCCTTCGACCCCTCCGTGACCGTCGAAGGCGCGGCCACCGCCCGCGCCGCCGCCCGCCTGTCGACCGAACTGGACCTGCCCCTGCCCGTCTGTTCCGCAGTGGCCGACCTGTCCCAGGGACGGTTGACCGTGCGCCAGGCCATGGACACCCTGCTTTCCCGACCACTCAAGGATGAATGACATGCTGATTGCCCTGATCGCCCACGACAAACCCGATGCCCTGCAGATCCGCAAGGACACGCGTGACGCGCACCTGGACTACCTGAAATCCACCGGAGTGGTTGCGCAGGCCGGGCCGCTGCTGGATGACGAAGGCGTCATGATCGGCTCCTTGGTGATCCTCGACGTGGCCGACAAGGCGGCGGCCGAGGAATGGGCCGCAAACGATCCCTATGCCAAGGCCGGCCTGTTCCAGAGCGTCACCCTGACCGCGTGGAACAAGGTGATCTGATGCGCTACTGGCTTTTCAAATCCGAACCCTCCACCTGGTCCTGGCAGGACCAGCAGGCCAAGGGCGACGCGGGCGAGGAATGGGACGGCGTCCGCAATTACCAGGCGCGCAATTTCATGCGCGAGATGGAAAAGGGCGACCGGGGGTTTTTCTACCATTCGCAAAAGGAAAAGGCGATTGTCGGCACGGTCGAAGTGATCGCCGAGGCGCATCCCGACAGCACCACCGATGACGATCGCTGGGAATGCGTGGACATCAAGGCGCTGGAGTCCGCCGCGACCCCGGTCACGCTGGACCAGATCAAAGAGGATCCCCGGCTTGCGGAAATGGTGCTGGTAAAGAATTCCCGCCTGTCGGTCCAACCGGTTTCCGAGGAGGAATGGCAGGTCATCTGCGGGCTGGCCGGCTTGTCCGCCTGATCCGGGTCAAAGCAATTCCTCGGGAATATGTGGCAGGGCGAGTGCCGCAAGGGCCTGTCGGCGCTCGTCATTGACATGAACCTGCAAAGGCCCCTCCGGGTCGACGACCTGCTGATAGATGCGCGCCAGTCCAAAGGAAACCCCGTCAGGCGCATGGATGGAGTCGAGCAATCTCTGATTGCGGGATCGCAGCCTGTCCTGCAGGCGCTGTGAATGCCAGTGAAGCTCTCGGAACCCGAATTCGACCGCGGCAACGTCGGCCAGGTCGGTAAAGTTCTTCCCTGCAACCGCAGACGGGTCCGCCCCGTGCAGTCGTTCAAACAATTCGCGCAATTCTCCACGCGTGACATGTCCGTTATGACGAATCCACACCAGGTCGAGATCAGGGAAATATTTGAGGTCTACGGGTATGACTGACGCTCGTAAAAGTTGTGGGGACTCAAGATAACATATGTTGTAAACTATAGCATATTTCGCGCTGAAAAGGGGTTGAGCATCAATCTTTTTTCGCGCCCCTCAATTTTAGCGCGCAAAGGACACGCCGGAGAACCCACCATGCTTGAAGTCGTCAACAGTCTTGCCGCCGCAATCGTGGCCTTTGCGGCCGGCGCCCTATGGTACATGGCCCTGGCCGGACCCTGGAAAACCGCCTCTGGCGTGGCACTGGACGCGGAAGGAAATCCGCAAGGCGGCATGAGTGTGCGCGTCATGATTCTGACCTTCGTCATGCAGGTGGTCGTGGCCGGGATGATGCGCCATGTCTTTGCCGCCAGCGGTGTCGAAACGCCCGGCGCCGGACTCGTGTCCGGCCTCGGGATCGGCTTGTTCTTCATCACGCCGTGGATCGCATTGAACAACGCCAATTCCATGCGCCCTGTGACGCTGACATTGATCGACGGCGGCTATGCGACACTGGCTTGCGCTATAATGGGCCTGGTGCTGACGCTTTTCTGAGGTCGATGCCCCAAGCAATAAAAACGGAGGGCCCCGGAAAACCCGGAACCCTCCGTCCACCCCACATGCTCCCTACGCACCACATGTGTTATGAAATCTACGGTTCCGGCCTTTCTGGCCAGTCCAGTAGACCCTACGGAATTCCCGGCCTTCCGGCAATCCGGAACTATTCGCAATTTCAGTCAATTGCGCGGAACCGCTGCCCCGGAAATGAAAAAGACCCCCGCGATGCAGGGGCCTCGTGGCAGGTGGATCCGGTGGCCACGGCTCAGCCGTAGACGGCTTCCTTGCCGAAATGCTTGGTCAGCATGTAATAGACCACGGCGCGGTACTTGTTGCGCTCGGACTTGCCGTAGGTCTCGATCACCTTGTTGATCGCGTCCATCAACTCGGGACCATCCGCAAGGCCCAGCTTCTTGACCAGGAATTTGTCCTTGACGGTTTCCAGCTCGCTGTCCTGCGACGAGGCAACGGTAGAGGCATCCGCGTCATAGATGGCCGGGCCACAGCCGATGGTGACCTTGGTCAGCAGGTCCATGTCCGGGTCCATGCCGCACTTGTTCTTCAGGTCCTCGGCGTATTTGGCGATCAGTTCGTCGCGACGTCCCATGTTCACTCCCTCGTATCATGCGCCGCGTTCCGCGAGCGCTGTCCGTGTTGTTTTGCGGCCAAAGCGGCCATGCAATCGCATGGTGACCGCACAAGCGCGTTATTGGCAAGGGAAATGCGGTCGCTCTCTTCCCCCTGTTCAGGGCACGAGGGGCGGTTCACAAGGTCAGTTTGCGCCATGCGGCGGTTTGGGCCCGGAACAGGAAAGGCTGACGCCGTCCCCGTGTCCGTCCGCAGGAGAGCAGCGCATGCCGGACAGTTGCGCCGCCTTCTGCAACCCCTGGGATCAGCCCAGCTTCGGCGCCGAGTGCGACACCCTGCGGGTGCGATGGTCATGCTGTTGGAACAGAGGGACGTGGGGGGATCAGTGCGGACCGGCCCGATGAACGCTCTGGACCGCTGGCTGGTGGAGGCGGACACGGCGCAGGCGGGATGACCCGCCCGCGCCACGCCGAGATCAATACCGGTAGTGTTCCGGCTTGAACGGTCCTTCGGGCGCGACGCCGATGTAGTCGGCCTGGTCCTTGGACAGTTCGCTGAGCTTGACGCCGATGCGCTCCAGGTGCAGGCGGGCGACCTTTTCGTCCAGGTGCTTGGGCAGGATGTAGACCTTGTTCTCGTACTGGTCGCCGTTCTTGTAGAGCTCGATCTGCGCCAGGACCTGGTTGGTGAAGGAGGCCGACATCACGAAGGACGGGTGACCGGTGGCGTTGCCAAGGTTCAAAAGACGCCCCTCGGACAGCAGGATGATCCGGTTGCCGCCCGGCATCTCGATCATGTCCACCTGTTCCTTGATGTTGGTCCACTTGTGGTTCTTCAGCGCGGCAACCTGGATCTCGTTGTCGAAGTGGCCGATGTTGCCGACGATCGCCATGTCCTTCATCTCGCGCATGTGCTCGATGCGGATCACGTCCTTGTTGCCGGTGGTGGTGATGAAGATGTCGGCGCTCGAGACCACGTCTTCCAGCGTCACCACCTCGAAGCCGTCCATCGCCGCCTGCAGGGCGCAGATCGGGTCGATCTCGGTCACCTTCACCCGGGCGCCGGCGCCGCGCAGGCTCGCCGCCGAGCCCTTGCCCACGTCACCGTAGCCGCAGACCACGGCGACCTTGCCGGCCATCATCGTGTCGGTGGCGCGGCGGATGCCGTCCACCAGCGATTCCTTGCAGCCGTACTTGTTGTCGAACTTCGACTTGGTCACGCTGTCGTTGACGTTGATCGCCGGGAAGGGCAGCTGACCGTCGCGCACCAGCTGGTACAGGCGGTTGACGCCGGTGGTGGTCTCCTCGGAGACGCCCATGATCTGGTCGCGGGTCCTGGTGAACCAGCCCGGGGAGGCCGCCATGCGCTTCTTGATCTGCGCCTTGATGACTTCCTCTTCTTCCGAGGTCGGCATGGCGATGATGTCCTCACCCGCCTCGGCGCGCGCGCCCAACAGGACGTACAGGGTGGCGTCGCCGCCATCGTCGAGGATCATGTTGGGGCCGTCGTCGAACAGGAAGGACTTGTCGAGGTAGTCCCAGTGCTCTTCCAGCGTCTGGCCCTTGATCGCGAAGACCGGGATACCGGCATCGGCGATCGCCGCGGCGGCGTGGTCCTGGGTCGAGAAGATGTTGCAGGAGGCCCAGCGCACGTCCGCGCCCAGCGCCACCAGCGTCTCGATCAGGACGGCGGTCTGGATCGTCATGTGCAGCGACCCGACGATGCGCGCGCCCGACAGCGGCTTGCTCGCGCCGTATTCCTCGCGCAGCGCCATCAGCCCCGGCATCTCGGTTTCGGCAATGTCCAGTTCCTTGCGGCCGAACCCGGCCAGTGCAATGTCCTTGACGATGTAATCCTGGGTCATCTCGGTTCCTTCGAATGCGGTGGCGCGCCCCTTCTACGGGGCGGCAATGCTCCGGGGAGCAGGTAGCACCAGCGGCCTGCGCGCACAACGTCATACTCCGCCGCAGCGCCGTGACGTTCCGGCCAGCGCCCGATTTACAAGCAGGAATTCGCGTCTTAGTCAGGGCCGCGCAGCAAGACCCCGGGGAAGAGAATGGCGAAACAGACGCGAGCCTGGCAACGGATGCTTTCGGGGCGCAGGCTGGACCTGCTGGACCCGACCCCGGTGGACATTGAGATCGAGGACATCGCGCACGGGCTGGCCTTTGTCGCCCGATGGAACGGCCAGACACGGGGCGACTATGCCTATTCGGTGGCCGAACATTCGCTGCTGGTCGAAGTGATATTCGGCAGGCTGTGCCCCAAGGCGCGCCCGGCCGAGCGGCTGACCGCCTTGCTGCATGACGCGCCGGAATACGTCATCGGCGACATGATTTCCCCGGTGAAGGCCGCCGTCGGCCCGGGCTACGACGGCCTGGACAAGCGGCTCTCCGCCGCCATCCACATCCGCTTTGGCCTTCCCGCCATTACGCCCCAGCGTCTGAAACGGCAGATCAAGAAGGCGGATCGCATCAGTGCCTGGATGGAGGCGACCCAGATCGCCGGGTTCACCCGCACCGAGGCGGACAGGTTCTTTGGTGCGCCCGACATGGACATGATCGCGGACCTGTCGATTCACCTGCGCCCCCCGGTCGAGGTTCGCGCCGATTTCACCGCGCGCCATGCGGCGCTATTGCAGGAAATGCCCAGTTGACGATCACGATCCGCCGGGCCGGCCCGCTGGACGCGCGTCCCCTTGCCGAATTGCTGAACGAGGTGATCGCGGCAGGCGGCACCACCGCGATGACCCGTACCGTCGACGCCGCGGACCTGCGTGACTGGATGACACGCTGCCCCGACCGCACGGCCTGGCACCTGGCCGAGGATGACGCCGGCGAAATCATGGGAGTCCAATGGATCGAACCGGCGGACGATCTGCCCGATGAGGTGGCAGAAATCGCCACCTTTGCACGCCACGGCCGGACCGGGCTTGGCATCGGCTCGGCGCTGTTTCGTGAAACCGAAAGGGCGGCTTCCGCGCTTGGCTATCGCTGGATCAATGCCAACATCCGGGCCGACAACATGGGCGGGCTGGCCTACTACCAGAGCAGGGGGTTCGAGGACTGCGGCATGAAACGGGATGTGCCGTTGGGAAACGGCCAGGCGGTCGACAAGGTGCTGAAACGCTACGAGCTGTAGCGACGGCGTGCCATTGTCACCGGCAACCGCTCAGTTGCTGACGTCCACACCCGGCGGCTCGGGGTAGTCGATCATCAGGTCGGTGCCGCTGGCCACGATGCAGCTGCTCTTGTCGGCGTTTGTGATCAGGACGGTGAATCGACCGTTGTCCTCAGAGGCCCAGAGTTCCAGCATCGTCGTCTTCGACGTCAGGCCGATCAGGATCTGACGCTCGCCAAAACGATCATCGAGGCGCGTGATCACGGCATCGCGATCCGCACAGAAAACAGGTGTCTGGGCGGCGACGGGCGGCGCCAGCGCTGCGGCGCCAAGGACAAGTGAAGCGGTGAACAGACGTTTGAACATGATCTCTCCTTTCGCCGGAGAGGTCGCTACCGGCGCTCTCGCCAGCGTTCATTGCATGTACCCAATATATGGGGATCCAGGCACTGACACCACAAGGGAGAGCGCAACACGTTCGCGTGTCGGCGCCGTCAGCGCGGCGAGCGCTTGGCCAGAATGCGTTGCAGGGTCCGGCGGTGCATGTTCAGCCGCCGCGCGGTTTCCGAGACATTGCGATCACACAACTCGTAGACCCGCTGGATATGCTCCCAGCGCACGCGGTCCGCGCTCATCGGGTTTTCCGGCGGTGGCGGCAGATCATCACCCTTGGCCAGCAGCGCGTTGGTGATATCGGTGGCATCCGCCGGTTTCGACAGGTAGTCCGTCGCACCGATCTTGACCGCGGCAACGGCGGTGGCGATGGCGCCATAGCCGGTCAGCACGACCACGCGGCTGTCCGGGCGCTTTTCGCGCAGCACTTCGACCACGTCCAGGCCGTTGCCGTCCTCCAGCCGGAGATCGACCACCGCATAGGCCGGGGGGCGGGCGGTGGCGATGGCCGTGCCCGCCGCGACAGAGCCTGCCATCTCCACCTCGAAACCGCGTTTTTCCATGGCCTTGGCGAGGCGCCTCAGGAAAGGCTCGTCGTCATCGACCAGGAGCAACGAGCGGTCAGCCCCCAGTTCTTCGATGCTGCGTTCCGCCAATAGCCTTCCTCCCGCCACCACTGCGTGAACACGATTATTAGCTGGCTAAGTTCCGGCGGTCAAACGCATCGGGACAAGTCAAGATGCCTCGATGAAGCAGGCCGTGCGGTCGGCCATCTGCTCGGGCGTGACCTCGCGCCGGAAGAACTCGACAAAGCCATGCTCGGGCAGCACGAGGTAGGTGAAGGTCGAGTGGTCGACGAGATAGTATTCCGGGTCCGCGTCGGCCTCCTTGCGGTAGTAGGTGCGATAGGCCTGGCTGGCCGCCTTGACCTGTTCGGCAGAGCCGGTCAGCCCGATCATCTTGTCGTGCATCACCTCGGCGAACTCGCCCACCACCTCGGGTGTGTCCCGCTCGGGGTCGATGGAGATGAAGACAGGGGTCACGTCGTGGCCACGTTCCGCCAGCATGTCGACTGCATCAGCGTTGCGCGCGACATCAAAGGGGCACACATCGGGGCAGAAGGTGTAGCCGAAATACACCAGGCTGGGCTTGGTGATCACATCCTTGTCGGTCACCGTCTCGCCGTTCTTGTTCAACAGCTCGAATGGCCCACCAATGGTTTCCGCGCCACCGGCGATCTTGCTGGAGCGGCACTGGGCAAAGGGATCGGCCGAGGCGGACTGCTGTGTGTAGACCCAGACACCGGCGCTGATGGCGACGAGACCGGCGAAGGCGGCGATTGCGGCAAGACGCTGCATGACTTTATTCCTCTGGAATGGTTTAGCTTTAGCTATCCGTTGAGGAGCGGGACGCAAGAGGGACGAAAGGGCGCAGATGGCGCAGGGGGATCTCGGACTGATCGGCGACGAACAGCGCAGCAACTGGATTCGTCTGCGCACGATGATTCTGTTGCGCTGGTTCGCCGTGATCGGCCAGCTGATCGCGATCACGCTGGCACAGCGTCTTTACAACCTGCAGCTGGAACTGGGCCTGTGCTACCTGGCCGTGGGAGTCTCGATCGTCGGCAACCTGATCGCGATCTCTGTTTTCCCCGAAAACAAGCGCTTGAGCGAGACAGAGAACTTCATGATGGTGATGTTCGACCTCTTGCAGTTGTGTTTCCTGCTGTACCTGACGGGCGGGCTGCACAACCCGTTCTCGCTGCTGGTGCTGGCCCCTGTCACGGTCTCGGCGGCAGTGCTCAGCCTGAGGTCGACCTTTCTGCTGGGCTTTACCGCCTTCGCACTGGTCACCGGCATGGTCTATTACCACTTGCCCCTGCGGACCGAGCAGGGCTTCATCCTGCGCATTCCTGACATTTTCGTGTACGGCCAATGGGCGGCGATCTGCATCGCGCTGGTCTTTATCTCTGTCTACTCGCGCCGCATCACGCGCGAGATGAACTCGATGTCCGATGCCTTGGCCGCCACACAGATGGCGCTGGCCCGGGCGCAAAAGCTGAACGATCTTGGCGGTGTGGTCGCCGCGGCGGCGCATGAACTTGGCACGCCTCTGGCCACGATCAAGCTGACCTCGTCGGAACTGGCCGAGGAACTGGATGATCACCCGGAACTCGTCGATCTCAAGGAAGATGCCCTTTTGATCCGCGAACAGGCCGACCGCTGCCGCGACATCCTGCGCAGCATGGGACGGGCGGGCAAGGACGACCTGCACATGCGCCATGCGCCCCTGATTGAGGTGATCCGAGAGGCCGCGGAACCGCATCAGGACCGCGGAAAGGAAATCCTGATCGAAGAAGGGCCGGGTCCGGGGGGCGACTATACGCAGCCGCAGATCCTGCGCCGCCCCGAGGTCATTCACGGCTTGCGGAACCTGGTTCAGAACGCGGTCGATTTCGCCCGGACCAAGGTCTGGGTCGAGGCGATGTGGACCGATGACGTGATTTCCATCCGCATCGTCGATGACGGACGCGGCTTTCCCCAGCACCTGATCGGTCGCATCGGCGATCCTTTCGTGCGCCGCCGCCGCAGCGAAAGCGAAAAGCGTGCCCGGCCGGAATACGAGGGCATGGGGCTGGGGCTTTTCATTGCCAAGACCCTGCTTGAACGCACCGGGGCAGAGCTGAGCTTTGCCAATGGATCGGACCCCTACTCGGCAGCTCCGGACCAGTCCGAACGCCGTGGCGCCATCGTCGAGGTGGTCTGGCCGCACAGCAAGATCGTTGCCGACGCAGCAAAACCGGGCACCGGATTGGGAGAAAACCGCCCCATCGAAGTTTAAGGTGAATTTAATATTAATGTTTTCTGCTTAACGCGAAATTAACCAAACTGAATTCAACCTGAAGACTAATCCGCGGGACAGGAGCAAGAGGCAGAATCTTGGAGGATCTCTTATTTCTGGCAATCGGGGCTGGCGCCGCGGCGGCATTCATGGCCGCGGTCCTGATCTTGTTCACGCTGCGCCCGCGCCGCTCGCAATTGCAGTACTCCGGCACGCCTGAAACCGTGCTTCTGTTCCGAAACGGCGAAGTGGTCGACTCGACCCAGGACGCTGCAGAACTGTTTGATCGCACGGTCCTGACCGGCATGGGCTGGGACGAGGTGCGCGAAACGCTGTTGCCCGGCTTTCCCGATCTGCCCGAAGACCTGCCGTATCGCCCTGGGCACTGGCGCTCACCCAATGTGTCCAATGCCGAGTTGTGGGCAGACCCCGCGGGCAACATGCTGCACCTGCGCCTGCAATGCACGCCCGAAGGTGCGGCCACCCTTTTTCGCGCCCGTTGCCAGAGCGGCGAATACCACCGCCTTTCGGAGATGTCGCGCAATGCGCCGGATGCGCTCTGGCAGACCGATGAGGACGGGCGGCTGATCTGGTACAACGAGGCCTATGAACTGCTGTGCGAAAGCACCGGGTGCGAAATCGACGACACCTGCCCCATCAACATCGAACTGCCTGCCAAACGGGTCGAGCGCAGCACCCGCATCAACATCCAGCCCGAGGGCCAGCCGCAGCGCTGGCTCGAGGTCGTCTCGCGTCCGGTCGAACACGGCTGGGTCCATTACGCCACCAGCATCGACAGCCTCGTGCACGCGGAGATGGCGCAGCGCAACTTTGTCCAGACGCTGACCAAGACCTTTGCCCATCTGCCGATCGGCCTTGCCGTCTTTGACCGCGACCGCCAGCTGGTACTGTTCAACCCCGCGCTGGTGGACTTGACGCATCTGCCGGTGGATTTCCTTTCGGCCAAGCCCAACCTGCTGTCCTTCTTCGATCACATGCGGGAAAACCGCATGATGCCAGAACCCAAAAACTATGCCTCCTGGCGGGACAAGTTATACGACGTGGTCTCTGCCGCGCGCGAAGACCGATATTGCGAGACCTGGAACCTGCCCTCGGGCTTGACCTACAAGATCACCGGCCGCCCGCATCCGGACGGCGCCGTCGCCTTCCTGATCGAGGACATCAGCGCCGAGATATCGCTGACCCGCCGCTTCCGGTCGGAACTGGAACTGACGCAATCGGTGCTGGACTGTTTCGATGACGCGGTGGCCGTCTTCTCTCGTTTGGGCGTGCTGACCTTTTCCAATGCCGCCTACCGGGCACAGTGGAAATGCGACCCCGACAGCGCCTTTGCCGAGATCACCATCGTCGATGCCACCAAGGAATGGCAGCAGGACTGCCAGCCCAGCCCGATCTGGGCCGACCTGCGCGAATTTGTCCTGACCCTGCGCGACCGCCAGGGCTGGGAGGCGCAATTGACCCGCAAGTCCGGTGAACAACTGCGCTGCATGGTGCAGCCGGTGGCCGCCGGGGCGACCCTGGTCCGCTTTACCAGCCTGCCCGTTCAGGCTGGGGAAACGCCCCAGCCCGACAATCGCCAGAAGGTGGTTGGATAGCCGCTTGCAGGTCCCCGCGCGGCGCCGGTATCCTCGCCGCCATGACAGCCCGCCGAACCGCCCTCACCCTGCCCACGCCAGAGGCCACCTGTGCCCTGGCCCGCCGAATCGGCGCCGGTCTCCGGCCCGGCGACGTGCTGCTGTTGACGGGTGAGATCGGCGCCGGAAAGACCCATTTCGCGCGCTGCCTGATCCAGTCCCTGCTGGATGAACCAGAGGATGTTCCCTCTCCCACCTTTACCCTCGTCCAGACCTATGACACCGCCGCCGGAGAGCTGTGGCACGCGGATCTCTACCGGCTCCCCGGCCCGGACGAGAGCGTGGAGCTGGGCCTGACAGAGGCATTCGAAACCGCGATCTGCCTTGTCGAATGGCCGGACCGGCTGGAGGATCTGTCCCCCCGCAACGCCCTGCGGCTGAGCTTTGCCGCCGGACCGACCGAGGACGCCCGCGCGCTGGTGCTGGACTGGGAGGTACCGCGCTGGGACGCGCTGATCGCGGAGCAGGCGGCGTGAACGATTTTCTCGACGCCGCCGGATGGGGCGCTGCCCGACAAGAGGCGCTGGCCGGGGATGCTTCGGCCCGGAGCTATTCGCGGCTGTTCCTAGACGGCCAGACCGCCATCCTGATGCAGGACCCAGAGGGCGACGTGGCGCTCTTTGCCCGCCTTGCACGACACTTGACGGGCGCGGGGCTCAGCGCGCCACGCATCCTGGCCGAGGATAGCGCCAAGGGCCTGTTGCTGATCGAGGATCTGGGTGACGGGCTGGTCGCGCGTCTTGCGGAGACACCCGCTGCCGAGCGCGAGTTGTACCTGCTGGCCACCGACGCTCTGATCGACGTGCAGCGGCATCCGCCACCGGCCGACCTGCCCATCGCCACGCCGGATCACCTGGCCCGGCAGATCGACCTGGCCTTTATCCATTACACGCCCGCTGCAGAGGCCCTGCCCCGCGCCATCGCCGCCTTTCGCCCCCTGCTGGAGTCGCACGCGCAGCCCGCCGATGTCATGGTGCTCCGCGATTACCACGCCGAGAACATTCTGCTTCTACCCGATCGCGTGGGCACCGCCCGCGCCGGTCTGCTGGATTTCCAGGACGCGCTGCTGGGGCACCGCGCCTATGACCTCGTCTCGCTGATCCAGGACGCGCGCCGCAACGTGAGGCCAGAGACCGCCGAGGCCTGTATCGCGCATTACTGCGCCGCCACGGCGCAGGCAGACTGGCCGTTCCGCGCCTCGCTTGCCGTGCTGGGCGCCCAGCGCAACCTGCGCATCCTGGGGGTCTTTGCCCGTCTCGCCGCGACCCGGGGCAAACCGCATTACATCGACCTCATCCCTCGCGTCTGGGCACACCTGCAGGCCGACCTTTCACATCCCCTGCTGGCCCCGGTGAAAGAGGTCCTCGACGCTGTCCTGCCCGCACCAACTGCCGACCACCTGACAAGATTGAAGTCCCCATGCCCGACGCCGTGATGCTTTTTGCCGCGGGGTTCGGCACCCGCATGGGCGCGCTGACAGCCACCCGACCCAAACCCCTGATCGAAGTCGCCGGGAAGCCTCTGCTGGATCATACGCTGGACCTGACCACCGGCATCCCGACCCGCGTGGTGAATGCCCATTACCTTTCGGACCAGATCGTATCGCACCTGAGCGGGACCGGCATCCATGTCTCCGTGGAGCAGCCCGAGATCCTGGACACCGGCGGGGGCTTGCGGTTCGCCTTGCCGAAACTGGGTACACAACCAGTATACACATTGAACACAGATGCGGTCTGGAACGGTCCGAACCCCCTGGACCTGCTCGTCGCCGCATGGGAGCCCGACCGGATGGATGCGCTTCTGCTCTGCGTGCCACTGGCCCGGGCCGTGGGCCGCAAGACCCCCGGCGACTTCAGCCTGCAGCCGGACGGGCAACTGACCCGCAGGGGCGATCTGGTCTACACCGGAGCGCAGATCATCAAGACCGAGGGGCTGCACGCCATCCCCGACCAGGTGTTTTCGCTCAATCGCCTGTGGAACGCACAGGCGGAAACGGGCCGTCTTTTCGGCCTGACCTATCCAGGTCAATGGTGCGATGTGGGCCACCCCGAAGGCATCGCGCTGGCCGAAGGACTATTGCATGTTTGACGACACGGGACCGCGCCTGTTCGGCCTGCCGCCGGGTGCCGATTTTGCCAGAGACCTTGTTGCGGGCCTGCGTGCCCGTTTGCGCGACACCCCTCCCGAGGCGCTGGCGCAGGTGGAAATCTACGTCAACTCCGACCGCATGGCGCGGCGCCTGCGCGAGGTGTTCGACAAGGGCCCCGCCTGCCTGCTGCCGCGCATCCGACTTGTGACGGACCTGGCCGATCCGCTGACCAAGGCCGCCCTGCCCGCCCCGGTGCCGCCACTGCGCCGGCGGCTGGAACTGACGGGCCTGGTGTCGAAACTGCTGGACCAGGCGCCCGACCTTGCCCCGCGTGCGGCACTCTTTGACCTGGCTGACAGTCTGGCGACATTGATGGAGGAAATGCAGGGCGAGGGCGTGGCACCCGAGGTGATCGAGAACCTCGACGTCTCGGACCAGTCGGGTCACTGGCAACGGGCGCTGACCTTCCTGCGCATCGTGCAACAGTATTTCGAGGTCGACAGCGACCCCGACCCGCAGGCCTATGCCCGTCGCGCGCTGGATCTGCGCTTGCAGAAATGGCGGGACACCCCGCCGCAGCACCCGATCCTCGTTGCAGGGTCGACCGGGTCGCGCGGAACCACCGCGGCCTTCATGGAGGCGGTGGCGCGACTGCCGCAGGGGGCGGTGGTCCTGCCCGGTTTTGACAGCGACACGCCGGATCACGTCTGGGACCGGCTGGACACCGCGCTGACCGGCGAGGACCACCCGCAGTTCCGCTTTGCTCGGCTGATGCAGGCGCTGGACATGACGCCCGGCGATATCCGCCCCTGGACCGAGACACCGCCACCCAGCCCGGTGCGCAACCGCGTGCTGTCGCTGGCCCTGCGGCCAGCACCCGTCACCCACCAATGGCTTTCCGAAGGACCGTCCCTGCCGCCGCTGGACACCGCGATGCAGGATGTGACCCTGCTGGAGGCGCCCAGCCAGCGGGACGAGGCGTTGGCCATCGCGCTGCGCCTGCGGCAAGCGGTGGCGGACGGCCAGCGCGCCGCCGTCATCACGCCGGACCGGATGCTGACCCGCCGGGTCACCTCGGCGCTGGACCGCTGGAACATCCTGCCCGACGACAGCGGCGGCACACCGGCGCAACTGACCCCGCCGGGGCGGCTCTTGCGCCATGTAGCGGAACTCTTCGTCAAACCCCTGACGGCCGAGATGCTGCTGACCCTGCTCAAGCATCCGCTGGTTCACAGCGGCGCCGACCGGGGACCGCACCTGCTGAACACCCGTGAGTTGGAACTGTTCATCCGCCGCAACGGTATGCCCTACCCCCAGACCGAACCGCTGGCGCTCTGGGGTCAAAAGCGGTCGCAGGGCGACTGGGCGGCCTGGGTGGGGGCGCAGTTCTGCGAACAACGGCGCGACGGCAAGCGCGCTCTGGCCGACTGGCTCGCCGATCTGCTGACACTGGCGGGCGCGATCTGCGCCGGGCCGGACACCAAAGGCACGGGCGGGCTGTGGCAAGAGGCGGCGGGCCGCAAGCTGCAAGGCGTCATGGCAAGCCTGGAACGAGAGGCGGAACATGGCGCCGAGATGAGCGCCCGCGATTTCGCCGACCTGCTGGGCGCACTCATGTCGCGCGAAGAGGTCCGCGACCGCGACGCGCCTCACCCTGACATCCTGATCTGGGGCACGCTGGAGGCACGGGTCATGGACGCCGACCTGGTGATCCTCGCCGGTCTGAACGAAGGCGCCTGGCCGGAGCTGCCCGGCGCCGACCCCTGGCTGAACCGGCAGATGCGCGCCAAGGCGGGGTTGCTGCTGCCGGAACGGCGCATCGGCCTGTCGGCGCATGACTTTCAACAGGCCGCGGGCGCGCCCGAGGTCTGGCTGTCGCGGTCGCTGAAATCGGACGAGGCGGAAACAGTGCCCTCGCGCTGGGTCAACCGGCTGTTGAACCTGATGCGCGGGCTGGAGGCGAAGGGCGGCAAGGACACCATCGCGGCGATGCAGGCGCGCGGCAACCGCTGGTTGGCGCTGGCGCGTGCCTCGGAAACGCCGATCGAGGCCACACCGGTGCCGCGCCCCTCTCCGGCGCCGCCCGCGGGAACGCGGCCCGCAAAACTCTCGGTCACGGAAATCAAGCGGCTGGTGCGCGACCCCTACGCGATCTACGCCAAACATGTCCTGCGGCTGCGCCCGCTGGATCCGCTGATGCAGGCGCCCGACGCGCTGATGCGCGGCATCCTCACCCACAAGGTGCTGGAGGATTTCGTGAAGGCCACGCAGGAAGAGCCGCTGGACCTGCGGCCCGATCGCCTGATGGCCCTGGCCGAACAGATCATCGGCGACCCGGACCAGGTGCCCTTTCCCACCGTCCGCGCCCTGTGGCAGGCGCGCATGGCCCGCATCGCACCCTGGTTCGTGGAAACAGAGATGGAACGGCAGGGCCGCGCCACCCCCAGCAAGTACGAGATCAAGGGCGAACGCCAGATCCCGGCGCTGGGCTTTACCCTGAGTGCGACCGCCGACCGGATCGATATCGACGGGCGCGGCGGCGCGCATATCTACGACTACAAGACCGGTGCCGCGCCTTCGGCCAAGGAACAGCGCTCCTTCGACAAGCAGTTGCTTCTGGAGGCGGCGATGCTGGACGAGGGCGGATTTCCCCCGTTGGACCCGCCCCATGTGGAACGCGCGGTTTTCATTTCCTTGCAACCGTCCAATCCGAAAGAGGTGCTGGCCCCTCTGGAGGACGCGCCGCCCGAGCAGGTCTGGCAGGAGTTCGTCGCCCTCATCAGCGCCTATCACGCGGCAGAGACCGGCTTTACCGCTCGCCGTGCCCTGCAAAAGGACAGCGATGCCGGGGACTTCGACCACCTCGCACGTTACGGCGAATGGGACGTGACCGACGCGCCGGACAAGGAGGTGCTGACATGAGGCGCGACGACGCGACAGAGGCGCAGGTCCGCGCCGCCGAACCGGGGCATTCCACATGGCTGGCTGCCAATGCGGGGTCGGGCAAGACCCGCGTGCTGACCGACCGGGTGGCGCGGCTGCTGCTGGACGGGGTGGACCCTTCGCACATCCTCTGCCTGACCTATACCAAGGCCGCCGCCAGCGAGATGCAGAACCGCCTGTTCAAGCGGCTGGGCGGCTGGGCGATGCTGGACGAAGCTGCGCTGCGGGATGAGCTGCGCGAACTGGGAGTCGAGACCGACCTGACCGGCGATTTCCTGCGCGAGGCGCGCACGCTTTTCGCCCGCGCCATCGAGACCCCCGGCGGTTTGCGCATCCAGACGATCCACTCTTTCTGCGCCTCCCTGCTGCGTCGGTTCCCGCTGGAGGCCCGCGTCACGCCACAGTTCCAGGAGATGGAAGATCGCGCCGCCGAGCTCTTGCGGGCCGAAGTGCTGGACCGGTTGGCCGAAGGGCCAGAGGCACATCTGGTCCGCGCCATCGCGCCCTATGTCTCGGGCGATGACGTGGACACGATCGCCGCACAGGTCTGCCGCCACCGTGATGCCTTTTCGCCGCCAAAGGGCCCGCGCGAGATCCGCGCCGCCTACGGATTGCGCGAAACGGATGACGCGGACACGTTGCTGGACCAGGTCTTTCTGGGGTCCGAACTCGATCTTTTCGGGGCGCTGGCCGAGATCCTCGCCACAGGTGGCAAGACCGATCAGGCCCTGTCCAGTCAGTTGGGCGCCATCGAGGCACCGGACCGCACCGGGTTGGCACAGCTACAGGCCGCGCTGCTGACGCAGGCCGGAACCATCCGCAAGACGCTGGGCACCAAGGGCGTGCGCAAGTCCGCTGCTGACCTTTTCGAGGCGCTGGATCAATTGGCGGCGCGGGTCGAGGACGCGCTTGCGATGCAACGCGCGCTGGCCGCCGCCGACCGCGATACCGCCCTGCACGGCTTTGCCCATGCCTTTCTGCGCGATTACGACGCCGAGAAACAGCGGCGCGGCTGGCTGGATTTCGATGATCTCATCACCCGCGCGCGCGACCTGCTCAGCGATCCCGGTGTGGCGGAATGGGTGCTCTACCGGTTGGACGGCGGCATCGACCATATCCTTGTCGACGAGGCCCAGGACACCTCGCCCGTGCAATGGCAGGTGATCGAGCGGCTGGCGCAGGAATTCACCGCCGGCGAAGGCGCACGGGCCGATGTGCGGCGCACGATCTTTGTCGTCGGAGACAAGAAACAGTCGATCTATTCCTTCCAGGGCGCCGACCCGTCCGAGTTCGACCGGATGCGCGACGATTTCGCGGACCGGCTTGCCCGGACCGATGCGCCGCTGGTGCCCGCCAGCCTTGACTACAGCTTTCGCTCCGCCGAGCCGATCCTGCGGCTGGTCGACAATACCTTTCGCGGCGCCGAGGCCTCGGGTTTTGTCGGGGACGGGCACCGCGCCTTCAAGGACGCCATGCCGGGGCGGGTCGATCTCTGGCCCCTGGTGGACAAGGTCGGCGACGAGGAGGATGGCGCCTGGCACGAACCCGTCGACCGGCCAAGTGCCACGCATCACACCGTGCAGCTGGCGCAACGCATCGCGCATTTCATCAAGGAAAGCATCGAGACCGGCACCCCGCTGCCAGAGGAGGTCGGCCATACCGGCACCTACCGGGCGCGGCCCGTCCACGCGGGGGATTTCCTGATCCTCGTGCAGAAGCGCGGGCGCCTGTTCAAGGAGATCATCCGCGCCTGCAAGCAGCAGGACCTGCCCATTGCCGGGGCCGACGTGCTCAAGGTCATGGCGGAACTGGCGGTCAAGGACATCATCGCCCTGCTCAGTTTCCTTGCCACGCCAGAGGACGACCTGTCGCTGGCGACGTTGCTGCGTTCGCCGCTCTTCGGCCTCACGGAACAGGCGCTGTTCGACCTCGCCCACCGGCGCCGGAAAAAATATCTCTGGGAGGAACTGCGCGTGCGGCGCGAGGAATTCCCCGAGGTGTTGCGCGTTCTGGACGATCTGCGCGGGCAGACCGATTTCCTGCGCCCCTATGACCTGATCGACCGCATCCTGACCCGCCACGAGGGCCGCCGCCTGCTGATCGGTCGGCTGGGACCAGAGGCCGAAGACGGGATCAACGCGCTGCTGCAACAGGCACTGGCCTATGAGCAAAGCGCCGTGCCCTCTTTGACCGGATTTCTGGAATGGGCGCGGTCGGACAACCTGAAAATCAAGCGCGCCCCGGACAGCGCGGGCGAAACCCTCCGGGTGATGACGGTGCATGGCTCCAAGGGTCTGGAGGCGCCCATCGTCATCCTGCCCGACTGTGCCGAGCCGGACACCAAGCTGCGCGACGATCTGTTCGCCGACGATGACGGCCCGATGTGGAAGACGGGCGCCGACGCCATGCCGCCGCGCCAGCAGGCCGTGGTCGAAGCGGCCAAGGAAAAAGCGGCGCAGGAAAAAGACCGGCTGTTGTATGTCGCCATGACACGGGCCGAGAAATGGCTGATCGTGGCGGCGGCAGGCGACCTGGGGAAATCCGGCGAGGCCTGGTACGACAAGGTTGCGCGCGGGATGGAGGCCTCCGGCCCGGAACAGGTGATGTTCGATTTCGGTGACCTGGGCGGCGGCGAAGGGCTGCGGCTGGGCCTATCGGACTGGTCGCACCTGCCGCTGGACACCCACGACACGCCACGGCCCGCGCCGGTCGATCTCCCAGCGGCGTTGCTGGCCCCCGCGCCGGATCCAGTGGCCGCCGCAAAGGCCCTGTCCCCTTCCGACCTTGGCGGCGCCAAGGCCCTGCCCGGGGCTGCCGGCGATACCGAGGACATGGCGAAGGCCCGCGGCACGGCGCTGCATCACCTGCTGGAAAACCTCGCGCCCCTGCCTGCGGAACATCGCGCCGCAGCGGCTGAAGCGCTCTGCACCCAAATGGAAACGGACCCGGACCTGATCCTTGTCACCGAACATCTGCCCGCGATCCGGGACGAGGCGCTGGCGGTGCTGGAGGCGCCCGCGCTGGCGCATGTCTTTGCCCCCGATGCGCTGGCAGAGGTGCCCGTGACAGCCGACCTGCCGGGGCTGGGGCGGATACATGGCATCATCGACCGGCTGCTGATCGCGCCCGACCGGATCACCGCCGTCGATTTCAAATCCAACCGCACTGTGCCTGCCAATGCCGCAGAAGTGCCCGACGGGCTCTTGCGGCAGATGGGGGCCTATGCCGCCGCCCTGGCGCAGGTCTATCCCGGTCGGGAAATCGAAACCGCCCTGATCTGGACCGCCAGTGCACACTATATGCCGCTGCCGCACGATGTTGTGACACAAGCTCTCGGTCGGGCCGCCGCATCTTGACGTGCTGGCGGCCCCTCCATACCTTCCCACACCTGAACAGGCTGCCTCAAATCTCAGGAGATTCCCCTATGGCCACCGTCGCCGTCACCGATGACACCTTCGACGCCGAAGTGAAGAATTCCGACATCCCCGTCGTCGTCGATTTCTGGGCCGAGTGGTGCGGCCCCTGCAAGCAGATCGGCCCCGCGCTCGAAGAGCTGTCCGCCGAGATGGAAGGCAAGGTCAAGATCGCCAAGGTCGACGTTGACCAGAACCCCAACACCGCCGCGGCAATGGGCGTGCGCGGCATCCCCGCGCTCTTCGTCTTCAAGGACGGCCAGGCGGTGTCGAACCTTGCCGGTGCGCGCCCCAAGGCCGCACTGCAAAGCTGGATCGAAGAATCGATCTGAGCCGCGTAACCAGTTGAATTCGCAAGGGCGCCTTCGGGCGCCCTTGTCGTTTTGCGCGGCATGGCCCATATCGGGCCACAACCGACAAGGAGCGTTCTCATGTCCGACGAGTTTCCCGGCTGGCACGGCACCACGATCATCGGCGTCCGCAAGGGCGGGCAGGTGGTCATCGCAGGTGACGGGCAGGTCAGCCTTGGCCAGACCGTGATAAAGGGCACCGCGCGCAAGGTGCGCCGCCTGTCTCCGGGCGGTCATGACGTGCTCTGCGGCTTCGCCGGATCCACGGCGGATGCCTTTACCCTGCTGGAACGGCTGGAGAAAAAGCTGGAGGCCGCGCCGGGACAGTTGCAGCGTGCCAGCGTCGAGCTGGCCAAGGACTGGCGCACCGACAAGTACCTCCAGAAACTCGAGGCGATGCTGATCGTGACCGACGGCAAGGATCTTTATGTGATCACGGGCGCCGGCGACGTTCTTGAACCGGAACATGACGTGGCGGCCATTGGCTCGGGCGGGAATTTCGCCCTGGCAGCAGCGCGTGCCATGATGGACACCGACAAGTCCGCCGAAGAGGTGGCACGCACCGCGATGGCCATTGCCTCCGACATCTGCGTCTACACCAACGGCAATCTGACCGTGGAAACGCTGGGCTGACCTCGGTTCAGCCCGTTCGGTTCCAGACGCCGTCACGCCTCACATAGCTGACGGCGTCGCTTTCGACGAATCGCGTTCCTTCAGCTGCCCAGCGCCCGATCCGCACGCCCGGTCCGTCGAGATCGAGCAGGTTGAAGGTATTGGGCTCACCCCGCACCCGGCTGGACAGGCAGGTGCCCGCCTGCACGAACAGCAATTCGGGCCAGGCCCGCATCGGGGCAACCACCGTGTTGTGCAGATGGCCGGACAGGACGATCTGCGCACCGCATTGCGCAAACCCCCTCAGCCCCGCGTCTGCCCCCCGCATCAGCCGTTTCCGCACCCCGGCACCGTGTTGCAGGGGATGATGCAACACCGCGACGCGCGCCCGGTCACCAGCGGCATCGAAGCCCTTGCAGGCCCGTTCTATCCGCCGCGAAGACAGCCGCCCGCGTTGCCAGGAAAAGCGGTTCACCGTGTTCACGCCGACCACCACCATGCCGTCATCGGCGTATCGCGGTTCCAGGTCCTGATGGACCGCGCGCCTATAGCGCCGCCAAGGCGCGACCATCCGCAGCCAGAGATTGTCGAGCGGCGTGTCATGGTTGCCCGGCACCGCCAGCCAGGGCGCATCGAGGCGGTCCAGAAAGGCCCGCGCCCGTGCGAATTGGCCCAGGCGCGCGCGCTGGGTGAAATCGCCCGAGATCACCACCAGATTTGGCGCCAACCGGCCGATCGTATCCAGCAGCGGCTGTTCCAGGTCTTCCCGCGCGCGCCCGTAGTGCAGGTCCGACAGGTGAAGAATTCGCTTCATTGTCTCTCCTGCGGCATGACCAGCCGCAATTCCTCCTCCGTCATGGCAAAGCGCAACGGCCCCTCCATCTTGCGCTTTTCACCATCATAGGCCAGCAGCATCCGCCGTTTCCCGAGCAGGTCGAGATCCAGCCGGTCGCCCCGGATCAGGTCGTAGTCCACGCCTTCCTCGACCGCGCCCGCGGCCAGACGAGCCACCCTGCGGAACAGTTCTCCGCGACTTTCTGCGCGGACAACCAATACCGCGAAACCGCCGGCCTTGATCGCCTCGCCCCCGGCCAGACCAAACCGCGCCAGTTGAAAGCCCGAACGCCCGACAAACACGAGGGCCGTCTTGCGGACGTGACTGCCATCGCCGGTACCAAGTCGAACCCGCATCGGACGGCGAAAGCGCAGGAAACTGCGGACGACCGACCAATGCGCCATCAGGCGCCGGCGGCCCCAGCGGCGATAGATCTCCTCGCGCTCTTTCAGGATGCGGGGATAGACGCCGACGCTGGCGTTGTTGAGAAAGATCTGCCCGTTCACCTGGCCCAACCGCCTTGGCTCGATCCGGCCGGCCGCGATCTGGCGGGCGGCCTCGGCCGGGTCCGGGTGCAGCCCAAGACCCCGTGCGAAATAGTTGAAGGTCCCCAGAGGCAGGACCCCCATCGCAATCCCGGTCCCCAGCAGCTTGCCCGCGGTGGCAACCGCGGTGCCGTCGCCCCCGGCTGAGACGATCATATCGGGCTGCCGGGCCACGGCCTTGTCCAGCGTCGCACCCAGTTGGTCGGGGCGGGTGCAGGCCAGCACCTCGGCCCCCAGAACCTGCGCGGCCGCGTCAACCGCCGCTGCATCGCGCGAGTTGCGCCCGGATTTCAGGTTGGCGACGATGCAGATCCGCCCGGTCGCCCCGATTTTCATGCCGTCCTGCATCGTGCCCGTATCCCGCATGGCGCCCTCGCTTTCGTTGACGGGAACCCCCAGCGACGAAGGCGGTTCCCGGAAAGGGCTTGGATTCTGGCGTCACATGTATATCTCACGGCGAAACCCACGCCCACTGGCGCGGCACAAGGAACAAGACGCATGACCGACCTCACCCCCCGCGAAATCGTCTCGGAACTCGACCGTTTCATCATCGGCCAGAAAGAGGCCAAGCGCGCCGTCGCCGTGGCCCTGCGCAACCGCTGGCGGCGCAAGCAACTGTCGGACGATCTGCGTGACGAGGTTTATCCCAAGAACATCCTGATGATCGGCCCCACCGGCGTCGGCAAGACCGAGATCAGCCGTCGCTTGGCGAAACTGGCCCGCGCGCCCTTCATCAAGGTCGAGGCGACCAAGTTCACCGAAGTGGGCTATGTTGGCCGCGACGTGGAACAGATCATCCGGGACCTGGTGGACACCGCCATCGTCGACACCCGCGAACACATGCGCGAAGAGGTCAAGGCACGCGCCCATGAGGCCGCCGAGGACCGGGTCATCACCGCCATCGCCGGCACCGATGCGCGCGAAGGCACGCGTGAGATGTTCCGCCGGAAACTCAAGAACGGCGAACTGGACGACACCGAAATCGAGCTGGACGTGGCCGAGACGGGCTCGCCCTTTCCAATGATGGAGATCCCCGGCCAGCCCGGCGGAAACATGGGCATGATGAACCTCGGAGAAATGTTCGGAAAGGCCTTTGGCGGGCGCACTACCCGCAAGCGGATGACCGTTGCCGAAAGCTACGAGGTGCTGATTTCCGAAGAGGCGGACAAGCTTCTGGACGACGAGGTCGTCAAGACGGCAGCCCTTGAGACGGTCGAACAGAACGGCATCGTCTTCCTTGACGAGATCGACAAGGTGGCCGCGCGGCAAGAGGCACGCGGTGGCGATGTCTCCCGCGAGGGCGTGCAGCGTGACCTGCTGCCGTTGATCGAGGGCACGACCGTCAGCACCAAGCACGGCGCGGTCAAGACCGACCACATCCTGTTCATCGCCTCGGGCGCCTTCCACATCGCCAAGCCGTCGGACCTGTTGCCGGAGCTGCAGGGACGTCTGCCAATCCGCGTCAACCTGCGTGCCCTGACCGAAGAGGATTTCGTGCGCATCCTGACCGAAACGGACAATGCCCTGACCCGCCAGTACACGGCGCTGATGGCAACCGAAGAGGTCACTGTCAGCTTTACCGACGAGGGCATCGCCGCACTGGCCAAGATCGCAGCCGAGGTAAACACCAGCGTCGAGAATATCGGCGCGCGGCGGCTTTACACGGTGATGGAGCGTGTGTTCGAAGAACTGAGCTTTACCGCGCCGGATCAAGCCGGGACCGAGGTCACGGTGGATGCGGATTTCGTCGAGCAGCACCTGGGCGAACTGACCCGCTCGACCGACCTGAGCCGCTACGTTCTCTGAATTTCGGCGGATCGCGAGCGGCTGGCCCCTCGCGCCACCAAAGGAATCCTTCGGCCCAGGAAACATGGGCCGCCCCCAAAAAAGGAAACGCCCCGCAGATCCTGCGGGGCGTTTCGTTTCGGTAGAGGTCTCGGATCAGATCCGGGACAAGGTCATGCTCAGGCCGTCCACCAACGCTCGGCCATGCGGGCGTTGTCCATCTGCCAGAGGTTGCCCACCTTTTCCGGGTTGGCAATCTTGTTGGAAACCGCCTGCACGTAGTTGGCGAACATCGGCAGGACCACGCCGCCATCGGTGCGCAGGATCTGCTGCATCTCCGTGTACATCTCGCGGCGCTTGGTCGGGTCCAGCTCGGCGCGGGCCTCGACCAGAAGGTCCTGGAAGCGTTCGCTGTCTTCGCGTCCCCACTGGGTGTCGTTCCACGGCACGCCTTCCTCGTAGGCGCTGGAGAACATCCAGTCCTCGGTCGCACGGCCCGACCAGTAGCAGGCGCAGAAGGGCTTTTTCAGCCAGACGTTCGACCAGTAGCCATCCGCCGGTTCCTGCACCACGTTGATGTTGATGCCCGCCGACTTGGCCGAGGCCTGGTACAGCTGCGCCGCGTCGACGGCACCCTCGAAGGCCGCGCTGGAGGCGGAAAGGTCGATATCCAGCGAGGAAAGGCCCGCCTCCTTGAGGTAGAACTTCGCCTTGTCCGGATCGTAGCTGTTCTGCTCCATGTCGGCGGCGAAATACTGGTTTGCGGGACCGATGGGCGTGTCGTTGCCCACGCGGCCGTGGCCCAGCAGGATCTTGTCGACCATCTCCTGGCGGTTGATGGCGAATTTCAGCGCCCGGCGCACGTTGACGTCGTTGAAGGGCGCCACGTCGGTCAGCATCGGGAAGGTGTACTGCTGGTTGCAGGACACTTCCTGGATGCGCACCATCGGGTTCGCCTTGAGCAGCGACTCTGTCTTGAGGTCGATGCGGTTGATCGCGTCGACCTGACCGGTCAGCAGCGCATTCATCCGCGCGGTGTTGTCGTTGACCGCGATGTACTCGATCTCGTCAAAGAACCCGGCGTCACCATCCTTGTAGTGGCTGTCGACCCGCGTCGCGACCATGCGCACGCCCGGTTCAAAGCTCTGGACCTTGTACAGCCCGGTGCCGATGCCCTTGGCGATGGCCTCTTCGATCTGACCCGCCGGGTAGATCAGCAGGTGATAATCCGACAGCAGGTAGGGGAAGTCGGCGTTGCCGGCCTCCAGCGTGAACTGCACCTGGTGGTCGGTGATCTTCTTCATCTCGGTGATGGATTCGATGATCGGCTTGGCCGCCGATTTCGCACCCTCGGCAACGTGCATCTGCAAGGAGGCGATCACGTCATCCGCGCCAAAGGCCTTGCCATTGTGGAAGGTCACGCCCTGGCGCAGGTTGAAGGTCCAGGTCTTGGCGTCCGGCGTCGCCTCCCAGGAGGTTGCCAGCTCACCCTTGAGCGTGCCGTCGGCGCCGACCTCGGTGAGGTTGTCAAAGACCGACCCCTGGGCCGAGGCGATCATGAACAGGTCGGAATGCGTGCGGGCATCCCAGCTGTCCGAGGTGTTGGCCCCCGACAGAGCGGCGCGCAGGCGGCCGCCCCGCTTGGCCTGGGCACGCAGCGGCAGGCCGCTGGCGGCGAGCACACCGGCAGCGGCGCCGGTGGTCAGAAGTCCGCGTCTGCTAATTCTGGTCATGTCAGTCTCCCTTGGTCATTGCCCGCCCCGGTTCGGTTTCGGGACAGGTTTGTCGCTTTTTGGCGATTCCTACGACATTTTATCAACGGCGGCATCGCCTATGTTATCAACTCCGCGTTCTTTCAGCAGATTTGTCAGCCAATCCGGGTCCATCTCGGGGACGGAGGACAGCAGCAGATCGGTGTAGGCGTGGTGAGGGGGCTTGAACATGTCGCGTTTCGGCCCCTGTTCGACCACCAGCCCGTCCTTCATCACCACCACTTCGTCTGCGATGGCACGCACGGTTGCCAGGTCATGGGTGATGAACATGTAGCTCAGGCCAAGTTCGTCCTGCAGCCGGGCCAGCAACTTGAGGATACCCTCGGCAACCAGTTGGTCCAGCGCGCTGGTGACTTCGTCGCAGATGATGAACTTCGGCTCGGCGGCCAGGGCGCGGGCGATGCCGATGCGTTGTTTCTGCCCGCCCGACAGCTCCGAGGGCAGACGGTCGATATACTGGTCGGCGGGCAGCTCGATCTGGTCCATCAGCTCGGCCACGCGCTTGCGCTTGGCCGACCCGCGCAGGCCCATGTAAAATTCGACCGGGCGGCCGATGATCTCTCCGATGGTCTTGCGCGGGTTCAGTGCGGTGTCCGCCATCTGATAGATCATCTGGACCTGGCGCAGCTGTTCCTTGCTGCGCTTGCGATAGTCCAGCGGCAGCGGCTCGCCATCCAGCTCGATCGTGCCAATGCGCGGCGGCAAGAGCCCAGTGATACAGCGCGCGGTGGTCGATTTGCCGGAACCGGATTCGCCCACCACAGCCACCGTACGACCCGCATGGATGTCAAAGCTGACGTCGTGCAGAACGTCCACCGTCCCGTAGGCCGCCGTCACCCCCTGGACAGAGATCACCGGCGTCGCATCGGTGGCGACAGGCGGTTTGTCGGGCCGTTCAAAGGCGCGCACGGCCCATAGGCTTTTCGTGTACTCCTGCGTCGGCGTGCTGAGCATCGTGCGGGTATCGGCCTCTTCGACCTCGTCGCCCTTCAGCAGCACCTTGATGCGGTCGGCCATCTGCGCGACCACGGCCAGGTCATGGGTGATGTAGATCGCGGCGGTGTCGAATTCCTCGACAATCTGCCGGATGCTGGCCAGCACCTCGATCTGGGTGGTCACGTCCAGCGCGGTGGTCGGCTCGTCAAAGATGATCAGGTCGGGACGGCAGGCCATGGCCATCGCGGTCATGGCCCGCTGCAACTGGCCGCCAGAGACCTGGTGCGGATAGCGAAAACCGATCTCGTCCGGGTTGGGCAGCCGCAGCTTGCGGTACAGTTCGATCCCGTCGTCGGCGCTTTCGGACTTGCCGGATACGCCATGCTGTACCGGCGCCTCCGTGTGCTGATCGATCAGCTTGTGCGCGGGGTTGAAACTGGCCGCGGCGGATTGCGCCACATAGGCGATGCGCTTGCCCAGCAACTGGCGCTTTTGTTCGGCGCTGGCGGACAGCAAGTCGATGCCGTCGAACGTCACGTTGCCGCCCGAGATGCGCACGCCGTCGCGGCAAAAGCCCATCGCGGCCAGGCCCAGCGTCGACTTGCCGGCACCGGATTCACCGATGAGGCCCAGCACCTCGCCCTTTTTCAGGGTCAGGTCGACGCCGTTGATGATTGGCATCCAGGTTTCGTCCGAGCGGCCCTCGATCCGCACGTCGCGCATTTCGACCAGAAAGTCAGACATGGCTCAATCCTTCAGCCCCGAGGAGCGGTTCAGCATCCAGTCGACCACGAAGTTCACGGCGACCGTCAGCAGGGCGATCGCCCCGGCGGCCAGCAGCGGCACGCTGGCCGCAAGCGGCGCGAAACTGGCGTAGTTGATGAAGGCCGAGAGGTCCTTGACCATCGTGCCCCAGTCCGCGAGCGGCGGCTGGATGCCAAGGCCGAGGAAGCTGAGTGCGGAAATCGTCAGGAACACGAAACAGAACCGCAACCCGAACTCTGCCAGCAGCGGTGCGGTGGCATTGGGCAGGATCTCTCGGAAGATGAGATAGGGCAGTCCCTCGCCGCGCAGCTTGGCCGCCTCGATGTAATCCATCACGACGATGTTCATGCCCACGGCGCGCGCCAGGCGAAAGACCCGCGTCGAATCGATCACCGCGATGATCACTACCATCGCCACCGTCAGGCCAAAGCCGGACACCCAGGCCGAGGCCACGGTGATCAGCAAAAGCGAGAAGATCAGCGAGGGGATCGCCATCAGCACATCGACCATGCGGCTCAAGACCTGGTCCATCCAGCCGCGCAGGGTGGCGGCCAGGAAGCCGAAGGTGCCGCCGAGGACAAAGGCCAGCACCGTCGTGGCAAAGGCGATGCCCACGGTGTTCTGGGCGCCGTAGATCAGGCGGGACAGGATGTCCCGGCCGATCTGGTCGGTGCCAAGCGGGAAATCCGGGTTGCCGCCCAGCGCCGGGTTACCGCCGGGCACGATGTTGGCCTGGCCGAAGACCTCTTCCTGTCCGTGTGGGGCCAGCGCCGGGGCAAAGATCGCCAAAAGCGCATAGATCAGGATGACCAGCACGCCGAAGGCGGCGGTCAGCGGCATCTGGCGGAACATCTTGCGGCTGCCCGCGGTGCCCACGGTGCGCCCGATCAGGCGAAAGGCAAAGGCCGCCGCCGCGCCGATCAGCACGCCCTGCACCGCCCAGCGGAAGAACTGGACCGAGGCCACGGGCACGCCATCGGCCGTCACCGCAGGCTGGAAGTAGTACCAGATGCCGAACAGCAACAGCGCCGCGCCCAGAACGTAGCCAAAGGCCACCGCCAGCGGCATGTCGCGGAAAAAGGGCTTGTTTCCGGTCAGGGTCTGCCCGGCCAGGCGCATGACCCATCCGCCCGCCAGCAAGACCACGATGGCGCCGAGAATCCAGAGTACGGTGCTCATTTCGGATGCCTCAACCGCGGGTTGGACAGGATCGACAGGATGTCGGCTGTCAGGTTCAGCAGGATATAGGCGGCAGCAAAGATCAGGCAGCAGGCCTGCACCACCGGGATGTCACGGATCTTGACGCTGTCCACGAAAAGCTGTCCGATGCCGGGATAGACAAAAACCACCTCGACCACCACGACGCCGGTGATGAGATAGGCCAGGTTCAGCGCGATCACGTTGATGATCGGCGCCAGCGCGTTGGGCAGCGCATGGTGCACGATCACCCGCATCGGCTTGATGCCTTTCAGGCGCGCCATCTCGATATAGGGGCTGGCAAGCAGGTTGATGATCGCCGCGCGGGTCATGCGCATCATGTGCGCGGTCACCACCAGCGTCAGCGTCAGTGCCGGCAACAGCGTCTTTTGCAGCCGCTCGCCAAAGCCCATGTCCGCATAGATGTTGGACAAGGACGGCAGCAGCGGGTTCAGCACCGCGAGGAAGAGGATCAGCACATAGGCCAGAAAGAACTCGGGGCTGGAAATCGAGGTCAGCGTCGAGATGTTCGCCACCTTGTCGAAGACGGAGTTCCGATAAAGCGCCGCAAGGACCCCAAGCGTCACCGCAAAGGGCACCGCGATGGCGGCAGTGACACCGGCAAGGAACATCGTGTTCGCAAAGCGCGGTGCGATCTGCTGGGCCACGGTGGTCCGCACACCCGAATCGTCACCGACGAAGCTGGCAAAATTCGCCTGGGCAAAGGAATTGCCCAGATCGCCCTGCAACGCACCGGCCAGCCATTGAAGGTAGCGCGTCACCGGGTCCTGATCGAGCCCGAGATCCCGACGGATGGCCGCCACGGCCTCGGGTGTGGCCCCCTGCCCCAAGATCGCCTCGGCGAAATCCCCCGGCAGCATGTTCACCGCCGCAAAGATCACGATTGAAACGATGAACAGAGTCAAAAGGCCCAGCGCAAGTCGCTGGAGGATGATTTTGATTACCGGATTCAAGATCCCTGTCGTTTTCTTGTTTTCGTTACAGTTAGGTTAGCGCCTGAAATCGGTGTGTAAACCCTGTGTCTGGACCGTTTCAGTCCCTCAGGCTGGCCAGATCGTCCATGACGCGCACCAATTCGGCGCTGATCCCGGGTTCCGAAAGCGCGTGACCCGCGTTCCGGATCATCCGCAGGTCGGCCCCCGGCCAGGCCTGCGCCAGGTCCCAGGCGCGGCGCGGCGGGCAGATCATGTCATAGCGGCCTTGCACGATGACCCCCGGCACATCGGCCAGCCGGCCGATGTTGTTCAGGATCCAGCCGTCCTCGTCCAGGAAGCCCGCGTTGATGAAATAGTGATTCTCGAGCCGGGCAAAGGCACGCGCGTATTCACCGGGCGCCTCGCCGCCGATCCCGTTGGAATAGACAGAGGCCAGCGCGTTTTCCCAGGACGACCACGCCTGCGCAAAGCGCGTCTCGGTCCGAAGGTCGCCGCTGAACAGACGCTTGTGATAGGCGCCGATCAGGTCGCCGCGCTCGTCCTCGGGGACCATGTCGGCAAATCGCGCCCAGGGCTCTGGCCAGAATTGCCCGGCGCCACCACCATAGAACCAGTCCAGTTCTGTCCGGGTCATCAGGAAGACACCGCGCAGCACCAACTGGGACACGGCCTCGGGGTGGCTGATGGCATAGATCAGCGCCAGCGTGGCGCCCCAACTGCCGCCAAAGACCACGGCACGGTCGATTTCCAGCTCGGCGCGGATCGTCTCGATGTCGGCGACGAGGTTCCAGGTGGTATTGGCGACCACGCTGGCATGGGGCCGCGAGCGACCGCAGCCGCGCTGATCGAACAGGATGACGCGATAGTGCCTTGGGTCGAAATAGCGTCGCATCGCCGGGCTGCAGCCACCGCCGGGGCCCCCGTGCAACACGATGACAGGCTGGCCTTCGGGATTGCCGCATTGTTCGACATAGATCCTGTGCCCGTCGCCCACGTCCAGCATACGCTGGTCGAACGGGTCGATCGCCGGATAGAGATATTGCACTGCGCGCTTTTGGCCCGGGATTTTGTCCATGCCCTACCTATATTGCGCCTCAAGGGCAAAAGACCATGAGGAAATTCATGACGACCACCGTGGACGCATCCGAGATCGCCAAGTTCGAAGCGATGGCCGCCGAATGGTGGGATCCGCACGGCAAGTTCAAGCCGCTGCACATGATGAATCCCGTGCGGCTGGACTATATCACCAGCCAGATCGCGGCGGAATTCGACCGCGACCTGACCGGCGCGCAGCCCTTTGCGGGCCTGCGCATCATGGACATCGGGTGTGGCGGCGGGCTGCTCAGCGAACCGATGGCGCGGCTGGGCGCCGATGTTGTCGGCGTGGATGCCGCCGAGCGCAACATCCCCGTGGCCCAGACCCACGCGGCGCAATCCGGCCTGCAGATCGACTATCGTCATACCACGGCCGAAGCCATGGCCGAGGCGGGCGAACGGTTCGACGTGGTGCTCAACATGGAAGTGGTGGAACACGTCGCCGATCCGCTGGCCTACCTGACGGCCTGCCGGCAGTTGCTGAAACCCGGCGGTCTGCACATCTGTTCGACCATAAACCGCAACCCCAAGAGTTTCGCGGTGGCCATCGTGGGCGCGGAATATGTGATGCGCTGGCTGCCAAAGGGCACCCATGAATGGGCCAAGTTCATCACGCCGGACGAGTTGTACGAGTTGATGCGCCAGGCCGGGCTGGAGCCGGTGGACCGCAAGGGATTCGTCTTCAACCCGATCAGCTGGGCGTGGAGCGTGTCGGACCGCGACCTCAGCGTGAACTATGTCACTGCCGCGCTGAACCCGGTCTGAGGAGGGGGGCGCTGCCCCCCGTCTCCCTCCGGTCGGCTCCCCCGGAGGTATTTTTGGCCCAAAGAAACACGGGCGCGCCCTGCGACTTTCCTGTGAGCTGAAGACCTGCGGGGAAGGACCGCGGCGGTGGCCCTTTATTCCTCCAGCCGCAGCCGCAATTCCCGCAGGACGGGCAAGGCCGCGCGCACGCGGTCCTCGCCCAGGTCGCCCAGCATCTCGTCGATGAGCGGCGTGATCGCGGCAAGCGCCGCCTCGCGGGCAGACCGGCCCGCAGGCGAGATCGAGACCAGCTTGCGCCGTGCATCGTCCCAATCCGGGCGGATGTGGACGTAGCCCGCGATTTCCAGTTTCGACAAGGTGTTGGTCATCGCGCCACGGGTGACGTGAAAGGCGCGCGCCAGTTGTGCCGGGGTCTTCTCTCCGCCCCGGGCAAGATGGTTGAGCACGGAAAAATGCGAGATTTCCATGCGGTTCGGCAGGACCTTGGTCAGGCGCGCGCGCAACAGCTGATCCGCCGTCAGCAGTTCCGAGAAAAGCGAGATGGCAAGGCCGCTGGCGTCGCTCATGCCGGTCCCTCGAAACTGCGATCGTGGGTCAGCGCAGGCACCTTGCGGCGTGCCTCGTCGACCGCGCCCATGTCGAGATCGACGCAAAAAACGCCCGGTTCCGTGCCCGCGTCCAACAGCACCTCGCCCCAGGGAGAAATCGCCATCGAATGGCCATGAGTCTTACGCGCGCGGCCCTCCTTGGCCCTGTGCCGGCCCGTCTGCGCCGGGGCCAGGACGTAACAGCCGGTCTCGATTGCGCGGGCCTGCAAGAGCGGCTGCCAATGCATGGGACCGGTGCCCGGCGAAAAGGCCGCCGGAACGGTGAGCACCTGCGCGCCCGCTTGCGCCAGCGCGCGATAGAGATAGGCGAAGCGGATGTCGTAGCAGATGCTAAGGCCCAGCTTGCCCAGTGGCGTGTGCGCCAGAACCGCCTGCCCGCCCGGCGCAAAGCCCGAGGATTCGCGGTAGGTCTCCGTCTCGGAGACCTGCACGTCGAACATATGCATCTTGTCATAGCGCGCCGCGATGCTGCCATCGGGCGCGATCAGGACCGACCGGTTTACGAAACGCGTTTCCGGCGGCTCTGCCTTCAGCGCAAGCGATCCGGCCAGTACCCAGATCCCCAGGTCCGCCGTCGCATCCCGCAGACCGGCCAGTGTCGGGTCCGCGTTCTCGGGATGCAGCACTTCGGCCTGGTGGGCACGGTCCATCGAGACGCAATTGCAGACCTCGGGCGTCAGCGCGATCTGCGCACCGTCGCCCTGTGCGCGGGACAACATCCCCCGCATCGTGGCCAGGTTGTCCGCCGGATCATCCGACGAGGTCATCTGCAGCAATGCGGCCCGCATCAGCCGGCCAGCAAGGCGTCCAGCTTGCCCTGCTGTTCCAGTGCCGCGAGTTCATCGTAGCCGCCCACGTGGGTCTCTCCGATGAAGATCTGCGGCACGGTGTGGCGGCCGTGGGCGCGGTCCATCATCTCGGATCGGCGGTTCGGCTCTTCGAGCACGTTGACGCCAGCATAGTCGACACCCTTGCTGTCCAGCAGGCGTTTGGCCGCGTGGCAGTAGCCGCAGAGCGGTGAATAGTACATCTCGACCGGTTGCATTTCGGTCCTCCAGATCGTTCGTTCGCTTCCCGCAGGACTTATGCGTCTTTGGCCGCGCGCGCCAGTACGCTGACACAAACCTCCGTTGCGCCGGCTGCAAGACAGGCCTCTGACGCCGCCGCCAGGGTCGCCCCGCTAGTCATGACATCGTCAACGATCAACACCGGCCGCCCCTTAATCATCGGGGTGCGCCAGTCCGGCACGCGGATCATGCCGGACAGCGCGCTGAAGCGTTCCTCGCGGCTCTTGCCTTCGAGACTGGGCGTGGCCCTGAGCCGGTGCAATGCGTCAGGGCACCAATCCAGGCCCAGATCCCGCGCCAAGGCCTCTGCCAGAAGGGCGGACTGGTTGTAGCGCCGTTTCAGGTGACGTCTGACATGCAGGGGCACCGGCACCACCAACATGTTGTCCCGGATCATCCCGCGCGAAACCCGGGCCATCCACTTTGCCGCCGGGCGCGCGATGTCGTGGCGGTCGCCGTGTTTCAGCGCCAGCACCATCCGCCGACCCCGGTCGCGATAGACCAGCGCGGCGCGCCCGTGGCTCCAGGGGCGTGCAATGGTGAGACAATCGTCGCAATGTTCCGTCCGGTCGGACTGGCCGGGCAGGGGTACACCGCATAGATCACAGGACAGGCCTGATATGAATGGCGTATCCCGCCAGCAGGTTCCGCACAGGCCAAAGTCCGTCTCCACCAGCCCGCCGCAGGCCAGGCAACGCGGCGGATAGACCATCTGCACCAGGGTTTGCATCCCCGTCGACCACAGCCTATGAGCCAACATATGCCCAATCCTCCCCGCCTTACCGACCGGCACGCCCTGACCCTGCACCGCGCCCGTGCGCGCATGGACGCGCTGTTCCTGCACGAGGCCGCGCGGGACGACGCGCAGGATCGTCTCTCGATGGTTAACAAGGGGTTTACGGACATCGCCGTGGTGACGCCTTTCCCGCAGGTCTGGCAGCCGCATTTCGCCTCGGCGAAATGCCTCGCCGACGCCGAGGTGCTGGACCTCGACGAAGGCGCGCATGACCTGGTGATCCACGCGCTGTGCCTGCACTGGGCGGATGACCCCGTGGGCCAGTTGATCCAGTGCCGACGCGCGCTGCGGCCCGACGGGTTGTGCCTGGTGCTGACACTGGGCGGGCAGACCTTGCACGAGTTGCGGGCCGCGCTGGCCCAGGCCGAAACCGAAGTCACCGGCGGGCTGTCGCCGCGGGTGGCCCCGATGGGCGAGATCCGCGACCTGGGCGCCCTGTTGCAACGCGCGGGGCTGGCTCTGCCGGTAGCTGATTCCGCGCCATTGACCGCCAGCTACGCCACGCCGCTGCACCTGATGCACGAACTGCGCGCGATGGGAGAAGGCAACGCCCTGGAAGGCCGGTTGCGGCACCCCACACGGCGCGCCGTCCTGCTGCGCGCGGCCGAGATCTATGCCCGGGAGTTCGCGCTGCCCGACGGGCGGGTGCCCGCGACATTCGAGATCATCACGCTGACCGGATGGGCGCCCGATGCCTCGCAGCCAAAGCCGCTGCGCCCCGGGTCCGCCGCCCAGCGCCTGGCCGATGCGCTTAATACCTCGGAAACGCCTTTGAAAGATTGACGCATTGCAAAACGACGATACATCCAGCCAAACGCGTGATCACGGGACAGACATCATGCTTGACGCCTCCTCTGCTGCCGAACGTCCGGCCCATGCGCCCGACGACCATCCCAGCCTCCCGCGCGAACGCGTGGGTGTGCTGCTGGCCAACCTTGGGACGCCGGACAACTACGACTATTGGTCGATGCGGCGCTACCTGAACGAATTCCTCTCGGACCAGCGGGTGATCGACTATCCCAAGTGGAAATGGCAGCCGTTGTTGCAACTCATCATCCTGACCAAACGCCCCTTCAGCTCGGGCGAGGCCTACAAGTCGATCTGGAATGAAGAGGCGGGGGAAAGCCCGCTGATGACGATCACCAAGGACCAGACCGCGGCCATCGCCCGCAAGATGGCCGACCGCTACGGCGACCAGGTCCGGGTCGATTTCTGCATGCGCTACGGCAATCCCTCGACCCAGTCCAAGGTGCGCGAGATGGTCGAGGCCGGTTGCCACAAGATCCTGTTTTTCCCGCTATATCCGCATTACGCCGGCGCCACCTCGGCCACCGCGAACGATCAGTTCTTTCGCGCGCTGATGCAGGAGAAATGGCAGCCGACCGCGCGGGTCGTCGATCCCTATTTTGGCCATCCGATGTACATCGATGCACTGGCCCAGTCGATCGAACGTGCCTACGCCCAGGCCGAATCGCGCCCCGACATCCTGGTCTGTTCCTACCACGGGGTGCCGAAACGCTACCTGCTGGAAGGCGACCCCTACCACTGCCAGTGCCAGAAGACGACACGCCTGCTGCGCGAGCGTCTGGGCTGGGACAAGACCGAGATCACCACCACCTTCCAGAGTCGATTCGGCCCCGAGGAGTGGTTGAAACCTTACACGGTGGACGAGGTCGCCCGGCTTGCGAAAGAGGACGGCAAGAAGCACATCGCCGTCTGCGCCCCTGCCTTCTCGGCCGATTGCATCGAGACGCTCGAAGAGATCAACGAAGAGATCAAGGAGAGCTTTGAAGAGGCGGGCGGCGAGAAATTCACCTATATTCCCTGCCTCAACGACGACCCGGCGCATATCGACGCCCTGTCGCAACTGATCGAGGAGAACCTGGGCGGCTGGGTCTCCTGACCCGGCCAAGCTCACGGTTTCGTTGGTGAAAACCGACGAGTGGCCGCGCGATACCTGGGTCCGGAAATGAAAAAGGCGGTGCCGTTGCACCGCCTTTTTGCATGATCTTGCGACCGTCGACGATTAGTCGGCGGCAACAGCTGCGATGATCGCGATGAGCAGCAGCGGGATCAGGAGACCAGCGGAGGACGATGCCTCTTGGGTTTCTTCCACGACCACGACGGGCTCCATGACCACTTCGTCCTTGGCGTACGACTTGTACGAACCGGCGAATGCGGTGGTTGCTGCACCAGCGAAAACGGCTGCGAGAGCGAGTTTTTTCATGTTTCTTCTCCAGATATTCGCCTACCGTGGCCACTATTGAACACACGACAGGCACCCAAGACTTACCTCGTAACCCTGTCTAAGCAGTAATTCAGAGGCTTTGCAATTGGTTCTTGGGCGCCCGATTTTGAGGTCCACCCCCATGTCGTCAAATTAGCAACACCTGCGTTCCGACGTAGGCCATCTCGTACAGTTGCTCGATATGTTCGTTGTACAGACCGATGCATCCGTTGGACGATCGACGCCCGATCTTGCGGGTGTCGTGGGTGCCGTGAATCCGGTAATACGTCCAGCTGAGGTGCAGGGCGCGGGTGCCCAGCGGGTTGTCCGGACCGGGACCGACATAGTCCGGCCATTCCGGGTTGCGACGCTTCATCGCCGGGGTCGGACGCCAGTCGGGCTCGGGGTCCTTCAGGATGACGCGGGTGCGGCCCCGCCGGGTCAGGTCCTCAGTCAGGGGGACGGACGACGGGTACAGGTAATAGCTGCCGTCCTCACGCCAGAAGTGCAGCGCCCGCGACGAGATGTCGACGAGGATCGCGCCCTTGTTGAGGTTGCTGAAGTAGTCCTTCCACTCCAGCGTGCGAAAGCTCGAGATGTTGCGGCGCACGACATTCGTCACGTTGCGCTCGATCTCGGTGGTGCCGTCATTCACGTTCTGTGCCAGCGCGGGTGTGCCGATCAGCGCCGCTCCGCCGGCGAGGAACGCGCGGCGGTCAAAGGGTCTTCCTGCCGGTTTCGTCATGCTGCATTGTCCTCGGGGGTATGAATACTGTTGCACATAATATGGCTCGAATGCCTCAGTCGCAATTCAAACACCTGTCAATATGCCGACTCACGCCGATGTGGGTTTGATCGGCAACGCGTCCTTCGCTAAGGCAGGGTCAAATGAAAAGTCCAAGAGCAGCCAGATGAACCGTCGCGCCTTTATCGCCCTGTCCGCCTCCGCCGCAGCGGCGGCCTGCACCACGACCCCGACCGGCACCTCCGAACCGCGCCTGGGGCCGGACGGCAAGCCGTTGCCGCAGGTCTATCGGATCTCTTCGGTCGGGCGCGGCCGTATCCAGTACCGGATGCTCGACTCGGTCAATGCCCTGCGCAAGAGCGCCGGCGCCCCCGAGCTGCAACTGGACTCCAAGCTCAACGCCGCCGCAGAGACGCATGCCCGCGACATGTCGGTCCAGAACCGGCCCTGGCATTTCGGCTCGGACGGGTCCTCTCCGATCGACCGCGTGCGCCGCGTCGGCTACGAGGGCAGCCTGGTGGGCGAAACCCTGTCCGAAACCTACGAATCCGAGCTGGAAACCCTGGCCGCCTGGATGGAACAGGAAAGCACGCGCAACGTGATCCTCGATCCTGCCGCGCGCGACCTCGGTTTTGCCTGGCACCAGGAATCCAACGGCAAGATCTGGTGGACGATGGTGCTTGGCGCCCCCGGCACCGCAGGTCCGGTCCCCAGCGCGACACCCCCCGCCGCAAGCTGACGCACCGAGTATCGCCCGGCTTTCGGGCCCGGCGACGACTGCCGCCGATCCGGTCCCAGGCGTGACCCGGGACCTCTGGCACCGCCTTACGGCGTGATCGTGATGGGTGTGCCGTTCTTTACCATCGAATAGATCTGGCGCATTTCACGGTTGGTCACGGCGATACAGCCCGCCGTCCAGTCCTGTCCGCCCTTGCGGTACTTTCGCGGGCGGCCATGGATAAAGATGTCGCCCCCCGGGCTCTTGCCCAGTTCCCTAGCCTCTGCCCGGTCTTCCTGGTTGGGATAGGACACGCCGATCGACAGGTAGAACTGGCTGTTCGGATTGCGCCGGTCGATGATGTAGCTGCCTTCGGGCGTCTTTCCGTCGCCCTCTATCTTCTTGTCACCCTGCGGCGCGAATCCCAGACCGATGTCATAGGATTCCAGCACCTCCTGGTCATGAATCAGGTACATTCTGCGTTCGCCCTTGTTCACAAGGACATGGGTCACCGCCGGTCCGTTGTAGGTGGGAAACTTTCCGCATCCCGCCACCGTCAGACCCAGGGCCACCAACAGGACCAGCCTGAGAATCGTCATTTCACTGCCTCGTTTTGTTTTGCGGCAGTCTATCTCAGTCGCCCTGTTTTGCGTAGCTCACGTTTTCGCCATCATCCGTCCTTTCGGCCAGGCGCCGCTCAATCGCATCCAGCCGGGCCAGCACCTCGTCACGGTAGGCATCGGTGGCTATCGTATCCTCCTCGTGGTGGGCGTCCTGCATCGAGTTCACGATCAGGCCGACCAGCAGGTTCACCACCGCAAAGGTGGTGACCATGATGAAAGGCACGAAGAACACCCAGGCATAGGGGTAGACCTCCATCACCGGGCGCACGATCCCCATCGACCAGCTTTCCAGCGTCATGATCTGGAACAGCGAATAGGCCGACAGGCCCAGGTCGCCGAACCAGTCCGGGAAACTGTCGCCAAAGAGCTTTGTCGCCATGACACTGCCGATGTAGAAGATGATCGCCATCAGCAGAAAGACGCTGCCCATGCCCGGCAACGCGGTGACGAACCCCTCGACCACCCGGCGCAGACGCGGCGCCACGGAAATCACCCGCAACACCCTCAGGATGCGCAGCGCCCGAAGGACGGACAGCCCCTGCCCGCCCGGCACCAGCGCGATGCCCACGATCAGGAAATCGAAGACGTTCCAGCCATTGCGAAAGAACCCGGCCCCGCGGGCCAGCAGTTTTGCCGCGATCTCGACGACAAAGACCGCAAGACAGAGCTTGTCCAGCGCGATGATCAGCGGGCCATACTGGCCCATCAGGACCTCAGAGGTCTCCATGCCCAGGACCACGGCGTTCAGGATGATGACGGCGATGATGGCATTCTGCACGCGGGGCGCATCGACGATGGCCCCGGCGCGGGCGCGAAAACTCATGGGTTCAATTCTCCAGCTGCAATGCGGCGACCAGTTCCACATGGGTGGACCAGCGGAACTGGTCAACCACCCTCACCCAGTCGAGGCGATAGCCCGCCGCCACCAGCCGCGCACAGTCGCGCGCAAAGGTGACGGGGTTGCACGAAACATGGGCGATGTGCGGCACCCGCGCACGCGCCAGTTCGGCCACCTGCGCCTCGGCCCCCGCGCGCGGCGGGTCGATGACCACCCCGTCAAATCGTTTCAATTCGTCCGGCAGCAAAGGGTTGCGGAACAGGTCGCGCGCCTCCATCGTGACATGGCGCAGCCCCTGCCCCTGCCGCCACCCCTTGTCCAGCGCGGCGGTCATGGCCCGGTCCCCCTCGACCGCGTGCACCCGGGCCTTTTCCGCCAGCGGCAGGGCAAAGGTACCGCAACCTGCGAACAGATCGGCAACGTGCTTTGCCCCCTCCAGCGCCTCCAGCACACCCGCCAGCAGCGCCTCCTGCCCGGTCTGTGTCGCCTGCAGAAAGGCGCCCGGCGGCGGTGTCACCAGGGCCGTGCCGAATTGCTGGTGCGGTGGCCTCAGGGTCAGCACCTCGTCGCCCCAGGCCAGCCGGGCCAGCCCGTCACCCTGCGCGATATTGGCCAGTTCGACCCTCAGAGCCTCATCCACAGACTTGCCGCCCTTCACCATGACATCCAGCCCCGCCAGGCTCTCGGTCACCAGGACCGACATCTCTCCCTTGCGCGAGGCGCCGGCCACCGCCAGCCTTTCCACCATCGGCAGCGCGGCCGACAATGCGGGCGTCACCAACTGGCAGTCCGGCACCGCGACAATCACGTCAGAGGCCTTCTGGTGAAAGCCCGCCAGGGCGCCCTTCTTGGTGCGGCGCACGGAAAACGCCGCCCGCCGCCGCGACCGCGCAGGGGATGTCACCGTCTCGCGCATCGGACAGCCCAGCCCCTGTGCCTCCAGCGCGCGGCGCACCACCTCTTCCTTCCAGCCGGTGACGAAACCGTCGGCGGCATGTTGCAACTGGCAGCCGCCACAGGATTTCGCGTGCCGACAGGGCGGTGACACCCGCTGATCCGAGGGCGTCACGATGCGCGGCGCCGCCATGACCGAATTGACCACCTCGCCGCAAACCACCTCACCCGGCAGGACACCGGGCACATAGATCGGGCCCGGCGCGATCCCGTCGCCGTGATGGCCCAGACGCTCGATGGTCACTTCCTGCGCACTGTCCGACATGCGCGACCCCCTGCTGCTTCTTCTCTCTGAAAATACTCACTATCCGGCACCGGCCAGACAGGCCAGAGCCCGGTGTTACTCGGCCGCCTCTGCACCGATGAAACCGCCGGACTGCCGCTCCCAGTAGCGGACGTATAGCCCGCCTTTCGCCAACAGCGCCTCGTGGCTGCCTTCCTCGACGATACGTCCCTGGTCCAGAACCAGGATCCGGTCCATCTGGGCGATGGTGGACAATCGGTGCGCGATGGCCAGAACGGTCTTGCCGCGCATGACCTCGCCCAGCGCATCCTGGATTTCCGCCTCGATCTCGCTGTCCAGCGCGCTTGTCGCCTCGTCCAGCACCAGCACCGGCGCGTCCTTGAGGATGGCGCGTGCCAGCGCAATACGCTGCCGTTGCCCGCCCGAGAGCTTTACCCCACGTTCACCCAGTCGCGCGGCATAACCCCGATTGCCCTTGTGGTCCGTCAGATCGAGAATGAAGTCATGTGCCGAGGCGCGGCGCGCGGCCTCATAGACCTCTTCGTCGCTTGCCTCGGCGCGACCGTAACGGATGTTTTCCAGCGCCGAGCGGTTGAACATGGCGGTTTCCTGGCGGACGACAGAGATCTGCCGCCGCAGCGCCTGCTGGGTCAGGTCACGGATATCCGTGCCGCCCATCAGGATGCGCCCCTTTTCGACGTCGTAAAGCCGCAACAGCAGCGAGACGGCGGTGGATTTCCCGGCGCCCGAGGCGCCCACCAATGCCACCTTTTCCCCCGGCGCGATGGTCAGGTCGAACCCGGCCAGCGCGCGGCCCTCGCCGCCATAAGCAAAGCCCACATTGTCAAAACGGATCTCACCCACCGGCGCCTGCGGCAGGGCCTCGGGCCTGTTGGTGATTTCATGCCCGGGCGTCAACGTGCCGATCCCGTCCTGCATCTCTCCGATGTTGGTAAAGATCGACATGGCCACGCGGCCCAGCCGGTTGGTCAGCATCGACAGCCGGGTCGTGACCATGGCCGTTACCGCGATGTCGCCCGCCGTCGCCGTTCCGATGCTGTAGAGGTAGAGCGCGCCCAGGATCGACACCACCGGCAGGATGCCCCCCAGCGTCATCAGCGCCATGCGGAAGACCGCCGACAGCTCGCCAAAATCCAGCGCGCGGGCACGGTAATGATCCAGCGCCGCGTGGGTCGCCGCGTCCTCATCATCGTCGCGGGTGAACAGCTTGACCGTGGCGATGTTGGAATAGGTGTCGACGATCTGCCCGGTCACAGCGGTCCGCGCCCCCGCCCGTGCCGCCGACAGGCGCCGCACCCGCGGGATGAAATAGCGTAGCGCCATCGCATAGAGCACCGCCCAAAGCGCAAAGACCCCCAGCAGCCAGGGGTCGATCGCCCCCAGCAGGAAAAAGGCCCCAACGAACATCGCCAGCGCATAGACAACCACATCCGTGGTTTCCAGCACCAGGTCGGTCAGCGCGCGCGCAACCTGCAGCGCCTTCTGGCTGAGCCGCCCGGCAAAATCGTTCTCGAAGAAGCGCATCGAATGGCCAAGGACATGGCTGTTCAACCGTTGCAGGACCATCGGAAACAGGTTCGGCCCCAGCATCACGCCGGAGACCCCGGCGTCAAAGACGAAGATCAGCGGGCGGATCAGCAGGAAAAAGGCCAGGCCAAAGAGGATCAACCACCAGAACGGCTCCCAGAAGGCACCCGGGCCGGTGGCCTCTGCGCCGTCGATCACCCAGCCGGTAAAGCGCGCCGCGACCAGTTCGGAAACCCCGGTCATCGCGGTCACGAAGACGGCCAGCAGGATCGGCTTTTCCGCACCCTTCAGCGCCCAGCGTGCAAAGGCCCACAGGCCCTGCGGCGGCGCACCGTCCGCGGGTTGGAACGGGTCGATCCTGGGCAGCAGGCGTCGGATCATTCCGCCGCCTCCACCGCGTCCTCGCCCAGGAACCCGCCGGACTGCCGATCCCAGTAGCGGGCATAAAGGCCCTTCTTCTCCAGCAGCTCGTCATGGGTGCCCTGTTCGGCGATGCGGCCCTCATGCAGCACCACGATCCGGTCCATGCTGGAAATGGTCGACAGCCGGTGCGCAATGGCCAGCACGGTCTTGCCCTCCATCACCCGGCCCAGTGCCTCCTGGATGGCGGCCTCGACCTCGGAATCCAGCGCGCTGGTCGCCTCGTCCAGCACCAGGATCGGCGCATCCTTGAGGATGGCACGGGCCAACGCGATCCGCTGGCGTTGGCCGCCGGACAGCTTGACCCCGCGTTCGCCCAGGTAGGCGCCATAGCCGGTCCGGCCACGGAAATCCTCCAATTCCAGGATGAACTCATGCGCCTCGGCCCGTTTCGCGGCCTCGATCACCTCGGCCTCGCTGGCGCCGGGGCGGCCATAGCGGATATTGTCCAGCGCCGAGCGGTTGAACATGGCCGTTTCCTGCGTGACCATGCCAATCTGGCTGCGCAGGCTGGTCTGCGTGACGCCCGACACGTCGGTACCGTCGATCCGCACCTGCCCGCTTTCGCTATCGTATAGCCGCAAGAGCAACGACAGCAGCGTGGACTTGCCCGCGCCCGAGGCGCCGACAATGGCCAGCTTTTCGCCCGGATGAATGGTCAGGTCGATGCCGGATACGCCCCCGGTCCTGCCGCCATAGGCGAAATGCACATCGTCAAAGGTGATCTCGCCCTCTGTTACCTGCAGATCGGTGGCGCCGGGCTTGTCCGTCAGCGCGTGCGAGACGCTGAGCGTGGTCATCCCGTCCTCGACCTCGCCCACATGGCCGTAGATCACCATCAGGGTGAAGCTGATCCAGCCGGTCATCTGCGCCAGCCGGATCGTGACCGCGCCCACCGCGGCGATGTCGCCCGGCGACACGCCCGCGCTGCGCATGGCGATGGCCATGCCCACCATGATCACGGGCAGAAGCCCGGCGATAAAGATCAGGCCAAGGCGAAAGGCGGTGGTCGCCTCGCCGAAATCCAGCGTTTTGCCCCGCAGGCTTTCCATCGCGCCCAGCGCGCGGCGGTCCTCGTGCATGTCGCCGGCAAACAGCTTGACCGTCTTGATGTTGGAAATCGTATCGACCACCTGGCCCGTCACCATCGCCTGCGCCTCGGCCCGGGCGGCGGACCGGCGGCGGATGATCGGCAACATCACCCGCAAAAAGGCCAGGTAAAGCGCGAACCATCCCGCCAGCAGCACCAGCATCCCCGGGTGGATCGCGGCCAGCAACACGGCGGTGCCGATCATGGTCGCCAACCCGAAAGTCACGGCATTGACCGTCTCGATCACGATTTCCGTCAACGAGCGCGCGGCCTGCACCATCTTCTGCGCGATACGGCCCGCGTAATCGTCGTCAAAGAAGGTGACCGACTGACCGATGGTCCAGCGGTACAGCCGCGCCAGCACCAGCTTGAAGATGTTGGGCCCGATCATCACGGATTGCGTCAGCGCCAGACCGCCGAACAACAACGGACGTGCGACCAGCAGGATGCCGACCGCCAAGGCAATCAACCCCATGTGATCGGAAAGGAAACCGTCCTGCACGGGACCGCTGACCGCGTCGACCACCCGGCCCAGCAGGTACATCGACAGCACCTCCGTCACACCGGCCAGCACCGAGATCGCGATGCCCAGCCAGATGATGACGCCACCGCCTTTCAGGGCCCATGAAATGAAGGGGCGCAGACGGTCGGGCGGCATGCCTTCGGCTTGCCGCTCCGGGTCGATCATGTTGCCCGCGCGTGCGATCAGTTTTTGGAAAATTGCCTGCATTACTCCGCTGCCTGCGTGTCCGGATCAAGAAAACCGCCCGATTGGCGTGCCCAGAAACTGGCATATAGCCCGCCCTTGGCCAAAAGCGCGTCATGACTGCCTTCTTCGGCGATCCGCCCTTCGTCCATGACCAGGATGCGGTCCATCTGGGCGATGGTCGACAGGCGGTGAGCGATGGCGATCACCGTCTTGCCCTGCATCATGCCGTAAAGCGTGTCCTGGATCGCGGCCTCGACCTCGGAATCCAGCGCGCTTGTCGCCTCGTCCAGCAGCAGGATCGGCGCGTCCTTGAGGATCACCCGCGCCAGCGTCACCCGCTGTCTTTGGCCGCCGGACAGTTTCACGCCGCGTTCGCCCACATGGGCGTCATAGCCGGTGCGCCCCTGCGGATCTTCGAGATCCAGGATGAAGTCATGCGCCTGTGCCTGTTGCGCCGCCTCCAGCATCTCTGCCTCTGTAGCGTCGGGGCGCCCGTACAGGATGTTGTCACGGACCGAACGGTGCAATAGCGCCGAATCCTGCTGGACCATCCCGATATTCAGCCGCAGGCTGTCCTGCGTGACGGTGGAAATCTCCTGCCCGTCGATCAGGATCCGGCCCTGTTCCACGTCGTAAAAGCGCAACAACAGTTTCACCAGGGTCGACTTGCCCGCGCCCGATCGCCCGACAAGGCCGATCTTTTCGCCCGGTGCGATGGTCAGAGATATGTCGTCCAGACCGCCGGTCCCGCGTCCGTAATGGTGGCTGAGGTGCTCTATGCGAATTTCGCCCTGTGTCAGTTGCAGCGGCTTTGCCTCCGGCGAATCCACGAGGGTGATCGGCTGGGCAATCGTCTCCATCCCCTCGGCCACGACGCCAAGCTGGCGAAAGAACGTGGTCAGCGCCCACATGATCCAGCCGGTCATGGCGTTCAGCCGCAGGGTCAGCGCGGTGGCCGCCGCCACGGCCCCGGTCGAGGCCGCGCCCTGCATCCACAGGGCAATCGCCCATCCGACAACCCCGACGATCAACACGCCGTTCAGGATCATCAGCGCAAGGTCCATGATCGTGTATAGCCGCATCTCGACCTGGAAGGTCTGGCGCGTGTCCTCTATCGCCTCCTTGGCGTAGTCCAACTCGCGCGAATGATGCGCGAACATCTTGACCGAATGGATGTTGGTATAGCTGTCCACCACCCGGCCCGTGACCTTGGACCGCGCGTCAGAGGCCGCCTTGGACGCCGGGCCGACGCGCAGGATGATCCAGCGCATCAGAACGGCATAAAGGCCGAACCAGACCACCAGCGGGATCATCAGCCGCGGGTCCGCATCGCCCAGCAGGACCATCGCGCCAACCAGGTAAGCCAGCGAAAAGGTGATCGCGTCAAAGACCTGGAACACCGCCTCGCCCGCCGCCGGGGGCGTCTGCATGATGCGGTTGGCGATGCGTCCGGCAAAATCGTTCTCGAACCAGCCCACCGACTGCCGCAGCACATGCGCATGTGACCGCCAGCGGATCAAGGTCCCGAAATTCGGCATCACCGCGTTGTTGAGCAAGAGCACGTCCAGCACCTGGATCGCGGGCCGAAGCAGCAGGATGAAGATGGCCAGCCAGATCAGCGCCGTGCCATGCGACTCCCAGACTTGGGCCGGATTGCCGGACAGGATGTCGACCACCCAGCCCATCGCCCAGATCAAGCCGACCTCGACCGCCGCCACGACAACCGACATGAAAGCGGTCAGCATGAACAGCCGCCTGAACGGCTGGGCATAGTCCATCAGGAACGGCAGCAGGCGCTGCGGCGGGGCGTCCTTTTGCGTGTAGGGGACGTAGGGATCGACGAGGTTTTCAAAGAAACGGAACATACCGGGCGCTCCTTGGAGCATTTTGACAATGATAAGGGTAAAGCGGGGCTGCCTCTGGCCGACCCGCGCGTGCAGATCGGCTCAGGCGAAGCTGATCAGGATCCTGTCACGCACCATCATGTCTCCCGGGAATTACATGAGTCGAACATGTATTAGGCCAGAAATCCCGGCCTGTCACCCCTCGTCGAGCCAGTTGCGCAGGGTCGGGCCATCAGGCGCGAAATCCTGCGCAATCCACTGATCTTCGGCCCGGTTCAGCGCCTCACCCAGCGCGGCGCCTTGATAGGCTGGCATCAAGTGCTTGGCTTTCAGAGGAAATTTGGCCTGCGCCCCGCGCGACAGCTCTGCCGCCAGATCGCTCGGCACGGGCATCCCCAGGCTGGCAGCCCGCAGGATCATCACGGTCTGCGCCGCCCTTGGTCCTTGGCGATAAGCCAGTTCTGCCGGGCCCTCGGTCCCGGACATGAGCCTGTGGAACAGGTCCAGTTCGCGCTGTTGAGCCCGGGACAGGCGCAACGCCGCCCCGTCGAAATACCCCATGACCGCCATGCGGGCCATCGGATCGGGCGCCATGCCCTGTTCCGCCTCCAGCAGCAGGTAGGGACCCAGCGCCGTGATACTCGCCCCCGGCAGGACATGCGCCAGCACACCCAGCCGCTCCATCACCGCAACCGACACCAGCGGGTCGGGTGCCTTCAGCAGCTTGACCAGTTCCACGCCGACCCGCTCACGCGACAGCACGTCCAGCCCGTCGATGTTGGCGGCAATGGCGGCCAGCGCCTCGGGGTCCATCCCGGCCTCGGGATCCCCGTACCAGGCACTGAACCGGAAAAAGCGCAGGATGCGCAGGTAATCCTCGCGGATGCGGGTGTCGGCATCCAGGATAAAGCGGAAGTGCCGCGCCTCGAGGTCCGGCAATCCGTTCAGCGGGTCGACCAGCGTGCCGCGCCGATCGGCATAAAGCGCGTTCATGGTGAAATCGCGCCGCACCGCGTCCTCATGCACGTCATCGGCAAAGCGCACCACGGCCCGCCGGCCATCGGTTTCGACGTCGGCACGGAAGGTCGTGACCTCGAACCCCTCGCCATCGGCGACCACCGTCACCGTGCCGTGGTCGATCCCCGTGGGCACGACCTTGAGCCCCGCGTCCCGTGCGAGTTCCATCACCCGCTCCGGGCGCGCGTCCGTGGAAATATCCACGTCGCTGACCGGCACACCCAAAAGCGCGTTGCGCACGCAGCCACCGACCGCGTAGGCAAGGTGCCCCCCCTCTTCGAGCAGGCCCATGACCGTCTGGGTCGCGGGCGATTCCAGCCAGTCTCCGGTGACCCGGGTCACGGCTGCACCCGCTCGGCAAGGGCGCGCAGCATCCGCGCCGTCGCACCCCAGATGTAATAGGGCCCATAGGGCACCGTGTAATACAGCCGCCGCTGCCCGCGCCAGCGCCGCCATTGCACGGAATAGCGTTCCGGGTCCGTGACATGGGCGTAGGGCACGGTGAACACCTCTTCGACCTCACCGGGTTCCGGGACTGGCGTGAAGTCACCATGCACAAGTCCGATGACCGGCGTCACCACGAAGCCGGTCACCGTCTCATGCGGCGGCAGCGTGCCCAGCACCTCGACCTGGCCCGGATCCAGCGCCACTTCCTCATGCGCCTCGCGCAGGGCGGCGGCCACCTCGTCGGCATCGCCCGGATCGACCTTGCCCCCGGGAAAGGCGATCTGACCGGGATGGTGTTTCAACCGGCTGGACCGCTTGGTCAGGATCAGGTCCAATCCATCTGCGCCGGGGCGAAAGGCCGCCAGCACACCCGCCGGGCGCAGCTTGCGGCCTTCGGGCAGGACAACCTTGGGATTCAGGTCGAAATCCGACGAGGGCGCGCCGGGCGCATCCGGCGCCCGGCGCAGCAGCGCTTCCTGGTCAATGCGTCTCATTGGGCCTTGTCGTCGGAATCACCGGCCTCGAACCCGACCGTGGCCGGGTCCAGCGTGTAATGCGCGCCGCAGAACTGGCAATCCGCTGTCACCAGTCCCTCGTCCGTGGTCATCTTTTCGATGTCCCGGGCCGAGTAGATCGACAGGCTCTGGCGCACGCGGTCCTCCGAGCAGGTACATCCGAACCTGACCGGCTGCGTGTCATAGACGCGCGGCTGTTCCTCGTGGAACAGGCGCAGCAGCAGCTCGGTCGGCGGCACGGTCGGGCCGATCAGTTCCATTTCCTCCAGCGTGTGCAGGTGGCTGTTCACCCGGGTCCAGTTTTCCTCGTTGTCACCGCTGAGCAGATCCTCGGCCTGCAACAGCCCTTCTTCGCCGGATCCACCCTCGCCACTGGCAAAGGGCGAGGCCTTGGGCATGTGCTGCAGCATGATCCCGCCCGCGCGCCAGTGTTCGGCCACGCCCGGTTCGGTCGACCGGCCATAGGACAGGGCAAAGGTGGTCGGCAGTTGTTCGGACTGGGCGAAATAGGCGGCGGCACAATCCGACAGGCTGCTGCCCGCGATGGGCGTGATGCCCTGATAGGGCTGCATGCCCTGACCCTGGTCGATCAGGATCGCGAAGTACCCGGTGCCCAGCTGCTGGAACGGCGGCGCGTCGGTGATCCGGTCGCGGTCGAAACTGGCGTAGGCGCGGATGCGCGCAGGCTGGCCCTCTTCCTCGGGGCCGAAATAGTCGGTGGCGATCATCCGCACCGGACCGTTCGTCTGCACCTGCAGCGACAGTTTCCAGCGCAGCTTGATGGTTTGGCCGATCAGCGCGGTCAGCAGCGCCATTTCGGCCACCAGTGCTTCGACCGGGGCAGGATAGTCATGCTGTTTCAGAACGCCCGACAGCACGCCGTCAAGTCGGGCGACCCGGCCGCGCATGTCCGAACGGTCAAGCTGAAAGGGCAGGACGGTGTCGTCCCAGGCGAGTTTGTTGCCGATGCTCATGGGGTTTCCTTGTCTGCCTTTGGCTGGCATATCGCGTCCATATAAGAGGAATGAACCCGGACGCAAAGGGGGCCAGGGATGACACCCAGGATCGGGACGCCGCCGGAACCCGGGCGGCGCTACACGCTGCGGCCCGGTGTCTATGCCATCCTGCCCCGCAACGGGCGCCTGTTGCTGACCCTGCAGGCTGATCCGGGACCAGAGGTGCAGCTGCCCGGTGGCGGGATCGACCCTGGGGAACATCCGCTGTCAGCCCTGCACCGCGAGGTGTTCGAGGAAACCGGCTGGCGAATCGCCCGGCCGCGCAGGCTGGGCGCCTTTCGGCGGTTCACCTTCATGCCGGAATATGACCTCTGGGCGGAAAAGCTGTGCGTGATCTACATGGCGCAGCCCGTCCGCCCGCATGGCCCCCCGATAGAGGCCGGACACACCGCGATCTGGCGCAGCCCCGACGTGGCGGTCCAAGAGCTTGGCAATCGTGGTGACAGCGGTTTTGTCCGGCAATTCTGCCTGCGGGACATCAGGGCCTGGCGTCCCTGAGCACGTCGAATTCCAGCAGGGCGGCAGAGACATCGTCGCCCAGCTTGGCGGCACTCTCCATCTGCTGGGTCAGGCGCCAGAACATGTCTTCGAGCAGGTCGGGCCCGCTGCCAAAGCGGGCGCTTTCGCGAAAGATCTCGACCAGGCCATCGTCACCCAGCATCTCACCGTTCTTCATCACCGCCTCGGTGAAACCGTCGGAGTAAAGCAGCAGGCGGTCCCCGGACCGTAGCTGGAACTCATGCTGGTCATAGCTGACCTCGTCGACCAGCCCGATGGGCAGCCCGCCATTCCCGATGAAATCATGGCTGCCGTCCGCCCGCAGCAAGAGCGGCGGCGAATGTCCAGCCTGAACCATCCGCATCCGCCCGGAGGCAAGGTCGGCGGCCACATAGGCCATCGTCAGGTATTCCTCGACCCCCGGATCGGCCGCCAGACGCTGGTTCAGCATCTGTGCCGTCTCTGCCGGTTCGCGCATGGCGTAGAAACGCTCGAACCGGCGTTCCAGCGCGACATTCTGTTCCGGGAAGGTCGACGAGAGATACCCCGCCACGCGCGCCGTCACCATCGCCGAGGTGATGCCGTGGCCGGAGACATCGATACTGTAGAGACCCAGCCGCCCGAATCCCGGCTTGAACAGGCCCACCAGATCGCCGCCGACATGGCCGCAGGGCCGCAGCAGCAGGCTGACGCGTGAGGTCAACACTTCGCAGATGCGTTCGGGCACCAGCGATTGCTGGATCGTGCGCGCCTGGCGCAGGTCGTTGTCTATCGCCGTGTGGATCTCGCGCAGTTCCTCCAACGCGTCAGAGACCTGGCGGTTCTTTTCCGACAACTGCCTTTCCATCGACACGATACGTTCGCCGGCCGTGATACGGGCGCGCAGTTCGTGGGCATTGACCGGCTTGGTCAGGAAATCATCGGCGCCGGCGTCCAGTCCCTTGGCAATGTCGCCCTTTTCGCTTTTCGAGGTGAGCAGGATGAAATAGCCATAGCCGTTCTGGGACAGGGCCCTGAAATGACGACAGAATTCCAAACCCGTCATGCCCGGCATCATCCAATCTGACAGGATCAGATCGGGCGGCGTGTTGCGCACGATTTCCAGCGCCCGGTGTCCGGAATCGGCGGTCATCACCTCGTACCCCCAGCGGCGGACCATGGTTTCGACCATCTTCAACTGGGCGCGGCTGTCATCGACCACCAGCACGCGCTGAATAGCGCCTGTCAGCCCGGACGGGATACTGGTGCTTTGGGTCTGCAAATCATGCCCCTGCTGGCGTTTCCAATGCAGCGGGTTCTAAGGTCAGTTCCTTAACGGGACCTGAAAGATAAAATGTCCCACATTCCTTCCCCGCAGCGGCAGGAACGGAAAGGCTGCCTTTACCTGCTCCGCATACACAGGGCACACAAAGGGGCCACGGCCTCTTTCGCCGCTCCGCAACCAAGGGGTGCACGTCGCAGGAGGTCGGGAAATGATTGATTGGTCGCGTGTCGACGAATTGGTGGAAGAAATCGGCGCCGAGGATTTCGCCGAGGTGGTCGAGCTGTTTCTGGACGAGGTCGAAACCGCCATCGTCGCGTTGGAAAAATGCGAGGGCAATCCGGTGGTGACAGAGGAACAGATGCACTTCCTCAAGGGCGCATCGCTGAACCTGGGGTTCGCCGACCTCGCCCAACTGTGCCTGGAGGGTGAGAAATCCGCCGCATCGAACGATCCGGACGCGGTCAGCCCTGCGCAGGTACGACAAACCTTCGAAGTATCGCGCCGCAAGTTCGAACAGGATCTGCCCGGCCGGCTGGCCGCCTGACAGGCAAAATTGATCCGGGCCGCTCAGATCAGGCGGTGCAGCTCTGACAGGTCACGCGGCGCGCCTTCGGAAAAGGCCTCGCGCCGCAATCGGCGCATACCTTCTATCCAACGGTCCATATCCGCCGCACGGCGCCGGGCAAACTCCGCGGCCTCGGGATGCGGCAGGATCAGGAAACGCTGCTCTCTCATTCCCTGTAAGACCCGGTTTGCAACCACCTCGGGTGTCAGGACGCCCACGGGCCTGTCCTCTTCGCCAGCCTCGTAGCCCAAAAGCGGCGTGGCGACGTAAAGCGGACAGACGACAGAGACATGGATTCCCTCGTCGCCATGTTCGATCGCCAGGGATTGCGCCAGGCTGACGGCGGCGTGTTTGCTGGCCGAATAGGGGGCATCGCCGATCTGCGACAACAACCCTGCCGCCGAGGCGACATTGATCAGCCAGCCCTCGCCCCTTTCCCGCATCTGGGGCAGGACAAGCCGCGCGGCGCGCAGATGTGCCATGACATGCAGGTCCCAGCTGTCCTGCCACTGGTCGTCGGGGGCGCTGCAGGGTCCCTCCATCGCGCCCCGCGCAAACCCTGCGTTCGAGATCAGCATGTCGACCCCGCCCAGCGCGTCCTGCGCGCCGGACACCAGCGCTTCGATCTGCCCGGGGTCGCGCAGATCGGCGGCAAAGGTCCCTGCGCCCAAATCCCGCGCAACATCGTCCAGATCCGAACCCGCCCTGTCCGTCAGGAACAGCCGCGCGCCTTCGGCCGCCAGGGCCCGGGCCAACGCAAGGCCGATCCCCTGCGCCGCACCGGTCAGCAGAATACGCCGCCCGGCAAACATCAGATCACGAACTGGGCGAGGATCTCGTCCTCGGTGATGTCCTGATAGGTAAAACCCTGCGCATCCAGCTGGGCAAAAAGCTTGGCAAAATTCTCGGGCGCCGAGGTCTCGATCCCGATCAGGACAGAGCCGAAGTTGCGGGCCGATTTCTTGAGGTATTCGAATCGCGCGATGTCATCCTCGGGGCCAAGCAGCCCCAGGAAATCCTTGAGCGCGCCGGGCCTCTGCGGCAGGCGCAGGATGAAATACTTCTTCACCCCGGAATAGCGCTGCCCGCGTTCCTTGACCTCTGGCAGGCGTTCGAAATCGAAATTCCCGCCCGAGGTGATGCAGACCACGGTCCGCCCGGAGATCCCCTGCCCCAGGTCCTGCAGCGCATCGACCGACAGGGCGCCGGCCGGTTCCAGAACGATCCCCTCGACGTTCAGCATTTCCAGGATGGTCAGGCACAGCCTGTCCTCGTTGATGGTCAGCGTGTTGGCAAGGCCCACGCCCTTGAGCCGGTCAAAGGTCCGCGCGCCGATCCGCGCCACGGCGGCGCCATCGGCAAAGGTGTTGACCTGTGGCAGGGCCACGGGACGCCCGGCCTGCAGCGCCGCGCGCAGGCAGGCACCACCCGAAGGTTCGACAAAGGTGTATTGCACCGCATTGCCGAAATAGCTGAGCACACCCGAGGACAGACCCCCGCCGCCCACCGGGATCACCAGGTGATCGGGTGCGCGGCCCAGCTGCTGTTCGATCTCGACCGCGACGCTGGCCTGCCCCTCGATCACGTCGTCATCGTCGAAGGGCGACAGGAAATGCCCGCCTTCCTGCGCGCAGAACGCCTGCGCCGCCTTCAGGCAATCGTCGAAATAATCCCCGATCAGGCGGATCTCGATACTGTCGCCGCCGAACATCCGGGTTTTCTGGATCTTCTGCTGCGGCGTCGTCACGGGCATGAAGATCACGCCCTGCACCCCGAAGTGTCGGCACATATAGGCCACACCCTGTGCGTGGTTGCCGGCAGAGGCGCAGACGAACAGGATCTCGCCCTCGGCCTTGCGCATGGCATTGAACGCCCCGCGCAGCTTGTAACTGCGCACCGGGCTGAGATCCTCGCGTTTCAGCAGCACCTCGGCGCCGAACCGTTCGGATAGATGGGCATTGCGCAACAGCGGCGTCGGCGGAAAGACGTCGCGCATGGCGGCCTCGGCGGCGCGGGCCTGGTCCTGGAAACTGGTCATGGTCCAGAAGTGACCCAAGCCCCGCGCCGACGCAAGTCAGGGAATGTCGCGCCCTTCGACATACACGCCATAGAGCGTGGTCATGCATGTGATCGACACAAAGCTGAAGAGCCAGCCCGAACCGATCGTCCACACCATTCCCAGGAACGGAGAAATGGCGGCAAAGATCATTGATACGAACATCAACATCGCAACGACGACAGCGACAATCGCGGACAAGCCCAGTACCGCGCCGGCGTCGGTCCCCGTGGCGTCCCAGGACGCAAGAAGCTTCATCCGCTTCTCCATCGCGACGGCGGGCAGGATCAGCGACAGGCGGAAGAACACGAAAAGCCCAAAGGCAAGGTAGACCACCATCGCCGGCAGCATCAGCAGCGGCAGAAAGGCAATGATGAAGCCCAGCGGAATGCCCAGCACGACAAAGGCCAGGATGCTCAGAAGGCCCAGCAGGATGGTCCGCCCCAGGTAGCCAAGCACAAGCCGCGGACGCCAGATTGGCAGCCAGGTGCCGGATTGTTCGCCGGTCAGCACGTATCGGTGCCACGCCACCGCCATCCAGATCCCGGCAACCAGCGCCACGATCGCCCAGACCAAGAACAGAAGCGACCCACCCATCGCGACGTCCACGCTGGCATCCAGATTGTTCTGGTCGGTCTGTGACATCAGCCAGATCTGCGGCACCATTTGTATCGCAAACAACAGTCCTGTCACCTTCAGCGCGGTGTTCAGGTTGTTCCAGACCATGCGAAATGCGTGGCGAAACAGGCGCCAACCCTTCATATTGCTCTCCCCTTCGGTGGCAAAGGGCTATCATGCCCGGTCGACCCGTCAATCCCCCTTCCTTGCAGGCCCCTTGAAAACAGGCTAATCCGCCCGCCAAACTGCCCCAGAGGACATGATCCATGACAGCGCCCAAGAAAGTTGTGCTCGCCTATTCCGGCGGCCTCGACACCTCGATCATCCTGAAATGGCTGCAAACGGAATACGGCTGCGAAGTGGTGACCTTCACCGCAGACCTGGGCCAGGGCGAAGAGCTGGAGCCCGCGCGCGAAAAGGCGCTGATGCTGGGGATCAAGCCCGAGAACATCTACATCGAGGACGTGCGCGAGGAATTCGTGCGGGATTTCGTCTTTCCGATGTTCCGCGCAAACGCCGTCTACGAGGGGCTTTACCTGCTGGGCACCTCCATCGCCCGCCCGCTGATCTCCAAGCGGCTGGTCGAGATCGCCGAGGAAACTGGCGCCGACGCCGTGGCCCACGGCGCCACCGGCAAGGGCAATGACCAGGTGCGCTTCGAACTCAGCGCGGCCGCGTTGAACCCCGACATCAAGGTGATCGCGCCCTGGCGCGAATGGAACCTGAACTCGCGCACCGCGCTGCTGGACTTCGCCGAAAAGAACCAGATCCCGATCGCCAAGGACAAGCGTGGCGAGGCGCCCTTCTCTGTCGATGCGAACCTGCTGCACACCTCTTCCGAGGGCCGCGTGCTGGAAGATCCCGCCGAAGAGGCGCCCGAGTACGTCCACCTGCGCACCGTGAACCCCGAGGACGCCCCCGACACGCCCGAAGTGATCGAGATCACATTTGACAAGGGCGATGCCGTGGCGATCAACGGCGAGGCCATGTCGCCGGCGACGATCCTGACCGCGCTGAACGACTATGGCCGCACCCACGGCATCGGGCGGCTCGATTTTGTCGAGAACCGTTTTGTCGGCATGAAGTCCCGCGGCATCTACGAAACCCCCGGCGGCACCATCCTGCTGGAGGCGCACCGCGGCATCGAACAGATCACGCTGGACAGCGGCGCGGGCCACCTCAAGGACAGCCTGATGCCGCGTTACGCGGAACTGATCTACAACGGCTTCTGGTATTCGCCCGAACGCGAGATGCTGCAGGCGGCCATCGACAAGTCGCAGGAACTGGTCACTGGCACCGTCAAACTGAAACTCTACAAGGGTTCGGTCCGCTGTATCGGCCGCTGGTCCGACCAGAGCCTCTACTCCGAGGCGCATGTGACCTTCGAGGATGACGCCGGCGCCTACGACCAGAAGGACGCTGCGGGCTTCATCACGCTCAACGCCCTGCGCCTGCGCCTGCTGGCGGCGCGCAAGCGGCGTCTTGGCTGAGCTACCCGAGTTCGTCGCGTCCCAGGCCCCGGTCTGGGACGACGTGCTCCGCGAGATGCGCGCGGGGCGCAAGACCTCTCACTGGATCTGGTGGGTCTTTCCGCAACTGGCCATCCTGGGCCGGTCGCACCGCGCGCGGCATTTCGGCCTTTCCGGACTGGATGAGGCCGGCACCTACCTCGACCATCCGGTGCTTGGTCCCCGCCTGGTCGAGGTCTCGCAGATCCTGCTGAGCCATGCCGACACCGATCCAGAAACGATCCTTGGCACCGTCGATGCGCTAAAGGTGCGGTCCTGCATGACCCTGTTCGAGGCGGTGCCAAAGGCGCCCAGTGTCTTTGCCGAGGTTCTGGACCACCTGTATGGCGGCACCCGTTGTCCGATCACGCGCACGGCCATCGCGGGATCTGTATCCTGAAACATATGAAGACCGCCCAGATCCGGGAAACCGGGACCTGGGCGGCCGTTCACCGTGCCAAATACGCAGGCACGTTCCTGCCGTGTAACCTGCGACAGGCGCCGGGTCGGGTAGAGACGGGGTGACCCGGCCGAACTCTTTACTGGGCGGTGATCGTCGTCATCACCAGGTTCCCGTCCTGACGGATCGGGCCGTCTTCCTTGGCGCCCAGCGTGTATTCGAAGATACCGGTGGTCATGCCACCGTCTTCGCCGTGAACCATCAGCATCAGCATGTCACCCGCGGCGACCTCTTCGGTCAGGATCGCGGCAACATCCATGTTCTCGCCCTTGCGCAGCGGCGCGTGGCCGACAACCGGACCCGGCTTCATGTCTTCGCCGGTGCGGTGCACCACAAGCCAGCCGTTGGCGGGCGCGACGACCTTGGAGGCGGAAACTGTGCCCTCGGCAACGCTCTGGTCAGCGGCTTCGACCATCGGCGCCATGCCGTGGCCCCCGGCAAATGCAGTGCCTGCGGCACAAATGAGGGCGGCGGTCATAATCTTGAAATTCATACTTTTTCTCCCAGTTCTGCTCAACGCCGGAAAGGCTATTTCGGCGTGTCGTGCCCTCAATCACGAACCGTCTCGGAAAAAGTTTCAGATCGGATGAATTTTTTGCCAAAAATCACGTCACGCTCACCTTCGGGTGAGACCGGCCCACGGCGGATTGCCAGGCCGGGGGGCACCGGGGCAGGCTTTGCCAAAAGGAGGACCCGCCATGCCCCGTCTTGTATCCATCCGTCCCGCCCTGCTCTGCCTTGTTCTTGCGCTTGGCCTGGGCATCCAGTCCCAGACCGCCCGCGCCGCCGAGATCATCGTGGCCGGCGGTTGTTTCTGGTGCGTCGAGGCGGATTTCGAGAAAGTCCGCGGCGTGCGTGAGGCGGTGTCCGGCTACACAGGCGGGCGCACCTCCAATCCGACCTACAAGCAGGTCAGCCGCGGCGGCACCGGCCACTACGAGGCCGTCAGGATCAGTTTCAATCCCGGCACAGTCTCCGTCCGCCAACTGTACGATCTGTTTTTCCGCTCGGTCGATCCGACTGACGCGGGCGGCCAGTTCTGTGACCGTGGCGAGAGCTATCGCACCGCGATTTTCTACACCGATGCCGCACAGAAATCCGCCGCAACAGCGGCCAAGGCAGATGCGGAAAAGGCACTGGGCCGAAAGATTGTCACGCCGATCCTGCCCGCCAAGACCTTTTACAAGGCCGAGGATTACCACCAGGACTATTACAAGGGCAGCAAACGCGTCGTGACCCGCTTTGGTATCGTCAAGCAGCGCGACGCCTACAAACGCTATCGCGACGGATGCGGACGCGACGCCCGGGTGAAACAGCTTTGGGGCACTGCCGCACCCTTTGTGAACTGAGGTCCCGAACCTGCAAGGGCGGCGCTTTCCTTCCGCTCACATGACGCGTGACAAGCCCGAAGCGGATCGCAGTGCAGATCCGTGCCACCGGTGTGTCGAGGCTGACAGAGGTTGGCTTTGCGCCTTAGCCGCCAAAGTCCTGCACGTCGCGCAGGTCGGGGATCACGTCCGCCGTGCCCTCGCGCGTGACCATGATGGCCCCGGCGATCATTGCCTGCCCGATGGCCTGCTCCATTGGCAGACCCCGGTCCAGCCCGGCAAGCACGTAGCCGGTAAAGGTGTCCCCTGCCCCGGTCGTATCCACCGGCGTGACCGGCACGGCGGGAAAACTGCGCATCTCTCCGGTGTCCGTGTTGTGCCAGCGCGCGCCGTCACCCCCCAGCGTCACGATCACGTCCCGTACCGGCAGTGCCTCGGGGGCCAGGCCCGTTGCCTCTTGCAGTTGCCGGGCTTCGACCGCGTTCAGGAACAACAGGTCCAGCAGTGGCAGGACCGCCTTTACCGCATCGGCGTCAAAGGGCGCAGCCGCATAGGCCACCCGCATCCCCTTGGCAGAGGCCAGTTCCGCCGCCTCGCGTTGGGCGTTCGTCTCGTTCTGGGTCAGGAAGATGTCCGTGGACCCTGCCCCTTCCAGTGCTTCGGCCAGATGATCCATTGAAATTGCGTGGTTGGCACCTGGATACAGGATGATCGTGTTCTCTCCGGCATCGTCGACGGCAATCAACGCGTTTCCGGTTCCGCCGGATACAGTCGAAATATGCTGTGTATACACGCCGTATTCCATCAGCCGATCGACCGCCCAGGCCCCGTCCGCGCCCACTGCGCCGATATGCACGCAGCGCGCCGCCGCGCGGGCGGCAGCCACCGACATGTTGGCGCCTTTTCCGCCGAGGCCCCGGGTAAAGGACCGCGCGGCCAGGGTTTCCCCCGGCGCAGGCAGATGCGGGACGTGATAGAACAGGTCCGCGTTGATAGAGCCGAGATTGAAGATCGTCATCAGGCACCTCCCTTGCCGGTCTCTTGCCGGGCAACCGCCCCCTGTCCGTCTAGCTGATCTTGGCCGCGGCCAGGACTGCCATGTTCAGGATGTCATTCGCGGTCATCGAGGTGGAACAGATCTGGATCGACTTGTCGACACCGGCCAGGATCGGCCCGATCACCGTGGCTCCTGCCATCTCCTGCATCAGCTTGACAGAGATCGAGGCCGAGTGCCGCGCCGGCACAACCAGAATATTGGCCGGTCCGGTCAGGCGCTGGAACGGGTAATGCTCCTGTGCCTTGACGTTCAGTGCCACGTCCACGGTCATCTCGCCTTCGTATTCGAAGTTCACCCCGCGCTGGTCCAGAACGCGCGGCGCAAAGTGCATCTTTTCCGCCCGTTCCGACACCGGGTAGCCGAAGGTCGAGAAGCTGACAAAGGCCACCCGCGGCTCCAGCCCAAGGTGCCGTGCCACGCCCGCCGCGCGTTCGGCGATGGTGGCAAGATCCTCCTGGTCGGGCCATTCGTGCACCAGCGTATCGGCGATCATCACGATCCGCCCCTTGTGCAACAGGGCCGTGACCCCGGCCGCCCCATGTGCCGCATCGGCGTCGAAGACGTGGTTGATCAACTGCATCACATGGGCCGATTTCCGCGTCGCCCCGGTGACAAGCCCGTCGCCGTGCCCATGCTCCAGCATCAGCGAGGCAAAAACATGCCGGTCCCGCGCCGCAAGCCGGTGGATGTCCTGCCGGTCCATGCCACGCCGCTGCAGCCGTTCGTAGAGGAAGGTCTTGTAGGTTTCCAGATGGCGCGTGTTGGCGGCGTTCACTACCTCCAGCTCGCGCACCGCATCGGGCAGGCCCGCCTCTTCGAGTTTCTGTTTAACGTCCGCATCGCGCCCGACGACCAGCGCCTTGCCCAGTCCGGACCGCTGGTACATGACGGCGGCGCGCAGCACGCGCGGATCGTCGCCCTCGGCAAAGATCATCCGCGCCTGCGCCGACCGCGCCCGCGCGTTGATCGACCGCAGGATCGAGGCCGTCGGATCCATGCGCGTCTGCAACATGTGCTCGTAGGCTTCCATGTCGACGATGGGCCGCCGTGCCGCGCCCGTGTCCATGCCCGCCTTGGCCACGGCCGGCGGAATGCGGTGGATCAGTCGGGGGTCGAACGGCGTCGGAATGATGTAGTCGCGGCCAAAGGTCAGCGTCTTGCCATAGGCCAGCGCCACCTCGTCGGGCACGTCCTCGCGCGCCAGTTCGGCCAGGGCCTGCGCGCAGGCGATCTTCATCTCGTCGTTGATGGCGCGGGCGTGAATGTCCAGCGCCCCCCGGAAGAGATAGGGAAAGCCCAGCACGTTGTTGACCTGGTTGGGATAGTCGCTGCGCCCGGTGGCGACGATGGCATCCACCCGCACCTCATGCGCGTCCTCTGGCGTGATTTCCGGGTCGGGGTTGGCCATCGCAAAGATCACCGGGTTGTCGGCCATGCTGGCGACCATGTCCTGCGTGACGGCGCCCTTGGCGGACACGCCCAGAAAGACATCCGCGCCCTTCATCGCATCTTCCAGCGTGCGCGCATCGGTCACGACCGCATGCGCCGATTTCCACTGATTCATGCCCTCGGTGCGGCCTTGGTAGATCACGCCCTTGGTGTCGCACATGATGCAGTTTTCATGCCGCGCGCCCATCGACTTGACCAGTTCCAGGCAGGCGATGCCCGCCGCGCCGGCGCCGTTCAGGACAATCCGGCAATCCTCGATCTTTTTCCCCGACAGGTGCAGCGCGTTGATCAGACCCGCGGCACAGATCACCGCCGTGCCGTGCTGGTCGTCGTGAAAGACCGGGATGTCCATCTCTTCCTTGAGCCGCTGCTCGATGATAAAACACTCGGGCGCCTTGATATCCTCGAGGTTGATGCCGCCAAAGGTCGGCCCCATCAGCTTGACCGCCTTGCAGAACTCGTCCGGGTCCTCGGTGTCCAGCTCGATGTCGATCGAGTTCACGTCGGCAAAGCGCTTGAACAGCACCGACTTGCCTTCCATCACCGGCTTGGATCCCAGCGCGCCGAGGTTTCCAAGACCAAGCACCGCCGTCCCGTTCGAGATCACGGCTACAAGGTTGCCCTTGTTGGTATAGTCGTAGGCGACCTCGGGGTTGGCGGCGATTTCCTCGCAGGGCACGGCCACGCCAGGGGAATAGGCCAGGCTCAGGTCGCGCTGCGTGGTCATGGGGACGGTGGCCTGCACCTCCCATTTGCCGGGCGAGGGTTCAAGGTGAAAGGCAAGGGCCTCTTCGCGGGTGAATCTGGCTTTGGACATGTCCCCTCCATCCGGCAGAATTTGCGGTTTTCCCCGCTCTTTACCCGTCTTAATGTCACGCGAAATCGCCGGGGGGAAGCTAAGTGAGCGCTAACAACGCGGGAAAGAGTACACCACGGGATACTGCTGTCACACCGATGATGGCGCAGTACCTCGAGATCAAGGCAAACCATCCCGATGCGCTGTTGTTCTACCGCATGGGGGATTTCTACGAACTGTTCTTCGACGACGCGGTTGCGGCCAGCGCCGCACTGGATATCGCCCTGACCAAACGCGGCAAACACGCGGGTGAGGATATCCCGATGTGCGGCGTGCCGGTGCATTCTGCCGAAAGCTACCTGCTGACCCTGATCCGCAAGGGATTCCGCGTCGCCGTGGGCGAACAGATGGAAACCCCGGAAGAGGCGAAAAAGCGCGGCTCGAAATCCGTGGTCAAGCGCGACGTAGTGCGGCTGGTCACGCCGGGCACGCTGATCGAGGATTCGCTTCTGGAGGCGCGGCGGCACAATTTCCTGGCTGCCTTGGGCCATGTCCGCGGCGACTGGGCCCTGGCCTGGGCCGATATCTCGACCGGGGCGTTTCACGTGATGCCCCTGGGCCGGGCGCGGATTGGCGCCGAACTTGCGCGGCTGGCGCCCTCGGAACTGCTGTGTTCCGACACGACAGGGGACACCCTGCGCGAGGTGCTGGGTGACCTCGGGATCGACCCCACGGTGCTGGGCGCGGCCAGCTTTGAATCCGGCGCTGCCGAAGGGCGGCTGTGCAAGCTGTTCAAGGTGCAGACCCTGACCGGCTTTGGCAGTTTCGACAGGGCGGAACTGTCGGCGATGGGCGCGCTGGTCGACTACCTCGACATCACCCAGAAGGGCCGCCTGCCGCTGCTGCGCCCGCCACGGCAGGAACAGGTCAGCCGCATCCTTCAGATCGACGCCGCCACGCGGCGCAACCTCGAACTGACCGAGAGCCTGCAAGGCGGGCGCAAGGGATCGCTCCTGTCGGTGATCGACATGACCGTGACCTCGGCCGGGGCACGGCTGCTGGAACGGCGCGTCGCCTCTCCCTCGCGCGATCTCGACGTGATCCGCGAACGGCTGGAGGCGGTGCGCTGGGGCGTGGAGGGACCGATGGCCGACACGCTGCGCAGCGCCTTGAAAGAGGTGCCCGACATCGACCGCGCACTGTCGCGGCTGGGACTGGACCGGGGCGGCCCGCGCGACCTGGCAGCGGTGCGCACAGCCCTGGCCCAGGCCGGGCAGATCGCGGACCGGCTGTCGGGAATCGAACTGCCGGACCTCGTGGGGCGGTCCTGCGCCGCCCTGACCGGGCAGGAGGCACTGCTGGGCAGGCTGGACGAGGCACTGGTGGCGGAACCGGGCCTGCGGGTCAGCGACGGCGGCTTTGTGGCCCCGGGGTTCGACACCGCGTTGGACGAGGCGCGCACGCTGCGTGACGAGGGCAGGGGCGTCATCGCCCGGATGCAGGGGGAGTACGCGCAGGAAACCGGTGTCGGCTCGCTCAAGATCAAGCACAACAACGTGCTGGGGTACTTCATCGAGACGACCGCGGTGCACGCGGACAAGATGTTCGCCCTGTCAGAGCGTTTCATCCACCGCCAGACGACGGCAAACCAGGTGCGGTTCACCACCGTCGAACTGTCGGAACTCGAACGCCGGATCCTGAACGCCGGCAATGAGGCGCTGGAAATCGAACGCCGCATCTACGAGGAGTTGCGGGCAGCGATCATGGACCAGGCGCCCGCGCTGTCCGACCTGGCACTGGGCCTGGCCGAGATCGACCTGGCGCTGGCCCTGGCGGAACTGGCCCGGCAACGGGACTGGTGCCTGCCAAAGGTCGATGACAGCCGGGCCTTTGCCGTCCAGGGCGGGCGGCACCCGGTGGTCGAGGCCGCCCTGGCCGTGGCCGGCGAGCCCTTCATCGCCAATGACTGCAACCTGAGCGCAGAGGGGCAGGGGGCCGCCGTCACCCTGCTGACCGGGCCGAACATGGCCGGTAAGTCGACATACCTGCGGCAGAACGCGCTGATTGCCCTCCTGGCGCAGATCGGGTCCTACGTTCCGGCACAATCGGCGCATGTCGGGCTGGTCAGCCAGATCTTCAGCCGCGTCGGCGCCAGCGACGACCTGGCGCGCGGGCGATCGACCTTCATGGTGGAAATGGTCGAAACGGCCACCATCCTGAACCAGGCCGACGAGTGCGCCCTGGTAATCCTTGATGAGATCGGCCGCGGCACAGCCACCTACGACGGCTTGTCCATCGCCTGGGCAACGCTGGAACACCTGCAGGCGGTCAACCGCGTCCGCGGGCTCTTTGCCACGCATTATCATGAACTTACCGCCCTGGCGGGCAAGCTGGACGGGGTCCGCAATGCCACCGTGGCGGTCAAGGAATGGGACGGCGAGGTGATATTCCTGCACGAGGTGCACGAGGGCGCCGCCGACCGTTCCTACGGCGTGCAGGTCGCACAGCTGGCCGGGCTGCCTGCGGCGGTCATCTCCCGCGCGCGCGACGTTCTGGAGGCACTGGAAAAGGGCGAGCGGGAACGCACTTCCCCCAAGGCACTGATCGACGATCTTCCGTTGTTCTCTGCCGCCGCCCGCGCACCAGAACCGCCGGTTTCACAGGAAACATCCCCGGTCGAGGAACAATTGCGCGACATGATGCTGGACGACATGAGCCCGCGTCAGGCAATGGACGCGCTCTATGAGCTCAAGGCGCTGCTGAGCAGGGAATGACACCTTTCCCGCGCGCCCTGTTTCTTTTCTCCAAAAATACCTCCGGGGGGTCTGGGGGGCTGGCCCCCCAGCCTGTGCCACCTGCAAGGCATCTGATCAGGGCATAGGGCGAGGGTCACCCCGCCAATCACCTGTTTTCAGGATGCGGGCATCGAGCTGACGCCGACCTGCGCGGGACGCAACAGACGGTCGTACAGCATGAACCCCTCGGCAGAGACCTGGATGATCTCACCCGCCTTGGTACCGGGCACCGGGGCCTCGAACATGGCCTCGTGCTGTTGCGGGTCGAACCGCTCACCAACCTCGGGGGTGATCCGGGTCACGCCGTGGCGCTCGAACACCTTGAGCAGCTCTTTCAGCGTCAGTTCCACGCCTTCGACCAGCGCAACCGAGGCTTGGCTGTCATCGTCCTGGGCCGCCGCCAGTGCCCGGTTGAGGTTGTCGTAGACCGGCAACAGGTCGCGCGCGATCCGGGTACCGCCGTAGGCCTGTGCCTCGCGCCGGTCCTTGTCGGCGCGCTTGCGGGCGTTTTCCGCATCCGCCAGCGCCCGCATGAACTTGTCCTTGTAGTCGTCCCGCTCGGCGCGCAGGGCGTCAATTTCCATCGCGATATCGTCGATTTCCTCGCTCAACCCGGCCTGCTCCTCGGCTTCGGCCGCTTCGATATCGTCGAGAAAATCATCCTTCTTCGGGTCTGCCATGCCTTCCACCTCTAACTCCGGTCGGCGATCATCCGCCCGACCAGCTGCGCCGTGTAGTCCACGATCGGAACGATCCGGCCATAGTTCAACCGGGTCGGGCCGATCACGCCCACCGCGCCAATGATCTTTCGGTCCGCGTTCATATAAGGAGAGACCACCAGAGAGGAACCCGAAAGTGAGAAAAGTTTGTTCTCGGAGCCGATAAAAATGCGCACCCCTTCGCCTTCGTCGGTCAGTTCGAGGAACTCGGCGATGTCGCGCTTGCGCTCGAGGTCGTCAAACAGGCTCCGGATTCGCTCCAGTTCCTCCTGCGCGGAATCCTCTTCGAGAAGATTCGCCCGGCCGCGCACGATCAATCGTTCGCTGCTGTCGCCGCTGCCATCCCAGACCGCGATCCCGGCATCGATCAGCGCGGCGGCAAGGCTGTCGATTTCCTGCCGGCGCTTGGAAATCTCGGCCTGCATCGCCTTGCGCAACTCGGTCAGGGTGCGGCCCTCGGCCAGGGCATTGGTGAAATTCGCCGCCTCGCGCATGGCGCTGGGGGTCAGCCCCGGCGGCGGCGTGAAGACGCGGTTTTCGACGTGACCATCGGCAAAGACGATCACCACCAGAGCCCGGTCCTGCGCCAGGCTGACGAATTCGATATGTTTCAGCGGCGCCTCGTGTTTCGGCGTCAGCACCAGCGAGGCGCCATGCGTCACACCCGACAGGGCCGAGCCCACCGCATCCAGCAGGCCCGAGACATCGCCCGCGTTGCGCCCCAGCGTGGCATCCAGCTTTTCCCGGTCCTGGTCGTCGAGGTCGCGGACCTCCAGCAGACCATCGACGAACATCCGCAGGCCCTGCTGCGTCGGGATACGCCCGGCGGATACATGCGGGCTGTCCAGCAAGCCAAGATATTCCAGGTCCTGCATCACGTTGCGGATGGTCGCGGCCGAGACCTTTTCCGACAGGGTACGGGTCAGCGTGCGCGAGCCCACCGGTTCGCCGCTGGCCAGGTATCCCTCGACCACGCGCCGGAATACCTCGCGCGAGCGATCGTTCATCTGGGACAGGAGTTCGCGTGCCTCATTCATCTTCTTGCCCTCTACGGCGCCATTAAAGAGCCTCTGGCCAGAACGTCAATCGGGGTTGCATCCATGGGCTGCCGCTGTCTATCCCCTGCGTGACCATCAGGAAGGGATATCTATGCGACCGTCGGGACGAGATTTAAGCGAAATGCGCGCCGTTTCAATTGAAACGGGTGTGACCAAACATGCCGAGGGCTCGTGCCTGATCCGCATGGGCGACACCCATGTTCTGTGCACCGCCTCGCTGGAAGAACGTGTACCGCCCTTCATCAAGGGCTCGGGTCAGGGCTGGGTGACAGCCGAATACGGCATGCTCCCGCGCTCGACCTCGTCGCGCATGCGGCGTGAGGCACAGGCGGGCAAGCAGGGCGGCCGCACGGTGGAAATCCAGCGTCTGATCGGCCGCGCGCTGCGCGCCGGTGTGGACCGCAACGCGCTGGGTGAACGGCAGATCACCGTGGACTGCGACGTGATCCAGGCCGACGGCGGCACGCGCTGCGCCTCGATCACCGGCGGCTGGGTCGCGCTGCGGCTGGCGGTCAACAAGCTGATGAAGGCGGGCGACGTGATCACCGATCCGCTGGTTTCCGAGGTCGCCGCCGTCAGTTGCGGGATCTACGCCGGGCAGCCGGTGCTTGACCTGGACTATCCCGAGGACAGCGAGGCGGGCACCGACGGGAATTTCATCCTGCGCGGCGACGGCCGCCTGATCGAGGTCCAGATGAGCGCCGAGGGATCGACCTTTTCCCGCGACGAGATGGGCCGCCTGATGGACCTGGCGGAGAAAGGTGTTTCGGAACTGGTCGCGGCACAGCGGGCTGCCGTGGCATGACCCGACGCTTCGAAGGTGACAAGCTGCTGGTGGCCACGCACAACCAGGGCAAGCTGGACGAGATCGCGCATCTCTTGGAACCCTTCGGCGTGGCCTGCGTGGGGGCCGCCGAATTGGGTCTGTCTGAACCGGAGGAGACCGGGACGACATTTGTCGAGAACGCCCGCATCAAGGCCCATGCGGCGGCCAAGGCCACCGGCCTGCCGGCCCTGGCCGATGACAGCGGGATCGAGATCGACGCGCTGGACAAGGCGCCTGGTGTCTATACCGCCGATTGGGCCGAAACCCCGCATGGGCGCAATTTCATCATGGCCATGGGAAAGGCCCATGACCGCCTGCAGGAAACGGGTATTCCCGAACCCTGGACCGCGCGGTTCTGCTGTACGTTGGTGCTGGCCTGGCCGGATGGCGAGGACATGGTCTTTCCGGGCGTGATGGAGGGCAGGGTGGTCTGGCCGATGCGCGGCTCGCAGGGCCACGGATATGACCCGATTTTTCAGCCGCAAGGGTATGACATGACCTTTGGTGAAATGGACCGCTGGGAGAAAAACAAGATCTCGCACCGGGCGGATGCCTTCCGCAAGTTTGTGGCGGGATGCTTTGACGCGTAGGGCCCCGGAAAACTGGCAGATCGGCGGGTTCGGGCTTTATGTCCACTGGCCGTTCTGCGAGGCGAAATGCCCCTATTGCGACTTCAACAGCCATGTCGTCAGGGACATCGACCAGACACGCTGGGCCAAGGCCCTGGCCGAGGAGATCCGGCGGGCAGGGGCCGAAACCCCGGATCGGGTGCTCAGCTCCATCTTTTTCGGCGGCGGGACGCCCTCTCTGATGGCACCGGAAACGGTGGCTGCGGTGATCGAGGCAGCGCGCGACTGCTGGACCTTTGCCAACGATATCGAGATCACGCTGGAGGCCAATCCGCGGTCCGTCGAGGCAGGTCGCTTTGAGGGGTACGCGACGGCCGGTGTGAACCGCGTGTCCCTGGGCGTACAATCCTTGCGAACAGAGGACTTGCGGCGATTGGGGCGCCTACACGACGTCGAGGAGGCGCGTGCCGCCTTCGGCATTGCGCGGTCGGTTTTTGATCGGGTCAGTTTCGACCTGATCTATGCCCGCCAGAACCAGTCGCTGGAGGACTGGCGGGTTGAACTGTCCGAGGCGCTGGACATGGCCGTCGATCACATGTCCCTGTACCAGTTGACGGTGGAAGAAGGCACGGCCTTCTGGGATCGGGCACGGGCCGGGGGCCTGCGTGGACTGCCAGAAGAGGACCTGGCGGCGGACATGTTCGAACTGACGCAGGAACTGTGCCAGGCCGCCGGATTCGAAGCCTACGAGGTGTCGAACCATGCGCAGCCCGGGGCGCAATCCCGGCACAACCTCGTGTACTGGCACTACGGCGATTGGGTGGGTGTCGGACCCGGCGCGCACGGGCGGGTCGGCAGCGGTGCCGCGCGTCAGGCCACCGTGGCCTGGTCTGCGCCCGGCAAGTGGCTGCAACATGCAGAAGCCGGGAGCGGGTTGGAAAGCCGGAACGTGTTAACTTTGGAAGATCAGGCCGGAGAATACCTCATGATGGGGTTACGTCTGACAGAAGGACTAGATCTTGAGAGATTGCATGCGCTGGACAGCAGAATAGCGCCGGAAACTGCCATCCGCGACTTGCAGGATCTGGGCCTTGTCGAGACGAGCGGCCCGATGCTGCGGGCAACGGGGCAGGGGCGGCTTGTACTCAATTCGGTTATCGCCGCCCTCTTGCCCTGACACCTACCGCGAGGTGCTGAGCAACCCGCACAGCGCGTCCAGTTGTTCCAGCGTATCGTAGGAGACCGTCAAGCGCCCGCCATCATCGCCGGGCTTGTGGTCAATCCGGACCTTCATGCCAAGCGCGGCGCTGAGGTCCGCCTCGAGCGCGCGCGTGTCCGCATCCTTGTCCATCTGGAATCCACCTTCGGGCGCCTTCTTGCGCGGCTTGCCCTCGGGGGTCATCTGCTTGGCCAGCTTCTCGGTTTCGCGCACCGACAGCCCTTTGGCCAAAACGGTTTTGGCCAAACCGTCCGGATCGGTTGCCGTGATCAGCGCCCGAGCGTGGCCGGCGCTGAGTTGGCCTTCGGAAACCATCTCCTGCACGCCTTCGGGCAGGTTCAGAAGGCGCATCAGGTTGGCGATATGGCTACGGCTCTTGCCCAGGGCCTCGGCCAGTTTTTCCTGCGTATGCCCAAACTTGAACATCAGCTGACGATAGCCCGCCGCTTCTTCGATGGCGTTCAGGTCCGCCCGCTGAATGTTCTCGATGATCGCAACTTCGAGCACCTCGGTATCGTCGAAATCCCGCACAAGGACTGGGATCTCATGGCGTTGCGCCATCTGCGACGCACGCCACCGGCGCTCACCGGCAACGATTTCGAACTTGCCTTCCTCATGCGGAGAAGGGCGAACGATCAGCGGTTGCAACACACCCTTGGTCCGGATCGAGGCGGCGAGTTCTTCCAGTTGGGCCTGGGTAAAGCTGCGCCGGGGCTGGTCCGGATTGGGGATCAAGGATTCGATCGGGACCATGCGGTCTGCCCGTCTTGGGCTTTCCGCTTGGGGGGTTTCCTCTGCCGGGCCCACGTCCGCCATCAGTGCCGAGAGGCCGCGGCCCAGGCCGCGGCGCGTGTCTTTCTTGGGTTTCTCTACCATGCCCGTCCTCTGTTGCCGCCGTTCAGGCGGCCCGTTTGTCATTTTTCTTCAGCAGTTCCTCGGCCAGGGCGCGATAGGCCTGCGCCCCCTTCGAGGACGTGTCGTAGGCGAGTACCGGCAGCGCATAAGAAGGCGCCTCGGACACGCGCACGTTCCGGGGGATCACCGTCGAGAACACGAGATCGCCGAGGTTTGCCCGCGCATCCGCCTCGACATGCTGGGACAGATTGTTGCGGGCGTCGTACATCGTCAGGACGATGCCCTCGATCCTCAGCGACGGATTGGCACTCTGCCTGACTTCGCGGATCGTCAGCATGAGTTGCGACAGGCCTTCGAGGGCGAAGAACTCGCTTTGCAGGGGGACGAGAACCGAATGCGCGGCGACCATCGCGTTGACGGTCAACAGGTTCAGGGAAGGGGGGCAATCCACAAGGATCACGTCGAACCCGTAGTCGTCCAGGGCTGGATGGCGCAACGCATCATGCAGAAGAAAGCTGCGTTTCTCGTTGGAATAGAGTTCGATATCGGCCGAGCTGAGGTCCACGGTGGCCGGGACCAGTGAGAGATTCTCGGTCGATGTTTTCAGGATGACGTCACCCGGCGGCACGTCGCCCAAAAGCAGATCGTAAGTCGTCAACTCGCGGTCATCGGGTTCAATTCCCAGCCCGGTCGAGGCATTCCCCTGCGGATCGAGATCCACCACCAGGACCTTGTGTCCTTGTTCGCAAAGCGCGGCCCCGAGGTTGATCGTCGTCGTGGTCTTGCCCACGCCGCCTTTCTGGTTGGCGATGGCGATGATTTTGGGACCCGGGGGGCGAGTCGGATCAGACATGGACGAGGTCTCCGATTTCCAGGACAACAGCGTTGGGATTGGTTCTACTTGTATGCGGGGTGCAAGAGAATTGCCATTGGCTGCGTGCGTCTTCGAGCTCTTTTCCCCAGCTTTCGCCCTTCATGAACAATGCCGCCCCTCCCGGGGAGAGGTGGCGGACCGCAAATTCCATCAGTTTCGCCAAGGGGGCGAGGGCTCGGGCGGAAAGGATCGTGGCCTCTTGCGGGGTACAGGCCTCTATCCGTTGCGCGTAGACCCTGGCCGAAAGGCCCGTCTCTCGGATCACACTGCGCAGAAAGGTTGCCTTGCGGGTATCCGATTCGATCAGGCTGACTTGGACATCCGGCGCGCGCTCCGCCAGAAGGATCGCAACAACCAGCCCCGGAAAACCGCCGCCACTGCCGATATCGACCCAATGGCCAGAAGGCTGGGGCAAGACCGTCACCAGCTGCGCAGAATCGACGAAATGCCGGTCTACAGCCTCTGCCAAAGTGGCTCTCGCCACGAGGTTGATGCGCGGATTCCACTTGTTCAGCAATGCGAGGTAGTGAGTCAGGCGCTCCAGTGTTTCACGTGAAACATCGAGGCCAAGCGTTTCGGACGTGATCATACAGCGTTCTTACGCAGATTCTGGCGCAGCTTGGCAAGGATCAAGGTCAAAGCCGCCGGAGTCATCCCATCGATACGCCCTGCCTGTGCGATGGTTTCGGGCCTGGTCTGGGACAGCTTCAGCTTCAATTCGTTGGACAGACCATGCAAAGAGTCGAAATCGAAATCCGATGGAATCTCGACCGCTTCGTCCTTCTTGAGGATCTCAACATCCCGCGCCTGTCTTTCCAGGTAGTTTGCGTACAGCGCCTCACGCTCCAATTGGGCCGCGGTCTCGTCGTCAAGAGTCCCAAGATCTTTATCCAGTTGCACAAGTGTTTGCAGGGTGACGTCCTTGAACGACAACATCTGGAACCCGCTTCTACGCGCACCATCCTGGTTGACGTTGATCCCGATGGATCGCAACTGATTGGGGCTGAAAGTGAGCGCATCCAGCTTTTCTCGCCCAGCGGCAAGCCTTTCCATCTTGTCATCAAAGGCCCTGCGCCGATGTTCGGAAACAGTGCCAAGGTCCAACGCTTTGGGCGTAAGGCGTTGGTCCGCATTGTCCGCCCGCAGAGACAGGCGGAACTCCGCACGGCTGGTAAACATCCGGTAGGGTTCGCTGACGCCCCGCGTGGTCAGGTCATCCAGCATCACCCCGATATAGCTTTCCGTCCGCGAGAACTTGATGGCGTCCCGGCCCTGGGCCTGCGCCGCCGCATTCAGACCGGCCACAAGACCCTGCGCCGCCGCTTCCTCATACCCGGTTGTCCCGTTGATCTGCCCGGCCAGGTACAGACCCTCGACATCACGCAGACCCAACGTCGCCGCCAAGGCGCGGGGATCAACATAATCGTATTCGATGGCATAACCGGGTTGCATGATCTCGACCTGTTCGAGACCGGGAATGCTCCGGACATAAGCCTCCTGGATGTCCTGGGGCAGGGAGGTCGAAATCCCGTTGGGATAGATCGTCGCGACATCCAGACCTTCTGGTTCCAAAAAGACCTGGTGAGACGTCTTGTCCGCGAACCGCACCACCTTGTCCTCGATCGAGGGGCAATAGCGGGGGCCGACCCCCTCGATATGACCGCCATACATGGCAGACCGGGACAGGTTGTCCCGGATGATTTCATGGGTGCGTTCCGTGGTATGGGTAATCCCGCAAGAGATCTGCCGTGCCTGCGGGGCAGGGGAAAGGAACGAAAACATCACCGGGTTATCGTCCCCGGGCTGCATGTCCAACCCGCTCCAGTCGATGGTGCGCCCGTCGAGACGCGGCGGTGTTCCCGTCTTCAACCGACCAATCGGCAGATCCATGTCCTTGATCCGATCCGCAAGGCGAACAGAGGGACGATCACCCATTCGTCCGCCCGGCTTTTGAACATCGCCGATATGAATGATGCCGCGCAGGAAAGTGCCACTGGTCAGCACTGTCGAAACCGCCCGAATCTCCGACCCATCCCCCAGCGCAACGCCTTCGACACGGCCACCGGACATGAGGAAATCCACGACCTCACCCTCGATCACTTGCAGTTTCTCTGTACCTGCGATCTCGGCCTGCATCGCCTCGGCGTATAGCCGGCGATCTGCCTGGGCACGGGGGCCTTGCACCGCTGGTCCCTTGCGCCGGTTCAGCAGGCGGAACTGGATCCCTGCCGCATCGGCGATCCGCCCCATGATCCCGTCCATCGCGTCGATTTCGCGGACAAGATGGCCTTTGCCCAACCCACCAATCGCCGGGTTACAGGACATGACCCCAAGATCTTGAAGGCGCAGTGTCACAAGCGCCGTGCGCGCACCCATGCGGGCCGAGGCCGCAGCCGCCTCGGTTCCTGCATGTCCGCCACCGACGACGACCACGTCAAAGGCTTCATGTTTCACGTGAAACACTCCTCACTTGCCAATGCAGAAACTGGAAAAGATCTGGTCCAGAACCTGTTCAACATCTACGTGACCCACCAACTGTTCCAAAGCCCGCAATGCGATACGGACTTCCTCGCTGGTCACATCGTACACGTCGATGCCATCTTCCAAAAGCACCTGCGCCTGTTCCAGATGGGTCAGCCCCTCGGCCAGTGCAACCCTGTGCCGTTCGCGCGAGGCCAACCCGGCGCCTTGCACCTCTTCGATCAGCCGCGCTTCGATCGCCGACAGCAGTTCGGGAACGCCAAGACCCGTCAGCCCGGAAACACCCTGGCCCGCCCTGTCTCCCTTCGCAGTAACGACGATGTCCCCCTCGGACACCGCCAACATGGGGCTGTCCCCCTCGGGCACAAGATGAACCCGCAGGTCCGCCGCGCCGGCCCGTTCCCGGGCCCGCGCCACGCCAATCTGTTCGACACTGTCATCCGAGTCGCGCAGCCCGGCCGTATCCAAAAGGGTGACAGCCAGGCCGCCTATATCCATGCGTACCTCAATCACGTCCCGGGTGGTGCCGGCAACATCCGAGGTGATCGCCGCATCTCGACCGGCAAGGTAGTTCAACAGGGTCGACTTGCCCGCGTTCGGTGGCCCGACAATCGCGACCTCGAACCCCAATCGCACCCGCTCCGCGGACTCAAGGCCGCGCAGTTCGCGCCGGATATCATCGCTGACAGCCCGCAACAGATCCCGAACCTCGTCCGAGACATCGACAGGCACCTCTTCATCGACAAAGTCGATCGTGACTTCCAACAAGGAAACGGCACGCAGGATCTTCTGCCGCCATTCCCCCACACGCGTTCCCAACGCCCCGGTCAGCATCCGCAAGGCCTGCCGCCGTTGCTGCTCGGTCTCGGAGTCGATCAGATCCGCCAAGGCCTCGACCTGGCTCAGGTCCAGCCTCTCATTCTCCAACGCCCGCCGGGTAAACTCGCCCGGCTCCGCCCCGCGCAGGTCAGGCATCTCTCCCAGCTCACGCAACAGCGCCTGGACAACGGCCACGCTGCCATGCACCTGGAACTCGGCCACGCGCTCCCCGGTAAAACTCGCCCCATCTTCGAAGATCAGGACCAATGCCTCGTCGAGGAAATCCCCGTTGCCCGACACCAACCGCCGGACAGAGGCCATGCGCGGGCGGGGCAGGGGGCCGCTCAGGCGTTCCACTGCCTCCCAGGCAAGGGGTCCGGACACGCGCACAACCGAAACGCCCGCTTTCCCGACCGCGCTTGCCAGGGCAAAGATCGTGTCCATGCCAAGGATCAACTGTTCATTGAGTCGAAGAACTCGGTGTTCGTCTTGGTCTGTTTCAGCTTGGAAATCAGGAACTCGATGGCATCGGTCGTGCCCATCGGGTTCAGGATGCGACGCAGGACAAAGGTCTTCTGCAGGTCGACCTTGTCCACCAGCAGGTCCTCTTTCCGGGTGCCGGACTTGAGAATATCCAGCGCCGGGAAGACCCGCTTGTCCGCCACCTTGCGGTCCAGCACGATCTCGCTGTTGCCGGTGCCCTTGAATTCCTCAAAGATCACCTCGTCCATCCGGCTGCCGGTATCCACCAGCGCCGTCGCGATGATCGTCAGCGATCCGCCTTCCTCGATGTTCCGCGCCGCACCGAAGAACCGCTTCGGCCGCTGCAGCGCATTCGCGTCCACACCGCCTGTCAGGACCTTTCCCGAAGAAGGCACCACGGTGTTGAAGGCTCTACCAAGTCTGGTGATCGAGTCCAAAAGGATCACAACATCTCGTTTGTGTTCGACCAGGCGTTTGGCCTTTTCGATCACCATCTCCGAGACTGCGACGTGCCGCGTTGCCGGTTCGTCGAAGGTCGAGGAAATCACCTCGCCTTTCACTGACCGCTGCATGTCCGTCACCTCTTCGGGACGTTCGTCGATCAGCAGGACGATCAGGTAGCACTCCGGGTGGTTCCGCTCGATGCTCGTCGCGATGTTCTGCAGCAGCACCGTCTTACCGGTCCGCGGCGGCGCCACGATCAGGCTCCGCTGGCCCTTGCCAATTGGAGCCACCAGGTCGATGATCCGGGCCGAGCGATCCTTGATCGTCGGATCCTCGATCTCCATCTTCAGGCGCTCGTCCGGGTACAGCGGCGTGAGGTTGTCAAAGGCGATCTTGTGCCGGGCCTTTTCGGGCTCCTGGAAGTTGATCTCCGACACGGAAACAAGCGCGAAATACCGCTCTTCCCCGTCCGGCGCCTTCATCTCGCCCTGGATCGAATCCCCGGTGCGCAGCGAGTATTTCCGGATCATGTCCGGCGAGACATAGATGTCGTCCGGACCGGGCAGATAGTTCGCCTCGGGCGAGCGCAGAAAACCGAACCCGTCCTGCAGCACTTCCAGCACCCCGTCGCCGAAAATGGTCCATCCCTCGTCCGCGCGTTCCCGCAGGATCTGGAACATCATCTCGCCCTTCCGCATGGTCGAGGCGTTTTCGATTTCCAGTTCCTCGGCCATCGCCAGAAGATCCTTCGGGCTCTTCGCCTTCAGGTCGGACAGGTTAAGCTTTTCTTCGCTCATGGCACATAACGTGGTGCCCGGAGGCCCACACATCCTTTGTCTAACGGGAAAGTTCGCCTTCGGACGAAGGCTGACGGTGCGTATCGCATTGCCGGGGTTCCCGTCAATGAAGATCGCGGAACACCCTTCCTTTAATAAATAGATAAAAGAAAAGGATTATGAAGTGTTAGGGGCCTCCGGATCTGTGGATTATCGAATTGTCCCCAGCCTTCCGAACAGGGAAACACCTTGGGAAAACTCGCGGGATAGTACCGTGACGGTTTCGAATATCTTGCGATAGCGTTTGCGTTTTCAATCAGTTAGGCGTCATTTTCCAAGGGTATCCCGTTCGGGATAACTCTTTTGACAAACCGGTCTCTGTTCATCTTCGCACCGGACGCGCGTTGTTCTTTCACACAGCCGGATGAGTGCTGCGCTGCATGGGAAGAGCCTGTGTTTCGCCCCCAGCCTTGCATGTGCCGCGCTTTTTCCTCAGAAACATCGACAAGCCTGCGCACCGAATTTTCCCCGGTTTCATCCCCATGCCTGCCGACCTTCTTCTCGCTCCAGCTCCGCGATCCGCGCTGACATGCTCCGCGCGGCCGGACTCGTGATCGAAACCGAATCGCCGAAGGTGGACGAGGACAGCCTCAAGGCCGCCCTGACCCTCGAAGAGGCCAGCCCGCGCGACATCGCCGACACCCTGGCAGAGGCAAAGGCCCGCAAGCTGGGGCAACGCTACCCCGAGAAACTCGTGCTTGGCTGCGACCAGGTACTGGATTTCAAGGGAACCACCCTGTCCAAGCCGCAAAGCCGCGAAGAGGCACGCGACCAGCTTTGCCGGTTGCGCGGAGAAACCCACCGCCTGCTCTCCGCCGCCGTCCTCTACCACGAGGCGCAGCCGGTCTGGCGCCACGTCGGGACCGCCCGGTTGACGATGCGCCCTTTCTCGGACAGCTACCTCGACGACTACCTCGACCGGAACTGGCCGGATGTCGGCACCTCGGTTGGCGGGTACAAGCTCGAGTCCGAAGGCGTCCGCCTTTTTGCCCGGGTCGAGGGCAACCATTTCACCATTCTTGGCCTGCCGTTGCTGGAACTGCTGGCCTACCTGACGAACAGAGGAACCATCGCCGCATGAGCCTCGCACGCATCCCGCTTGCCGCCGTTATCGGGTCCCCCGTGGCCCATTCCCGCTCTCCGCGCCTCTTCGCACACTGGCTGCAGACCCACGGTCTGCCCGGGCACTACGTCCCCATCGACGTGCCCGAGGACAAGCTGGCGGAAACCCTGCGGCTCTTGCCGCAACTCGGGTTTGTTGGCCTCAACGTCACCGTGCCCTACAAGGAAAAGGTGATGCAGATCGCCGACAGCGTCTCCGACCGCGCCCGGCTGATCGGGGCCGCGAACACGCTGATCTTCCGTGACGATGGGCGCATCCACGCCGACAATACCGATGGCTACGGCTTCATGCAGAACCTTCAGCAGAACGCGCCGGACTGGGACCCGGCCTCGGGGCCGGCGACGGTCTTCGGGGCAGGGGGCGCGGCCCGGGCGGTGATCGCATCCCTGCTGGACGTGGGCGTGCCGGAAATCCGACTGACCAACCGCACCCGCCCGCGGGCGGAAAAGCTGTGCGAGGACTTCGGCGACAAGGTGCAGGTCTTTGACTGGGTGCAGGCCGGCAATATCGTCGAGGGCTGCGCGACGGTGGTGAACACGACGTCGCTGGGCATGACGGGCAAACCCCGGTTCCGCGTGCCGCTGGACGCCCTCACCCCGGACATGCTGGTGACGGACCTCGTCTATTCACCCTTGGAAACCCGCCTGCTGGCAGAGGCCCGGGCTTTGGGTTGCACCGTCGTCGACGGGCTGGGAATGCTCCTGCACCAGGCGGTGCCCGGTTTCGAACGCTGGTTTGGCGCCCGCCCCGAGGTCGACGAGGCCACCCGGCAGATCGTTCTGGCATGAGATTCAAGCTTGGCCTGACCGGCTCTATCGGCATGGGCAAATCGACCACGGCGCAGATGTTCGCCGAGGCGGGCTGCGCCGTCTGGGATGCGGATGCCGCCGTTCACCGCCTGTACGGGCCGGGGGGTGTCGCGGTTGCGCCCATCGGGAAGATATATCCTCAAGCCGTTGAAAACGATCAGGTGTCCCGCGATGCCTTGCGCGGGATCATCGCCGATGACAGCAGCGCGCTGAAACGGATCGAACAGATCGTGCACCCGCTGGTCCAGCAGGATCGAGAGGCCTTCATCGCCGCCAACCCGCGGGCCATCGGGGTCTTCGACATCCCGCTCCTTTTCGAAACCGGGGGGGATGCCGCGATGGATGCCACCGCGTGCGTGAATGTTTCCCGTGAAACGCAAGAGGCCCGCGTGCTGGATCGAGGCACCATGAGCGCCGATGACCTGGCCCGCATCCTCGCCCGCCAGATCCCCAACGCGGAAAAATGCGCCCGCGCCACCTATGTCATCGAAACCGACACGCTTGAGCACGCCCACGCCCAGGTGCAGGATGTGCTGAAGGACATCGAACAAAGGCTGCAACATGCGTGAGATCGTTCTCGATACGGAAACCACCGGGTTCGAGCCGGAACAGGGCGACCGCATCGTCGAAATCGGGGCGCTGGAACTGTACAACCACGTTCCAACCGGCCGCACCTATCACCAGTACATCAACCCAGAGCGGGGCATGCCGGACGAGGCCTTTGGCGTGCACGGCATCGGGCCGGACCTGCTCGAGCCGCCGCGCCCGGCCAAACCCGGTGAGATCACGCTGCGGGACAAGCCGGTGTTCGCCAGGATCGTGGACGAGTTCCGCGCCTTCATCGGCGAGGATGCTAAGCTGGTCATTCACAATGCCAGCTTCGACGTGAAATTCCTCAACGCCGAATTGCGCTGGGCCAACCGCCCGCCTTTGGCCAAGGATTGCGCCATCGACACGTTGGACATGGCGCGGCGCCGCTTTCCCGGGTCACCGGCCTCGCTGGACGCGCTCTGCCGCCGTTTCAACATCGACAACTCCTCGCGGACCTTGCACGGCGCGCTTCTCGACTCCGAAATCCTGGCCGAGGTCTACCTTGAACTGATCGGGGGAAAGCAGCCGGACTTCGGCCTGTCGTCGCATGGATCGAGCGGCGGCGGCGCCGACGCCGAACCGCTCTGGCGTCCGCGCCCGCGCAGCACTCCACTGCCCAGCCGCCTGACGGAAAATGAAAAGGCGGCTCACGCCGCCTTTGTCGAAAATCTCGGGGACGAGGCGCTCTGGCTCAAGACCTGAGCGCCGGGTTTCCTCAGGCCGGGGCCTGCGTGTCCTGCTGGGCCGCCTGGCGACGGGCGATCTCGTTGCGGTACAGCGCGAGAAAGTCGATCGTTTCCAGGTTCAGCGGCGGGAAGCCACCGTCGCGCGACACGTCCGAAACGATCCGGCGCACGAAGGGGAACAGCATCCGCGGGCATTCGATCAGCAGGAAGGGGTGCAGCTGGTCCTCGGGAACGTTCTCGATCGAGAAGACGCCGGCATAGTCCAGCTCCAGAAGGAACAGCATGTCGCCGGTCGACTTGGCCTTGGACTCGACCTTCAGCTTCATGACGACTTCGTACTGGTTCTCGGCGGTGCGCTTCTTGGCGTCCAGGTTCACCTGCACCTGCACATCGGGCTGCACCTCGCCGCTGACACCTTTCTGCGAAAGGATGTTCTCGAAGGACAGGTCGCGAATGAATTGGGCCAGAATGCTCATCTTGGGCGGCTGAGGTGCCTGCCCGTTGCCGTTGGTTTCTGCCATGTCGGGTCTCCCGTGAAAATCTCAGCGCGAGGCATAGCAGCGCCCGCGCAAAGCCTCAATGCCTCGTCCAGCCCGAACCCGGGTGATTGGGCGCCTTGTCCTTGGGAACTTCGGTGTACTCGCCTTCGATCACGTCACCTTGGCCGGTGCGGGGCCCGGGTCGGGGCCCGGCCCGCGGGTCCCGATGCACCGGCCCGCGCGGATCCGGTCCCATCTGGAACTGCGTCACATGCACCCGCCGCCGCAGCCAGGCAAAGACCGCCGCGCGCACCGGCGGCGCAAGCAGGGCGAACCCGACCGCATCGGTGAAGAAGCCGGGCGTCAGCAGCAGCACGCCTGACACCAGGATCATCGCGCCATGCGCCAGCGGCTCTCCGGGATCGTTCAATTCGGAAAAGCTGCGGCGCAGGTTCTCCATCGCCAGCCGCCCCTGTGCCTTGACCATCCAGGTCCCGATGATTGCCGTCAGGACGACCACGGCCAGCGTCGGCCACAGGCCGATCAGACCGCCAACCTGGATGAACAGGGCGATTTCGATCAGCGGGACCATGAGAAAGGCCAGGAACAGCCACATGCGAAGATCCTCCATATCAGGGCGGGGCAGGTAGACTAACCCCAACGCCTCACCTACATAAGGATGCAAGCAAGATCTTTAAACGCTGCCTGCAAAGAGGTGCCGATGAACTCTCCCATCCTCCAGCTTCTGGTCCTGGCCGGAATTGCCATCTTTCTCGTTCTGCGCTTGCGGAGCGTGCTGGGCACCCGGGAGGGGTTCGAGAAACCGCCGGCTCCGGCGTCCAGTGACGATCGCCGCCGGTCGGCGCGCGACTTCGAGGTGATCGAAGGCGGCCCGGACCATGACATCATCGACCACGTCGCCGAGGACAGCGATGCCGCCAAGGCGCTCGCCGCGATGAAACGGATCGAGCCGCATTTCTCGGTGTCCGAGTTCCTTTCGGGCGCGCGCGGGGCCTATGAAATGATCCTCATGGGCTTTGAACGCGGCAATATCGAAGAGCTGCGGCCATTTCTCGCGGATGACGTCTATCAGACCTTCGCCGAGGTCGTGGAACAGCGCGAACAGCAGGGGCTGACCATCGAGGCCGAATTCATCGGCGTCCGTGAACTCACCCTGGCCGATGCCACCTTCGACGAAGGTTCGCGCTTGGCCGAGATCTCGGTCCGCTACGTCGGCGAGCTGACCTCGGTCGTTAAGAACGCCGAAGGCGAGGTGATCGAAGGATCGCCCACCGCCGTCAAGCGTCAGAAAGACGTCTGGACCTATGCCCGCAACATGGGCAGCGATGATCCCAACTGGCAGCTTGTCGCCACGGACGAATGACGCGCCTACTCCTTGCGATCACATTTGCGATATCCATCATGACCGGCCCCGCCTCCACAGAGACGGGGCCGCGTTACGACATCCTGGATTTTGCCGATCTGCAGGGATGGGCCGAGGACGACCATGCCGCGGCCCTTGCCGCCTTTCTTGAAACCTGCGGCGATCTCGACGATCCGGACTGGTCCGCGCTGTGCGGACTGGCGCGTGAAACCGACGACGCGCGCGGGTTCTTTGAACTGCTGTTCCGTCCGGTCCTGATCCGCGACGGGGCAGACATGCTCTTCACCGGCTATTTTGAACCGGAACTGAACGGTGCGCCCTACCGCAGCAGCACCTACCGTTACCCGGTCTACAAGATGCCGCCAGAGGCACGCCTGCGCCGTCCCTGGCTCACCCGGCGGCAATTGCTCACCTCCGGCGTGATGGAGGGCAGGGGCCTTGAAATCGCCTGGGTCGATGATCCGGTAGAATTGTTCTTCCTGCAAATCCAGGGCTCCGGCCGCATCCGTTTTCCGGACGGGCGGATGATCCGCGTGGGCTATGGCGGCGCCAACGGTCATCCCTACAGGTCCATCGGGCGGGAACTCGTGCGGCGCGGTGTCTATACCGCGCACCAGGTTTCGATGCAGGTGATCGCCAACTGGGTGCGGCGCAACCCGGTCGCGGGGCGGGAACTGCTTTTTCACAACGCGGCCTACGTCTTTTTCCGCGAGGTCAGCGAGGTGCCACCTGAAAAAGGCCCGCTGGGCGCGATGAACCGTTCGATCACGCCACTGCGCTCTGTCGCCGTCGATCCCCGCTATACGCCGCTGGGCGCGCCGGTCTGGATCGAAAAGGCAGGTGCCGACCCGATGAACCGCCTTATGATCGCCCAGGACACCGGGTCCGCCATCAAGGGCGCGCAACGGGCCGACATTTTCTATGGAACGGGGGACGAGGCGGGCCGCATCGCCGGACGGACCAAGGTCGGCGGGCGCATGGTTGTCCTCATGCCCATCCAGCGCGCCTATGCGCTCTTGCCCGAAGCGGTACAATGACCCGGCGGCGCAAGCTACGGCCCGAAGAGCAGGAACTCTGGCAGCAGGTCGCCCGGACCGCAGATCCGCTGCACAAGCGACCCGCCCGCAAGACGGACGAGGCCAAGCCCGCGCCGAAACCCCGGTCAGCCGCGAAAGAGACGTCGCGCGATCCGCTGTCGCCATTTGCCATGGGAGAGAAATCCGCGCCGCGCACGCAGACCCATGTCTTTCCCAAGACCACGGCGGATCACCTGCATGACGCGCCGGTGCGCATGGACGCCAAGGCCTTTACCCGGCTCAAGCGCGGCAAGCTGGTGCCGGAGGCGCGTATCGACCTGCACGGGATGACTGTCGACCGGGCGCATGGCGCCCTGGCGCAGTTCATCCTGAATGCCCAGGCCCGCGGGTTTCGCCTTGTGCTGGTCATCACCGGCAAGGGCCAGCGAGAAGACCCCTATGATCCGATGCCCCGCCGCCGCGGGGTATTGAAGACACAGGTCCCGATGTGGCTGCAAATGCCTCCCTTGGCCGGGGCTGTCCTGCAGGTCTCGCAGTCGCACCGCAAACACGGCGGCGAAGGCGCCTATTACGTCTATCTCAAGCGGCGGCGGTGATCGGCGCGAAAGATGCGGGTTAACGATGTCTTGCCGCTTTGTACAAAATGCTGGAAACGGCGTACAAAACGTACGTTTTGTACAAACGTCCGGGTGGTGTCAGAGCATCTTCCGCGCCCGCGAAACGCCCACCCACATCATCGCCGAGGCGAAGAGAAAGTAGAGCGCGACGCCGATATACTGCGTCTCGATACCGATACCGAAGTCGATCAGGAAACCGGTAATCCCCGGCCCGATGGCCGAACCGAAGACCATGACCGCCGCCGCCATCGCCTTGATCGCACCCAGGCTGCGAGTGCCGTAGAACTCGGCCCAGAAGGCATTGGGCAGGGTATGCGTGGCCCCCGTCGTCATTGCCACGAACAGCAGCCCGACCAGGGTCCAGCCCAGGCTATCCCCCAAGGCAAAGCAGAAAAATCCAATGAACATGGGCAGTTGCGACCATGGAATCAGCCGCCCTGTGCCCAGCTTGTCCAATAGTCCGCCGGCCATGACCATCGCGCCGACCGCTGCCGCCGTGTAGATCGGGAAGAGGGCGGTCAGCTCCAGATGGGACCAACCCTTGACCTCGGCGAAATGCACCTGCTGAAAGAAAAACGCTGTGTTGAAGGCCGGCGGCCCCAGCAAGGCTGGCACCATGAACCAGAACAGCCAGTGTTTTAGCACCTCTGGCCGCGCCCAGTGTCTCTGCTCCATGCCCACGGAATGATCCGTCTCCGCATGGCTCTGCGGCGTCCGTTCCTTCCGCAATAGCAACAACAGAACCGGGATCGCCCCGAGGCTGACACAGGCCACCGCCACCCAAAGCCAGCGCCAGTCCATCACCAGCATGAGGGAAACGAAACTGACCGGCAACAGCGCCTCTCCCAGCGCAAAGCCGAGGCCGGCAACCGAAAGCGCCTTGCCCCGAGTCGCCACGAACCAGCGCGACATCGAGACGACGGCCGTGTGGCTGGCCATGCCCTGGCCGCAGAACCGCAACGAGAATATCACCAGCGGCAGCAGGGCCGCCCAGGCGTTCAGGGCCATGAAAAGGCAGGAACTTGCCAGCAATATCAATACGATGGACCCGATCACCCGGGTTCTGAACCGATCCGTCAGCGCGCCGGCCCAGACCATGACCACCGCCGAGGCGCTGGTGCCGATCGTGTAGATGCCGCCCCATTGGCCGTGGCTGAGGTCAAACCCTTCGCGGATTTCCCCCGCAAAGATCGAGATGAAGAATGTCTGGCCGAAACTCGACAAAAACGTGAGCAGTGCGCCGGCCGACAGCCAGCGGGCGTTTTCGGCGAGAAAGCGAAAGAGACTCATGCCCCGCCCTTATCCCGCGATGTGTGAAAAAGCGGACGCTGAACGCGTCCGCCAAAGGTCAGTTCGAGATGGCGTTCGCCTGGGCCGAAACGCCCAGCACCGACCCCACCAGCCTAAAGATCGTCTGGGCCGCCGTGACCGGGCTTTCGGTGGCAAGCACAGTGTCACCCGGCTGGATCTGGAACTTGCGCGCGGCAAAGAGACCGTCGGCGCTGGTCAGGTCCAGGGTGAACACGACTTGCTGCATCTTGGGCCCGTTGCCTGCGGGGCTAATGGCCTTGGCTGGATATTCCCGCAGCACGAGGACACCCTTTGGATCGGCGCGCGTATCCGACAGGCCGCCCATCATCGATACAGCCTCAAGCGCGGTGACGTAATCCTTTGGGAAATAGATCAGGTTCTCGATCCCGCTGGCACCTAGGGCCGTAAAGCTGCGTTCGTCCTGTTCGATGACCACCGTGTCACGCGGCAAGAGAAGCGCGTTCTTGGACCCGTCCGACAGCAGTTGCGATACCGAGATCTCGTAGGTCTTCGAGCCGCGCAGCAGCCGGACACGGGGGTTGCGCAGGTCGGGCATGACGCCGCCGGCATCCGCCAACAGGTTGAGGACCTTGTAGTTTCTCGAGGGCAGCGGGTAGGCACCGGGCTTGCCGACACCACCCACCACGTCAACCGTGTGATCGCGGCCTTGCTGCAGGATCAACTGAACCTGTGCAGAGGGCAGGATCGGTGCGAGCCGCTCCTGGACCTTGGCGCGGGCGCCGGTCGCGGTCAGTCCACGCACGCCGACCTTGTTGACATAGGGCAGGAAGATGGATCCCTGCGCGTCGACTTCGACTCCCTTGATCTCGGCAAAGCGTTCGCCGGGGCTGGTCAAAAGGGAATTGTCCTGACTGTCCCATATGATGATGTCGATCCGGTCGCCGGTACGGATGACCGAGGAACTGCTGCCGTGGCTGGTATTCGGCCAATGGTAGTGGCCGTGCCAACCGCTGGCGGACCATGTGGCAAGACCTGGAACGTTTTCACGCGTGACTTCGATCACCTGAAAGGTCGGCTGATCCGCATCCTTCTGGTTGAGCACCTCGGACTGGATCGCCGCGCCGCGCGGCAGGCTGCACGCCGCCAAGGCAAGGAAGGCGGCCAACAGGGTGATAACTCTTACTTTTGCAGACACTCCAGTCTCCCACCCGGTGTTTGTCACTTTCTAGTGGTTCAATCCGCTGATAGACAGTTTGACGGTCGAATGAAAGCGAATTGAGGGTCAAACCGTGGCAGGAACACAGCAATCCCGCAAGGTCCTGCTGTTGGGTGCCAGCGGTAAACTGGGCCGAATGCTAGGCGCTTTGTGGCAATCCGAGCGCTTTGGGCTGATTCCGGTGTACCGTTCAGAAGGGCAGGGAGGGCTTGCCTGAAAAGTGGGCGATCCCACGCCAAAGATCGATGACGTGTCCGCCGTGATCGCTTTCTGGGGAGTGACACCGGGACAGGGATGCAACCTTAACGATAATTCGCGGCTTGCCCTGGCGGCAATGGAACTGGGCCAGTCTTTGGGCGCCGGGATGGTGGTGCATTGTTCCAGCGGCGCGGTCTATCGGTCAGGAGAAAGGCCACTTTCGGAAACCGGGCCGGCCTGTCCCATTTCGGACTATGGCCGTGCCAAACTGGAAATGGAAAAGGCAATCGAGGAGTCCGGATCTAACCCGGGGATGCGCAATGTCATCCTTCGGATCGGAAACGTGGCCGGGGCTGACAGCCTCTTTGCGAACATGCGTCCGGGCGGGCGGATCACGTTGGATCGGTTTCCGGACGGTTCCAGCCCTTCCCGCAGTTACATCAGTCCGCTTGACCTCGTGCGCCTTGTCGAGACCCTGGTCGCGGATGGTTCGGTCTCGGGCATTTACAATGTCGCCGCGCCCGTGCCCACGGCGATGGGCGACATCGCCCGCGCAGCCGGGTGCCAAATCGACTGGCGCGAGGCCCCCGACACGGCACTGCCGATGGTCTGGCTTGATACCTCGCGGTTGTCCTCGATCTTTCCCTTGCCACCGGAGGCAGCCGCGCCGGATCACCTGCTCGAAGGCGCGCGTGCCGGGGGCACATGGCCATGAGGACAAGGCGGCCACTGCTGCACGCCCTTGATTTCCTGTACGCAATCGGGATGACGGTGCTCTTGTCGCCGCTCATCGTATATGTGGCTGTCGTGGTCTGGCGCAACGATGGCTGGCCGATCATCTATCGGTCGGAGCGGATGAAGAGCCCGACCCAGTCCTTCATGCTGTGGAAGTTCAGGACAATGAAGACCGATCCGGCCGACGCGGGCGTTACCGGCCCGTCCAAGTCCGGACGCATCACGCCGACAGGCGCCTGGCTACGGCGCAAACGACTGGATGAGCTGCCGCAGCTCTGGAATATCCTGCGGGGGGACATGGGCTTTGTCGGTCCCCGCGCGCCCCTGCGCCGTTACGTCGAGAAATATCCCGAGATCTATGCAGAGGTGCTGAAGGAACGGCCCGGCATCACGGGTATGGCCTCGATGGCCTATCACAAGACAGAGGAACGTCTCTTGGCGCGGACCGAAAGTGCGGAAGAAACCGAAGAGGTCTACTGCCGTCGTTGCATTCCGCGCAAGGCCCGTCTGGACCAACTGTACGCGGCGCGGCGCAATCCCTGCACGGATCAAAGGCTGATGTGGGCGACGGTGTTCCGGCGGGTGTCGATGCACCGGCGCCGCTGAGGATCAGCGGCGCAGGACCTGCGAGTTCACATAGCCGATGTAGCTGCCCAACCAGTGCTTGCCGCTGTAGATATAGCCGTCGGAGCCCACGATATAGGCATTGGTGAAATCGGGCGACACGCCATCGGCGGCGGTACATTTCGCCGTCACAAGCTGCCCGCTGGCGCGGACAAGACCCGCTGCAACCGGTACGGTGCCGCCTGTCGTGAGATGGCAGGTATACCTGCGTATTTCGGTCACGTCCTCGGGCGTGAGGAAACGCTGGTCATAGCTGACCCGGCCCTGACGGCGCGCCTTGACGTAGGAAATCAGCTGATCCTCTTCCGAGGACATAAGGTCACCGCCGAGGCCACGGGTCGAGGTGATCATGCCATCACGCAGGACAATCACCTGACGGGCCGAGTTGCCGTAGGTCTGGTAGGGACCATTGCGCTGGATATCCTGCAGGAGAACCTGAGCCTTGTCGCGCCCTTCCAGCTCAAAGAGGTAGACGGATTCCGTCGTGGACCCAAGCGCTTTGGCGATCTGCTGCGGTGTCAGCGGCTTGGGGGCTTCCTTCTTGGAAAAGAGCGCCTTGGGCGCCTGCTTGAGCAGTGCCGTGGTGTCCTTGTTTGCGTTGCCGCAGGAAACCAGGGCCAAGGCCGCCGTCAGGGCCAGGCCGATGCGTGTAATGCTGCGCCGGGTCATCGCCAGAACCTTCCCCAAGAATTGACAGCGTCCGGTTTGTGGTAGTCGCGCACCTGTTCGTAGAGACGCCCGTTGACTTTCAGACGCGCGCCACCGTCCCGCGACAGCGACTGGATCAGGACATCGTTCCGGCGCCGCGAAGGTTGGCCAAAGAAGGTTGCCAGCGGCATGGTAAAGCGGATGCCCTTGTCGAACGAGCCTTCGCCGAAGTCGTCAAAAGAGGCATCGGTGAAGGTGGCATAGGCACCCACGCGCCAACCATTCGCAAACTCGCGGTCCAGCGAGACTGTCGCGCCGTAGTCGCCCGCCAGGTACCGGCCCACGTCAAGCTGCCCGTGAAACCCGTTGCCGAAGGCATAGTAGGCCGAGACATGGCCGTTGACGTTGGGGATCTCGCGTTTGGCGCCGGTCACCGGGTCTGTTGTCGTCATGGACTGCAGACCGAAGAGCTGGTCGAAATCGCGGCGTTGAACGTAGTTCAGCTCGGCCCCAAGCGCGAGGCGGCTGTCGACCGGTTTCCACAGCAGTTCCGCCGAGGCGCCGGCGTACATCTGTTCCAGATAGCCCAGCGTGACGCGGGAATAGATGTTCTTGGCCGGGCGGCCGTAGTGCGCCAGATGCAGGTACTCGATCGCGGGATCGCCTTCCGCTGAGTAGCGTGCATGGTCGGTCCGTACGCGCGGCAGGTTCGACTCGTCCAGGCGCTTTACCTTGTCGAGGTTGCCGGTGAGTTTCTTGGTGACCGAGCCGCTTGCGATCAGGTTTGGCGTGATCTCGTATTCCGCCGAGGCCCGAATCCCCGCGTCGAACCGCACGGGGTTGTCAGGATCAAAGACCGAGAGCTGCACGAAAGGCGAAATGGCCCAGGTGAACTTTGGATATATGCCCTCGTCCGGCGGCGGGGCCTTGCCAAAGCCGTCACCGAAGCTTGTCCGGGCCAGCATCTCGTTGGCAGCGTCGTGTTCCAGCCGCTCCAGGTCGGACCGGCGGAAGGTGACGGCAGACATGGGCATGCCGTTGACCACCGGGACGATCTCGAACACTTCGACCGAGGCGGGCATGACGCGGGTCATGACGCGGACAAGTCGGCCGAAGGCCTGCGACGGTGCACCGTACCTGGGGTTCACCAGGCGCACGGTGGCACGATTGCTTTGCAGGTCGACGCCCTCGACCTCCAGTCCTTCCTTGGCGGCGAGGTTCTTGAGCGAGGCCGTGACAGAGGCCGCGCGCTGGGAATCCAGCGTCCAGCCAAGGTCCGCTGCAGATCCGGGCGCGCGAGGCGACACCGGAAGGCCCGACGGCTCGGCTCCACCCGGCACACCCAGCGTCTTGGGATTGGTGACAAAGGTGAACTGCGCGCCCACCTCTGTCCCCAGCACATGGTACAGCGACAGCTGGCCGCCGTTTCTGAACCGGTAATCCACGCCGAAGTTCCAGGGGCTGGACTTCTCATTCGTGCCACGGCTGACCTCTTCGACGTAGTCGTCCGAGGAGTATTCCACCTTGAAGGTGAAGCGGTCATTGGGCGAGTAGGAGACCCCGCCAAAAGCTGCCACATCACCCTGAAAGAAGCGGTCGATCTCGGGCAGGCCGCCGCGACCGGTAAAGCCCCCGGGCCGCGTCCCCATCTCCGCGAAGGGTTGGTAGGAACCCAGACGACCCCAGCCGAGGCCGCCGGTGACCGTCAGGCCGGGCATCAGAGATTTGCTCGCGACCAGATATTCGCTGCTGTAGATCCCCGTACCGATGAAATCCTGGATGCCGACAACCACCGAAGGGCGCCGGTCCGTTTCCGTCAGGAGCTGGTAGCGCAGGTCGAAACTGCGGTCGAAAAGCGTTGCTGTTCCACTGGCAGAAAAGTTGGGGATCGACGAGTAGCGGAAGCTGCCCGACAGGCGTGGCAGGATCTGGAAGTAAAGTGTTGTTCGTGACGTTCCGCCGAAATTGGCATAGGTGCCGGCGAGCGTCGCGTCAGGCGGCACCTGGGCCGTCGGCATGTCGATCAGGCCAGGAGAGCCGTACAGGTTGAACGGAAGGCTGTTGACCCCCTCCTCTGCCCTGGCGACGCCACCGAGCGCGGACAGAATGGTGCCCGCAAGCGCGACGCGCTTTACGAGGCCCGATTTTCCGTTGTGAAAACCCGGCATGGTCCCCCACCTCGTTGCCAACACTGTTTCCCGACCCTTGCTAATGTGTTCGCCTTGCCCTGTCCATTCGAAGGCGGCGACCTTGGAAACATTGTGGGAAAATCGGCACGCCCTTGCGGTTTTGTCCACAAGATGTGCGGGTGCCGCGCTTTAACGGTACATTTTGAAACGTTAATCGAGTGGTAAGCCGCGCGCCCCTAAACCTGTACCCAGGTGAGAGAAAGGTGGGAATGATGAGTGGCGACAGCAATGTCGCGCCAGTCATCATCAAACGCAAAAAGGTGATTGCGGGCGAAGGGCATCATGGGGGTGCCTGGAAGGTGGCCTATGCCGACTTCGTGACCGCGATGATGGCCTTTTTCATGTTGATGTGGCTGCTGAACGCGACAACGGAAAAACAACGCAAGGGGATCGCGGATTACTTCAGTCCGACGATCGCCATGGCCCGTGTATCGGGCGGTGGCAACGGTGCATTGGGCGGGGACTCCGTCTTTGCCGAAAACACGCTGCCCAGGGTCGGCACCGGCGCGACCAGCCTTCGGCCACAGGCCGAACACAGCCGTGATCCGGGACTGGACGGTAAAGCCTCCGAAGGGCCGGAAACAGCGGAGTTCAAGAAAGTCGAAGACCTGCTGATGGGCCGCGGCGGCGAAAGCATGGTCGCCGACGAGCTTCTGAAGCACATCGTCACCCAGGTCACGGACGAAGGCCTGGTGATCGAGTTCTTCGAAACCGCGCAGGCCCGGCTTTTCGACGATCAGGCCCGGCCGACACAATTGCTGAAGGACCTTGCTCTGGTATTGGCGCGCGCATCCGACGTCGTGACCAATCCCGTCGCGATCGAGACCCATACAACCAGCTACCCGGTTGTTCTGGCCGAGAACCCGGCCTGGAAAATATCGCGCGACCGGGCTGAGGTCTTTCGAGAACTGGTCATTGCCCGTGGTCTGGAGGAAGAGCGTGTGCGGCGCCTGACGGCCTATGCGGATCGGGAACCCAGCACATCCAACCTGCTGGACCCGCGCAACAGCCGGATCGAAGTCGTCTTCCTGCGAAGAAAATGACTCAGTTTTCGTGGGATTTTACCTGTTAGGCCCGCGTTAAACCCACGCCTTTATCTGTTGTCGTGAATTCGGAGCGACAGCAGAAAGGCTAGTCCATGACAATCTCCTCTTCCCTCAATGCAGGTGTTGCGGGTCTCGCCGCCAATGCGACGCGGCTGGGAACCATTTCCGACAACATCGCGAACTCTGCGACCAAGGGGTACAAGCGGGTCGAGACGGATTTCTCCTCGATGGTGATCGCGTCCAACGGTTCGGGCTATACAGCCGGCGGCGTGCGCACGACCACAACGCGGATTATCGACCAGAGCGGGGCGCTGGTTGGCACCAGCAACGCAACCGACATCGCGGTGCGCGGCAATGGTTTCATCCCAGTGGCCGAAGCGACGGAATTCGCGGCAACCGGCGATCCGCAGATGTTCCTGACGACCACGGGGTCGTTCCGGGTCGATGCAGACGGCTACCTGCGTACCGAGTCGGGTCTGATGCTGATGGGATGGCCGGCCAACTCCGATGGGTCTCTCGCCACCTATGCACGGGATACCGCCGAAAGCCTTGAGCCGGTCCGGATCAATCGCAATCAGGTCACGTCGGAACCAACGACGACAGTCACGCTTGGCGCCAACCTTGCGGCCTCGGCGACCGATTTCGATGCCACTGGCGCGCCCGAAGTTCTGCCGATCGAATACATCGACAACCTGGGCCGGTCCGAAACCCTGACGGTGACATTCACGCCGACGATTCCCGCTAGTGGCTCTTCGAACGAATGGACGATGACCATCGTCGACTCAGCCACCGCCGCGGGCGGCAACCCGGTTGGCGAATACACCGTGACCTTCAACACGGGCGCTGCGGACGGCGGTACGTTGTCCACGGTCACGACCACAACAGGCGGGACCTACAACGCCACCGACGGCACGATCATTGTGACCACCAACGGTGGCCCGGTCGAAATCACCATCGGTGCGCCCGGAACCAGCGGCGGGCTGACCCAGGTCGGCGATAGCTTCAAGGCGCTCAACATCTCAAAGGATGGTTCGGCAGCGGGTTCCATGACCACGGTCGAGATCGACGAGAACGGCTTTGTCCACGCGTTGTTCGATACCGGCGCCTCGCGGGTGATCTACCAGGTGCCGCTGGTCGATGTGCCGAACCCCAACGGACTGATCTCGATGGACAAGCAGATCTACATGCCCTCGCCGGAAAGCGGCAGTTTCTTCCTCTGGGACGCGGGCGACGGGCCGGTCGGTGACGTCGTGCCCTTCGCGCGCGAGGAAAGCTCGACCGATGTGGCCAACGAACTGACGGCGATGATCCAGACCCAGCGGGCCTATTCGTCGAATGCCAAGGTCATCCAGACCGTCGACGAGATGCTGCAGGAAACCACCAATATCAAGCGCTGACGGATTTTCCGTCAGCTTTCTCAGGGGGTCGCTAGATGTCTCTTTCCGGTGCGCTGTACAATGCCTTCAGCGGGCTCAAGGCCAATTCACGGGCTGCGGGCCTGGTGTCGACGAATATCTCAAACGCCACCACCGAGGGTTACGGGCGGCGGACATTGGGGCTTGCGCCCGGCGCCGTCGGGACCACCGGCGGCGTGCGCATCACCGGAACGGTGCGCCATTCCGATCCGGTGCTGACCGGGGACAGGATGGTTTCGGACGCAACCCTGGCCCATGCGACGGTCGGTTTCGAATTCGCCAGCCGGATCGAGGACCTGGTGGGTGAGTCCGGTACGCCGGGATCGCTGACCGACCGCGTGAACGCCTTCGAGAACGCGCTGCTGACTGCCTCGTCAAACCCGGCCTCGACCCAACGGCTGGAGCTGGTTGCGAACACGGCGGATTCGCTGGCCCGGGCGCTCAACGGCCTCAGCAATGAAGTCCAGTCCGCGCGGCAGACAGCGGACAACCGTATTGCAGCCCAGGTCGATACCCTGAATTCCGCCCTATCCCGGCTGGATTCACTGAATGACAACATAGTCCGGGCCGGTTCGACCGGGACCGACCCGACAAGCTTCTACGACGAACGGCAAAGGGTGCTGGACAGCATTGCCGAAATCGTGCCCTTGCGTGTTGTCGAAAGAGAAAAAGGCGACATCGCGGTCTTTACCCGGGGAGGTGCCGTCCTGCTGGATGGACGCCCGTTCGAGGTTGGGTTCGAACCGAACGCTGCCATCGGACCGGGCATGACCTTCGCCAACGGCGACCTGTCAGGCCTGACGCTGAACGGGGTTTCCGTCGACACCCAGGGCATGAGCATGTTCGCCGGTGGCAGTCTTGCCGCCCTGTTCGAGATCCGCGACGTCGACGCGGTCGCACGCCAGGCACAACTGGACGGGATCTCCCGCGACCTGATCGAACGGCTTGGTCCCGGCGGGCCGGATGCCACATTGGCCGCAACCGATCCGGGGCTTTTCACCGATGGCGGCGGTGCTTTCGCAGCTGCGGATGAAACCGGCCTTGCGGGGCGGATCGAGATCAACGGTCTCGTCGCGCCCGACAGCGGTGGGGCATGGCGCTTGCGGGACGGTCTAGGTGCGGCCACGCAAGGCGACGTGGGTGATGCCCGCCTGCTGCAGGGGATCTCGGATGCGCTGGGCGCCTCGACTGTTCCGACCTCCGGCGGTCTGACCGCCATCGCGCGCACCTTTGCGGACCATATCTCGGAATTCGCCTCCTCCACCGTGGGGGAGCGCGTGCGCGCCGAAAACGCCCAGACCTTTGTGTCGATCCAGAACACGGCCGTGTCCGAGCTGGAACTGTCCAAGGGCGTCGACACCGATCAGGAACTGCAACGGTTGATGCAGATCGAACAACACTACGCCGCCAACGCCAAGGTCATGTCGACGGTCGACAGCCTGCTTGAGCGGTTGATGTCCATTTAAGGAGGGCCCGACATGGAAGTTATCGGGGATATGGCACGCGCGCTGGTGCTGCGTGCCAACCAGGTACGTCTGCGCCAGGAAATGGACCAGCTGGCGGTCGAGGTCGCCACCGGGTTCGTCAAGGACGCGGGGCAGCATCTCCACGGTGACCTGACCGGCCTGCAATCCATCGACCGCTCGCTGGCACGTCTGGACACCTACCGGGTCAACACGACCGAGGCGACTTTCCTGTCCGGAACGATGCAGACAGCCCTGAACGAGATCCAGGATCGCAGCGAAACCCTGTCGCAATCGCTGATCGCCGCCGAGCTGACGCCGAACTCGGCCTTGTTGAACACGATGTCGGACGATGCGGAAAACGCTTTGGGACAGGTTTTGAACGGGTTGAACCGTTCGGTTGCCGGACGCTACCTGTTTTCCGGTACGGCGACCGACCGCGCCGCCGTTCAGGGCGTCGAGGATGTTCTGAACGCGGCCCGCACAGCGCTGGCCGGCCAGACCGACATGGCCGGGATAGAGGCGGCCCTGGACACGTTCTTTGGCGCAGGCGGCATTTATGAAACCACCGTCTACGAGGGGTCGAACACCGGTCTCGCTCCGCTGAAGCTGAGCGAGACCGAGAGCGCGAACCTCGATATCCGCGCCACCGACCCCGTGTTCCGCGAAGTTCTGAAACCGATGATCATGGCGGCCCTGGCCACCGATGCAACGCTGGGCCTGTCGCAAGACGTGCAGATCGAGATGCTCACAACCGCCGGTGAAGACTTGCTCGCCGCGCAACAGGATGTCGTCGAATTGCGTGCCGGGCTCGGCGCGCTGGAGGCGCGCGTCGAAGAGACCACTGCGCGCAACTCGGCCGAGCATACGGCCACCAATATCGCGCGCCTCGACCTGGTCGGGACCGACCAGTACCACACAGCGTCGCGCTACGAGAACATCCGGACCCAACTGGAAAGCCTATACACAATTACCGCGCGGTCACAGCGACTGTCGCTTGCGGAGTTCCTCTGATGCTGACACGTTTCCTTGCCGCCCTCGTGCTTGCGGTTTCCTGCGCCTTCCCGGCGGTCTCGCAATCGGTCCGGATAAAGGACCTTGTCGAGGTCGACGGCGTGCGTTCGAACGACCTGGTCGGATATGGCCTGGTCGTGGGCCTGAATGGCACCGGCGACGGTCTGCGCAATTCGCCCTTCACCGAAGAGATCATGTCCAACATCCTGGAACGGCTGGGCGTGAACGTGACCGGCGAACAGTTCCGTCCACGCAATGTTGCCGCGGTCCTTGTCACGGGCAAGCTGCCGCCATTTGCGCGGATCGGCAGCCAGATCGACATCACGGTTTCGGCCATTGGCGATGCCAAGAGCCTGTTGGGCGGAACGCTGATCATGACCCCGCTGAACGCCGCGGACGGACAGATCTATGCCGTGGCCCAGGGCACCATCATCGCCGGCGGCGTCGAGGCCGAAGGTGAGGCGGCGCGCGTCGTGCAGGGTGTGCCCACGGCGGGGGTCATCCCCTCGGGCGCACGTGTCGAACGCGAAGTGCCCTTTGATTTCACGCAATTGTCCACACTTCGCCTTGCCCTGCGTGAGCCGGATTTCACCACGGCAGCGCGGATCGAGGACGTGATCAACCGGGCCGTCGGTCGCCGGGCGGCCACCATGCTGGACGCCGGGACGGTCCAGGTCGATCTGCAGCGCAGCGGCGCCCGGTCTCCGGCGCGGGCTGTTGTCGCCATCGAGAATCTCGCGGTCGAGCCACAGCGTCGTGCGCGTGTCGTTGTCGATCAGCGTTCGGGGACCATCGTCATGGGTGCGGATGTGCGGATTTCCCGCGTTGCCGTCTCGCAGGGCAACCTGACTCTCCGGATCGAGGAAGCGCCGCTGGCGATCCAGCCCAATCCCTTCAGTGACGGTGACACCGTGGTGGTGCCGCGTACCGGTGCCCTGATCGAGGAAGATCCCGGCATCGGCCTCGCAGAAGTGCCGACAGGAACCAACCTGTCCGAAGTCATCGCCGGTCTCAATGCCCTGGGTGTCAGCCCGCGTGACATGATCGACATCCTGAAAAGCATTAAGGCCGCCGGGGCCCTGCATGCGGATTTCGTCGTGATGTGAAGAGCCTGCTGAGGCTTTGTTAACAGCTCGCTGGCAGGCTGGCGGCACAAGAGCGGGAGAGCGCAAATGCTCGGAATCATTGGTATCGTGGTGATCTTTGCGATGGTCTTCGGCGGCTATCTCGCGGCTGGGGGCAAGCTGGCGATCATCCTCAAGGCGTTGCCCTTCGAATTCATGATGATCGGGGGTGCGGCGACGGGCGCCTTCCTCATCAGCAATGATGGGTCGACAGTCAAGCACACGATCAAGGACGTCGCCAAGGTGTTCAAAGGTGCCAAGTGGAAACCCGAAGACTACCGCGACCTCCTCTGTCTGTTGTTCGAACTGATCCGGCTGGCGCGCCAGAATCCGGTCGCCATCGAGGAACATGTGGAATCGCCCTCGGAATCGACGATTTTTGCCAAGTATCCCAAGATCCTGGCTGATACCCACGCGATCGAGCTGATCTGCGACACGATGCGGTCGGTCTCGATGAACTACGACGATCCTCACCAGGTCGAAGAGGTGCTGGACAAGCGTCTGGACGCGATGCAGCACCATGCCTTGATGCCCAGCCACGCCCTGCAAAGCATGGCGGACGCACTGCCCGCGCTGGGAATCGTCGCGGCGGTCCTGGGCGTGATCAAGACGATGGCATCGATCGATCAGCCGCCCGAGGTGCTGGGCAAGCTGATCGGCGGCGCGTTGGTCGGCACCTTTCTCGGCGTGTTCCTGGCCTACGGTCTGGTCGGGCCCTTCGCGGCCAAGGTCAAGAGCGTGGCCGAAGAGGACTTGCACTTCTACCACCTGATCCGCGAGGTGCTTGTCGCGAACCTGCACAACCACGCAACGAACATCTGCATCGAGGTTGGCCGCCAGAACACCCCGGATCACTACCGGCCAAGCTTCGAGGACCTCGAGGATGCGCTGAAGTCCGTAAAGCAGGAGGCGGCATGATCCGTATCGCCTTCCTTCTCCTTCTTGCGTTCTGGCCCCTCGCCCTCTCGGCCCAGACCGTGACCGTGCGCAGCGGTGAACATGGAGAGTTCACGCGCCTGGTGTTGACGGTCCCTGGGGGCACGAAATGGGCTCTGTCACCGGACGCAGAGCGCAACCGTCTGGCGTTGGAATTGGACGGGGGACCTTATGACTTCGACACTTCGTCGGTCTTCGATCGTATTGGAAACGGACGCATCCGTGATCTCGTGGTGGCAGAGGGCGGTCGCCAGTTGGACATCGCGCTGGCCTGTCAGTGCGCTGGCGAGGCATTCGTCCTGCAGGATACCATGCTGGTTGTCGATATCTCCGCCTCCGAGGTGCCGCTGGCGCAGGCGAGTCGAACCGGTCCGAAACCGGCCGAGCCTAGAGGAAAAAAACCGTCTTCGGTTGTGCTGGATCTGTCCCGTGTGCGCATCGCCGACGTTCCCCGGATCGGACCGGAACTCGTCCGCGACCCCGGTCTTCCCCATCTTGCACGGCGCGTGGACGTGAATCCTGCAACTTCTGCGCTTGATCGTGGCGATCACGATCCCTCTGCCGCGCGGGGTTTGGGCGACCAGATTGCGGCCGACTTGGCGATCGCGGCAACCCAGGGTCTGCTGGACCCGGCGTTGACACCGCTCCCGACGCCCGCTCCGGAACCTGTCGGGCCGGCAGCCAAGAAGTCCCCGAGCGTTTCTTCTCCTGTTGATATCGGCGAACCGGCGCGCCGGCTGGCCGCTGGCATGTCCGGACTGGATCACAAGGATTTGCAGAATGGGCGCATCTCTATCGGCGGGGAAGTGTGCGTGCCGGATGGCAGGCTGGCAATCGCAGCCTGGGCAGATCCCGACGACGATCCCAACCTGGCGCTGGCAAAGCGGCGCAGCGCCGTCTTTGGCGAGTTCGATCGCATCGGAGAAGAGGCCCTGTTGAATTATGCCAAGGCCTTGGTTTTCTATGGCTTTGGCGCCGAGGCGCGCAGCGTCCTGTCGCTACAGCCAGAAATGGACGCCCCGGTCGTGGCGGCATTGTCATATCTGGTGGACGGTGAAGGCGATCCCCTGGCCCAGTTTTCACAACAGGCACATTGTGAAGGACCAGCCGCACTCTGGTCCGTTCTTGGCGGTGCCCCTTCAGGCAGTTCTCCTCAAATCGCCGATGCAGCGATCCTCCGCGGTTTCGAGGCATTACCGAAACATCTCAGAACCCATTTGGGACCAATCCTTGTCGAGAATCTGGCCGCGGCGGGGTATTCCGAGACGGCAGGCGATGTCCTGCGTCGAATGCAACGCATGGAAGGGCATGAGACGGACAGCATCGCGCTGGGAAAAGCGCAACTTGCGCTTCGCGAAGGAGATCCTGCGGAAGCGGGCAAAAGACTGCGGGATCTGTCCATTGCCGGGGGACCCGAGGCGGCAAAGGCCGTGGCTGCGGCGATCGACCTGGCCGATGTGACGGATGCGCCGGTGCCGACACGGATTGTCGAACTTTCGGATGCCTTTGCAACGGAACTGCGCAACAGCGAGGATGGCCCGAAACTCTGGCAGGCGCATGTGCGCTCTTTGCTGATCAACGGACATTTTGAGACCGCTTTCGGCGAGTTGGCCTCGGCGCATGGGATGTCTGAGGAAATTGCCGAGAAAATGCAGCAGACAGCCATGCGCTTTCTTGTCGACAAGGCAGAGGACGTCACTTTCCTGAAATTCGCGACGCGTGCCCTTGCCGACGGAGACGCACCGCGTCAGGACGCCCTCGGGATCGCGATTGCCGGGAGATTTCTCGATCTGGGCCTGGCAGAGACTGCCTTGCAGCAACTTGATACCCTGTCCGACCCGACCAGCGCGCCGGAGGCGCGTCTCGCGCGTGCGCGCGGATTGTTGGCACTGGGCCGGCCCGAAGAGGCCGAAATCATCCTGATCGGCCAGCGCGGCGACGATGTCGCGCGCCTAAGGGCCGAGGCCCGCAGCCAGATGGGCGACCATATCTTTGCAAAATCGATCTTTGCAGATGCGGGCAAGACCCGCGAGGCAGTGACCTCTGCCTGGCTCTCTGGCGATTGGCAGGACGTTGCAGAAAGCGACACCGTCTTGGCACCCGCAGCCGATTTGATGCAGCAGGAGCCACCTGCCTTCGATCCGGCCCGGATCAGCCTGGCCGGTGTGGACGCTGTCTTTGATGCCAGCACCCATTCGCGCGAGACCCTTCGCGCGCTTCTTGATGCAACCGCTATTCCCAATCCCTAAAATTCGTTACGGTTTCTCAATTCTTCTGCCTTAGCCAGATTGCAGGGCAGAAGGATTGGAGAGGCCGGAAGATGGCGCGTTCTTGCAAGCAGGCAGAATTCCGAACCGACCAGGACGCTGAACGCGATGCCGGCCCTAGGCCGGTGCCGCGCATATGCGCCTTTTCGGAAAAGCGGGGTCACTGATCATGTCGGTCTCGACCCTTTTCAAACCCACCATCCTGATGGCGGTCGCGCTCATGGCGGTCATCGTCATGATGATCCTGCCAATGCCGTCTTGGGTACTGGACGTGGGCCTGGCGGCTTCCTTCGGCCTGGCGATCCTGATCTTCACCGTCACGCTGTTCATCGAGCGCCCACTGGATTTCTCGGCCTTTCCGACGATTCTGCTGACCTCCCTGATGCTGCGGCTCTCTCTCAATGTCAGTTCGACCAAGCTGATCATTGGTCAGGGTCACACCGGAACCCACGCGGCGGGGGAGGTGATCGAAGGATTCGCCAGCTTCGTCATGGGCGGCAGTGTCTTTCTCGGGCTTGTCGTCTTCGGCGTCCTGATGATCGTCAACTTCGCGGTCATCACCAAGGGGTCGGCCCGGATGGCAGAGGTTTCGGCAAGGTTTGCACTGGATGGAATGCCGGGCAAGCAGCTGGCCATCGACGCCGACATGTCCGCAGGTGCGATCGACCATGCAGAGGCCAAGCGCCGCCGCGAAGTCGAACAGCAGGAAACCACCTTTTTCGGGTCGCTCGACGGTGCATCGAAATTCGTCAAGGGCGATGCGGTGGCCGGCCTTCTGATCACGCTTCTGAACCTCGTCATGGGGATCATCATGGGGGTGGTCGTGCATGACATGCAGCTGTCGAACGCTCTGGAAACCTATGCCATCCTGACGGTCGGCGACGGGCTGGTTTCGCAGATCCCCGCCGTGATCATCTCGATTGCAGCGGGCCTGCTGCTGGCCCGCGGCGGGGCGACCGGGGCGACCGATGTGGCGCTGGCGGCCCAGCTGGGTCGCCACCCGTCGGCCCTATTGGCGGTGGCGGTTCTCATGGTCTTGTTCGCGCTGGTCCCCGGCCTGCCGTTCGTGCCGTTCATCCTTGGCGCCGCCGTCCTGGGGGCGACCGCATGGTGGCTCGCCAAGCGCCCGCCAGAACCAGAGAATGTCGACGACGAGGCAGAGGAAGAGGCGGCCCTTCCGGTCCAGCACATGGGGGATGTCCTGGACCTGGACGATATTCACGTCGAATTCGCTCCGGACCTGGTGAACATGGTGCTCGACCCGGGCACCGGCCTCGACGTCCGCATTGCCAACATGCGCCGGCACATCGCCTCGCATTTCGGATTGATCCTGCCCGAGATCCGGCTGACCGACGCGGCGTCCCTGCCCACGGGCACCTATGTCGTCCGCATCCACGGCGTCGAGATGACTCGCGGCGAACTGAACCCGGATTTCGTGCTGGCGCTTGTGCCCGAGAACAGCGGCGCGTTGCCGAACGGCAAGGATGTGACCGAACCTGTCTACGGCGCGCCGGCGCGCTGGATCCGTCCCGAGGACCAGGAAAAAGCGGCCATCACCGGGGCCACGATCGTTGCCCCGACAGAAGTGCTTGCAACGCATCTTCTGGAGGTCATCAGGCGCAACTTTGGCCGCCTTTTGACGCTCAAGGCCTTGCGCCGCCTGTTGGACGAGATGGTCTCTCTCAGCAATCAGAGTCGAGCCGAAGCCAACAAGAAACTGCTGGACGAGCTGATTCCAGACAAGGTGCAGATCGACACGTTGCTACAGGTTCTGCGGCTCTTGCTGGATGAACAGGTGTCGATCCGCAACCTGCCGCTGATCCTGGAAACCATCGCCGAGATGCGGGGCCAGCAGACCCAACCCGAGGTCATCTGCGAACACGTTCGCCAGCGTCTGGGGTTTCAGCTGGTGGCCGGGATGCGGCGCGACGACGGCACCATCCCGTTGGTGCAACTGGCGCCGGAATGGGAAGAGACGTTCAACTCTTACCAGGTGGAAAACAGCCAGGGCGCGCTGGATGTCGCCCTGCCGCCGGAGAAATTCGAGGCGCTGACCAGCGGCCTGGCCGACACCATCGGCGAGGCCGGTCAGCGCGGCGTGTCGCCCGCCATCGTGACCTCGGCCCGCCGTCGTCGTTTCTTGCGTACCGTCATGGTGGCCAAGGGTCTGAGCAACCCGGTCATGTCCTACGAAGAGATCGGCCTGGAAGCGCGGCCGGCGCTGGTCGGCGTGGTGGCTGCATGATTGCGGTCCAGCCCTTGCTGGACCTCCTGGGTGGCACGCTCTGGACCGCGCTCGTGGTTTTCCTGCGGGTCGGCGCGGCGCTGGCCACGCTTCCCGGACTGGGCGAGCAGGTGATTTCGGTTCGGGTTCGGTTGATCCTGGCGCTAATGCTGACGGCCGTCGTCGTGCCTGCCGTCGGCGCCGGGCTGGACCTTCCGCCACCCGGACTGGGCAGTTTCCTGCGTGCCCTCGTCACCGAAACCCTGTCGGGCCTCTTTCTCGGCATCATGCTGCGCCTGTTCATTCTGGCGATCCAGACCGCGGGCGCCATCGCCGCGCAATCGACCTCTCTGTCGCAGCTCATGGGCCAGTCCGGCCTCGATCCGCTGCCGGCCATCGGCCATATCCTGACCACCGCGGCCCTGGCGCTGATGATGGCGACCGGGTTTCACGTGAAGGCTGCGGCCTTCCTTGTACTGTCTTACGACCTGCTGCCGGTGATGCAGTTCCCCAACCCTGCCGATGTGGCCGAGGCCGGCCGCCACCGCGTCGGGCAAAGTTTCGCGCTGGCCTTCAGCCTGGCCGCGCCTTTTGTCCTTATGTCGGTGATTTACAACCTGACGCTGGGCGTCATCAACAAGGCCATGCCACAGCTCATGGTGGCCTTTGTCGGCGCCCCGGTGATCACCTTCGGCGCCATCGCGCTGTTGCTTGTTTCGGCGCCGCTTCTGCTCGTGGTCTGGTTGCAGGCCTTCGAGGCCTTCCTGGCCGCGCCTTTCCGGTAGGTGAGCGATGGCAGAGCAGGACGAATCCTCTGAAAAGAGCCACGAACCATCGCAGCGCAAGCTCGACGAGGCGCGCAAGAAAGGCGAAATCGCGCGCGCCCCTGACCTGCTCACCGCGATGGCCTACCTGGGGATGCTGGTCTGCATGACGGCCGCGGGCGGGTACAGCCTGGCCAGTTTTGCCGAGGCGCTCTTGCCGCTGATCGAACAGCCCGACCGGCTGGAGACGCTTTTCTTTCGCGATGGTGCGCCTTCGATCGCTGGTTCACTGATCTCGGAGAGTCTCGGTCCGGCGCTGCCATTCCTTTTCGCGCCGGGGGTCCTGGTATTGCTGGCGCTCTTTGCGACGCGCGGCATCGTTTTCACAGGGTCGAAACTGGCGCCCAAGATCTCACGCATCAACCCGATCGAGAATGCCAAGAACAAGTTCGGGCGCCGGGGGCTGTTTGAGTTCTTCAAGAGTTTCGTCAAGCTGACCGTTTATTCCGTGCTGCTTGCAGTGTTCCTTGGCGGCCAGTTGGACCTGATCGTCGGCACGGCGATGGCCACGCCAGGTGAGGCGGTGCTGCGCATGACCGACCTGATGAAACACTTTTTGCTGATCGTCGTGCTGATCGCCGCCGTGATCGGCGGGATCGACCTGTTCTGGCAGCGCGCGGAACATATCCGCAAGAACCGCATGACCCAGAAGGAACTGCGCGACGAGATGAAGGAATCCGAGGGTGATCCGCATCTCAAGCAGCACCGCCGGATGCGGGCGCAGGAGATGGCGCTGAGCCAGATGATGGGCGATGTGCCGACGGCGGATGTCGTGATCGTCAACCCGACCCACTATGCCGTCGCTCTCAGCTGGAGCCGTCTGCCCGGGTCCGCGCCGGTCTGCGTTGCCAAGGGCACTGACGAGGTGGCGGCGCGCATTCGTGAAACCGCGAAAGAGGCAGATGTCCCGATCCATTCGGATCCACCCACCGCCCGCGCGCTGTTTGCCACAACGAAGATCGGCGAGGAAATCGCGCCGGATCACTATCGGCCGGTCGCGGCGGCCATCCGGTTCGCAGACAGCATGCGACGCAAAGCAAAGGAGAAAGGCTGGTGACGAGCCAATTCGACGACCTGATCGCAGCGACGGATCTGATGCTGGAACGCGAACTTGAGGCGCATCGCCGGAACATGGCGGCAAGCGCGCGGGCGGCCGGGGAACTTGCGCAGATCGACGCCATGCGCCGCGCCGCCCAGGCCGACCAGGGGGCAGTGGGGGCGCGCCAGTTGCTGGGGGCGGATACGCTCTGGCAGGGTTGGTTGGTGGGCAAGCGGGCCGAGGCCCTGCGCCAGAGCGCGATTGCCCGTGCCCGCGAGGGAGAGAGCCTTGCCCGTGCCCGCACGGCATTTTCCCGAGCGCAGGCGGCAGAGGCGCTGGCCAGCGACGAAAGGGAGGCCCGAAAGAGGCGCAGGCTCAAGGCCGAGGCCGAGGCTATCGATGCCTTGGGCGTGTTGCGCGAGGCCAAGGCGCGCGGTCTGGGTTGACCGGTGACGCGACAAGACCCGCCCGGTTTTCGGGCGGGTCCTTTCCAATCAGGCAACTGCGGCTGGTGTCAGGCAGCGTCCTGGCGGGCAATCTCGGTGATCAGCACGTCCTTTACATCCGCCCCCAGCACCGAACGCGCGGCGTCCAGCAGGGCAGACCGTAGGATATCCATGCGTTGCCCGGCGGTGAAGGTGCCTTCGAACCCGCCGATATTGGCATGATCGAACATCACCTGCAGAAAGACGTCGCGCAGTTTGGGCTCTCTTTCGTAGACCGCCTGCGATCCGCCGCTGGTCACCTCGAGGCTCAGCGATGCGACAACCAGTGCCTCGACGCGCTCGGCGCTCATCACCGGTATGACGAACTGATTGTTCATCTTGACGTATTCGTTGCCGCTGCCGGCGTGGTCATCGTCCTTGTGGCTCTCGGCCGCGGGCGGTTCGGCAAGGGTCTTTTTGCCATCGGGATCCGCGGCGATGGCCTTGGGATCCTCGTCCGTGGGCGACAGGAACAGCCCGGCACCCACGCCGGCGCCGGTTCCCACCAGCGCCAGGATCAGGGGAAGAAGTTTCTTGAGCATGAACCGGCCTCAGAAGGGCAGGATCGCGTCCAGCACCTGCTGGCCGACCCTGGGTTGTTGCACATCGGTGATCTGCCCGCGGCCGCCATAGGAAATCCGGGCCGAGGCGATCTTGTCATAGGTGATCTCGTTCTGGCGCGAGATGTCCTCGGGGCGGACGTAGCCCGTCACCAGCAACTCGCGCAGTTCAAAGTTCACCCGAACCTCCTGGCTGCCCTCGATGGCCAGCACGCCGTTCGGCAGGACGTCGATCACGGTGGCCGCCACACGCAGGGTCAGGCTCTCGCTGCGGCGCACTGAACCGTCGCCTCTGGCATCGCTGGAGGACTTGATCGAGACGGCATCGTCCAGGCTGGCTCCGTCGGTGATGCCCTGGTTGATCCGTTGCGGCACTCCGAAGAGGTGCGGAATTCCAAGGCTTTCCGAGCCCGAGCGCGAGCGCGACGTCTTGTTCTGGATCTCGGCCTTTTCGTCGATCTCGATCACCACGGTCATGATATCGCCGCGCTTCATCGCGCGCCGGTCGCCCAGCAACGAGGTCTGGCCCCCGCGCCAGAGCGAGGCACGGTCGGCGCCACGGCGGGTCGCGTCATCCTGCGGAAGGCCGGACGCGATCATCGCCACCCGTTCCGGGCTGCTCGTGTCCGGAGTGAAATCGGGCGTCTTGCCGATGTGGTTCACCCGCGCGCAGGCGCCAAGGGTCAAGGCCAGCCCGATCAGGCCGATGTATCGCAGCATATCTGTCCTCATTTGTTCACCAAGATGGCGCCCTCGGGCGAAATGGTGCCGAAGAGCACGGTCCGCGAGTCCACGTTCATGACGCGAATCCGTTCTCCGGCCGCGCCACGCCCGAGGGCGCGACCCTCGGCCTTTATCCGCAGTCCGCCCTGAACGTAGACCAGTTCGACCGCCTGGTTCCGGTCAACGAGGGCTGGTTGTCCGACCGCACCGCGCATGACGGCGCGACCGGGATAGATGGCGGTCCGGGCCTCCTGCCCGACAACCGCGTCGAGCGTCGCATAGGCCCCCTGGACCTCCGCCGGGTCCAGCCGCACCGCGTCGGCGGTGATGATCTGCTGCGGGCGGATGGTCTGTGTGGCGACCACCGTGTCGGCAGCCGCCGCCCCGGGGACAAGCGCAAGGAAGACCAGCCAGCGCATCAGCGCACCTGCGCCGTGGCGCCCATCATCTGGTCGGCGGCAGAGATCACCTTGGAATTGAGCTCGTAGCCGCGCTGCGCCTCGATCAGGTCGGTAATCTCCTTGACCGCGTCGACGGAACTGTCCTCCAGGTAGCCTTGCCTCACCGTGCCAAGGCCGTCCTGGCCCGGTGTCGACTGGATCGCCGGCCCCGAGGCCTCGGTCTCGACAAAGAGGTTGGAGCCGATCGCCTCCAGCCCCTTGGGGTTGGAAAATCCGGCCATCGTGAACTGGCCCAGAAGCTGCCCCTCTGGCTGGTCCGGGAAATAGGCATAGACCTCGCCGTCGGCATTGATCGAGATGCTGCGCGCATCGGCGGGAATCACGATCTCGGGCGAGACCGGATAGCCTTCGGAGGTGACGATCAGCCCCTCGCCGCTGCGTTTCAGCCCGCCGTCGCGCGTATAACCCAGCTGGCCGGAGGGCAGAACCACCTCGAGGTAACCGTTGCCCTCGATGGCCAGGTCCAGGTCGCCGCCGGTGGCCGACAGCGCCCCTTGCTGAAGCTGCATCGAGACGGCGGCGGGCCGAACACCCAACCCCAGTTGGACGCCGGTGGGCAGCACGGTACCGTCCGAGGCGCTGACAGAACCCGCGCGGGCAAGCTGTTGATAGTGAAGGTCCGCGAACTCGGCCCGGCGGGCGTTGTATCCCGTGGTGCTCATGTTCGAGAGGTTGTTCGAGATGACCTCGACCCGCATCTGCTGGGCGGTCATGCCTGTGGCGGCGATCTTGAGGGCGCGCATGCGACGGCTCCTATTTTATGACGTTTTTCAGGACGCTGCGGATGCGTTCATCCTCGCGTTCCATAAAGCTCTGGCCCAGTTCATAGGCGCGCTGGACCTCGACCATGCGGGCCACCTGCAGGATCGGATCGACGTTCGAGGCCTCGACGAACCCCTGCATGACGCGCGGCGCCTCGACCGGTTCGAGACCCGCATCGCTGCGGAACATCTGGCCGCCCTCGCGGATCATCGACTTGGGGTCTAGAGGTTGCACGACGCCGACCTGCCCGATCGGGCGGCCCTCGGTGCTGATTGTGCCGTCTCGGGCGATCGACAGGTCGATGGCCTGCGGTGGGACAAAGATCGGCGCCCCGCCCGCGTCCAGAACCGGGTAGCCGTCCGGCGTCGCCAGAGTGCCTTCGGCGCTGGGCGAAAAGGTCCCGGCGCGGGTAAGCCGGGGGCCCTCGGGCGATTCCACGAGGAAGAATCCATCTCCCTCGATGGCCATGTCGTACATGCCGCCTGTCTGTTCCAGCGTGCCCTGTTTGAGCGAGGTGGTGCCGATCCGGCCGGCGCCCATTGCGACGGCAGCCGCGCCATCGCCTTCGGCCACGTATTCGGAAAAGATCACGCCTTCCTGACGGTATCCGGTGGTGTTGGCGTTTGCGATGTTGTTTGCGATGACTTGCATTTCGCGCATCAGGCTTGTCTGGCGCGAAAGAGCGGCGTAGCCGGCAGTTTCCATGTCAGCCTCCGGTGATGAGGGGAATGATCTGCCCCTGGAAGAATTCCACGAGCGTCCGGGTCATGAAGCTCATCGACATCCAGAAGACGGCGACGATGGCCAGGAGTTTCGGCACGAAGGTCAGGGTCATTTCCTGGATCGAGGTGAGCGCCTGGAAAAGGCCCACGCCGACCCCGGCGACCAGGGCCGCCGTCAGGATCGGGACCGAGGTGATCGTGGCGATCCAAAGGCCCATGCGCAGGGTGTCGAAGAAGATGCCCTCTGTCAGCATGGCGTCAGACCGGCATCCGCAGGATTTCCTGGTAGGCCTCGACCACCTTGTTGCGCACGGCGACGACCGTCTCGACCGCCAGTTCCGACTGCGCCAGCGCCTCGACCAGGGCATGCGGGTCCGCATCGCTGGTCATGGCGGCCTTGGCGGTATCCTCCGCGGCCTTGAGCTGCTGGGTGAATTCCTCCGTGACTCGGGCAAATTCCTTTTCCAGAGGCGCTTTCGCGGTCTCCGGTTCGGGTTGCATGGCGGGACGGGAGGCCGCGTACTTCTGTGCGGCATAAAGCGAACGGACGTCCATTCTGGATTCCTTTCAGTTTTCAAATCAGGGGATTAGCGACGCAGAAGATCCATCAGGCTGGTCGACATCTGGCGTGTCTGGTCGAACATCTTGAGGTTGGCCTCGTAGGAGCGCTGCGCCTCGCGCGCGTCGGCGATCTCGATGATCAGGTCGACATTGGAGCCAAGGTAATTGCCTGTCGCATCGGCCAGTGGGTGCGAGGGATCGTGGATCACCTCCAGCTCGCTGCGGTCCAGCCGCACGTCGCCGGGTTTCACGCCGGTGACATCCGACCGGGTCGGCTCTGCCTCGAATGGCACGGTCTTGCGCCGGTAGCCGGGCGTGTCGACGTTGGCAATGTTCTCGGACAGGATCCGCAGGCGCGTGGCCTGCGCCTGCAGGCCGGTGGTGGTGACCTTCAGGGCATTGGAAAAATCGCTCATCTCTCTCTCCGGTTATCCGCGGCCCAGGCTGGCGCGGAGGATGCTGAGGTTGCTGCGGTAAATGGCCAGGGCGCGGTCGTGCTGCCGTTTCGCACCGGCGGCGTTGACCATTTCCTCTTCCAGCGAAACGGAATTTCCGTTCGGGTCCAGTACGTTGCGCCGTTCCCGGATATCGACATCGCGGCCGATACTGCCATTGAGGTGGTTTTCCCGCGTGGCACGCTGGCCCATCATCGCATCGCGTAGCGTGTCCTGGAACTCGGGCAGCGCGCGGGCCCGGTAACCGGGTGTATCCGCGTTCGCGATATTCTGGGCGCTGTAGGCCTGTTGCGTGCCGGCGTGCCGCGCCATTGCCATCGCCGTTCTGAAGACGTCCAAATTCTGGAACATCGGGGCTTCTCCCTCGATTGCTTCAATCAAGGCTTAACGCTGATTCCTTTAGATATGGTTTGCGAGGAATGAACGGAGCGTACGATGGACGAAGACATCAGCGGCCTCAGGGCCAGGATCGCGCAGATGCAGCCGGTGCGCGCGGTCGGCCGCGTGCAATCGGTGGATGGGACGATCATCTGGGTGCGCGGGCTGGCAGAGGATGCCTGTATCGGTGATCGGTTGCGGCTGATGCATCCGGGAAACGTACTGGGAGGTGAGGTCCTGCGCATACGCGATGATCTCGTTGCGATGCTGCCGGACGAGCCGGCCGAAGGCGTGTCGCGTGGTGACCGAGTTGCCGTGCTGGGCCCGCCGACGCTGGCGCCCTGTGACAGTTGGATCGGCCGGGTGATCGACGCCTATGGCCGGCCGCTGGATGGCGCACCCATTGGCCCGGGCGCTCAGCGACGCCCGTTCCGCGCCAGCCCGCCACCTGCGGCGGCACGGCGGCGCCTGGGTGAGCGGTTGCGCACCGGCCTCTCGGTTTTCGATACGTTGCTCCCTATCGTGACGGGCCAGCGTGTCGGCCTGTTTGCCGGTTCCGGTGTGGGCAAATCCAGCCTGTTGGCGCAGCTTGCCCAGGGGATGGAGGCGGATGTCGTCGTTCTTGCGCTTGTCGGCGAACGCGGGCGCGAGGTCCTGGATTTCGTGACCTCGGTGTTGGGTCCGGAGGGCATGGCGCGCAGTGTCGTGGTTGCTGCAACTTCCGATCGCTCGCCATTGGAGCGTCGGCGCTGTCCGCTGGCGGCCATGACCATCGCCGAGCATTTCCGCGACCAAGGCAAACATGTGCTTTACCTCGCCGATTCGATCACCCGTTTTGCGGAGGCGCACCGCGAAGTTGCGATTGCCTCCGGTGAACTCCCGGCGTTGCGCGGTCATCCGCCTTCGGTGGCTCATCAGATCATGCGTCTGGCGGAACGGGCCGGACCCGGGATGCAGGGAACGGGCGACATCACGGCGGTGTTCAGCGTGCTTGTCGCCGGGTCCGATATGGACGAACCGGTCGCGGATATCCTGCGCGGGGTGTTGGACGGACACGTGGTGCTGGACCGGCAAATCGCCGAACGTGGCCGGTTCCCGGCGATCGACCTCCTTAGGTCTGTCTCACGCAGCTTGCCCGAGGCGGCAAGCGACCACGAAAATGCGTTGATCCAGCGGGTCCGTGGCCTGCTGGGCGCCTACGCGAAGTCCGAAACCATGGTGCGCGCGGGCTTGTATCGGGAAGGTGAGGATCCGTTGCTGGACCAGGCGATGAAGGTATGGCCGGACCTGGACGGGTATCTGGCCGAGAAATCTCCGGATGGGCCGGGGGGCGCCTTTCAAAAGCTGGAACTGATCCTGCGTCGTGCTCAGGCCGGCGTGCCGCAGGGTCGCCCGGCTCCGGGGCGTGGCGGCCAGATGCCGGTGGCGCGCAAGATGTGAGGGATTGGCACGGTGTTCATTGCCGCACCTTTTACCCATAAAGGGATTGGCGCGGAATGGACGAAAGAAGCGTCAGCGCAATCTGGTTCGACCCGGCGTTTGCCGTCTGGTTGATCTGGTTCTGCAACAGGTAGGTGTTGATGACCCGGTTCAGCACGTCCGGTTCGGCCATTTCCGAGAAGGACTGGACGCCATAGCGGCTGTTGACCTTGTCCTTCAGCATCTCGACTTGCTTGTCGACGTCGATCTGGCTGAACCCCGAGGGCAGGCCCAGCGCCGCCTGGAAGACATTGCGCAGCGAAGTTGTCCCAAGGACCGAGAACCACTTGGTATTGTCCGACGAATCCCGCCCGGCCAGTTCGGGAATGGCACGTTCGAAATTCAGCGCAGTGCGCAGGCTTTCATCCACGTCGCCAACCGCGACCTCGAATTCATGGAGATAGAAATCGGAAACGATTTCATCCGCGAAGCCCTCTCTCTGGATTGCGGAGACCGGATCGCGGTCGAATTCAAAGGCTTTGGCCAGTTCGACATACCGGCTGTCGCCCAAGACATTGGCCAGGTCGCGGGGATCGTCGGTGCCTTGTTCCAGGACCCTCTGTATCAGCTTGGGACTGCCGGCCTTTTCGCCGAGGTCAAAGGCGACCAGGGCATAGGTGAGAAGGCGTGGATTCTTGATCATCCCCTCGGCCGAGTTGACAGCGCCGATGTTGTCCCGAAAGAACTGCGTTTCCGTCTCTATGTTCAGAGAGACTTGCGCGCGCACGGATTCGCCATAAGGCGTGTCCGTATCGCCCGTTTCGGCCAACCCGGCCTCCATGTTGGCCAGCACGGCTTCGCGGTATCGATCCGCGATCGGGTCCGCAAAACCGGCTTCCCGGGTCTTGGGTTCCAGGATCTTTTCGAAACTGAAGGCATTGGCCAAGGCAACGAACCGCCCATCTGACAGGCGATTGGCGAGAGCATCGTCGTCTTCCGTTCCGTCTTCCAGGACTTTCTGGATCAGGAACTTGCTGTCGATCTTGTCTTCAAGCCCGAAGGCCGACAGCGCGACACGCATGACCCTGCGGTCGGATACGAATTCCTCCGCGCTGGTGATTTCGCCGATGCGGGACGCGAAATATTCGGCATCGCGGGCAAGCGTCGGTGATTTGTCGAAATTCGCGCGTTGTGTGTCCTGCGTCGCCTTCAGGAATTGCCAGGCGGTCAGACCGGAGCCGACGACAATCGGTTGAAAGCTCATTGTGACCTCGTTGCCAGCAACCTGTCCTCGCGCGGGATCAAGGCTCTCAGAGCCTTGAGGCATTGGTAGAACTGCTCTCCCAGCAAGGCTTCGGTTGCCTGTCCCAGCAAGCGCCTGCTGTCCGGATCGGTGAGGATCTGGCTCAGCTCCTCGATCCGGGGAAGGAGTTTCAGACGCGCCTCTTCGGCATCGGCATCCCCGGTCAGGATCAGTTGTGCATGATAGCAAAGCCGGCGTACGGGCGTCTTCGCCTCTTCCGGGTGGATGGCATCGCGCAGGCGAAGGACGTTCGCGTTCGGGGTGACGATTGACAGGCGGCTGCGGCGATCGCCGTTCTCGATTACCGCACCGTTGATCAACACGCGCTCTCGCGGGCCGAGTTTCAGGACAAGTCCACTCATTTTCGTGTGCTCCTGCCGCTCAATCCTTTCAGGATCGCGGCGTTGATTTCCAGAAGCGGTCTGACGCGCGCTTTCTTCGTCAGCACCTGCGAGGTGTGTTGCTGCACAAATTCCGCAAGGTAGAAGATCCGCGCCCGCAACTCGGCGGGAAGGCCATTGTCGCTGTCGGCGACATCGACGGCCAAAGCGGTCCAGAGACGCTGGTTGTCGGAAAGTGCTTCGACCAGCCTTGGATAGGCCCGAGGACCGGCCTCGGCGGCGGCCTTGATGCGGTGCGTGACCTTTGCGATCAGCTCGTATTCGGTGCCGCGGGGGGTCTGGGTCGAGCGGGCGTTTTGGGCATAGGCCCGTTGCGCGAGAGTATGGGCGTTCACTTCAGAACCTTCTGGTTATGAGGATCAAGGGGTATGACCCGAAGGGCCGGTTGCCCGGCCCCCCGGAGTGGCTTGGTTTAGCGGAACAGCGACAGCAGCGACTGCGGGGCCTGGTTGGCGATGGACAGCGCCTGGACACCCAGCTGCTGCTGCACCTGCAGCGCCTGCAGACGGGCCGAGGCCTCTTCCATGTCGGCATCGACCAGCGTGCCGATGCCGGATTTTAGCGCATCGGTCAGGCTGCCCACGAAATCCGCCTGGGTTTCGATACGGCCCTGCGCCGAACCGAATGCCGAGGCCGAGTCGATGGCCGTCTGGATCAGGCCCTCGATCGATTCCAGCGCGGCGTCAGCGCCGGCCTGGGTGGTCACGTCGATGTCCGACAGGTCTTCCAGGCGGCCACCAATGGTGGCATCCCCGACATCATAGCTGCGGACCTGGACCGAGAAGTTGTCACCCGCGTTGTTGGCGCCGGTAAAGTCGATCTGGTTCGCGTTGGTGCCGTTCACCGCCGCACCGATACCGAGACCGTCGGTGATGTCCGAGTTGTCGGCCACGTACTTGTTGAAGGCGTCGGCAAGAGCGGCGGCCACGTCGGCCTGTGTATCACCGTCGCGGGCGACATAGGTGATTTCCTGTGCGCCGGCGGTGGCGGTGGTGTTGAAGGTCGCCAGACCTGCCGCGCCGCCCGTGATCTCGATCGAGAAACCGGTGCCGGCGGCCACGGTCGCCGTGCCCGCACCGGCGGTCTGGCCGACGACGGCAGCCGTGGTTGGCTGTGTCGCGTTGCCGGTCAGGGCGACGGCGGCGGTGTTGGCCGCACCCGACAGTTCGTCAGAGGCCGCGGCGGTGGCGGATGCCGATGCCACGTCGATCGACGATGCCCCGGTGCCGAGGTCCTGCTTGGCCACGGTGATGTCCGAGGCGGTCACGCCGGTACCCGACCGATCCAGCGAGGCCAGCACGTTGATGCTGCCCGAACCGGCGGCGGTGTCGGTGTTCGACAGCAGGTTCAGACCGTTGAACTGTGCAGCACCGACGACTGCACTGATCTGGTTGCGCAGGGCGTCGATGTCGGTCTGGATCTTGGCCCGGTCGACGTTCTCTTCCTGGGCGGCAACGATCTTGCCCTTGATTTCGGTCAGCAGTTCGGTGGTTGTTTCCGCCGCCTGGCGGGCGACGGCGACGGTGGACTGGCCGAGGTTGAGGCTGTCGGAGATGCCCTTGAAGCCCTTGACGTCCGCTTCCATCACCTTGGAGATGGCCCAGACGGCGGAGTTGTCCTTGGCGTTTGCGACGCTCTTGCCGGTTGAAATCTGGGACTGTGTGTCCGCCAGGCTGGAGTTGATGGACTTGAGGGTCTGCAGCGCGACCATCGCGCCATTGTTCGTCAGGATGCTAGACATAGGTTGTCCTTGCTTTCAAAAGGCGCTTTTGCGCCGGTTTGCATTTGCCGCGAACGGCATCTCTGACGCCTTCTGACGTATGCAGTCCGACCCCTTTGTCGGCCTGCGCCACCCGTCTTGGTGCGCGACCAACCTGGCCTTTCGAGTCCTAACGTCGCCCTAATCCCTCCATTGCCGTTTCAGCGGATTTGTCACAAATGCTCAGGCACGTCGTTCCAGGCGTTTCGAGGCGGGGGCATCTATGGTCTGGAGGCGCCCCTTGGCATCATAGGTATCGGTTGCCTTGCGCACGCGGTTGAGGTCGCCAATTCGGGCGGCCACGTTGCGCAATCCTGCCAGGGCCTGGTCAAAGAGTTCCTGATTGCGGCGCAGCCCGTCCTTGATTGGCGCAACCTCTTCGGCCCGAAGCGGTGCATTCTCCAGATCTTCGGCAAGGTTCTGTTTCTCCGCCATCAATTCGGCCAGGCGATCGAAGTCACCTTCAAGCAAGGCCTCCCGTTCGCTCTCGAGCAGGGATTTCAGGCGGTTTGTCAGTGTCTGCTCAGTCATCGACTCTCTCCTTCAGGGCGTTGAACAACGATTCGGCCAACCCGATTCCGCCGCCTTCGGTCATCTGTCTGGCCTGTTCCAGGCGCATGAACGAGGCGAACTGGTTTTCACCTGCGCCCCCGCCGAAGGCCTGCGGCGCCTCTCCGAGTTTTGCCGATTTCAGCATCTCTGCCAGAAAGTTGGTTTCCAGTTCCTTGGCGGCTTCGCGCAGGGCCCGGTCCTGTGGCGTTGGGGTGCTTGCGGCTGTAATGGGAATTTCCATCTGGTTTGTCTCCAATTCGACTCGCTCTTCGCGATTTGGCCAGATCGCGGTAAAGAAGTGGTAAGGAGCTGCGCCCTAGGGTGCCCCCGTGGAAGAATTCCCGGAGCACTCATGCTGAGCCAGTTGACCAGCCTATTGGGCCTTGTCCCGACGAAATCCGCGCCCGAGGGCAGCAAGGATGCGCCGCCCGACGCCGATTTCGCCAAGTTCTTCGCCGAAGCGGAGGATGATTCCCAGACTTTTCATCCGGATCCCGGGCCCCTCACGGATGTAGATGAGATTGATCAGGCAGACCCCGTGGATCATCCGAAGGAAGTCGATCCGGACTCGGAAACGGGTTGGCGTGATGATGTTGATCTTTCGCAGGACGACTTGGACGAAACGCGCGATGTGAATTCGCCGGGCCGGTGGCTGGACACGGATCCGGACTTGAAGGGAACCGCCACGTCAGGTGAGTTTCAACCCGATGCTCCCGCGAAACAGACGGACGGCTGGCTGCAACGTGCAGAAGAACTGCTACCTAAAAGAGGGCCTATCGATGGTCAGCCCAGCATTGACCCTTATGCAGAACAGGAGCCTGGGTTCGGGTCTTCCACGGTGTTGGACGGGCCAAATGCCAGAGGCTGGATAGAGGGTACGTCCTCCGATAGATCGCATGCGCCGGGAGCGGTCACCGGTGCCCTTGATCATTCTCGCATTGATGATCCGACGCGCGACCTGAAAAGGGCTGAAGCGCAAGGTCCAGAGGCGCCGCATCTCGTTCAAGCTTCTGAAACTGATGTAAAAAAACTTGAGGCCGCGGCCCGAGTTCTCGGCCTTGCTGTGCCTGCATCACCGGCTTTCTCGCAAAGAGACATGCGCGCTGATCCGGCGGACCGGGCTCGCACCGATCATGGACCAACCAACCCCAAAACAATCCAGGAGATGGCGAAACCTTCTTCGGATCCGGGATCGTCAGACATCCCGGTCTTTCGTTTCGGCCTGTCTCAACCGGCTCGAGAGGAAACCTGGCCGCGCTCTGTCGAGCCACCGGTTTCCATGTCGAACAAGGACGTGATGTCTGCCGGGCAATTCGCCCGTGGCACGTCCGCTACCATCGGTTTGACTGCTGACCGTCCCGAAGACCTCGGTGAAGGGGCGCTTCGAGCGCGAGAACACCCGGTCCTGCCATCGACGCCCAGAAAGTCCGAAGATCGTCCTCAAGGATTCGCGCCCGAACAGTTGGCAGCAGGCCTGCGTCGTTCTGCGCCGAGTGGCGAGACCGTGACCGTGCAACCGAAAACGGTCGAGACTGGCGCTGACCCGCACGCGACACTGCAACGATTCAACGACCTTTTGGTGGCAGCCAAATCCGCCACCGATACCGCTGGCAAGCCGGGGCAAGCTGATACAGTTCCGAGAAGCCCTTTGGAAAGCGCCGATGTTTTCCGCCAATGGATGAAGCCGGAGGGAGGGGCAGTTTCCGCACAAATCGTTCCCGCTGCCTCGGATGGACGGGGTCCCGCATTGACGTTCCACGACGTGCGGCCGGGTTTGAACGGAAACGCGCGCCCCTTGGCAGAGCGATCTGGCCAGGGCCTTGTTGAGCCCAACGAGTTGTCTGTCGCGACGAGGGACATGACCTTGGCCGGGACGCGGCCGGAGTCTGTCAATCAGCCCTTGGTAACAAGTGCTGCGGATGAATTGAAACAGGACCAATCGCGCAATGATCCGCATGCCCTGCCGCGCCCTGACCGGCTTGTCATGGAAAACATGACGCAGTTGCGGTCTGACGTTCGGGCAGGGGCCGCAGGCTCGGTCGACACGGTCAAGGTTGCGACCCCGGCTTTGGCGGGCTTTCCCGTGCCGGGAACATCGGCGCGCGTGACGTCTCCCTTCCTTGATGACCTCGTTGAGGATCTCTTGCCACAGGACAGCCAGCCCGTGAGCGGGGTGCCGGGGGTTCAATCGTCGCCTGTCCATACCGCGGCGATGCCGCAAACCATTCACCGTACGGATGCCGCGGCAATCCTCCGACAGGTGTCGGATGGAATGGCGCGCCTGGGGGAAGGCTCGGTAGAGATCCGCCTTTCACCTGAGGAACTTGGACAGGTACGCATGCAAATGATGCCATCCGATGGTGGCATGACGGTGCATATCACCGCCGACCGCCCCGAAACGCTTGATCTCATGCGGCGCCATATCGACCAGCTTGCAGGCGATTTGGCCGATGCCGGCTACGAAAGCGCCTCGTTCAGTTTCGGCGAAGGCGGGGAGGGCGGTCAGGAGTCGTCCGCCCGCCACGACAGGCCCGACAAGGCGCCGAATGACCACACGCCAGCCACAAAGCCGCGCAATGCCGCCGCCGCTTCGGACGGACTTGACCTCAGATTCTAGGACAGACCATGACAGAAATCACTTCGCCGCCGCCGCTTTACAGCAGTGCTCAATCCTCCTCTGCCACGGGGTTGGATGACAAGGGGGTGCTCAGTTCGGACTTTGACACTTTTCTCAAGATGTTGACCGTCCAGGTCCAGAACCAGGACCCGCTCAACCCCGTGGACTCGACGGATTATGCGACCCAGCTTGCCACGTTTTCATCGGTCGAACAGCAGGTTCTGACCAATGACCTGTTGCGGGAGGTCAGCGCCTCGCTCACCGGGAGTGCCCTGCAAGAACTCAGCAGCTGGATCGGAATGGAGGCGCTGGTTCGCGCGCCCGTCCTGTTCACCGGAACGCCGATCGCCGTTCGACCGGAGTTCGCAGAGGACGCGGACGCGGCGAGTCTGGTGGTCAGGGATGCCAACGGCGATGCCATCCAGCGGTTCGACCTCGATCTGTCGCAGGATGAGGTCTACTGGACCGGGACCGACGACACCGGGGCCGCCCTGCCTGCCGGGATCTACAAGTTCGAGGTAGAAAGCTACAAGGGCGAGGCCAAGCTCGATACCATCGCGGCCCAGGCCTATAGCCGGGTGGCAGAGGTGAGGCAGGACGGTGAAACTCTTGTTCTGCGCATGGCGGACGGTACGGAACTCGACCCAGGTCAGATCGATGGATTGCGCGCCCCGATGAATTGATCGACCCGGTCACGATGATTGTTCGGCGCAGAAGGCGAAACCTGCTGCTTTGCGATGGGCCAAGGTCGTGATTGGCCATCTGAACGTGAATTGGGTGGTCTTTTCGGCTACATCTGGCGAATCGTCGCCGATCAGGATAGCCGGTGGTCTCGTGAACGGCACGCCAAATCTAAGCACCTGAAAAAAAATAGAAAATTGTGGCGTTGTCACAAAGATGCGATTAGGCTCAGTCCAGCCTCAACCGTGCCATTTCAGGCTGTTGTTGCTGATTTGACGCGCATTTGCGCAGACGCAGCACCGATTTCAGGTTCTTCGGATATTTGTCATTTGAACGCGAAATAGTTTGTGTGTACGTTCGCTCATGTCGGGCGCGCCGCGTCCAAGCCTGTACAGATTTGGAGAGACACATGAAAAAGCTTTCGATCCTTGCTGCCGCGGCAGCGATCGCAGCTGCAGCAGCCGCCCCGGTGGCCGCTCAGGGCAACACTCAGGACCCGTTCGTTTCGACGATGGACGATGATGATATTCTCACGCCGCTGTTCATCATCGGCGGCATTGCCGGGATCATCGCCATCGCTTCGGCTTCGGGCACTGACTGATCCCGTCAGACAGAGTTTCATGGAAAACGGCGGCCTTCTGGCCGCCGTTTTTCGTTTCCGCGTTTTTCTGATCGATGCTGTGTCAGCCCTTGATCAACTGGCAGCCAAAGTCAGGCAAGCAGTGCCCAGCCCAAAACCGTCGCCGCGCCAATCAGCGTGCCGACTCCGGTCCAGCCAAGGCGTGCGGGCCAGGGGTTTCGCGCCGGCGTCGGTTCAGGCTGTGATTGGCGGATAAGGGCGGCCTCTACAAGCGTCGGCAACCTCGGGCCGAACCGGGCCATGACCAGTGCGGTTTTCCAAAGATCCTTGGCTGCGGCGCGCGGGCCGATCGATTTCTTGATGTAGGCCTCGACGACAGGCTGCGCGACCTTCCAGATGTTCATGCGCGGGTCGAGAGACCGCGCAACGCCCTCGACCACAACCATTGTCCGCTGCAGGAGGATCAGCTCGGTCCTCGTTTCCATCCCGAACCGCTCGGTCACCTCAAAGAGATAGGCCAGCAGCTTGCCCATCGAGATCCGCGTGGCATCCATGCCGAAAATCGGCTCTCCAACCGCGCGCAGGGCGCGGGCGAACTCATCCACGTCGCGGTCTGCGGGGACATAGCCGGCCTCGAAATGCACCTCGGCAACGCGCTGGTAATCGCGCTGGATAAAGCCGAAGAGGATCTCGGCGTAGACCCGGCGGGTGTATTCGTCGATATGCCCCATGATGCCGAAGTCATAGGCAATGATGTCCCCGTTCGGTGCGACCTTGAGGTTGCCCTGGTGCATGTCGGCATGAAAGAAACCGTCGCGCAGCGCGTGGTTCAGGAACAGCTGCAACACCCGTTCCGACAGGTTCACCCGGTTGTGTCCGGCGGCGTCCAGCGCGTCGTTGTCGCCCAGTGCCACGCCTTCGACCCAGCCCATCGTCATCACGCGTCGGCCGGACCAGGCCCATTTGATCTCGGGTAGGGCAAAGCCCTTGTCATCCTTGGTATTGGCCTCGAACTCGCTGGCCGCCGCGGATTCCAGGCGCAGGTCCAACTCGCCCATGACGACGCCCTCGAAATGGGCGATCACGTCTGTCGGCCGCAGGCGCCGTGAGGCAGGCGACAGCAGCTCGATCATGTTGGCGGCAAAGTAGAAGGCGTCGATGTCCTTGCGAAAGGCCCGTTCGATCCCCGGGCGCAGAACCTTGACGGCCACTGTTTCGCCAGTGTCTGCCAGTGTTGCCTTGTGGACCTGCGCGATCGAAGCCGCGGCGACAGGTTCGCTGAAGGCGGAGAAAACCTCGTCCACCGGCTGACCCAGCTCGGCTTCGACCTGTGTCTTGGCGGCATCGACGGGGAAGGGGGGTAGCTTGTCCTGAAGAACGCGCAACTGTTGGGCCATCTCGTCGCCGACCACGTCGGGACGGGTCGACAGGATCTGGCCGAACTTGATGTAGGCAGGGCCAAGCGCCGTCAGCGCGCGAACCACCGGGGGCATGGACGGATCGCCCTCGTCACCCAGCCAGCGGAAAGGCCGGCCAAGGACCCGGGCGGCCACGCGCAGCGGCGCGGGTGCCTCCAGCGCGTCCAGCACGGCGCGCATTGCACCGGTGCGTTCCAGCGTGGCGCCGGTGCGGATCAGACGCCAGATGTTGTGGGGGCCACGCAACTCAGATCTTCCAGCCGGAGTGCAGACAGGCGACGCCCATCGTCAGGTTGCGGTACTTGGCGTTTTCGAATCCGGCGCCCTTGACCATGTCCAGAAAGGTGTCCTGGTCGGGAAAGCGTCGGATCGATTCCACCAGGTACTGATAGCTGTCGCGGTCCTGAGCGATCACCTGGCCCATGCGCGGGATGATGTTGAACGAGTACAGGTCATAGGCCCATTGCATCAGGTCATTGGGAATCTGGGAAAATTCCAGCACCATCAGACGCCCGCCGGGTTTCAGCACGCGGAAGGCCTCGTTCAGGGCCTCTTGCGGGCGGGTCACGTTCCGGATGCCGAAAGAGATCGTGTAGACGTCGAAGGTGTTGTCGGAAAAAGGCAGGGCCATCGCGTCGCCCACCACCCAGTCGAGCGAGTCGACCATCGCCTCGGCCTCGGCTCGCTTGCGGCCCTCGACCAACATGGGTTCGGTGAGGTCCAGCACGGTGGCGTGTCCGCTGCCGGCGCGTTTGAGGAAGCGAAACGAGATGTCGCCGGTCCCGCCGGCCACGTCCAGAAGGCGCTGTCCCGGACGCGGTGCCAGCCAGTCCATCATGGCATCCTTCCAGATCCGGTGGATGCCAAAGGACATGGCGTCGTTCATTACGTCATACTTGGAGGCGACAGAACTGAAGACTCCCTGGACCCGTCCGGCCTTTTCGCTCTCGGGCACCTCGGCATATCCGAAATGCGTCGTTTTTCCGGTCTCTTCGCTCATGGCCCTTGCCGTCCTCGATTGCATTGCTTTCTTATAGGGCGCCGCCGGGGCGATACAACGCGAAGGACCATGCCCGATGCCCGAATTGCCCGAAGTCGAGACAGTCCGTCGCGGGCTGGCCCCGGTCATGGAGGGGCAGGTGATCGCACAGGCCCGCGTCAACCGCCCCGATCTGCGCTGGCCCTTCCCCGAGAACATGGCGGATCGGCTGACAGGCACCCGGGTCGAGCGTCTGTGGCGGCGGTCGAAATACATCCTCGCCGATTTGTCGAGTGGTGAGACGCTGCTCATTCATCTGGGCATGTCGGGGCGCATGCTGGTTTCGGGTGATCCGCTGGGGAATTTCGTGCACGATCACCCGGCGCCGGAGAAACACGACCATGTTGTCCTGGACATGGGGCAGGGCGCGCGGGTCACCTTCAACGATCCGCGCCGCTTTGGCGCGATGGACCTGATGACGACCGCAGAGGTTGAGCGGCATCCGCTGCTGGTCAGCCTTGGTCCCGAGCCGCTGGGCAACGAATTCAGCGAATCCTACCTGACGGGCATGCTGAAGGGCCGCCGGACGCCGGTCAAATCGGCCCTGCTCGATCAGAAAATCATCGCCGGGCTGGGAAACATATACGTTTGCGAGGCTCTCTACCGCGCGCGCATCCATCCGGCACGCAAGGTCAACCGGATCTCCGAAGCGCGGCTGGGGGCCCTGGTTCCGATCATCCGCGAGGTGCTGCAGGATGCCATCGCGGCAGGCGGGTCATCCCTGCGGGATTTCCGCCAAGCCGATGGAGAACTTGGATATTTCCAGCACAGTTTTGATGTCTACGGACGCGAAGGTGCATCGTGTCGCAGCGAGGGCTGCGCCGATAGCGTGCGCCGGATCGTGCAGTCCGGGCGGTCGTCCTTCTACTGTGCAAGCTGTCAAAGATAACTTGAACCATGTGAATGAAATGCTAAGGCTTGGCCCTTGACGGAACCGGACGGAGCCCAAACACATGGCCTATGAGACGATCATCGTCGAAATAGAAGACCACGTCGCCACCATCAAACTGAACCGCCCCGATGCCATGAATGCGCTCAATTCTCACCTTCTGGGAGAGTTGTCCGAGGCGCTGGCCGAGGCGGACAAGAACGACAAGGTGCGCTGCATCATCATCACCGGCTCGGCCAAGGCCTTTGCCGCCGGTGCCGACATCAAAGAGATGTCGGAGAAAAGCTACGTCGAGATGTTCCTGTCGGACTTCTTCGGCCGCGAGGGCAATGCCATCACGTCGACCCGCAAGCCGATCATCGCGGCCGTCGCGGGCTATGCGCTCGGCGGTGGTTGCGAGCTGGCCATGATGTGCGATTTCATCATCGCCGCCGACAATGCCAAGTTCGGCCAGCCCGAAATCAACCTGGGGGTCATGCCCGGCCTGGGCGGTACGCAGCGCCTGACGCGCTTTATCGGCAAGTCCAAGGCGATGGACATGAACCTGACCGGCCGCTTCATGGATGCCGAAGAGGCAGAGCGCGCCGGTCTGGTCAGCCGGGTCGTTCCCGCAAAGCAGCTGATGGAAGAAACGCGGAACGCGGCCGAGAAGGTCGCCGAGAAGTCGATGATCTCTGCCATTGCCTGCAAGGAATCGGTGAACCGGGCCTACGAGACGACCCTCTCCGAGGGACTGCTTTTCGAGCGTCGCCTGTTTCACGCGCTTTTCGCGACCGAAGACCAGTCCGAGGGCATGGCGGCCTTCGCCGAAAAGCGCACCGCGCAATTCCGCGACCGCTGAGTCGCGCATTGCCCGATTCGCCCGGGAAACGGGCAATCGGGAAGAAAGACCTTGCCCGATGACGGGCGCTCTTGTATAGGCGCCCGTCATACATGCGCGTGATGCCCGCTTTGGCAAGAATCGGTTCGGCACGGGATGCCGTTCGTCGGCGTTGCGCATTTCTTGAACACTTCATCGTCGGCAGACGACAAACAGCAGGATCGATCACATGGCAAACACGCCCCAGGCCAAGAAACGCGCCCGTCAGAACGAAAAACGCTTCGCCGTCAACAAGGCACGCCGTTCGCGCATCCGCACCTATCTGCGCAAGGTTGAAGAGGCCATCGCATCGGGTGATCGCGAGGCGGCAACCGCTGCCCTGAAGGCCGCCCAGCCCGAGCTCATGCGCGGTGTGACCAAAGGCGTTTTCCACAAGAACACCGCCTCGCGGAAGATTTCCCGCCTTGCATCGCGGGTCAAAGCACTGGGCTGAGCACAATCACTATCTAGTATGTCTTTGCATGGGCGCCACTATATGTGGCGCCCTTTTTGCATATATAACCATTTGATCACACACCGGATTCTTTTCGGCGAAAGACCGAGTCAAGCTGTAGTTTCGGTTGCCGGTTCTTCACGAAGATTGCTAATTTCACCAAGCGAGCACGACTCGCAGGGGGGACAAGGCTGCCGGTTGCACTACGCCGAAAGGGGTGTGCAAACCTGTTTGTCAGGGCGTTGGGTCGCTTCTGTCAAACGCTCGGGGGAAAACCCCGGCCGTGTCCAAGGAATAGACATTGCGGGTCGCTGCACTGCGCGCCGAACGGGACTGCCGGAGCGTCGCTGCGACCAAGACCAGGGGTCACTCCCTCACCTTTGCGTCTGCGCAAGGGACGGTCTCGCTGTTCCTCCTGCAAGGAAGCCCGCCGCCGTCAGGCGTTCGGTGTGGGGATTGAGGAACGAGGACAAAACGGCAGATGACCGAAGAGCAATGGGGGGTCTTGCAGGACCAGATCTGCAAGGCTATCGGGCAAAATAATCATAAGACATGGATCGAACCGCTGCGTTTCGCGGGGTCGACCCCGGAAGGAACGGTGACGCTGCAGGCGCCCACCAATTTCTTCAGCACCTATGTCACGCAGAACTATGGCGACCAACTGTTGGAGCACATCATGTCGGTGTCGCCCCGCGTGCGCCGTCTGGATATCAAGGTGGCCTCGGCAATGACCGAGAGCGAAACCCGCGCCGTTGCGCAACAGGCGCCCGCCAGCCCCGAGCCGGCCGCCGCGCCCCAGCCCGCAGCCCGTGGCCATCTGCCCGGTGCACCCCTGGATGCGCGGTTCACCTTTGACACCTTTGTGGTCGGCAAGCCGAACGAACTGGCCCATGCCGCGGCCAAGCGCGTCTCCGAAGGCGGCCCGGTGACCTTCAATCCGTTGTTCCTCTATGGTGGCGTTGGCCTTGGTAAGACGCACCTCATGCATGCGATTGCCCACGAGCTGACGCAGCGCAATCCGCACCTGGCCGTACTCTATCTTTCGGCGGAACAGTTCATGTACCGCTTCGTGCAGGCCCTGCGCGAACGCAAGATGATGGACTTCAAGGAGATGTTCCGCTCTGTCGACGTGCTCATGGTCGACGACGTGCAGTTCATCGCCGGCAAGGATTCGACCCAGGAAGAGTTCTTTCACACCTTCAACGCACTGGTGGATCAGAACAAGCAGATCATCATTTCGGCCGACCGCGCCCCGGATGAGATCAAGGACCTGGAAAACCGCATTCGCAGCCGTCTGCAGTCCGGCCTTGTCGTGGACCTGCATCCGACTGACTACGAACTCCGACTCGGCATTCTGCAGTCCAAGGTTGAAGGCTATCGCGCCATGCACCCCGACCTGGTGATCGACGATGGCGTTCTGGAATTCCTCGCCCACCGGATCAGCACCAACGTCCGCGTTCTCGAAGGTGCGCTGACCCGCCTGTTCGCCTTTGCCAGCCTCGTGGGCAAACCGATCAACATGGACCTGGTTCAGGACAGCCTGGCCGACGTGCTGCGTGCTTCCGAACGCAAGATTTCGATCGACGAGATTCAGCGCAAGGTGGCCGAGCATTACAATATCCGTCTGTCGGACATGATCGGGCCCAAGCGCGTGCGCAACTTTGCCCGTCCGCGGCAGGTGGCGATGTACCTGTGCAAGCAGCTGACCTCGCGGTCGCTGCCTGAAATCGGTCGCCGGTTCGGCGGGCGCGACCACACCACGGTGATGCACGGCGTCAAGCGGATCGAAGAACTGCGCCTGCAGGATGGGCAGATCGACGAGGACGTCGAGATGCTGCGTCGGGCGCTCGAAGCCTGACAGGCTGTGGAAAAAATGCGGCGTGCCGGAACTGGTACGTCGCAACGCCTTGACGCCTAGGCAAAAGCACAAGACAAATCGTGAAAACCGACTTGGAGTGCGGGCCGGCGCAGGCTAGGCTGCGCCCCCGGGCGTTGCGGAGAGGGTAGGGCGATGAAATTCAGCATGGAACGGGCGGCGCTCTTGCGCGCGGTCGCGCAAGCGCAATCGGTCGTGGAGCGGCGCAACACGATCCCGATCCTGGCCAATGTCCTGATCGAGGCCGAGGGTGAAAATGTCACCTTTCGCGCCACCGATCTGGATATCGAGGTGCTGGACCGCGCTTTGGCGCAGGTCGAAAAGGCGGGCGGCACCACGGTTTCCGCCGTGACCCTGCACGAAATCGTCCGCAAGTTGCCCGACGGAGCGCTGGTCACGCTTGCCGCTGATCCCGGTTCGGGCCGCCTGTCGGTCTCCGCCGGCCGGTCGCATTTCTCTTTGGCGACCCTGCCCAAAGAAGACTTCCCGGTCATGGCGACCTCGGAATACGACTGTAACTTCTCGGCCAAGGCCGAGGTGCTGCGCCGTCTCTTCGACAAGTCGAAATTCGCGATTTCCACCGAGGAAACCCGCTATTACCTGAACGGCGTCTACATGCATGTTGCGGATACCGCGGATGGTAAATCGCTGCGCTGTGTCGCGACGGACGGGCACCGGCTGGCCCGGATAGACGCGCCGCTGCCCTCCGGTGCCGAAGAGATGCCCGGCGTCATCGTTCCGCGCAAGACCGTAGGCGAGTTGCGCAAGCTGGTGGACCAGGACGACATGGACATCGCCGTTTCGGTCTCGGAAACCAAGGTGCGTTTCGCCACGCCGGACATCACCCTGACGTCCAAGGTCATCGACGGAACCTTCCCGGATTACACCCGCGTGATTCCCAGCGGCAACACCCGGCAGCTGGAGGTCGACGCTTCGGAATTCGCCAAGGCCGTGGACCGTGTGGCCACCGTGTCTTCGGAGCGCTCGCGCGCGGTCAAGATGCAGCTGGACGAGGATCGGCTGATCCTGTCCGTCAACGCACCGGACAGCGGCGCCGCCGAGGAAGAACTGGCCGTTGCCTATGGGGACGAACGGTTGGAAATCGGCTTCAACGCGAAGTACCTGCTGGAAATCGCCAGCCAGGTGGACCGCGAGAATGCCGTCTTCCTGTTCAATTCCTCCGGCGACCCGACCCTGATGCGCGAAGGCGGCGACGAAAGCGCGGTCTACGTCGTCATGCCGATGCGGGTCTGATCAGAGACGATTTTTCGCCGAAAAATCGTCTCGTCTCATGCCGCTCGCCCTGACCCAGCTGACCCTGTCGCATTTCCGCTCGCACCGCATGGCGCGGGTGGCGGTTGATCCACGACCGGTGGCGATCTTTGGCCCGAACGGCGCAGGCAAGACCAATCTGATCGAGGCGGTCTCGTTGTTTTCTCCAGGCCGCGGGATGCGCCGGGCGTCGGCCGCGGAAATGGCGCGGCGACCGGAAAGCTTGGGGTGGAAGATCACCGGGCAGTTGACCGGCCCCGAAGGCCAGCACGAGATCGCCTTCACATCGGAAAACGGCGGCGCGCGTCAGGTCACGATCAACGACAAATCCGCCAGTCAGATTGCGCTGGGCCGCATCGCCCGCACCGTCTGGCTGATCCCGGCGATGGACCGGCTATGGATCGAGGGGGCCGAAGGGCGACGGCGGTTTCTCGACCGACTCACCCTGTCGTTCTATCCCGACCATGCGCAGGCATCGCTGGACTATGAAAAGGCCATGCGCGAACGAAACCGTCTGCTCAAGGAAGAGGTCCGCGACCCGCATTGGTACGTCGCGCTTGAATCGCAGATGGCCCGTGCCGGGGCGTTGCTGACAGCCAACCGGAGGGAGGCCCTGGCCCGCTTGCAGGCCGCGCAGGCCGAGGCAGAGACCGCCTTTCCCGCCGCCGACATGGAGTTGGTGCAGTCAGAGGGCAGCCTGCCGCAGGCCGAGGAAGACCTGCGCGATGCCCTGGCCGAAAGCCGGTTCCGCGACATGGGGGCGGGGCGCGCGCTGGTTGGCCCCCATCGAAGCGATCTCTACGGGGTTTTCGCTGCCAAGGGTGTGCCCGCCTCCGAATGTTCGACCGGTGAACAGAAGGCCCTGCTGATTTCGCTGATCCTGTCCAATGCGCGCGCCCTGGCACAGGATTTTGGCGCCGCGCCGATCCTCTTGCTGGACGAAGTTGCGGCCCATCTGGACGCGACCCGTCGCGCCGCGCTCTACGACGAAATCTGCGGCTTGGGTGCGCAGGCCTGGATGACGGGAACGGGGGCGGAACTCTTTGCGGAACTGGGCAACCGGGCGCAGCATTTCGAAGTGACCGAAGAGGGTGGCGAAAGCCACGTCCGGCGCCATGATTGAGGTGATCCCTGAACATGCGCTGACTGCCGAAGACGAGGCGCAGGTGGCAGAGTTGCTGCGGGCCTCTTTTCCCACGGATTTTGGCGGTCGCAGCTTCTATCAGCAGCGGCCTCATCTGCGGGTCGTCTGGCGCAATGGCACGATCCTGGGCCATATCGCGCTGTTCTACCGCGCCGTGCGCATCGACGGACAACTGATCGATGTTATCGGGTTGGGCGATATCGCAACCGCCCCACGGGCGCGTGGGCAGGGCATCGCCACCGCCCTGCTGGATCGCACGCTTGCCATCGGCAAGGACAGCAATGCCAAATTCGCGCTGCTCTTTGGTCAACGCACGCTTTATGACCGGGCCGGATTCCGGCTTGTTGCAAACACATACACCCGGGTCGACATGACCGGCGCCCGCACTGGTGATGTCGACCACGTCCAGAGCCGCTTTTTGCGCGTTCTTCCGTTGACCGGGGCGGCTTGGCCTGACAGCGCCGAGCTTGACCTGCTGGGGCCGCTGTTCTGAGGGCTGGCATCCTGTAGAAGGCTTCTATGATCGACCCCGACCCGAGCGATTCTTCTACATTCTGCGCACCGCCACGGCGCTGCACTGGATGCGGTTGAGCGAGAAACCCATGCCGCCGTGACCGACTGAATGCTGCGGAAACCAGCGCGGCGGGCTTCTGCGGAGAAAGCAGAAAAACGCCCGCTGTGCGGGATGACGGACGCGCTGCACCGTGATCTGACGCTGTCACGATTCCCGCATTGACGGATTACCAAATATTGTGTCCGTGGCGTGACAATCCCCCGCTAAACCTCTATAACTTGGGCCAAAATAACAAAGGATCAGGCGATGTCCGACCAGCCCGCGGCGCCGAGTGAGTACGGCGCCGATTCCATTAAGGTTCTCAAAGGCTTGGAGGCGGTGCGCAAACGCCCCGGCATGTATATCGGTGACACCGATGACGGCTCGGGCCTGCACCACATGGTCTACGAGGTAGTGGACAACGGCATCGACGAGGCGCTGGCCAAACATGCCGACTATGTCCATGTGAAAATCCATGCCGACAACAGCGTGTCGGTGCGGGACAACGGGCGCGGGATTCCCGTCGACATCCACTCGGAAGAGGGGGTTTCGGCGGCCGAGGTCATCATGACGCAGCTGCACGCCGGCGGGAAGTTCGACCAGAACTCCTACAAGGTGTCGGGCGGTCTGCACGGCGTGGGCGTTTCCGTCGTCAACGCGCTGTCCGTCTGGTTGGAGCTCCGCATCTGGCGCAACGGCAAGGAACACTACGCCAAGTTCGAACATGGCGAGACCAGCGAACACCTGCGCATTGTCGGCGATGCCGAGGGCGAGACCGGGACAGAGGTCCGCTTCCTTGCCTCGACCGACACGTTTTCCAACCTGGATTACAATTTCGAGACGCTGGAAAAGCGCCTGCGCGAACTGGCCTTCCTGAACTCCGGCGTGCGCATCATCCTGGAGGATGAGCGCCCCGCCGAGCCGCTCAAGACCGAGCTGCACTACGAGGGCGGCGTGCGCGAGTTCGTCAAGTATCTCGACCGTTCCAAGCAATCCGTCATGGCAGAGCCGGTCTACATGGAAGGCGAGAAGGACGGTATCGGGGTCGAGGTCGCCATGTGGTGGAACGACACCTACCACGAAACGGTGCTGCCCTTCACCAACAACATCCCGCAGCGGGATGGCGGCACGCACTTGGCCGGCTTCCGTGGTGCCCTGACCCGAACGATCCAGAAATACGCCCAGGAGTCCGGCATCGCGAAACGCGAAAAGGTGAATTTTACCGGCGACGATGCCCGCGAGGGATTGACCGCCGTGCTTTCGGTCAAGGTGCCGGACCCGAAATTCTCCAGCCAGACCAAGGACAAGCTGGTCAGTTCAGAGGTGCGCCCGGCGGTCGAAAGCCTGATGAACGAGAAGCTGGCCGAATGGTTCGAGGAGAACCCTCAGCAAGCCAAGCAGATCGTCGGCAAGATCATCGAGGCCGCTCTGGCGCGTGAGGCAGCCCGCAAGGCGCGTGAGCTGACCCGTCGCAAGACCGCGATGGACGTCAGTTTCAACGCGGCCAAGCTGAAGGACTGTTCCGAGAAGGACGCCTCCAAGACCGAACTGTTCCTGGTCGAGGGGGACTCGGCCGGTGGATCGGCGCAAACGGGCCGTGACCGCCGCAACCAGGCGATCCTGCCCCTGCGCGGCAAGATCCTGAACGTGGAACGGGCGCGGTTCGACCGTATGCTGTCCAGCCAGGAGATCGGCAACCTCGTGATGGCATTGGGCACCGGCATCGGGCGGGATGAGTTCGACATCTCGAAACTGCGCTACCACAAGATCATCATCATGACCGACGCCGACGTGGACGGCGCGCACATCCGCACGCTTCTGCTGACCTTCTTCTACCGGCAGATGCCCGAGCTGATCGAGGGCGGATACCTCTATATCGCGCAACCACCGCTGTACAAGGTCGCGCGCGGCAAGTCCGAGGTCTATCTCAAGGATCAGACTGCGCTGGACGACTACCTGATCCAGCAAGGGATCGAGAATGCCCAGCTGAACCTGAGCTCGGGCGAGGTGATCGTCGGGCAGGACCTTGTCCGCGTGGTCGACGAGGCGCGGCAGCTCAAGCGCGTGCTCGAAGCCTTCCCCACCCATTACCCACGCCATATCCTGGAGCAGGCCGCCATCGCCGGGGCCTTTGTTCCGGGCGCCGTGGATGCCGACCTGCAAGGCGTGGCCGACAAGGTCGCCGCGCGACTGGACCTGATCGCGCTGGAATACGAACGTGGCTGGAACGGTCGGATAACCCAGGACAAGGGCATTCGGCTGGCGCGTATCCTGCGCGGTGTCGAAGAGGTCCGCACGCTGGACGGGCCGATGCTGCGCTCGGGCGAGGCGCGCAAGACCGGCAGCTTTACCGAGAGCCTGCAGCATATCTACGGCACACCTTCGACGCTGGAACGCAAGGATCGCCGCCAGCTGATCCAGGGCCCGCTTGACCTGCTCAAGGCCATCCTGGACGAGGGCGAGAAGGGTCTGACCCTGCAACGCTACAAGGGCCTGGGGGAAATGAACCCCGACCAGCTGTGGGAAACCACGTTGGACCCGGATGCGCGGACCCTTTTGCAGGTGACGATCGACGACATGGCCGAGGCGGATGACCTGTTCACCAAGCTGATGGGAGACGTGGTCGAGCCGCGGCGAGAGTTCATTCAGCAGAACGCCCTGACCGTCGAGAACCTCGACTTCTGAGTTTTTGTAGGCATAGTGGCTCACGGTGCGCATCGTTTTCGCACCGTGAGGATGCATTGACACGGGTTTTGTCAATTTCGACGGTGCCTTGTGCGTACTGGCCACTATGGTGTGAGCGCTGTCACCCGTGGTCCCTGGCGGACCCACCTTGGCACAGCAGATGCCTTGCTACACCATCGAAGTTATTTCGACGAACAAAGCGCAGGTTCTGTGCCAGCATCAGACGCGTTCACCCGCCTCCATGCGGTCCAAGAAGGATTGCGCCTCTCGCAGCACGGTTTCGCGCTTGTCAGGATCCATCCTGTCGAAGGTACGGTACATCTGGGCCATGCGGGGATTGCTTTCGAACCGGTCTCGGTGTCTGTCCATGAAATGCCAGTAGAGGAGGTTGAAGGGGCAGGCAGTCTTGCCGGTCTTGGCGGCCACCGAATAGGCGCAGGGCTTGCAGTGGTCCGACATCTTGTTGATGTAATTTCCCGAGGAAACATACGGCTTTGAGGCGATGATGCCACCATCGGCAAACTGGCTCATTCCTACCGTGTTGGGCGCCTCGACCCATTCAAAGGCGTCGATGTAGACGCTCAGGTACCACTCGTGCAGCGCGTGTGGATCGACCCCCGCAAGCAATCCGAAATTGCCCGTCACCATCAGGCGCTGGATGTGGTGGGCATAGGCTTCGTCCCGCGTCTGCTCCACAGCCTTGGCGACACAGCGCATGTCGGTCTCGGCACTCCAGTAGAACCAAGGCAATTTCCGGTTGTGATCCAATACGTTGCGCTCAGGATACTCCGGCCCTTCGCGGAAATAGATCCCACGGACATATTCCCGCCAGCCGATGATCTGCCGAATAAAGCCTTCGGCGGCGTTGATCGGGACATCGCCGTTTTCAAACGCCTTTTCGACAGCGTGGCAGGCGTCCAGCGGGTCGAGAAGCCCGATGTTCATGTAGCCCGACAATAGCGAGTGATAGAGAAAGCGGTTCTCGTCGAGGATTGCATCCTGGTAGTCGCCGAACCGGGGCAGCGCATGATCGATGAAATGCGCCAGTGCCTGCTGCGCCTCCGCCCGGTCGGTGGCAAAGCCGAAGGGTCGCAACACACCGAAATTGTTCGGGAACCTTGCCTCGACCAGATCCAGAACCTCCTCAGTGACAGCATCGGGTTCGAACCATATCGGCTTGTGCGTGACAGTATCAGGCGCCGGTTTGCGGTTGTCATGGTCAAAGTTCCACTGCCCCCCGGCGGGGTCGTCGCCTTCCATCAGAAGGCCCGTCTTGCGTCGCATCTCGCGATAGAAATACTCCATCCGCAGGGCTTTGCGGCCTTCGGCCCATTGGTCGAACATCGCGTGGGAGGCGATGAAACGGTCATCTTCCAACAGGCGCACCTTGAGCGGGCAATGCTGCAAGGCATTGATAAGGCGCCATTCTCCGGGTTCCGTAGCGATCACTTCGGAGGCATCCGTCTCTTCGGCCCGCCGCAGCAACTCTCCACAGATCGACCCGGCATTCTGCGTGTCGTCCAGTTCGGTGTAGCGCACCTCCCAGCCGTCCTCGCGCAGGCGCGCGGCGAACTTGCGCATCGCCGCAAAGATGAACGCGATCTTCTTGGGGTGATGCGGCACGTAGTCGGTTTCGTCCACGACCTCGGCCATGATCACCACGTCACGCGCCTTGTCCGCGACTTTCAGCGCCGCGACGCCCTCGCTCAACTGGTCGCCCAGTACCAGGACCAGCCGGCTCACCAGGGAATCTCCCGGCCCGCGTAATCAAGGAATTTCCCGGTATCCTCGGGGCTTAGCCCTTTCATGACCTTGACCAGGCGCTCGGCTGCATGGGTTGGCGTGACCGTGGGATAGCGATTGGCGTACTTGGCGGTAAAGTTCGTTTCGACCGTTCCGGGATGCAGGCAGACGCAGGCCAGTTGCCGGTGCGAACGCGCAAGTTCCACGGCGGCGGTGTGGATCAACTGGTTCACCCCGGCTTTGGCCGCGCGATAGCTGTACCAGCCGCCCAAACCGTTGTCCCCGATCGACCCCACGCGCGCGGACACCACGGCAAAGACGGCCCGTTCGCGGCGCGGCAAGAGGGGCAAGGCATGTTTCAGGACCAGCGTCGGGCCGATGGCATTCAGCAGATACTGGTCCATCAGGGCTTTGGCATCCAGTGCTTTCAGTGTCTTCTCCGGCTCTGCCCCGGCGATTTCCAGCGCCCCGGTTGCCACGAAGACCAGATCGAAGGGCCCCTCCAGAGCGCCCAGAACGGTGCGCAGACTGTCCTCATCCGTCACGTCCAGTCCGTCGCGCGACCGCGACAGACCGGTGACGGCCATGCCCTGGTCGCGCAGATGCGCCGCCACGGCCCCACCGATGCCGCCGCTGTCCCCGATGATCAATGCGTTTTCCATGCAGCGCCAGTTAGCGGCGGCGGGCATGGGTTCAAGCGGTGCCAACATCCTCACGCGCGATTGCCACCGTCTTGACCACGGCGAAACAGTCTACTCCGGGCGCCAGGCCCAGCTTCTCCGCCGACCGTCGCGTGACCCGCGCCAGAACCCGCCCGGCCGCTGTATCCAGCGAGACAAGCGCCCCCGGACCATCTCCCTCTCGGATGGAATCCACCTTTCCCGCCAATATGTTGAGCGCAGAAAGCCCCTCGGGCCTTTGCCGCGCCAGGATGACCTCCTGCGCCGCGATCCGGATCCGCAAAGGCGCGCCCACGGCCTGCGGAACACGCGGCAGGTACAGCGGCACGCCCCCGGCATCCAGTTCGGTCAGGCCGTCATCATGGTGGGCGGCCACCCGCACCTCTAGTACAGCGCCCACGGCGCGGATGCCCGCGGGTGTCACGGCCGGGTCGCTCAGCACCTCTGCGGCGGTGCCCTGCCTCACAACACGCCCGTCCTGAAGGACAACCACGGTTGTCGCCAGCCGGGCGACCTCTCCCGCGGAATGGCTGACGTAGAGGATCGGACAGCGGGCCTCGTCCCGGAGTCGTTCGAAATAGGGCAGGATCTCGCGCTTGCGGGCCTCGTCCAGCGCGGCCAAAGGTTCATCGGCCAGGATCAGGCCGGGATCGGCCAACAGGGCGCGCCCGATGGCAACGCGTTGTTTTTCCCCGCCTGACAGGGCACCGGGGCGGCGGGTCAGCAGGGGGCCAAGGCCCAGCATTTCCACCACCGGGTCCAGCGGCAAAAGCGACCCGGCGAACCAGCGCCCGTACAGCAGATTTTGCCGGACCGACAGATGTGGGAACAACCGGCCTTCCTGGAAAATATAGCCCAGGCGGCGCTTGTGCGGCGGCAGCCAGATTCCTTGCGACGTGTCGCCCAACACACGCTCACCAACCCGCACGCGCCCCTCATCGGGCCGCATCAGACCGGCGACGGCATTGATGACGCTGGTCTTTCCAGACCCGGAGCGGCCAAAAAGCACGCAAAGACCCGGCGGTGCCTCGAACGCGGCCTCCAGCGTGAAGGTCCCCAGCCGGTGGCGCACGGCAACCTCCAGCATCACGCGCCCCCCACCCGCGCCGCCACCCGGCGCGAGATCCACTCCGACAGAAGCAGCGCCAGCATTGCCACGGCAACCGCCACGGCGACCAGCCGCAGGGCAGAGGCCTCTCCGCCAGGCACCTGGAGAAAGGCATAGATCGCCGAGGGCAGCGTCTGTGTCTGGCCCGGGATGTTCGAGACGAAGGTGATCGTGGCGCCGAACTCTCCCATCGCCTTGGCAAAGCCCAGGATGGCGCCCGCCAGGACACCCGGCAGCACCATCGGCAAGGTCACGGTGGCAAATACCCAGGCACGCGAGGCGCCCAGCGTGGCAGCCGCCTGTTCCAGCTTCGGATCCACCGCCTCGATCGACAGACGCATGGCACGCACCATCAGAGGAAAGCCCATGATCCCGGCGGCCAGCGCCGCGCCCGTCCAGTTGAAGGCAAAGCTGATCCCGATGGATTTCAGGAAGCCCCCCACCGGCGCGCGCGGGCTGAGGGTGATCAGCAGCAGGTAACCGGTGACGACCGGCGGCAGGATCAACGGCAGGTGGACCAGCCCGTTGAGGATCTGCTTGCCGGGAAACCGCCAGCGGGCCAGCGCGTAGGCAATGAACAACCCGATGGGCAGTGCCGCAACCGTGGCCCAGAACGACACCCGGAGGGACAATCTGACCGCCTCCCACTCTGCCGGGCTGAGCCAATCCATCGCGTCAGTTGTCCAGGACGGCGAAACCCTGAGCGACAAAAAGTGCCGCCGCCTCGGGCGTTTGCAGGAAGGTCAGGAAAGGAGCCGCCGCGTCGGCGCGATTTTCGACGGCGGCAACCGGGTAGCGGATCGGTGGGTGGCTGTCCTCGGGGAAGAGGCCGAGGGCATCGACCGCCGGATCGGCGGCGGCGTCGGTGGCATAGACCACGCCCAGCGGCACCTGTCCCAATGAGACCAGCGCCAGCGCCGCGCGCACGTTGTCCGCCTGGGCCACGCGGGGCGCCACGGCCTCCCACAAGCCCAGAGAGTCCAGCGCGGCCTTGCCGTAGATGCCTGCCGGAACCGCCTCGACCAGCGCCATCGCCAGGCGCCCGTCGCCCAGCATCGCGGCCAAGTCCAGGTCCGGTCGGATCTCGACTGGGTCCGCGCCCGCCGGACCGGCCAGCACCAACCGGTTGCCCAGCAGTTCGGTGCGCGTTCCCGGGGCGATCAGCCCGTCGCGTTCCAGCACGTCCATCCAGTCTGTGTTGGCCAGAAAGACGATGTCGGCGGGTGCCCCCTGCTGAACTTGCCGCGCCAGCGCCGATGACCCGGCGTAGGACAGAACGAGGTCACCGTCATAGGCCTCGGCGACCTTGTCCAGCGCGGTCTTGAGACTTGCCGCGGCGAACACGGTCACTGCCTCTTCCCCGGCCGCGGGCCGAGCAAGCACAAGGGCGAAACACAGGCAGGCAAAGAGTTTTCTCATGGCAGGGACGGTTCTGGCACGCGCCGCCGCGGCTGTCACCACAGAAACTGGAAACCGCCGCCGCAAAAGGCGCTTTGCTAGGCCGTGCCGGTCAGCTGCGGGACAGACCCTTGCGCAGCGCCACAAGGTCCAGATCCTGCGCGATGAACGCCACGCCGGCGTCGATCGCCTTCTGTCCGAACGCGGGGTCGATGATCAACGTGCCCGCAGGTTTGCCGGCCGCCCTGATCCGTTTGATTCCGTCAATCACTGCCGCCTGAACCTCAGGGTGGGCCGGTTTGCCCGGAAAGCCCATCGAGGCCGCCAGATCCGCTGGCCCGACAAAGATGCCGTCGATCCCGGGCACGGCGGCGATGGCCTCGATCTGGGCCATGGCCTCGACCGTTTCGACCTGAACGATCAGGCAAAGCTCGTCGCGTGCGGTGGCGTGGTAATCGGCGATCCGGCCAAAGTTGCTGGCCCGCGTCATCCCGGCGACCCCCCGGATACCCGCGGGCGGATAGGCGACGGCAGCCGCAGCTTCGGCGGCCTCTTCGGCGTTCTGCACATAGGGAATGATCAGCGTCTGTGCCCCGATATCCAGAAGGCGTTTCATCTCGGGGGCGTTCAGCGAGGCGGGCCGCGCGAGGGCGGATACCGGATAGGGTGCCACCGCCTGCAGCATCGGCAGCACGCGGATCGGGTCCATCGGCGAATGCTCGCAATCGAAGAGCATCCAGTCGTATCCGCAGGCTGCCATCATCTCTGCGGCCAGCGGATCTGTCATGCAACACCAGATGCCGTGCTGCAGACGACCTTCCTGCAAGCCTGCCTTGAAGGTGTTTTTCTTCAGTTCCATCGTCGACCCTCTATGCATTTGCGCAAACACTAGACGCATCGTCGGGGATCAGGCAAACGAGTCCCCGTAACTGGCACGAATTCTCAGGACCCTGCGCCATGCCCACCGTTCTTGTCACCGGCTCCGCCGGCTTCATCGGTTATCATTGCTGCGCGCGTCTTTTGGCTGAAGGCTGGCGCGTGATCGGGCTGGATGCGCTGACCGATTATTACGAGGTCTCGCTGAAGGAAGATCGACACGCCCGGTTGGCGCCGTTGGGCGATTTCGTGCCCGAGATCGGCCGGGTCGAGGATCCGGGGCGCATGGCGGAACTCTTTGCGCGGGAAGAGCCCGACGTGGTGATCCATCTCGCCGCGCAGGCCGGGGTGCGTTATTCGATCGAAAACCCGCGGTCCTACCTGGAATCGAACATCATCGGCACCTTCGAGATACTCGAGGCCGCCCGCGCGCATCCTCCGCGCCACCTGCTGTTGGCTTCGACTTCGTCAGCCTATGGCGCGAACACCGAAATGCCCTATCGGGAGACCGACCGGGCCGACTACCAGATGTCCTTTTACGCGGCGACGAAGAAATCCACTGAATCGATGGCGCACAGCTATGCGCATCTGTTCGGCGTTCCGACAACCATGTTCCGCTTCTTCACGGTCTACGGGCCCTGGGGCCGGCCCGACATGGCGCTGTTCAAGTTCACAAAGGCCATCCTTCAGAACAGGCCGATCGACGTCTACAACTTCGGCGACATGCAGCGCGATTTCACCTATGTCGACGACCTCGTCGAGGGCATCCGCCTGCTGATGGACGCGGCACCGGAACGACCCGCCGACGGCATCGTGCCCGAGGGCGACAGCCTGTCGCCGGTGGCGCCCTTCCGTGTCGTGAACATCGGCAATTCCGAACCGGTGCAGCTGACCGATTTCATCGAGGCCATCGAAGAGGCCACGGGCCTCGACGCGACGCGAAACCTGATGCCGATGCAGCCCGGCGACGTGCCCGCGACCTGGGCGGATGCCACGTTGATGCAGACCCTGACCGGCTACAGCCCACGCACAACGGTGCGCGAGGGTGTTGCAAAATTCGTAGCGTGGTATCGCGACTACTACTTGCGCAACAGCACCGGCTCCGCCTGACACGGAATGCCCAGGGGCGGCCCGTATCCCGGTCGCAAGCCGGAAACATGATGGAAATCGTCATCTTTGACCTTGCACCGGACCGATCTTGTCCCACAATAAGGTTCTGGAACCGCCACGGGCGGCAGACATGGGGGATGGGCCGCAGAGTGCCGGAAAACGGGATCAGATCGAACAACGGCCTCTCTTGGGGGGTGTCGAGGTTGTTCCGCTTCTGTCCTTGCGGCCTGCGTGATCCGTGGTGCCCCGTCTCCGGCCTCTGAGGCCGCGCCGACCCCGATCTGTATCCGCGGCAATGGTTCCTTTTTCTGGAATAATCATTGCAATCTTCGCGGTCTTTTCGGAAAAAACGTCAATTTCCTGACCCTGCGGAGACGCGAATGACCACCCAGAGCAGTCTTCTGCCCATCATCGCGCTGCTGCCCTTCCTGGGCGCTCTTGTGCCCGGCATCATGATCCGGGCCGGCCGAACCGCCACCGCCACCTTTACCGCCGTGCCGACCGTGTTGGCGCTGGTCATGCTGGGCACGCTGGCCCCAGGCGTGATGGACGGCACGGTCTATACCATGTCGATCCCATGGCTGCCCCAGATGGGGCTAGAGGTTGCCTTTTTCCTCGACGGTCTGGGCCTGATGTTCGCCTGCATGATCCTCGGCGTCGGCCTGCTGATCACGTTGTACGCGCGCTACTACCTGTCCGGAGAGGATCCGGTGGGGCAGTTCTATACCTATCTGCTGCTGTTCCAGGGTGCGATGCTGGGCATCGTGATTTCGGACAACATACTGCTCTTGCTGATCTTCTGGGAGCTGACATCGCTGTCGTCCTTCCTCTTGATCGGCTACTGGAAACACCTGCCTGAAGGCCGCCAGGGCGCGCGCATGGCACTGACAGTGACCGGGGCCGGGGGGCTGGCGATGATTGGCGGGATGCTGATCCTGGGCAACATCGCGGGCAGCTACAACCTGACCGACATTCTGGCCGCCGGGGACGCGATCAAGGCCTCTGACTGGTATACCCCGGCCGTCATTCTGATCCTGCTGGGCGCCTTCACCAAGTCTGCGCAGTTCCCCTTCCACTTCTGGTTGCCGCACGCGATGGCCGCACCGACGCCGGTCTCGGCCTACCTGCATTCGGCCACGATGGTGAAGGCCGGGGTCTTCCTCATGGCCCGCATGTGGCCTGCGCTGTCGGGGACGGAACTGTGGTTCTACGCCGTGGCAACCACCGGCCTGGTCACGATGGTCATCGCCGCGGTGATCGCGCTGTTCAAGGACGACCTCAAGGGCCTGCTGGCCTTTTCGACCGTGTCTCACCTGGGCCTGCTGACCATGCTGCTGGGCTTTGGCACAGAGGCGGCGGCGATTGCGGCTGTCTTTCACATTCTCAACCACCTGACCTTCAAGGCCGCCCTCTTCATGACCGCCGGCATCATCGACCACGAGGCGCACACCCGCGACATCAAGCGGCTGGGGGGGCTTGCGAAACTGATGCCGATCACCGCCGTCATCGGCACCGTCGCCGCCCTGTCGATGGCCGGTATCCCGCTGTTCAACGGCTTCCTGTCAAAGGAAATGATGCTGGAAGAGGCAAGCCACACCTACTGGTGGGAAAATCCGTGGATCGTGCCCGCGCTGGCCACCTTCGGGGCGCTCTTCTCTGTCGCCTACAGCCTGCGGTTCATCTTTCACGTCTTCGGCGGCCCGGTGCGCGACGACTATCCGTCGAAACCGCATGATCCGCCCGCCGGCATGTGGCTGTCACCCGCCTTTCTGTGCATCTTCGTGGTGCTGATCGGTGTCGCACCCTTCCTGGCGGAGGACGTGGTGAACATGGCCGCGACCGCCGTCACCGGCCATGAAACCCATGCCCATCTCAAGATCTGGCACGGGGTGACACCGGCGCTTTACATGTCGATTGCCGCCGTTGCCGGGGGCGCGGTGCTGCTGCTGCTGCACCGCCCGCTGGACGCGGCCTGGATCAAGGCCGGGCCCTTCTACGCCAAGGCCGTCTTTGACGCGGTGATCGCGGGCTGCGTGCGCTTGTCGCGTGCCATCTCTGACACGTTGCACGACGGCTCGATCAGCCGTTACCTGGCGATCTTCACAGCGGCCACGGTGGCCGTTGGCTATGTCGCCTTCATGCGGGGAGAGATCGCCCCGCCAACCCGTGACCTTCTGCCGATCCCGCCGGTCGTCGCGGTGGGCTGGGTCCTTCTGGTCTGCGCCACGGCGGTCATCGTCCTGCAACACCACATGCGCTACCGCGCGCTGGTGGTGCTGGGGGTCATCGGCCTGATGATCTCGGCCGGGTTCATCTACATCTCTGCCCCCGACCTTGCGCTGACGCAGATCTCGGTCGAGACGGTGACGATCATGCTGCTGCTCCTGGCGCTGCACTTTCTGCCCAAGACCACGCCGCAGGAAAACACCGCCGGACGCCGTGCGCTGGACGGGGTGATCGCCGTTGCCGCCGGTGTCGGGGTGGCTGCGCTGTCCTTTGCCTTCATGACACGGGACTTCAGCTCGATCTCGGACTTCCACCTTGCGAATTCCTACAAGGGCGGCGGCGGCACCAACGTCGTCAACGTGATCCTTGTGGATTTCCGGGGCTACGATACCTACGGCGAGATCATCGTGCTGGGCATCGCAGGCCTGGTGATCTTTGCCCTGATGGAGGCCCTGTTGAGCGGCCCGGCGGGCGCAAGGCTGCGCAACTCGGGCTACAACTTCGACCGGTCGCATGACCGTCACCCGCTGATGATGGTGATTGCAACCCGCGTGATGATGCCCATTGCGCTGATGGTCGGCGTCTACATCTTCCTGCGCGGCCACAACCAGCCGGGGGGCGGCTTTGTCGCCGGGCTGGTGTTCTCCATCGCGCTCTTGATGCAGTACATGGCGTCGGGCTTTGGCTGGACCTCGCGACGGCAGCAGTTCGAATATCACGCGATGATCGGCTGGGGCGTGGTGATCGCAGGGCTGACCGGCATGGGCGCCTGGCTGTCGGGGACACCCTTCCTGACCTCGGCCTTCGGCTATGTCCACCTGCCCCCGATCGAGGAGTTCGAATTGGCTACCGCCGCGCTCTTTGACCTTGGCGTGTTCCTCTGCGTGCTGGGGGCCGTGATGCTGATGCTCTACAGCCTCAGCCGGATGGCGCGCCACGCGGGCGAAACCGTCAATACCGAACCAATGGACTATGACCCATCGCGCCCGCGCAAGATGGTCGAGAAAGGAAAGGCGTGACATGGAATTGCTTGTCGCAAGCGCCATCGGCGTGCTGACGGCGGGCGGGGTCTACCTGATCCTGCGGCTGCGCGTCTTCCCGGTGATCCTCGGGCTGTCCCTGCTCAGCTACGCGGTCAACATCTTCCTGGTCTCGACCGGGCGGCTGGCGATCAACGCGCCGCCGATCCTGAACAAATACGCGGACGTCCCCTATACGGATCCGCTGCCCCAGGCGCTGGTGCTGACCGCGATCGTGATCTCGTTCGGGATGACGGCGGTTCTGGTGATGTTCGCCCTCGGCGCCTACCTGGAGGCCGGGGATGACAGCATCGACATGAAAGAGGCCGAAGAGAAGGACGACGCGGCATGAGTCACTGGATCATCGCCCCCGTCGTGCTGCCTGCCATGATGGCGCCGCTTATCGGTTACGTCATGCGGCACGACATCGTGCTGGCCCGGGTCGCCTCGGCGGCCTCGACCGTGGCGCTCTTTGCCATCGCCCTTGGGCTGGCGTTCTGGGCCGCAGATGGCGGCACCCATGTCTATCGCCTTGGTGACTGGCCCGCGCCATTCGGGATCGTCCTGGTGCTGGACCGGCTGTCGGCCATGATGGTGCTTCTGACCGCCTCGCTGGCGCTGATCGTGCTCTGGCACGCGATCGCGACGGGGTGGGACGCGAAGGGGCGCCATTTCCACGCGCTGTACCAGTTCCAGCTCATGGGCATCTGCGGCGCCTTCCTGACCGGCGACGCCTTCAACCTGTTCGTCTTCTTCGAGGTGCTGCTGATCGCCTCCTATGGCCTTATGGTGCATTCCGGCGGCAAGGTGCGGATGCAGGCGGGTCTGCAATACGTGGTCATGAACCTCGCCGGTTCGACGCTGTTCCTGTTCGCGCTGGGCACGATGTATGCCACGACCGGCACGCTCAACATGGCGGATCTTGCGGTCAAGGTGCCGCAGATCGCGGCGGAGGATTCGGGCATGGTGCGCGTGGCGGCGGTGTTGTTGCTGATCGTCTTCATGATCAAGGCGGCGCTCTTTCCCGTGCAGTTCTGGTTGCCGGGCACCTATTCCAACGCCCCTGCACCGGTCGCGGCGCTGTTCGCGATCATGACCAAGGTCGGCGCCTATGCCATCATCCGCCTGCATACCCTGGCGTTCCATCCCGGGGCAGAGCCGACCAGGGACGTGGTGACGACCTGGCTTTTCCCGGCAGCGATGGTCACCCTGACGCTGGGCGCAGTGGGCGTTCTGGCGGCGCGGCGGCTGATGCCCTTGCTGTCCTTTTCGGTGATCGGGTCGATGGGGACGATGATGCTGGCCGTGGCTCCGGTCGATGCCTACGCCACGGAAACCGCGCTGTATTACCTCGTGCATTCCACATTCTCGGCGGCCGCCCTGTTCCTTTTGGCGGACCTGGTTGTCAGCCGACGGGGGACCGACGCTCTGGACGCGCGCCCGCCGGTTCTGCAGAACGGGCTGTTTGCCGCGCTCTTCTTTGCCGCCGCGATTGCGATGGCGGGGATGCCGCCCCTCTCGGGCTTCCTGGGCAAGCTCCTGATCCTCGACGCGCTGCGCGGACCGGAATTGATGCCCTGGGCCTGGACCGGCATCCTGGTCGGGTCCCTGGTGACAATCGTCGGCTTTGCCCGCGCCGGCAGCATGATCTTCTGGAAGTCGACCTCGCTGAAGGTGCCTGAGGGAACGGAGGCGATCCAGTCCGATCCGCCGCCTGCCCCGGCCAAGGGAGCCGAAGTGGCCCCCACTATAATGCTGCTGGCGTTGCTGGTGGGGCTGGCGGTTCTGGCCGGTCCGGCCACGGGCTACATGCGCGCCGCGGCCAACCAGTTGTTCCAGCCCACGGGTTATATCGATGCCGTGCTGGCTCCGGTCGAAGCACCGGAGAAGGCCGAGAAACCCGAGGCCGACCCCGAACACGACGCCGCTGACCCGCTTGCGGAAGAGGAGCATTAAGCCATGCTGAAACGCATCTTTCCGCACCCTCTGCTGAGCATGACCCTGCTTCTGGTCTGGCTGATGCTGGTCAACAAGGTCACGCCGGGCAACGTCTTGCTGGGTGGTTTCCTCGGGATCGTCGTGCCGATCCTGACCTCGCCCTACTGGCCCGGCCGGCCGCGTCTGAAACGGCCTCTGATGGCGGTGCCCTACGTCCTTCTGGTGATCTGGGACATCATCGTGGCCAATATCCAGGTGGCCATGATCATCCTGTTCAAGCCGCGCGCTCGGATCCATTCCAAGTGGGTCGTCGTCCCGCTGGATCTGACATCGGCCGAGGCGATTACCGTGCTTGCCGGGACCATCACCATGACGCCCGGCACCGTGTCCGCCCTGCTGTCCGCAGACGGGACGTCCTTGCTGGTGCATTGCCTGCACACGGATGATCCGGACAGCGTCCGCGACGAGATCAAGACCCGCTACGAAGCCCGGCTGAAGGAGATTTTCGGATGATCACCTACGCTTTGTATTTCGCGATCGGCTGTTTCGGCCTCGGGCTTTTGTTCAACCTCTGGCGTATCGTGACCGGGCCGGGTCAGGCCGACCGGGTGCTTGCCCTGGACACGATGGTGATCAACATCATCGCGCTGCTTGTCCTCTACGGGATCCTGCAAGGCACAGCGATCTATTTCGAAGCCTCGATGCTGGTCGCGATGGTCGGTTTCGTGTCCACCGTCGCCTATTGCCGCTTTCTTCTTCGCGGCGACATCATCGAATAAGGGAGGACGATCATGTTTGCAGAAATCCTTGTGTCGGCCTTCCTCATTATCGCTGGGATCTTTGGCCTTGTCGGGTCTCTGGGCCTGTTGAAGCTGGACGATACGATGCAGCGCCTGCACGCGCCCACCAAGGCCACGACCCTGGGCGTTGGCGGGGTATTGATCGCCTCGATGCTGTATTTCCTGCTGGTCAAGGACAAGCTGTCCTTTCACGAGTTGCTCATCACCCTGTTCCTGTTCCTGACCGCACCGGTCACGGCCCTGTTCATCGCGCAAACGCATATCCTGATGGGGCTGCGGCGGCGCGACCTGCCCCCAACCGGGGGAGAACACGACTGGTCGATCTACGACGATCCGCCAGAGCAGGAGCCCCGCGAAGCAGACCAGACCTAGTCCTGAACTGCACCGCAGAATGAAAAACGCCCGCCGGATCGCTCCGGCGGGCGTTTTCCTTTTGATGTCAGGAAATTACGAGATGATCGCGTTCAACGTCGCCGAGGGGCGCATCACGGATGCCGTCTTGTCCGCGTCCCCGTGGTAGTAGCCACCGAGGTCTGCAGGGCTGCCCTGTGCCGCCGCCAGTTCGCCGGTGATCGCTGCTTCGCCATCGGCCAGGGCCTTGGCGATCGGCGCGAAATGCGCGGCCAGTTCGCCATCATCGCTTTGCGCGGCCAGCGCCTCTGCCCAGTAGCGCGCGAACCAGTAGTGGCTGTCGCGGTTGTCGGGCTCACCCACCTTGCGGCTGGGGCTGCGGTCATTGTCGAGGATCCCCTGGGTCGCGGTTTCCACCGCCTCGCCCAGCACCCGCGCCTTGGCGTTGTCGCGCGCATCCGCCAGGAATTTGAAGCTTTCACCCAGCGCACAGAACTCGCCAAGGCTGTCCCAACGCAGGTGGTTTTCCGCCTGCAACTGCTGGACGTGCTTGGGGGCAGAACCGCCGGCACCCGTCTCGAACAGCCCGCCGCCATTCATCAGCTTGACGATGGACAGCATCTTGGCGCTCGTCGCCAGTTCGAGGATCGGGAAGAGGTCGGTCAGATAGTCACGCAGGACGTTGCCCGTGATGGCAATCGTGTTCTCGCCCTTGGTGATGGTTTCGAGGCTGGCACGGGTTGCCGCGCGCGGCGCCATGATCTCGAACTTGTCGGCCACGCCCTTCGCTTCGAGGATCGGTTTGACGTAGGCGATCAGCTGCGCGTCGTGGGCGCGGTTTTCGTCCAGCCAGAAGATCGCGCGATAGCCGGTGGCCTTCTGGCGTTCGATGGCAAGGTTCACCCAGTCCTCGATCGGCGCCTTGCGAGCCGAGGCCGACCGCCAGATGTCCCCCGCCTTGACCGCATGTGAATGCAGCACGGTGCCGTCTTCGAGGATCATCTTGACGGTGCCATCTTCCGGGATCTCGAAGGTGGTCGGGTGGCTGCCGTATTCCTCGGCCTTCTGTGCCATCAGGCCCAGGTTCTGAACGGTGCCGGCGGTGGCCGGGTTCAGTTTGCCGTTGGCTTTGAAGAACTCGATGGTTTCGTCATAGACCGGCGCATAGCAGTTGTCCGGGATCACGCAGGTCGTGTCGTGCTCCTTGCCGTCCGGGCCCCAGCCCTTGCCGCCGGCGCGGATCAGCGCGGGCATCGAAGCGTCGATGATGACGTCGGACGGAACGTGCAGGTTGGTGATGCCCTTGTCGCTGTCGACCATATACATCGGCGGACGCTCGGCGCGGACCTCTTCGATCGCGGCCATGATTTCGGCATTGTCCTTCACGCGCTCCAGCAGGTCACCCATGCCGGCGTTCGGATTCACGCCTGCCGCCTTCATCTCGTCGCCGAACTTCTCGAATACCGGCGCCAGCCATGCTTTGACCGCATGGCCAAAGATGATCGGGTCCGAGACCTTCATCATCGTTGCCTTCATGTGCAGCGAGAACAGCGTGCCGTCCGCTTTCACCTTTTCGATTTCCTCGGCCAGGAACTGGTCCAGCACGGCGGCCGACATGAAGGTCGCGTCGACGACGGTGCCCTCGGGGTAGGACACGCCCTCTTTCAGGATCGTCTCGCCACCGGCGGTTTCCAGTACGATCTTGGCGGTCGCGGCCTTCGGCAGGGTGGCCGACACCTCGTTGGCGAAGAAATCATTGCCGGGCATGGAGGCGACGCGTGTCTTGCTGTCGGCTGTCCACTCGCCCATGCGGTGCGGGTTGTTCTGGGCGAATTTCTTGACGGCGGCGGCGGCGCGACGATCCGAGTTGCCTTCGCGCAGCACCGGGTTCACCGCCGACCCCTTGATGGTGTCGTACTTGGCGCGCACGGCCTTTTCCTCGTCGGTCGACGGCGAATAGGGGTAATCGGGCAGCGCGTAGCCTTGAGACTGCAGTTCCTTGACGGCGGCGACAAGCTGCGGTTCGGAGGCCGAGATGTTCGGCAGCTTGATGACGTTGGCCTCCGGCTTTTTCACCAGTTCACCCAGCGCTGCCAGGTCGTCGGACTGGCGCTGTTCCTCGGTCAGGACCTCGGGGAAGGTGGCGATGATCCGGCCTGCAAGGCTGATGTCCTTGGTGCCCACCGACACGCCAGCGGCGGCGGCGAATTTCTGGATGATCGGAAGCAGAGAGGCCGAGGCCAGCTCGGGTGCTTCGTCGACCTTGGTGTAGATGATGTCGGGAGTGGAATCAGACATGTGTCCGGCCTTTCTCAGCAGAGGTGACGGTTGGCCCCTCCATAGGCCAAGCAGAGGGTCACGTCTACAGTATGCAGCCGTATACAGTGTCGCAATTGCGGAAATGGCCGGGCCTGCGGCCATCTGTCAGACCTTGGGTCAGTGCGATTGGCCCTTTGGCCTCGGACTTCATGGGCCGGACCGAATTCACATAGGCAAACATGGATATGTCAGAACCGGCAAGATCCGGCACGCATCCTTTACCGGACCCGCCATACAGTCTGCCATCCTAAACATCGGCTTTTGGACCCGCAGCAGCGATCATTTCAAGGCGGACGACTATCGCTCTGCGGCGAATCTTCCTCGAGGATGGGCGGCCCACCTGCAAGGTGGGCTGCCCTGTCTGTTGGAGCGGTTCAGGCCGTCTCGGACGAGACATGCCAGGCTGAGAAGCTATGCCGCAGACGCCCGATCAGGGTGTAGAGCAGCAGGCCGACCATCGCCAAGACGACGATCACGGCAAATAGCTCTGGGACGGCGAGGTTCTGCAGGTGTGCCACCGCCAGGTAGCCTAGCCCCTCGTTCCCGCCGATGAACTCACCCACGATGGCGCCGATCATGGCCAGTACCACGGCGATCTCTGTCCCGGTGAGGATCACCGGCAGGGCAGAGGGTACGTCGAGCAGGTAGAAGCGTTGCACGGGGTTCGCCTGCAGGATCGTGAACACGTCCTTGTCCCCGGGTTCGACCGACTTGAAGGCCTGCAAGGCGTTGGAGAAGACCGGGAAAAAGGCCAGCGCCGCCGCGATGACGATCTTGGATTCCAGACCGAACCCGAACCACAGGATGAACAGCGGCGCGAGCGCGATCTTGGGGATCAGTTGCAACAGCACGATAAAGGGCTTGGCGGCCCATTCGACTGGCGGAATTCGCGCCATGATGAACCCCAGGCTGATGCCCAGACCAACGGCGATCAAAAAGCCCGAAACCGCCTCTGTCACGGTCACAAGCGTATGGTCCCAGAGCTCGCGCGTCTGCACCATTTCGATCAGCGCCACGAGAATCGCCTCTGGCGGGGGCAGGACAAAGGCCGACACCTCTGCGGTGCGAACGTAAAAGGACCAGCCAACCAGAAAGAGGCAGACGGAAATCGCGGGTAGCGCGATCTTGAGCGTGCGTTCCGACATCATTCGCCCTCGCTCAGCTTGTGGCGCAACTCGCCGACCATCTTCTGGAACGACATGGATTGTTGCAGGTCCAACCCACGGGGCCGGTCGAACGGCATGTCGATCATCGCGGTGATCCGTGCCGGGCGCGGGGCCAGAACGACAACCCGGTCCGACAGGAAGGCAGCCTCGGAGATCGAATGCGTCACGAGAATCGTCGTCACGTTGGCGCGGGCGCAGACGTCCATCAACTCGATGTTGAGCGCGTCACGCGTCATGGCATCCAGGGCGCCGAAAGGTTCGTCCAGCAAGAGCAATTGGGGGCCCGTCACCAGCGCACGCGCCAAAGAGGCCCGCTGCCGCATCCCCCCGGACAGCGCATTGGGCCGGTGGTGGAGAAATTCCTTCAGTCCCACGGTCTCGCAGATCGCGGTGGCACGCTCGGTCCGCTCCTTGCGGCCAACGCCGGCAACCCGCAAGGGCAGGGCCACGTTGTCGACCACGGTGAACCAAGGGAAAAGGCGCGCCTCCTGGAACATCATCGACACGGGTCGCGTCGCGGCGGCAGAGCGGCGCGTGCCGTTCCAGACTGCATTGCCGCGGATTTCGACGGTGCCCTTGGTCGGCGCTTCCAGCCCTGCGACGATGCGCAAGAGCGTGGTCTTGCCACAACCGGACGGCCCGAGAAGCGAGACGAACTCGCCCCGCTCCATCGTCAGGTCAGCGTCCTTGATGGCGGTGACGGCACTGGGGCCGTCACCGAACACCTTGGTCAGACCGGAAACATTGATTTCCATCCTGTCCTGTCTCGCGTCAAAGGGCATCACCCGATAGCCTTGTCGAGCGCCGCATTCGTGTAAAGCGACTTGGGATCGGGGGTGCCCTCGATCATGCCTGCAGAGCTGAGAAGATTGACGGCGTTTTCCCAGACCTCGGGAATGTTGCGCAGCAGGTTTTCCTCGCCCTTGGCGACCCAGTTCCGGGCGTTTGTGGCAAGGTCCAGCTTGGCAACCTCGACGTCGTCAAGGCCGCGGACACTGTGCGCGTCCCCGATGGCCTTGAGGATCGGTTCAAGATCATCGGACTGGGCGATTTCCAGCGCGGCGCGGTGCGTCGCCTTCAGGAAGGCCGCGTATTTGTCGATATTGGCCTCTACGTCGTCGGGGCGGCCAACATAGACCTGTCCGGGCATACCGTCGTCCATCGGGATCGCCACGACGTTGTCGCGCGCGGCCTTGGCCTTGATCATCGAAGACGTGTTGCCGATGAAGGCACCGGCCCGTCCGGCCTCGATCAGCGCAAAAGACGCTGCGGTGTCGGCCACCTTGACCTTCTCGACCGTATCCGGTGAGGCGCCGCCGCTGAGCATGAGCAGATCAAGCGTGCCCTCCATCGACCCGCCGAGCGAGGCCATCCCCACAGTCCGACCCGTCAGGTCGGTGACGGCATTGACGGGGTTTTCCGACGAGGAGATCAGGAAAAAGGGCGAAAGCTGTGCGATGGTCGCGATCGAAATCAGCGGCGCGCCGTTGTTCACGCGCGACAGGATATAGTTCGTGCCGCCGGTGCGACCGGTATCCATCTGGTCCGCGAGCACCATCTGGGCCGCCATCGCGGCGCCCTTGCCCGCCTGGATCTGCATGTCCAGACCTTCATCGGCATAGTAGCCCGCTGCATCTCCGTACAGCACCGAGGCGAAGGACAAGGAGAAGCTGAAAGGCGTGATGAAGCGGAAGGTCCGATCCTGGGCCGCTGCCGGTCCCCCGGCCGACAGATAGGCCATGCCGGCTGCGGATGCCCCCAGAAATGTGCGGCGGTTGAACTGTGAACGGGTCATTGCGTGGCTCTCCTGTGCGGATCTGCTTTGTGATCCCGGTCACGGTAAAGATGCACCGTTGCCCCACAATTGGCTGTTTTACAGGTAAAACGCCCCGACCCTGTGACTGCCAACCCGTCAGATGAGGAACTTGGCGCCTGAAAGGTCAGTCTTCTTTGATCGTCAAGTTGTCTTTGATCCGTTCGGCTTTGAAAACAATTGCCGTGCCTAGGTCAAACCGCGTTGACGAACGGATGTGCCGCCGCCCGTGACGGGCGGCGGCGGGCCCGGTCAATCAGGGCTTGATGTAGGTGAACCCCTGCTGTTGCAGCTTGGACAGTTCGGCCACGCCCGAGGGCACGATATCATCTTCCCAGACATCGTAGAGATCGTTCGAATAGTCGATGTCGCGGCCTCTCAGAGTGTTGTTGCAGACGTGGAATGCCACGTTCTGGCCCTTGAGACTGGCCACTGTGGTTTTCATCGTGTCGTCGCCATTGGCGGCCGCCAGCAGCCCAACGCCGTTCCCGTGCAGGACCACCTTGATCTCCATGTTCTCGGCGCCGACCGCGTTGATGTGGTTCTGGATGTTGCGCATTGCGCCCTTGTAGGCCTTGTTTCCGTCGCCTCCGACGTAGTTGACGTGATAGACGACCTTCTGCTTGCCGTAACCTTCGGCCTGCGCGGCGCCGGTCATGGCAAAGGCGGTCAGGGCGAGGCCCAGTATCGCGATCAGGCGGGTGAAATGGGTCATTGTCTTTGTCTCCTCCCTTGGGGGCGGTCTGGTCCGCCCCGGTCTGGTCAGAATGATGCAGGGAGAAGGCATCCGCACACCCGGCGGATTCCCGTGATTCCTGCGGGTTTTGACCCCGGGAAAACCCTAGGTTTCGGTATCGGGGGGCGAAACTTGCTGCCCGGCACGGGCAATCAGCTGGGCCGAGCTGCGCACCTCGAACTTGCGCAGAAGGTTGGCGCGGTGGAACTCGACCGTCTTGGGGCTGATGCCCAGCGCGGCGGCAATCTCCTTGGTGGAGTGGCCCTGGCCGATCTGCGTCAGCACCTGCTGTTCGCGCCGGGTCAGGGGGACATCTTCTGTCGGGGCAGCGGCGGGGGACGGAACCGGCCTGCGGTGGCGCTGGGCGACGACGGCCAGCGCTGCGGCCAGGGCCAGCGCGGCAAGGGTGAGCGCGATGGTGCCCAGTGGACTGCGGGCGGGCGGTTCTGCCCCGGGTGCACGCGCGGCAAAGGCCGCCACCAGGGCGCGGGCCGCGCCATAGCTGACCGGGGCGCCCCACTGGTCGCCAAGGTCGCTGTCGCCCGTCTGCAAGAGCGCCAGCGCCACCGCGTCGCGCAGGTCCGGATCGGTGCCGGACAGTGCCAGGAAAGGCCATTCCGGGTAGAGCCGCGTGCTGATCGCCTCGGGGTGGGTGTAGGTGACATTGGCATTGAGCGCGCGCAGTGAGCCGTCAGGCACGCGTCCCTCATCGACGAGGTGCTCCAGCAGCCCGCTGCGGACGATGCCCGCATCCAGCCGCCCGTTCAGAACAGCGGCGGCGATGTCATCCTGCGGAAATCCCAGGAAGACCAGTTCGGCCGGGTCCTCGAACAGGTCGACGCCCTGGGAAAGGGCTTCGAACCAGGCGATCTGGAAACCGCCGAAGGCCTGTTGCGCCACGGCGCCCAGCCGGGCGCCGCGCAGATCGCCCAATGTGGTCAGGCCGCTGTCGGCGCGGACCAGCACCGTCGATCCGAATTGGCGGATGTGGGTTCCATCGGGCAGGGCCCGCTTGCGTGTGGCCAGAACGCTCATCGGATAGAGATCGGCAAGCTGGATGTAGTGGCCGGGGTTCGTCACCAGAAAGTCGAGCCCGCCGGCATTGATGAGCGGACCGGCCGAGGTCAGCGTCACCGGCACGAAGCGCACGACATGGTCGGGAAGCTGCTTGGCGAGGTAGCGTTCCAGCGCCGTCCACCGGGTTTCGCCCGCGTTCCAGCCACGATGGGCCAGGATGCCGATACGCAGGATGGACGTGTCTGGCCCGCCCTGAGCCTGGCCGGAGGTGGCGACCTCGCAAACCAGCAGCAACGCCATGAGAAAGAGACGCAGACGCCTCGTTCCTCCAACAGGGAAGAGCGACCGCCGAACGCGGGGCAGGGCAAGGAAGGGGCGCGGGCGCCCGGCGATCAATTGTCCGCCGGCTGCTCCGCCGGGTCAGGTGCGGGGGCGGGGTCCGGCGTGGATTTCAGCGCGCCGCCGATCCATTCGCCGCTGGCCTCTTCGCCGCTGGCATATTTCATCGTGCCTTGGCCCTGGCGCTTGCCGTCCTTGAACTCGCCTTCGTAGACGTCGCCGTTGGCATAGACCGCGACGCCCTGGCCGTTGATCTCTCCGCGGACCCAATCACCTTCGTAGCGAAAGCCCGAGGCCATGACGATGGTGCCCTTGCCATGGCGCTGGCCTTCGCGGAACTGGCCCTCGTAGACGGTGCCGTCGGGGTAGGTGGCCTTGCCCTCGCCGTGGCGTTGGCCGTCTTTCCACTGGCCTTCATACCGGTAGCCGTCGGGGTAGGTCATCACGCCGAAGCCATCGTTGCGGGCATTGTCGAAGCTGCCCTCGTAGACGAGGCCGTTGGGATAGACTGCGCGGCCCTTACCCTGGATCACGCCATCGACCCAGTCGCCCTCGTAGGTGGCGCCATCGGGATAGGTGATCTTGCCCTTGCCATTGGCGAGGTCGCCCTTGAACTGGCCTTCGTAGACAGAGCCGTCGGGGTAGGTGACCTTGCCCTTGCCTTCGATCTGGCCGGTGATCCAGTTGCCCTCATAGCGGTAGCCGTCCTTGCCGATGAAGGTGCCGATGCCGTGGCGCTGGTCGTTGTTGAAGGCGCCTTCGTAGATGTCGCCATTCTCGTAGATGACCTTGCCCTGGCCCTCGCGCCGGCCATCGACAAGCTGGCCCTCATAGACGTCGCCGTTCGGCTGGATCAGCTTGCCTTCGCCGTCGATCTGACCTTCGCGCCAGGTGCCTTCGTAGATCAGCCCGTCGGGCATGGTCAGCTTGCCGAAACCGTCGCGTTCGCCATCGGCGACGCGGCCTTCGTAGACCGACTTGTCGGGATAGGTGATCTTGGCGGTGCCTTCCTTGACGCCGTTCACCCACTGGCCGTCGTAGACATATCCGTTGGGCGCGGTCATCACGCCCTTGCCATGATGCAGGGCGTTGCGGAACGAGCCTTCATACCGGACGCCGTTGGCATAGATCGCGACGCCGGCCCCGGTGATCTTGCCGTCGAGCCACTGACCCTCGTAGGTGCCGCCGTCGGCAAAGACGATCTTGCCCTTGCCCTCGGGCTTGCCCTTGGCGAACTGGCCTTCGTAGACCGAGCCGTTGGGAAAGCGGGCCACGCCCTCGCCCTTGATTTCGCCCTCGACCCATTCGCCGGTGTATTCATAGCCGTTGGGCAGGCGGTAGGTGCCGGTCCCGTGCTGCAGTCCGTCCTGAAAGGTCCCTTCGTAGACGCCGCCGTCGTCGTACTGCTTTGTCACCATTTCTTCGTCCTGCGCCAGCGCGGCGCCAGCCAGGGCAAAGGGGATGACAAGAAGGAAACTGCCTGCGGATTTCATGCGTTTGCCCGTTTTTTGTCCCTGGGTGTCCGTACCCTGCGAAAACTAAAGGAGGCCGGGGCCGGGGGCAATGCATTTCGCCCCGGCGGGCGTGGCCCCGCCGGGTGGGGCCGCCGCCGGATCAGGGTAACTTGCGTGGGCACGGGATCAGGGCCTCGAGTCCAGCGACAGGCTGCTGCCTTCCTCTGGCGCGATCCGTTTCGTGGGCAAGGTGCCCGCGATGCCGCCAACGGTCACGTTGCGGCCCTCTGGCAGGTCCGGTTCCGGCGGCAGGCCGGCGGCGTTGCCGTCGAGTGTGCCATTGCGCCAGATCCCTTCGCGCACCGTGCCGTCGGTATAGAGCAACCGGCCCTGCCCATGGCGCTTGCCGTTGAGGAACTCGCCGGAATAGGCGTCACCGCTGGTGTAGGTTGCGATGCCCCGGCCGGTGATCTCTCCGTTTTCCCAGGCGCCCTGGTACTGGAAACCATCGGACATGATGATCCGCCCGTGCCCGTGGCGTTTCCCCGACACATAGGCACCTTCGTAGATTGCGCCGTCGGGGTAGGTGGCCTTGCCGCGCCCGTGGCGTTGCCCGTCCTTCCACTGGCCCTCGTAGCGATAGCCGTCCAGGTAGGTCATGACCCCGTAGCCGTGGCTGCGTGCGTCGGCGAAATTGCCTTCGTAGACCTGCCCGTCCGCATAGACGGCCTTGCCCTCACCGTGGATCACCCCGTCGCGCCACTGACCCTCGTAGGTGGCGCCGTCGGTGTAGGTTACCTTGCCGATGCCATTGGCCAGGTCGCCCCGGAACCGGCCTTCGTAAACCGCGCCATCAGGGTAGGTGACACGGCCCTTGCCCTCGATGCTGCCGTCCTTCCATTGTCCATCGTAGCGATAGCCGTCGGTGCCGGTAAAGATGCCCTGGCCGTTGCGCTTGTCGTTGCGGAAGTCCCCGATGTAGATGTCGCCGTTTGCGTAGTTCACCGTGCCACGACCGTGGCGTTCGCCGTTGACAAGCGCGCCGGTGTAGATGTCACCGTTCGGCTGGACCAGCTTGCCCTGGCCGTTGATCTGGCCCTTGGACCAGCCGCCTTCGTAGACCAGCCCGTCCGGCATGGTGATCTTGCCGTATCCGTCGCGCTCTCCGTTCCTGACCTGTCCTTCGTAGATGGCGTTTTCGGGATAGGTGATCCGGGCCTGGCCGTGCTTGACCCCGTTTTGCCACTGGCCGTCGTAGACATAGCCCTTGTCGTTGCGCATGATGCCGCGGCCGTGGTGCTGGGCATCGAGGAAGTTGCCCTCGTAGGTAACGCCGTTGGCATAACGCGCCTTGCCCTGGCCGGTGATCTTGCCGTTCAGCCAGGCGCCCTCGTAGTGACCGCCGTCGGGATAGTCGATGCGGCCGGTGCCGTTCGGGCGGCCGCGCTTGAACTCTCCGACGTAGATGGCGCCGTTGGGAAAACGGGCGCGCCCCTTGCCCTGGATCTCTCCCATGACCCAATTGCCGCTGTATTCATATCCGTTGGGCATCCGGTATGTGCCTTGTCCGTGCTGGACGCCGTCCACCAGTTGCCCGCTGTAGGTGCTGCCGTCGCTATAGGTCCGGGTCTGGATGTCCTGCGCCGCCGCGATCTGGGGGAGGGACAAAAGCGCAAGCGCGAGGATCGGCGACGGACGGGTCAGGGTCATGCGGTCTTGGGCCTCTTGGCGATGGAAATTCGTTCGGGAGCCTAGGTCAGGCGGGCGCGCGGGGCAACGCCGGGCGCCGGGTGGCTTCCCCTCAGGCGTGGGTCTGCTATGTGGGCGAGAGGACTTGGGAAAGGGCAGCGCGATGAGCGATCGGTTTCGCGTGACACTGGCACAGTTGAACCCCGTGGTGGGTGACCTCGCGGGCAACGCGGCAAAGGCGAAGGCGGCCTGGGAAGAGGGCCGCGCGCAGGGCGCCGACCTTGTGGCCTTGCCCGAGATGTTCATTGCCGGGTACAACGCGCAGGACCTGGTGATCAAAAAGGCCTTTCACATCGCGGCGATGGAAGCGGTCGACAAGCTGGCCGCAGATTGCGCAGACGGCCCGGCGCTGGCCATCGGCGGCCCCTATGTCGAGGGGACGGAACTGTTCAACGCCTATTTCATCTGCAACGGCGGCAAGGTCGTCACGCGGGTGCTGAAGCACGAACTTCCCAACGAAAAGGTGTTCGACGAGGTCCGCATCTACGACAGCGGCCCCATCGGCGGGCCCTATGCCGTGGGCAATACGCGGATCGGGTCGCCGATCTGCGAGGATGCCTGGCACCCCGACGTGGCCGAGACGCTGGCCGAGACCGGGGCCGAGTTCCTGCTGGTGCCCAACGGCTCGCCCTACTACCGCAACAAGTACGAGACCCGGCTGAACCACATGGTCGCGCGGGTCGTCGAGACTGGCTTGCCGCTGATCTATCTCAACATGGTGGGCGGACAGGACGACCAGGTCTTTGACGGCGGCTCCTTCGTGCTGAACCCGCATGGCGGGATCGCGGTGCAATTGCCGGTCTTCGAGGAATGCGTGGTGCCGGTGGACATGGTGCGCGGCCCAGAGGGCTGGCGCTGCGAGGACGGCCCGTTCGAGGTGCACCCCGACGACTGGGAGCAGGATTACCGCGTCATGGTCGAGGCGGTGCGCGACTACCTGCGCAAGGCCGGGTTCGCCAAGGTGCTGCTGGGCCTGTCGGGAGGCGTGGATTCGGCGCTGGTGGCGGCGATCGCGGTGGATGCGCTGGGCGCGGACAACGTGCGCTGTGTCATGTTGCCCTCGGAATACACCTCGTCACATTCGCTGGAGGACGCCGAGGCCTGCGCCAAGGCGCTGGGCTGCCGCTACGACTATGTGCCGATCAAGGGACCGCGCGACGCGGTGACAGAAACGCTAGCGCCCTTGTTCGAGGGGCGGGAACCGGACCTGACAGAGGAAAACATCCAGTCGCGTCTGCGTGGTTTGCTGTTGATGGCGCTGTCGAACAAGTTCGGCGAGATGCTGCTGACCACCGGCAACAAGTCCGAGGTCGCGGTGGGCTATGCCACGATCTACGGCGACATGGCCGGCGGCTACAACCCGATCAAGGATCTGTACAAGACTCGGGTGTTTCAGACCTGCCGTTGGCGCAACGCCAACCACCGGTCCTGGATGAATGGCCCCGAGGGTGAGGTCATTCCCGAACGCATCATCACCAAGCCGCCCAGTGCGGAACTGCGCGAGGACCAAAAGGACAGCGACTCTCTGCCCGATTACCCGGTGCTGGACGCGATCCTGACGATTCTTGTGGATGATGACGGGTCCATCGCCGACTGCGTGGCGGCGGGTTATTCCCGCGAGGACGCCAAGAAGGTGGAGCACCTGCTGTACATCAGCGAGTACAAGCGGTTCCAGTCCGCCCCCGGCGCACGGCTGACGAAACGGGCCTTTTGGCTGGACCGGCGTTATCCCATCGTCAACCGCTGGCGCGACCCGAGTTGATTTGCCGGGGCAGCGCGGGGACCTTTGACGACCGCGCGCAATTGGCGGCCATCACCGGCGCGGTGCGATCTGCACGTCGTCGATCTTGTAGGTCCGCGCGCCGCCCAACGCCCAAATCAGGTCGCCCTGGATGGTCGGCGCGGTCTGGATCCTGAGAGAGATCGCATTGTCGCCATTCGTGATGGCGGAGAGAGGCACAGCGCGACCGTCGATCTCGAGGCCAGTTGCCCCGACCGGAATCCGCAAGACCTGATCACCCCGCACCGGCAGTTCTCCGGAAGCGGAGGCGATAGGCTGGCCATCCTTCATCCACTGGTACGGCAAGGTGCCGCTCTTTGGGAGTCCGCCTATCAGCTCGGGGGTGATGGTCACGATATCGGACCCGTAGGTCACGCTTGCCGGAACGGTATCCGCAAAAGCCGGCGTGGCGAAAAAGGTGATTACGGCGGTCTGGTTGCTTTGCTGCGGCGTGGTCTGGTCGATCTCCTGGAACCCGGACAGAACGTTCGTGACGATGGCCGGGGCAGCGATGCCTGCGGCGATGGCGGCCCGCAGGTTCTCGCGTCCGAACGCCAGAGCGACGATCCCGCCCAGTGCGGCAAATATGGCGAGGGCGATGAACACACCTGCCTCCGGTGGTGGTGCCGAATGATTGGCGGAATATACCCCGCCGAGCTTGGCCAATGTCGGGCAGATGCCGCCGAGGCCGCCTAAAACCATAGCTTCGTACCAGCGCATGTGAAAATTCCTCGTTCTTAAATTGACGTAAGGTAAATTTAACACAGCCATTGCGGTGGCCAAAGTAAGGAAAAACCCGCCTAAGGTGACGGCCTTCTATTCCCACCACCGATCTATGGCGGCGATGTCACCGTCGGACCAGCCGAAGTGATGCGCGAATTCATGCACGGTGACATGGGCGATCAGGTCGTCCAGCTCGACATCGCCGCGCGCGCGCCATTCGTCGAGGATCGGTTCGCGGAACAGCCAGACCGTGTCGGGAAAGGGCGCCGGGTCGGCAAAGCTTTTCTCCGTCATGGGGATGCCGTCATAAAGACCGGTCAGATCGCGGGGGTCGTCGATCTGCATTTCGTCCAGGATGTCCTGTGGCGGCCAGTCGACCACCTGTAGGACGACCGCGCGGGCGCCCTTGCGGAACGGGTCGGGGAAGGTCTCGATTGTGCGTTCCGCCACCGCGTAGAAATGCTGGGTATCGCTCATGTCGCCAAACTCAATGGGGTGGGCTCAGCGGGTAGCGGGCCAGTTCCTCGTGCAGGGCGCCGTCCTGATGCAGGGTCGAGGCAAAGAGGCTAAAGCTGCTGCAGGCAAAGGGGCCGATGCTGGCACTGGCCAGCACGGCCAGCAGCGGAGAGGCATCGGCCTGCCCCTTCATCCGGGCGAGCGTGACATGAGGGCGGAACCGGCGCCGTTCGGGCGCGACGCCGACGCTGCGCAGCCGGGCCAGAACGCGATCGCGCAATTCGTTCAGGGGCGCGTTGCCATCGGCCTCGAGCGCGACGGCCTGTCCGTGGCGCCCACCAAAGATCGACGCGCCGGTCAGGGTCAGGTCCAGCGCGGGCGCCCGCAGGGTTTGCAGCGCGTCATGCACCGCCTCCGTCGTTTCTTCGTCCTGTTCGCCCAGAAAGGCGAGCGTCAGGTGCAGGTTCTCATAGGGCGTGGGACGACCGATCGGAAAACGCGATTGCAGGTCGTCCAGCGCGTCGCGGGCCTCTTCGGGCAGGGAGAGGGCGATGAAGAGACGCATCAGAGCGCGATCAGGTCTGTACGAGGCAGGGTTTCGGCGAAATCCCCGGGCAGGCAAAGCTGGGTGCCGGGGGATATGACCGCGGCGGCGGCGGCGGCCGCGCCGTGCCGCAGGGCCTCGGGATGATCCAGCCCGTCGGCCAATGCCTTGACGAAACCGCCGACGAAACTGTCGCCGGCGCCAATGGCGCTGACCACGGTCTGGTTGGCGGCGGTGACATGCCAGCGGCCCTTGTCCGTTGCCATGACCGATCCGTCCGCGCCGCGCGCGATGATGACGATTTCGGCGGCACCTCGCGCCCGCAGGGCCTCTGCAAATCCAGCGCTGTCGGAACGGGTTTCCAGATCAAGGCCCGAGAGGTCGCGTGCCTCGGCGCTGTCCATGCGCAGGACAAATGGCGCCGGGCCGGGAGCCGCGGCCTGATGGTGCAGATGCGCGCCGGAGGTATCGACGACGACGCGCCGTTCGACCAGGCGGTCACAGGCGCGGGTGATCCAACCCGGTGCACAGCCCGGCGGCATGCTGCCCGAGAGCACGATATAGTCTCCGTCTCCGGCCTCGGCGGCGAGCCTGTCCAGCACGGCGTCAAGCTGGGCCTCGCTCCATTCGGGACCCGACAGGACGAAACGGTACTGGCCGCCGGTCGACTCGTCGGTGACGGAAAAGCTGTGCCGCGTCTGGCCCGGGGCCTCGACCCGGACCAGGTCCAGTCCGCGTTCCTGCAAGAGACGCTCCAACGCCGCGCCATTGGCACCGCCCAGGGCCACCAGCGCGCGGGCATGGCCGCCCAGTTGAACCACCGCACGGGCCACGTTGACGCCGCCTCCGCCGGGTTCCGCCGTTTCCGGCCCACAGCGCAGCTTTGGCCCCGGCGAGACGCTGGGACAGGAGGTGGCGAGGTCAAGCGCGGGGTTCAGGGTGACGGTGAGAATTTCTGTCATGGGCGCGGTTCCTTTGGCGGCGCGTTCGGGGCCACGGACCCCTTGCCTAGCATCGAGGCGGAATGCGGACCAGCATCACCGCACATCGCGCCGTGACATGCGCGGGAACTGGACAAATCCCGCGCCTTGTGAAAACACGCCGCCCTGACAGGAGGCCACGTCATGACCGTCACCCGCTTTGCGCCCTCGCCCACCGGATATATCCATGTCGGGAACCTGCGCACCGCGCTGTTCAACTATCTGATCGCCCGCAAGAGCGGCGGCGAGTTCGTGCTGCGCATCGACGACACCGACCCGGAGCGGTCGAAAGAGGAATACGTCGACGCCATCAAGCAGGACCTGGAATGGCTGGGTCTGACCTGGGACCGGATCGAACGCCAGTCGCAGCGCCTGGACCGCTACGAAGCCGCGGCGGAGAAGTTGCGCGAGATGGGCCGGTTCTACGAGGCCTGGGAAACCCCGACCGAACTGGACCTCAAGCGCAAGAAGCAGCTGAACATGGGCAAGCCGCCGGTCTATGACCGCGCGGCGCTGGATCTGTCCGATGAGGAAAAGGCCGCCCTGCGCGCCGAGCGTGGGGACGGCGTCTGGCGGTTCAAGCTCGATCATGAGCGCATCACCTGGGAGGACGGTATTCTGGGCGAGGTCTCGATCGACGCGGCCAGCGTGTCGGACCCGGTGCTGATCCGCGCCGACGGGCAGTTCCTCTATACCCTGGCCTCGGTCGTCGACGACATGGAAATGGGCATCACGAACGTGGTGCGCGGCAATGACCACGTCACCAATACCGCGACGCAGATCCAGATGATCCGCGCGCTGGGCGGCGAGCCGCCCGCCTTTGCCCATCATTCGCTGCTGACCGGGCCGCAGGGGGAATCGTTGTCGAAACGGTTGGGTACGCTGGCCCTGCGCGACCTGCGCGAGAACGGGGTCGAACCCGAGGCGCTGCTGAGTCTGATGGCACGGCTGGGCTCGTCGCAGCCCGTCGAGTTGCGGCTTTCCCTTGACGAGATCGCCGATGGATTCGAGCTGGAACAGTTCGGCTCGGCCCCGACCAAGTTCGACGTCGAGGACCTGTACCCCCTGACCGCGAAAAAGCTGCATGGTCTGGAGCTGGAGGCGGTGGCCGACGAAGTCCGCGGCCTGGGCGTGCCGGACGACAAGGCGGCGGCCTTCTGGAACGTGGTGCGCGAGAACATCACCACCCGCAAGGAGATGGCGGGATGGTGGGCACTGTTCCGTGATGGGGCAGAGCCGCTGGTGGACGAGGAAGACCGCGAGTTCGTGGCCCAAGCCTTTGGCATGTTGGGCGAGCCGCCCTATGACGCGGAAACCTGGGGCAACTGGACCACGGCGGTAAAGGAGGCCACGGGGCGCAAAGGCAAGAAACTGTTCATGCCGCTGCGCAAGGCGGTGACGGGCCTGCAGCGCGGGCCGGAAATGGCCGAGGTGATGCCGCTGATGCAGGTCAAGCCGGGCGGCAAACCCGGGGCGTAAGACCCGCCCGCGCTTTCTTGGAGCGGTTGGAGGGGGCGCTGCCCCCGCGCCTTCGGCGCCCCCCGGAGGTATTTTCAGCCCAAAGAAGACAGTCCGGGTCCGCCTCAGGCTCAGGCGGCGGCGATGATTCGGCTACCGAGGGCGTCGAGGCCCGCATCCGTCAGGGTGCGGATTTCGTCCGTCAGGGGACGGGCGCGGGCATAGCGCGGCGCGGCGCGGTCGTCGAGGATCGGCGCCTGCCAGCCCAGGGTTGACGCGAAGAACTGTGCCGGGCCGCCGGGGCCGTATTCCGCGAGGTAGCCGGCGACCACCACGTCGAGATAGCTGAGCAGGATCGGGTTCTCCGGGCCCGGATCGCTGTGGCGGTCGGGGTCGATCGCATAGACGACGACGGCACGCGCGTCGCTGTCATGGGTCAGGCTTTGGGTGGCGTCGTGACGGTCGTAGGCGCCTTCGCGACGGTCGAGTTCGGCCCAGCTGTCGCCGGGCACCGGGGCGATCAGGCCGTCGATATGGGCGTCCGGGTCGCGGACGGCGGTCAGATAGCACAGCGCCCGATCGGGTACCGCGCGCCAGGCGCGGCGCCAGCCGTGCAGGCGGGCGCGGTGTGCGGGGGAGTGTTCATGGGTCGTGCGGTTTACCAGCGACCCGTAGCCAAAGAAATATACATGCTCCATGTGCGAAATATTCGCCGGTTTTGACGCATGTCAAACCCGGAAGCCCCGCATCGTGCCAAATAGGTGTCTGATCAATGTATTTTGGAGATCCGCATGCGGGTGACGAAAAGAACCAATATCGCGATGCGCGTGCTGATGTATTGCGCCGCGAACCCGGGGCGGCTTGTTACCAAGCACGAGATCGCCCAACGCTGCAACGCCTCGGAAAATCACCTTGCGCAGGTCATCAACCAGTTGGCGCAGATGGGATTCCTGCACACGCAGCGGGGGCGCAACGGCGGGTTGGAACTGGGCCGACCGGCAAAGGACATCGTCATCGGCGAGATTTTCCGCGCGCTGGAACAGCCGGTCCCGCTGGCCGAGTGTTTTGCCGACGTGGACAACACCTGTCCGTTGATTGATGCCTGCCGGTTGCGCAGCGCGCTGACCCGTGCCGCCAATGCGTTTTACGAGACTCTGGACCCGATCACGCTGGATTCGCTGGTCTGTGACAACGCTGCGCTGATGAACATCATCTCGGGCGATGGATGCGGCGCGGGGCGGCTTGTAAACGCGGGGCCGATGGACTAGCGTCTGCTCATCTTCGACGGGAGAACCGGGGAGGGCCCAGGCCCGGAGCCGGTGCCGAAGGCGCAACCGCCCCGGAAACGCTCAGGCCGCATGGACCGCGAAGAGGCAAGACTCTGGAGAGAGGCGTCGGATTGGCGTCCGCCGAAGGGATAACGATCTCAGGCCAAAGGACAGAGGGGGCAGTGGGGCTGCGGAATTGGTCCGCGGCGGAACTGCCCGGACGCCGTGCGCGTCATGGGCGAAGGGGAGCGCATGACGGACGAGCCGACCGAGCTGAAGACAACCGTTCTGAACGAGCTGCACCACGCGCGCGGCGCGAAGATGGTGGGATTCGCCGGCTACGAGATGCCGGTACAGTACAAGCTGGGCGTTCTGAAAGAGCATCTGCACACGCGGAACAAGGCCGGGTTGTTCGACGTCAGCCACATGGGGCAGGTGATCCTGCGCGGGCCGAACCTGGCCGAAGCGCTGGAACGGCTGGTGCCGGTGGATGTGGCGGGACTGGCCGAGGGACGTCAGAGATATGCCTTCTTTACCAATGACGCGGGAGGGATCGAGGACGATCTGATGATTGCCAACCGCGGCGATCATCTGTTCGTGGTAGTCAACGCCGCCTGCAAGGAAGCCGATGTGGCGCGGATGCGCGCGGCGCTGGAGCCGGGCGGCATCACCGTGAAACTGCTGGAAAATCGTGCGCTTGTCGCGCTACAGGGGCCCGAGGCCGAGGATGTGCTGGCCGAGCATTGCCCCGCCGTGCGTGACATGCGTTTCATGGATGTCGAGACGTTGCCCATCGCGGGCGCGGAATGCTGGGTCTCGCGGTCGGGCTATACCGGCGAGGATGGCTTTGAGATCTCGGTGCCAAACGTGGCGGCCGTGGATCTGGTGAAATCGCTGCTGTCGGATGCCCGGGTGGAACCCATCGGGCTGGGCGCGCGCGACAGCCTGCGGCTGGAAGCGGGTCTGTGCCTGTACGGGCAGGACCTGGACCCGGGAACCTCGCCGGTCGAGGCGGGTCTGACATGGGCGATCCAGAAGGTCCGCCGCGCGGATGGCGCGCGCGCAGGCGGTTATCCGGGCGCGGAACGTGTGGAGCGGGAGATCGCCGAGGGTCCGGCGCGCAAGCGCGTGGGCCTGCGCCCCGAGGGCCGGGCGCCGATGCGCGCGGGCGTGGTCCTGTATGATGCCGAGGAGGGCGGGGCCGAGGTCGGCGCCGTGACCTCGGGTGGCTTCGGCCCCTCGGTCGAAGGGCCGGTGGCCATGGGATATGTGTCCGCGCGATGCGCAACAGAGGGCACGGCCCTCTGGGGCGAGCTGCGCGGCAAGAGGGTTCCGGTGCGGGTGGCAAAGCTGCCCTTCGTACCGGCTGGGTTCAAACGGTGAAACAGGGAGACTTACATGAAATTCACCGAGGAACATGAATGGCTGCTGGTCGAGGGTGACCTGGTCGTCGTGGGCATCACCAATCACGCGGCGGAACAGTTGGGCGATATCGTCTTTGTCGAACTGCCCGATGAAGGCCGCGAGGTCACCAAGGACGAGGAAGTCGTGGTGATCGAATCGGTCAAGGCCGCCTCTGACATCCTGGCACCGCTGGACGGCGAGATCGTCGAGGTGAACGAACCCATCGTCGAGGAGCCGGGCAAGATCAACGAGGACCCCGAGGGCGAGGCCTGGTTCTTCAAGATGAAGGTCGAGGACCTGTCGGCGCTGGACGACCTGATGGACGAGAAGGCCTACAAGGACTTCATTTCGTGAGCGCGGCGGCGGGGTAAAACCCGCCCTGTGCCATCGCCTGCCGTGTCGCGGGCGACACCCGGGGCAGGGGGCGCCGCCCCCTCCTGGCCGGACGGCCGATTCACCCCCCGGGAGTATTTTTGCCAAGAAGTAGCCCGGGAGCGGTGCATGACCTACGAGCCCATCGACTATCTTCCCTATGATTTTGCCAACCGGCGCCACATCGGCCCCTCGCCCGAGGAAATGGCGAGCATGTTCAACGTGCTGGGTGTTTCGGGGCTGGATCAACTGGTGGACGAAACGGTGCCCAAGGCGATCCGGCAGGAAACGCCGCTGGATTTCGGCAAGCCGCTGTCCGAGCGCGAGCTGATCTACCGGATGCGCGAGGTTGCCTCCAAGAACAGGGTGCTGACCTCGCTCATCGGGCAGGGTTATCACGGCACGGTGACGCCGCCGGCGATTCAGCGCAACATCCTGGAAAACCCCGCCTGGTACACCGCCTATACGCCCTACCAGCCCGAGATCAGCCAGGGCCGGCTAGAGGCGCTGTTGAACTTCCAAACCATGATCTGCGACCTGACGGGGCTGGAGATCGCCAATGCCTCGTTGCTGGACGAGGCGACCGCCTGCGCCGAGGCGATGACCATGGCGCAGCGGGTGGCGAAATCCAAGGCCAACGCCTTTTTCGTCGACGAGAACTGTCACCCGCAGAACATCGCGGTGATGAAGACCCGCGCCGAACCGCTGGGGATCGAAGTGATCGTCGGTGCGCCAGAGGCGTTGGAGGCCGACAAGGTGTTCGGCGCGATCTTCCAGTATCCCGGCACCTACGGTCACTTGCGGGACTTCACCGCAGAGATGGAGGCCTTGCATGGCGCCAAGGCGGTGGGCATCGTCAGCGCCGATCCACTGTCGCTTTGCCTGCTGAAGGAACCGGGCGCGATGGGGGCGGATATTGCCGTTGGTTCGACCCAGCGTTTTGGCGTGCCCGTGGGCTATGGCGGGCCGCATGCGGCCTACATGGCCTGCAAGGACGCGATGAAACGCTCGATGCCGGGGCGGATCGTCGGTGTTTCTGTCGACAGCCACGGCAACCGCGCCTACCGGCTGTCGTTGCAGACCCGCGAACAGCACATCCGGCGCGAAAAGGCGACATCGAACGTCTGCACGGCGCAGGCGCTGCTGGCGGTCATGGCCGGATTCTACGCGGTGTTCCACGGGCCCAAGGGGCTGCGCGCCATTGCGCAGCGTATCCACCGCAAGACCGTGCGCCTTGCCAAGGGGCTTGAGGCGGCGGGCTTCAAGGTGGAACCGACCGAGTTCTTCGACACGATCACCGTGGACGTGGGCCTGTTGCAGCGCGGTGTCCTGCAGGCCGCCGTTCAGCAGGGGCTGAACCTGCGCCGCGTGGGCAAGACCCGTGTCGGCATCACGCTGGACGAACGCACCCGGCCCTCGACCATCGAGGCGGTCTGGCGCGCCTTCGGTCTGGTGAAAAAGGATGATCCGGCGGAGTCCGAGTACCGCCTGCCCGAGGCGCTGATCCGGCAGAGCACCTACCTGGAACATGACGTGTTCCACATGAACCGGGCCGAGACCGAGATGATGCGCTACATGCGTCGCCTGGCTGACCGTGACCTGGCGCTGGACCGGGCGATGATCCCGCTGGGGTCCTGCACGATGAAGCTGAACTCGGCCGCCGAGATGATGCCGGTCAGCTGGCGCGAGTTCTCGATGATTCACCCCTATGCGCCCAAGGACCAGGCGCGGGGGTATGCCGAACTGATCGAGAACCTGAACGCCAAGCTGTGCCAGATCACCGGCTATGACGCGATTTCCATGCAGCCCAATTCCGGCGCGCAGGGGGAATACGCGGGCCTGCTGACGATCCGGCGCTGGCAGATGGATCGGGGGGAGGGGCAGCGCAACGTCTGCCTGATCCCGGTCAACGCGCATGGCACCAACCCGGCCTCGGCGCAGATGGTCGGCTGGAAGGTCGTGGCGGTGAAATGCGACGCTTTGGGATCTATCGACGTGGAGGACTTCCGCGCCAAGGCCGAGAAGCATTCGGATGCGCTGGCGGCCTGCATGATCACCTATCCGTCCACGCATGGCGTGTTCGAGGAGACGGTGAAAGAGGTCTGCGCGATCACCCACGAACACGGTGGGCAGGTCTATATCGACGGGGCCAACATGAATGCGATGGTGGGCCTGTCGCGTCCGGGCGATCTGGGCGGGGACGTCAGTCACCTGAACCTGCACAAGACCTTCTGCATTCCGCACGGCGGCGGCGGCCCCGGCATGGGGCCGATCGGGGTCAAGGAACACCTTGTCCCGCATCTGCCCGGCAACCCGCTGGAGGCAGAGGGCGGGGCGGTCAGCGCGGCGTCTTTCGGGTCTCCGTCCCTGTTGCCGATCAGCTGGGCCTACTGCCTGATGATGGGCGGCAGCGGGCTGACGCAGGCGACGCGGGTGGCGATCCTGAACGCCAACTACATCGCCAAGCGGCTGGAAGGGGCCTATGACGTGCTTTACCGCGGGTCGAACGGCTGGGTGGCGCATGAATGCATCATCGACACGCGGCCTTTCGAGAAATCGGCGGGCGTGACGGTCGAAGACATCGCCAAGCGGTTGATGGATGCCGGGTTCCACGCGCCGACCATGAGCTGGCCGGTGGCGGGCACGCTGATGGTGGAGCCGACGGAGAGCGAGACCAAGGCCGAGTTGGACCGGTTCTGTGATGCGATGCTGGCGATCCGCGAGGAAATCCGGGCCATCGAGAACGGCGACATGGACCGGGAACAGAACCCGCTGAAGCTGGCGCCGCACACGATGGAGGACCTCGTGCGTGACTGGGATCGTCCCTATAGCCGCGAGCAGGGCTGTTTCCCGCCGGGCGCCTTCCGTGTCGACAAGTACTGGCCGCCGGTGAACCGGGTCGACAACGTCTATGGCGACCGTCACCTGATCTGCACCTGCCCGCCGATGAGCGATTACGCCGAGGCCGCGGAATAGGCGGGGCGAGCCGTTGCACGATAGAATGCCCTCGCAGGGGACTGCGAGGGCATTGTCGTTTGTGGATTAGACTATCAAGTCCGCGCTTTCATGCTCCGCCACCATCCTCAACGCGGGGCGATTGGCACAGCGATCCAGCCACGCCGTGACGGCGGGGTTGTCGGGCGCGGCGTCGGGCAGCCATTGGAAGGGGCTGGACAGCAGCAAGTCCACCGCCGAATATGCGTCGCCCAGAAGGTAAGGCTGGCCGTCCAGTGCCTCTGCCAGCCGCGCCACGACGGTTTTCATGTCGCGGAAGGTCGTCTGCACGATGGGATGGTCGATCCCGGCCCAGTCGAGGACAAGCAGCGGCTCCATCACGCCCTGGTAGTAGAACAACCAGCTGAGGAAGGCCCCGCGCTGGGGATGTCCGACGGGACGACCAAGACCGGCATCGGGAAACCTGTCGGTCAGGTAGGCGATGATGGCGCCGCGTTCGCGCACGCTGTCCGTGCCGTCAGTCAGGTAAGGCACCTTCTTTTCGGGGTGACGGTTCTGCGGGTCCGGGGCGCCGCTGCCATCGCCGCGGGCCACAGTGACCTCGATGACCTCGACCCGGTCGGCGATGCCCATCTCCTCGATCAGCGCCATGATGGAGGTCGAGCGGGAATGCGGGGCGTGGAAAAGCTTGAGCATGGGTTTCTCCTGTTACTCGGGAATGCCTTGCCTTAACGGCCGCCTCCTGACAGATGCTGTCAGCATGGCCCGGACCGATCGCCTCTTTCGTCTGATGGACACCCTGCGCCGTCTGCCTGCGCCGGTGACCGCTGACCGGTTGGCGTCCGAGACTGGCGTTTCACGGCGTCAGCTGTATCGGGACATTGCCACATTGCGCGCGGGGGGCGCCCTGATCGATGGCGAGGCAGGGGTAGGCTATCGGCTGACCGAGGATCCGGCCCTGCCGCCGCAGAGCTTTTCCCGGCTGGAGATCGAGGCGCTGGTGCTTGCCGTCGGAGAATTGCGCCAGACCGGCGACGCCGCGCTGGAGGCGGCGGGCCAATCTGCCCTGGCGCGGATCATCGCCACGCTGACCGACGGGCAGTCGCGGCAGGCCATGCACACGGTCCTGCGCAGCTTTCGCCCGCCACCCAGGCCGGTCGAGGCTACCGTGGACATGGCGCTCTTGCGGCGGGCCTGCTGGGAAGAACTGGCCTTGGACGTCCGCTATCGCGATCTCAAGGGGCAGGTGACCGACCGAGAGGTCTGGCCGTTGGGGATCAGCTATTCGGAGGGCACCTTGATGGTGCTGGTCTGGTGCTGCCTGCGGCAGGACTGGCGCCTGTTCCACACCAAGGGGATCGAAAGCGCCTGTCTGAACGGGCGCAGCTTTCGCCCCAGGCGTGTGCCCTTGCTGCGCGACTACGCGGCGCGCTGCGCAGGCACGGCCTAGGGTGCGGCCTCAGGCGTCGCTGTCGACGGCCAATTCGCCTGGATAGGTGTTTCTCTCGGGCGCCGGGGTCGGATCGGCCGCCGGAGCGTCCATCAGGAAGGCAAAGGCGTCGCGCACCTTGTCCCAAGTTGCCTTGTCACTGGCTGCCAGCAGGTAGCCCGAGGTCGTGTCGCCGGCGTATTCCGACCCGTCCAGCATGGCCACATGGCCACCCGCCTGCCGGGTCACGACGACGCCCGCGGGCTGGTCCCACGCGGTCAGCTTGGCGAACAGAACGAAATCGACCTCGCCTTGTGCCAACGTGCGGAATTCATGGCAGGCACAGCGCAGCGACCAGACCCGCCCGAATTTCGGCAGGGTGGCAGCGGCCTCGGCGCGCTTGTCCTCGGGGATCAGGAACAGCGGCACGAACCCGTTGAGCTGGTCCAGCGGCTTGTTCTGGTCGTGGTCGGTATTGACGAAACGGCTGTCGCGGCGCGGCAGCTGCATCTGGGCGGGATGCTCTGTATCGGCCCAGACGATGTCGTTCAGTACCGGATCGTAAAGCAGGCCGAAGACCGGGCGGCCAAAGCGCAGCACGGAAACCATGACCCCGAAGAGCGGCAGGCCCTTCGCGAAGTTCCAGGTGCCGTCCACCGGGTCGATGGTAAAGCAGAGCTCGGCTTCGGGGATCTTCTTGACCAGATCGGGGTTCGACGAGGCCGCCTCTTCGCCGACGATCACGGCAGAGGGAAAGAACCGTTGCAGGCCACGGGTGATCATCGCCTCGGCGCTGGTGTCCGCCTCTGTCACCAGGTCCTGCGGGCCGGTCTTCTCGCCGATCTGATGGGTGCCAAGCTTGCGGAAACGCGGCATGATCTCGGCCTTGGCGGCGCGACGAACGAGGTTGAACAGCTGCGTGCGCTGGGCAGAGGTCAGCGGCGCCGTGACCGGCATCGGCAGGGAATCACTCATGGGACAGATCCGGCGATGGTTTCGGTTATCCACGGTGGTGCCAGTCCGGCGCGAGGGATGCAACGTGACAGCCTGTCCGAATCGTCACTCCCGCGCGCGAAGTATCCCCGCGGGCCGTGTTGCAAGCGGGCGCCAGGCAAAGCCGAGCCCGGCCAGCAGCGTCGCCAGCACCCCGCCCGTGACGATCCCGATGGCCGAAGGCCAGATCACCGCGAAATCGGTTTCCATCACGAAGGTCATGACGGCCCAGGCCCCGGCGATACCGGCGCCCAACGCGACCGCGCCCGCCGCACCGCCCAGAAGGGCAGAGCGCAGGGCAAAGCTTTGCAGGATGCGGGCGCGGGTGGCGCCAAGTGTCTTGAGTACCGCCGCCTCGTAGGTGCGCGCACCTGCGCCCGCCGCCGCCGCGCCGATCACCACCAGAAAGCCGGTCAGCAGTGTCGCCGCCGCGCCCCAGCGCACCGCTTGGCCGATACCGTCCAACAGGTCGCTGACCCGGTCGATGGCGTCGCGGACGCGGATGGCGGTGATGTTGGGATATTGACCGGCGAGGTCGCGCAGGATCTGCGCCTCGGCCGATTCCTCGGCGTATACGGTCGAGATGAAGGTATGCGGTGCAGCCTGCAGCGCGGCGGGGTTCATCGTCATGACAAAGCCGATGCCGGCGGTCGAGAAATCGACCTCGCGGAACGAGGTGATGGTCGCGGTGATGTCACGCCCCAGGATGTTGACGGTCAGCGTGTCGCCCAGCTTGAGGCCCATTTCCTGCGCCTCTTCAGCGGCAAAGCTGACCTGCGGCGGGCCGCTGTAGCCCTCGGGCCACCATTCGCCGGCGGTCACGGTGGTGCGGGCACCGGGTGTTTCGGAGTAGGTTACGCCCCTGTCGCCGCGCAGAACCCAGTGTTCGCCCACCGCCTCTGTCGCCGGTTGACCATTGATGCGGGTGATGATGCCGCGCAGCATGGGGGCGCTGTCGATGCGGCTGACGGCTGGGTCGTTTTCCAGCCGGTCGAGGTAGCCGGGCATCTGATCCTTCTGGATGTCCACAAAGAAATACGAGGGCGCGACCTCTGGCAGGTCGCGCTGGATGGCGCTTTGCAGATTGCCGTCGATCTGGCCGATGGCGGCCAGCACCGTCAGGCCAAGACCCAGCGACAGCACAACTGACCCGGCACTTTCGCGCGGTCCTCCGATGGCGCCCAGCGCCATGCGCCATGCGGGTCTGCCGCGTGCGGCGGGTGTGGCGAGGCGGGCCATCCAGCGGATCGCCCAGGCGGCCCCCAGCAGCACCAGCAGTGCCCCCGCGATGCCGCCCGCGATCCAGAGCGTCAGGCCGGGCCGCCCGGCGAACAGCGTGGCACTACCGACCAGCAGGGCGACTAGCACCAGCGTTGCCAGCACATAGCGCCAGGCGGGTAGCAGCCGTGCGCTGTCCAGCGCATCGCGGAACAGGGTCGCGGCGCGCACCTCTTCGGCCCGGGCCAGGGGCCAGAGCGTGAACAGCAGGGCAGTCAGCACGCCGTAGAGCGCCGCCTCTGCCAGTGCGCCGGGGTATAGGGTAAAGACCGTGGGTACCGGCAAAGCGCCCGCGATGAGCGGGGCAAAGAGGATCGGCACCAGCGCGCCAAGGATCAGGCCCAGCGTGATGCCGACAAGGCTGAGCACACCAATCTGGATGAAATAGGTCTGGAAGATGATGCTGCGCGTGGCGCCCAGCGTGCGCAGCGTGGCGATCACGCTTGTCTTGCGCGCAAGATAGGCGCGCACCGCCGCGGACACGCCGATTCCGCCCACGGCCAGCCCGGACAACCCGACGAGGACAAGGAAACTGCCCAGCCTCTCGACGAACCGTGCGATGCCAGGGGCCCCGTTGCGCGCGTCGCGCCAGCTCAGGCCCTTGTCCTCGAACCGCTCCAGCGCCTCGGCGCGGGCGGTATCGAGGTCGGTGCCCGGGGGCAGGAGCATCCGGTATTCCGTTTCGAACAGAGAGCCTTCGCTGAGCAGGCCCGAACCTTGCAGATCTGCGGTTCGGACTATGGTGCGCGGGCCGAGACCAAAGCCGTCCCCGGCGTCGTCCGGTTCCACGGCAATGGTTGCCCGCAGGGTGAACTCCTGCGTGCCAAGGCGGAATGTGTCGCCGGGCAACAGCGCCAGCCGGTCGGCAAGGATCGGGGCCATGATGGCGCCCTGATCCCGCAGAGCCTCGGCCAAGGGCATCGGCGGGTCCAGCACGATCTCACCCAGCAGGGGGTAGGCGGCGTCCACGGATTTCACCTGCGTCAGACCGCGTTCGGTGGTGCCGTCGCGTGTTACCGTTGCCATCGAACGGAAATCCGTCACCTCGGAGACAGAAGTGGCGGTCTCCTGCATCCACGCGCGCTCATCCTCGGTGGCAAAGCGGTAGGTGAATTCGGCTTGGGCGTCGCCGCCCAGCAGGACGGCGCCCTGATCCTCTAGCCCGGTCTGAATCGCCGAGCGGATAGAGCCGACGCCGGCAATGGCGGCCACACCCAGGGCAAGGCAGGCCAGGAAAATGCGGAAGCCGCGCAAGCCGCCGCGCAACTCACGCCGGGCAAAGCGCGCCGAGGTGGCAAGGCTCATTCCGCGGCCCTCAATTCGGTCGAGGCGACGCGGCCATCGTCCAGGTGCACAACCCGGTCGCAGCGCGCTGCGAGGTCCGGTGCATGGGTGACGAGCACCAGCGTCGCGCCATGTTCCTGCGACAGCCCGAACAGAAGGTCGACGATGGCGGCACCATTCGCCCCGTCGAGGTTGCCCGTGGGTTCATCGGCCAAAAGAATGTCTGGTTCCGGCGCCAGCGCGCGGGCCAGCGCAACGCGCTGTTGTTCCCCGCCCGACATCTGCGCCGGGTAGTGATCGGCGCGGGCGGCCAGCCCGACCTTGTCCAGCATCGCCCGCGCCCGGTCGAATGCCCGGCGGTCGCCCGCAAGTTCCAGCGGCGTTGCGACGTTTTCCAGCGCGGTCATGGTCGGGATCAGGTGGAAGGATTGGAACACAACGCCCATGTGGTCGCGACGAAAACGCGCCAGGGCATCCTCGCTCATCGTCGTCAGGTCATGGTCCAGCGCGTGCACCTGCCCGGTGCTGGCCCGTTCCAACCCGCCCATGATCATCAGCAGAGAGGACTTGCCTGATCCCGACGGCCCGACAAGGCCCAGCGTCTCTCCCCGCGTCACGTCGAGCGAGATTCCATGCAGGATTTCCACCAATCCGGCATTGCCCCTGAGGCTGAGGGTGACATTTTGGAGCGAGAGAACGGCATCGGACACGGGGGGCCTCGGAACATGTTGCACTGGGTCAGATATGGGCTGTTGGGCTTGCGCAACAAGGCACTGGTGATGGTCTTGCTGCTGGTGGCGACGGGTGCCGCGGCAGAGCGGGTGCATATCCTGGCGCTGGGCGACAGCCTGACGCAGGGCTATGGGCTGATCGAACGGGAAGGGTTCGTGCCGCAACTGCGGAGCTGGCTGACTGAGCGCGGCCATGATGTACGGATCGTCAACGCCGGGGTGTCGGGGGATACCACGGCGGGTGGGCTGGCGCGGGTGGACTGGTCGCTGACCCCCGAAATCCAGGCGATGATCGTGGCGCTTGGCGGGAATGACCTGTTGCGAGGCATAGATCCGGCGGCGGCGCGTGCCAATATCGAGGGCATCCTGAAGGTCGCCGAGGCGCGCGGGCTGGAGGTGCTATTGATCGGGATGTCGGCGCCGGGCAACTACGGCCCCGACTACAAGGCACAGTTCGATGCAATCTACCCGGAACTGGCAGAGGCCTATGACACTTTGTATCTGGAGAGCTTCTTTGCAGGTCTGATGCAAGACGGCGAGATGCCCGATGATCCGGGGCGTTACATGCAGCCCGATGGCATCCATCCCAATGCGACCGGCGTGGCGCGCATCGTCGAGGCGGTCGGGCCGAAGGTCGAAGCGCTGATCGCTCAGGTCGACCGCTGAGGGTCAGGCGTCGACCTCGGTGCATTCGTGACCGAGCATATGCAGGGTGGATAGGATCAAGGTCATGCCAACCATCAGACTGACGCTGAGATACAGGCCGAAGGCAGCGAGGATCGACATGTCGAAGCCGAGCCACCCGACAACCGCGCAGACCAGACCGATCATGCAGCCAATAAGGAAATAAAAGATAGCCACTATGCCCTCCATCTGCTTGGAAGGTAGGTGGCCAGACCCTAACAGAACCTTAAGACCCGATGCCCGGTGCAGGGCTTAATCGTTAAGATTCTTCATGTTCCGCTGACAGCGCGCCAGGCAAAGCCCGGCAGCCTCGCGGCCATTTTCTGCATCAGGGGGCCATAGTCCGTCTCTCCGGCCATCATGCGCAGGTATTCGCCGCGCAGGGTGCGAGAGCCGCGGAAACTGCGGATGAAGGCAGGGCGCAGCGTTTCGCGGAACATCAGGTTGCGCAACAGCCGGGCATGACGCAATCCGCGATGGATCGGGCGCAACGCTCTTGTATAAGCGGCCAAGGCACTGTCCGGCGTTCCCTGTTCAAGCGCGCGCCGCGCGGCCTCCGCCGCACGGGCGCCGCTGTCCAGCGCGTGGGCAATGCCCTCGCCGGTGATTGGATCCACAAGTCCGGCGGCATCCCCTGCCAGCAGGATGCGCCCCTTGCCCGGAACGGTTCGGAAATCGCCAAAGGGCAGAAACTGCCCTTTGACCGGCAGCGTGTCCGGCAGGCCGAGCTGGTCTAGATAGCGGTACAGCGCGGATTTCATGTCAGTGTTGCGGGACAACACGCCGCCGAGGCCCACGGTGGTGCCCAGCGGCTTGGGGAACTGCCAGCCATAGCCCCAGTCCGCGGCGCCGAAATCGATACGCAGCGGGCGGTCGGGATCGGCGCCGGGGTGCTCGACCTCCAGCGCAAACCCGATCCGGGCCCTGTCGAAGGCGGTGCCAAAGAGTGTCCTCGCGGTGTTGCTGTTGACACCGTCAGCGGCGATCAGCAGCGGGGCCTCGATCCGGCCGCCGGGCAGATCCACGGCCGGACCATCGGGATCCAGCCTGCCGCTCTGCCCGGTGAAGTCCACCACGCCGGCCGCAAGCGCCTGTTCGACCAGGGCTGCATCCAACTCGTATCGCATGCCCAGGTACAAGGGCGGGGCATCACGGCTGTCGCCAAGTGGCTGACCGAAAGCATGAAAGGTGAACCTGTCCCGCCGCTCGAGCGGAACAGGCGGCAACGTCCCGCCAAAGGTCCGGCCATAGCGGGCTATGGCGCGGCCGGTCAGGCCGCCGCCGCACAGTTTGTTCCGAGGGAATCGCGCCTTGTCGACCATGGCGACGCGCAGACCGGCCCGAACTGCGTTCATGGCAGCGGCGGACCCGGCGGGTCCGGCCCCAAGAACGATCAGATCGAAGCGCCCGGATGCCTGCGCGCTCTTCTGCGTCACAGAACGGTGACTTTGGCGCCGGGTTGAACGCGTTCGTAGAGGTCGATCACATGGTCATTGATCATCCGGACGCAGCCGTTTGAGACCGAGCGCCCGATCGACCGGGGGGCCGTCGTGCCGTGGATCGCGTTGAAGGTGTAACGCCCGTTGCGATACAGATACAGTGCGCGAGCGCCCAGTGGGTTGCCGGGGCCACCGGGCTGGACATAGTCGTTGTCGATAAACTTTTCATAGGCGCTCGGGTTGCGCTTGATCATCGCGTCGGTCGGACGCCACGTCGGCCACTTCTTCTTGCCGCCGACGTCGTAGGTGCCCGAAATCGCCTGCCCCGCGGTGCCAAGTCCGACACCATAGCGACGCGCCTGTCCCGGTGCCTCGACCAAATAAAGGAAATGTGCCTTGGACAGGATCAGGATCTGCCCGGGAGCCAGGTCCGGCTTGATCGAGACGACCTGCGGCTTGAATTTCGTGTCCACCGAATAGGCGAGCGCGGGCAACGGGAATGCCGCGGCGGTGGCCGAGGCGGCAAGGAAAGTACGGCGGTTCAACATGGCAGCCTCTGCGAATTTATCCGGAGTGCGGCATGGTATTTGGCCCAAGACGGTCCGAAAAGCAATCCCGCGAGCGCCCAGGGGGTGTCACGTTGCCGTGCACCTGCACTTCTCGTGGCACGCACACGCGGTAAATCGCTCCTTCGCGGGTCATTCCTTGGGAACATCCGCGTTGCGCCCGGCCAGGACCACGCTCACCAGATAGGCGGACTGCGGGGTCATCCCGGCCATGATCGCGGCGGCGGCATCGGGGCGCATTCGGGCAAGGAAACCTGCGGCGAACTGGGGGTCCATCTCCTCGAAGAGGGCGGCGGCCTGCTTGGGTTTCATGTTGGCGTAGACGTCGGTCAGCTTTTCGACATCGTCCGAGGCAGCGGTCCTTGCCAGAGCGAGCGTCTGTTTCAGGCTGGCCTCGGCCGCTGCCAGGGCTTGCATCTTGCGTTCGATTTCCGCTTCGGCGACGGCCAGCGCCTGCATGCGCACGTCAATAGCCGATTCGCGCTTGCGCAGTCGGGACTCGCGCGCATCCAGCGCCTCCAGCAGAGGCTTGATGTCGGCCTCTGCCACCACGCGCGGAGCGGGTTGACCGGCGGCGGGCCTGGCCTTGGCCACATCTGCCGCAAGGGCCGCCTCTAGTTGGGGTTTCGGCCCTGTGTCGCCTTCGCGGGCCAATGCCTCGCTTGCGCCCACGGCCAGCCGCAACAGGCCGGATGTCACCAGCAGGGCGCAGATCGCCGCCAGAGCGCCGCGCGGCTTGCGCTTGGGCGTCTTGCGCGCGGATCTTGCGGCGCCGGGGCGCGCGGAAACCTTGGCTTTGGCCATGTTCAATCCTCGTGTTGCGTGGCGATGCGCGTTCAGTTGCGCGAGTGACGCAGGAAAACCGGATCCTTGGCGTCCTGCTGTGGCGGTGCGCTGTTCTGCGGCAGGTCATGCATCGAGGCCACCAGCAGTTCCAGGCGGCGGGCGACGTCCTCGGCCCGGTCGGTCAGTTCGCCCAGCGACTTGTTCGATTCGCCGGCGCTTTTCTGGGCATTGCCCAGGGTCCTGGTCAGGTCGTCGACCTGCGCCGACAGCACCGCGACGGCGCCACCGACGCCGTTTTCCAAGTCTGTAAAGCGCGACAGCCGCCGCGCCAGGATAAAACAGTAGAAACCGGCGCCCAACGCACCCGCCACCAGCAGGATATCTGCAATTGCTTCCATTCCCATCTCCCTCAATTCAGGACAAATTCAAGCACGAGGAGGTCGCGCACCCGGCCTTCGCCGGCCACCAGCTTGATTCGGCGCAGCATCTGGCCGCGCAGCCGTACAAGGGCGCCCTGCGCCTCGATGTCCTGCGCTTCGAGCGCGCGGAGATAGCTGTTGAGCACGTTCTGGATGCGCGGCAGGATCTTTTCGACCTCGCTCTTGTATTCCGACGGCACCTCGAGGCTGGCGCGAAATCGCAGGTGGCTCGCATGGGCGTTTGGGCCCAGCGAAATCAGCACCGGCGGCACTTCGATGAAACTGACGTCGGGCAAGGCCTTTGTTGCCACATGCGGTTCGCCGTGATCCGCCGGGGCATGTGCAACTGCCGCCTTGCCTCCGCCGAGGCCAAGCAGACCCGACTGCACCGCGTAAAACCCGCCACCGCCGCCAACAAGCGCAAGCACCAGGCCAATGATCAGCGGCAGTTTTGACGGCTTCTTGCCGGCAATCTCGTCTCCATCAACGGTGGCGTCAGACATTCTTTACCTCTTCGTCGGCGATGGGCCCGTTGTAACGAAAAGGGGCTAACTGATTGTTAAGGCGAATAGGTCAACCTCGGCACAACCGAACAGAATGTTTGGAGCGGAGGTCGGTCTTGAATCAGGTACTGTCGAGCTGGAATGCCCTTGCCGGGCGTCAACGCATGATCGTCATTGGTGCCACGGTGGTGGTGATGCTGGCGGTTCTCGGCCTGACGCGTCTGGCGTCGGCGCCCAACATGGCCCTGCTTTATGCGGGTCTGGAAAACGATGCTGCGGGTGACGTCGTCAAGGCGCTGGAGGCCCGCGGGGTTCAGTATGACGTGCGCGCCGGGGCGATTTTCGTCCCCGAGGCAGAGCGCGATGCGCTGCGACTCACTCTTGCCAGCGAAGGACTGCCGGCAAATAGCGGCCAAGGTTACGAGTTGCTGGACGGGCTATCCGGTTTCGGGACCACCAGCCAGATGTTCGACGCCGCCTACTGGCGCGCCAAAGAGGGTGAATTGGCGCGCACGATCGTCTCGAACCCCCAGATTGCAAGCGCCCGCGTCCATATCGCCAACTCCAGCGCGAATCCCTTTCAGCGTGACGTGACGCCCACGGCCTCGATTTCCGTGACGACGACCGGCGCGGTGCTGAACGCGGCGCAGGCGCGGGCGCTGAAATTCCTTGTCGCCTCGGCCGTTCCTGGCCTGGTTCCTGAAAATGTTGCGGTGATCGACGGCAAGGGTGGGCTGATCGGCGCCGAGGACAAGACCGGCGGCGGCGTGACCGCAGATGACAAGGCCGCCATGCTGCGCGATCGCGTCCAGCGCCTGATGGAGGCCCGCGTCGGATCCGGCAACGCTGTGGTCGAGGTCAGCGTGGATACGGTCACGGAACTGGAACTGATCCGTCAGCACAGTTTCGATCCCGACGGCCGCGTGATCGTCTCGACCGATACCGAGGAGCGCACCGACAAGTCGGAAAACCTGGGCGGGGGAGGCGATGTCACCGTGGCGTCGAACCTGCCCGATGGCGGCGCCGGGGGCGGACCGGACCAGTCGACCACGGCCAAGTCCGAAACGCGGGAGCGAATCAACTACGAGATCTCCGAAACCACCCGCGAGATCACCCGCCAGCCTGGCGCGATCAAGCGGTTGACCGTCGCTGTCTTGGTCAACGGCAGTTTTGAACCGGCGGCCGACGGCACCCAGACATTTGTTCCCCTTCCCGACACCGAGCTGGAAGCGCTGCGTGACCTCGTAGCCTCGGCCGTTGGTTTCGACGAGGAACGCGGCGACCAGATCACCCTGCGGTCGATGCCTTTCGAACGGCCGGACGGGCTGGGCACCGGCCCGCTGGAACCCGGCCTGTTCTCGGGATCTCTCGACATGATGCGGCTGATCCAGATGGGGGTTCTTGCGGTGGTGGCTCTGATCCTCGGCCTTTTTGTTTTGCGTCCCATCCTGTCGCGGGGTGAGACGGTGACGGCCAGCGCCGGGGCGTTGCCCGCTCCCGGCCTCCCCGCCGAAGGCGAGGCACTGGAAGGCGAGATCGAAACCAACGACAGTTTCGACAACCTGCCCGTGTTGGCGGACGGCCCGGATTTCAGCTCCATGGGCATGGTCGATTTCGATGCCCCCGCCGAAGAGGATCCCGTGGAGCGCCTGCGCAACCTGATCGAGGCGCGCAAGACGGAAACCGTCGAGATCCTGCGTAGCTGGCTTGAGGAAGACAAGGAAGACGCGACATGAGCGCGATTGCGGAGCTTCTTGAGGATTTCGGCGCCAAGGCCAAGGCGGCAGCGCCCGCCGCGCCGCAGGAATCAACCGAACCGCGGATCACCGAAGCCGAGATCGAAGGGCAGAAACTCGAAGCTTTCGAGAAAGGGTATCGCGCTGGCTGGGACGATTCGGTCAAGGCGCAGTCCGACGATCGCACGCGGATATCCAGCGCACTAGGCCAGCACCTGCAGGACCTGAGTTTCACGTATCATGAGGCCTATACCCAGGTCATGAACGCGGTGACGCCGCTGCTGGACGAGATGGTACGCTCGCTTTTGCCGGAAATGGCCCGGCAGACACTGGGCCATCATATCGTCCAGCAACTGCAAGCCATGAGCCTCGAGATTGGCAGGATGGATGTCGAGATCGCGGTGCACCCGGATCGGGTCGAGGCGGTCAAGCCGCTGCTCGATCAGGACTTCGGGTTTCCTATCCGCCTGAGCCCGGACGATTCGCTGGCCGAGGAACAGGCCGACATCCGTTTTGGCGCAACCGAACGCCAGATCGACCTGAGCGATCTTGCCGCCTCGCTGTCCGAGGCCGTCGCGGGTTTTGCACATGACAACCAGAGGAAAATGAAACATGGATAGCGCGCAGACCGCCGCCCGCAGCGATCAGGGCACGCCCTTTACCTCGGTCCCGATCGAGATCACGGTTTCCGTGGGCCGCGCGCGCCCGCTGGTGCGCGAACTCCTGCAACTGAACGAAGGCTCCGTTCTGACGCTGGACAAGCAGCTCGACGATCCGGTCGAACTCTATGTCGGGGAAAAGCTGATCGCCATCGGCGTGCTTGAGGTCGTCGACGGTGATGGATCCGGCCATTTGGCGGTTCGCATCACCGAAGTGGTCGACCTTCAGTCGCCGGCCTGAGCGATGCGTATCCTCCTGCCGGTGCTGGCGCTTTGGCTGTTGTTGCCGGGCATGGCCAGCGCCCAGTCCATCGCAATCGACATGGGCGATGGCGGGTCGGTCACGGCCACGTCGATCCAGCTGATCGCACTGATCACCCTGCTGAGCCTGGCGCCGGGCCTTGCCATCATGGTGACCTGCTTTCCCTTCATGGTAACGGTCCTCGCGATCCTGCGTCAGGCCGTGGGTCTGCAGCAATCGCCTCCCAACATGCTGATCGTCAGCCTGGCGCTGTTCCTGACCTATTTCGTGATGGAACCTGTCTTCAACGAGGCTTGGGAAACGGGCGTCCAGCCCTTGCTGGAGGAACAGATAGAGGTCGAGGAGGCCGCGGTTCTGGCCATTGAACCCTTCCGCGACTTCATGGCAGGCCGCGCCGATCCAGACACCTATCGTGCAATGGCCGACCTTCGCCCGGACGCGGTCGAGACCGCCCTTTCGCCCGAGGCGCCCCTGTCCGTTCTGGTGCCAAGTTTCATGCTCTCCGAGGTGGCGCGGGCATTCCAGGTGGGCTTCCTGATCTTCCTGCCGTTCCTGATCATCGACCTCGTCGTTGCCGCCGTTTTGATGTCGATGGGCATGATGATGGTGCCGCCAGCCATCGTGTCGCTGCCTTTCAAGCTGGCCTTCTTTGTTTTGGCGGATGGTTGGGCGCTGCTCGCCGGAAGCCTGGTTCGCGGATACTTTTAGGCGGCATTAAGGTTAACACGGTTAAGGTTAATGTGGCAAAGGTTGGTGAAGCAGTGGCTGATCATGGCTGGCGCGATGAGGGCCGGTCGAAGGGCAGGTGAGCCGTTGGCGGGCGGTGGCGACACCGGCATGCGGGAAGTCGCAGCAAAGCTCGGCTGGCCGCAAGCCGAACCCGGCCGCCGTTCCATGCGGCCCAAGCCGCAGGTCTAGAGGACAAAAGGGCAGCCGGGGGTCCGTCGGGCAGTCGATCCCGTGCCCGCGAGTCAGCCCCGGGAGATCTCGATCCGTGTTACCTGTCGATAAGGCTTGTCCGGTGACACCAGGATCGAACCGAAGCCCGGCGTGTTGAGCGCATTCGGAAACGCCTGTGCCTCCAGGCAGATGCCGGCGAAATTCCCGTGTTCCACCCCCGGCCAGGGCGAGGCATACGGTTCGAGGAAGCCGCAGGTGTAGACCTGCAGCCCCGGTTGATCCGTCCAGAGCCGCAGGCGCATCCCGTCGGGCGACAGCAGTTCCGCCGCCGGTCCCTCGGTTTCATCCAGCGCAAAGTTCAGGTCATAGCCCTCGCCGTCAGGATCGGCTTCGTCGATCCGCCTTGGCTTTCGATAGTCAAACCGGGTGCCATTGACGGCCGGTTGCTTTCCGGTGGGGATCAGGTCGGGACCGGTCGGGGTATAGGTCGAGGCCGCAAGCCGCAGGGTATGGTCGCGCACCGTGCCCGACCCCATCAGGTTGAAATAGAGATGCTGGGCCAGGTTCACCGGGGTAACCCGGTCGGGCACCGCCGTCATGTCCCAGGTCAGGGTTGCCCCCTCCAGCGACAGGCGGACCTCGAAATCGACGGCGCCGGGATAGCCTTGGTCAAGGTGCGGCGAATGCAGGCTCAGGCGCACCGCGCGCGGGCCTTCCGGCTCCATCTGCCAGTTCCGCTTGCCCAGGCCCATCGGCCCGCCGTGCAGATGATGCGGACCATTGCCAACGTCCAACTGCCAGGTCTCGCCATCGAGGGCAAAGCTCCCCTCTGCCGTGCGGTTCGCGACCCGGCCCACGACCATACCCATCGACGTGGGGTTTTCGCGGTAAGCCTCGGGATCGTCATAGCCCAAGACAACGCGGCGCCCGGCCACCTGCCAGTCCTGTACCGCGCAGCCCATCGAAAGCACCGTGACCTGCGTGTCGCCATCGCTGAGCACATGGCTGGAAATCGGATCTGTCATCTGTGTCCTCCCCGTCGCGGGGAAGCTAGCAGCGTGGCGGAGGAGTTCCCAGCCCGGTCAATCCTCGTCGGTGATGTCCGCGTGCAGGTGCCGCTCGCCGCGCGCCCTTGCCAGGGCAATCTGTTTCTGACGCTCGCGGAACCGGGTCTTGTCCTCGTCCGAAGTCTCGTCGATGCAGAGATGACAAGAGACGCCGTGTTCATATTCGGGGCGCGCGCGGTCGGCGGGCAAAATCGGGCGGCGGCAGGCATGGCACAGGTCATGCGGACCCTCGCGCAGCCCGTGTTCGACCGACACCCGCCCGTCGAAGACGAAACAGGCGCCTTGCCATGTGCTGTCGTCCTCCGGGACCTCCTCGAGGTATTTCAGGATCCCGCCCTTGAGGTGATAGACGTCCTCGATGCCCTGGCTCAGTAGATAGTTCGTGGATTTCTCGCAGCGGATGCCGCCGGTGCAGAACATGGCGATCCGCTTGTTGTGAAAGCGATCCTTGTTGGCTTCCCACCAGGCGGGGAAGTCGCGAAAGCTGTCGGTTTGCGGGTCCACGGCGCCCTCGAAGGTGCCTATGGCCACCTCGTAATCGTTGCGCGTGTCGATCACGGCAACATCCGGCGACCGGATCAGCTCGTTCCACTCGGTAGGTTCGACATAGTGGCCGACACGCGCGCGGGGATCGACGTCGGGCTGACCCATCGTGACGATCTCTTTCTTCAGCCGCACCTTCATGCGGGCAAAGGGACGCTCGGCGGCGGTGGACAGTTTCCATTCCAGGTCGGCGCAGCCGGGCAGCGCGCGGATATGGGCCAGCACCGCTTCGATCCCCGCCTCGGGTCCGGCGATGGTGCCGTTGATCCCCTCGTGGGCCAGCAGCAGCGTGCCGGTGATCCTTTGCGCGCGGCAGAGGTCCATCAACGGATCACGCAGCGCGGCAGGATTGTCGAAGCGGGTGAAGTGATAGAGGGCGCAGACAGTGAACATGGGATTTCGATACGCAGGCGGCGAAGGGGCGTCCAGCGGCTATTCTGCCGCAATGGCGAGGCCGTGCACAACAGCGGTGAAAACTTCGCTGTCGACAGGCCGTGCATTCGGCAGAGCGCGTGACATGGCGTGACGGACGGCGCGCAGCAGGCTGGAGCCACCGACATAGACCACCTGGTCGACCTTGTCCGGCGCGCAACCCGCCATGCGCAGGGTGTCGAGGGCACAGTTGGCGATCTCTTCGCCGTAGCCGGTCAGGGCGGCGGTCAGTGCCTCGGTCTTCAGCGTTACGGAAAGCCCGCGTTCGACCACACCCAGTGCGATTTCGCCCGCCTCGGCGCCATTGGCCGCGATCTTTCCGGCCTCGACCGCATAGGCGATGTCATGGCCAAGGTGGGATTCCAGCACGTCGGCCAACCGTTCGAAACAGCGCGGTTCCGGCGCAAGGCGGATCCATTTCTGCACTTCGCGCAACTGCCCGGCATCGTAGACAAAGGGTATCTTTTCCCAGCTGGCGAGGTCATGGAACAGCGCTCGCGGCGCGGTATGGGTGGCGCTGCCCAGCTCGGCACCGATCTGGGCACCGTAGCCCAGCAGGGGCATGACGTGTCCAAGGCTCAGCGCCTTGTCGAAATCCGTCCCACCCAGCCGGATGCCGCCGCTGGCCAGAACGCGGGTCTGCCCGCCGCCGTGCTCGCAAAGCGTGAAATCCGAGGTGCCGCCGCCGATGTCGACGATCAGCATCCGCCCCGTGCCGTCCACCGCATGGGCCGCGGCCTCGGGTTCCGCCAGGAAATCGACGGACTTGAACCCGGCAAGGTGGTAGGCCTCGGTCAGGTCGGCCAGCGCCTGCGCGTCACGCTCGGTCGAGGCCGAGTGGAAGTGCACCGGGCGGCCGGACAGGGCCGTGTCGAAAGACATGCCGGTATGCGCCTCGGCGCGGTCGCGGATCTCGGACAGAAAGCGCGCGATGACCTCGATCAGGGTCAGGCGTTCGTTCAGCACGCGGCGGGGCTCGCGCGCCAGCGGCGTGCCCAGGATGCTTTTCAGCGCGCGCATGAACCGGCCTTCGGCGCCGTCCATCATCGCGCGGGCGGCGCGGCTGCCATAAAGGTTTTTCCGTTCCGCGAAATCGACAAAGATCGCCGTGGGCAGCGTTTGTTCGCCGGGTTCCAGCGGGATCGCGTAGGGGCGTCCACCCGCCATGACGGCGGCCCCCGTGTTGGACGTGCCGAAATCCACGCCAAGCCGTGCCATGTCAGAATCTCCTGTCCGGAAGGGCGCCACGCCTACCAGTGCCCGCGCGGCATGGCAATTCCCGAACGCGCTGCCTATGCTGCGCCAAGACGCAAACGGGAGATGGCCCATGCACGCCCTGATCGTGATCGACGTTCAGAACGATTTCTGCCCCGGCGGGGCATTGGCGGTAGAGCGCGGAGACGAGATCGTGCAGCCGATCAACGCGCTGATGGCCGAGTTCGACGCCGTGGTGCTGACGCAGGATTGGCACCCGGCCGGGCATTCTTCTTTTGCCTCGACGCATGAGGGCAAGGCGCCCTTTGACATGGTCGAGATGCCCTATGGACCGCAGGTCCTGTGGCCCGATCACTGCATCCAGGGGTCGCCCGGTGCCAATTTCCACACCGAGCTGGAGGTGGACCGCGCCGACCTGATCATCCGCAAGGGCTTTCGTCCCGCGATCGACAGCTATTCGGCCTTTTTCGAGAACGACCACCAGACCCCCACGGGGCTGGAGGGCTACCTGCGCACGCGGGGCATCGACAGGCTGACGATGGTCGGGCTGGCGACGGATTTCTGCGTGAATTTCTCTGCCGTGGATGCCGCGAAACTGGGATTTGCCGTGACCGTGCGGCAGGATCTGTGCCGGGGCATCGACCTTGACGGATCGCTGGCGGCGGCGCTGGGCGGGATGAAAGAGGCGGGTGTCACGCTTGCGTGAGGCCGCCGCATCGGATTTACCCTGAGCGCTGACGCGACGGAGGACGGGCATGGTCGACATCGCCACACGGGTCTGGAATCACAAGTGGAAGATCGATCCGATCGTCCGCTCCCTGATCGATACGGATTTCTACAAACTGCTGATGTGCCAGTCGGTGTTCCGCAACAAGCGCGACACCCAGGTGACATTCTCGCTGATCAACCGGTCCACCCAGGTGCCGCTGGCGGAACTGATCGACGAGGGCGAACTGCGCGAACAGCTGGATCATATCCGGTCGCTCAGCCTGACACGGGGCGAAAGCACCTGGATGCGCGGCAACACCTTCTACGGCAAGCGCCAGATGTTCACGCCCGAGTTCATGGACTGGTTCGAAAACCTGCGCCTGCCGCCCTACCACCTGGAACGGGTGGGCGATCAGTACGAGCTGACCTTCGAAGGCAAATGGCCCGAGGTCATGCTGTGGGAAATTCCCGCGCTGGCGGTGCTGATGGAACTGCGCGGACGCGCCGTGCTGCACGACATGGGGCGGTTCGAGCTTCAGGTGCTATATGCGCGGGCGATGACAAAGCTGTGGCAGAAGGTCGAGCACCTGCGTCAGGTGCCGGAACTGCGCATCGCCGATTTCGGCACCCGGCGGCGGCATTCCTTCCTTTGGCAGGACTGGTGCGTACAGGCCATGTTGGAGGGGCTGGGGCCCAGTTTCGTGGGCACCTCCAATTGCCTGATCGCCAAGAACCGCGATCTGGAGGCAATCGGCACCAACGCGCATGAACTGCCGATGGTCTATGCGGCCCTGGCCGGTGACGACGCCGAATTGGCGCGGGCGCCCTACGACGTGCTGGCCGACTGGCACGAGGAACACGAAGGGAACCTGCGGATCATCTTGCCGGACACCTACGGAACCGAGGGGTTCCTGAAACGCGCGCCCGACTGGCTGGCGGGCTGGACAGGCATCCGCATCGACAGCGGCGATCCGGTTGCGGGCGCCGAGGTGGCCATCGACTGGTGGAAAAGCCGGGGCGAGGATCCGCGCAGCAAGCTCATCATCTTCTCGGACGGGCTGGATGAGACCAAGATCCTGGAACTCTACCGGCAATTCACCGGGCGGGTCCGCGTGTCCTTTGGCTGGGGCACCCTTTTGACCAATGATTTCCGTGGACTGGTCGAGGACGACCGGCTGTCGCCCTTCAGCCTGGTCTGCAAGGCGGTCAGCGCGGATGGCAGGCCGACGGTGAAACTGTCGGACAACCCCAACAAGGCGATGGGCCCGGCGAATGAAATCGCGCGCTACAAGCGGGTCTTTGGCGTGGGCGATCAGGAAGCGATGGAAGTCGTCGTCTGACAGGGACTGTTCACAGTCCGCCGGCCTGACTCAAGGCGCGCTGCAGGTCGCCCTCGACCCGGAACAGGCGCCCCGATGAGATGTTCGAGAGTTCGGCAAGCTGCCCTGCGTCCGCATCAGCGAAGGCGACGACCTGGATCGGGACATTCCTAGTAAAGGCGGTCTGGTCGCGATAGGCCAGCAGCGAGATGCGGCTTTCCGTGTCGGATGGCCCGGCGGCCAGCACCACGATTCTTGGCCGATAGCCGGTGATCTCACCGTCCACGGCATAGGGGGTCATTGCCTCGAATGCCTCGTACACGGCGTAGTACATGTCCATGCCGCCCGTGGCCTGAAGGTCGCTGAACTGGCGCAGGGCGGACTGGACGGCTGCCGCATCTTCCCCTTCCATCACCATCGGATCAAGAATGTTGTGGTTGTAGGGAATGACGATATTCACGTCCTTTGGGCTGGGCTGCAGCAGCCCGGTCAACGCTTCTTTCAGGTCGGCGATGGGCTGGCCGCTCATGGCGTCGGAGACATCCAGCACCCAGACCGTCAACGAGGGTTTGCGCAGTTCCTTGTCGTAGAGCGCGAGCGCCTCGGTGATCACGGGCGCTTCGGGCCGCGGCATGGGCGTGAGGCTACGGGCGGGGTCGATGCCCCAGTCCGGGTTCCAGATCGAGGTATCCACGGTGTCAGGTGCCTCGGTCGGTGCTTCGGCCACCGACCCGGCGCGCCAGCCGAAACCGGACAAAAGGATCCGCGCCTCTTGTGACCCCAGAAAGGTTTGAAGCTCTAGGAACTTGTCCTGCTTGTCCTCGTCGCCCTCGGTCAACAGGCCAAGCGGAGCCTCCAGCACCGGCTGGGCGCCGGGCAGGTAGAACACCTGCAGCGGCTCGACCCCCTTGGCCGCCAGTTGCCGGTTGGCAGTGATGACCTGCGCCTCGCTTGCGAACAGCGCGTCGAAGGCGTCGACATTCGCCACAAGCGTCTCTGTCAGTGGGCCCGACCCGCCGGAGGTTCGGCTCATCTGGTCCAGCAGCGCGCGCATGTCGTCGCGCAGGGTCTCATCGGCCAGGTGCTCTGCCGTCAACGCGTCTCCTGTGCCCGAGAGGCTGTGCCACATCCCCAGATAGGTCGCGACGCCCGTGCCGGACTGCGTGGCCGAGGGCATGGCCAGGCGAAACTTGCCAGCACCCGCGGCCTCCCGGATCTCTTGGAGGGTCAGGTCGTCTCGTCCGGTCCAACCCATCGCGCTGGCCGTCGAGTTTCGCAGGGCAAGCACAACCGGAGAATGATGGACCGCCGCGGCAAGGCGGACGTCTGTCCCGTTCTTGCCAAGCGTCAGCCACAGCGAATCCGATGGCCAGACGGCATCGAATTCGCCGACCGCCCCGTCGGACAGGTCGCGCGCGATCTCGACGGAATCGCGATAGGTGAAACTCAGTTCGGCATTGTTGTCCTCGGCCCAGTCCAGCAACGCGGGTTCAAGGGCGCGGTTCGCCGGATCGGACAGGACATGCAGCGCGATGCGCGGGGCAAAGGCGCCGAAATAGATCAGAAGGAGAACGACCAGAAGCGCGTTCAGGGCGACGAATATGGCAAACAGAGTCCGCATGAATTGGATCCGTAAAAACTTTTGACGGCATCGTATCCTGCGGGGCGTGGAATGGAACCCGTTTGTGCCTTTTCTAAGCAGGGGCGCGGCGCTATGCACGGGGGGCTTTTGGAGGTGAGAATGACAGCGATCAAGCCGCAGCCCGGGATCATGGACATCGCGCTATACGTGGGTGGCAAAGCCCACGTCGAAGGCGTGACCAACGTGGTCAAGCTCAGCTCGAACGAGAACCCGTTCGGGCCAAGCCCTGCCGCGCAGGAGGCCGTCAAGCGGTCCGTGCATGAGCTGCATCGCTATCCGTCCACCGACCACCGCAGCCTGCGCGAGGCGATCGGCGAGATGCACGATGTCGACCCCGACCGGGTGATCTGCGGCGTGGGAAGCGACGAGATCATCACCTTTCTCTGCCAGGCCTATTCCGGCCCGGGTACCGAGGTCGTCTATACCGAACACGGCTTTGCCATGTACCGCATCAGCGCGCTGGCGGCGGGAGCGACCCCGGTCGAGGTCAAGGAATGCGAGCGGGTGACGGATGTGGACGCGATCCTTGCCGGCTGCACCGACAAGACGCGACTGGTCTTCATTGCCAACCCCAACAACCCGACCGGCACGATGATCGGCATGGCCGAGATCGAACGCCTGGCCGAAGGTCTGCCAGAGGAATGCCTGCTGGTGCTGGATGGTGCCTACGCGGAATACGTTGACGGGTACGATGGCGGCGCCAAGCTGGTGGAGCACCGCGACAACGTGGTGATGACACGGACCTTTTCGAAACTCTACGGGCTGGGTGGGCTGCGCGTCGGTTGGGGCTATGGCCCTCGAGAGGTCATCGACGTCCTGAACCGTGTTCGCGGGCCGTTCAACCTGTCCGGCACCGCATTGGCGGCAGCAGAGGCGGCTGTGCGCGACACCGCCTATGTCGAGAAATGCAGGTCCGAGAACACCCGCCTGCGCACATGGCTGGCAGAGGCACTGGCCGAACACGGCGTGCCCAGCGACACCTCGACCGCCAATTTCGTGCTGGCGCGCTTTGCCGATCAGGCCGAGGCTGAGGCCTGCGATCTGTACCTGCAAAGCCAGGGGCTGATCGTGCGGCGCGTGGGCGGCTACAACCTGCCAAACTGCCTGCGGATCACCGTGGGGGACGAGCCCTCGTGCCGGCAGGTGGCGCATAACATCGGGCTGTTCAAGGCAGGTGTGCGATGACGGTGATCTATGAACGCGTGGCGCTGATCGGCCTGGGGTTGATCGCCTCGTCGATGCATTGGGCCATGAAGCGCGGCGGCGTGGCGTCGCATGTGACCGGATATGCCCGATCGGCGGAAACGAGAGAGACCGCGCGCCGCATCGGATTGTGCGACGAGGTCTGCGACAACCTCGTCGATGCGGTCCGGGATGCGGATCTGGTGGTGTTGGCAACCCCGGTGGGTGTCATGGGCCGCGTGACCGAAGATATCGCCCCGCACCTTAAACCGGGCGCCACGGTGATCGACGTGGGCTCGGTCAAGCGTACGGTGATCGATGAAGTCGGCCCGCATATCCCCGAGGGCGTGCATTTCGTGCCCTGTCACCCGATGGCCGGAACCGAACATTCCGGGCCGGAGGCCGGGTTTTCAACGCTGTTCGACAACCGCTGGTGCCTGATCGTTCCGGTCGAGGGCAGTAATCCGGCAGAAGTCGAGCGGATGCAGAGCTATTGGCAGGCGCTGGGGGCCAACACCGAGGTGATGGACGCCGAGCACCACGATCTCGTCTGCGCCGTGGTCAGCCATATTCCGCACCTGATCGCCTACACGATGGTGGGTGTGGCCGATGACCTGCGCCGCGTATCGGACCAGGAGGTCATCAAGTTCTCGGCCGCCGGTTTCCGCGATTTCACCCGGATTGCCGCCAGCGATCCGACCATGTGGCGCGACGTTTTCCTGACCAACAAGGACGCCACGATCGAGATCCTGGGCCGCTTTACCGAGGAATTGATGGCCCTGCAGCGGGCCATCCGCACCGGTGACGGTGAGCAGCTTCACGCCTATTTCACCCATACCCGGGCCATCCGCCGTGGCATTCTGGAGGCCGGTCAGGATACTGATAAACCGGACTTTGGCCGCGTGAAGGTGGAACGGTGAAACGACTGACCCTCGGGCTTTGCTGTCTTGCGCTCCTTGGATCCTGCGGTGTGCGCGAACGTGTCGGCAACGGGCTGGACGGGGTGCGCGGCGCCTTGGGCAGTGCCTTTGCCAGCAGTGACGGGCGCGGTTTGTGCGGCGATCCCTCCCTACAGGGAGAGGTCGTGGGCGCGGTTCCGGGCAAGCTGAACGGCTGCGGTATCGAGGACGCGGTGCGTCTGCAATCGGTGGGCGACGTCCGGCTGAGCCAGCCGGCGCTGATCGATTGTCCCACGGCGCGGGCGCTGGAGGTCTGGGTGCGCGAAACCGCCAAGCCGGCGGTCGGGCGGCGCGGCGGCGGTCTGGCCGGGTTGAAGGTGGCGGCGCATTATTCCTGCCGGACCCGCAACCACCAGCCCGGCGCGCCGATTTCCGAACATGGTCGCGGCAAGGCAATTGATATTTCGGCGGTCCTGCTCGAGGACGGGTCCGCGATCACGGTCGAGGATGACTGGGGCCGGGGCCGCAAGGGCCGGGCTTTGCGGAGGATGCACAAGGACGCTTGCGGGGTCTTCGGGACGGTCCTTGGCCCGGGATCGGACGGTTACCACGAGGACCATTTCCACTTTGACACCCGGCGGCACGGCAACGGCGCCTACTGCCGATAAAGCCTTGCAGGGAATGGCAACGCCCTGTTGCCGGGGCGTTGCCTGATTTCGGTCAGTGGCGCGGCTCTTCCGGGGTTTTCGGGGCGGCGTCGTCCTGGGCAGGCTCTGCGGCCTCGGCGGTGATCGGTGTTGCCGATCTGCCGCCCGTCAAGCCGTCGATGGTTCCATCCATCGTCATGCCCAGTTCCTCGCCCAGTTTTTTCAGCGCGGGCATCTGCACGGCCATGCCCATGATGGAATCGAGCGCCTGGTTGACCGGAGCCTTGCCATTGTCGGCGCCCGTGCCGTCGCCGCCGCCGTTTGCGCCATTCAGGCCCGAGACCTGGTGGATGCGGATCGAGTCGATCTTTTCGGCCGGCTTGACGGCCTCGGCCAGCACCTTCGGCAGGGCTTCGATGCGGGCAAGGTCGACCTTCATCGCCACCAGCGCATCCGACAGCGCGTTCTCGGCGTCGTTCAAGGCGCGCGTGCCCTCGGCCTGGGCCAGCATGTCCAGCTTGCGGGCCTCGGCGGTGGTGGTGATCGCGTCGGCCTCGGCCTGCGCCTCTTCGCGGCGGGCTTCGGCGCGGTCGGCGGCAGCGTCCTTTTCCGCCTGGGCCGCAAGCCGGATGGCGGTGGCTTCGCGCTCGGCTTCGCGTGCGGCCTCGATCAGGGCGATCTGCTTGAGACGTTCGGCCTCGGCCACTTCCTTGGCGGTGGTCACCGCCTCCATCGCCTTGGTCGCCTCGGCGCGGGCAAGGTCGGCGCTGGCGCGGGCGCGGCTCTCTTCCTCGGATTTCTGCGCGATGATGATCTGGCGTTCCTGTTCGGCGACCTCCAGTTCGCGTTCCTTGGTGATCTCGGCCTCGCGGATCTTGCGTTCACGGGCGATTTCCGAAGTGCGGACGGCTTCTTCACGCGCGATCCGCGAGCGTTCGGTTTCACGCTTGGAATCCTCGGTGCGGGCGGCGATCTCGGCTTCCTGTGCGGCCTTCATCGTTTCGATGCGCTGCATCTGTTCGATGCGGGCCTGTTCCTCGTCCTGTTCGATCGACAGCTTGTGGCGCGCGGCCTCCATCTCGGCCCGGCGGACGGCAACGTCGGCCTCGGCCTCGATGTTGGCGCGTTCCTTGCGCGAGGTCGAAATCACTTCGGCGAGGCGGCGCATCCCGACGGCGTTGAAGGCGTTGTTTTCGTCCAGCGCCTCGAACGGCGTCTGGTCCAGCGCGGTGAGCGAGACCGATTCCAGCGACAGCCCGTTCTTGGTCAGATCCTCGGAGACGGTGTTCTGCACCTCCTGCACGAAATCGGCGCGGTTTTCATGCAGGCTGTCCATCGTCATCTGTGCGGCCACGGCACGCAGGGCGTCGATGAGCTTGCCCTCGATCATCTCGCGCAGCTGGCTGATGTCGAAGGTGCGGTCGCCCAGCGTCTGGGCGGCGCGGGCGATGCCCTCTTCGGTGGGCATGACAGAGACGTAGAATTCCACGCCCACGTCGACACGCATCCGATCCTGGGTGATCAGCGCGGCCTCGCCGTTGCGCTGCACCTCCAGCCTCAGGGTCTTCATGTTGACGGGGCTGACCTCGTGGAACAGCGGGATGACGATGACACCGCCGTCCATGATGACCTTCTTGCCGCCGGCGCCGGTCTTGACCAGGCTGACCTCGCGCGTGGCGCGGCGGTAGAGGCGCGCCAGCACCAGCATGATCAATACGATGAAGGCCAGCGCGGCCACGACGATAATGGCAATGGGTAGTATGTTGTCCATTTTTGTCCCCTGAAGGTTGGAAATAAATCAGGAAAGTGCGACCAGCAGGTAGCCTTTCTCATAGCGGTGGCGCAGCACCATGACCTCTGTCCCCTGCGGGATCGTCGCGTCGTCGCGCAGCGGCTCGGCGCGCAGGTAGTGGAAATTGCCGTAACGGTCGGTGACCTTGACCTCTGCCGGGCGGCCCCGGGCGGCGGTGCCTTGGGTCACGATGCCGGTGCGCCGGCCAAGGTGGCGTTCGGACAGGGCCTCTGTCTCCATCTTGGGCAGAAGGCGGGCAAAGAGCGCGCCAAACTGGCGGGCAAACCAGATCGCCGCCGCACCGGCAGGCAGGGCCACCAGCCACGATGGGAGAGGACCGCCAAAAAGGCTGTTTGCGAGGGTCTGGATCACGAGACCCGTCAATCCGAAGGCCAGCAGGATGGCCGCCAGCCAGATCAGCGCAGGCATCTTGCCAAAGCCCAGCCAGGCGGCAACGCTGTCCGCGCCGTCGGGGGCGCCATCGGGCATCTCTACGTCGAGGTCGGGTGTGTCGAGGTCCGGCTCTGCCAGTTCTAGGTCGGCGATGTCGATGTCGGTGCCGTCGAGGCCCAGGTCTATGTCCAGATCGCCCAGATCGGGCATGTCGACATCAAGGTCCGGCCCGTCGACGTCCAGCCCGTCGGCGCCGGCCCCCAGCAATGTGCCGCCCAGCAAGCCAAAGAGCACTTCAAGCGCCAGAAGGCCGAAGAGCAATGAAAGGGCGAGGGTGAACGGGAACATCCCGTCCGACAGAAGAAGATCGAACATGCCTAATCCGAAAATTTGTATACTACGGTATACTTAGCATATGGGGCCTCACGAACCCGTTACAAGTATGTGCACAATAAATCGGCATCGCTGCAACAGGCTGATGACAGCAATCGAAAATAGCGCCGCTCGGCGCAAGTCTGGAAAGCCAGACCTGTCGGAAACCTGTCACTTTGCCCGTGATCGTGACCGGTGCAAGGGGATGCGCAACGGAACGCCCTCGTGGTTCTGCGTCCCCGCAGGACGATAGAAGGAGCCGCCCAAGTAGCCGACATGGAGAATTTCCGTCCCGTCGCAATTGTTCCCGGGCCAATCTCGATTCGAGTGGGGCAAGCCTGGTGGGATGGGCGGAATGTGGCGAAATTTGCACGAGTTCGGGAAACAACGCCGTTATCACGGGCGGATTGTCACGTTTTTTGGGGGCTCTTTGCTGAAAATGGGCAGAATGAGTTGCTCGCCGCCCCGGTTTTGCCCATTTTCAATCTTGTCGGTGGGGGCCGACGACCTGGAGCGAAACGACGTGACGATGACGTTTTTTGTCTTTTGCCTGATGGGCCTTGTGGCCTTGGCACTGCAGTCCCGCCCGGCGCGGGAACCCGCACTGCAGGCCGGTCGGGCAATGGTCAAACGGCCCCCGACCGGCACGAGGCTTTAGGCCCGACCAGAATTCTCTCTCTCTCTCTCTCTCTCCGATAACCCCGTTCAGCAGCCGCTGGACGGGGCTTCTCCTTGCTGGGCGTTACGCGGGCAAGAGCCGTTCAACCCTCTCCGCCGCCGATCAAGGCGTCCAGCACCGCGCGTGCCTCGTCCGAGGCCCAGTCCGCATCGCCGGTCAGTCGCGCGATCTCTTGCCCGTCCGGGTTCAGGATCACTGTGACCGGCAGGCCCAGCACCCCCATCTGGCGCGCCAGCATGGAACGCGGATCACGATGCAGCGGCAGGTTGTCGACCCCGATCTCGTCAAAGAACGCCTTCATCTTGGCGGGGGGATTGCGCGAGGTGGCGATGGTCACGACCTCGAAAGTCTCGCCGCCAAGGTCCTCTTGCAGGGCCGAGAGCATGGGCATTTCCTTGCGGCAGGGCGCGCACCAGGTCGCCCAGAAGTTAACCAGGACCCATTTTCCCTGCCAGTCGGACAGGTTCAGCGGTTGTTCGTCGAAGGTCATGAAGTCAACATCGCCCGAGTCCCTGGGCGCGGAATGGAACACCAGCTTGCGCATGTCGCCCCCTGCCGCCGCCTTGGCGGCCTCGACATCGGCAAAGCCCGGATTTGCAAGCATCAGTGCAGCGGTATACAGAGCCGCAAGCGTGAGACGTATCATAAGACCTCCGAAGGACAGTGCATGTCTGACAAGACCTCGAACCAGATGTGGGGCGGCCGCTTTGCCGCCGGGCCCGACGCCATCATGGAAGCAATTAACGCCTCCATCGGCTTCGACAAGCGGCTGGCGGCGCAGGACATCGCCGGTTCGCGAGCCCATGCCGCCATGCTTGCGGCCCAGGGCATCATCACTGATAGCGATGCAAAGGCGATCCGGGAAGGTTTGCTCACGGTCTTGTCAGAGATCGAAAGCGGCGATTTCACCTTTTCCACCGCGCTGGAAGACATTCACATGAATGTCGAGGCACGTCTGAAAGAGGTGATCGGCGAACCGGCCGGGCGTTTGCACACGGGCCGAAGCCGGAATGACCAGGTGGCGACGGATTTCCGTCTTTGGGTGCGCGATCAGCTGGACGCCGCCGAAACCGGGTTGCTGGCCCTGATCCAGGCGCTGCTGGGGCAGGCGGAACAGGGCGCGGAATGGGTCATGCCCGGGTTTACCCACCTGCAGACGGCGCAACCCGTGACCTGGGGTCACCACATGATGGCCTATGTCGAGATGTTCGGGCGCGATCTGTCCCGCGTGCGCGATGCCCGCGCCCGGATGAACGAATCGCCCCTTGGCGCTGCGGCGCTGGCTGGCACCGGTTTCCCGATCGACCGGCACATGACGGCCGAGGCGCTGGGGTTCGACCGGCCGATGGGCAACTCTCTGGATGCGGTTTCGGCGCGGGATTTCGCGCTGGAGTTCCTCTCCGTGGCGTCGATCAGCGCCATGCACCTCAGCCGCTTTGCCGAAGAACTGGTGATCTGGTCCTCTGCCCAGTTCCGTTTCGTTACCCTGTCGGACCGGTTCAGCACCGGGTCCAGCATCATGCCGCAGAAAAAGAACCCGGATGCGGCCGAACTGATCCGCGCCAAGATCGGGCGGATCTTCGGCGCCAATGTCGCGCTGATGATGGTGATGAAGGGCCTGCCATTGGCCTATTCCAAGGACATGCAGGAAGACAAGGAACAGGTCTTCGACGCCGCCGACAACTGGATGCTGGCGCTGGCCGCGATGGAGGGCATGGTCCGCGACATGAGCGCCAACACCTCCGCGCTGGAAGCGGCGGCGGCGCATGGCTTCTCGACCGCGACCGACCTGGCCGATTGGCTGGTGCGCGAAACCGGCCTGCCGTTCCGCGATGCGCACCATGTCACCGGCAGCCTGGTGGCCAAGGCCGAGTCCAAGGGATGCGACCTGCCCGACCTGTCATTGGAGGAAATGCAGGACGTGCATGGGAATATAGACGCTTCGATCTATGATGTCCTTGGCGTGCACAACTCTGTCCGGTCCCGGATGAGCTATGGGGGAACGGCCCCTCAACGCGTGCGCGAACAGATCGCGGTCTGGAAGGAGCGTTTGGCATGAGAGTTCTGGCATTCCTCGGGCTGGTGGGCCTGGCCGCCTGTGGTGCAGATGGTGAACCGGAAACGCCCGAGGGCAAGACCCCGGCCGTTGGCGTCTCGATCACTGGGAAGGCCGAGGTCGGGATCAGAGGCTGATGCTGCGGTGGCTCTGGCTGGCGCTGGCGCTTTGGGGCGCGGTGCATCCGATGTATTACTTCCTGTCTTTCCTGGCGGCGAATGGCTGGGATCTGCAGGTCATGATCGACGCCTGGTTCGTCAACGACAGCACGCGGGGGCTGACCTGGGACCTGACCATCACCGCCGTGGTCCTGACGATCTGGGTGCTGGCCGAGGTTTCGGTCCGACGCAACTGGGCTGCACTTCTGGCGATCCCGGCGACCTTCTGCATCGGGGTCAGCTGCGGCTTGCCGCTTTACCTGTATTTCCGCTCAAAGCCGGTTTGAGGGTCGGTGGGGAAACCCCGCCAGACACCCTCAGGTCTTGAGCCAGGCGGCAAATGCCTCCTTGTGGTCGGGGTGCCAGCGCGACAGCGGCGCACGATTTTCAGTGATGTCCTGCGCTGCCCAGAGGATCCGCTTGACGTCCGTCGCGCGATCCACGTCGTTGTCGGGGCAAAGAATGTAGAAATCCTCGCGCTGCAACGCATCCAGCAGAAACCCGACCACCTGTTCCGGGGTCCACGCGTCATCCGGCTTTTCCGTCCGGCCGCGCGCGGTCAGGGGTGTGTAGACGAACCCGGGGATGAACAGCCGCGCCTCGGTCTGGCAGCCCTCCATGTTGCGCAGTTCGTGTTGCAGTGCCTCGGTGAATGTCTTCACCCCGGACTTGGACACGTTGTAGGCCGGATCGCCCGGCGGCGTGGTGATCCCCTGTTTCGACCCGGTGTTCACGATCAGGCCGGGATTGCCCGATGCGGCCATGTCCGGCGCGAAAACCTGGCTGGACCGGATGATGCCCCAGAGATTCACGCCGAGGATCTGCTCCCAATTGCCTTCCGTATCGAAGATCGAACTGCCCGGCTGGATGCCGGCATTGTTCATCAGGAAATCGACGGGCCCAAGCATTTCTTCGACCTTGGCCTTGAGCCGGCGCAGCTGGATGATGTCGGATACATCGGTTTCCATGCCAAGCGCGGCGCCGGTCTCGGTCACGGCGTTTTCCAGCGTCTCACCGCGCAGGTCGGCGATGCAGACGCGCATGTCCATTCCGACCAGTCGCTGTGCCATTTCGCGCCCGATGCCAGAGGCGCCGCCGGTGATCACCGCCACGTTGCCCGGTTTGATGGTCTGATGCATGGTCTCGCTCCCTCTGACATGTGGTCGGCAAATTAGAGTGCCCTACGGGGGATGTGCAATCGCGGAAGGGGGCGCTGCCCCCGTCTCCCTTTGGTCGACTCCCCCGGAGTATTTTTGCAGAGAAGAAGCCGGGAGCACCGCCAGATGGCTCGGTCCGGCACGAAGAGAGGGCTGGCCCCGTTGCCCGCTCTCGGCTAAAGCGCGGACATGGATCATTTTCTGTACCGCGACGGGCAGCTCTATGCCGAGGACGTTCCGGTGGCCGAGATCGCGGCCGCCGTGGGCGCGCCGTTTTATCTCTACTCCAGCGCGACGCTGGTCCGCCACTTCCGGCTGTTCGACGAGGCGCTGGACTGGGGGCCGCACCTTGTCTGCTACGCGATGAAGGCCGCCTCGAACCAGGCGATCCTGAAGACGCTGGCTGCCGAGGGCGCGGGTATGGATGTGGTCTCGGGCGGGGAATACGCGCGTGCCAAGGCCGCGGGTGTCCCGGGCGAGCGGATCGTCTTTTCCGGCGTGGGCAAGACGGGGGCAGAGATCCGCGCGGCGCTGGAGGGCGGCATCCGCCAATTCAACGTCGAGAGCGAGCCCGAGATGCGGGTGATTTCCGTGGTGGCGGCCTCGATGGGGGTCGAGGCGCCGATCACGCTGCGGGTCAACCCGGACGTGGACGCCAAGACCCACGCCAAGATCGCCACCGGCAAGTCGGAGAACAAGTTCGGCATCCCGATCGCCCGCGCGCGGGAGGTCTACGCCGAGGCGGCCCGCCTGCCGGGGCTGAAGGTCGTCGGCATCGACGTGCATATCGGCAGCCAGCTGACCCAGCTGGAGCCCTTCGGGCAGGCCTATACCAAGGTCGCCGAACTGACCGAGGCGCTGCGCGCAGACGGGCATGACATCACCCGTCTGGACCTGGGCGGCGGTCTGGGTATCCCCTATGCCCGTTCGAACGAGGCGCCGCCGCTGCCGACCGACTACGGCGCGCTGATCCAGCGCACCGTGGGCCACCTGGGCTGCGAAATCGAGATCGAGCCGGGCCGCCTGATCATCGGCAACGCGGGGCTGCTGGTCAGCGGGGTCATCTACGTCAAGCATGGCGAGGGGCGGGACTTCCTGATTCTCGATGCGGCGATGAACGACCTTATCCGCCCGGCCATGTACGAGGCGCACCACGAAATCGTGCCTGTAAAAGAGGCAGCGCCGGGGGCCGAGCTGTCGCCTTATGACATCGTCGGCCCGGTCTGCGAGACCGGAGACACCTTTGCCAAGGGCCGCCTGATGCCGCCCGTAGCGGCGGGCGATCTGGTCGCTTTCCGTTCGGCCGGGGCATATGGTGCCGTGATGGCCAGCGAATACAACAGCCGGCCATTGGTGCCCGAGGTGCTGGTGCACGGCGATCAATTCGCGGTTATCCGCCCAAGGCCGACCTTTGACGACATCATAAATCGCGATACCATCCCGGAGTGGCTGTGAGGACTTCTCCTCGCAGTCTGACCCTGCGAGGAGCGCCATGGCCCCGAACCGGACCGACATCCCCGAGATCTTCCGCACCCTGCGTTGGCCGCTGGTCCTGACCCGACTTGGCATGGTGGCCGAACGGCTGGCGCGGTCCTTCTGGCCGCTCTGGTCGATTGCGATCTTTGCGCTCGCGCTCTTGATGCTGGGCGTGCAGGACGAGGTTGCGGTGGAATGGGTCTGGGGCGCGGTCGTTCTGCTTGGGGGCGGTGCGATCTGGGCGGCCTGGTATGGCGTGCGGCGTTTCCGCTGGCCCTCTCGTGGTGCTGCGATGCTGCGGCTGGACGGCACGCTGAAAGGCAATCCGATCCAGGCGGCGCTGGACACCCAGGCCATCGGGGGAGGCGATGCCTCTTCCACCGCGGTCTGGCGGGCACACCAGAAACGCATGCGCGACCGGCTGGCCGAGGCGCGTGCCGTCGAGCCGGACCTGCGCGTGTCTCAGAACGATCCGCTGGCCCTGCGCTATGTCGCGCTGCTGGCGCTGTCAGTGGCCATCCTGTTCGGGTCGCTGGTGCGGGTGCAATCCGTGACAGGAATGGGCGCCGGTGGTCCCGACCTTGCACAGGGTCCGGCCTGGGAGGGCTGGATGCAGCCGCCCGCCTACACGCGCCTGCCCTCGGTCTACCTGAATGACATCACCGCGCCGGAAATCGACGTGCCGGAAGGCGCCGAGATCACCCTGCGCATGTATGGCGAAGTCGGCGCGCTGAGCGTGCGTGAGAGCATCTCGGGCCGCGACCTGAGCCCGGAAGAGGCGCAGGACACGGCGCAGGACTTTGCGGTTCTGAAATCCGGTGAACTGGCGGTGGATGGGCCCGGCGGGCGCGTCTGGCAGATCGCCATGATCCCGGACGCGGCGCCCGCGGTGAAACGCGATGGCGAGATAGAGGTCAGCTACGAGGGCGAGGCACAGATCCCCTTTACCGCCAGTGACGACCACGGGGTGGTCATGGGCACGGCGCGGTTCACGCTGGACCTGGCCGAAGTGGATCGGCGCTATGGCCGTGCGATCGAGCCCGAGCCGCGCGACACCATCGAGGTGCCGCTGCCGATGCCGGTAGCGGGTGACCGGTCCGAGTTCACCGAGGCGCTCGTGGGCAATTTCTCTCTGCATCCCTGGGCGAACCTGCCGGTCAAGCTGTCGCTGGAGGTCCAGGACGGGCGTGGCCAGAGCGGCCTGTCGGAACCGCAGTCGATGATCATGCCCGGTCGGCGCTTTTTCGATCCTGTCGCCGCGGCGCTGATCGAACAGCGGCAGGCGTTGCTGTGGAACCGTGAGAACGCGGCCAATATTGCGATGATCTTCAAGACGATCCTGAACGAGCCGGACGACCTGTTCCGCAAGGATGTCGAGTACATGCGCCTGCGGGCATTGACCAAGCGGCTGGAGACGCTGGCGAAATACGGTGCCATCACCGACGAGAAACAGGACGAGCTGGCGCAGAAGATGTGGGACCTGGCGCTGGAAATGGAAGAAGGCGACCTGGAGGATGCGCGTCAGCGCATGGAGCGCGCACGCGAACGCCTGGAAGAGGCGATGAAGAACGGCGCCACCGACCAGGAAATCGCCGAGCTGATGCAGGAGTTGCGTGAGGCGACACGGGACTACATGCGCCAGCTGGGCCAGCAGCAGGCGCAGCAAGATCCCGACGGCCAGCAGATGAACCCGCAGGACATGATCGAGATGTCGCAGGACGACATCCAGCGCATGATGGACCGCATTCAGGAACTGATGGAGCAGGGCCGGATGGCCGAGGCGGCCGAAGCCATGCGCCAGTTGCAGGAAATGCTGGACAACATGCAGATCACCCAGGGCCCCGGTGGCGGCGGACAGTCGCCCGGCGAACAGGCGATGGAGGGGCTGGCCGACACGCTGCGTGAACAGCAGGAGTTGTCGGACGAGGCATTCCGCGATCTCAACAACGGACAGCGTGGCCAGGGCCAACGGCAACCGGGACAGGGACCGCAGGGTCAGGATCGCCAGCCCGGCCAGGGTCAGGCGGGACCCGAACCCGGACAAGGCCAGGGCGGAGACGACCCGGCCAGCGAACTGGCCGAGCGCCAGCGCGCCCTGCGGGACGAGCTCAACCGCCAGCGTCAGGCATTGCCGGGCCAGGGCACCGAGGCGGGCGAACGCGCCGCCGAAGCGCTGGAGCGGGCCGAGGGTGCAATGGACGGGGCCGAAGACGCCTTGCGCGACGGTGATCTTGGCCGCGCGATCGACCAGCAATCGCGCGCCCTGGAAGCGCTGCGTGAAGGCATGCGCAATCTTGGCGAGGCGCTTGCGCAGCAACAGCAGCAGCGCACCGGCGAACAGGGTTTCGCCGATGGCGGAGACCCGGGCGAACAGCGCGATCCGCTTGGCCGCAACACCGGCAACACCGGTCGGGTCGGCACCGACGAGGGGCTGTTGCAGGGCAAGGACGTCTATCGCAGGGCAGAAGAACTGTTGGGCGAATTGCGCCGGCGTTCGGGTGAGCTGGACCGTCCCGAGGAAGAGCGCAACTACCTCGACCGGCTGCTGGAACGGTTCTGATCCCGCAATCCGATTGTGCGCTTGCGCGCGCAGTTTGTCTCGGGCCCGGCCTGTGGCCGGGCCCTCGGAATGCCTCCGGCGGGAGTATTTTCAAAGAGAAGAAGCCGGGGTCAGGTGTCGGGGTCGACCTTGCCGCGCAGGGATTTGACTTCGCCGCGCTGTTTCTTGGCCGCAAGGCGGCGCTTTTTCGAGCCCAGCGTGGGTTTGGTGGGGATGCGGCGCTTGGGCTTTTGCGTGGCCTTCAGCACGAGTTCCGTCAGCCGCTCGCGGGCGATTTCGCGGTTGCGGGCCTGACTGCGGGTTTCCTCGACCTGGATGACGACGGCGCCGTCCTTGGTCCAGCGGCGCCCGGCCAGCTTGCGCAGCCGTGTCTTGACCGCTTGCGGCAAGTTGGGGGAGCGCTCGGCCTCGAACCTCAGCTCGACGGCGGTGGAGACCTTGTTGACGTTCTGGCCGCCCGGACCGGAGGCGCGGATGAATTGTTCGGTCAGTTCCCAGTCTTCGAGGCTGATTTGGTCGGTGATCCGCAGCATGGGGTAAGACCTAGTGCAAAATAAAAAGGGCCGCCAGATCAGCGGCCCTTCGAGAATACGGAGGCGGGGCCGGTTAGGCACTGCCAATTCGGGGGATCATCTCCCCAGGGGCTGCCCTAGAGCGCGCTCTCCCGAACTGTTCCGACACCTCTCTCCAATGCTTCTCTCGACACTGGATCACCTCCTTTCAGCTGTTGAAAACGCAAGATGATGGTGCCACGCACATGGCAAACCACAAAGTCTTTTTTGCGCTTCAAGCCAATTTTTGATTCTGCAGTGCCCGCGAAACGATCATCCGGAACGGGATCAGGGCGATGAGGGCGAGGCAGAGTTTCACCATCCAGTCCGCCACGGCGAGCGAGACCCAGTAGGGCAGGGCGGGGCCCGCGCCCAGCAGCGGCCGGACTTCATTGGCCCAGGAGACATCGTTTCCGGGCTCGATCCAGGTCAGCCCGGACGAGAAGGCGATGGTGAAGAACAGCGCCGTGTCCAGCGTCGAGCCGACGAGCGTCGAGGCCAGCGGCGCGCGCCACCATTTGCCGGTGCGCAGTCGGTCAAAGATCGCCACGTCCATCATCTGGGCGGTCAGGAAGGCCAGGCCCGAAGCGATGGCGATCCGCAGCGTCACGGCCGGGTAGGTGAACCCGTCGCCCTGCAGCATGATCTGCGTGCCCACGAGCGAACAGAAGACGCCGACGATGAAGCCGACAAAGACCACTTGCCGCGCCGGGCCGGGTCCGTAGATGCGGTTCATCAGGTCTGTGACCAGGAAGGCCAGCGGATAGGTGAAGGCGCCCCAGGTCAGCCATTGGCCGAACAGGAACTGGACGAGGATGTTGGAGGCGAGCACGATGGCCGCCATGGCAAGAATGCCGGGAAGATGTCTGCGCGTCATTGGTGACCCGTTTTTTGCAAGGTTGCGGGGACTTGATCCGGGAGTCCGGATTGCGCGGGCTTACAGGTGGCCCCGGTGCCGCGTCAAGAGGCATGCAGGTCAGTCGGTGACCCGGTACTCGACGAACTCGCTGCGCAGGAAGCTTCTGAAATTGTCGTCCGACAGCATGGTGAGCCTGATCGTGCCGGTGGCGTCACGCCAGACCGACAGCCCTTCGAGGTTGCCATGCCTGTGGCGTTGCGTTTCCAGAAGTGTTTCTCCGTCGGTGATCCTGTCGCCAAGGATGACGAAACGCCGGACGCGGCTGCGAAAGGCGAAGCCGGTGAATTCGCGCTCCAGCAGGTAGAGGCGCCCGTCGGGGCCAAAATCGGCCCCGACCGGGAGAAAGCCGCCCGAGCGCGGAATCGAAAAGGGTTGTGCCCAGCGGCTGCCGTCGAAGCGCCAGACCGGGAAGGGCCGCGTCAGCCGGCCCGAACGTTCGGGAAGGGTGTAGAGATGGCCCTTGCCGTCGACGGCCAGCGCTTCCAGTCCGGAATTGCCTTGAAGTGCGGCAAAGGCACCGGGCGTGGGCAGAGGTCGGCTGCGCTCCGGCGAGGGATAGGCCCTGACCCGGTGCAGCCCTTCGAACGAGACGTAGAGCTGCCCGTCAGGGCCGATGGCCAGACCTTCGGCGTCCGTCTCTAGGCCCGAGACAGGCGCGCCTTGCGCGTTGTGCAGCGGGCCGGGGGCATCTTCCTCGATTGCGGTCAGTTTCGCGCCGGCGCGGTGAAGGCGCCCGGTGACGATGAAGCCACGGTCGGAAATGGCGGTGAACCGCGTGCCGTCGTCCGATAGCTCCAGCCCCGAAAACCCGCCCATCCGGTGCGCGCCGGGGGGCCAGTCCAGATGGCTGATGAACTGGACTTTCGGGCCGACCTCTGCCGCGCAGGCGCCAAGGCTTGCAAGGCTTCCGCAAACCAGCGCCAGCGCCCGCAGGCGTCGGAACAGGCGACGTGACATGCGTGGATCAGTTCGCCGCCAGAACGTCGGCGCAGGCGCGTGGCAGATCGCCCAGCGTCAGCTCGCGCCGGGGCGGCGCGGGCTTGGCGTTGGGATCGGGCGGCGGCGGGTTCAGGATGCGGTCAACCCAGCCTTCGGCCTCCTTGCAGCCGTCGCCGGGGGGTGGGGCGGCCTGGTCGACACAGTCCGCGGCCCCCTTGGGGCAGCTGAGGCGGACGTGGAAATGGTAGTGATGCCCCCACCAGGGCCGCACCTTGCGCAGCCATGACCTGTCGCCCTTTTCATCCTTGCACATCTGCACCTTGGCGCCCGGGAAGATGAAGATGCGGGCGACGCGTGGATCGCTGGCGGCGGCCTTGAGAATCTCGTGGTGCTGTTTCGTCCATTTGTCGTTGGTATAGGCACCCGCTGCGCGGCGCATCGAGATCGACGAGATGTTTTCGCGCGCCTTGACCGAAAGGTTCAGGTTGTCGGCGGGGCGCAACCAGATATCGGCATCCAGCCCGATCTGGTGACTGCGGTGCCCGGTCAGCATTGGGCCGCCGCGCGGTTGGCTGAAATCGCCCAGGTAAAGCCCGTCCCAACCCGGTTGCCGCGCCGCCTTGCGGCTGAGATCCTGAACATAGTCGATCAACTCGGGATGGCCCCAGTTGCGATTGCGGCTGAGGCGCATGGCCTGCCATGTGGGACCGGTTTCGGCCAGCTGCACGCCGCCGGCAAGGCAGCCCTTGGCATAGCCGCCCAAGGGTTCTGCTTTCTGGGTCGAGGCATCGCTCTTGGCGCCGAAAAGCTGCTTGGCTTCCTTGGAGGACAGCACCGGGTCCAGTGGTCGGGCGGGGGTTCGGGCGCCGGAAATATCGCGCCCGCCGCCACCACAGGCGGCCAGGGCGATGACAAGCGAAAGGGCGGTCACAAAACGCATCATGCGGGTCTCTCTCCCTGCGGATGAACCCACGCTAGCAGAACGAGACCGATCAGGAAAAGTCCGATCACCGGCAGAAAGCCCAGTTGGTTGGACTGTGTCACATAGGTGAACAAGGTGATGAGTGCGGGGGCCAGAAAGGCCGTGGCTTTTCCCGCCAATGCAAACAGGCCGAATCCCTCTGCCGGGCGCGCGGGATCGCAATGGCGCACCATCATCGACCGCGAGGCGGAATAGAGCGCGCCGCCGGTTCCGCCGATGATCGCGCCGCAGATGTAGAAGACGACATCCGGCACCAGAGACCCCTCGGGCAGGGGAAAGCCAAAGAGGCTTTCGCGCGACATGCCGACGATCACGCAACCCACGAGGATCAGAACCCAGATGCAGAAACGGATCACGGCCTTGGGGCCAAAGCGTTCATCGGCCAGCCCGCCGACCCAGGACAGGACCGCCGCGGCGATGGCGGCGATGATGCCGAAGACACCGACCTGGATCACCTGCCAGTCCAGCACCAGTGTCGCGTAGATGCCGCCATAGGCATAAAGCGCGGTCAGCGCGTCGCGATAGAACAGCGACGACAACAGAAAGCTGCGGCAGGACTTGCGGCGCGAGACGCGCAGGATGGTCTGCCAGAGATCCGCCAGCACCTTGCGCACGCTTTCCGGTGTCTTGCGTTCCAACGGGTCGTCGTGGTTCCAGGCAAAGAAGGGGATCAGGAAGATCGCGAACCACAGCCCGATGAAGGGACCGACGAACCGCGTGCCTTCGCGCGCTTCCGGGTCGAGTCCGAACGGCGGGGCAAGGCCGATCAGGGTCGTGCCGCTCTCGTTTTCGGCAAAGAACAGCAGCATGATGAAGAGCGACAGCACCCCGCCCCAATAGCCAAAGGCCGTGGCGGTCCCCGAGATGCGGCCCACCTCTTCCTGCGTGCCGAGGCTGGGCAGGATCGCGTTGTTCAGGTTGAAGGCGGATTCGCTGGCCACGAAGCCGATCCAGAACATCGCGAGAGCGATGTAGAGCCCGCGGCCATTCGGTTGCAGATGCCACAGCGTGAAGGCCGAGAGGATGGCGATCATGGTGAACAGCCAGAACCAGGGCCGCTTGCGTCCGGTGGCATCGGCCCAGGCCCCCAGCAGAGGCGCCGAGAAGGCGATGACGAGCCCGGCGACGGTCTGGGCCGAGGACCAGAGGCTTTGCGCATTGGCCTTTGCGCTGGCGGCCTCGGCGCCCTGGGTCATGAAATACTCGGCGGCGACGGCGGCGAAATAGGGGCTGAAGATGAAGGTCAGGCCAAGCGTCGCATAGGGTTGCTGCGCCCAGTCGAAGAACATCCAGCCCCAGATGCGTTGCCGTTTCGTCGGATGTGCCATGCCTGCCCCTTCTCGGAATGGCGCGATAGAACCCTTACGGCGGGGGCGTGGCAAGTCGATTGCGCGGAAGGGGCGCAGTCCCCGGCTCTTCGAGCCTCCCCCAGGTTAGTGAGCGGCTCGAAAAAATCATATTCGGGCCGCGCCGTTCGGTGCTTTCCGGGCGCAGTTGATTGTCAGCCCGAGGTCGCCGGTGGCCAGGGCCGCGCATCCTCGGCAGCCAGCCATGCCCGGACCCAGTCGGGCAGGGGCGGGCTTTCTTCGGGGGCGTTCATTGCGCGGGTCGATCTGTCGGTGGTGACGATGCCCTTGGCGTCGGTCAGGGCGGCGCGATAGATCGCCTGGCTGGCACATTCGCCGTCCGGCCGCCACATGGACTGGTCGATGTAGAGAAACCGGCGGTCCCAGCCCAGCATGCGCGAATGCATCTCGACCTTGTCCCACATGCGGACCCGGCGACGGTAGCGTACCATCGAGCCGGCAATGGTCAGGCCCCAGCGTTCTTGCTGCAACACGTCCACAAGCCCGGTGCGGATCGCCAACGGGATGCGGCCCAGGTCATAGATCGTCAGGGTGCGGCCGTTGTTCAACTCCCACCAGAGATCAAGATCCCACGGCATGCAGACGTGGGTCGAGACATGGGTATCGAACAGACCGAGGCGCGGGGCGCGCCGGGCTTGGCGGACGTTGCGGGCAAGACGCAGAAATGGGTACATGGGCAGACTCCTTGGCCCGCGTGATGCTGCGCGCGCAAAGCCGCGTCAATCGGGACCTCGCGGCACACTTGTCCTTAAGTGTTTCTGCGCATACCTCTTGCCCGACCCGCACCAAGAGGAAAGGCCCAACAGATGCAGTCGCTCTTTCAGATCCTGAACATGCTTCTCAGCATCGCGGTCTTTATCATCGTCGCCCATGTCATCATGAGCTGGCTGATCAACTTCCAGATCCTCAACCTGCGTCAGCCCATCGTCGCGGCGATCTGGGACGGGCTGAACCGTATCCTGGAACCGGTCTATTCGCGCATCCGGGGCATCCTGCCGCCCATGGGCGGGCTGGATCTGGCGCCGCTGATCACGCTGATCGGGGTCTACGCGCTTCAGATCATCCTGGCCAACAATGCCGGGTTCTTCTACAGCTTCTGACGCTGCGCGCACCGCCGTCAAAAGCCGCATATTGTGGTGGCTGGGGCTTGATTCACCGAATCTTAGTATGTGATTGTCCGGATCGAGAGCAGATCCAGACAAAATCGACAGGGTTCCCATGCCGCGCGATGCCGGGGGCGCCGAGGCGCTGTTGCAAGAGATTTTCGGCTTCGACGCCTTTCGCCCCGGTCAGGGTGAGATTGTCGAGGCCGTGGCCGCGGGTGAGAACGTACTGGCCATCATGCCCACGGGCGGCGGCAAATCCCTGTGTTTCCAACTGCCTGCGCTGCTGCGCGACGGGGTGACGGTCGTCATCTCTCCGCTGATCGCGCTGATGCGCGACCAGGTGCGCGGGCTGCGAGAGGCGGGCGTGGCCGCCGGCGCCCTGACCTCGGGGAACACGCCCGAGGAAACCGATGCCGTCTGGGACATGCTGCATTCCGGTGAACTGAAGCTGCTGTATCTCGCGCCCGAACGGCTGGCCAATGGCGGCACGCAGCGAATGCTGGCGCAGGCGGGCATCTCACTGATCGCCGTCGACGAGGCGCATTGCGTCAGCCAGTGGGGCCATGATTTTCGCCCGGACTACCTGCGCATCGGGGAATTGCGCCGCGCGCTGAACGTGCCGTTGGCGGCCTTCACCGCGACGGCGGATGTCGAAACGCGCGAGGAAATGGTCACGCGGCTGTTCGACGGACAGCCGCCGACGACCTTCCTGCGCGGTTTCGACCGGCCCAACATCCACCTCGCCTTTCAGCCCAAGGACGGACCGCGTGCGCAGATCCTGAACTTTGCCAATGCCCGCAAGGGACAGTCCGGCATCGTCTATTGCGGCACGCGGGCCAAGACCGAGGGCATCGCCCGGGCCCTGCGCGAGGAAGGCCACGCCGCCTGTCACTATCACGGCGGGATGGAGGCCGACGACCGCCGCCATGTCGAGGAACGCTTTGCCACCGAGGACGGGTTGATCGTTGTGGCGACCGTGGCCTTTGGCATGGGCGTCGACAAGCCCGACATCCGATGGGTCGCCCACGCGGATCTGCCCAAGTCGATCGAAGCCTACTACCAGGAAATCGGCCGCGCGGGTCGCGATGGCGCCCCGGCCGAGACGCTGACCCTGTTCGGCCCCGAGGATATCCGCCTGCGCCGTTCGCAGATCGACGAGGGGCTGGCTCCGCCGGAACGTCGCGCCGCGGACCACGGACGGTTGAACGCATTGTTGGGGCTGGCCGAGGCGCTGGGCTGCCGTCGCAAGGCGCTGCTGGCCTATTTCGGCGAAGTGGCCGGGGCCTGCGGCAACTGCGACCTCTGCGATACCCCGCCAGAGCTGTTCGACGGCACCGAGGCGGTGCGCAAGGCACTTTCGGCCGCGCTGCGCACGGATGAAAGCTTTGGCGCCGGGCACCTGATCGACATCCTGATGGGCAAGGACACCGACAAGATCAAGCAACGCGGGCATGACGGCCTGCCCACTTTCGGTGTCGGCAAGGATCTCAGCCGGGGCCAGTGGCAGGCGGTCTTCCGGCAGATGATGGGCCATGACCTGATGCGCCCGGACGCGGAACGCCACGGGGCGCTGGTCATGACGGACCGGGCGCTACCGATCCTGCGCGGTGAGGAGGCGATCCAGTTGCGCAAGGATGCCGTGGCCCGCGCCACGGAGCGCCGTCCGGCGGTCAAGGCGCTGGTCAGCGAGGAACACGCGCCCATGCTTTCTGCGCTCAAGGCCAAGCGGCGCGCGCTGGCAGAGGCCGCGCGCGTGCCCGCCTACGTGATCTTCGTCGACCGCACCCTGATCGAGATGGCAGAGACCCGCCCCACCAACATGGACGAACTGGCCCGGATTTCCGGCATCGGGGCCAAGAAACTGGAACGATACGGGGCAGAGTTCCTCGAGGTGCTGAACGGCGGGTCCGAAGAGATGCACCCGCGCCGGCGCAAACTGGCCGCACGGGGCACGGGGGCAGTCTACGATGCGCTGATGGCGGCCCAGGCCGACCTTCTGCGCGGACCCGATGGCACCGATAAGCCGCTCTCCTGTTCCGCTTCGCTGCTGGCCAAGCTGGCAGAGCGCCCGCCCCATAGCGAGGACGCGTTGTGCCAGGCGCTGGGCGACAAGCGTGCGGAACGCTTTGGCCCGGTTTTCTGGTCGGTGCTGCAGGAAAACGCGGGCTGACCGGCGCGGCTCTGGACCTCGGCGGGCGGGCAGACTACCTCGGGGTCACTGGAAGTGATGGAGGCGGATGGTGCTTGTCGTGATCTCTCCGGCCAAGCGGCTGGACTGGGCGGAACGGACGGTCGAGATGACCGAACCCGCATTCGAGGAAGATGCACAGCGTCTGGCCAAGACGGCCCGGAACCTGAGCCTGAAGGATCTCAAGGGCTTGATGGACCTGTCGGATGACCTGGCGCGGCTGAACCGTGATCGTTTCCGTGCGTTCACCGACACCCCCGGCCCCGAGGTCCTGCGCCCCGCCGCGCTGGCCTTTGCCGGGGACACCTACCTGGGGCTCGAGGCCGGCTCGCTCGACGCGGATGAGATGGCCTGGGCGCAGGATCACCTGCGTATCCTGTCGGGGCTATACGGGGTGCTGCGCCCGCTGGACGCGATGCAGGCCTACCGGCTGGAAATGGGCTCGCGGCTGAAAACGCGGCGCGGCGGCAACCTGTACGACTACTGGCGCGACCAGATTTCCAAGGCGCTGCGTGCACAGGCCGAGGCGCTTGGGACGGACGTTCTGGTGAATTGTGCCAGCCAGGAATATTTCGGCGCCGTTCCGGAAAAACCCCTGAAGCTGCGGATCATCACGCCGCAGTTCATGGAGGACAAGCCGGGCGGCCCCAAGATCGTCAGCTTTTTTGCGAAGCGAGCGCGCGGATCGCTGGCACGTTACATCATCCAGCGCCGCCTGACGGACCCCGAAGGGCTACTGGATTTCGATCTGGGTGGATATGTCTACCGACCTGACATGTCCGAACCGGATCGCCCGGTCTTTCTGCGCCCGGCGGAGGCCGCCGCGCAATCGGCCTGATGGATGGTCAAGAGACCGCGCGGCGCGACTTCTGGGGGGCGTAGAGGTCGAACTTTTCCGCCAGCGCGGCCTTGCGCAGGGGCTTGGTCAGGTAGTCGTTCAACCCGGCCTCAAGGATGCTTTCGCGGTCCCCGCTCATCGCATGCGCGGTGACGGCGATGATCGGGACCTGGGGGGCGCCGTTCTCCAGTTCCCGGATTTCGCGTGTGGCCTGCTTGCCGTCCATGCGCGGCATCGAGATATCCATGAAGATCAGGTCCGGCCGCCGGTCGCGATAGGCCTCGACGGCCTCGATCCCGTTGTTGGCAAAGCGCAGCGTGACGTTGAAATCCTTGGCCATCTTGCGAAAGACCAGCTGGTTGGTCTTGTTGTCCTCGGCGACCAGCACGTCCAGCGGGCCACCCGGATCAGGCGAGGCGAGGGCGGGAGGCGTGCCCTCGGACGCGGGCCGCGGCTCGGGGCTGTCGCTTTCGGGGTAATGGGCAACGCCGATCTTTTCCAGCGCAGCAAAAAGCGTGCGGCGTGGCACGGGTTTCTGCAGGACGGCGGCGATCTCCAGCCCTGAACGCTGGGAGACCTGGGCCGGGTTGTCGGCCATCAGGATGATCGGGATACTGCGTCCTCCGCGCGTGAGCTGGGCCGCGAGATCCTGGCCGCTCATGTCGGGCAGATCCTGTTCGATCAGCAACAGGTCGGGGCGATGGGCCATGCGGTCGATGGCCTCGGAGCCGGTCTTGCAGAAATCCGCGCTCAGCCCGATGATGCCAAGCTGTTTCGACAGGATCTCGCGGTTGACGTTGTGATCGTCGACGACCAGCACCTGTGAAAGGTGGCTGGGCAGGCGGGCGGTTTCGAAGACGGCGGGCTCTTCCGTCTGCAAAAGGATGCGCAATCCGAAACAGCTGCCCTTTCCCAGCTCGGATTCTGCCCATACCTCGCCGCCCATCAGTTCGACCAGCCGGCGGGTGATCGCCAGGCCCAGGCCGGTGCCCTCGAACTTGCGGTTGCTCTCGTCCTCGACCTGGTTGAACTCGCCAAATACGTGATCGACCTTGTCCGGAGGGATGCCGATGCCCGTATCCTCGACGGTGATGTGTATGGCCGAGGCGTTTTCATCCCCCGGCACGCCGACGACGCGCACCAGGACGTGGCCCTGGATGGTGAATTTCACCGCGTTGCCCAGCAGATTGGTCAGGATCTGACGGACCCGCCCGGCATCCCCGATAAAGCGCGTGGGCAGGAACATGTCGTAGTCGACCAGCAGCGAGATATCCTTGTCCCGAGCGGTGGGCTGCAACAGCATCACCACCTCGTGGATGGCGCGTTCAAGGTCGAAGGGTTCAGGGTGCAGTTGCAGCTTTTCCGCCTCGATCTTGGAATAGTCGAGGATGTCGTTGATGATGACCAGCAGGGCCTCGCCCGAACTGCGGATCGTGTCGGCGTAAAGCTGTTGTTCCTGGCCCAGCTCGGTGTCCATCAACAGGTCGGCCATGCCGACGACGCCGTTCATCGGCGTGCGGATCTCGTGGCTCATGTTGGCGAGGAAGGCGGATTTTGCGCGGTTCGCGGCCTCGGCGCGGATGGTCGCCTCTTTCAGGCGTTCCTGGTCCTGCTTGATCTGGGTGATGTCGACCCGCAGGCCGACTAGTCCGCCGTCGCGGGTGCGTCTTTCGTAGACCCGCAGCCAGCGACCGTCCTCAAGCTGCTGTTCCAGTTCCGTCTCCGGGGCGCGGTGGGCCTGAAGCTGTTCCTCGAGCCAGTCCTCCTCGCGCCCCAGCGCCTCGCTGTATTGTTTGCGCTCCAGCCCGTAGCGCAGGATTTCCTCGAAGCTCGCGCCGCGCTGCATGGCGGGCGCGCTTTTGGCGTAGATGTCCTTGTACTGCTGGTTGCACATCAGCAGTCGGTCCTCGGCGTCGTACATGACAAAGCCGTCGGGCATTTCCTCGACCGCGGACCACATGCGCATCAGCCCTGTGAAATCGACCCCAAGACTGACGATCCCGCCATCCGGCAGGCGCCGGTCGCGGATCTTGACAAAGCGGTTGTTCCACAGGCGCAGCGTTTCGTTCGGGATCGGGTCCATGTCCCAGCGGCTGTGCATCCGCTTGATCCAGGCGCCCGGCCGCTCGCCTTGCAGATCGACGATCCCTTCCTCGGCCAGGACTTCGAGTACATGTTCGTAGGTGGCGCCGGGCGCGATGCTTTCGACCCCTTCGAAGACCTGCAGATAGGCGGGATTGGCGAGTTCCAGCCGCAGGTTCTCGTCGTACATGGCAAAGCCGTCGCGCATGGTCTCCAATGCGCTCCACAGCTGTTCGGTGACCACCTCGATCTTTTGAGTCGCCTCGCCCAGCTGGTGCATGACGCGCTGGTTCTCGTCCCGGACGACCTTGACCTCGGTCCGGGTTTCCTGGATCTCGTTGCGCAGTTCCAGCGCGTGTTTGCCCAGGCGGCGGTTGGCCTCGAACAGTTCGGCCTGCTTCTGTTCCAGCAGTCTTTCCGCGGCCAGCCGCGCACGCCGTTCCTCGGCCAGGCGATCGGCCATTTCCATCCCGGGCTCTCCTTTCAGACCCCGGAACTCTTGCCCCGGCGAGGTGAAAATCTCCTTAAAACACGGGCGTCCGGACCGGCCCGGGTCAGGTTTCCCTGACCCTCCGAATCCTTGTCTTGCCCCGCGGCGCGTGCCACCATTGACCGTATTGTTCTGAAAGGAGCTTTTTGATGCGTCGCTTTGCTCTGGGTCTCGCCGCGGCCCTTTTTGGCTTGTCCACTGCCCAAGCGCAGGAGACGATGCCGGACCGGCGGTACGTGGTCACCCGGGACATCGACTATGTCGGCAAGGATCTGCAAGAGCTGTTCGACACCACGCTTGATGCCTGCCAGCAGGCCTGCCTGGATGCCGAAGGTTGCATCGCCTTCACCTTCAACAGCAGAACGAACGCCTGTTTCCCCAAGACCGAGGTGACCGACCGCGCCGCCTATGAAGGGGCGGTGTCGGGGCGCGTCGTCACCACCCCGCCCGATGTGCTGGCCCGGGCCGAGACCCGGCGAGAGGATCTGGATTTCCTGCGCGACGCCGATTTCGACCGCGCCCGTGCCGAGGCGATGGACCTGGCAGTGCGCCACGGTGGCGGCCAATGGACTGTCCGGGCGTTGCTGGATGCGGCGACCAGGGCGCGCGACGAGGGCAACCTGCGTGATGCGATCCACTGGACCGGCGCCGCGCTGGCTCAGAACGATGATCCCGCGCTCTGGCTGCAATATGGCCAGTGGTCGAGCGACTACCTTCGCGAGGTTCAGGGCGCGGACAAGCGCAAGTACGGCCGTCGCGCCTTTCTGGCCTCGATCAACGCCTACCTGCGCGCCGGGGCCGACGCGCAGCGGATCACCGCGCTTTACGATCTGGCCCGCGCGCTGGAGGCCGACAAGCGCGGCCGCCTGATGATCCCCGCGCTGCGCCTTGCCGAAAGCATTGGCCCGCGCGCCGATGTGTCGGCGTTGCTGGACGATGCCATCGGCAAGTACGGCTTTCGCGTAGACGATCACGTTGTCGAGGCCGACAGCGCCGCCCCGCGCATCTGCGCCAGCTTCAACGAGCCGCTGGTGCGTGTGGGCCAGGACTATGCGCCCTATGTCAAGCTGCCGGACCCGCGCCTTGCCGTGGTGCAGGACGACGAACGCATCTGCGTGACCGGCGTCGAACACGGCAGCCGCTATACCATCACCTTCCGCGCGGGCCTGCCCGCCAAGTCGGGCGAGGAGTTGATCCGCGACGTTCCGATCACCGCCTATGTCAGCGACCGCACCCCGACGCTGAGCTTTCCGGGCCGCGCCTATGTCCTGCCGCGCACGGCGGATGCGGGCATTCCAATCGACACGGTCAACCTCGACGAGGTCGACCTGATCCTGCGCCGCGTGTCCGATCGCAACCTGGTGCGCGCGATCCAGGAAAACTACTTTGGCCGTCCGCTGGGCCGCTATGACGAAAACTATTTTGCCCGCGATGTGGCCGAGGAGATCTGGACCGGCACCGGCGTTGTGGAAAACCGCCTGAACGCGGACATGATGACCCGCCTGCCGATGGGCGAAGTCCTGGGTGACCTGCCCGCCGGGATCTATGCACTGACCGCCGCCGTGCCCGACCCGAAGCGGGGCGACGGCCGCCGCGCGACACAATGGTTCATCCTTTCCGACATCGGGCTGACGACCCTGCAGGGCACCGACGGCCTGACCGTCTTTGCCCGTGACCTGGGCGATGCCTCGCCGATGGCCGGGCTGGAGGTCTCGCTGGTGGCCGAGGCCAACCGCGTGCTGGAAACCGTGACCACCGATGCCGATGGCGTGGCACGGTTCGCGCCGGGCCTGCTGCGCGGCAAGGGCGGCACCGCGCCGGCGCTGGTCATGGCCAAGCGGGGCGAGGAAGACCTTGCCTTCCTGTCGCTGACCGATCCGGCCTTTGACCTGTCCGACCGTGGTGTCGCGGGCCGCGCGCCCGCCGGGCCGCTGGACGCCTTCGTCGCCACCGATCGCGGCGTCTATCGTGCCGGGGACGAGGTCAACGTCACCGCCCTGCTGCGCGATGCGCAGGCAGAGGCGGTGAGAGACGTGCCGCTGACCGCCGTTCTCACCCGTCCTGACGGTGTCGAATATTCGCGCCACATCTCGGACGGCGGTGATGCGGGGGGCCATGTCTTTACCCTGCCGCTGGGCCCCACCGTGCCACGCGGCACCTGGCGGCTGGCCGTCTACGCCGATCCCAAGGGCGAGGCGCTGAGTTCGGACACCCTGCTGGTCGAGGATTTCGTGCCCGAGCGCATTGATTTTGACCTGTCGCTGCCCGAGGGGCCGATCAACCCGCTGTCCCCGCCGCTGCTGGAGGTGGACGCACGGTATCTCTTTGGGGCTCCGGGCGCCGACCTGGACATCGAGGGAGAGCTGCGCCTGTCCACCGGCGCCCGTCTGGATGCCTTCCCGGGGTACCGCTTTGGCCGTCATGACGACAATGCGCTGACCCGGATCGAAAGCTTTGCCGCCGATCTGACCACGGATGTCGATGGCGCCGCGCAGCTGACCCTGCCGATGCCGGACATTGACCCCAAGGGTCGCCCGATGACCGCGACCGCCACCCTGCGCCTGTCCGAAGCCTCGGGGCGTCCGGTCGAACGCCTGATCTCGCGGTCCGTGGCCCCGCCGACCCCGATGATCGGGATCAAGCCCGCCGCCGAGGAATTCGCCGAAGGCGCCGAGGCGCGGTTCGACGTGATCGCCGTGGGGCCGGACCTGCAACCGCAGGCGATGGAGGTCAGCTGGCAGGTCAATCGCGTGCGCACGCGCTACCAGTGGTATCAGAACTACGGAAACTGGTACTGGGAGCCGATGACCACCCGCGAAACCGTGGCCAAGGGCAACGGCACGCTGGGAGCCGATCCTCTGAAGATCGCGGCAGAGGTCGACTGGGGGCAGTACGAGGTCGTTGTCGAACGCGCCGATGGTACTTACCTGGCGGCGTCGATGGGCTTTTCTGCGGGTTGGTACGCGCCTGCCGATGCTGCCGACGCGCCCGACATGCTGGAACTGTCGCTGGACAAGCCCGCCTATCAGCCGGGGGAGAGCGCGACGCTTCGCATGGTCCCGCGCTACGCGGGCAAGGCGCTGGTCACCGTGCTGGCCGATCGCGTGATTTCCATGCAGGCGGTGGACGTGGCGGAGGGAGAAAACACCCTGACCCTGCCGGTGACCGAGGATTGGGGCGCGGGTGTCTATGTGACCGCGCAGGTGATCCGCCCGATGGATGTGACCGCCGGCCAGAACCCGGCGCGCGCTCTTGGCCTGACCCATGCCAGCGTCGATCCCGGCGATGCGCAACTCAACATCGGGTTCGACGCGCCTGCGGAAAGCGCCCCGCGCGGACCACTGACCGCCAAGGTCAGGATCGACAACGTGGCGCCGGGTGAACAGGCCCATGTCACCGTCGCCGCCGTCGACCTGGGAATCCTGAACCTGACCGGCTTCGACACACCCGACCCGGCGGACCATTACTTTGGCCAGCGTCGTCTGGGGGTCGAGATCCGCGACATCTATGGCCGTTTGATCGACGGCATGAACGGCGCGATGGGCTCCGTGCGCTCTGGCGGTGACGGCGCAGCGGGCATGCGCCTGCAAAGCCCGCCTCCGACAGAGGCGACCGTCGCCTTCTTCTCCGGCCAGTTGCCGGTGGGTGAGGATGGCACAGCCGAGGTCAGCTTTGACATTCCCGATTTCAACGGCACCGTCCGGCTGATGGCCGTGGCCTGGTCGCCCAAGGGGGTCGGCTCTGCCGAGGCGGACGTGCTGGTCCGCGATCCGGTGGTGATCTCGGCCTCGTTGCCGCGGTTCCTGTCGCCGGGCGACGAAAGCCGCCTGCTGCTGGAACTGACCCATGCCAAGGGCGAGACCGGCAAGATGCCCCTGACCGTGACCGCCGATGGCGTGACGCTGGACACCGGTGCCCTGCCAGCAAACGTCACGCTGGGAAAAGGCGAAAAGACCGCGCTGGAGGTCCCGCTGACCGCAAGCGCCGTGGGTGATCACAAGATCCAGATTGCCGTGATCACGCCAGATGGCCAGCGCCTGACCAAGGACCTGACGCTGGGCGTGCGCTCGAACGATTCTGACGTCGGCACCACCCGCCGCATCCAGTTGGCTGCGGGTCAGACCTTTACGCTGGACGATCAGATCTTTGCCGGATTGCGGCCTGCCGGGGCCTCGGCCATGGTCTCTGCCGGTCCGCTGGCGCGCTTCGATGTGCCGGGGATGTTGGCCTCGCTGGATCGCTATCCCTATGGCTGCACCGAGCAGGTGACGTCGAAGGCACTGCCGCTGCTCTACATGTCCGCGATTGCCGAGCCTCTGGGCCTGGGCGACACCGACCGGATCGACCTGCGGATCGAGCAATCCATCGCGCAGGTGCTGACGCGGCAGGCATCCAACGGGGCCTTCGGGCTTTGGGGGGCATGGTCGGGGGATTTCTGGCTGGACGCCTATGTGACCGACTTCCTCAGCCGTGCCAAGGCGGCGGGCCACGAGGTGCCGGACACGGCCTGGCAGAACGCGCTCGACAATCTCAAGAACCGCATCGCCTATGCGCCCGACTTCGAAAATGGGGGTCAGGACATCGCCTATGCCCTGATGGTCCTGGCACGCGAGGGCGAGGCGGCGATGGGTGACCTGCGCTATTACGCGGACGAAAAGGCGGCGGATTTCGCCACCCCGCTGGCACAGGCGCAATTGGGTGCCGCGCTGGCCAGCTACGGCGACCAGCCGCGCGCAGATGCGATGTTCGGCCGCGCCGCCGAGCGCCTGCTGGCCACGCCGGTGTCGACGAAGCAGGGCTATCGCGCCGACTACGGCAGTTCCTTGCGCGACGCGGCGGGCCTGCTGACCCTTGCGGTCGAGGCGCGGTCGGATCGGTTCGACCGTAACGACGTGGTGCGACGGATTTCCTCCGTCGATCGACCGCTGTCGACCCAGGAAAAGGCTTGGGCGCTCTTGGCGGCACACGCGATGGTGCAGGATCCGACCGTTTCGGGACTAGCCCTGAATGGCGAACCGCTGACCGGCCCCTTCGTCCGCCGGATCGAGGCCGAGGGGCTGGAGCCGGTGGCCCTGACCAATACCTCGGACAAGCCGACCGACATCACCCTGACGACCCTTGGCAAGCCACTGGGCGCGACCGAGGCGACCGGCTATGGCTATGCGCTGACCCGCGAGTATTTCACGCTGGAAGGCGAGCCGGTTACAGAGATCCGAGCTGGCGACCGCATGGTGGCGGTTCTTACGATCCGGCCTTCGGAAAAGACGGGCGCGCGGCTGATCCTCGACGATGCGCTGCCCGCGGGGTTCGAGATCGACAACCCCAGCCTGCTGCGCTCGGGCGACATCCGCGGGCTCGATTGGCTGGAACTGGCCAGCGCCGAACATACTGAATTCCGCGCGGACCGCTTCCTTGCCGCCATCAACCAGGAGTCAGAAAAGCCGCTCAAACTGGCTTATATCCTGCGGGCGGTCTCTCCGGGCACGTTCCACCATCCGGCAGCGCTGGTCGAAGACATGTACCGACCCGAGTACAGGGCGGTGACGGCCTCCGGCAAAGTGACGATCCTGCCATGAGCGGCGAAACGTTAGCAACGATCCACTGGCGGGCGCTGGATCGCGACGGAGAGGACAAGTGCCGCCTGGCGCGGCTGGACCAGGGATGGATGCTGGTGGGTCATGCGCGGTTCCGCGATGCCACCGGCTGGGCCGCACTGGATTACGTGATCCGCGTCGGCGCGGACTGGTGCACCACCAGTGCCGACATCACGGGGGATTACGGCGGCGATGCGGTCGCGCTGCGTCTTGCACGGGGTGAGGACGGTTGGACCGTGAACGAGGATCTGCGCCCCGACCTGTCCGCAGCCGAGGACGTGGACCTGGCCTTTACCCCCGCGACCAACCTGATGCCGCTCAACCGCGTGCCAGAGGTCGGGCGGCTGGAGACGACCTCGGCCTGGCTGCGCTTTCCCGGCCCACAGGTTACGCCGCTGACACAGGCCTACACGCGCGAACGCGGCGGACTGGTGCGCTACGAGGCGCAGGAAACCGAGTTCGAAACCCATTTGTCGGTCGACACCCACGGCTTTGTCACCCGCTACCCGGGGCTCTGGGAGGCGGACGTGTGAAACGGCTTGTCGTTCTCGTCGTGCTGCTGTGGTCGGTGGCCTTCGCGCGCGACCGGTTCGACGATTTCATCGACGCCACGGACATTCCGGTGCTGGTGCACGCAACCTCGCCAGAGGTGCGGGACCGCCACGGACATCTACTTCGCGCCTATACGATCGAAAACGGTCTCTGGCGGATGGAGGTTTCTCCGGACCAGGTCGAACCGCTGTTCTTTCAAATGCTGGTCGCCTACGAGGACAAGCGTTTTTACAGCCACCCCGGTGTCGATCTGCGTGCCACCCTGCGCGCCGCCGGACAGGCGATCCGGCATGGAGAGATCGTGTCGGGCGCCTCTACGCTGACGATGCAGGTGGCGCGACTGCTGGAGGACGGCACCACGGGGCAATGGCGCGGCAAGCTGCGGCAGATGCGGCTGGCGCTGGCGCTGGAACGCCGTCTGGACAAGCAAGATATCCTGGCCCTGTACCTGCGGCTTGCGCCCTATGGCGGCAACGTCGAGGGGCTGCGGGCGGCCTCGCTGATCTGGCTGGGCAAAGAGCCGACGCGGCTGACACCGGCCGAGGCGGCGCTGCTGGTCTCGCTGCCGCAGGCCCCCGAGAGCCGCCGTCCCGACCGCCACCCTGAGGTGGCACGAAGCGCCCGCAACCGCGTGTTGCAGCGCATGGCCGGCGCCGGGGTGATCCCGATGGAGGCGGCGGAGTCCGACAGCCTTGATCCGGCTCCGCTGGGCCGTCAGCCGATGCCGCAACTGGCCCCGCATATGGCTGACCGGGCCGTGGCGACGGGACCGGGCCGCCACGACCTGACCCTTGACCGCGATTTGCAGGCCGGGCTGGAGGACCTTGCCCGCCGGTACATGGCGGGCCGGGGCGAAAAGCTGTCGGTTGCACTGGTGCTTGCCGATCACCAGAGCGGTGAGATCCTCGCCTCGGTCGGGTCCAAGGATTATACCGACATGGCTGCGCAGGGTTTCGTCGACATGACCACGGCGCAGCGCTCGCCCGGTTCGACGCTGAAACCACTGGTCTACGGGCTGGCCTTCGATCGTGGTCTGGCCCATCCCGAAACCCTGATCCTCGACACGCCGATCCAGTTCGGCACCTATGCGCCGCAGAATTTCGACGGCAAGTATCGGGGCGAGCTGCCCGTGCGGCGGGCGCTGCAACTGTCGCTGAACATCCCGGTCGTCCGCCTGACAGAGGCGTTGGGCCCGGCGCATCTGATGGCTGCGCTGGAACGGTCGATGGTCGACCCGGGCGTACAGGGCGGTGCGCCGGGGCTGGCGCTGGCGCTGGGCGGCGTGGGCCTGACGCTGGAGGAGATGGTGCAGCTGTATGCGGCACTGGCGCGCGGCGGCGAGGCGCTGCCGCTGAGGTGGCGGGCCGGAGAGAACCCGGACAACGCACTGTCGCAGCGCGTCCTCAGCCGCACCAGTGCCTGGCAGGTCGGCAATATTCTTGCCGATCTGGTGCCGCCCCCCTCGGCGGGACCGCCGGGGCGGGTGGCCTACAAGACGGGCACCTCATACGGGCACCGCGATGCCTGGGCGCTGGGCTGGACCGGACAGCATGTGGCCGGTGTCTGGATTGGGCGGCCCGATGGCACGCCCGTGCCCGGCGCCTTTGGCGGCGACCTCGCAGCGCCGCTTTTGTTCGAGGCGCTGGGCCGGGTCGAAAGCCGGTTTGAACCCTTGCCCCCGCCGCCGGCTGAGACGCTGCTGGTCAGCCGCGCGCAATTGCCCGAAACGCTGCAGCGGTTCGGCCCGCGCGACACGGTGGCCGAGTTGAAACTGACCTTCCCGCCAGAGGGCGCGCGGCTGGCCTCCACCGGGCTGGGGGTGCCGATCAAGCTGCGCGGCGGTGTGCCGCCCTACACGCTGTTGGCCGATGGCGCCGTTCTGGCGACCGGCCTGCAAAGGCCCGAATTTTTTGCCCCGCTGGAGGGGCCGGGGTTCACCACCCTGTCGGTGATCGACGCACAGGGCGCCGCAGGACGAGTGTCGATCGAACTGCGGTGACGTCGCCTGCCTGCGGCGTCCCCCAAGGGTATGTGCCTGTCCATGGGGAGACAGGGGTACGTCTGCAATCTTTCAAACCTGGACGTCGGTGTGATTCGGCGAAGCCTTGCCATCCGATTCGGATCGCCAAATCGCCGCGCACAAAACGGTGTTGGCGTGCTAGAAACACTCAAAAGGTCCGAGCAGACGGAGAAAAACATGGCACGGATGCTGTGGCGACTGGCATTGACCGCCGTCCTCCCGTTTTTCGCAGGCATGGCGCAGGCGGCGCAGATCACCCTGTCGGAAGGGCAGGACATGGGCTGTTGGCTGCGCATTGACGGTGAGATCGTCAGTGGCGATGCCGAGGCATTGCGTGCCATTCTGAAAGACATGCCCGATCCCGACGGTCCCAGCCCGGTGGGGCGCCGCATCTGCCTGGACAGTCCGGGCGGTTCGCTGATCGAGGTGGTGCGCATGGCGGATATCGTCAAGGCAGAGTTCCTGGGCACGGCCATTGCAGAGGGGGCCACCTGCGAAAGCACCTGCGCCCTGTTGTTCCTGTCGGGGCGCTTTTCCCATCCGGAATCGGATGGCGACGCCATTCCCGACCGCGTCCTGCACCCGCGCGGGACGCTTGGCTTTCACGCGCCGGCGCTGGTGGAGGAAGATCGCAGCTATGGCAGGGACGAGGTCAACGAGGCCTATGCACAGGCTTTGGGCAGCATGGGCGAGGTGTTGCGCGTCACCTCGGATATCCCCGAGTCGCTGTTCCTGACGATCCTCAACACGCCGGCCGGCGACATGAGTTACGTCGAGACCGTGGAACAGGCGGCGCGCTGGCAGATCGAGGTCGCTCCGGTGTCCCTGACGGCCTCGGACATCGAATCCTCGCTGCGGTTCGCCTGTCTGAACGGTGATGGCGGCATGCTGGATGAGCGCGCCTCGGACAGCTACCTGTATGGCTCTGCCAATCTGCCCTTCACCTATGGCAACCTTGGGCCGGACCGGGCGCAGGTGACGTCGCGCGGCGGGTTCCGGACCAGGGACGCGACAAATTGCGAGATGACCTTGAGGGCCGATGGCGATCCGCTGGACCGGATCGGCTATCTGGTGATGGACGGGGCGGGCGCAAACGAGGTCTCGCGGCGCGAGGTTTATCCCTACATGTTCCACGATCCGCGGCTGCCGCTGTCCGCGCTGCCGGTGGCGCGCAGCCCGGCCGAAACCGGCGAACAGATCTTCTTCGCGGCCATTCAGGACGCGGCCCGGGCCGAGCTGTCCGAGGTCGAGATCAAGTCTTGCTGGTTGCTGAGTCCCGAGGCGCGGATCGTGAACGTCAGTGAATACGTCAACCTGCGTGGCGGTCCCGGGTTCGAGGCCGAGGTGCTGCGGCAGGTGCCGCTGGGCGAAAAGGTGCGCGTGATCGCCACCCAGGATCTGCGCACCCCCGAAGGCGGTGACAGGGCGCGCAGTTGCATGAAGGCCTGCAACGACCTGGCGCTGGATAACGGCGACGCAGAGCTGCCGGCCCGGGTGGACCGCTGCATCGAGGACAATGTCTTTTGGTACGAAATCCGCGATGGATCGGGCACGGCCGGTTTCGTCAGCCGCAAATTCCTCGCGGATTGAGAGGGTTTCCCAGCCGTCGCGCGACAGGGCATTCCCGTCTTCGTCCGGGGCGGGAGCCGTGCTAGCCTTTCGGCCGTATGCCCCGGCACGAGCCCCGATATGACCAGCGCACTTCGCCTCATCCTTGCAGTCATTTGGCTGTGTTCGTTGGTCGGGGGTCAACCCGCCGCCGCAGCGACGATCATCCGGGGTGGTGACCCGGTCATGGGCTGCCGTATCTCGATAGAGGGGCAAATCGAGGATGGAGATGCCGATGCCCTGCGCGCGTTGCTGGACGAGATCGGCTTTACCGCCGATTATTCACCGGTCGGGCGCCGCATCTGCCTGGACTCCCCCGGTGGACGGCTGCGCGAGGCACTGGCGATGGCCGACCTGATCGGCGAGTGGGCCTATGGCACCGCCGTGCCCGGCAACGCGGCCTGCGAAAGCGCCTGCGCCATCGTTTTCCTTGCAGGCCGCTACCGCCATCCCGAGGCGGGCGGCGCCCATAGCAGTGACAGGCTTCTGCATCCTCGGGGCAAGCTGGGCTTTCATGCCCCTTCTTTGCTGCTGGGGGATCGGGCCTACACGCGGGAGGAGGTCGATACCGCCTATGCCATCGCGCTTGACAGCATGGCGGGGGTGTTGCGGCACCGCGCAGACATGGGCACCGCGATCCCGGATTCCCTGTTCCTGGCGCTGCTGGGCACCCCGCCTTTCGAGATGGCCTATGTCAAGACGGTTGGCCAGGCCGCGCAATGGGAGATCGCGGTGGCACCGGTCGCCTTTCCGGGTGGCAATGCGCAACAGGCGCTTTCGCACCTCTGCTGGCACGTCGATTCCGGGCTGATCGACTATCCACTGCGCCCGCCACTGCAGCTTCTGGACTTCACCTACGAAGAGATCGACGACAGATCGCTTTATGCCCTCAGCAACAGCACCTTTCGATACGAGGGTTCTGCCCGGTGCGAATTGCGTGTCTACGGTGACAACGGGCCGGTCCAGGCGATGGGCGCGGCCAGCTATACCGGCGGCGCCACGGATCAGTCTGTCAGCGGCTGGGCCTTTCCCTACATGCTCTACCCGTCCGAGACGTTGATAGCCGATCTGCCGGTCTGGACCGAAGGAGATGCCACGCATGTCGATACCTTCTTCCGCGCAGTGCGCGACCCGGGATCTGCCGTGGGCGGGGCGGGCGGGTTCAACAACTGCCGGCTGGCGAGCACTTCGGCCCGGGTCATCAACGTCAATGACTTCGTCAATCTGCGCGCCGCGCCCGGTCTGCGTGCCCCCATCGTCGGGCAGTTGCGATTGGCCGAACGGGTTCAGGTTCCCGATACGGGTCGCCTTGTGCCACTGCGCGACTCGCAGCGGGGACAGACCTGCCTCAACATCTGCTCGGCCTTTGCCGCGGAACCGCAGGCGCAGGACCTGCGACGCGAGGCCGAAGGCTGCATTGCCGAGAACATGCTGTGGTACCAGGTGGTTGCGTCGGACGGGAACACGGGGTTCGTCAGTCGGCACTTCCTGGCCGAATAAGTGCCGGATTACCTGACTTGCAGCACCCGCTCCCGCGGGCTTCCCTTTGGCAAAGGCGAGATGAACAGGAGAGACAGGATGCGGATAGTCCTTTGGGCCGGAGTGCTTGGCATGGTGATTTCGGCCTCGATGGCCAGCGCGCAGGCGCGGGGCACGGCCCAGCCGATCCCGGATGCCACCTGGGCTGCGATGCAGGGCGTCAGCTGGCACACGAACTTGCCCTGCCCGGCGCGCGAAGACCTGCGCCTGCTGACCGTGCCATATGTTGATTTCAAGGGCCGTACCCGGCAGGGCGAGTTGATTGTCGCCACAGATGTGTCCAACGACATTCTGGACATCTTCGCCGAAATCCACGCCGCCGGATACCCGATCCAGAGCATGCGGCTGGTGCATCACTTTCGCGGTGATGACGGGTTTTCGATGGCGGCCAACAACACAAGCGCCTTCAACTGTCGTGTCGTGGCGGGCACCTCGCGCCTGTCCCAACATGCGCTGGGGCGCGCCGTCGACATCAACCCGGTGCAGAACCCCTTTGTGTCGGGCGGGCGCACCTCGCCCTCGGCCGGCGTCGATTACGACGCCCCGGGCGAGCGGCGCGCAAGGTCGCGGGGGGTGATCGTTGCCGGGGACGCCGTGGTGACGGCATTCAAGAAACGCGGCTGGGGCTGGGGCGGCGATTGGACTTCGATGAAGGACTACCAGCACTTCTCTGCCACGGGGAACTGACACGGCAGCAAACAGCCGCCGCCCCGGTGGCTTGGGGTGCGGGATAGCGTTCTTAAATGACCGCTCACTTCGGGTAGCCAGTTGGCCTGCTGATCGGTGTCACGACCGCGTGGGCGCGCCCTGTCAGCCTGCCGCCCCCTTGTCCGGTCCAAAGACGAGGCTCGCGTGCCGATCCAGGTAGATGCGCAGCCAGGGTGTGAACTGCTCGGGCGTCTCGCGCACCTCTGCCGCCAGTTCGCCACGCGGCACCCAGCGAATGTCCATGACCTCCTCGGGGTTCGGCGCCAGGGTCATCCCGGCTATCGCTTCGGCGCGAAAGATCTCGACCACCTCGTGCTCGACCATGCCATCGCCCACCCCGGCCCGGTATTCGACCTGCCCCATGTGACGGGGCGCAACGCCCGTGATGCCCAGTTCGTCCTGCAACCGGCGCACCGCACAGGCGGCCGCGGATTCGTCCCATTCGGGGTGGGTGCAACAGGTATTCGCCCAAAGCCCGGGCGTGTGATACTTGCCCAGGGCCCGGCGCTGGATCAGCACCTCGTCCCCGCGCGTGACAAAGACCGACACGGCCTTGTGTTTCAGGCCGCGTTCGTGGGCTTCCAGCTTTTCCACCGGTTGCAGGGTGCCATCCACCCAGGCGGGAATCATGATCGTCATGGCGGTCCGGGGCTTGGCCCCTCGTGATGGGTCAGGATTGGCCACTTATAGGGGCAGGCGCGGGGTCTTTGCACGTCGAAACCGCGCCGGAACAGGCTCACCTCAGGAAAACCGGACTGTGCCATGCCGGCCCGTGCGCCTAGGCTCGTTGGGCATTTGTCCGTGCCGGGACGATCCGGTCGGATGCCGAAGATCGAGACTGGAGACGCCCGATGGATTTCGACGCCCTGTTCACCGCCCAATTGGACGACCTGAAAGCAGAGGGCAACTATCGCTTCTTCGCCGAGCTGGAGCGGGACTGCCAGGCCTTTCCCAAGGCTCGACACCAGGCGGAGGGGGGCGTGCAAGATATCACCGTCTGGTGTTCGAACGACTACCTCGGGATGGGGCAGCACCCTGCCGTGCGCGCGCGGATGAAGGAGGTGGTGGACCAGTGCGGCACCGGGGCGGGCGGCACGCGCAACATCTCGGGCACCAATGCGCACCACGTCGCGCTGGAGCGTGAACTCGCCGACCTGCACGGCAAGGAGGCGGCGCTGCTCTTCACCTCGGGCTATGTCTCGAACTGGGCCGCGCTCTCGACCCTGGGCAGCCGGCTGGCGGATGCGGTGATCCTCTCGGACGCCGCCAACCACGCCAGCATGATCGAAGGCATCCGCCATTCCCGCGCGCAGAAGGTGATCTGGCGCCACAACGACCCCGAGGACCTGGACCGCAAGCTGGCGGCGCTGCCCGCCAATGCGCCCAAGATCGTCGCCTTCGAGTCCGTCTACTCGATGGATGGCGACATCTGCCCGATGGCCGAGATCGTCGACGTGGCGGAACGGCACGGCGCCATGACCTATCTCGACGAGGTGCATGCCGTGGGTCTCTATGGCCCGCGCGGCGGCGGCATCGCCGAGGCGCGCGGCCTGGCCGACAGGATCACCCTGATCGAAGGCACGCTGGGCAAGGCCTATGGCTGCATGGGCGGCTATGTCTCGGGCTCGCGCGCGCTGTGCGATTTCATCCGCAGCTTTGCCTCGGGGTTCATCTTTACCACCGCGCTGCCGCCGGCGGTTGCGGCCGCGGCCCAGGCCTCGATCGCGCATCTGAAGGTCTCGGACACCGAGCGCCGGCAGCAGCGCCGCCAGGTGGCGCGTCTGCGCGCGGCACTGGACCGGCGGGGCATCCCGCACCTGGCCAACGACAGCCACATCATCCCTGTGATGATCAAGGACCCGGTCAAATGCCGGATGCTGGCGGACATCCTGATGCGCGACTGGGGGATCTACGTGCAGCCGATCAACTATCCAACCGTGCCCAAGGGCACCGAGCGCCTGCGCTTCACCCCCGGACCGCTGCATTCCGACGCCGACATCGACCACCTGGTCGAGGCGCTCACTGTGCTCTGGAAACAATGCGCCATCGCGCATGCGGTCGCCTGAGGGTGGGCGTGGATCCGGTTTCTTTGGGCTGAAAATTCTCCGGGGAGCGCGAGGGGCTGGCCCCTCGCTTCCCTGGCATTGATCTTTTGTGCGACGACCTGTGGTCGGTTCCGTCAGATCCGCTCGATCGCCAGCGCGATGCCCTGACCGCCGCCGATGCACATGGTGATCAGCGCCCTGGATCCTCCGATCCGCTCCAGTTCATGCAGCGCCTTGACCGTGATGATCGCGCCCGTCGCGCCGACCGGGTGGCCCAGGGCGATGGCGCCGCCGTTGGGGTTCACCTTTGACGGATCAAGCCCCAGTTCCTTGTTCACGGCCAGCGCCTGCGCCGCGAAGGCCTCGTTCGATTCGATCACGTCGAAATCGCTTGCCGTCAGGCCGGTCCGCTTCAACAGGGCCTCGACCGCGGGGACCGGGCCAATGCCCATGACCTCGGGGCGCACACCGGCATGAGCATAGCCCAGCACCCGCGCCCGGGCTTTCAGGCCCGCGCTTTCGGCTGCCGAGGCCCGCGCCAGCACCAGCGCCGCCGCGCCGTCATTGATGCCGCTGGCATTGCCCGCCGTAACGCTGCCGTCCTTCTGGAACACCGCGCGCAGGCCGGACAGCGCTTCCAGCGTCGTGGCCTTGGGGTGTTCGTCGGTGTCGAAGTCCACCATGTCGCGCTTCTTGCGCACCTGCACCGGCACGATCTGCTCGGCGAAACGTCCCTCGGCAATGGCCTTGGCCGCGCGTTCCTGGCTTTCCAGCGCAAAGGCGTCCTGCGCCGCGCGGCTGATGTCATGTTCCGAGGCGACATTCTCTGCCGTCACGCCCATGTGGCCGGTGCCGAAGGGGCAGTTCAGCGCGCCCAACATCATGTCCAGCGTCTTGACGTCGCCCATCTTGGCGCCCCAGCGCTGATCGGTGATGGCAAAGGGAGACCGCGACATGGCCTCGGCCCCGCCGGCCAGCGCGAAATCCGCGTCCCCCAGCATCAGCGACTGCACCGCCGAGACGATCGCCTGAGCGCCCGACCCGCAAAGCCGGTTGACGTTCATGGCCGGGGTACTGTCAGGGATGCCTGCCTGCATTGCCGCCACGCGGCTGAGGTACATGTCGCGCGGTTCGGTATTGATGACATGGCCGAACACCACATGCCCGATCTGCCCTCCGTCGACGCCCGCGCGCTCCAGCGCGGCCTTGGCCGCCACTGTCCCGAGGTCAATGGGCGGCGTGCCTGCAAGGCTGCCGCCGAACGTGCCGATGGCGGTGCGCGCACCGCTCAGGATGACGATATCTTCGCTCATGGTCCCCTCCTGAATATGGGGGGACTATGCGCGTGCGACATGGGTTTGTCAGCCCTCAGGGCGGGTTTGCAAATTGAGACGTAACGGCACGCCACTTGTGGTAAACCGAACGAACAACAGGGAGGAAGCGCAATGGCCAACAGCGTTCAGGTGCTCTATCCGGCCACGGAGGGCACTCATTTCGACCATGACTACTACGTCAGCACGCACCTTCCGATGGTGACCGAGATCTGGGGGCCTTACCTGAAGACCGCCCTTGCCACCAAGGGGCTGTCCGGCGGGCCAGACACGCCGCCCGGCTTTCATGCCATCGCGACGCTGGTGTTCAAGGATGGCGCCGCGTTGAAAGAGGGCATGGGCAAGGCGCAGCCGCTGTTGGACGACATTCCGAAATTCACCGATTGCCAGCCACAGATGCTGGTCGGCGAAGTGATCGGCTGAAGCTCCCGGTCGCGTGTGTCAGTCGATGACTGGCGGGGCCGGGTCCTCATCCTTCAGCACCCGCACCTCGCGCTGCGGGAAGGGGATCGAGATGTCGTTGGCCTGGAAGGCGTCCCAGAGGGCGAGGTAGACGTTGCCCCGGATATTGGTCAGCCCGCCCGTGGGGTCGGTGATCCAGAAGCGCAGGACATAGTCCACCGAGGAGTCGCCAAAGCCTATGATGTGGCAGACCGGCGGTTTGTGGCTGAGCACCCTGTCCACGCTTTGCGCGGCGGCAATGGCGATGCGGCGCACCTCATGCGGGTCGTCCTGGTAGGAGGTGCCGAAATGGATGTCGAGCCGCACGAAATCATTGGAATGCGACCAGTTCACCACCTGCCCGGTGATCAGATCCTCGTTCGGGATCAGGTATTCCCGGCCATCCCGCGTGACCACACTGACATAGCGCGCGCCCAGCGACTCGATCCAGCCAAAGGTCTCGCCCAGACTGATGACGTCTCCGGGCTTGATCGACTTGTCGAGCAGGATGATGATGCCGGACACGAGGTTGGACACCACCTTTTGCAGGCCAAAGCCAAGGCCCACGCCGATGGCGCCCGACAGCACCGCCAGGCCGGTCAGATCCACCCCCACCGATTTCAGCGCGATGAAGAAGGCAGAGCCGAACAGGATCACCTGCAGGACCTTGACCGCCAGCACCTGCATCGAGGGGCTGATCGCGGTGTTCCGCCGGATCGAGGCCGCCGAGGCACCCGCCATCAGTCGGGCCAGGGCCAATAGCACTGCCATGCTGACAGCGGCCTTGATGATCAACCACATCGAAAGCCGCGTCTCTCCCATCGTGATGGCAATGGATTCCAGCGTGCTTTCCGCCTCGTCGGTCCAGCCGAGGATCGACAGCGTGGCCCAAGTCCAGGCGCCGTAGCGGACCACCACGCCCAGTGCCGGGTTCGCGATCAACCGAGTCGCGAAAGCGATGAACAGCCAGGCTGTCGACAGGTTCGCCACCACCCGCAGCAACAGCGACCGGTATGACCAGGTGAGTTCCTTCATCACCAGGAAGGCGATCCAGATCATCGCGACGAACAGTATCATCCGCATCCGTCGCTGCACGATCAGGCCGATCCGCAACCGCCATTTCGGCCAGTTCTCGCGGCTGCGCAGCCATTCGGAATAGCGCGGTCGGATGAGGGCACGCAGAACCCAGGCCAGCAGGAAGACGGCGAGAATGATCCCGATCTGGTAGGTGGTCCAGGGTCGCATGGCCTGTCGCCACAGCAACTCGCCTTCGGCCAGCAGGAATTCCCAGAGGCCGATCAGGGCCTCGGGGTCCAGCGGCAGCGGTTCCTGTGGGTCCATGTCACCTTCCGTCGGTGCGGGTCATCGGGCAGTCAAAGACTATTGCAAAGGGGGCACCGTGCAACCCTCTGGCTTGCTTGACTTGTGGCCAAGGGCGGCGCAGCTTCCCGCCATGATCTTGAGTTCTGCCATCGAGGCCATCGGAAACACGCCGCTTGTCGACCTCACCCGCGCCTGCGCGGCGCTTGGGGTCGAGGGCCGCATCCTGGCCAAGCCCGATTTCCTGTTGCCGGGGTTTTCCAAGAAGGACCGGGCGGCCCGCGCCATCATCGAGGCGGCGCGAGACGCGGGCGCGTTGCAGCCTGGGCAGCCGGTGGTCGAGCTGACCTCGGGCAACATGGGCACCGGGCTGGCCATCGTCTGCGGGATCCTGGGCCATCCCTTTATCGCGGTGATGAGCCGGGGCAACTCGGTCGAACGGGCACGCATGATGGCGGCGCTGGGCGCCGAGGTGGAGCTCATCGATCAGGCGCCGGGCAGTACGCCGGGCCAGGTCTCGGGCGCAGATCTTGCGCGGGTCGAAGAGGCGGCGCAGCGTATCACGCGGGACCGAGGCGCCTTTCGTGCCGATCAGTTCGGCCATCCGGGCAACCCCGCGGCGCATGAAACCGGCACCGGGCCGGAGTTCTGGACGCAGTCCGGGGGCGTGATCGAGGTCTTTGCGGATTTTGTCGGATCCGGCGGGACGCTGGCGGGCACGGCGCGGTTTCTCGCCCCCAGGGGCGTGCGTTGCTACGCGGTGGAACCTCGCGGCGCCGAGGCCATCGCCGGCGGTGATACCACGCAGCCGGATCACCCGATCCAGGGCGGCGGTTATGGCATGGCGGACCTGGTGCATCTGCGGGACGCCCCGTTGTCGGGAACCCTGTCCGTCAGCGGCGATCAGGCCCGAGAGCACGCCCGCCTGCTGGCACGGACAGAGGGTCTGTTTGCCGGCTACTCCTCGGGCGCGAACCTTGCTGCGGCGGCGGAACTGCTACGCGGGCCTGAACAGGGCCGTACCGTGGGGATCGTGCTGTGCGACAGCGGTTTGAAATACCTTTCGACCGACCTCTGGGCCGATGCGACCTGATCGTTCCGGCAATGCCTGAAAACGAATGACGCCGCCCCGTGGGGCGGCGCGGCGCTGGCACCCGTGGGACCGGTCCGCCTGACAGGGCGACCGGTGTCCCGGCGTCACTCGACCAGAACGGTCAGCGGGGTGATCCCGCTTGATTCCACGCGGGCCTGCACGCTGAACGCTGCCACGATCAGCACGGCGATCAGGCCAAGATTGACGATGTTCAATGCGCTGCGCATCGGATGCCTCATTTCCTCATGCAACGGGTACGCAATGCCCCGGCACACGGATCAAGATTTTCGGAAGTCTTGCGCGGTATTTTCCCGCGGACCGCTGGAAAATGGGCCAGATCCTGTCATGCAACAAGGGGGCCGCGTCAGTTTGTCCACAGGCCGGAGCGGCCATGTGACCCTTGCCCGGCAAACCGCCGCCGCTGAATGTTTCTTTGTCATGGTGTGGACAGGCTGCCAACGTCGGGCATGCCTGGGGGTGTGTTTCACGGCGGGTCAGGAACCCTGCCGCGTATCCGCCAGGTGGCGCAAGCGGCAAGGGTCCACGTCCTTGAAGAGCGGCCCTGACGGGCGTCGGCGCTCTCTTGCGGGAATCTGTGCGAGGCTGTATCAGGCGGGATCATGAAACCCCATGTCGACAGGACAGACCGCGCGCGCTTGCGCGAACGTTTCTACGGCGCCACGCATACCGTGCTGGCCCGGCTACAGGCGCGCGCCTGAATTGCCCGGCGCGTGCCCGCGCCACCCTTCCGACAAGCCATTCGCCAATCAACGGGAGAGGACCGATGTCCCCCAAGACGCTTTATGACAAGATCTGGGATGCCCATCTCGTCCACGAGGACGAAGACGGCACCAGCCTCATCTACATCGACCGCCACCTCGTGCACGAGGTGACAAGCCCGCAGGCCTTCGAAGGTCTGCGCATGGCGGGCCGCTCCGTGCGCGCGCCGGACAAGACCATCGCCGTGCCGGATCACAACGTGCCCACCACCCAGGGCCGTGAGAACCCCGACCAGATGCCCGAGGACAGCCGCATCCAGGTGGCCGCACTGGACCAGAACGCCAAGGAATTCGGCATTCACTATTACCCTGTGTCGGACATCCGTCAGGGCATCGTGCACATCGTCGGCCCCGAACAGGGCTGGACCCTGCCGGGCATGACCGTGGTCTGCGGCGACAGCCACACCGCCACGCATGGCGCCTTCGGCGCGCTGGCACATGGCATCGGCACGTCAGAGGTCGAGCACGTCCTGGCCACCCAGACGCTGATTCAGTCCAAGTCCAAGAACATGAAGGTCGAGATCACCGGCAAGCTGGCGCCGGGTGTGACCGCCAAGGACATCGTCCTGCGCATCATTGCCGAAACCGGTACCGCCGGCGGCACCGGCTATGTCATCGAGTATTGCGGCGAAGCGATCCGCGACCTCTCGATGGAAGGCCGCATGACCATCTGCAACATGGCCATCGAAGGTGGCGCCCGCGCTGGCCTGATCGCGCCGGACGAAACCACGTTCGAATACGTCAAGGGCCGCCCCCACGCGCCGAAGGGCGCCCAGTGGGAGGCCGCGCTCAACTGGTGGAAGACGCTGTATTCGGACGATGACGCGCATTGGGACAAGGTGCTGACCATCCCCGGCGAGTCGATCGAACCCACCGTGACCTGGGGCACCTCGCCCGAGGACGCGCTGCCGATCTCGGCGGTCGTTCCCGCGCCCGACAGCTTTAAGGGTGGCAAGGTTGCCGCGGCACAGCGGTCGCTGGACTACATGGGCCTCAAGCCCGGCACGCCGCTGACCGACATCCAGATCGACACCGTGTTCATCGGTTCCTGCACCAATGGCCGGATCGAGGATTTGCGCGCCGCTGCCGAGGTCGTGAAGGGGAAAAAGATCAAGGACGGCATGCGTGCGATGATCGTGCCCGGGTCGGGCCTTGTCCGTGCACAGGCCGAGGAAGAAGGCCTGGCCGACATCTTCAAGGAGGCGGGTTTCGAATGGCGCCTTGCGGGCTGTTCCATGTGTCTCGCCATGAACCCCGACCAGCTGTCCGAGGGTGAGCGCTGTGCCTCCACCTCGAACCGCAACTTCGAGGGCCGCCAGGGCTACAAGGGGCGCACGCATCTCGTGTCGCCCGCCATGGCCGCTGCTGCCGCGCTGACCGGTCACCTGACCGATGTGCGCGCGCTGATGACCGAAAACGCCTGAGGATCCTGACCGATGGAAAAGTTCGAAAAACTCACCGGGATCGCGGCGCCCATGCCGCTGGTCAACATCGACACCGACATGATCATCCCCAAGGTCTTTCTGAAGACCATCAAGCGGTCGGGTCTCGGCGTGAATCTCTTCGACGAGATGCGCTATGACCGGCAGGGCAACGAGATCCCCGATTTCGTGCTGAACCAGCCGCAGTACCGCGAAACGGAGATCCTTGTCGCGGGCGACAACTTTGGTTGTGGTTCCTCGCGGGAACACGCGCCCTGGGCGCTCAAGGATTTTGGCATCAAGGCGATCATCTCGACCTCATTCGCCGATATCTTTTACAACAACTGCTTCAAGAACGGCCTGTTGCCGATCAAGCTGCCGCAAGAGGCCGTGGACGTGCTGATGAAGGACGCCGAAAAGGGTTCCAACGCGCGCATGATCGTCGATCTGGAGGCACAGACCGTCACGACCTCGGACGGCGAGAGCTTCAGCTTCGAGATCGATCCGTTCAAGAAGCACTGCTTGCTCGAAGGCCTGGACGACATTGGCCTCTCGATGGAAAAGGCGCCCGCGATCGACGCCTTCGAGGCGCAGGCTGCGCAGGCACGTCCCTGGGTCTGATCCCGAGACTCTCGCCCCCGCCGCGGTCCGTGGCGGGGGCGTTTCCGGCTCTCCCAAGGGCCGTGATCGCCACACTCGCTAACGCCGGGTTAATGGATGGCCCGAATTTCGGGCAGGCCTCTTGTGGCAGTTTTTTCTTTTCCCCCAAGATATTGCGGTGTGTTCTTAACGCGCCTTTTTTGTGCCGCAGAATTGATGCAATCCCGCACCAGTGACTCCCCGAAAGGGACATGAATCTGAGCAAGCCTCCCTTGAATGCTTGAGCGATCCGGGGGAAAGGGGCAAAACTTGGGCAAGATTGAGGCAACCCGTCTTCAAGCGCGGGCTCGGGATGGAACAAGGGCGCGGCATCGTATCGCTCCCGTCCGGAACGAAAGGGCAGAACTGTGATCACGCGAATGGTGGCCGCCGGGGCGCGGGCATTCCTTGTTGTATTGCTCGTGGCGACGCCTGCGTTGCTGATGCCCGGAACCCGTGCCGAGACCACCCAGATCATAGCACTGATCGGCCTCGTGGCCGCCATCCTGACCCTCGTGGAATACTTGGCCGACGCCCCCTCGCTGATCGAATTCCGCTCGGCCCCGCCGTTCAATCGCATCCGCTTCTTCTCGCTTGCGCTGACGGTAATCCTTTTGACGCTGATCTGCCGCGGCGCGGTCCTGCCCTCGCCTCTGACAGACGGTCTGATTGCCTTTGGCCGTGGGATAGGAGAGGCGATGGATTTCTCCTTTTCGCCCGTGCACCTGATGCTGCTGGCGGTACCTGGTGAGGGCATGATCGAAGAGATCCGCCCGCTTGCGGGGCTGGCCTATGTCATTTCCCTTGTCACCATCCTGGTGTTTGTGGCGCTTGTGCGGATCCTGAACTGGCCCTTGGGGCGCGGTGCCTTCAATTTCTGGATCAACCTGCCGCTTTATGATCCCACCGCCGGTGGCGACATCCTGCGACGACTGCGCCGGGACAGCCACGTTAACGTAGCCTTAGGGTTCCTGCTGCCATTCTTGATTCCGGCGCTGCTGAAGGCCGCCGGGGTTCATGTGACGACCTTGTCCTGGGCCGAACCGCAAACACTGATCTGGACAATGAGCGCATGGGCCTTTTTGCCGGCAAGCTTGATCATGAGGGGGGTTGCGCTGATGCGCATCGCCGACCTGATCGAGGAAAAACGCCGCCGCGCCTACGCGCAGGCGGATCTGCAGGCGGTCTGATCCTCTTTTTCAGCTACATCCTGGTGGCTTGGGCGGCCTGTGCCGACCCGGTGCGCCTTGCCACCTGGCACGGCGATTTCAGCCGCAAGGGACCGGGACTGATGCTGGCGGACCTGGAAAAGGCGCCGCCTGACCTGTCGCCGATTCTTGCGACTGGTCCGGACATCCTGCTCTTGACCGACATCGACTATGACGCCGGACAGGCCACGTTGGGAAAACTGCGTGACCTTCTGTTGGACCAGGGACTGCGCTATTCGCATCTCTTTGCTCTGCGGCCGAATACGGGAATGGCGACGGGGCTGGACATCGATGGCGACGGTTACCGTGGCGGTCCGCGCGATGCGCAGGGGTTCGGATGGTTCGCAGGGCAGGGCGGGATGGCTTTGCTCTCGCGCTATCCGGTGGAACTTGGGGCCGATCACTCCGCGCTCTTGTGGAAGGACGTGCCTGACAGCGCGATTGCCCCCGACGATCCGGCCCAGGACGTGCAGCGCCTGTCCAGTTCAGCACATTGGGCACTGCGCGTGGCAACGCCCGAGGGCGGGCTGACTTTGCTGACACTGGCGGCAACCCCCCCGGTCTTCGACGGCCCCGAGGATCGGAACGGGCGTCGCAACCGGGATGAGGTTCTGCTTTGGACCCATGCACTGGACGGCAAGTTGGGGTCTGTTCCTGACGCACCCGTCGTGGTGATCGGAAACCTCAACCTTGATCCCGCACGCGGCAACGGTCTGCAAGCGGCCGCGCGCCGGGTGCTGGAACACGCACGCCTGCAGGATCCGATGCCCGATGCGGAAACCGTGACCTGGGACAGCACGGGGCCGATGCGGGTCAGTTATGTCCTGCCGGACCGGCAGCTGTCTGTCATCGACAGTGGCGTCACGCCACCGTCGCCGGATCTTGGCCCGCATGGCCTCGTCTGGGTCGATCTGACCCTGCCTTGAGGACCGGCGCCACGGCAGCGGCCAACGCGTCGTCCACCGGGGTCGAACGAAAGTCCGGCAAGAGCGCGTCGAAACTGTCCTTGGTCAGGTGATGCGGCTTGCCCCAGAGATAGCGCATTTCGACCAGTTTCGCGCCAAGGGGCCAGACCAGCGCAGCCAGACGGACGGGCCACCACGCCATGCGCTTGATCCGCACCTGGCGTTTCAGGGTGCCACCGATCAGCCCGGCCATGTCCTGCCCGGTCAGCGTATATCCGGGGAAATTCACCTCGGCGAACCGAGGCAACATCTCGCGCCGCTCCGCCAGGGCCACGGCGGCGCGGGCCATGTCGGGCAGGAAGGCCCAGGCATGCGGTACGGTCGGATCGCCGGGATAGGTCAGCACACCCTTTTTCAACGAGGGCGCCATCTGGAGGTCGAACCAGTTGCCCGAAGCCGCGGTGTCCAGAAAATCCCCGGCGCGCAGCAGGATCACGGGGATGCCCGCGTCGCGGTAGGTCTGTTCCATCTCGATCCGTACGCGGCCCAGGGGGTTCCGCGCCTTATGGGGGACACCGGGGTCAAATGCCTCTGGCGCATCCTTGCCGAAGACATAGACATTGCCGGGAACGATCACCGTCGCGCCCGAGGCACGCGCCGCCGCGATCACCTGTTCGGTCAGACCCGGAACCTGCGTGGCCCAGTCTGTGTAGGCCGGGTTCCAGCCATTCACGATGATATCCACCCCCCGCGCCGCTTGCGCCAGGTCGTCCTGCCCGCGGTCGAACAGCGTGACCCGCCAGCCCGCGTTCCAGAAAGCCTCTGCCGCGTGACGTCCGAACCGCCCGCTGCCGCCCAGGATCAGCACATTGCCCGTCATCTGACGATCCTCCATCTGACATGCCACCCATGGTGCCTCATTCGCCAGATTTGAGGAATTGCCAGAATCCGCATCTCATGTATTCATGAATGAATGGATGCTATTGTCACCAAGCTTGACTGGTCGCTGGTCCAGACCTTCCTGACCGTGGCCGAAACCGGGTCGCTGTCAGAGGCAGCACGACGACTGGGGATCTCGCAACCTACCGCTGGGCGGCAGGTTCGTCAGATCGAGACCACTCTGGGGTTGGAATTGTTCCGCCGCCAGCCGCGCGGACTCGCGCTCAGCGACGCCGGCGCCGAGTTGTTGCCCCATGCAAGGAGGATGGCCGAAGGGATGCGGGGGCTCAGCCTTGCGGCCGCAGGGCGGGCAGAGACACTCTCCGGTCCCGTGCGGATCACCGCCAGCGTCTTTACCGCGCAATACCATCTGCCGCCGATCCTTGCGAAATTGCGTGAGGCGGAACCGGAAATCAGCATCGAGCTGGTCCCCACGGACCGGTCCGAGAACTTGTTGTACCGTGAGGCGGATATCGCCGTCCGCATGTACCGCAGCGAACAACTGGACATTGTCACGCGCCACTTGGGCGACTTGCCGCTGGGGATCTACGCGGCGAAATCCTATATTGCGCGCCGGGGTCGGCCGGACGCCTTCGAGGCGTTCCTTGACCACGACCTGGTTGGGTATGACCGCTCTGACCTGATCCTGCGCGGCATGCGAGAGATGGGTGTGGACGCGCAGCGGGACTGGTTTGCGACCCGCACCGATCACCACCCCGTCTATTGGGAGTTGATCAAGGCAGGCTGCGGGATCGGCTTTGCCCAGCGCAGCATCGGTGACGACGAACCGCTGGTGGAACGGGTGCTGCCGCAGATCCCGCTGCCGAGCCTGCCGCTCTGGCTGGCCGCGCATGAGGCGGTCCGGAACACGCCGCGACTCCGCCGCGTCTGGGAGGCGCTGGCCGAGGGCCTTTCGGTTCATGTCGGGCCGTAACAAGCGGGGTGATATTGACCAGAGTGCCCTCGCGCGCTACGGGCCTGACGTCACGAATAGGAGAGCCCGACCATGTCCAACCCTTCGCTTCTCATCCTGCCGGGCGACGGCATCGGCCCCGAGGTCATGGCCGAGGTCCGCAAGGTCATCGACTGGTATGGCGCAAAGCGCGACCTGGCCTTCGACGTGTCCGAGGATCTGGTGGGCGGCGCGGCCTATGACGCGCACGGAACGCCGCTGCACGATGATACGATGGCCAAGGCGCAAGAGGTGGACGCTGTTCTGCTGGGTGCCGTCGGCGGCCCGAAATACGACGTGCTGGATTTCAGCGTGAAGCCCGAGCGCGGCCTGCTGCGCCTGCGCAAGGAGATGGACCTGTTCGCCAACCTGCGCCCGGCCCAGTGCTTTGACGCGCTGGCGGATTTCTCGTCGCTGAAACCGGACGTGGTTGCGGGCCTCGACATCATGATCGTCCGCGAGCTGACCAGCGGCATCTATTTCGGCGAGCCGCGCGGAATCATCGAGGAAGGCAACGAGCGGGTGGGCATCAATACCCAGCGCTACACCGAGTCTGAAATCGACCGCGTGGCGCGGTCCGCGTTCGAACTGGCCATGAAGCGCGACAAGAAGCTGTGCTCGATGGAAAAGGCCAACGTCATGGAAAGCGGCGTGCTCTGGCGCGAGGTGGTGACCGAGGTGGGCAAGGACTACCCCGAGGTCGAGCTGAGCCACATGTACGCCGACGCGGGCGCCATGCAGCTGTGCCGCTGGCCCAAGCAGTTCGACGTGATCGTGACCGACAACCTGTTCGGCGACCTGCTGTCCGATGCCGCCGCCATGCTGACCGGCAGCCTTGGCATGCTGCCCTCGGCCAGCCTGGGCGCACCGATGGCCAATGGCCGTCCCAAGGCGCTGTACGAGCCGGTGCATGGGTCCGCGCCCGATATCGCCGGTCAGGGAAAGGCGAACCCGATCGCCTGTATCCTGTCTTTCGCGATGGCGTTGCGCTACAGCTTTGACCTCGGTGACGAGGCGACGCGCCTGGAACAGGCCGTGGAAAAAGTACTGGCCGACGGTGCACGCACCGCGGATCTGCTGGGCGAAGAGGGGGTCGATCCGGTGTCGACCAGCCAGATGGGCGACGCCATCGTCGCCGCTCTGGACGCCTCGCTGTAAGAAATTTCCCACTCGACAGGGATGCTCGGGCCGGACAGGATCATCCTGTCCGGCCCGAAAGGTTTCTGCCCATGATGCGTCCCGCCTTGATCGCCTGCCTGCTTGCGTCGCCCCTCGTCGCCGAAGAGGTCCAGATCCTGCCCGGCTATTCCGATTTCCGTGCGCCCCCAGCCCAAGTGACGGACATGCCGATGTCCCTGGTCCAGGATCTGGTGCTGGGCTTTCCGGGTGAAGGTGAGGGGCTCCCCCGGTTGGAGCTGACCGCAGGGATCACGGACGGACGGCTGATCATCGAGGCCACGGAGGACGGCCTGGCCGATGATTCGACCCGAGCCCTTCAGCGCCGGTTCGAGTTCGTCCGCGCCGATGGAGGGTGGCAGCTCGTTGCCTTCGGTCATCGTCAACGCTGTAGGCGCGGCAACAGCGACGGCTGGACGGACCAGCCCTGCCCCTGACCGGGCGAAGATGCGCCTGTCCCCCTTGCGTTCCGGGCGCAATCATCCTGTGATAGCGATAACACGCGGTGCCAATCCACTCAGCCTTACGGATTCCGGATGTCTCATAACGCCAAAGGCGCCCTTTTGGCGCTGCTCGCTTTCGGGGTGTTCTCGCTTCACGACGTCATCGTGAAGTGGCTGGGGGCCAGTTACAGCCCGGTCCAGATCGTCTTTTTCAGCGGGCTGTTCTCCTTTCCGCTGGTGACGCTGCTACTGATCCGCGAATCGCAGCCCGGGACATTGCGCCCGGTACATCCCTGGTGGCTGTTGGTGCGGACCCTGTCCGCAGTCGCTACCGGCCTGTCGGCTTTTTACGCCTTTTCCGTTCTGCCCCTTGCGCAGGTCTATGCGATTCTCTTTGCCGCCCCCCTGCTGATTACGCTGCTGGCAATCCCGATCCTGGGCGAACAGGTGGGCCTGCGCCGCGGCATTGCGGTGGTCGTCGGCCTCTGCGGCGTTCTGGTGGTTCTGCGTCCGGGGACCACCGAACTGAGCCTGGGACATTTGGCGGCGCTGGTCGCGGCCTTTGCCAGTTCGCTGGCCTCGATCATCGTGCGCAAGATCGGCCATGACGAACGCAGCGTCGTGATGCTGCTATACCCGATCCTGACCAATTTCATGGTCATGGGCGCGGCGTTGCCCTTTGTCTACAAGCCGATGCCGGCCCTGGAACTGGGCGGGCTGGCGTTGATGTCGGTCATGGCCTTTGCGGCCTCGGCGCTGGTCATCATGGCCTACAAGGCGGGCGAGGCCGTGGTGGTTGCCCCGATGCAGTATTCGCAGATTCTCTGGGCGGTCTTCACCGGGGCGATCTTCTTCAACGAATACCCTGACGCCTGGACGGCGGCGGGTGCGGGAATCATCATCGCCAGCGGCACCTACATCGTGCTGCGCGAGGGCGGAAAATCCTCGACCAACCGCCCGGTGCTGCGGTCCCGGACCCGGTTCGAGACGGGGATGGTGCCCCGTGTGCGGTTTTTCAGGAAAGACCAGGCGGCACGCGCAAAAGACCACCAGCAAGCGCACGATTGAGCCTTGCCAAAGCCCCGGCGCTGGGCTATCCCGCCCGCCACGGTCGGAGTGTAGCTCAGCCTGGTAGAGCACTGTCTTCGGGAGGCAGGGGCCGGAGGTTCGAATCCTCTCACTCCGACCAATTTGATCATCCAGTGCGTCGGGGCCCTCTTGGGTCCCTTTTTCGTTTCCGGAGAGATCGACGCAGCCTCCCTTCTTCGAACGAAAAGAACGCGGACGACGTCTTGCGAACGCCATTAATTCGAATATACATGAATTATGGAAAAAACTGATGCCATTGCCACCCTCTCTGCCCTGGCGCATGACGCGCGGATCGACGTGTTCCGCCTGCTGGTCAACGCTGGCCCCGACGGCGTGACCGCAGGGCAACTCGCGGAACGGTTGAGCATCCGTCCCAACACCCTGTCAAACAATCTCAACATCTTGTCCGGGGCCGGCCTTGTGCGCTCGCTGCGCGAGGGGCGGTCGGTGCGCTATTTCGCGAATATCGATGCGATGCGCGGACTGTTGTCCTTCCTGATGGAGGACTGCTGCGGCGGTCGACCCGAGCTTTGCCAGCCGTTCCTGGACCGGATCACCTGTGCGCCAACCGCGCCAACCGACATGGAGCCCGAACAATGACCGATACAACCGCCGATCCCGCGATGGGCACCTTTGAACGCTATCTCAGCCTCTGGGTGGCATTGGCCATGCTGGTGGGCCTGGGCATCGGCGTGATGGCCCCCGGACTGGTGCAGGCCATCGCGGCGGCCGAGGTCGCCCGCATCAACCTGGTCGTCGCGGTGCTGATCTGGGCAATGGTCTTCCCGATGATGGTCGGGGTCGATTTCGGCGCGATTTCCGGCGTGGCGCGGCAGCCGAAGGGGCTGATCGTGACGCTGGCGGTCAACTGGCTGATCAAGCCGTTCACGATGGCGCTGATGGCGGTTCTGTTCTTCGACTATGTCTTTGCCCCCTGGATCGCGCCCGAGGATGCCGCGCAATACACCGCCGGGCTGATCCTGCTGGGGGCCGCGCCCTGTACCGCTATGGTCTTTGTATGGTCCCAGCTGACCCGTGGGGACGCAACCTATACGCTGGTGCAGGTGTCGGTGAACGACATCATCATGGTCTTTGCCTTTGCACCCATCGTCGCCTTTCTGCTGGGCGTGACAGAGATTTCCGTGCCTTGGGAAACGCTGGTCCTGGCAACGGTGCTCTATGTGGTGCTGCCGCTGATCGCGGGGTTGCTGACGCGGCGGGCGTTGGGCAGCCAGCAAGCGGTCGAGAGGTTCACCGCACGGGTCAAACCCTGGTCCGTGGTCGGACTGATCGCCACGGTGGCCATTCTCTTTGGCCTGCAGGGCGAGGTGATCCTGGCCCGGCCCCTGGTCATCGTTCTGATCGCCGTGCCGATCCTGGTGCAAAGCTACGGCATCTTTGCGCTGGCTTACGGCGCAGCCTATGCGCTGAAGGTGCCGCACCGGATCGCGGCGCCCTGCGCGATGATCGGCACGTCGAACTTCTTTGAACTGGCCGTGGCCGTCGCCATCAGCCTCTTTGGTCTCAATTCGGGCGCGGCGCTGGCGACGGTCGTGGGCGTGCTGGTCGAGGTTCCGGTGATGTTGTCTCTGGTGGCCTTTGCCAACCGCACACGCGCGCGGTTCCCTGCCGCCTGAGCCTAGATCGAGGCGGTGATGCCGCCGTCGACAAACAGCGTGTGCCCGTTCACAAAGCTGGAGGCATCCGAGGACAGGAAGACGCAGGCCCCCACCAGTTCCTCGACCTTGCCCCAGCGGCCCGCGGGCGTGCGCTTTTCCAACCAGGCGGAAAACTCGGTGTCGTTGACCAGGGCCTCGTTCAGGGGGGTGTCGAAATAGCCCGGCGCGATGGCGTTGCATTGCAGTCCGTGGCGGGCCCAGTCGGTCGCCATGCCCTTGGTCAGGTTGCCGACCGCGCCCTTGGTCGCCGTGTAGGGAGCGATGCCGGGCCGGGCGAGGGCGGTCTGGACAGAGGCGATGTTGATTATCTTGCCACGCCCGCGCCCGATCATGTGCCGCGCGCAGGCCTGGCCGACGTGAAAGACGCTGGCGACGTTGGTCTGCAGCAACTTTTCGAACATCTCGGCGGGGAAATCCTCCAGCGGGGTCCGGTGCTGCATGCCGGCGTTGTTCACCAGGATGTCGATGGCGCCGTGTTCTGTCTCGAACCCGTCGACCGCCCCGCGAACGGCGTCATGGTCAGTGGCATCGAAGGCAAGCTCATGCACCGTTGCGCCGGCGCCGCGCAGAGTTTCGGCGGCCTTGGCCAGCCTGCCCGCATCGCGTCCGTTCAGGACGATCTCGGCGCCGGCCTCGGCCAGGCCCTGCGCAAGGGCGTATCCGATCCCTTGTGAGGATCCGGTGACAAGCGCGCGTCGGTCGGCAAGCGAGAAAAGCTGGGACATTAAGTCTCCTCCGGTCGGGTTCGGGGCGATAGCGCGCGCTTCGGGCGGCGATGTCAACCCGCGCGGGGCTTGCATCCGGACGCTTGGCAGGGTCATTGGAGAGGCCGGACCATGTTCGGCGCAAGGATCGGAAGGGAGCAGGGACCATGCCGACAGATGCACTCTCGTGGATTGCCGTGGACTGGGGGACCTCGCGATTGCGGGTCTGGCCGATGGATGCAGAGGACCGTCCGCTGGAGTTGATCGAGTCCGACCGTGGCATGTCGCGCCTGACGCCCGACGCCTTCGAGCCGACGCTGCTGGACCTCCTTGGGGATCGCCTGCCCGATACGACCGTGCCGGTGGTGATCTGCGGCATGGCGGGTGCGCGGCAGGGGTGGGCAGAGGCGCCGTATGCCGCCGTCCCCTGTGAGCCGCCGGTTCGTGGGATCCGTCCGCCGGTGCAGGATCCTCGCCTGTCGGTGCAGATCCTTCCCGGTGTCCAGCAGGACCGCCCTGCCGATGTCATGCGCGGAGAGGAAACCCAGATCGCCGGTTTCCTGGCGCAGGAGCCGCGCTTTGACGGCGTTCTTTGCCTGCCGGGAACGCATACGAAATGGGCTCACATCAGCGCCAGGGAGATCGTGTCCTTCCGGACCTTCATGACAGGTGAACTTTTCGCCCTTCTGAGCAACCAGTCGGTCCTGCGTCACACGATGACCGACGAGGGCTGGGATGCAGAGGTCTTTGCCAGCGCGGTCAGCGATTCGCTGTCCCGCCCCGCCGGACTTGCCGCCTCGTTGTTTACCCTGCGCGCCGATGCGCTGTTGCACGGGACCGGATCGGCAGCATCCCGCGCGCGCCTGTCGGGCCTGCTGATCGGGGCGGAACTTGCCGCGGCGCGCCCCTATTGGCTGGGCCAGGAGGTGGTGATCCTGGGCGAGGACGCGCTTGCCACCGCCTATGCCACGGCGCTCGAGCCGCAGGGTGTGCAACCCCGCCTGCTGCCCGCCGGGGATGTAACGCTTGCCGGTCTGACCGCCGCATACCACCAGATGAAGGACCCGACATGACCAGAGAGCTTATCGCCATCCTGCGCGGCCTGACCCCGGATGAGGCCGCCCCTGTCACTGAGGCGCTGATCGACGCCGGGATCACCAAGATCGAGGTGCCGCTGAATTCCCCCGACCCGTTCGAGAGCATCCGGCGGATGATCGCCCATGCGGGCGACAAGGCGCTGATCGGGGCAGGGACGGTTCTGGACCCGGTCGAGGTGGGGCAACTTGCGGCGTTGGGGGCGGGCATGGTGGTTTCGCCCGATTGCAATCCGCGCGTGATCGCTGCGGCCAAGTCGGCGGGGCTCTTGTCCTATCCGGGCGTTTTTACCGCGACAGAGGCCTTCACCGCCCTGCGCAACGGCGCCGACGGGTTGAAGTTCTTTCCAGCGTTCAAGCTGGGGCTCGACGGGTTCTCGGCACTCAAGGCGGTGCTGCCGACCGAGGCCGCGACCTATGCCGTGGGCGGTGTCGGGCCAGAGGATTTCATCGACTGGCAAAAGGCCGGGATCACGGGGTTCGGTATCGGATCAAGCCTGTACAAGCCCGGGCGCACTGCCGCGGACGTCAAGACGCGTGCCGCGGAACTGGTGGCTGCCTATGATGCCGCTTTTGGGTGAGGCTTGACAGCGAAGGCGCGGAATGTACGTTATAACATAACGAAACGGGGGAAGGATTTTCTCCCAATTGGAATGCCGTGCCGCCTCATGCCGTCCCTTTTTCACGCAGTCGTGACCGCAAGCGCCCTGCCTGATCATGGGGCCAACCGGACAGACGGCGCACGAGGAGCGGTACTCTGATGGCAATGCCCCTGCAAATCACAGACCTGGAGGTGCGGGCAGGCCACCGGACGCTGTTGGCGGTTGCGGAACTTTCCGCACCGGCGGGCGCCCTTATCGGCATTCGCGGCCCGTCAGGCGCCGGGAAATCGACTTTCCTGCACGCCCTCAGCGGCCTGATCGAGGCGCATGGGCGCCTGTGCTGGGCAGAGGTGGACCTGCCCCGCCTGCGGCCGGAACGCCGAACCGCCTTTCGCGCACGGAACATGGGCCTGATCTTTCAGGACTTCTTGTTGTTCGAGGAACTTTCGCCGCAGGAAAACGCGGGGCTGTCCGGCCTCTTCAAGCCGCGCCGTGACCGAGAGGCAATCGGCGCCCGTGCCGCCAAGGTGCTGGCTCGGCTGGGCGTGCCGGAGGGCACCCGCACGGTCGGGTCCTTTTCCGGCGGCGAGCGGCAAAGGGTGGCCATTGCGCGTGCGCTGGCAACCGATCCGGGCCTGTTGCTGGCCGATGAACCGACCGCAAGTCTGGACCGCAGGGCTGCCGATGCCTTGATAGAAGATCTGACCGGCCTGGCGCGCGCTGGCGGCAAGACCCTGATCGCGGTGAGCCACGATACCCACCTGCTTGAACGACTGGACCGCGTGCTGACGATCGAGGACGGGCAAGTGACGGAGGATACCGGGGTGCAGGCCGCATGAGGGACAGTTGGGACAGCCTCCCCGTCCTGGCGCAGGACCTGATCATTGCCGGGGCACTCTTGCTGCCTTTGCTGGTGATCGGGGGCGTTTTGATGCGGGGATTCCGACCCCTGCCGTTGGTCCGCGCGCTGATGTGGCGGTTTCGCTGGGCCAACCTGTTGTTCATCCTGTTGATCGCCGTGTCGACCGGCATGGGCATCGGGCTGATCGCGCAAGAGCGCGGGCTGCGGATCGGCAGCGCGCAGGCGGCGGAGAAGTTCGACCTGGTGGTGACCGCGCCCGGATCGGAACTGACCATGATGCTGGCGGCGGTCTTTCTGCAGCCCAGTGCCGTGCCCCTGCTGGATGGGGTGGCCTATGACCGGATTGCCAACCACCCCCAGGTACAGATCGCGGCGCCCATTGCCTTTGGTGACAGCCACGACGGCGCGCCGGTGGTCGGAACCATCACGGATTTTGTCACCTACCTCAGCGATGGCCGGATCGAAGGGCGAATATTCGCCCGCTCCGGTGAGGCCGTGGTCGGGGCGGCCATCGACCTGCAGATCGGCGATAGGTTCACGCCAGCCCACGGCCGGGGCAGTGGCGCAGATGACGAGGCCCATGAAGGGGTCGAGATAGAGGTGGTCGGGCGGATGGCGCGCAGCGGCTCGCCTTGGGATCGCGCCATCCTGATCCCGGTCGAGACCGTCTGGGAGGTTCATGGCCTGGCCAATGGCCACACCTTCGAAGAGGGCGACAGGATCGGTCCTCCCTTCACCCCCGAGCTGTTCCCGGGCACCCCGGCGGTGATCGTCCATGCCGGAGAGCTCTGGGCCAATTACGCGCTGCGGTCGGAATTCACCGTGGCCGGTGAGACTATGGCCTTTTTTCCGGGCACCGTTCTGGCCGATCTTTATCGGGTCATGGGGGACGTGCGGCAGGCCATGTCGGTGATGTCCGTCGTGACACAGGTGCTGGTGGCGGCCTCTGTCTTGTTGGGCCTGTTCATCCTTACACGCCTTTTCCAGCGGCAGTTGGCGATGCTGCGGGCGCTGGGGGCGCCGCGCCGCTTTGTCATGGCGGTGGTCTGGGGGTATGGCGTCACGCTGCTGGTGGCGGGAACGGCGCTTGGGCTGGCGTTCGGCTATGCCGCGGCCTTGGTCCTGTCGCGGATCGTGACGCAACGGACCGATATCCTGGTGACCGCGTCGATCACCTGGGCCGAGGTGAACCTGGCGCTGGGCTTTCTGTCGGCCATGTCTCTTTTGTCGCTAGTTCCGGCGCTTGTCGTCCTGACGCGCCCCGTAGTGGAGAACCTACGCCAATGAAACACCTGCTTGCCGCACTGTTGCTGATGACCACCCCGGTTCTGGCCGAAGAGGGGCATGACCACGATGAGCCGGCCCACGCCTTTGAAATCGGCGGGCTGGAAATCCTGCATCCTTGGACCAATGCCACCGATCATGATCACGCGCTGCTGTTCATGGATCTGCACAACGAAGGCGCGGCCCCGGTCGAGATCCTGGGCGCACGGCTGGACAGCGGCGTGGAAGGGCAGTTGGTCGGCTTTCGCATGAAGGGCGGCGAAATGGGGTTCGAGACCTTGCCGCCGATCCCGGTGGCCCCTGGTCGGCAGCTGGCGCTGGCGCCGGACGGTCTGGCGATCCGTTTCGACGGGCTTGAGGCAGTGCTGGAAGAGGGGCACCACTGGGAAGTGATCCTGCTGACCTCGGCCGGGGAACTGGAGATCGACGTCGTGATCGAGGCGGAAGATGCACGCCAACACGGCCACGCGGGTCATTCGCACTGAGGATTGTCGCGGGAACGGGCGGACAGGGCCAGTGCGGCCCGCCTTGATGACCTTGCCCGAGGAGTTTTCCAGAGACGACTCACGTAATGGCGTGGCTTTCAGCCTATACATACTGCATACTTTTCGTATCCAGAATGTATTGAGGCGTCCTGTGGACGAAACGCGATGACTGCCAGCCCAAAGGAAATCTGCCGCGAGGCGCTGCGAGAACGGATCCTGTTGCAAGACCTGCCGCCGGGGACAGAGTTGGACGAGGGCCGGATTGCCGCCGACTACGGCCTGTCACGCACGCCGCTGCGCGAGATCTTTCAGGTCCTGGCGGGCGAAGGATACCTGCGGTTGGAGGCAAACCGGGGCGCCCGGGTCGTTTCGCTAGAGCTTGCGAGTTTGCGGGCGTTCCTGCAGACCGCACCGCTGATCCTGGCCACGGCTGCGCGATTGGCGGCCGAGGTCCGGGGTGGCGAGGGGCTGGAGGCGCTGAAGGCGGCGCAGTTGCGGTTCCAGCAGGCCCTGGAAAGCGCGGACGACGGGGCGGCGGCGCTCGCGGATCACGGGTTTCATGCGCAGGTCGGCGAGATGGCGGCGAACCCCTACATGCTGCCCGCGCTGAACCGGTTGCTGATCGACCAGACCCGCCTCAGCCACGGACTCTACAGCCCCGGCTCCAAGAAAGAGCGCAAGCTGGTCAAGAAGGCCGTGCAGCAGCACGAGGCCCTGATCGCCGCCATCGAAACCGGCGCAGCGGACCAAGCCGCCGACCTTGCCCTGCAACACTGGGAACTGTCTCGTGGCCATATGGAGAGTTTCCTGCGCCCAGATCCGCTGCCAATGGCGCCGGTGGCGCAGGGCGCTGGTGTGGCCTAGCTCCCTTCGGCCAGGTCCTTGAGGATCGGGCAATCAGGACGGTCGTCGCCGTGGCAGGCATCAACCAGAGTCGCCAGCGTATCGCGCATCCCCTGCAATTGGGCGATCTTTTCGTCGATCCGGGCAAGGTGTTCCTCGGCCACACGCTTGACGTCGGCGCTGGCACGGTGATCGTCCTGATAGAGGCCGACAAGAACGCGGCAGTCCTCGATCGAGAACCCCAGCGCGCGGGCCCGCGCCAGAAAGGCCAGTTTGTGCAGATCGCTGTCGCGAAAGGCGCGGTAGCCGTTGGCGTCGCGCGGCGGTTTCACCAGGCCGATGTCCTCGTAGTAACGGATCGTCTTGGCCGGCAGTCCGGCCCGTTCCGCAACCTCCCCGATGTTCATGCCGTTACCTCCCGGGTTTGGGGCGCCGTGGCGGCGGCGGGGGCGTCGCCAAGCGCCCCTTGCAGCCCGCGCAGGCGCAATGCGTTGGACAGGACAAAGACCGAGGACAGCGCCATCGCGCCAGCCGCCAGCATGGGCGAGAGCAACATGCCGGTCAGCGGATACAACAGGCCTGCCGCAACAGGGATCAGCGCCACGTTGTAGCCGAAGGCCCAGACCAGGTTCTGCCGGATGTTGCGCATCACTGCCCGGCTGACATGCAGCGCATTGACGGCCCCGGCGACCGCCCCTGAGGACAGCACCACGTCGGCGCTTTCGATGGCGACATCTGTGCCGGTGCCGATGGCAAGGCCGACATCTGCCTTTGCCAAGGCGGGCGCGTCGTTGATGCCGTCCCCGACAAAGATCACGGGGCCAAAGCGGTCACGCAGTTCGCGCACGGCATCCAGTTTGCCTTCGGGCAGCACCTCGGCCTGGATCTGGTCGATGCCCAGGTCTGCGCCGATGGCCTCGGCTACGGGCCGCGCATCGCCCGAGATCATGGCCACGCGTATGCCGGCCCGTTTCAGGGCGTCCACGGCAGCGCGGGCGCCGGGCTTGATCCGGTCGGCCACCGCGAAGGCGCCGGCCAGCATGCCGTCCACGGCAACCAGCACCGGGGTCTGGGCGGCACGTTCCATCTGGTGCAGAGCGTCGGAGAGCGGGGTCATGTTGATGTTCTCGCGCGCCATCAGCCGCGCATTGCCGACCAGAACGGCGTGGCCTTCGACCCGCGCGCGCAACCCGTGTCCGGGAATGGCCTCGACCTCTTGGGCGGCAGGGGCTGGACCGGCGGCTTTCTCCAGGGCGCGGGCGATGGGATGTTCCGAACCCTGTTCGGCGGCGGCGGCGAGGCGCAGGACCGTGTCCGCATCGAACCCGGGCGCGGGTTCGCTGTGCACCAGTGCGGGGCGACCCTCGGTCAGTGTACCGGTCTTGTCAAAGGCGATCACCTTGGCGCCATCCAGCCTTTGGAGCGCCTCGCCTTTGCGAAACAGGATGCCCAGTTCGGCCGCGCGCCCAGTGCCCACCATGATCGAGACCGGCGTGGCCAGGCCCATCGCACAGGGGCAGGCGATGATGAGGACAGAGACACCGGCGACCAGCGCAAAGGTCAGGCCGGGCCCGAAGATCAGCCAGGCGAGGACCGTGAGGGCGGCGATGACCAGTACCGCGGGGACGAACCACAGCACCACCTTGTCGGCCAGCGCCTGGATCGGAAGCCGCGCGCCCTGCGCCTGTTCCACCATCGAGACGATGCGCGACAGGACCGTGTCGGCGCCCACCGCCTCGGCCCGTACCCGCAGTGCGCCGGCGCCGTTGACGGTACCGCCGATGACCTGCGCGCCTTCGGATTTCTCGACCGGGGCAGGTTCCCCGGTGACCATGCTTTCCTCGACAAAGGACCGGCCCGAGATCACGATGCCATCCGTGGCGATCCGTTCGCCGGGGCGGACCTGCAGGATGTCGCCGGTCTGCAGTTCAGTAAATGGAATTTCTGCGGTTCCGTCGTCGCGTTCGACGCGGGCCATGTCGGGACGCAGGTCGAGCAGGTGGCGAATGGCGGCGCCGGTGCGCCCCTTGGCGCTCGCTTCCAGCCAGCGGCCCATGAGGATCAGCGTGACGATCGCAGCAGCCGCCTCGAAATAGACGGCCCGGGCGGATTCCGGCAGCAGCGCTGGCGCAAAGAGCGCAACCGAGGAATAGCCCCATGCCGCCAGCGTCCCCAGCGCGACCAGCGAGTTCATGTCGGGCGCTCCCTTGACCAGCAGCGGCAGACCAATGCGGTAGAACCGGCGGCCCGGCCCCACCAGGACCAGCGTCGTCAGCACGAATTGTACCGTCCACCACAGGGTTTGCCCCAGGGTGGCGTCAATCCAGTGGTGCAGGGCGGGGATGAGGTGGCCGCCCATGACACCGAGGAAGACCGGCAGGGTCAGGGCGCCCGCGATCAGGGTTTGCCGTTTCAGTGCAGCGGCTTCCTCGGCCTGGCGGGCGGTTGCATCGGGGGTCTCACCCGAGTCCAACGGCGTGGCCGGGTAGCCCGCCGCTGTCACGGCCTCGACCAGGGCCTGCGGATCGACACTGCCTGCCAGAACCAGTGCCTCGGCGGTCTGCGCAGTCAGGTTAACACGCGCTTCCAGCACGCCGGGCAAAGCGGCCAGCGCCTTTTCCACCCGGCCCACGCAAGAGGCGCAGCTCATGCCCTCGATGCGCAGGCGGATGCGCTGTTCAGCGGCAGGATACCCGGCCGTCTCGAGCGCGTCGCGCAACTCCCCGGCGCAGGTATCGGTCTCGACCGTGGCGATCCGGTTGGCGAGGTTGACGTTCGCCTCGGCCACGCCCTCGACGCCTTCCAGCGCGCGTGTGGCCCGTCCGGCACAGCCGCCGCAGGTCATTCCGGTTACTTCGAATCGCAATCGAGTCATGGATCGTGCCTCCTGCGACTGGATATGGGGGTTCCAGTCATGGGAAGGTAAAGACCCGACAACGAATTTTTTTTGAGGCTTAGCCCAGACCGGTTTCCTGAGCGATCTGCGCGCGCGACTTGCGTGCCCGTTCCGTGGCGGATTTCAACTGCCCGCAGGCTGCCATGATGTCCTCTCCCCGCGGGGTGCGGATCGGCGAGGCATAGCCGGCCTTATAGATTATATCCGCGAACTTCTCGATCCGGGACCAGTCGCTGCGCTGGTAGGGCGAGCCGGGCCATTCGTTGAAGGGGATCAGGTTGATCTTGGCCGGGATGCCCTTAATCAGCCTGACCAACCGGCGCGCGTCCTCGTCCGTGTCGTTCACGTCCTTTAGCATCACGTATTCAAAGGTGATGCGTTCCGAGTTCGACAGGCGCGGGTATTCGCGCAGCGCGTTCAGTAGCGTTTCGATGTTCCAACGTTTGTTGATCGGCACCAGCTTGTCGCGCACCTCGTCGGTGGTGGCGTGAAAGCTGACCGCCAGCTGACAACCGATTTCCTCGGCGGTCTTGGCGATTTCCGGCACCACGCCAGAGGTGGACAGGGTGATACGGCGGCGCGACAGGGCGATGCCTTCACCGTCCATCGCGATCTTCATCGCGTCACGAACGTTCTCAAAGTTGTACAGCGGCTCGCCCATGCCCATCAGGACGATATTCGACAACAGGCGCGGGCCGCTCTCGCCCGTGCCGGTGCCCGGTTCCGGCCATTCGTCCAGGTCATCGCGCGCCAGCATGATCTGCCCGACGATCTCTCCGGCGGTCAGGTTGCGAACCAGCTTCTGTGTGCCGGTATGGCAGAAGGAACAGGTCAGCGTGCAGCCCACCTGCGAGGAAATGCACAGCGTGCCGCGGTCTTCCTCGGGGATGTAGACCACTTCGACCTCGTGCCCGCCGGCGATGCGGACGAGGTACTTGCGCGTGCCATCGGCCGAAACCTGACGCGAAACCATCTCTGGCAACGCGATCACGAAGTTTTCGGCCAGCAATGCGCGATAGGGTTTGGCCAGGTTGGTCATGGCGTCGAAATCGCGCACGCCCCAGTGATACAGCCACTGCCAGACCTGGTTGACCCGCATCTTGACCTGCTTTTCCGGTGTGCCGGCGGCCAACAGCGCCTCGCGCAGTTGCGGGCGGGTCAGGCCGATGATGTTTATCGGTCCCTCCGGCAGCTTGCGGGGGACGGTCAAGAGATCCTGGGTAATGGGCGTCGTCGCAGTCATGCGAAAAGGCTCCTGTCTGGCGCGAAGCCCGCCGTATACAGGATTCGCAGGCAAAGCCAAAGGGCCGGATGACATTTCGTCACGCGGCCCTTGCTTCTTCTCTCTTCAAATACTCAAGAAACGGCCTTGGGCCGTTCCCCTCCGATCAGGAACAGCGCGCCTCGGCGTCTTCAAAGGCGGCGGTGAACCCAAGCAGCGAGAAGGTGTCCTTGGTGGTGGTCCCGCGAGAGGAGACGGCGGTGATCACCGCGTCCGCGCCGCGCTTCATCGCGGTGATGATCCGGGTGTCGTCCTGCGGGGTGGCCGGCCAGGCCCATTCGCCTTCGGTATAAAGCTCGAACTCGCTGTCGCCAATCACCACGTTGACGGTCGACCCGTCCGCGAAGGGATAGCCGCCGGTAAAGGCGACTTGGCCGCTGACCCCTGCCTCGGGACGGAAGAAGACCATCAACAGGATCTCGCCCCGCGTCACGGCGACCACGCGGCCGTCCTTGGTGTTGACGCTTTCTTTGTAGGTGGTCACGGCCCAGCATTCGCGGGGCGTTTCCTCCTCGAACACCGACCAGTCCGTCATCGCGTCCACGCGCGCCGTACTGCTATCCTGCGCGCCTGCTGCCGCCGCGCTCAGCACAAGGGCGAGCGCGCCCAATCCCCGACCCAGACCTGAAATCATTCCTGCAGCCTCCAGCTGTCTCTACCTCGACTTCCGCACTGGGCCTTGAATGTCCCGGATGGCCCGCACACGAAAGGGTTTTTATCTCGACGGCGGGACAATAGCCTGAAAGAAGTCGGGCGTAAAAGCCCCGGTGGCAGATTATCGCTCAACTGTTGGAGGTTGTTCATGACAGCGGTTCCCCTGGTCGAAATTCATCGCGGACCCGTGATCGAAAGCTGGCATTCCGGGCACGCCGTGATCTGTGACACCGAGGGCGAAATCGTCGATGCCTGGGGCGACCCCGAGGCGGTCATCCTGCCGCGCAGTTCGGCCAAGATGCTCCAGGCGCTGCCGCTCGTGTCCTCGGGCGCGGCCCGGGAGGCCGGGCTGGGGGCAGAGCGGCTGGCACTGGCCTGCGCCTCTCATAACGGGGCGCCGCTGCATGCGCGCCTGGTGGGCGACTGGCTGGCGGAAAGGGGCCTGTCTGAGGACCACCTGCTATGCGGGCCGCAGCCCTCGCGGGACAAGGAACTGCGATTCTCGATGATCCGGGAGGGGCAAGACCCCGGGCGTGTGTTGAACAACTGTTCCGGCAAGCATACCGGCTTTCTGACGTTGACGCAGCACTTGAAGGCGGGACCGGATTACGTCGATCCCGCGCATCCCGTGCAGTTGGCCTGCCGCGAGGCCTTCGAAGAGGTGACCGGCGAAACCAGCCCGGGGTTCGGCATCGACGGCTGTTCGGCGCCCAATTTCGCCACCACGATGATGGGCATGGCACGCGCGATGGCGTTCTTTGCGGGCGCAGCGGGGCGGGGCGATGCGCAGTCTCGGGCGGCGGCGGAACTGGTGGAGGCGATGATCGCACATCCCGTTCTGGTCGCGGGCGAGGGGCGTGCCTGCACCCTGCTGATGCAGGCCGCGAAAGAGCCGGTGGCGCTGAAGACAGGGGCAGAGGGCTATTTCATCGCCATACTGCCCGCGCGCGGCCTGGGCGTGGCGGTCAAGATCGCGGATGGGGCGACGCGCGCTTCGGAATGCGTGATCGCGGCGCTGATGGTGCGGTTGGGGGTGCTGGACGCGAACCACCCGGACGTGGCGCGCTTCCTGAACCCGCCGATTCGCAATTGGGACGGGTTGGTGACCGGGGAAATCCGCCCCGTGGCGGGTCTCGCCGGCTGAACCGGCACCGATGGCATGAGGTCCCGGGTCGGACCCGGGACTGGCGCGGTCATGTGGTGACGAAATCGCCCTTGGCATAGCCCTGCAGGTAGAGCAGGGCTGTCAGGTCACCGTGGTTCACCCGCAGGTCGCTCTGCGCCTGCACCGAGGGTTTCGCGTGCAGCGCCACGCCCAGCCCGGCGCGGGTCAGCATGCCAAGGTCATTGGCGCCGTCGCCCACGGCGATCACGTCACAGGCGGAAATCCCCAGTTCGCCGGTGATTTCGTCCAGCGCCTGGACCTTGGCCTCGCGGCCCAGGATCGGGCGGCCGACCTCTCCGGTCAGCTCACCGTTCTCGATCAAGAGCGTGTTGGCGCGATTCTGGTCGAAACCGAGGAGTGCCGAAACCCGGGTGGTGAAGGCGGTGAACCCGCCCGAGACCAGCACGCAATGCCCGCCCGCCGCGTGCATCGTCGCCAGCAGGGTCTTGCCGCCTGGCATCAGCGTGATGCGGGTCTCGACCACCTTGTCGATGACGCTCTCCGGCAGCCCCTTGAGCAGGGCGACCCGTTCGATCAGGGCGCCTTCGAAATCCAGCTCGCCGTTCATGGCGCGGGCGGTGATCTCTTTCACATGGGCGCCGACGCCTGCCTCTTCGGCCAGTTCGTCGATGCATTCCTGCTGGATCATGGTGCTGTCCATGTCCGCCAGCAGCATCCGCTTGCGCCGGTTCGCCTCTGGCAGGACGTTCAGGTCCGCCATCTCCGCGATGGAGGCGCGGATCTCGTCGAGGTTGCCGGGCGTGGTTTCCAGCGGGAATTCAGCTGCCTCGTCCGGGGAAAGCCAGCTGACCGTGCCGCCCCCCAGCGCGTTGCGCAGGTTTTCGACCAACGCCGGGTCGAGCTGTCCGGGTTTGGCGATGAGAGAGGCGATCTGCATGGGCGGCTCCGTCCTTGGTCGTCGCGTTTTTGTCATGGGCCGGCGCGGATGACCAGTGGCGCTCAGGCAAAGCTGCCCTGGCAGAACCAGCCGGGTGAGGCCATGCCGCCATGCGCGTAGAACAGCCAGAGCCTTTCGCCGCGGTCCGTATCGACTCGCCAGTAGTCACGCGGGCCCGAGCGCCAGTCGGGATCGTCCAGCCACCATTCCGGCGCGATCCGTTCCGGACCCGTTCGGGCGGTGGCCTGCCAGTCCCTTCCGCGCCAGCGAAACCGCTGCGGCGGGCGCGGCTGGTCTGGGGCGGCGACAGGCTCGGGCCGCCAGAGCAGCAGGGGGCGGATTACCGGGGGCGCGGGCCAGTCGCGTGCGGCCTGTGACCAGGCAGCGGCCAGGATTTGCGACGCCTTTTCAGGGATGTGACTGTCGGCAGGGGCGCGGCGCGTGATCGCCTCCATCCCCAGCCGGGCGCCAAGGCGACTGACCAGGTCCTCAAGCGCGGCGCCGCCGTGGATGCGGCGGGTGCCCTGTTGCGCGGCCTCCAGGTGGCCGGCGCGGGTGCGGGCATGGAGCGGTTCGTGCACCACCGCCTCCAGCCGCAGCATGTCGATGCCGGGGCCAGCCTCCAGCCCAGGGATCTTGAGCCTTATCAGGGGCATGAGCCTGTGGGGCTGGTCGCTGGCCACGGCGCTGGTGACGGTCTGCCAGTACATCTGGTGATCGCAGCGATGCGCCTCGATCCGCAGTGATCGGACGCCGCGGCCCCTGGCCTTGAGCGTGGTGCAGAGCCGTTCCGTCATGCGCGAGAGCGCCTCGGCCACGTCTTCCTCCAGCCCGATGGGATCGGGAAAGGACATGCGCAGGGCAAAGCGATCCGGCGGTGCGCTGGGCGAGACCGGTTCGGGCGCGGCGCCGGTGGCCTGGTCCAGCCGATCGACCAGTCCGCGCCCGAACCGGCGTGCCAGCGGCGCGCGGGGCTGACCCAGAAGATCCCCCACGCGGCGCAACCCGAGGCGGGAAAGCTGTTCGATAACATGGGGTTCCAGCCGCAATGCCGCGATGGGCAGGGGTGACAGCGCGCGCCAGCCCTGGCCGGGGGGCGCGATGCGTGTCCTGGTGCCCTGCGCGGCGGAGCGTGGCGGGGCGGTGCCGCCGCGGGTCCAGTGGCGGCGTTTGCCGGCGCGGGCGCGGGTGGCGGGGGCCTCCTGGTCGATGGCGTCGCCGGAGCGGGCGGGGTCTGCCTGTTGCTGCGAGAAACGCGCCAGCGCCCAGGCCGCGCCCAGCGTGTCGGCGATGCCGAAATGCACCGTCAGGCCAAGGTCGGCGCAGTCCTGCGTGGCCTGTTGTGCAAGCTGTTCCTCACCGCCAAAGAGATGCGCGCAGCCGGTCAGGTCGATCACCAGCGCATCGGGCGGCTCTACCGCGACCCAGGGCGAAAACTTGCCCGCCCAGCGGTGCAGGGCGCCAAGAAAGGCTTTCTCCTGAATGGGTTGCGCCGGACGGGTGAGCAGGCCCGCGCACATGGCATGGGCGTCGCGCAGCGGCTGACCGGGGCGCAGTCCGGCTAGGGAGGCGGCCTGTGACAGCGATCCCAACACCTGCGCCGCGCCCTCTTGCGCGACGGTGGCAAAGGGCACTTCGGCCAGGTGAGGCTGGGCGCGGATCAGGCGTTCGGCGCCAAGGCGGGGGAACCAGAGCGAGAGGATACGGCGGTTGGGCATGGGGAGTCGCGGGCAGAATGTTCTTGTTATGTTCTAGCCTTCGCAGCACGTGGAGTCGAGTCCGTGAGGCGGGGTTTCAAGGGCGCACGGTGGGGTAACGGGGCGTACGCCGTTCGCGCAACACAAGACCTTGGGGGCGCGGTGTCCGCGACCACAAGGCGGAGGGCAGGTGTCACCCCGGCCCCGTCGCTGCGAATCGTACAAAACGTACAAAAGGTACGGCGATTCCAGCATTTTGTACAAAACGCGGGGCGGCCTCCGGCGTTGCGACGCGGCGCCGGCCGGAAATCCGGTTAACGGGCGCAAAGGTCGCAGGCCGGACGGGGGAGATCGGCGGCGCTGGTGTCGCATTTGTCGCGTGTCCGGTCGCCCCGTGACCTTTGGGAAACCCGCCTTGGCACCGGGCGTCCGGCGCCGGGCGAAGCGTGCCCAAAAAGGCCCGGCCCGCGCTTGCGACGGCCCTCGGTTTGCATCAGAGTCCGCGCAAATACAAATCCACGAGAAGGATGGACGATGCGCACAAGAGCCGCAGTAGCCCTGGAAGCGGGCAAGCCCCTTGAGGTCATGGACGTGAACCTGGAAGGCCCCAAGGCCGGCGAGGTCCTGGTGGAAATCAAGGCGACGGGGATCTGCCACACCGACGAGTTCACCCTGTCGGGCGCCGACCCCGAAGGCCTGTTTCCGGCGATCCTGGGCCACGAGGGCGCGGGCGTGGTGATGGAGGTCGGCCCGGGCGTGACCTCGCTGAAGCCGGGCGACCATGTCATCCCGCTTTACACCGCCGAATGCCGCCAGTGCGAATACTGCCTCAACCCCAAGACCAACCTCTGCCAGAGCGTGCGCGCGACGCAGGGGCAGGGCCTGATGCCGGACGGCACCTCGCGGTTTTCCATGCTCGATGGCACGCCGATCCTGCACTACATGGGCTGTTCGACCTTCTCGAACCACACGGTCCTGCCCGAGGTCAGCCTGGCCAAGATCAACCCCGACGCGCCCTTCGACAAGGTCTGTTACATCGGCTGCGGTGTCACCACCGGCATCGGCGCGGTGATCTATACCGCCAAGGTCGAGATCGGGTCGCGCGCGATCGTGTTCGGCCTGGGCGGCATCGGCCTGAACGTCATCCAGGGCCTGCGGCTGGCCGGGGCGGATCAGATCGTCGGCGTCGACCTGAACCCCGACAAGAAGGCGATGGCCGAGAAGTTCGGCATGACCGATTTCGTCAACCCCAACGAGGTCGAGGGCGATCTTGTCCCCTACCTGGTCGACCTGACCAAGGGCGGCGCGGATTATACCTTTGACGCGACCGGCAACGTGAACGTCATGCGCACGGCGCTGGAATCGGCGCACAAGGGCTGGGGCGAGTCGATCATCATCGGCGTGGCACCCGCCGGGGCCGAGATCTCGACGCGTCCCTTCCAGCTGGTCACCGGCCGGGTCTGGCGCGGCACCGCCTTTGGCGGCGCGCGCGGACGGACGGACGTGCCGCAGATCGTCGACTGGTACATGGACGGCAAGATCGAGATCGACCCGATGATCACGCACACGCTGACGCTGGACGAGATCAACAAGGGCTTCGACCTGATGCACGCGGGTGAATCGATCCGCTCTGTCGTGGTCTACTGACCGGGACGGCGGAAACCCCGCCCCAGGCTTGTGGAAACGCCGGTCCATGAAGGGCCGGCGTTTTTCGTTCGGGGGGAGCGCGATGCCGGGTCATCGCGCCAGCCCCCCGGGCGTCTTTCCCTTCCCGGAAAACCGTCCTAGTCTTTTGCCCAGACCACCAAAGGACGGCCCATGCGCAACAAGATCCGTGAGCTCTATGTCGGTGAGAGCGACCGGGCGCACAGGTTCCGCTACGCGCTGCTGTTCTTTGACATCGGCACCATCCTCTTCGTGATCGCCACGTCCTTTACCCAACACGGCCCCTTCGTCGAAACGGTGGACGCGGTGTTCGGTGTCATCATCCTGGCGGAGCTCGGCGCGCGGTTCTGGATCTCGACCAACCGGGTGCGGCTGATGACGCGGCTGGTGACGATCGCCGACCTGATCGCCATCGTTTCCTTCCTGGCGCCGCTGGCGGGCGAGGGGCTGGGATTCATGCGGGTGATGCGGACGCTGCGGCTATTGCACACCTACCACCTGTCGGCCCAGCTGAGGCGCGACTTTGCCTATTTCCGCCGCAACGAGGATGTGGTGCTGGCGGTGCTGAACCTGGCGGTCTTCATCTTCATCATGACGGGGCTGGTCTATGCCACGCAGTACACCTTCAATCCGCAGATCCAGAACTATGCGGACGCGCTTTATTTCACCGTCACGGCGCTGACGACGACGGGGTTCGGCGACATCACCCTGCAAGGGGATGTGGGGCGGCTGATTTCGGTCATCGTGATGATCTTTGGAGTCACCTTGTTCCTGCGGCTGGTGCAGGTATTGATCCGCCCCAACAAGGTGCGCGAGGAGTGCGAACACTGCGGGCTGGTGCTGCATGACGCGGACGCGGTGCATTGCAAGCATTGCGGCGCGGTGATCCATATCAGGACGGAGGGGCAGGCGTGATCATACGCAAGGCTGTCGAGGCGGACCGGGCGGCGGTCTGGACCATGCTGGAACCGGTGTTCCGCGCAGGCGACACCTATGCCATCGACCCGGACATCCCGCGCGAAGCGGCGCTGGACTACTGGTTCGGGCCGGAACGGCATGTCTTTGTCGCCGAGGACGCGGGAGAGGCCCTGGGCACCTACTACATGGTGCGCAACCAGAAGGGCGGCGGCAGCCATGTCTGCAACTGCGGCTATGTCACCGCCCCGGCGGCGCAGGGGCGCGGCGTGGCGCGGGCGATGCTGGCGCATTCGCTGGAAGAGGCGCCGCGGCTGGGGTTTCGCGCGATGCAGTACAATTTCGTCGTCTCGACCAACACGCGCGCGGTGGCGACATGGCAGCGCGCGGGCTTCGAGGTGGTGGGGCGCCTGCCCGGCGCCTTCCTGCATCCCGCCGAGGGCTATGTCGACGCGCTGGTGATGTACCGCACGCTGGCGGACAGGCAGGTGGCCTGACCCCTGCCTTACGGCCTAGTCCGCCGGAGGCGTTATCGTCAGTTCGACGGCCGCGTACCAGTCGGCGATCTCGCGAATTTCCTCGTCGGTCAGCTCTGCGGCGACGGCGGACATGATCTCGTGTTCGCGTTTGCCGCGCTTGAAGGCCTTGAGCTGGGTGTCGATGTAGATGTTCGTCTCGCCGGCGAGGTTGGGGGCGTTCAGCAGGAGCGAGATGCCGTCCGCGCCGTGGCACGAGACACATTGCTGCGGGGCGTCTTCGGGGGCGACCCCCTCCGGCAGCCTCGTCTTGACCCCGTGCGCGGCGTACCAGGCCGCCACGTCCGAGATCTGCTGTGCGCTGAGGCCTGCAGCGACGACGCTCATCATCTCGTGCTGGCGCTGGCCGGTCTTGAAGGCCATGAGCTGCGCTTCGAGGTAGTCCTCCGGCTCGCCGCCGATGTGCGGCGCGATGGGGATCGCGGCATAGCCGTCGATGCCGTGGCAGGTGCGGCACATGTTTGCGATCTTGCGTCCGGCGGCAGGATCGTCTGCAGCCGCGGGGAGGACCAAGGTGATCCCGGCGAGCGTCAGCCCGCCGAGGATCGTTGCAAGGATGCGCCGCATCATTCGGCGGGTGCCGGGTTGTAGGCGATGCGCCAGATGGCGCCGGCGAAATCGTCGGAAACGAGCATGGACCCGTCCTTGAGGAAGGCGATGTCCATCGGGCGGCCGCGATATTCGCCGGTCTCTTCATCCAGCCAGCCATCGGCAAAGATCTCTGCGCTGACCGCGTCGCCGTTTTCGTCGAGGCGGGTGAACATCACCCGCGCGCCGACCGGCGTGGTACGGTTCCACGAGCCGTGCTGCGCCCAGAAGATGCCGCCCTTGTAGTCATCCGGGAAGGAATTGCCGCTGTAGAACCGCATCCCGAGATCTGCGGCATGGGCCGTCAGTTCCAGTTGCGGTTCGACGAATTCGACGCCTTCGGGACGCGGGACATCCTTGAAGTCGGGGATTTCGACACGCGCATTGGTCCAGGGGAAGCCGAAATGCTGGCCCGCCGCCGTCTGCCGGTTCAACTCGCCCGGGGGAATGTCATCGCCCATGCCGTCGACCTGGTTGTCGGTGAACCAGAGATCGCCGTTGGCGGGGTTGAAGTCATGACCCACGGAATTGCGGATGCCGCGCGTATAGACCTCTCGTCCGGTTCCGTCCGTGTTGATCCGGATGATGCCGCCGATGCCGATTTCGTCGTACATCTCGACCTTGTCGGCGGGCTGCACGTTGTGCGGCTGTCCCAGCGAAATATAGAGCTTGCCGTCCGGGCCGACGCGACAAACCCGCGCGGTATGGTTGAAGCTCTCCTCTTCCTCGGGGATCAGATCGCCCTTCTCGACGACAACGCCCACGGCCGGGTCGGGCCCTTCGAAAAAGAACTCTGCCGCGGGGAAGGTCAGCACGCGGTTGCGCTCGGCGATGTAAAGGAACCCGTCCGGCGAGAAACAGGGGCCGTTCGGAATGTCGAAAGTGATCGACGGGGCAAAGTCGAAGACCTCGTCGGCCACGCGGTCGCGGTCGCGGTCCACCACCGACCAGACCTTGTCTTTGCGGGTGCCGACGAAGGTCACGGTGCCCTGCGGAGCCACCGCCATCGACCGCGCATCCGGCACGACCGCGTAGAGGCTGATTTCGAAACCGTCGGGGACATTGATGTGTTGCAGGATGCCTTCCAGCGCCTCGGCCCGGTCGCCGTCCTGCGCCACATGGGTGAACGTGGCGTCGGTGCGCTGCATGTTCGTCAGCTTGTCCATGTTGTCCTGTGCGAGGGCCGGCAGGGCCGTCATCGAGGCCAGGGCCAAGGCAGAGGCCAAGTGTCGTGTGGTCATAATTTCCTCCCAATTTTTCAAATTTGGTCGGCTTATCGTTGCGAAATATTGGCGCCGACTCGCGCTAGAGTAAATTGAACGCTCTTCAAGCTGTCAACAAATCTTACCAATTTGGCGATTTTCGTTTGCGATTGCGCCGGTCCCGCATTGGGGTCAGGATGCGCCCATGTCAAAAAACACTCTCCTCGCGGTGCTGATCGACGCCGACAACACCTCGCCGAAATACACCAAGGCGCTCTTTGACGAGATCGCGATTCTGGGCGAGGCCAGCGTGCGCCGCTGCTATGGCGATTTCTCCAGCCAGCAGATGTCGGGCTGGAACAAGGTACAGGCGGATTTCGGCATCGTGCCGCATCACTCGCCCGCCAATACCGTGGGCAAGAACGCCAGCGACATCGCGCTGGTGATCGACGCGATGGACCTGATGCACACGGGGCGTTTCGACGGCTTTGTGCTGGTGAGTTCGGACAGCGATTTCACCCGGCTGGCCAGCCGCATCCGCGAACAGGGGCTGGATGTCTACGGCATGGGGATGCAGAAGACGCCGGATGCCTTCCGCAAGGCCTGCAAACGCTTCATTTTCCTTGAAAACCTGGATTCGGCGCCCGAGAAGGCCCCGGGCGGCAAGCCCAAGGCCAAGACCGATCTGACGCAGGCGCGTGACCTGATCTTCAAGGCGATGGAATCCATCGACCAGGACGACGAATGGTATCGCCTGGGCGATATCGGGCAGGTCATCACCGCCGCCAACCCGGATTTCGACACCCGCAGCTACGGCAAGCGCAAACTCTCGGACCTGGTGGCGGAACTGAAGGTTTTCGAAACCAAGCGCAGCGCCAGCGGCAACCAGCTATTGCTGCGCCGAGTCGACTGAGCGGGATTTCCGGGAACCCGGAGCCCGCCTCGTGCGTTGATCCTGACGCCGTCCCGGAGGAGGCCGGGGCGGCGTGCGCAATCGTCAGGACATCAGAGGAGGATGGACTAATGGATCCAGTCAAGGCGACCGAAATCGCACATGCCCTTTACCGGGCGCATGGGGGCAAGGCCGAGGCGGAGGCCGCGCAGCGCGAACGGGAGTCCCGGGATGCGGGCGACGACCGGGAGGCAGAGAACTGGCGCGCGATCCGGGGCAGCATCCGCCAGATGCGCGGCGCCAACCAGAGCTGATGTAGGCTCCCGCTCTCGCGGCTGGCTCAGGGCCACCAGCTGGTGACCGTGGCGATCACGGCACTGACCGTGACGATGCTGGCGGTGGTGGAAATCAGGATAGAGGCCGAGACGCGCTGCGGCGCGATGCCGTAGTGTTGTGCCAGGATAAAGACGTTGCCCGCCACCGGCAGCGCGGCGGCCGCAACCGCCACCGAGGCGCGGTAGGCATCGACCGGAAAGAAGATATAGACCCCAAGCCCCACGAACAGCGGGTGCAGCACCAGCTTGGCGAAACTCAGCCAGGCGGCGATCTCGATCCGTTCGGCGGATTTCGAGGCCAGCGAGGCCCCGATGGCAAAGAGTGCGCCGGGCGTGGCGGCATTGCCCAGCGTCGTCAGGAAGCTGTTGGCGACCTCGGGCACGGGCAAGCCGCTGGCCGAGACGGCAAGGCCGAGACCGATGGAGACGATCATCGGGTTTTTCAGCAGTCCCAGCAGCAGCTTCCACAGGATGCCCAGCCCCATGTGCCCCTCGCGCGCGCCCGTCACCAACAGCGTCAGGAGCGAGGAAAAGACGATCAGGTCGATGGAAAGGATCAGGATGATCGGGCCCACGGCCTCTTGCCCCAGAAGCAGCGCCAGCATGGGGACGCCGAGAAAGCCGGTGTTGCCGATGGCGGCGCATTGCGCCTCGATCGAGGCGGTGGGCAGGTCCAGCCCGCGCAGGAAGGCCACCGCCATGCCCAGGGCCCAGGTGACGGCGGTGCCCCAGAGATAGGCGCTGGCCAGGCGCGGCTCGAAGATCTCGTCAAAGCGCAGATTGGCCGAAAAGCGGAAGAGCATCGCCGAAAGCGCGAAGAAGAACACGAACTTGGTCAGTGCGGCGCTGGCCTCTTCCGAGAAGAACCGCGTCTTGGCGGCGCCATAGCCCAGCCCGATCAGGCCGAAGAAGGGCAGGGTCTTGAGGAAGATATCCAGCATGGCGCTGCTGTAGCACGGGGAACGGCGGGGTCAACGGCGCAGGCTCCCGGCTTGTTGATCCAATTGGAGGGCGACACCGTTGACAGCCATGCCCCCGGCCCCGGATCATGAGGCCATGACACCGGGAAAGGCCTTTTTGACGACGGAGGAGATTCGCAGCCTCTCGGCCCGTTCCGACCTCTGGGGCGCGGCGTTGCTGGCGCATTGCTGGGGGCTGATCCTTGGCGCGCTGGCGCTGTTCCTGTGGTGGCCCGGCGTGCTGACCTTTGTGCTGGCTTTCATGGTGATCGGCTCGCGGCAGCTGGGGCTGGCGATCCTGATGCACGAGGCGGCACATAACGCGCTGTTCAAGTCACGGAAACTGAACGAATTTGCCGGTGTCTGGCTGTGCGGGGCGCCGATCCTGGCGGATCTGGCCAGTTATCGGCACTATCACCTGATGCACCACCGCCATACGCAGACGGAACAGGACCCGGACCTGCGCCTGTCGAAGCCCTTTCCGACCACCCGTGCCTCGCTGCGGCGCAAGCTGATCCGGGACATCACCGGCCAGACGGGGATCAAGCAGCGGGCGGCGCAGGTGGCCTTTGCCTTTCGCCTTGTGGGCGAGACCGAGGGCGTCAGCAGCCAGGACCTGGCGCAGGCCTTTCACGGGCCGGTGCTGACCCGGGCGCTGGTGGCGAACGTGGCGCTGTTCGCGCTGTTCTGGGCGCTGGGCGGCTGGTGGCTGTGGTTCGCGCTGTGGCTCTTGCCGCTTCTGACATGGTTCCAGATGGTGCTGCGGATCCGCAATATCGCCGAACATGGCGCGACCGAGTTCAGCGAGGATCCCTTGCGCAACACGCGCACCACCCTGGCCGGGCCGCTGGAGCGGCTGTTTCTTGCCCCCTACTGGGTGAATTACCATCTTGAACACCATCTGGTGATGCATGTGCCCGCGCATAACCTGCCGCGCCTGCACGCGATGCTGCGGGCCAAGGGCGTGACGGGGCGGATGATGCTGGCGAATGGCTATGCGCAGGTGCTGCGCGCGGCCTCGGCCCGGACGGCCTGACCGCCGCATGAGCTACAGGCGCCACCAGTTCATGACCTTGCCCGCCGAGGGCCGCGCCGAGCTGTGGCGGCTGGGCATCGGGCTGGTGCTGATCGTGGTGATCTGGTTCGCCCTGGCACGCGGCGTGATCGCGGTGCTGGGCAGCCTGATGGCGGGCGACGCCTACCTGACCTTGCTGGACAACCTGCAAAGCGGCGACACTCCCGGCAGCCTGACCCTTGTCCTGTTGCTGAGCGGGGCCCTGTGGATCGCCGCGATGGCGGTGGCAGAGATCCTGCACAAGCGGCCGGGGCGCAGCCTGATTGGCCCATGGCCGCTGTTCTGGCGCGATTTCCTGCGGGTGACTGGCGCTGTGGCGCTGCTGAACGCCGCCGTGTTGCTGTTGCCGCCCTGGGATTACCTGTCTTCGACGGTACCGGGCCTGCCGGTGAACAGCTGGATGCTGTTCCTGCCGACGACTCTGGTGGTCCTGATCATCCAGACCGGCGCCGAAGAGGTCTTTTTCCGAGGCTATTTCCAGTCGCAGCTGGCGGCGCGCTTCCGGCATCCGCTGATCTGGCTGGGCCTGCCGTCGGTCGTTTTCGGCGTTGGCCACTACCTGCCCGGGGTCTATGGCGGCAACGCGGCGCTGATCGCTGTGTGGAGCGCGCTGTTCGGGCTGGCAGCGGCGGACCTGACGGCGCGGGCGGGCAACCTCGGCCCGGCGATCGGGCTGCATTTCGTCAACAACTTCATGGCTTTCGCGGTGACCGCCCTGCAGGGGGAAATGTCCGGCCTGGCGCTGCGGCAGTTGCCCTTTGGTCCCGGCGACGAGGCGGCGCTTGCGGCGCTCTTGCCGTTGGACCTGGCGCTGATCGGGGTCAGCTGGCTGGCGGCGCGCGTGGCGCTGCGGCTGTAGGGCAGGGGATTGCCTGCGCGGGCAGGGCCACTGGCTTTGGTTGATTGCAATTCCGGGGCGGCTTGCCTATTTCTCGCCCATCCTGGAACCCGCGCGAGCCTTTCATGAACTGGATCACCAACTACGTCCGCCCCCGGATCAACTCGATCTTTTCGCGCCGCGAGGTGCCGGAGAACCTTTGGTCCAAATGCGACGGCTGCGGCACGATGCTGTTCCACCGCGAGATCAGCGACAACCTGAACGTCTGCACGAACTGCGGGCACCACATGCACATCACGCCGCGCGACCGGTTCCTGTCGCTGTTCGACGGCGGCGTGTTCACCGAGGTCGCGGTGCCCGACCCGCTGCCTGACCCGCTGCATTTCCGCGACCAGAAACGCTATCCCGACCGCATGAAGGCGGCGCAGAAGAGCACCGGCGAAAAGGAAGCCATGCTGGTGGCCGCCGGAGAGATCGGGCGCACGCCCATCGTGGCCGCTGCGCAGGACTTCAGCTTTATGGGCGGGTCGATGGGGATGTATGTCGGCAACGCCATCATCGCCGCTGCGCAGGAGGCGGTAAAGCTGGGCCGCCCGCTGGTGCTGTTTTCCGCCGCCGGTGGCGCGCGGATGCAGGAAGGCATCCTGAGCCTGATGCAGATGCCGCGATCCACGGTCGCCGTGCAAATGCTGAAAGAGGCCGGGCTGCCCTACATCGTGGTCCTGACCCATCCGACGACGGGCGGCGTGACCGCGTCCTACGCGATGTTGGGCGACGTGCAGATCGCCGAGCCGAACGCGCTGATCTGTTTCGCCGGTCCCCGCGTGATCGAACAGACGATCCGCGAAAAGCTGCCCGAGGGGTTCCAGCGCGCGGAATACCTGCTGGAACACGGGATGCTTGACCGGGTGACGGACCGCCGCAAGATGCGCGAAGAGCTGATCGTCATCACCCGTATGCTGATGAAGATGCCGCCGGCGACCTGGGGCGACCTGCCCGCGCCCGGCCCGGACGATCTTAAACCCTCCGCCGAGCCGAACGCGGCACTGGACGATTCCGCGGAGTAGTCTCCGCCTTTCGATAGGTTCCATCAAGATGACCGTAGTCGCGCCTGGGTCCGACCAGTTGCTGCAGCGCATGATGACGCTGCACCCCAAGATCATCGACCTGACGCTGGACCGGGTCTGGCAGCTGCTGGAGGCGCTGGGCCATCCGGAGCAGGAACTGCCGCCGGTGATCCACCTGGCGGGCACCAACGGCAAGGGATCGACCCTGGCCATGATCCGCGCCGGGATCGAGGCGGCGGGGCAGAGCTGCCACGCCTATACCTCGCCGCATTTGGCGCGGTTCCATGAGCGCATCCGCCTGCGCGGAGAGTTGATTTCCGAACAGGCCCTGACCGAGGTGCTGGACGAATGCGTGACCGCCAATGGTGGCGCGTCGATCACCTATTTCGAGATCACCACCTGCGCCGCCATCCTGGCGATGAGCCGGGTTCCGGCGGATTTCGTGCTGCTGGAGACCGGGCTGGGCGGGCGGCTGGATGCCACCAACGTCGTGGCCCGGCCCGCGGCGACAGTGATCACGCCGATTTCGATGGACCACGAACAGTTCCTGGGCGACACGCTGGCGCGGATCGCGGGGGAAAAGGCCGGGATCATCAAGCGGGGTGTGCCCTGCGTGGTCGGCCCGCAACCGGACGAGGCGCTGGAGGTGATCGAGGCGCGGGCCGAGGCGCTGGGCGCGCCCTTGCTGGCGCAGGGGCAGCACTGGCACGCCTGGGAAGAGCGCGGGCGGCTGGTGTTCCAGGATGAGAACGGCCTGCTGGACCTGCCGATGCCGGCGCTGCCGGGCGCCCACCAGATCGAGAACGCGGGCGCGGCGCTGGCGGTCTTGCGGCACCTCGGCCTGGGAGAGGCCGCATTCGAGGGCGCCATGACCGAGGCGAACTGGCCCGCGCGGATGCAGCGCTTGCGGCAGGGGCCGCTGACCGAGATCGCGCCCGAGGCGGAATTGTGGCTGGACGGCGGACACAACCCGGCGGCGGGCAAGGCGCTGGCTGCGCATCTGGGCGGTCTGCCCGAACGCCCGACGCACCTGATCTGCGGGATGCTGAACACCAAGGACGCGCGCGGTTTCCTGGCGCCGCTGGCGGCGGTGGCCGACAGCCTGACCGCGGTGAACATCCCCGGCGAGGCCAATACGCTGTCGGCCGAGGACACCGCCCGCATGGCCGAAGACTCCGGCCATCGGGCCCTGATGGCCGAAGACGTGGCTGCGGCCCTGCGCGCCATCGTGGCCGAGACGCCCGGCGCACGGGTGCTGATCTGCGGATCGTTGTACCTGGCGGGCTCCGTGCTGCGCGAGGGGATGAGCTGACGCCGGGCCCATGGCGTCCGCGTACAGGCCGAATCAGCCTTTTGATTTGGCTTGAGTTCCCCAGAAACTTGTAGGCCGCGAATCACTTTGTCTTGACTGATTCGCGGCGCTTTGCCTATATTTGGACAAGCTGCCGCGCCGAAACACACGGGGATGACGTGTTTCGCCGCATCTTGGGGGACAACTGAAAATGCTGCACAAAATGCGCTGCGCATTCGCAGTCGGACTCTGTCTGCTTGCCGCGCCGACCCTCGCCCGGTCGGTCGAGGTGACACAGGCCCCGACCCCGCAACCGCAGACCGCCAACCCGGCGCTGGCGATCACAGCGGCGCTCAGGGCCTCGCAGGGGGCAGCGGGCAAGGCCCCGGGGGTGGGTGCCGGCCCGGACGCACTGCGGACACGTCCCCTGGCCCGAGCAGAGGTCCATACGGTCCGGCAGGGCGACAGCCTGACCGCGATTTCCTACCGCTCTTACGGCGACACGATGCAATACATGGTGATCTACGACGCCAACCGCGACAAGATCTCCGCTCCAGACAGGATCCGGGTGGGACAGGAGCTGACCATCCCGGTTTTGTGACCAAGAAGACTACAGGCAAGCAACGAGCATAAAACTGGGGCCGGTTCTACCGGCCCCCTTTTTTTTGCGCCCGGTGCCGGCCCTGTGTCAGGTGGACCACTCGGCGGCCTGCATTTCGCGCAGGCGACTGGCGGTGCGTTCGAACTCGAAACTGCCCTCGCCCTCGACATAGAGCATTTCGGGCTGCGCGGCGGCAGAGGCGATCAGCTTGACCCGCGCCTCGTAGAGCGTGTCGATCAGGGTGACGAAGCGTTTGGCCTCGTTGAAGTTGCGGCGCGAGAGCTGCGGGATGTTCTCGATGATGAGGACGCGCACGCTCTCGGCCAGCTTGAGGTAGTCGGCGGGGCCCAGCATCCGGCCGCAGAGGTCAAAGAACGACGCCCGCGCGACACCGTTGTGATAGCGCGGCAATTCCACCTCGCGGCCCTTGACGTGCAGGGTCAGGGGTTCTTCCAGCCCGTGGGTCAGTTCCTCCCACAGGGCGTCGATCTGGCTGCGGGCCTCGGCGTCGGCGGGGGTGAAAAAGACCTTGGCCCCGGCCAGCCGGTCCTGCCGGTGGTCGCGGTCCGAGGCCAGTTCGCGCACCACCATCCGCTCTTTGAGGAAGTCGATGAAGGGCAGGAACAATTGCCGGTTCAGGCCGTCCTTGTAGAGATCGTCGGGCAGCCGGTTCGAGGTGGTGACAACGGTGGTTCCGCCGTCGAACAGCGCCTCGAAGAGGCGGCCCACGATCATCGCGTCGGCGATGTCGGTGATCTGCATCTCGTCGAAGGCCAGCACGCGCACCGTGTCGCTGATGTCCTTGGCGACGGGTTTGATTGGGTCCTCGGCGCCCTGGCTGCGCAGCTTGTGGATCGCGGCCTGGACCTCTTGCATGAAGGCGTGGAAATGCACCCGGCGCGCGGGCACGTCCAGCGTGTCGACAAAGAGGTCCATCAGCATGGATTTGCCCCGGCCGACGCCGCCCCAGAGGTACAGGCCCTGCGGCGCCTCGATGGTCTTGCGGAAAAAGCCGCGCTTGACCGGCTGTGCCAGATCGGTGCGCAGCCGTTCCAGTTCGGGCAGGACGGCGGTCTGCGCCTCGTCCGGCTTGATCTTTCCCGATGCGACACGGGATTGGTAGACTTCTGTGACAGTGGCCATGCCCTCGCATAGCCAATGCGCGGGGCCTTGTGTAGAGGCGCCGTGCGGCTTGCGGGGGGACGGCGGCACATGGCAGGGGCGCTTGATGCGGTGACAGGCGGGGGGCGCGGATGGAGGACGAGGAACGGCTGCAAGAGCTGTGGCTGGACGGGACCGCCGTCACCGACCTGTCGCCGCTGGCGCGGTGCCGGGGGCTGCGCCAGCTGTCGATCCGGCGCACCGGGGTGACGGACCTGTCGCCGCTGAAGGGGCTGCCGAAGCTGGCGGTGCTGGACCTGACCGGCTCACAGGTGCAGGACCTGCGCCCGATCCTTGGCCTGCCCGCGCTTTGCGAAGGCGAGGGCGAGGTGGGCATTTCCTTCGAGGACACGCCCGCGGCCCTGCGCGACCGGGCGCTGGCGCGGATCGCCGAGACCGAGGACCCGGAGGTTCGGGCCAGCGACCTTGTCGATCACCTGACCGGGGGCGCGCGCCTGACCGGCTGGCGCGGTGACGCATAAGGAATACTGAACCGAAACATCACGCATTCGAGATTGACGCTGGGGGGCGAACGGGCGACTTCTCGGCGCCCGTGTTCCGGAGATTCCATCATGTCGTCCCGTGCCCCGCTTTTCACGCCGGTCCTGATCGTCGGCTGCATCATCATCCTTGTCAGCTTTGCCGTCCGGGCCAGTTTCGGGGTCTTCCAGATCCCGATTGCCGAGGAATTCGGCTGGGCCCGGGCCGAGTTCAGCCTGGCCATCGCGATCCAGAACCTGGCCTGGGGCATCGGCCAACCGCTGTTCGGCGCCTTTGCCGAACGCATGGGCGACCGGGTGGCAATCATCCTGGGCGCGGTGATGTATGCCATCGGGCTGGTCCTGTCGGGCCTGTCGAGCGATCCGTTTTCGCTGCAGGCGCTGGAGGTTCTGGTGGGCTTCGGCATCGCGGGCACCGGCTTCGGCGTGATCCTGGCGGTGGTGGGCCGGGCGTCGAGCGATGCGAACAGGTCGATGTCGCTGGCCATTGCCACGGCGGCGGGCAGCGCGGGCCAGGTGGTGGGCGCGCCGGTGGCCGAGGCGCTGCTGGGGCTGATGTCCTGGCAGATGGTCTTTTTCGTCTTTGCCGGCGTGCTGCTGACGGTGCTGCTGACGCTGCCTCTGATGCGGGCGCCGGCGGCCTCGAAAACCGAGATCGAGGAGAGCATGGGCGTGATCCTGCGGCGGGCGTTCCGCGATCCCTCTTTCTCGCTGATCTTCATCGGGTTCTTTTCCTGCGGCTATCAACTGGCCTTCATCACCGCGCATTTCCCGGCGCTGGTGACCGAGATGTGCGGGCCGATTGCCGTGGGCAGCACGCTGCATTCTCTGGGGGTGACGACGACCTCGGCCTTGGGGGCCGCCTCGATCGCGCTGATCGGGCTGTTCAACATCGCGGGGACGCTGACGGCGGGCTGGCTGGGCAATCTCTTTCCGCGCAAGTACCTGCTGGCGCTGATCTATACCGCGCGCACGGTCGTGGCCGCCGCCTTCATCCTGATGCCGATCACCCCGGGCAGCGTGCTGGTCTTTTCCGCCGTGATGGGCTCGCTCTGGCTGGCGACGGTGCCGCTGACCTCCGGCCTCGTCGCGCATCTGTACGGGCTGCGCTACATGGGCACGCTCTACGGTGTCGTCTTTTTCAGCCACCAGGTCGGCGGCTTCCTTGGGGTCTGGCTGGGGGGACGCCTGTATGACGTGACCGGGGACTACACGATGGTCTGGTGGATCGGCGTGGGTGTCGGAGCGCTGAGCGCGCTGGTGCATCTGCCGATCCGGGAAAGCCGCCCGGCACCTGTGCCCGCGGCCGCCTGAGGCAAGGGGGGCGTTGCCCCCCGACTCTGCGAGCCTCCCCCCAGAGGTATTTGGGGCCCAAAGAAACGCTGGACGTTCAGAGATCGAGCGCGCGGGCGAGTTGATCCGTGTGGGTGTAGGTGAGGCCATGGCCGGCGCCGTCGATGACCTCTTGCCGGGCGGCGGGATTCCACCGGGCCAGGGCGCGCAGGGCGCCGAGCGGGATCACCTTGTCCTCGCGGCCCCAGACCGCCGTGACGGGGATCCCGGTCCCGGCGATCTTGCGGTGTTCCGCTTCCAGGGGTGCGTGCAGGATGCCCCGCAGCGAGGATAGCACAGACCGAAGAAACCCGCGCCGGTCGAGCTGTGCCAGTTGCAGATCCGTAATCCCCTGGACCGAGGAGGGCAGGGCGCGTTCTGCCGCGATGCCCGCGCGCAACTGGCGGGGATACATCATGTGAAAGAGCCAGTCGCCCAGCACGGGCACGCCGGTGGTGAAACGGGCAATCGGTCCGAGATCGTGGCCCAAGCCCGCGGGGGCCACGAGGGCCAGCCGGTGCACGCGGTCCGGATGCGCGGCGGCAAAGCAGGTGACGATGGCGCCGCCCATCGAGTAGCCCACAAAGGTCACCGGGGCGTCGATCCCCTCATGCGCCAGCAGGTCGGACAGCTGCCGGGTGAAGAAGGCGCCGGTCTGGCGGCCGGGCGGCGCATCGGAAAAGCCGCGCCCGTAGAGATCGTAGCTGAGCACCCGTGCGCCTGCGGCGGTCAGGTGAGGTATCAGGCCGCGCCAGACGAAGGAGGGGGTGGTCAACCCGTGGACGCAGACCACGATCGGGGCCTCCTCGGGGCCGGACCACTGGTAATGGGTGCGTCCCTGCGACAGGTCGGCGAATTGCCCGGGAGCGTTGGTCTGGAGACCGGCGACGTCTTGGCGGCGGGTTTCGCGCCAGGCGGGCAGGGCGGCGGCGCCGAGGGCGGCAAGCGCCAGAGCGCCGCCGGCCAGGGTCATGCCGCCTGCCAGGCGTCGAGGATGTAGCGCGCGCACATCAGGTCCAGATGCGCGCCGCCGCCGTTCTTGAACAGGGTGATCTCGTCGTCGCTGCGGCGCTGGAAAAACTCCGGCGCATAGTAGTCGGCGACGATGTCATGGCCGGTGATCAACCCGTTGGTCAGGGGGATCTTGAGCTCTCCGATATGGCCGAGGGTGGTGTCGTAGCTGTCCACGAAAAGGCGCGCGCGCTTGATCGCCCTGTCGTCGGCCTCGCGCATGTCGGGGCGGTAGGCGCCGATCAGGTCGATGTGCTGGCCGGGGCGGAACCAGTCGCCTTTCAGAAGCGGATCCGTGCTCATGGTGGCCGAGGTGACGATATCGGCGGCGCCCACCGCCTGTTCGAGATCCTCGGCCCAGGCGATACCACGCTCTTCGGCGAAGGTGCGGGCCTTGTCGGGGGTGCGGTTCCAGACCGTGAACTCTGCATCCGGGAAACCGGCGGAATAGGCTTGGTGCAGTGAGGCGCCAACCGTGCCCGCGCCGACGATCAGGATCCTGCGGCTGTCGGGCCGGGCCAGTTTCAGCGCCGCGCAGAGGCTGTCGCCGGCGGTCTTCCACTTGGTGACGAGGTGGAAATCCACCACCGCCGACAGGCTGCCGTCGGTATCGTCGAAGAGGTTGACCGCGCCGCCGATCATCGGCTTGCCCTTGTCCGGGTTGCCGGGAAAGACCGTGGCCGCCTTGACCGCGATTCCCAGCCCGTCGATCCAGGCCGAACGATTCAGCAGCGTGTCCTTGCCGCGGTAGAGAAAGACATCCTCGATCTCGGCCTTGGGGCGCTGGTGGCCCGCGTCAAAGGCCCGCGCGAGGCCAAGCCAGTCGAGGTTCCTCTCGCCCTCGTCGAAAGGAATGATGGTGGTCATTGCGCCTCGCTTTCGGTCAGCAGACCTTCGGCGACGAGCCGTTCTGCCCAGCCGTCAGGTCCGGTGAAGTGATGGGTGTGCCAGCCGCGCGCGGCGGCGGCGGCGATATTGTCGGCGCGGTCGTCGGTGAACAGCAACGCCTGGCCGGGCAGGCCGAGCCGGGTTTCGACCTGTTCGTAGATTTCGGCTTCGGGTTTGATGACGCCCATGTGGCCGCTGACGAAGGCCTGGTCGAACTCGTTCAGGAAGTCGTAGGCCGGGGTGGCGATTTCCCAGGTGCCGATGCCGAAGTTGGTCAGCGCGTGGACCGGCGTGCCCTTGGCCTTCAGCGCCCGCATCACACGGACGGAACGGGGGATGGCCGGTTTCGCCATTTCCAGCCAGTCGTCGTGCCAGAGGCGGATTTCCTCTCCCCATTCCGGGGTCTTTTCCGCCCAGTCGTAGACCGTGCCGCGGAAATCGCCGCCGCGGTCGATGACGTCGTTCATGCCGTGCAGGTCCAGTTGGGCGAACATGGCGCGGCGCCGGTCCTCGCCGATCCGCGCGTCGTAGTAGCGTTCGGGCTGCCATTCGATCAGCACGTTGCCGATGTCGAAGATCACCGCCTTGATGGTCATGTCTTTGTCTTCCCTGCCTGCCGGACAGCCCGTTCCAATGCGTCGAGGAAACGGCTGCGGTCGGCCTTTGTAAACCCCTTGCCCGACCCCTGCCGAAAGGGATCGGCGGCGCGCAGGTCGCTCATCAGGTCGCGCATCGCCAGTTGTGCCCCGATGTTGGCCTGCGTCAGGGCAGAGCCGTCCGGGCGCAGGACCTGCGCGCCCGCCTCGACGCATTTGGCCGCCAGCGGGATGTCGTTTGTGATGACCACGTCGCCGGGGCCTGCGCGGTCGGCGATCCACTTGTCCGCCTCGTCGGGACCGTCGGGAACGATCTGCAGGCTGACCAGCGGGTTGCGCGAGGGGCGCAGCCCGCCGTTGGCGACCAGAACCATCGCCAGCCTGTGCCGGGTGGCGACGGTTTCGGCCTCTGCCTTGACCGGGCAGGCATCGGCGTCGACATATAGCGTCATCGCACGCTCCCGCCCGCGAGGAGATCCCGGCGCAGGGCCGGGACCGGGTCACGCATGGAGCGCCTCCGAGTGGAAGGCGACGTGGTCTTCCATGAATGTCGAGACGAAGAAATAGCTGTGGTCATAGCCTTTCTGCATCCGGAAGACGCCGTCCTGGCGGCGGGCGGCCATCGCCTCTGCCAGGCATTCGGGTTTCAGCAGGTCAAGGAACTGGTCGTCGCCGCCCTGGTCGATCAGCACCGGCCCGTCAAAGCCCTTGTCCCGCATCAGCAGGGTGGAATCATGCGCAGCCCAGGTGGTTTCGTCCGCGCCGAGATAGGCGCCCAGCTGCTTGCGGCCCCAGTCGCTGGCAGAGGGGTTGGTGATCGGCGCAAAGGCCGAGACACTGGCGAAACGGCCCGGCAGGCCCATCGCAAGGGTCAGTGCCCCGTGTCCGCCCATCGAGTGCCCGGTGATCGCCTGCCGGCTCATGTCGAGCGCGAAGTTGGCGCCGACCAGGGCCGGCAGTTCCTCTGCCACGTAGTCCCACATGTTGAAATGCGGCGCCCAGGGCGTCTCTGTCGCGTTGACGTAAAAGCCGGCGCCCTTGCCCAGGTCATAGGCCTCGTCGTCGGCCACGTCGTCGCCCCGGGGCGAGGTATCGGGAAAGATCAGCGCCAGGCCGTGTTCTGCGGCCCAGCCCTGTGCGCCCGCCTTGACCATCGCGTTTTCATGCGTGCAGGTCAGCCCGGAGAGATACCAGAGCACGGGCACCGGCACATGTGCCGCCTCTTCGGGCAGGAACAGGCCAAAGGTCATGTCGCATTTGCAGGCGTCGGAGGCATGCGTGTAAACGCCTTGGGTTCCGCCAAAGCATTTGTTTTCGGATACGGTCTTCATCGTGTCTCCCAGCGCGCCCGCCGGGGGGCTTGTCATGTTCCGTAGCGTGCCATGAAGGTTTCGACGGCACCATCCACGACTCGTGCGATGTCGTCATCGCTGAAACTGGACTGAATGCCAAATATGATCTTGGGCCAGAGGTCCGCCTTGCAAAGCTCCGCGAACTGGTCCGAGGCCAGCGTCATGTCGTCGATCTTCAGCTCGCCGCGCTCGCAGGCGGCGGTGAGATAGTCCGTCATCACCTGGCGCATGATCATCGGCCCGCTCTGGTAGAACTGGCGGCCAAGCTCGGGGAAACGGTCGGATTCGGCGACGCAGATCCGGAAGATCCGCTGCCCCATGTCGGAATAGAGAAAGCCCAGGAACTTGCGCCCGGCGCGCGCGAGAACCTCACGCGGGGGGCGGGTGAGGTCCATGGTCAACAGGGCCTGGTCGGCCTGGTTGCGGCATTGGGCGCTGGCCACTTCGATGAAGAGCAGGCGTTTGTCGGGGAAATAGCTGTAGAGCGTCGCCTTCGAGACGCCCGCCTCGCGTGCGATGTCGTCGACACTCGCGCCTTCGAAGCCGTCGCGCAAAAAGATATCGCGCGCGCCATCGACCACTTGGTCGAACTTGCGCCCTTTCCGGACCACCGGTTGTGTATTCATTGCGCCCCTCTCTTTCGCAGTGTCGATTATAGACTGATCAGTTCAGTTTGGGCAAGGAAGGCGAGGGATCACTTGCAGTCCTGCTGTTCCGCGCAGCCCTGCGAGGCGACGTCGGGCTGTGGCTGAGGCGCGGGGAAGATGAGGTCGGGCAGAAAGGCCGGGCCGAGGTGGGCCAGCGCGGGACCGGAGACAAGGGTCGCGGCGGCGATGAGGGGAAGGAGGATGCGTTTCATGACTGGCTCCATCGCTGAAATCAAACTGAACGGTTCAGTAAGGTGAACTATGCGGTTCAGTTTCATTTTCAAGGGGCTGCTCGAATGCGGCAGATTGGCCAAGCGAGGGACTAGAGGCTTGCGCTTGGAGGAATGCCGGCTACTGTTTAGAACAATTCTAAAAAGAGGCTCCACATGCTCTACATGGGAAATCGCCGGCGGTTCCGTGATCTTTCGGAACAGGAGGTTCTGGCGCTGGCCATCTCCTCGGAAGAGGACGACGCCCGCATCTATCGCAGCTTTGCCGAACGCCTTCGGGCCGATTACCCGGACACGGCGGCCGTCTTTGACGGCATGGCCAAGGAAGAGGATGGCCATCGTCGCGCCCTGATCGACCTGCACAGCGCACGCTTCGGAGAGGTGATCCCGCTGATCCGCCGCGAACATGTGGCAGGGTATTATGCGCGCCGTCCCGTCTGGTTGACGGAAAACCTGTCGCTGGAACGGATCCGTGACGAGGCTGCCAGCATGGAACGGCAGGCAGAGCGGTTCTACCACATGGCGGCACAGAACGCGCAGGACGCGGACACCCGCAAGCTGCTGGGCGATCTCGCGGCGATGGAAGCCAAGCACGAGGACCGGGCGCACGAACTGGAGGCCGAGCACCTGGGCGAGGAGGCCCGCGACGAGGAGGACGACCGGGCCAAGCGGCAGTTCGTCCTGACCTGGGTGCAGCCGGGACTGGCCGGGCTGATGGATGGGTCGGTCTCGACCCTGGCGCCGATCTTTGCGACCGCCTTTGCCACCCATGATCCCTGGACGACCTTCCTTGTGGGGCTTGCCGCCTCTGTCGGCGCGGGGATCTCGATGGGCTTTACCGAGGCCGCCTCGGACGATGGCGAACTGTCGGGGCGGGGGTCGCCGATGAAACGCGGGATCGCCTCGGGCGTGATGACGACGGTGGGCGGGCTGGGGCACGCGCTGCCTTACCTGATCCCGCATTTCTGGACCGCCACGACCATCGCGCTGATTGTCGTTTTCATCGAGCTCTGGGCGATTGCTTGGATCCAGAACAAGTTCATGGAGACGCCCTTTCTGCGTGCAACCTTTCAGGTGGTGCTGGGCGGGGCGCTGGTCTTTGCCGCCGGGGCCTTGATCGGGTCCGGGTGAGGGACGGTTCGGGACGGTGGGCGCCGCTCTTTCAGCAAGCTGAAATTCGCCCCGCCCGCCGTCCCACCGGGCGCCTGCCGCCGGGGCCGTGGTGGTATACAGGGCGGTGCTAGACGCTTGTGCCGCTGTCGGGGCTTCGCTATTCCAAGAAAAACCCACTCCACGGGAGGAGCCAAGCCGATGCTCAAGCGTCCATTCGACAAGACCAAACTGCCCAGCCGCCATGTTACCGAAGGCCCGGCGCGCGCTCCGCATCGGTCGTTCCTGTACGCGATGGGCCTGACCGAGGAAGAGATTCACCAGCCGCTGGTCGGCGTGGCGACCTGCTGGAACGAGGCGGCACCGTGCAACATCGCGCTGAACCGTCAGGCGCAGGCGGTCAAGCTGGGCGTCAAGGAAGCCAGCGGCACCCCTCGCGAGTTCACCACCATCACCGTCACCGACGGTATCGCGATGGGCCACGAGGGGATGCGTGCCTCTCTGGCATCGCGCGAGGCCATTGCCGACACGGTGGAGCTGACCATGCGCGGCCATTGCTATGACGCCATCGTGGGCCTTGCGGGTTGCGACAAGTCGCTGCCGGGGATGATGATGGCGATGGTGCGCCTGAACGTGCCGTCCGTCTTCATCTATGGCGGCTCGATTATGCCGGGCCGGTACAAGGGCAAGGACATCACCGTCCAGGATGTCTTCGAGGCGGTGGGCAAGCACCAGGCCGGCGCCAACAGCGACGAAGAGTTGCGCGCCATCGAAAAGGCGGCCTGCCCCTCGGCCGGGGCCTGCGGCGGCCAGTTCACCGCCAATACGATGGCCTGCGTCTCCGAGGCGATCGGCTTGGCGCTGATGAATTCCTCGGGCGCACCGGCGCCCTACGAAAGCCGCGACGCCTATGGCACCGCTTCGGGCATCGCCGCGATGCACCTGCTGGAACAAAACATCCGTGCGCGCGACATCGTCACCCGGAAATCGCTGGAGAATGCGGCGCGTGTCGTGGCCTGCACCGGCGGTTCCACCAACGCGGGGCTTCACCTGCCGGCCATCGCGCATGAGGCGGGGCTGGAATTCTACCTGGACGATGTCTGCGACATCTTCCGCGACACGCCCTATTTCGTCGACCTCAAGCCGGGCGGAAACTACGTCGCCAAGGACCTTTACGAGGCGGGCGGTGTTCCGGTGGTGATGAAGGAACTGCGCAAGGCGGGCATGATCCACGAGGACTGCATGACCGCCAGCGGCCGGGCCATCGGCGAAGAACTGGACCTGATCGAGCGCGAGGCCGACGGCAAGGTGATCTATCCGATCGAAACGCCGATCACCAAGACCGGCGGCGTCGTCGGCCTGAAGGGCAACCTTGCCCCGCAGGGCGCCATCGTGAAGGTCGCAGGCATCGCGGCCGAGGACCAGGTCTTTACCGGCCCGGCGCGGGTGTTCGAATGCGAAGAGGACGCCTTTGAGGCGGTCAAGATGCGCGCCTACAAAGAAGGCGAGGTCATCGTCATCCGCAACGAGGGTCCCGCAGGCGGCCCCGGCATGCGCGAGATGCTGGCCACCACGGCGGCGCTTTCGGGCCAGGGCATGGGCAAGAAGGTGGCGCTGATCACCGATGGCCGGTTCTCGGGCGCGACGCGGGGGTTCTGCGTGGGACACGTCGGCCCCGAGGCGGCGCATGGCGGCCCGATCGCGTTGGTGCAGGACGGCGACGTGATCACCATCGACGCGGTGAACGGTGCCATATCGGTCGATCTGACGGACGAGGAACTGGCCGCGCGCAAGGAGGCCTGGGCAGGCCCCAAGGAGACGATCTACGCTTCGGGCTCGCTGTGGAAATACGCGCAACTGGTGGGCGAGACCTACAAGGGTGCGGTGACGCATCCCGGCGGTGCCGCCGAGAAACACGTCTACGCGGACCTCTGACCCGGTGGCGGCGCGCAGTCTACTGATGTGCGCCGCCGGCGCGCTGTTCCTGGCGGGGTGCAACACTCTGCCGGGGTCGAACCCCGACGGCGCGGACGCCGAGGCGCGCGCGGGTCTTGCCGCCTTGTTCGCGGGGACGGGCGGACAACGGCGCGCGCCGCTGGCCAAGGCCAGCCTTGCGGGGGGCGACGTGGTGGTGGCTGGCCCGGATGGTTATTGCCTGGATCCGGACACCAAGCGCGCCGGGCCGGAACGCGGGTTCGCGGTGATCGCCTCGTGCCATATCCTCAGCGGTGGACAGGCAGGGCGTCCGGTGGCCCCGGTGCTGATCACCGTGACGGTGGGGCCGCGTGGCGACATGACCGACCTGCCCACGCCGCAGGCCCTGGCTCAGGCGGCGGGGTCCGAATTGTTGGACGGGAATACCCGCAGGGGCCGGGTCACCGCCCATCTTTCCAGCGGTGGCGACACGATGTTCGAGGGCAGCGATCCGCGCTATTGGCGGGCGGCCTTCCTGCAGGGCGGGCGACTGGTCGGGCTTGCGCTCTATGCGCCGCGCGGAAGCGCGCTTGCAGGAGGCAGGGGTGAGGCCATGCTTGGCAGGGTCAAAGACAGTATATCGCGTCTCAGTCCCCAGGACGCCGGAGGCGCGCAGCCAAAACCGGCAAACGGTTTGCTGGGGCGTTTATTCAATCGTTAGGATTTGCCAGAGTAGTTTCCGATACGGGGACGGGTCCCCGTGACCATTGCGCTTTGGCGCGACAGGTCGGGGTCGGACTAGAACACGGGGGCGACAGTGCAGGACTGGTTGGGCCGGGCAGGCCATGGCGCCATGCTTCGGCGCTGGACACGGCTGGCGCGTGCCGCGGCCGGGATGGATCTGGCCGAATTGCGCCGACAACGGACGCGGGCCCGCCGGCTGCGGGCGCGTCTGGACGAGGTTCTGCATGTCGCGGATGCGCGGCTTGCGCTGCCGCAGGTCGGCAACCAGTCCTTTCCGCGCCCCAGGGATGCTGACTGGGCCTGGCGCCCCGAGATATGGAGCGGACCGCTGCCGGTGCAGGGCATCGCCGAGGTCCAGAGCAAGACCCCACTGGGACATGAGGCGCGTCTGTTCCACGATTGCCCACGGTCCGAGATCACGATGCGCCAGGTTCGCAACCGGCGCGTCGCAGACCTTGCCGCCTATGGGCTGCAACTGGATGTCTTTGGCTTTTCGGGATCCTACCTGTCGCTGGCGGTGGAATTGCCGGAGGCGGCGGCGCAGGGGCTGACGAAACAGCATCTGGTCCGGGTCGAAACCATCGTCGAAATGGAGCGTCCTCTGGAGATTTTCGCCCGCCTGAACGTCAAGCACGGTCCGAACACCGAACAGGTTGTCCGCGAACTGCCGCTGAACGCCGAGTCCGTGCAGGTGGAGTTTGACCTGGCCTATTCGCGCCTGAACGAGAAACGGGTCGAGAAGCTCTGGTTGGACCTGATTTTTGAAGGGCCGCGAATGAACCAGGTCACGCTGCGCGACCTGACCTTCAGCCGTCGTCGCAGGGCGGTGTTGTGACTGCCGGAAGGGCCAAGCCATGAGCGTGTTCACACTGACCAAGACAGGGTTTCGCGATGGCTTGTGGGAGGGGTTGTTGGTGCGGCAACAGGGCTCTGCACAGGTGCCCGAGATCGTGGCCAGCTTCGGGGATCGCCCGGTCCACGGCGTCACCCTGACCGACGCCACCGAACCGGGCCGCTGGGTCGTCGAGGTGCCCGTCCCGGTCGAGGCCCTGGGCGACGGGGTCAGCACCGTCCTGATCCGCGACGCGCGCGACGAGACCGTGCTGGACAGTTTTACCCTGATCGCGGGTGAGGCGCTGGCAGAGGACATCCGCGCCGAAGTTTCATTGCTGCGCGCCGAACTGGATCTCTTGAAACGGGCCTTTCGCAAACATTGCCGCGATGCCGATTGACCTGACATAGGGGGCCAAGGGGGTGATTGACCTTCGCCGCGCGCAGGTCCAGTGTTGCGCCATCCCCGAAGGAGCCCCCATGTCCCCGCTGCGTGGCATCGCGCTGAAACTGACTTCTGTTGTTCTGTTCACCATTATGGCCTCGCTCATCAAGGCGAGTTCTGCCCATGTGCCAACCGGCGAGGCGGTGTTCTTTCGATCATTCTTCGCCATGCCGGTGATCGTGGCCTGGCTGGCCATGCGGGGCGATCTCAAGACCGGGCTGAAGGCGAAGAACCCGGTGCTGCACGTTTGGCGCGGGCTGATCGGCGTGACGGCGATGGGTTGCGGCTTTGCGGCCTTGGGATTGCTGCCCCTGCCAGAAGTGACGGCGCTGGGCTTTGCCGCGCCGATGCTGACGGTGCTGCTGGCCGCGTTGCTGCTGGGAGAGCGGCTGCGCCTGTTCCGCCTGTCGGCGGTGGTCCTGGGGCTGGTCGGGGTGTGCATCGTGCTCTGGCCCCGGCTGACGCTGGATGCGGTCGACAATGCGGCCATGCTGGGGGTGGCGCTGGTGCTGGCCTCGGCGGTGATGCGGGCGCTGGCGCAGATCCAGATTCGGCGCATGGTCGCGGTCGAGGAGACCTCTGCCATCGTCTTCTATTTTTCGCTGACGGCGACGGGGTTCTCCCTGCTGACGCTGCCCTTCGGCTGGGTGATGCCGGACGTGCATGTGCTGGCGATGCTGGTGGGGGCGGGGCTGATCGGCGGCGTGGCGCAGATCTTCATCACCTCGGCCTATCGCTTTGCCGGGGCGGCGGTCGTGGCGCCCTTTGACTATGCATCGATCCTTTTCGCGATCCTGTTTGGCTATGCCTTTTTCGACGAGGTGCCGACAGCGATGGTGCTTGTCGGCTCGGCCATCGTGATCGCGGCGGGCGGCATCATTATCTGGCGCGAGCGCCAGTTGGGCATCCAGCGCGGCAAGGCCCGCCCCAATATGACCCCGCAGGGGTGAGGCGCGGTCCGGGCATAGCCGGACAAACTCTCCAGTGGAGAGTGTGAGCGCCGAACGGGCGGAGCCCCGGCCCGGGGGGAGGCGCAGCCCGGGCGTGGCCTCGACAAGTGCCTACAGGTCGAACGCCTCTGCCATCAGGTAGGCCGGAGCCATGAGCAACCGGCGTCTCCGACCAAGCGGAAAGCGCGGCGGCGGGGTGGCGAGCCAGTCCGGGGCTTCGGGGCGATTGCCCAACACATGATCCGCCGCCAGCCGTCCGGCATAGGAACCCATCGCGACACCGTTGCCGTGAAAACCCAGCGCGGCGAACAGGCCGGGGTGGTCCGGCACCGGCCCGACAAAGGGCACGAGGTTGCGCATCAGGCAGACGAGGCCGGACCATTCATGCGTGATCTCCACGTTCTTCCAGGCCGGGAAGATCCGCGCGAAATCCGAACGGATGCGGCGTGACAGCCGCGCCTCGGCGCCTGGCGTCGCGCGCAGGCCACCACGCATCCCGAAGAGGAACCGTCCGTCCGGCAACTTGCGGAAGTAGTGCAGCAGAAGCCGCGTGTCATAGGCCATCTGGTCCGACCACCAGCCCGCCGCCTCCTGTTCCGCCGCGCTCAGGGGGCGGGTGACGATCACGTTGGATTGCAGCGGCAGGGTCCGTGCGCGCAGCCAGGGTGGCAGGGTCTCGTGGCTGTAACCATTGGTGGCGAGGATCACCTTGCCGGCCGTGACCGTGCCGCGAGCGGTTGTCAGGCGCCAGCTGTTGCCGTCCCGTTCCATCCCGGTGACGGGACCGTAGGCGAAGAGGCGCGCGCCCTTCGCTACTGCCGCCCCGGCCAGCGCCGCATGGTACTTGCGCGGGTTCAGGGCAAAGCCGATGGGCAGGGTCATGCCGCCATGCCACGGTCCGCCAAGGCCCCGCGCGGCGAGATCGTCCGGCGGATGCAGTTCAGGCGTTACCCCATAGAGTGCGGCGGTTTCATCGGCCTCTGAGCAAAGCGCCTTGTAGGCGCGGGGCTTGTGCGCCAGCAGGGTTTCGCCCTGTGAATGCCGGTCGACCTGCCAGCGGTGACGGTCGATCAGTCCTTCGACATGGGCCACGGCGGCCTTCTCGGCCTCGGCCCAGCCCTGAGCGGCGCCTTGTCCGAACCGCCGGTTCAGCAGCGCGGCGGGGGCCTTGCTGCCGCCAAGGCAACAGAACCCGCCATTGCGTCCCGAGGCGCCCCAGCCGGGATGTTCGGCCTCCAGCACGGCGAGTGACGTGCCGCGCGTGGCCAGATGCAGGGCGGCGTTCAGACCGGTAAATCCGCCGCCGATCACCGCGACATCGACGGTCAGGTCGCCGTCCAGCCGCGGCCAGTCACCGGCCGTGACCGTACCGGCCCAGAAACAGGCCCCCTGTGGCCCGTAGGCCGCCGGTTCATACAGACGGCTCACGCGGTACGTTGCGCGGCCTGCTCCTCGCGCCGGCGCTGGACCGCGGCACGTTTCGACACCAGCGAGGCAGTGATGACCCCCACGGTCACGATGCCGATGAGCAGGGTGGAAAGCGCGTTGATTTCCGGCGAAACCCCCAGACGGACGGCGGAGAAGACCTTGATCGGCAGGGTCGTTGCGCCCGGCCCTGTGGTAAAGCTGGCGATCACAAGGTCGTCCAGCGACAGGGTGAAGGCCAGCAGCCAGCCGGAAATCACGGCAGGCGCGATGATCGGCAGTGTGATCAGGGTAAAGCTTTCGAAGGGCGAGGCGCCAAGATCCAGCGCCGCCTCTTCCAGCGCCTGGTCAAAGGTGCTGAGCCGCGACGAGACCACGACCGAGACGTAGCACATGGAAAATGTCGTATGTGCCAGCACCACGGTCAGCACGCCCCGATCCAGCCCGATGCCGATGAACAGCAGCAAGAGGGACAGACCGGTGATGACCTCCGGCATGACAAGCGGCGCGTAGATCATGCCTGAAAACAGCGTCCGGCCCGGGAAGCGGCCTGCGCGGATCATCACGTAGGCCGCCATCGTGCCCAGCACCGTGGCGATGGTCGAGGAAAAGAAGGCAACCTTGAGCGTGACCCAGGCGGCATCGAGGAATTCCTCGTTCTGCAGCAGTTCGCCGTACCACTTGGTCGAGAAGCCCGCCCAGACCGTCACCAGCCGGCTTTCGTTGAAGGAATAGACCACAAGCAGGATCATCGGCAGGTAGAGAAAGGCAAAGCCGAGGGTCAGGGAAGTGGCGTTGAACCAGCTGAAACGTCTCATCGTCCCGCCTCCCGCGCCTTTTCCTCGGACCGCTGGAACAGCACGATCGGGATGATCAGTATCAGCAGCAGGACCACCGCCACGGCGCTTGCCACCGGCCAGTCGCGGTTGGAGAAGAACTCTTCCCACAGGACCTTGCCGATCATCAGGGTATCCGACCCGCCCAGAAGCGAGGGAATGACGAATTCGCCGATCGAGGGGATGAAGACCAGGAAACAGCCTGCCACGATACCGTTGCGCGACAGCGGGATCGTCACCAGCCAGAAGGCGGCGAGCCGGGACGAGCCCAGGTCCTCTGCCGCCTCCAGCAGGCTTTCGTCCATCTTCTCCAGTGCCGAGTAGATCGGCAGGATCATGAAGGGCAGGTAAGTGTAGACGATACCGATGTAGACGGCGGTGTTTGTGTTGAGGATCGTCAGCGGTTCGCCGATCAGGCCGATCCCCATCAGGAACTGGTTGAGTACGCCCTCGGTCGAGAGGATGCCGATCCAGGAATAGACCCGGATCAGGAAACTGGTCCAGAACGGCAGGATCACCAGCATCAGCAGCGTCGGGCGCCATTCCTGCGGCGCGCGGGCCATGCCGTAGGCGATCGGATAGCCCACCAGAAGGGTGCAGAGCGTGGCGACGGCGGCGATGCGGACAGAGCTGAGATAGGCCTTCCAGTAGAGATCGTCGGTGGTCAGGAAGGTGAAGTTTTCCAGATCCAGCCCGGCAAAGAAGGCCCGTATTCCCGCCCAGCCTTCGTTCAGGTCCAACTGCGGTGCGTAGGGCGGCCGGGCCAGCGCGATGTCCGAAAGAGAGATCTTCAGGACGATGATGAAGGGTACCAGAAAAAGGGCCAGCAGCCAGAGGTAGGGAACGGCGATCAGGACGGCGCGGCGCATCATTCGTCCTTCAGGACAACGCCGGCGGTGGCGGTGAAGCTCAGCCAGACCTCGTCTTCCCAGGTGATGTCGCGTCGCGCAATGCGGCGAGTGTTGGCGGCCTGCGCCTTGACCATCACGCCGCCCTCGATCTCGACATGGTAGGTCGAGATATTGCCGAGGTAGGCGATGTCGATGACCTTGCCTTTCAGCGTGTTGGGCGCGTCGGGACGGGTCTTGGCGATGCCCAGCTTTTCCGGACGCAGCGCAAGGACGACCTTTTCGCCGTCCAGCACGGGATCGCCGTTTGCGGCGATGATCGCCGCCTGGCCTGTGGACCAGTCGATTTCCAGCCCACCGGGTGGAATGTCCCGCGGCCGGGGTGGGGCGGCCGGTGTCTGTGGGGCTGCGGCCCTGGGCGCCTCGGCGGCACTGGGCGGCGGCAGGCGGCGAGGTTCATCCTCGATCCACTTGCCAAAGATCGGGCTGAGCAGCTTGTCATGCAGGGCACGGCCAAGCGTGTTGGGCTGCGGTCCCGTGCGTTCGGCGGTAGGGGTAGAGGCGCTGGCCGTCGCCTTGGGGGTGTCCGGTTTCGTTTCCGGTGTGGGCTCGACGGCTGCTTCGGGCGGGCTGTCCGCGGGTCGTGCCCGCGCCGTGCCGCGGATCAGGTTCACGTCACCGATGAAATCCGCGACATAGACCGAATTCGGCGCCTCGTAGATCACGTCGGGTGTCGCCACCTGTACGATGCGGCCTTCGTCCATCACCGCGACCCGGCTGGCCACGGTCATCGCCTCTTCCTGGTCATGGGTGACGATGATGAAGGTGGTGCCGGTCTTTTCCTGGATATCCATCAGCTCGAACTGCGTTTCCTCGCGCAGTTTCTTGTCGAGCGCGCCCAGCGGTTCGTCCAGCAGCAGGAGCTTTGGGGCCTTGGCGAGGCTGCGGGCGAGCGCCACGCGTTGACGCTGGCCGCCGGAAATCTGGTGCGGCTTGCGTTGGGCAAAGCGGTCGAGCCGCGTCAGGCGCAGCATTTCCTTTACCCGTGCGTGGATTTCGTCCTTGGGCTTTTTCTCGCGGCGCAGGCCGAACGCGATGTTGTCGTAGACCGACAGATGCGGGAACAGGGCGTAGCTCTGGAACATCATGTTCACGGCGCGCTTGTTCGGGGGAACATGGCCGATATCGACGCCGTTCAGCAGGATCTGGCCCTCGGTTGGTTCCTCGAACCCGGCCAGCATGCGCATCAGGGTTGTCTTGCCGCAGCCCGACGGCCCGAGCAGGGCAAAGAATTCGCGTTCGTAGATGTTCTGGGTGAGGTCGTCGATGGCGGTGAAATCGCCGAAACGCTTGGTCACGCCCTTGAACTGGATGAGAGGTTTCGCCTCTGGATCATTCCAGGGGGCAAAGACGGAGTCGGCCATGATTAGTCACCACGCAGAAGGCGGACCGCGCCCTTGGGACGCGGTCCGGATTTGGGCTCAGGTGCCCGATTTGATCTTGGTCCACAGGCGCGTCACGGTACGTTGCACGCGCGGCGGATAGGGCGTGGTGGTAAAGGTGTTGTCCAGCGCCGCGGCATCCGGGTAGATCGCCGGGTCGCCGATCACGTCCTCGGCCAGGTATTCCTGCGCGGCCTTGTTGCCGTTGGCGTAGTAGACGTAGTTCGACGCCGCCGCCATGTTCTGCGCATCCATGATGAAGTTCAGGAAGGCATGGGCGCCCTCGGGGTTCGGCGCGTCGACCGGGATGGCCATCTGGTCGAACCACATCTGCGCGCCTTCGTCCGGGGCGTAATAGCTGACCGTGACGCCATTGTCGGCTTCGGCTGCGCGGTCGCGCGCCTGCAGCACGTCACCCGACCAGCCCACGGCCACGCAGATGTCACCGTTGGCCAGCGCGTTGATGTATTCCGAGCTGTGGAACTTCTGGATGTAGGGGCGGATCGGCATCAGCACCTCTTCGGCGCGGGCGATCACGTCCGGGTCATGGCTGTCGGGATCCTCGCCGAGGTAGTTCAGCGCAGCCGGGATCATCTCTGCCGGGGCATCCAGCATGTGGATGCCGCATTCCGCCAGCTTTTCCGCGTTCTCGGGCTTGAAGATCAGGTCCCAGGAGGTGACGGGCGCGTCCTCGCCCAGGATTTCCTTGACCTTGGGTTCGTTCACGCCAAGACCGGTGGTGCCCCACATGTAGTTGATGGCGTATTCATTTCCGGGGTCGTACTTGGCCGTCCGGTCCGAGATCACGTCCCACATGTTGTCGATGTTGGGCAGCTTGGACTTGTCCAGTTTCTGGAAAGCGCCGGCCATGATCTGGCGCTGCAGGAAGGTGCCGGTGGGCACCACCACGTCGTAGCCCGAGCCGCCGGCGAGCATCTTTGTTTCCAGAACCTCGTTGCTGTCGAAGACGTCGTAGACCAGCTCATAGCCGGTTTCCTGCTCGAATTTCTCCAGCAGGCTCTCGTCGATGTAGTCAGACCAGTTGTAGACGCGCACCTCCTCGGCGGAAGCCATGCCGGCCGCCAGCGCAAGGGACGCCATCATCGTCACAAGTGTCTTGGTCATGTTATTCTCCCGGTTGGTGGCGGGGGTCTTACGCGCCCCGTCCCCAAATTTTGATCATAAGTTGCGCTGTGGTGCAACTTCGGCGATGTTTCCACGGCCTGCTGTCCTGCGCAAGGGATGGCGGAAACGGTATGCCCCGGGGGGACGGCGATGGCGGAAAATGCGGCAGAGGCGCGAACGCAGGCGGGGATGCCGGCGCATGAACAGGTGTACCGCAGTCTGCGGGACGCGGTGCTGTTCGGAGTGTTGGCGCCGGGAGAGCCGGTGACGATCCAGGGGCTTGTGGAGCGGCTTGGGGCGGGGATGACGCCGGTGCGCGAGGCGATCCGGCGGTTGACGGCCGAGGGGGCGTTGCAGGCGCTGGGGAACCGGCGGATCGAGGTGCCGGTGTTGGGGGCGGCGGCGGTAGAGGAACTGACCGAGGCGCGTCTGGCGCTGGAGCCGCGGCTGGCGGTGCGGGCGGCGGAGCGGGCGGCGCCGGAGGACGTGGCGCGGCTGGTGGAGATCGATGCGCGGCTGGACCGGGCGATCCTGCGGGGCGACATCGAAGGCTACCTGCGCGAGAATCATGCCTTTCATTCCGTGTTGAACGATACCGCCGAGGCGCCGGTGATGAAGGCGCTGACAGAGTCGCTCTGGCTGCGGTTCGGGCCCTCGCTGCGGGTGGTCTGCGGCCAGATGGGCACGCGCCACCTGCCGGATTGCCACAAGGACCTGGTGCGTGCGCTGGAGGCGCGGGACGGCGCCGCGGCGGCTCGGGCGATCGAGCAGGACGTGGCGCAGGGGATGGAAATGATCCTGCAGAGCCTTTGAGCGGGCCCGCCGTTCGGAGGCGGCTGCGCGGGGCGCGGACCGGCCCGCCCGTGGTCTGGCAAGGCGTTGTGCGGGCGCGGAAACTGAACTGGTCAGTCTGTACGTTTTGTACAAAACGTACGCCGTTTTCAGCATTTTGTACAAACCGGTAGGGGATCGTTAACCTTGCCTGGCCGGGGGGTCGCGCGCGGCATGGAGGGGCGTGGTTGGTGACCTTTGCCGCGCAAAGGCACCCTTGTCGCTGGCCGCGCAAGACGGGGCTTGCGCGGCGTGATTCGATTGACTTCCGGAAATTTGATCATATTCTGCGCCCCAACCCAATTCCGGAGGCCGCGCATGACCCTGCTTACCCCCAATTCGCCCACCGCAGACCTGCAGGCGCTGGACGCCGCGCATCACCTGCATCCCTTCACCCACGGTGCCGGGCTGGCCGAAAAGGGCGCGCGGATCGTGACCCGGGCCGAGGGCTGCTGGCTGACCGACAGCGACGGCAACCGCATCCTGGACGGGATGGCGGGCCTGTGGTGCGTGAACATCGGCTATGGCCGCAGCGAACTGGCCGATGCGGCGCAGCGCCAGATGCTGGAACTGCCCTTTTACAACACCTTCTTCCAGACCTCGCATGTGCCGGCGCTGAACCTGGCGGCGAAGCTGGCCGAACTGGCGCCGGGCGACCTGAACCACGTCTTTTTTGCCTCTTCGGGGTCGGAAGCGAACGACACGAACCTGCGGCTGGTGCGGACCTACTGGCAGGAGAAGGGCCAGCCTGAACGCCAGGTGGTGATCTCTCGCTGGAATGCCTACCACGGGTCGTCGGTGGGATCGGGCAGCCTCGGCGGCATGAAGGGCATGCACGCGCAGGGCGGAATGCCGATCGCCGATATCCACCATATCGACCAGCCCAACTGGTGGAGCGAAGGCGGCTATGCCACGCCCGAGGCATTCGGCCTTGAGCGCGCGCAGGCGCTGGAAACCGCGATCCTTGAAATCGGCCCCGAGAAGGTCGCCGCCTTCATCGCCGAGCCGATCCAGGGGGCCGGCGGCGTCATCGTCCCGCCCGAGACCTACTGGCCCGAGATCCAGCGCATCGCCCGGAAATACGGCATCCTGCTGATCGTGGACGAGGTGATCTGCGGCTTTGGCCGCACCGGCAACTGGTTCGGCAGCCAGACCTACGACATCCAGCCGGACATCATGACCGTCGCCAAGGGCCTGTCCTCGGGCTATCAGCCGATCGGGGCCTCGATCGTCACCGACGAGGTTGCCAAGGTGATCGAGAACACCGAGTTCAACCACGGCTACACCTATTCCGGCCACCCGGTCGCCTGTGCCGTGGCGCTGGAAAACCTGCGCATCCTCGAAGAAGAGGGGATCGTCGACCGCGTGCGGGACGAGACCGGCCCTTATCTGAAGGAACGCTTTGAAAGCCTTGGGGATCACCCGCTGGTGGGCGAAGTCAAGATCGTCGGCATGATGGGCAGCCTTGCCCTGACCCCGGACAAGGCCACGCGCGCACCCTTTGCCGAGCCGGGGACCGCCGGGCTGATCTGCCGCGAGCGCTGTTTCGCCAACAACCTGATCATGCGGCATGTCTATGACCGCATGGTGATCTCTCCGCCGCTGGTGATTTCGAAGGATGAGATCGACACGCTGGTGGAGCGGGCGCGCAAGAGCCTAGACGAGGCGCTGGAACAGCTGAAGGCCGAAGGGCACATGGACATCGCGCAGGCGGGGTGAGCCCCGGCCTGCCCGAGCGGTACGGGCTGCTTTCGCTCAGCGCTTGATCCAGACCTTGGCCGTCTCGAATTCGTCGGCGGTGAAGAACCGGGTGTCTGCGCCGCTGAGCGTGCGCAGCGCCCGTTCGCCCAGTCTTTGCCAGGCGGCGTTCCCGACAATCGCCGCGCGGTCGATCAGGCGGTAATGGTCGCGCACCACCTTGAGGTGTTCAAACAGCGCGCCCAGCCCCTGCCAGCCGTCAAAGTCGCGCGTGTCGATCAGCAGGCGAAAGCGGTCGTTGGCGCGGATGAAGGCATCCAGATCGTCGGATTCCGCGTCATAGATCGAACTGTCGAGCTGGCCGCGCAACTGGACGTGCAAGACGCCATCGCCGAGATCGGTCTGGTGAATGGCGCCCAGGGATTCGGACATCCAGCGCCGGGCCTCCTCGGATTCGTCGGGCGGAAAGACGCGGACCGGGCAGGGCATCAGCACCGACAGGCCGGTGACGGCGCGGCGAATCCAGGGCCTGTCCGTCACCACCGCCAGCCGGTCGAAGCCGCGCCAGTGGCGCAATCCCATGCGCGCGTCGTCGAACAGGGCGCCAAGGGTGAAATCCTCGAAATCCGGGCCAAAGATTACGAGGACGCGAATCCTCTCGTGGTCCTCGATGGCGGTCTCCAGCGCGGGGACAAGGATCTGTTCATAGTCCTTGTCGCTGACGACGCCGGAGACATGCACCTCGTAGAGACCGGGGTGGCCGGTGGTCTTTACCTTGATCATGGCATCCTCCGTAGCTTGTGTGGCAGCAGTCGGGGGCGCTGCGTGGCCGGCGTCCTGACGCAGGTCACGGCGGGGGGATCAGGCGGTGACGCGCTGCGGGGCGCCGGTGGCCATGTTGGTGCCGACGTAGGGTTGTTTCGCGGCCTTCCAGGCGGCAAACCCGCCGTCCATGTGGGCAATGGTCTTTATCCCGGCGTCGAGGGCCGCGCGCGAGACGCGTTCCGACCGCACGCCGGAGCCGCAGTGAAAGACGATCCGCTTGTCCGACTGGCCGGGCAGGGCGTCGGGCTTGAAGAAGGCCATCGGCATCAGCAGCGCGCCTTCGATGTGTTCGAACATGTATTCCTGCGGGGTGCGCACGTCGATCACCACGATCGACCTGTCGGCAATCCCCTTGGCGACCTCTTCGACGGTCCACGTCTCGAAGGTGGCGTCCCCCACGGTTTCGGTTTTCATTTCCTGTCTCCTCGGCGGCTGCTGTTTGGCGCGCGGGCGGTCAGGCGTGCTGCGCCCTGCCTCGACATTCAGATAGTCGAATATCAGCGCGTTGCAACCGGGGAGACTGTGGGGACTGGTCTGCGGGAGGGCGGGCAATTGTGCCGCCGTCCGGGTGATCCGGCCGCGCAAGGGGTGGCCTGGATCGGTCTGGCCCCGGCCCGCCGCCGGGGCACCAGCTGTCAGCCGGCCTTCTTGATCGCCGAGACGGGGCGGAAGAAGGTCCTGGCGAATGTCTCGCCGTACAGGGCGCAGATGGTTTCGAAAGTGATCAGGGGAACTGGCACGACTGCCTCCTTTGGTTGGGGTGTCGGAATTGTTAGGGCAACTTTATTTCAATGAAAAGCGCTAACGGGTTTCTGTTATTACCGACCTTCGTCGTAACCCGGGGTCGCGAAGGCGGGTGAGGAAGTCTCTGACGCCCCTTTTCAGAATCGCTCGGATCCTGCTAAGTCTTGTGGGGTGAATACACAGGACCGCAATATCCGCCCGCTCATCCGACAGCTGGACGAGGCCGCCATCAACCGCATCGCCGCCGGCGAGGTGGTCGAACGGCCTGCATCCGCGGTCAAGGAACTGGTCGAGAACGCCATCGACGCGGGTGCCCGGCGGGTGCGTGTCGACATCGCGGACGGCGGCAAGACGCTGATCCGGGTGAGCGACGACGGCTGCGGCATGACCCCCGAGGACCTGCCGCTGGCGCTGTCGCGCCATGCGACCTCCAAGATCGACGGCAGCGACCTGCTCAACATCCATTCCTTCGGCTTTCGGGGCGAGGCGCTGCCATCGCTGGCGGCGGTGGGGCGCCTGACGGTGCAGAGCCGCGCGCAAGGCGCCGAGGGCGCCGAGATCACTGTGGCCGGGGGCGTGGCAGGGGCCGTGAAACCCTGTGCGTTGAATGCCGGGACGGTCGTGTCCCTGCGCGATCTCTTTTTTGCCACGCCCGCGCGGCTGAAGTTCCTGCGCTCGGACCGGGCCGAGGTCATGGCGATTTCGGACACGGTGAAACGGCTGGCGATGGCGGAACCCTCGGTGGGCTTCACCCTGCGCGACGTGAGCGGTGGGCAGGAGCGGGTGACGTTCCGCGTCGATCCCGAGACCGGCGACCTGTTCGACGCGCTGCGCGGGCGGCTGGGGCGGATCATGGGGCAGGAGTTCATCGAGAATGCCCTGCCCATCGACGCCGAACGCGAAGAGGTGCGGCTCACCGGCTATGCGGCGCTGCCCACCTATTCGCGTGGATCCGCCGTGGCGCAGTTCCTGTTCGTCAACGGGCGCCCGGTGCGGGACAAGATGCTGATCGGCGCGCTGCGCGGCGCCTACCAGGACTTCCTGTCGCGAGATCGGCACCCGGCGGTGGCGCTGTTCGTGGATTGTGATCCGCACCGGGTGGACGTGAACGTGCATCCCGCGAAATCCGAGGTGCGGTTCCGCGAACCGGGCGTGGTGCGCGGGCTGATCGTCTCGGGCCTGCGACACGCGCTGGCAGAGGCGGGGCACCGGGCCTCGACCACGGTGGCGGGGGCGACGCTGGGCGCGATGCGCCCCGAGCAGCCCAGCCAGCCGCGCGTCTACCAGATGGACCGGCCCTCCTTGGGGGCGCGGCAGTCGAGCTATGCCGCGCAGGCACCGGGGTTCGCGGATTTCAACGGCGGGTATTCGGGCCGCGTGGTAGAGCCCGCGCCGACCGAACAAGAGGCCCCGGACCAGATCCGGGACGGCGTTGCGCCTGATGGCGCCGCTCCGGACCGGACCTCTGAACGGGTTTCGCTGCCGCTGGGGGCCGCGCGGGGGCAGGTGCATGAGAATTACATCATCGCCCAGACCGAGGACGGCGTGGTGATCGTCGACCAGCACGCGGCGCATGAGCGGCTGGTCTATGAAAAGCTGAAACACCAGATGGCGGAAAAGGGTGTGCCCGCGCAGGGTCTGCTGATCCCCGAGGTGGTGGACCTGTCGCCGGACGATGCCGCGCGGCTGCTGGCGCGGGCGGATGATCTGGAACGCATGGGCCTGCGGATCGAACCCTTTGGCGCCGGGGCGATTGCCGTGCGCGAAACGCCCGCGATCCTTGGCGAGGTCAACGCCGAGGCGCTGGTGCGCGATATCCTTGACGAGCTTTCGGACACCGGCGACAGCGGGTTGCTGCAGGAACGGATCGAGGCGATCCTGTCGCGCATGGCCTGTCATGGCTCTGTCCGGTCGGGCCGGGTGATGCGGGCCGAGGAGATGAACGCGCTGTTGCGCGAGATGGAGGCGACGCCGCATTCCGGCCAGTGTAACCACGGGCGGCCCACCTACGTCGAGTTGAAACTGTCGGATATCGAGCGGCTGTTCGGGCGGAGTTGACTGTCAGCGCTGCAATTGAATTATGCTAGCGGGATAAAATACCGGAAGGTTTCGCATGTCAGACTTTTTCAACGACCCTCAGATCGCGGTCTCAGCGTTGCCTTGGCTCATGACAGCTATTGCTGTGGTGACGTTGATCGTTTTGGTGCAGTTCATCACGAAATCCCGATTGGTGCAGCGCGGTCTGATCTTGCAAGATCAACTGGATGCGACAAAGGGAGAGTTGACCTCGGAACGGGCGCGTGCAGAGCACCTCAGCCACGAATTGGCCGGCGAGCGGGTGCGTTCGGAGCGGCTGGCTAAGGTCGAAGAGGATCTCAACCAAGAACAGCGGCAGCGGCAGGACCTAGCGAAGCAATGCGCAGAACTGACGACCCGGATCGATAGCATGAAGGCCGCACACGAGGAGAAACTGACGGAACTACGTAGCGTGCGAAAAGAGCTGGAAGAGAAATTCTCCAACCTTGCTAACACGGCATTGGAGCAGAATTCGGGTAGTTTTCTGCGACTTGTCTCGGAGCGCTTCCAGAAGCATCAAGAACATGCCGAAAAGGAGCTTGCAACGCGACAAGAAGCGATTGGGAATTTGGTCAAACCTTTGCAGGATCGGCTTCTGAAATTCGATGAGCGCATGGGTGACATCGAGAAGGCTCGTACCGAGGCCTATGGCGCAATCCGCACGCAGGTAGAGCAATTGACCCATGGCCAGCAGACGCTGAACAGTGAAACCCGCAAATTGGTGCAGGCACTAAGGGCACCTAAGACCCGTGGGCGTTGGGGAGAAATGCAGCTTCGGCAAGTCTTTGAGATGGCGGGTATGACCGAAGAGGTGGATTTCCAGACAGAGACTAGCATGGAAACGGACCAAGGGTTGCGCCGCCCCGATGCGCAGGTACGCATTCCCGGCGGCAAGAGCATAATCGTTGACGCCAAGACGCCTTTGGACGCCTATCTCGACGCGCTCGAGGCAGAGACACCAGAACAGCGCGACTTGCACATTACGCGCCATTCCAAGCAGGTCCGCGAACATATCAAGCAATTGTCGTCCAAAGCATACCAGGATCAGCTGGATAGCACGCCAGATTTCGTTGTCATGTTCATTCCTGGAGAGACATTTGTATCTGCTGCCTGCGAGGCTGATCCCAACCTGCTGGAATTTGGGTTTGAGAGACGGGTTCTGATAGCCACGCCGACGACGTTGATGGCACTGATCAAGGCGATCGCCTACGGTTGGCAACAAGAGAAAATGGCGGAAAATGCCGCTGAGGTGCAACGTGTCGCGCGTGAGATCTATGACCGGCTAGGAACGTTCGCAAACCATCTGGACAAGGTCGGTCGCAGTTTGCGCTCCTCAGTCGAATCTTACAACAAGTCGGTCGGCTCTTTAGAGGGACGCGTGCTTCCTTCCGCACGCAAGTTCGAAGCGTTGAGTGTGGTTTCTGCCGCTGAAAGCCTTCCTGATGTGGGGCGAGTTGAAGTCGAACCGCGTCCGATTTCTGCGCCTGAGTCGCAGGTGTCAGTCGAAAACGGCTCACACATGAAAGGGTAATCGGAGACGAAAGCTATGGATTGGCGATCAGCTAATGGTAGCTGATTTGGCTTGAATTGCGGCTTGTTTTCTTCCCTCGAGGGCGCGGTGGCAATTGTCTCGCTGCCGTAGCTCTTGCATCTCATCCGTTGAATGTTGTCAGAGCGGTTGAACCGAATGCGGTTCAACGCGTTATACTCAAGAAGAATCACGGGGTTGAACCGGATTTCGGACGCGGACGGAGACGCCGCGCCGCCATCCCGTCCGCGTGGCACCGCCCCGATGCCGGGGTGGGAGGAGGTGTCGGATGCGCGAGAGAATTTGTTTAGCGTTAAACAAGGTGCCATGCACTGGGTGCATGGATGTTATGCGGCTGCGCGTCTGCCGCAAGGGCAATCGGACTGATACACCCTGCCCAACCGTCGGGAGGTTTGGGAGAGGCGGGGCGAAAGCCGGTTGCACCCCAGTATCAGATCCGATTGTTTAGGATTAAACCAATCGCGCCGCGCCGGGCGCAACAAAGGGAAGAGGGCATATGAAAGATACCCCCCAGGACGTCGATCCCGTCGAGAGCCAGGAATGGCAGGACGCGATCGAAGACGTGATCGAGCGCGACGGGGCCGACCGCGCGCATTTCCTGCTCGACAAGGCGGTGCAAAGCGCCCGGGCCGCGGGTGCCAAGCTGCCCTTTTCGGCCACCACCCCCTATCAGAACACCATCTCGCCGGATGACGAGGTCGATGTGCCGGGCGACACCGAGATGGAATGGCGCATCCGCACCATCAACCGCTGGAACGCCATGGCGACGGTGGTCAAGCGCAACAAGGAAAGCAGCGAATACGGCGGCCATATCGCCTCCTTCGCCTCGTCCGCGGCGCTCTATGATATCGGGTTGAACCACTTCTGGCGCTCGAAGTCCGCGATCCACGGCGGCGACCTGGTGTTCTTTCAGGGGCACGTCATCCCGGGTATCTACGCGCGCTCCTTCATGGAGGGACGCATCAGCGAGGAAGAGCTGAAGAACTTCCGGTCCGAGGTGAACGGCGGCGGCCTGTCGTCCTACCCGCACCCCTGGCTGATGCCGGACTACTGGCAGTTCCCGACCGTCAGCATGGGCCTTGGCCCGCTGATGGCGATCTACCAGGCGCGGTTCATGAAGTACCTCGAGAACCGCGGGCTGATCGAAAAGCAGGACCGCAAGGTCTGGGCCTTCCTCGGCGATGGCGAGATGGACGAGCCGGAAAGCATCGGTGCCATCCACCTGGCGGCGCGCGAGGGGCTGGACAACCTGATCTTTGTCATCAATTGCAACCTGCAGCGGCTTGACGGGCCGGTGCGCGGCAACTCGAAAATCGTGCAGGAACTGGAGGGCAACTTCCGCGGCTCTGGCTGGGACGTGATCAAGCTGCTCTGGGGCCGGGGCTGGGACGAGTTGCTGGAACAGGACACCAGCGGCAAGCTGCGCCAGCTGATGGATGAAACCATCGACGGCGACTACCAGACCTTCAAATCGAAGGACGGCGCCTATATCCGCGAGCATTTCTTCGGCAAGTACCCGGAGACCGCGGAACTGGTGAAGGACTGGACCGACGACCAGATCTGGGCCCTGCGCCGCGGCGGTCACGATCCGAAAAAGGTCTACAACGCCTTCAAGCGCGCCACCGAGGCCGAGGGCCAGCCCACCGTCCTGTTGGTCAAGACCGTCAAGGGTTACGGCATGGGCACCGCCGGTGAGGGGCAGAACACCACTCACCAGCAGAAGAAGATGCAGCTGGACCAGCTCAAGGCCATGCGCGACCGGTTCAAGATCCCGGTCACGGATGAAGAGCTGGAAAAGGACATCCCCTTTGTCAGCCTGAACAACGCGCAGAAGGCCTACCTGGCCGAGCGGCGCAAGGAACTGGGCGGGGCTTTCCCCAAGCGGTCCACCGAGGCGCCCAAGCTGGAAATCCCGGGACTGGACAAGTTCAAGGGCCAGCTGGAATCGACCGGCGATCGCGAGATTTCCACCACCATGGCCTTTGTCCGCATCCTGACCACGCTGCTGCGTGACAAGCAGGTGGGCAAGCAGGTGGTGCCGATCGTTCCGGACGAAAGCCGGACCTTCGGCATGGAAGGCCTGTTCCGGTCGGTGGGCATCTACAACCCGAAGGGCCAGCAATACACGCCCGAAGACCGTGAACAGATGTCCTATTACAAGGAATCGGAAAACGGTCAGGTGCTGCAGGAAGGCATCAACGAGGCCGGCGCCATGGCGGACTGGATCGCGGCTGCGACCGCGTACAGCAACCACGGCGTGCCGATGATCCCGTTTTACATCTACTACTCGATGTTCGGGTTCCAGCGGATCGGCGACCTGGCCTGGGCGGCAGGCGACAGCCGCGCGCGTGGCTTCATGCTGGGCGGCACCGCCGGGCGGACCACGCTGAACGGCGAGGGTCTGCAGCACGAGGATGGCCACAGCCATATCCTGGCCGGCACGATCCCGAACTGCATCAGCTATGACCCGACCTTCAGCTACGAGGTCGCGGTGATCGTGCAGCACGGGTTGCAGCGGATGTTCGTCGATCAGGAGGACGTGTTCTTCTACCTCACCCTGATGAACGAGAACTACAAGCACCCCGACATGCCAATGGGCGCCGAAGAGGGCATCATCAAGGGGCTGTACCGCTTCCGCAAGACGGCCAACCCGGCCAAGAAGCACGTCAACCTGATGGGCTCGGGCACGATCCTGGTGCAGGCGATCAAGGCCGCCGACATGCTGCAGGAAGATTTCGGAGTGACCAGTGACATCTGGTCGGCCACCTCGTTCAACGAACTGGCGCGCGATTGCCAGGACGTGGCGCGGCACAACCGGCTGAATCCCTTTGCCGAGCAGAAGACGTCCTTTGCGGCGCAGACGCTGGCGAACATCACCGGGCCGACCATCGCCGCCACCGACTACATGAAGAACTACGCCGAGCAGATCCGGGCCTGTGTGCCGGGGCGCTACACGGTGCTGGGCACGGACGGTTTCGGCCGCTCGGACAGCCGCGTGAACCTGCGGCGCTTCTTTGAGGTGGATGCCAACCACATCGCCGCGGCGGCAATGGTGGACCTTTGGCGCGAGGGGGCTGTTTCGGACAAGGATCTGGAGGCAGCGCTGAAGAAATACGACATCGACGGCGGCAAGCCGAACCCGCGTCTGGTCTGATACGGCGCACGAGGAGACAGGAAATATGACCGTAGAAGTAAAAGTGCCGGATATCGGCGATTTCAGCGATGTGCCGGTGGTGACCGTCCTGGTGAGCGTGGGCGACACGATTGCCGAAGAAGACCCGATCGTCGAACTGGAGTCCGACAAGGCAACGATGGAAGTGCCGTCCTCTGCCGCGGGCGTGGTGAAGGAGATCAAGGTTTCGGAGGGGGACAAGGTGTCCGAGGGCGCGGTGATCCTGATCGTCGAGGGCGAAGGCGCCCCGGCGGCCAAGGAAGAGCCCAAGGCCGAGGCCCCGAAAGCCGAGGAGCCCAAGGCGGCCTCTGCCCCGGCGGCGGCGCCTGCGCCCGCGCCGAAGACGGATGCCGGGTTCTCCAAGGTGCATGCCTCGCCGTCGGTCCGGGCCTATGCCCGCCGGGTCGAGGTGGACCTGAACAAGGTGAACGGATCGGGCCGCAAGGGCCGCATCCTGCGCGAGGACGTGGAAAAGGCGCTGAAGGCACAGACGGTCCCGGCGGCAGCCGGTGGCGGCGCCGTGTCCGGCGGCATGGGCATCCCGCCGATCCCGGCGGTGGACTTCTCCAAGTTCGGGCCCGTGGAAGAGGTGGAGATGAGCCGGATCAAGAAGATCTCCGGCCCCGCGCTGCACCGGTCCTGGCTGAACATCCCGCATGTCACCCACAACGACGAGGCGGACATCACCGATCTGGACAAGTACCGCAAGGAAATGGACACGATGGCCAAGGAAGACGGCTATCGCGTGACCCTGCTGTCCTTTGTCATCAAGGCCAGCGTTTCGGCGCTGAAAAAGCACTGGGAGTTCAACTCGTCCATCCATCCGGACGGCGACAAGCTGATCAAGAAGGACTTCTACAACATCGGTTTCGCGGCGGACACGCCGAACGGGCTGATGGTGCCGGTGATCAAGGACGCCGACCGCAAGGGGCTGGTCGATATTTCCAAGGAACTGATGGAACTGTCCAAGGCCGCGCGCGAGGGCAACCTGAAGTCCAAGGACATGCAGGGCGCCACCTTCACCATCTCGTCGCTGGGCGGGATCGGCGGGACCTCGTTCACGCCCATCGTGAACGCGCCCGAGGTGGCGATCCTGGGCCTGACCCGGTCCAAGATGCAGCCGGTCTGGAACGGCGAGGAATTCGTGCCGCGCCTGATGCAGCCGCTGTCGCTGTCCTATGATCACCGTGCCGTCGACGGTGCCTTGGCCGCACGCTTTGTCGTGACGCTCAAGACGCTCTTGGGCGACATGCGCAAGTTGATGTGGTGAGGTGAAAACGATGGAAGTCAAAGTACCCGATATCGGTGATTTCTCCGAGGTGCCCGTCGTTGCGATCCTGGTCAGCGTGGGCGACACCGTCAGCGAGGAAGACCCGCTGATCGAACTGGAAAGCGACAAGGCCACGATGGAAGTGCCCTCGCCCGCCGCGGGCAAGGTCGTGGAGATCAAGGTGTCCGAAGGCGACAAGGTCGGCGAAGGCTCGGTGATCCTTGTGCTGGAAGGGGCGGATGCCAAGGAAGAGGCGCCGAAGGACGAGGCACCCGCCGCCGAGGCGCCGAAATCCGTGGCCGCCACCGGCAGCGCCAGCGGCCCCGGCGATGTGCATGCCGAGGTTGTCGTGCTGGGTTCCGGCCCCGGCGGCTATTCGGCGGCCTTCCGTGCCGCCGACCTGGGCAAGAAGGTGGTCATGATCGAGCGCAACCCGACGCTGGGCGGTGTCTGCCTGAACGTCGGCTGCATTCCGTCCAAGGCGCTGTTGCACGTCGCCAAGGTCATCACCGAGGCCGAGGAGATGGGGTCTCACGGGATCAAATTCTCCAAGCCGGAGATCGACCTGGATGCGCTGCGCGGCTTCAAGGACGGGGTCGTCGGCCAGCTGACCGGTGGGCTGGACGGCCTGTCGAAGGGGCGCAAGGTGCAGGTCGTGCGCGGCTATGGCAAGTTCACCGGGCCGAACATGATCGAGGTGCAGGGCGACGACGGGGTCAAGACCGTCTCCTTTGACCAGTGCATCATCGCCGCCGGGTCGGAACCCGTGGATCTGCCTTTCATCCCGCATGACGATCCGCGTGTGATCGACAGCACCGGTGCGCTGGAGCTGAAGGACATTCCCGAACGGATGCTGGTGCTGGGCGGCGGCATCATCGGGCTGGAGATGGCCTGTGTCTATGATGCGCTGGGGTCCAAGATCACGGTCGTCGAACTGATGGACCAGATCATTCCGGGCGCCGACAAGGACATCGTCAAGCCGCTGATGACCCGCATCAAGGGCCGGTATGAAAACATCTTCCTCAAGACCAAGGTGACGGCGGTCGAGGCGTCGGATGCCGGGCTGAAGGTGACCTTCGAGGACGACAAGGGCGAGAGCTTTTCCGATACCTTCGACAAGGTGCTGGTGGCCGTGGGGCGCAAGCCGAACGGCAAGCTGATCGACGCCGAGAAGGCCGGTGTCGCGGTGGATGACCGTGGTTTCATCGCCGTGGACAGCCAGCAGCGGACCGGCGTGAACCATATCTTTGCCATCGGTGACGTGGTGGGCCAGCCGATGCTGGCGCACAAGGCGGTGCACGAGGGCAAGGTGGCCGCCGAGGTCTGTGCCGGGGAAAAGCGGCATTTCGATGCCAAGCTGATCCCGAGCGTGGCCTATACCGATCCCGAAGTGGCCTGGTGCGGGCTGACCGAAACCGAAGCCAAGGCGAAGGGCGTCAAGTACGAGAAGGGCGTGTTCCCCTGGGCGGCCTCGGGCAAGTCGCTGTCCAACGGGCGCAGCGAGGGCGTGACCAAGCTGTTGTTCGATCCCGAGGACGACCGGGTGATCGGCGCCTGCATCGTGGGCACCAACGCGGGCGACCTGATCTCGGAGGCGGCGCTGGCCATCGAGATGGGCGCGGACGCGGTGGACCTTGGCCACACGATCCACCCGCACCCGACATTGTCGGAGACGGTGAACTTTGCCGCCGAGATGTTCGAGGGCACGATCACCGACCTGATGCCGCCGAAGAAGCGCAAGAAATGAACGCCTGAGAGGGCTGTTGGGAAGGGGCGGCGCGAGCCGCCCTTTTTCGTGTGCGGTCGCCGGGACGGGACTGTTTGCGGCTACGCCGCAAAGACGCCCGCCCGCCGACCCTTGGGGCGGGCCGAGCGCCGCGCGGCATCAGGCATCGCTGGCGATCTGGGCAACCGCGTCGCCGCGACTGACCCGGCCCGGAACGCGTTTGGCGAGCAGGAAACCGGCGAAAGGCGATGCGACCTCGACCGGTGCGGCCAAGGGTTTCAGGGGGTCATGGATCTGTCCGATGGGTTCGCCCGCGGCGACCGGATCGGCGATCTGCTTGAAAGGTTCGAAGAGGCCCGCGTCATAGGCATAGACCGAGCCGCGAGCCTGAACCTCTCTGGTGCCCCGGGGGGCGTCGGGACTGTAGTCGGGCAGCATGTCCAGCGCATGCAGGATGCGCTGCAGCCCGCGTTCTGTCATGGCCAGGACCTGTGGGTCCAGGGTGCCGCCACCGCCGAGTTCCGCCATCATCGAGATCACGCCCTTGCGGTTCGCACCTGCCATCGCGGTGCGCCCGGTCGAGTGGCGGCCGGGGCTGGAGGCGAAGACCCAGGCGTAGGGCAGGTCGAAGCCGGTTTGCAGGCGGGCCAGCAGCGCGGCCTCGCGGTCATCCGCTCCGGGGCCACGCAGCACCGTCGGCGGATAGAGCAGCGAGGTGCCGCCCGAATGCAGGTCGATCAGGACATCCGACCGGGGGATCAGGACCTCTTCGACGTAGTGGGCGATCATGTCGGTCGGGGTGCCGGAGGGATTTCCGGGGAAGCTGCGGTTGAGGTTGCCATCGTCAACGGGGGAACAGCGGCGTCCGGCCTCGGCGGCGGGCGCGTTCAGGGCCGGGAGCAGGATCAGCCGGCCCCGGATGCGGGCCGGGTCAAGCTCTCGTGCGAGCCGGGTGATGGCGAGTTGGCCTTCGTATTCGTCGCCGTGAGTGCCGCCGGTCAGAAGCAGTGTCGGGCCGGGGCCATTGGAGAGGCAGACGATCGGTACGCCGATCCAGCCATAGGCGCTGTCATGGGTGGAATGCGGCACGCGCAGGTAACCCGCCTGCCGACCTTCGGCGTCCAGATCCACTTCGGCGGTGATATGCGTCATGACCCGGCCCCCTTTTCCGGGGCCGAGCCTAGGCGGGCGGCGGCGCGGAAGCCAGCCTCAGATGTTCAGGAAGGGTTGTGCCAGCCGCGCGAGGCCCTTGAGCCGCAGCGGCGCGTCGGTGACGGCAAGGCAGATGCAATCCTGCGAGATGTCCGCGACCGGCGTATGCTGCAGGTCCGCGTCGGCGATCTCGATGTCGCCACGGGCGAAATAACCCTCATCGTCCTGGAAGGCACCTTGCAGGACCAGCGTCAGTTCCAACCCGCGGTGGCCATGATCGGGCATGGCCGTGCCCGCGGGAATGTAGAGCAGCCGTGCCGTGGCATCCGGCGAGGTTTTCAGGATCGCCTGTTTGACACCCATGCCGACGGGACGCCATTTCACCGCGTCCAGCGAACCGCCGATGTAATCCAGCAGCGGCGCCGGGGCGACCGGGTCCTGCGGCACCTTGATGTCACGCGGCGCGGGGGCGTCCATTGCCCGGATCATCGCCAGCGTGGCGTCGAGGCAGCCGTCGTCCAGCGTCTCTGCCTCTGTCGTGTCCAGAACGGCGCCGCCGAGGGCGTCATGCGCCTCGACCGCCGCGCGGCAATCGTCGCAGAGCGAAACATGGGTGGCGATGATGAGATTGACGGCCTCGGGCAGCGTGCCCGCGGAATAGCCCATGATGAGGTCGTCGGTCAGGTGGTGTCGGATCGTCGTCATCGAAGCATCACTTCCTGTCCATGGCGTGTCTGAGGCGCTGAAGCGCCAATCTGATGCGGGATTTGATCGTGCCGAGCGGCAGCCCGGTGGCCTCGGCGATCTCGCTGTGGGTGAGATCGCCGAAATAGGCCTTTTCGATCAGCTCCCGCTGTTTCGCGGGAAGAGAGGCGAGCGCCTCTCCCAGGTGTTCCGTTTCCTGTTGCAGGCCCAGCCGGTCTTCCTGGTCCGGCTCTGCCTCGGGGCCCCAGGGCAGATCCTCGGGCTCGGGTCGTTTCTGTTTGCGCAGGGCGTCGATCCGACGGTTCCGCGCGATGGTAAAGATCCATGTCGCGGCCGAGGCGCGCGCCGGATCGAATTGTGCCGCCTTCTGCCAGACGGTGGCCATGACGTCCTGGACGCATTCCTCTGCCTGCGCGGCATCGGCGCCCGAGCGCATCAGAAAGGCCTTTACCCGGGGAGCGAAGTGCCGGAACAGCGCGACGAAGGATGCCTCGTCGCGGTGGTCTCGGATACGGATCAGCACCGCGGCCCAATCCGGGCCACTGTCGTCTGCGGTTCCTGCGCTCACGGGTTTGGCCTTGTCACGGTCATCCCCCCTGACATGCCCATTGATCGCCGGGGCCGCAATGGGCGTAGCGTCGCGGGTGTCGAGAGGTTCAGTCGCGCCAAACATAATCGGATTACGCAGGGGGGACGGGATCGGATCACCGGATGCGAAAAAAAAGTTTTCCGGGCTTTTTTCATCCGCGTGGCGTCTCGGGCCGTAAGAGGTTGGAAAGACCAGCAAGCCAAGGATCAGGACAGACCATGCCATTTGAAGCCAGCAGCAGCGCCGCACGCAGGATCGCCGTGATCGGTGGCGGGATCTCGGGCATGGGGGCCGCGCACATGCTGGGCGAACAGCACCGTGTCACCCTGATCGAGGCAGAGCCGCGCCTGGGTGGTCATGCGCGGACCCAGCTGGCCGGCAAGGACGGGACGCAGCCTGTCGATACCGGGTTCATCGTGTTCAACTATGCCAATTACCCGCTGCTGACCTCGCTGTTCGATCGGTTGGATGTGCCGGTGGCAAAGTCGGACATGAGCTTTTCGGCCAGCCTGCGTGGCGGGGTAATGGAATACGGGTTGCGCGACCTGCGGGCCGTCTTTGCCCAGAAGCGGAACGCGCTGAACCCACGGTTCCTGGCGATGATCCGGGACATCATGAAGTTCAACTCGCGGGCGCTGGACGCGGCGCGGGATCCTGCCGTCTCGCTTGGCGATTTCCTGGAGAACATGGGGACAGGCGACTGGTTCCGCGACTACTATCTGTTGCCCCTGTCCGGGGCGATCTGGTCGACGCCCACCGACAAGATCCTGGATTTCCCGGCCTATGCGCTGATCCGGTTCTTCGAGAACCACGCCTTGTTGAGCCACACCGGCCAGCACCAGTGGTACACGGTGCAGGGCGGATCGGTGGAATATGTCCGGCGGCTGGGCGCCGCGCTGATGCGCCAGGGGGTGGACCTGCGGCTGGGCGCGCGCGTAGGCGGTGTCCGGCGGACTGCCGCCGGGGTCGAGGTCCGGCTTGAGGGCGGCGAATGGGAGAGCTTTGACGAGGTGGTTTTTGCCACCCATTCGGACGACACGCTGCGGCTTTTGTCGGATGCGCGTCCGGCGGAACGGGCGGCGCTGGAAAGGATCGCCTATCAACCGAACCGGGTGGTGCTGCATTCCGATGCCTCCCTGATGCCGCGCCGCCGGGCCTGCTGGTCGTCCTGGAACTATACCGAGGCGCCCCGGAAAGAGATGAACTGCATCGACCTGACCTATTGGATGAACTGTCTGCAACCCATCCCGCAGGACGATCCGCTGTTCGTGACGCTGAATTCCACCCGTGCGATCCGGGAGGAGCTGATTCATGACGAGGTCACCTTGCGGCACCCGGTCTATGACCTTGGTGCGTTGCAGGCTCAGCGCGAGATCGCGGCGATGAACGGCGAAAGCGGGACATGGTTCTGCGGGGCCTGGATGAAGAACGGCTTTCACGAGGACGGACTGGCCAGCGCAGCGGACGTGGCAGACGCCATCCTCGCCCGGGGACCGGTCAAGGAGGTGGCATGAGCACCGTCGACCTGATCCGGGGCCATTCCTACCACGGGCGCAAGGGCGATGTGGCCAATGCGTTCCGCTATTCGGTGGACTATGTCCTGCTGGATGCGGAGACCGAGGTGCAAGGCCCGCGCCTGTTTTCGCGCAACCGGGGCAATCTGACCACGGTGCAGGACCGGGATCACGGCGGCGCACCGGGAAAGGGGCGCGGCGCGGCCTGGGCGCGCGAGGTGCTGGATGCGCATGGGATCACCTTTGACGGGCCGCTGATGTTGCTGGCGCAGCCGCGGCTGCTGGGCCATGTGTTCAACCCGGTTTCCTTCTGGCTGGCCTACGACCGGGACGCCTTGTGCGCGGTGATTGCCGAGGTCACGAATACCTTTGGCGACCGGCATTCCTATCTTTGCGCCCATGCCGACGGTGCGCCGATCACGCCCCATGACCGGATCAAGGCGCAGAAACTCTTCCATGTCTCGCCGTTCCAGCCCATCGCCGGGGGCTACACCTTTCGTTTCGACATCCGCGCGGATCGCGTCGGTGTCTGGATCGACTTCAGCCATGACAAGGGCGGGGTGATCGCCACGCTTTGCGGGCCGCGTGCACCGCTGACGGACCGCGCCATCCTGCGGTCGGCCCTGCGGCGGCCGTTCGGGGCGCGCCGGGTTCTGGCGCTGATCCACTGGCAGGCCCTGAAACTGTGGTGGAAGGGCGCGCGCTATCGCACCCACCCCGAGCCGCCCGCGCGCGGGGTGAGCGGCGGCCCCGCGCCCGAGGCCATCAGAAAGGCATCGTGATGACTGCACTGCTTTACACCCTTCTGGGCGCCGCGATTGTCCTGGCGCTTGCCCTGCTACGGCAGCGGATGTTCGGCTTTCTGGCACAGAAACCGGCGGACTATGCGAATGACCGCGGCGCGCCGTTCGACGTGCGCACCCATTTGAACGGCCCGCTGATTTGCGAAGGCGTCATCTATGGGCCGACGGGCCGCGTCACCTCTCGTTTCGTCGGAGAATTCGAGGCCCGCTGGGACGGAAACGAGGGCGTCATGGACGAACATTTCCGGTATGAATCCGGCGCCGAGCAACACCGGCAATGGAAGCTGAGGCTTGGCAACGACGGGCGCATCCGTGCCACCGCGCCGGACCTTGTCGGAGAAGGCGAAGGCCAGCAGAGCGGCCCATCGGTGCGGTTGCGCTATCGGATCCGGCTGCCCGAGGACGCGGGCGGCCACGTTCTGGACACGGTCGACTGGATGTACCTGGCGCCGAATGGGACCATCGTGAACCGGTCACAGTTTTGCAAGTTCGGCTTCACCGTCGCCGAGCTGGTCGCCACCATGCGGCCAAAGGAGGTCGCGTGAGAGACTGGAAGGGCAAGCGGTATTGGCTGGTGGGCGCCAGTGAAGGGCTGGGCGCGGCCCTGGCGCGGCGGCTCAGCAAGGCCGGAGTGGAGCTGATCCTGAGCGCGCGCAGCACGGACAGCCTGCAGGCGCTGGCGGATGAGTTGCCGTCACGGGCGCAGGTGGAACCGGTCGACGTGACCGATGCCGAGGCGCTGGAGGCTGTTGCAGAGCGGATCGGAGAGATCGACGGGGTGATCCAGGTGGCGGGCGCCTACTGGCCCTTCGGGGCGCAGGACTGGGACGCGGCAAGGGCCAACACGATGGCGGATGTGAATTTCACCGGGGCAATGCGCCTGGCGGGCGTGGTGGTGCCGCGATTCGTGGCGCGCGACCGGGGGCATTTCGTGCTGACCGGGTCGCTGTCGGGCTATCGCGGGTTGCCGGGGGCGGCGGCCTATGTCTCGTCCAAGGCGGGGGTCTTGGTTCTGGCGCAATCGCTCTATGCCGACCTGCGCAAGACCGGGGTGCAGGTGCAGCTGCTTGTGCCGGGCTATATCCGCACCCGGCTGACCGACAAGAACGATTTTGCCATGCCCTTCATCATGGACCCGGAGAAGGCGGCGGAAATCTGTTTCCGTCACATGTCGGGAAGCGGCTTTCAGCGGGCCTTTCCGCGCGGGTTTTCCTGGCTGTTCCGGGGCAGCCGTTTCCTGCCGGACTGGCTGTACTATCGGCTGTTTGCGTAAGATCAAGGTTTGACTCCTCTTTTCGCGTCATCTCTTGTCGAAGACGCAGAAGGAGACGCGAAATGCAGAACATCAGCCCAAGGAAGGTGGCCGCGGTCATCGTCATGGCGCGCGAGCTGAGCCGCGCCGAGGGCGAGTTGCGCGGTTTGATCGACCGGATGGACGAAGAGGAACAGGCTGCGCTGGTTGCGGTCATGTGGATCGGCCGGGGCGCATTCGACGCCGAGGACTGGGACGAGGCCTATGGCACCGCGCAGGCCGAGGCGACGACGCCGACGGCGGACTACCTGATCGGCACGCCGCACCTGGCCGACAACCTGGAAGCGGGACTGGAGGCCTTTGGCTATGATGCCACCGGTGAGGAAGACGACCTGTTGCGGCGCGGGGCGTGAGGCCAGGCGTTGCCGGGGCGCGCGCTATCTGAGCGCGCGCCCCTTTAGGATGGCCCCGTCGCCGAACCGGGCGCGGATCGCATCCGTGGCACGTTCGGCCTTGGCGCGGGTTTCGGCCTGCGGGTCCAGGAGATCGCCGGACACGTCGGCCTGCGCCTCTGGCACCAGGTCGGAAATGCCTGCCCCTATCAGCCGGTAGGGCTGTCCGGGCGGCATCTGGTCGAACAGCCCGCGCGCGGTGCGATAGATCCGGTCGGCGATTTGCGTGGCGCCGGGCAGGGCGGTGCGGCGCGTCACGATCCGGAAATCCGAGCGGCGCAGTTTCAGCGTCACCACCCGGCCCGCCACGCCCTTGGCCTTGGCCCGGTCAGAGACCTTTTCCGCCATCCGCCAGAGATGCCCGTCGAGGATATCCGCATCGGCGGTATCCTCGTTGAAGGTGGTCTCGTTCGAGATGGATTTCACCGGTGCGTTGCGCGTCACGCGGCGCTTGTCCTCGCCCCTCGCCAGGTGCCAGAGCCTCTCGCCCATCGATCCGAAGCGCGCCGTCAGGTCGCGCTGTTCCCAGCGCAGCAGGTCCTCGAAGGTGCGGATCCCGGCCTTTTCCAGCGCGCCCTGCGTGGCCTGTCCGACGCCCCAGATCAGGCGGATCGGCTTGCGGCGCAGGAATTCCTGCGTCTCGCCCTTGCCGATCACCGCGAACCCGCGCGGCTTGTCGAGGTCGCTGGCGATCTTGGCCAGGAACTTGTTGTGGGAGAGGCCGATGGAGCCGGTCACGCCCAGTTCGGATTTCATCCGGCCCACCAGCCGTGCCAGCATGACGGCGGGCGGGGCGCCGTGCAGGCGCGCGGTGCCGGTGAGGTCAAGAAACGCCTCGTCCAGCGACAGCGGTTCGATTGCCGGGGTCAGTTCTTCCATCATGGCGCGAATCTGTTTCGACACCTCGGCGTAGACGGACATGCGCGGCTTGACGACAACCGCATCGGGGCAGAGGTCCAGCGCCTTGAACATAGGCATGGCCGAGCGCACGCCCCGGATTCTGGCGACATAACAGGCGGTCGAGACGACTCCTCGGCGCCCTCCGCCGATAATAACCGGTTTGTCGGCCAGTTCCGGGTTGTCGCGCTTTTCTACGCTTGCATAAAAGGCATCACAGTCCATGTGGGCAATGGAGAGATCCCATAGTTCGGAATGCGAGATCACCCGCGGCCGCCCGCAGGCCGGGCAGCGGGGGCCGGTTTCGAACTGGGTCAGGCAATCGCGGCACAGACTGGGCATGGCCCCAGTATAATGCGCGGCAGAAAGGGGCGCCATGAGTGATCCGAGACAACAGTTCGCGGGCGCCAAGCTGATGCTCTTTGCAGGGGCGGAGCTGATCGTTTTGCGGCGTGATCGAAAGCCGTCAATTCCCTGGCCCGGCTACCTGGATTTTCCCGGCGGCGAACGCGACGGGGCGGAAACCCCCGAGGCCTGCGTCCTGCGCGAAACGCAGGAGGAACTGGGGCTGACGCTGGCGGAAACCGATCTGCACAAGGCGCATCTGCGCGACGACGCGGGCAAGGTGAACTGGTTCTTCGCGGCGCATCTGCCCAAGGGTATCGTCGATGACGTGGTCTTTGGCGACGAGGGCGAGGAATGGCTGGTGATGCCGCCGGCGGATTTCATCGACTCCGACGAGGTGATTCCGCACTTCCGCGATATCCTGAGGGTATACCTGGAAAAAAGGCCGGGACCCGCAAACTGACGCGGGCCCCGGCAGGACGCCGCCGCACCCGAGGGACAAGGGGCGCGGCGGTGCGGCTCATACAGGCGTGTAAAGAGCCGAACCCGAGGGATGGGGGCAGATCAGGCGGCGGTTGGCATCTCGACGGCCGGCAGGCGCAGGTGCAGCCGTTCGGGCGTGCCCAGCGACAGGCGCGCGCGCATCCAGAGGCCACGCGCGGCCTCTTCGAAATCGGTGGTGACGGGCGCCGCGTATTGGCTGGCGACGCGCAGAAGGCCTTGCGGGGTGACGACGGTGACCAGGGCCTCGAAGCATTGTTCGGCGGCGTTGTAACGCACCTGGTCGATGCGGGGGGTCCACGTGCTCATTTCGGTCTCCTAACCTCATGACCTTTTGTCTGGCCCGGTTTTTCCGGCCTTTGGAAAGAGGTAGGGAGAGGATCGCCGGGTTTCATCTGGCCGACAGGTCAGGAATACCCCCGGTGCAGGGTATTTTTCGCGGATTTTCGCCGGTTTGTCGGGGTTTGCGCGCCGGTTTGCCGGTGTCCGAAAGGCGCGGGAACGCCTTTTCTGCCCATGCGTTGTCACGTGGTGCGCGCGCTGCGCGTTCCCGGCACAAGTCCCGCGTCAACCTGTTGCCGTGTCTTGCCGGCGCTCCGCGATGCCGCGCGCAGTATCAGTTCGCGCGTTGTGCCTGCGGTGACGCCATTTCCGACAGGATCGCCTGAGCCGCGGCGCGGGGATCGGGCGCGCGGTGGATCGGGCGGCCGACAACGATATGGTCGGCGCCGTCGTGGATGGCCTGCGCCGGAGTTGCGATGCGTTTCTGATCGCCGACATCCGCGCCTGCGGGCCGCACACCCGGCGTCACGATCAGACGGCCCTCGGACTGGGGCAGGGCGCGGACCAGCGCCGCCTCGTTCGGAGAGCAGATGATGCCGTCGGCCCCGGCCTCGAACGCGCGGCCGGCGCGGGTCTGCACCAGATCGGGGATCGACCCCTCGGCGATCATGGCAGCGTCCAGGTCACTGCGGTCGAGCGAGGTCAGGATCGTGACGGCCAGGATCTTCGTGTTCGACCCTGCCGCCCCCTCCTTGGCGGCGCGCACCACGTTCGGGTCGCCGTGGACGGTCAGGAAGTCCAGGTCGAACTGGGCCACGCCACGCACCGCGGCCTCGATCGTGGCGCCGATGTCGAACAGCTTGAGGTCGAGGAAGATGCGCTTGCCGTGCTCCCCCTTCAGCTCGTTGGCCAGCGCCATCCCGCCGCCGGTGAGCATCCCCAGCCCGATCTTGTAGAAAGAGACCGCATCGCCGAGGCGGTCGACAAGGTCGAGCCCTTCGATCACGTTCGGGACATCAAGGGCGACGATCAGGCGGTCATCGGACATGGGGCGGGCTCCTGCTCTGGGGTTCGGGATCACATGAAAGCCCTTGCACACAAGGTCAAGGTGGCGCGCGTTGCTTTTTTGCAACGTCGCTCACTTGAACAGATCGTGAGCCGCGACCATCTTGGAAGCGAGGCCCCGAAACGCCCGCGTGCTGCATGGCCAGGCGCGACGCAATTCAAGGGGCGCTTGATGGAAGGAGACAGATATGAACTTGGAGAAGTTCACGGAACGTGCGCGCGGATTCATTCAGGCCGCGCAGACAGTTGCGATGCGGGAAAGCCACCAGAAGCTGGCCCCGGAACACCTGCTCAAGGCCCTGCTGGACGACGAAGAGGGGATGGCGTCGAACTTGATCGCCGCCTCTGGCGGTGAGCCCGCACGCGTGGTGCAGGTGCTGGACACCAAGCTGGCCAAGATTCCCAAGGTTTCGGGCGATGCCGGGCAGGTCTACCTGGATTCGGCCACCGGCAAGGTGCTGGACGAGGCCGAGAAACTGGCGAGCAAGGCCGGTGACAGCTACGTGCCTGTCGAGCGGATGCTGACCGCGCTGGCGATGGTCCGCAGCCCCGCGAAAGAGGCGCTGGAGGCCGGCAAGGTCACGCCGCAAAAGCTGAACGAGGCGATCAACGACGTGCGCAAGGGGCGCACGGCGGATACCGCGAACGCCGAGGACAGCTATGAGGCATTGAAGAAATACACGCTGGACCTGACCGAGCGCGCCCGTGAAGGCAAGATTGACCCGATCATCGGCCGCGACGACGAGATCCGGCGCACGATGCAGGTGCTGTCCCGCCGGACCAAGAACAACCCGGTCCTGATCGGTGAACCGGGCGTCGGCAAGACCGCGATCGCCGAGGGCCTGGCCCTGCGGATCGTGAACGGTGACGTTCCGGAAAGCCTTAAGAACAAGCGCCTGCTGGCGCTGGACATGGGGGCGCTGATTGCCGGGGCGAAGTATCGCGGCGAGTTCGAGGAGCGGTTGAAGAGCATCCTGTCCGAAGTGACGTCGGCAGCGGGTGAAATCGTGCTGTTCATCGACGAGATGCACACGCTGGTCGGTGCGGGCAAGGCGGACGGGGCGATGGATGCCTCGAACCTGCTGAAACCGGCGCTGGCGCGGGGTGAACTGCACTGTGTCGGTGCCACCACGCTGGACGAGTACCGCAAGCACGTCGAGAAGGACGCGGCCCTTGCGCGGCGGTTCCAGCCGGTCATGGTCGAGGAACCGACGGTCGAGGACACGGTGTCGATCCTGCGCGGCATCAAGGAAAAGTACGAGTTGCACCACGGCGTGCGGATCTCGGACTCGGCGCTTGTGACCTCGGCGACGCTGTCGCATCGCTATATCACCGACCGTTTCCTGCCGGACAAGGCCATCGACCTGATGGACGAGGCCGCCAGCCGCCTGCGGATGGAGGTGGATAGCAAACCCGAGGAGCTGGACGCTCTGGACCGTGACATCCTGCAAAAGCAGATCGAGGTCGAGGCGCTGCGGCTGGAAGACGACCAGGCTTCCAAGGACCGGCTGGCCAAGCTGGAAAAGGACTTGTCCGAACTGCAACAGCAATCGGCCGAGATGACCTCGCGCTGGCAGGCGGAGCGTGACAAGCTGGCCTCGGCCCGCAACCTCAAGGAGGAGCTGGACCACCTGCGCGTGGAACTGGAGACCGCAAAGCGCGACGGCAACTTTGCCCGCGCCGGTGAACTGCAGTACGGGCGCATCCCCGAGATCGAGCGCAAGCTGAACGAGGCGGAAGGCGCCGAAGACGATGTCATGGTCGAGGAAGCGGTCCTGCCCGAACATATCGCCAGTGTTGTCGAACGCTGGACGGGTATTCCTACCTCGAAAATGCTGGAGGGTGACCGCGAAAAGCTGCTTCGGATGGAGGGCGAGCTGCACAAGCGGGTTGTCGGCCAGTCGCAGGCGGTTACGGCGGTGGCCAATGCCGTCCGTCGGGCGCGCGCGGGTCTGAACGACGAGAACCGGCCGCTGGGGTCCTTCCTGTTCCTTGGCCCGACCGGCGTTGGCAAGACCGAGCTGACCAAGGCGGTGGCGGATTTCCTCTTTGACGACGACAGCGCGATGGTCCGCATCGACATGTCCGAGTTCATGGAGAAACATGCCGTGGCCCGCCTGATCGGTGCGCCTCCGGGCTATGTCGGCTACGACGAAGGCGGTGTCCTGACCGAAGCCGTGCGGCGGCGGCCCTACCAGGTGGTGCTGTTCGACGAGGTCGAAAAGGCGCATCCGGACGTGTTCAACGTGCTGCTTCAGGTGCTGGACGATGGTGTGCTGACCGATGGCCAGGGCCGGACCGTGGACTTCAAGCAGACGTTGATCGTGCTGACCTCGAACCTGGGCAGCCAGGCGCTATCGCAGTTGCCCGAAGGCGCGGATTCCAGCCAGGCCCGGCGCGACGTGATGGACGCTGTGCGCGCCCATTTCCGGCCCGAGTTCCTGAACCGCCTCGATGAGACCATCATCTTTGACCGCCTCAAGCGCGAGGACATGTCGGGGATCGTGGACATCCAGCTGTCCCGCCTGCTGAAACGGCTGGCGGCGCGCAAGATCCGGCTGGAACTGGACGATGACGCGCGGACATGGCTGGCGGACGAAGGCTATGATCCGGTGTTCGGTGCGCGCCCGCTCAAGCGGGTGATCCAGCGGGCGCTGCAGGATCCGCTGGCCGAGATGCTGCTGGCGGGCGACGTGGCGGACGGTGACGTGGTGGTCGTCTCTGCCGGGGCCGATGGCCTGATCATCGGCGACCGGGTCGGCGCCACGAACCGGCCCAAGCCGGACGATGCCGTCGTCCACTGACCCTTTGCGGCACGGATGCGGAAAGGCGGGGTCTCCCCCGCCTTTTTCGTGTCCGCGCGTGAACGGCCCGGCCATCGTTTCGTGGGGCTGGTGACACAGCCCGGTTCACCAGCCCTCGCGGCGCCTGGTACCGAAATCGGAAGGGCGCGCCGTCAGGACGTTTCCATGTTGAGCGGGTTGTCGATGAGCTTGCGCCACCCGTCGACGACCTTCTTGCGGTCGGGCAGGCTTTTTTCCAGTTCCGCCAGCACCTGTTCCTGGTAGGCCGCCATCGCTTTCATCACGTCCGCCTTGCTGCTGCCGGGCACGGGGATGTACTTGCCATCCTTGTCGTTGGTGTATTCGTACTTGATCCGGTTCAGATGCTTGTCGGGGTCGACCGCCTCATCGGCGTAATACCCGATAAAGTAGTGATGGCGGAATACGACGTGATGCTCTGCGCCATAGACCACGCGGCTCTTCCGCTTTTCGCGGATCTTTTCCCAGACGGCATCGGCGTGGTCCGCGTATTGCTTGGCATATTTCGCGACCGAGCCTGTCTTGGGGACGCCATAGCTCGACTTCAGCGGATTGAAATTCTCATCCCTGTTGGTGGGATCGACATTGGCGATCTCCTGCAGGATCGACAGGTGCATCCCCGCTCCAAGCAGGAAGACCGGGAAACAGGCCAATTGATATTTTTCATCCATCAGCGTCCCCAGCATTCCGTTCGTACCGATGAAGAAGGTGTTGGAGTAGTCGTGCAGATGGTAATCGAAGAGGTTCTTGCGGTCCTGCTGGACCCGAAGGTCCGATTGCAGGCGGGCCGGCGCGTAGACGTTGTTCAACTCGTTGCGCAGGGCAACGAAGGTGCCCGCGATTTCGTCGATGGTCTGCTGCTTCAGCTCTTGTTGCATCAGTTTTTGCATGCCCTCGAAATAGGCGTCGAGGGTCGATTTCTTGTCGTCCGGGAACAGCGCCCCGAGAATGGTGTCGATGATCGCGCCGGCAATCGCCCCTGCGATGACGCCGCCTGCCATCTGGGTCAGGTTGCCGCTGATCGCCTTGAGCGCGTCCTTGGCCATCTGGTCGGCCAGTTTCTTGGCCACGTCCACGGCGATGCTGTGCGGCAGAGAGGCCGCGGCCAGAACCATCACGGGGGGCTCGATCAGGCCCAGTTGATCATCGACCGGCTCTGCCGCCGCCGCGCTGTCAAAGCGCAAGGCGCCGGTTTGCGCGTCCACGACGACGTTGCGAAAGATGTATAGCAGGCGGGCCATCGAGGTTTGCCGGTCGACGAACACCGTTCCCGGCGGAAACACCTCCCAGGGTTCGGACAGAAAGGCAAAGCGTTCGTGAACCAGGGTTTCGCCGGGGAGCATGGGCGACTCGGCATTCAACTCGTCTATGGCGCAGCGAACGCGCAGTTTAAGCATCGTGTCATCGGATTGCGACAGCACCGGATGCTCATAGCTGAGCGGAACGTCCGAAGCGTCGACATAGGCCCCTTCGGCATCGACGACAGTTAGCCCAGGATCGCCCAGGGCGTCGAACCCGGCCTTCAGTTTCTGGATGGTATAGGTTTCTCGGTCCACACCGTTTTCGACGGAGGCAACCATCGTGCTGATGGACGCGCGCACGGTGGGTTCTGCAAACATGGGCATAAGTGATCCTGGTCAATGGATTGGTCTGATCGGAAGGGTGGCAAACCGAAAGCCTGCCTTATAAGGTGAGCTTGATCAAATCATTTCTACCCAAGGTGTATTTGGCGCAAGTGTATCCGCGTATGTGGGCCGATCTAAAGACCGTGTCGCAACGCCCGCCAGAGTGATTTGGCGCGCGGACCTCTGCCCGGCAGCGATTGGAGTTGTGCCGCAGAGGGCGATGCCCGGGGCATTCAAGCGTGGCTTTGGAAGATGTGTCTGAAACGAAGCTGGCAAAAAAACAGGCCCGCGCGAGGGCGCGGGCCTGTTAGATCCGTGTCGAGCGGGCCTTACATGCCCGGCATGATCACCTTGTCGATGACGTGGATAACGCCGTTCGAGGCCTCGATGTCGGCGGTCACGACACTGGCATCGTTGACCATCACGCCATCGTCGAGGTCGATTGTGATTTCCGATCCTTCGACGGTTTTCGCCATCATGTCATCGCTGAGATCGGTCGACATGACCTTGCCCGCCACAACGTGGTAGGTGAGGATCGCGGTCAGCTGATCCTTGTTTTCGGGCTTCAGCAGATCCTCGACCGTGCCTTCGGGCAGGGCGGCAAAGGCTGCGTCGGTCGGGGCGAACACGGTCAGGGGGCCGTCACCCTTGAGCGTGTCGACAAGGCCCGCCGCAGTGGCTGCCGCCAGCAGGGTTTCAAAGCTGCCTGCCTCTTTGGCGGTATCGACGATGTCCATCGAATGGCCGCCGGCAAAGGCCGGAGCGGCAAAGGCGAGAGCGGTCGTGGCGGCAAGGAACGTTCTACGGATCATGGAAATCCTCCATTGGTTTCGCAGTTGCGATGTGTCCGTCACATCGAAAAGGTCTACGGGAGGAATGGCGTACTGGATGAGGCGGAATTTCTGTGCGCGCGGCTTGACGACCGCGGGTCGGCACCTAAGCCAGAGGCACGGCGCGTTTCCAATTACATCTTTGTGAATTGGGGCGGCGATTTTTCCGGTGATCCGGCCGAAAATGCAGGAAACGGCGCCAGCGCGACGGTCCGTTTCCCACTGCCTGTATCCTGATGGATGTACGGGTCGGATCGGGGGGCGCTCAGTCCAGACCGATGGCCGACCGGGCGATGCCGTCGAGCAGGGCCTCGACCTTTTTCATTTCGCCTTCGGGAAATTCGCGGAAACCGATTGTCGTGGTGTCCGGGGTCTCCGGTCGGACGATGACGAAGATGTCGTAAGGGCAGAAGACCACGTTCATCGGGTCCGCCTCCATCACCTCGCGGCTGATCTTGGCCGAGCAAAAGCTGAAGATGTCCGCGTTGGTAAAGATGGTGACGTCCGATCCCACGTCCGCCTTGGTCCGCTCCAGCATGGCGCCGGTGTGACTGACCGCGTCGATCACCAAGCCTTCGTCGAGGATCGCGTTTTCCAGACCAAAGACGACATCGTCGAAACTCTGGTCGGTGTCGTAGCTGATGATGCCCTGTGCCATCGCTCCGCTCGCCACGAGTGCGAGCGCGGCGGCGCTGATGAAGTGTCTCATGCTCTCTCCCTTTCACGAATTACGCAGACGGGCTGCCATTCGTCTGTGATGGTGGCAGAGTATCGATTGAAAAACAGCATGACCTTGAGACAGATCAACACATTCAGGGGGTAGAATATGGAATACGCGATGGCCGCGCTGCAATATCTGGCGCTTTTCTTCGTCTTCATGATCGGCGTGGGCGTGGCGCTTGTCATCGTGATGTATGTCATCGACAAGACGCAGACCGGGGACGCGATCCGTCGCAACTACCCGGTGATCGGGCGGTTCCGCGCCCTGTTCACCGAGCTGGGAGAATTCTTTCGCCAGTATTTCTTCGCGATGGACCGCGAGGAGATGCCATTCAACCGCGCGCAACGCAACTGGATCTACAATGCCAGTTCCAGCAAGGGGAACACCGTCGCCTTTGGCTCGACCCGGAATCTGAACGTGCCGGGGACACCGATCTTCATGAACGCGGTCTTTCCGCCGCTGGACGATCAATATGCCTCGACCGAGCCGATGATGATCGGGCCCTATTGCCGGGAACCCTACCTGGCGCCCTCGATCTACAATATCTCGGGCATGTCCTACGGCGCGATCTCGAAACCGGCGGTGCAGGCGCTCAGCCGGGGGGCCAAGCAGGCCGGGGTCTGGCTGAACACCGGCGAAGGGGGGATGTCGCCCTATCACCTGGAGGGCGGTTGCGACATCGTCTACCAGATCGGCACCGCCAAGTTCGGCGTGCGCGACCAGGACGGCAACCTGAGCGATGCCAAGCTGAAGGAAGTTGCCGCCAATCCGAACGTCAGGATGTTCGAGATCAAGCTGAGCCAGGGCGCCAAGCCGGGCAAGGGTGGCATCCTGCCGGCGGCCAAGATCGACGAAGAAGTCGCCGCCATTCGCGGCGTGCCTATGGGCAAGGACGCGATATCGCCCAACCGTCACCGCGAGGTGGATGATTTCGACGGGCTGCTGGACCTGATCGCCCACATCCGCGAGGTCACGGGCAAGCCGGTCGGATTCAAGACCTGCATGGGGTCGGCCGACCCGTGGTTTGCCTTCTTCAAGAAAATCAAGGAACGCGGCGAGGAACACGCGCCCGATTTCATCACCGTCGACGGGGGCGAGGGCGGCACCGGCGCGGCGCCGCTGCCGTTGATCGACCTCGTGGGCCTGCCCCTGCGCGAGGCGCTGATCCGCATGGTGGATCTGCGCGACCTGGCCGGGCTGCACGACCGCATCCGGATCGTGGCCAGCGGCAAGCTGGTCAATCCCGGCGACGTGGCCTGGGCCATCTGCCTGGGCGCGGATTTCGTGACCTCGGCGCGGGGGTTCATGTTCTCGCTGGGCTGTATCCAGGCGCTGAAGTGCAACAAGAACACCTGCCCGACTGGGATCACTACTCACATCCCCTCTTTGCAAAAGGGGCTGGTGGTCTCCGAGAAGGACAAGCGCGTCGCGGCCTATGCCAAGGCGGTCATCAAGGAGATCGAGACCATCGCCCATTCCGTCGGCGTGGGCGAGCCGCGCCAGATGCGGCGTCGGCATGTGCGGGTGGTCAAGGATGACGGCTCGTCCGTGCAGATGAACGAGATCTACCCCTCGGTCCGGCTGGGCGACGATGGCGCCGCCGGGAACCGCATGTTCGAAGAGGCCATTCGCCGGATGCAGGTGGACGCAAGGGCGCCGTGATCGCAAGCGCGGGCGGCTCTCCTCCCGTCTGCCCGCGATAGGGCTGTCTGTGATATGCTGCGGACGGTTCCAGCGTGATTTTTTGACCTAAGCCTTTTCATCCTTGGGGGGGAGACATGGACGACCAGCATTTCGAACAGGCCGAAGAGGGGCTTGATCCCGCGGATTGGAATGTTCTGTGGGACGTGGCGCATCGGATCGTGGATGACGCACTTGCCCATGTCCGCGACGTGCGCGACCGGCCTCTCTGGGCCGAGATGCCGGAGGAGGTGCGCCAGAGTTATGCCGCGCCCCTGCCGGTCGACCCGCAACCGCTGGCCGACATTTACGGGGAAGTGCAGGAGAACCTGTTGCCTTACCCGATGGGCAACATCCATCCGCGGTTCTGGATGTGGTACATGGGATCGGGCAGTTTCAGCGGCGCGCTGGCAGAGTTCCTCTCTGCGATCGACGGCTCCAACCTTGGCGGCGGCAACAATGCCGCCGCCCTGATGGACCTGCAGGTCGTGGACTGGCTGAAACAGATGATGGGTTTTCCCGAGACCGCCAGCGGCACGCTGGTCAGCGGCGGATCGATGGCCAATATCATCGGGCTGACGGCGGCGCGCAATGCGATGGCGGGTGTGGATGTCCGAGAAGAGGGAATCGCGGCAATTGCCCAGCCGCTGCGCTTTTACGGGTCCGACCAGTTGCACAGTTGTCACCAGAAGGCGGTGGAACTGCTGGGCCTGGGCAATCGGGCGCTGCGGCGGGTGCCGTCGGATCGCAACCTGCGGATGGACATGGGGGCGCTGCGCGAACTGATCGCCGAGGACCGCGCCAAGGGGTATCGCCCGGCCTGCGTCATCGCCACCGCCGGGTCGGTCAACACGGGCGCCATCGACGACCTGCCGGCCATCCGCGCGCTGTGTGACGACGAAGGGCTGTGGTTCCATGTCGACGGCTGCATCGGGGCGCTGATCGCGATTGCGCCTGGCAACCGGGACTTGGTGCGCGGGCTGGAGACGGCGGACTCGTTGGCGCTTGACCCGCATAAATGGCTGCATGTGCCCTTCGAGGCGGGCTGTGCGCTGATCCGGGATGCCGACCGTCATCGCCAGACCTTTGCCGTGCACCCCGAATACCTGGAGGAAAAGCCCCGAGGTATCGCGGCGACGGAATACCTGCATGACTACAATCTTCAGACCTCGCGCGGCTTTCGCGCCCTAAAGGTCTGGCTGACGCTCAAGGAGCATGGGGTCGAGAAGTTCGGCCGCCTGATCGATCAGAACATCGCGCAGGCGGCCTATCTCGCCGCCCGGATAGAAGAGGTGCCGCACCTCGAACTGATGGCGCCGGTGACGATCAACATCGTCTGTTTCCGGTACAAGGCGCCGGGACTTGCTGATGCGAGCCTTCGCGAGCTGAACACGGAGATCATGTTGCGGATGCAGGAGACGGGCATCGCCGCCCTTTCCGATACCACCGTCGCCGGGCGTCATTGCCTGCGGGTGGCGATCTGCAATCACCGCACACGGCGCGCCGACCTCGATCTTCTGGTCGAGGAGATCTGCCGGATTGGTGGGGAGCTGGAGGCCTGACGCCTGTCACCAGTGCTTGGCGTGTTACATCCGCGTGACGCCAACGTGAGAGATCGTTTGTTTGGGCAAAAGCGTGCATCGCCTATCTTCAGTTCAACAGAGCACCCTTGGAGGACACATGGCCAACCGCTGGACAAACAAGCTTAGCCGTTCCGACGTCACGCCGGAACCGATCTTCATGAACCGTCGTCGCGTGCTGGCGGGGCTGGGTCTTGGCGCCGGCGCGGCAGCGGGTGGTGGCGCACTGCTGGGGGGCATGCCGTCCGCGGCCCTGGCGCAGGACGCGCTGGAGCCCAATGCCTTCGAGGACATCA
>NZ_OZ255849.1:4862500-5020828 GCF_965277915.1 Antarctobacter sp.
GGTGAAAGGCCAATCAAACTCGGAGATAGCTGGTTCTCCGCGAAATCTATTTAGGTAGAGCGTCATCCGAATACCCCGGGGGGTAGAGCACTGGATGGGTAATGGGGCCCCACAGGCTTACTGATCCTAACCAAACTCCGAATACCCGGGAGTACTAGATGGCAGACACACTGCGGATGCTAACGTCCGTAGTGGAGAGGGAAACAACCCTGACCTACAGCTAAGGCCCCCAATTCATGGCTAAGTGGGAAAGCAGGTGGGACGACCAAAACAACCAGGAGGTTGGCTTAGAAGCAGCCATCCTTTAAAGATAGCGTAACAGCTCACTGGTCTAAACAAGTTGTCCTGCGGCGAAGATGTAACGGGGCTCAAGCCATGAGCCGAAGCTTAGGATGCCGTAAGGCATGGTAGCGGAGCGTAGTGTGATATAGGACTTATCCTTTACTGCCGCCGGTCGTACGGAGCGTGGAAACGCGCTCAAGTAGCCGATAGGCGGTAGCGCAGGAGAAAGTCTTTTCTGTGAAGCCGGCCTGTGAGGGATCCGGTGGAGAGATCACTAGCGAGAATGATGACATGAGTAGCGACAAAGAGTGTGAGAGACACTCTCGCCGAAAGTCCAAGGGTTCCTGCTTAAAGCTAATCTGAGCAGGGTAAGCCGACCCCTAAGGCGAGGCCGAAAGGCGTAGTCGATGGGAACCAGGTTAATATTCCTGGGCCAGGAGGATGTGACGGATTGTGGCGGCGTGCGTGCCTTATCGGATTGGCACGTATCCAAGACAGTCCCAGGAAATAGCCCTCCATGAGATCGTACCCTAAACCGACACAGGTGGACTGGTAGAGAATACCAAGGCGCTTGAGAGAACGATGTTGAAGGAACTCGGCAAAATACCTCCGTAAGTTCGCGAGAAGGAGGCCCGGTACACGACTACCGGGGGCACAAACCAGGGGGTGGCGACTGTTTATTAAAAACACAGGGCTCTGCGAAGTCGCAAGACGACGTATAGGGTCTGACGCCTGCCCGGTGCCTGAAGGTTAAAAGGAGGGGTGCAAGCTCCGAATTGAAGCCCAGGTAAACGGCGGCCGTAACTATAACGGTCCTAAGGTAGCGAAATTCCTTGTCGGGTAAGTTCCGACCTGCACGAATGGCGTAACGACTTCCCCGCTGTCTCCAACATCGACTCAGCGAAATTGAATTGCCTGTCAAGATGCAGGCTTCCCGCGGTTAGACGGAAAGACCCCGTGCACCTTCACTACAGCTTCGCACTGGCATCAGGCACAACATGTGCAGGATAGGTGGTAGGCTTTGAAGCAGGGACGCCAGTCCCTGTGGAGCCTCCCTTGAGATACCACCCTTGTTCTGCTTGATGTCTAACCGCGGCCCGTTATCCGGGTCCGGGACCCTGCGTGGTGGGTAGTTTGACTGGGGCGGTCGCCTCCTAAAGCGTAACGGAGGCGCGCGAAGGTTGGCTCAGAGCGGTCGGAAATCGCTCGTTGAGTGCAATGGCAGAAGCCAGCCTGACTGCAAGACTGACAAGTCGAGCAGAGTCGAAAGACGGCCATAGTGATCCGGTGGTCCCAAGTGGGAGGGCCATCGCTCAACGGATAAAAGGTACGCCGGGGATAACAGGCTGATACTGCCCAAGAGTCCATATCGACGGCAGTGTTTGGCACCTCGATGTCGGCTCATCTCATCCTGGGGCTGGAGCAGGTCCCAAGGGTATGGCTGTTCGCCATTTAAAGAGGTACGTGAGCTGGGTTTAGAACGTCGTGAGACAGTTCGGTCCCTATCTGCCGTGGGTGTAGGATACTTGAGAGGAGTTGCCCCTAGTACGAGAGGACCGGGGTGAACGATCCACTGGTGGACCTGTTGTTGCGCCAGCAGCAGTGCAGGGTAGCTATGATCGGACAGGATAACCGCTGAAGGCATCTAAGCGGGAAGCCCCCCTCAAAACAAGGTATCCCTGAGGACCGTGGAAGACCACCACGTCGATAGGCCGGAGATGTAAGCACAGCAATGTGTTCAGTTGACCGGTACTAATGGTCCGATAGGCTTGATTTGATCCAGTAACAGCAAGGTTCCAAAACCATGTTACGGACATCAAGGCATACACCATAGGTGTACTGACGCGGACAACGATGTTGATTGACGTTGCGCCAGGATTGGAAAGGCGTGGCAACGCGGTATCGCTTCGCGAAACGCTGCCTGCCACCAAACCCAATCCCCGCAGCGATGTGGTTTTTCCTCGGTTTGGTGGTCATAGCGTGAGCAAAACACCCGGATCCATTCCGAACCCGGCCGTTAAGTGCCACCGCGCCAATGGTACTGCGTCTCAAGACGTGGGAGAGTAGGTCGCCGCCAAACCTAGTAAAAACCACACCTCTCTATGCAGTCAGCCAGTACCGACCAATGGTGCCCCAACAACGGGCGCACAAGATACCGGAAAACAAGTCCGGAATTGGCGCGGGGTGGAGCAGCCCGGTAGCTCGTCAGGCTCATAACCTGAAGGTCGCAGGTTCAAATCCTGCCCCCGCAACCAGCTTTAGCGAACAGGCCGCACCCGAAAGGGTCGCGACCTTTTTGCTGTCTCCGAAACTCAACAGTTCCAACAGCTTGCCACGGATCTCCGGCGTGTGGCGGTCCGCTTCCTCGTCCCAAGACACGACCACCGTCTCGACCAGCGTGTGCAACTCGTCAGCCGCCGGGCCTGCAACGGCCGCGTCCGTGAGCTTCCCCACCAGATCCTCGACATGGTCCCGGTAGAGTGCGGGAATATCATCTGGCAGTTCGATTGGCGCAGGGATGAGCGTCTCGCGCTCGGCCCGGAGTGCCGTGAGTTCAGCGTCGGCGGCGTTCAGGCGCCTGATGACCGGGGGCGAATAGTCGCCGTTCTCCACGGCAGCCATCATCTTGTCGTATGTCTTCTGGACCTCGCGGATGCGGGCGTCGTGTCTCTGGAGCACTTGCCCGCTTTCCTGCTCGTCAGCCTGCATCCTGGCGATGTAGCTCGACCGGAATTGCTCGTATTCCTTCTCTTGCATCAGCCCCTCGCGCAGGCCACCGAGGATCGTCTCGGCGGCGTCGGCCTCCGAAAGACCGGGCATGCCGGTGCAGACGGCCTCGCCCTTCTCCTTGGCATTGGCGCAATAGTAGCGCCGCCGGGCACCTTTGCCGGCCACGGTGAGATTGCCGCCGCACTGGCCGCAGGTCAGCAGCCCCGAGAGCAGATACTTGCGCCGCCGCGCGCTCTGTGCCGCTCCGGCGCCGGTCTTGCCACCGGCCTCGGCCCGGGTGCGCGTGGTGTCGATCAGGTCCTGCCGCGCTTTTACCTTGTCCCACAACGCCTCGTCGATGATCCGCAAGTCGAGCTTCTCGGTGGTGAGCCATTCTTCGGGTGGGTTGGGCTTGGAGACCCGGCGTCCTGTCTCGGGATGCTTGGAGTAGCGCTGCCGGTTCCAGACGTGCCGCCCGATGTAGAGTTCGTTGTTGAGGATCCCGGTGCCGCGCGCACGGTGGCCGTAGATCGTGTTGGCCTTCCAGTGACCGCTTCCTTCGCCGCGTCCGCGCGGGGCAGGGACCGCGGCCGCATTGAGATCGGCAGCGATCTGTCGCGGCGATTTGCCGGCGGCGTATTCCTCGAAGATAAGGCGCATAATCGCAGCCTCTTCCTGGTCGATCCGCATGATGCTGCCGTCCGACTTTCCGTCTCGAGGCGGTAGGGCCTCGGAGCGATAGCCGTAGGTCCGCCCGCCGGTGTTCTTGCCGGCCTGAACGCGGCCGACGAGGCCGCGGCGTGTCTTGTGCGAAAGCTCTTCCAGGAATAGCTGTGCGAAGGTCCCGAGGATCCTGACCTGCCCCCGCTGGTCCCTCGATCATAACGAGAGTCTGCGGGTTGGTGCGCTGCTCCCCATGTTTGGACCACCGGAAGCTGGATTTTTCCGGCTGTTTCACGATGACGGGCTGGTGACGTCATCGGGATAATGCATGGCAATCGGGACGTTGTATCCGATCGCGCTGTGGGGACGATCCTCGTTGTAGTGTCTACGCCAATCTTCCAGCTTTTCCTGAGCATCGGCAAGGCTCATGAACCAGTGTGCGTTCAGGCACTCCGACCGAAGCTTGCTGTTGAAGGCCTCGATGAAGCCATTGTCTGTCGGCTTACCTGGCCGTGAGAAGTCCAGCGTAACGTCGTTGGCGTAGGCCCACAGGTCCAGGTCGCTAGAGATAAATTCGCTGCCATTATCGACTCGAATGGTGTTTGGATAGCCGATCCCGCCGCAGACCCCTTCCTGCGTTTGAACCACGTCCTCGCCGCGGTAGCTGAACCGCGAATGCGTGTCGACCACGGTCAGGATCCTCAATTTCTTTCCCATGGCGAGTCGGTCGTGAACGAAGTCCATAGCCCAGACGTCGTTCGGCCCAATAGCTTCTTCGCGATCCTCGCGCAGCTTGGCTTTCACGCGACGCTTCGGACTCTTGTTCCGCAACTGCAGACCCAACTCATTGTAAATCCTGCGTGTCTTCTTGATGTTGATGGTCCAGCCCTCCCGCCGCAGCAGAACGTGGACGCGCCGGTAGCCATACCGAACGCGTGTCTCGCAAATCTCCTTGATCCGCATCTCGACAGCAGCCTGATCCGTGCGCCGGGACTTGTAGTGGTAGCTGGACGTGTCGAAGCAGATGGCCCCACAGGCCTTCCGGATCGACACGCCCCAGTCGACGCACATCCCGGTGACGAGTTCGCGCAAACGGCCAGGCTTCAGAGCTTTCGCCGGATCACGTCCTGCAACATCTCGCGGTCAAGCGTTAGGTCCGCGACGATCTTCTCCAGCCGCGTGTTCTCATCTTCCAGAGCCTTCAGCCGGCGCATCTCGTCCGGCAGCAGGCCGCCGTACCTTTTCTTCCAGTTGAAATATGTCGCCTGGCTGATCCCGTTCGGCGCTAAAATCGATCCACTGGATCGATTTCTATACGCTTGAACTGCGGCAGATCTCCGCAACCGGCGTGCCTTGCTCGCCCTGTTTCAGGATGAACGCCTTCTGCGACTCCGTGAACTTCGATGCTTTCATGCGTTTCCGCTCCTCTCCCAGCCAGGAAAGCTTAGCCGAAAACTCCAGCTTCAAGCGGTCCAGTTACCAGGAGGCAGAGCATAAAAGACATGACTCCGGCGCTCGTACACCTTCAGAACAAAACGAAGTCCCCGACCATCAGGTTGCGGGCCATCCATGGGGTCTGAGTCAGGCGGTCTTCTCGCGGAACGCCCTCTTGCGCGTCGCGGACGCGTGATGACACCAGGCTCTTTGTCCCACGGAACAATTCGCTGAGTTCGACGAGGCTATTTCCGTTACGATCAAAAGCCTGTTCTTCGATCACCTCGGCAAGAGCCTGGGCAAAAAAACCTTGCGCCGTTTCCGGATCTTCCAGTGAAAATTCACGCCCTTTCGCGGCGGCGAGAACAACCAGACCGGAGGGGACCTGATTGATCGCCCCGCCGACGACCTGGTCGTTGGTCGAGAAGAGGCCTTCGCCGGCGCGTCCGCTGTGGCAGGCATCAATGAACAAAGCGATGCGCAGGTCCGTCCCATCCAATAGCGACGAGATCGCAGAAAAGGGCAGGGCGGTTCCTGCGATGTTTTCGAGGCTCGTCCCGGATGCGCCGAGGTAATACCCCCCATCCAGGTCAAGACCGTGCCCGGCAAAGTAGAGCGCCATAGTGTCACCGGGCCGGGCCTTGTCTACAATAGCCGAAAGTTCCGACAGTATGCGGCTTGCCGTAGCCTCTCCGTCCAAAAGGAGGGTGTCGGAGCCGATTCCCACCCTATGTCCTTCTCGCGCGGCCAAGGCTGATGCAACCAGACGCGCATCGGGCACCGCAGCTGTCAGGTCCAGCGCAGGATCCCCATAGTCGTTGATCCCGATCGACAGGATATGCAGTTGGCGCTGTGCCTCGGGCGCATCGACTTCGACGCTGTACGGCACGCTGGCCACATCGTTTTCGTCTGTTGCGACAAGACTGATCCAGCGCGTACCGGGAAGCAGTTCAATGTCGTCGTTCCAACGATGGTCCTGGCCATTTCCGGGCAGGACATGTGTCCGCAAACCGTCTTGAAAGAGGCTCAACGACTTGAGCGGAACGGAAGCCTGGGCCCGCGCATCCAGTCGCGCCGTGTTTCCGCTGACCGTGACCGAGGCCCGCAGTACCGGCGGGGGGGTGATACGGACGGGATCCGGCGCGGGCAGGCCGGCAAGAACCCTTTGCGCAAGACCCGGGACTTTTAGGAAGCCTTCGAACTGCTGGGCGGTATATTCACCGAAATGGCCGGGAAAGGTGTAGGCAACGAAATAGGCACCTTCGGAAGTCGCGTCGTAATGGCCGTCTTCGGTCCAGACAATCACTTCGTCATCCGCGTAGAGGCCGGAGAGAACCGTTCGCGAATCCGACAGGCGATTGACGAAAAAGCTGCCGTCCTCCTGAACGGTGACAAGGTGGCGACCGTCTTCGGTGATCATCACGTTGTCAAACAGATCACCGCGAGGCAGATCGAATTGCTTGGCGATTACCTTGCCTGTCCGCAGGTCGACCACAGCATAGCCAAGCGCGTCTTGCGAATGCAGGATCGCCAGATCCTCGAACACCTTCAGGCGGAAGGAGCAGGCGTCGATGGCGTAGGGGCAGATGGTTGCCGTGTTCGTACCGTCGTTGCGCAGGTCGAGGCCGAACTCGGTTCCCCAGGGCTGTTCGAACTGGGAAACGCCCCCGGCCAGGTTCGACGAAAACAGATAGGTCGTCGGATAGGCAAACATCGCGGACCCTTCATGGCATTGGAAGGTTGTCAGCCGGTGCTCCGCCCCACCCGAGGACCAATGCCAAAGGGTGTGAAACTCGCCCAGCAGGGCATCCTGACTGGCACTGCAGGAGGACACGCCCATACGCCGGCCAAAGCGGCTGGCATCGACACCGGTTGCCGTGGCGATTTCAGCCCAGATTTCCCGATAGGCTTTGGTCACTTCCGCATCATGTCGATCCTGCGCCGCGATCCGTTCCGCTTGGCTGGGGTAATTTTTCTGGAAGTCAAACTTGGGCAGTCTTTCGTCGACATCGATCCGATCGACAACCTGACCCGCAATGATCGGAATACCAAATTCCCGCAGCCTCTTGTGCATTCGGTCGGCGGAGCCGGTGGCATCCACACCCAGCGACCGCCAGGCCAGCGCGCCACTGGCCAGCGCGGGTGACGCAGCGCCATCGCTGGCCAACGATTCGAGTTTCCGTGCAGGAACCAGATAGGGCATCAACGCGTCCGAGATGACCTGGTTTTCATTGGATGCATAGGACTGGGAAAACTGCGTCGAAAACGCCCGGGTGATGGCCAACTCGGTGGAATATTGCAGCCCGATCCCGATTGCAGGTTCCACGACCGCCTGTTGGCGCCCAATCTCTTGCAGCGCGGCGTTGCGATGCGCGGGTTCGACGCGAGCACCGCCGGTGATCTCCGGTCGAAAACGATAGATCTCGTTCCCGTCGCTCAGCCGAAACACCGCCATTTCGTTGTAGCCTTCGGCGACAAAGGCGTTGTTTTCCAACTCCAGCAGGTAGCGGTTCTTGTTCCCGCCGCAGATACGGCACCCGTTCGTCGTGGCCTGAACAGTCCGCCCCGCGGCGAAATTGTGGAATTGGGAAAAGCCGTAGCCCGACAGGATCTGCAGCGCAAAGCTGTCGTCATGGGACCAGATCAGCGCGCTCCAGTCGGAGTTGACCGTGAAGCCGTCCTGGGCATCGACCACGCGCTTGCCGTCCACCGCGTCGAATATCCCGGCCTCGTCCCCGCCCGGCAGAACGACATAGCGTCCGGCGGGCGAGAAATGCGGCGTGCCGACCAGTTCCATGATCTCGGCGCCGGTGGCGGCATCGGTCAGGCGAAAACGCCCGTCGAACACCTGCAAGTGACGTGTGCCGTCACGGTTGATCAGGATGCTGGAAGGGGCGGCCCCTGTGACCCTGTCGCGGACCACGATTGTGGGGCGGCTGGCTGTGGCGATCGCAACAGTGGCGCTGCCTTTGCCGGGCGTTCTGACATGTTCGTCGCAGCCGCTGTGGCCCAGCACCGCCCAGTCCACCTGTAGCGGTCCGGATTGCAGCGGTTCGACCTCGATCTGCCCGGACTTGGCCATGCCTCGCCCGTAGTAGGGAATGACCGCGCGGGTCCGATCACGGTTCCACGAAATGTCGAAAGGTGCCTTGGCCCCCGGCAGCAGGGCATACATGCCGTCGCCGGACAGGCGCACCGGCCGGTCGAAAGAGACCATCAGGAAAATAGGCTCACGTTCCGGAAAGCCGGGCCGCGCCCAATCGATGGACAGGCGCTCGCCCACGTCCAGACTGTCGTCCGAAAGGTTGACGCGCGTTTCCCCGGCAAGGCGGTCGGTGACCTCGACGCGGGCCTCGCAGCTGAGGTCTGAGCGCAAGCCATAGGTTGCGGCCTGGGCCGAAGCTGCGGGCAGGAACATGGCCAGCGCGGCGGCCAGAACGGTCACGGGAAAACGCGTCATGAAATGTCCTCAGCTGTCCAGCAGGATGATCTGAACCCGACGATTCACCTCGCTCTCGGGGCGGGCCGGATCCTTCAGGTCGGTCTCGCCGCGACCGGCAGAGATGAAGCGATCAGCGGAGAGGCCCGAGAGGCTTTGCAGCCTTTGTCGGACGCTTTCGGCGCGGCGCTCGGACAGGTCGAGGTTGTAGCTGTCAGAACCGCGGGCATCGGTATGACCAAGAATGACAAACCGCTTGCTGGCGAATCGTTCGTCCGTGATCGCCGTGGCCAGCGTCTGGATATCCGGCAGCGAGGTCGCGGCAGGTGTCGCGCTGTTGTAGTCAAAGAAGATTTCGACATCGACGCTGATCAGCGGGCCGGGCTTGGTGGCACCGGGCCGGTCCTCTGTCCGGTCCTTGATCAACAGGCGGGGTTTCAGCCCGTTGGTGGCGACGGGCTTGGTGCCGGGGACGCTGCCGGGATCGATGCTGCGCCGGGTCAACTGCAGGCGCGGGCCGCATTTTTCCGCGATACCGGCAAGGCAATCGCTCATGTCGCGGGCGCGCTCGTCGGGCTCCGGGGCCAATCGAAAGCCCTTGAGCTCGACGGATTGGGCGGCCAGCGGGTCGCTCAGGCCAATCAAAAAGAGCAGCGCAAGGTAAAGGGAGTTCCTGGTCAATGCATCAGCCTCCTCAAGCACCGGAGGCCGAAGCGGCCCCCGGCCCTCGTCACAGTCAATAATCACCCGAAAAGTGTCTGACGTGACAGGAGCGTTGGCAAGTCCGCAAATCCCGCCCTTCTTCAGGACTTCAGGCGCGTCCCCCGGCGGAACAGAAGCCACGCGGCCAGGCAGGCGACAAGAGTCGCGGCCAGCGCGATGGTGAACCCCAGGCCGGGGGCCGTGTCCGAAACGCCGATCACGCCCCAGCGGGCGCCGTCGATCAGGTAGAAGACCGGGTTCAGATGCGTGACCTGGTACAGCCCCTTGGGCAGCGCCTCGACCGAGTAGAAAGTGCCCGACAGAAAGGCCAGCGGCGTGATGATGAAATTGGTGATCGCTGCCATCTGGTCGAACTTCTGCGAGAAAATCCCGGCGATCAGTCCCAGCGCCGACAGAAAGGCCGCGCCCAGAGTGACGAATGCCAAGGTCATCAGCGGTGCCTGTGGCACGATGTCCAGCACGGCCCAGAACATCGCCAGCAGCGCAACCGCCACGAACAGTCCCCGCGCGGTGCCGCCGATGACATACCCCAGAACCACTTCGCCTGCCGAAAGGGGGGGCATCAGTGTATCGACGATATTGCCCTGCACCTTGGACACCATCAACGAGCTGGAGGTATTTGCAAACGCGTTCTGGATCACCGTCATCATCAGGATACCCGGCGCGATGAAGGTGGTGAAGGCCACGCCCATGACATCGCCGCGTTGCGGGCCGATGGCGATGGTGAAGATCATCAGGAACAGGCCCGCCGTGACCAGCGGCGCCAACAGGGTCTGTGTCCAGACATTGGTGAACCGCAGGATCTCGCGCTTGCACAGGGTCCAGAATCCCAGCCAGTTCACCCGGCCGAAACGGCGGTCGCCGGGGGCGAATGTCTGTGTGTCGCTCATGGTGCCTCCAATTCTGCTCGGCGCCTTGTAACTCGGGCCGTTATGATTAGTATAGGTGCGTCACTCAATCTCTCGGCGGCCCCTTGCACGTGGCCGCTTTTTTCGCTGGGGGAACCCGATGTCGTGGACCGATGAACGCGTTGAACTGCTCAAGAAGATGTGGTCGGAAGGCCAGTCGGCCAGCCAGATCGCCAAGGAACTGGGCGGGGTGACGCGCAATGCGGTGATCGGCAAGGTGCACCGGCTGGGCCTGTCGAACCGCGCGGGCGCGGCTCCTGCTGCCACCGCAGAGGCCAAGCCTGAACCCAAGGCGCAGCCTGCTGCCGCCAAGGCCAAGCCACAGCCCAAGCCCGCGCCGGCAAACAAGCCGGAGCCCGCACCCGAGGCCAAGCCGCAGCCCGTCGCCACGACCCCGGCGGTCAGTCCGGCGCGCAAACAGATCATCCCGGCCGGTCAGCCGCTGCCGCCGCAGCCCTCGACCAATGAAATCAGCCCCGAAGCCCTGGCAAAGGTGAGCGAGATCGAAAAGAAGGCCAAGAAACTGACCCTGATGGAACTGACCGAACGGACCTGCAAATGGCCCGTCGGCGACCCCGCAACCGAGGATTTCTGGTTCTGCGGTCTGCCCGTCCAGCAAGGCAAACCCTATTGCGAGGCCCATGTGGGCGTCGCCTTCCAACCGATGAGCGCACGTCGCGACCGTCGTCGGTGACCGTTGCGGGGCCTGTCCCCCCAACTGATTCAGCTTCCCGCGCCGCGCAGCCGCAAGGCTCGCGCGGCGTCGTTGCGACAGGGGGTCTTCCAGCCGTAGATCCCCGAGATTTTCAAGACGGTCCAGCTCCCGTTGCCTGGGGTGCCCTGGTCTTTGGTCGTGGCATCGGTCCGGCCCGAAAGAACGTATCGGAAATGTCCGGCCGCATCGGTCTGCATCTCGACCCTTGACCGCCTGTCGGCGCTTTCCTGCTGTTCAAGCTGTCGCCAATCCATCATCTGCCGCCTTTCCCAGTTGGCTTGTGCGCGCTATGACGCGCCATGACCCAGAATCCTCCTGACCTGCGCCCCGATCTTGCCCGGGCCCGCGTGACCGAAACCGCCCGTCCCGGCCAGCCCACCATCGGCATGGTCAGCCTTGGCTGTCCCAAGGCCCTGGTGGACAGCGAACGCATCCTGACCCGGCTCAGGGCCGAGGGCTACGGAATCTCTCCTGATTATTCAGGTGCCGATGCGGTGATCGTCAACACCTGTGGTTTCCTGGACAGCGCCAAGGCCGAAAGCCTGGACGCGATCGGAGAAGCGCTGAACGAAAATGGCCGTGTGATCGTCACCGGCTGCCTTGGGGCAGAGCCCGAGTATATCACCGGCGCGCATCCCAAGGTGCTGGCCGTCACCGGGCCGCATCAGTACGAACAGGTGCTGGACGCGGTCCATGCCGCCGTGCCGCCCGATCCCGATCCTTTCGTCGACCTGCTGCCTGCATCGGGCGTCAGCCTGACGCCGCGCCATTTCAGCTATCTCAAGATCTCCGAAGGCTGCAATCACGCCTGCAAGTTCTGCGTGATCCCCGACATGCGCGGCAAACTGGTCAGCCGGCCGCACCGCGCGGTGCTGCGCGAGGCGGAAAAACTGGTCGAGGCCGGGGTTCAGGAACTGCTGGTCATCAGCCAGGACACATCGGCCTATGGCACCGACTGGAAGAACCGAGAGACGAAGTTTCCGCTCTTGGATCTTGCGCGCGACCTGGGATCGCTTGGCGCCTGGGTGCGGATGCATTACGTCTATCCCTACCCCTATGTGCGTGAGCTGATCCCGCTCATGGCCGAGGGCAAGGTGCTGCCTTACCTCGACATTCCCTTCCAGCACGCCCACCCGGACACGTTGCGCCGGATGGCGCGACCCGCCGCCGCAACCCGGACGCTGGACGAGATCGCCGCCTGGCGCGAGATCTGCCCGGAAATCACGCTGCGCTCGACCTTTATCGTCGGCTACCCCGGTGAGACCGAGGAGGAATTCCAGACCCTGCTGGACTGGATGGACGAGGCGCAACTGGATCGTGTCGGTTGCTTCCAGTACGAGAATGTCGCGGGCGCCCGGGCCAACGCCTTGCCCGATCACGTCCCCGAAGAGGTCAAGGCCGAACGCTGGTCGCGGTTCATGGAAAAGGCGCAGGCGATCTCCGAGGCGAAGCTGGCGGCGAAACTCGGCACGCGGCAGGAGGTGATCGTCGACGAGGTGGACGAGGACGGCATCGCCACCTGCCGTACCAAGGCCGACGCGCCTGAAATCGACGGAAACCTGTTCATTGACGAAGGCGCCGCACATCTGCGGCCCGGGCAGATCGTCACCGTCGAGGTGGACGAAACCGGGGAATACGACCTTTGGGGGCGCCTGGTCTGACACATCCGCAAGCAGGGGTGTGGCTGGGGTGTCCCCGGACCGGCCTCGGTCATGGCCCTCAGGCGGATTCGTCTTCGAGGTGCAGCTTCATGTCGATCAGCACCTTCTGCAGCGCCACGGTCTCCTTGAGCAGGCGCTTGGCCTCGTTGGCAGAGATCACCCCGTCCTCGATCGACTGGTTGTATTCGGCCATCAGCATGGCAAACCGTTGCGACAGGGCGATCACGTCGGAATTGACCCCGCCCGAGGACTTGGCATTGCGACGGCTTTCATCGAATTGCAGCTGGATGCCCTTGAGCTCGGCCAGTGCGGCGGTGACATGAGGGTAAGAGGCGGCCTCTTCAAGCGCGGCGACCGCATCCACCGGCATGTACCTGTCGGCATGTTCGGGATAGTCTGAATAGTAGCGGCCGAGGGTCGCCTTGGATTTGCCGGTCAGCTGGCACGCTGCCTCTATACCGACGTCCTTTACCAGGGCCTCGATGTGTTTCTTCAGGTACCTTCCGACTACTGACATTTGTCTCCTTCGCCCCGGCATATGATCCGGGGCCAGTCCAATATCCAGTTCGATTATTGTCCCCGTCCTGTCATGTCATGCGCAAACGGCTCGGGCGTCAAGGCAACATGACTGATTGACCTTACGTAAGGGGCGTGTTCGCAAGGGTGAATGGCGGCCGGGCCACGCTTGCCATGCCCGCAGGGCTGGGGCATGACCCCCGGCATGGCCAAGCTGCACTTTCACTATTCGACGATGAATGCCGGCAAGTCGACATTGCTGTTGCAGGCGGCGCACAACTACAACGAACGCGGGATGGAAACCTACCTGCTGACCGCTGCGGTGGATAATCGCGCGGGCGCGGGTCAGATCGGCTCGCGGATTGGCTTGGCGCGTCCGGCGGACACCTTCGGGCCAGACACGGATCTTTTTGCAAGGATTTTAGCGCGGCTGGACAAGGGGCCGGTGGCCTGCATCTTCATTGACGAGGCACAGTTCCTGACACGCGACCAGGTCTGGCAGCTTGCGCGTGTCGTGGATGATCTGGGCGTGCCGATCATGGCCTATGGCCTGCGGGTGGACTTCCGTGGCGAGCTCTTTCCCGGCTCGGCGGCGCTGCTGGCGCTGGCGGATGTCATGCGAGAGGTGCGTACGATCTGCCATTGCGGCCGCAAGGCGACGATGGTGATCCGCCAGGGCCCGGGCGGTGAGGTGTTGCGGGACGGCGCCCAGGTGCAGATCGGTGGCAACGAGACCTACGTCAGCCTGTGCCGCAGGCACTGGCGTGCGGCGATGGCGGACAAGGCGGGCTAGAACGAAATCCCGCCAGCGATGCCACGGCGCGCCAACCGGGGCATGCTTTCGCGCATGCCACGGAAAATTTCGGGTCCATTCATGGCGCCAGGATAAACTTGTTGCGCCAGCAGGCCAGGCGACGCATGGGGCCTCCCTTGGACAGTGACAATTCCCAGGCGCCGCCGGGCTCGGTTGGAACGGCCGCGGGGCGCGGGCCTCGTCCGGGATCAGGGAGCCTGTCTCGCCGCCTTGGAACTTGAAGCCTCCCCCTGATCGACTAACCTGCGGCCATGATCCGTCAGCTGCTTCCCGTCAGTGCCCTTTTGTTCGGTTCCGGCCTGTTGCTCTTTGCAGGCGGGATGCACGGTCTGATCCTGCCGGTGCGGGGCGCCGCCGAAGGGTTCGGAGCCACCGAGCTAGGCCTTCTGGGAACCGGCTGGGCGGTGGGCTATGTGGGGGGCTGTTTCTATGTGCCGCGCATCGTCGGCTCCGTGGGGCATATCCGCGCCTTCGGCGTCATGTGCGCCTTTGCCGCCATCGCCATCCTGTTGCAGGCACTGCTGGTTACGCCCGAATTCTGGATCCCGGTGCGCGCGGTGTCGGGGTTCTGCTTTGCCGGGGCGGCGATGATCGTGGAAAGCTGGCTGTCGGACCGGGCCTCGCCGCAGTCGCGGGGGACGATCTTTGGCGTCTACACGATGGTGAACCTTGGCGCGACGACCGCCGGGCAACTGGCCATCGCGACCGGCGATGCCGGCGGGTTCCTGTTCTTTGCCGTGGCGGCCATCGTCTACATTCTTGCGCTGGTCCCGACGGCGCTGTCGACGTCAGTGTCCCCTGCGCCGCTGACCTCGGTGCGGTTGAACCTGCCGCTCTTGTGGCGAAACTCTCCCGTGGCGGTGGTGGCGGTGTTCCTCGTCGGCATTTCAAACGGCTCTTTCGGGACGCTCTCGGCGGTCTACGCCGACAGGGTGGGTCTTACGCTGGGGGCGATTGCTCTCTTCGCCTCGCTCCCGGTGTTGGCGGGGGCTCTCTCGCAGGTGCCGATCGGCTTTGCCTCGGACAGGATGGACCGGCGCAAGGTCCTGCTGGTGGTGGCCGTGCTGGCGGTGGCGGCGGACTTTGGTTTCATCCTGCTGTCGCCGCAGGACCAGATGATGAACCTGATCCTGGTGTCGGTCTTTGGCGCGGCAATCTTTGCCATGTACCCGATCATCGTGGCCCATGCGAATGACCACGCGCCCGAGGGCACCTCGATCCAGGTCTCGGGCGGGCTGTTGATGGTCTACGGGCTGGGCAATATCGCCGGGCCGCTGATCGCCGGTGTCGCCATGTCGGCGGCGGGCGCCTCGGGGCTGTTCCTGACCACCGTCGTGGCGCACGTCCTGATGATCCTCTACACCGCGCTGCGCATCGTCCAGCGGGCCGCCGTGGCGGAAGAGGACAAGGTCGCCTTCCAGGTGTCGGCCCCGGCGCGTGTACTGACGCCCGAGACCGCGGCCCTGGCCGGCGGCGAGGAGGAGGCCGAGACCCTGGAAAAGGCACTGGAGGCCGAAGAGGCCAATCAGGCCCGTTCGACCAGCACCGACCCCACGGAATAGCCCGCGCCGAATGAACAGATCACGCCGCGATCGCCCTTGGCCATGTCGTTCGAGTGCTTGGAAAAGGCGATGATCGACCCGGCAGAAGAGGTGTTGGCGTAGTCCTGCAAGATGTTGGGCTGTTCGCCCGTTTCCGGTTCGCGGCCCAGCACCTTTTTCCCGATGAAATCATTCATCGTCTTGTTCGCCTGGTGCAACCAGAGCCGCTGCAGGTCATCCGCCTGCCAGCCGTGATCGGAGAGGTGGCCCAGAATGTGCGAGGACACCAGCGGCAGCACTTCCTTGAAGACCTTGCGGCCGTTCTGCATGAACTGCATGTCGCGCCGGTCCTCCATCTGGTCATGCGCGCGGCGCAGAAAGCCCGCGTTGTTGCGGATGTTGTTGGAAAACTGCGTGGCACAGCGGGTGGAATGGATCAGCCAGTGATCGCCCTTTGCCTCTTCCGCAGGTTCGATCAATACCGCCGTGCAGACGTCGCCAAAGATGAAATGGCAGTCCCTGTCGCGCCATTCGAGGTGGCCGGAGCAGATCTCGGGGTTCACCACCAGGGCGCGGCGCGCGCTACCCGCGCGGATCATGTCTGCAGCGGCCTGGATGCCGAAAGTGGCCGAGGAACAGGCCACGTTCATGTCGAAGGCAAAGCCGCCACAGCCCAACAGCTGCTGGATCTCGATGGCAATTGCCGGGTAGGCGCGTTCGTGGTTCGAGGCGGCGCAGATCACCAGGTCGATCTCTGCCCCGTCGCGGTCCGCCATCTCCAGCGCCTTGGTGCAGGCGTCCACCGCCATTTCGGCCATGATGCCGGGGGACTCGTCCGGCCGGGCGGGCAGGCGGGGGCACATGCGGTCGGGGTCCAGAACCCCCTCCTTGTCCAGGACGTAGCGGCTTTCGATGCCAGAGGCGGAGAGGATGAAGTCCGAACTGGAATGGGTCAGCGGCTTGACCTCACCGGCGGCGATACGACCCGCGTGATCGGCGTTCCATCGGTCGACATATGCGTTGAAGGCCGTGACAAGCTCGTCGTTGGAAATGCTTTGATCCGGGGTAAAGACTCCGTGGCCGGTGATCGCTGGCTGTGTCATGGGCGCGTCCTCCTGCCCTCGACAGGACCGCAAGCGACGGGCGAGGTCAAGGGAACCCGTCGGGGCAGGCGCGCGTTACCGTAGCGAAAGGAGGACCGAAATGGACCGACTTGCGCTTTACCTCACCCTCATGAGTGGCAGCGGCATCGCCGGGGCGCTGCTTGTGGTTTTCTTCGCCTTCAACTGGTACAGCTGGACGGCGATTGCCGTTGCCGCCGGGATCGGACTTGTGACCGCGTGGCCTTCGGCACGGATGGTGTCCAAACACATCAAGGACAACGACCCGCTGTTTCACCGGCGTGAACCTGAAGGCATCCTGCCTGATCCCAACGGACCCGAGCTTTAGTGCATCCGCGACCCGTTCGGCGCCGCCTGATCCGGGCCGATCAGCACGATGGCGCCATCCGGGTCGGAAACGCCCAGCACAAGCACCTCTGACCGCATCGGCCCGATCTGGCGCGGCGGGAAGTTGACCACCGCCATGACCTGTTTGCCGACAAGGTGTTCGGGGTCGTAATGTTCGGTGATCTGGGCCGAACTTTTCTTTTCCCCGATCTCGGGGCCAAAATCGATCCAGAGCTTGATCGCCGGTTTGCGGGCCTCGGGAAAGGGTTCCGCGCGGATCACCGTGCCCAGGCGAATGTCGACCTTCAGGAAATCGTCGAATGTGATCTCAGCCATTGGCCAGTTCTTTCGACCGTCGCGCGGCCGCTGCCACGGTGGCGCGCATGAGGGGCGGCAAGCCACTGTCTTCGTTCATCAGCACCTCTAGCCCGGCTTGCGTGGTGCCATTCGGAGACGTCACGTTGCGGCGCAACTGTGCGGGGTCTTCACCGGTTTCCTGCGCCAAGGCACCTGCACCCGCCACGGTGGCCCGCGCAAGGGCCATCGCAAGTTCGGGCGCCAGCCCTTCGGCCTCGCCCGCCTTGGCGAGGCATTCGATCATGTGAAAAACATAGGCGGGGCCAGAGCCACTGACGCCGGTGACGGCATCCATCTGGCCTTCGCTCTCCAGCCGGACAACCTCACCCACTGCCGACAGCAGGTCTTCGGCAGTTTTCAGGTGGGCATCCGTGGTCCGTGCATTGCCGATGATCGCGGTGATCCCCTTGCCCACAGCAGCGGGCGTGTTGGGCATGGCGCGTATGATTGGCACGTCGCCAAGGTGCGCCTCGTAGGTGGTGATTGGCGTACCTGCGGCGACCGACACGAACAGCGTGTCGCCCTTGGGCAGGGTTTGCAGAGCGGGCAGCGCCTCGCCCATCATCTGCGGTTTGACCGCGATCAGCACGACGGCGGGACTGTCGCCGAAACCTTTGTTAATATGCACGCCCTGCGCCTGCAGCCAGTCCGAGGGGTGCGGATCCTGTACCCGCACGCTGTCCGCCGGCAATCCGCGCGCCAGCCACCCGGCCAGCATCGCCGATCCCATCTTGCCGCATCCCAAGAGTGCAAGCCCGCGCCGGGCGAGGTCTGTATCCTGCATCACGTCCCCCATGTCTCGTGTCCCGGCGGACCCTAGGCCCGCCGGAAGAGAGGGACAAGATCACTCGGCCATGATCGAGGCGGGGACGGTGCCCTCGTTCAGCCAGGCCTCAAGCGGGGTCATCGGGTCTAGGCCGGCGGCGTTGATGCCGTCCGGGCCGGGCAGGATGCCACAGTGATCGACGCCGGGCAGCATGAAGAGCGCGACGTTTTCCTTCAGCACGTCCTCGCCGCCCGCAACCTCGGCGGCCTTTTCGTACCAGTCCACGGTCTTGTAGGGCGTCACGATACTGTCCGCCCAGCCGTGCCAGACGATCATCTTGCCCCCTGCCTCGCGGAAGGCGGACAGGTCCGGACTGTCGCCGTTATAGACCTCCGCCATGGTCGTCAGTCGCGCCGGGTCGGCCTCCATGTCGAAGTCCAGCGGCGACCATTCCGGGCCGGGATCCGTGGCAAAGGCCATGTAACGTCCGAAGTTGGTGACGAAGGCCGGCACCAGCTTGCCGCCGCCCTTTCCGTTGCCGGTCAGCCAGAGCCACCAGAAGGGCTCTGACCCTTCCGGGATGCCGCCCGGATAGAGCTGCTCTCCGGCGGCATTGCGGGGCCCTTCGCGCCATTTCGTCAGCGTGTCCATTTGCTGGTTGGTCAGGCCCAACCCGCTGTAGTCCACCTCGCAGGCGCGCGGGTCGGCGATGAAACCATCCTCGGCCCCGTCCACCTCGTCACACTGTTCATAGACCGCGTCGCCGATCAGCTTGGCCTCGTCGGGGCCAAGGATCTGGCTACCATCGGGGGCCGTATTGGCCTGCACCAGGAAAGCCATCTTGGTTGCCACCAGCCCGGTGTAATCCATCGCGGGTGCGCCCGAGATAATGCCGTCGAACATGTCCGGGTAGCGCTGGGCGGCAACATGGGCCATGCGCCCGCCGGTGGAACAGCCCTGAAAGATCGCCTGTTCCGGGTCGCTGCCGTAGAATGCCCCGATCAGTGCCTGCGCCACGCGGTTGGTCTCTCCGATGGACCGCCAGCCCCAGTCGCGTTCGGCGTGGGGATTGTTGTGCGCCCAGCCCGCATCGACCACAGTCAGCCCGTGGTGCCCGCTATCCGACGTGGCCGTGGCATAGCCGCGCTCCAGCCCCGGGCGCATGGCGTTGATCCAGCTGCCGCCGGCATCGGCGCGGCCAAGGATGCCGCAGAACCCGCCGCAGCCGGCCTGGTAGAACTTGCCGTTCCAGCCGTCCAGCGGCAGGCGCACCTCGATGTTGATTGCGGGCAGGGCGGTGGCGCGCACTTCGCAATAGGCGGGCAGGCCCTCTGCCTCGACCACGCGGGCAGTCTGGACATGGGCGGCGCTCAGGACGGTCTCGCGCAGGGCAGCACAGGACTCGGCGTCCTGCTGGGCCAAGGCCGGGCTGGCGCCGGCTAATAGAAGTGCCAGCGCCGAAAGGCGGGTTTTCATGGATAGTCCTCCCTGGGATTTTCTTGTGAGGGCAGAATTGCTGCCCCCCTGATTCCACTCAAGGGAAATCCCGGGCGAAACGGAAAAGGGCGCCGCAATTGCGCCGCCCCTGTGTTTTGTCATTTTGCGAGAGCCAGAGAATATCCGGTCCTCAGGCCCGCCCGTAGGCCTCGGCAATGGCGACCTGCATGGATTCTTTTGCGCTCTTGTCGGTCCAGACCATCAGCTGGAAGGCCGGGTAATAGCGCTCCGAGCTCATGACGGCGGCGCCGATCATCGTGTCGATTTGCTCGGCGCTGGCGACATTGCCACCGGCGAGGACCAGCCCGTACTTGTAGACCATCAGCTTGTTCTCGGGCCAGTAGCTGAAGGCGCCGGCCCAGCACTGATCGTTGATCAGGTTCAGCCCTTCGTAGAGCTCCGGCAAGCGGGACTCCGGCGGCTCCATCTCGAAGGTGCAGATCATCCGAAGGGTTTCGTCGAAGGCAGACCACGCGAGGGTGATCGAGTAGGTGCGCCACTGACCTTCTACCGCCATCGCGATCTGGTCGTCCGCGATGCGGTCGAAATCCCAATCGTTGAACTCGGCGATATGCTCGACAAGGTCGATCGGATGCAATTCGTCGTTGAGATACTGCTCGGACAGGGCCATAAGGACACCCCTTTGATTATAGCGCCGTACTTGGTGATACACCCCCAGCGCTTGCTGCCTGCTCAAGGGTCTGCGGGCTATCCCCGCGCCCTTACCAGATATGGTGCCTGCCTAAAGAGGGGTGTGTAAAGCGATATTTTGGTGAACATCGCATTAAGTTGTGGACGAGTTCGATTCGGCGTCAACTTGTGGGTAAAGACTCTGCTTCGTGTCTGAGTGCGCGTTCGAACAGTTGGCGCGAGCGAGAAGCGGCGCTGTCGGGGCGCGTCATCAGGCCAACGGGGCCGGCGGTCAACCCCAGGTCCAGGGGCAGCGCGGCCAGGGCGCCATCGTCGATCTCCGGCGCCACGACCCCCTCGGAAATGAACCAGAGCATGTCGGACTGCCGAAGGAACCGCCGCCCGAAGGCGCCGGAGACACAGTCGATCCTGTCACGGAAGGGGCCCAGCCCCTGCGCCAGGCACCAGCGGTCCACCAGTGGGCGAATTGCGGCGCCTTCGGGCGGGTAGAGCACGGGCCAGTCCACCAGGTCCTGGGGCGCCAGCGCGGGACGGGTCAGCAGGGGGTGCTGGCTGCGCACGACACAGACGACGCCCTCGTGATAAAGCTGCGTGAAACTGACCCCCGCCATGCTGTCCGGCGCCCCCATGCGCCCGATCACCAGATCGAGCGCGCCGGATTGCAGGTCGCGCGTCAGCGCCCCGTGTGCCCCGTCGCGCAGCACCAGCCGCGTGCCGGGCGACAACTCTCGGAACCGGGCCACGACGCGCGGCATCAGGCGCACCGCGACCGAGGGCAGGGCGCCCACGCGCAGAACCTCCGCCCCGCCTTCGCGCAGTTCGGCCACGCCGGTGACCCCGCGGTGCAGCGCGGCAAGGCTCTGCCCCGCGAATTCCAGGAACACCTCGCCCTCGGGGGTCAATCGCACGCCACCGCGGTCGCGCGTCATCAGCGGGGCGCCGAGGATTTCTTCGAGTTCCTTCAGGGTTTTCGACAGGGCGGGCTGGGTCAGGTTCAGTTCTGCACAGGCGCCCTTGAGGCTGCCTTGGCGGGCTATGGCGGTGACCGTTTCGAGGTGGCGCAGTTTGATCCGACGGTCCAGCAAGTGACTTTCCTTTTTTGACAAGTATTCGCCCGAAAGCGTCATTTTACATAGCCCTTGGGTTCATTCTAGTCTTGCCGCAAATGGGAGGACATCATGCGTACTCAAGTCTGCATCATTGGCGGCGGCCCGTCGGGACTGTTGCTCAGCCAATTGCTGCACAAGAAGGGCATCTACAGCGTCGTTCTTGAACGCAAGACCAAGGACTATGTCCTGGGGCGCATTCGCGCGGGCATCCTTGAAACCGGGATGGTCGACCTGATGCGCGAGGCAGGTGTCGGCGAACGGATGGACCAAGAGTGCATCGTCCACGACGGCACGGTGATCTCCTACGGCGACGAGGAGTTCCGCATCGATTTCACCGAGCTGACCGGCAGCCATGTGGTTGTCTACGGCCAGACCGAGGTGACGCGCGATCTGTACGAGGCGCGCGAAAAGGCGGATGGCAAGATCATTTTCAACGTCGAGAACGTGCAGATCAACGACGCCGACAGTGATGCGCCCTACGTCACCTACGAGGTCGACGGCACCGAGGCCCGCATCGACTGCGATTTCGTGGCCGGCTGCGACGGGTTCCACGGGGTCAGCCGTCAGACCATGCCCTTGAGCATCCGCAAGGAGTACGAAAAGCTCTACCCCTTCGGCTGGCTGGGCATCCTGTCCGAAACGCCGCCGGTGCACGACGAACTGATCTATGCCAGTTCCGAACGCGGTTTTGCGCTCTGTTCGCAGCGCAATGCCAACCTCAGCCGCTACTACATCCAGTGTTCGCTGTCGGACAGTCCCGAGGACTGGACAGACGCGGCCTTCTGGGAAGAGCTCAAGCGGCGCATTCCGACAGAGGCTGCAGAACGCCTCGTCACTGGCCCGTCGATCGAAAAGAGCATCGCCCCGCTGAGGTCCTTCGTGACCGAACCGATGCGCTGGGGGCGGTTGTTCCTGTGTGGGGATGCCGCCCATATCGTGCCGCCGACCGGTGCCAAGGGGCTGAACACCGCGGCCAGCGACATCAACTACCTCTACAACGGGCTGGTGCAATACTATCAGACCGGCGACAGCGAGGGCATCGACACATACTCGGAAAAGGCGCTGGCGCGGATCTGGAAGGCGGAGCGGTTCAGCTGGTGGATGACCACTCTGCTGCACAGGTTCCCCGACCAGAACGAATTCGATCTGAAGATCCAGCTTGCCGATATCGAGTTCCTGCGCTCCAATCGCGAGGCGCAGTCGGTGCTGGCGCAGAACTACATCGGGCTGCCCTATTGATGGCCCGGGTTTCGACGCGAACCCGGAACAGGCCCGAAGGGGGAACCGCATGACCAACCGATACGACACCGGCATGAAGGTGCGTCGCCATGTGCTTGGGGATGCCCATGTCGACCGCGCCGAGGCGGCCAAGACACCCTTTGACGAGGCGTTCCAGACCCTCATCACCGAAGGCGCATGGGGCACGGTCTGGGCCTCGGACGGGATCAGTGACCGCGAGCGTTCCATGCTGACGCTGGCGCTGCTGGCGGCGCTGGGCAATTTCGACGAGATCCCCATGCACATCCGCGCCACCGCCCGCACGGGGGCCAGCAAGGCGGATGTGCTGGAGGCCTTTCAGCATGTCGCGATCTATGCCGGCGTGCCGCGCGCCAACCACGCGCTGAAACTGGCCAAACAGACATATGCCGAGATGGAGGGCCCTGACACAGGGCAGGCAAACGCGCAGTCCGGGGACAAGTGAGGAGAGACCGACATGCCCGATCAAGGTGAATTCTACCAGCGGGACCGGGACTGGCACCCGCCCGCCTACGTCAAGGACTACAAGACCAGCGTCGCTCGGTCGCCGCAATATTCGCTCATCAGCCTGCAGAACTCGGTCGGTGAGATCACCGGTCCGGTATTCGGTCACAACGATATCGACCCGATGGACCGCGACCTGATCCACAACTATGCCAAGGCCGGCGAAAGCGCGATTGGCGAACGGATCATCCTGCATGGCCGGGTGCTGGACGAGAACGCCCGGCCCGTGCCCAACACGCTGGTGGAGATCTGGCAGGCCAACGCGGGCGGGCGCTATCGCCACAAGAAGGACACCTATCTTGCGCCCATCGACTCGAATTTCGGGGGCTGCGGACGGACCCTGACGGACGAGAACGGCTATTACTTTTTCCGTACCGTGAAACCCGGCGCCTATCCCTGGCGCAACTACGTCAACAGCTGGCGCCCGGCGCATATCCACGTCTCGGTCTTCGGCTCGGGCTTTGTGCAGCGGTTGATTTCGCAGATCTACTTCGAGGGCGACCCGCTGATCCCGCTCTGTCCCATCGTCAGGAGCATCCCCAACCAGGAAGCGATCGACAGCCTGGTGGCGGCGCTGGACATGAATTCGACCATTCCGCTGGATACCATCGCCTACAAGTTCGACATCGTCCTGCGCGGGCGCCGCTCGACGTTGTTCGAAAACCGTCTGGAGGGGAATTGATGCATCTTCAGGAAAAGTGGGAACCGGTTTTCCGCCCGGAAGATGCGCAAGGAGAATGACAATGGTCCAGAAGCTGAATTACCTCAAGGAAACACCTTCGCAGACCGCCGGTCCCTACGTCCACATCGGGCTGGCGCCGGGGGCTGCCGGCTTTGACATCTACGAACGCGAACTGGGCAGGGACATCGCCGGGCCGAATGCCGAGGGAGAGCGCATCCGGGTTGAAGGCCTTGTGATCGACGGCACCGGCTCGCCGATCAAGGACGTGCTGCTGGAGGCCTGGCAGGCCAATTCCAAGGGCATCTATGCCCATCCCGAGGGCGGTGGAGAGGTCGAGGAGGGCTTTCGCGGCTGGGGTAGGGTCATCACCGATTTCGACACCGGAGAGTGGGGTTTTGACACGGTGAAGCCGGGCACGACCCCTGGCCGCAACGGCAGCACTCAGGCGCCGCACATCAACCTGTGGGTGGTGGCGCGCGGCATCAACCTTGGCCTCAACACCCGGATCTATTTCGAGGACGAAGCAGAGGCCAACGCCGTGGACCCGGTGATGAACATCATCGAATGGGAACGCCGCCGCGCCACGCTGCTGGCGAAGCGTACCGAGAAGGACGGCAAGGCCGTTTATCGCTTCGACATCCAGCTGCAAGGCCAGGACGAAACCGTCTTCTTCGACGTATGAAATGATACCCGGGGCCGGGTCGGTTTCGTCACCGCCCCGGCTTTTTCCTGTCCAAAACAGCCACTATCCTGCCGTCACCCGACACGACGCCAGCGAGGGGAGCGCCCGTCATGACCAAACCCTGTATCATCTGTGTGGCCATCACCGGCTCTGTCCCGCGCAAGAAGGACAATCCGGCGGTGCCGATCTCGATCGAGGAACAGGTCGAAAGCACGCAAGCCGCCTTCGAGGCGGGGGCCAGCATCTGCCACGCCCATGTACGAATGGAGGACGAGTCACCGACTTCGGACCCGGACCGCTTTGCGCGGCTGGTCGAGGGGCTGAAAAAGCACTGCCCCGGCATGATCATCCAGTTGTCGACCGGCGGTCGATCCGGCGCTGGCAAGACACGCGGCGGGATGTTGCCGCTGCGGCCCGACATGGCCTCTCTGTCGGTCGGATCGAACAACTTTCCGACCCGCGTCTACGAGAACCCGCCGGATCTGGTGGACTGGCTGGCCGCCGAGATGCGCACCTACGAGATCAAGCCCGAGATCGAGGCATTTGACCTCAGCCATATTTTCAAGGCGGCCGAGATGAACCGCGACGGGCGCATACCCGGCAAGCTGTACGTTCAGTTCGTCATGGGGGTGAAGAACGCGATGCCCTGCGACCGGAACGTGTTCGATTACTACATCGAAACGGTCAAGCGGCTGGCCCCGCAAGCGGAATGGTGTGCGGCCGGGATCGGGCGGCACCAGGTCGAGGTCAACGAATGGTCCATCGCGGCAGGTGGGCACACGCGTACCGGGCTGGAGGACAACGTGCGCTGGGACAAGGAAACCCTCGCGCCGTCAAACGCGGCGCTGGTCAAGCGGGCCGTGGACCTGTGCGAGAAATACGAGCGCCCGGTGGCCAGCTGGCAGCAGGCGCGCGAGATCCTTGGGTTGCGGGCGGCCTGAGCATCCGGGGGCGCGGCGTGCAAACCCCGCGCGCCCCTTTCCGGGGTCAAGAGATGGCTTCGGCAGCGAAACAGGCCTGTTGAACCGCAGGTATCGTGCCCGGGGCGGTCACTTCGAAGGGTTGTTGCAGCAGCACCTTGCCGTCCCGTTCCACCTGGAACATCCACGGCCCTTCGACCAGTTCGTATTCCCGTTCGAAGGTAAAGAGGTTCAGCGAGACATCCCCGAAATTCATCGGTGTCACCCAACGTTCGACGGTGCGCCCCTTCGGACCCATCGGCGGATGGGTGACGACGATCGTCACCTCCGGGACAGAGGCACCGGCGGTCAGGCTGGAGCGGATACCAAAGCTGAGGCCCATCTCGGCGGGCACCTGCACCGTCTCGACATCGATGGGACGATCCTGGTCGACAAGGTTCAGAAGGCCGGAAAGCGTGTCCGGCGCCGGCCGCGTCCCCTGCAATTCGACCTCGCAAATGACGCCGAAGGCTTCGAGCGTCAGGGGTGGTTCGACGAAGGCCCCGACATCGGCCAGGGCAGGCGCCCCGATCAGAGCGGCGGCAATCAGGGGGGCAAGCGGTTTGGCGTGCATGTCGTCATCTCCCGGGAACTGAAACCACAGTCTAGCACGGGCTCAGGGTAGGCACAGGGGCAGGATTTGCCTACCCGGTTTGCCCCCTTGAAAGGGAATTGTGTCGGGGTTTCGCGCGCGTCCTTCAGCGCTGCGGGCGAAAACGCGCTCATCGGAGCGTTGCGGCGGCGTCCTCGATCAGGCTCCGTGCATGGCGGGCCCGCGCAGACAGGGTGCGACCGCGCCGGGAGACCAGCCAGAGTTCATGCCAACGGCGTTTCGGAAGCTGCGCAACAGACAGGCTTGCCTTGCCAGCGAAGGCCTCAACGCCGCTTCGGGGCAGAAGCGTGTAGCCGATTCCCCTGGCTACGGGTGCGGGGATCTGGCCAATCTGGTTGATCGAACCGCGCACGCTCAACCGGTCTGCGCCGGGGTAGTCGTCAGGGAAATTCGGCTTCAGCAGGTCATCGGCATATCCGAAGCCGTCAGGATGCGCGATGAACCCACGGGCCTCCAGATCGGCAAATGTCACTGGCTTGCCCGCAGCATCCGCAGGCAGGACCAGACACAGCTCTTCGCGTCCGAGGTGTTGCGCCTCCATCCGCGCGTGGTCGGGGTCTGCTCCCAGGATGCCAAGGTCAATGCGCCCCTCGAGCAGTCCCGCAAGGATGCCCGCCTGCGGCGCCGCCTCGAGGTGGACGCTAAGACCCGGCGCGGCGCGCATCCAAGGCAACAGGATCGGGTACAGCAGCATCGCGAAACTGCCCGAGCAGGCGACGTGAATCGGGCCTGTGTCCCGATCGTCGGTCGCAATCGCATCGCGCAGGCGTTTCTCCTCGGCGCGACGTGAAAGGCCGAGCGCAAAAACCGCCTCGCCCGCCGGCGTGAGAGTAAAGCTCTTTCCCTGCCGGCTGATGAGCGGTTGATTCATCTGCCGCTCGAGTTTTCTGAGGTGCTGGCTGACGCCCGGCTGGGTCATGTTCAGGCGCTCGGCCGCCCGGGTGAAGTGCCCGGTTTCGCACAGCGTGGTAAAAGTCTCGAGCCAGGTCGCGTTGAGCATGATCGATAACACCACGTTCTTGTATTCATGCAAAATGATAATTTCCAGAAAGCGCTCCCGGGGTCCATATCAGCGTCAACAGATCGCTGAAGGAGACAAGAAATGACCCCCACTCCCCGCACGTTTTCCCATATCGGACTGTCCGTACCTGACCTCGATGCCGCCGTGCGCTTCTACTCCGAAGTGCTTGGCTTCTACGTCGTGATGGGGCCCTCCGAGGCCGTCGAGGACGACAGTGCTATTGGCATCATGTGCACGGACGTGTTCGGCCCCGGATGGGGCTCGCTCAGGATTGCGCACCTGTCGACCGCCGATGGCATCGGAATCGAGATATTCGAATTCCCCGGCAATTACGCACCCGAGGACAAGCTCGAACACAAGCGCCACGGCACCTTTCATTTCGCGGTACAGGATCCGGACGTCGAGGGCCTTGCGCAACGCATCGTCGAGGCCGGCGGGCGCCAGCGGATGCCGGTGCGCGAATACTTTCCGGGATCCAAACCCTATCGGATGGTATATGTCGAAGACCCGTTTGGCATCGTCTTCGAACTTTATAGCCACAGCTACGAGCTGACCTATTCCGCCGGCGCCTACGAGTAGCGCGACGGCGCGGCCTCTTGTGACTCGGGGGCCTTGCGCAACGGTTTGCGGATGTTCCAATGAAAAAGCCCCCCGGCGGAACCGGGGGGCTTTCTTGTCCGGCCTGACTGGATCAGCCGATGGCGACGGCTTTTACGTCGTCGTCGATGTAGGGGACATACTGTTCGAAATTGTCCGCGAACATCTGCACCAGCTTTTCCGCCTGCGCGTCATAGGCTTCCTTGTCATCCCAGGTCTTGCGCGGGTCCAGAAGCAGTTCCGGCACGCCCTCGACCGAGACCGGGACTTCGAAGCCGAAGTTCGGGTCCTTGCGGAAGGTGGCGTTGTTCAGCTTGCCTTCCAGGGCGGCGTGCAGCAGCGCGCGGGTGGCCTTGATCGGCATGCGCGAGCCGGTGCCATAGGCGCCGCCGGTCCAGCCGGTGTTCACCAGCCAGCAGGTCGCGCCGTGCTTGGCGATCTTGTCGCGCAGCAGGTTGCCGTAGGCTTCGGGGCGGCGCGGCATGAAGGGCGCGCCGAAGCAGGTCGAGAAGGTCGGTTCCGGTTCGGTCACGCCGCGTTCGGTCCCGGCAACCTTGGAGGTGAAGCCCGAGAGGAAGTGATACATCGCCTGCGCCGGGGTCAGCCGTGCGATCGGCGGCAGGACACCGAAAGCGTCGCAGGTCAGCATGATGATGTTCTTGGGGTGGCCGCCCAGTGCCGTCTTCGACGCGTTCGAGATATAGTGCAGCGGGTAGGCGCAACGCATGTTTGCGGTCAGGCTGTCATCCTCGAAGTCGAGCTCGAAGGTCTCCTCGTCGTAGACCATGTTCTCGATCACGGTGCCGAACATCTCTGTGGTGGCGTAGATTTCCGGCTCTGCCTCGGGGGAGAGGTTGATGGTCTTGGCATAGCAGCCGCCTTCGAAGTTGAAGGTGCCGCGGTCCGACCAGCCGTGTTCGTCGTCGCCGATCAGGACGCGCTCTGGGTCGGCCGAAAGTGTGGTCTTGCCGGTGCCCGACAGGCCAAAGAAGACGGCTGTGTCAACCGGGTTGCCGGGCGCGTGGTTGGCCGAACAATGCATCGCCATGATGCCCTTGCCGGGCAGGATGTAGTTCAGCAGCGTGAAGACCGATTTCTTGTTCTCGCCGGCGTATTCTGTGTTGCCGATCAGGATCAGCTTCTTGTCGAAGTTCAGCGCGATCACCGTTTCCGTGATGCAGCCATGCCTTTCCGGGTCGGCCTTGAAGGTCGGGCAGTTGATGATGGTGAAGTCCGCGGTGAAGCTGTCCAGATCCTCGCGGTCGGGGCGGCGCAGCATGTGGCGGATGAAGAGGTTGTGCCAGGCCAGTTCCGAGATGACGCGCACGTCGATGGCATTGGCGGGATCGGCGCCGCCGACCAGGTCCTGCACATAGTAGTCGCCGCCCTTCATGTGTTCCAGCATGTCGGCGTGCAGCCGGTCAAAGGCCTCGGCCGCCATCGGCTGGTTGTTCTCCCACCAGATGCTCTCCTCGACCGATGGGGTGCGGACGACGAACTTGTCCTTGGGCGAACGGCCCGTGTACTTGCCGGTAGTCACGAGGAAGGAGCCGCCCTTGCCAAGTGTGCCTTCCCCCCGTTTGAGCGCCGCTTCGATCAGCGCTGGCTCCATGAGGTTGTAATAGACATTTCCGAGCCCTTCGATGCCCTGGTCTTCAAGCCGGAACTGAGGGTTCACCCGTCCAAATGTCATTTGCCTTGCTCCTGTGGATCGCGCTGATCAAAGTATAGTTGCATGCGACGACATACTGCGCCGATGCAGGATGTCTTAACATGCCGCTTTTCGACATGAACAGGACGCAAAAGCGCAGTTTGCGCTACCAATCGCGGGTTTAGCGATACCACCGCGGGCGACTGCGGATCTGACTTAAATGCGACGCAAGCCGGTGAGGCATTTTAGCCATTCCTTTGCCAAATTCGCGTCCGATGGAGTCAGGCGGCATGCCCGATTCGCAGTTAATCGTTGCTGTAAAGCGGAAAATCGCCGATAGTGCGGAAAAAAACAGGCAACCAGAGCAGTATAAGGTCAGCAAAATGTCTAAGATCGCCCTTGTGGACGACGACAGGAATATCCTGATGTCTGTGTCGATGACTCTTGAGGCAGAAGGGTTCGAGGTCGAAACCTACAACGACGGCCAGGCGGCGCTAGATGCCTTCAACAAGAAGATGCCAGACATGGCCGTGTTCGACATCAAGATGCCGCGCATGGACGGCATGGACCTGCTGCAACGGGTACGCCAGAAATCCAAGATGCCCGTGATCTTCCTGACCTCCAAGGACGACGAGATCGACGAGGTTCTGGGCCTGCGCATGGGCGCCGACGACTATGTGAAAAAGCCTTTCAGCCAGCGCCTGTTGGTCGAGCGCATCCGCGCACTGCTGCGCCGCCAGGAGGCGGTGGCCGGCGATGTCGTGGGCGACACCGAAGAGACCAAGCTGATGACCCGCGGCAGCCTGACGATGGACCCGCTGCGCCACGCCGTCAGCTGGAAAGGACAGGACGTATCGCTGACCGTGACGGAATTCCTTCTGTTGCAGGCCCTCGCGCAGCGCCCCGGTTTCGTGAAGTCGCGGGATCAGCTGATGGACGTCGCCTATGACGATCAGGTCTATGTCGACGACCGCACGATCGACAGCCACATCAAGCGCCTGCGCAAGAAGATGCGCACGGTCGACTCCGATTTTTCGGCCATCGAAACGCTTTACGGTATCGGATACCGCTACAACGAAGAGTAAGGGATGGCCCTGGCCGAACATCTCCCGGTGCAGAAAGACCGCCAAGGCGGACGGCGTGATGCGGATGTCGTGTTGGGCGACGACTGGGTCGCACCCGACAGCACGGTCGAAAAGGAACTGCGCGACAGCCGCGCGCGGCGCGGGCTGTTCACGCTCAACCGTTCGCCACTGACGCGCAAGATCATCACCTTCAACCTGATCGCGCTCAACGTGCTGGTCGCGGGAATCCTCTGGTTGAATTCCTCCCGTGACACGCTGGCGGTGCAGCGCGTCAACGCGCTTCAGGCCGAGGTCGAACTGGTTGCAGACGTGTTCGAGGCACAATTGCCGCGCGGCGCGCCCGTCAGCCTTGGCTCGGGCGACGGCATTGACGTGGCCCGCACGGTCGAGGGCATCGACCTGCGAGACGGCGCGCGGCTCTTGGTCTTTGACAGCGCCAGTTTCCTTGTCGGCGAGACACGGGGGCGTGTGCCGCCGATCATCCCCCCGGTCGAAGGGGACAAGCCGACGCTGATCTCCGATTTCCTGAACACCATCTGGGACGGCGTAGCGGGCCTGTTCAGCTATTTCGAGACCGAGCCCGATCTTGACTTGGAGGATCGGCTACGCCGGGCCATCGAATCCGGCGATCCATCCTTGACCCGTGTCGAAGCTGGTGGTCCCGACGGCGCCACCGTCTTCTTTGCGCTGACCCCGATCCGGCAGGGCGACGCGCTGGTCGGGACGATTGCGCTGGTGTCGCCTGCGACCGAGATCGACGCCGCCGTCAGCGCCGAGCGGGAGCGCGTGCTGCAGATGTTCGTGATCGCCACGCTGGTCTCGATCGGTCTCAGCCTGGTGCTGGCCTCGACCATTTCCAATCCGATTTCCGACCTCGCCGACGCGGCAGAGATCGGGCGCGACCGCAATCGCAAGGCGCGTACCCCGGGCCGTATCCGCATCCCCGACCTGACCGCCCGCCCGGACGAGATCGGACGCCTGTCGGGCGCGCTGCGGGGCATGGTTGGTGCGCTTTACGACCGGATCGACCAGAACGAACAATTTGCCGCCGACGTGGCGCATGAGATCAAGAACCCGCTGGCCTCGTTGCGCTCTGCCGTGGGCAGCCTGCGCATGGTCAAGAAAGAGGATCACCGGGCCAAGCTGCTGGACGTGATCGAACATGACGTGCGCCGGCTGGACCGGCTGGTCAGCGACATTTCCAACGCCTCGCGGCTGGACAGCGAGCTGGTCAAGGAAGAAGAGCAGGAATTCAACCTGCTGGAGATGCTGGGAAATCTGACCGAGTTCCTGGGCGAGGACGCGCGCAAGAAGGGCATCGAGTTCATCACCGACCTGCCGAAAAAGCCGGTCACGATCACGGGGTTGGAGCCACGCCTGGCACAGGTCTTCGTCAATCTGATCACAAACGCGATCTCCTTTTGCGAGGATGGCGACGCGATCCGTGTCTGGGCGCGGCGTCGCGACAATCGCGTATTGGTGGTGGTCGAGGACACCGGCCCGGGCATCCCCGAGGAATCGCTGCAAAAGATCTTCAAGCGCTTCTACACATCGCGCCCGCAACAGGATTTCGGCAACAACTCGGGCCTCGGTCTTGCCATATCCAAGCAGATCATCGAGGCGCATGGCGGCGTCATCTGGGCCGAGAACATCCGCCCGACCGAGGCCGATGTAACCTCGGAGCCGCTGGGCGCACGCTTCGTCGTCGGCCTGCCGGTCTGATTTCATCCCATGCGGAAGGTCCTGCATGCCACCTCGGTTGCCTTGGGTGGCCGCGGGCTGTTGATCCGCGGCGCCTCGGGCAGCGGCAAATCGGGCATGGCGCTGGAAATGATGGCGCGCGGTGCGCAGCTGATCGCCGATGATCGCACGATCGTCACGCGGAAAGACACGCAGCTGATCCTGACGGTCCCCGCCGCGCTGGCAGGCATGATCGAGGCGCGCGCCCTCGGCCTATTGCACGCAGCCCATGTCACCGACATTCCACTGGCCGCCATTCTGGACATGGATGTGGCCGAAAGGCATCGCTTGCCGCCTAACAGGTCCACCCGGCTGCTGGGGGTGGATGTGCCATTGCTTCACAATTCCGCGTCTGAATATTTCCCCGCAGGACTCGTTCACTATCTCAAGTCGGGACGGCGAGAGTAGAGATGGACCACAAGGAAACTGGCAGCGCGCGCATCGTCTTTGTCACCGGCCCCTCGGGCGCCGGGCGGTCGAGCGCGATCAACGTGCTCGAGGACCTGGGTTTCGAGAGCATCGACAACATCCCGCTCAGCCTGGTGCCGCGGTTGGTCGATCACGACACGCCCCCGGCCCGGCCACTTGCGCTGGGCATCGACGTGCGCAACCGCGATTTCAGTGCCGAGGGCTTGTTGCAGCTCTACGAGATCCTGACGGACCAGATGCGCGCCCCCGTCGACCTGTTGTATGTCGATTGCACCGACGAGGTGCTGGTGCGGCGTTATTCCGAAACCCGACGCCGTCACCCGATGGCCCCGGACGAGATGCCGGTGGACGGGGTGGTGCGCGAAAAGGCCCTGCTGACCGACGTGCGGTCGCGCGCCGATATCCTGATCGACACATCAGAACTTTCGGTACACGACCTGCGGGCCGAATTGGAAGGCTGGTTTGGCGAGGTGACGGGCCAGGGCACGGCCGTCTCGGTGCAGAGCTTTTCCTACAAGCGCGGGCTGCCACAGGGACTGGATGTCGTGTTCGATTGCCGGTTCCTGCGCAACCCCCATTGGGAACCTGACTTGCGCGCCTTTACCGGGCTGGACCCGCAGGTGGCGTCCTTCGTGGCAGGAGATCCCCGCTACGAGGATTTCCTGGACCGGTTGACCGGCCTGGTCCTGTTGATGCTGCCGGCGGTGGTGGCCGAGGGTAAGGCCCATTTCGCCATCGGCTTTGGCTGTACCGGTGGCCTGCACCGGTCGGTTGCCGTCACGGAAAACGTCGCGGCCGCTCTTGCGCAGGAAGGCTGGCGGGTGTCAATTAGGCACCGCGAACTGGAACGTCGCGGCGGCACGCCCGTTTCCGAACGCGGCGTTGGCTTGGTTGGAAAGGTGTCCGGGTGATCGGTATCGTGATCGTCGCGCATGGCGGACTGGCCCGCGAGTATCTCGCGGCGGTCGAGCATGTGGTTGGCACGCAGCCGGCGATGCAGGCGATTTCCATCGAGGCGGATGCCAACCGCGCCGACAAGCAGGACGAGATCTGCGCCGCGGCCGATGCGGTCGACAGTGGCGGCGGGGTGGTGATCGTCACCGACATGTTCGGCGGCTCTCCTTCCAACCTGTCGCTGAACGCCTGCCGCCCCGAAAACCGCCGTATTCTGTACGGCGCGAATCTGCCGATGCTGATCAAGCTGACCAAAAGCCGTAACCTGACCGTTCCAGAAGCGGTACGCCAGGCCCTGGAGGCCGGGCGGAAGTACATTGACAGTCAGAACATTCCGGCGGATCCAACTTGAATGCCTTGATCTGCCACGAGAAAGCCGGGTTCCCATGACCAACTCCGTTCAACGCGCGCTGAAGATCATCAACGAGAAGGGGCTGCATGCCCGCGCCTCTGCCAAACTGGTCGAGGTGGTCGAAGGCTTTGACGCAATGGCCGAGGTCAGCCGCGACGGGATGTCCGCCAGCGGAGACAGTATTATGGGGCTTTTGATGTTGGCAGCCGCGAAAGGAAGCACTATTGAAGTCCAAACCTCGGGGCCGGATGCCGAGGCGCTGGCCGATGCGGTCGAGGCCTTGGTGGCCGACCGTTTCGGGGAAGACTGTTAGCGCCGGTGCCCGGCGCTGACGTGCAAAACGGGACTGTAGCAGGCGCATGGTCGAAAGCACCCAATCGACATCCCTGAGGGGGCGGAGCGTGTCCAGGAATCCTGCACCCTATGACAAGCGTCAGGTCAGTTACGCCAACACGTTCAGAAACCCGTGGAAGGCAAACACGATCCGGACGCTGGAATGGCTGACCGGCAAGATCCCCCTGCTGCGCATGGTGCGGCGGTTCGAACGCATGGGCCCGGTCGAGGGGCAGGCCTTCTGGAGCCAGGCCCTGGGCATCATGGGCATCGACCTGATGACGCCGGCCGAACAGATTGCCCGCATCCCCAAGGATGGCCCGGTGATCATCGTGGCCAACCACCCGCACGGGCTGGTCGACGGGATGGTGCTGGCGGAACTCATTGGCCGTGTACGCACAGACTACAAGATCCTGACACGCTCGCTTCTGACCGGCGTCAAGGAGGTGGAACCCTTCATGATCCCGGTGCCCTTCCCGCATGAGGAAGACGCGCGCGAGCAGAGCCTGGAAATGCGGGCAAGGGCAATGGATCACCTCAAGTCCGGGGGCGTGATCGTCCTGTTTCCTTCCGGCGTCGTGGCGTCGTCCGAAACCTGGTTCGGCACGGCGCAAGAGGCGGGCTGGAACCCCTTTACCGCCAAGATGATCCAGAGATCGGGCGCAACCGTAGTGCCGATCTTCTTTCCGGGCCAGAACAGCCGTGCCTACCAGATCGCCAACAAGCTGTCCGCCACGATCCGCCAGGGTCTCTTGATCCACGAGGTCGTGCACGCCTGCAAGCGGCCGCAAAAGCCGGTCGTCGGTGAGCCGATCACCCCCGAACAGGTCAAGGCCTTTGCGGGCGGCCAGCGCGAGTTCGTCGCCTGGCTGCGCGAGCAGACTCTGGCCCTGCGCGAAAGCTGAGGTTACAGTCTGGCGCCGCGGTGGGCCCGTGCCCGTTCAGGTGCATCTGCACGCATCCCGGGGCACAGGGCGGTCGGGATCAGCGCGTCGGAACCGGTTCATCCCCGCGATAATCGTAAAAACCGCGACCGGTCTTGCGGCCCAGCCAGCCGGCTTCGACGTATTTGGTCAGCAGCGGGCAGGGGCGGTACTTGGTATCGGCGAGCCCGTCGTGCAGCACGTTCATGATCGCAAGGCAGGTGTCCAACCCGATGAAGTCGGCCAGTTCCAGCGGACCCATCGGGTGGTTGGCGCCCAGCTTCATCGCCATGTCGATCGAGCGCACGTTGCCCACGCCTTCGTACAGCGTATAGCAGGCCTCGTTGATCATCGGGATCAGGATGCGGTTGACGATGAAGGCGGGAAAATCCTCGGCGCTGGCAGCGGTCTTGTCGAGTTTCTCGACCACCGCGAGGCAGCTCTCATAGGTTTCGTGGTCGGTGGCGATGCCCCGGATCAGCTCGACCAGCTTCATCACCGGCACCGGGTTCATGAAATGGAACCCCAGGAACTTCTCGGGGCGGTCGGTCCGGCTGGCCAGTCGCGTGATCGAGATGGACGAAGTGTTCGAGGTCAGGATCGTCTCGGGCTTCAGGTGTGGCAGCAGGGCGGCAAAGATCTTGTCCTTGACCTCTTCGCGCTCGGTCGCGGCCTCGATCACCAGGTCGGTCTGGGCGATTTCGGGCAGGTGAAGCGTTGTGCGGATGCGCGCCATCGTCCGGTCGCGTTCCTCGGCCGAGATCTTCTCGCGGGTGACCTGACGGTCAAGGTTCTTGCCGATGGTGGCAACGGCCTTGTCCAGCGCCTCCTGGCTGATGTCGTTGAGACGTACCTCGTAGCCTGCCAGCGCCATGACATGGGCAATTCCGTTCCCCATCTGCCCCGCGCCAACGACCCCGATAGACTTGATTTCCATGTCCCGATCCCCTTTTGCCGCGGCCACCATGAACCGGCTTTGGCGGGGCTGCAAGAGTGTCGGATTCGTCTCGCATTGTCACATTAGCAAAATGGCAAGGGCTTTGCCCGATTCTCGCCTTTGGGTGAAAAATGAGGTGGGAAAATGTCTGTACATGGCGGGGGCCATGCGACCCTGGAATACTATCCGTGCCGCTACGGCACGTCACGCGTGCTGTTCCGCGGTCCGCGACGGCAACTCGACGGACTTTACTTTGCGTTCCTCGGCGGAACGGAAACATACGGTCGCTTCATCGAGCAGCCCTTTCCGGCGCTGCTGGAACAGCGGATCAGGCTGGCCTGCGCGAATTTCGGCGTGATCAACGCCGGCGTGGACCTGTACCTGAACGATCCCGGCGTGCTGGACCTTGCGGCCGGGGCCGCCGTCAAGGTGGTGCAGGTGATGGGGGCGCAGAACCTGTCGAACCGATTCTATACCGTGCATCCGCGCCGCAATGATCGTTTCCTGCGTGCCTCGGAAAAGCTTCAGGTGCTCTATCCCGAGATCGATTTTACGGAGTTTCATTTTGTCCGTCACATGCTGGGGCGGCTTGCCGATGTCTCCAGCGACCGGTTTGCCGAGGTTCAGGAAGAACTGCGGAAGGCCTGGACGTCACGCATGAAGCAACTGCTTGCGCATCTGCACGGGGATACGGTGCTGCTGTGGTTCGCGGACCATCCCGTGCCCTGTGAACTGCCCGGGCGGCTGGATGGCGATCCACTGTTCGTGAACCGCGAAATGATCGAGACGCTGCGCCCCCGGGTCAACGAGGTTGTCGAGGTCGTGGCGTCGGGCGCGGCCCTCACCGAAGGTACGCGCGGCATGGTCTTCGGCGACTTCGAGGCCTGCGCCGCGGCCGAACTGATGGGCCCGCTTGCCCACCACGAAGTCGGTGAGGCGCTGACCCCGGTGCTGGGCGCAATGGTTCGGCGTTGACATGAACAAGGCCCGCCTGTCCGGCGGGCCTTGATGTATGTTGCGGGGGGTGCCTTGCACCCAACGCCTGCTTACAGCTTTTCGGTCAGGGCCGGGACGGCCTCGAAGAGGTCGGCGACAAGACCGTAGTCCGCCACCTGGAAGATCGGGGCCTCTTCGTCCTTGTTGATGGCGACGATGACCTTCGAGTCCTTCATGCCGGCAAGGTGCTGAATCGCACCCGAGATGCCGACCGCGACGTAGAGGTCCGGCGCCACGACCTTGCCGGTCTGGCCCACCTGCCAGTCGTTCGGCGCAAAGCCCGAGTCGACCGCGGCGCGCGAGGCACCGACAGCGGCGTTCAGCTTGTCCGCCAGCTTCTCGATGATGGCGAAATCCTCCTGGGACCCGACACCGCGGCCGCCGGAGACCACGACACCGGCCGAGGTCAGCTCGGGGCGGTCGCTTTCGGCCACCTTGTCCTCGACCCATTCGCTGAGGCCGGGGTTGTCGCCCGCTGCGATCTCTTCGACAGCCGCCGAACCGCCGGTGGCGGCCGCGTCGAAGGTCGAGGTGCGGAAGGTGATGACCTTGGTCGCGTCCTTGGACTTGACCGTCTGCATCGCGTTGCCGGCGTAGATCGGGCGGACAAAAGTGTCGGCGTCCACGACCTCGGTCACGTCGGTCAGCACCATCACGTCCAACAGCGCGGCGACGCGGGGCAGGATGTTCTTTGCGTCGGTGGTGGCGGGCGCCACGACGTGGCTGTAGTCGCCGGCCAGCGAGGCGATCAGCGCGGCAACCGGCTCTGCCAGGCGGTGACCATAGAGGTCATCCTCGGCGACCAGCACCTTGGAAACGCCCTCGATGGTGGCGGCTTCGTCGGCGGCGGCCTTGGCAGAGGCGCCGGCGGCCAGGATGGTCACGTCGCCCAGGGCCTTGGCGGCGGAGACGGTCTTGGCGGTGGCGTCCATCGCCAGCGCGCCGTCGTTGATCTCGGCAATCAGCAGAACGGCCATCACACGATCCCCTTTTCTTTCAGCTTGGCGACAAGCGTATCGACGTCCGGAACGATCTCGCCTGCGGCACGTGCCGCCGGTTCACCGGTCGAGACGATTTCGAGGCGCGGGCTGACGTCGACGCCGTAGTCCTCGGCGGTCTTCTCATCCAGCGGCTTTTTCTTCGCCTTCATGATGTTGGGCAGCGAGGCATAACGCGGCTCGTTCAGGCGCAGGTCGGTCGAGATGATGGTCGGCATCTTGACCTTGACGGTCTGCAGGCCGCCGTCGACCTCTCGGGTGACAACCGCGTGGTCGCCCTCGACGTCGACCTTGTTGGCATACATGGCCTGCGACCAGCCCAGCAGGGCGGACAGCATCTGGCCGGTGGCGCCCAGGTCGTTGTCGATGGCCTGCTTGCCGCAGAGCACGAGCCCCGGCTCTTCTTCCTTGACGATGGCGGCCAGGATCTTGGCAACGGCCAGCGGCTCGATGTCGGTGTGCACGTCATCGGCGGCCACGACCAGGATGGCGCGGTCGGCGCCCATGGCCAGCGCGGTGCGCAGGGTTTCCTGGCTCTGCTTGACACCGATCGAGACGGCGACGACCTCGTCGACCTTGCCGGCTTCCTTCAGGCGGATCGCCTCTTCCACGGCGATCTCGTCGAAGGGGTTCATCGACATCTTCACGTTCGCCAGATCGACACCGCTGCCATCCGCCTTCACGCGGACTTTCACGTTGTAGTCGATCACGCGCTTGACGGGCACAAGGACCTTCATCTGCGTGTCTCTCCTCAGGTCTACCATTGCCGCGGGCGGACCCGCGAGACTTCCTCGTCGGGTTGTGTAGCCTGCCGTGCCTTGGGGAAACAGCGAAAAATCGTCGCGTTAGCGCCCATACGCGTCGCAATGACGGGACGTTTTCCGGTATACAATCGAATCCATTGCAATCCGGGCGCACGCCAAGGTGCCGCTACGACACCTTTGGCCAAATTTGCATCGTTACGCGGCACGGATTCGCGCCCGCGGGTGGTTCAATGTCAGGTCTTGTGTTCGAAACACTCGAGGCGAAGCGTCGTTCCCTGGGGTCGAGGCCGACCGGATATGGCTTGCCGTTCCCTCAGGTGGCTAGACCGGTATTCGAGTGTTGAAAGCCCCTTTTGTGCTCCGTTTCATGCCCTAACGGCAGATGTTCTGCAGCGCGCGCCACTCTGCATCGCTGAGGATCGGGCGAGTTCCGCTCTGTGATCGTGCAAAATCGCGCGCCTGGTCGGCCCGTTCCGACGTGATCGGGTGAGTCGACAGGTAAGCCGGGATTTCAATGCCCTGCATGTCGTCCAGCGCGTCAAAGAAGCGGGCAAAACCATCGGCGCTCACATCCGCCTGTTGCAGCATATCCAGCGCAAAGAGATCGGCGGCGGCCTCGGCCTCGCGGGTATAGGCGGCGGTCATCAGCTTTTCCCCCACCAGCGCGATGGCCGCGCCGCCGGAGAAGTCGCCGATGATCATGGTCAGCAGGCCCGCCGACCCCGCGGTGCGCAGGGCGTGCCGCGTGGCATCCCGCGATTCGACATGGCCGATCTCATGCGCCAGGACCCCGGCGACCTCCTCGGGGCTCTCCGCCGTCTCCAGCAGCCCGCGCAGGACGACGACCTGCCCGCCGGGGGCGGCGAAGGCGTTGACCATATCGTGGTCAAGGACCTGGCTGCTGATCTGGTACTGCATCTCGCGGGTTTCGGTCAGCCGCGTGATCATCTTGTCCAGCGCGGCAACGCCCGCCGGATCGGTGCAACGCAGCGATCCGCTGCCGCTGCCCAGAACCCGCTCCATCTGGCGCACGACGACCTTGCCAAAGGCGATCTCGCGTTCGATCGGGATGATCTGGGCCAACGTATTGGCCATCGCGGGCAGGATCACGAAGAGCATCAGGCCGGCGGCCGCCACCGCCCCGCCGGTGTAGATGCCGATCTTGCGCCAGGTGCCCTTGTGCATGTCGGCGCGGAACAGGCCGGGGCGGGTGCGGTGCATCCAGGCGATCAGCTCGGGGTCCAGCAGGATCAGCCGGGCGGGATCGCGCGGCGCCTCGTCGTCGGTCTGGGCGTGGCGCGTCAGGGTCAGCCGGTCTTTGTGGCCGGTATCGCTGAGCGCGCGCAGGTCCATCAGGTTCCAGCGCAGCGGTTCGGGCAGGGTGTCGCCGGTGATGATCATGGCCTGCCGGTCGTCGGAAAGGGCGACATGAACATCATGCCGCCCTGCCGTGAGGCCATCGAAGAACTGCGCCTCGGTCTTTTGCATCAGATCGCGCCACCCACGTCCAGCGCATCGGCAAAGCCTTCGGCATCGACACCGGTCTCGGCCTCGCGCTGGGCGATGCGGTTGAGCGCGCCTGCGTTCCGGATCTTGAGCGTCTCGACATAGTGGCCCAGGATCGGCTGTGTGATCAGGATCATGCTCAGCGCCTGCACCACTACCAGCGCGACGATATAGCCGATCGCCATGACGACGCCGAACATCGCGATGGCCACGCCGGACCCGTCCTGCATCAGCGGGATGAACCCGGCCGCCACGGCGCCGACGATCCCGAAGGCCACCGAGGCCAGAAGGCTGAGCAGCAGGCCGCCGAGGATGTAGGTCTTGATCACAAAGCCGGTGCGCGGCTGGGCGTCAAAGCGGATCTCGTCCCCCAGCACCTTGTTGCGGCTGAGGTAGCCAAAGCTTTGCACGCTGTAGTGGACAGAGCCGAAAAAGAACCAGATGTAGCCGACAAAGATGCCGATCCCGCCCATGACGGCCAGTCCGACGGTCTCGCCGCTGGCGGCGCCGGCCAGGGCGATGCCGCTGACGACCATGATGCCGATGGCGATCAGGATATGGGTCATGGCCTTGTAGAGGTCGCTCCACTTGCCTTCCTGGTGGAACCGCGCGCTGCCGTAGTAGCTGCGGTCGGCCATGTATTTTTCCAACTTGAAGGTCTGCAGCGGCAGCAGGATCCCCAGCGTGATCGCGGCCAGCAGGCCATAGCCGATGGCGCGCAGGACGTAGCCCCAGGCGCCCTTTTCCATGCCGAAGCGGATGCCGCGCCAGCGGGTGCGGGCCATCTTGTAGCGGCGGGCGCGGTACATGGCGTACAGGACAAAGGGCAGCACCGCGAAGAAGGTGATGTAGATCGCCGCGACCTGCGCGATGGCCTCCTGTGTCGAGGCGGTTTCCGGATCGACCATGATGTTCAGTCCGGCGTAGAACAGCACCATCTGGATGATGCCGACGTAGATCGCCAGAAAGACGATGGCGACGAGGAAGCCGAGGAACTTCTCGACCCCGGTGCCGGTGTATTCGAAGGTGTCGCCCCCGGCGTCGACCGAGGACCAGATGTACTTGCGGATGCGGGTTTTTTGCCAGAACCGGTAGATGCCCAGCGTTACGACGGTCAGAAGGCCGGTTTTCAAGGCGAGGCCGAACAATGGGCCTTTTTCGCCGGTATAGCGGATGTCCATCAAATCTTGATCGGTATGCATTTTGCTTGTCTTTCTTTGGCGGAAACGGACGCAGGAGCGGGTGCGCGGAACATGGCGCTAGGATGCTGCCAGTGCAAAGAGGCGTAAAGTCGGGAATGCCTGCCCTTCGGGCGCTGTGGCTGATTAACGTCAGAACACTGCGGCGGGTGTGCTTGCGAGCGAAGGTGCCCGCCCTGATCCCGCCAGAGCAGGCTTGGCCCAAGGACGCATTTACGGTGTTCCTGCACCCGGGACTGCACGGGCCTGGAAAGGTGTCGTCTGGTTAACCTATTGTTAAGGCGTAATGTTTCGCGCGCGAAACGGGTCAGGTGAACTTGTTGTCCCGCGGGAAGCCGCGCGGCGCCATGCGGCCCGTCCCTGCGCGCTTGCCGGTCCATTCCTCCAGCGCCGTTTCGGTCCGGGTCCGCCCCGCCGGATCTTGCCAGCTCAGGCCCTCGGCCAGGGTAAAGGTCCGCGCGTCCGACAGCCCGCCGTCCTTGTACTTTTGCAGGCGCACACCCTTGCCGCGGCCCATCTCGGGCAGTTCTTCTAGCGCAAAGACCAGCACCTTGCGGTTCTCGCCAACCACCGCAACGTGATCGCCATCGACGGGTTTGCAGACCATCGCGCGCGACGGCGCACGCACGTTCAGCACCTGCTTGCCGCTGCGGGTCTGGGCGATCACCTCGTCCTCGGGCACGATGAACCCGTCCCCGGCAGAAGAGGCCACCAGCAGCTTGCGCCCCGGCTTGTGGATGAAGATGTCAATGATCTCGGCCTCGTTCGGCAGATCAACCATCAGGCGCAGAGGTTCCCCCATGCCGCGCCCGCCGGGCAGGTTGGCCGCCGAGACCGTGTAGAACCGTCCCGTCGAGGCAAAGACCAGCAGGCGGTCGGTGGTTTCCGCGTGGAAGATGAAGCGAGGGCCGTCGCCGTCCTTGAACTTCAGCTCGCGGTCCAGCGCGATATGGCCGGTCATGGCACGGATCCAACCCATCTGCGAGCAGACCACGGTGATCGGCTCGCGCTCGATCATCGCCTCCAGCGGGACCTCCTCGGCCTCTGCCGCCTCGGCCAGCGAGGTCAGGCGCGCACCGCGGTCCAGCCCCTTGCCGAACTTCTTCTTCACCTCTTTCAGCTCTTCGCCGATGCGGGACCATTGCAGGTCCTCGCTGTCCAGAAGATCCTCGAGGCCCGCGCGCTCTTCCATCAGGGCGTCGCGTTCCTTGACCAGTTCCAGCTCTTCCAGCCGGCGCAAGCTGCGCAGGCGCATGTTGAGGATCGCCTCGGCCTGCACGTCCGACAGCCCCTCGGACCGGCCAACGAAACGTGCGGGCACCTTGCCGTCCGTACCGTCATCGGCCAGCACGCCGCGCGCGATGGCCTCGGGGTCTTCGCGCAGGTCCAGCGATTTGACGTCGATGCCCGCCAGCGGCGAAACATAGTCGCGCTCATCGGTGGCGCGGACGACGGTGTCCTGGTGCGGCTTGGACCAGTCCTCGTACATCAGGGCGGCCTTGGGGTCATCGTCGTAGCGGATGATGTCGATCACCCGGTCGAGGTTCAGGAAGGCGACGATCAGCCCCTCCAGCACCTCCAGCCGGTTGTCGATCTTGGCCATCCGGTGTTTCGACCGGCGGATCAGCACCTCGCGCCGGAAGTCGAGGAAGGCGCGCAGCACCTCCTTGAGCGAGCAGACCTTGGGCGTCACGCCGTCGATCAGCACGTTCATGTTTAGCGAGAACCGGATTTCGAGGTCCGAGTTGCGGAACAGCATGTTCATCAGGACATCCGGGTCCACGTTCTTGGACTTCGGCTCCAGGATCATGCGGATGTCCTCGGCGCTTTCGTCGCGCACGTCGGCGAGGATCGGCACCTTCTTGGTCTGGATCAGTTCCGCGATGCGTTCGACCAGCTTGGACTTCTGCACCTGGTACGGGATTTCCGTCACGACAACCTGCCAGGTGCCGCGGCCAAGATCCTCGATGTGCCAGCGGGCGCGCAGCCGGATGCTGCCGCGGCCGGTGCGATAGGCCGTTGCGATGTTCTCGGGCGGTTCCACGATGACGCCGCCCGTCGGGAAATCGGGGCCGGGGACATATTGCAGCAGCGTGTCGTCCACCGCGTTCGGAGACTTGATCAGGTGCAGGGAGGCATTGATCAGCTCGACGATGTTGTGCGGCGGGATATTGGTCGCCATGCCCACCGCGATGCCCGAAGAGCCATTGGCCAGCAGGTTGGGGTAGGAGGCCGGCAGGACCGAGGGTTCCATCAGGCGGCCGTCGTAGTTGGGCCGGAAGTCGACGGAGTTTTCGTCCAGCCCTTCGAGCAGCGCCTCGGCCATGATGGTCATGCGCGCCTCGGTGTAGCGCGAGGCAGCCGGGTTGTCGCCGTCGATGTTGCCAAAGTTGCCCTGGCCGTCGACCAGCGGGTAACGAATGGTGAAATCCTGCGCCAGGCGCGCCATCGCGTCATAGATCGCCGCGTCGCCGTGCGGGTGGAAATCCCCCATGGTGTCGCCGCTGATCTTGGCGGATTTCAGGAAGCCTCCGGTGGAACTCAACCGCAGCCTGCGCATTGCATACAGGATACGCCGGTGCACCGGCTTCAACCCGTCGCGGGCATCGGGCAGCGCCCTGTGCATGATCGTGCTGAGCGCATAGGTCAGGTAACGGTCGCCGATGGCGCGCCGCAATGGCTCTGCTTGATCGCGTTCGGGCATGTTGGGGATATCGGCGTCCTCGTCCATAGATGTGGTGATACCTGCGCCACATCGCAGCGGCAAGCCGCCGGATGGGAAAAAACAGCGCCGAAGACCCTACGAGGGGCGCGTCAAATCGGCTATCAACGGACGATGCCGCCCGGTCGGTGGGGCGGTGACTGAATGGAGACCTGGGGAATGATTGTCCGCGGCACGATGCTGATGACCTTTCTGCTGTTGGGCGTGGCCTGGTGGCAGCTCTCGGGGGGCAGCGATTTCGAACCCGGAGAGCATGGCGTTACCATCCTGGCGGACGTGAGACCGAGCACGCCGCAGGTACGCCCGCTGGACAATTCCCTGACCGCGCGCCGCCCCGATCCCGCGCCGGAACCCGCCGCAGAGCCGCGGGTCAGCTCGCTTGCGCCGCGCGATCCGCTGCCGTCCAAGACCGTCCGCGCGCCCGAGCCCGAGCCGGAGGTTGCCGATCCCGCATCGCAGGTCGTGACCCCCGCGCCGGAGGCCGCGAGTCCCGACCCAGAGGACGAGATCGCCGCCGCACTGGCCGATGCGATCGTCAAGGACAACACACCGCCGCCAGCGCCCGATGCGGCGGAGCCGGCTGATGAACTCGCGCGTTCGCTAGCGGATGCGCTGGGGCCGGGCGTAATCCCCGAGTCCGTTGGGCCGGAAGACCCGATTCCGCAGATCGCGGGCCTGGGCGATGGTGCGCCGCTGGGATCGCGGGTGGGCGATGGCGCGGCGCCCGTGGTGGCGCCGGACGAGCGTGACCTGCGTATCGTGACCGGCACGCGGGTGAACCTGCGCGATGGACCGGCGACCAGCTATGATGTGATCACCCAGCTGTTCGAGGGCGACGAGGTCGAGGTGCTGGACGACACCGGCGATGGCTGGGTCAGGCTGCGGGTGCTGAGTGGGCTTGACGAGGCGACCGGCTGGATGTCCGACGATTTCCTCGAGGCGGCGGACTAGGTTGCGGGCTGGGGCGCGCTGGTCGGACGCGCTTTCATTTGCCGTCGGCCTGTCCTAAATCGCGCCCATGACGACACGCAGCATTCTCATCACCGGCTGTTCCTCTGGCATCGGGTACGACGCGGCGCACGGGCTGAAGGCGCGCGGCTGGCGTGTCTTTGCCGCCTGCCGGCAAGAGGCGGATTGCGAAAGGCTGCGCGCCGAGGGGTTCGAAAGCCCGCGGCTGGACTACACTGACCCCGCCAGCGTCTCCTCCGCTCTGGACGAGGTCCTGGCCGCCACGGGCGGTACGCTGGACGCGCTGTTCAACAATGGTGCCTATGCCATGCCGGGCGCCTCGGAGGATCTGCCGGTCCAGGCGCTGCGCGAGATCTTCGAGGCGAATGTCTTTGGCTGGCATGACCTGACGCGGCGGGTGATCCCCGTCATGCGGGCGCAGGGGCATGGGCGGATCGTCAATCACGGTTCGGTTCTGGGCCTTGTCGTGGCGCCGTGGCGGTCCGCCTACAATGCCACCAAGCACGCCACCGAAGCCCTGACCGACACCCTGAGAATCGAGATGCGCGACACGCCGATCCATGTGGTCACGCTGAACACCGGGCCGGTGACGTCAAGGATCCGGGTCAACGCGATCCCGCATTTCGAACGCTGGATCGACTGGCAGACCAGCCCGCGCAGGGCCCAGTACGAGTCGAAGCTGCTGAAACGCCTGTACGAGGATCGCGGGCCGGATACCTTTGAACTGCCGCCATCGGCGGTGACCGCGAAACTGGTCCACGCTCTGGAAAGCCCGCGCCCGCGCCCGCGCTACTACATCACCACCGCGACCTGGTTGATGGGTGGCTTGCGGCGTCTGTTGCCGACCCGGGCGATGGACTGGCTGGTGGCCAAGGGGTGACTCTACGCCCTGTCGCCTTTTCGAACATGTCCGCTATGTGAGACGCAAAACCCGGGAGATATCATGGCCAAGGATCCATTGTTCATCGTCGTCGGTGTCGCCGTTCTGGTGGTGCTCGGCATTCTGCTTTTCGGCATCGGGACCTTTGCCAAGGGTGGAGAATTCAACAGGAAACACGCAAACAAGGTGATGCGCTGGCGGATCGCGGCGCAGTTCATCGCGGTGATTCTGATCCTGGCGTTCGTCTGGATCCGGGGGAAATGACATGGTTGTTCTGAGCAAGATCTACACAAAGACCGGCGATGCCGGGGAAACCGCGCTGGGCAATGGCGCGCGCGTGGCGAAGTTTTCCACGCGGGTGACGGCCTATGGCACGGTGGACGAGCTGAATTCGGTCGTCGGGCTGGCACGTCTGCAGGCCGAAGGGGAGCTAGAGGGCCAGCTGAGCCGCATCCAGAACGACCTGTTCGACCTGGGCGCGGACCTGTGCACGCCCGACATGGAAAAGGACGCCGAGCGGGAATATCCGCCGCTGCGCATGGACGCGAGCCAGGTGACGCGGCTTGAGACCGAAATCGACGGGATGAACGCACGGCTGGAGCCGCTGCGGAGCTTCATCCTGCCCGGCGGCACGGCCCTTGCGGCGCATCTGCACCATTGTCGGACGGTGGCCCGCCGGGCGGAACGTTTCGTGGTGGAACTGGCCACTATGGAGACGGTGAACCCGGAAGCGGTCAAATACCTCAACCGCCTGTCCGACTGGTTCTTTGTTGCGTCGCGGATCGCCAATGACGACGGCAAGGCGGATGTCTTGTGGGTTCCGGGCGCGAACCGGTCGTAAGACCGGTGTCCTTTGCGAGCTTGGTGGAGCGTGTGTCTAGAGAACCCGCTCTGCCTCCAGCCAGACGCCGCCTTCAGGCCTCAGGGTCAGGATCATCACGGGTTTCGGATCGCGCCCCTTCACGGGTGTGAACCGGAAATTGGCCAGCAGGGTCGACAGGATGATCACGGCCTCCTGCAGGGCGAAACTGGCCCCGATGCAGATGCGCGGGCCGTCTCCGAAAGGCAGATAGGCATAGCGGTCCGGCCTGTCCCCGGCCCAACGGTCCGGCCGAAAGGCCTGCGGATCCTCCCACAGTGCGTCGTGCCGGTGCAGCGCGTAGATCGGCAGCATCACCGTGTCGCCCGGCAGGATGCGCGTGCCGCACAGCCTGTCCTCTGCCAGTGCCGTGCGCGACACCAGCCCGCCGGGCGGGTATAGCCGCAGCGCCTCGTCCACCACCTGCCGGGTAAAGGTCAGCCGCGGGACATCCTCGCCCCGGGCCAGGCCATCCGACAGCACGGCCTGCGCCTCGGCCCGGGCGCGATCCTGCGCTTCCTGGTCGAAAGCCATGAGATAGAGCGCCCAGGAAAGCGCCAGGGCGGTCGTTTCGTGCCCGGCCACGATGAAGGTCAGCAGGTTGTCGCGCAGCTCTGGCAGGCTCATCTTGCGCCCGCTCTCCGGATCTTCACCCGCGAGCAGCAGGTCGAGCAGGTCCGGCACGTCGCCCGGGCCTTCGTCGATACGGCGCTGGATGGCGCGGTCGGCCACATCGCGCATCTCGGTCACGCCGCCGGCCCGCAGGCGGCCCGGACGCGGCACCCAGTCGGGAAAGCCCAGAACGTCGAAAAGCGAGACCTTGCCAGCCTCCGAGATATAGGCGTCGATGGCCTGATGGACGGCGTCGCGCTGAAAGCCTTCGCCTGACGAAAACGTGACATCCGAAATCACGTCAAACGTGGTGGTGACCATTTCCTGCATCATCTCGACGGCACGCGGCCCGGCCTCCGCGATCCTTGCGACGGACCGCTCCGCGGCGCGGGTCATCACCGGGGCAAGGTTGAGCACGTTGCGATGCGAAAAGGCGGGGGCGGCCGTGCGCCGTTGCCACCGCCAGTGCGCGCCCTCGGCGATGAACAGGGAATCGCCAACGGCCGGACGCAGAAGGTTCTTTGTCACCAGGGACTTGGGATAGGTGTCGAGATTCTCCAGCAGGACCCGCCGGATCGCCCCGGGGTCCATCACCATGTGCCAGCGCCGACCGGTTCTGCCGGAAACGATCCGGCGTTGCAGCGCCACCTCGGGGATGATCGACAGCACGTTTTCGCGCGTGGCCCGCAGGCTGTCCCACAGGCCCAGCGGGCGGGTGACAAGCGGGACACGGACGGGCAGGCGGTCCGGATCCTGTGCTGGGGATGATCGGGTCATCTGTGGCTCCACGGTCGCTGTTGCAAAGATAGGGGCCGCGTGGGGGTCGACAAAACCCCCGTCCGATTGCACGCAGACGGGTGGCGCGTTATCGCAAGCGCCGACAAGGAGGGATGTCTATGATCCGGATCGCTGCCGTATTGCTGCTGGCCCTGGGGTTGGCCGCCTGCACGGATGCCACGAAGGACCTCGCCGGCCCGACAGAGCCTTTGGGGGATTTCTCGCTGGGCTATGTTGCCGTCGTGACCGAAAAACCCGAGCCGGCCAAGCTCTTGGTGTCGCGCGACGCGACGCCGGAGGAATGGATCGAAACCGTGGACGGTGCGATGCAACAGCGCTTTACCCGGTTCGAGGGCGAGCGTCTTTATCACCTCGGCATCAAGGTCATCGCCTATTCGCTGCCGCCGCCGGTGGTGCCGGGCAAATCGGCCCTGCATGTCGCGGTGACGGTCTTTGACGATGGCAACTGCGTCAAGATGAACAACAAGGCGCATGACATCATGGTCATCCAGGTCTTCGAATCGCGCCTGCAGCTGACCCGTGAAGAGCAGATGCAGAAGCTGGCCGAAGCCGCCGCGCTGGACATGGAGAAATGGCTGCGCGAGATGCAGGAGAGCGACGACTGGTTCACCGAGGACTATACGCCGCCCGCCAATGCAAAGCGCGTGCAGGGGGCCTGCTGAGACAGGTCCCGGCCTTGGCCCGACACGGGCCAGGGCCCACTAGGTGCTTGATTTTCGCTGCCCGACTCAATAAACGGCGCGCGATGAAACTCGGGGCGCGTCGGCGGCCCCCTCTAACGTGAGGCGTCTGAGAGATGGCAAAGGAAAAGTTTGAACGCGGCAAGCCGCACTGCAACATCGGCACCATTGGTCACGTTGACCACGGCAAGACGACGCTGACGGCGGCGATCACCAAGTACTTCGGTGACTTCAAGGCCTACGACCAGATCGACGGCGCGCCGGAAGAGAAGGCCCGCGGCATCACCATCTCGACCGCGCACGTGGAATACGAGACCGACAACCGCCACTATGCGCACGTCGACTGCCCCGGCCACGCCGACTACGTCAAGAACATGATCACCGGTGCCGCCCAGATGGACGGCGCGATCCTGGTTGTGAACGCCGCTGACGGCCCGATGCCGCAGACGCGCGAGCACATCCTGCTGGGCCGCCAGGTCGGCATCCCCGCCATGGTCGTGTTCCTGAACAAGGTCGACCAGGTCGACGACGAGGAGCTGCTGGAGCTCGTGGAAATGGAAGTCCGCGAACTGCTGTCCGAGTACGACTTCCCGGGCGACGACGTTCCGATCATCGCCGGTTCGGCGCTGGCCGCTCTCGAAGGCCGTGACCCGGAAATCGGCGAAGAGAAGATCAAGGAACTGATGGCCGCCGTGGACGAGTACATCCCGCAGCCGGAGCGTGCCGTCGACCAGCCCTTCCTGATGCCGATCGAAGACGTGTTCTCGATCTCGGGCCGCGGTACGGTTGTGACCGGCCGTGTCGAGCGTGGCGTGATCAACGTCGGTGACGAAATCGAGATCGTGGGCATCCGCGACACCTCGAAGACGACCTGCACGGGCGTTGAAATGTTCCGCAAGCTGCTGGACCGCGGCGAAGCCGGCGACAACATCGGCGCGCTGCTGCGTGGTGTCGACCGTGACGGCGTCGAGCGTGGCCAGGTTCTCTGCAAGCCGGGCTCGGTCAAGCCGCACACCAAGTTCGAGTGCGAGGTCTACATCCTGACCAAGGAAGAAGGCGGCCGTCACACGCCGTTCTTCAAGAACTACCGTCCGCAGTTCTACTTCCGCACCACCGACGTGACCGGCACGGTTGAACTGCCCGAGGGCACCGAGATGGTGATGCCGGGCGACAACCTGAAGTTCAACGTCGAGCTGATCGCGCCGATCGCGATGGAAGACGGCCTGCGCTTCGCCATCCGCGAAGGCGGCCGCACCGTGGGTTCGGGCGTCGTCTCCAAGATCATCGAGTAAGGCGCCCGCCGCCACTCGGCTCAAAATCAGGGAAGGGCGCCCCGAACGGGGCGCCCTTTTTCCTTGCGTGTTGTCCTTGTGTGGGGCGGCACTCGCGATCAAGCAGAACCCGCAAAATTTAAAAGCCGCCCGGGGTCCGGGCGGCTTTTTCGCGTGGAGCGGCTCTGCCAGTCGCCCGGGAGTGAGGCGCTTGGCAGAGCCGGGCATCCTTGCGCATCAGTTCAGGAAAGCGCGGATGAGGGCCTGCTTCTCGCTGTTGCTGTCTCCGCTCTTGAGAGCGTTGTTGATGGCGAGCACTTCGGCTGCGCTGAGGCCCGAGAAATCGGCGCCGGGCAGAACGTACTTGGCTTCGCTGTCCAGCTGGGGCGCGGTCATGGCGTTCGCGGCACCGGTCAGGGCTGCGGTTGCGACGAGGGCGGATGCGATCAGGGTTTTCATGTCAGTATCCTTTCTGTTGACGGTTGTTGTCGTGGTTGCCCAAGGGGCGATCAGTTCAGGAAAGCGCGGATGAGGGCCTGCTTCTCGCTGTTGCTGTCTCCGCTCTTGAGAGCGTTGTTGATGGCGAGCACTTCGGCTGCGCTGAGGCCCGAGAAATCGGCGCCGGGCAGGACGTACTTGGCTTCGCTGTCCAACTGGGGGGCGGTCATGGCGTTCGCGGCACCGGTCAGGGCTGCGGTTGCGACGAGGGCGGATGCGATCAGGGTTTTCATGTCAGTGTCCTTTCTGTTGACGGTTTGGCGGGTGGCCCGCCCTGTGTTGGCGCCGGTCTGTCTGTCCGACACCGGACTATCTGGGGCAGGGGCTGGCGGATTTGAACTCACAGGATGATCGCGTTTCGTCACGCCGATTTGTTCTTGAAAAACAGTTGAGTAGACAGGGTTTTGTGCGTGAGTGCACGGCAATGGTGCGGGTCAGAAAACGCTGGGTTTCAAGGCCCTCACACGCTCGCCGCGGGGCGTGAGGCGGGCGGTCAGAAGGGGCCGAAAAAGCGGGTTCACATGATGTTGAACACCGCGTTTTGGCCGACTCTCGGGCGAATGTTTCAGGATTCTCTGCAGGGCGTGATCGCGCGAGATGCCTGGAACATGGCACACCCCCGGAAATCGAATGAAAAACCCGCGTCGAGGCCCCTTGATTTCGCTGTCGGGTTGGCGTACCCCACGGCACGGCCTGAAGGGGTATAGCTCAGCTGGTAGAGCGACGGTCTCCAAAACCGTAGGTCGCGGGTTCGAACCCTGCTGCCCCTGCCAAACTTCCGGACATCATCGACGGACCGGCGCGTCACTTGTACCTGCGGTGGTGCGCGGCTGCATATGGGCGCACAACTCGTACCCGCACGCAAAAAAGGGGCCGCCTTTCGGCAGCCCCTTCTTTCAAACAGCGGTGGCGCGGATCAGTTGGCCATGATCTGGCGCGCAACCTTGTCGATCTCGCTGTTGTCGCCGCTGGTGATCGCGGTCTGCAGGCGCTGGATCTCGATCTCGGTCAGGGACGAGACATCAAGTTCCGGCGCGTAGAGATTGATCTGCGAACGCTCGAACTCGGTCAGGCCGGTGGTGACGTCCACGTCGACCGAGTCCACCGGTTCAAAGTTCACATCGGTCAGCAGGGCGCGCATCTGCGCGCGTTTCTCGGACACCGACTCGCCGCTCGCGGCGATGTTGGTCAGCTGCGTCACCTGAAGCTCGGTCAGCGTTTCGACATTCACGTTCGGAAAGAACTTTTCGATGGTCTGCGTCTCGACCTGCGATTGCGCGATGGCGCCGGTGGCGACGACGGTTGCAAGGGCGGTTGCAGTGATAAAGCGTGTCATCGTGTCTGACTCCTTACTCGTGATCCATGTTTTGCCAAGGCGTGCCGCCCTGGCGGTTCTGGGCAATCAACGGGGTGGGGAGCGTCCCGTTCCATCCGGAAAACATGTTTTTTGACAGGGGGTTGTCATGGAAATTGCAGCGCGGACGCGGAACGTTGAGCGGGCGTGCCGGTTCCATCACGACATTCCCATCAAATCTCACGCCGGCGTGACCCCTATGCCAGCGTCGCCAATCGGTGCGCGGGCCTTGTATTCATGGCTCTCTCCGCGTATTTCCTCGCAAACCACCGCACGTACGGGAAGAAACAGCATGGCAACCACCAATCCGCTTCAGTTCATCCAGCAGGTCCGGGCCGAAGTGGCCAAGATCGTCTGGCCGACCCGGCGCGAGGTTTTCCTGACCACCGTCATGGTGTTCATCATGGCCACGCTTACGGCGATTTTCTTTGCGCTGGTCGACATGGGGATCCGGTTTGGTCTGCAAACCCTGCTGTCCGTGGTCGGTGGCGCCTGAGCCGCGCCGCACAACGGACGGGAAGCGCTTGCAATACACGGCAAAGGCCGATAATGAGCCGCGATAGGGTTGGCGCGCACGGGAGTTGCGCGCCCCTTTTTGTTTCGGGCACGCCCGTGCGGGGCTTCAACAATCGAAGGTAACTCATGGCAAAGCGGTGGTACTCGGTCAGCGTCCTCTCGAACTTCGAGAAGAAGATTGCCGAACAGATCCGGACAGCGGTCGAGGAGCAAGGGCTCGAGGACCAGATCGACGAGGTTCTGGTGCCGACCGAGGAGGTGATCGAGGTTCGTCGCGGCAAGAAGGTGACAACCGAACGCCGCTTCATGCCCGGTTATGTCCTGGTGCACATGGAGATGTCGGACCAGGGCTATCACCTGGTGAACTCGATCAACCGCGTCACCGGTTTCCTTGGCCCGCAAGGCCGCCCGATGCCGATGCGCGATGCCGAGGTCGAGGCGATCCTGGGCCGCGTGCAGGAGAACGAGGATACGCCGCGCACGCTCATCCACTTTGAGGTGGGCGAAAAGGTCAAGGTCAACGACGGTCCCTTCGAGGGCTTCGACGGGATGGTCGAAGGCGTGGACGACGACAACCAGCGCCTGCGCGTGTCGGTGTCGATCTTCGGCCGCGAAACCCCGGTGGAACTGGAATTCACACAGGTCTCGAAAGAGGTCTGAGGCCGGACACCCGGTCAAAGTTCGAAAAGCGCGGGGCCTGTGTCCCGCGCTTTTCGCGTTTTCGGGCGGCGTGATTGTCAGTCGGGGTGAATGTCGCGGCGCGGGCAGCTTGCCTCCAGCACGACGGCAATCCAGTTGACGTCCGCCGCCAGCCCCATCTCGTGCAGCCAGGCGTCCTGCAGGCGATAGGCCGGCAATTCCTGTGCACCGGGGCAGTACCAATGCCCCGCTTTTGCCTGGCGATGATGGACAAGCTCATGCAGCAGGACGCTGGCATCGAAGGGATTGCGGGGGTCCCATGGCCGGATGAGGTAGACTGTGCCGCTTTCGGGATCGTAAAGGCCCCGTGTCCGGCCGCCCTTTCGAGATGCGGGCCGGGTAAGGAGGTTTCTTGCCCGGGTTTCGCCGATCACCCGGATTTGCGGGGGTGTACCGCGTCCTGGCAACTCCGTCCGGGCGTCCAGCCAGTCTTCCAGGTGTGTCACCAGGTCCGATGTCGTTTCCGCGTGGCGCCAGGCCAGCGGTTCGGCCCGTGCATTCGCGCTGGCCTCGGTCAGGGGCGGCAATGACAAAAGGAGAGAGAGGACACACGCGACGCGTGCGCCGGGGCGCAGTGTGAAGGACATGGAAGCCTCCGCCGGAATTTGGGATCTGATGCAAAAAATGGTAGGATCTCGGTCGGGACGACGCAAAAGGTGAATTTTCAACTGCGATTGAAAGGAATTCACGCGCGATGGGACGCAAGCTTCCCCCGTTCGCGGCGGTCCGTGCCTTCGAGGCGGCGGCGCGCCACATGAGTTTCAAGAAAGCAGCCGAAGAGCTGTGCCTTTCGCCCTCGGCCATCAGTCACCAGATACGCGCACTGGAGGGGCATCTGGATACACAGCTGTTTGAGCGGCGTGGAAACGAGCTGTCGCTGACGCTCACCGGGCATGGTTATGCCCAGAGCCTGACCGTCTTTCTCGACGGCGTCGCGGAGTCGACCCGTTCCGTATGCGAGGCGGGTCGGAGGCCGTTTCGGGTGCTTTGCACGCCGGGGTTCGCGGCACGCTGGCTGGTGCCAAGGCTGAATCGTCTTTCCTTTGGCGACCGGCTGCGCCTGCGGGTCTCCGAAGGGGCGCCGTCCACCGACTTTGCCAGCAATGACGCGGATGTGGTGATCCAGTGGGCGGATGACCTGACGCCCGGTGTGCGGACAGAGCCGATCATGGAATCGCACCGCTATCCAGTCATCAGTCCGGACCTGCTGGCCCGGACGCGGGTCCGTTCGCCAGAGGATCTGCTGAACCTGACCCTGATGCATGACGAAGTGCTGGACGCATGGGCCGAATGGTTCGAGACAGCGGGTCTGACCCCGCCGCAGATGCCTCGGGGGCCCGTGTTCCCGAATTGCGAATTCGCGACCACCGCCGCCGAACAGGGGCAGGGCGTGTCCCTGGCCTATGATGCCATGGTTCGCGGAACGCTGGATTCCGGGCGGTTGGTGCGGTTGTTCGATACCGTGACGATGCCTGTCGTCATCTATTCCGTGGCCTACCCCGAGTCGAAAGCCGGGGATCCCATGATCCGGGAATTCCGGGACTGGATCTTTGCCGAGGCGGCAGAAGACATGCCAAGGCCAAGGCGGGTGGCGGCGGCCGAGTAGCGCGGGATTGCGCTTCGGCCCGGGGTGACGCATTCAAGGGGCGCACAGGTCCGCCCGAGGTCGAATTGACGCCGCTTCGCATTCACAACGCAGACGCCCGCAGGCTTTGGCTGGCTTCTCACGGATTGGCAGAGGCGCCCGTGGGCGGGCCTCCGACGCTGGATGTCATCCGTGACCTGGGATTTGTCCAGCTTGACACGATCCAGGTGGTCAGCCGGGCGCATCACCACATCCTTTGGAGCCGAAACCAGAGCTATCGGGAACCGGAACTGGACCGGTTGTTGCGCAAGCGGCATGTGTTCGAGCATTTCACCCATGACGCCTCTGTCCTGCCGATGGAGATGCTGCCCTTGTGGCGGCGGCAGTTCGAGAGGATGCGGCGCAAGGCGGAAAGCTGGTCCTGGTATGTCGGTCGGGGCGACGATGCCCTGATGGACGAGATTCGGGGGCGCATCCGCGAGGAGGGGGCGCTGTGCACGCGCGACTTCGACACCCGGATCGAGGGTGAGCGCGCGATGTGGAAACGCCCACCGCACAAGAAGGCGCTGGATTACCTGTGGTACGCGGGCGAACTGGCGACCTGCCACCGAGAGGGGGTCATCAAGTACTACGACCTTGCCGAACGCGTCTTTCCCGAGGACCTGCGGAACGATGTGCTGACGGACGAGGCGCAGGTCGACGGGTTGTGCCGCGCGGCGTTGGCTCGGTTGGGCTTTGGCACGCTGGGAGAGGTGCGCAAATTCTGGGATGCGGCAGAGGTGGACGAGGTATCCGCCTGGGCCGAACGGGATGCGGGCGCTCATGTGCCTGTGCAGATCGAGGGTGTGGACGGGCGCTGGACCAGGGGTGTGGCCGTGCCGGACATCGAAGACCGGCTTGCCTCGGCGCCTGCCCCCACCTCGCGCCTGCGTATCCTCAACCCCTTCGACCCGGCGATCCGGGATCGGGCCCGGGTCAGGCGGCTGTTCGGTTTCGACTATACGGTCGAGATGTTCGTGCCCGCCGAACAACGCCAGTGGGGCTATTACGTCTATCCCATGCTGGAGGGCGATCGATTGGTCGGCCGGATCGAGGTCAAGGCGGAACGCGCCAACGGTCGAATGTGCGTGATGAACCTCTGGTGGGAAAGGGACGTGCGCGCAGGGGCCGGCCGCATGGCGCGGGTCGAGGCCGAGCTTGCCCGGCTTGCCCGCCTGGCTGGTGTCGATGAGGTCGTCTGGCTCTAGTGCCCGCATGGCAGCGCTGGCGGGCCCGATTCCATGCTTGCCAAATGGGGTGCCCCGGGTTAGACGGCGCGTTCATGCCGACCCGGGGCGACTCGGGCGGTATACCTATCGTGGGAGGCGAGGGCATCGCGATGTCCGGACCAGACCACGCCACACACTGCCCCCAGACGCGTCCGGGGGAGATGGAACAGGAGAACGCCCGTGGCCAAGAAGCTCGCCGGCAAGATGAAGCTGCAGATCCCTGCAGGCAAAGCCAACCCCTCGCCGCCCGTGGGTCCCGCCCTGGGTCAGCGCGGCATCAACATCATGGAATTCTGCAAGGCGTTCAACGCCAAGACGCAGGACATGGAGCCGGGCGCGCCCTGCCCGACGGAGATTGTCTACTACCAGGACAAATCCTTCACCATGAACATCAAGACGCCGCCCGCGTCTTACTACCTGAAAAAGGCCGCCGGCCTGAAGCCCGTCGGCAAGCGGAACCGTCCGCGCGGCGCCGAGAACCCGGGCCGCGAGACCATCGCCTCCGTGACCGTGGCGCAGGTCCGCGAGATCGCCGAAGCCAAGATGAAAGACCTCTCGGCCAATGACGTCGAAGCGGCAATGAAGATCATCCTCGGCTCCGCGAGCTCGATGGGTATCGAGGTGAAGGGGTAATCATCATGGCAAAGCTCGGAAAACGCGCAAAGGCGGCCCGTGAGGCCTTCGCCGGCAAAGAGAACATCTCTGTCGAAGAAGCCGTGGCCCTGATCAAGTCGGCTTCGAACACCAAGTTCGACGAGACCGTGGAAATTGCCATGAACCTGGGTGTTGACCCGCGTCACGCCGACCAGATGGTCCGTGGTGTCGTCGGCCTGCCGAACGGCACCGGCAAGACCACCCGCGTGGCGGTTTTCGCCCGTGGCCCCAAGGCTGAAGAAGCCCAGGCTGCAGGTGCGGACATCGTCGGCGCCGAGGACCTGATGGAAACCATCCAGGGCGGCACCATCGAGTTCGACCGTTGCATCGCGACACCGGACATGATGCCGATCGTCGGTCGTCTCGGCAAGATCCTGGGCCCGCGCAACCTGATGCCGAACCCCAAGGTCGGCACGGTGACGATGGACGTGGCCCAGGCGGTCAAGGACGCCAAGGGTGGCCAGGTCCAGTTCAAGGCCGAGAAGGCCGGTGTCGTGCACGCTGGTGTCGGCAAGGTCTCCTTCGACGAGGCCAAGCTGGTCGAGAACATCCGCGCCTTTGTCGGTGCGGTCTCGGCGGCCAAGCCGGCCGGTGCAAAAGGCACCTACATGAAAAAGATCGCGCTGAGCTCGACCATGGGCCCGGGCGTCACGGTCGACATCGTGAACGCGACCGGCAACTGAGCCGAACCGCGGATCGGAATGCAAAAGGCGGGCCAGTGGCCCGCCTTTTTTCTTGGCCGCAAACGTCGCGTTAATGGGCTTGGCGTAGATCGGACGGGACAACATTCGTCATTCGGATGGAGATCTCGATGCTCCGGCACTGCCTTTGCTGCCTGCTATTCTTCCTGATCGCCGGTCCCGTCCGGGCGCTGGATGCTCCGCAGGGGCGACCCCTTTTGATTGTCGGCGGCATGATCGCCGCGACCAACGACGGGGCGCTGGCCCGGTTCGACCGCGCCATGCTGCAGGCGCTGGATTGGCAGGAGATCGAGACCTATACCGAATTCACGGAGGGTGTGCACCGGCTGGCCGGGCCAAGCCTGGCGTCGCTGCTGGCGGTTCTCGGGGTGGAAAGCGGAACACTCCGGGCTGTCGCGCTTGACGATTACGTTCTCGAATTCCCCGTCTCAGACGCGGCGGATTTCGGCATCGTGCTTGCGATAGAGCGAGAGGGCAAGCCGTTCGGCGTCCGCAACAGGGGGCCGATCTGGCTGGTGTACCCGGCCCCGACACCAGAGGAGGCGGGACAGTTTCATACCTCGCGCATGATCTGGCAGCTGACGCGCCTCACGGTTGGACCGTGATCCGCCGACATGAAGCAGATCCGCACCTATGCCCGCACGCTACGCGCCCTGATCGCGACCATCATCGCAATGGGGCTTGCGGCGCTCTTGCTCGATTACAACCGTGCGCATGGCGAGTCGCGCGAACTGACGGTGCGCAATCTCAACAGCATGTTGTGGGGAATCAGCGAGCTGAATTTCGAAAGTCAGCGCCTCGTAACCGTTCTGAAGAATTACCAGCTGGGGCAGGCCGATCTCGAAGACGCGCAGCTGCGGTTCGACGTGTTGTGGAGCCGGGTTGACGTGGTGCGGGTCAGCCGGTTCGGGGACTCGACGGGCTTTCCCGAACTGGTCGCCGATTTTGACAAGTTTCTCGACGCTGGCGACGCCATCCTGTTCGCGGAGTTGCCGCCGACCGACATTCAGCTGGATTGGATCATGGCGCGGTTGAAAGCCCTGACGATCCGCAGCCGGCAACTCTGGTCAGGCAATTTCGGCACCCAGAACCCGGCAAGGATCGTGCTGGACGAATTCGAGGATCGCAGCGCGACCCGGCTGACCAACTTCGGGGCGCTCACTCTCCTGACGCTGTTGATGATGTATGTCTTGGCCGAGCTTTTCCTTGCCGGGCGCGGACAGCGCAAGGAGGCCGAACTGCGCCACGAGGCCGCCGAGGCCAACGCGGCCAAGACGCGCTTTCTGGCCAATGTCAGCCACGAGATCCGGACACCGCTGAACGGCATCCTGGGCATGGCCTCGGAGCTGTCCGAATCGCAATTGACCGAGGATCAGGCGCAATGCCTGCGGATCATCGAACAATCGGGCACGGTCCTTTTGGGCACGATCAACGACGTCCTGGACCTGTCCCGGATCGAGGCCGGACAGTTGAGCGTGGAAGCCCGCCCGTTTGCCCTGCGCGGCCTGGTCGAGGCGGCTTGCGCGCTATACGGGGCGCGGGCGCGGGAAAAGGACCTGTACCTGACGCTGGACATACAGGAGAACCTGCCGCCGATCCTGATGGGCGACGAGTTCCGCATCCGGCAGGTGCTGCACAACCTGATCGCAAACGCGGTGAAATTCACCTCGGAAGGGGGTGTCATGGTGCGCGTGCGGCCCGACCTGGACGGCAGCCGCCTTGTCATCGCTGTCCAGGACAGCGGGCCGGGCATCGAGCGTGAGGCACAGTCCCGGATATTCGAACCCTTCCTGCAGGCGGATGCCAGCGTCACCCGCCGTCACGGCGGCAGCGGGCTGGGGCTGACGATCTCGCGCCAGCTGTGCCAGGCGATGGGCGGCGATCTCATGGTCGTCAGCCGGCCGGGCCACGGGGCCACCTTCTTTTGTGACCTCCCGCTGCGCGCGGCCAACGCCGAGGAGGCGCGGCAGGTCCGGGTCGAGACGGCCCGTCCGCCGAACCTGGCGGGGCGCTGCATCCTGGTCGCAGACGACAATGCGACCAATCGGCTGATTCTCGACCGCTTTCTGCGTAACACCGGGGCCGAGGTCCGGTTCGCCGAAAACGGGGAAGAGGCGGTCGATCTGGTGCGCTCGGGAGCGATCGACATGGTCCTGATGGATGTGCAGATGCCCGTCATGGACGGTGTCGTCGCCACGCGCGAGATCCGCCGCATCGAGGGGGGCGGTGGCGCCCACCGCACAGGCATCATCGCCGTCACCGCCAACGTGCTGAGCCACCAGGTCCAGAGCTATCGTGATGCCGGCATGGACGACGTGCTGTGCAAGCCGGTGTCCAAGCGTGATCTGATGGTGGTGCTCGCGGACCACATGGCGGTTTCGCCGCCGCCCGTCGGGGCCGGGACGCGGGATCGCTATTTGCGCGCCTCGTCTTCCTGAACTTTGCGCGATCGGCTAGAGGAAGGGGCATGAAGCGATTTCTGCTCTTGCTGCCTCTGATCGCAATTGGCGGGCTGGTGTTGAACTGGCAGCTGACGCCGCCTTCGCATGACCGGGACTGGCGCGCGGACTACAGCCGCTTGCCCGGCGTTGCGCGGTCCGGCGACACCTTCCGGATCGAGAACATTCGCGATTGGGACTATGCCGAGGACGGGTCGGTGACGCGGCAGGAGTGGATCACGCGCGAGATCGACCCGGATGGCTTGAGCCAGGCCTATTTCCTTGTCGAACCTTTCGGCAGCATCGACGCCATCGCCCATACCATGCTGGTTTTCGCCTTCGAGGACGGATCGGCCTATGTCGCGTCGATCGAGGCCCGTCGCGAAGTGGGTGAGGCCTACAGCGCCCCGAAGGCGGCGGTCTTGCCGATCTTCGAATACATCTTTGTCTGGACGACCGAACGCGACATGTATGGCAACAGCGAATTCATGGCGGGGGATGAGTTGTTCCTCTACCCCCTCGACATTCCGCTGGCGCAGCAGCAGGCGGTGCTGCGCGCGGTCATCGCCGAAACCGCCGAGATCCAGCGGGAACCGCGCTGGTATAACACGCTGTTCTCCAATTGCACCAACGTCCTTGCGCGGACGGTCAACAAGATCGCACCGGACGCGGTGCCCTTTGACAAGGCCTGGTTCCTGACCGGCTACGCGGATGAATTCCTCTACGCCGAGGGGTTCATCGCGCCGGGCGAGAGTTTCGAGGCAGTCCGGGATGCGGCGCTGATCTCTCCGCTGATCCGCGAGTTGTATGACATCTCTGATCCGGTCGCCTTTTCCCGTGCCTTCCGGGAGCGCCGGGCAGGGGGCTAGGCAGAAATCTGGCCGCACCCGCAGATGCCCCCTTGGCAATGCGCGCGATAATGTTAAAGAACGGCCCTGCACAGCGGGGCTCGATTCGTCGTGAGCCGTTTGCATTTCGTCCGAGACGGTGGGTTGGCCGAGGCCGCTAAATCCTGCCCGAGACGGGAAGAGACATCTTTTCAGGCCGCGACCCGTGCGCGCGCCCCACAGGATGCGTCGACCCTCATTCGGACTTCAATGGCAGGGGAAACCTTGCCGGAAAGAGCCGGAGGGTCCGCCCTCCAACAACTGGAGTGAAACTGTGGATAGAGCCCAGAAAGAAAAGGTGGTCGAAGAACTCGGCCAGGTCTTCGAAAGCTCTGGCGTCGTGGTGGTTGCCCGCTACGAAGGTCTCACGGTTGCCGAAATGACGGACCTGCGCGGTCGTGCCCGTAACGGGGACGCCGTGGTCCGTGTCGCCAAGAACAGGCTCGCCAGGATCGCCGTCGACGGAACGCAGTGCGAAGGTATCGCACCGCTCCTGGGCGGCATGACTGTTCTCACCTACTCCGAGGACCCCGTGGCTGCGGCCAAGGTCGTCGAGGACTTTGCCAAGGACAACAAGAAATTCGAGATCCTTGGCGGGTCGATGGGTGGAACGACCCTGGACCGGGCCGGTGTCGAAGCCGTGTCGAAAATGCCGTCGCGCGACGAACTCATCGCGTCGATCGTCGGCTGCATCGGCGCACCCGCTTCGAACATCGCCGGTGCCATTGGCGCACCTGCTTCGAACATCGCCTCCATCCTGTCGACCATCGAGGAAAAGCAGGAAGCGGCGTAAGGCAAACCGCAATGACCCTCGTGGGGAATTCTCCCTGACGTTGGAAAACACATCTAAACGGAAAGAGTCTCAAAATGGCTGATCTTAAAGCACTCGCCGAGCAAATCGTGGGCCTGACCCTGCTCGAGGCACAAGAACTGAAAACCATCCTCAAGGACGAATACGGCATCGAGCCGGCAGCCGGTGGCGCCGTCATGATGGCCGGTCCGGCCGGCGACGCCGGTGGCGAAGCCGCTGAGGAGCAGACCGAGTTCGACGTCATCCTGAAGTCGGCCGGCGACAAGAAGATCAACGTGATCAAGGAAGTCCGCGGCATCACCGGCCTGGGCCTGAAAGAAGCCAAAGAGCTGGTCGAAGCCGGCGGCAAGGCTGTCAAGGAAGGCGTTTCCAAGGACGAAGCCGAGGAAATCAAGAAAAAGCTCGAAGACGCAGGCGCGGAAATCGAGCTCAAGTGATCTGGCGGGAAGCAGCCGCTTCCCCGTCCATTTCGGAACGCCTCCGGTCCTGCCGGAGGCGTTTTTCTTTGGTGAGGCCAAGGCCGGTGGCCGCATTCAGAGCTGGTCGGAAGGCGGCGAAGGGTGCCGCAAATCGCATCCCAGCTTGACGATCTGGCGAACTTTTGCCATTCTATCTGGGTGTGGAAATCGCAACGCTCCTTCTGTGGGCTTGCGTTCTTGTGCTTAACCGAATATTCGAAAGTCTCCTGCGGGGTCGAGCGATTCGAGCCCGCTATCGGCTTTTTGGATTGCGAGGTGTCGGCAACTCCCCATTTAAATGTCAGCGCATGGTCCCAAGTCGTCCCGTCAATCCCGAAAATGCAGCTGGATCGACGCCTGGCAACGCCATGACCCTCGATTTTGCGCTGATCTCCGAACATGAACGCCCGTCTTGGCAAGCCCCTCTGTCCGAGGGGCTTCCCAAGGCAGGACACTACGGATCGAGTGGCACGCGGTGGGACGCGCGCCGAGAATGGATCTGAATGACTGTCATCACTGACGCGCCGGCGGCTGTGGCCCCCGACAGCCGGTCCGCGCGGGCAGAGAACACGGAAAGGGTGGCTCCACTCATGGCGCAAAGTTTCCTCGGTCAGAAACGCCTTCGTCGCTACTACGGCAAAATTCGTGAAGTCCTTGAAATGCCGAACCTCATCGAGGTTCAGAAATCCAGCTACAAGCTGTTCCTCGAAAGCGGCGACCAGCCGCAGCCGATGGATGGCGAGGGCATCAAGGGCGTTTTCCAATCGGTCTTCCCGATCAAGGACTTCAACGAGACCGCCGTCCTGGAATTCGTCAACTACGAGCTGGAAAAGCCGAAATACGACGTCGAAGAATGCATGCAGCGCGACATGACCTACAGCGCCCCGCTGAAGGTCACCCTGCGTCTGATCGTTTTCGACGTGGATGAGGACACCGGCGCCAAGTCGGTCAAGGACATCAAGGAACAGGATGTCTTCATGGGCGACATGCCCCTGATGACGCCCAACGGCACCTTCATCGTCAACGGCACCGAGCGGGTCATCGTTTCCCAGATGCACCGTTCGCCAGGTGTGTTCTTTGACCACGACAAGGGCAAGACGCACTCCTCGGGCAAGCTTCTGTTCGCCTGCCGGATCATTCCCTACCGCGGCTCCTGGCTCGACTTCGAATTCGACGCCAAGGACATCGTGTTCGCCCGCATCGACCGTCGCCGCAAGCTGCCGGTGACGACGCTCCTGTACGCCCTGGGTCTCGACCAGGAAGCGATCATGGACGCCTACTACGAGACGGTGAACTTCGAGTATCGCCGTGGCGAAGGCTGGGCGACCCGCTTCTTCCCCGAGCGCGTTCGCGGCACCCGTCCGACCTTTGACCTGGTCGATGCCGACAGCGGTGAAGTGATCGCCGAAGCCGGCAAGAAGGTCACGCCGCGCGCGGTGAAAAAGCTGATCGACGAAGGCAAGGTCCAGAACCTGCTGGTGCCGTTCGAGCACATCGTCGGCAAGTTCGTCGCCAAGGACATCATCAACGAGGAAAACGGCGCCATCTACGTCGAGGCCGGGGACGAGCTGACCTGGACTGTCGACAAGGACGGCGAAGTGACTGGCGGCACGCTGAAAGAGCTGCTGGACGCCGGCATCACCGACATCCCTGTCCTGGACATCGATAACGTCAATGTTGGTCCGTACATGCGCAACACGATGGCGCAGGACAAGAACATGGACCGCAACACCGCGCTGATGGACATCTATCGCGTGATGCGTCCGGGCGAGCCGCCCACCGTCGAAGCCGCTTCGGCGCTGTTCGACACGCTGTTCTTCGACTCCGAGCGTTATGACCTGTCCGCCGTGGGCCGGGTCAAGATGAACATGCGCCTGGCGCTTGATAAGCCGGACACCCAGCGCACGCTGGATCGCGAAGACATCGTCGCCTGCATCAAGGCGCTGGTGGACCTGCGTGACGGCAAGGGCGACATCGACGATATCGACCACCTGGGCAACCGTCGCGTCCGCTCTGTCGGCGAACTGATGGAAAACCAATACCGCGTCGGCCTGCTGCGCATGGAGCGCGCCATCAAGGAGCGCATGTCCTCGGTCGAGATCGACACGGTCATGCCGCAGGACCTGATCAACGCCAAGCCGGCGGCGGCCGCCGTGCGCGAGTTCTTCGGATCCTCGCAGCTGTCGCAGTTCATGGACCAGACCAACCCGCTGTCGGAAGTCACCCACAAACGCCGTCTTTCGGCGCTTGGACCGGGCGGCCTGACCCGCGAGCGCGCCGGTTTCGAGGTGCGCGACGTGCACCCGACGCACTATGGCCGGATGTGCCCGATCGAGACGCCGGAAGGCCCGAACATCGGTCTGATCAACTCGCTGGCAACCTTTGCCCGCGTGAACAAGTACGGTTTCATCGAGACCCCCTATCGCGTGGTCAAGGACCGTGTCGTCACCGACGAGGTGCACTACATGTCCGCGACCGAGGAAATGCGTCACACCGTTGCGCAGGCCAACGCGCAGCTGGACGATGGTGGCCGGTTCAAGAACGACCTAGTGTCGACCCGGAAATCCGGTGACTACACGCTGTCGCCCTCGGAAAACGTCGACCTGATCGACGTCTCGCCGAAACAGCTGGTCTCGGTTGCGGCCTCGCTGATCCCCTTCCTGGAAAACGACGACGCCAACCGCGCCCTGATGGGCTCGAACATGCAGCGTCAGGCGGTTCCGACCCTGCGGGCCGAGGCGCCTCTGGTCGGTACCGGCATCGAGGAAGTCGTGGCACGCGACTCCGGCGCGGCGGTTCTGGCCAAGCGGGCCGGGATCATCGACCAGGTCGACGCGATGCGGATCGTCGTGCGCGCCACCGAGGATCTCGAACCGGGCGACCCGGGCGTCGACATCTACCGGATGCGCAAGTTCCAGCGTTCGAACCAGAACACCTGCATCAACCAGAAACCGCTGGTGAAGGTGGGGCAGAAGGTCGGCAAGAACGAGGTCATCGCGGATGGTCCGTCCACCGACATGGGGGAACTGGCGCTTGGCAAGAACGTCATCGTCGCCTTCATGCCCTGGAATGGCTACAACTACGAGGACTCGATCCTGATCTCCGAGCGGATCGCCAAGGATGACGTGTTCACCTCTGTCCACATCGAGGAATTCGAAGTGGCGGCGCGCGACACCAAGCTTGGCCCGGAAGAGATCACCCGCGACATTCCCAACGTCGGCGAGGAAGCCCTGCGCAACCTCGACGAGGCGGGCATCGTCTACATCGGGGCCGACGTTGAGCCGGGCGATATCCTGGTGGGCAAGATCACCCCCAAGGGTGAGAGCCCGATGACGCCGGAAGAGAAACTCCTCCGCGCCATCTTCGGTGAAAAGGCGTCGGACGTGCGCGACACCTCGCTGCGGGTCAAGCCGGGCGATTACGGTACGGTCGTCGAGGTCCGGGTGTTCAACCGCCACGGCGTCGAAAAGGACGAACGTGCGCTGCAGATCGAGCGTGAAGAGATCGAACAGCTGGCCCGTGACCGGGACGACGAGCTGGCGATCCTCGACCGCAACATCTACGCCCGTCTCAAGGACATGATCCTGGGCAAGACTGCCGTGAAAGGCCCGCGCGGCGTCAAGCCGAACTCGGAAATCACCGAGGACCTGTTGGAAACCCTGACCCGCGGTCAGTGGTGGCAGCTGGCCCTGGGCGAGGAAGAGGACGCCAAGCACGTCGAAGCCCTGCACGAGCAGTACGAGGTGCAGAAGCGCGCCTTGGACGCCCGTTTCGAGGACAAGGTCGAGAAGGTCCGCCGCGGCGACGACCTGCCCCCGGGCGTGATGAAGATGGTCAAGGTCTTCATCGCGGTGAAGCGCAAGCTGCAGCCGGGCGACAAGATGGCCGGCCGTCACGGCAACAAGGGTGTCGTGTCGCGCGTGGTGCCGCAGGAAGACATGCCCTTCCTCGCGGACGGGACACCGGTCGACTTCTGCCTCAACCCGCTGGGCGTGCCGTCGCGGATGAACGTCGGTCAGATCCTTGAAACCCACATGGGCTGGGCCGCGCGCGGCCTCGGCATCGAGGTGGACGAGGCGCTGCAGGAGTACCGCCGGTCGGGCGACCTGACCCCGGTGCGCGAGGCGCTGCGGATCGCCTATGGCGACGAGGTCTACCAGGAAGGGCTGGAGCCGCTCGACGAGGAAAGCCTGCTGGAAGCGGCTGGCAACGTCACCCGTGGCGTGCCGATCGCGACCCCGGTTTTCGACGGTGCCAAGGAAGCCGACGTGAACGACGCGCTCAAGCGGGCCGGTTTCGACCAGAGCGGCCAGTCCGACTTGTTCGACGGCCGCACGGGCGAAAAGTTCAGCCGGAAGGTGACGGTGGGTGTGAAGTACCTGCTGAAACTGCACCACCTGGTCGACGACAAGATCCACGCCCGGTCGACGGGGCCGTACTCGCTCGTCACGCAGCAGCCGCTGGGTGGTAAGGCGCAGTTCGGCGGTCAGCGCTTCGGTGAGATGGAGGTCTGGGCCCTGGAAGCCTACGGCGCAGCCTACACCCTGCAGGAGATGCTGACGGTGAAATCGGACGACGTGGCAGGCCGGACCAAGGTCTACGAGTCGATCGTCAAGGGCGAGGACAACTTCGAGGCCGGCGTGCCAGAATCGTTCAACGTTCTCGTCAAGGAGGTCCGGGGTCTGGGCCTCAACATGGAACTCCTGGATGCGGAGGAGGAAGACGCCGAATGATGCCTGCTTGGGCCCATCTCGGCGGGGCGCTGCGGCGCCCCCTCCCCACCGCTTCCCTCTGAATTTGTGAGGAACACATGAACCAGGAACTGACCAACAACCCGTTCAACCCGCTGACCCCGACCAAGGTCTTTGACGAGATCAAGGTGTCGCTGGCGTCGCCGGAACGGATCCTTTCGTGGTCCTTCGGCGAGATCAAGAAGCCGGAAACCATCAACTACCGTACGTTCAAACCCGAGCGTGACGGCCTGTTCTGCGCGCGTATCTTTGGCCCGATCAAGGATTACGAATGCCTCTGCGGCAAGTACAAGCGCATGAAGTATCGCGGCGTCGTCTGCGAGAAATGCGGGGTCGAAGTCACGCTGCAAAAGGTGCGTCGCGAACGCATGGGCCACATCGAACTGGCCGCGCCCTGCGCCCATATCTGGTTCCTCAAGTCGCTGCCCTCGCGCATCGGCCTGATGCTGGACATGACGCTGCGTGATCTCGAGCGCGTGCTGTACTTCGAAAACTACGTCGTGATCGAACCGGGCCTGACGGACCTCACCTATGGTCAGATGATGACCGAGGAAGAGTTCCTGGATGCCCAGGACCAATACGGCATGGACGCTTTCACCGCCAATATCGGCGCCGAGGCGATCCGCGAAATGCTGGCCGCGATCGACCTGGAGGCCGAGGCAGAGAACCTGCGCGCGGACCTCAAGGAAGCGACGGGCGAGCTGAAGCCCAAGAAGATCATCAAGCGCCTGAAGGTGGTTGAGAGCTTCCTCGAGTCGGGCAACCGCCCCGAATGGATGATCCTGACCGTCGTGCCGGTCATCCCGCCGGAACTGCGCCCGCTGGTGCCGCTGGACGGTGGCCGCTTTGCGACCTCCGACCTGAACGATCTGTACCGCCGCGTCATCAACCGGAACAACCGCCTCAAGCGGCTGATCGAACTGCGCGCGCCTGACATCATCGTCCGCAACGAAAAGCGGATGCTTCAGGAATCCGTGGACGCATTGTTCGACAACGGCCGCCGTGGCCGCGTCATTACCGGTGCCAACAAGCGCCCGCTGAAATCGCTCAGCGACATGCTGAAAGGCAAGCAGGGCCGCTTCCGCCAGAACCTTCTGGGGAAACGCGTCGACTTTTCGGGCCGGTCTGTCATCGTGACGGGGCCGGAACTGAAACTGCACCAGTGCGGCTTGCCCAAGAAGATGGCGCTGGAACTGTTCAAGCCCTTCATTTACTCGCGGCTGGAGGCCAAGGGCCTGTCCAGCACCGTGAAGCAGGCAAAGAAGCTGGTCGAGAAAGAGCGCCCCGAGGTCTGGGACATCCTCGACGAGGTCATCCGTGAGCACCCGGTTCTGCTGAACCGCGCGCCCACGCTGCACCGTCTGGGCATCCAGGCGTTCGAACCCACGTTGATCGAGGGCAAGGCGATCCAGCTGCACCCGCTGGTCTGCTCGGCCTTCAACGCCGACTTCGACGGTGACCAGATGGCCGTGCACGTTCCGCTGAGCCTCGAGGCCCAGCTGGAAGCGCGCGTCCTGATGATGTCGACGAACAACGTCCTGTCGCCCGCCAACGGCGCACCGATCATCGTTCCGTCGCAGGACATGATCCTTGGCCTCTACTACGTCACTATCGCCCGTGATGGCATGAAGGGCGAAGGCATGGTCTTCTCCTCGCCGGAAGAGGTTCAGCACGCGCTGGACTCGGGCGAGGTGCATCTGCACGCCAAGATCACCTGCCGGGTCAACCAGATCGACGAGGAAGGCAACGAGGTCTGGCAGCGCTTCGAGACCACCCCGGGCCGTGTGCGCCTGGGTGGCCTGCTGCCGCTCAACGCCAAGGCGCCCTTCGAGCTGGTCAACCGTCTGCTCCGCAAGGGCGACGTGCAGACCGTCATCGACACCGTCTACCGTTACTGTGGTCAGAAAGAGTCGGTGATCTTCTGTGACCAGATCATGCGCCTGGGCTTTGTCGAGGCCTTCAAGGCGGGCATTTCGTTCGGCAAGGACGACATGGTCATCCCCGACAACAAGTGGGAACTGGTCGACGAGACACGCGACCAGGTGAAGGACTTTGAACAGCAGTACATGGACGGCCTGATCACCCAGGGCGAAAAGTACAACAAGGTCGTGGATGCCTGGTCGAAGTGTAACGACAAGGTCACCGAGGCGATGATGAACACCATCTCCGCCCGGCGCGAGGACCAGGATGGGGCCGAGATGGAACCGAACTCGGTTTACATGATGGCCCACTCCAAGGCCCGTGGCTCGGTCACGCAGATGAAACAGCTGGGCGCGATGCGCGGCCTGATGGCGAAGCCGAACGGCGACATCATCGAAACGCCGATCATCTCGAACTTCAAGGAAGGCCTGACCGTTCTGGAGTACTTCAACTCCACCCACGGTGCCCGTAAGGGCCTGTCAGACACCGCTCTGAAGACGGCGAACTCGGGTTACCTGACCCGTCGTCTGGTGGACGTCGCGCAGGACTGCATCATCCGCATGACTGACTGCGGCACCGACCGTGCGATCACCGCCGAAGCGGCAGTGAACGACGGCGAAGTCGTGGCGACGCTGGGCGAACGCGTCCTGGGCCGTGTTGCGGCCGAGGACCTGCTGCACCCCGAGACCGGCGACCTGATGGTGCGCGAAGGCGAGCTGATCGACGAACGCATGGCCGACTCCGTCGAGGAATCCGGCCTGCAGACCGCGCGCATCCGTTCGCCCCTGACCTGCGAGGCCGAGGAAGGCGTCTGTGCGACCTGCTATGGTCGTGACCTGGCGCGCGGCACGATGGTGAACACCGGCGAAGCCGTGGGCATCATCGCGGCGCAGTCGATCGGTGAACCCGGCACGCAGCTGACCATGCGGACCTTCCACATGGGCGGTGTTGCGCAGGGCTCGTCGCGGTCCTTCCTGGAAGCCAGCCAGAACGGCAAGATCGCCTTTGCGAACCCCGGCATCATCACCAATGCCGCGGGAGAGCAGATCGTCATGAACCGGAACATGCAGGTTCTGATCATGAACGACCAGGGCGAGGAAATCGCATCCCACAAGATGGGCTACGGTTCCAAGCTGTTCGTGGAAGAAGGTCAGGACGTCAAGCGCGGCGACAAGCTGTTCGAGTGGGACCCCTACACCCTGCCGATCATCGCCGAGAAGGACGGTGTCGCCAAGCACGTCGACCTGGTGACCGGGATCGCCGTGCGCGACGAGACCGACGATGCCACCGGCATGACCCAGAAGATCGTGATCGACTGGCGGGCCGCGCCCAAGGGTAACGAGCTCAAGCCCGAGATCATCCTGATGGATGCCGACGGCGAGCCGGTGCGCAACGATGCGGGCAACCCGATCACCTACCCGATGTCGGTGGATGCCATCCTGTCCTGTGAAGACGGGCAGGAGGTCAAGGCCGGTGACGTTGTGGCGCGTATCCCGCGCGAAGGTGCGAAGACGAAGGACATCACCGGTGGTCTGCCGCGTGTGGCCGAACTCTTCGAGGCACGCCGTCCCAAGGATCACGCCATCATCGCCGAGATCGACGGCTATGTGCGCTTTGGCAAGGACTACAAGAACAAGCGCCGCATCACGATCGAACCCGCGGACGAGAACCTCGAGCCCAAGGAATACATGATCCCCAAGGGCAAGCACATCCCGGTGGGCGAGGGCGACTACGTCCAGAAGGGCGACTACATCATGGACGGCAACCCGGCCCCGCACGACATCCTGTCGATCATGGGGATCGAGGCTCTTGCCAACTACATGATCGACGAGGTGCAGGACGTCTATCGACTGCAGGGCGTGAAGATCAACGACAAGCACGTCGAGGTCATCGTTCGCCAGATGCTGCAGAAGTGGGAGATCCTGGACTCGGGCGATACCACGCTGCTCAAGGGTGAACACGTCGACAAGGTCGAATTCGACGAGGCCAACGCCAAGGCCGAGAAGAAGGGTGGCCGTCCGGCGCAGGGCGAACCGATCCTGCTGGGCATCACCAAGGCCTCGTTGCAGACCCGCTCCTTCATCTCGGCGGCCTCCTTCCAGGAGACCACCCGCGTGCTGACCGAGGCCTCGGTTCAGGGCAAGAAGGACAAGCTGGTCGGCCTGAAGGAAAACGTCATCGTTGGCCGCCTTATCCCGGCGGGCACCGGCGGCGCGACCCAGAAGGTGCGCAAGATTGCCCAGGACCGCGACAACGTCGTGATCGAGGCACGCCGCGAGGAGGCCGAAGCAGCCGCCGCGCTGGCTGCCCCGGAGCCGATGAGCGACGACGTGGTCGGCGGCGACGAGTTCGACACACTGATCGTCGACACTCCGGAAAGCCGCGAGTGATCGCCACGGCCCAAGGGTTCTGACATCGAAAACGCCCCCGCGAATCGCGGGGGCGTTTTTTCTTGGTCACAGGCACGGCATGGCGGCTTTGCGCATCGCGGCCGGTCGTGACACAAGAGTGCCATGCAGATCGAGACCTCTCAGTTGCGGATCGTCGCACCGCGTAGCCAGTTGAATTTCCTGGATATCCAGTCCGTGACCCTTGCGGAGCCTCTGAGCCCGATCCAGACCTATGGGCACCTGTCCGACTGGATGGCGCAACGGTACGGCTGGGTCTTTCGCGTCCGGGATGCGTTGAGCGCGCCCTTTGGCGTGCGACCTGTCCGGGGATTCTCAGGACGTGCTCCGGTGGCTGCGACCGAAGGTGAGAGGCTGGATTTCTTCCTGGTCGAGCAAGCCACCCCGGAGGTGTTGGTGCTGACAGCGCGCGACAGCCATCTTGACGTGATGACCTGTATTGCCTGTTCGGGCCGGGACGTGTCCATCATCTCGTCTGTCGTGACCCATAATGCCTTTGGCCGCCTGTACATGGCCGTGGTCGGCCCCGTACATCGGGTGATGCTCCGCCGATCACTTGCCCACTTGAGGGCTCGGGCAAATACCCGACGGACCTGATCCGCGTCGATCGCAAAGCGCGCCTTCAACTCGGCCTTACCCGCGGCATCGAGGCGGGGCAGGGGGACGGGTTGGACGTGTTTCCCTTGCCGCGAGTCGTTGTGATCATTCTGGCAGGCCTTGCGGTGAGGCCCGGGCGGGCGCGACAGGATCACGGATTGCGGAAAACCAGCGATCAGCGCAGCAAGTCGTTCGATCCAATGGGCCGGCATGGCACCGCAGACGAGGATCGCGAACAGGAAATCCGGATCTGTTTGCGCCTTGAGGCGCGGCAGGCAAAGGCATTCGAAATGCCGAAACCGCTCTTCCAAGCTGGCCGGTGCATAGAGGTAGGCCATACGTTCCTCGAGACTGGAATGCGCAACCTGAAAGCCGCCTTCGGCAGGACGGGAAAACCGGCAGAATCCGATGACTTGCATCCCTTTGTCCCGTGTGCGATGCGGTTGCCCTTGAATGGCATTGCCACCTGGTCAAGGCAAGCCTGCAGGGCTGTTGACAAGGTCCGCGACTCCCCCTATACGCCCCGCTAATCCGCGTCAGACTTCGGGCTGATTGCGTCCTTACATAACCAGGCGGTCATGATCCGGGCCACTATCGCCCCGATCCTCTGAACACCCACCGCGTCGTTTCCTCGGTACGGAAACGGATGCGGTTTTTTCGTCGTTTGCCAATACGTCTTGGCAGCGGCACACGAACCGGCCCGCGCGATCGCGCGCGATGCCAGAACCTGAAACTCCGCACGGGAAGGCCCGTGCAACACATTTGTGAGAAGCACGGGGAAATAACCGGAATGCCCACGATCCAACAGCTGATCCGCAAGCCGCGGCAGCCCAAAGTCAAGCGCTCGAAGTCGCAGCACCTTGAGCAGTGCCCGCAGAAACGCGGTGTCTGCACCCGCGTCTACACCACCACGCCGAAGAAGCCGAACTCGGCTATGCGGAAGGTGGCAAAGGTGCGTCTGACCAACGGTTACGAGGTGATCAGCTACATCCCCGGTGAAAGCCACAACCTCCAGGAGCACTCGGTGGTCCTGATCCGTGGCGGCCGTGTCAAAGACCTTCCCGGTGTGCGTTACCACATCCTCCGCGGTGTTCTGGATACCCAGGGCGTCAAGGATCGTAAGCAGCGTCGCTCCAAGTACGGCGCGAAGCGTCCCAAGTAAGAGGATACACAGATGTCTCGTCGTCACGCCGCTGAAAAACGCGAAGTCCTGCCCGACGCCAAGTATGGCGATCGCGTCCTGACCAAGTTCATGAACAACCTGATGTACGACGGCAAGAAATCCGCCGCCGAACGCATCGTCTACAACGCGCTCGACCGGGTCGAAGCCAAGGTCAAGCGCGCGCCCGTGGAAATCTTCCACGAGGCGCTGGACAACATCAAGCCGTCGGTCGAGGTCCGCTCGCGCCGGGTTGGTGGTGCAACCTACCAGGTTCCGGTCGAAGTGCGCCCCGAGCGCCGCGAAGCCCTCGCCATCCGCTGGCTGATCAACGCATCGCGCGCCCGCAATGAAAACACCATGGAAGAACGCCTCGCCGGCGAGCTGATTGACGCAGTGCAGTCACGCGGTGCCGCCGTTAAGAAGCGCGAAGACACCCACAAGATGGCCGACGCCAACAAGGCGTTCAGCCATTACCGCTGGTAAACATTTCTTCTGAGGACAAGCCCTATGGCACGCGATTATCCCCTCGAGCGTTACCGGAACTTCGGTATCATGGCGCATATCGACGCCGGCAAGACCACCTGTTCCGAACGCATCCTGTTCTACACCGGCAAGTCGCACAACATCGGCGAGGTGCATGACGGCGCCGCGACGATGGACTGGATGGAGCAGGAGCAGGAACGCGGGATCACCATCACCTCGGCTGCGACCACCACCTTCTGGGAGCGCACCGAGAACGGCACCGAGCCGGATTCCGAAAAGCACCGCCTGAACATCATCGACACCCCCGGCCACGTTGACTTCACCATCGAAGTCGAGCGTTCGCTGGCGGTCCTCGACGGTGCCGTCTGCGTTCTGGACGCCAACGCCGGCGTCGAGCCGCAGACCGAAACCGTGTGGCGTCAGGCTGACCGCTACAAGGTTCCGCGCATCGTCTTCGTCAACAAGATGGACAAGATCGGCGCTGACTTCTTCAACTGTGTCCGCATGATCGAGGACCGCACCGGCGCCCGCGCCGTTCCCGTCGGCATCCCGATCGGCGCAGAGTCCGAGCTGGAAGGCCTGATCGACCTCGTCACCATGAAGGAATGGGTCTGGCGTGGTGACGACCTTGGCGCGACCTGGTTCCAGGAAGAGATCCGTGCCGATCTCAAGGACATGGCCGAAGAGTGGCGTGGCAAGATGATCGAGGCCGCCGTCGAGGAAGACGACGACGCGATGGAAGCCTACCTGGAAGGTGAAGAGCCCGACGTGCCGACCCTGCGCAAACTGCTGCGCAAGGGCACGCTGAACCTGAACTTTGTTCCGGTCCTGGGTGGATCCGCCTTCAAGAACAAGGGTGTCCAGCCGCTGCTGAACGCCGTGATCGACTACCTGCCCAGCCCGCTGGACGTGGTCGACTACATGGGCTTCGCACCGGACGACGAGACCGAAACGCGGAACATCCCGCGTCGCGCGGATGACACGATGCCCTTCGCCGGCCTCGCGTTCAAAATCATGAACGACCCCTTCGTCGGTTCGCTGACCTTCACCCGGATCTACTCCGGCGTGATGAACAAGGGTGACAACATCCTCAACTCGACCAAGGGCAAGAAAGAGCGCATCGGTCGTATGATGATGATGCACTCGAACAACCGCGAAGAGATCGAAGAAGCCTTCGCAGGCGACATCATCGCTCTGGCGGGTCTGAAGGACACCACCACGGGTGACACACTTTGCGACGCAAAGGCACCGGTGGTTCTGGAAACCATGACCTTCCCGGAGCCGGTGATCGAGATCGCGGTCGAGCCCAAGACCAAGGGCGACCAGGAAAAAATGTCCCAGGGTCTGGCCCGTCTGGCCGCCGAAGACCCGTCCTTCCGCGTGGAAACCGACCTCGAATCGGGTCAGACCATCATGAAGGGCATGGGCGAACTTCACCTGGACATCCTGGTTGACCGTCTCAAGCGCGAGTTCAAGGTCGAGGCGAACATCGGTGCGCCGCAGGTGGCCTACCGTGAGACCATCTCGCACCCGATCGAACACACCTACACCCACAAGAAACAGTCGGGTGGTTCGGGTCAGTTCGCCGAGGTCAAGCTGGAGATCACCCCGACCGAGCCGGGCGAGGGCTACACCTTTGAATCGCGCATCGTCGGCGGTGCCGTTCCGAAGGAATATATCCCCGGTGTCGAAAAGGGCATCAACTCGGTCATGGACTCCGGTCCGCTTGCCGGCTTCCCGGTGATCGACTTCAAGGTGGCCCTGCTGGACGGCAAGTTCCACGACGTCGACTCCTCGGTCCTGGCCTTCGAGATCGCAAGCCGGATGTGCATGCGTGAAGGTCTCCGCAAGGCCGGCGCAAAGCTGCTGGAACCGATGATGAAGGTCGAAGTGATCACCCCGGAAGAATACACCGGCGGTATCATCGGCGACCTGACCTCGCGTCGTGGCCAGGTGTCTGGCCAGGAGCCGCGCGGCAATGCGGTGGCGATCAATGCCAACGTCCCGCTGGCCAACATGTTCGGCTACATCAACACCCTGCGTTCGATGTCTTCGGGCCGCGCGCAGTTCACGATGCAGTTCTCGCACTACGATCCCGTCCCGCAGAACATCTCGGACGAGATCCAGGCCAAGTACGCGTAACCGGCGGTGCGCCGTAAAGGCGCACCCTACACCCGCCCGTAGGGTGCGCAGATTTGCGCACCGCACGACAAGAAAAAGGGAGCCAATACAATGGCAAAGGAAAAGTTTGAACGCGGCAAGCCGCACTGCAACATCGGCACCATTGGTCACGTTGACCACGGCAAGACGACGCTGACGGCGGCGATCACCAAGTACTTTGGTGACTTCAAGGCCTACGACCAGATCGACGGCGCGCCGGAAGAGAAGGCCCGCGGCATCACCATCTCGACCGCGCACGTGGAATACGAGACCGACAACCGCCACTATGCGCACGTCGACTGCCCCGGCCACGCCGACTACGTCAAGAACATGATCACCGGTGCCGCCCAGATGGACGGCGCGATCCTGGTTGTGAACGCCGCTGACGGCCCGATGCCGCAGACGCGCGAGCACATCCTGCTGGGCCGCCAGGTCGGCATCCCCGCCATGGTCGTGTTCCTGAACAAGGTCGACCAGGTCGACGACGAGGAGCTGCTGGAGCTCGTGGAAATGGAAGTCCGCGAACTGCTGTCCGAGTACGACTTCCCGGGCGACGACGTTCCGATCATCGCCGGTTCGGCGCTGGCCGCTCTCGAAGGCCGTGACCCGGAAATCGGCGAAGAGAAGATCAAGGAACTGATGGCCGCCGTGGACGAGTACATCCCGCAGCCGGAGCGTGCCGTCGACCAGCCCTTCCTGATGCCGATCGAAGACGTGTTCTCGATCTCGGGCCGCGGTACGGTTGTGACCGGCCGTGTCGAGCGTGGCGTGATCAACGTCGGTGACGAAATCGAGATCGTGGGCATCCGCGACACCTCGAAGACGACCTGCACGGGCGTTGAAATGTTCCGCAAGCTGCTGGACCGCGGCGAAGCCGGCGACAACATCGGCGCGCTGCTGCGTGGTGTCGACCGTGACGGCGTCGAGCGTGGCCAGGTTCTCTGCAAGCCGGGCTCGGTCAAGCCGCACACCAAGTTCGAGTGCGAGGTCTACATCCTGACCAAGGAAGAAGGCGGCCGTCACACGCCGTTCTTCAAGAACTACCGTCCGCAGTTCTACTTCCGCACCACCGACGTGACCGGCACGGTTGAACTGCCCGAGGGCACCGAGATGGTGATGCCGGGCGACAACCTGAAGTTCAACGTCGAGCTGATCGCGCCGATCGCGATGGAAGACGGCCTGCGCTTCGCCATCCGCGAAGGCGGCCGCACCGTGGGTTCGGGCGTCGTCTCCAAGATCATCGAGTAAGGCGCCCGCCGCCACTCGGCTCAAAATCAAGGAAGGGCGCCCCGAACGGGGCGCCCTGACACTTCCGGGTTCGACGAAGGTTTGCGGTGGTCGCAGATCTTCCTCTCAACCCCAACATCGTGAACAAGGCTGTTCAATGAACCAGAACATCCGTATCCGGCTCAAGGCGTTCGATTACCGCGTGCTGGACGCCAGCACCCAGGAAATCGTCAACACCGCCAAGCGCACCGGCGCAACGGTCCGCGGTCCTATCCCGCTGCCGAACAAGATCGAGAAATATACCGTTCTGCGCGGTCCGCACGTCAACAAGAAGTCGCGCGACCAGTTCGAGATCCGCACGCACAAGCGCTTGCTGGACATCGTCGATCCGACCCCGCAGACCGTGGACGCCCTGATGAAACTCGACCTCGCCGCCGGCGTGGACGTCGAGATCAAGGTTTAAGGGAGGCCGATGAACATGCGCTCTGGAGTGATCGCAAAGAAGATCGGCATGACCCGTCTCTTCATGGAAGACGGCAAGCAGATCCCCGTCACCGTGCTGCAACTCGACAGCCTGCAGGTTGTCGCGCAGCGCACCAATGACCAGCACGGCTACACCGCCGTCCAGCTGGGCGCAGGCACCGCAAAGGCGAAGCGCGTCAGCCAGGCGATGCGTGGGCATTTCGCCGTTGCCAAGGTCGAACCCAAGCGGAAGGTCGTGGAATTCCGCGTCGACCCCGAGAACCTGATCGAAGTGGGTGAGGAAATCATCGCCGACCACTACTTCGAAGGTCAGTTCGTGGACGTCAGCGGCATCACCATCGGTAAAGGTTTTGCTGGCGGCATGAAGCGCCACAACTTCGGCGGTCTGCGTGCCACGCACGGCGTGTCGATCTCGCACCGTTCGCACGGTTCGACCGGCCAGTGTCAGAACCCCGGCAAGGTGTTCAAGGGCAAGAAGATGGCCGGCCACATGGGCTCTGTCCGCGTGACCACGCAGAACCTGCAGGTCGTCCGCACTGACAGCGACCGTGGCATCATCATGATCAAGGGCGCCGTTCCCGGCCCCAAGGGATCCTGGGTGACCGTCAAGGACGCCGTCAAGAAACCGACCCCGGACAACGTCATCCTGCCGGCCGCGCTGATGAGCGCCAAGCGGGAAGCGATGAAAGCCGCCGAGGAAGCCGCCCGCCAGGCCGAGGAAGAAGCGAAAGCTGCCGAGGAGGCCCGCCTTGCGGAAGAGGCCGCCCAGCAGGAAGCCGCTTTGAAAGACGCCGAGGCTGAAATCGAGGCCGAGAAGAAGGAAGGCGACGAATGAAACTCGACGTGATCAACCTCGACGGCGGTTCCGCTGGCGAAGTCGAGCTGGACGAGGCCCTGTTCGGGCTGGAGCCGCGCGCCGACATTCTCCACCGCGTCGTCCGCTGGCAGCGCAACAAGGCGCAGGCCGGTACGCACAAGGTCAAGACCCGCTCGGAAGTGTCTTACTCCAAGAAGAAGATCTATCGCCAGAAGGGCACCGGCGGCGCACGCCACGGCTCCCGGAACGCGCCGATCTTCCGCAAGGGTGGCATCTACAAGGGCCCGACCCCGCGTTCGCATGGCCACGAACTGCCCAAGAAGGTCCGCAAGCTGGGCCTGATGCACGCGCTTTCGTCCAAGGTGAAGGACGGCTCGCTGGTGGTGATCGAAGCCGCGGATTGCGATGGCAAGAGCAAGACCCTTGCCAAGCAGGTTGCGAACCTGGGCTGGAAGCGTGCGCTGATCATCGACGGCGCCGAGGTCAACGAAAACTTCGCCCGCGCAGCGGCCAACATCGAGGGTCTCGATGTGCTGCCGAGCCAGGGCGCAAACGTCTATGACATCCTCAAGCGTGACACGCTGGTTCTGACCAAGGCGGGTGTCGAAGCACTGGAGGCTCGTCTGAAATGAGCGCGAAGGCAGAACATTACGACGTGATCCGCAAGCCGATCATCACCGAGAAATCCACGATGGCATCCGAGAATGGCGCCGTGGTCTTCGAAGTGGCGATCGACGCGGCCAAGCCGCAGATCAAGGAAGCGGTTGAGGCGTTGTTCGGTGTCAAGGTGAAGGCGGTCAACACCACCATCACCAAAGGCAAGCAAAAGCGTTTCCGCGGCACCATGGGGCGCCGCAAGGACGTCAAGAAGGCCTATGTCACCCTCGAAGAGGGCAACACGATCGACGTGTCGACCGGGTTGTGATCTGGGCGGCGGGGTAATCCCCGCGGTACCGAAATCGGCAAGGCCCTCGCAGCGATGCGGGGGCCTTTTCCCTTGATGGGCGGGGGCGCTGGCACCGGGGCTGTTCGGCTGGCTCTGATCCGTCCGAACGACCTGCCGTTCAATCGGTCCGGGGATTTGCGCGCCGTTGGCGGTCTGGTATTTGGATCAGCGCCGAACATGCGTTTCAGAAGGTTCAGGGGTGCCATGGCGCGACTGCTTTTCACTTTGCCGCGGTTTCACACCAACATGTGGTTTGCGGTCCGACGCCTACTGGCAGATGGGCACGAGGTCCGCCTGTTGGTCTGTGTTGCCTCCGGCGGAGAGGATCACTCGATGCTCGACCCGGTCGTCATGGGAAAGACGCCATCCTACGAGGAGGTTGAAAAGGAAGTTCAGGCATTCCGGCCCGACCTCGTGATCATTCGCAATGCTTGGGCCATCAGCCGTCGCGCCTCTCGGGCGGCGAGGCGAAAGGGAATCCCACGCATCCTGTACAACCAGGTGCCGGACGATGTTCCGACGGGCTTCGCGCGGCGGTTGCTGCTGCGCTACAAGGGGTTGCCGATCGAACGCTTCACCCCGGTGCGCGGGCTGGATCGCCGCAAGCCCAAGGATCCCTACGCGCGCTTTCTGCCGCTGCCCGTGGACGTGCTGCCACATGAGGTCTTGCCGCGTGAGGACGACCGGTTGAAGGTCCTTTTGGTCGGCAAGCTGGGAGCCGAACGCAAGAACCAGCACCTGCTGATCCAGAAGATAGAGGAAATGGGCGCGCAGGACCGGATCAGTCTGACCCTGGCCGGAACAATGCCGAGGCCGGACAATTCGCATTTCGCGACAATCCAGGACATGTCGCGTCGCCCGTGGATCAAGCTGGTAGGATCTGTGCCATTCCTTGAGATGGGAACGCTCTACGCCTCACATGACGTGTGCATTTTGCCCAGCTTCGCTGAGTTGCGCGGATCTTCTCCGCTGGAAGCAATGGCCTACGGCGCGGTTCCGATGATCTCGGACCAATGCGGATCGGCGGGTGATCTGACGCATGGCGATGACGGCGTTGTTTTCGATCCGCTCCACATGGAGCAGGCGGTTGAATGGTTGTTGAAGCTGGACGCCAACCGGGAGGAACTGGATCGGATGAAACAGAGTGCCCTTGCCAAATGGAAACGCGACCTGAGTGAAGAGGCGTTTTCCCGCAATATCCGCACGTTGCTGGATGACTTCGGGGTTGCGTGACGGCGTATGTCCCGGCGCTGCCGAACTGCCGCAACAGCGGGTGTGCCGAGTTGGCGGAATGGTCCGGCGACCACTTGACGTGACGCCCGTCCTCGCCTAAACGACCGCATCCGCAGGGAGCCCCGGATTCGTCCGGGGCTTTGCTTTTCTTTGCGGAAGACGCGAATCGGGCACCTTCGGGGGCCTATACCACTGGCCACCTTCGGGGGGCTGATAACATAGGCTGGGTCCCGACCCGGCCGTAAGCAACGGAAGACAGAAAGCATGGCACTCAAGTCGTACAAGCCGACGACGCCGGGCCAGCGCGGGCTGGTGCTGATCGACCGTTCGGAGCTGTACAAAGGACGCCCCGTCAAGGCCCTCACCGAGGGTCTGACGAAGAACGGCGGCCGGAACAACACCGGACGGATCACCGCTCGCCGCCGCGGCGGTGGCGCAAAACGCCTCTACCGGATCGTCGATTTCAAGCGCAACAAGTTCGATGTCAACGGCATCGTCGTGCGCATCGAATACGACCCCAACCGCACCGCCTTTATCGCGCTCGTCCAGTATGACGACGGCGAACAGGCCTATATCCTCGCCCCCCAGCGCCTGGGTGTGGGCGACAAGGTCGTTTCCTCGCAGAAAGCGGACATCAAGCCCGGCAACACCATGCCCTTCAGCGGCATGCCGATCGGCACGATCGTCCACAACATCGAGCTCAAGCCCGGCAAGGGTGGCCAGATCGCACGCGCCGCGGGCACCTATGCCCAGTTCGTCGGCCGTGACGGTGGCTATGCCCAGATCCGTCTCAGCTCGGGTGAGCTGCGCATGGTCCGCCAGGAATGCCTGGCAACGGTTGGCGCGGTCTCGAACCCCGACAACTCGAACCAGAACCTCGGCAAGGCCGGCCGCGTCCGCCACATGGGCAAGCGCCCCTCCGTCCGCGGTGTCGTCATGAACCCGATCGACCACCCGCACGGCGGTGGTGAAGGCCGCACCTCGGGTGGTCGTCACCCGGTGACGCCCTGGGGCAAGCCGACCAAGGGCAAGCGCACCCGCAACACCAACAAGGCGTCGCAGAAGCTGATCATCCGCTCGCGCCACGCCAAGAAGAAGGGGCGGTAATCCATGTCGCGTTCCGTCTGGAAAGGTCCGTTCGTCGATTCCTACGTCCTGAAGAAGGCCGAGAAGTCGCGCGAGTCGGGCAAGAACGAAGTCATCAAGATCTGGTCGCGCCGCTCGACGATCCTGCCCCAGTTCGTGGGCCTGACGTTTGGCGTCTACAACGGCCAGAAGCATATCCCGGTCAACGTGACCGAGGACATGATCGGCCAGAAGTTCGGCGAATATGCACCGACCCGTACCTACTACGGTCACGCAGCCGACAAGAAAGCGAAGAGGAAGTAAGCCATGGGCAAGGATAAGAATCCCCGCCGCGTGGCGGACAACGAAGCGATGGCAAAGCTGCGCATGCTGCGCACCAGCCCGCAGAAACTGAACCTCGTCGCACAACTGATCCGCGGCAAGAAGGTGGACAAGGCTCTCACGGACCTGACCTTCTCGAAGAAGCGGATCGCGGTTGACGTGAAGAAGTGCCTGCAGTCGGCCATCGCCAACGCCGAGAACAACCATGGTCTGGACGTCGACGAACTGGTCGTCGCCGAGGCCTACGTGGGCAAGAACCTGGTCATGAAGCGCGGACGCCCCCGGGCCCGTGGTCGCTTTGGCCGGATCAACAAGCCGTTCTCGGAACTCACCATCAAGGTGCGCCAGGTTGAGGAGCAAGCCTAATGGGTAACAAGACCAATCCGATCGGCATGCGCCTGCAGGTGAACCGCACCTGGGACAGCCGCTGGTACGCCGACACCAAGGACTATGGTGATCTGCTTCTCGAGGATCTCAAGATCCGCGAGTTCATCTTCAATGAGTATCGCAACCCGCCGAAGCAGGCCGGCATCAGCCGCGTGATCATCGAACGCCCGCACAAGAAGTGCCGCGTGACGGTGCACACCGCGCGCCCCGGCGTCATCATCGGCAAGAAGGGCGCGGACATCGAGGTGCTGCGCAAGAAGCTCTCGTCGATGACCGACTCGGAACTGCACCTCAACATCGTCGAGGTCCGCAAACCCGAGCTGGACGCACAGCTGGTCGGCGAGTCGATCGCCCAGCAGCTTGAGCGCCGTGTCTCCTTCCGCCGCGCGATGAAGCGGGCCGTGCAGAACGCCATGCGCATGGGCGCCCAGGGTATCCGGGTGAACGTCGCTGGGCGTCTGGGTGGTGCGGAAATCGCGCGTACCGAATGGTATCGCGAAGGCCGCGTGCCGCTGCACACGCTGCGTGCCGACATCGATTATGCCAATGTCGAAGCATCGACCCCCTACGGCATCATCGGCATCAAGGTCTGGATCTTCAAGGGCGAGATCATGGAACATGATCCGCAGGCCCGCGATCGCAAGAACCAGGAACTCCAGGACGGTCCGGCCCCCCGTGGTGCCGGTGGCGGCCGCCGGGATGATCGGAGGTAACCATGCTTCAGCCAAAGCGTACTAAATTCCGCAAGGTTCAGAAGGGCCGGATCAAGGGCCAGGCCAAGGGCGGTTCCGATCTGAACTTCGGTGGTTACGGTCTGAAGGCTCTTGAGCCCGAGCGCGTCACCGCACGCCAGATCGAAGCAGCCCGTCGTGCCATGACGCGTCACATGAAGCGTCAGGGCCGCGTCTGGATCCGTATCTTCCCGGACACGCCCGTGACCGCAAAGCCCATCGAAGTTCGTATGGGTAAGGGTAAGGGCTCGGTCGACCGCTGGACCTGCAAGGTCAAGCCCGGCCGCGTGATGTTCGAGATCGACGGCGTGAACGAGGAAATCGCCCGCGAGGCCCTGCGTCTTGCAGCGATGAAGCTGCCGATCAAGACCCGCGTCGTGGTTCGCGAGGACTGGTAACGTAACACCCTGCGTCGCAGGGTGACGAATGTGCCGCCTCGCCGATCTCGGGATTGGCAAGGCCCGCAAAATGTGGATAATGAAGGCCCCCGGCGCGAAAGCGGTGGGGGCCTTTTTGTCCGACCAATGGATCCGGGCGAAAAGCAAGGAGATTTCCTGGAGTTTTATCCGATGCGCTCGCCTGTAGTAGATCTGTCCAGTCCGAAGTCCCTCCAGGGGGCGTTCACGCCCGAGGCTGTCTATCACAGGGCGCGGTCTTTCTATTGGCATCCGGCACGCTGGCGAAAGTCGATCGAAAACCAGGTCCCGCAAAAGGTCGTCCGCGACTGGATCAACCGGGTTCGCTTTGGCGCTGTGGTTCCGCCCAGCGATGCCGCGATCTTTGTTGATCTGGCGGATGTTGCGCACATCTATGACAAGCCTCGGGGCCGGTTCGAGTTGCGGCGTCGCGACAGCGCCCGGGTCATCGCGGGCAACTGGGATCTGGCGCGCAAAGAGTTGGGTGAAGACAGCCGCCTCATCAGCTGCCGCATGCGATTCCAGCAAGGCGCAGACTGGGAGGAGACGCCCTGCTGGATCCGCATGGCAGGGGAACTGGAGAGAGGGCGGCAGCCCGACGGCTGCGCCGATCTGGATGATCTGCGGGCGCGTTACGCGGCGCTTGACCGTGTCTACGAGGAGACGCGGGACCGCGGCCGCTTGCTCTTGCGCGAGGAATTGCCTGCCTGTTTCCGGCGGGAGCACGGTGGCATCCTTGTTCACCTTGCCCGCGATGGTGTCTTGTTGCGCTCGGGTGGCGGGGGGCACAGGTTCGCGATTGCTCGACTGCTGGAACTGCGGGAAATCCCGGTCCAGATCGGTGCGATCCACATCGACGCGCTGCGCAACGGGCACGTTGCCCGCCTGCGCCGACAGCCGTCCCCGACCTGATCAGCGTGCGGGCGGTCAGCCCGGAAAGATGTTGGCCATTGCACCGTCGAACCGCGCCCAGGTCATGGTCGCCTTGTTGCCGGCATAGCCCTCGTAATAGCTTTCACCCGATGGGAGGGGCAGGCCGGCCCAGATCTTGGCCAGCCGGTACATGAAGCTGCGGCGCGTGATTTCTCCGCGTTGGAAGGCGAGGAAACCGGCGTCGGCCAGCAATTCATCGGCCAGACGATCCTGCAACTCGGGGGTAAATCGCGTTTGCGTGTCGATGTTCAGATCGGCAACCAAAAAGCGCAGCGTGTCTGGAATGAACTGGTAGCGCCCGATGGCATGGGGCTGTCCGGGCGTGGCGGCGATCCAGTTCAGGATCTCCTCAATGGTCAGTTCTGTCGGGCGTTTCGGGGGTTTGACACGGGCGCCGTGAATGATTGCGTCATAGCCCTCCGGTCCTGCCTCGGCCTCGGCGATCAGGCTGCGCAAACGTGCTACCGCGGAGTGGCCGGAGAGAGGTCCGGCTGAGGGGTCCGGGGCAGGGCGCGCTTTTCGCATCGGCGCGAAGAAACCAAGTCGCCCCGCGTCGGAGAACAGGCTGGCGGGCTGTGTCGGTCCGAGTCGAGCCGTCGTGCGCAGGGCAATCAGCGGAGATCTTGCGCCAGTGTCGCCGCGGGGAAAGAGCGAGGCGGATTGCGCCGACGCGCCGCCGCCACAGGCGAGCAGCGTCATCAGCATCAGGCAACGGATTGGGAACATTCTGTTCGGACCTCTCGATTGGCTGCGACCATGCCGCCGAGAAGTTGAGATTTCATTTCCCCCGATGTCCGGCTTGGGCTAAAGCGCGGACATGACCCAGATCCGCTCTCTTTTCGCCACCCGCCTCTACCAGGCGCCGCTGTCCGAGCATGGCGCCATCGACACCGATGAACTGGAAGGTTCGTGCTATTCCATCGCCGAGGATGACGAGGCAGGGCAGGACTGGTGCGAGGAGCAGGGGTATCCCGGCTATACCTCCTATGCCTCGCTGACGGATCTGCCCTGGCGATTCCCGGTCTTTTCCGATTTGGTGAAGGTGCTCGACAAGCACGTAGCAGCCTTTGCAGAGGACCTGGAATTCGACCTGGGCGACAAGAGCCTGGTGCTCGAGGATATCTGGATCAACATCCTGCCGGAGGGCGGTACCCATTCGAGCCACATCCATCCGCATTCGGTGATTTCGGGGACGACCTATGTGGCCATGCCGGAAGGTGCCTCGGCGCTGAAGCTGGAGGACCCGCGGCTGGCGATGATGATGGCGGCCCCGACGCGCAAGAAGGGCAGCCGCGAGGAATTGCGTTCCTTTGTCTATGTCGCGCCCCAAGTGGGCGATGTCTTGCTGTGGGAAAGCTGGTTGCGCCACGAGGTGCCGCTCAACATGGCCGAGGAAAACCGCGTCTCCGTAAGCTTCAACTACAAGTGGGAGTGAGGCGCCCTTCGGTACGGTCGGCAAGGTCTGCGATGGAAGACTGGTGTCCCGCACGCGCGAAAGCGGTCAAACCTCTGGGTTGACGGGTCTTGGGGAAACCGGCTCGGCTTTCTCCAGCAACGTGGTGATTGCCGCGCGCAGGTCCGGGGCAGGCACGGGCTTTGCCAGCACTTGGTCGATCCCCGATCCCTCGCCGCCTGTTCCGGGCTTGGCGAGGCCCGTCAGCAGGATCGTCGGTGTTGCCGGGTGCCGCTCCTTGATATGTGCGGCGATCTCGGCACCCGTGCAGGCGCCGGGCACGTGGTTGTCCAGCAAGGCAAGGTCGAATGTAGTGCCTTCAATGGCCGACAGCGCCTCTTCGGCAGAGGTAGTGGCCGTGACCGAGAAGCCCCAGCTTTTCAGGTTGCGCAGCAAAACCTTGCGGATCGATGTCTCATCCTCCAGCAACAGTACGTGCAGCTTGTCGAATTGTGCCTGGTCGCTGGCAGGAGCCGGGACTTCAGCCGTGCATTTGCCCTTGTGCAGGGGAAAGAACAGTCGGACGCAGGTCCCGACATCCGGCTCTGACTCGATGGCGAGTTCGCCGCCCAGTTGCCGCATGAAACCGGCTGCCATCGACAGGCCCAGGCCAGACCCTTTGGAGCGCGGCTTGGTCGTGAAGAAGGGTTCGGTCACGCGGGCCAGGTGCTGGGCGGCGATGCCCTTGCCGTTGTCGCGGATCGAGAGGCAGGCATATTCGCCCGCCGGGACCATCGGGGTGGCCGCTGCGGTTTCGGTCCTGACCCGGATCGCCCCGCCTTCGTGGATGGCGTCCAATGCATTGATGAGGATGTTCAGGATCACCGATTGCAGGTTGTCGCGGTCCGCAAAGATGGGAATGGTTCCCTTGGCGCGGTCGACGACGATGCTGGGCTTCTTGAAAGATGTCCTCTCGAACATGCCGACGGCGCGGGCGGTCTCTTCGCCAAGATCCAGGGCGACCGGTCGGATCGTCGCCTTCTGGGCAAAATTCAGCAGGCTGCGGGTCAATGTGCCCCCACGCTTGGAAGCGTCGACGATTTCCGTCAGCAACTGGTTTGTCAGCTCGCCGCGGGCCTCGTGCTGCAGCAATTCGGCGTTGCCCATGACCACGGCCAGGATGTTGTTGACGTCATGTGCCACGCCGGCGGTCAGTTCGCCGAGAGCGGCCAGACGGTTGGCTTGCGCCCGGCGTTCCTCGGCCAGACGCGCATCGGTGACGTCCAGGCTGCTGCCGAGCCCGCGCACGATCTCGCCGTTATCCCCGACTTCGGGCGCGACGATCTCCCGGATGTAGCCCAGACTGCGATCGGGACGGAAGAAACGATATTCCATCTCGATCGTCTCACCCTGCAGGAGACGCTGGTACGCCTCGCGCAGCAGGTTGCGATCCTCGGGGTGGATCATCTTCATCTCGCCTTTCAGGCCGCTGACAGAGGAGATGAACTCTTGCGGGGTCTGCCCGAAAATGGCTGCGTGGCGGACCGAGCAGACCTCGACGATCGATTGCCGCACGTTGAAGACGAAATAGCCCAGCTGAGCGATGCGCGCGGCCTGTTCCAGCATAAGGGCATGGGACTGTCCGTCGATCCCGATCCGGCTGTAGAGCGCATCGTCGCCAGAGGTCGACCGTCCTGACATGCGCTGTATCCCCTTGCTCGTCCGGCGCAAGTATACCGAGGCCAAGAATACCCCTGCAAGCGGGCATTAAGGGGCGCGGGAAGAGGCCGCAGGTGCGCTTTCCCTTCGGTTTCGTCATATTTCCAAGGAGAGGGTTGAGAAAAGGTTAATTTCCACAAGCCCCCGTATCTTGCCCCCGACATTTGGCGCCGGTCGATAGATCGGTCGTTTACCTGTCCCTGCTCTCTGGGGCCGAAATGCCTTCAGGGGCTGCACATGAGAATTCAAGCCGCACCGGGGGATCGGAAAGCTCCATCACCGCAACCACGGGATGACCGTTGAGACCCTTGTCCTCGAATTGACGGCCTTTCGCGGATCGCGCTAAATGCGTGCTGTACGGAAACCGCCCAGGCCGACAACTTCGACCATGTCATTGGCGATTGCCGGGCACGTTGCGCGCGCAGGCGGCCGCTGTCGCAGATTGTCCTTGCATGGGCAGGGATTCTGGCCTAATGGGGCCGCTCATCCACGGACTCCACCGGAATCAGGGTGACCCTGCATGCTCGCAGGCAGGGGCCTACCGGTGATGTTGCAACAAAGGAGAGGCGCATGAACGCCCAGGAACTCCGTGACAAGTCCCCGGACGAACTCCGGGACCAGCTTGTCCAGCTGAAAAAGGAGGCTTTCAACCTCCGCTTCCAGGCGGCCACGAGCCAGCTGGAAAACACGGCGCGCATGCGCCAGGTGCGCCGCGACGTCGCGCGCATCAACACCGTCCTGAACGAAAAAGCCGCTGCTGCGGCCTCGACTGCGGAGGCGTAACGAATGCCCAAGCGTATCCTGCAAGGCACCGTCACCTCGACCGCCAATGCCCAGACCGTGACCGTTCAGGTCGTCCGTCGCTTCAAGCACCCCGTGCTGCAGAAGACGATCAAGAAATCCAAGAAGTACCGCGCCCATGACGAGGCAGGTGCCTTCAACGTCGGCGACGCGGTCTCGATCCGCGAATGCGCGCCGAAGTCCAAGACCAAGCGTTGGGAAGTGATGACCGACGCCATGCTTGAAGAGCACAACAAGGCGCGCGCCGAAGCGGCCGCAGCCGAACGTGCCCGCTTCGAGGCCCAGAAAGCCGCAGAGGCAGAAACCGCCCAGTAAGGGCAGAGCCGAGCCCCCTTTGCGGGGCTCGGTTGCATACGAAACCCCCGGGTCAATGTCTCCTTGACGAGCGGCCCGGGACGTCGGGAGAAAACTTATGATCCAGATGCAGACCAATCTGGATGTCGCTGACAATTCCGGAGCCCGGAAAGTTCAGTGCATCAAGGTTCTGGGCGGTTCCCACCGCCGCTATGCCTCGGTCGGCGACATCATCGTGGTGTCGGTGAAAGAGGCCATTCCGCGTGGTCGCGTGAAAAAAGGTGACGTCCGCAAGGCCGTCGTCGTGCGCACCGCCAAGGAAGTTCGCCGCGAAGACGGCACCTCGATCCGCTTTGACCGCAACGCCGCCGTGATCCTGAACAACGCAGGTGAGCCGGTCGGCACGCGTATCTTCGGACCGGTCGTGCGTGAACTGCGCGCCAAGAACTTCATGAAGATCATCTCGCTCGCCCCGGAGGTGCTGTAAGATGGCCGCGAAACTGAAAAAAGGTGACACCGTCATCGTCCTGACCGGCAAGGACAAGGGCAAGACCGGTGAGATCGTCAGCGTTGACCCCAAGGCCGGCAAGGCCGTCGTCGACGGGCTGAACATCGCCATCCGCCACACTCGCCAGACCCAGACCAGCCAGGGCGGCCGCATGCCCAAGGCGCTGCCGATGGACCTGTCGAACCTGGCCTACGTCGACGCCAACGGCAAACCGACCCGCGTCGGTTTCCGCATGGAAGGCGACAAGAAGGTCCGCTACGCCAAGACCACGGGGGACGTGATCGATGCTTGATATGGAAAGCTACACCCCGCGCCTGAAGGCCCAGTATCGCGACACCATCAAGGCCGCGATGAAAGAGCAGTTCGGCTACAAGAACGACATGCAGATCCCGAGCCTGCAGAAGATCGTGCTGAACATCGGTTGCGGCGCAGAAGCCGTGCGTGACAGCAAGAAGGCCAAGTCGGCCATCGAGGAACTGTCGCTGATTGCCGGTCAACAGGCCGTCGGTACGAAGGCCAAGAAATCGCACGCGCCGTTCCGTCTGCGCGAGGGCATGATCGTCGGCGCCAAGGTCACCCTGCGTGACGTGCGCATGTACGAATTCCTCGACCGGCTGGTGACCGTTGCGATGCCGCGCATCCGCGACTTCCGCGGCGTGAAGGCAGCGTTCGACGGCCGTGGCAACTTTGCGATGGGTCTGAAGGAACACATCGTGTTCCCCGAGATCAACTTCGACAAGGTCGACGAGGTCTGGGGCATGGACATCATCATGACGACCAATGCCAAGGACTTCGGCGAGCATTCGGCCGACGAACAGGCCAAGGCGCTGTTCACCCACTTCAACATGCCGTTCACCAAGGCGTAATAGGAGCGATATCATGGCTAAAAAAGCAATGATCGAGCGCGAGAAGAAGCGCGAGCGCCTGGTGGCCCGGTATGCCGCCAAGCGCGCTGAACTGAAAGAAATCGCAAACGACGAATCGAAGCCGATGGAAGAGCGCTTCAAGGCCCGCCTCAAGCTGGCCAAGCTGCCGCGCAATTCCTCGCCCACCCGGCTGCACAACCGCTGCCAGCTGACGGGCCGTCCGCACGCCTACTACCGCAAGCTCAAGATCAGCCGTATCGCCCTGCGCGACCTCGGTTCGAACGGCAAGCTGCCCGGCGTCGTGAAGTCGAGCTGGTAAGGAGGGGATGAGATGAACGATCCTATCGGCGATATGCTCACCCGTATCCGCAACGCGCAAATGCGCGGCAAGTCCACCGTGTCCACGCCGGCCTCCAAGCTGCGCGCCTGGGTTCTGGACGTGCTGGCGGACGAAGGCTACATCCGCGGCTACGAAAGCGGGACCGACGTCAACGGCCACCCGACGCTGGAAATCAGCCTGAAATACTTCGATGGCACTCCTGTCATTCGTGAGGTCAAGCGGGTCTCGAAACCCGGCCGTCGCGTCTACATGAGCGTCAAGGACATCCCGCAGGTCCGTCAGGGCCTGGGTGTGTCGATTGTCTCCACCCCCAAGGGTGTGATGTCGGACGCAAACGCACGCGCGGCCAATGTCGGCGGCGAAGTGCTCTGCACCGTATTCTAAGGAGGCCTGAACACATGTCTCGTATTGGTAAGAAGCCGGTCGAACTGCCCTCGGGCGTCTCGGCCAGCGTCTCCGGCCAGACCATCGAAGTGAAGGGCCCGAAAGGCACCCAGAGCTTTACGGCCACGGATGACGTGACCCTCAAGGTCGAGGAAAACGCAATCTCGGTGGAACCGCGCGGCAAGTCCAAGCGCGCCCGCCAGCAGTGGGGCATGTCCCGCACTGTTGTTGCGAACCTCGTCCACGGCGTCCAGAACACCTTCAAGAAGGAACTGGAAATCCAGGGCGTCGGCTACCGCGCTCAGCTGGCAGGCAAGGTCCTTAAGCTGAACCTCGGCCTGTCGCACGACGTGGATTTCGAGGTTCCCGACGGCATCACCATCACCTGCCCCAAGCCCACCGAGATCGTTATCGAGGGGCATGACATTCAGCAGGTGGGTCAGGTTGCGGCCAATATCCGCGACTGGCGCCGGCCGGAGCCGTACAAGGGGAAGGGTATCCGCTACAAGGGCGAGTACATCTTCCAGAAGGAAGGCAAGAAGAAGTAAGGACGCAAGGCAATGGCAAACAGCAAACGTGTACTGTTCCAGAAGCGCCGCTTGCGCGTCCGGAACAAGCTTCGGAAGGTCAACGCGGGTCGCGTTCGCCTTTCGGTCCACCGTTCGAACAAGAACATCTCGGTCCAGCTCATCGACGATGTGGCAGGCAAGACCCTGGCAGCAGCTTCCTCGCTGGAGCCGTCGCTGGGTGTTGTCGGCAAGAACAACGTCGAAGCAGCAGCCAAGGTGGGCGCGGCAATTGCCGAGCGCGCCAAGGCGGCCGGTGTCGAAGAAGCATACTTCGACCGTGGTGGCTTTCTCTTCCACGGTAAGGTGAAGGCCTTGGCCGAGGCCGCGCGTGAAGGCGGTCTGAAGATCTGAGGATTCGGTGCGCAGTCCTTGCGCACCGTTCGCAAGCTGCGCCCGCCGGGCGCAGCTTCTTTTGCAGGCGGAAACGCCTCGATGATCGAGGGGCCATCCGGCCCACTGCGATTGAACAAACCGGTGCTCTTGGGCACCACGAGAAAAGGAATGCCTTATGGCAGAACGTGAGAACAAGCGTGGCGGCGGCCGCGGTCGTCGTGACCGCGAGGAGCAAGCGCCCGAATTCGCCGATCGCCTGGTGGCGATCAACCGTGTGTCCAAGACCGTCAAGGGTGGTAAGCGCTTCGGCTTTGCCGCACTCGTCGTTGTGGGCGACCAGAAAGGCCGCGTCGGCTTTGGCAAGGGCAAGGCCAAGGAGGTCCCCGAGGCCATCCGCAAGGCCACCGAGCAAGCCAAGCGTAAGATGATCCGCGTGCCGCTCAAAGAGGGCCGCACCCTGCACCATGACGCCAAGGGCCATCACGGCGCCGGCAAGATCACCATGCGGACCGCCCCTCAGGGTACAGGTATCATCGCCGGTGGTCCGATGCGTGCAGTCTTTGAAATGCTGGGCGTTCAGGACGTCGTCGCCAAGTCGACCGGCTCTCAGAACCCCTACGCGATGATCCACGCCACGCTGGACGCCCTGCGCAACCAGCAGTCGCCGCGCAACGTCGCGCAGCGTCGTGGCAAGAAGGTCGCCGACATCCTGCCCAAGCGTGATGACGCCCCCGCAGCCGAGACCGAGGAGGCCTGATCATGGCAAAGACCATTGTCGTCAAACAAGTCGGTTCGCCGATCCGCCGCCCCGCCATCCAGCGTCAGACCCTGGTCGGCCTGGGCCTGAACAAGATGCACCGCGTGCGCGAACTGGAAGACACGCCTGCGGTTCGCGGCATGATCCGCAAGATCCCGCACCTGGTGGAAATCGTCGAAGAGCGCGACTGAGCCTCTTTTCCGATGTGAACAGAAGCGCCCTCCGGTCCTTCCGGGGGGCGTTTTCGTCTTGTGGGGGTCATCTCGCAAAGTTCAATTGGTCGCAGCCGGGGCGCGCGCTACCCTTTCGCGGGAACAGACCAAAGGGAGCGCAATCCATGACCCTCACCCGTCGAAATTTTCTTCATACCGCTGCCGCAGCTGGCAGCATCACGGTTCTGCCCTTCGCAGGTCGTGCCGGCGGCCACCTGCCCAACGAGTTCAAGACATCCGAAGGGACCGTCGTCGTCCATCCCGTGCACCATGCCTCCATCGTGTTGGAGACACCGGTGGGCACGATCTATGTCGACCCGGTTGGCGAAGTCTCGGAGTACGAGAACTTCCCCGAGCCTGACCTGATCCTGATCACGCACCAGCACGGTGATCACTACAATGCCGACGTGTTGGCCGCGCTAAAGGGCGAAAACACGCAGATGCTGACCAATCCGGCGGTTTTCGACATGCTCTCGGAAGAGTTGAAGGTGAACACCACCTCGCTTGCCAATGGCGCCAGCGCCAGCCTGACCGGCCTGCAGGTCGACGCAATTCCGGCCTACAACATGACCGAAGGCCGGGAGAATTTTCACCCCAAGGGTCGCGACAATGGCTATGTCCTGACGATGGGCGATTTCCGCATTTACGTCTCGGGCGACACCGAGGACATCCCGGACATGCGGGCGCTGGAAGGCATCGATCTTGCTTTTGTCTGCATGAACCTGCCGTTCACCATGACGGCAGAGGCAGCCGCGGACGCAGTGCGGGAGTTTGCCCCGACCTATGTCTATCCTTACCACTATCGCGGCCGGGACGGCGGTACGCAGGATCCGGCGATGTTCGCCGAGATGGTCGGCGACGCGGCCACGGTGAAGATGGGTGACTGGTACGCCCCCGGTGAACTGGGCTGACGGCGGCCCTTGCCGAAGTGAATGGCCTCCCGCAAAATCCTTGCGGGAGGCTTTTTCATGGCATTGGATGTTACGACTTTCGATCTCAACGCGATCGGTCCGGACTTCATCGAAAATCCGCACCCCGTCCTGCATCGGCTTCGGCAGCAAAGCCCGGTTCACCGCAACGCGGATGGCTCTGTCTTCCTGACCCGTTTCGACGATTGCATGAGCGTCTACCGAAGCCGCGACATGCTGTCTGACAAGACAGAGGCCTTTGGCGAGAAATTCGGCCAATGCCCGCTGCAAAAGCACCACACGACCAGCCTGATCTTCAACGATCCGCCTTATCACACGGTGGTGCGCAAGCTGATCGCTGGCGCGTTCACGCCGCGCAAGCTGGCCGAGTTCGAGCCGCTGATCGACGGGATCGTGGATAGCCTGCTGGACCGGGTCGAGGACCTGGGAGAACTGGACCTGATCGAGGATTTCGCCAAGGTCCTGCCGACCGAGATTATCAGTTTCATGCTCGGCATCCCCGAGGACTATCGAACGCGGCTGCGCGGCTATTCTCTGGCGATCCTCGGTGCCCTGGACCCGGTGGTGCCGCCGGACCGGCTGGCCGAAGGCAACCGCGCGGTCGAGGAGTTCGGCGAGATCCTTGGCGACCTCATCGACCATCGCCGCCGCAACCGGGAGGGAGCGCATGAAGGCGAGGTGCTGGAGGCCCTGATCTTTGGCGAACACGAGGGACGCCGCCTGACGCAGGAAGAGCTGATCCAGAACTGTATCTTCCTGCTGAACGCGGGACATGAGACAACGACGAGTTTCGTCGGCAATTCTGTCGGCCTGCTGATGGACAATCCCGACCAGCACCGGATGCTGTTGGACGACCCGGACCTGATCGGCCCCGCGGTCGAGGAGTTCCTGCGTGTCGAAAGCCCGCTTCAAATAGGCAACCGGCTGGCGGGCGAGGATATCGAGTTGTCGACCGGCGTGTTGCCCAAGGGAACCTATATCCATACCTCCATCGCCGCGGCGAACCGCGATCCGGCGGTCTTTGAAGATCCGGACCGGGTCGATATCACGCGGCGACCGAACCGGCACATCGCCTTCATCACGGGGATACATGTCTGTCTTGGCGCCTCTTTGGCGCGGATCGAGGGCAAGATCGCCCTTGGGAAATTCGTACGGCGCTTTCCCAAGCTGGCGGCGAATGGTCTGCGCACGCGGGTTCCGCTGGCCCGGTTCCGGGGGTATGCAACTCTGCCGGTTCGGGTGCGATGAGCGACGCGCCCGTCGTCGATCTGAACCCTGCGGAATTGGTCGCCGACCCCTATCCGGCACTGGCCCGCCTGCAGGCAGAAACCCCCATCGCCTATGTGCCGCAACTGGGCGCGACGCTGATCACCCGGCGGAACGTGATCTTTGAACAGGAAAAGCGGATCGAGGTGTTTTCTTCGCGCCAGCCGCAGGGGCTGATGACCCGTCTGATGGGCGAGAACATGATGCGCAAGGACGGCGAGGCGCATGAGGCGGAACGGCGCGCCTGCTTTCCGGCCTATTCGCCGCGCACTGTGCGGGATCGCTGGTCCAATGCCTTTCGCGCCGCGGCACGCGCCGCGCTGGAGGATATGGGGCGGCAGGGGCAGTGTGATCTGTTGCGCGATTATGCCATGCGCTTGTCGGGTGAGGCACTGCGGGCGATCACTGGTCTGCATGGCCTGACATGGCAAGACATGGATGCCGTCAGCCAGGGGATGATCGACGGGATCGCCAATTACACCGGCGATCCGGACATCGAGGCGCGCTGCCACGCGGCGACGGCGCGGATCGATGCGGTGATCGACGCGCAGACGGACGATCCGCCGGCGAATTCCCTGTTGGACGTGCAGCTACGCGCGGGGCTGCCCATGGACAGCGTGCGGGCCAACATCAAGCTGGCGATATCCGGCGGCCAGAACGAATCGCGTGATGCGATTGCCGGATGTGCCTGGGCGCTCTTGTCCCACCCAAGGCAGTTGGCCAAGGTGCGTGCAGGGACGGCAAGCTGGCAGAACGCTTTCGCGGAATTTGCCCGCTGGATCGCCCCCATCGGCATGAGCCCGCGTGAGGTGGCGCGGGAGGATGTCGTAGAGGGCGTGCGCCTTGACCCCGGCGACCGGGTGTTCCTGATGTACGGGATCGGCAACCGGGATCCGGAGGTCTTCGACCGGCCAAAGGTTTTTGACGTGATGCGCGATACGCGGCTCAGCATCGCGTTCGGCGCCGGTCCGCATTTCTGCGCGGGCGCTGCGGCCTCGCGATCACTGATCGCCGAGGTTGCTCTGCCCATGCTGTTCGAGAGGTTCCCGGAGATGGAACTGCCAGGGCCGGTGGCATTCGCCGGCTGGGCCTTTCGGGGACCGAAATCGGTTCCGGTGAGGCTCGGGGGCGCTGGGTAGCGCCCCCGGACAGGTCAGGCCGCCTTGGCGCGGCGATTGCGGCTGCGGCGCGGGCGTCCGGGCTTGGCGCCATTGCCGGGACGGTTGCCAGAGCGGCGATTGCCACCGCCGCCACGACCGGGTTTCTTGACCGGCTCCCATGGCTCGCCACCCGCCACGTCGATTTCGCGGCCCATGACTTTCACAATGGCCTGGAACTCGACCATCTCGGTCGGCGCGCAATAGGCGATGGCGGTGCCGTCGCGCCCGGCGCGGGCCGTTCGGCCGATGCGGTGGACATAGTTGTCGGCCACGTTCGGCAGATCGAAGTTGTAGACATAGCGGACGGCGGGAATGTCGATCCCGCGCGCGGCCACATCCGTCGCCACCAGCACTTTCAGGTCGCCATCACGGAACGCCTTGAGCGCGCGGTCGCGCTGGCCCTGGCTTTTATTGCCGTGGATCGACCCGGCGGCAAAGCCCTTGGCCTCGAGATGCTTTTTCAGTTTTTCGGCGCCGTGCTTGGTGCGCGAAAAGACCAGCGCGGCCTCTGTCCGGTGCCCGTCCAGGTGGCTGACCAGCAAGGATGCCTTCTGAGACTGCTCGACGAAGTGCACGCTTTGATCGATGCGGTCCACAGGCTTGCCCGGAGGCGTGACCTCGATCCGAACCGGATCGCTCAGGTAGGCGGCGGCGATTTCGGCCATCTGCTTGGGCATGGTGGCCGAGAACAGCATGGTCTGGCGTTCCGCGGGCAGGTGCTTGGCGATCTGGCGCAGCGCGTGGATAAAGCCGAGGTCCAGCATCTGGTCGGCTTCGTCCAACACCAGGAACTCGGTCCCGTCCAGCCGCACGGACTTGCGTTCCATCAGGTCGATCAGGCGACCGGGGGTGGCGACCAGCAGGTCGGTGCCCTTGGCCAGCCGCTGGGCCTGGGCGTTCAACGAGGTGCCGCCGGTGACGATACCGATCTTGACCGGGGTTCCGGCGGCGTAGATGCGCAGGTTGTCGACGATCTGCTTGGCCAGTTCGCGCGTCGGCGCGAGGATCAGGCCGTGCACGCACTTGGCGGCAGGGCGCGACTGCTTGCGCATCAGGGTCGAGATCAGCGGCAGGCCAAAGGCGGCGGTCTTGCCGGTGCCTGTCTGCGCCAGGCCCATGACGTCGCGGCCGTTCATGGCGTGCGGGATTGCCTGCGTCTGGATCGGGGTGGGTTCGGTGATGTTCTGTTCGGCCAGGTTGGCCAGAAGGCGGGGCGGCAGCCCCAGCATGTCGAAATCCAAGTGTACGTCCTTTAGTGCGGGCGATACCCGCGAAATCATGCGTATCCCGCCACGAGGCATCGCGGCGCGCACGGGTGAGACCGCAAACCCGGGCGCGGGGCATCTTGCCGTCGCGCCTGTTGCGGTTCTGGACCCCCGCGTGAAATGGGAACCATGTTGGGAAGATGTGCCGAGAGGGCGCTATCGCCCGTCAGCCCCGCTCACGCGGCGGGTGCGGCAACTGGCGTGTACATGCGGTGCTGCGGTGCAGAAGTCAAGGGCTCAGGCCGGAATGCCTTGCATTGCCCGCGGGCGAAGCGGTGCCAGGCGCAGGGCCATCGCCTCGCGTTCCAGCCGTTCACGACGGTAGCCAAGGCTCATCGCCCCCAGGATCGCGCAGTAAAGCACCAGCAGGTAGGCCGGGTAGGCCAAGAGGACCGGTGAAAGGGCGCCGACCGACAGCAGGCCCAGCAGCGCGGCCACCGCCGAGAGTCCCCAGCAGGCTGCGGTTTCGGTGCGCGGTTCGGCATAGGCCTTGAGGATGGTCGGTATGCCGCCGAGAGCGCTGATCGCGATGGCGATGGCCAGGGCAAAGACCGCGTCGTCCGTGACCCACCACAGAGCCAGCCCGACGCCAGATACCGTGTAGATCGCCAGGTCGCGCGCTTGGAGGATGCTGCCCATGCCGAAGCGGATTGAAAGAACGAAGATCAGCACCGTTTCCGCCGTTTCGACGCCGACAAAGAACAAGGAGGCATCGGCACCCTTGTCGACGTTGGACACCAGGCAGATCCCCGAAAGCACCGACCAAATCAGCCATGTCGATCGCACTGGGCGGGTGCTGCCGCACAGCATGTCGCGGATGTAGGGCAGGCAGGCGAGGTTGCTGACGACGATGGAGGCGATTCCGAAGGTCATTAGCCAGTTGTCGGCAAGGGTCATGATCGCGGCTCCGGGGTTGATCGCGCCAGGAAAATTGCGCGTCTGAGGTCAGTCTGCCCGGGTCGGGCGGGCCATGCCATTCGGAGATTCCCTACCGTATGGTAAACCGGACCTTTGCAAGCGGCGGGCTGAGGGAGGGGGCGTGCAGGGAAGGCTTGTCTTGGCCGGGGCGCTTCGCTATACGCCCCCGGTGGTCCGAACGGACCCGATTCACAACCAAGAAACGCCGTGGTCTGTCCATCATCGCTTCGCGGGCAGCATCCGGCAAAGGAGAAGCGACATGAAACTCAATGAACTCCGGGACAACCCCGGCGCAACCAAGCGCAAGCAGCGTATCGGCCGTGGTCCCGGTTCGGGCCGTGGTAAAATGGGTGGCCGTGGTATCAAGGGCCAGAAATCGCGTTCGGGTGTGGCCATCAACGGCTACGAAGGCGGCCAGATGCCGCTGTACCAGCGTCTGCCCAAGCGTGGCTTCAACAAGCCGAACCGCAAGGCATATGCTGTCGTCAACCTGGGCCTGATCCAGAAATTCGTTGACGCAGGCAAGCTGGACGCCGGCAACATCACCGAAGAAACGCTGGTCTCCTCGGGGCTCGTACGCCGTTCGCTGGACGGCATCCGCGTCCTCGCCAAGGGCGAAGTGACCGGTGCCCTGACTATCAACGTCACCGGCGCGTCGAAGTCGGCGGTTGCAGCGGTCGAGGGCAAGGGCGGTTCGCTGACCGTCACCACCGCGGCAGCGGCGGAATAACGACTTGTGAGCGGCGCATCCGCCGCTTACATGTCCAACAGTTTTCCATTGCGCGCCGCCCGACGGAAAACCCGTCGTGGCGGCGTTTGACTGAAAAGAGAGATCCGCATGGTATCCGCAGCAGAGCAAATGGCCGCCAACACCAGCTGGGCGGCGCTTGGCAAAGCAACCGACCTGCGCAATCGCATCTTCTTCACCCTCGCCCTTCTGATCGTCTACCGCCTTGGCACCTACATTCCCGTTCCGGGGATCGACGGCGCCGCGCTGCAAGAGTTTGTCGAGCAGGCGGGGCAGGGCGTTGCGGGCATGGTGTCGATGTTCACCGGCGGTGCGCTGGGACGCATGGGGATCTTTGCGCTGGGCATCATGCCCTACATCTCGGCCTCGATCATGGTGCAGCTTCTGACGGCGATGGTGCCGGCGCTGGAGCAGCTCAAGAAAGAGGGAGAGCAGGGCCGTAAGAAGATCAACCAGTACACCCGTTACGGCACCGTGGCGCTGGCCGTGATCCAGTCTTATGGCCTTGCGGTCAGCCTGGAGGCCGGGGATCTCGTGACCGATCCGGGCTGGTTCTTCCGCGCTGCCTGCATGATCACGCTGGTTGGCGGTACCATGTTCCTGATGTGGCTGGGTGAACAGATCACCGCGCGCGGCATCGGCAACGGTATCTCGCTGATCATCTTCGTCGGCATCATCGCCGAGGTTCCCGCCGCGCTGGCGCAGTTTTTCAGCCAGGGGCAATCGGGCGCGATCAGCCCGGCGGTGATCGTGGGCGTGATCCTGATGGTGGTGGGCGTCATCACCTTCGTGGTCTTCATGGAACGCGCGCTGCGCAAGATCACGATCCAGTATCCGCGCCGCCAGGTCGGCATGAAGATGACCGAGGCGCAGCAGTCGCACCTGCCGGTCAAGGTGAACCCGGCGGGCGTCATCCCGGCGATCTTCGCCAGCTCGCTGCTGTTGCTGCCGGTGACGATCTCGACCTTCTCTGGCGGATCGGACACCGGGCCGATCATGTCGACGATCCTTGCGTATTTTGGCCCCGGACAGCCGCTCTACCTGCTGTTCTTCGGCGCCATGATCGTCTTCTTCGCCTATTTCTACACCTTCAACGTTTCGTTCAAACCCGATGACGTTGCGGACAACCTCAAGAACCAGAACGGTTTCGTTCCGGGCATTCGCCCGGGAAAGAAAACCGCGGAATACCTGGAATACGTCGTGAACCGCGTGCTGGTCCTGGGCTCCATCTACCTGACGGCTGTTTGCCTTCTGCCCGAGATCCTGCGCACCCAATACGCCATCCCGTTCTACTTTGGCGGTACTTCGGTTCTGATCGTGGTCAGCGTGACCATGGACACCATTCAACAGGTCCAGAGCCATCTCTTGGCACATCAGTACGAAGGTCTTATTCAAAAGTCGCAACTGCGCGGCAAGGGTAAGGGCCGCAAGAAACGGGGGGCACCAGCGCGTCGATGAACATCATTCTTTTGGGACCGCCGGGGGCGGGCAAGGGCACACAAGCACGCATTCTCGAAGAGAACCGTGGCATGGTCCAGCTTTCGACCGGTGACATGCTGCGCGAGGCCAAGGACAGCGGCACAGAGATGGGCAAGATCGTCGCCGACGTGATGGCCCGCGGTGACCTTGTCACCGACGAGATCGTGATCGGCCTGATCCGCGAAAAGCTGGAAACGGTCTCGGCCAACGGGTTCATCTTCGACGGCTTTCCGCGGACGCTGGCGCAGGCGGACGCACTGGGCAAACTGCTGGCCGATGAAGGTCAGACGCTGGACAAGGTGATCGAACTGCGCGTCGACGACGATGTTCTGGTGCAGCGCATCACGGCGCGGTCGACCTGCGGCAGCTGTGGTGAGGTCTACAACGATCTCACCAAGCCGATCCCCGAGGATGGCAAATGCGTGAAATGCGGCGGGACAGAGTTCAAGCGCCGCGCCGACGACAACGAGGACAGCCTGCGTACGCGCCTGATGGCCTATTACAAGCAGACCTCGCCGCTGATCGGCTATTACTACGCGCTGGGCAAACACAATAGCGTCGACGGGCTTGGCGAGATCGCCGATATCCAGTCTGCGATTGCCGGATTGCTTGACGCATGAGGATCGGACGGACGGCGGCGGCCCTGCTGATCAGCGGGCTGCCAGCCGTCGCCCCGGCCTTTGCCGAAGAGATCCTCGACAACCCGGGCTATTGTGATCTGCCCTACGAGGATCGCGAAATGGCCGGTATCGTGACGCTGACGCCCACCGGCATCGAAAGCCACGGCGCGCGCTGTTCTTGGTCCGACGCGCGTTTCGTTCCGGGTGAGTCCCTGTCGGTCAGTGCGACCTGTGACGACGGCGCAAGCCAATGGCGGACCCACCTCTGGATCAGTGAGACAAAGGGCGGTTTCGTGCGGGTCGTGCCCGACGGAATCTTCCCCCTGCCAGAGATCTATTTCCCCTGTTCGCAATGGTCGCGAAAATAGCCTTGACAGGGGGTTGACCTTCTGGGCCCTGCCCAATAGTTAGCCCCATCCCGCAAGGGAGCCATTGCCCGAATCGTGGATCCAGGATTCGGGACGATCACCTGAGTTATGACAGACGCCCGGCAGCCGCATGGCCCGGGCTTCCGTTGTGAAAAAAGGGCCTGGAGCTACGGGCTCGCAACGAAAGGAACAAAGACTTGGCACGTATTGCCGGCGTCAACATCCCGACCCACAAGCGCGTCCCGATCGCGCTGACCTACATCCACGGTATCGGTCCGTCGACCGCCAAGGAAATCTGCGCAGCCACCAACATCGATGCGGCCCGCCGCGTCAATGAACTGAGCGACGCAGAAGTCCTGGCCGTCCGTGAATTCATCGACGCCAACCTGACCGTCGAAGGCGACCTGCGCCGAGAAGTTCAGATGAACGTCAAGCGCCTGATGGATCTCGGCTGCTACCGCGGCCTGCGCCATCGCCGCAACCTCCCCGTCCGCGGTCAGCGGACCCACACCAACGCACGCACGCGCAAGGGCCCCGCAAAGCCCATCGCAGGCAAGAAGAAGTAAGGGGAGAACGGAACCATGGCACGCGATACTCGCCGCGGTGGCGGCAAGAAGAAGGTCTCGAAGAACATTGCAGCCGGTGTGGCGCATGTGAACTCGTCCTTCAACAACACCAAGATCCTGATCTCGGACGTGCAAGGCAACGCGATCTCCTGGTCGTCGGCCGGCACCATGGGCTTCAAGGGTTCGCGCAAGTCGACCCCCTACGCCGCTCAGCTTGCCGCTGAAGACGCCGGCAAGAAGGCGCAGGAACATGGCGTCAAGACGCTGGAAGTCGAAGTGCAGGGTCCCGGTTCGGGCCGCGAATCCGCGCTGCGCGCACTGGCTGCCGTCGGCTTCAACATCACGTCGATCCGCGACGTGACGCCGATCGCCCACAACGGTTGCCGCCCGCCGAAGCGCCGCCGCGTCTGATCCATCGGACAGTTTTTCGCGGGGCCGGGCCTTTTTGCCCGGCCTCGCGCCGTCGTTTTGAAACCTCGGGCGTCGGTGCCTTCGGACATGGGGCGCTGGCAGGTATGGAGGGAACTGCATGATCCACAAGAACTGGGCTGAACTGATCAAGCCGACGCAGCTTGAGATCAAGCCGGGCGCCGATCCGTCGCGCATGGCCACCGTCGTGGCCGAACCGCTGGAGCGCGGATTTGGTCTTACGCTGGGCAACGCCCTGCGCCGTGTGCTGCTGTCGTCGCTTCAGGGCGCCGCAATCACCAGCGTGCAGATCGACAACGTGCTGCACGAATTCTCCAGCGTGGCCGGTGTGCGTGAAGACGTCACCGATATCATCCTGAACCTCAAGGGTGTGTCGCTGCGCATGGAAGTCGAAGGCCCCAAGCGCCTGTCCGTGACCGGCAAGGGCCCGGGCGTCGTGACCGCCGGTGACATCGCCGAAAGCGCGGGCATCGAGATCCTGAATCGCGAGCACGTGATCTGCCACGTCGACGAAGGCGCCGAAGTGTACATGGAGTTTACCGTGAACACCGGCAAGGGCTACGTCAGCGCGGACAAGAACAAGCCCGAGGACGCACCCATCGGCCTGATCCCGATCGACGCGATCTATTCGCCGGTCAAGAAGGTCGCCTATGACGTGCAGCCGACCCGTGAGGGGCAGGTGCTGGACTATGACAAGCTGACCATGAAGATCGAAACCGACGGCTCGATCACTCCCGAGGACGCGGTGGCCTTTGCGGCGCGCATCCTGCAGGACCAGCTGTCGATCTTCGTCAACTTCGAGGAGCCGGAGTCGGCGGGTCGCCAGGACGAGGACGACGGGCTGGAATTCAACCCGCTGCTTCTCAAGAAGGTGGACGAGCTGGAACTGTCGGTGCGGTCGGCGAACTGCCTGAAGAACGACAACATCGTCTACATCGGCGACCTGATCCAGAAGACCGAAGCCGAGATGCTGCGCACCCCGAACTTTGGCCGCAAGTCCTTGAACGAAATCAAGGAAGTGCTGTCGGGCATGGGTCTGCACCTGGGCATGGACGTCGAGGACTGGCCGCCGGACAACATCGAGGACCTGGCCAAGAAGCTCGAAGACTCGTTCTGAACCAATCGTAGGATGGGTGGTAGCACCCATCCTGCCGGGCATCCGCCCCAAGGAGAGCCGGTGACACGCATCGCCGGCCGGACAAAGTAAAACCGCCCGTAGAGGGCAAAAATCGGAGTAAAAACAATGCGTCACGCAAAAGGTTACCGCCGCCTGAACCGCACCCACGAGCACCGCAAGGCGCTGTGGGCGAACATGGCCGGCTCGCTCATCGAGCATGAGCAGATCAAGACCACCCTGCCCAAGGCCAAGGAACTCAAGCGCGTCATGGACAAGCTGATCACCCTGGGCAAGCGTGGTGACCTGCACGCCCGTCGCCAGGCCCGCGCGCAGCTGAAGGAAGACAAGGACGTCGCCAAGCTGTTCGAAATTCTCGGCCCGCGCTACGCCGAGCGCAACGGCGGCTATACCCGTGTTCTGAAAGCAGGTTTCCGTTACGGTGACATGGCCCCGATGGCCATCATCGAGCTGGTTGACCGCGACGTGGACGCCAAGGGCGCAGCCGACAAGGCGCGTGTTGCAATGGCCGAGGCCGACGAAGAGTAATCCTCTCTTCGACCCGAGAATAACGAAGGCCCTGTCGGTGACGGCGGGGCCTTTTCATGCCGGAAGGGCGCCCGGGAGTTTTGTACAAAACGTACGAAACGTACGTCGATTCCAGCATTTTGTACAAACGGGTAAGATCCGGTTCACCGGGGTTAACCGATTTCGATATCCCAAATTTATGAGGCCCGAGCGACCGGGGGATCACTTTGCCGCGGGCGGGGTCCGCATGTCACGGGCCAAGGCCTGCAACTCGTTTCCGAAGCCCTCGGTCAGCTTGTCGGCGGCGGCACGCCGGACCTCTTCCGGTTTGTTCTGACCCAGCTTGAAGGTGCTCTGGACCTCTGTGATCTCCAGCCGGAACGGAAGGATCATCCGCAGAAAACGTGCCTTTGTTTCGGCGGTCATCTTGTCCATCGTCCAGGGTTGCTTGTCGGCAATGCGCGCTTCGAAGGCGGCGCTCTGTGCCGCCAAGAGCGGCTCCAGTTCCGAGACCGGGCGCGGATGCAGGGTCCCGATCAGGTGGACGGCGGTGTAGTTCCAGGTCGGCACCTGGTCCTCGATCCCGTACCAGTCGGGCGAGACATATCCATCGGGGCCGCTCACGGCCAGCGTGACGGGCCGTGGTGCTGCACAGGCCCGCGCCATGGGGTTGGAGCGCACCAGGTGCAGGTCGGCCTCTGTGCCGCTCTCAGACAGCAGGAAGGGCACATGCGACAGCAGCGGCGCGGCCTCGGTCGAGAGTGTGAGCACCCCGAAGGACCGGGCGCGCACCAGCGCCAGCGCGGTGGCGCGGTCGGTCTGCCGGAAGGTCGGATTGGGGTGCATGGGTCAGGCCGTCAGTTGCTGGCCATCTACGCCCGTGATCCGCGCCTGAACGATCTGGCCGACAGGCTGCGGAGCGGCAAAGCGCACCTCGGTGAACTGTTCGGTGCGGCCCATGTCCGGCGCCTCCATCAGAACCGCGTGGTCGCGCCCGGTCTGGGCGGCGAGGTGCGTCTGCACCTGTGCCTCTCCGGCGGCGCGCAGCCGTGCGGCGCGCTTTTTTATGACGCTGCCGTTGATCTGCTGCGGAATGCGTGCGGCGGGGGTGCCGGGGCGGGCCGAGTAGGGGAAGACGTGCAGCCAGGTCAGGTCGCAGTCGGAGACCAGCCTGAGCGAGTTCTCGAAATGCGCTTCGGTCTCGGTCGGGAAACCGGCGATGATGTCCGCGCCAAAGGTCATCTCGGGGCGCAGGCGGCGCGCCTCTTCGCAGAAACGGATGGCATCGTCGCGCAGGTGGCGGCGTTTCATCCGCTTGAGGATCAGATCGTCGCCGTGTTGCAGAGACAGGTGCAGGTGCGGCATCAGCCTTGGCTCGGTGGCGATGGCCAGCATCAGGTTGTCATCCGCCTCGATCGAATCGATCGAGGAGATGCGCAGGCGCGGCACATCGGTCAGCCGCAGGATGCGCATGACAAGATCGCCCAGGCGCGGTTCCCCGGGCAGGTCGGCCCCCCAGGAGGTCAGGTCGACGCCGGTCAGCACCACCTCGTTATAGCCCTGGTCCACCAGCCGCTTGATCTGGTCCACCACGACACCGGCGGGGACAGAGCGCGAGTTCCCCCGACCATAGGGGATGATGCAGAAGGTACAGCGGTGATCGCAGCCGTTCTGCACCTGGACATAGGCGCGGCTACGCGTGCCGAAACCGTCGATCAGGTGGCCTGCGGTTTCGGTCACCGACATGATGTCGTTGACCTGCACCTTTTCCGTCTCGCCGATGAAATCCCCGGCGAGGCCCTTCCATGTATCGGGGGCCATCTTCTCGGTGTTGCCGATGACGGCATCGACCTCTTCCATGGCGGCAAAGCTGTCGGGGTCGATCTGGGCGGCGCAGCCGGTGACGATGACGCGGGCGTCCGGGTTCTCGCGGCGCAGGCGCCGGATTTCCTGCCGGGCCTTGCGCACGGCCTCCTGGGTGACGGCGCAGGTGTTGACCACCACGGCGTCATCGACGCCGGCCGCCTCGGCAAGATCCTTCATCGCCTCGGTCTCGTAGGCGTTCAGGCGGCAGCCGAGGGTGGTGAACTTGGGGGCACTCATGGGTTCGCGTCCAGCCATTGGGCGGTGAACTGCCCGTCAAAGACATGGGCGGTGCCGCCGGTCATCCAGACGCCGTCGTCGCGCCAGTCGACCTGAAGCGTGCCGCCGTCGAGATCGATTCGCACGCTGCGCCCGGTCAGGCCGCGCCGCGCGGCGGCCACGGCCGTGGCGCAGGAGGACGAACCGGAGGCCAGGGTCACGCCAACGCCGCGTTCCCAGACCCGCATCCGCAGGTGGTTTTCGCCCAGCAGGCTGGCCACCTGCACGTTGGTGCGCTGCGGGTACAGCGGGTGGTGTTCGTAGCGTGGGCCGAAGGTGTCCAGCGCGACGGCCTCGGCGTCCTCGACGAAGAAGGTGCAATGCGGGTTGCCCATGCCGGTGGCGGTCGGTCCGCCCTCGATCGGAAGCTCCAGCGTGTCCATTTCCTCGGCCAGCGGGATCTCGGCCCAGTCCAGCTGCGGCGCTCCCATGTTGACAGAGGTCAGCCCGCTGCCTGCATCCACGGCCTCGAGCGTGCCGCGATCGGTGGTGAGGTCCAGGCGGGTCTCTCCGGTCTGGTCCATCAGGTGACGGGCGATGCAGCGGGTGGCATTGCCGCAGGCCGCCGATGTGGAGCCGTCGGAGTTGTAGAAGGTCAGGTGCGGCTGGTTGCCGTTCTGCGTGATGACGGCCAGCTGGTCGAATCCCACGCCCCTGTGGCGGTCGGCGATGGCCGCGATTCGCGCAGCGGTCAGCGCCGCCTCGCGCTGCCGCGAGTCGATCACCACGAAGTCATTGCCAAGCCCGTGCATTTTCATGAAGGGCAGTGCGCGCGCGTCCTGTGTCATGGCGCGCGATATACGCCTGTCGCGGGGCGGTTTCCAGTGTCGCGGCGAGCGATGAGAAAAAGCCTGCAAGATTCCTGATTTTTTGGCTTGACCCCGACCGGGCATATTCATAGTTAGGCCGCCACAGTGGGCCGTTAGCTCAGTTGGTAGAGCAACTGACTTTTAATCAGTGGGTCGTAGGTTCGAATCCTACACGGCTCACCACTGAATCAAGGGCTTGGCCAGAGATGGCCAAGCCCTTGTTCGTTTCGGCGGCCTGCTGTCCGCCTTCTTCCCGACCTTGATCGCCCGGTTCTGCCGGGTTGCACATATCCGCGGCGGAGGGCGTCCTTTTCCCATGCGATCGGGCAGGCGCCGCGCGGTCCTTGATGCCGATCAATGGGCCAGATTGCCGGACGTGGGATGACGGGGCAGGGATCAGGCCCTGGGACAGGAGCGTCGGACGGAATGGCGGATCAGGAAGAGGTCGTGGCCTTTCTGCAGCGCCCCGCGCTTTACGCGGGGGCCGTGGAGGTGGACGTGGTCCGGACGCATGGGGCCTATGTCTTTCTCGGCGGCGACACGGCGCTCAAGATCAAGCGGGCGGTGCGCTACGACTATCTCGATTACTCGACGCCGGAACTGCGCGCGGCGGCTTTGCGGCGAGAGTTGGAACTGAACGCGCCCGCGGCGCCGATGATCTATCGCGACATGGTGGCGGTGACGCGAGGGGCGGACGGTGCGCTGGCGCTGGATGGCGAGGGCGAGGTGGTGGAATGGGCGCTGCGGATGTGGCGGTTTCCGGACGCGGACCAGCTGGACAAGGTGGCAGGGCGCGGTGCGCTGGACCGGCCCCTGGCCGAGACCCTGGGCGCCTGCATCGCGCAGTATCACGCAGAGGCCCCGGCAAGGGCCGCGCGGGATGGTGCGCGACGGATCGGGGACATCCTGGATGAGCTGGGGCGCGAATTCGCGGGCATGGCTGACGCGTTGCCCGCCGAGCGGACCGCGCGCTTTCTGGACCGGGCAAGGGCGACGCTGGTGCGGCAGGGGGCGGTGTTGGACAGCCGGGCCGAGGCGGGCCGCGTCCGACGCTGCCACGGCGACCTGCACCTGCGCAACATCGTCCTGATCGAGGGCCGGCCAGTGCCCTTCGACGCGCTGGAATTCAGCGAGGACCTGGGCACCTGCGACGTGCTCTACGATCTGGCCTTCCTGCTGATGGACCTGCGCCACCGGGGGCTTGCATGGGCCGCGAACGCGGTGCTGAACTGCTATCTTTTCGCCGCGGGGACCGATGACCACTATCGCGGGCTGGCCGCGCTGCCGTTGTTCCAGGCGGTGCGCGCGGGCATCAGCGCGATGGTGGCGGTCCAGACCGCGCGGGCCCGGGGTGACGGTGCGCCCCTGCTGCAGGAGGCCCGGCGCTACCTTGACGATGCCATCGCCGTGCTGGAGCCGGTGGCGCCGAGGCTGGTGGCCGTGGGTGGGCTGTCCGGCACGGGCAAGACCACGGTGGCGCGCGGGCTGGCGCCGGACCTGGGGGCGGCACCGGGTGCGGTCCACCTGCGCAGCGACATGATTCGCAAGGCGCTTTGCGGGGTGGATCCGCTGACGCCGCTGGATGCGGACGGCTACGGGGCAGAGGTCAGTGCGGCGGTCTATGACCGGATAAGGGCGCAGGCGCGCGCGGTCTTGCAGGCAGGGCAGACGGTGATCGCGGATGCCGTCTTTCTTGACCCGGACGAACGCGCCGCCATCGCGCAGGTCGCCCAAGACCTTGGCGCGGGCTTTGCCGGGCTGTGGCTGGAGGCAGAGGGGGCGGCGCTGGTCGCCCGCGTGTCAGATCGCCGGGGCGATGCCTCGGACGCGGATGCAGAGGTGGTGCGGGCCCAATTGGCGCGCGATGCCGGACCCATCGGCTGGGCCCGTGTCGATGCCTCCGGCGCGGCGGACGAGGTGCTTGCCGCCTGCCGTGCCGCGCTTGGGGGGACTGGGCAGACGCGCGCTCATGTCTGCAACACGTAGCTGCCCGGCGCGGCCATCAGCGGCGGCAACCCGGCCTCTGCCCGACCCATCGGCGGCGGGGCGCCCCTGTCGCCGCCGCTTTTTGCCCGCAGCCAGTCGAACCAGACCGGCCACCACGAACCGTCCTCGGGGTCATGGCGGGTCAGCCAGGTGTCCGGGTCCATGTACTTGCGACCGGGCGGACGGTGGCCGCGACGGAAATGTCGATGGGGCTGCCCCGGCACGCTGAGCACACCGCCGTTGTGCCCGCCCGAGGTCAGGACAAAGGTCAGGTCGCCATCGGTGAACAGCGCCGTCTTGTAGACCGAACGCCAGGGCGCGATGTGGTCCTTTTCCGTGCCCAGCACGAAGAAGGGGGCGGAAACATCCTTGAGCGCGATCACCCGTCCCTCGACCGAAAAGCGCCCGGCGGTCAGGCGGTTTTCCAGGAACAGCCCGCGCAGGTATTCCGAGTGCATCCGGTAGGGCATCCGCGTGGCGTCCATGTTCCAGGCCGCCAGATCGAACATGGCGTCCTCTTCCCCCAGCAGGTAGCGGCGCAACAGGCGGCTCCAGACCAGATCGCGGGCGCGCAGGATCTGGAAGGCGCCGGCCATCTGCGGCGCATCCAGATAGCCCTTGTCCCACATCATGTCCTCGAGAAAGGCGATCTGGCTTTCGTCGACGAAGAGCATCAGTTCGCCCGCCTCGGAGAAATCGGTCTGCCCGGCCAGCAGTGTGATCGAGGCCAGCCGGTCATCGCCGTCGCGCGCCATGGCCGCCGCCGCGATGGCCAGGATGGTGCCGCCCAGGCAATAGCCGCAGGCGTGTACGCGGGGCGCCCGGGTGATGATCTGCACCGCCTCCAGCGCCTCCATCACGCCACGGCGGCGGTAATCTTCCAGTGACAGGTCGCTTTGCGCGGCGGTGGGGTTGCACCAGGAGATGGCGAAAACGGTAAACCCCTGCGCCGCCAGCCGTGCGATCAGTGATTTCGGCGGGCTGAGGTCGAGGATGTAGTATTTCATGATCCATGCCGGGACGATCAGCAGCGGCTCGGCGTGGACGGTTTCCGTCTGCGGGGCGTACTGGATCAGTTCGAACAGGTCGTTGCGATAAACCACCTGTCCGGGCGTGACGGCGAGGTCCGTGCCCACGTCGAAGCCCTCGGGGTGCGGCGCGGGCTGCTGCGCGATCATCCGGGCGCTGTCCTCGGCCAGGTGCCGCGCGCCCTCGATGAAGTTGCGGCCGCCGGTCTTCAGCGTGGCCTCGACCACCTCGGGGTTGGTCAGGGGAAAGTTCGAGGGCGAGACCATGTCGAGCCCCTGCCGCACCATGAAGGCGACGCGGTCGGCGCTGATCTTGCGCATGCCGCGGATTTCCGTGGTCGCCTCCGTCCACCAGGCCTCTTGTGCCAGGAAGGCCGTCTTCATCGCGCGGAAGGGCGGCAGGGCCCAGCCGGGATGGTCGAAACGGTGATCGCCGGGCGCGGGCTGCGGTCCCTCGGTCCGCCCGGCCAGGGCCAGAGCGGTTTCGCCCGCGATGCGGGTGGCCTCTTGCGTCAGCGCGGTCATCCGTCCGGGCGCCGCGGCCAGGTGCGATAGCCAGTCCATCCAGGCCGAGGCGGCGGAATGCGGCGAAAGGCCCCCGGTGGCGCGGGCCCGGGTGGCGCGCAATGCGCGGTCCAGCGTGTTGCTGTCGGTGTCGGTCATGCCTGGTCCCTGCGTTCGCTTGCCGGAAACGTGAGTCGCGGGCACCCTAGGCGACGCGCTGCAAATTCCGGATGACGTGGATCAAGGTTTCGGCACGGCGCCGTGCGCGGTGGATTGACGTGCGTCAAGTCATGCGGATCCGCCATGTCCTAGGCTGTGCGGGAACGGGACGCGCGCGATCCTGAAACCCTGAACACGACGGACGAGGTGCGGCATGGCAGCGGACACTGGCGGGGCGGTCCTTGGCCTGACCTCCACGCAGGCGGCAGAACGGCTGGCCGAGGTCGGGCCCAACCAGCTGGCCGAAGGGAAACGCGTCTCGCGCTGGATGATCCTGGCGCGCCAGTTCACCAGTCCGCTGATCTTGATGCTGATCGTCGCCGCCGGGATCGCCGCCGTGCTGGGCGAGCGGGTGGACGCGGTGGCCATCGTGCTGGTGGTGCTGCTGAACGGGGTGCTGGGTTTCGTGCAGGAATGGCGCACGGAAACGGCGCTGGCGGCGCTGCGGAACATGCTGGCGACAGAGGCGCGGGTGGTGCGCGACGGTGTGCAGGTGATGATCGACACGCGCCAGATCGTGCCGGGCGACCTGGTGATCCTGGACAGCGGCGACAAGGTGCCCGCCGACCTCGTGCTGACCTCTGGCATGCGGCTGAAGGTGGACGAAAGCATCCTGACCGGGGAATCCGTGCCCGTGGACAAGCACATGGGCGGCGAGGATGTGCCTCTGTTCATGGGGTCGAACGTGGTCGCCGGCCGTGCAGAGGGCGTGGTGCGGGCCACGGGATCGCATACGGAATTCGGAAACATCGCCGCGTTGACCGCCTCGATCGACCTGGGCGAGACGCACCTGCAGGAGCAACTGGGCCGGTTGGCGCGCTTGCTGGGGGGCATGGCGCTGGGGCTGGCGGGGCTGGTGCTGGTCGCCGGTCTGCTGGCGGGGCGCGATCTGCACGAGATGTTCCTGACCGCGATTGCCCTGGCCGTGGCCATGGTGCCCGAGGGGCTGCCGGCGGTGGTCACGATCACGCTGGCGCTGGGCGCTTCGGCGATGCTGCGGCGGCAGTCGCTGGTGCGGCGGTTGCAGGCGGTCGAGACGCTGGGCGCGGCGACGGTGATCTGCACGGACAAGACCGGCACGCTGACGGAAAACGCCATGACCGTTACGCGGATCTGGACGCCCTGGCGCAGCTACGAGGTCACGGGCACGGGCTATGACCCGGCGGGCCATATCGCGGCGGATGGTGCCCGTGTGCGCGCGGCGGACGATCCCCGGCTGGCGGAACTGATCGACGTGGGGCTGTCCTGCAACCATGCCGAGTTGAGTCACCGTGATGGAGATTGGCACATGGTCGGGGATCCGACCGAGGGCGCGCTGGTCACGCTGGGCTACAAGGGCTGGGCCGACCTGCCGACCCCGGCGGACCGGCTGGCCGAGATCCCCTTTGACGCCGAGCGCAAGCGCATGAGCGTGGTGATGCGGCGCAGTGCGGGACTGGTGCAGATGGTCAAGGGCGCGCCGGAATCCGTTCTGGATGTCTGCACGCAGGTGCAGGCGGCCGGGGGCGAACCCGAACCTCTGACCGCCGAACGCCGGGCCGGGATCGAGGCGGTCGCGGCAGAGATGGCCTCGAACGGGCGGCGCCTGCTGGGGTTGGCGATGCGCCCTGTCGCGGACCCGCTGGCCGGCGAAGAAGGGCTGATCTTCCTTGGGCTGGTGGGCATGATCGACCCGCCGCGCGCCGAGGTGAAACAGGCGGTGAGCCTGTGTCGCCGCGCGGGCATCCGCGTTGTCATGATCACCGGGGACGCGGCCCCGACAGGGGCCGCCATCGCGCGCGAGATCGGGTTGCGGGTGGACCGCATGCTGACCGGCGCGGATCTTGACCGGCTGTCCGAGGCGGACCTGCACGCGTTGCTGAAGGGCGACGTACATTTTGCCCGCACCGCGCCGGCGCACAAGATGCGGCTGGTCGGGGCCTTGCAACAAAGCGGCAACCTGGTCGCGATGACCGGCGACGGGGTCAACGACGCGCCCGCCCTGCGACAGGCGGATATCGGCATCGCGATGGGCCAACGGGGCACGGACGTGGCCAAGGATGCCAGCGACCTCGTGCTGCTGGACGACAATTTCGCCACCATCGTCGGCGCGGTCGAAGAGGGGCGCCGCCAGTTCTCCAATATCCAGCGTTTCGTGCGCTACCTGCTGTCCTCGAACGCGGGCGAGGTGATTGCCATCGTGGTCAACCTGTTCCTGGGGGGGCCGTTGATCTTTCTGGCGACGCAGATCCTGTGGATGAACCTTGTGACCGATGGTGTGACGGCGGTGGCGCTGGGCATGGAAAAACCGGCGCCCGACCAGATGGACCAGCCGCCGGTCCCCGCGGATCACCCGATCCTCGATCTGCCGGGGTTGGCGATCATCGCCTGTTTCGGGCTGTACACCGGGGGTGTCAGCCTCTGGCTGTTCTATGGCCACCTTGGGCAGGGAGAGGACATGGCGCGGACGATGGCATTCGCGGGGATCGTGATCTTTGAAAAGGCCAGCGTCTTTGCCTTCCGGTCGTTCCGACTGCCGATGTCGGGGATCGGCTATCTTTCGAATCGCCCCCTGTTGCTGGCCTTTTCGGTGACGATGGCGATGCAGGTCGCGGCGATCTATTGGCCACCGCTGCAACACCTGCTGCACACCGTGCCGCTGACCTGGGAGCAGCTGGGCCTGCTGGGGGCTTTGGCGCTGCCGCTGCTGGTGGTGCCGGAACTGGTGAAATACGCCCGCCGGTCGCGGGCGCGGGACCTGCCGGCGGAAGCGCGTTGACCTGAATCAACGAAGCCGGGCGCACATCCTCTACCCTTCGGACAATCCGAGGGGAGGAGGGCCCGATGGCTGACACGGACGCGGAGGACACACGCACCCTGATCTGGTTCGAGCAACTGGGGCGCGGGGACGTGGCGCTGGTGGGGGGCAAGAACGCCTCGCTGGGCGAGATGGTGCAATCGCTGGATGCCAGCCGCATCCGCGTGCCACCCGGCTTTGCCACCACCTCGGCCAGCTATCGCGCCTTCATCGCGGCCAACGGGTTCGGGGATGTACTGCGGGACGAACTGTCGGCGCTGGGCGCGGGACGCAAAACCTTGGCACAGGCAGGCCGGGCGATCCGAGAGACCCTGGCCACCGGGGCCTTTCCGCCGCAGGTCGAGGCCGACATCCTAAAGGCCTACCGCGAGCTTGGGCGGCGCACGGGGCGGGAAAATCCCTCTGTCGCCGTGCGGTCCTCGGCCACGGCCGAGGACCTGCCGGACGCCAGTTTCGCGGGCCAGCAAGAGACCTTTCTGAACGTCGAGGGAGAGCGCGCGCTACTGATGGCCTGTCGCCGCTGCTATGCCTCTTTGTTCACCGATCGGGCGATCACCTACCGAGAGATCAACGGCTTCGACCACCTGGAGGTGGCTCTGTCCATCGGCGTGCAGTTGATGGTGCGGTCGGACATCGCCGGGTCGGGGGTGATGTTTTCCATCGACACCGAAAGCGGGTTCGACAAGACGGTGCTGATCAACGCCGCCTGGGGGCTGGGCGAGAACGTCGTGCAGGGCGCGGTCAGCCCGGACGAATACCAGGTCTACAAGCCCTTCCTCGACCGGCTGGACCTTGTGCCGATCACGCACAAGGCGCTGGGGGCGAAGGAGATCAAGATGATCTACGGCACGGGCGAGGGCGCAGCGACGCGCAACGTGCCGACCTCGAAGGCAGAGCGCGAGAGTTTCGTGCTGTCGGATGGCGAGATCCTGGAACTGGCCCGGGCGGCGGCCGAGATCGAGAAACATTACGGTTGCGCGATGGACATGGAATGGGCCCGCGACGGGATCGACGGACAGTTGTATATCGTGCAGGCGCGGCCCGAGACGGTGCAATCGCGGCGCGGTGCAGGCGCGATGAAGACCTACACGCTGGGCGCGCATGGCGAGAAGCTTTTGACCGGGCTCAGCGTCGGTGGGGCGGTGGCCAGCGGCGAGGTCATCATCATCGAGAGCGCGGCGGACATCGATCGTTTCGTGGACGGCGCGGTGCTGGTGACCTCGACCACGGACCCGGACTGGGTGCCGGTGATGAAACGCGCCGCCGCCATCGTCACCGATCATGGCGGGCGTACCTCTCATGCGGCCATCGTCAGCCGGGAGCTGGGGGTTCCGGCGGTCGTCGGCACCGGGAATGCGACCCACGTCCTGCACGACCAGCAGCAGGTGACGGTCTCCTGCGCCGAGGGCGAGGAGGGGGCGATCTATGCCGGACGGGCCGAGGTGACGGTGACGGAACTGGACCTGGCCCATGTCCCCGAGACCCGCACGCAGGTGATGCTGAACCTCGCCAACCCCGCGACCGCGGCGCGTTGGTGGCGGCTTCCGGCGGATGGTGTCGGACTGGCGCGGATGGAGTTCGTCGTTTCGAACGAGGTCCGGGTGCATCCGCTGGCGCTGACCCGGTACGAGCAGGTGGTGTCCGAGGACGAGCGGGCGGCGATCGACGCGCTGACGCGGGGCTACGAGGACCGCACCGCCTATTTCGTAGAGACCCTGGCGCGGGGGCTGGCGCGGATCGCGGCTGTCTGGCATCCGCGCCCGGTCATCGTGCGGATGAGCGATTTCAAGACCAACGAATATGCCGACCTGCTGGGCGGGCGGGCCTTTGAGCCGGAGGAGGAAAACCCGATGATCGGGTTCCGGGGCGCCTCGCGCTATTACTCGGACGGCTATCGCGACGGGTTCGAGCTGGAATGCCGGGCGATCCGGCACTTGCGCGAGAGAATGGGGTTCGGCAACGTTGTGGTCATGATCCCGTTCTGCCGGACGGTGGATGAGGCGGACCGGGTGCTGAAGGTCATGGCGGCGCAGGGGCTGGAGCGCGGCAAGGCCGGGCTTGAGGTCTATGTCATGTGCGAAGTCCCCTCGAACGTGATCGAGGCCGAACGCTTTGCCGAGCGGTTCGACGGGTTTTCCATCGGATCGAACGACCTGACGCAGCTGACGCTGGGGATCGACCGGGATTCCGAGGCGCTGGCACAGCTGTTCTCCGAACGCGATCCGGCGGTTTTGTGGATGATCGAGGCGGTCATCGCCAAGGCGCGCGCGGCGGGGCGCAAGATCGGGCTGTGCGGGCAGGCGCCTTCGAACGATCCGGGGTTCGCGCGGTTGCTGGTACAGGCGGGAATCGACTCGATCTCGGTGACGCCGGACAGTTTTTTGGCGGTGAAGCGGAACGTGGCAGAGGCGGAGACGGGCTGAGGGGCCGGTAAACGGCGCTTGCCGCGGCTGCGCCGCGACGTCGCCCCGCCCACCGTCCCGCAGATCGCGCTTTGCGGCGCGGTTTGCCTAACCGGGGGAACCGGGTGTCAGGGGGAGAGAGGAACCTCCGTGCCCTGCTTGATACGGCGCAGCACGAACATCGTGGCGGTGCCGGCGACGTTTTCATGTTCCAGCACCCGGCGCATCAGGATCGCTTCGAGGTCGGCGATGTCGCGTACCACGAGGTGCAGCAGGTAATCCCATTCGCCGGAGATCGAGTAGACCTCGGTGATGGCCGCTTCCGCCTCCATCGCGCGCTGAAATTCTGCGCGGGCGGCGGAGTCCTGCGATTTCATGCGCACCTGCACGAAGGCATCCATGCCACGGCCCACGGCGACGGGATCGACGTGGCGCACCGGCGGGCCGATCACGCCGCGATCCTCGAGCGCGCGCAGGCGGCGCCAGCAGGTGGCGGGTGAACTGTTCACCGCCTGTGCGAGTTCCTGCATGCTGCCCGAGGCGTCCTTTTGCAGGACGGCAAGGATACGGCGGTCGAGATCCGAGAGTTGAGGCATATGGTTCGTTTGTTGGCCTTTAGATGAACGTTTCATTGCAAGTTGTGACCCATACCTGAGAGATTGGAAGGTCTTTTTCAGAAAAAGAGGTGAAAATCCTCCGATCCGCGACAGGGAGGATGTCATGACGGACCAGACGCCGATTCTGACCGATTACGCATTGGAAGACCGCTATACCCGCACCGAGGGCCGCGTGTTCCTGACCGGGACACAGGCGATCCTGCGGATCGCGCTAGACCAGGCGCGGCGGGACCGGGCGCGGGGGCTGGATACGCGCGGCTATATCTCGGGGTATCGCGGCTCGCCCGTGGGCGGGGTCGACCTGGAGGTGTCCGGTCATGCAAAGCTGGTCGAGGAGGCGGGGATCACCTTTCTGCCCGCGATCAACGAGGAACTGGGCGCGACCCAGATGATCGGCACGCAGCAGGTGGAAACCGACCCGGACCGCACCTGCGAGGGGGTCTTTGGCCTGTGGTACGGCAAGGGGCCGGGGGTGGACCGGGCGGCGGATGCGCTGAAACATGGCAATGCCTATGGGTCGTCGCCGCACGGGGGCGTGCTGGTGGTGGCCGGGGACGATCATGGCTGTGTGTCCTCGTCCATGCCGCACCAGTCGGACGTGGCCTTCATGAATTTCTTCATGCCGACGCTGAACCCTGCGAACGTGGCCGAGTTCCTGCCCTTTGGTGAATGGGGTTACGCGCTGTCGCGGTTTTCCGGCATGTGGGTTGGCTTCAAGGCGATTTCCGAGACGGTGGAATCGGGCATGTCGGTGGAATTGCCCGCCGACCGGGCGTTTGTCGCGCCGGATTTCACGCCACCCGAAACCGGGCTGCATTACCGCTGGCCCGACCTGCCGGGGATGCAGATCGAAGAGCGGATGGAGGCCAAGAAGGCCGCCGTGCTGGCCTTTGCCCGCGCCAATCCCATCGACCGGGCGGAATGGGGGCACCCGGCGCGGTTCGGCATCGTGACCACCGGCAAGGCGCATCTGGACACGCTGGAGGCGCTGCGCCTGCTGGGTATCGACGAGGGCGCGGCCCGCGAGTTGGGCATCGACCTGTACAAGGTGGGCATGGTCTGGCCGTTGGAGGACCGCGGCGCGCTGGGCTTTGCCCATGAAAAGCAGGAGCTGCTGGTCATCGAGGAAAAGCGCGGCATCATCGAGAGCCAGCTCAAGGAATATTTCTACGATTTCCCCGGGCAAAAGCCCGAACGCATGGTCGGCAAGCGGGATGAGCACGGCGAGCGGCTGATCCCCTGGACGCATGAACTGGGCGCCGTGATGCTGGCGCGGATCATCGCGAAACGACTGGACCTGAATCTTGGCACATCACTCACGGAACGTGCCGAGGCGCTGGTGCCGCCCCCGAACCTGATCGAGGTGCCGGGGGCGGCCCGCACGCCCTATTTCTGCTCTGGCTGCCCGCACAATACGTCCACGAAGGTACCCGAGGGCAGCCAGGCGCTGGCCGGGATCGGCTGTCATTTCATGGCCAGCTGGATGGACCGCAACACGACCTCGCTGATCCAGATGGGGGGCGAGGGCGTCAACTGGGTCGCGCGGTCGAAGTTCAACGGCAATGCCCATGTCTTTCAGAACCTGGGCGAGGGGACCTATTACCACTCGGGGTCGCTGGCGGTGCGGCAGGCGATTGCGGCCGGGACGAACATCACCTTCAAGATCCTGTTCAACGACGCGGTGGCCATGACCGGCGGGCAGGTGGTGGATGGGCCGATTTCCGTGCAGGCGATTGCGCAGACGGTTCTGGCCGAGGGAGCGAAACGGGTGGTCGTCGTGTCCGATCATCCCGAGCAGTTCCGCAAGGGCGATTTCCCGGCTGGGGTCGAGATCGAGCACCGGCGCGAGATGGATCGGGTGCAGCGCGAGTTGCGCGAGATCCCCGGGACGACGGTGCTGATCTACCAGCAGACCTGCGCGACCGAGAAACGCCGCCTGCGGAAACGCGGCAAGATGGACGACCCCAAGCGGTTCGCCGTCATCAACCCGCTGGTCTGCGAGGGCTGCGGCGATTGCGGGGTGGAATCGAACTGTCTCAGCGTCGAGCCGCTGGAAACGGAGTTCGGCCGCAAGCGGCAGATCAACCTGAACTCCTGCAACAAGGATTTCACCTGCCTGAACGGGTTCTGCCCCAGTTTCGTGACCGTCGAGGGCGCGACCTTGAAAAAGGGCCGGGGCGTGTCCGAGGCGCAGTTGGACGAGATGGTGGCCGGGTTGCCGGCGCCGGTCGTGCCGTCGCTGGATGCGCCCTGGGATATCCTGGTGACTGGCGTCGGCGGCACGGGCGTCGTGACCGTGGGCCAGCTGATCGCGATGGCGGCAAACCTCGAAGGGCGGGGCGCCAGCGTTCTGGACTTCATGGGGTTTGCGCAGAAATTCGGGCCGGTGCTCAGCTATCTGCGGATGTCGGCGCGCCCCGAAGAGGTCAACCAGGCGCGGATCGAGCCGTCCTCGGCGGATGCGCTGATCGGCTGTGACCTGGTGGTAAGCTCTTCGCCCAAGGCTTCGATGACCTACCGGGCGGGGCATACGAAGGCGGTGGTGAACACGGCTTTGATGCCGACCGGGGATTTCACCCGCAACCGCGACGCGGACCTGAAGGCCGGCGACCGGCTGGCGCGGATTTCCGGGGCGGTGGATGGCAAGGCGTTGCAATCGCTGGATGCCAACGCGCTGTCCGAGGCGCTGCTGGGCGATACGGTCTTTGCCAATGTCCTGATGCTGGGCGCGGCCTGGCAGGCGGGTCTGGTGCCCCTGTCTGAGGCGGCGCTGATGCGGGCGATCGAGCTGAACGGGGTCAAGCCAGATCTGAACAAGCAGGCCTTTGCCTGGGGGCGGGTCGCAGTGACCGATCCCGAGGGGGTCGAGCGGATCGCCGGGATCGAGGCGCGTCCCGTGCAGACGCTGGAGCAGATCATCGACCGCCGGGCGGATTTCCTGGCCGATTACCAAAGCGCGCGCTGGGCGCGGCGCTATCGCGACGATCTGCAAAAGGTGGTCGAGGCGGAAACCCGTGTCGCGGGCGAGCCGGGCGCCCTGTCCGAGGCGGCGGCGAGGGGTCTGTTCAAGCTGATGTCCTACAAGGACGAATACGAGGTCGCGCGGCTGCACGCAAAGACCGGGTTCATTGATGGTCTCAAGGACCGTTTCGAGGGCGAATTCACGGTGCGCCACCACCTTGCGCCGCCGATCCTGTCCTCTGGCAAGGATGCGCGCGGGCGGCCGCTGAAACGCAGCTTTGGCCCCTGGGTGCAGGTGGCCTTTCGCCAGTTGGCGCGGATGAAGCGGCTGCGCGGTACGCCGTTCGATCCCTTTGGCCGCACCGAAGAACGGCGGATGGAGCGGGCGCTGATCGAAGAGTACCGGGAGCTGTTGGGACGGCTGGTCGACGGGCTGACGGCGGACAACCGTGACGAGGCGGCGCGGATCGCAGCGATGGTCATGGAAATCCGCGGCTTTGGCCCGGTCAAGGAAGAGGCCGCTGACAAGACCCGCAAGGCGATCGCCGAGGCAGTTAAGCAGTATGCTGCCTAAAATCCTTTAACCGACCGCGCGTTTGGGTTATCCCCCTTGCAGGACGCCCGCGGCAGGGGCGAGGAGAGGAGCCTTGACCATGACAACCGACAGCCCCGTTACCGTCACCCGCGAAGGCGACCTGGCCTGGGTGACCATCGACAATCCGCCCGTCAATGCCACCAGCACGGCGGTACGCGCGGGGATGGCAGAGGCGGTCCGGCAGGTGCAGGGCGCGCGCGTCGCGATCCTGACCGGCGCCGGGCGGACCTTTGTCGCCGGCGGGGACATGTCGGAATTCGACGCCTCCCCGGTCGAGCCGCACCTACCCGACATGGTGCAGATGATCGAGGACAGCGAGACGCCATTCGTCGCGGTCATGCATGGCACGGTGCTGGGCGGCGGGTTCGAGATCGCGATGGCTTGTGCCTGGCGGCTTGCGCAAGCGGGCACACGGTTCGGCCTGCCCGAGGTCAACGTGGGGCTTGTGCCTGGCGCGGGTGGTTCGCAACGCGCGCCGCGTCTGATCGGGATGGAGGCCTCTATCGACATGGCGGCCTCGGGGCAGATGCTGGATGCAGCGACGCTCAAGGCGCTGGGTGGGCTGGACCTGGTGTTCGAGGGGGACATGCGGGCGGCGGCGCGCGACTTCGTGGCGGACCTGCCGGAGCGGCCCTCGAAAGTGTCGGAGCGGGTGGCAGAGCCGCTGGCGGCCGACGCGCTGGAGGTCAAGCGCGAGGCGGTAATGAAACGCGCACGCGGGCAGATGTCGCCGCTGTTGAACATCGACGCGCTGCAATGGGCCTATCTGCCCTTCTCCGAAGGCCAGCCCAAGGAACGCGCCCTGCACCTGGAGCTGCGCCAGAGCCCCGAGAGCCGCGCCCTGCGCCATGCCTTTTTTGCCGAACGCGCGGTGGCGCGCCCCAAGGCGGCAGAGGGCGCCAAGCCGCGCGAACTGCAGCGCATTGCCGTGGTCGGCGGCGGATTGATGGGCGCGGGCATCGCCACGGCAAGCCTTGGCGGCGGGCTGGAGGTCGTGCTGATCGAGCGTGACGCCGAGGCGGCGGCCGGCGCCGAGGCGCGTGTTGCCGGGCTGATCGACGGGGCCGTAAAACGCGGCAAGCTGAGCGAGGCAAAGGCGGCTGATCAGAAGGCCCGGTTCACCGCGACGGCGGACTACGCCGATGCGGCGGGTGTCGACCTGGCGGTCGAGGCGGTATTCGAGGATCTGGAGGTCAAGCGCGCGGTATTCCGGCAACTGGCCGAGGTGGTCTCGCCGGAGGCGATCCTGGGCACCAACACCTCATACATCGACCCGCGCGAGATCTTTGACGGCATCTCGAACCCGGCACGCTGTATCGGGCTGCACTTCTTTTCGCCCGCGCATGTGATGAAACTGCTGGAGATCGTGGCCCTGCCTGAAACCTCTGCCGAAGTGCTGGCGACGGGCTTTGCCTTTGGCAAGCGGCTGCGCAAGGTTTCGGTGCTGGCGGGGATCTGCGACGGGTTCATCGGCAACCGGATGCTGGCGGAATACCGGCGCGCAGCGGAATACATGCTGGCCGATGGCGCCCTGCCGCAAGAGGTGGATGCCGCCGCGCGAGAGATCGGCTTTCCGATGGGGCCCTTCGAACTGCAGGATCTGACGGGCCTGCAGATCGCCTGGGCCAACCGCAAGCGGCAGGCTGCGACGCGCGATCCGGCGCAGCGCTATGTCGCCATATCCGACCAGCTGTGCGAGATGGACCGGCTGGGTCAGCGCAGCGGAAAGGGCTGGTACGACTACGTCGCGGGTGACCGTAAACCGCGCCCCTCGGCCGAGGTCGAACAGGTGATCCTGGACTATGCAAGGGCGCAGGGGATCACCCGCCGCAGTTTTGCCCGCGAAGAGATCGTGGCGCGAATTCTGGCGGTTCTGGCCAACGAAGGTGCGCGAATCGTCGAAGAGGGCATCGCCGAAAGCGATGCCGCCGTCGATATGGTGCAGATCCATGGCTACGCCTTTCCGCGCTGGCGCGGGGGGCCGATGCGGGCGGCGGAAGAGCGCGGCTGGAACGAGGTCGGCGACACCATGCGGCGGCTGGCCGAGGAAAGCCCGGGCAGCTGGGTGATGAGCCAGCGGGTCACGGGCACCTGACGCCAGTCTGACAAAAACACTTTGTTTCAATGGACTGCCCGGCGGCTTCGGCCGCCGGTGCGGCATCCTGCTGCCCGAGTGTGCCGGAGCCGAGCCCGCATGACAGCACGGCCCGAGGCAAGATTTTCTCGCCTCGGTGCTTGCATCAAAGGCTGATTCCTGTAATTGACCAAAACAGTAAGGAATTACATGCAAAGGGAGAGATGCATGACTCTCAAGACTGGACTTGGCGCCGCCGCCCTGATCGCCGTGACCGGACTGGTTCCGGGCCTGGCCAGCGCGCAGGGTGAGGTGAACCTCTATTCGTCGCGCCACTACGACACGGACGAGCGCCTGTATTCGGACTTCGAGGATGCAACCGGCATCACGATCAACCGCATCGAGGGCAATGCCGACGAGCTGATCGCGCGGATGCAGGCCGAGGGGCGCAACTCGCCCGCCGACATCCTGCTGACCGTCGACACCTCGCGGCTGGAACGGGCCAAGGACGCCGGCGTCCTGCAGCCGATCGACAGCACCGTGCTGGAGGCGCGCGTGCCGGGTTACCTGCAAGATGCGGAAAACGAATGGTTCGGCTTTTCGCAGCGTTCGCGCATCATCTTCTACGACAAGAACGACGTGACCGAGCCGCCGGCCACCTACCAGGACCTGGCCGACCCCAAGTACAAGGGCCAAGTCTGCATCCGTTCGGGCACCAACGCCTACATGCAGACGCTGCTGGCCGCGCTGGTCGAGCACATGGGCGAAGAGGCCGCGCGTGACTGGGCTGCCGGTGTCGTGGCGAATTTCGCGCGTGATCCGCAGGGTGGCGACACCGACCAGCTGCGCGGCATCGTCTCGGGTGAATGCGACGTGGTCTTGTCGAACACCTACTATTTTGCACGTTCGATCCGGACCGAGGTCGACGGCCTCAGCGACAGCCGCGACATGATCGGCTGGGTCTTCCCGAACCAGGATGGCACCGGCGCGCACATGAACCTGTCGGGTGGCGGCGTGGCCGCACATGCGCCCAACAAGGAAAACGCGATCAAGTTCCTCGAGTACCTGGCCAGCGATCAGGCGCAGAAGTACTTCTCGGCGGGCAACGATGAATACCCGGCCGTGCCGGGCGTGGGCCTGAGCCCCTCCGTGGCCGAGCTGGGCTTCTTCAAGCCCGATGACGTGGATCTCTCGGCCGTAGCCAAGCAGATCCCCACCGCCCAGAAACTCTTTAACGAGGTCGGCTGGAAGTAATTCCGGCCAGTGTTGCAAGTGGAAAAGGCGGGGGCGACCCCGCCTTTTTTGTTGGTCCGCTCAGTTGTCGCCCGAGGGCGGTGTAGATCTGGCCGATCTGGCTGGACAGGACCAAGAGGGCACCCGCCGTCACGGCGCGTGTGCCCGGCGGCGAACGCGGTTTTGCGGATCTCTGGCTGGACGTGCTGCAATAGGCGGTGATGCCCGAGGCTCAGTCCTCTTTGCGCATCCGATGGATCAGCAGGATCACCGGCAAGAGGCCCAGAACGGCGATCACGAGGCTGGGCACGGCGGCACCTTCCAGCCGTTCGTCCGCCGCCAGCCTGTGCGCCTGTACCGCCAGCGTGTCATAGTTGAACGGGCGCATGATCAGCGTCGCGGGCAGTTCCTTCATCACGTCGACAAAGACGATCAGCCCGGCGGTCAGCAGGCTGGGCCTGAGCAGCGGCATGTGGATGCGGCGCACCGTGCCGACGGCGTTCTGGCCCAGCACGCGGGCGGCGGCATCCATGTTGGGGCTGACGGTGGAAATCCCACCCTCATAGGCGCCGATGGCAGCGGCCAGGAAACGGATCATGTAGGCGCCCACCAGAACCCAGATCGAACCGGTGAACAGAAGCCCGGTGGAGATATCGAAGGTGTCCCGCATCCAGCTGTCCAGCGCGTTGTCGAAGGCGGCGAAAGGCACCAGAAGGCCAACGGCGATCACCCCGCCGGGCACGGCATAGCCCAGCCGCCCGACGTATAGCGCCGTTCCGGTCAGCCGGCCGGGCAGGATGCGGCTGATGCTGCCCAGGATCACGGCGGCCCCGACGGTGACGATCGCGGCCACGGTGGCCAGGGTCAGCGAATTCTCGATGAAACGGATGTAGCGGCGGCTGAGGATGTCCTGTTCCGATCCGGCAGCCATGGTCAACAGCGCCAGCGCCGGGATCAAGGCGCCCAGCAGCACCGGCAGGCTGCAGGCCACCAGCGCGGCGGCGTTCAACCCGCCTTTGAGAGGCGTGCGGGGCACGGGCTCTCGGCGTCGGCCCGAGTGATAGCGCGCCTGCCCCCGGCTCTTGCGTTCCAGCACTGCCAGCAGCAGGGCAAAGGCCAGCAGCCCCAGCGCCAGCTGTGCCGCGCCGGCCCGGTCGGCCAGGGAAAACCAGCTGGTGTAGATCCCGGTGGCAAAGGTCTGGACCCCGAAATAGGACACGGTGCCGTAATCAGCGATGGTTTCCATCGCGGCCAGCAGGACGCCCGCCGCGATGGCGGGACGCGCCATCGGCAAGGTTACCGAAAAGAAGGCCCCCAGCGGTGTCCGGCCCAGCGAACGGGCGGCAAAGACCGTGGTCGCGCTCTGGCTGATGAAGGCAGCGCGGGCCAGAAGGTAGACATAGGGATAGAGCACCAGCATCAGCATGGCCGCCGCGCCGCCGGTCGACCGGATTTCCGGGAACCAGTAGTCGCGCGGTCCCCAGCCGGTGATCTCGCGCAGGGTGGCCTGCACGATGCCGGGATGGTCCAGCAGATGCGTGTAGGCATAGGCGATGACATAGGCCGGAAAGGCGAGCGGCAGCACCAGCGCCACCTCGAGGATGCGGCGCCCCGTGAACTCGGTCATGACCACCAGCCAGGCCGCACCGGTGCCGATCAGCAACGTCCCGACGGACACCAGCGTCAGCAGGATCAGCGTGGTGGCGGTGTAGCGGCCCAGCACCGTTTCGGCGAGATGGGACAGCGTATCGCTTTCGGCAGAGAGGGCGGCCAGCAGGACACCAAGATGGGGCAGGGCGCAGAACGCCGCAATCAGGAGGGCGACGGCATAAAGAAGCCGCTCGGTCACTGTGCGGTGCCGTTTCTGCATGGCTGCCTCCTCTGGGCGCGGATTTTTCACCCGGCCGAGCGTTTTGATCGGGATTGGCGAGGATCGGACGGAGAGTCAAGCGTCCCGACACGGGGCGAGGCAGGGGCCGGTGGGCGATCAGGCGTAAAGGATCATGTCACTGGTGATCTGGGCAAGCTGCTGATCGTTGAAGACCACGGTCACGCCCTGGTCCTGAAAGATGACGTCATCGCCCTGCTGTTGCATCCGGGCAAGGCCGGCATCCGCATCGGCATAGCCGAAATCGGACAGGTCCACCCGGTCCCAAGGTTCCAGGTCGGTGACAAGATGGGTGCCGCTGTCGCCACGATCGAAAACGAAGGTATCGCAGTAAAGCCCGCCAGACAGGATATCGTCGCCGGTTCCGGCCTCCAGCACATCATCAAGGCCGAGGCCATGCATGTAGGCGGTCACTGCCGCGCCGTTGGCCGCGATGGCCGCGGGGCTGCCGACAAGGTCGAGGATCACCGCCGACCGGGCGAGCCCGCCGTCCAGCGCGGCCGTCCAGCTGGCCAGTTCGGCGCCATTGGGGCTGCGATCCAGCAAGTTGCGGTACAGCCGGGTGACGAATTGGGCATCGTCCAAAGCGCCAATGCCGGACTGGTAGGCGGGCAGGGCCATGAGGGCGGCCGCCGCGTCCTGCATCGTCGCCCCCTCTGTCAGCGCCTGCATCCAGTCCCGGAATGTGGCGGGCTCGGGGGCCGCGCCCAGCATGGCATGAAAGAGCCGGAACAGGTCATCCGACCAGTTGGCCGCGTCCCATCGCCCATCGAACGCGGCCTGGGCATCCTGGGTGCCAGTCCGGTTCTCGGGGCTTTCGGCGAAATGCCGGACCACCATCTGGCGCGACATGCCGCCGTCGAGATGGTCCAGCCATGCAGCCATCCCGGCGGCATCCGGCGCGCGGGACAGTACGTTCTGGTACAGCAGGGTGACGAACTCGGCGTCCGTGGTGGTGCCATAGGTCCGCTGGAACTCGGGTGAGGACATGAAATGCGCCGACACTTCGGCGTGGCTCATGGCCGAGGAGGCAAGCTGTTGCACCCAGTACTGGTGCCCGTTCACGTCCGGTTCACGGCCGAAGACCGCGTTGTAGATGCGATAGACCTGTTCCGAGATGTCGGTCCCGAATAGCCCCCGCCCCTCGGCGATCAGCAGATCATCGCCCGCCCCGCCGATCAGCGTGTCCTGTCCGCTGTGGCCCTGCAGAATGTCGCGGCCATCGCCACCGCTGATGATCTCACTGTCGGATGTGCCAGTCAGGAGGTCGTCGTTCGCTGTGCCGTAGACCCCGGTCGGGGCGGTGCCGATCTCGTCGAGGTAGTCGGTGACGGAAACGGAGCGGTTGTCGAAGTCCAGCACCTCGACCGCCTGAAGAAGGACATCGGAATCGGCGCTGACCAGCCGCAGGACCCCGTTGCTGAAACTGGCCTGATAGCTGTCGCTGGCCCCGTCAAGCCGCACCGTGTCCCTGCCCGTGCCGCCCTGGATGGTCTTGTCGCCGGTCCCGGCGACGATCAGGTCGTCCCCCGCGCCGGCAAGCACGGTGTCATCGCCGCTGCCCGCGACGATGTAATCCACCCCCGATCCGGCATCGAGATGATCGTCCCCGAAGCCACCCTTGAGCGTGTCGTCCCCCTCGCCGGTCGCGATCGTGTCGTTGCCCTGGCGTCCCAGGATGACATCCTGGCCGATGCCGCCGGTCAGCCGTTCGTCCGAGGCGCTGCCCTCCTGCACCCACTTCTTTTCGATCACGATTTCGGTCACGTCGTAGGGCATCATGGATAGCCCGACACTGCCGCTGTTCAGGTGATCGCCCGCAACCTCCACCAGCATCGGCGCCACGTCGACCTCGGTGGCAAAGTAATAATCCGAGATGTCCTGCGGATTGGCGACCAGTGCCACGATGCCGGTCGCGGACGGCAGGTAGGTGCGGTACTGGCCGCCGCCGAGGTCCTGAAGGTGGTTCTTGTTGGTCTCGTCGAAGAAGGCCAGTTGCGACAGGGCCGCCAATTCCTCGGCGTCGATGTCGCGCCGCCCGATCCGGTTCAGCCCGTTCTCGTCGGCCAGGTCGCTCAGCCCGTCCGAACTTGCGGGATCCATTGTCAGCCGCGTTACCGTCACGCCCGTGGCCCCGTCGAGGAAGGGCGCAAGGTCCAGCGTGATCGTTCCCGGGTCGAGATCGCGCAGGGAGACATGGATCACGTGGTGGTAAGGGCTGGCGTAGTAGTTGATCTCGACCTCGCCGTTGCTACCGGTCCACTCGGTCTCAAAGCTTTCGAAGCGTTCGACATGGCCCGTTTCCGCGCTGACTTCCGGGCGCAGTCTGTCGGCCATCATCCGGAAGGCGCCGCCGCCGGCGGACAGGTCCATGTCCTCGGCGTTGCGGTTGCCGGCGATGGTGTTCGATGTGCGGTGCTGAAGCGGCCAGATGAAGGCATCCGCGGTTTCGGCCTGAACAATGAACTCGAACATCTCGACCAGTGTCGAGGCGGCGGCCATGCCCTGCTGGTTCGCGTTGGAATTCAGAACGTTCCACTCGGTGATGTAGACGGGCACCTCGCGGCCGAGGTGCATGTTGAAGTTGTCAATGCGCAGGTCGATGCTGCGGCCCGTCTGGTTGCTGTCCTCGAAGGTCACGGAGTCGCTGTGCTGGATGTTGTAGTAGTAATGCGCGACGGCGCCGTCGATTGCATCCAGCGCGCGCTGGTCCAGCCAGGACAGGATCGCCTCGTTCGCCTCGTCCCAGTTGCCGTTGCCCTTGTAGGCGCTGCCCGCGCCGCTGATGTCGCCAAGCTGGATCAGGATCGCCGGGTCGTGACCTAGGTCCGGATGATCGCGTTGCAGCCGGTCGATGGCATCCTGCGCGGCATTGATGACCCGGTTCGCCGCGATGCCGTATTCCGTTTCGTTCATGGAAGAGACGAAGTCGCTGTCGGGGGTGTCTTCGGGGTGGGTGCTGCGGTCAAAACCGTCGACGCGCTTTCCGATGGAATATTCGTTGCCGATCTCCAGCCCGGCGACATGGTCCCCGTATTCCTGAAGCAGGAGGTAGACAAAGGCCTCGATCCGCGCTGCCGGGATGTCCACCTTGGTCGGCAGTACAAAGGTGACCTGGATCATGTGGCCGGGCGTGCTGTTGGCGACCACCCAGTCCATGAAGGCGCGCACCTCGGCCCGCAGCTGGCCGTCCTCGAGGCGCGTAATGTCGATCGTGTTCTCGGCATGGCCGCCGGGGTAGCGCAGCTGCGTCAGGTCCAGCGCGTCGACGGCTGCGGCGAACCCGTCGTGGGGCCGCATGTCCCCATCGGTGGCGATGTTGATTTCGTGCAGTGCGTTTGTGCCGAAATGATAGTCCTGAACAAATGTCCCAGTGGCTGTCGCCGATGCCAGGGACATGCTGAATGCCGCCATGACTCACCCCTCTTTGCGGGGCAGACTCGATCTGGGGCGGGTCCTGTCCGGGGCCGGTATGTGGCGAAAAATGGGACTTAAGGTTATATTTTAGATTGTTTTATTGCTTGGATTGCGCGGTCGGACGAAAGAGGTCCGCACGGGCTGCGCGGATCTGGATCGGCACAAGTGGGCGGGCCGTCAGCCAGCCTGTCGCAACTGGGCAATGTCGGGTCCCATGTCCAGCGCGAGATCGGTCAGGGCGCTTTCCGCGATCAGGACGATCTGGGCAAGGTCGGGCGCATCCTCGGTGGGCAGAGTGGCCAGAACCTCGTCGCCCAGCAGGATTTCGGTCAGCGACGGGTTCTCGGTTTGGGTCCGCATGTCCAAGTCCGGTTCATCGCCGTGCAGGCTGTCGTTGTAGACAACCATCAACTGGTCTTCCTCGTCATCGTAGTCGAGGATGTCGGCGCCGTCTTCGGTCATCCATTCGCCAAGCACCAGCACATCCGCCCCAGCACCCAGCGAGACCACGTCCCCTTCGCCCGCGACGACCATGTCATCACCGCTGCCGCCGTTGAGAAAATCGCCCTCGTCGTCGTCCTCGCCGGTCTTGTTCAGATGGATGCCAGACAGCAGGTCATTCCCCGCGCCACCAAACAAAGTGTCCTGCCCGGCGTCGCCCGTCAGCCTGTCGTCCCCGTCGCGGCCGTGCAACGCGTCGTCGTGCGCGCCGCCGCGCAGATCGTCGGCGCCTTCGCCGCCATTCAGCGTGTCTTCGCCATTTCCGCCGGACAGCAGATCCTCACCGTCGCCGCCGTACAGGTCATCCGGCCCGCCATTGGCTTGCAGGTTGTCGTCGCCTGCGCCGCCATCCAGCCTTTCGCTGTCGTCGTCGCCGCGCAAGAAATCGTCGTCCTCGGTGCCCAGGCGCAGGTCGAAGTCATCAGCTCCCTCGAACGCGTGCCAGTCGCCGGAGCCATCCGGGGCCGGGTCCACGGCACCAGGGCCGGCTGACGCGGGCCCTTCGGTCGCGAGGCCCGTAGCGGGCGGCGACGTGTCCGGCAGGCCCATATCATTCAATGTGTCGACCGGGCCATCCCCGCCTGCGTCTTCTTCGGAGGGCTTGGCGAAATCGTCTTCATCGTCGGTCTCATCGCCCGATCCGTTGCCGAGAAAGGCCAGCGATCCGATGGCCATCATGCCCAGTAGGCCGGTCAGAAAGATCATGGCTCTGCCTCGTTGCTCTTGTCGGTTTGCGGACGGAGTGTCGCGATCCGGTGCGTGCAAGGCAAATGTTCTTGTTCCGGGCAGTTAACACCAGCTTTGGAAGCGGCCGTTGCAACGACCATACGGCGAACAGCCCTGCCGGGAAGCCCGCATTCCGGGAGCGATCCCGGGCAACACCGGCCAAGCGCCTCCAAATGGTCGACGACGGCGTTTACCTTGGTGCGCTTCCCGGTTTGCCGTTTGGAGGGAAACACCTACAACTTGATCTATGATTCTCCGCAACCGCAAACAGCAGTCCCGTGAACGGGACCTTTCCCAAAAGCCGCTTCGTCCCGAAACCCCGTTTTTCGCCGTTGGCGACGTGCACGGTTGCGACCGCCTGCTGGATCGCCTGCTGAACCGGCTGGACAAGATGCGCCACCCCGAGGCGCTGCTGGTCATGGTCGGCGACTACGTCGACCGCGGAGAGGAAACGTCCCGCGTCCTTCGCCGCATCAGGGTGCTGAGCGAGGGGGCGGGTGACCTTATGCATTGCATCATGGGCAATCACGAGAAGATGCTGCTGGACACGCTGGATGATCCGGTTGCCAATGGGCCGCGCTGGCTGCGCCACGGCGGGCTGCAGACCTTGGCCAGCTATCGTGTGCCCCCGGTTCTTGGCCAGCGTCCAGAGGCCGAGTGGCTCGAGATGCGCGACCGGCTGGCCGAGGCGCTGGGCGATTCCACAATCGACTGGCTTCGCGGCCTGCCGCTGACCTGGCAGACGGGCAATGTGGTCGTCGTCCATGCCGGCGCGGACCCGGCGTTGCCGATTGCCGACCAGGAGCGTGGAAACTTCCTGTGGGGGCATCCCGATTTCCGCCGCACACCCCGGGTCGACGGGCTTTGGGTTGTGCATGGTCATACGATCACGGAGGCGCCGAAGGTCGACCAGGGGCGAATCCCGACCGACACCGGGGCCTACGCAACCGGCGTGCTGTCCGCCGCGCTGGTCGAGGAGGAGGTCGTAACCTATGTTAGCGCTTGAGAAACCGCCCCGCAGGCCTGTTTTCCGACGCGGCGTGAGGGCAGGCGTTGTGGCAGCGTGCAGGCCAACCTGCGACTGTGCCCGAGTTCCGGACCGGGCGGTTTTCTGCAGCCGCGAAATCGCTCTTGGCGCGAAATTTGCGTCCATAGATTGAATGCGGCTATCACATGTTCCCGGATCGCCTGATCGGAAGCGCGACAACCGAACAGAGCCTCAAGCCTTTGAAACAATGACAGGTTCCGCGTTTTGCAACCTTTCCGGGCAAAGCTTTGCCATTTCAGCCTCATGCCGGGAGCGTTATGGTTTTGTTAATTGACATGGCACATGGCGCTAACCTAAATCATGCCCAAAGAGCTGCGTGTTTGCAGGTGCAGCATTTGTTTTTTTGCTCTTGGGGGCGACATGTTTGACGTTCGAGCACTGGATGAGACGGCAATTACCGCCGGCACCCCCTTTCACGAGGGCAACTTGGTCCATGCGATGGCTTTCAGGGGCGCCAAACGAGTCTTCGACATTTGCATGAGCATCCTTCTTTTGCCGGCGCTGGCAATGGTTGCTCTGGTCATTCTCGGCCTTAACCCGTTCTACAACCGCGGCGGGCTGTTCTTTGTGCAGCCACGCATGGGCCGTGACTGCAAGCCGTTCAATGCGATCAAGTTCCGTACCATGCGCGCGGAGACCCAAGTGACCCGCGGTGCGGACAGCCCCTTGGAAACCGACCGCATCACAACGCTGGGCCGTTTCCTGCGCAAGTCGCGCATCGATGAATTGCCGCAGATCCTCAATGTCCTGCTTGGCCAGATGAGCCTGATCGGACCGCGCCCGGATTATTTCGATCATGCGGTCGAATACCTGGAAAAGATCCCGGGGTATCGTGAACGTCATGCGGTGCGCCCCGGCATAAGCGGCCTGGCGCAGACGGAACTGGGGTATGTCGAGGGCATGGACGCCACGCGCCGCAAGGTGAAGGCCGACCTTTACTACATCTCTCACATGAGTTTTGCGCTGGAGATGTGGATATTCTGGCGCACGCTCAGCGTCGTCGCGCGGCGCGGCGGCGCCTGACAGGCGTTCCGATCAGTTGGGCTGAATTCTTGAAAAGGTTTGACTTTTCACCGGGTAAGCCTGCGCCCTGTCAAACTTTTCCACAGGCTCTCGTGTTTTTTCGAACTTGTTGCAGATTTGCCGCTTTCGGTTTCGATAGCACATGTCAGCGAATGGGTCAGGTCGCATTCAGGTCAGCGCCGGGGTACATCACATGGGGATTTTTCCGGTTTGGGTATCTGCTTTCTGCCACAGATGCCGCGTGTTGAGAACGACATGGTGCCGGGACGACGCACAAAGGGGGCGAACTTGGCTGCAGGTTTGAAAGAGTACAACAGAGTCGCTGGCTTGGCCCGTTTGGCCGTGCTGGCGATGGGCGGCTTGGCCGTCCTGTCCGGGTGCGGTGTCACCTATCACAGTCCGAAGGTGATCGAGCGACAGGGCGAGCTGCCCGTTTCTGTCGTGGAAATGACGCCCCGGGCCATTGCCTACGCCAATGCCTCGGACTACACGCCGCGTGCGCTGCCGGATGTGTTCTACGCCTATGCAGGATCCTATGGTGGTGCGACCGGGGCCGGGGCGCTGCCCGCTGCCCCATATCTGCCTGATGCATCGCGTCAGCGCCTCGAATACCGCCCGCTGCCCGACATCAATCCTCAGCCCTACCGCATCGGCGTGGGGGATGTGCTCTTGCTGGCGACCCGTGGCGCCGCCTCGACGGTCGAACAGCTCTCGGGCCTCCTCGCCGCGCAGAGCCAGAGACAGGGCTATACCGTGCGCGATGACGGCACCATCGCCATTCCGGACATCGGCGCCGTGCAACTGGCGGGCCTGACCCTGCAGCAGGCCGAGGACCAGCTGTTCCAGGCGCTGGTGTCGAACCAGATCGACCCGTCCTTCAGCCTCGAAGTGGCCGAGTTCAACTCGCAGCAGGTTGCCGTGGGCGGCGCCGTCCGCACCGCCAAGCTGGTGCCGATCACACCGAACAACCTGACCCTGGGGCAGGCGCTGATCACCGCGGGTGGTCTTTCCGTGCGCGACGAGGAATTCGCCTCGATCCGGATCTACCGCGACGGCACATTGTACCAGATCCCGGTTGAAACCTTCCGCGCGCAGCCCGCGATCAAGGACAAGCTCCTGCAGGCGGGCGACGCGGTCTTTGTCGATACGACCTATGACCTCGACCGGGCCTTCGAATTCTACAAGACCAAGATAGACGCTGTGACCCTTCGGTCCTCGGCACGCAGCCAGGCGCTGCAGGCGCTGAGCGCCGAGATCGCGATCCGCCGTGGCGCACTGGACGAACGCCGCCGCATCTTCGAATCCCGTACCGCGCTGGACGCCGAAGGGCGCGACTATGTCTACCTCAGCGGTGAAGTCACCAAGCAGAACCGCTTTGCGCTACCCTATGGCCGCCAGGCGACGCTGGCCGACGTGCTGTACAATGAAGGCGGGTTCGACAACACCACCGGCGACCCGACCGAGATCTATGTCCTTCGCGGCAGCAGCGACCCCGCGAAGGTCGGCGAGATTGTGGCCTATCACCTGGATGCGGGCAATGCGGCCAACATGATCATGGCCACCAAGTTCCAGATGCGCCCCAACGATGTCATCTTCATCGAGGAGCAGCCGATCACCAAGTGGGGCCGCGCCCTGCAACAGGCCTTCCCGACGATCTTGAACTCGGCCAGCCAGGCTGCGCTTTGAGGTGAACGCCGGCGTTTCGCACGGTTTCGGGATCTTGATCCCGGAATCGTGCATCGCCGAGCGGTAAAGATGTGACACTCCGCGATTGAGGCACTATCGCGAACCGCAGGCGTGGCACTCTGCGTCCCCCGGCTGTTTGCGGTGTCCATTGAGGACAGCAGACAACGCAAGAGGGCGCGTCACATCCGGTTGCGCCTGCATGCGTCTATGGCCATCGAAACGGATACCGGTCCGAAAAATGGTGCTTGAATTGATGACCTGCGAGGCGGACAAGAAGCCCTGCAGGGGGATCTGGCCAGGCAACTGACAAGCCTGTGCCTTTTCCGTGACCCCGGTTTACGACGCTGGCGGGGACTGGTCGAACGCCACTGGCGGCAAGGCGACGGGATGGAGTAGCCATGACACAATCGGAGACCGCGGAGGAGGTGGCCGTCGCCGATGCCTGGCTGTCCGCCTGCCTGCGCCGGGATTTCGAGGCGGTCCCGCCAAAGCCGGATTGGAAGGTCGCCGAACTGGTGAACCGCATGGCCTATCACGGGATCGTCGGCACCTTGGTCGAGGACGCCGAATTGATGCAGGCCCAGCCCGCCGATTTGGCGGAGCAGATGCGCAAAGTTGCCCGCGGTCATGCCTTTCAGGAACTGGCGCATGGGCGGATCCTGACCCAAATCGCGTCAGACTTTGCCGCCAAGGGGATCGAGCCGATGGTCCTTAAAGGGGTGGCTCTGGCCTATTCGGTCTATGACAAGCCGTTTCTCCGCCCCCGGGGCGACACGGACATCCTGGTTGCAGAAGCGGACTTCGACAGGGCCCCGGAAATCCTGACGGCGCATGGATTTTCCCTTGCCTCGGCTCCCGGTGGACGGATCGTCAGGTCGCAACGCTGCTACGCGATGCGGGACGCGCACGGGCTGCACCATGTGATCGATCTTCACCGACAGACGAACAACCACGCGGCGCTGGCCGCGGTGTTCACCTATCCCGAGTTGCGGGCGCGGGCCGAACCGCTGGACGGGCTCCATCCGGCGCTGCTGCGCCCCGGCAACGTCGATGCATTGCTGTTCGCCTGCTATCACCGGTTCATGCACATCGACGTCCCGATCACGGTGGCTGGCAGGTGGCACCTCAGCCGGAACCGCCTGATCTGGCTGCTGGACATGGTCCGGATCGGGCGTGTCCTTTCGCAGCAGGACTGGGAAACCTTTGTGGAGCGCGCCCGAAAAAAGGGTCTCTTGCGGATCTGCCACGCCTCGCTCGTCGCGGCGCGTGACCGGGCAGGGCTTGACCTGCCCGCGAATGTGCTGGAGGCGCTCGAACAGGCGCCGCCGAACGAAGCACCGCTGCGGTTTCTCGGGGCCGGGCGCGTCGGCAAGTTGCTGGCTGACTTGGCTGCCACGCCGGGATTTGGTCAAAAGATCGGGTTTCTTCGGGAAACGGCCTTTCCGCCGGCCGCCTATATGCGCGCGGCCTTTGGCCGTGCCGGGAGCGATGAAACGCTGACAAGGCTCTACTTCCGACGGATTGTGCGCGGTCTTGGAGCGCTGTCGCGGAAGGGGAGGCCCGACGCGTGAAGCTGGCAAGGGTCCTGCAATTCGGGACAGCCTACAAAGGGAGGCTGGCGCTCGCCCTGGCGTTGCAGATGCTCGAAACCGGCATCGCGCTGGCGATCCCCTGGGTCGGCGGCAGGCTGGTCGGCGGGTTGATCGACAGCGCCGAAATCGGCGTGGGGGCCATCGTCCTGGCCCTGATCGGCCTGATCGCGCTGCGTACGGCGCTGCGGATCGCCAACGGGTTGGCGCTCTTGACGACGACACAGCGGATCCTCGCGGACATGCGCACCCGCCTGTACGACCATTTCCAGAGCTTGCCGGTCCGGTATTTCCAAAATCGGCGGCCCGGCGACCAGATATCAGTGCTGACCCGGGACGTGGATACCATCGCCGACTATCTGACGGGCGACGTCATTGCGCTCTTGCCGACGGTGCTGACGCTGTTCGGAGCGCTGGTGCTGATGCTGCGCCTCGACCCGGCACTGGCATGGCCGATGGCGCTTGCCGTGCCGATCTTTGTCCTGGTTTCCAAGCTGGCCTACCGCCGCATCCGTCCGCTGTCGATGGACCTGCGCGACACATATGGCGCGGCGATCTCGTTGGCCGAAGAAAACCTCGCCATTCTGCCCGCGATCAAGAGTTTCTCGCAGGAGGCCCGTGAAGCGGCCCGCTACGCCCGCCTCACGCATCGCCAGAAGGACCTGGGAATTCGTGTTGGCCGCCTTCAGGTGGCGACCGGCCCGATGATGCGTTTCGGGGCGGCCTCGGCGGTGATCCTTGTGCTTTGGCTATCTGGCGAACGGGTGCGGTCCGGGGATCTGCCGATCGGCGAACTGGTCAGCCTTCTGCTCTATGCCGGGCTGCTGACGCAGCCGATCTCGGACCTGGCCAGTTTCTGGGGACGGACGGAATCGGTTCGCGGCTCGCTTCAGCGCTTCGAGGACGTGCTGGACGAACCGGGCGAGGATCTGGCCACCGGATTGCGGCCTGACACCGTCAGCGGCGAGATCCGGTTCGATGAGGTATCCTTTTCCCATACCGGGCGGCGCGGCACGCTGAACGGTGTCAGCCTGACAGTTCCGGCAGGACGGGTGCTGGCCCTGACCGGCGAGAACGGCGCGGGCAAGAGCACGCTGGTCGACCTGATCCTGCGGTTCAACGAGCCGGATGCGGGCCGGGTGCTATTGGATGGCACCGATATTCGCGAGTTGAACCTGGCCGCGCTGCGCGGTCTGATCGGCGTTGTGCCACAGCAGACGCTGCTGTTCGACGGCACGGTCCGCGACAATATTCTCTTCGGGCGGCAGGATGTCCCGGAAGAGGCGCTGCACCGCGCCACCCGACTGGCTCATGCGGATGAATTCATCCGTGCGCTTCCCGAGGGATTCGACACCACCATCGGGTCGCGCGGGGTGCGCCTGTCGGGGGGGCAGCGCCAGCGGATCGCGCTGGCACGCAGCCTGATCAAGGACCCGCCGATCCTGATCCTCGACGAGCCGACCGCAATGTTCGACCCCGAGGGCGAGGCGGCATTTGTCGAGTCGGCGCGCGAGGCGCTGGCCGGTCGGACAGTGATCCTGATCACCCATCGCCCGGCGAGCCTGGCTCTGGCGGATGCCACGGTGCGCCTGGAACAGGGGCGCATCGTGCCCTCTGGCCGCGACCTGGACATGGGCGCCGGATCATGAGCGGCATTTGCGGGTATTGGGACCTGAGCGGCGCCGCGCTGCGTCCCGATCCGCTGGCGCCGGTCATGGACAGGCTGCGCCGCCGGGGGCCGGACGGATCGCATGCCTGGCAAGAGGGGCCGGTGGCGCTTGGCCACTGCAACCTCGCCACGACGCCCGAAGCGCTCTACGAGGTCCTGCCGCTGACCCACCCGGACACCGGATGCACGATCACCGCCGATGCCCGTCTCGACAACCGCGCAGAGCTGTTGACGGCGCTGGGAACAGGGCCGGAGGCGCGGCCCCCGGGCGATGGAGAGCTGATCCTGCGCGCCTACCTGCGTTGGGGCGAAGACTGCGTGGACCACCTGCTGGGCGATTTCGCCTTCGCGATCCGCGACCCCCGGCGGCAGGCGATCTTTTGCGCCCGCGACCGCATGGCCATGCGGCAGCTGATCTATACCCACCGGCCCGGGGCGCTCTTTGCCTTCGCCACCGACGCGCGGGCCCTGGTGACGCTGCCGGACGTGCCCGCGCGCGTGAACGAGGCGCGGGTTCTGGATTTCATCGATTGCGAAATCGAGGGGGTGGACGGCGAGGTGACCTTTTTCGAGGGGGTCCTGCGCCTTCCCGCCGCGCATTCCATGACGGTGGACGCAAGGGGCCTGCGTCTGCGGCGCTATTGGCGGCTGGAGCCGGAAGAACAGCTGCAACTGCCGTCGGATGCCGCCTATGCCGAGGCCTTCACCGAGGTCTTCACCGAGGCCGTACGCTGCCGGTTGCGCAGCCCCGAGACTCCCGGGGCAATGCTGAGCGGGGGGATGGACTCGGGGTCGGTCGCCGCCGTGGCGGCGGATCTGCTGGCGGCGCAGGGCCGGGGGCCGTTGCCGACGTTTTCGGGCACGGGCCCCGACCCTGCGCGGGTCGAAACGCGGCTGATCGACGACGCGATGGGGCTGCCGGGCATTGCCCCCACGGCCATCCGGTGTGACAGGCTGGGGCCGCTGCTGCCCGAGCTGCGGGCCCGGATTGACGATCTGGACGATCCGTTTGACGGCAACATGACGATAATCGCCGCCGTCTACATGACCGCGGCACAGGCAGGAGTGAAGGTCGTGCTGGACGGGGTTTCCGGCGATACGGCCTTTGCCCGCGGCAACGTCCTCGAGGCGGCCATCCGTGACGGCCGGTGGCGCGACATCCTGCGCTTTGCCCGGGGCGAGGCCCGGGCCAAGCGGCGGCAAAAGGACTTCTGGTGGATTCTGCTGCGCGCGGCCTGGGGGCGCGTGGTCCCGGCGGGGCTTCGCCAGAGACGCCATGCCTGGCTGACCGAGCAGAGCGAGAGGCGGTACATCGCGCGCTCTCTGGCCGCGCCGGAATTGCTTGTGAAACACGATTTCGCGAGTCGCCGGGCGCGCTACCGGGCGCGCAACTACCCCGAGGGGCTGGCGCTGGCCGCCGAGCGGGCGTCGAGAATGACGGCAGACTACGTGATGGCCGGTGCCGAGCGCTACGACCGGGTCGCGGCGGCGCAGGGGGTCGAGTCGCGCGATCCGTACCGCGACATGCGCGTCCTCAAGTTCTGCCTGTCCTTGCCCGACAGCCAGATCTGGCGAAACGGATACCCCAAGTTCATCCTGCGCAGCGCGATGGACGGGCGCCTGCCGGACTCGATTCGCTGGAACCGGGTCCGCGATCACCACGGTTGGGATTTCACCAGAGCGGTCTTTACCTCCGCGCCTGACCTGCTGCCCGGGACGTTCCCCGGCACGGAAACGGCGCAACGTTTCCTGCGGCCCGGCACAATTCCGCATAAATGCGTTCTGGACAATGCGACAGATCTTGAAATCTGGAGCGAAATCGTGTTCCTCCAAAGCTGGTTAGAAGTGTATGGTGCGTGAACAAGTCGGAGTGCGATCCGCTTTTGACCCCAGGCACGCAGACATCGTTTTGAAATTGAACCAAAGAAAGACTGACATCATGGCGAGCGCTGACAAGAACACCGATCAAGCAGACCAGCGTGCTCTCAAGACATATGCCGCGCCCAAGCTTGAGATCTTTGGCGAAGTTTCGGCCCTGACCGCATCCGGGTCGCAGGCCGGCATGGAAACCGGCGCCTTCCCGACCGGAACGATGAACTGAGGCGGTCGCGACCCGCGAACAGCCCTGACTGACCGTGATGGAAGTGGCCGGCGGCCTTTCGAAACTGCATGGTGCACTTCGCCGGCGGGGCTGGGAGATGTCATTCTCTCGGTACTCGGAAGGTGCGGGCCAAGGCGCCCGCACGGTTCTTTGGACCTGTCCATTTGGAAATCTGACCGTCGCCACCCCCGACAGCGGGGGCGATGGCTTGATGGTCGATTTCCCCGATCTGGTCCGTGCCGAGGTGTCGCGCACTGACAGAACGGTGCGAGTCTACCCTCTGGTCCCCGACATCTCTGCCGCGACCCTCGAACATTTTATCCTGGATATCCTGTTTCCACGCCTGATTGCCGATGCTGGCGAGCTTGTGGTGCATGGGGCGCTGGTTGCCCGGGGCGAGGATGCGATCTGCCTGTTGGGTGACTCCGGGCTTGGCAAGTCGACCTTGTCGGCGGCCTTGCGCGGCGCGGGCTGGCGACTGCTGGGCGACGACGCGATGGAACTGTTGAACGACGGCCCGGGGGTCACCGCCAGCGCGATCTATCCCAGCCTGCGGCTGCATCCCGATTCCCTCGAACAGCTGTTTCCCGAGCCACCCGCCGGAATGTCGCCGGTGGCCGATTACCTGGACAAGTACCGCCTCGATCCCGGCGACCCGGCCGATCCGGCAGAGACAACCCGCCTGCGGGCCGTCCTTCTGTTGGGTGGCGAGGATGGCACAAACGAGGTCGCGGTCCGGCCGTTGACCGCTTTGACGCTCTGCATGGCCCTGGTCAGGCAGAGCTTTGCCCTTGATCCGGTCGATCCGGCCGCCGCGCATGGCCGCCTGGGCGCGGCAAGCGCCGTCGCCGCTACGGTGCCCGGCTTTGCCTTGAATTACCCGCGGGACTACGCCCGGTTGCCCGAGGTGATCGACCTTGTCCGCGACACGCTTGACCGGGTCGGGACCAACACAAGACAGGAGATGGCAGCCCCGATTGCGCTGCCCTGACAGGCATGAATTACGGCACATATTCCGTGGCCAGCTACGGCAGGATGATCCGCAACAGCCCGCGCATGACCGCCTATGCCAAGGCGCTGCGCAGTGTGATCACCCCCGGTTGTACCGTGCTGGACCTCGGCGCCGGCTTTGGTTTCTTTTCTCTTCTTGCCTGTCAATACGGCGCTGGACGGGTCATCGCGGTGGAACCGGCCGGGGCGATCGAACTGGGTCCGGAACTGGCGCGCGCCAACGGCTGCGCCGACCGCATCACCTTTGTCCGGGGTGTCTCCCGAGAACTGGGAGAAGACTGCCGCGCCGATGTGATCATCGCCGACCTGCGCGGCTCGATTCCCCTGTTCACCCATCACATCCCCACCATCGTCGATGCCCGTACACGGCTCTTGGCGCCGGAGGGCGTGCTGGTGACGCAGCGCGACAGGCTGCGGTGTGCGTTGGTCAGCGACGGGTCACTTGCCGAGCAATTCGACCCCTGGGACACAAATCCCTTCGGGGTCGACCTGTCCCTTGGTCGCCGCTTTTCCGTTGCGAATACGCACAAGGTCAGTGTCACCGCCGAGGCGCAGATTTCCGACGCTGCGGATCTGGGCGAACTGGACTACGCGAGGATCTCGGATCCCAGCTTTTCGGGCGAGGTGACGCTTTCCGCGACCCGGGCGGCGCAGGCGCACGGGGTGCTCGTCTGGTTCGACGCGGAACTGGCGGGCGGGTTCGGGTTCTCGAACGCGCCCGAGGCGCCGCCTCTCACCTATGGTCAACTTTTCCTGCCCTTCGAGCACCCGGTCGACATGAGCCCCGGCGACACCGCGGAGGTGTCCCTAGATTTCTGCTATTCCTCCGGCGGCTATCCGATTTCCTGGAAATCGCGGATCACGCGCGCAGGGACGCCCGATCTGCGATATGCGCAATCCACGGCGCTCAGCGATTTCGTCACCGCCGCGGATCTGCGCCGTCGTTCTGGTTCCTATTGCCCGCCGGTGAGCGCAAGCATGGAACTCGACCGGTACTGCCTTGCGCGCTTTGACGGCGCGACCCCGCTGAGCACCATCGCGCGCGAGGTGGTGGAACGCGCCCCGGACCGTTTCCAGACCGAGGCCGAAGCGCTTGTCTACGTTGCCGATCTGGCCGAACGGTATCATGCTGTGAGCTGACGACGGGACGGCATGGGCAGGCGTGAAAACATGATGGCAATTGCCGCCTTGGCAGAGATTGTCGGGACAGCGGCGCCTTGGTAATCTTCTGCCAAAGCTTGGAAGGACCTGAAATGGATGACAAAACCCGCTATGAAACCCATCCTGAGGTGGTCTCGACCGCGACCGGGGATGAAATTGTCCTGCTGAGCTTCAGGACCGACACCTATTACGGCCTGAACCCGGTCGGCGCCCGTATGTGGGATCTTTTGGGGCAGGGCGCGTCGGTGGATACGCTGTGCGCGACTCTGTTGGGGGAATACGACGTGCCCGAGGATGTGCTGCGCCAGGACATCCGGGCCGTCATGTCGGATCTCGACGCCCAGTCCCTGATCGTCGCGCAGGAGGGCTGAACTTGAACTTGAGGGGGGTGCGCAAGATCACGCCACGCCGGCTGGTCGACGTGGCCCGGGCCGCAGCGTTGCTTGGACAGGCGCGGCTGCGCACCAGGCAGGGCAGCCAGGCCTGGGTCGGGGCCATCGCTGACCGTCAGCCACCCTCGCCACAGCCAAGCGCCGCGCAGCGCCGTGCCATTGATCGCACCGCCTGGGCCGTCGCGGTCGCGGCCCGTTTCGTGCCCTGGCGCAGCGACTGCCTCGTTCAGGCGCTGGCCGCCCGTGCCTGGCTTGCTGCGCAGGGCATCGACAGCCGCCTGGTGATCGGTGTTCCCGGACAGCAGGGCCCCCGGTTCGAAGCCCATGCCTGGCTTCTCAGTCATGGGATCACGGTGACGGGGGGCGACGTGACGCGCTACCGCGCCTTCCAGACGGCCTGAGACGGCCTGCCCGGAGCCGCACACGGTTTGGAGGTCGAGAGGCGGGTCGCCTCGGCCGGAACGATGCCGCCCGTGGGCCAGCCCATCAACAGTGCCCTTGCCTGTCCGTGTGCTGGCACGAACAGCCGAACAGGGCGGCGCACGACCGAACCCGACGAGCCGGGCCGGGGCGCCGCCGCTGTCAAGCCGCTGATATTACTCGAAGACCAGTTCGGGAACGCCGAAATACTCGGCCCAGTCCTTGGGGTCCACATAAGCTGCGGTGCCTTTGGGGACGTAGTGCAGGAAAACCAGGTTGCAGAAGGCATCCTTGCCCGGCACGGCACCGGTTATGCGGTCGCGGTAGTGAAACTGCGAACTGCCGGAGAAGATGATCGCATTGCCTGGCTGCAACTCGAACGACCGATAGTCCAGGTCGGGATCGTTCTTGAGATCCTCTTCCCAGGTCTCGGAAATCTTGTCCAGCGGTTCGGGCCAGGGAACGATGCGACTGAAATGGATCGGCCAAACGTCGGTTTGCTCGATGCAGATGTCCACCGTCCACTTGGCCAGCGGTGCGTCCATGTGAATTGGGCAGACGCCCATAGCCCAGTACATGGAAAGGAAATTGTAGCAGGGTTCGACCTCTTCGCCGACCAACTCGCCAATCCTGTCGGCCATGCGGGCCTGAAGGTCGTTGAAGGTTTCGTGGTTGTGGACGACGAAACGCCCGAACTGCTTGAGCTCGTGCATCTCGTAGCGGTCCCTGCCGGTCTCGCGGATGACAGCCTTGGCGGCTTCGTGATCTTTCTGATCGAGGAAATTCTCGATCTCGATCACTTCGAAATCCTGCCGTGTCCGAAGCTTGTCCATGGCTGCGTCGAAGGTCTTCAACTTCTCCGGATTGTGCGCCGCCAAGTACTCTCGCGCTGCGAAGTAGCGGTTCATCCAGGGGCTATCGTACCAGGGAAATCGCTGGGCTACCTTCAAGAGCCTCTCCTAAGTTCAATGCATCCGACGTTTTCCAAGTAGTCAAACGCCCGTGTCAGTCTTGCCAAATGGAACAGCTGTTGCAAGCGGCCAGGGCCGCTGCGCAGCCTGCAATCCTGAGCCGGGCTAGCACCGGTCGGAGCGGTCTGCAACAACACTCGGTGACGTGCTTTGCCTGTCCGTCACCCCGCGACAAGCGACCAGATCCAGCCTCTGGCCGTCCGAGTCCGGAGAGCGGACCAGCGGCTTGTTGCGATTGGCGACTGCCAAGAATTCCGACGCCGAAAAGCCCCGCTTGCGCGGGATGGGTCGGCCCTGTTCGCTCGATGCTGAAGCGATCCAAAAAACGGTGCTCCACCCCTGATGCGGTCCGGCCAGTGGCCGCCACCCGCGCATCGCAAGTCGAAGAGTACGAGCACCGGCTGGCATTCGAAATTTTCAGGGGCTTCGGGAACGCGGCAGCCGATGTTGACAGGGGGTGCACGCCGGGTCTGTTGGCTTTACAGGAAGGGCAAAAGCCCTTATCCAGCCCACGACTTGCAATGTGCCGTTTCCAGTGTGGGATCGCCTGGGTCGCTCCATCCCTAAACGAAGGTCAGAGATGAATTCCGAATCGACAGGCATTCCAAGGAAAATGGCTGGTGCCGGTGCGCGGATCGATCCGCTCAAGTCCGAGGAAGCCCCCAGCTTCGACCTGTTGAACCTCATAGGCATCCTGTGGCGTGGCAAGATCATCATCGCGGCCTTTGCCCTGATGCTGGCGGTCTATGGCGTCTATGTCGCGATGACGGCCACACCGTTCTATTCGGCCTCCACACGGCTCATGCTGAGTGGCCAAAACGCGCAGGTCGTCAATCTGGAAAGCGTCGCCTCCGGGCTCTCCATGGATTACGCCTCGATAAACACCGAGTTGGAGGTGATCGCCTCCCGCAAGCTGGTCGAGCAACTGGTGCGTGACCTCGACCTGGTGAATGATCCGGACTTCAATCCCTACCTCGGGACCGGCGGTGGTTTTTCGCTACGTCAGCTGATCAGCTTGGCGTTGAACTACATACGCGACCAGGCGCCCCCCGAGCCCGAAGCGCCCGCGAGCCGCGAGGAGCAAATCCAGCGCACCGTGACCGTCGTACAGCGTACGGTGAAGGCGACGGCGCCCAGGTACACCTATCTTGTCGATGTATCGGTCACCACGCAGGACCCCAAGAAGGCCATGACCTTGGCCAACCGCCTGGCCGAGTTGTACATCGAAGATCAGGTCCGCAAGAAGTTCGAGGCCACCCGCTTTGCGATCGATTTCCTGTCGAACCAGGTTACCGAACTCAAGACCGAGCTGGAAGATCAGGAGAACGCCGTCAAGACGTTGCGCGCCGAAAGCGACCTGATCAGTCCCGAGGCGCTTGACCAGTTGAACGTTCGCCTGAGAGAGGCCGAGCGGCGGGCAGCCGATGCCGCGGCCGATCTGGATCAGATGCGGAACCGTCTGGCCGAGGCTCGGGCCCTGCGCGACGAAGGCCGGATCGACGACCTGATCACGCGGCTCAACGACCCGCAACTCCGGCTTCTCATCAACCGGGGCATCGAGATCGGCAACCCCGCGATCACGGCTCGGATCGATACGGTGCTTGCCGACCTGGAACAGGATATCACGCGCGAGGAAACGCGCCTGTCCGCGCTGAGAGAGAGTGCCGCGACGCTGGCGGAGGAAAGCCGCGAGCAGACCGCGGACCTGCTTAATCTGAACGACCTCCTGCGCGAAAGCGAAGCGACACGGATCCTCTACGAGACATTCCTGGCGCGCTTGAAAGAGGCCACGGTACAGACCGAGCTGCAGCGGGCCGACAGCCGCATCCTGTCAGAAGCGGTCGATGCCCGGCTGGTCGCGCCGCAGAAATCCCGCATTGCCCTGTTCTGGACGCTGGTTGGTGGCTTGATCGGCATCGCGATCGTCATGGCCCGGCATTTCATGCCCTCGGGAATGCGCACTGCCGGAGAACTGGAACTCATGACCGCGATGCCTGTCGTCGGCCAGATTCCCCGGATCAAGCTGCGCAAGCGCAAGGCGCTGTTTCGCTTTATCCGGAACAATCCCACGGCGCCCATTGCCGAGGCGGTCCGCAACCTGCGCACCTCGTTGCTGTTGAGCGACATCGACCAGCCGCCGCAGGTCGTCATGCTGACCTCCTCCGTGCCCGGCGAAGGCAAAACGACCCTCGCGTTCTACCTGGCGCAGCAGTTCGGGGCCATCAACAAGCGCACGCTGCTGGTCGAGGCCGACCTCCGGCGCCGCACCTTCCGAGAGTATGTCGACAACCCGTCAAAGACCGGCTTCACGTCGGTCATGCTGGGTGACGCAACCATCGAACAGAGCATCACGCATATCGAAGACATGGATTTCGACCTCCTTCTGGCGGATCGCTCGACCTACAATGCTGCCGATTTGTTCACTTCGGAACGGTACGCTGGCCTCATGCGGGACCTGCGGGAACGGTATGACGTGATCATCATCGATACGCCGCCGGTGCTGGTGGTGCCAGATGCGCGATTGATCGGCATGCAGGCCGATACCTCGATCTACCTGTCGCGCTGGGACAAGACCCCGCCGCACCAGATCCAGGACGGTCTCAAGCTCTTGCAGTCTGACGGCGTGAACGTTGCGGGCACGGTCCTGACCCAGATCGACCCCAAGGGGATGAAGCGGTACGGCTACGGCAACCGTTACGGGGCCTATGCCAATTACGGCAGCAATTACTACGGTCGGAGTGACTGACGGGTCTCAGCGGCGGCGCCGCCCACCGCGTTCCGCGATCATCGACGACAGCCGCCGGGCATCCGCCATGCCCGGCAGCAGGTGCCATCCCGGACGGATCACCCCGTCCCGCACCAGGTGCCGCGCTCCCGCCAGCATCGACAGCAGGTTCGCCAGCCCGAGCGAGACGATCAACTGGGCGGGCGTGGCAAAACCGGTCAACCCGTAGAGGCCCATCATGACGGTGATGGAAACCAGCGCCATTTCGACCGAGGGGCGCCCCTTGCCCAACGAACGTCCGGCCTCCAGCACCACCGCCCGGAGCGGCAGCACCGCCAGCGCTCCGAGTAGCCCCAGCGCCATCGGCGTGGCGCCAAGGTAGTCGTCGCCGTAAAGCAGCGGGATGGCGAAGGGCAGGATGCAGAACCCCACCAGCACCGTGCAAAGGGAAATCAGCAGCGTCAGCCGGATGATCAGGTGGACCCGCTCCTGCCGTTCCGCGGCCTCCATCCCGGCGAGATAGGGAAACAGCACCGTGTTGATCGCGGTCGTGATCACTCCGTACCCCGCGCCGACGGCAGAGAAAGCAACGAAATACAGCCCCAGTAGGTCCTTCGACCAGGCGCCGATGGCGATCAGGCGGTCGATCTGTCCCGCGACCGCCCCAACCGCGATTGCCATGTGCAGCTTCAGCCCGATGCGCCCGGTGTCGCGCAGGAAACTCCAGGACAGAGGGCCGAAAATGTGCCGCGCGTAGCGGATCAACCAGATCGTCAGGACAGGCAGTTTGGCCAGGATAAAGAGCATCAGCACGACAAAGGCCGAGAGTTCGCCGTCCTGGACGACCCAGGCGATCACGATCAACAGGCTGAAGATCGCCGGACCGGTGACCCGCGAGAGGTTGACCAGGAAGAAATCCATCCGGCTGCGCTCGGCGGCGCTGAAGCATTGCGAAATCAGCGCGGACAGGATGAGCAGGGCACTGATCAGCAGGACCTGGCCCGGTGTCACCTCCACCAGACCGGTGTCGACAACCGCAAGCGCAACAATCGCAACCGCGGTCGAGCCGAAACTGATCGCCAGCGCAGCCAGGACCATCGAGGGCAAGACGCTGCCGAGCAGTCCGGGGTCCTCACGCAGCCGCACGATGGCGCCGTCGAAGAACGACAGGCTGCCAAGCGTCGCAACGGTCTGGCCGATCAATAGAACGCTGCCGTATTCCGCCCGCGCCTCCGGCCCCAGGGCCCGCGCGATCAGCACCCCCGACACGAAGGTCAGTACAGCGACGAGGATGCTGGAGAAGGAGGTGCCCAGAAAGGCGGCGGCGGGTGATGAGGATTTTCCTCGGATCATTCTGTTCGCCTAAAAAGCATATCCGAGAAGGTCGAGATCATTTTCATACCGGATCTTCAGGACTTCTCGTGCCTCGGGGGAGAAGTAGTCCCGGTAATCGCGGCTCCTCCTGTTTCGGCCCGACCATCCGATTTCTACGGGGGGCAGGCCGTTGCGATCACAAAAGGCTGCGATTTCTTCGCCAAGATGTTCGTAGCGGATCAGTTCATCCACGCCGATGCTGCGGCCATCGAGGCTGAGGAAATCCGACTGGCTTCTCTTGTGCGCAACCTGATTGTGGTCGCGTGGCATGTTGTCCAGCCAATCCCGCAGGGCCCTTGTGAAAGAGGCCGGATCATCGATCCGACGGGTGCCGGATTGCAGGTCCGCCGCGAAGTGATGGAAGACCGAAGATACGGCGCGATCGAACGGATTTCGTATAACGGCAAAGCTGCGATAGCCTGGACATGTTACTTCGGAAACAAAACCATAGTCCGTCATCTCACGAAAAGTCATGTGCTGTGCGGCAAAGGTGTAGTCAAGGCTCCCGAGAAGTTCTCGGTTTGGAATGGCGCTCGACGTCCAGCGCAGCAAGAGTTTGCAAGCTGCGTTGAGCGAACTGCGCTTTCCTGACACCGGCCCGCCCGGTCCCAAAAAGGCGGATTCCACAGATTTTCCGGCATTCTTCGGAATGTGTACAAAAATCAGTTTCTGATCATGGAAAATGGGCATGACGAACTTGTCCCTATCTTTAATAGACCAAAGGTTCCAGGGTGGACGCCGATGCAATCAACCTGATCAGTCCTGCGCTCATTCGGCCTGCGCCCGCCCCAGCACCCGCGCGGGGACTCCTCCGACGATGGCGCCGGGCGGGACGTCCCGGCTGACGACACTGCCGGCGGCGACCACGGCCCCCCGACCGATGGTGACGCCCTTCAGCACGATCGAATGCATGCCGACAAAGACATCGTCCTCGATCGCCACCGGGGCCACAGCGGTTGCGCTGTCCGCCAGCCGAGGGTCGAGCCCGTAGTGCGCGGCGAAACGGTGCCGGTGGTCCAGGGGGTGCGAATCCGTGTCGGTCACCGTGGTGTTCGCGCCCAGCATGACCCGGTCGCCGATCCGTACCGAGACGGCGGCGCAGATCACCGTGCCGCTCAGGCCTGCGTCAGATCCGATCACGATTTCCGCCCCCGGCCGCAGCGTGCTGATCATCACTGGCCGGTTCAACCCGTGGCGGTTCGATCTGGTGGCAGACAGGAACCGTCCATTGGGGCCGATCCGGATACTGCTCTGCCGGCAGCGCAACAGAGAGGCCATGCCGACAAAGCCAGAACCGCGCCCTAATGACACGCCCCAGTATAGGGCGGCCAGGCGCATGCGAGTGGTCGAGAACCGCTGGTGCGCCATCTGCAGCACGATGCGCACATAATGCGGCATGTCACGCAGGGACTTTCCGGTCATGATGGCAACTCGTCGCGAAAGGCCGAAGGACGGGCGAAAAGCGGTGCTTTTTCCCGCAGAAAGGCCTCGTCCCGGTCCCACCAGGCGAAGTCCAGCAGGAAGGCGACCATCTCTTGGTCGAACCGGTCGCGCAGGCGGCGCGCCGGGACACCAGCGACGATGGAATAAGGGGCCACGTCGCGGGTCACGACCGCCCCAGCGCCGATCACCGCGCCGTGGCCGATGTTTACCCCATCCATGAGTGTGGCGCCGGCGCCGACCCAGACGTCGTGCCCGATCTCGATCGGAGTGTGTTCCTTGATGAGGCTGGTCGTCGTGAAGGCGGTGCAGCCCGAAGCCGTGGTCGAATAGAACCCCGGGTAGGTCGAGACATGGTCCACCGGGTGCACGCCCAGCCCGATGCGGACGTCCGGGCCGATCGAGCAGAACTTGCCGATGGTGACGTTTTGCAGCCTGCTACCCCCGCCGACATAGGAATAGTCACCGATCTTGGCGGCGGCGAGGCGGGTATTCTCGTAGACTCGCACGTTTTTGCCGAAACTGCAGTCAGTGGCGATGGCGGCGTTGTGGCCAAAGCTGACATGTGGGTAGCGGCGCGCTGCGCGTGCCGACCGCAGGAGCTGCGCCAGCAATTCGCGGCACGAGGCGATCAGATTCCGGCCTAGGCGCATGTCGCGAAATTGTCCCTGTCCCTGTCTCGATCCAAGTTGGCCTGAATCGCCGTGGCCCGCCCCATGCTTTAGGCCCGCAGGTCCTGCTATGCAAGGTAATGCTGCACCTGCAAAGGCCTGTTGCCCTGCGTCTGGTGGCGCGCTAGACAGCACCCGTCGGGAGGCCGACCGAAGACAAGACCGGCCATCCGAATTTTTTTGCACGACGGTTTGAGCGACAGGGGGACAGGTCTTTGACGAGCATGCCGGCCAGCTGCGCTCCCTCCCAGTCCTGCCCTGCACCCGCGCCCGGCGTGGAACGCGAAATACGGGTCGGGGTTGCCGTCGTCGGGCGGTTTCATGCTTTTGACATGTCGCGGGAACTGCAGAGACATCAGCTTCTCGGCCAGTTGCTCAGCACCTATCCGGCCCGCATCACTGCGCGCTGGGGTATCGATCGGGACAGGATCTTGGGCGAGCCCGCTCTCGAACTGCTTCGGCGCTTCGGCCCCCGGCAGAAACTGGTCGATCAGCAGCGGTTGCAGGAGTATTTGGCCGTGCGGCATGGGCGGAACGCCCGTCGTTTGGTGGCCGACAACGACGTCTTCATCGGTTGGAGCGGGTCCAGCCTCGAAGCCCTGATCGCGGCGCGCGAGGCCGGAAAGATCACGATCCTCGAACGCGGCAGCAGCCACTGCAACGAATGGCGCGCGCTGATGCGCGAGGAAAGCCGTCGCTTTGGGCAGGCCTTCGACGAGATGTATTTCTTCTGGCAGCGTGAGCTTATGGAGTACGAACTTGCGGACTTCATTTCCGTCCCCTCCACCTTCGTGCGGGACAGTTTCCTCAAGCACAACGTGCCCGCGGAAAAGCTGCTGGTGAATGCCTATGGGGTCGACCTCGGCGCATTTCGCAAGGTCGAAAAGACCGACGACACGTTCCGGGTGATCAATGTCGGCGGCTTTCACCGTCGCAAAGGCTCGCACTACCTGCTGCAGGCATTTGCGGAGCTCGACCTGCCGGATGCCGAGTTCTGGCACGTGGGGTCCGTCAGTCCCGAGATGCGGCCTGTCATCGAGAGATACGCCGACGATCGGTGCACCTTTCATGGTCACCAGCCTCAGGATCAGCTCTACAAGTTCTATTCCCAGGCCTCGGTCTTTGCGCTGGCCTCGATCGAGGAAGGCATGGCCATGGTCCAGTGCCAGGCAATGGCCTGCGGGCTGCCGCTGATCTGCACCACCAACACCGGGGGGGCGGACCTGATCGGCGGTGAGGGACATGCAGGCCATGTCGTGCCGATCCGCGACGTCGAGGCGCTGAAGGCCCGCATCCTTCATCTGTACGAGAATCGCGACCTGGCAGCTGAGATGGGGCGGCGGGCGCAGGCCCGGGTCTCCAACGGGTTGACCTGGGCGGACTACGGCGACCGATACGCCGCCAATATCCGACGCATCGTTGCGGAGCGGGCGCAGGATGGCGCGGCGGTGGGCGCAGACGTGGCACGGGCGAACGAGGCGTGGCAATCATGAGCTCCATGAGACACAGAGTCGATATCGACTTCATCGGGCTGGGCAACGCCGGCGCCGCCTACGGTGGCCACCTGCATGCCTGGTCGTTCCGCGACACCGACGGGCGGACTTGGTTCGATCAGTTCCGGCAGGACGCCCTGTCGGCGATTCGCAGTCGTTACCTGCCGATCTACCGCATGGCTGACGGTGAATACCGGTTCATGTTCGGTCGGCGCGTCAACTGGTCCCGCAAGAACATTGCGCGGGAACTGCTCGCGGTTGGGGCCGAGCGGCTGCGGATCAAGAACCCGGACCGATGGAAGACCTCGTGGGGAGAAACCTACGCCCCGGCCGAGACCCGCCGGCTGCGCGCGGAACTGATGTCGCATGTGCGCGATCTGTCGGAACGCGGCTACCTTGCGTGTTACATCAACGACAACGGACTTGATGCCTTTGTCGAGTATAATCGTGTGCTCGAGGACCTTCTGGCGCGCCATGACATCCGCCTGAACGACGGCAACTACATTCCTTTCCATTTCGCGCCTTCGCTTCTGGTCAGCCCGGGGTGGCAGGATTTCCTGCAAGGGCGTAAGATCCTGATCGTGACGGGCCTGACGCCGGAAAAACAGGCCCGGATCGAGGAGACGCTGACCGCCTACGGGGCTGGCGCGGTCCGCTTCCTGCCGATCTCGTCCAGTTCCTCGCTGACCGAGAGGCTGGACCTGTCCGGGGTCGATGACGACATCGAGATCGTCCTGGTGGCGGCGGGCATAGGTTCGGCCAATATCTTGCGCCAGCTCGCGCCTTTGCAGACCCTCTGCCTGGACATTGGCGGGCTGATGAACTGTTTCCAGACACCCGACGCGCGCCAGCACGGTGGCGTCATTGGGCTGCCGGCGCTCTGATGGAAGAGGACTTCGCCTCTCTCCTGCGGCTGATCTACATCTATGGCGGGCTGAATCTCGCCTTGCGGATCGTGCTTCGGCAACCGGCGATCTCGGCGTCGCTGGCCTTCTGGTTTGGCTGGTGGTTTCTCGTGTCCGGCGGTGAACTGGTGGTGGAACGGGGCTGGCGCGAGATCGAGCTCTATTCCGCGCCCTATATCGAGATGCTGTTCCACGGCGCCTTCACCGGCTTCCTGATCGGCACCCTGGTCGGAGCTTTCGGCAAGCCGCGGCAGCGCTACCTCGAACTGGTCGAACTGTCCGAGCGCCTGCTCGACACCTATGGCCGCAAGGTGCTCTGGGCCCTGTTCCTGGCCGGCGGGGCGTTCTTTGCGCAGCGGGTCGCGACAGTGGGCCTCAGCTTCGACTACCTGAGCGAGGTGCGCGGGGTCTACAACCAGCGCCAGGGCGGCGCGTTGCTGCGGATCGGGTCGCACCTGTCGGTTTTGATGACCACCTTTATCGTGATCCGGGGCATACGGGATTCCTATCACGGCGTCAGCATCCGCGGCCTGCTGATCACCATTGCCGCGGGCGCGCCGCTGGGGCTGGCGAATGGCGGGCGGACCTTTCTGATGAGCTATACGCTGGCCTATGTCGCGAGCCTGCTGCTCTGTCGTTCCAACTTCTCCCGCCATCCCTTTGCACTCAGCGCGCAGGAGTTTCTCAGTATTGGCGGAATGATTACCTTCCTGCTGACGGTTTTTGCCGTCATGGGCTACGTTCGGGGCGGCTACGGCGAAGAACTGAATGTCCTTTATGCGGTGATCATCTGGCCGGTCTCGACTTTTCAGGCGATGGACACCTGGGTGTTCGCCGCGATCGCCAGCGACCGGACCTATGGCCTGAACAGTTTTGGCTGGGTCGCCGATTTCGCCGCGCGCCTGAAACTGATCGATATTTCGGAAGCCAAGGGCGTGATGCGCAATGTCCTTCTGGATTTCGAAGACACTTATGATCCTGCACGCGTGATCCCCAGGTCCATTCTTCCGGATCTGATCTTCGACTTCGGAGAGCGGGCCATTTTCGTCAGCATCGGCGTCATCGCCTTCCTGCTGGAATTCGTCACCTCTCGTTATCCGGGGCGCGGCCTGTTCTGGCATGTGCTCGCGGTCCAGTGCTTTCTGGGCAGCTTCACGACGATCCAGAACAGCGTCGTGTCCCCGGGGTTCGCAATCACAATCTTCTGGGGAGCCGTGCTGGCCTTTGCCGCACGGAAGTACCAATGGACCAAACCCGTTCATACCTGAGAGCGGGCGCGCGGCCGGTCTCCACAACGGACGCCGGGGGACGTGTTCTGTATTTGGGCTCCTTCCTTGACGAGGCGATCGTCGCAGAGCGCGGGCTGAGGTCACATAATGCCGCCGGATCGAACCGCATGCAGCGCCTGTCGCAGGCGCTGAGGCGGGCCGGCTTTCGGCCGATCCTGCTGTCTCCGGCCACCAGCCTGCGCGCGGTGCGCAAGGGCGGGCCCTGGCTGCATCCGGCGCGAGTGCGGCGCCGGGGAGGCATGGCCGTCGTCCACGCCCCCGCGCTGAACGTGATCGGGCTGAACATGCTGACGGCACCGTTCTTCCAGCTCGCGGTGATGCGGCGCATCCGGCGCCGACCGCTGAAAGGCGGTATCGTCTACAATTTCTCGCCCGGACTGGTGCTGCTAACGGCATGGTTGGCAATGACGTCGGGACTGCGCATCGTCAACAACGTCGAGGATGTCTCGGTGCCCGTCTTGTCGGACTGGTCGCGCGGGTCAGAGGCGCGCCCCGTTCAGCAACTGGTCTTCTGGCTCTGCATGCACCTGGTTGCCCGGATGTCCGACGCCTACCTCGTGCCGACCCGCCGGTTCCTGTCCTATCTGCCGCGCAAGGCGGCCGTCGAGGTCGTGACCGGCTGCATCGACATCCCGTCGCAGACCGGCGACGCCCCGGTGGCCCCCCCGTTGCGAGTGCTCTACGCGGGCAAGGTCGAACGCGAGCACGGCATCGTGCAGTTCGTCGAGGCGCTGGAAATGCTTGACAGAACCGGCGCCGCCACGCGGCTAAGGGCCGACATCTCGGGGGCCGGACCGATGTCGGACTGGGTGGCAGGACGCCTGGCGACCCTACGTAGTCTTCCGGTGACGCAGCACGGTTTCGTGAGCAGGGCAGAGTACGCTGAACTGCTTGGCGCCGCGCATGTCTGCGTGGTTCTTCAGGACCCCGATGGGCGCTACGCAGACTTCAAGACACCCTCCAAGATCTACGAATTCCTCGGCCATGGCAAAGCCGTCATCACCACGCCGGTCGGCGACGTTGGAGAGCTGCCCCGGGACGCGCTGATCCTGCTGGACGGTCTCTCGGCCAAGGAGATCGCCGCCCATCTGGACCGTCTGGCGACCGGTCCAGAGCGGGTCGCAGAATTGCAACACAACGCTGGCACACATGCCGTCGAGGCCTTCTCCTACGAGACTGTCGGTCGGCGGCTGGGGCGCCTTTTGACCGGAGTAGCCGCATGACCCGTGCGTTGATCCTGATGAGCCGCCTGTCGGATTACATGCTCAACTGTGTCACTCACTGGCAGAAGACGACGGGGGTCGACCTGCACATCGTCCGCCGCAAGGTGGACAGCGACGCTCCGTTCCGGTTCGATTCCACGGAGGGTGGACTCCGGTTCTACCAGCGCGAGGATTTCGACGCGGAGGGCCTGCAGGCGCTGGTCCGGGACCTCGACCCGCAACTGATCCTGTGCTTTGGCTGGATGGACAAGGATTACCTGTCGGTTGTGCGCCACCGCAAGCGGTCGTGCCCGGCGGTCATGACGATGGACAACCAATGGCTGGGCACCCTGCGCCAAAGCCTCGGTCTGGTCTGGTCGCGGCTCGGGTTGCAGCCGCTGTTCGATCATGTCTGGGTTCCGGGACCCCGCCAGCACCGCTTTGCCCGCAAGCTGGGCTTTGCGGAACGGCAGATCCACGAAGGACTCTACGTCGCCAACGCGGCCAATTTCGATCCGATCTGGACGGGGCTTGAGGGGCGCGCACCGACCAGGCGACTGGTCTTCACCGGGCGCTATGTGCCGGAAAAGGGGCTCGACGTGCTATGGGAGGCGTTCCAATCCTACCATGCCAGCCATGACAGCACCCTCGAGCTGTGGTGCATCGGCGCCGGCGCCCTGGACTCGGTGAAACCTGACCACCCGAAGATCCGGCACCTGGGGTTTGTCCAGCCTGCAGAGTTCCGTGAGCTTCTGGCCGGCGGCGGGGTCTTCGTGCTGCCCAGTACCTTCGAGCCCTGGGGCCTCGTGGTGCAGGAATTCGCGCTTGCCGGCTTTCCGCTGGTGCTGTCGTCCCGGGTGGGGGCGGCGGACCGGTTCCTCGGCACCGACAACGGCATCCTTCTGCCAGAGGTAACGCCGGAGGCGCTCGTCGAGGCCATCGCGCGCATCGATGGTCTCGAAGATGCAGAACTGGCGGCCATGTCGCGGGCCAGCCGGGCAAGGGCCGAGGGGCTCACCGTCGATGACTGGGCCCGCCAGGCAACGGCCTTTCTGGAAGGTCAGGCATGACGCAGCATCCGTCGCATCTCCACGTCGTCGCTTCGATCGAGGACGAAGCTTCGGGACCCAGCTACTCGGTCACCCGTCTGGCCGAGGCGCAGGCCGCGCGTGGTCTCTCGACCGGCATCTGGAGCCTGGCCGACGTGCCGCGCGTCGCGGTGCGCGCCGGTGTCCAGAGGCAAACCTTCGCGCCCGCACTGACCGGCGTGCCGGTACTGTCGCGGCTCGCCTTCTCTCCGGGCCTGGCGCGCGCGCTTGACGTGGCGGCGGGGAATGGCGCCGTGCTGCACGGCCATGGTCTCTGGTTGATGCCGAACCTGTATCCCGCCCGCGCGGCACGGCGGCACGGCACGCCGCTGGTGATCTCGCCCAGAGGGATGTTGGGGGCCGAGGCGCTGGCCTTTTCGTCCCGCCGCAAGCGGATCATGTGGGCGTTGGCCCAGCGTCGCGCGCTGGAGGCGGTGACCTGTTTCCACGCCACCAGCCAGGCCGAACTGGAGGACATCCGCGCTATGGGTCTGACCGCCCCGGTGGCGGTGATCCCCAACGGCATCGACATCGCCGAGGGCGATCCCGCGCCGGGCCGCACCGTGCTGCACCTGGGGCGGCTGCATCCGAAGAAGGGCATCGACCAGCTGGTCGCGGCCTGGGAGCGCGTTGCGGCAGAGTTCCCTGACTGGAGATTGCGCATCGTCGGCCCCTCGGAGATCGGCTGCCGCGAGTCGCTCGAGGCGCAGGTGGCGGAACTGGGCGCGCCCCGGGTCGATTTCGACGGGCCTCTCTACGGGCCGGAGAAGTGGCGCGCCTACCGTGAGGCCGGGCTCTTCGTGCTGCCCACCCGGCACGAGAACTTCGGCATGGTGGTGGCCGAGGCGCTGGCGGCAGGCACGCCGGTGATCTCGACAAAGGGCGCGCCCTGGCAAGGGCTGGAAAGCGCGCGCTGCGGCTGGTGGGTGGATTACGGCGCCGAGGCGATGGTGCCGGCGCTGCGGGCTGCCCTCTCGGCCCCCGGGGCCGAACGTCTGGCCATGGGATTGCGCGGACGCGACTGGATGGCCCGTGACTTTGGCTGGGACAACATCGCCGCGCGCATGGCCGAGGTCTATGCCTGGTGCCGCGGCGAGGCGGACAGACCGGAGTGCGTGGTGACATGAGCCAGGGATCGCAAATCGACGTCACCGCCAACCGCGCGGCGCGAAAGTGGAGCCGCCGCGAGCAGGCCGGCCGAGTGCTTTGGGCCTTGGCCTCGCCGCTGTTCCGGTACAGTCCGCGGCCTCTGTGGGGCTGGCGGCGGGCGATGCTGCGTCTGTTCGGGGCGCAGGTCGGGCGGGACGTCCATGTCTATCCCACGGTGCGCATCACCATTCCATGGAACCTCGTGCTGGAGGAAGGCTGCGCGGTCGGCGACCGGGCGATACTCTACGCGCTGGGGCCGATCCGTCTCGGGCCGCGTGCCGCGATCAGCCAGTATGCCCATCTCTGCGCCGGCAGCCATGACTGGCGCGACCCGGCGCGCCCGCTGATCAAGCCCCCGATCACCGTGGGTGCCGATGCCTGGGTCTGCGCCGATGCCTTCGTCGGGCCCGGCGTGACGGTGGGCGAGGGCGCCATCCTGGGCGCCCGAGCGGTTGTCATGAAGGATTGCCCTCCGCATGCGATCCTCGCGGGAAACCCGGCGCGGCCGATTCGGAGCACGACAGGATGAAAGTGACCCCGGTATTTCCCGGCGACCGTTCTCGAAAGGCTGCCAGCATTCACGCAGATGGCCCGCCGCCCGATGCGGCAGGCATGGCCGATAACCGGTTTCGCGTCCACGGTCGGGGAGATCGTCGATGTGACCCGGACGTACACACCCCTTTGGCCAGAGGCGGGCTGCCGTGGCATCTGCGGCTTGGGCGTGGGGCGACCTAAATGAGCGCAGGCACAGACTTCAACAAAGGCCCATCATGACCGATCACAAATTGCCCGTAACCGTCGCGATCCCGGTCAGGAACGAGGAGAAGGGGCTGCCTGCCTGCCTCGAACGCCTGTCCCGCTTTGCCGATGTCGTCGTGATCGACAGCGGTTCCACAGACCGCACGGTGGAGATCGCCGAAGGCTTTGGTGCCCGTGTCCTGCAGTTCACATGGGATGGGAGCTATCCCAAGAAACGCAACTGGATGTTGCTCAACCATCCCCCGGCGCAGCCTTGGGTCCTGTTCCTTGATGCCGATGAGATCGTTGACGATGCGTTTTGTGACGCCCTCGCCGAAGCGCTGGAAAGGGGCGATTGCGACGGCTACTGGCTGAGCTATGCCAACACCTTCCTTGGCCGCCCGTTGCGCCACGGCCTGCAGCAGCGCAAACTTGCGCTCTTTCGGGTCGGGCGCGGGCTCTACGAGCGTATCGACGAGAATGGCTGGAGCGGACTGGACATGGAGATCCACGAACACCCCATCGTTGACGGTCCGGTGGGAGAGATCGCCGCGCAGATCGAGCACCGCGATGACCGGGGTCTGGCACGCTTCCTCACACGCCACGTCGACTACGCCCGATGGGAGGCGCGTCGCCTGCGCGCGCTGGAGGAAGATCAGACGGCTTGGGAAAATCTGACGCGGCGCCAGCAGTTCAAATACCGCCACATGCGCCGCTGGTGGTATCCGTGGTTCTATTTCTTGGGCACTTATGTCGGAAAGGGAGGGTTTCGCGATGGCGCCGCCGGGTTGGAATATGCCTTTTACAAGGCTTGGTATTTTCAGACTATACGCTTGATGTTGAAGGAATAAACTCAGCGTGCCCGCCTCTCGGCGTGGACTCTTGCGCGCATTGACAACATCGCCCACCGTCGCCACTAGGTGACCCGAGACAATTTGAATACAGATTTGCCGGAGAAAATCATGGCCAGACTTTACGACAGCCGAAAACGCATCCTGGTGACCGGCGGCGCGGGCTTTCTCGGCTCTCATCTGACCGATCGACTGCTGGAGCAGGGGCACGAGGTGCTGTGCGTCGACAATCTCTTCACCGGCACCAAGCGCAACATCGACCACTTGCACAACCACCCGCGCTTCGAGTTCATGCGCCACGACGTGACGCTGCCGCTCTACGTCGAGGTGGACGAGATATACAACCTGGCCTGCCCGGCTTCGCCGGTGCACTACCAGCACGATCCGGTGCAGACCACCAAGACCTCGGTGCATGGTGCGATCAACATGCTGGGCCTGGCCAAGCGTCTGAAATGCCGGATTTTCCAGGCCTCCACCAGCGAGGTCTACGGCGATCCCTCCGTGCATCCGCAGCCCGAAGAATACTGGGGCAATGTCAATCCCATTGGCATCCGGTCCTGCTATGACGAGGGCAAGCGCTGCGCCGAGACGCTGTTCTTCGACTACCACCGCCAGCACGACCTCGAGATCAAGGTGGTGCGGATCTTCAACACCTACGGACCGCGGATGCACCATGCCGACGGGCGCGTGGTGTCCAACTTCATCGTGCAGGCCCTCTCGGGTCAGCCGAT
>NZ_OZ255848.1:0-202556 GCF_965277915.1 Antarctobacter sp.
GAATGCACGGCGATCCAGGTGATGCCCGCCTCCTGCGCCTTGGCGACCAGCGGCTCGAAGGCATCGACGTTGATGGCGTTGACGAACATCACGTCGGGGCCTTCGTTGATCGTCACCTCGGTCTGCTGGATCATCTTCTCCAACGAGCCTTCGGCCGACAGCCAGTGGCCGGTGATCTTGGTATCCGGGAAGGCCTCGTCATAGGCGTCAATCGCATCCTCGAACCCCTTGAGCCAGGCAACGTGATAAGGCGCGACGTGGCCGTCGTTGATGAACACGATGTCCAGCGTGTCATCCTGCGCGACCGCCGGGGCGCCCATCAGGGTCAGCGCCGTCGCGGCCATGAGTCCTGTCTTGAAGTTCATTGTCGTCTCCTCCGTGTTGAATTCTTCTGCGTCGTTCCTGCGTCAGTGCGCCTCGACCTGGCGCGACTGCCAGAGCACCCAGTTGGCCCCCAGCGCCGCCAGGATCACCGCGCCCTTGAACACCTGGTGCCAGACGTCCTCGACGTTCAGCAGGTTCAGCGCGTTGTTGATGACTCCGATGAACAGCAGTCCCCAGAAGGCGCCGCCGATGGTGCCGCGCCCGCCCAGGATCAGCGTTCCGCCGATGATGATGGCCGCGATCCCGTCCAGCAGCAGGCCGTTGCCGTCCAGCCCCGGTTGCACGAACCCCATCCGCGACGACAGCATGATCCCGGCAAACCCGCTGCACAGCGCCGAGAACATGAAGACCCCGATCTTGACCCGGTCCACGTTCACGCCGGCCAGCCGGGCGTTTTCCTCGGAGTTGCCGACGGCGATCACCGCCGCGCCCCAGCGGGTGTGGTTGTAGACCACCCAGGCCAGCACGAAGAGCGCCACGAGGAACAGGAAAGACCAGTAGAGCCCCAGGAATTTCTCGGCCCCGATGAAGCGAAAGAAATCGCCCATCAGAAAGATCTGCTGTCCGCGCGGGATGATCAGGCCCGACAGGCCCTGCGCCGAAAACAGCATCGACAGGGTGACGATGAAGGCGGGCAGCCTCAGCTTGGCCACCAGCACCCCGTTGAAGAACCCCAGCGCCAGCGAGCAGACGATCACCGCCACGATCCCCAGCGCCACGCCCCCGGTCAGGCCGAAAAACACCCCCAGCACGATGGCGAACAGGACCGACCCCATGCCCATCGACAGGTCGATGTTGCCGGACACGACGACAAAGAACTGCCCCAGCGCGATCAGCCCGATGGGCACGATCTGGCGCGAGATGGCCGACATGTTGTCAAGGCTCAGGAAGCGCGGGCTGATCAGGTAGAACACCAGGCACAGCGCCAGGGTGACGAAGATGATGTTCTTTTCCCGCAACAGGCGCGACAGGTCAGGCATGATGTCCTCGGTTCATTTTGGTCGTACCAAATTTAGGCCATACGGCAGAAGTTCCGCGATCTTGTCAAGTTTATACGCGAATATTCTGCATTTTGTCTTATGATACTCTCAGTTTGGAATGCTCAAACTACAGGTTTCCCAGCACCATCTCGGCACAGCGGTCGCCCAGAACCATCGCGGGCGCATTGGTGTTTCCGGCCGGGATCTCGGGCACCGCCGACATGTCACAGACCCGCAAGCCGTTGAGTCCACGCACGCGCATCCGCGCATCCAGCACCGCCATCGCATCGCCCTCGGCCCCCATCCTGGCGGTGCCCGCGGGGTGAAAATTGGTCTTGACCACCCTCCGACAGTGCTCTTCGAGCGCGGCATCGGACCAATCGGTGGGCGCGACCACCTCTGCCACCCTGTCGGCCAGCGGTCGGGTCCGCATGGTCTGACCAAAATAGCGCAGCCCCTTGACCATCTCGGCCATGTCGCGCGGATCGGACAGGAAGTTGGGGTTCACCTCGGGCATGGCGTCGGGATCGCTTGATGTCAGCCGCACCGTCCCGCGCGATTGCGGTTTCAGCAGCACCATCTGGATCGAGACGCCGTAATCCTCGCGGATCGTCTTGGCCTGCTCGGGGTTCAGATACATGACCGGGATGCAGTACGCCTCATGCGTGGGCAGCGCGTCGGGATCAGTCGGGTTGACGAAACATGCAGCCTCGAGCCCCGTGGTGGTGATCCGCCCGCGCCCGAACAGTTTGAACTCCAGCCCGTTGCGCAGCATGTTCCAGCCGCGATCCTGCCCATAATAGCCATAAGGCCCGTTGGCCCGCGCCACGATGGACACGTCCGGGTGATCCTGCAGGTTCGCGCCCACGCCGGGCAGGTCGGCCACCACGTCCAGCCCGTGTTCGCGCAGATGATCCGCCGGGCCGATCCCCGACAGCATCAACAGCTTCGGCGTCACGAAGGCCCCCGCCGACAGCAGGATCTCACCGCAGGCGCGCGCCTCATGCTCCACGCCGCACGCATCGCGCCAGACCACGCCTACCGCGCGGCCATCTTCGATCACCACGCGCCGCACGCGCGCTTGCAGCTTGATCGTCAGGTTCGAGTTGTCCTTCAGCGGATCGAGAAAGGCATAGGCCGCCGACACTCGCTGTCCCTGATTGTAGGTGAACTGGAAAAAGCCCACCCCGCGCTGCCGATGCCCGTTGAAATCGGGATTGAACGGCTCGCCCTGCGCCTGCAGCGCCTGCACGAACCAGCGCGCCATATCGTCGATATGGCCGGGGTCCGATACCACCAGCGGCCCGTCGCAGCCGTGCAGATCGTCGTTGAACTTCCGGTTGCCTTCCAGCCGCTTGAAATGCGGCAGCACGTCCTCCCAGGCCCAGCTGACCCCGTCATTGCCGCCGCGCAGAACCTCGTGCCAGGCGTCGTAATCCTGTGGCCGCCCACGCACATAGGCCTGCCCGTTCACGGTGGACCCGCCGCCCAGCACGTTGCCCTGCGGGATATCCGTCTGGCGTCCGTTCAACTGCGGTTGCGGCGTGCTGCGATGGGTCTGAAAGAACTTGGACCCGTTCTTGAGCAGCTTGAACACCCCCGGCGGCATGTCCAAGAGCGGGTGCCGGTGGTGGTGCCCGCCCTCCAGCAGCAGAACCCGCGCCCCGCCCTCGACCAGCCGCGCCGCCGCAACCGACCCGGCAGAGCCGCCGCCGACAACGATATAATCGTAAGCGGCGCTCATGCCCCCGGCCCCAGGAGCAGGATCTTGCCATAGGCCCCGCCCGCCGCCATCGCGGCCAGCGCCTCGCCTGCCTGTTCCAGCGGATAGGTCGCCGCGGTCAGCGGGTCGAAATTCACCGCCCCGGATTCCACCAGCTGCACCGCCTCTTCGAACTCGCGGTTGAACTGGAACGAACCGACGATCTCGATCTCTTTCAGCATGATCAGGTGCAGCATCACCTGCGCCTCGCGCAGCTGGATGTTGGACAGGATCGACACCCGCCCCTTGGGCCGCACCGCCCGCAGCGCGGTGTTGAAGGCCGGGATCGCGCCCGAGGCCTCGACCACCACGTCGAACCGCTTCTCGATCTCGCCCTCGTCGAACTCTCCACCGATCAGCCCGGTCTCTGCGCCCGCTTTCAGCGCGACCTCAACCGCCCCTGCCCGCAGGTCCAGCGCTGTCACATGCGCGCCACGCGCCGCTGCCCCGGCGATCGCCAGAAGCCCCATCGGCCCGCAGCCCGTCACCAGCACCTGCTGGCCGGCCGAGACGCCGCCCTTGTTCAGGCTGTGCAGCGCGCAGGCCAGGGGCTCGGCAAAGGTCAGGTGGCGCGGGTTCACGCCGTCGGCCACCAGGCGGCAGCAGCGCGCCGGGTGGTCGATCACTTCGCGGAAGAACCCGTCGAGATGCGGCACGGTGGTGGCCGAGCCGGGAAACTTCTTGGCGGTGCATAGGTTTTCCTCCCCCCGCTGGCAGGCCGCGCAGACCCCGCAATTCATGATCGGGTTCAACGCCACCAACTGCCCCGCGCGCAGGTCGGACCCGTTCGGATCCACGACATAGGCGCAGGCCTCATGGCCCAGCGTCACGGGGGTCTGCAACCGAAAGCCCGCGTTGGCGAAATGCGCGTAGTAATGCAGGTCCGTGCCGCACAGGCTGGCCACCGCAAGGCGCAGGCGCACATGGCCCTCAGGGATCGGGCCGTCCTCCTGCGTCACGGTTTGGACGCGTTCGGCGGCGGTCAGTTTGGTCTGAAGCATGGTCATCCTTTCAGAACCCCACCGCATAGCCGCCGTCGACCGGCAGGTTGACGCCGTTCACGTAAGACGCGCGGTCTGAGGCGAGGTAAAACACGGCATCCGCCACGTCCTGCGGCCTGCCAAAAGCGTGCGAGGGAATGCGCCCCTCGATCTTGTCCCGCCGCGCCGGATCCTTGGCCAGGATCGCGCGGGTCATGTCCGTTTCGATAAAGCCCGGAGAGACGGCGTTGCAGCGGATGCCAAAGGGCGCGGCATCCACGGCCACAGAGCGGGTCAGCCCCACCACCGCCGTCTTTGCGGTGACATAGGCGGCGGCAGAGGGCAGCGCCATGATCCCGCCCATCGAGGCGATGTTGACCACGGCCCCGCCGACCTCGCGGTGCAGGTCCACATAGCGACCGCAGGCGGCGAACATGGCCCGCACGTTGATGTCCAGCACGCGGTCCAACTCCTCTGGCGCCACCTCCCAGACCGGCTTTTTCAGGTGCACACCGGCGTTGTTGACCAGCGCCGCAATCGGCCCCGCCTGCGCGTGCACCTCGGTCAGCCAGCGCGCCTCGCGGTCGGCGGCAATGTCGCATTCGATGAACTGCGCCCCCTCGGCGCTGTCCACCTCGGCCCGGCTGCGGGCGACGACGAAAACGTCAAAGCCTTCTTCCAGAAAGCGGCGCGTCTGGGCCAGGCCCAGCCCCTTGTTTCCCCCGGTGATAACGGCAACGGGCATGGCTCATGCCTCCTGCAAGTGATGTTGGTACAGCGCATCGATCCGGCGCAGGAACTGGTCCTCGGGGATCGCCTTGCGGAAAAAGGCGGGCATGATTTCACAGACCTCGTCCACGAAGCCCAGGAACCAGGGCGCGCGCGGCCGGGTCCAGGCGTTGTCGATGGTGTGAAAGCCGCCCTGAAAGAATCCGGCCACATCCGCGTTCCCCTGCTGCGCCAGCCAAGTATGCCGGTTCGCGGGCTGGCCATTGTTGTCCAGGTAGACACCGGATTGCACCGGTTCTGACGTGATCCACCGGGCAAAGGCCACCGCCTCCTCGGGGGCGCGGGTGCGGGCGGATACGCCGATTCCCGCCCCGCCCAGGATCGCGCGGGGCCGGTCGTGACCAGCGCAGAGCGGCAGATCGAAATAGCGGACGGGATGCGGACGAAAGCCGGGCCGCGCGTAGTTCACATAGCCGAACAGGCAGGGCGAACAGGCGAACTCGTCCGCGCAAGTCAGCGCCTCCAGCACCTTGATTGGGTTCATCTCGACCTGCTCGTCCGGTCCCAGCCGGTACAGCGCGCGCAGGATGCGCAGCGCGTATTCCCCGTTTTCCGGCGATACGAAATGCCGCCCGTCGCGCGGCATGTCCACCTCACCCCGGCCCGCCACCAGCGTCATCAGCATGTCAAAGGCATCGACCGGCAGCAGAGGCGTCAGCGGCCGGAACCGCGCCGCGTCATCTTGCAGGAAATCCTCCCACAGCTTTGGCAGCGACGCGCCCAGATCAGGCCGATACGCCGCCATCTGGCAGGCCGCGTCCAGCGCATAGGCCCAGCACTTGCCCTGCCACAGATAGCTTTCCGCCGACCTGCCCAACGACGCCGAGGCATCCCCCGGCGCGGGAAGCGGCAACAGCGCCCCGGTCTCGGCGATCTGCCCGACGTGCGGGTGATCCAGCACGATGAAATCATACCGCTCGGCCAACTCGGCAATCGGCGCATCGGCAAAGGCCTGCAAGGACCGCTTGTCCCATGTGACCTCGATCCCCGTCTGCGCCGCATAGGCCGCAGAGGCCGCCACCACGGGGTCAAACCCACGCGGATGGTCCCAGGTCATGCCTGTCAGCTTCATGCGCCCTCCTCCCGATTCCGGCGATTGGCGGCCACCCTGCCCGCAGTCTCCGTAGTTTTCAAGTATCAAAATTATTTTGACATATGGAAATCACATGATACCCAAATGGCCGCCATCCCGGCCCCGCGCGGCGCAGGGCGGCAGTCTGACCAAGGAGAGAACGATGGGTGACACCGACGGCGCCGTGCGCTTTGACCTGACCGGGAACATCGCGGAAATCACGCTGGACCGCCCGGCCAAGCACAACGCCCTGACCCCGGCCATGTACCGCCAGATCGCCGCCTGCTGCGCAGAGGTGAACGACACCGCCGCCGTCCATGCAGTGATCTTTCGCGGCGCGGGCGAGCGCGCCTTCTGCGCAGGCTCCGACATCAAGGCTCTGGACGGGTACGAGGACTTCTGGGCCTGGCGGAACCGCTTCGATTACATCCCGCCGATCCTGTCCTTGCGCAAACCCGCCATCGCGGCGGTCAAGGGCTGGACGCTTGGCGGCGGTCTTGAAATTGCGCTGGCCTGCGATTTGCGCGTGGTGTCGCGCACGGCGGTCTTTGCCGCGCCAGAGGTACAGCTTGGCTGGAACGGCGCGGGCGGCGCGGCGCAGCACATGACCCGCCTCTGCGGCCAGGGGCAGGCGCTGAAATACCTGCTGACCGGTGACCGCTTCGACGCCGAAGAGGCCGCGCGCATCGGCATGGTCGAATACCTCACCGAGCCCGGCGAGGAGCTGACCAAGGCCCGCGAAATCGCCCAGAAAATCGCCGGACACGCCCCCCACGCCACGCAGGCGGTCAAGGCGGCGGTGCGCGGCGCGATGGATTTGACGCTGGAACAGGGCCTTCGCAACGAAAACGAGCTCATGTCCCTCTGTTTTGCCAAGGCAGAACAAGCCAGACTGCGCGCCACGCACTCAGGGGAAGAACCATGAGCAAGACCGAAGAGAAAAAGAAATCCACCGTCCCAGCGGTGGAAAAAGCGCTGGACGTGCTGGAACTGCTGACCGACGCGCCGAACGGCCTGACGATGAACGAGATCACAGAGGCGCTCAACCGCACGATGGGAGAGCTGTATCGCATCGTCATCTACCTGACCGAACGCGGCTACCTGCAACAGGATCCGCAGACCAGCCGCTATGCCCTGACGCTGCGCCTGTTCGAACTCTCGCACCGGCATGACCCGACCGAACGGCTGATCCATGCCGCCCTGCCCCGGCTGGAGCGCATCGCCGCACGCACCAATCAGTCCTGCCACCTTGGCGTGCTGAACCGGGAAAACGTTATGGTCCTGACCTCGGTTCAAAGCCCCCTGCCCGCCGGCTATGCCGTGCGGACCGGCGCGCTCTTCCCGGTCAGCCAGACCAGTTCCGGCCATGTGATCCTTGCCTTCTCGGACGAGGACACGCAGGCCCGCCACATCGTCCGCCAGCCAAAGGCAGAGCGTGACGCCCTGCGCGCCCGCCTGACCCGTATCCGCGACACCGGCTATGAGGACGTGCCCAGCACCATGATCGCCGGAGTGCGCAACCTCTGCGCCCCGGTTTTTGACGCGCGCGGCGTGGTGGCGGCCATCACCTCCGGTTTCATCCAGCAACTCGGGCAGGCCTCCACCGCAGAGGCCACTCTGGCCGAAATCCGCGCCACCGCGGTGGACCTGTCGCGCGGATTGGGCTTTTCGCCCCAGAACAGCCCTCATGAAAGCATACTAACCAACTGATATAAGGCAACTAAATGACTTCCGACGCTCCTGCCCTGCCCCTGACCGGCCTGCGAGTCCTGGACTTCGCGCAATTCCTGGCAGGCCCCGTCGCCGCCCTGCGCCTGTGCGACCTGGGGGCCGAGGTGATCAAGGTCGAACGCCCCCAGGGCGGTGATCTTTGCCGGTCGATGGTGGTCAACGACCAGCGGCTGGAGGGTAACAGCCTCGTGTTTCACACCTTCAACCGGGGCAAGAAAAGCGTCACCGCCGATCTGAAACAGCCCGCCGATCTGGACCGCATCCGCGCGCTGATCGCCACCGCCGATGTCATGATCCACAACTTTCGCCCCGGCGTGATGGATCGCATCGGTCTGGGCTATGACGCGGTGCGCGCGCTGAACCCGCGCCTCGTTTACGGCGCTGTGTCGGGCTATGGCAGTATCGGCCCCTGGCGCGACACACCCGGTCAGGATCTGCTGGTGCAGGCGCTGTCAGGCATCGCATGGCTGAACGGCAATGCCGATGACGGTCCCGTCCCCACCGGCTTTGCCATGTTGGACGTGGCCACCGCCGGGCACCTGGTGCAGGGGATCCTGGCCTGCCTCGTTCGGCGCGGGATCACCGGCACGGGCGGACTGGTAGAGGTGGACCTGATGTCCGCCGCGCTGGACATGACCTTTGAACAGTTCACCTGTTTTCTCAACGACGACAACCAACAGCCCCGCCGCCACGCGCAGGGCAACGCCAACCCCTATCAGCCCGCCCCCTATGGCATCTACCGCGCGACGGACGGCTGGATGGCTCTGGCAATGTGCCCGCTGGCAAAGCTGGGTGATCTGCTGGACGCCCCACAGATCGCCGCCTTCGCGCAAGAGGACGCTTTCACCCGGCTGGATGAGGTCAAGGCCGTCGTCAGCAAGGTTCTGGAAACCCGCCCCCGGCAACATTGGCTGGAAATCCTAGGCGCGGCGGGTGTCTGGTGCGCGCCGGTTCTGGACTGGCCGGAATTTGCCGCGAGCGACGGCTTTGCCGCGCTCGATCCCCTGCAGACCATCCGCACGCCCGAAGGCGCCGAGGCCCGCACCACGCGCTGTCCCATCCGCATCGACGGTCAGACCCTGCGCAACCCAGCCGCAGCCCCTGCCCTTGGCGCCGACACCGCCGCGATCCTGACGCCATGAGCGCGCCACTGTCGGGCCTCACCGTTATCGATTTCAGCCAGTTTCTGGCCGGCCCCTATGCCTCTCTGCGGCTGCTGGATATGGGCGCGCGGGTCATCAAGGTCGAAAACCCCGACGGCGGCGATCTCTGCCGCCGGCACTATGTTTCGGACACGAGGATCAAGGGCGCCTCGACGCTGTTTCACGCCATAAACCGGGGCAAGGAAAGCATCGCGCTGGACCTGAAGGCGCCTCAGGGGCTGGATGCCGCCCGCCGCCTCATCGCGCAGGCAGACATCGTGATCCAGAACTTTCGCCCCGGCGTGATTCAACGTCTTGGCCTTGCCTATGAAGACTTGCGCCCCCTCAAACCCGACCTGATCTATGGCAGCATCTCCGGCTATGGTGAGAGCGGCGCATGGTCTTGCGAACCGGGACAGGATCTCTTGGCGCAGGCGCGGTCTGGCCTGATGTGGCTATCGGGCAATGCCGATGACGGCCCGGTGCCCGTTGGCCTGCCCATTGCCGATATTTCCGCCGGGGCCTGCCTTGCGCAGGGTCTGCTGGCGGCGCTGTTCCACCATGCCCGCACCGGCAAAGGCACTCATGTGCGGACCTCCCTGCTGGAGGCGCTGATGGACATGCAGTTCGAGTTCCTCAGCACCTGGCTCAGCAATGGAGAGGCGCCCCCTGCCCGCCGCAGCGAAGGCTCTGCCCACGGCTACCTTGGGGCGCCCTATGGCGTCTATGCCTGTGCCACGGGCCATCTTGCGCTGGCCATGACCCCGCTGGACCGGCTTGGCCCCTTGCTGGACCTGCCCGATCTTGCCGGGGATCCCTTCAAGGACCGTGAGGCGCTGTGCCAGCGTATTACCCGGCGGCTGCGCGACAAGCCTGCCGAGGCTTGGGAAGCGGAACTGGGGGCGCAAGGCGTCTGGTGCGCTCGGGTGCTGACCTGGGACGAGCTGCGCGCCAAGGGAGGCGATCCGGTCAGCCGCATGTTACCACCGTCCCTGCCTCTGCGCATGGGCGGTTCTGTCGGCTCTTCGGCCCGCGTCGGTCCGGGACTGGATGAGCACGGCAGCGCCTTGCGCGCGGAATTCGGGTTGTCGCCAAAACGGTAACAAGGTCTGGTCGTGGACTGACAACAACCGCTGTGCCTGGCCTGGCGATTTGAACCGGCTCATGATCTACTCACGCCGTCGCACATGCCAGTGTGCGGCCTCGGCCCGATCGTTCACCCCCTTGTGCTGACGATGTACGAGCCCGGTGGTTATCCCAGCTTTGGCCGTGCGTCGGATCCGGGCGGCCTGCAACCTGACAAAGCCCCTCGAAACCCATATGAGGGTGCCAGAGGCTATCCATGACCGCCCTTCGAGGCACCATCTGGGTAGAGACTTTGCACCTTGGTTTCGAGATCACCCGCGCAGACCGACAGCGCAGGCGATCAACATTCGTCGATTCAATCCAACCCACCCGGTGCGACCGACGCCCGGCTGCCAAGGTCTTTTCCTTGCGTCACAGCCCTGATACGGGCGCCGCATAAACCTGCTCAAAACTTCATCATCAAGGAGAGCATCATGCTCGGTTTTATTTCACGTCCCATGGTGCGGATCGTGGACCGTTACCTGCCGGATCCCTTTGTCTTTGTGCTTGTGCTGACGCTGGTGGCCGGGCTGGCCGCCGTGCTGACGCAGGGCACCGGCCCGATGGAGGTCGTCACCTACTGGGGTGACGGGTTCTGGTCGCTGCTGACCTTCTCGATGCAGATGCTGCTGGTGCTGGTCACCGGTTACATGATGGCCTCGACTCCGCTTGTGCGGCGCGGGCTGTCCGCGCTGGCCGGCATGGCCAGCAGCGCGGGCAGCGCGATCCTGCTGGTCAGCGTGGTGTCGCTGGCGGCGTCCTGGATCAACTGGGGTTTCGGCCTTGTGGTCGGGGCGCTGTTTGCGCGCGAACTGGCGCGCACGATCAAGGTGGACTACCGCCTGCTGGTCGCCTCGGCCTATTCCGGCTTCATCGTCTGGCACGGCGGGCTGGCCGGGTCCGTGCCGCTGTCCATCGCGACCGAGGGGCACCCCTTTGCCGAAATCGCCGGCGTGATCCCCACCTCGGATACCATCTTTTCCACCTTCAACCTGATCATCGTGGCGGCGCTGTTCATCGCCGTGCCGCTGGTCAACCGGGCGATGATGCCGCGCGAGGATGAGGCCGTCTACGTCGACCCGGCCCTGTTGGCCGAGGACGACCGCCCGAAACCCGAAAGCCCCACCCCGGCGGAGCGGCTGGAAAACAGCATGGCCCTTTCGATACTGGTGGGCGCGGCGGGCGCCGCCTGGCTGATCCAGTATTTCGCGACGGGCGGCGGGCTGTCGCTGAACGTCATCAACTTCCTGTTCCTGACGCTGGCGATCCTGCTGCACGGCACGCCAAAAAACCTGCTGAACGCGCTGACCGACGCGGTCAAGGGCGGGGCGGGCATCGTGATCCAGTTCCCGTTCTACGCGGGCATCATGGCGATCATGGTACAGTCGGGGCTGGCGGCCAGCATCTCTCAGCAGCTTGTCGGGCTGGCTTCGGCGACCACCCTGCCCTTCTGGTCCTTCATCTCTGCCGGGATCGTGAACTTCTTCGTGCCCTCGGGCGGCGGCCAATGGGCGGTGCAGGCGCCGGTGATCCTGCCCGCGGCAGAGGCGCTTGGCGCGGACATCGCGCGCATCTCGATGGCGGTGGCCTGGGGCGATGCCTGGACCAACATGGTGCAGCCGTTCTGGGCGCTGCCGATCCTGGGCATCGCGGGCCTGCGCGCCAAGGACATCATGGGGTTCTGCGTGGTGCACCTGATCCTGTCGGGGATCATCATCGCGGTCGGACTGACCTTTTTCTGACCCGCAGCCGGCCCATCGAACCGCCAAGAAACAGCCGCCGATCCCTGCACGGGGTCGGCGGCTTTCCTTTGCACCTTGCGCGCTCAATTCCGTCGCAGGGCCGCACCACTCTGCCCCGCCCCGATCACGCACATCAGGCCGCGTCGCTGGTTCCCGGCAACAGGCTGGACGGATCGACGCCGCGCTTTTCCGCGCTTTCGCGGACCGCGGACCGAAGCGCCTCGCTGCGGTGCAACAGGCGGCGGAACCGCTCTTCGTCCAGCACCAGCAGTGTCGTCGGCGCGATGGCGCGCACGTCTGCCCGGCGCGCCTTGCTGCTCAGCAGGGCCATCTGCCCGAACATCTCGCCCCGGCCAAGACGCCAGGTCTGTCCCGCGCTCTCAAGCTCGACGGCTCCGGAGGCGATGAAGTAGACGCTGCGGGCGGGGCTGTCCTTGCGGATGACATGGTCTCCGGCGTCGAAATATCGCGTCATCAGCGACCGGCCCAGACGCTTGAGGCTGCCGTCGTCCATTTCGGCAAAGAGGGGAAATTCGCGGATGAAGGCGGCGCGCTGGATCGCGACGTCAAGGCGCGGTCGCTCTTCCGCGGCACCCCGGCGCGCGGCAAGGTCCTGCATCAGCGCCATGTGAACCTCGGCGCCGATCAGCCCGTCCTCGCGCATCGCGGCGTATTCCCTCTCTTCCATCCGCAGTGCCGTCCGCCGGATGAAGCGGCGCTCAAGTTCTTCGGCATAGCCCGGATACTGCAGGCGCAGCCCCTCCAGCGCGGTTTCGACCGCTTCGATCCGCCGCGACAGCAGTTCGTGCAGCAGGTCCGCGACCCGCCGTCCGTGAATGCGCCGGATGCGGCCGTTGATAAAGGACCCGAGGTCGCGCATGATCAGCCGCTGGGACAACAACCGCTCAAAGCGGTCTGCGGTCATCCGGGCAAGAGGCCCCGACAGCCGCAAGCGCCCGTGCAACAACACCGCCGCGCGAAACGCCCGGCCATAGGCAAGGCTCTTTCGGGCCGCCCTCTGATAGCCGTTCCGCCCCTGCGAGCGGGCACCCTCGATCAGCCGGTCGGCATCCGAAAGCACGATTTCCGCCATCCGGGCCGAGATGGTTCTCTCTTTCATACGCGCGAGGATGGTGTCGCGTTCGTGCCCCGCAAGCGCGATCAACCCCAGGGCGATCCGGTCGCGGTCCAGGATACCGGCGTTGTCCTCGGCCATCTTCACGGCGGTTTCGAGGCGTTCGCCGAACCGCTTGGCCTCGGACCGGACGGTGTCACGGTTCAGGTCGTAGTTATCGGTGGTTCGGGCCACGTCTTCGCGCACGGTCTGCAACGCAACAGCAACGACCTGCCGGGACAGGGCCTCGTCGATGGGCGACAGCCGGTCCAGCCCGAGCTGGCCGATGATCCAGCGCAGCGTCGTCCCCTGCACCAACAGGGTGAACAGGGTAAAGCCGGTGGCCAGGATGCCGACCACCCGCTGGATCTCGTCGGGCACGCGCACGCTCTCGGTGACGGCAAGTGCCAGAGCAAGGGTCACCGCGCCCCGCAGGCCACCCCAAAGGATCGCGGCGCGATAGGGTCTTTCCACGTTCGGAGACAGCTTGAGCGCCGTCAGCAGGGGCATCAGCCCGAACAGGATCACGGTGCGCGCCGCCACGGCCGCGACAACCACCACGCCGACAAGCGCGAAGTCTTCAAGCCGGACCTCTTGCAACAGGCGCGGAATGAGCAGCGCGGCGAGGATAAAGATGAGGGCCCCCGCCCAGTGAGCCAGCACATCCCACAGGTCGCGCATGTTGCTCCACGCCTGGGGCGGCAGGCGGGCCGGCGCGGTCAGGTTCAGCGTCAGACCGGCGGCGACCACGGCAATGACGCCCGAGGCGCCGACACTCTGTTCCGCGATGATGTAGGTCAGGTACGGCAGCGCGACCGAGATCGAGTGTTGCGCCAGTTCGTGACCGCTGAAGAGGGACATCACCCAGACTGCCACGCGCGCGGCCACCCAGCCCGTCAGCGCGCCGCCCGCGATCAGGACGGGGAACCGCGCAAGGGCCTCGCCCAGGTTGGGATCCGGCAGCCCGAGCATCACGAAGCCCATGAACAGCCCGAACAGCGCGATGGCGGCCGCGTCGTTCAACAGGCTTTCGCCCTCGATGATCCGGGCCAGCCGCCGCGGGGCCGAGATCGAGCGGAAGATCGAGACCACCGCCGAAGGGTCGGTGGTCGAGACGATGGACCCGATCAGGAAGCAGGCCGCCAGCGGCAGCGCGCTGGCCCAGGACAGCGCGTAGCCGATGCTGACGGTCGCCACCACGACGGCCACCACCGCCAGCACGAGGATCGGCACCCAGTCGTCCAGCATCCGGCGCAGGTTCATCCCGATCGTCGCCTGAAACAGCAGCGTCGGCAGGAAAACGTAGAGGAAGACGTTGGACCTGATCGGCAAGCCCAGGATCGCCTCGGCCACCGGGTTCAGCGCGTCCGTCAGTTCCGTTCTGAGGAAAAAGGTCGCCCCGGCGCCGATCATGATGCCAAGCAGCGCGAGGATCACACTGTAGGGCAATCGGATGCGCGCGGCAAAGGGTTCGGCAAGGCCGATGACAAGGAACAGGGACGCAATAACAGTGGTTACAAGAATGATGTCCATGTAGAGGAATTATCAGAAAACCGTGGGGGCGCACGCGCGATTCGGCATGTAGTGCCGGAAACCGCCATTTTCAGCCCTGCCGCCTAGAGGCCCGTCTGGATGTCCGGCAAATCGGCCGCCGGACCGCATGGCATGCAGTGAACCTCAGGGCCAGCGGACCCGGCAAGATCTTCTACAGCCTGCGGAAAGCTCAAATCCTGATCGGGCAGCGGCGCGGTCACCATGACACCGTCAGGCCACACAGCGCACTGGGATACCGCGCACCGGCGCTCAATTTTCACGATTGGGCGCGCAGCGCCTCGAATTCCGGCAAGAGTTGATCAAGCGTCATCTGGCGACAATACCCTTGGATCGCCCGCAACGACGCGTCATGCCGTTCGTCGGTATAGGTCGCGCAGGCATCCGTGACCTGGGTCACCAGGTAGCCAAGATCACAGGCGTCGCGGATGGCGCTTTCCACGCATTGATCCGTGACCACGCCGGACACCACCAGTTGCGCAACCCCAAGGTTGCGCAGGACGTAATCGATATGGGTCGATACAAAGACCGAGGATGAGGATTTCGGCAGCACGATTTCATCCTCGCCGGGCGCCAGTTCGTCGATCACCTTGGCATCAAAGGACCCCTTCGGCACGTTGAAGCCGGTGATCTTGTAGTCGAGGCTCCGGTCGCGCCCGTCCTTGGTCAGGCTTTCGATGGTCGTGTACATCACCTCCACCCCGGCCGCGCGCGCCGCCTGCTGCAGCGCCTGCATCTGCGGCAGGGCCCGCGCGCGAAAACGGTCGATGAAGGGCAGCAGCTTGTCCCGCCGCTCGGCCTCTGTCGCGTCCCTGATTTCGCCACCCTCGGGGTGCAGGCAAAAATTCTGAACATCCACGAACAGCACTGCCACCCGCCCCTTCTGCAAGGGAATGTCGCGGCTGGTTGTCGACAGGAAAGGCTGGGTCAAAACGGATATCCTTTCAAGGCATTGAACAGGGCGTGACCGACGCGCGTCACGCCCCCCGCGTCACTGATCAGATCATTGCGCACTTCCACCAGCACATGCGGCATCGCGTTCGCCTCGGCATGAACCGGGATCGTGTAGTCCGACGCATCCTCGATCTCGTAGGGATCGTTGGCCGCGACCTGCCCAGTCCAGACCCCCGACAGCGCTGACATCAGATGCCGGAACAGCGGGTTCCCGTCCCGCGCCAACAGGCCGATTTCGGTAGAACGTGGCGCGCCGTCCCGCTTGCGCGGCGTGAAACTGTGGATCGAAACCAGCACCTGATGCCGCCGCGCCGCATCCGCCACCTCGGCATGAAAAGGCTGGTGGATCTGGTCCCAACGCGCCGCGCGATCTGCATCGCTCAACCCGGCATTTCCGGGCACCGGCCGCCGGTCAGAGGTTTCGGGCATCAGGTCCGGCGCGCCTTTGGGGCGGTTGCAGTCGATCACCAGACGCGAATAGCGCTGTGCCACGCCACGCGCGCCCAACATGTCCGCAAGGGCAAGCGTCAGGTTCAACGCGCCCGGATCCCATCCGATGTGATCCAGCAGGTCATCCCGCGAGATCCCCAGATCGCCCAGCCGTTCCGGCACCGCATGACCCGCGTGCTCACAGGTCAGCAGCCACGTCCCACCGGAAGGACTGCCGAAAGAATGGACGGGGAATGGATCGTTTTCCGTCAGAACCACGGGGCACCTATTGCATTATGCGAACACTTGTTCACATATTCGGAAAAACGACAAGCCGAATTGCGAGACGACATGCCGACGCCCCTCATCATGGCCTGCACAAGCGACCTGTCCGGGCAGGTCCGGGGCAAGGGCTTTGCACTTGGCGATCTGGACCGACGCATTCGGGGCGGCGTCGGCTGGACTCCGACCAATGCGCAGATCACCTGCTTTGACGGCATCGCGCCCTCGCCTTTCGGCTCGCTTGGCGACGTGACCCTCTGGCCCGACGCGGACGCCCTGTTCGAGGCCCCCATGCCCGGCGCGCCTGCCCTGCGCATGGTGCTTGGCGATATCCTTGAACGGGACGGCACGCCCTGGATGGCCTGCACGCGCGGCCACCTTCGCGCGGCCATCGCCCGGCTGACCGCCGCCGCCAATGCCGAGTTCCGCGTCAGTTTCGAACATGAGTTCACGCTTTCGGGGATCGACGGCGGCGCAGGCTTTTCCCTTGCCGGTTTCCAAGAGGCCCAACCCTTTGCCGAGGATCTGCTGGAGGCGCTGACCATGGCGGGCATGGAGCCCGACAGTTTTCTGCGCGAATACGGCCCCGGCCAGTTCGAGGTCACATTGGCTCCGAAACCGGCCCTGCGCGCGGCGGATGAGGCCATCGCCCTGCGCGAAATCACCCGCGCCGTGGCGCGCGCGCATTGCCGCAGGGCCAGCTTCGCGCCGCTTCCGGACGCGGAAAACGTGGGCAACGGCGTGCATATACACCTCAGCCTTTGGGACGGTGACACGCCGCTGACCCATGACCCGGACGGCCTGGCCGGGCTGTCCCCGCGCGCCGCGCAGGCCGCCGCCGGCATCGTCCGCCACATGCCCGCGATCACCGCCCTGACGGCAAGTTCGGTCGCAAGCTACCTCCGCCTGACCCCGCACCGGTGGAGCGCGGCCTACGCCAACCTTGCCGTTCAGGACCGCGAGGCCGGTTTGCGCATTTGCCCGGTCTCCGCCACCGAACCGGACCGCATCGCGCGCCAATTCAATTATGAATACCGCGCGGCGGATGCGACGGCCTCGCCCTGGCTGGCGCTGGCCGCCCTGATCCACGCGGCCGCATCGGGGATCGAACAGGCGCTGCCCTGCCCCACCCCGACGACGGGCGACCTGTCCGAACTGGATGGCGCCACCCTGCGCGCCAAGGGCATCCATCCCCTGCCCCGCGCCCTGCCCGACGCGCTGACGGCGATGCAGGCGGACGCCGCCCTGTCCGACTGGTTCGGCGCGGATTTCCTCGCTCTCTTCGCCGCGCACAAGATGCATGAGCACGGCGAACTGTCCGGGTTGGACACGCAGCAAATGCTCAACCGCTACGCAAAAACATATTGAAGACCGTTTCAGCGGCAGAAAATTTCTTGAATTGGTTCGCATGGCGCGCAATAGTTCGCCATACGAACAGGGAGACTCGACCATGAAACGCCGACCCACCGTACCCTCATCCCTCCGCAACCCGATGTCCGGCGCCTTGAGCAGGCGTCAGATGATGGGCGGCATGGCCGCCGGGCTGGCCGCCGCCGGACTGCCGATGAGCGCCCGCGCCCAAGCGGATCAGATCGCCCTGCTGACATGGGACGCCTATGCCGATCCGCGCCTTCTGGACATGTGGCGCAAGGAAACCGGCAAGGACATCCGCTACGAGATCCACATCTCTGACCCGACCTCGGTCAACCGTCTGCGCGCGGGTGAAACCAACGTCTGGAACTTCATAAACCTCAACAACCCCTGGGCACGGCAGGTCCTGTGGCCCGAGGGCCTGATCTACGATTTGCCCCGCGACCGGTTTGAGCCTCTATACGCACAGATGTTCGAAAAATTCGCCATGCCCTACGACTGGGCCCTCTCCGAGGACGGCAACAACCTGTTGGGCGTCGTGCAGCGTTTCGAGACCTTCGATTTCGTCGTCAATTCCGACGTGATCGCGCCCGCCACCGCCAAGGACGAAGGCTGGGACCTGTTCAACAACCCCGATTTCGCAGGCCGTTACGGCATCCTCGCCTACGAGGACTGGAACGTGATGGACATCTGCATGGGCGCGGGCATTCACCCCTACAAGCCCAAGACAGAGGCAGATTACGCCAAGTTCGAGGAAACCGCGCGGCGCTGGATCAACAACGCCAAGATGATCACCACCGATTTCGTGCAGCTGAACCTGGCCATGCTGAACGGCGAGATCGACCTCTACTTTACCGGCGGCACCTATACGGCCAGCTCTGCACGGGCCGAGGGCGCGACGAACATCTACGCCATCACGCCCAACTCCGGCCCCGCCGATGGCAAGGGCGGCATCAACTGGATCGAGCTGAACTCGGCCGTGGCCAACCCCACCGGCAAGGAGGCGACCTTCGACTTCCTCGAATGGATCAGCACCCCGGATGCGGCGGAAATCGTCGCGCGCGGCAACGGCAACCTGCAACCGGTCAGCCAGATGGCCCAGGACGAGGTCCTCAGCCGCTTCTCGGCGGATGAACTGGACGCGATCCAGTGGGATGAATTCGACGAACGCATCTCCAATGCCGTCGAATTCGACATCATCCCCGATTACGACCGTCTCTATGACATCTACTCGGCGGCGATCCGTGATCGCGGCTGATCCGCAGATGACCGGCACCCCTGCCGATACGCAACCCGCGCTCAGCCTCCAGGGGCTGAGCCGTCGTTTCGGCGACACCCACGCCCTGCGCGAGGTGTCGCTGGATATTGCCGAGGGCGAGTTCTTTACCATCGTCGGCCCCTCCGGCTCTGGCAAGACGACGCTCCTGCGCATCCTTGCCGGGCTGGACCAGCCGACCACCGGCGCGCTGCTCTTGCGCGGCAAGGACGTGACGGGCCAACCGCCGAACAAACGCCCCACCGCGATGGTCTTTCAGTCGCTCGCCCTGTTCGATCACCGCAGCGTTGGCCAGAACGTGGAATTCGCGCTGAAGATGCGTGGCATCGACGCCGCCACCCGCAAGGCCCGCGCGCTGGAGCTTCTGGATCTCGTCCGCCTTGGGCCTGACTACTACGGCAAGGCGGTCACCCAATGTTCCGGCGGCGAACGGCAGCGCGTGGCGCTGGCCCGCGCGCTCGCCTCGGACCCGGAAATCCTGTTCTTCGATGAACCGCTGTCCGCGCTGGATTATCGCCTGCGCAAGACGCTGGAAGTCGAACTGCGCAGCTTGCAACGCCGCACCGGGCGCACCTTTGTCTACATCACCCACAGCCTCGAAGAGGCGATGGTCATGTCCGACCGCATCGGCATCATGAAGGACGGCCAGCTGGTGCAGGTGGGCACACCTTCGGACATCTATGACCGCCCGCGCGACCGTTTCGTCGCCCGCTTCATGGGCGAGGTCAACATCCTGCAAATCCGCGATGAGCACCTGCCAGAGCTGGACAGCCCCCTGCCCGGCTTTGCCGATGGCCACCTGATCCTGCGGCCGGAGGCCCTGCACACGGACGGCCAGGGCATCGGGATCAAAGTCACCGTGCAGGAACGCTTTCAGCTTGGCTCTCGTGTGCAGCTGCACCTCGACACACCCGCCGGCCTGATGATCGCGGAACAGCCCGCCTCCTGCGCACTGCAACCGGGGGATGAGGCGCAATTCCACTTTGATCCGGCGCAAGCGCATAGGGTCACGGAATGAAACCCGGTCCGCTTTTTGCCCTGCCCGTCGCCCTGTTCCTGCTGGTCGGCTTTGCCGCGCCCATCGTCATCGTCGGCTGGTATTCCCTGATCGAGCCGCGCAGCTTTGATCTGACCACGGATCTGACGCTGGCCAACTATCGCGCCGCCTTTACCGAGGGCTATGGCGGCCCGTTCTACTGGTCGATCTTCGGCGCATTGCTGACCACACTGACCTGCGCGCTGATCGCCTGGCCCACGGCCAAGATGCTGCACGCCCGCGCCGGGCGCGGCGCGGCCATCATCACCGGCCTGATCGCCGTGCCGATCTTTGTCAGCGAAAGCGTGCGCCTATTTGGCCTGTCGCTGTTCATGATGCCCGGCGGCGGTATCCTTGCCGGATCGCTCAAGGCGCTGTTCGGGGTTTCCATCGGCACGGTCCTGAACACCAAGATCGCGGTCTACCTTGGCCTCGTCTATGTGCACTTTCCCTTCATGCTGTTTCCCCTGCTGCTGGGCGTCGCGCTGATCCCGCGCGACCGTATCGACGCAGCCCGCGACCTGGGCGCCTCGCGCTGGCAGGTGTTGCGTGAGATTGAATTGCCGCTCGCCCTGCCCGGCCTCGCTATCGGTGCGCTCCTGACCTTTGTCCTGTGCATCGGCGCCAATGCAGAGGCGGCGATCCTTGGCGGGCAGGCCGTCACCGTCGTCACCCGCGCCATCGAACAGCGCTTTTCCTACGCGCAGGACTGGCCCATGGGGGCGGCGCTGACCATGCTGGTGACGCTGGTCACGGCCATCGTCGTCTTTCCCGTGCTCGCACGCATCGACCTCAACCGATTGATCCGCCGATGAGAAAACCGCTTCAGACCCTCTGGCTGACCGTCATCGTGGTGCTGCTCTACGTGCCGATCCTCTCGGTCATCCTCGCCAGTCTGGCCAACACGCGCTACATGCGCTTTCCACACCGGAACTGGTCCATCGGCGCCTATACGGACGCATTCTCGCAGCACGAAACGCTGGTCCTGCACCTTGCCTCGCTCAAGGTGGCCGCGCTGGTCACGGTCTTCGCGTTGGTCCTCGCCACGCTGGGCGCGATGGCCTTTGCCCGCTACGACTGGCGCGGGCGGTCGATCTATCAAAAGGCCATCGTGCTGCCGATCTTCTTTCCGCAGCCGGTTCTTGGACTCGCCTTATTGCTGTTCTTTTCCGCGCTCGGCATCACGCCCAGCTGGAAAACCGCCGTTTTCGCGCATCTTGTCTGGATCCTGCCGATCGTGACGCTGGTCATCTCGATCCGCCTCTTCGGCTATGACCCGGCGCAAGAGGACGCCGCCCGCGACTTGGGCGCGACCCGCTGGCAGGTGTTGCGAGAGGTCACGCTGCCCCACCTCGCCCCCGGCCTGATCTCGGGCGGGCTGTTCGCCTTCCTGCTGTCCTGGTCCAACTTGCCCCTGTCGATCTTCACCACCGGCGCGGACACCACCCTGCCGGAATGGCTGTTCAGCCGGGTCGCGACGAACTACGCTCCGGTGGTCTCGGCGATTGCCGTCATCGGCACGCTGGCCTCTGTCGCCTTTGGCGTGGTGGTGCTGGCGGCGCTGTGGATACAGCGCCGCGCTTCGCGTCAGTCCAATTCCGCCTCGGCCTCGATCTCGACCTCGTAACCGCCGATCAATTCCTTGACGACGATCAGCGTGTTGGCCGGGCGGATCTCTCCGAAATAGCGCGCGTGCACTTCGGAGACCGCCTGCCAGTCCGCCTCGTTGGTCAGGAAGATCCGCGTGCGCAGCACATCTTCCAGCGTGCCGCCAAGTGACGACACCGCCCCGGCGATCTTGTCAAGAATATAGACCGCCTGCCCCGCTGCGTCGCCTTTGCAGACGGCGCCGCCGTGCGGGTCGGTGGCCGTGGTGCCGCTGACAAGGATGCGCTTGCCCTTGCGCACCGCGCGGGCGAACCCGGCCTTTTCCTCCCAGATCGACCCGCTTTCGGCCCGCTGCCGTCCGGGGCGCGGCTCGGAAACCGCCATGACCGGCGGCAAAGCGTCCAGATGATGTGACAGGTCGCCGGAGGCGGTCAGGAAGGGCGGCTTGCGGTACTCATCACCGCAATCGCCGGGAATAGGCGCCATCGCCGCCTCGGCAATCGCCGCCCGGTCCGCATCATCCAGTGCAAAGCCCAGCATCCGCCGGTTGTCATCCCGATGCGCGTTCTCTCCCAGCCGGACGCCGACGATGACCCCCGCCGTCGCGCCCTGCTCCAGCACCCAGCGGCTGGCCACGTTGGACACCGACACCCCGTGCCGTTCTGCGATCAGGGCCAGCGCGCATAGCAGACGTTGAAAGCGATCCCAGCCGCCCGCCGTTTCGATGAAGCGCATGTATTTCATTCGGCTCCAGTCTTCGATCTGTGCCGGTTTTTCTACACCCAGCCATTTCTGCGACAGGAACCCGCCGCAGAGGGTGCCGAACCCAAGGATGCCAACCCCATGCTCGGCCGCCACGCGGGTCAGCTCCCCCGCAGCGCGCCGATCCACGACAGAGAAACAAACCTGGTTGGTGGCGATCTCGATGCCTTGTTTCAGCACCATCCGCAAATGCGCCGCGTCAAAATTGGTCAGGCCGATGTGCCCCACCAACCCCTCTTCGCGCAGCTTCATCAGCTCTGTCAGCGCGTCCAGGTATTCCGGCGACTGGTACTGCCACCAGTGAAACTGCATCACGTCCACGCGGTCCATCGCCAGCCGTTCCAGCGCGGTTTCCACCCCGCGCCGCACCGTGGCCGCGTCCATCTCGCCCGGCTCCGGGCACCATTTCGTCAGGATCGTCGGGCGCGGTCCGCCCTCTGCCGCAAGGATCCTGGCCGCCTTGCCCGCCACGATTTCGGCGCTGCCGTAATGGTCCGCCATGTCGAAGGTGGTGAACCCCTCGCGCGCATAATCGGCCAGCGCCTCGGCCGCCGCGTCAAGGTCGAACGCCTTGCCGTCCCGCTCCTGGTCGGCCATCTGCCACAGCCCCGTGACCACGCGCGACAGGGACAGGCCCGAAGGCAGGGTGATCTGGTCGAGGGATTCTTTCATCTTGTCGCTCTCCGCACAGGTGTTCGTATATTCTCTGGGCAGCATCCCGCGCCTGATCGCCAGACACAAGCGCACGCAGCCCCTGAAACCCACCCGCAAAACGCTGTCAAAACTGACAAAAAAAGGCAAACACACCCGCGCTTTGCGGTGCCATCCCGAAACCGGCGCAGCCCCGCCACGAAAAAACCATTGACCGAGCGAAAACCGTTCGTCAAACTATTTTCGGACATTTGTGCGCATAACGAACACATCAAGCCAAAGAATCCAAAACCGACCAACAGGAGAACCGAACCATGAAGAACTGGATCATCGCAGGGGTCACCGCCCTTGGGCTGGCGCTGACCGCCGCCCCCGAGGCACAGGCCAAATCGCTGGAGGAGATCCTCTCCGACGGCACCATCCGCATCGGCATCAACCCCAACTTCCCCAACATGAGCACCCGTGACGACAACGGCGACTGGCAGGGGTTCGACATCGAGATCGGCACCATGATCGCCGAGAAACTGGGCGTCGAGGTCGAATGGGTGCCCACCGAAACCGCGCAGCGCGTGCCCTTCCTCGTCTCTGACCGCATCGACATTTCCATGGGCGCGCTGACCCGCAATTCCGAACGCGCCAAGCTGATCGACTACACGGCCCCCCTGCACACCGAAGTGCTGGCCGTGCTGGCCACCGACAAGATCGAGGGCGACAGCTGGCAGGACTTCAACAAGGACGGCGTCGTTCTGGCGAACATGCGCGGCAACTGGACCGTGGGCTGGATCGAGGAAAACATGCCCGAGGTCGAGCTGGAGCTGGTCGACAGCATCGCTGACACCGTGCGCCTTGTGGCGCAGGGCCGCGCCGATGCCATCGTCGAGAACATCGACTTCTTCATGGGCTTCACCGGCAACCACGAAGGCGTCAACTGGCGCGTCGTGCCGGAACCGATCTTCGTGGCCTACTGCGCGCTTGGCGTCAGCCAGGGCAACGACAACCTGACCGAGGTGCTGAACATCATCCTCTATGACCTGCATTCGTCCGGCACCGTCAAAGAGGTCTGGGAAGCGAACTATGGCGCGCCGATGCTGCGCGAGGTGCCCGTGACCCCCTGGTTCTGAACCCTGACCGGGGCGCGGCCCGCCCGCGCCCCCTCCCCCATACGAAAGCCCGGCCATAAACCCGCATGGACTACAATTTTCAATTCAACGTCGTCTGGCGCAACTTCGACGAACTGCTGAGCGGTGCGTGGCTGACGCTGCAACTTGGCGTCTTCGCCTTCACCTGCGGGTGCCTGATCGGCCTTGTCGGTGCCGCCTGCCTCAGCTTTGCACCGCGCCCGATCCGCTGGCTGGTTCAGGCCTTCGTGATCTTCATCACCAACACGCCCGCCCTGATCCAGATCTATTTCCTGTATTTCGGCCTGCCCGAATTCGGCATCCGCTGGTCGAACGAGGCCTGCGTGTTGATCGGCCTGACGCTGAACGCGGGCGCCTACCTGACGATGATCCTGCGCGCCGGCTTCCTGTCGGTCCGCGCCACGGAAATGGAGGCCGGAGAAACCATGGGCATGTCCCTGCCCCAGCGCATCCGCTACATCGTCGTCCCCCACATCGCCAAGTCGATCTACCCGGCGCTGGCCAATTTCTTCATCGTGATCCTTGTCATGGGCACATCCGTCGGGGCCGTCATCGGCGTGGATGAACTGACCGGGCAGGCGATCAACCTGTCGACCGTGAACTACCGCTGGCTGGAATATTTCACCGTGGTCGCGCTGATGTATGTGGTCCTGACCTTCATCGCCTCCATCGGGCTGGCGCTGCTGGGCCGCTGGGCCTTTCGCGTCAAGGCAAGGATCTTCTGATGGAGCGTATCCTTGCCCAATTCCCCGACTTCTTCACCTGGAAGAACATCGCCCTGCTGGCCGAAAGCGCCGGTCTGACGCTGGCCATGACCCTGCTGGGCTGCCTGATCGGCTTTGGCCTTGCGCTGGTGCTGGTCTACCTGCGTACCACGCCCGGCCTCTGGGCGCTGCCACTGCGGGTGGCCTGCATCGCCTATGTCGAGGTGTTCCGGCGCATCCCCTTCCTGGTGGTCATCTACCTGGTGCTGTTCTTCATCCAGACGGTCGCCTCGGACGTGTCGCTGTTTTCCATCGCCGTGATCTCGATCTGCATCTACGCCATCGCCTACACCGCCGACATCATCCGCGGCGGCATCGAAAGCGTCCCGAAGACCCAGATCGAGGCGGCGCAGGCCATGAACTTGTCGCGCTTTCAGACCATGCGCCTGTGTGTCCTGCCGCAGGCCCTGCCGGTCATCATCCCGCCCGCCATCGCCTTTGCCGTCAGCTTTATCAAGGACACCGCGCTGGTCAGCCAGATCGGCGTCTTTGAACTGACCTTTCGCGGCAAGGAACTGAACAACCAAGGATATTCCGGCGTGCTGGTCTTTGGCACCATCGCCTTCTGCTACTTCCTGATGTCCTTCCCGCTGAGCCTCCTCGGCCAATACCTGGAGAAACGACTTGCCACACCTCGCGGTCAACGACATTCACGCTAACTACGGCAAGCTGGCCGTCCTGCACGGGATCGATTTCAAAGTCGACCGGGGCGAGGTCGTCTCGCTGGTCGGCCCCTCCGGCTCGGGCAAATCCACCGTCCTGCGGGCACTGGTCGGCCTGACGCCGGTCACGGCGGGCAGCGTCGAGGTGGACGGCACCAGCATCGACTACGCCGCCCCCCGCGCGGTCAAGGCCGCCCGCGACCGCATGGCCATCGTGTTCCAGCAGTACAACCTGTTCCAGAACATGACCGTGCTGCGCAACGTCTCGCTTGCCCCGACCAAGGTGAAGGGCCGCAAACGCGCCGAGGTCGAGGCCGAGGCGATGGACCTGCTCAAATTGGTCGGCATGGATCACAAGGCCCACGCCTACCCCGATGAACTGTCGGGCGGCCAGCAACAGCGCGTCGCCATCGCCCGCGCGCTGGCGCTGAAGCCGGAAATCCTGCTGCTGGATGAGGTCACATCGGCGCTGGACCCCGAACTGGTGAACGAGGTTCTGGACGCCATCCGCCGCCTCGCCTCCGAAGGCATGACCATGCTGCTGGTCAGCCACGAAATGGCCTTCGTCCGAGAGGTCTCGTCCAAGGTCGTCTTCATGGACGCCGGCAAGGTGGTCGAGGCCGGCCCCCCGGCCGCCATTTTCGACACCCCCAAGAGCGACCGCGCCCGTGACTTTTTCGGCAAGGTCCTGCGATGACCGAAACCCCTTACCACTGGCCCGAAAGCCACTGGCGCGAACGTGTGAACACCGTCCGCGCCGGGCGCCGCCTCTGCCCGCCCTGGCCAAACGGGGCCAAGGCCGCGCTGGCTCTCTCCTTCGACTGTGACCACGAGACATTCGAACTGGGCGGCGGGCGCAGCGCCGTGGGCCGCCTCGCCTGGGGAGAATACGGCCGCCGCAAGGGAGTGCCGCGCATCCTGAGCACGCTGGCAAAACACAACGCACAGGCCAGCTTCTTCTTTCCCGCCGTCTCTGCCCTGATCGACCCCGAAGAACCCCGCCGCATCGTGGCCGAAGGCCACGAGATCGGCGTGCACGGCTGGATACATGAGGTCAACGGCACCCTCACCCCAGAGGAAGAGGCCGAGTCCCTCGCCCGGTCCTGCAACACGCTGGAGCAGATCACCGGCCAGCGCCCCATAGGCCACCGCGCCGCCCATTGGGACCTGTCAGACGACACCATCCGCCTCGTGGCAGAGGCCGGGTTCCTCTACGATTCCAGCATGATGGCCGATGACGACCCTTATGAACTGATCACCCAAGGCACCCCCACCGGCCTGATCGAACTGCCCGTGGACTGGAACCGCGACGATGCGGTCTACCTGCTCTACAACCGCACCCCGCCGACGCGCCCCACCCTGACGCCGGACCAGGTGGCCGAGATCTTCCTCGCCGAACTTGACGGCGCCCGCGCCGAGGGCGGGTTGTGCCAACTGGTCATGCATCCCTTTGTCATCGGCTACCGCTCACGCATCGCCATTCTCGAACGGTTGCTGACCCATGCCCGCGAAACCGGCGACGTCTGGATCGCCACCCATGCCGACATCGCCCGCCACTGCGCCCAAGGACTGACATGACATTCAACACCGACCTCGCCGCCGCCACCACGCAGGACGCCGCGTGGAAAGCCCTGCAAGACCTCGTACAATCCACCGTCGGCGCGAAGCTCTTCACCATCATGACCGTCGACATGGACGCCATGCTGGCCCGCCGCGCCTACAGCTCGGACCCGGTCAACTACCCCGCCGCCGGAACCAAGGAGATCGCGCCAAACCGCTGGCTGGATCATGTCCACGGGCAGGGAAAGACCTTTGTCGCCAACACCCTGGCAGAGATCGACACGGTCTTTCCCGATGCGGACCTGATCGGGAAACTGGGCTGCGGCTCTGTCATCAACCTGCCGATCTGGCAGGACGGGCAACTGGTGGCGACCATGAACATCCTGCACGCCGAACAGCACTACACGCCCGATCGCGTCACCCTGACCGAAGAAACGCTCACCAGTCCCGCCCATGCCGCCTATGACAAGGCGCGCTCACTCGGCCCGCTGCTCTGAGCCGCCGCGGTCCCCGAACAGGTCTATCGTTCCCGTCCACAGCACCTGCGCGGTTTCCTCGTAGGGGTTGGCCCAGGCGTGATCGCGGGTGGAGTCGTAGTGCGCGCTGTCCCCGGCGGACAGTTCCATCCGCAGGCCGTCCAGCGTGAATTCCAGCCGACCGGACAGCACGTAAAAGGTTTCCTCGCCGCCGTGCCCGGTCGATTCAGACCGATAGCCGGGGTCGATGGTCATGACGAAACAGGACAGTTCAGACCCCGGAAACACCGCGCCCAGCCGTTCATAGCGCACCAGCGTCGAGCCCAGCAGGAACTGCGGCCGCTCACCCGCCCGCGTGATGCAATCGGCGGGTTGTGGCTTGCCGACGAATGCGTCGATCCCCACCCCCAGCGCTGCCGCGATCCGCGACAGCGTGGTCAGCGTGGGCGTCGCCTTGTCCCGCTCGATCAGGCTCAGGTAGCCGGTCGAAATCCCCGCCGCCTCCGACACTTCCTGCAAGGTCAGGTCCAGCTTCTGTCGCCGCGCACGGATCATGTTGCCGATCCACATCTCAGTGCCTTCGGTCCATGCGTCCAACCTTGTCCCTCCTGTCCTGCCCGCAACATGGCATGACCGAACATCCGCCGAAAGAAAGACTTACCCGGCACGGCGTGTCCGGTCCCCGGCGCCCAGGCTCGCGGCATAAAGGTCACGCGCATAGGGCTGCTGAAAGGCCCCGCTGCGCAGCACCGACACATCCGCCTCTTCGACAAGCCCGCCCTTGTGCAGCACGCCCAGCCGGTCACAAAGGAAACTGACCACCGGCAAGGCGTGGGTCACCAAGACATAGGTCAGTCCGCGGTCCTCGCGCAGCCGCACCAGCAGGTTCAGGATCTCCGCCTGCACGCTGACATCCAGCGCGCTGGTCGGTTCGTCCAGCAACAGCAGCTTGGGGTCCAGCATCAGCGCCCGCGCAATCGCCACCCGCTGCCGTTGTCCGCCGGACAACTGGTGCGGAAAGCGGAACCGGTATCGCGGGTCCAACCCGACCGACCGCATCATTTCGACCACCCTGTCGGCATGATCGCCAATGCCGTGGATGCGCAGCGGTTCGGACAGGGTGGCATCCACCGTCCGGCGCGGATGTAGAGAGGCGAAAGGATCCTGAAACACCATCTGGCAATGACGGGCAAAGGCCCCCTGCCCCATCGCGCTGCGCGGTTGGCCGTCCACTTCGATCGTCCCGCGCCAGTCGCTGGCCATGCCCACGACGGCCCGCAGGATCGTGGATTTCCCCGATCCGCTTTCCCCCACGAGGGCATAGCTTTCGCCCTGCCCCACCCGGATCGACACGTCCTGCACCACGTCCTTGGTGCCGTAGCGGACAAAGAGGTTCTCGATGTTCAGCGCGCTCATGTGCCCATCCCCGCCGCCCGATCCATGACCGGCAGAAAGCGCCGTGTCTCGTTCATGCGCGGCACCGAGTCCAGCAGGCCGCGCGTATAGGGATGCTGGGCCGAATGCAGTGCCCCGGCCTGCAATTCCTCGACCACCTCGCCCCGGTTCATCACCAGAACCCGGTCGCAATAGCGCGCCACAAGGTCCAGGTCATGGCTGATCAGGATCAGCCCCATGCCGTTCTCGGCGATCATCTCCTCGATCAGGTCCAGAACCTGCGCCTGCACGCTGACGTCCAGCGCGCTGGTCGGTTCATCGGCGATCAGGATGTCCGGCTTCGGGATCAGCATCATCGCGATCATGACCCGCTGTCCCATCCCGCCCGACACCTCGTGCGGATACAGGCGCATGACGTGTTCAGGATCGTGGATGCGCACCTTCTCCAGCATGTCCAGCACCCGCGCCCGCACCGCGCGGCGCGGGATGCGTTCATGCACCCGCAGCGCCTCGGCGATCTGGTCGCCCACGGTCATCACCGGGTTCAGCGAATAGCGCGGGTCCTGCATCACCATGCTGATCCGCGCCCCCCGGACCGCCCGCATCTGCCGGTCGCTCATCGCCATCAGGTCCTGCCCGTCAAACCGCAGGTGATCCACGCTGACCTTGGCCGGCGGGCGCAGCAGCCGCAGGATCGACCGCCCCGTCAGCGACTTGCCCGACCCGCTTTCGCCCACGATGCCCAGCCGTTCGCGCCCAAGGTCAAAGGACACGCCCCGCACCACCTCGACCGGGCCGCGCGGACCGGGAAAGCTCACCCGCAGGTTCTTCAACTCCAGCAGCGGTGGCATCAGCGGCCCTCCCTCTGTTTCGGGTCCAGCACGTCGCGCAGCCCGTCGCCCAGGAAACAGAACCCCAGCGACACGATGATGATGGCAAAGCCCGGCATCGTCGCCACCCACCATTGATCCAGGATGAACGACCGCCCGCGAGAGATCATCGCCCCCCACTCCGGCAAGGGCGGCTGCGCGCCAAGCCCCAGAAAGCCCAATCCGGCGGCGGTCAGGATGATCCCCGCCATGTCCAGCGTCACCCGGATGATCGTCGACGACAGGCACAGCGGCACCACGTGCAGCCCGATCACCCGCAGATGTGACGCGCCCTGCAAGCGCACCGCGGCGATGAACTCGGCATTCCGGAACGTCAGCGTCTCGGCCCGGGCGATCCGCGCATAGGCGGGCCAGGCCGTCACCGCGATGGCGATGATCGCGTTCTGCAACCCCGCACCCAAGGCCGCGACAAAGGCCAGCGCCATGATCAGTTTCGGCAGGGACAGAAAGACATCCGTCAGCGCCATCAGCACCCGGTCCACCCAGCCGCCGAAATAGCCCGCCACCGCCCCGATCAACAGCCCCAGCGGGGCCGAGATCAGCGCCACCATGACCACGATCACCAGCGTGATCCGCGCGCCGTACAGGATGCGACTGTAAATATCGCGGCCCAGCTCATCCGTGCCCAGCCAATGCTCCGCCGAGGGGGGCAACAACCGCGACCCAAGGTCCTGCCCCACCGGCGAATAAGGTGCCAGCCACGGCGCGAACACCGCGACAAAGACCAGCGCCCCGATGATCACCGCCCCCAGCATCGCCAGCGGGTTCCTCGCAAAGGCCCGCGCGATGGACCATGCCTGCCCCGCCTGCGCCTGAAGCCGCGACGCCGGCGCATCATCCGTCAACCAATCCAGCACAGACATCAGCGGCTCCTCGGGTCAAAGACGCGGTAAAGCAGGTCCGACAGCCGGTTGATCACGATGAACACCGTCCCGATCAGGATCGTCGCCCCCAGCACCGCCGCCATGTCCGCCCGCAACAGCGCGGTGGTCAGGTAGTTGCCGATCCCGGGCCAGCTGAACACGATCTCGACCATGACCGACCCTTCCAGCAGCACCGCATAGCTGAGGCCGATCACCGTCACCAACTGCACCCGGATCGGGTAAAACGCGTGCTTCCAGATCACCGCCCATTCGCTGACCCCCTTGACGCGCGCCGTGGTCACGAACTCCTGCGCCAGCTGGTCCAGCATGAAACTGCGCGTCATCCGCGCGATATAGGCAAGGCTGAAGAACCCGAGGATCGCGGCCGGCAGGATCAGATGCGACACCGCGTTGCCGAAGATCGTCCAATCCCCGGCCAGCAGCGCATCCACCGTCAACAGCCCCGTCACCGTCGGCACCAAGCCGTCATAGAAAATGTCGATCCGCCCCGGCCCCGCGACCCAGCCGAGGCCCGCATAGAACACCGCCAGCCCGACAAGCCCCATCCAGAAGGCCGGCACCGAATAGCCCAGCAGTCCCAGCACCCGGATGACCTGATCCAGCCAGCTGCCCGCCCGCGCGGCGGCAATCACCCCCATCGGCACGCCCAGCAGCACGCCGATCAGGATGCCCGCCGTCGCCATTTCCACCGTCGCCGGAAAGAACCGCGCCAGGTCCTCGACCACCGGCCGCCCGGTGGTCAGCGACACGCCCAGGTCCCCGGTCAGCACGTCGCGCACATAGATGCCGAACTGCACCAACAACGGCCTGTCCAGACCCAGCGCCTGCCGCGTCGCCTCGTAAACCTCCTGCGTGGCGCGGTCGCCCACCACGGCCACCACCGGGTCAATCGGGACGACCCGCCCGATGAAAAAGGTGATCGCCAGGAGCCCGAGAAAGGTCAGCGCCGTGACCGCTGCGAAACGCAGCACCCCGGCGGCCAGATCCATACCTCTTTCGGTCATGGAATGGGCAGGTTCGGACAGATTTCCCGACAAAACCGCGCTCTCCCTGTGTTTAGATGCCAGATTGTACGCATTACGAACAAAAGTTCTTTTAATGTAAAGATCAATCTGCTTACAGTAAAAATATTTTACGAGCACCGGACAAACTGGCGCCCGTGAAAACAGCAGCCGCATCAAAAGCGCGGCCCATTCGTTCAACAGGAGGTCACCTCATGAAATCCCCAATACGGCACGTCACTGCGGCCCTGACCGCGCTGGCCTTGCTGGGCTCCCCGGCCCTTGCCGATACTCCGCCCAATGTCCTTGTCGTGGCGCAGAACATCGACGACATCGTCGCGCTGGATCCGGCGCAGGCCTATGAATTCACCTCGTCGGAATACATGGCCAATGTCTATGACCGCCTCGTGCAATACGATGCCGAGGATACCACCGAACTGGTCGGCGGTCTGGCCGAGTCGTGGGAGATCGACGCCGAAAACCGCACCATCACCTTTACCCTGCGCGATGGCGTCAGCTTTCACTCCGGCAATCCGGTCACCGCGGCCGATGTGGTCTACAGCTTCAAGCGCGTCGTCGCGCTGAACAAGAACCCCGCCTTCATCCTGACACAGCTTGGCTGGACCGCCGAAAATGTCGAAGAGATGGTTTCCGGCGACGGCAACACCGTCACCTTGAAATACGCGGGCGATTTCTCACCGGCCTTCGTGATGAACGTGCTGGCCGCCCGCCCCGCCTCGATTGTCGACAGTCAACTAGTCATGGCCAACGAGGTCGACGGTGACATGGGCAACGCCTGGCTGAACACAAATTCGGCGGGTTCCGGTGCCTTCTCGATGCAGATGTACCGCCCGGCGGAAATGTTGCGGCTGGTGGCGAACCCCGACTACTACAAGGGCGCGCCGAAGATGCAGCAGATCATCATCCGCCACGTGGCAGAGGCCGCGACCCAGCAGCTCTTGCTGGAACAGGGCGATGTGGACATCGCGCGCAACATGACCCCGGAACAGATCGCCGCCCTGCCCGAGGACGGGTTCAAGGTTGGCGTCTATCCGCAGGCCGCGATCCACTTCATCTCTTTCAACCAGAAGGTCCCTGCCCTTCAACATGAGGCCCTCTGGGAAGCCTCGCGTTACCTGATCGACTACGAAGGTCTGACCAGCACCCTGCTCAAGGGTCAGATGGACGTGCACCAGGCGTTCTGGCCCAAGGGTTTCCCCGGCGCGCTGGAAGACACGCCGTTCTCTTATGATCCGGAAAAGGCCAAGCAGATCCTCGCGGACGCCGGTGTAGACCTGCCGATCAACGTGGAAATGGACGTCTTCAATTTTGCGCCCTTCACCGACGTGGCGCAGTCGATCCAGGCCAGCTTTGCCGAGGCAGATATCAATTTCGATATCGTTCCCGGGACGACCGCTGCGATCATCACCAAGTACCGCGCCCGCGAACATGAGGCGATCATGCTGTACTGGGGGCCGGACTTCAACGATCCCCATTCGAATGCCAAGGCCTTCGCCTACAACAAGGACAACTCGGACGACGGTTATGCCTCGACGACCACTTGGCGCAACGCATGGGCTGTCAGCAAAGAGATGAACGAACGGACCATGGCCGCGCTGACCGAAAGCGATCCGGCAAAGCGCGAAGAAATGTACCTGAGCCTGCAAAAGGACGTTCAGGCCAAGGCGCCCTTCGTCATCATGTTCCAGGCCACGTTGCAGGTCGGCATGGATGATGATGTCGACGGCTATGTCCATGGGGCCAGCTCAGACCTCGTGTTCTATCGCCTCGTCGAAAAGAACTGATCCTTAACGTAGCGAACGCCTTGTTAACCGCGGTCCTCGGGCCGCGGTTTTTTCATGCCGCCTTGGCATCGCGTTGGTTGACAGCTGTCAACAGGGCCAGAACCATCGGCAACGGCGTGAACAGATGCGCCCGCGCTTTCATGGACAGGTGCCTCAGATACGCCCCCGGCGATCGGATCCTGTCAAAGCGTTGCAGGATACAGGCAACCGTCGTTGCCGCCTGTTCCGGCCCCATGCTTTCACAGGCTTCGGCCCAGGTTTCCGTTGAAATCCCCATCATCTTGGCGGCCAGCTGCGCGGCCCTGGTCAAACCGTTCCAGGATCTGAAGACCTCCGGTTCATAGACTTCGATTTCTGGGCAAGCATCGGCAATCAGGTCGAGGCTCAGCGCCGGTCCAACCGGTTTTGCGGCAACCGGCCTTTCAGTAATATCGGTATCTTTTTTTGAACTATATTGGTGGCGCTCATTTTCGGGGTCTGTGCCGCTCACTTCTTCGGTTTGTTCGGTCGTTTTCTGGTCTTCGATGGGCTCTTCATGCGGCAAATGCTGTTGCAGTTGCGCTTTCAGTTCACCGAGTTCTTGGCAAAGTTTCATCAGGACGTCGCGCTGCGGCTTCCGGCGCAGCACGCGTTGGGCAAGGATCAGGCGGTCTGCAATTTCATCCCCTTCGGTGCGCACTAGGGCGGACAGGCCCGCCACGTCGCGCACCATCAGCACGCAGGTTTCGCGCAAGAGCTTCAACTGCTCGGCGGCGTCCTCGGCTTCCCGGGCGGCCTCGGCGATCTCCTGTGCCTTGGCCAGCAAGGGCGACAGGTCAAACCCGAACGCCCGCCGGATCGTGCCGCTGCGGTCCCGCCGGGCGTAGCGCTTGCCGTTGGGGCTGTCGTGCCGGCGGATCACACCAGACTGCACCAGCTTGGCCACGTGGCGCCGCAAGGTGCTTTCCGGCATTCCGTGGGCGCGGGACGATAGCGTGGCGTTCGACGGAAAGACGATAAGCCCATTGTCCGGGTCAAGCTCATCCGAGGGCAGGAAGGTCAGCATGGCGTTCAGCACGACCAGATCCCGATCCGACAAGCCATAGGCATGGCGGGCGGTGGTGAGATTGCGAAAGACTTGCCATTTGGGCACAGGTGTCTGGTCCGTGGCGGTGCGATCAAGCGCCTCCAGCAGTTGGCCAGCCGAAACCGGCCCACGCCCAAAGGGCGTCAGTGTGACTCGTTCCATTAAATTTTCACGGGGCAAAGATTTCCCGCCCGGTTTCACGAAACCGCCGTTGACAGCTGTCAACTGTTGGGGCTACCTTGAAATTGCTACATAACAGGGAAGCCTTCCGGAATGCGTTCTGGGGGGCTTTTCTTTTTTGTCCTTGCCGGGTCGTGCCTCCTGTATTCTTGCTCGTTTTCTGCTCGTCGGACGCTTAGCTGCGACCGTCTTCGTCGCGATTGGCAAGCCAGTCGCGGTGAAGTCTTTCGATGTTGTCTTCAAGCCATGTGTCGAAGCCCTGCGCCGATTTCCCGGTCAGGTCGATCCGCAGCTTGTCGCCCTTGCGGGTGATCTGCCCCAGACGTTTGCCATCCGGCCGGGTCAACGCGCGCTTTTCGGCGGCCGGGGCAGGGGGGCTGTCCGCCAGCGGAACCGGCTTGCCGCCCTTGAGCTGCTTTTCCCGCTTCTCCAGCCAGGCAAAGAGCGCATCGAAACGATCGTCGGACTTGTCGCAGGCGTAGACGTCCAGCATCTCGATCCCCTGGTCGGGCTGGATCTCCTGCTCGGTCCACCGGGTGGCGAAGCTGAGCCAGCGATCACGACCGACGGAGGGGGCTGCGCCGATGTGTTCGATGATCTCGACCGGGACGGATTCTGCCACCTGCAAGAGGCGTGAGATCAGTGTCTTGTCCGTGGTCAGCGCGTCGGCGATGATCTTGCGGTCATAGCCGGCCTCGACCATTTGCCGGGCAAAGTTCGCCTTTTCGATAAAGGACAGATCGCGCCGGGCCGAGTTCTCCTGGCCCTGCGCGAGTATCGCCTCGCGGTCGTCCAGATCGCGGATCATTGCCTTGACCGGAAGGCCAAGGTCGCGCAGCGCCAATACCCGGCGGCGGCCGTAAACGATGCGGTAGCGCTCGGAATCCTGCGGATCGGGGCGGACCAGCACCGGGACCTGCTGGCCGTAGGTGCGGATCGATTCCATCAACGTGGCGTGTTCTGCCTCGTCATGTTCGACGCGGTCGCTCAAGCCGCCTTCGATAATGGTGTTGGGATCCAGTTCCACCACCGAACGGCTTTTGAGATCGGCGATGGATTGCGATACGGCGCCGATCGCGCCCTTGGCATAGCGGGGCGCGCGCTGCTGCGGCTCTTCCGGGGCAGGGGGCTCGGTCTTGGCCTGATCCATCAGACCTTGCAACAGGTTCTTGCGTGCCATCAGCGCCCCCATGCTTTCTGGATAAGCTCCTGGATTTCACCGTTCACCGCATCAAGGCTTTCGCGGGCCCGGTCATAGGTGGAGCGGGTGAACTGGCTGCGCTCGACCTCGTATAGCGTCTGCTTGGTGATGCCGGCGTCGGAAATCGCGGTGGATTTCAGCACCGGGTGATTCAGGACATGTTCGCCGAACATCGATCGCATGAAGCTGACCATCTGGTTCTGCGGGCCGTCGCCGGGCTCGTAGCGTGTTATAACATAACGTAGCCAGTCATAGGACATGTCGCCACCCGCCTCTGCCACCACCGACAGCAGATTCGAGGTCATCAGCAGGAACTGGCACATGGACATGACGTCCAGCATCTGCGGATGGACCGTGACCAGAACGGCAGTTGCCGCCGACAGGGCGGACATGGTGAGAAAGCCAAGCTGTGGCGGGCAATCCATGACCACGATGTCATAATCGTCGGCCACCTGCGCCAAGACCGCGCCGATGCGGGTAAAGAAGGTGTCTCCGTCGCGGTTCAGGATCGCGCGGGGGGTGTCATGCTCGAACTCCATGAGGTCGAGGTTGCCGGGCACGATGTCGAGCGAAGGGTAATAGCTGCGCTGGATCACGTCGCGCAGGGGCACCGGATCGTCATAGCGGATCGCGTCATAGAGCGTGCCGCCGTCCATCAGGTCGAACTCTGGCTGATAGCCGTGCAAGGCAGAGAGCGAAGCCTGCGGGTCAAGGTCCACCGCCAGCACGCGATAGCCGTCCAGCGCACATTTCTGCGCAAGGTGGGCCGAGGTCGTGGTCTTGCCCGAGCCGCCCTTGAAGTTGATGACGGTGATGACCTGAAGGTGATCGCCCTCGCGTCTGCCGGGGAGGTATGTGCCAGGGGCCTTGGCGCCCTGTTCAAGGTACTGGCGCAGGCCGACGATATCCTCTGCAGTGTAGAGCCGGCGGCCCCCCGGTCCGGTTTCCGGCTTGGGCCCCTTGTCGTCGAGGCTGAGCTTGCGCAGGTAGGCGTCCTTGACCCCCAGAAGGGCGGCGACCTCGCCACTTGTGAACTTGCGCAGCTGCTTGCGCGCGTGCGGGGGGAACAGCTGGGCGCGATGCGCCTGCAACCGTTCGGAAAGTTTCTCGGCATGGATGCCGACAAGCGTATCGATTCTGTCCTGACTGCCCATAACCGCCGTTAGCCTTGTTATTCGCCGCCTGTTGTTACGCTTCGCGGCGTGTTTTTCGGTTTATGGCGTAATTAGATGCCGACATTCTGGGATTCGAGCAAGCCCTTTTATCCCCATCTTGTGGATAACTGCGCGCTTTCCACAAGAAACACGGGGTCGCAGCAGGATCGTGGGGCGGTTTCCGGGTCGAGTCCAGAGCGCCGGGGGTCTTGGCACGGGGCGGCCGGATTTTTCCGCTTGCGCGAGTCGGAGGGATTCGGCAGTGTTTCATTATGCGAACAAAAGTGCGTAGATTGGGCAAAGCGGCATGGCGCGACTGGGATTGGTGATCAACCCGGTGGCGGGATTGGGCGGCGCGATGGCCCGAAAGGGCAGCGATGAGCCCGATATTGCCGCGCGCGCCCGCGCGGAAGGCCGCGCACCGCTGGCTCCGCTGCGGGCCGAGCGGGCGCTGACCGCCTTTCGCCAGGCCTGCGCCGCCGAGGTTCTGGCCGGGCCGTTGATGCCCGAGGGCACACGGCCCGTGGGGCCGGGTGACCTGACCCATACGGCCGAGGATACGCGCGCGGCGGTCGCCGCCATGCAGGGCGAGGTGGACCTGATCCTGTTCGCCGGGGGCGATGGCACGGCGCGGGACATCTGCGCGGCGAACGACGGTGGCATCCCGATCCTTGGCATTCCCTGCGGGGTGAAAATGCACTCGGGCGTCTTTGCGCGCTCACCCGAGCGGGCGGGGCAGCTTGCCGCCGGGTTCCTGAATGACGCCCGCAGGCGGACCGAAATGGTCGAGATCCTGGACCTGGACGAAGCGGCGCGGCGGGCGGGGCGGCTGTCGGCGCGCCTGTACACCGTGGCGCGGACGCCGCTGGACGGGCAGGGGGCGCGACAGAACCCGAAGGCGGGAAACACCGACACGGTCGGAGAGGTGGACGCGGCCCTGGCCGCCTATGTCGCCGGAATGCGCGAGGACACGGTCTATGTGCTGGGGCCGGGGGCGACGATGATGGCGCTGAAGGACCGTCTGGGCGGCGGCAGCCTGCTGGGCGTGGACCTGGCCGAAGGCGGGCTGATCACGGCGCGGGATCTGGATGAAACGGCACTGATGACAAGAATGGCCGGCCGTCCGGTGCGGATCGTGCTGACGGTGGTCGGCGGGCAGGGCTTTGTCCTTGGTCGCGGCAACCAGCAGATCTCGGCCCGGGTGCTGCGGGCGGCGGGGCTGCCGCCCATCGACGTGATCTGCGGGCCGGACAAGCTGGCCGCGCTGAACCCGAATGAACTGACCATCGACACCGGCGATCCTGGTCTGGACGCGGAACTGGCCGGGTACTGGCCGGTGATGACCGGACCGGGGCGCAAGCAGGTGATGCGCGTGGTCGCATAGCAAGGAAGAACAGGAGAGGACGATGAAAGCGCATCCATGGATGGCGAATTCCGGCGGATCGGCCAAGCAGGAAATGCTGGCCGCGCTGGGGGTGAACGATGTCGAGTCGCTGTTTGCGCAGATCCCCGAGGATCACCGCATGGCGCGGCCTTTGGAACTGCCGCCGCAATTGTCGTCCGAGGTGGCGCTGTCGCGGCATCTGGATGACCTGATGGCCAAGAACACGGTCTTTGCCGAGGGGTCCTGTTTCCGCGGCGCGGGGGCCTGGCCGCATTACGTGCCGGCGATCTGCGACGAGGTGGTGGGGCGCTATGAATGGCAGACGTCCGTGTTCGGCTCGCCGACCTCGGACCACGGGCGCAACCAGGCTTGGTTCGAGTTCACCAGCCAGATCGGCGCGCTGGTGGAAATGGATTTCGTCGGCCTGCCGGTCTACTCGTGGGGCTGCGCCGTGGGTCACGCGGTGCGCATGGCCAGCCGGATGACCGGGCGGCGCAAGGTGGTTGTGCCTGCGGTCATGGACCCCGAGCGCCGGATGGTGCTGGAAACCTATTGCGAACCCACGGAAATGGCGCGGCATATCGAGATCGTGACCGTCGCCGTAGGTGAGGATGGCTGCATCGACCGCACGGATCTGAAGGCCAAGCTGGAGGGTGCGGCGGCGCTGTATTTCGAGACGCCCGGCTACCTGGGCGTGATCGACGGCGATCCGGGTGAGTTGTGTACGTTGGCGCGCGAGGCGGGGGCCGAGGCGATTGTCGGGGTTGATCCGCTGTCGCTGGGCCTTCTGGAGGCGCCGGGCGCCTATGGGGCGACGATTGCCGTCGGCCCGACGCAGCCCCTGGGAGTGCATATGTACGCGGGCGGCGGGGTAGGGGGCTTTATCGCCTCGCCCGATGATGAGCGTTACGCGCGCGAATACAACACGCTGAACATCTCGATTTCCGAGACGCGGGAGCCGGGGGAGTTCGGCTTTGGCCTGACGCTGTTCCACCAGTCGTCCTATGGGATGCGGGACGAAGGCAAGGATTGGACCGGCAATTCCACCTACCTTTGGTCGCTGGCCAATGCCGCCTATATGGCCGCGATGGGGCCGGAGGGCTTTGCCGAGGTGGGCCGGTTGATCATGGCCCGCGCCAAGGCTGCGGCAGAGGGGCTGAACGCGCTGGAAGGCGTGGCGGTCGACCTGTCGCGCCCGGTGTTCAAGGAATTCGTCGCCACGTTCGACAAGCCGGTGGCAGAGGTCAACGCGGCGCTGCGCGCGGCGGGCATCCTTGGCGGCAAGGATCTGACCGGAGAGCCGGGGATCGCGGGCAACGCCATGCTGCTCTGCGTGACCGAAGTACATACCCAGGAAGATATCGACCGGCTGGTCGCAGCCGTGAAGGAGGCCATTCAATGACCGCTCCGATCAAGGATTATCTCAAGCAATCCAAGGGTTTTCATTCGGCCAAGTGGTCGGAGCCCGTGGTGATGGAAATGACCGGGACGGGGCGTCGCGGCGTGGTCTTCGAAGACGCGCCCGCGCCCGCGCTGCCGGGCAAGGCCGCGCGCAAGACGGCCCCGGCGCTGCCGGAGGTGACAGAGCACGACGCGCTGCGTCACTACCTGCACCTGTCGCAGATGTGCCTGGGCATGATGGGCGTGTCACTGTTCGGCACCTGCACGATGAAATACAACCCGCGCATCGGTGAACGCGCGACGCTGGAGCATCTGAAGAACCTGCACCCGCTGCAGGAGGCGGAGACGCTGCAGGGTGTGCTGGAGCTGTATGACAACTTCAGCGATTTCCTGTGCGAAGTCAGCGGCATGGACCAGTTTGTCTTTCAGGCGGGCGGCGGCGCGGACGCGGCCTATACCCATGCCTGCGTGACGCGGGCCTATCACGCCTCGCGCGGCGAGTTGCAGCAGCGTGACCAGATCATCACAACGATCCAGACGCACCCCTGTTCGCCCGCCACGGCAAACACGGCGGGGTTCGAGGTGATCACGCTGTCTCTGGAAGAGAACGGCTATCCCTCGATCGATCAGCTGAAGTCCGTCGTCGGCCCGCGCACGGCGGCCTTGATGGTCAACAACCCCGACGACATGGGGATCTACAACCCGGACATAAAGGAATGGGTCAGGATCGTGCATGAGGCCGGGGGCCTGTGTTTCTACGATCATGCCAATTTCAACGGTGTGATGAGCCGATTGCGGGCGCGGGAACTGGGTTTCGATGCCTGCATGTACATGCTGCACAAGACATTCGGCGCGCCCAAGGGCGGCGGCGGGCCGGCCGTGGGGGCCTATGGCTGTGCCGAACACCTCGTGCCGTTCTTGCCCGCGCCCGTGGTGGTGAAGGAGGGCGACAGCTACAAGCTGGACGAGGATCGCCCGCAGAGCATCGGCCGCGTGCGCGAGTTCTGGGGCAATGCCCCGCAGGTGATGAAAGCCTATGCCTGGGCCCGCGCGATGGGGGCCGAGGGGCTGCGCGAGGCGGCGGATATTTCGGTGCTGTCCAACAATTACATGGACTGGCGCCTGGGTCAGGCCAAGGGCGTGAGCCGGTCGAACCCCGGGATCGACGCGCCGCGCATGGAGATGACGCGCCATTCGGTGGAACAGGTGACGGCGGACACCGGCTGTACCGTTTTCGAGATCTCCAACCGGATGACCGATTTCGGCATCGATGCGCTGTGGCTGAGCCATGAGCCCTGGCTGGTGGCGGAACCGTTCACGCCGGAGGCGGGCGAGCTGTGGTCGAAAGAGGACATCGACTACTGGATCGACGTGCTGGAACACGTGATCGGCGAGGCCTACGCGGATGCGGAACTGGTAAAGACCGCGCCGCATAACGGACCAATCAAGGCGCTGACCTCGGCACTGGACGATCCGGCCGTCTGGGCGACGACCTGGCGTGCCTATGAGCGCAAGCATCTGAAGAAGATGGCGGCGGAGTAGGCGCTTCGACGCCGGTGCGCCTGTCGGCGCGCCGGTCGGTTTGCGTTCAGGCCACGCGGGCCTTCAAGGGGCGCTGCCCCTTGAAAATCCCCGGAGTATTTTCGGAGAAAAGAAGACCGGGGCAGCGCGTGTCGATGCGGGGATGCCATCAGGTGGGTGAGAACCGTTTGCGTTTCGTCATTCCCGGTGACGCAGATCACACCGCGGCGTCCCGCGGGAATGGCGCGGTTTTCCTGGGCCACCTTTGGGTGAAGCGAATGCGTTAGTTGACGCTTTTCTCTGACCGCCGAAGGCGGCGTCGCAGGGCGGCAAAGCTGAGCGTGGTCTTGACGGTCGTGAAGTTCCGCTTCGGTATGAGAACAACTTACCGAAGCGGAGATCTGCAAGAAGGTCAGATGAAGGGTTCGAGCCTGGTGTTGACGACGATTTCCGGCAGGCTGGCCTGGTTGGGCAGCGACAGGACCATCGAGACGATCTCGGCCACGTCCGCCGGTTTCAGGCGCTTGTCCTTGGGGGTGACGCCGGGGATGTCGGCGATCATCTCGGTGTCGATGGCGCCGGGGCAGATGGCGGTGCCGCGCAGGCCCTCGTCCCAACCCTGGAAGCGGACCGCCTGTGTCATCGACAAAAGCGCGCCCTTGGTCATGACATAGCCGAGTGAGGCGGTCGGGTCGCGGTAGCGTTTGGCATCGGTCGAGGCGATCGACACGACGCGGCCCCGGCCTGACGCCTTGAGGTGGGGCAGGGCGGCGCGGATCAGGCGGAAGGGGGCCTTGACGTTGACCGTCCAGAGATCGTCGAGGTCTTGTTCCGTGCCGCGGGTGAAATCGACCATCTTGAGGATGCCGGCGTTGTTGATCAGCGCGTCGGGCGCGCCCATCTGCGCCACGGTGGCATCGACCCAGGCTTGCGCGGTTTCGGGTGTGTCGGCGTCGAAAGGGTGCGCCTGCAACTGGTCGGGGTCGGCGTCGGGGAAGGCGGCGGCCAGCTTTTCAGGCTGGCGCAGACCGACCGAGACGCGGTGCCCATCCGCAAGGCAGCGGGCGGTGATGGCGGCGCCGAGGCCGCGCGCACCGCCCGAGATCATGACGATGCGGCTCATCAGAACAGGCCCTGGTAGACGCCGCCGTCGTTGATGATGTTCTGACCGACGATGAAGCCCGCCTGTGCCGAGCAGAGGAAGGCCACGAGATCCCCGCATTCGCTGGGATCGGCAAAGCGGCCTGCCGGGACGCTCTGGATGCGGTTTTCGACGATCGCCTCGTAGGTGGTGTTGCCGCGCCGGGCGTGGTTGTGCAGGTTGGTGTGCAGCGCGTCGGTGTCGAAGAAGCCGGGGCAGACCGTGTTGATCGTCACGTTGTCGCGCACGGTTTCCTTGACCAGCGAGGCGATGGCGCCGGACAGTGCGAGGCGGGCGCTGTGGCTGTGGGCGAAATGTGGCTGCGGAAACTTGATGAAGCTGACCGAGATGTTGACGATGCGACCGAACTTGCGTTCGCGCATGCCGGGCAGGACGCCGGTGATCATCTCCAGCGAGGAGAAGAAATGCGCGTTGAACCACTCGTCCCAGTCGGCGCGGGTCCAATCCTCGTATTCGCCGGGGATCTGGCGGATGCCGGGGTTGGTCACGAGGATGTCGGCGCCGTCGCCCTTGGCGAGCAGTTCGGCGCGGCCCTCGGCCGAGTTGAAATCGGCGGCGACGGTGGTGACGTTCACGCCATGGGCGCTGCGGATTCCTCGGCCGTGGCTTCCAGAGCATCGGCGCTGCGGGCGTTCAGCACGAGGTCAACGCCCTCGGCGGCGAGCGAAAAGGCGCAGGCGCGGCCCAGTCCCTTGCTGGCGGCGCTGAGGATGGCGCGGCGGCCCTTCAAACCCAGATCCATGGGTGTTCCTTCCTTGGTCTTATTTTGTCATGTGGCGCGAGTTTCGCGCCGGGATCAATGCGGTTCAGGCGGCGTCGTCCGTCACGTCGAGGATGCGATCCAGCCCGCGGTGCAGACCGGCCAGCGCCTCACCGGTGAGCGGTTGCAGCGGTGCGCGCGGGGCGCCGCCACCGGGCAAGCCCAGGTAGTCCATCGCGGCCTTGGTCGCGGGATAGAGCGTGCGGCCCTCGGTGATGAAGAGGTTGGTCAGGTCTTGCGCGCGGCTTTGCAGCAACCACGCCTGTTCGTATTCGCCGCGCTGGATCATCGGCCAGACATCCAGAAGCGCGGTCCAGACGTTGGGGAAGCAATCCACCAGCCCGTCGCATTGCGCCAGCATGGCAGGCACGCCGATGGTCGAGGACGGACCGCAGAAGACCTTGATCCGGTCGCCGACGCGGGCCAGCGTCTTGTGGAAATTGAGCCAGTCGCCCGAGCTTTCCTTGATCGCCACGACGTTTTCGAGGTCGGCCAGTTCATCGACGATCTCCGGCGTCAGCGCGTTTCCGGCGTTTCCGGGGATGTTGTACAGCATGACCGGCAGGGGGGCGGCGTCCGAAATTGTGCGGAAATGCGCGACGATCTCTGCCCGGCTGAGATGGGCGAAGAAAGGCGGCATGACCAGGGCGGCGTCGGCGCCTTCGGTGGCGGCGTCCTGCATGGCGGCGATCACGTCGCGCGGCGTGATGCCCGCAGCGCCGACGATGGCGGTGCCCTTCTTGCCGACCGCGGTGCGCGCGGTGGCATAGACGGCGCGCCGCTCTTCGGGGCGCAGGGCCCAGAATTCGCCGGTACAGCCTGCGGCGACGACGCCGGTGGCACCCTGCTGCATGAGGCGGCGGATGTTGGCGGCCAGCGAGTCGTGATCGACCTCATCCCCCTTGGTGAAGGGGGTGGTGATGGCGGGCATGGCGCCGGACCAGGTGATGGAGTTTCTGTCCACTGGAACAATCCTCGAAAAATATTAAAGGGGCGCCAGCGCGTCTTCGGCGCGCAGCGCGTCGCAGACCGATTGGGCGGCCTTGCGGACGGTCGAGACGGCAAGGTCGATCTCTTCCGGCGTGATGGTGAAGGGCGGCGAAAAGCTGATCGCGTCGCCGTTGGGCAGGGCGCGTGAGATGACCCCGTCCTGAAGGGCGGCGCGGATGATGCGCGGGCCGACCTGAAGCGCGGGATCGAATTTCTGCCAGCCCTCACGAGTGGGGCGGGCGAATTCGACGGCAGCCATTAGGCCCTTGCCGCGCACCTCGGCGACGATGGGCAGGTCGCCAAAGGCCTTGTCCAGCGCGTCGTTCATGTAGATGCCCATGCGGCCCGCGCGGTCGACAAGGTCTTCCTCTTCGAGGATGTCGAGATTGGCCAGCGCGGCGGCGGCCATGACGGGATGCGCGGTATAGGTGTAGCCGTGGCCGAAGGCGCCGTACTTGGCGGCGGCCTCGCCCGAGATCACCTGCCAGACCTTGTCACCGACGAGCACGCCGGACAGCGGGGCATAGCCAGAGCTGATGCCCTTGGCGACGGACATCAGGTCAGGCGTCATCTCCATCGCTTCGCTGCCAAACCATGTGCCGAGACGGCCAAAGCCGCAGATCACCTCGTCAGCGATCAGCAGGACATCGTGACGGTCCAGCACTTCGCGGATGGCAGGGAAATAGCCCTGTGGCGGGACGATCACGCCGCCCGCGCCCATGACCGGTTCGGCGATGAAGGCGCCGACGGTGTCGGGGCCTTCGGCGACGATCAGATCGTCCAGTTCCTGTGCCAGCCGGGCGGAAAAGGCCGCGTCATCCTCGTCGGCCAGGCGGGTCCAGATATTATGCGGGGCCGAGACGTGGCGGATCATCGGCAGCGGCAGGTCAAAGCCCGCGTGCAGCCCCGGCAGGCCGGTCAGACCGCCCGACAGGACGGTGACGCCGTGATAGCCGCGGTCACGGGCGATGATCTTTTTCTTTTTCGGCAGGCCACGGGCGTTGTTGTAGTACCAGACCAGCTTGGCCTGCGTGTCATTGGCGTCCGAGCCGGAGGCGCCGAAGAAGACCTTGGAAAAGCCCTTGGGCGCCTTTTCGATCACCCGTTCGGCAAGGATCGCGGCGGGTTCGGTCGCCATCGAGCTGAAGCCGTGGAAATAGGACAGCTTGCGCGCCTGGTCGGCCATGGCATCGGCGATACGGTCGCGGCCGTAGCCCAGGTTGACGCACCACAGACCCGCCATCGCATCCAGGTAGCGCTTGCCGCTGTCGTCGGTGATCCAGCAGCCCTCGGCGCTTTGCGCCATCATCTGCGCGCCGCTCTGTTCGTGCGTTTGCGCCATGCTGAAGGGGTGAAAGACAAAGCGTCTGTCCTGATCGCGGGTGTCGCTCATGCCCGGCCTCCTTTCCTGTTCTTGTTCACTTGGACCGCATCGGGATCACCGACGCGGGGGTTTCGTCGCGGTTGAGGCGGGCGCCGTTCTCGGTGGCCTCGAAAAGGTGGATGGCCGTTGGATCAAAGCGCAGCGCCACGTTCTGGCCGACGTCCAGGCGGCGGGCCGCCTCGACCCGCGCGGCGATGCGGCTGTGATCGGGCAGTTCCAGCGTGACGATGGTTTCATGGCCGGTGTTTTCGGCCAGCCGCACGGTGGCGGGCAGGCCCTCGCCGGTGGCGATGGTGATGGCCTCTGGGCGGACGCCCAGAACGGCGGGGCCGTCGCGCAGGCTGTCGACGAATGCGGTGCGGTCGATGGGGATGCGGTGGCCCGCAACAACGAAATCGCCGCCGTCCACCGCGCCTTCGATCTGGTTCATCGGCGGGGTGCCGATAAAGCCCGCGACAAAGCGGTTGGCGGGGCGGTTGTAGATCGCGTCGGGGGTGTCGAATTGCTGGACAAGGCCCGCGTGCATCACCGCGATGCGGCTGGCCATGGTCATGGCCTCGAGCTGATCGTGGGTGACGTAGACCATGGTCTTGCCCAGCCTGCGGTGCAGCTCGATCAGCTCGGCCCGCATGTAGCTGCGCAGCTTGGCGTCGAGGTTGGACAGGGGTTCGTCCAGCAGGAAGACCTGCGGTTCCCGCACCAGCGCCCGGCCAAGGGCGACGCGCTGTTGCTGGCCGCCGGACAGCTGTTTCGGCTTGCGGTCCAGGAGCGGTTCCAGTTGCAGAAGCGCGGCGGCCTTTTGCACGGCCTCTTCGCGGGCACGGCCCTTGATGCCGCGTTTCTTCAGCGGGTAGCCGATGTTTTCGCCCACGGTCATATGCGGGTAGAGCGCGTAGCTTTGGAACACCATGGCGATGTCGCGCTTGCCCGGGGCAAGGTCGTTGACCACGCGATCGCCGATCAGGATCTCGCCGCGTGTCGGGAAATCGAGGCCCGCCAGCATCCGCAGGGTGGTGGACTTGCCACATCCCGACGGACCCAGGAGGGCGACGAATTCGCCGTCGCGGATATCGAGGTCCAGGTTTTCCAGCGCGACATAGGTGCCGAAGGCTTTGTGGACGTTTCGGAAGGTTACGTTGGCCAATTCAGGCTCCTTTTTTTTCAGCCCTTGACGCCGCCGGCACCAAAGCCGCTGGTCAGGTAACTTTGCAGGAAGGCGAAGACGACGATCAGGGGGATGCTCATCATCACCGAGGCCGCCATCAGCAGGGACCATTCGATGTTGAAGGCCGAGATCAGCATGGACATGACGCCGGTTGTCAGGGGGGCAACCGCTTCGGAGTTCACCAGCACCAGGGCGTAGAGGTATTCGTTCCACGACAGGATGAAGGTGAAAAGCGCGGTCGAGATGATGCCCGGCAGAAGCTGGGGAAAGATCACGTCCCGAAAGGCGCCCATCCGGCTGGCCCCATCGACGAGGGCCGCGTTTTCGAGGTCCTCGGGGATGCCCTCCATGAAGCTGCGGAGCAGCCACAGCGCGTAGGGCAGGGCAAAGGTGGTGTGCGCGAGGATCAGGCTGAACAGCGTGTTCGACAGACCCAGCGAGACCATCATCAGGTAGAGCGGGATGATCAGCACGACCGAGGGCAGCAGGTAGGTGAACAGCACCAGCATCGCCAGCGTTTCGCGCCCGCGATAGGTAAAGCGCACGAGGCTGTAGGCCCCCAGCGTCCCCAGCGCGACGACAAACAGCGTGGTCGTCGTGGCGAGCACCACCGAGTTGCGGAAGTAGAGCAGGAAGGAGGTTTCCGACAGCAGCCGCCAGTAGTGCTCGAAGGTGACGGTTTCGGGCAGCCAGGTGGGCGGGATGCGGAACAGTTCCGTCTGCGGCTTGATCGAGGTGACGATCATCCAGATCAGCGGGAAGGAGATCAGCAGGACCAGCGCCCATGTGATGACGTTCAGAAGGACGGGGCGGAGCAGCCTCATGCGTTTTTCTCCTTCGTCTGGCGGATGTAGAGCACCATGAAGACCAGCATCACCAGCATCATGCCCACCGAATAGGCCGCTGCCTGGCCCATCTGGTTCAGGCCGAACGCCTCTTGGTAGACCAGCAGCGACAGGGTCTGGGTCGAGGTCACGGGACCGCCGCCCGTCAACAGGTAAAGCAGGTCGAATTCCTTGAAGTCCCAGATCGCGCGCAAGAGGATGATGACCGTCAGGACCGAGCGCAGCTGCGGCAGGGTCACGTCAAAGAAGCGCGCGATGGGGCCGGCGCCGTCGATGCGGGCGGCCTCGTAGAGGTTTTCCGGGATCGTTTGCAGCCGCGCCAGCACGGCGATCACGACGAAGGGAAAGAACTTCCACGCGCCCACGAGGATAACGCCGATCATGGCGTTGGGCATCGAACCCAGCCAGTCCAGCGGCATGTCGATGATGCCCAACTGCATCAACCCTTGGTTCAGGGCGCCGTAGAGGTCGTTGAACAGCCATTTCCAGACCAGCACCGCAACCACGGTGGAGAGGAAATAGGGAAACAGGACAAGGCTGCGCGCCAGCGAACGGAACCAGATGTTCTGGTGCAAGAGCAGCGCAAGGCCGACTCCGGCGACGATCTGCAGGGTCAGCGTGCCGACCGTCCAGATCAGCGTGACCTTGAGCGAGTTCCAGAAGGCCTTGCCCGTCAGCAGCTCTATGTAGTTGTCCGCACCGACAAAGCCGCCCTGAAGCGTGGGCGTGTAGATCGAGAAGACCGACAGGTAGATCGCCGCCAAGAGCGGATAGACGATCACCAGGCTGAAGACGAGGATGGTGGGCGCGATCAGCAGCACACCGAGCCGCGCATAGGCACGTTCGAGCGGCGGTGTCGCGCTTTTGGGGATGTTGGTTGCGATGGCTGTCATGAAGCGTCCTGGCAAAATCGCCCGGCGGCACAGGGTGAAAGCCGCCGGGCCGGAGTATGGCGAGTTGGGGAGGGATCAGCCCGCCATGATCTCTTCGATGCGCTTGGCGGTTTCGCCAAGAACCGTATCGACGTTTTCATCGTTCAGCACGACGCGCTGCACCATCTCGGCGATGACGCCGGAGTTGACGATTTCACCGGCCTTGACGTTGGGCTTGTGCGCGGTGCTTTCCCAGCCAAGGTTGAAGCCGTTGGCCGCGGCGGCCGCCATCTTGTCGACCTCTGCCGAGTATTTCTCGATGATCGGGTTGTTCTGGTATTCGGGCATCTCGGCGATGGTCGAGAGCACCGGAAGAACGTGGCCCGGAGCCGCGTGCAACTGCTGAATGTAGCCTTCGGGATCATACAGGAAGGCGGCGAACTGCTTGGTCGCCTCCATGTTGCCCGCCGCCTTGGGGATGAAGACCGAGGGGAAGTCGTTGAAGGTCCAAGGCGCGATATCGGCGGATTTTGTCGGGTAGGTGTCGCAGGTGACGTGATCCGCGATGCCCGGGTTCTGGTTGTTGACGTTGATCAGGACGCGCCCGGTGTAGATGCCGGTGGCGCAGGCCCCCGAGACGAAGGCCGTCAGGCTGTCACCCCAGCTGTAGTTGGTGGCACCCGGCGGGCAGTACTGGCGCATCGCCTTGTAGAATTCCAGCGCGTCGCGGGTTTCCTGGCTGTCGATGGCGACCTCCAGGTCGGGGCTGAAGACCATGCCGCCGGCCTGATGGATCACGCCGATGAAGATCAGCGTCGTCATCGAGTTGCGGCCATAGGGCAGGGGGGCGCCGTAGATTCCGCCGCCCTGCATGGCCGCACAGGCGGACAGAAGTTCGTCCCACGTACGCGGGTTCTTGTCGATGCCGGCCCTTTCCATCAGGTCCTTGCGCAGCCAGATCACGTTGGCGGCAGAGTTGCCGATCGAGGTGCCGGCATATTGGCCCTTGTCGATCTCGTAGATGCGGTTCACACCGTCATAGAATTTTTCCGGCCCGATCATTTCGATCACGTCGTTGAACGGCTCCAAAAGGCCGTTGCGCCAGTAGTTGGAGACCGCGAAGCTGGGCAGGTGCGTGACGATGTTGGGGACGTCGCCGCTTGCAAAAGCGGCAGCAAGTTGAGGGGCATAGCCTTCGTCCGAGGTTTTCTCGAACACGACTTTGACATTCTGGTGCAGCGCTTCGAAATTCGCGATCTGCGTCTTGTAGGCGGCAAGCTGTTCCGGCGAGGATTGCGGGGACCACCAGCGCAGGGTGATCTGCTCTTGCGCCTGGATGCGGCGCGGCATCAGAGCGGCAGCGCCAGCCGCGGCCATCCCGGTCAGAACTGTGCGACGCGGCAGGCCCGCGTTCATCCGTTTGTTGGTGGTCATTTGACACTCCACTGTTGGCAATGTTCGCATATCGAACATATGTTCGTATCATTGCCGCTGCGAAACTCGAATCGCAAGTGTTTTTTGACTCGGCCCCCCGGTTCAAGGTGGGTTTCGCTTCGAGTTTTGCGGTGATAGTTCGTATTGCGCACAATAAGTGAGACGTCAGATGGCGAAGCCCGTAAAGACCAAACCCGTTCAGGCCAAAAGCGAAACCCGGCTTGGCACCGTGACTCCTGACGGAGGAGAAGAGCAGGAAAAGCTGTCCAGCCGCGATTTTGTCAGCTCGCTGTCGCGCGGGTTGGAAATCCTGTCCAGTTTCAGCCGCACATCGCGCAAGATGACCCTGTCAGAGGTGGCCGCCGAAACCGGAATGAGCAGGGCGACGGCGCGAAGGTTCCTGCTGACGCTGGTCAAGGAGGGCTATGTCATCACCGATGGCAAGCTGTTCGACCTGACGCCCAAGGTGCTGGACCTCGGCTTTTCGGTGCTGTCCAAGATCGGCATCTGGGACCGCGCTCGTCCTTTCATGGAGCGGCTGTCGGAACAAACCGGCGAAAGCTGCACGGCGGCGATCCTCGACGGGCTGGACGTGGTCTATGTGGCCGGTGTGCAGGCGCATAACATCATCAGCGTCGGCATCACCGTGGGCAGCCGCCAGTCGGCCTTCTATACCGCGAACGGGCGGGTTCTGCTAGCTGCGCAGCCGGAGGAAAACTGGGACGGGATCATCGCCAATGCGCGTCTTGTCCCCCGCACGCGCCACAGCGTCACCAACAAGACAGAGCTGCGCAACATCCTTGAACAGGTGCGCAAGCAGGGTTGGGCGCTGGTCGACCAGGAGCTGGAAGAGGGGCTGCTGTCCATCGCCATTCCACTGAAATACCGCTCTGGCATCTTGGCCGGGTCGATCAATATCGCGGTGCCGTCGATCCGGGCCACGCCCGAGACGATGATCGAAACCTACCTGCCCAAGCTTCAGGCCACGGCGGACGACATCCAGCAGTCACTGGCGCATTAAGCGCGCCAGCGGGCCGGGGCATAGGGCGCTGGGTCGATCGGCGGTTCGGTCCCCAATGCGAGCGCCGCGGCCGTCCGGCCCGTCACCGGTCCCAGCGTATAGCCCGCATCCCCCGGCAGGGCGAGGAAAACGCGGCTTTGCGGATGGGCGGGGCCGATGGTGGCCTTGCCATCGACCGGCGTGTTGTAGCCCGCCCAGGTGCGCAGCACGCGCAGCCCGCCGATGCCCGGCGCAATCTGCGCCGCCAGCGCGACATTGCCCAAGAGGCTGGTCTTGCGGATGGTGGGCGCGTGGCGCGGGTCGCGGGCCAGGTTTGCGTCCCAGCCGCCGCCGATTACCACCTGGCCAGAGCGGAACTGTTTCAACGTGATCGGCCGTTCGGCGTGCTGAACAAGGTGGTGAATCCGGTAGTCCCCGGCCTCGGTGATGTTCATGTGCAGCGGTTCGGGCGGGGTTTGCAGGGTCAGCCCCAGAGGGGTGGTCAACGCCTCGGCCCCCCATGCGGCGGCGATCAGGATCGCGTCTGCGGTATGGGCGGTGGTGCCGTGGGCGACGGGGCGGGGGCGGTCCTCTACCTTGGTGATGCGGTCGTGGACGTGGCGCACGCCAAGCGCGTCCAGCGTGGCGCGCATCTTGCGATTGGCGACCAGCGGGTTCAGCTTGCCCTCGTTCCGGCAGAGTTCTGCCCCGACGATCCGGGAGGACAGCCAGGGCGCAATGGCGTGCAGCGCGTCGCGGTTCAGGATCTCGACGTCCAGCCCTTTGCGCCGCTCGCGCTCGGCCTTTTCGTGCAGAAAGGCCAGTTGCGCCTCGTTCTCGGCCAGCATCAACCCGCCCTCGCGGGTCAGTTCGACACCGCCAAGACGGGCATCCAGCGTCTCCCACTCTGTCACGGCAGACAGGTACAGCGGCAGCGAGCTTTCGAGGTTCTCGGCCAGATGCGGGTTCAGCCGCAGAAAGCGGCTTTGCATCTGGACGTGCAGGCTGCCTGCATTGGCATGGGAGCCGGCGTTGCGCTGCGCGTCGACGATGGTCACGCGGGCGCCGGCCTCGGCGGCGGTCAGGGCGGCCACCTGCCCGGTGATGCCGCCACCGATGATCAGCAGATCGGTCATTCCTCGGGGTCCAGCAGCGCTTCGGCGGCGGTGATGGCGGCAATGTCCACGGGTTTGATCGGCACACGGGGCGCGAAGTAGGACAGATCCTCCAGCGGGCGGCATTGGCGGCGGGCCATGATCCCGGCGACGGCGGGCGCGCAATAGCGGCCCTGGCAGCGGCCCATGCCGACGCGCGTTGCCCGTTTCAGCGCGCCGATGTCGGTGGGATCATCGGCCAGCGCGGCGTCCAGTTGTGCCTTGGTCACCTCTTCGCAACGGCAGATGTGGGTGTCCGGCGGGGCGTTTTCGGGCAGCGGCAGGTTGGCGGAATAGACCCGCCAGAGCGCGTCCTGAAAGGCGCGATGGCGGGCCAGTTCCGCCTGATTCTCGGGCAGTGGGGCGCTGCCGGTGGCGGCGCGGCCTGCGATACGGCCTTCTGTCACGGCAGCGGGGGCGCCGCCAAGTCCACAGCAATCCCCGATGGCATAGACGGATGGGACGGAGGTCTCGCAGGTCTCCGAACGGGTCACGCGGAGGTGGTCGAACCGCGCGTCATAGGACATGTCGCAGCCCAAGAGGCGCAGCACCTCGTTCGAGGGTTGAAAGCCGTAGTTCAGGCAGACCGCATCGGCGGTGACAGTTTGCGTCTGGCCGCCGACAGTGTAGGTGACCTCCAGCCCGTCATCGGTCTGAAGAATGGCGCGGGGCAGGGCGTCATGGGTCGGGCGCACCTTGTGAGACCGCAGCCGGGCCAGCATCCGCAACCCCTTGACCGCCAACGCCCGGTCACGGCGCAGCATGTCGGCCCCGGCCAGCGGACGACGCAGCGGGTGCGGCGCGGCTTCGGCCAGCAGGGCGACATCGGCCCCGCCCTCGGCCAGTTCCAGCGCGACCTGCGCCACTAGGGGGCCATTGCCGAACAGCGCGACACGCTTGCCCGGAAGCGTCCGGTAGCTGCGCCAGAGCGTCTGCGCCGCGCCCACGGTCATCACGCCGGGCAGGGTCCAGCCGGGGATCATGGTGGGCCGTTCGTAGGCGCCCGTGGCGACGATGAGTTTCTTCGGCGCGATGGCATAGACGGCGTCGGGCGCGGTGGCCATGATCTCTGGCCCGTCGAAAGCGCCCCAGACTTCTGTCTGAGGAAGGATCGTGACGCCCGCATCGCGTGCGGCCTGCACCAACGCGCGGCCCTCTGCCTGCTGATCGTCCAGCGGATCGCCCTGCGCGGCCTGCTTGTAATACTGCCCGCCGGGCACCTTGCGTTCGTCCAGCAGCACCACCTCGGCGCCGGACTCTCGCGCGGCGATGGCGGCGGACAGGCCGCCTGCGCCACCGCCGATCACCAGTACCGTGGGCCTCATGCGGTGCGGGGTCAGGTCGCGCGGGGCAGGGGGCGTCAGCGAGGGTCGCGCGGTTTGGGTTTCGACCGTCATGCCGTCGCGCGCCGGGGTCATGCAGGCGCGTTGGTTCGGGCGCCCGTCGACGGTGACAAGGCAGTCCTGGCAGACACCCATGCCGCAAAAGATGCCGCGCTGCGCGCCTTGCTCGGTGTTGCGAAAGGCACGGTGCCCGGCGGCGGTCAGCGCGGCGGCCAGGGACGAGGTGTCGGGGCAGGTGATTTCCTGGCCGTCAAAGGTGAAGCGAAGCGTCATTTGCCGGCACTTTCAAGGATTTCACGGCGGGCGTCCAGCAGACGCGCCAGCGCCTGTTCGCGCCATGCGCGGCGGGCGGGCAGGGCCTCCTCTGGCAGGGCCGCGCGCCGTTCGGCCTCGACCCGGTCGACCAGTTCTGGCGGCCAGTCGGGCGCATGTTCGCCACGGTCGCGGCCGATGGTGGCATAGGCGGGGCCAAGCCGTTCGGCATGGCCGCGAATGCCGCCGGCCGTGTTGAGATCGGCGGTCTCGAACGGACCCGACAGCGCCCAGCGGGGGCCCAGTCCGTCGCGTACCAGCGCGTCCAGCGCGGCCACCCCGATCACGCCTTCGTCGACCAGACGATAGGCCTCGCGCAGGAGGGCGCTTTGCAGCCGGTTGAAGACAAAGGCGGGGACCTCGTGGCCCAGCCGTGCGGGATCAAAGCCGCCGTGCCGGAACAGGGTTTCGGCCCGGTCCATCGTGTCGGACGTTGTGCCGGGCGCGGGCACCAGTTCCAGCACGCGCAGCAGGCTGGGCGGGTTGGCGGGATGCGCCACGAGACAGCGGGCTTGCTGGGCCGGATCGGGGAGGATCTGCGAAATCATCAGCGCCGAAGAGGCGGTGGCGAGGATCGCGGTGTCGCTGCGGGCCAGAAGATCCTGGAACAGCGCCAGTTTCACCTCCAGCCGTTCCGGCCCGGCCTCGATCACCAGCGGGGCGGTGATGTTGTCGGGCAATGCCGCAATCAGCTCTGCTGCGCCCGCAGGGGTGGGCAGACCGGCCAGGTCCATCGCGGCGCCATGCCGCGCGATCAGGTCGGGCGCATTGCTGCGCGCCTCTTCGGAGGGGTCACAGAGGGTGACCGCAAAACCCGCGCTCAGAAAGGCGGCGGCAAAGCCGCATCCGATGGGGCCGGCGCCAAGGATGAGGACCGATTGCGCGTCATTCATGTTGCCCGACTCCTCTTTGTTCGTTATGTGAACATTTGTGCGAAAATGGCAAAGGCGTCAAGGGCGCCATGAAGGAGATGGCCGATGTTGGACGGCAAGACGATACTGGTGACCGGCGCGTCGAAAGGCATCGGACAGGAAATCGCCCGCGAGGTTGCGGCGCAGGGCGCGCGGGTCGTGACGCATTACGGACGCGACCGGGCCGGGGCAGAGGCGGCGATGCAGGGCGTGCCCGCAGATCGCGCCATCCTGTTGCAGGGCGACCTTGCGACAAAGGGCGGGGCCGAGGCGATGTTCGCCGAGGCGGTGGCGCTGACCGGCGGGTTGGACGGGATCGTGAACAATGCCGCCGTGATGCATTTCGCCGGCGGTATCGACGACCCCGAGGACGAATGGGACCGGGTCTGGTCCGAGACCTTTCAGGTCAACGTGTTTTCTGCCTCTGCGCTGCTGCGCGCCGCCGTCAGACATTTCCGCGAAAGGGGCGGCGGAGAAATCGTGGGCATCTCCAGCTGGGCGGCGCAGAAGGGGGTCACCAACCCTCAGACGATCGGCTATGCCGCGTCCAAGGCCGCGTTCAAGGCGGCGCTCCAGACCGTTGCCACGGGGTACGCGCGCGACGGCATCCGCACCTACATCATCGCGCCGGGCGTGGTGGACACCAAGATGAGCCGCGATTTCGCCGAGAGCCAGGGCGGGCGGCAGGTGGTCGAAAACCGCCTGACAATGGGAGAGTTCGTACCGCCGTCGGACATCGCGGCGCTGACGGCTTTTTGCCTGTCGGGGCGGTGCCGCCACCTTTCCGGGGCGACGCTGGACGTGAACGGGGCAAGCTATATCCGCTAATCCGGGCTTGGCGCTTGGCCGTCAGGTCAGGCGCCGGATGTCAACGGCAAGCGGATCTCGAAGGCCGTGGTCCCGTCGCGGCAAGACACGCCGATGCTGCCATCATGCGCCTCCGCAATGGAGGAGGCGATATAGAGGCCAAGGCCCAGCCCAAGGCTTTTGCCTTCGGCATTCGAACCGCGCCGGAAGGGTTTGAACAGGTCCTCGTGCAGATCTCCGGGTATCGGGGCGCCGCTGTTGGCGACCGCGATGATGGCGTGATCGCCATCGGTTCTGCCGCGAACCTCGATCGGATGCCCCTCGGCGCCATGCCGGACCGCGTTTGACAACAGGTTGGACACGGCCTGCGCGACCCGGTCCGGGTCGCATCGGACGGGTCTGTCCAGTGCAAGGTCCAGCACGATGTCCCGATCCGGGGCCGTGACGCGGATTTCGTCGACCACATGGGCCAGCGCCTCGGCCAGGGGGGCGTCGGACACGGGCGAGATATGGATGCCGCGACCAAGCCGGGACCGGGCGTGCAGCATGATGTTGTCGATCAGCTCATTCATCCGGTGCAGCGATGCCTTCATCAGCGGGATGACGACCTGCGCGCGCTCTGTCTGGGCTTCGCGTTCAAGCTGTCGCAAACCCGCGCCGAAGGCGGCCACCGGATTGCGGAGGTCATGACCTAGGACGGCAACGAATTCTTCCTGGATCTGCGCCATCTGGCGCTCATGCTCCAGGTTGTGTTCCTGTGCTTCCAGCCGCTCGACGGTTTCGAGGCTTTGCCCGATGATATCGGCAAACATCTCCAGCATCTTCACGGCGCGGGGATGCTTTATGTCGCGTGGTTCCCGGTCGATGGCGCAGAGCGTGCCGAAAAAACTGCCATCGCTGCGGTAGATCGGGAGCGAGGCATAGCTGGCAATGCCGAACTTCAGCGCGATGGGGTGGTTCGCGTAGACCTCGTCAGTCGCGGAGTCGTTGAACAGGACCTTCTGGGCCGTGTCGCGCACGGATTGGCAGAAGGTCGACCTGATGTCGATCTCGTCTCCGGACTGCAACCCGAACTGGGTCTCATCCACGGTGCGGCAGGCGACCCAGCGATCCGTCGTCACGCGCGCGACGGCGGCAAATCGCATGCCGGTGGCCATCATGACGGTTTCCAGGATGGTCCCCACCAGATCGTTGTTGGCAAGGATCTCGATGTCCGACTGGAAATCATGAACCTGGGCCAAATAGGCGGCATGGTCCTGCAGGGTTACGCCGTCACCGCAGTCTTCAGTCATGGTTGGTCCGATCCCTTGCGCCCTGCCAGCATCGAAATATCACGCGGGATTTGACAGGGGCAAGGCAGATCGGTCGGGCCTGCACCGCTATACGGGATCGGGGGCAAAGATCTGAGGATAGAGGCTGCGCATGGCGACCTCGTCGAATTCGGCCTTGAACTGGTGGTGATCCTTCAGCGCCTGGGCCCGCGCGGCGGCGGGGCGGGCGTCGATGGTCTTCATCAGCCGGTCGAGATGGGGGTATTTCTGCATGATGTTGTCATCGCCCAGCATATAGGTCAGGCGAGAGCCCCAACCCCAGACCGCCATGTCGACGATGGAATAATGCTCGCCCATCATCCATTCGCCCTGCGCCAGCCGGTCATCGACGATCTGCCAGTGGCGGCGCGCCTCGAAGTCATAGCGTTTCACGGCATAGGGCGGCTTTTCCGGCGCGAAGTTGCGGAAGTGGACCGCCTGTCCCGAGAAGGGGCCGACACCGGAGGCCACGAACATCATCCAGGACAAAAGCTGGCCGCGCTGATCCGGCGTGCCCATGAACTGGCCGGTCTTTTCGCCGAGGTACAGAAGGATGGCGTTGCTGTCGAAAACCACGGTTTCGCCATCGGTCAGCACCGGCAGCTTGGCGTTCGGGTTGAGCGCCTTGAAGGTGTCGCTGTGCTGCTCGGCCTTGCGGGTGTCGATGGGGACGGGTTCGTAGTCCAGCCCGGACTCTTCGAGGAACAGCGCCACCTTCATCGGGTTCGGCGCCATGTTGTAGAAAAACCGGATCATGTCGGCTCCTGCGGATTGCGAAAGAAGACGGCGCCCCGGTGAGGGGGCGCCGCGCTGTGTATCAGGCGATCAGGACGCCAGTTTCAAGTAGAAGGCATAGAGCTTTGGCAGGATCGAGGCCGGTTCCGGATGCCCCAGCGCCTGCGCGGCGTGGTAGGGCCAGGCTGGATCGCGCAGCATCCCGCGTGCCAGCGCCACGAGGTCGGCCTTGCCGGTGGCGACGATGTCATTGGCCATTTCGGCCTCGGTGATCATGCCGACGGCGACGGTGGCCAACCCGGTGTCCGCCTTGATGCGGTCCGCGAAAGGTACCTGGAACCCCGGTTCCGGTTTCTGCTGCGCCAGTCGCATCCCGGCGGGAATGCCGCCGCCCGAGGCGTCGATCATGTCCACGCCCTCGGCCTTCAGCGCGTGCGACAGCGCCACGGTATCGTCCAGCGTCAGCCCACCCCCTTCGCCGTCCACGCAGGACGCGCGGTAGAGCAAGGGCATGTCATCGGGCAGCACGGCGCGCACCGCGCGGGCGACCTCGACCGGCAGCCGCATCCGGTTTTCCACCGGTCCGCCGAAATCGTCGGTGCGGCGGTTGGAAAAGGGCGACATGAACTCATGCAACAGGTAGCCATGCGCGCCGTGGATCTCGACGCCGTCAAAGCCGGCCTCGATCGCGCGTTCGGCGGCGCGGGCGAAATCCTGCACGATGGCGGCGATCTCTTCGACCTCCAGCGCCTTGGGCGTGTGCCACCCCTCGCGCGCGGGCACGGCAGAGGGGGCATAGGTCTGCCAGGGCGGTTCGGCGCTGCCGGGGTCCAGCGGCCCCATGCCGTCCCAGGGACGCATGGTCGAGGATTTGGCTCCCGCGTGATTGATCTGAACAAAGACCGGGATGCCCTGCGCTCGGTAGAGATCGGTGATCTGGCGCCAGGCCGCGACCTGTTCGTCATTGTAAAGGCCGGTGCAGCCGGGGCTGATACGGCCGCGGGGGCTGATGCCCGTCGCCTCTACCACCACAGAGCCGACGCCCGAGGTAGCATAGCGCCCGTGGTGGGCGCGGTGCCAATCGTTCGGGACGCCGTCGATTGCCTGATACTGGCACATGGGGGCCAGCATGATCCGGTTCGGAAAGGTGACGCCCCTCAGGGAGAAGGGCGTGAAAAGGGGGATCTCTGTCATGCGGCCTTGCTTTCCAGCTCATCCATGAGGCGGTCAAGCTCATCCATGATGCCCTTGAGCCGTTCGGCCTTGGCCAGATCCTCTGCCCCCAGCGAGGCAAAGGTGGTCAGCGGCGGGCGCACGTCGCCCACGGGATAACCGGCCTTTGCCGCCAGCGCCTTGGAGTAGCACTGGTGCCCGTAGGTCGGGTGACCCTCGGCGATGACGTGTTCGATGACGGTGATATGGCGCTGGATGCGCTTGGCGTCCTCGATCCGGCCCGCGGTGAGGAAATCCCAGATCCGGGTAGAGGCGCGCGGGATATAGTTGCCAAAGGGGTTCACATAGCCGACTGCGCCCAAGAGGAAGCTTTCAACGATGCGTTCCCCGGCAAAGACGTTCATGACACCTTCGGTTTCCTCGATGATGTCATAGACGCGGGCGACGTCCATCGACGCCTCTTTGATGTAACGCACCGTGTCGAATTCGCGCGTCAGACGCCCGACCAGCTTGGCCGACATGTCCACGTTCGACGTGACCGGGTTATTGTACAGCATGATCGGCAGATCACAGGTCGCTGTGATCGTGTCGTAATAGCCCATGATCTCGTCTTCGGTGGGCGTGTAGTAATAGGGCGGGATGATCATCAGGCCCTGCGCGCCGGCATCTTGCGCCTCGCGCGCGTAGCGGGCGGCTGTGGGGGAGTGGGCATTCGCCGCGCCGACCAGCACGTCGATCCGGCCGTTCACATGGGCAAGCGTGTCCTCGATATAACGGCGGCGCTCGTCGTCGGTGACGGTCAGGAACTCGCCCGATGTGCCAAGGATGATGATCCCCGGCACGCCCTGCGCGATCTGCCAGTCGATGAACCGGCGGTTGGCCGCAAGGTCGATGTCACCCCCGTCCTCGGTGAAGGGGGTGACGTTTACGGAATAGCTTCCGCGAAACTCTTTCATGGTCGTTCTCCGGAAATTACAGCGCCGCCCAGCCGTGTTCGGCAAGGATGGCGTGGGATTTGCGATAGTCGCTGTCGGGGTCGTTGGCGGGATCGTTCGCATCCGCGATGATCTCCAGCACGGTCATCTTGTCGTATCCGATGTCTTTCAGCGCCTGCATGGTCGGGCCGGGATCGACGATTCCGGTGCCAAGGCACTCATGCTTGAACACATCGGCGGGTGTGTCCGAGATGTGCACGTTCTCGACCAGGTCGCCCAGCATGCGGATCGCCTCGGCGGCGTCTTCCTTGATGTAGACAGAGTTGCAGACGTCGAAGTTCACGCCAACATCGCCGATCCGGTCACAGAGCTCTTTCATGTCCTGCGCGCTGGGGCGATGGGTGAAGGGCACGTTTTCCAGCAGGATGCGGACACCGGCGCCCTTGGCATGTTCGACGACCTTCTTCGCGCTGTCCACGAACCAGTCGTCCAGCCAGGGTTTCGGCGGGTCGATCAGACCGCCATAGATGCCGGGGATCATGACCACGTAGGGGCAGTTCAGCTCTGCCGAGAGGTCGATGGCCTCCTTGTAGCGGTCGATCGTGTACTCCCGCATAAGCCGGTCGGGGGCATTGGGATTGTTGTCGATCAGCGGATAGCAGAACGAGGTGATCTGCGTGCCTTCGCCATCCAGCCAGGCCTTGTATTCGGCAATCTGGTCCTTGCTCAGGTCCGCCGGCCAGCAATGCGGCGGAAAGATCATCAGCTCGAACTTCTTGTAACCCAGCCCCTGCAGGTGGCGCAGGGATTCAAGGCCGGTGTTCGAGTAGAGATGGGGGAAGGTGCTGGCGGCGACTTCGAGAGCCATTTGAGGAAACCTCCGTGTCGGTGAATTCTCTATGTTCATTATGCGGACAAAAGTTAGTATATCGAACAAAGAAGGCGGTTCAACGGGGATTTTGTCCATGCGCTACGATCTTGCGATCATCGGTGGGGGGCTGGCAGGCACGGCGACTGCTTTTTATGCGGCGCAGATGGGCGCGCGCGTGATCGTCATCGAACGCCGGGACGTGAATCTTGGCGCTTCGGGGTCCAACGCGGGGTCGATCCACGCGCAGATCCCCTTTGATCCGTTCCGCCATCTTGGGGCCGATTGGGCGCGCCACTACTCTGAGGTGCTGCCGCTGTTCATCGAATCGATCCGCCTCTGGGCGGGGTTGGAGGCCGAACTGGGCGGTGATCTTGGCTTTGTCGCCAAGGGCGGGCTGATGGTGGCCGGGTCGGACCACGAGATGCAGATGCTGCGCGAGAAATCGGCCATCGAACAGGCGCAGGGGTTGGGGATTGACCTGTGGGGCGCCGATGGCCTTGCCGAGCGCGCGCCATTTCTGACCGGCGGTTTCCCGGGCGGGGCCTTTTGCCCGATCGAGGGCAAGGCCGATCCGTTCAAGGTGGCGCCGCTGTTTCTGAAACGCGCCCGCGAAGCCGGGGCCGAATTGCTGCGAAATGCGCCTGTGACGGCGGTTGAACGCGATTCGGGCGGGTTTCTCATCACGGCGGGCGGGCAGGGCATCCGCGCGGCGCGGGTGGTCAACGCCGCTGGCGCGCAGGCGGCCGAGGTGGCACGCATGGTTGGTGTCACCGTTCCGATAGAGGCCCATGCCATCCAGGTCAGCGTCACGGAAAAGCGCCCGCCGCTGCTGCCCTGGCTGCTGTATTTCACCTCGGAAAAGCTCACGCTGAAACAGGCGGCAGAGGGCGGCTTTCTGATTGGCGGCGGCTGGCCCGCGCGGATGCGGGGCGGGCCGGTGGTCGATCATCGGTCGACCCTGCGCAACCTTGCGCTGGCGCAGCGTCTGGTTCCGGGGCTGGCCGATGTGCAGATCGTGCGCAGCTGGGCCGCGATGGTAAACGGCACCCCGGACTGGCGACCGGTTCTGGGCGAGGTGCCGCAGGTGCCAGGCTTTTTCCTCAACCTGTTTCCGTGGATGGGCTTCACTGCCGGGCCGGTGGTGTCCAAGGCCATCGCCGCGCTGGCGCTGGGGCAGGTGCCAGAGGTCGATCTGGCGCCGTTTTCCCTCTGAGCGGGGTTCGCCTGTCGAACTTCTGTTGCAAGATTCGCGAATCGTGCGCTATACGAACAAAAGTACGATATATCGCGAAGGAAGATGCAGATGTCGGATTTGATGCGGCAGGCCAACCTGATTGGCGGGGAATGGGTCGGCGCAGATGATGGCGCCACGATTGACGTGACGGACCCCGCCAATGGGAATGTGATTGGCCAGGTGCCGAAATCCGGTGCCGCCGAAACGCGCCGCGCGATCGAGGCCGCCCATGCTGCTTTTCCCGCCTTTGCTGCCAAGACGGTGACAGAACGCGCGGCCCTGCTGCGCGCCCTTGCGGCAGAGATCACCGCCAATGCCGATGAACTGGCGCGCATCCTGACGCTGGAACAGGGCAAACCGCTGGCCGAAGCCAAGGCAGAGGTCATGTCGTCGGCGGCCTACGTGCAATGGTTTGCCGAGGAAATCCGCCGCGCGCGGGGCGAGGTCATTCCCTCGCCCTGGCCGAACCGCCGCCTGATGACGACCAAGCATCCGGTCGGCGTGGTGGCGGCGATCACGCCGTGGAACTTCCCGTCGTCGATGCTGGCGCGCAAGCTGGGCCCGGCCCTGGCCGCCGGATGTCCGGTGGTGGTGAAACCGGCCACGGCGACACCTTATAGTGGCCTCGCCTGGGGTGTGCTGGCGGAACGGGCGGGCTTTCCGCCCGGGGTGGTCAACATCCTGACAGGATCGGCCCGCGCCATCGGCGGCGAGATCATGGACAACCCCAAGGTCCGCAAGGTGACCTTTACCGGCTCGACCGAGATCGGCAAGGAACTGCTGCGCGGGGCGACCGGGACGGTCAAGAAGGTCAGCATGGAATTGGGCGGCAACGCGCCCTTCATCGTCTTTGATGACGCGGATCTGGATCGCGCGGTCGACGGCGCCATGATCGCCAAGTTCCGCAACGCGGGTCAGACCTGCATCTGTTCCAACCGGGTTTACGTTCAGGCGGGCATCTATGATGCCTTTGTCGAACGGCTCGCCGAACGGGCCAAGGCGCTGAAAGTCGCGCCCGGTCTCGAAGACGGCGCCGAACAGGGGCCGATGGTCGATGCCCCGGCGCTGGAGAAGATTTCCGAACTGGTGCAGGACGCGGTCGACAAGGGCGGCCGCGTGCTGGCCGGGGGCGGTGCGCATGAACGCGGCGGGCTGTTCTATGCGCCCACCGTGATCGCGGGTGCAACGCCCGAGATGCGCGTCACGCAGGAAGAGATCTTTGGCCCCGTCGCCCCGGTCTATCGGTTTGAAACCGAAGAAGACGCGATCCGGATGGCCAATGACACGGTCTATGGCTTGGCCGCCTATGCCTACACCCGCGACCTTGGCCGGGCCTTCCGGCTGCAGGACGGTCTGGAATACGGGCTGATCGGCATCAACGAGGTCCTGATCGTCGCACCGGAAATTCCCTTTGGCGGGCTGAAGGAATCCGGCATGGGCAAGGAAGGCGGCTGGCAGGGGCTCGATGACTACCTGGAGACGCGCTACACCTGCATCGGCGGGATGTGAACTTTCGTTCGCCCTGTGAAATTTCTGGACCGAATCAACTTGGTCCGTTAAAAAAGTTTTACAGCAGTTAACGGATTTAACCGTTGCGCCCCCAAGGCGCCCCGTCCGGGGCGCTGCCATCCAACAAGGAGACGATCCATGAAACACTGGATAACCGGCGCATTGTGCGCCGTACTGATGACGGCTGCGCCCGTCGTGGCCGAGGAGGTCCTGACCATCGGCGTCAGGTCCGAGTCCAGTTCACTGGACCCGCACTGGACCCAGCTGTCCGCCGACGTACAGGTGCATGAACATATCTTTGAAAAGCTGGTGGCGTTGGATTCCGCCTCGCAGCCGATCCCGGGCCTGGCCGTGTCCTGGCAGCCGCTGGACGACACCACCTGGGAATTCAAGCTGCGCGAAGGTGTCAAATGGCACGACGGCGAGGATTTCACCGCCGATGACGTCATCTTTACCTTCGACCGGCTCAAGGCAGGGATTTCGGGCGCACCCGCCTCGCCGGCCTTCCAGCTGGACAAGGGCGGCAAGCAGTGGACCAAGATCGACGATCTGACCATCCACATCACCACCGACGGCCCCTATCCGACCGTGGCCGAGGACCTGGCCATGCTGCCGATCGTGGCCGAACACGCGGCCAAGGGCGCCACGGAATCGGTGGATTTCAACAGCGGCAAGGCCACCATCGGCACCGGCCCGTTCAAATATGACACCTTCACCCCCGGCGACAGCGTCACCGTGGTCAAGAACCCCGACTGGTGGGGTGGTGACGTGGAATGGGACAAGGTCGTCTTTCGCCCTGTCACGCAGGACGCTTCGCGCCTTGCGGCATTGCTGAACGGTGACGTGGACATCATCGACTATCCGCCCACGGTCGACCTGCCGCAACTGCGCGACAACCCGGATTTCACCGTCTCGACTATCCCGTCCGACCGGCTGATCTACCTCATGCCGGGTTACAAGCATGTCGAGCCTTTCATCACCGACAACGACGGCAACGTCATGGTGCCGAACCCGCTGCGCGACTGGCGCGTGCGCAAGGCGCTGAGCTTGTCGATCAACCGCGAGGCCATCCGCGACCGGATCATGGGCGGCGCCTCCCTGCCGGCCAAGAACATCGTGCCGCCGGGCTTCTTCGGCTATGTCGACGGGCTGGAGGCCGACCCCTATGACCCCGCCGCCGCACAGGCCCTTCTGGAAGAGGCAGGCTATGGCGACGGCTTCCGCATCACCTTACATGGCCCGAACGACCGCTACATCAACGATGCCCGCATCCTCGAAGCGGTGGCACAAATGTGGACCCGTGTCGGTGTCACGACAGAGGTCGACGCCATGCCGCGCAACATCTTCTTCTCGCGCCTGATCCGCGGCGATGAACTGTCGATGCCCGGCTTCGACGTGCCGGAATTCTCGATGTCGCTGACCGGCTGGGGCACCGTGGCGGGCGAGGCGACCTATACCGTCTCTGGCACGCTGGAAACCTACAACGCGGCAACCGGCGGCGGGAACGGCAACTTTGGCCGCTATTCCAACCCGGAAATTGACGCGCGTTCGGTTCTGGCCAAGCGTACCGTCGACCCGGAGAAGCGTCTTGCCCTCCTGCAAGAGGCGATCCGCATCGGCATGGAGGATTACGCCTACATCCCGCTGCACTTCCAGGTGAACAGCTGGGCGATGCGGTCCGGTCTGAGCCACGAGCCGCGCACCAACGAGCGCACGCTGGCGACCGAAATCCACCGGGTCGACTGACCAACAGGCGAGGCGAAGAGAATGGCCGAATATATCACCCGGCGCGTGCTACAGGCATTGCTCGTGCTGACCGTCATGACGCTGCTGGTGTTTTTCGGCGTCAACGTAGTCGGAAACCCGGTCTACATCTTCGCCTCGTCCGAATGCGATCAGGCCTGCCTGACCGCGATCATCAAGGACCTTGGTCTGGATCAGCCGATTTGGCGCCAATACCTGACCTTTGTCGGCAACATGCTGCAGGGCGACATGGGCAAAAGTTTCACTCACGGAGTGCCCGCCCTGCACCTGATCTTTGAGCGGCTGCCCGCCACGCTGGAACTGGCCTTTGCGGCGCTGGTTCTTGCGCTGGTCATTGGCCTGCCGATGGGCGTCTACGCCGGGCTGCGGCCTGAGGGCTGGGGCGCCAAACTCATCATGAGCTTTTCCATGGTGGCCTTTTCCCTGCCGGTTTTCTGGATCGGCATCATCATGATCCTGACCTTTTCCGTGCAACTGGGCTGGATGCCCTCTGTCGGGCGGGGCGATACCGTCGATCTGGGTTTCGTGGAAACCAGCCTGCTGACGCTGGACGGGCTGCACCACCTTGCCATGCCGGCCTTTACCCTGTCGCTGATCATGATGGCGATGGTGATCCGGCTTGCCCGCGCAGGGATGCGCGAAGTCATGTTCACCGATTACATCAAGTTCGCACGCGCCAATGGCGTGCCCGAACGCCGCGTTCTGGGCGTGCACGCGCTGAAGAACATCCTGATCCCCATCGTCACCGTGCTGGGGATGGAGTTCGGCGGGGTCATCGCCTTTGCCGTGGTGATCGAGTCGATCTTTTCCTGGCCCGGTGTGGGCAAAATGCTGATCGACGCGATTGCCGTGCTCGACCGACCGCTGATCGTGGCCTACCTGATCTGCGTCGTCTTCATGTTCGTGACGCTGAACCTGTTGGTCGACATCCTCTATTCGCTGCTGGATCCGCGCATTCGTCTTGGCGGAGGCCGGGCATGAGCGCCATGACCACAGCCCCCGCCGCCGGATCGGCCCGTGATCTGACCCGCCGGTTCCTGTCCAACCCGGGCGCGGTGATCGCCCTGATCGTCTTTGTCGGTTTCTGCATCGCGGGCTTTGGCGCGCCATGGATCGCGCCGCAGAACCCCTATGACCTGCGACAGGTCGACATCCTCGACAGTCTAATGCCGCCGGGTTCGGAAAGCTTTACCGGCATGACCTATTGGCTGGGCACCGACGGGCAGGGCCGCGACATGCTGTCGGCCATGCTCTACGGTATCCGCATTTCGATGGTCGTCGGGCTGGCCTCCGGTCTGCTGGCGCTGGTCTTTGGCACGCTGGTCGGGCTGGTGGCCGCCTATCGGCGCGGTTGGGTCGATACCGTGCTGATGCGTATCGTCGATTTGCAACTGAGCTTTCCGACGATCCTCGTGGCGCTGATCCTGCTGGTGATCCTTGGCCGCGGCGTGGACAAGATCATCTTTGCGCTGGTGGTGGTGCAATGGGCCTATTTCGCCCGCACCGTGCGCGGTGTCGCGCTGGTCGAAGGTGCGCGCGATTACGTCGAGGCCGCGCGGGGCCTGCGCCTTGGCGGTATCCGCATCCTCTTGGGTCACATCCTGCCCAACTGCCTGCCAACCATGCTGGTCGTCGCGACGATGCAGATGGCCATGGCGATCTCGCTGGAGGCGACGCTGTCCTTCCTGGGCCTTGGCCTGCCGCCGACACGGCCCTCTCTGGGGCTGCTGATCGCCAATGGCTTCGATTACCTGCAATCCGGCCGCTACTGGATCTCCGTCCTTCCGGGGCTGGTGCTGCTGGCCATCATCATCAGCGTCAACCTGCTGGGCGACCGGCTGCGCGACGTGCTGAACCCGAGGCTGTGACCATGACCGCCGTTCTGGAACTTCGCGGGCTGCAAACCAGCTTTGTCACCCCCGCCGCCACCATCCATGCCTTGCGCGATCTGTCCCTGACCGTGCAACGCGGTGAAATCCTTGGCCTTGTGGGCGAAAGCGGGTCTGGCAAATCGCTGACCGGGTTTTCCATCAACCGTCTGATCAGCCCGCCGGGCCGCGTGACAGAGGGCGAGGTGCGACTGCACGGGCAAAACATCCTGGCCTTGTCCGAACCCGAGATGCGCGGCCTGCGAGGGCGCAAGATCGCGATGATATTTCAGGATCCGATGATGACGCTGAACCCGGTTCTGCGCATCGGCACCCAGATCCGCGACGCCCTGCTGGCGCATGAGAAACTGGACAAGGCAGAGGTGCACCGCCGCGCCATCGCCGCGCTGGACGAGGTGGGCATTCCCGCACCCGAGGATCGGCTGAGCGCCTATCCGCACCAGTTGTCCGGCGGAATGCGGCAGCGGGTGGCGATTGCCATCGCGTTGTTGCATCAGCCCGACCTGATCATCGCCGATGAACCCACGACCGCGCTGGACGTGACCATCCAGGGACAGATCCTTGCCCTGGTGCAGCGGCTGTGCCGGGATCGGGGAACGGCGCTGATCTGGATCAGCCATGACTTGGCCGTGGTGGCCGGGTTGGCCGATCGCGTGGCGGTCATGTACGCGGGCCGCATCGTCGAAGAAGGGCCGGTCGATGACATCCTCGACGCGCCCGCGCATCCCTATACGCAGGGGCTGATCGCCTCCGTCCCCGTGCCGGGCCAGCGCGGTGGGCGGTTGCAGCAGATCCCCGGGCGGATGCCCTTGCTGACCGATCTGCCACCGGGTTGTGCCTTTGCGCCCCGCTGTCCCCGCGCGACCGAGGCCTGCGCGACGATGCCCGCGTTGACACCTGTCAACAGCACCCGCGCGGTGCGCTGCGTCCATCCGTTGATCAAGGGGGCCGAGGCATGAGCGAGACCGTCCTTTCCGTCCGCAACCTTGGCCGCCGCTTTGGCTCCGAAGGAGATTTCGTCACACGGGGGCTGCGCCGGGTCGGTCTTGCGCCGCCGCCCGCGGTGGTGCGTGCCGTCGAGGATGTGAGCTTTGATCTCAAGAAGGGCGAAGTACTTGGCGTTGTTGGGGAATCCGGCTGTGGCAAGTCCACGTTGGGCCGCATGGTGGCGGGGCTATTGGACCCCACCTCCGGCACCATCGACCGCCCCGATCCGGGCGGCAAGGCCCTGCCCATGCAGATGATCTTTCAGGATCCGTTCTCCTCGCTCAACCCGCGCAAGCGGGTGAAAACCCTGATCGGAGAGGCTCCGCGCGTGCATCGCCTGACCTCACCCGCCGAGGCCGAGAGCTATGTCGCCGAACTGATGGAACGCTGCGGCATCGACCCCAGCTATGCCGACCGCTTTCCGCACGCCTTTTCCGGCGGTCAGCGGCAGCGCGTGGGGATCGCGCGGGCCTTGGCGGTGCAGCCTGAAATCCTTGTCTGCGACGAGGCGGTCAGCGCGCTGGACGTGTCCATTCAGGCGCAGATCGTCAATCTTTTCATGGACCTGCGGGATGAGTTTGACCTGACCTACCTGTTCATCAGCCATGATCTGGGGATCGTCGAACATATCTCGGACCGGGTGCTGGTCATGTACCTGGGCCGCGTCGTCGAGATGGGCAGCGTCGACCGTATCTTTGACGCGCCTGCGCATCCCTATACCCGCGCGCTGATCGAAGGGGTGCCGCGGCTGGACCGCCGCCGCACGGTCTATGCCCCGATCAAGGGCGACATTCCCTCACCGTTGAACCCGCCTTCGGGCTGCGCCTTTCATCCGCGCTGCCCGCTGGCGACCGACCTGTGCCGGGCCGAACGGCCCGACCTGAGAGACATGGGCGATGGCCGGCAGGCCGCCTGCCACCACGCCGAAGAATTGACCAAAGAAGGAGAGCCCCAGTGGCCAGCTACTCAGACCGGATGACCCGGTTCCGCAACAGCATCGACGGACAAGCAGACCTGATCTTTTTCCCGATCGGGACCGATCTGGATTACTTGACGGGAATTCACCGCGATATTCCCAACTATGGCCGCAACCTGCACCCCGGTCATTGGATCGAGGGCATGTGGATCGCGCCGGGCAAGGAGCCGATCCTGACCCTGCCGCGCATGACCGCCGAGTTTGGCAGCGCGGGCGGGATCACCGGCGTCGACCTGCGTGTTCTGGGCGACTGGGATGACCCGGTGGAAATGGCGCGCGGCATTCTTGCGGACCTTGGTGTGGGTGCGGGCGCAACCGTGGCCGTGTCCGAGGACGGCGAGGCCGAGACCCTGATGGAGCTGCAAAAGCTGCTGCCCGGCGTGGTTTTCGCCAATGGCACCAAACTGTTGCGGCCCATTCGTGTCATCAAGGATCAGGACGAGATCGACCTCTTGCGCCGCGCGGGCGAGATCACGGAAAAGGCCTTTGCCGCGACGGTCAAGAACCTGAAATTTGGCATGACCGAATTGGAGATCAGCGCCGAGATCGACTACCAGATGAAGGCGCATGGCTCTTTGGGGCCGTCCTTCACCACCTCGCTGTACAACTCCGGTCCGGATCATCCGCTGATCTTTGGCGACAAGCTGAAGACATGGCCGCGCAAGCTGGACAAGCCGGTTTCTGTCAACTTTGACTTTGGCGCGGTGCTGGACGGCATGTGCTATGACTTTGGCCGGACCGTGGCCTTTGGCGCGCCGACCGAGGAACAGCGCAAGGTGCACAAGCTGGTCATGGAAAGCCAGGCGGCGGGGATCGCGGCGCTGAAGGCGGGTGACGTGACCTGCGAGCAGGTCGACAAGGCCGCGCGCGACGTGCTGGAAGACGCCGGCTATGGCAAGGACTTCCGTCACCGTCTGGGCCACGGCATCGGCTGGGACGTGCACGAACCGCCCTTCCTGACCAAGGGCGACGAAACGCTGGTGCGCGAGGGCATGATCTTTACCATCGAGCCGTCGATTTTCCGCGATGGTGATTTCAGCGCCCGGGTCGAAGACTGTATCGTTGCCCGTCCGGGCGGCGGTGAGGCGCTGACCAGCGGCTTTCAAGAGCTGATCGTCATCGAATGACGCTGTTGCGCCCCCGGTTCACGGGGGTGCCATGCCAAGGGGGGATGCCATGATCGATCTGTCGGGAAAAACCGCTCTTGTGACCGGCGGCGCGCGCGGGCTGGGCCGGGCCATTGCCGGGACGCTGGCGCAGGCCGGGGCACAGGTTTGCGTGCTGGATCTGCCGGAGGTCTTGCGGGACGCGGTCCTGCCTGCGGGGTGGCGCGCCATCGCGATGGATCTGACCGCGCCCGATGCCGAGGCCCTGTTGAGCGCCGCGCTAACCGATCTGGGGGCCCTCGACATCCTGATCGCGAATGCCGGGATGGTGCCGCCGTGGCGGCGGATCTCGGCGCTAGATCTGGGTGAATGGGACCGGGTCTTTGCGCTGAACGTGCGCGGTGTGGCGTTGAGCCTGAAGTGCGCCGCGCCGTGGCTGGCGGCGGGGCAGGGGGCGGCGGTGCTCATGGCCTCGATCAACGGGTATACGGCGCATCCGGATCAGGCGCTCTATACCGCGACGAAACACGCCGTTCTGGGGCTGGCGCGGGCCGCCGCGCTGGACATGGGCCGTGACGGGGTGCGGGTGAACGCGCTTGCTCCCGGGCCGATCCTGACCGACGCCCTGCGTGGGCGGATCGAAACCCGCGCCGCGAATGGCGGCACGCCTGCGGACCAGGCGATTGCCGCGCTTCAGTCTGAGACCGCGCTGGGGCGGCTGGCCACAGAAGCGGACGTGGCCCATGCCGCCTGCTTCCTTGCCTCACCCCTGGCTGCCGGGATCACCGGCACCTGCCTGCCGGTCGAGGCCGGGCTGGCCTGATCCACATCTTTTGACCTGACGAGGCTTCCATGACTGACAAGACACCCGCCATCATCTGCGTGGCGATCACCGGATCCTTGCCTACCAAGGACGACAATCCCGCCGTGCCGATCACGGTCAGCGAACAGATCGAAAGCACCCATGCCGCGTTCGAGGCCGGGGCCACGATCTGCCATGCCCATGTGCGCAATGATGACGGCACGCCCAGCTCGGACCCGGATCGTTTCGCGCGACTGAAGGAAGGGTTGAACAAACATTGCCCCGGCATGATCGTGCAGTTTTCCACCGGTGGACGGTCCGGCGCGGGGCAGGCTCGGGGCGGGATGCTGCCGCTGCGCCCGGACATGGCCTCGCTGTCGGTGGGGTCCAACAATTTTCCGACGCGGGTCTATGAGAATCCACCCGATCTGGTTCAGTGGCTGGCCAATGAGATGCGGACATATGGCATCAAGCCCGAGATCGAAGCCTTTGACCTCAGCCACATCCTGCAAGCGCGGGTCATGATGGACCGCGGAGAACTGACCGCGCCGCCCTACGTCCAGTTCGTCATGGGGGTGAAGAACGCCATGCCCGCCGACCGCGAGGTATTTGATTTCTATGTCAAAACCGTCCATCGCCTGTTTGGCGACGTGCCCTGGTGCGCGGCCGGTATCGGGCGTCATCAGTTGGAGCTGAACAGATGGGCCGCAGAGGCCGGCGGACATCTGCGCACCGGTTTGGAGGACAATATCCGGCTGGACAAGTCGAGGCTTGCCCCGTCCAATGCCGCGCTGGTCACGCGCGCGGTGGAGATCTGCGAAGAGAGCGGCCGGAAGGTCGCAACCACCTCGGAAGCGCGCGAAATCCTTGGCTTGGCAGCGGCGCGCTGAACCATTTGCGCCTGAAGGTCGATGTTCGTGCCTAGCTGCATATCGGGGGCAAGAACCTACCAAAGGGCTCCGAAACGGACAGGGGGATGCCCATCTCGAAGCCCTTTGCAGGAAGACGCCGCTTGGATGACACGGACATTGGGCGTCTCCCTGATGGGTGTGGTGCGTCGGAACTGGCGGGTCAGGCCACGACGGCCACTTCGTCACCGCCCAGGGCCGTTTCGTTCATGGCCAGATATTTCTCGGCTTCGAGCGCGGCCATGCAGCCCATCCCGGCCGAGGTGACCGCCTGGCGATAGATGTGATCGGTGAGGTCGCCCGCGGCGAAAACGCCGGGAATGGATGTTTCCGTCGAGTCGGGCTTGGTCACCACGTAGCCGCCGTGGTGAGTTTCCAGCTGGTCCACGACCAGTTCCGAGGCGGGGGCATGGCCGATTGCGACAAAGACGCCGTCGCAGGCGATCTCGGTCGTCTCGCCGGATTTGACGTTGCGGGCGCGGATCCCTTCGACGCTGCGCGGGTTGTCGGCGCCAAGGACCTCGTCCAGTTCGTGATCCCAGAGCACCTCGACCTTTGGGTTGTTGAACAACCTGTGCTGCAGGATCTTCTCGCAGCGCAGCGTGTCGCGGCGGTGGATCAGGGTAACCTTCGCCGCGAAGCTGGTCAGGAACAGGGCCTCTTCGACCGCGGTGTTGCCGCCGCCGATCACGACCACGTTCTTGCCACGGTAGAAGAACCCGTCGCAGGTGGCGCAGGCCGAGACGCCGAAGCCCTTGAAGGCCTCTTCGCTGGGCAGGCCCAGCCATTTTGCCTGCGCCCCCGTCGCCAGGATGAGGGCATCGGCGGTATAGGTGGTGCCGCCGTCGCCCTGGGCGATGAAGGGGCGGCTGGATAGATCGATTGCGTTGATGTGGTCGCTGACGATCTCGGCGCCGACCTCGCGGGCGTGGGCCTCCATCCGGACCATCAGGTCGGGCCCCTGAACCATCGCATCCCCCGGCCAGTTCTCGACCTCGGTGGTGATCGTCAGTTGGCCGCCGGGCTGGATCCCCTGGACCAGCACCGGTTCCAGCATGGCACGGCTGGCGTAGACGGCGGCGGTATAGCCGGCAGGGCCGGAACCGATGATCAGGACTTTGGTGTGCTTGTTGGGCATTGGGGCACTCTCTGACAAATGGACGGGCCGGCCCGAGACGCGGGCCGATGATGGGGCAAGGCGACCGTGAAGGTCGCCTTGCGGGGCAGGAGGAGTGAGTCTGCCCCGGAAACGCACCGGGAGCGTGCGTTTCGATCCGCGGGATGGCTCAGGCGGTGGCCTTGGCTTTCGACTCGGCCTGACCCTGTTCGGCGCGCTCGGCGGCGCCCACCTCGGCGAAGCGACCGGCATAGGCCTCGATATCCTCGATCGAGAGGCCCTTTACCGCGTTCCACTGTTTCTGGTTGTATTCCTCGGTTTCGAGGTTGGTCCAGAAGCTGTCGTTCAGGCGGTTGATCATGTTGAACATCGCGCAGGCCATCGAGATCTCGACGATCTCGGTGTCGGTGAAGTTCTCTTTCATCGCGGCCCAGACGTCCTTGTCGCGCTGTGCCGTGTTCTTGGTCATCGCCTCGGACCAGGCGATGGCGGCACGGTCGCGTTCGTCGAACAGCGGGCTGGTCTTGTAGCTGTCGTCCATCATCGCCTCGAGCTCTTCGTCGGAGATGCCGAGGCCCTGCCCGAAGGTCGAGGTGTGCGCGGTGCAATAGGCGCAGGCGTTGGTCATCGAGGTCTTGATGCAGGCCAGGCCGCGCAGGCGCGGATCGGTGGTGGCGCCCAGGTCGGGCTGGCGGACGGCGGCGACGAGGCCACCAAACCAGCGCGCCAGGTAGGGGCTGTGGGTGGCCAGGATGCGCTGAAGATTGGCGGTGCGGCCAAGAAACTTGTCCGAGGCTTCGAAGATCAGCTTGGCGGTTCCCGTCGCTTCTTCGTGGCTCTTGCCGGTCAGTCGTTGTGTCATGAATCCTCCCTATGGATGCTGGTGTTACGCGGTGGTGTCGGTGACGGGTGGCCAGACGCGGCGTCCGGCATGCGGGCTGCCGTAGGCATGTATCGCGTATTCGAGCACGTGCCGCCCCTGCCAGTTCTCCCCCCGGTCCGCCGCGACGAACCGGTGCTCGAAGCTGCTGTCGCCTTCGGGCAGATCGGTGAATTCCCACAGGACGCCATGCTTGGCCCAGCCCGCGATCGAAAGCAGCTTGCGGCCACGGATCATGCCAGGGGTGACAGAGACGCGGGCAAAGCGTTCGGCCCGGTACCAGCGGGCCAGTTCGACCTCGTCCTCGGGGGTGCCGACGTTGTAATTTCCCAGCTGCATGGCCGGGGGCGGGCCCATGCCGTAGGGCGAGGCGCGCAATTCGGGTGAATTGACGACCTGTTCCTCGATGTAGACGGCGCTGCGGTGATTGCGAAGCCGGGCAAGCTGGTCGGCGTGGGATTGCGCCAGGGTATCCAGCGGGTCGTTCCGGCCAAAGAAGACCTCTGGCGAGACGGCGGCGGTGAGAATGACGTTTTGCCACCCTGTGGGCAGGGTCGGATCCGTCGTTTCCCGTCGTTGCGGGGCGCCCGCGATATAGGGCTTGTCGGGGATCTCGACGATCTCGTAATGGGCGGTCCATGCGACGCCCGGAACGGACTGGACTTGCGGCAGGTAGCTGTCATGCAGCCAGGACCGGATCGCGACGCTGGACGAATTGTCTAAATCGAACCAATCGGCCTTGATCACTTCGCCCATGCTGGTCTCCTGCGAGGTCGGGGACAGGTCTTGCGTGGGGCGACCATCGTCACCTCCACCGGTTGTGCCCGGCGAGACGTACCAGCCCTGAAGGCAAGTCAGTAAACATCCTTACTGATGCCGCCTATCAGGTTTTTGGATAGATAAATGGAATGGGCATCCTTTTGTCGGATGCCGGGGCCCATCTCGAGGGACCAAAATTCCCAGTCAAAGCAACAGGGTCTGCCAGGATCCGCTTGGGGATTGGCGTGCTGCGAGGCGTGCGGAATCGACAGGCCCCGATGCGACATCTGGCGTGAGCGGGACGCGCGGATCGAAGTAACCGCACCTGACTTTGCAGCAAGACAGGCGCGGTTCGGTCTGTGTCGGCCCATACGGCCGACCTAAGGCGTCAGGCGTCGAGGTGACGATGCATGATGTGCTGGCCCACGGTCATCCGGTCGAGCCCGTGTTCGGCCAGCTGGGCGTCCGACATGTTCGAATAATGGTCATAGGCTTCTGCCGCGGCAGTCGCGCGCGCCAAACTGTCGAAAAATGCCGATACCGCGCCGACCGCCTGTTGGAAATAGCCCGCGCCTTTGGAGAAATTCTCTGTGATAGCAGTCATTGGGACCGTCCTTTGCGTCATATCGACTTCGGTTCAAGGTTCCCATTGGATATCGTGCAGAGGGCCCGCCACGACCACCCACGATCGCGAAAGGCCGCGTTGCGCCTGACGCAACGCTTGCGATGGCTGTCTTGACGCAAAGAACGGGGCGGCGCCGGTCGTGCAACCGGTCACCGCCCCTGGGATGTCGCCCGTATCGGACCCTGCGGGCCGGTCCGGTCAGGCGGTCCCGTCCGGGTCCTGTGTCAGCTTGTCGAGCGCGGGATAGAGACGGGTGAAATCCTCATCGGCCATGCCGGCATCAATCGCCGCCTGGATCCAGGCAAGCGTCTGGTGCCCGATCCGCATCGGGCTGCCAAGCTCCTTGGACAGGGCGACGGCCATGCCCACGTCCTTGCGCAGGTTGTAAATGCGCGAGCGGCCGTCCCAGGTTTCGGTGAGGATGTGATCGGGAAAGCGGCGTTCGGAAATGAAGCTGCGCGCATTGCCCGCGTTGAACACCTTGATCATGTCGGCAAGGTCGATCCCCGCCGCCTCGGCAAGGCGGCCGGCCTCGGAACAGGCGAGGAAATTGGTATGGGTGATCAGGTTGTGAACCACCTTCATCGTGTGCCCGGCCCCCGACGGCCCGAGATGGATCAGCTTGCCGGCGCAGGCCTCCAGCGCCGGGCGCGACCGTTCCAGGACCTCGGCATCGCCGCCGATCATCAGGGTCATCGTGCCCTCGTCGGCGCCCTTGGCGCCACCGCCCGTCATGCCCGCGTCCATGTAGGGCACCCCGGCCTCTGCAGCCCGCGCGGCCAGCCGTTTGGTGTAGACCGGATCGGAGGTGGTGAAGTCCCAGAGGATCAGGCCGGGGCGGGCGTTCGCCAACATGCTGTCAAGGATGTCGTCGATTTGCGGTGACCCCGGAACCACGAAAATCACGATCTCCGCCTCGGCGGCCATCGCGTCCGGTTCAAGGATGCGGGCGGTGTCGGAAAACCGGGACCTGGCCTCTTCGGTGGTGTCCCAGGCAATCAGATCGTGGCCCGCTTTGGCGATGTTCCGTGCAATTCCCCGGCCCATGTTGCCCAGGCCGATCACGCCGACGGTTTTGGTCATTTCTGTTTCCATTTCAGTGGTTTGGTGCCATCTGCGAGTGGCGGGTTTCGGGGCAGGGCGGGACCGGATCGGTGCCGTTCCCGTCAAGGCGCAGCTTCTGGCCCTTGCATTTCGCGGCCAGACCTTGAAATCTCTGCATCACTTTCGTTCCTAGACCGATATCATCTCTGAAAGCCCCGCCTTGCCCCGTTCGCAAATCGTACGTTCGTCGCTTTCCGCACAAATCCGCGAGCATCTGATGAAGCAGATTCTGTCCGGCGCCCTGCGTCCGGGGGACAGGCTGGTGGAGTTGCGGATCGCGGCAGAGCTGAACACCAGCCAGGCGCCGGTGCGCGAGGCCGTGCGCGAGCTGGAGGCGATGGGGCTGGTGGAAACCCGCCACAACAAGGGCGCGCGGGTTCGGGTGATCAGCGACGACGAGATCCGCGAGATCTATGACGTCCGCGCCCAGCTGGAGGCCTACGCGTCGGAATGTGTCGCCAAGGCCGGCATCGATCTGCGGTCCAAGCTGGAAAAGCAGATGGAACAGATGCGCAAGGCCGCCCATGCCGCGGATTCGTTTCTGTTTGCGCAGCACAACATGCGCTTTCACCGCATCATTCTGGAAGCGGCGGGCAACGACACGCTGCTGTCGGTGTGGGAGGGGCTGAACGTGCGGTCGCGGACCAGCCTGAACGTCATGCGCCACAGCGCCGACCTTTTGCGGGTGACCGATTCGCACCAGGTGCTGGTCGATACGCTGTCCTCTGGCGATCCCGAGGCGGCGCGCCTGGCGGCCCGGGACCACGTACTTGTCAACAAGCCGTGACGGCCTGCCCATAATTCCCGTTTTTCCTTGAAACCAGGCGATTGCGGCTGACTCTCGGTTGCACAAGTTATCGATAATCGATACTTTAACCGCAATGCGCCGGTGAATCCAGAGGCATGCGGCCAAGGCCGCCCAACCTGGCGCTCAGGTATGAGGAGAGGACCGCCCGATGTTCGAGAAAATGCCGCATATCAAGGAAGAGGCCTATATCGGCTTTCTCGACCGGACGGTCGAGATCCACTGGAACTACCATGCGATCCTGATGGTCAGCATCTGGTTGTTCCTGGTGCCGCTTCTCGTGACGATCATCCGCTACGGCAAGCCCAAGCCGACCAAGTACGGCCTGCGCCGCAAGGTGCACATCAGGCATATCGAATGGTGGTGGTTCAACGCCCACAAATACGGGCTCTGGACGGCGGTTCTGTTGTCGCTGGCCGGGGTGACGGTGGCCTTTGTCGTCAGCAAGGGATTCAGCGGATCGGTGCATTCGATCCTGGGTATCCTGACCGTCATTCTGGGCGTGATCCAGGTCACCGCGGGGATGCTGCGGGGCACCCACGGTGGCAAATACTACAACAACGCCGACCCCGAAGACCCGTCGACCTGGCATGGCGATCACTACAGCCGCACCACCCGCCGCCGGATCTTCGAGGCGTACCACAAGACAGCCGGTTATTTCACGCTGTTCTGCGCCGCCGGGGCGATCGGATCCGGCCTGATGCAATACCCGATGCCGACCCTTGCGACCATCGCTCTGATCACGCCCTTTGTTTTCCTGGCCTTCTGGGTCCTGATGGAATTCCTCGAGCGGCGCTATGACGGCTACCGCGCGGTGCACGGCTACGGAATGGAACATCCCTACAACAAGGAACGCGAATACCTCTGAGTGGTGCGCCGCATCGGAAATTCGTTTTGGCCCCGGTGGGCCGCATATCGGGCCACGGGGCCAGAAAGAGGATCAGAGCATGTCGGATGTCGTCATTTCCGAATTCATGGACAAGGAAACGGCCGAAGGGCTGATCGCAGAGTACGATGTCCATTGGGACCCGAACCTGTGGGACAAGCGGGCGGAACTGCTGGAAAAGATGGCCGACGCGCGTGCCATCGTCGTGCGCAACGCGACGCAGGTGAACCCGGAGTTGCTGGACGCCGCGCCCAACCTCAAGGTGGTTGCGCGGATGGGGGTCGGACTGGACAACATCGACGTCGAGGCCTGCAAGGAACGCGGCGTCGATGTCTGCCCGTCGATCGGGGCCAACGCGGTTTCCGTCGCCGAATACGTCATCACGACCGCGATGGTGCTTTTGCGCGGACCCGCCTATTTCGCGACGCCAGAGGTGGCCGGCGGCGCCTGGGACCGCCCGAAATTCGCCGGTGCGCGCGAAATCGCGGGGCGCACCATCGGCATCGTCGGGTTCGGCTCCATCGGTCAGGTGGTGGGCGAGAAAGCACGGGGCATGGGCATGAACGTCATCGCCTATGATGCGATGATGCCGGACGACCATCCGGCCTGGACCGATGCCCGCCGGGTCGATCTGGACGATCTGATCGCCGAGGCGGACGTGGTCACGCTGCATTGTCCGAAGCTGCCGCAGACCATCGACCTCATTGATGCGCGACAGTTCGACCGCATGAAGCCGGAGGCTGTGCTGGTCAATTCCGCGCGCGGCGGCATCGTGAACGAGGCCGCCTGCGCCGAAGCCTTGCGTGCGGGCAAGATCGCCGGGGCGGCGCTGGATACGCTGGATGTCGAACCGATCACGCCCGAGGTCTGCAAGATCTTCGAAGGTGTGCCCAACCTGATCCTGACGCCGCATATCGCCGGTGTGACGCGCGAATCCAACCGCCGCATCGCCGAAGTGGCGGCCGAAAACGTGCGGCGAGTCCTGGGTTAGGGTATGGGGGCGGGCGGCTTATGCCAGCCGCTCGCCCAGATCGCCGAGGTCGGTGCTGCCGATCAATGCGATGGTCCGGTCGATTTCCGCGGACAGCAGGTTGATCGCGTGATCGATGGCTGGCTGTTCGCCCACCGCCGCGGCGTAGAGGAACGGCCGACCGACAAAGACGAAATCCGCCCCAAGCGCCAGCGCTTTGACCACGTCGACGCCCCTGCGGATGCCGCTGTCCAGCAGCACGGCCATATCGCCCTTTTCCTGGGCGATCTCGGGCAGGACCTTGACCGGTGGAACGGATGAATCCAGCATTCGCCCCCCGTGGTTGGACACGATGATCCCGTCCACTCCGGCCTGGGCCGCGGCGCGTGCATCCTCTGCCGACAGGATGCCCTTGAGGAGCAGCTTGCCCTGCCACTTGTCGCGCAGCCACTTGATGTCTTCCCAGTTCAGCGCGTCGCGCACATGTTTGCGCTGGGGCGCGCGGGCCGAGATGATCGGGATGCCCCGGCCTTTGCCGTAATTCTCGATATGCGGCATCCCGCTGGTCATCAGGGACCGCAGGAAGGTGCCCGTCAGCCAGCGTGGGTGGCACAGCCCGTCGATCGCGATCCTCACGCCGGGTCGCATCGGGTATTCGAACCCCTGCCGATAGGTCGCGCGGCGATTGCCCGGAACGGGGACATCGACCGTGACCACGAGGGTCGAGATCCCGGCGGCGCGAACACGCTCGATCAGTTCCTCGATGGTGGCGCGGTCCGCCGCGACATAGGCCTGGAACCAGACATCCGGGTTGACCTCTGCCACCCGCTCCATCGGGACCAGCGCGCTGCCTGACATGCAGAAGGGAATCCCGGCCTCTTTCGCGGCGCGGGCAAAGTTCAGATCGGCCTGGTAGCCGAACATGGCGCAGGCGCCCATCGGCGCGATGCCGAACGGCGCGGCATAGCTCTTGCCCAGCAGGTCCTGCCGGATCGACCGGTCCGAGACATCCCTCAGGACGCGGGGTTGCAGCCAGATATCCTCGAACGCCTGCCGGTTGCCGTCCCGGGACAGGTTGTTTTCGGCTCCCTGCGCGGCGAATTCCCACAGGGCCCAGGGCAGCAGCGACTTGGCAATGGGTTCGAGGTCCTCCAGGCGTTGAACCTTGCCCTTCCAGCGCGGGCCTAGCATGACGACGGGCCCGAAATCGTTTGTCCGCCTGTCGTCGGCGCCGCGCCGGGCACGGAGCCCCTGTCCATGGTCGTGGATGTCACCATAGTTTCCTTCTTCCGAAATTTTCGACCGGGGCGCCCTACAGGAATTCGCGCTGCTTGTTGTAGGGATGTTCCAGGCCATAGCCGTGGGCGACGCGATAGCCGTCATAGGCGCGGCCCCTGAAATCGTAGAGCACCCAGGCCACCAGCCATGCCAACCCGGTGAGCACGACGACCCCTGTCAGCACGGGCATGGCATATTGCATCAGCCCGGAGCCCACCGCCGCGAAGGCGCAAATCAGGGTGAAGTAACCGCAGGTCTTGTGCACCGCCTCGAACAGGCGCCGCTTGGGCGTGTGATCGTACTGGTCGCCGCGCCATGTCGCGGGATCGTCGGGGTCGGCCCCCACGCGATATCGCCCGCCGCGGGTGCCACGCATCTGCGAGGACAGGATCTGGCCCAGCCCCATCGCCACCGTGAGCGCGCCCAGGCAGGCATGAACCGATCCGCTGAACCCGCCGCTCGCCCAGAAGGCCACCGCCGTGCCGGCAAGGACCGCGGCCATGGCCAGAAACAGGCCGTATTTGTGCACGCTGAAGAACCACCATTCGCGGTGCCACAGGCTGACGTCGCGCCGGATGCCCTTTTCGGACGGCGGCGGTTTGTGGAACCGCATGATGGTGACGCAGAGCGGCACAAGGCCCATCCAGACGACGTACATCAGAACCGCGTGGTAGTTCCAATGCACGTCGATCGTACGGTCGAGAATGCCCAGGTAGACCTCGGTGGGGATGTGGCTGGGGTGGTCGTTCACGGCGTGCCCATGTGTCCTGTCCAATCGTTCCGGCGGGCGGCGTCAGCCGTTGTATTCCAGGATGTACATCCCGGCGTTGTAGTCGGACACGTAGCACAGCCCCTCTTTCGAGACCCAGATATCGGTCGACTGGATCACCTTTGCCCGGTTCGGGCGGCGGTCCATCAGCCGGGCCGGGGCAGGGGGCACAAAGGCCGCCGTCTCCTTGGGCTGATACTCGTTCGAGATGTCGTAGACCCGCACCCCGGCATTCTGCTGGGTCGCAAAGATCAGCTGGTCGCTGACCATTCCGTCGGGGCGGTTCTCGTGGATGTTGTGGGGGCCGAAATGGGCACCCTTGGCACAGTAATCCTCTTCGTTGGGGATCGGCACGGTGGCGATGCTGACCGGGTTGGACGGCTCGCGGATGTCGAAGATCCAGATGTGCTTGATACCGTCCGCGCAGTTGTCCAGCACCGCCTCGTCGGCGACGACCAGCAGGTTGCGGTCGGGCAGGGGAAGCGCGTTATGCGTGCCGCCGCCAAAGGGCGGGGACCAGTTGCGATGCACGATCAGTTCCGGGTTGGTCCGGTCCTTGACGTCCATGATGACAAGCCCGCCGTCACGCCAGGCGCCATAGGCGGTGTCGCCGTGGACGATGGCGTGGTGCAGGCCGGCGCGCGCCTGGTCCTGCGACGGATCCTCGCCGGCGGCCACGTTCATTCCGGGCAGCCAGAAGCGGCCAGCCTCTTTCGGGTTGGTCGGATCGGCCATGTCGATGGTGATGAAGATGTAGTCCGTGAACCCGTCCAGCAGCGCCGAGGCATAGGCCCAGCGGCCGCCGGTGTACCACAGCCGGTGAATGCCGCCGCCCTCGATGTCCATGAAGCCGATCTTTTTCGGCTCTGCCGGGTTTTTGATGTCATAGACTGCCATGCCCGCGGTCCAGTCGCGCCCGGTCGAGGCAGTGGCGGCGGTGCCCACCTTGTCGCCCAGCTTGCCCTTGTAATATTCCTCTTCGTTCTGGAATTCCTCCGCCGCGAACATGTTCTTGGCGTTGATCACCAAGAGCAGGTCCTCGTGGGATTGCAGGTGGATGTTCCAGGTGTTGGGAGGGGCCGGGACATAGGCGACCGGCTTTGGATCGCGCGGGTTGCGGCAATCGATCACGCTGAACCCGTCCGAGAACATGTGACCGACGATGGCGTGGCCCTTGTTGACCATGAGTTGCACGCCGTCGGGCCGTCCGCCCTGGTCGGAATAGCCGATCAGCTTCATATTGCGCACGTGGTCGGGTGTGGGCAGGTCCGGTTGTGTCATCTGGGCTGTCTTTCCTTGCTTCGGGCCTTGGTTCGGGCCTTGTTTCTGGCCTTGGGTCCGGCGTCAGGCCGCGCTCAGTTCACGATCGAAGAGATCCCGCAACTCTGGCGAAAAGGCCTTGCGGGTCTCGTCCACCTCGGGGCGGGTCGCGGCGGCGAAGGCGGCGCGCGTGTCATCGTCAAGCTCGACCAGTTCGACGCCCTGTTTGCGCATCTCGTCGCCGCAGATCTGGTCATCCTCTTCGGCAAAGCGGCGCTGCTCGGCGGTGGCGCGGTCGACGGCGCGCTGCAAACCGGCCCGCAGATCCGGGTCCAGCGTCCCGAGACGCTCGGCGTTGAACAGCACTAGCGCGACACCCAGCAGGTGCCGGGTCAAAAGAATGTGACGGTGGGTCTCGTGCAGCCTGAAGTTCAGGATGTTGGTCAGCGGATTCTCCTGCGCATCGACCCGTCCCGTGACCACAGCGTCGGGCAGGTCGCGGACGTCGATGCTCTGCGGATCAAAGCCCAGGGCGCGGAATACGCGCTGGTGGGCCTCGTTGGCCAGTGTCCGGATCTTCAACCCGTCGCAATCGGCCACGCTGCGGATCGGCGGCCCGCTGGAAATATGACGCAGCCCGTTGTCCCAGTAGCCCAGGACCTCGTAGCCGGTTGCCTTGGCGACCTCTGTCCGCAGCCGGTCGCCCAGGGCGCCATCCAGCAGCGCATAGGCGCGGCGCCGGTCGGGCACGACGAAGTGCTGATCGAAGAGCCCAAGCTCTGGCACCCGCTTGGCAAGGTAGCTGGACGAGAAATAGCACCCGTCCAGGTCGCCGCTTTCGGTCAGGCTGAGAAGGTCGGCCGCCTTGTGTCCGCGGCTGACGATGTTTTCGTCGAAGACCAGGCGGATCTTGCCGCCTGTCTCTTCCTCGACCGCCTTTGCCAGCACCTGGCCGCCGCGTGTGTGAACGGAATTGGGGCCCTGGTAGCCCCCGAATTTCAACTCGATGCTCATTGCGGCCTCACATCAGTTCTTTCATCAGCTCTTCGGGATCCGGGGGCAGGGCGACCGGGGCGCCACGCTTGGCCGAAAGATCCATCGCCATTGTCATCAGCAGGTTGCGGTGCCCGTCAGAGGCAGTCGCATGCGGGGTGCTGGCCCCGGTGTAAAGCCGCTGGAACCAGGCGTTGGTCTCTTCCCGCATCGGCCCCCAAAGCTGGCCGTCGTGCAGGTCGCCCGGCGGATAGCTGGTCAGGAATTCCACATGCCGGTCAGGTGCCGTGTAGCCCTCGGGGGCATAGCCGGCGCCCTGGGCGAAATTCGTCGCCATGACAAGGTCGCGGTGGGTGTCCTCGATGTCGATTACGCCCTCGGAGCCGACGATGCCGATCTCGATCCCGTAGACCGCGCCCGGCCAGACCTCGGGCAGGCCCCAGGAAATGTTCATCGAGAACACCGAACCGTCATCCATGGTGAAGATGCCCACCGTGGAATCCTTGGTGCCCCATTTGCCCAGGACCGGATCGGTGGATTGCGCGAAGACGGAGACGGGTTTCTTGCCCTCCAGAAGCCACAGCGACATGTCGAGGCTGTGCGTACCGGAGACGACCATCGGGGTCAGCGTGGCGCGTTCCTGCGTGCGCTGGACGGTGGCGATGGGGACCATCCGGTTCATGAAGGCGCGCGTGACCACCGTGTGAACGTCGCCGATCTGGCCGGTGATCAGGCGTTCCTTCACGGTCAGGAACCGGCGGCGGAAGCGGTTGGTGTAGCCGATCACCGCGTCCAGCCCGGCCGACTGGATCGCGTCGAGGATCTGCGCCGATTGCCGCGCGTCGGTCGCCAAGGGTTTTTCGATGAACAGGGAATGTCCCTTTTCCACCGCCAGCATCGTGGGGTCGAAATGAAAGTTCTCGTCCGTTGCGATGATCGTCGCGGTCACCTCGGGCCGTTCCAGAAGCTCGCGGTAGTCGTTGGTGAAGAAATCGGCCTGGACGTCCTCGGCGAGTTTCTGGCCGATGTCCGATTTCAGATCGCACAAGCCGATCCAACCGACCCCTGGGTAGGCGCGCGCCAGTTCGGCGCGTATCCGGCCGATAGTACCGCACCCGACAATGGCCAACCCGATCTGATTTCGTTCCTGCATGGTGTCTCCCACTTAACTTGCTGTTCCATCGGCCTGTTCACCGACGGTATCTTTTCCTGAACGCGCCGCCCGGATCATCCGGACAGCACCTTCCACGATCACGAGTCCGACGCAGATCATCAGGAAGGTCCCGATCCACTGCGACAGGACGAACCCGGCGCTTTCGCCTTCGAACACCAGCAGCGACCGGCGCACGTTCTCGTCCGCGAGAGGCGCCAGGATCACGCCCAGCACGACCGGCGCGACCGGGAACTTGAACACCGAGAACAACCAGCCGACGACCCCGGCGGTGAACATCACCCAGACGTCGAACATCGACAGTTTCACCGCGTAGGCGCCGATGATGCAGACCGGCAGGATCATCGGCATGAGGATGCCGCGCGGCAGGCTGAACAGCTTGACGCAGGGGCCGATCAGGGCGAAGGCGGCCAGGTACATCAGGATGTTGGCCACGATCAGCGCCGAGTAGATGAAGTAGATCAGGCCCGGGTGATCGATTTCGATGGTCGGGCCGACGACGACGTTCTTGAGCGTCAGCGCTGCCAGCAGCGCCGCGGCCGCCGCGTTTCCGGGGATCCCCAGCGCCAGGGTGGGCAGCATCGAGCCGCCGATATTGGCGTTGTTGGCGGTTTCGGCGCAGACCAGCGCATGATAGCTGCCCTTGCCCCATTTCGCGCGGTCCTCGGCATTCGCGCGGCGCCGCCCGACGTCATAGGCCAGGAACGAGGCCACGTTGGCCCCGGCGCCCGGAATCGCGCCGATGAAGGTGCCCATGATGCCCGAACGGACGGCCGAAGGCGTATAGCGCGCCAGCAGCCGGAGCGGCGGGAACACGCGTCCCACATCCGAGGGGATCGTCGGCATGTCCTTGGCCGGCAGGGTGCGCAGGATCTCGGCCATGCCGAACAGGCCGATCAGCACCGCGACATAGGAAACGCCATCGAAGAGCGCGAAGGAGTCGAAGGTGAAACGGGGCACCGCGTGGATCGAATCCAGCCCGATGAAGGCAATCAGCATCCCGAGCCACCCGGCGATCCAGCCCTTGATGGGCAGCGATCCGGCGGCCATCGTGCCGGACACCATGATCCCGATCACCGCCAGCCAGAACATCTCCCACGAGCGGAAGTTAAGAGCGAAGCTGAGGATCACCGGGATGATCATGACCAGCAGGATGATCCCGATGCCGCCGCCGATGAAGGAGGCGGCGATCGACATGCCAAGCGCCTGACCGCCTTCGCCCCGTTGGGCAAGCTGGTGACCCTCGATCATGGTCGGCACCGCGTCGGGCGTGCCGGGAATATTGATGAGCACGGCAGAGATGGCGCCACCGAACACGCTGCCGGTGTAGACGCCCAGCATGAAGGAGATGGCGACCTCCTGCGACATGCCGGCCGACAGGCCGATCAGCAGGCCCATGGCCATCGTTGTCGACAAGCCCGGAAGGGCGCCCCAGATGATCCCGAGGCTGACCCCGGCAAGGGTCATCATCAGCAGGTAGGGCGTCAGCGCAAGAAGAAGGCCGTCGATCATCAGAATGTCCCCGGAAGTGGAATTTTGAACACCAGCTGGAAGACCAGCGACAGGACCAGCGTCCAGCAAGTCGCGATGGTTGTCGTGATCCAGATCGGGCCGCGCCAGCTGAGGTGCATGATCACGGCAAGCGTCAGGATCGTGGCCGGTTCGAACGCCGTGAAGGAAAGGTTCAGCCCCAACAGGTCAAGCCGGTATTGGAAGGCCAGGAACTGGAGCGCGGCAATATAGGTCGCGACGCCCCCAGCCAGGATGAGGGTCCGCAGGTCGGTCGCCACATCGCGGCCGTCCAGAAGCGGAACGCGCACGCCGCTGCGATACCGCGAGACCGCGGATGCGCCCAGCCCCAGTGCCATGAGCAGCAGCGATGCCGACACGATGAAGGGCAGCAGCCCGGGCGCGGTTCTCAGCCCGCCGGGGACCGGCAGGCGCAGCGAGGCGATCATGACGGCAACCGCAATCGTGATCAGGATGGCCGTGGCGACCAGGTCGAGCACGGGCGATGCGTAGCCGGTGCCGGCCTCTTCGCCCTCGAACTCGAACTCGGGGTCTTTGGAATTGGACATGACGTTTTCCGTCGGTTCAGGAGAGGAGCCCGCGCACGCGCGGGCCCCTGCCAGGTGTCAGGTATCAGGTGTTCGACTTGATCGGCGGCGGCACGTAGCCCTGCGGCGGCCACCAGCTGTCGAAATCGGCCGGGGCGGGCAGGCCCAGCTCTTCGGCGGATCTGACCTCGGCGCCGATCTGGTCGGCGTTCTTGTTGAAGATGTCGGCGGTGAGCGCCTCCATCAACGCGCCTTCGCGGTCCGCTTCCTCGCCGATCTTGATGTCGGCCTGATAGTACTTGGAGGCCAACAGTTCGAGGAACCCTTCGGAGCTTGCTGCTTCCACGAAGGCATCCGAGATCTCCTGCAGGATTTCCGGCGGCGTGTCCCGCTTCACCATGAAGTTGTAGGTCGAGCCGGCCGGCGTGTTCGTGGCGCCCGGGATCGCGGTGCTGAGGGTGGGCAGCACGGTGCCGTCTTCCAGGGTGATGTCCTTGCCGGTGGTCTGCACCAGGCACCGCATGTCGCCCGAGCGGATGAGGTCGATCTGCTCATGCAGGCCGCCGCCGGAGATGTCGGTTTCACCCTGCAGCCCGGCCAGCGTTGCCGGATTGCCGCCCTGGTAGGGAACGTACTTGAGCTGGATCCCCGCCGCGTCGGCGATGATCAGGGCGGCCTCGTGCCAGACCCCACCGGTGCCCGAGGTCGAGATCGAAAGTCCGCCGGGATCGGCCTTGGCGGCATCGATCACGTCCTGGATCGTCTGATAGGGGCTGTCGGCCCGGACGGCCCAGGCGGCAGGCGCGCTGCCCGCCTTGAACGGCAGCCAGTCTTCCCAGGGGGTGAACTCGGCATGGCCCATGACACGGACAAAGCGGTTGTAATTGGCGGCGCCCAGAATGGTGTAGCCGTCGGCCGGGGCATTCGAGACGAACCTTGTCGCCACGCCGCCGACCGCGCCGGGCCGGTTCTGGACCTGAATCGTCCAGCCCCTTGCGTTGGCCATCTCCTCAGCCAGCTTGCGCATGATCGTGTCGGTGCCGCCGCCCGCCGCGTACATCACGACGATGGTGATCGGGCGTTCCGGGTAGCCAGCGGCCAGTGCCGCCGAAGGCATGGTGATGTGAAGGGATGCGAAGCCGGCGGCTGCGCCTCCCAGGAATGTCCGTCTGCTAGGACCATTTCCATTGAACTTTGTCATTTCATCCTCCCTTTGGGTGTGACGTTTCTGCTCGGTTCAGGCTCTTGTTTCGGGCAGGTCGCCCGGCACTCGTGACTGCCTGGACCTGCGCCGGGGACGGGTATCCGCATCGGCGCGGGTCGCTGCCCTTTGTCAGGTGTTCGACTTGATCGGCGGCGGCACATAGCCCTGTGGCGGCCACCAGCTGTCGAAATCGGCGGGGTCGGGCAGGCCCAGTTCCTCTGCGGTCCGGACCTCGGTGCCCAACTGGTCGGAGTACTTGTTGAAGATCTGGGTCGTCATCGACTCCATCAGGGCGCCTTCGCGGTCGGCCTCTTCACCGATTTTGATGTCGGCAAGCAGGTACTTGGAGGCGAGGAATTCGCGATACTCGTCCGAGCTGGTCGCCTGGAGGAAGGCATCGGCGATTTCCTGCAGCGCGTCCGCAGGCACGTCGCGGGGCACCATCAGGTTCATGGTTGCGGTGACGGGCAGGTTGGCCGCGGAGGGAATGACCGTACCCAGCGTCGGCAGCACGGTGCCGTCGTCCAGCGTCACGTCCTTGCCCGAGGTCTGCAGCAGGCAGCGCAGATCGCCGGAACGGATCAGGTCGATCTGTTCATGCAGGCCGCCACCGGCAATATCGGTTTCGCCCTGCAGGCCGGCCAGCGTTGCGGGTTTGCCGCCCTGGTAGGGGACGTACTTCAGGTCGATCCCGGCCGCGTCGGCGATGATCATCGCCATCTCGTGCCAGTTGCCACCGGTGCCCGAGGTCGACAGTGTCACGGTCCCCGGGTTGGCCTGTGCCGCCTCGATGACGTCGTCCAGCGTCTTGAAGGGGCTGTCGGCGCGCACCGCCCAGGAGGCCGAGGCCGCGGCGGCCTTGAACGGCAGCCAGTCTTCCCAGGGGGTGAACTCGGCATGGCCCAGGACGCGGACGAACCTGTTGTAGTTGCCGGCGCCGAGAATGGTGTAGCCGTCGGAGGGGGCATTGGCGACGAACCGTGTCGCCACGCCACCGACCGCGCCGGGCCGGTTCTGCACCTGGATCGTCCAGCCCTTTGCCTTGGCCATCCCGTCGGCCACCTTGCGCATGACCGTGTCGGTGCCGCCTCCCGCGGCATACATCACCACGATATTGACGGGCCGTTCCGGGTAGCCGGCTGCGCGTGCCATGGTGGGCATGGTGATCTGAAGCGTCGCGACGCCAGCGGCCGCCCCCCCCAGGAAAGCCCGTCTGGTCGGAGTCCTTCGATTGAAGTCCGTCATGTCTTCCTCCCTTATGTTGGTTGTCGAGCCTGCTTGGGTCAGGTCTTGTTGCCGGGCAGGTCGCCCGGGCCGTGGTAGTCGCTATTGCCGATGAACGAGGTCACGGAGTCTTCGAGATCGGTCTGCATCAGCGCGTTCCAGCGGTTGTTGAAACCGAACAGCGCGATCACCGCCCCGATCTCGACGATTTGCGCCTCCGAGAAGTGCTCTCGCAGGATGGCCATGTCCTCGGGGGTGGCGTAGGAGGGGCATTGCCCGCCGGTCATCGCCACCCGCAGCGCGGCGCGTTCGCCCTCGGAGAACAGCGGCGAGGTCTCGAATTCCCACAGCGCCTCTAGCTTGTCCTGAGGCACCCCGTTGTCGGCACCGTTCTTGAAGGTATGGGCGGAACAGTATTCGCAGCCATTCGCCAGGCTGGTGACATGGGCCACCATCCAGCGCAGCGCGGGATCGACCGTGCCGTCCGGATTGCGGACCACGGCGCGGATCAGTTCCAGCACGGCCTTGGCGATTTCCGGCCGGTGCGACAGGGCCAGCATGGAGTTGGCGACAAATCCGGTGGCCGAGGCGAGCCATTCGATATCCGCCTTGGCTTCGGAATCGTTGAGGTCGAGCGGGGCTACATATGGCATGTTCTTGCTTTCAGCTTTCGTATGTTTCAGTGGCGGCAATCGTTTGGCGGTCGGCCGTCCGGCTGATCCGCCGGGCGGCTGGGTCCGCGGTCACGGTTTCGGGATGTCGTTCACGAATTTCGGCACATCGTAGCCGCGCTGCACGGCGGGCCGTTCGGCGATGCGCAGGTACCAGTCCCGGACATTCGGATAGTCGTTCAGCTCGATCTGTTGCCAGTCGAACCGCGAGATCCACGGCCAGCAGGCCATGTCGGTGATCGAGTATTCCCCGCGCCCGGCACCGGCAATGAAATCGCGCCCCTCAAGCCGTTTGTTGAGCACCCCGTAAAGGCGGTTCGCCTCCTTGGAGTAGCGTTCCTCGGCATATTCGGACTTGCCAGGGTTGTACTTCACGAAATGGTGGACCTGGCCCAGCATGGGGCCCAGCCCGCCCATCTGCCAGTTGAGCCATTCGATCGCGGCCCAGCGATGTTCTGCCTCTTGCGGCAGGAACCGGCCGTGCTTTTCGGCCAGGTACTGCATGATCGCGCCGGTTTCCATCATCTGGACGCCGGTCTCATGGTCGACGATGGCCGGGATCCGGTTGTTCGGCGCGATTGCAAGGAAGTCGGGCGCGAATTGTTCGCCCTTCGAGATGTCGATCGCGTGGACGGTGTAATCCACACCCAGTTCTTCCAGCAGGATGGAAACCTTGCGGCCGTTTGGCGTGATCCATGTGTAAAGGTCAATCACAGTGTCAGTCGTCCTTCAGTAGGGTTGCTCGCACGGATTTCAGATGCGTTTTCATCGCCTGGTAAGCGGCGGCGCGGTCGCGTCTTTCCAGCGCTTCCAGGATCTCGTCGTGTTCGGCAAAGGAGTGGTAATCGCGCGTCGGACCGCCCTGCGGCAGGTCGAGACCCGACCAAACGACCGAGACGCGCACAGCGTCCACGATTCGGTGCAGTTCCAGCAGGATCGCGTTGCCCGACGCAATGGCGATGAGCCGGTGAAACCGCGAATCGTGGTGTTCGTATTCCGCCCAGGTCGTGGCCGAGCGCATTGCTTCGCATCGCCGCCTGAGTTCGGCCAGATGCCGCGGGGCGGCATGGATGGCCGCGTGTCCGGCAAGTTCGGGTTCCAGTGAAAGTCGGGCCATCATCGCGGCGTGCGGACTGGAGATCTCTGACAGGCGCTGAACGATCGCTTCGCCGGTATCCTCCATGTCTGCCGGCGACTTGAGAAAGGTGCCGCGCCCGACATGCCGTTCGATGATGCCCTCGGCCTCCAGCGCCATCAGGGCCTTGCGCAATTCGCCACGCGAAACGCCCAGCTCCGCGGCCAGCCGGCGCTCCGGCGGGAGCCGGTCGCCGACAGCGGTATCGGAGGACGCCAGCCAATTGGCCAAGACACATCTGGGTTCGGTATGATTGTCGTGCACGTCCATAATGGTTAACCAATCCGGCCTCCTCGAGTTGAAGGAAACGGCAGGAGAAGCCACCTGTCAACAGAAGAATATCATTTACTGCGCCAAAAATTTCGATATTATCGATAATCAGAGGGCGCGATACGGCTTGCCAATATCTAAATTGGTCAACCAATTTGCGCATTGATTTTTGATACAAACGAGGGGGAGCAGGGTGGAGAAAAGACCTGCGATGACCGTCAAGTACGACGACTCGATGCCCGTTCCGGCGAAGATGAAGGCATGGGTTCTCGGGGATCCCGACGAACTCAAGCTGATCGACAAGGAAGTGCCGGCTCCGGGCCGTGCCGAAGCGCTGGTGCGCATCGATGCGGTCGCGATCTGCGCGACCGACCTGGAAATCATCAGCTACGGTACACCGGCGATGTTCGAGGGCGGTCCGCCGTTCAACAAGAACTTCACGCCCGGGCATGAATACATGGGGACGATCGCCGCGCTTGGCCCCGGTGTCGACGAGTTCGAGATCGGCGACCGCGTGACCGTCGAAATCCATGCCGGCTGCGGACAGTGCAAGCGGTGCCGGTCGGGCATGTACACGTCATGCCACAATTACGGCCTGAACTACGGCGACCGCGACAAGGGGCACCGCGCCAACGGTTTCACCACCAATGGCGGGTTCGCGGAATACGCGGTCAACAACATCAACACGATGATCAAGGTTCCCGACCAGATGTCAGACGCCGAGGCCACGCTAGTCGTGACCGCCGGCACGTCCATGTACGGCCTGACGGAGCTGGGCGGCCTGGTTGCCGGAGAAAGCGTGGTCGTCATCGGGCCGGGGCCCATCGGCCTGCTTGCGGTTGCGGTGGCAAAGTCGCTGGGGGCGGATCCGGTGGTGCTGGTCGGCACGCGCGAGAATCGCAACCGAATCGGCAAGGAGCTGGGCGCGGATGTCACCATCGATGCACGCAACGAGGACGCGCTTGCCCGGGTCAAGGAGCTGACCGGGGGCAAGGGGGCCGACTATGTCGTCGACTGTGCCGGCAGCGAAACGACAGTGAACCAGGCCATCCACATGACGAATCGCGGCGGCAAGGTCTGCCTCGCCGCCTTCCCGAAAAAGCCCGTGGAATTCGACCTGGGCCATCTCGCGGTGAACAACATCTACCTTTACGGCATCCGTGGAGAGGGCAAGTCCGCCACCCATCGCGCGATGGCGTTCATGGCGGACAAGCGGTTCGACGCGACCAAGGTCCATACCCACACCTTCCCGATGCATGACCTGCCCAACGCGCTGAAACACGCGCGCGAGCGGATCGACGACGCGATCAAGGTGGTGGTTTCGATGCGCGAGAACAGCGCCGAATCCTCTGCCGCAGAATAGGACGAAGACCAGATGACAAAAGCCAAGCGAGGCATCTACGCGGCCGCGATCACCCCTTTCAATGACGACGGATCGGTCGACGTGCCGAAGCTCACCGCATACTGCAAACACCTGCTGACCGATGGCGGTTGCGATGGTGTTGCGCCGACCGGGACTACGGGCGAGGGCAATTCGATTTCCTACCGCGACCGGATCGCGCTGCCGGGCGCCTTTGCCGAAGCGGGGTTCGATGCCGACCGGGTCATTTTCGGAACCGGGTCCTGTGCCACGCAAGACGCGGTGGACGTGACCAGCGCCGCGGTGAAGGCGGGGTTCTTCAACGTCCTGCTGCTGCCGCCTTTCTACTACAAGAACCCGTCCGATGACGGACTGTATGCCTACTATGCCAGGCTGATCGAGAAAGTCGGCGACGACCGTCTGCGCGTCTATCTCTACCACTTCCCGCAGATGTCGATGACGCCGTTCTCGGTGGATTTGGTCAAGCGCCTGAAGGCCGACTTCGGACCCGTCATTGCCGGTCTGAAGGATTCGAGCGGAGACCTGTCGCAATCGCTGGCCTTTGCCAAGGCGACGGGCGGTGTCGACGGCGATTTCGATGTCTACCCTTCGAGCGAGGCATTCGTCTTTGACGGGCTGGACGGTGGTTGCGCCGGCATCATCTCGGGATCGACCAATGTCACCGCCAACCTTGTTCAGGCGGCTTTGGCGGCCGAGGGCAAGGCGCGTGAGGACGCGCTGGAGGTGGTCAAGACCGCCCGCGCCACGGCGTCGAAATACCCGCTCATGGCCGCCATGAAACAGCTGGAGGCTTGGCGCACGGGCGACGACACCTGGACCCGCATGGCGCCGCCGCTGGTTCCGCTGACCGACGAACAGAAGACCGGGCTGAAAGCCGACGTCAGCGGTCTTGGCGTCGCTGCAAGCGCGGCCTGATCCCGGGGCGCGCAAACGCAATATCCACGGCCGGACCAGGTGGCGGGACGCCACCCGGTTCCGGAACCGCGAAAGGAGATCGAGCGAAACAGCAAGAAGGCCAAGCGGCGGGCACAACGTCGGAATGGCACGACAAAACATCATTCCGGGAGGGGAATCATGAACAGACTCTTTGCCAGCAGCGCTGCTGCCATTGCCGCGATCGGACTCGGGCACGCCGCCCAGGCCGACAACATCACCTTGCGCATCGGATCCGGCCACCCGCCGGGGGTCGTCTATGCGGGGCTCATGCAGGACTATTTCCAGCCAGAGCTGAAGCGCCGGGTCGAAGAACGCACCGACCATACCATCAGTTTTGTCGAGGGTTATTCTGGTTCCATCGTAAAGGTGACGGAAGTTCTTGAGGGCGTTCAGGACGGGATCATCGACATCGGCGGCTTCTGCTTCTGCTTCGAGCCGTCCAACCTGCCGCTGCACGCGTTCCAGGTGATGATGCCCTTTGGGACCATGGACCCGGAGATGTCGCTTGCGATTGCGCAGGATGTCTATGCCGAGGTGCCCTACCTTGAAAACGTCTTTCCGGACCGGTTCAACCAGGTGCTTCTGTCGCGGATCGCGGACGGCGGTTACAACCTTGGGACGTCCTTTCCCTGGGACGACCTGGACGATCTCCAGGATCAGAAGATCGCCGGGGCGGGCCTGAATCTCAACTGGCTCGAATATGCTGGCGTCTCGCCCGTGCAGTCGTCGCTTGCGACCGCCTATACCGAGATGACCACCAACGTCTACGAGGGCTGGATCATGTTCCCCTCGGCCTGGGTGAACCTTAAGCTTTACGAGCCGGGGCCGTACTACACGCTGATCGGCTTTGGCTCGATGACCTGGCACGGGCTGACGATCAACCAGCAGACCTACGACGCGCTTCCCGACGACGTGCGGGAAATCCTGCTGGAGGTCGCGGCGGACTACGAGGAACAGACGGGTATCGTGAATGCCGCGGAGTACGACCGCCTCGTCGGCGAATTGCGTGACCTGATCACCGTCTCGGAGATCGATCCCGAGGTCCGCAAGGCTTGGGCCCAGAGCCTTGCCGATTGGCCGCAATCCCTGGCCGACGATCTGGAACAGCAGGGGCTGCCGGCCAAGCAGGTCCTGAACCTGGTGCTCGACAAGGCGGAAGAGCGCGGTCACGAATGGCCGGTTCGTTACGTGATCGAGTAACTGGGCCCGATCCGGAGGCGCCGCCGGACTCCCCCGGCGGCGCTGCATTCCGCGGGCAATCCTGCCGTTCCGTCGAATTTATGGATTTGATGCCATGTTCCTGATCAAGGTCGCGGATGGTCTGACCAGATCGCTTTTGGTCCTCGCCGCCGCCTGGGCATTTGCCCTGTGTTTCTTCATCATGGCCGATATCATCGCGCGGGCCGCGAACATGCCCCTGCAGGGCACCAAGGAGATCGTAGCCAACTCGGTCGTGATGATCGTCTTTCTCCAGGTCGGTTTCGCGGTGCGCTCGGGTTCCATGCTGAGGACGGACTTCCTGACCAGTTTTCTGAGCCCGCGCGCTGCCCGCGCTCTGGCGATCCTCGGCTTCCTCCTGGGCGCCGCGTTTTTCCTGCTGCTCGCCAAGGCCGGAATAACCCCCGCCCTCAGGTCCTTTGCCAACGGTGAATTCGACGGCGAAGGCGCGTTGCGCGTTCCTGTCTGGCCAGCACGTTTCATGATCATCTTCGGCAGCGCGCTGGCGGCCCTCAACTACGTCATCCTGGCGATCGTGGAGCTGACCGGAAAATCCGAGGAGCTCTGGTTCCGATGACCTTCACAAATCGAGGTATGGACCGTGTTTGACGCCAGCACTGCCATATTGATGGCCGGAGTCCTGATGGGGCTGGTGGTCATCGGAGTCCATGTGGCCGTGGCGCTGGGGGTGACCAGCGTGCTGGGTATCTACCTGGTCACCGGCAACATGCGCATCGTCGAGGCGATGGTCGCCTCGACCGCGGCCGAGGCCCTGAGGAGCTTCACCTTTGCCGTCATCCCGCTGTTCATGCTGATGGGCGAGTTCATGGGGCGATCCGGCTCCGTGACCGACATATTCTACGGCATCAACCGGGGGTTGCGGCGACTGCCGGCGCGGCTGGGGATCGCGACTGTTCTGGGCAATACGGTGTTCTCTTTTGTCACCGGCGTGTCCATCGCCTCGGCGGCGACATTTTCGCGGATTGCTTATCCTGAGATGCGTACCTTCGGCTATCACCGGGGCTTTGCCCTGGGGGCCATCGCCGGGTCGAGCTGCCTCGGGATGCTGATACCGCCTTCCGTGCTGATGATCGTCTGGGGTATCCTGACAGAGCAGTCCATCGGCCGGATCTTCCTGGCCGGCGTGTTCCCCGGGCTGCTGCTGGCGTCGATGTTCATTTTTTACATCGTTGCCATGGCCATCGCGACACCCGAGGTCGTGGGGGAGGGCGCCGAGCCGGAGGCGCGTGAAACACAAGGCGACAAGACCGAATTGCCGGCACGGCAACTCTGGACCAGCGTTCTGGGCGTCTGCGGCATCGTCGCGGCCGTGCTGGGCGGGATCTGGTTCGGCGTCTTCACCCCGACAGAGGGCGCGGGCGCCGGGGCCGCGCTGGCGCTGATCTTTGCATTTTTCAAGGGCATGAACCTGCGAGAGTTCCTGGACGCGGTCTATTCGGTCGGCAAGACCGCCGCGCCCATCCTGATCCTGCTCTTTGCCGCGGCGCTCTATTCCCGAACGCTGGCGATGACCGGCGTCACCAGCGCGATCCGCGAGTTTTTCCTGAATTCCGGCCTCGAGGCCTGGCATGTGCTGGGGATCATCATCCTGATCTGGTTCGTCCTGGGCATGGTGATCGACAGCATCTCGATCATGTTGCTGACGGTGCCGATCGTGGAGCCGATCGCCGTGGCCTTCGGGTTCGACCAACTGACCTTTGCCATCGTCGGAATCGTCGCGATCGAGGCCGGCCTGCTGACCCCGCCGTTCGGCCTGCTGGTCTACACGGTGAAGGCGGCGATCAACGATCCCGAGGTGCGCGTCGGGGACATCTTCAAGAGCTCAATTCCCTATTGGGGCATCATGTTGGTGGCAGCGACGCTGCTCGTGCTGTTCCCGCAGTTCGCCAACTGGTTGCCCAACAGGGTGATGTAGAAACAAACGGAGAAATCGCATGCCCGCTTACTGGATAGCACGCGCAAGGATCAACGATCCTGTCGAATACAAACGTTATACCGACCTGGTTCCCGAGATCATCGAGAAACACGGTGGCAAGGTCCTGGCGCGGGGCGGCAAGTACCAGATCATGGAAGGCCCCGAGCATTTCCATCGGTTCGTGGTCATCGAATTTCCCACGCTTGAACAAGGGGTCACCTGTTTCGAGTCGCAGGAATACCAGGACGCCGCCGCGTTCCGTCGCGCCAATGGTGCCGGAGAGGTGCAGACGGTTGTCGTCGAAAGCGGCGACGCCACGGATTGAGGTCGAACCATGAAAGTATCCAAAGTCATCATCGAAGAGCAGGGCGGGCCGGAGGTCATGAAACTGACCGATGCCGAACTGCCGGACCCCGGTGAAGGGGAAGTGCAGATCGACCAGAGCGCGATCGGCCTGAACTACATGGACGTCTACCAGCGCTCGGGCCTGTACGCGCTGGACCTGCCAAGCCCGCTGGGCCTCGAAGCGGCGGGAACGGTGCGCGGCTTCGGGGCCAGAGTCGAGGGTCTCGCGGTGGGCGACCGGGTGGCCTATGGCGGTGTGCTGGGGGCCTATGCCACAAGGCGCAACGCCCCCGCCGCGCGTATGGTCCGCATCCCGGAAGGAATTTCAGACGAGGTGGCCGCCGCTTCCCTGATGAAGGGCATGACAGTCGAATATCTGCTGGAGCGCACCTACAAGGTGAAACCCGGAGACAAAGTCCTGTTTTTCGCGGCGTCCGGCGGCGTCGGGCAGATCGCGGGGCAATGGGGCAGGCACCTGGGCGCAGAGATGATCGCCGTCACCTCGGGGCCGGAGAATTGCGCCCGTGCGCTGGACCTGGGCTATGCCCATGCCATCGACCGCAAATCCGAGGACATCGTTGCGCGGGTCAAGGAGATCACCGGCGGCGAAGGCGTGCCGGTGGTCTATGACAGCATCGGCAAGGCCACCTTCGAGACCTCAATCGCCTGCCTCGCGACCTACGGGCTGTTCGTTTCTTACGGCGCCACGACCGGAGAGGCCCCACCGGTGCCGCCCAGCCTGCTGCAGAAATCCGGATCGCTCTACTTTACCCGGCCGACGCTGGCGAATTACGTCGGTCCCCGTGCGGATCTGGAGCATTCGGCCGGACGGGTCTTCGAGATGATCCAGGCCGGGCATGTCTCGGTCAATATCGGCCGGCGCCTGCCCTTGGCAGAGGTGGTCGATGCGCATCGCGCGCTGGAGGCAGGCGAGACGACCGGATCCACGATCCTGATCCCCTGAGGCGGCTACATGCGACTTGTCTCTCCCCTGGCGGTGGCCGGCTTCGGCGTGGCCACCGGCGCAGGCCTGATTGCCTATGGCTTGGTCCTGGGCGCGTCCGGTGCCCTATGGACGGCCGCCGGGCTGGGCTTGGCGGGGATCACATTGTTCGCGACCCGCGCGGTGCCCGAGGTCGTGGCCGCCATTGCCATTTTCCTGGTGGCTCTGGGGTTGGGTACGGCCCCGCGCGACATCATCTTTTCCGGGTTCATGTCCGGCGGGTTCTGGCTGATCGTGTCGGGAATCATCCTGGGAACGGCGATCACCGCGACGGGGCTGGCGGCCCGGATATCCGGCCGGCTGTTCGCGCTGGCGGGCCCGTCCTATGGGCGTGCGACGCTGGTGATTGCGACGACCGGGCTGCTGCTGGGCATCCTGGTGCCCTCGACCATGCCACGGGTCATCGTGATGGTCCCGGTCGCGGCCGCCTTTGCCGAGCGGCTAGGGCTCGACCCCAAGGGGCGGGGGGGCATCGGCCTGATCGCAACCGCCGTCACCGCGACGTTGCTGCCGACCTACACGATCCTGACCGCGAACCTTCCTACCATCGTACAGGTCGGCGCGATGCAGCAAAGCTATGGCATCGCCAGCACCTATTCCGAATACATGATTCAGCAGTGGCCGGTGAATGCGCTGCGGTTCCTGCTGATCGCGGTCCTGATGATGCGCTTCACCACGGAAACGCCTGTTTGCGCTGGTGACGACGAAGCGGGGGCGGCGCCGCATCGCCCGGAACAGCGGCGGCTTCTGATCGTCCTGGGGGTGGCCATCCTTGGCTGGATGACGGATTTCATGCACGGGATCGAACCCGCCTGGATCGCCATGGCAGCGGCGGCCATCGTGATCTGGCCCCGTTTCGGGATGCTTGATGGCAATGCGATGCGCGAGAGGATCGATTTCTCGCCGCCGATCTTTTTTGCCGCCCTCGTCACCGTTGTGGCCGTGGCCCGCGAGGCCGGGCTGGACCGGGTTCTGGCGGATGCATTTATTGCCCGCCTGCCGTTGTCGCCCGCCGGTGACCTGTCATCGGTCTATGCGGTCTATGGGTTCTCCGTCATCATCTCTCATCTGACGACGGCGCCCGCGGCTCCGGCGGTGCTGGTGCCCTTCGCCGCCTCGTTGTCCGAGGCGACGGGCCTGTCGCTCAAGGCGGTTTCCATGGTGCAGATGATCGGGATCGCAACACCGGTCCTGGCCTACCAGGCGCCACCTTTGATCGTGGCGATGTCGATTTCCAAGGTGCCAAACGCCGTGTTCGTCAGGCTCTGTGTCTGGCTGGCGCTGGCGGTGTCCCTGGTCGGTTTGCCGCTGACCTACCTGTGGTGGCAAGTGATCGGTTTCGTTTGAAAACGGGCAGCGGAGATCATCAGAAGACCCGAAACCGGGCAAAGGAGGAAACATGACAAGGACAATCGGCATCTTCGGGCTTGGCCTGATCGGAATGGCGCTGGCGGAACGCTTGCTTGCCGCGGGCCACACCGTGCTTGGAACCGATGTCGACCAGGGGCGGCTGGACCTCTTGGAATCGAAGGGGGGACGCAGGGCAGAGCCTTCGGCGCTATGGCAGACGGACGTACTGTTGTCCGCCGTTTTCAGCACCGACCAGCTGGCCGATATCATCGAGGCCGCCCCGGACGGCACGGGCAAGGTGCTGGTCACCATGAGCACCTGCGATCCCGAACAGGTCGCCGCGTTGGAAGGCCGTGCTGCCGCCAAGGGCATCACCTTGGTGGAATCGCCGATTTCCGGCACCAGTCTTCAGGTGCAGCAGGGCACCGCGCTGCTGCTGCTGGCCGGGAATGACACCGGACTGGACGAGTTCGAGGAATTCGCGGACGCGATTTCGACCCAGCGGGAGCGGGTGGGCGCCATCGGCAACGGCAACCGGACAAAGCTGGCGATCAACTGCGTGCTGGGCCTGACCCGCGCCGCGGTGGCCGAAGGGTTGGTCTTTGCCGAGGCCGTGGGGCTGGATCCCGAAACGTTCCTGCAGACCGCCCTGCGGTCCGCCGCGCGGTCGGACGTGATGGCCGCCAAGGGGCCGTTGATGGTGTCGCGGGACTTCACGCCGTTGGGGCGGATTGCCCAATCGCAGAAGGATTTCAAGCTGATCCACGATATGGCCGGCCGTTTCGGTCACGGAGGCATGCCGATGGTCAACCGCTATCTTGAAGTCATGGAGAATGCCGAGGCCGCGGGCGACAGCGATCTCGACAATTCCGCGGTGTTCCGGGCGGTTCTGCGGATGGCAAAGGCCTAGGCGTCACAGCGCCGCGATATGCAGGGCGGCGGCGATCAGGACGGGCAGGCACAAGAAGTTCAGCACGGTCGAGCTGACGACAAACGCCGCCACCCGTTCTGGCTCGCGCCCGTAGTGCTGGGAAATCACGTAGGTGACCAGCGCAGAGGGCATGGCCGACATGAGAAAGACCGCACCCGCCTCGATTCCGTCCAGACCGAACAGGTAGACCATCGACAATCCGGTCGCGAGGCCGATCGTCAGTCTCAACATCGCCAGCAGGATCGACGTCGCGATATCCTTGACGCGCAAACGGGCCAGCGCGCCGCCCAAAAGGATCAGCATCACCGGGATCATCATCCCGCCCAGCAGGGCGGTGGTGTCGGCGATGATCTTGGGGGGCGTCACATCGACCACGCGGAACCCGATGACGGCCAACACTGTCCAGATCAGCGGTTCCTTCAACAGTTTCCGCAGGCCCAGTTCACCGGAAACCACCATAGGCACAACCGTGTACTGAACCAGTGCGATGACGAAAAAGAACGCGGCGCCAATCGCCAAGCCCGCATCCGAGAATGTGAAGAAGACAACCGGCAGCCCGGCATTCCCTGCGTTGGGTAGCGCCAGAGGGGACAGAAACGTGCGTTGAGGCAGGCGGAACAGGACCAGCACCAGACAGGCAAGGGCACCGCCCAGCACAGCCACCGCAAAGGTTATCCCGATCATCCGGGCCAGAGCCTCGTCCGGCAAGGCCGTGTTAGTCAGCGAGGAAAACACCAGGCAGGGTGTGCCGATCCAAAGGGCAAGGCGGCTAAGCGTGGTGGAATCGAAGCTGGGCCCGCGTTTTTCGAAAAGGAAACCAAGCGCCGCCACGACAAAGATGGGCGCGATTATCTCAAAGATTTCAAATACCAAGTTGCCCCCGATCATGTGGAGCCCGAGACATTAAATCGTACCGCCACTCCGGTCTTGCCGGCCTCCGGCAAGACCGGCGGCGACCGCCGTGACGGATTGGTGTCAACGGCGGCACAGAGGGGCCGCGCCCTCGACGACGCAAAAGGTCACTCCGCCGCCTTCATGTCCGCGAGGGTTGCCATCGCGTGGTTGGACAGCGGCAGGCCCACAGGCTCGCCAATCTCGGCCGAGATATCGGCGGCAAGGTAGCTTTCCATCACCATCCGCGCATGTTCCGGCGCCACCAGCGGCTGGCGATCAAGCAACACGGATTCGAGGAAATGCAACGTTTCCGGCCCCATCTGACCGGCATACATGTGGTCCACATGCTCGCCCGGCATGGTCGACATGGGGAAGCGCGTGCCACCCTCGACGGTGTTGAACCAGTTGTCGCGCGAGGTGTCGTCAAGCACCAGGGAACCTTCGGTGCCGGTGATCTCGATCCAGGTCGCGCAGTAGTTTGGATAGGACGGGGGCAGGTTCCAGCCTCCGCCGATCACGACCAGCGCGCCGTTGTCCATGTTCACCGTGTTCCACATGCAGTCGTAAGAGCCGTTCAGCTCCTTCATGTAGCCATAGGCGCCTTGCGAATAGACCTTGGTGGGCTTGGCATCGAGCAGCCAGTAGACGAAATCGAGGTCATGCGTGCTTTCCATCGCCGCGGGCGACAGCTTGACCCGGCCGGCGATGCGCGACCCGAGGCTGCGCGACAGGTGGCGCGACACCATGACATTGACGATCTTGCCCAGTTTGCCCTCGGCGATCGCCTTCTTGGCCCAGGCGATTTTCGGATTGAAACGCTGCGAGTAGCCGATGGTGAACTTGACGCCCTTTTCCCTGGAAATGTTGATCAGGTCGTCGGCCTCGGCCAGTTCCATCGCGATGGGCTTTTCTAGCAGGACGTGCTTGCCCGCCTTCAGGCAATCGCGCGCGATGGGATAATGCGTCGGTTCCGGCGTGGTGGAGATGTAGACCACCTCGATCGCGGGATTGCGGACGATGTCCTGGTAATCATCCGTTGCCGTCGCGGGGTTGGTCAGCTCTTTCACTTCCTGCAACCGCTCGGGCCGGATTTCGCAGATATGAAGCTTGTCGACCAAGGCCGACTTCGCCAGCGACTCCGCTCGCATTCCGCCACACCAGCCAGTGCCGATCACGGCCACTTCAACCTGTCTCATTCTCGCTCCCAACGTGTCAATGTTGCTGATCAGTTTCGCAAATGGAAAATGCCGCTACAAACAAGCATTCCTGATACCCGGTATGCATTCTTCTGAAGCCGCTGTTCAGGCCCGCGAAGCGGCGGTCATCTGTGAAAGGGTGCTTTCCAGATGGGCGCGCATCGCCTCTCCGGCCGCGGTCGGATCGCGGCTTTCCAGCGCCGCGAGGATGGCGTCATGTTCATCGAAAGAGTGATAATCCGGGTGCGGACCGCGATCCGAGGTGTTGAGCCTGCGCCAGACCACGGCCAACCTGACACCGTTCAGAATGCGGTGCAGTGATTGCAGCAATCCATTGCCGGAGGCGGCTGCAATGGCCTCGTGAAAGTCGCTGTCGAGCTGTTCGTAGTTGCTCCAGTTCGTGGCCTCGCGCATGGCCTGGGACATTCTGCGCAAGTCCCGCAACTGTTTCGGCGTGGCGTGCAGTGCCGCCAGCTGACAAAGCTGCGGTTCAAAGGCCAGGCGGGCATTCATCGCTTCGACCGGGCCGGTGCTTTCGGACAGCGTCGCGATGGATCGATCGATCCTGTCGCCGCCTCGCGTGGTGCGGGGGGCCTTTGCCAGGAACGTGCCGCGCCCGACGTTGCGATCCAGGATGCCTTCGGTCTCCAGCACCAGCAGGGCCTTGCGCAGTTCGGCCCTGCTGACGCCAAGCGTTTCGCAGAGCGTGCGCTCGGGCGGCATACGATCCCCGCGGGACAGGCCGGAGCCAGAGATCCAGTTGCGCAATCGCGTCAGGACGGTGTCATGCATTGGTTCACCAAATCGCGTTAATTTCGAGGCCACTCACCGCCATAAGGCTTTCGCATCGGAGCGCCTATAGCTATTGTGGCAAAGGGTTTCTGCCCTTCTGGCACGGCCCCGGCAAATTGGTCAACCAATTTCGCACCTACACCTGATCACGAGGCGACATATGCGCCACCGTTTCCCCGGTTTCGACAAACGTCCGCGTGACCTCGCGGGCACCGTAGATCCACAGGATCGTCAGCGGCCCGTCGCCGGTGTTGCGGAAATAGTGCGGCACATCGGCGGGCACGAAACTGGTGTCCATCGGGCCAAGCTGCATCACCTCGCCGCCGACCATGGCCTCTGCCTGGCCTGCGAGGATGGTGACCTGTTCGGCGCAGTTGTGCGTGTGCAAAGGCGCGGCGCAGCCTGCCGGAAAGGTCGTCGTTCCGGTGGTGAAGGGGGCCGCCGGGTCGGTCTCACGACCAACCATCAACCGGGTCTCGACGCCGTCGCCCCGGGCGAAGGGCGTGATCTCTTCGTGGCGCACGATGGTGCCCTGGGGTGTTTCGGAATCCATATCCTGTCCTTTCAAAGTTTGAGGAAATCTTCATGACCGACAAGACCACGCATGCCGATCTGGCTGCTTTCATCGCCCGCTGCCTCGAGGCTTGCGGAATGCCGGCCCCGGATGCTGCCAGGGTCGGCGGGTTGATGGCCAAGGCTGACCTGATGGGGCAGGACGGCCACGGAGTGTTTCGGCTGCCGATGTACGTCAGGCGCATTCGTGCCGGCGGCATGAACATGACGCCGGAATTCCGCCGGCTCAAGGAACGCCCGGCCACGGCGCTGATCGATGGCGACAATGGCATGGGTCACCTGGTGATGCAGCACGCCACGGAATTGGCGATGGAAAAGGCGCGGACCACCGGTGTTGCCTGGGTTGGGGCGCGACAGTCGAACCACGCGGGGCCCGCGTCTCTTTATGCGATGATGCCGGCGGCCGAAAACATGATCGGGCTTTACCTGGCGGTGGGCAGCGCAAATCACATGCCGCCCTGGGGCGGGACGGATATGCTGCTCTCGACCAATCCGATCGCGGTGGCGCTGCCGTCGAAGGATTTTCCGCCCATCGTGCTCGACATGGCAACAACGGTCGCGGCCTATGGCAAGGTCAAGACCGCCGCGCAGAGAGGCGAAACCATACCCGAGGGCTGGATGATCGACCGCGACGGCAAACCGCTGACCGACCCCCGCCGCGCGGCCGAAGGTTTCCTTCTGCCGATCGGCGGCCCCAAGGGCTATGGGCTGTCGCTGATCTTCGGTATCCTGGCGGGTGTGCTGAACGGGGCGGCTCTTGGCCGCGACGTGGTGGATTTCAACGCGGACCCCAAGACGGTGACCAATACCGGACAGGTCATCCTTGCACTTGATATCGCCGCATTTGCCGATCCCGATGAATTCCGCGCCGGGATCGATGATGTCTGGCGGCAGATGAAATCCTCGGAAAAAATGCCCGGTGTCGACGAGATCCGCCTGCCGGGGGAGCGGCTTGACCGGGTGATGCACGACAGGTCCGAAGCCGGAATCCCGATCCCGCCGGCGCTCCGCGAGACGCTGGACGACCTGGCCAAGGATCTTGGTGTCGCCGCGCTCTGACGCGAACAAAAAAGCGCCGGGCACAAGGCCCGGCGCAATCGGTTTCGTCCGACGGTACATTACTGCGAGGTCAGCTCGTCGACCAGGACCTCATAGGCCTTCGACTGCTCGGCGCGCATCTCGTCGTATTCATCACCGGAGATGATGTTGATGTTCTCGCCCAGACGACCCATCATGCGGGTGAAGGTGGAGTCCTCTTCCAGCTTCTTGAAAGCTTCGGAAAGCTTGGTCAGCGCTTCCTCGGGCGTGCCTTTCGGGGCCAGAACGACCCGGTGCATGAAGCCGACGTCGCCTTCGACACCCACTTCGGCAAAGGTCGGCACACCTTCGTAGATGCGCTCTTCGCCTGCGGTGGCCAGCACGCGAACGGTGCCTGCATCAAGATGGCTGGACAGCGAGGACGGGAAGCCCATGGTCACGTCCGCATCGCCCGACAGCAGCGCCTGCAGGGCGGGTCCGCCACCCGGGTAGGGCACCAGGTTCCACTGCATGTCCAGCGCCTGCATCATCTGCGCGGCGGGCACGAACAGTGCGCCCCAGTTGCCGGAATGGGCCATCTGGATGCCACCGGGATTCTCCTTTGAGGCGGCAATCAGTTCGTCCATCGTCTGGTAAGGGCTGTCTGCACGGACGGCGACGGCGATGGGCGCATAGTTCACCCGCGCCACGGTGACGAAATCCTCCAGCGGATCATAGGGCAGGTTCTCGACGTGCTGTTGCAGCATGTCGATGTAGTTGTGGGTGAACAGAAGCGTGTAACCGTCTGCCGGAGCACGGGCGACCTCATGCGTGCCTTTCTGGCCGCCGGCGCCCGGGGACAACTGCACGATCATCGCCTGGTTCAGGTAGCTGGGGATGATCGAGGTGATGACCCGCGCATTCAGGTCGTGCGAGCCGCCCGCGCCCAGCGGGATCACCATCGTGACCGGTTTCTCGGGGAATTCCGCCTGGGCCGGCGCCGCGAAGGACGCGATCGCGGCCCCCGTCACGGCCAGCGCGGCCAGCGATTTCTTTGCGAAGTCTTTGAACATGGGTCTCTCCCTTGGTTTGGTCTTGTTTCGGCGCGGCGCCGGCCGGCGCCGCACCTGTCCTTGCAGTCAGGCTGCAACCGGTGAGCTGTAGAGACGTTTCCACAGCAGGTATCCGATGATGGGGGTGGACAGCAGGACACAGAGTGCGCCGATGCGGTCGGTGAAGAAGAACCCCAGCGGGTTGCCTTGCGACATGGCGACAGTCTGTCCGAAGGCATATTCCATCGACGGTCCGAGGATGAAGCCCATCACCATGGGCATGACGTCGAACCTTGCCGCCTTGGCAATGATGCCAAAGATACCGAAGGCCACCAGGATCATCAGGTCGTTGATGTCCGACCGGAACACGTAGGTTCCGGCAAAGGCGAACATGATCACCACGGGGATCAGGATCGATGTCTTGATCGTGACCAGCCGCGAGAACATGGGGATCGACAGGTAACCGATGACCAGAAACAGCAGGTTGGCGATCACCATGGCGACCAGGATGGCAAAGACGGTCGCGCCCTGCTGCTCGAAGAGTTCCGGGCCGGGACGCAGGCCCTGGGCCACGAAGGCGCCCAGCAGGATGGCTGTCACGTTGTCGCCGGGAATGCCCAGCGTCAGCAGCGGCACCATCGTCGGACCGTTGACCGCGTTGTTTGCGGCCTCTGCGGCGGCAACGCCTTCGATTTCGCCCTCGCCGAAGGTTTCCGGGTGCTTCGATGCGTTCTTTGCCGCGGAATAGCCCATCATGGCCGCAACGATCTGGCCCAGTCCGGGAACCATCCCGACCCCGGCGCCGATGGCCGTCGAGCGGCAGATCGTGGGCAGGCAGCGACGGAACTCCACGCGGCTCAGTCGTTCGCCGACCAGCGCAGCAAGTTTCTTGCCCTTTTCATTGCGGATGATCACGTTGGCGACCTCTGGCAGGGCAAAGACGCCGATCAGCATCGGCAAGAGCGGAATGCCGGACTTCAACTCGAACAGGCCAAAGGTAAAGCGCTCTACCCCACCCAGCGGATCAGTCCCGATAAAGGACAGCCACAGCCCGAGCATCATCATGATCAGGCTCTTGAGCGGGTTGGCCCCAGAGGTGGCCGCGATGATCACCAGGCTCATCAGCAGAACCGCGAACAGCTCGGGCGGACCGAATTGCATGACGAGGAAGGCAATCGGAAAGATCATCATGATGGTGAAGATGTCGCTGGCCGTGTCGCCGAAGACCGACGAGAACAGGGCGATGTCCAGGGCCTTCCGCGACTTGCCCTTCTGCGTCAGCTTGTACCCGTCGCGCGATGTCGCCACGGCGGCGCCCGTGCCGGGCATGGAGATCAGGATCGCCGGAACCGAACCGCCGAAGATCCCGCCCTTGTAGATGCCCAGCAGGAACGGGATGCCCACGATGGGATCGAGGAAGAATGAGATCGGCAGCAGGATCGCCATCGCCATCAGGGTGGTGAACCCCGGCAGCGACCCGACAAGCATCCCGGCGAAGAGGCCGACGCTCATCAGTGCCATGGTGTCGAAACGCATGGCCATGGCGAAGCCTTCGGTGAATTGGTCTAGCATGGTTCTGGCCTCAGAGTTGGATTCGTTTCATTCGGCAACTGTCGGATCGACTGCCTCGGCAGGTCCGGCGGATCCGGCTGAAAGAATGCTGGAATAGGTCTTTTCGACCACGTCGAGCTCGGGCAGCGACACCGCCAGAAGCTGGGTCGCGGCGAGGTACAGCGCGACCGGACCGATCAGCGCCACGGCAGCGATCTGGATCACGTTCCTGGCGCCCATGTGCAGAGAGATCAGGGATGTCGCGATGGCCGTGGAAATCAGGAATCCGAACGGTTTCATCGTCAGCGCATAAAGGATCATGATCCCGAACAGCGTGATCGCACGCACCCATTCGGTCCATGTCATCCGCGTTGACTGCTCGGCCACCACGCCCGAGCGGATCATCCAAAGCGCGCCGGCGCACATCACCGCCATGAGTGCCAACACGATGGTCGGGAACAGGCTGGGCGCGATGGGCGAGAGGGAGCGACCGAACAACACTTTCGGGGCTGCAACCAGGTATTGCATGAAAATCAGCGACAGCACCGCCGCCAGCAGCAGCGCGACAAGTGTCAGCGTTTCGGGTGAGCTGAGGACTCTCTTGCGGGTCACGGTGATCCTCCCTTGTTGTGTGGAGCGCGCCTCGGCGTTGGCCGTCGGCAGCTCGTCATTGGTGATTACGGGGCTGTCGGTCATGCAGGAGACTTCCTTCGCTACGGGATCCTATGCCGCACGGGGCGCGCGGGTCGGCTGACTTGTGGCCTGTTGCGCCCGATTTGGCGAGATCCGGAACCCTGATGCGATGCCGGGACGGTCGGTGCGGGGCATCACGCTGTCCCTCGGGACGTGCGCGCTGCATCGGACAGCACAACGCTGTGAATCCGGACGGATCTGTTCTGCATGGTGTCCTCCCTTCTTTGCGGGCGCTCCACTCGCCCTGATTGTCCTGTCGCACCCGGGCCGGTTCTCCCTTCCGGCGGGCGGGTCGTATTCGGTTGCGCGCGGTCGATCTACTGGGTCAACTCAACGGCATCCTTCGCTGTCCCGGCCGGTTCCGGCGAGATGCCGTCCGAACCCGAGATCGCGAGAGCCAGCCAGACGAGGCCCGGCAGGCAGATGAATGTCAGCAGGGTCGAAACCACGACCGTTCCCGCGACCTGGCGGGCATTGTGCTGATACCGTTCGGCGAACACGTAACTGACGATCGCGGTCGGCATCGTGGCCAGCAGGAACACGGTTCCCGCGGTGACGCCGTGAAGGTCCAGTGCCCAGATCACCACGCAAGCCGAGACAAGGCCCAGCACCAGCCGCCCGACGGCCACCATCAGCGCCGGTCCCAGATCCGCGACCTTCAGTGTCGCCAGGGACACGCCAAGCAGCATCAGCATTGCCGGGATCATCATGCCGCCGAGGATCTCGGTCGTGGTCAGCAGGATCTTCGGCACCGGCAGCCCGGTCCAGGTGACCAGCAGCACGGCCGACACCGAATAGATCAGCGGTTGCCGCAACAGCATCGACAGCCGCAAAGACCCCGCGTAGATCGACAGGCCCAGCGAATACTGCACCAAAGCGACCACGAAGAAGTACGCGACGCCCAGTTGCAGCCCGTCTTGACCGAAGGCCAGCACCACCAAAGGCAGCCCCATGTTGCCCGAGTTCGGCAGCATGAGCGGCGGCAGAAAGCTGCGCACGGACCCATGAGCAAGCTTTAGACCGACCAGGCCTAGCACCCCGGCGATGGTAACGCACATAAGCGCGGCCCCTGCCATGGTCTGGATCGTTTCGGGCGTGACCCGCAAGGATGTCAGCGTGTGGAAGATCAGCGCCGGCGTCGCGACGTTGATCACCACGGTCGAAAGCGAGCGCGTTTCCAGCCCGACCTTGGACCGCCCCATCAGGTAGCCGATCAAGGTGATCGCGATGATGGGACCGAGTATGTCGACCATCTGCATCAGCATGTCGTGATGTCCTCGGGGTCACGGGATCGCTCCGGTCCAGGTCTCGGCCTCAGACGGCTTCGCCGTTGAGGGTCCAGTTCTCATTCACTTCGGTGCCGGATTCCTGCAGCATTTTGGACACCGCACAGTATTCCCGCAGCGTCCTGCTGACCTCGATGGCGCCTTCGCGGGGGCCTTCGTAGTCGGCCTTGATGTTCAGCGTGACCGAAGGGAAGGGCACGTCGATCGGGTTGATCAAGCGGGTGCCGTGGCTGTCCATTGTCACGTTGATGTCGATGTCCATCGCCGTGAACTTGATGCCGTTCGCAGCCGCCAGCTTGTTCGAGATCACATGCGTGCAGCCGGCCAGTCCCATGAACACGTATTCAACCGGCATGGGGCCTTCGTCGGTGCCGCCGCGCTGGACCGGTTCGTCGATGATGACGCTTTTGCCCCGCGCCTCGGCCACGGATTGCGTTTTAGTGTTCTGGCGCCCGTTTACACTGAATTTCCAGATCGGTTTTTCCTTGACGGCCATTTCGGGTCCTTCTTGCATTTGTCGGTTCTGTGGGGTGGGAGAGGCTGCAGGCGCGCAGAAAGGCCGGTAGATCGCCTCTCAAGTCGCTGCCTGATCTCGCGGCCCCCTCCCCTGGAACGCGGTTCTGATGACAAAAACAATGCCTGCTCTCAATGTTCAATGGAAATGGTGTTTACTCCTAGCTGCCTTCAGAAAACCTGATAGAAAGAGGCCTGCTGCGCTATCAGTTTTCATGGAGCGTATCATCAAATTACATCGTTGGTTCCGATGGCAGACGCTTTGTAGATTCGGCGGGTACGCGCCGGGCGGAGCCTGTGCGCCGTGTGACGACTTTATCTGACAGGGAGACATCAATGACCGAGGCAACCGAGACCTTTACCGTTGCCATCGCCGGCTTTGGCTGGTGGGGCAAACACATCGCGACCCGGTTGCAGGGCCATCCATGGTTGCGCGTGGCGGGTATCATTGAACCGGTCACGGCCAACCACGCGGCAATCGGTGACATGGGGCTGACGGCCTGGGCGGATTTCGACGCCCCGCTGGCGATGGATGAGGTCGACGCGGTCATTCTGACCACGCCCAATACCCTGCACGAAGAGCAGATCGCCCTTGTCGCCGCGGCGGGCAAGCATGTCTTTTGCGAAAAACCATTGGGGTTGAACGCGGACTCCGCACGCCGTTCGGTCAAGGCCTGCGAAGACGCCGGGGTGCAGCTGGGGATCGGGCACGAGCGGCGCTTCGAACCGGCGATGTTGGCGCTGCGTTCCGCGTTGGACAAGGGTGAGCTTGGCACCGTGATGCACGCCGAGGCGGCCTTCAGTCATGACAAGCTGATCAACGTCCCCGCCAACGACTGGCGCACCCGCAAGGATGTCGCGCCCGCGGCGGGTATGACGGCGATGGGGATTCACCTGAGCGACCTGCTGATTTCCTTCTTTGGTCCGGTGGAGACCCTGCACGCCTTTACCGCGGACCGCTCTCTGGGTTGGGAAACCGGCGACGTTGTGACGGTGCAGATGAAATTCGAGGCCGGCATGACGGCTACCTTCAGCGCGGTCCTGCATACGCCGCATTTCATCCGGATGCATGTCTTCGGCACCGACAAATGGGTCGAGGTCCTGAACGACAGCCATCCCGACACGCCGGACGGAATCGTGCGCGTCCTGACCGCGGAATCCGGCAAGGACGTGAGCCAGGCAGAGTACAACTGGGAGGATGCGGTAACGGCCAATATCGAGGCCTTCGCCCATGCGGCCAAGGGCCGTGCGCCCTATCCGTTCACCAACGCGGAAATGGTCCACAACATCCAGGTGCTGGAGGCCATCGCGCGCTCCGCGGAAACGGGACAGTCGGTCAAGCTGGCGGACGTCTAAGACGGGCCAAACGATTTGCGCCGCGCATCCCCTTGACGGGATGCGCGGCGCTTTCATTTCTGGCCGGGGCCAAGTCAGGCCTTCTGGTAGCCCCGTTCAAGGCCGAGCGTATCAAGGACGGCCACGTTGAAATCACAGGGGCTGTCGATGTTCACGATATGCTTGGCCCCCGGCACGACGGCCAGTTCGGATCCGGGGCAGGCCTCTTTCATGGCGCGCATGGCATCCGGCGGCGCGGCCATGTCGTTTTCGCCTGCAATAAAGAGTGTCGGCACCTTCATGTCACCAAGGTGGCGCAGGTAATCCAGCCCCATCAGCGCATGTGCGCAACCACGATAGCCGTCTTCGGTCGTGTTCAGGAAGCTTTCGCGCAGGGCGGCCTCCCGCTCGGGATGATCGCGGCGGGTTTCTTCACCCAGCCACATGCCGACCGTGTTGTTCCACACTTCCTCGACCCCGCCGCGCTCCAGCATGCCCAGGCGGTTGTGCCAGTTCTGCACGAAGGGCTCTGGCGCGTCGGCCCGCGCTGCGCAGCAAACCAGGCTGTTGATCCGTTCCGGTGCGGCCAGGGCCATGCCCAGCCCCGTCATGCCGCCAAGAGACAGGCCCATGACGGTTGCGGTTTCCACGTTGTGCCGATCGAGCACGGCAAAGGCGTCGGCCACGAGATCGTCAAAGGAATAGGGCGGGGTGGGCGTCGGGCTTTCGCCGTGGCCACGGGTATCGCACCGGATCACGCGATAATGCGATTCCAGCAGCGACATCTGCGGATCCCACATCCTGTGCGTGGCGCCGAAGCTGTTCAGCAACAGCAGGACGGGCGCGTTTTCACGCCCTGAAACGATGGAATGAAGAGTTACTGCGGTCATGCGTATCCAAGCTTTCTGAATTTGTGGCGCAAACGTGAGAGTCGGCGCGCTGGTCCGTGGCTAGGCATCCGTGGCGCGGCCACAGCCAATTGCCCGGGCATGGGGCCTCCTCCACAAGGCGAAGGCGACAGCCGCCTTCCTTGCGCCAGCTTAGGGCGGCAGGACCATACACAGAAATAATATATGGTCAGGGCAGGTATCGACAAATCCGATAGCCGTCGGTCCCAACTATGTCCGGCTTGTCGGATCGATTTCCAGGGCGGAGTTCAACTCTTCCTGCAAGACATCGGCAAAGACCTGAGCCGCGGGGTTCAGCGGGCGCTGGCGCGTTTCGATCCGCATGTAATCGACATACAGCGGCGGATCGGCCAGCGGTACCACTTTGCGGCGGCTGCCATCCAGGTCAGGCAGGCACAGGATGCCGGGCAGGATCGTTACCCAGTCCGAATTCGCCACAAGACTCAGCGTTCCGTGCATCGTGTCCAGCTCCAGCAGTTCCGCCACTTCGATCTGGTTCACGTTCAGGTAGTTCTCGATCCTGTTGCGGCGCGCGTTGCCCGGTCCCGGCAGGGCCATGCGCAGCGGTGCCATATCGCGAAGCTGGACCCCGCCCTTTGTCAATGGGACGTCGCGGCCGGGGCTGCAGACGAGGCATTCACGGTCTTCTCCCATCGGCTTGGAGATCAGCAGGTCGTCCACTTCGAAGGACGATGGCACCACACCGAAGTCCAGCCGCCCCTCTGCCACGCCATCGGCAAGAACACCGGAGTAGGCCTCGGAAATCGAAACGCGGACCTCGGGGTATTCCTTTGCGATGCGCAGCAATACCGAGGTCAGCACCGCACGGGTAAAGGTCGGCATCAGCCCGACGTGAACATGGCCGACGACTGCCCCGGACAGCGCTTGCAGGCGATCCTCGGCATGGCGGGCCGCGGCCAGCACCTTCACGGCTTCCAGGTAAAAGTTTCGCCCCGTTTCGGTGGGCGTCACCCCGGAAGAGCTGCGCACGAACAGGGACACGCCATAGCGTTTTTCGATCTGGCTGACGTGCATCGACAGTCCGGACTGCGTTGCATTCACCTTTTCCGCAGCGGCAGAGAAGGATCCTTGCTCGTAGACCGCAGCGAAGTATCGCAGTTGTTGCAGTTTCATTTGGCCATCCGTTTCTCTTGTAGGTGATATCCGGTATTATTAGTAGTTGTGAAGGCCCCGGCGACCTATTCTAGGCAGGAAGAATAGGATCGAAGGACATCGCCATGACTGGGACCTGCAGCCCAAGCAGCATTTCCCCGAGGCATTCAGGTTCATTGACGCCGCTGCCACGCCTGATGGTTGCGCCCAATGGCGCAAGACGCGGCAAGGCAGATCACCCGGCGCTGCCGGTGACCGACGACGAGCTTGTGGAAACTGCGCGTGCGTGCCAGTTGGCCGGTGCGGACGGGTTGCATATGCATATACGCGATGCTTCGGGTCGGCACCTGCTTGACGCTGGCCGCTACGCGGCGCTGGTCGAAAGACTGGCCGACCAGGTTCCGGGAATGTACCTTCAGGTCACGTCAGAGGCCGCCGGACGTTACGAGGCCGAAGAGCAACGCGCGATGATGCGCGGCCTGCGGCCGAAATACGTGTCGGTCGCCCTGCGAGAGATGGTGCGGCGTCCGGATGACTGGCCCGCGGCCCGCGATTTCTACCTCTGGGCCTTGGACAACGGGATCGAGATTCAGCATATCCTGTATTCCCCGCACGAAGTGCGCGCCTTTGCAGATGCCTGGGTGGCCGGTCTGATCCCGGGCACGATGCAGCTCTTGCTTTTCGTTCAAGGCAGTTATGCCAACGGGTCGCGCGACAGTATCCCCCTGGAAACCTACCTGCAGCAGCTGGACCGGGCCAGCGGAATATCCTTTGACTGGATGTCCTGCGCTTTTGGCGCCGATGAAACAGCTAGCCTTGTGCGTGCTGCGGAACTGGGCGGCAAGGCGCGTGTCGGGTTCGAGAACTCGCTCCAGAACCGGGACGGCACGACCGCGACTGACAACGCCGAGCGCGTGCGCGAGGTTGATGCCGCCATTCGGGACGTCACCGGGGCGGCCCGACACGCAGACACGGCCTGAGGGCGGCTGCGCTCGGGTCGGCAACCCGACCGTATCACACGCGGACAGCGGCCTTTCATGTCACAGACAGATCAACCCGTCCTCTACGTCATCGTCCGAAGGTTCCGCCCGGAATTTTCGGGCGACATCGAGGAGGCCATCGAAAGCATCCAGAAAACCGTCGCCGACCAGCCGGGATTCATCGGTCTGCAAAACCGCATCACGCCGAAACATGACGGTCGCGAGCTTGTCACGATCGTCACCTTCGACACGCAGAAAAACCTGGAGCGATGGGAAAATTCACCGGTTCGGCGGCGCTATGCGGAAGAGCTGGACAGGCTGTCACAGGACTGCGCGACCAACACCCGGTTCGACGACCTGTCGCGACTTGTCGCGCCGACGGCGCGGATCAGCAAGCTGGAAACGGTCGTCATCCTGATTGCGTGGATCCTGGTTCTGGGCCACCTGCTTCGCCATCCTGTCGAGATCCTCGTGCCCGATTCAGTCGGTCAATTCTGGCAGAGTGCGTTGACGACCGCGATCATTGTCGTGCTCATCAGCTACGTTCTCTTGCCCGTCTCCAGCCTGGCGCTGACACGGATCAAGGCGCGATTGTCAGGACGGCGTCGGGCCTGACACCGCCCTGACAAAGGGCCGTTTACTGCCGGATGAGTTGCCGCAGGACATCGGTGAAGGTATCGACCTGTTCCTGGCTGAAGTCCCGGAAGGTCTCTTCGGCGTGGGCTTCGGCAAGGCCCCAGCACTGATCGGCTTTTGCCTGGCCCGGTTCGGTCAGAACGTATCCGCCATCCCGACGTGTCACCAGGTCCCGGTCGCTCAGGTTCAGCAGCGCGGCCCGCGCCTCGTCGATCTGGGTGTGCAGATGCACGACCAGTTCTTCGACGTCCAATCCTGACAGATCGTTGAGAACAAGCAGGATACGCGCCTCGATCAGGTTCAGGCCCAGGGTCTCGAGCTTGGGGTGATAGCGGTCCTGATAGGCGCGCACGGCCCGCAACATCAGGAAGAACGCGTGATTGCCCATCCGGCCCTCGTCGGCACCTGCCGAGGCAACGCCCCCGGCCTTCGGCAAACTGCCGGGGTGGTTGAAGATCATGGCATAAGAGCCTTGGTGGAAACACAGGGGTGTGCGCCCGAAGTCGTCGAAGGCAACGACCCGTCCAACAAAAATCCAGTGATCGCCGCCGTCGAGCTTGTCATAGGTTTCACACTGGAACCGGCCGGCGCAATTCGGAAAGATGGGGGCCCCGCCTATGCCTTCCTCGTATTCGATCCCCGCGAATTTGTCTTCCTGTTGCCGCGCGAAATGGTTCGACATCTCCATCTGGTCGGAGGCAAGGATGTTGACCGCAAAATGCGTCGCGCTTTCGAACACGGCACAGCTGCGGGCGTCCTTCATGCTGCTCCACAGGATCAGCGGCGGGTCCATCGACAGGGAATTGAAGCTGCTCGCGGTGACGCCGACCGTCGTGCCGTCGGGCGCGCGCGCAGTGATGATCGTCACCCCTGTCGCAAAGTTGCCAAGTGCCCGGCGGAATGCCTTGGGATCGATTTCGGCCTGTTTCGTCATCATCGTCAATTTGGATCTCCCGGTTCGAACAGTGGCAACTTTGGACAGGGTGACAGCGCGTCAGGCGGCCGCGGCGGCGGGTTCCGACTTGGTCGCTTCGGTCAGGATCGGCATGACCTTCTCGGCCATCAGGATCATGCTCTTGCGGCCCAGGTCGTAGTCGGCCCAGTCATGGCCGGCATAGACCACGTGCTTGAACGGACCGGTTTCCTCGCGCAGCTCCAGGATCTGATCGGCCACCGACTGCGGGTCGCCGTGGATCACGAGGCGATCCATGACATAGTCCAGGGTGACCTCGTCGTCGGCCATGTTCTGGTCTTCCTTGAACAGGTTCAGGCGGCCACCGGCGCGCAACTTGGTCAGCAGTTGCGAGTAGTAGAGGACATAAGGGCTGTTCGGATCGCGGGCATAGGCGCGCGCGGTTTCCATGTCGTCGGCGACGCAGATGTTCTTGGCCACGCGCCAGTCGGAATAGTCCGGCACATAGCCGCCTGCCTCACAACCCTCCACGTACTTCGGCCAATGCGTGGCGACCCACCTGGGCAGCAGAAAGTTGGCCGAGATCGGTTGCCAGCCGCGCGCGGCCATGGCCGAAACCCCCTTGGAGAATGGGGCGACGGCGGTGCCGACGATCGGCGGGTGCGGATCCTGGTAGGGCTTCATGATCTCGCCCTGGCCGATTTCGGGCATCATCATGCGCTCGGTCGAAACCTCCCAGAAATCCCCCTTGAGGTTGTAGGGCGCCTCTCCGGACCAGATTTCCAGCACCATGTTGATGCATTCCAGGAACATGGCGTTCCTGTCCTTGTCGAGGTTTCCGAACACCTCCGCATCCGACATCAGCCCGCCCGGCGAGATGCCGAAGTTCAATCGGCCTTCGAGCATGTGATCCAGCATCGCCACTTCGGCGGCCACCCGTGCGGGGTGCGAGTTCGGCATGTTTACCGTGCCGGTGCCCAGGCGGATGTTCTTGGTCTCGTAGGCGAGGCTGGCCAGAAAGGCGACGCAGGATGTGATGATCTCTGCCTGATCCGTGGTGTGCTCACCGCAATAAGCTTCGGAAAAACCCAGCTTGTCGGCCAGAATGAAGGCTTCCCGATCTTCGACAAGACTCTTGGCAAAGGGCTTGCCCAGCGGATGGATCGGCATCGTGAAGAACGAAAGTTTCATGAGGGTGCTCCTTGAATTGGTGACAGTCTGAAGCACCGGGGACAGCGGAAAAATTGAAACTTTCTGAAGTGAGCCATCGGGTTTTCCGATACTGCGCGCGGACCTCGACCGGAACAGGGTCAAGGATATTCCACACGCGGCCACGGATAGGCGCGAGATGCTGAAATCGATCCGCCAAGTTCCCTCCACGCCGATCGCGATTGGCGAGGTCTTCAATTCAGAGTTGTGGATGCAACATGTTCATCAAGAACGAAACGATCGACTCCATGCGCCTTACCGCGACTTGCTCCGGTGGCATCACTTCGCTGAAACGCAACACCGACCGCGCGGGAATGCGAGGTGCTTGGTCCGGGCGTCGGGGACAAAGATCCTTGAGCGTGTTCGCGGGACTTCTGATAGTGGCACTTCAAGCCTCTGAAAAAATTATGGTTTGTGAGTTTCTGTGCCTTTGGTCGGGGATTTCATCAGGTGATCCGCGAAAGGCGTGGGGATCGCGGATGGACCAGTGCGCGCAGCCATTCGAATCGCGGTGTCAAGGCGCGTCATAGGTATGACCCTTGGCCGTCAGCCTGGCGTGCAGGGTCTGGTAGGGCGCCAGCGCGTGGGGCAGCGTGGTGATGCCAAGGCCGGGGGACCGGGGCAGGTGCAGGTGACTGCGGGGCTGGGTCGGCGCGAACAGGTCGAAGGCCTCGCGCAGCGGGTTGGGGTTCACGTCCACCTCCAGCAAGCCGGGGCCGCCCACCGCGGCCAGCAGCGCGGCAGAGGCCACAAGGCCGATCCCGCCGCCGAGGAAATGCGGGCAATAGGTGGCGCCGCTGGCGAGGGCGCGGCGGGCGACCGTCTCGCAGCCGGTGATGCCGCCCCACTTGGCAAGATCCGGTTGCAGGTAGGAAAATGTCCCTGCCGCGATACTGCGGTCAAAGGCCTCAAACCCGGCGAGGTTTTCACCGCCCGCAAGAGGGATGTCGCTGTCCTGGCCCACGCGCGCCCAGTCCTCTGCCGAGGCAGTGGCGATGATCGGTTCCTCTAGCCAACCAAGCGGCACTTCCGCGATCCCCTGCAGGTAGGAGGTGGCCTGATCCCTGTCCCATCCCTGGTTGGCGTCGGCAAAGAGGCGTTCGGCAGAGGCAAGGCTTGCGGCGATCCGGCGGGTGTCCGCGATGTCACGGGGCAGGTCAAAGCCGGTCTTGATCTTGAAGGCATCGTGCCCGGCATCGCGGCAGCGAGCAATGACCTTGTCGGCGTCGCGGATGTGGATGCCGCTGGCATAGGTGGGGACACGGGCCAGCGCTTCGGGGTTGAGGAACTGCGCAAGGCTTTGCCCCGCTTTGCGCGCCATGAGGTCATGGCAGGCCACGTCCAGCCCTGCGATGGCCTGATCGAAAGGCCCCCATTCACGGCATTGCAGGGCGCGGATGCGCGTCTGTTCGGTCAGCCGGTGGAACAGGTCCGAGCGGTGGGCAAACCGCTGCCCGATCAGCAGGTCGCCCATATCCTCGACCAGCAGGCGTGCGCGGTGTTCGGCCCCGGCGGCGGGCCAGTTGGCAAAGACCTCTCCCCAGCCAAAGGCGCCGTCCGAGTCCTCGAGTCGCAGGAACACTGCGGGACGGTCACGCATGGCGCCGAAACTGGTCACGACGGGCTGATCCAGAGGTACGCGAAACACCTGCACGTCAAGGCGGGTGAGGGTGATCGGGGCGGGAAACCGGGGCATGCGGCGATCCAGTGCTGTTGGGGAAGGAAAGAAAGTTTTTATTCATGGCAGGGGTTTAGTCGGTATATTTTGGTATGACCAAAATTGATAGTCGACAGGAGGCTAAAAATAATCGACGATTTTGGCAACATCGTTGGTTGAAATATACCCGCGACCAATCCGAGTTTGGGAGGACTTCATGGGATCGGGACAGGCACCCACAGGCGCACGGGGACTTGGGGCATGAGCCGCGCGCCGGATATCCTGTTGATCACCACGGACCAGCAGCGCGGCGACTGCATCGGCGGGGCAGGGCGGGGCGTAAGAACGCCCAACATCCAGCGCATCGCCGACAGGGGCGCGCGCTTTGACACCTGCATCACGCCGCACCCCATGTGCCAGCCGGCGCGCGCCTCTATCCTGACGGGCAAGCTGCCCTATTCGCACGGTGTGCGGGACAATGGCCGCAACCTTGATCCGGCGATTGCCGAAGAGGGCATCGGCAGCGTCTTCGGTCGCGCGGGCTATGACACCCGGTTCATCGGCAAGGCGCATCTGTCTACGCATGAGACGTTCGAGCCCACCGGCGCGCCGGAATGCTACAACTCGGTTGCCGATTACCCCGAGGACTGGACCGGACCCTACATGGGGTTCGACAAGGTCGAGCTGATGCTGCGGCCGCACCATCACTGCGGCTGGAAAGAGCGGCCGCACACCCTGCATTATGAACATTTCCTCGACTGGGACGGGCAGGGCGGCACCCGCTGGGCGCGCGCCAAGGAGGCGGTGCCGCCGCTGACCCATCACAAGCAGGTCTGGCGCTCGGCGCTGGAGGATGAGTGGCAGTCCACATCGTGGATCGGGGATCAGGCGATGGCGATGCTGGACGAGGACCGGGATCAGCCGCTGATGGCCTGGGTGTCCTTTCCCGACCCGCATCCGCCCTTCCTTGCCTCTCATCCGTGGTCGCGACTGTACGACCCCGCAGAGGTCGACCTGCCGCCGCATCGTGCGCTGGACCTGGACCGACGCCCCTGGTGGCACCGGGAATTCCTGGAAAGCCCGGTGCGCCGGAACCAAAAGCGCGACCACGCGGGCGATCAGCCCTTCTGGGGCTGGGACGGGGCGCTGGAGGACCGCGACCTGCGCGACGTGATCGCGGTGTATTACGGCATGATTGCGGCCATCGACTTTCAAATCGGACGCATCCTCGACGCGCTGGAGGCGCAGGGGCGGCTGAAGAACACCATCGTGATCTTCACCTCAGACCACGGCGAGTGGCTGGGCGATCACGGGCTGCTGCTGAAGGGACCGATGCTGTACGATGGCCTGCTGCGCGTGCCGCTGGTGATGGCGGGGCCGGGGGTGCCGCGCGGGCGGTTCGATGCGCCGGTGTCCACGCTGGACCTGCGGGCAACCATGGCAGAGCTGGCGGGGCTGAGCGTCAGCGCCGATGACGGCACCTCGCTTGCCGATGTCATGGCCGGGGCGACCCGCGATGTGGCCCACAACGAATGGGAGGTCGACCCCCTGCGCAGCGGCGTCGACCTTGACCTGCGGACGGTGCGCTCTGCCACGCACCGCCTGTCCGTCGATCTGAAGAGCGGGGCAGGGGAGCTGTATGACCTCACCACTGACCCGCATGAAATGACCAACCTCTGGGACGATGCCGGGTCCGCGGGAATCCGCGACCGGCTGACCGCGGGCATCGCGGCAGAGCGTCCCGGCATGATCCCCGCCGCGCCGCGCGTCGGCTGGCACTGAAAGGCCCTGTTTCCATGTCAAAGATTACCGCTATCGAACCGCTGCTGGCCCGCGTGGGCATCCGCAACCAACTGCTTGTGAAGGTCAGCACCGACGACGGGCTGATCGGCTGGGGTGAATCCGGGCTGTCGGCGCGCGAGGATGCAGTTGCCGCCACGATCCGCCATTTTGCGGATTTCCTCGTGGGCAAGGATTCCAACCAGATCGGACGCATCTGGCAGGAAAGCTATCGCAGCCAGTATTTCGAGGGCGGGCGCGTGCTGACCGCGGCCATGTCGGCCATCGACATCGCGCTCTATGACATCCTCGGCAAACGGCTGGGCGTGCCGGTCTATCAGCTGCTGGGCGGCAAACAGCGCGATGAGATCCCGACCTTCCCCAGCGCGCAATCGACCGATCTGGACCAATTGATCGCCAAGGCGCGGGTGCTGGTCGATGCGGGATGGGATTGCCTGCGGATCTACACGGGCGAGTTCAACGGCAACGGCGTATTCGACCCGCGCAAGAACCTGAACCGTGCCGCGAAAGAGCTGATCGCGCTGCGCGAGGAATTCGGGCCGGACCTGTGTCTGGGCATCGACCTGCACCACCGCCTGTCGATCGCCGAGACCGCGGATTTCTGCAACCGCCTTCCTGCGGGGACGCTGGACTTCCTCGAGGAACCGATCCGCTGCGAGACGCCCGAGGCCTATCGCACCCTGCGGGCCATGACCAACATCCCCTTCGCCGTGGGCGAGGAATTCGCGTCGAAATGGCAGGCGGCGCCATATATCGAGCAAGGCCTGACCCAGTACATGCGTCTGGACATCTGCAATATCGGCGGCTTCACCGAGGCGATGAAGGTCGCGGGCTGGTGCGAGCGGCATTACATCGACCTGATGCCGCACAATCCACTGGGCCCTGTCTGCACGGCGGCGACGATCCACATGGCCGCAGCAGTGCCGAATTTCAGCTGGGCCGAGACCCGGCAGGGCCCGACCGAGGACCTGGGCTTTCACGATCCCGACCTGTTCCCGGTGCAGATCCCGCTGGAGGGCATCACCTACACCGTCCCCGACCGGCCCGGTCTGGGCGTCGAGGTGGACGAGGACAGGATCCGCGCCACCACACCACAACATGTCGAACCGCCGCACCTGTGGCGGCCGGACGGTTCCGTCACCAACTGGTGACGCCGCCCTTGCCGCTACCCGGCGGCCAATACGTTCAGCAAGGAGGAGGAAACCAATGCTGAGAACGAGGAGAATGAAGACGCTGGCCAGTGTCATCGCACTTGCGGTGGGCGCACCGGCGTTCGCCTGGGAAGAGGCGCCGGACCTGGCGCAGAAGGTTGCCGACGGCACGCTGCCCCCCGTCGAGGAACGCCTGCCGGCGGACCCGCTGGTCATGGACGTGATCGAGGGGCCGGGCGAATACGGCGGCACGCTGCGCCGCGCCATCCTGGGCGGTGGCGATCAGCATAACATGGTGCGCACCATCGGCAGCGACAACATGGTGCGCTGGTCCCCGGACTGGAAAGAGGTGCGTCCGAACATCGCCAAGTCCTGGACCGTGTCCGAAGACGCCTCCAAGTTCACCTTTACCCTGCGCGAGGGGATGAAATGGTCGGACGGGGCGCCCTTTACCGCCGATGACATCATGTTCTGGTACGAGGATGTCTTCAGCGACCCGACCCTGACGCCGAACAAGGACGCCACATTCGTTGGCCCGAACGGCCCGGTGAAGGTGACCAAGATCGACGACGTGACTGTCGAGTTCGATTTCGGCGCGCCGAACGGGCTGTTCCTGCAGGGGCTGGCCTATGGCTTTGGCTATCATCCGACGGCCTATCCGAAACACTACCTCAGCCAGTTCATGCCCAAGTACAACGACGATGTGCAGGCGCTGGTAGATGCGGAGCCGGCGGCGGGCGACTGGGTGCAGCTGTTCAACCTCAAGGCCGGGCCGATGGACACGCCGCTGTTCTGGCAGAACCCGGACCGTCCCACGCTGCACGCCTGGCACCTGACCAACGCCTATGGCTCGACCGATCGGGTCGTGGCCGTGCGCAACCCCTATTACTACAAGGTCGACAGCGAGGGGCAGCAGCTGCCCTATATCGACCGCATCACCTATGACCAGGTCGAGGATGTGGAAACCATCCTGCTGAAGGCGTTCAACGGTGAAATCGACTACATGCTGCGCCACATCGGGCGGCCGTCGAACAAGGCGGCGCTGACCGACAACATGGAGCGCGGCAAGTACCGGTTCTTTGACGTGGCCGACCTGCCGGGCAACAGCATGATCCCGATGATGAACCTCAACCACACCGATCCGGTAAAGCGCGAGGTCATCAACAACAAGGATTTCCGCATCGGCGTCAGCCACGCCATGAACCGGCAAGAAATCATCGACCTGCTGTATTTCGGAGCGGGTGAACCGGCACAGGTGTCGCCGCGGCGCAGCAGCAACTTCTACCGCGAAGAATACCAGAAACAGTACACCGAGTACGATCCGGAGCTGGCGAACGAATACCTCGACAAGGTGCTGCCGGAAAAGGACGACGAGGGCTATCGCCTTGGCCCGGATGGCGAACGGTTCACCCTGATCTTCCTGGTCGCCGATGTCTTCGGGATGCAGTTTCCCGACGCGATGGAGCTGATCCAGGGCTATGCCGCCGACGTCGGCCTGGATTTCCAGATCCGCGCCACCGACCGGTCGCGCCTGATCGAGCTGCACACCTCGAACAACTTCGACGCCTACCTGTGGAATTGCTCGGGCGGACAGGCGGATATCTACACCTCGCCCATGTGCTACATGCCGATGATCTCGAACTCGGTCAGCTGGGCACGGGAATGGGCCGCCTGGGGATTGGACCCGTCGACGGGCGAGGAACCGCCGCAGGCGGTCAAGGATATCTTTGACAAGTACAAGGAAATCCGCGCAGCCGCCTCGCCCGAACGGCAGGAAGAGCTGATGTTCGAAATGCTGGACATGCAGGCCGAGCAGTTCTTTACCGTCGGCATGATCCACACCGACCCGGTGTTCGGCATCGCCCGGAACAACGTCCGCAACGTGCCGGACCCGCTGCCGATCTCCGGTCAGCTGTGGTTCCCGGCGCCCTACACCGCGCAGATGTACTTCGAAGGCGGTGCCAACCTGCCCTGATCCGAAGTACCCTTGGGGCGCCGGGCCTCTCCTCCCGTCCGGCGCCCCGACCATCCCTGCAATGCAACGGAGAAGACATGGGCGGCTTTATCCTGCGGCGGGTTCTTTACATGATCCCGACCATCTTCCTGGTCTCCATCGTGACCTTCATCATCATCCAGCTGCCGCCGGGCGACTACCTGGACACGCTGGCCGCAGAGATGGGCGAAGCCGGTGTCGACAACACCGCCGTCGTCGAACAGCTGCGCGAGCAGTACGGGCTGGGTGAGCCCATGTACCTGCAATACTGGAAATGGATGACCGGCATCCTGTTCGAGGGCGACTTCGGCATATCCTTCGAAAAGAACGTGCCGGTGACGGATGTGATCTGGGACCGGCTCGGCTGGACCTTTGCGATCTCGATCCTGACGCTGATCTTCATCTGGATCGTGGCGCTGCCCATCGGCATCTACTCGGCGGTGCGCAAATATTCGGTGGGCGACTACATCGCCACGCTGCTGGGGTTCATCGGCCTCGCCATCCCGAACTTCCTGTTGGCGCTGGTGATGATGTACGTGGCCTTCAAGTACTTTGGCCAGTCGGTCGGCGGGCTGGTCAGTCCGGAGTATCTGGATCAGCCGTGGTCATGGGACAAATTCGTCAACCTGCTCCAGCACATCTGGATGCCGGTTTTCGTGGTCGGCACATCGGGGGCGGCGGCGCTGATCCGCATCATGCGCGCCAACCTTCTGGATGAACTGTACCGTCCTTACGTGGTCACCGCCCGCGCCAAGGGCATGTCCGAATTCCAACTGCTGATGCGTTACCCCGTGCGCGTCGCGCTGAACCCCTTCATCTCGACCATCGGGTGGATCCTGCCGACGCTGGTATCGGGGGAAATAATCGTGGCCGTGGTGATGAACCTGCCCACCACCGGGCCGCTCTTGCTGCGCGCGCTTCTGGTGCAGGACATGTACCTGGCCGGATCGCTGATCCTGATCGTCAGCCTGCTGACCGTGATCGGCACGCTCTTGTCCGACGTCCTGCTTGCCTGGGTCGACCCGAGGATACGTTACCAATGACAGCCATCGATTCCGCATCCGAGGTGCAGGCGGCCGAGTCCGTCAAGACACCTGCCCTGCTTGGCCCCTGGGCGCTGATGTGGCGGCAGTTCCGCCGCCACAAGATCGCCTACGTCAGCCTGTTCATCGTGGGGTTCATCTATTTCGTCGCTCTGTTCGGCGAATTCCTAAGCCCCGCCGACCACCTGAAAACCAACACCCGCGCGCCCTTTGCGCCGCCGCAGGGCATCCATTTCTTCGCCCCCGCCGAGGACGGCGAAAGCCGGTTCATCCTGCACGCACGCGGCCTGAAGATGGAGATCGACCGCGAGGCGATGCGCCGTCATTTTGTCGAGGACCCGGAAAAGGTGATCCCGCTGGGTTTCTTCGTGAAGGGATATGAATACAAGCTCTTGTGGCTGATCCCGACGAGCCGGCATTTCTTTGGCCCCAAGAACCCGCGCGACACGGTCTATTTCCTGGGCGCCGACCGGCTGGGCCGCGATATCCTCAGCCGGATCATCATGGGCACGCGGATTTCAATGTCTATCGGACTTGTCGGCGTGGCGGTGTCGCTGATCGTGGGCGTCAGCCTTGGCGGGATTTCCGGCTACTACGGCGGCTGGATCGACAACGCCATCCAGCGCCTGATCGAATTCCTGCGCTCAATCCCGACCATCCCGCTGTGGATGGGGCTGGCCGCCGCGATCCCGCTGGATTGGCCGCCGCTGCGGACCTACTTCGTGGTCACGCTGATCGTGTCGATGATCGGCTGGACGACCTTGGCGCGCGAGGTGCGGGGCAAGTTCCTGTCGCTGCGGCACGAGGATTTCGTCACCGCCGCGCGGCTGGACGGGCTCTCTGACTGGGAGGTGATCCGCAAGCACCTTGTCCCCAGCTTCGCCAGCCACATCATCGCTTCGCTGACCTTGGCGGTGCCGCTGATGATCCTTGCCGAAACCTCGCTGAGTTTTCTCGGCATCGGGTTGCAGCCGCCGATCGTGTCCTGGGGCACCCTGCTGAAAGAGGCCCAGAACATCCGCACCATCATCGAGGCGCCCTGGCTTTTGATCGCACCGGGCACGGTCATCGTGACCGCCGTGCTTGCCCTCAACTTCCTCGGAGACGGCCTTCGCGATGCCGCAGATCCCTATGCAAACTGACAGCACAGACCAGCCGATGATTGAGATCCGCGGGCTGAAGACCCACTTTTTCACCGACGACGGGTTGGTGAAGGCGGTCGAAGGCGTCGATCTGGACATCATGCCCAACCGCACGCTCTGCCTATTGGGAGAGTCGGGGTGCGGCAAGTCGATCCTGGCCCGCTCCATCCTGCGCATCGTCGATGCGCCGGGGCGGATCACCGGGGGCAGCATCCTGTACCACGCCGCAGACGGCCGCACCGTCGACCTCGCCCGCGCACGGCCGGGATCGCGGGAACTGCGGTCGATCCGGGGCAGCGACATCTCGATGATCTTCCAGGAGCCGATGAGCTCGCTCGGGCCGATCCAGAAGATCGGCAAGCAGATCACCGAAACCATCCGCCTGCACCGCGACGTGACCAAGGCAGAGGCCAAGGCAGAGGCCATCGACATGCTGGCCCGCGTCGGCATCCCGCGCCCGGCCGAACGGTTCGAAAGCTACCCGTTCGAGCTGTCGGGGGGGATGCGGCAGCGGGCAATGATCGCCATGGCGCTGTCGTGTCAGCCGCGTCTGCTGATCGCGGATGAGCCGACGACCGCGCTGGACGTGACCACGCAGGCGCAGATCCTCGACCTGATCGCCGAGCTGAAGGAAGAGTTCCAGATGGCGGTGATGCTGATCACCCATGACCTGGGCGTGGTGGCCGAGGTCGCCGATGATGTGGCAGTGATGTACATGGGAAAGATCGTCGAGAAATCCGATGTCTACGGGCTGTTCGAAAATCCGCGCCATCCCTACACCCGCGCGCTTCTGAATTCGGTGCCGCGTATCGGGATGACGTCCAAGGACCGCCTGCCTGCCATTCGCGGGATGGTGCCGCATCCGCTGGCGCGGCCCTCGGGCTGTACGTTCCGCACCCGCTGCGACCAGTTCATGCAGGGCACCTGTGACCTGCGCGAACCTCGGCTGAAGCCGGTGGAGGGTGGCGAAGTCGCCTGTTTCCTGCATGAGGGGGAGACGACCAATGTCTGACGCCATTCTGGAGGTGCGCGACCTGACCATGTCCTTTGGCGGCAGCAAGGGCGGATGGCTGTCCAAACCCGCCAAGGGGTTCGTCGCGGTGGACGCGGTGTCCTTTGACGTGAAACGCGGAGAAACCTTTGGCATTGTGGGCGAAAGCGGCAGCGGCAAGACCACGCTGGGCCGCTGCATCCTGCGCGTGCTGGACCCCAGCGATGGCAGCATCCGGTTCCGCCCGCAATCGGGGGCAGAGATGGAACTGGCCGATGCGCCTATCGACCAGCTGCGGCAGGTTTGGCGCAAGCTTCGGATGATCTTTCAGGATCCGCAGGCCTCGCTCAATCCGCGCCTGCGGGTGATCGACATCGTCGGGCAGGCCTTGCAGAAATCCGAGGGGCTGAAGGGCAAGGAACTGGCCGAACGGGTCGGCGACCTGCTGGAGAACGTCGGGCTGCGCAAGGAATTCATGCAGCGTTATCCAAACGCCTTTTCCGGCGGTCAGCGGCAGCGGCTGGGCATCGCCCGCGCCCTGTCCACGCATCCGGAGCTGGTGGTCGCGGATGAGGCGGTTTCCGCGCTGGACGTGTCCATTCAGGCGCAGACGCTGAACCTGTTGCAGGACCTGCAACAGGAGTTCTCGCTGACCTTCCTGTTCATCGCGCATGACCTGGCGGTGGTGGAGCATATCTGCGACCGGGTGGCGGTGATGTACCGGGGCCAGTTCGTCGAGGTGGCCGATACCGAAACCCTGTTCCGCAACCCGCAGCACCCCTACACCCGCGCGCTGTTGCAGGCCGTGCCCGTGGCCGATCCGCGCCAGCGCCGCCGCAAGGCCGGGGCAGGGGCCGAACCGGTGGACGTGACCGCGCCGATGCGCGGCTGCCGCTTTGCCCCGCGCTGTCCCCATGCCACGGACCTGTGCCGCAGCACCCGCCCGCCCGCGCGCAACATCGGCGGCGCGGATGTGCTGTGCCACTATGCGGGAGAGGTATGACCATGCGCGTCATGGCTATTTCCCAACAAGGGGGGCGTCGTTATAGTGGCTGCTGATCCGAAGAAACGGGCTTGGCGTATGGCAAAGGACGACGGCACCGAGGATACCTCTCTCTACGAGGCGATCCTTGACGACATCTACGAGGGCCGCCTGACCGGCGGTCAGCGGCTGAAGGTGTCGGAACTGGCCGAACGCTTTGGCACCTCGACCAGCCCGGTGCGCGAGGTGCTGCGCCGGATGCAGGGGGAGGGCTTCGTTCAGATCCATCCCAACAAGGGCGCCACGATCCGCCCCACGGACACCGGGTTCCTGCAGAACGTGTTCGAGGTGCTCCAGATGCTGGAGCCCTATTTCGTGACATGGTTCGCCGATTATGCCTCTCCCGAAATGGTGGATGAGCTGGCGGCGATCCAGGAAAAGATCAAGGCGACGCCGCACGCCGAACAGCGCGCCTTTCGCAAGCTGGACTTTGAATTCCACGACGTGTTCAGCCGCCACCACTACAACCAGACCGCCGCGGAGATCTGGCACAACCTGCGTACATCGCTGAACGTACAGGCCGCACGGCTGCGGATTTCGCCCGCGCGGTTCGAGACGATCAAAGAAGAACACGACGAGATCGTCGCCGCCTGCCGCGCCCATGACGCGGCGCGCGCGCACCTGGTGATCTGCAAGCATGTGGACGGGTCTTTCGTCCAGATGTCGCAGCAGATCCGCGCGCTTGGCCTGTCGGCCAACACCAGCTTCTGATCGCCACGCCGGGCATTGCCCGCGCGGTACCGGGCGCGCGTGCCCCCGGCTGATCGCCGCCATCCGCCTTCCCTGAACTTGGCCGACCATAGCCTTGCCCGCGCGCTGCGGGGCTGGGCCGCTTTGCCGAAAAATCATGCGTCTTTTCCAAGCGCAGGCAGCTTCGGGGCCGCCTGTCCGCAGAAAATTGTTGACTCGTTGTTACATGCTTCACATGCTGCATAGCAATACACATGTTCTGATATACAACACATGGAGATGACTCATGCATAGGGTTCTGGCCGCCAGCGCGATGGTTGCGGCGTCACTGATGGCGCCGCAAATCGCCCTCGCCGAAAGCGCGACGGTAAAGCAGATCGAGGAACGGGGAATGCTGCTGTGCTCGGGTCACAACGGCAGCTACTTTGGCTTTGTCGAGGTGAACGACAACAACGAGTGGAAAGGCCTGGACATCGACCTGTGCCGCGCCCTGACCACCGCGATTCTTGGCGATCCGGACAAGAACCAGATCGTGCCGCTCAGCTGGGCGCAGCGGTTCCCGGCGCTGCAATCGGGCGATGTGGACGTGATCATCAAGGCCACAGGCTGGACGATGGGCCGCGACACGGAACAGGGTCTGCAATTCAGCTTGCCCTATTTCTTTGGCGGCGCGCAGCTGATGGCGCATGGCGATCTGGGCGTGACGGACGTCGCGGGCCTCGAAGGTGGCGTGATCTGCGTCGAGGCGGGCACCACGATCGAGCGCCTGGTGGCCAACTACCTGTCCACAGAGGGCATCGAACATGACATGGTGTCCTATGAAAGCGCGGCGGAACTGCGGTCTGCTTACCTTGCCAACCGCTGCGATGCCTTTGCCGCCTGGGGTCCGTTCCTGGCCGTGCTGCGCGCGACCGAGATCGGCGATCCCGACGCCCATGTGATCCTGTCCGACCAGCTATCTGCCGAACCCATCGCCGCTGCGATGCGCCAGGGCGACGAAGGCTTTGTCGATGTGGTGAACTGGATGCTGTCGGCGCTGCTGATCGCCGAGGAAGAAGGCGTGACCTCTGAAAACGTCAATGACATGGCGGCCAACCCGGCCAACCCGCGCGTCGCGCGCCTGCTGGGTGTCGAGCCGGGCATGGGCGAGCGTCTGGGTCTGCGCGATACCTGGGCGCGCGACATGATCGCCGCCGTCGGCAACTTTGGCGAGATCTACGACCGCAACCTTGGCAAGGACAGCCCCTACAAGCTGGACCGCGGGCTGAATAACCTGTGGAGCCACGGCGGCGTGCTGTACGCGCCGATCCTTGATTGATGACGTGACCATCCCGGGCCGCGCCCTGTCGGGGGCGGCCCGTTTTCCGAACAGGACGCAAGGGACGTATCATGCAATCGGCAGAACAGCTGCGCACACGGGTCAAACGGCGCAAACTGATCGTTCAGGGAACGATCCTCATCATCACGGTCCTGGCCGTCTGGGGTGCGGTATCCAACGCCCAATACAACCTGACGCGCCTGAACATGACCAGCGGGTTTGCCTTCCTGGAACGGGGTACCGGCTGGAACTACTCGTTCTCGCTGGTCGAGCGGTCGATCAACGATCCCTATGCCTACACCCTGTTCATCGGTCTGCTGAATACGCTGTTCGTGGGGTTCACCTGTATCGTCACCACCACCATCTTTGGCTTTGTCGTGGGGACGATGCGCGATGCGCGACACCCGGCGCTGAATTTCGCTGCGAATGTCTATGTGCAGATCTTTCGCAACATCCCGCTGATCCTGCAGGCGGTTTTTCTCTACGCGCTGCTGATCCACATCGGCGGACCGCGGCAGGCCATCAGCCTTGGCGACGTGGCCTTTCTGTCCGGACGGGGGCTGATGCTGCCGGGGCTGAACGTCAGCCCTTGGGTGGCGGTTGCGATGCTGGGCGCATGTCTTGCGCTGGCCATCGGGCTGATCCTGGCCAAGGTGACGCTCTGGCGCGGGCTGGCGGTCTGGCTTGGCGGCAGTGTCGCGATGATATTGGTGATGGCCGTTTCGTTCCGGCCTGAGGGGGAAAGCCTGCTGTCGCTCCCCGAATTGCAGGGCCTGCGGTTTCGCGGCGGTGTCTCTGTCCCGATCGAACTGTTCGCGCTGGTGGCCTCGATCACTCTTTATGGCAGCGCCTATATCGCCGAGATCGTACGTGGCGGGCTGGCGCAGGTGCCGCGCGGGCTGGTCGAGGCGGGGCAGGCGCTTGGCCTGACACGGGCCGCGATCTGGGCGCGGATCAAGGTGCCCATGGCGCTGCGCAGCATCATCCCGCCCTTGGGCAACCAGTGGATCTTCATGATGAAGGCCACGACCATCGGCATTGCCATCGGCTTCAGCGACCTGTTCTACATCACCGTCAACTCGATCAGCCAGTCGGGCCAGACGCTGGAATTGATCCTGATGCTGATGCTGACCTTTCTCGCCATCAACTATTCCATCGCGATTTTCACCAACTGGCTGAACGCGCGCCTGCAACTGAAGGAGCACTGACGATGGCACTGACAGAGATTGCCGCGCCCGCACCGATGGGCCTCACACCGCCCAGCCGGGTGCAGATCGCGCGGACAAAGTTCTTGAAATACGGCTTCGGCTCGCCGCTGGCGGCGGCGGTGTCGGTGCTGGTCTTTGCGCTGCTGACCTATATTATGTGGCGCTTTGTGGACTGGGCCGTGGTGCATGCGGTCTGGTCCAGGGACAACGTCGATCAATGCGGCCACGGCGGTGCCTGCTGGGCGGTGATCGACGCGCGTCACCGGCTGATCCTGTTCGGCACCTACCCGTTCGAGGAACACTGGCGATCGACACTGGCCGCCATAGCCATCGTCGCCACCGTGCTGCTGTCGTGCATTCCGGCCATGTGGCAGCCCGCCCGCCTGGCGGTTCTGTGGGTTGTGGGCTTTGCCGCCTATTACCTGCTGATGGAGGGCAGCCTGCTGGGCCTGCAACAGGTCACGACGGACGGCTGGGGCGGGCTGTCGCTGACGCTGTTCCTGTTTGCGGCGGTTGTGCTCTTGGGGATGCCGATGGGGTTGGGCCTGGCTCTGATGCGGCGGTCCGACATGCCGGTAGTCAAGTGGTTTGCCATGATCATCATCGACACTATCAGGTCGCTGCCCCTGGTCACGACGCTGTTCACGGCGGCGGTGGTGGTGCCGCTGTTCCTGCCCGGCTGGCTGGAAGGAGACAAGATCTGGCGCGTGATCCTGGCATTTGCGCTGTTCTTTGCCTGCTACCAGGCAGAGGTCTTTCGCGGTGGATTCCAGGCGATCCCCAAGGGCCAGGTCGAGGCGGGCAAGGCGCTTGGCCTTGGCTATTGGAACATCATGGGGCGGATCGTGCTGCCGCAGGTTTTTCGCCACGCGCTGCCCAGCACGATCAACATGGTGGTTGTGACCTTCAAGGAAACGGCGGTTGTGACCATCATCGGCTTCTTCGACATTCTCGCCTCTGGCAAGACGGCCTTCGGCACGGCGGACTGGGCGCCCTACTACATCGAGGTCTACCTCTTCGTGGCGGCGATCTACTGGGTCTTCATCTTTTCGCTGGGTCAATACGGCGAGTACCTGAAAGGTCGGATGGCCCTGTCCGAACGCTAGACGCGGCTTCAGGTCACCGAGGCGGCGATGATCCCTGATATGAGGTCTCGCAGCCAGACGTGGCCCTGATCCCGGCGCAGGTGCGGGTGCCAGGCGATCTGGCTGGGGAAGGTGCCCAGGTCCACCGGCACCTCCATGTTGCGCAGACCGTAGGGCCGGGCGGTCATCGTGGCCACCCGCGCCGGAACCGTGGCAATGCCGCCAAGGCGCAGGACAGTTGGCGCGGCGGTCAGGAAATGTGAGACCACGACAGCGGTGTTGCGTCTCAACCCGGTCGCCTCTGTGCGTTTGTGGACCCCGGTGCGCCAGTTTCCCGGGGGCGCCACGACCACATGCGGCAGCCGTTCGTACAGGTCCCGGTCCAGCGCGGCGCCCTCTGGCAGGGCTTGCGGGGCCACGATGCAGCGAAAGCCGTCGCGAAACAGTTCCGACACCACCAGGTCCTGTGGCGGGGTGGCGAAGCGCCCGATGGCCAGGTCAAAGGCGCGCCCGGCCAGATGGCGCGGATCCAGGTCTGGTCCGATGGGCGCGATCTCCAGCCGGGCGGATGGAGCCTTTGCCGCAAAGGCCGCCGCCAGTTCAGGCGCAAGCACAATTTCGGCATAGGGGCCGAGCAGCAGCCGGAACCGGCGCGTGGTACGGGCGGGATCAAAGGGCTCGGCGCTGCGAAAGGCCTGTTCCAGCCGCTCCAGCCCGGCGGCGATGTCCGGCGCGATTTCAAGCGCCTTTTCGGTCGGCTCCACGCCGTAGCGCGCCCGCAGGAACAGCTCATCCCCCAGCGCCTCGCGCAGACGGGAGAGCGCCGCGCTGACGGTGCTTTGGGACTGGCCCAGTCGTTGCGCGGCGGCGGTGACGTTGCGTTCCTCCATGATCGCATGGAAGACCCGCAAGAGAGAAATGTCCGGTGTCATATCTCCGAAATATCGATTTCTGACGTTGCCTGCATCAATTTCTTGATCGGCCATGGGCAACCTAAATCTGCGTCGACGCGTTCACGGCAAATATGCCAACGCGCTGACACGCATACATCAAGGAGACCCTCCACATGGCACGCATTCTGATCCTTTCCACCGCATCCGACGTTCTGGGCGAGACAGGCAAACCCACCGGCGTCTGGTACGAGGAACTGGCGACCCCCTATTACGCCTTCCTCGACGCGGGCCATCAAGTGAAACTGGTCACGCTTGGCGGCAAGGCCGTCCCGATCGACCCGAATTCGGACGTGACCGGCGATGATGCCCCGGCCTCAGTCACCCGGTTCCGGGCCGATGCAGAGGCCACCGAGTTGCTGGAAAACCCCGGGAAGCTGGAGGACGAGGACGTGACAACCTACGACGCGCTCTACATCCCCGGCGGACATGGCGCGATGTACGATCTGGCGACCAGCGATCTGGTGGCCAAGGTCATCGGCACCGCCTGGGACAACGGCAAGGTCGTCGCCTCAGTCTGTCACGGGCCTGCGGCCTTTGCCCAGGCGGTGGACGCAAACGGCGATCCCATCGTGAGGGGCCGCAAGGTGTCCGCATTTACCGACAGCGAGGAACATGGCGTGGGCCTTGCCGATGCGGTGCCCTTCCTGCTGGAAACCCGCCTGCGCGAGCTGGGCGCGAATTTCGAGAGCGTCGCGGACTGGCAGCCGCACGCCGTTGCCGACGGGCGACTGGTGACGGGCCAGAACCCGGCCTCGTCCGAGGCGGCAGCAGAGAAGGTGCTGGCGTTGCTTTGATGCCATGCTGCGCCACCCCCGCCGGGGTGGCGCAGCAGCGCCGAGGATCCGAATAACGTCTTGGTGATCACGGGCGGGGTGGGGAACGCCTTGTGCCTTGAGCCGTTGGCCCTGCAACGAAGACAGGAGATACCATGTCCACGATCACCACGAGGAACCCGGCAACGGGTGAGACGATCCAGACCTATCCGATGATGAGCGAACAGGAGGCCGTACAAAAGTTGGAGGCCGCCCATGCCGCCTTTCTGGAGTGGCGGCAGCTGTCCCATGCCCAACGCGCGCCCTACCTGACGAAAATCGCCGAGGTGCTGCGCGCCCATACCGATGAGCTGGCCGAACTGATGACGCGCGAGACCGGCAAGCTGTTGCGCGACGGCAAGATGGAGGTCGAAATCTGCGCTGCGATCTTCGAGTATTCCGCAGAGAACGGGCCCGACGTCCTGGCCGATGAAGAGCGCACGCATGGCCGAAAGGGGTCGCGCGGCATCGTCACGCATCAGCCGATCGGGGTGATCTATTCGATCCAGCCGTGGAATTTTCCGCTGTACCAGCCGGTCCGCGTGTTGGCCGCCAATCTGATGGCGGGCAATGCCTGCGTGCTGAAACATGCCAGCATCTGCACCGGGTCCGGCCTGCGTCTGCGCGAGTTATGCATCGAGGCTGGCCTGCCCAAGGATCTGTTCCAGGTCATCCTGATCGACCATGACACCAGCGACAACCTGATCCAGCACCCGCTAGTGCGCGGCGTGACATTGACCGGCAGCGATGGCGCGGGCCGCCACGTGGGCAGCGTTGCATCGAAGGCGCTGAAGAAAACCGTGCTGGAGCTGGGATCTAACGACGCCTACCTCGTGCTTGAGGATGCCGATATCGAGACGGCCGTGAAATACTCGGTCATGGGGCGGCTGTACAACAACGGCGAAACCTGCGTGTCGGCCAAGCGCTTTGTCGTGGCGGACAAGGTCTATGATGCCTTCGTGTCGGCCTTTGTCGAACAGATGAAGTCGATCAAGATGGGCGATCCGATGGATGAGGACGTCCAGCTTGGCCCGCTGTCCAGCGAGGACCAGTTCGAGACCGTCGAAGAACAGGTGGACCAGAGCGTCGCCAAGGGCGCCAAGGCGCTGTGCGGCGGCGAGGCGCCCGACCGGACCGGCGCCTTTTACCCGGCGACCGTGCTGGCGGAGGTGGCGCCGGGGATGCCAGCCTATGATGACGAGATCTTTGGCCCGGTCGCCGCCGTGATCCGCGCCAAGAACGACGAGGACGCGATGCGTCTGGCAAATGACAGCCGTTACGGTCTGGGCGGCGGGATCTTCTGCAAGGACGAAGAGCACGCGCTGAAACTGGCCCGCGACCATTTCGACACCGGCATGGTGCGGATAAACTCCTTTGGCGCAGCTGATCCGAACATGCCCTTCGGCGGGGTCAAGGATTCGGGCTACGGGCGTGAACACGGCGGCTTTGGCATGAAGGAATTCACCAACGCAAAGGCGATCTTCCTGCCGTGATCACGCTGCATGCCCTGAAATACTCTCGCGCGACCCGCGTGTTGTGGTTGCTGGCCGATCTTGGCCAGCCCTGCAACCGGATGGATTATGACCGCACCGATGCCTTTCGCGCCCCCGAGGCGCTGGCCGATGTGCATCCGCTGGGCAAATCCCCGGTGATCCAGGACGGCGGTGAGACGATCGCCGAATCCGCCACGATCCTGCGCTACCTCGCGGCGAAATACGGCGACGACAGCCATGCGCCTGCGCGCGGCACGGCAGAGTTCTGGCGCCACGAAGCGCTGCTGGACTATGTCGAAGCCTCGCTGGCTCCGGTGGCCTTGCAGGTGATCCTGCCGGCGTTCCGAGGTCAGCCGGTGCCAGAGGACGCGCGCGCCGCGCTGACCCGGCACCTCGACTACATCGCGCAGGCCATCGGCGAAGGGCCCCTGCTGTTCGGCGATACCGCGACACTGGCGGACATCCAGATCTCGTACATCATCGCGCTTTTGGCGCGGTTCGACCTGCTGGCCGACCATCCGACCGTCGCCGCCTATTGGACCGCCCTTCAGGCACAGCCCGGCTACATCGCCACCACGCAGGCCACGGGGCCGATGGCACCGCCTGCCTGACATCGAAAGGATCCGACATGCCCAAGAGCATTCTCATCGCCGGCGCGACCGGCAAAACCGGACGTATTCTGACCCGTGACCTGTTGGACCAGGGCCATGAGGTGACGGCACTTGTCCGCGATAGTTCCGACACGGGCGCGTTGCCCGAAGGAGCGAAGCTGCGGCAGGGCGACCTGGCGAACCTGCAACCGGGCGTCTGTGACGGCGCAGATGTGGTTGTTTTCGCGGCGGGCTCTGGCGGGTCGACAGGCCCCGAGATGACAGAGAAGGTCGACCGCCAAGGGGCGATCCGGCTGGTCGATCTGGCCAGGGACGCGGGCGTCGAACGGTTCGTCATGCTCAGTTCCATCGGCGCGGACCAGACTGACCCGTCGGGGAAGCTGGCGCATTATCTGAAGGCCAAACATGACGCGGACGAACATCTGAAATCATCCGGATTAACCTACGCCATTCTGCGCCCCGTTGCCCTGACGGATGCGGGTCGCAGCGCCGAGGTCGTTCTCGGCGACGAGGTGAACGTGTCCGCCGAGGCGACCCGCGCCGACGTGGCCGCGGTTCTGTGCACGGCAGCGACCAGCGGAACGCTGGACGGCCAGGCGGTGAACATGCAATCGGCCTGAGGGGGCCGACCGTCAAGGTCGCGCAGGGCGCAAGTCCCTGTCCCGAGACCGGGGCAGGCCCCTGCGTTCACGCAACCTGCGGGCGCGGGCGCAGATACCAGTACCAGAGGCGATAGGCCTCTAGCAGGGTCAGCGGGACAAAGTGGACAAGCGACGGGCCAAGCCCGCCCCAGTCATGCTGCGCCGCCCAGTGCAGCAGGGTCAGGACGGCGGCGGCATAGGTCCAGCGTTGCAGCGTCTTCCAATTGCGGCCCATCTTGCGCACGAAATAGTCCGACGAGGTGACGGCCGGCGGCACGAAGATCACGAAGGCGATCCAACCGGTCCAGATGTAGAATTTCGGCAGGTCGGTCAGGACCTTCTGCATGGAGGAAAGGTCGACAAGGTAGAGCACCGTATGCGCCAGGGCGTAGCCGAAGGCAGCAACGCCGAAGTAACGGCGGTTCTTCTTCAGCCAGCGCGGCCCGCGCCGCCCCTTGAACACCAGCGCCAGCGGCGAGGCCAGCATGGCGATGATCATGAAGCGCGCGGCGAATTCGCCGGTGGGATGCAGCGCCTCGTGAATGGCGGCCGCAGTGGCGGTGGCGTCGGTCGCGCCGAGGATGCCGGCGCTGATGGCAAGACCCGGCAGCGCCATCAGCGCCCAGAGCCAATAGGGAGAGAGTCGAGACAGCATGTCGGTTGCCTTTCCTGGAGGGACCGACCGCCTGGCCGGATGGATCGGTCTGGACTGTCACGTTGCAGCGCAGCATTCCCGTCGCGCTCCGTTGCGCAGCGCGCAGAAATAATCGGTCCAGGTATGATGCGGGCGGCGGAAGAACCGGCTCGACGCCCGGCCTGTGCCTAGCGGCCGTGATAGGCTTGGCTGACGGCAAAGCTGTCCTCGAACCAGTGCCACAGCACGACCTCGCCATCGCGGACCTTGGCGCGCAGGGCGAACGTGAACTCGCCGATTTCCTGGCCGGAATGGGGCGTGATGCCGTTCATCTTGCCAAAGACGGCAACCGTATCGCCCGAGACGAAGGCGTCGGTGTTTTCCCACTTGGTCGTCTGCAGGTTCTCGGAGAACACGGCGAGGAAGGCAAAGATGTTTTCCTTGCCTTTCGCTCCGCCGATCCAGGGCAGGCTGCCGTCGCCCTCGTTGTGCCAGACCATGTCATCGGCCATCAGGCGGCCCATCGCTTCCATGTCGCCCGATCCCATCGCGCCCATGAAGGCCATGACCGTGTCAAAGCTGGCTTGTGTCCGGTCGTCCATTGTCTGTGCGCCTGCGTGTTGTGCGAGAAGGGCGGCGAGCGTCGCGCCCAGCGAGGTGGTCAAAAGGGTTCTGCGGTTCATGTTATGCTCCTTGGTTGATGGGGGTCTTGAATTGCCGGCTTCGTTTTCCGGGGCATCGTCGCCGGGCATGGGCGGGCGTCAGGCCCCGGCGCTCTCGGTGATGGTCCAGGTCAGCTCCGGAGTTTCGCGGAAGGCAAAGCGGTCAAGGTGGCTGGAGATGACGTCGATCGCCTTGTCGAGGGCGGGCCGATCCCTGGTCGAGACGGCCAGGTGCAGGCCGGTGGCATCTGCGCGCAGATCGCACTGGCCAAATGGCAGCTCGATCCGGCCCGCGCCGGTGTCTAAGGTGACCGGAACCTTGTGGCCGAAATGCTTGCAGAGCGTGCCCAGGTAGCGGTGGGTGTTTTCCGTGGTGAAGAAGGCGTTGGCGTTCATGTCGATGCTCCGTCCTGTTGCACGAACCATCTATCCCCGGCACATTGATCCGGGTATTCCCTGTCTCCAGACCATATAGTTCGGGCAAGCAGAACAATGATCGAGCATCTGCGCCACATGGCGATCTTTGCACGGGTCGTCGACGAAGGATCGTTCCGCGCCGCGGCCAAGGCCATCGGTCTTGCCCCCTCGCGGGTCAGCGAGACCGTGTCCGAGCTGGAAGAGTTCCTAGGCGTGACGCTGCTTTACCGGACGACGCGCAAGATCGCGCTGACCAACGAAGGGCGCATGTTTTACGCCCGCGTGGCCGAGATGCTGCGCAGCGCCGAGAACGGGTTGAACGAGCTGAACGCCCTGTCACTGGAGCCGGTGGGCGCGTTGCGGGTGTCCATGCCGGCCTTCATGTCCTCGTCCGCGCTGGCCACGGCCTTCGCGGAATTCGTGCGCCGCCACCCGCAGGTCGCGCTGTCGGTCAGTTTCACCGACGGGCGCACCGATTTGCTGGAGGACGGATTCGACGTGAACATCCGGGCCGGATGGCTGGACGACAGTTCGATGATGTCGCGCAAGCTGGGGGAGAGCGACCGGGCGCTGGTGGCCGGGACAGGCTATGCCGCCACACGCCCGCGCCCGGCGCACCCGTCAGAGATGGAGGACTGGGACTGGCTGCGCTACAAGCATCGTTCGGAATATCCCACACTCTACGGGCCAAAGGGCGAGACGGTAAAGGTTCTGGGCCAGTCGCGGCTGGAGGTGGATAGCGTCGATGCGCTTTATCACTTTACCTGCCAGAACCTCGGCGCGACGGTCCTGCCCGAACACCTCGCCGCCCGTGGCGAGGCCGAGGGCAGGCTGGTGCGCCTGCTGCCGGACTGGCGTCTGATCCCGCTGGGCTTCTTTGCCGTCTGGCCGGATACCTCGCGCCGCGAAAGCCTGACGCTGCTGTTCGTGCGCTTTGTCGCGGAGTGGTATCAAGAGCTTGTTCAGGACGCCTGATCAAGCTGCGGTCAGTCGAGGATCACGAGGCCGATGGGTGAGGTCACTGCAAAGGACAGGGCGGGGTCCCCGGCGCTGATCTCGGCTAGGTGATCGACCTGCAGCGCCTTCAGAATGCCAAGCAGGTGGTCCGGGTCCGGGTGCGACAGGTGCACCGATTCCAGGCGCACGCCTAGATCCTGCTGGCCGGTGCTGGGGTGCGGGCCGGGGGACCATTCAATGAAGGCGGGCAAGAGGCCGCCCATCGGCAGGCTTCCGTCCTTCGGCACCGTCAGCCGCCAGGATCGCTCTCCGCGCGTGAACAGGACGACCTCGCCCAGGTCCACGGGGCTGGCAGCGATCACCGCGTCCAGGTCATCGGTGCCCACCACCCAGCACAGCGCGCGCGGGCGTTCGGCCAGCCTGGCCTTTGTCGCCGGCTCGTCCAGCGTGAACCAGCGGGTCCGGCCGGGATCGGCGGAGGCGTCAGGATCAATGGCGATCAGTTCGAAAAAGCTTTCGTTGCCGGACTGCATGACGCAGTTGTGCGTGCTCATGGCGTCATGCTTGCCGCCGCGCGGCACGATCACGCCTAGCTTGGCCTCCATCGCGGCAACGCCTTGATCCAGAGTGTCCGCGCCGATGGCGAAATGGTCGATCTTGTTGTGCATGGGTCTACTCCGATGCGGTGTTGAGAAGGGGCAGGGCGGCGGCAAGGTCGGCCTTCAGGCTGTCGGTGTCCTCCAGCCCGATGTTGAAACGGACAAGCTGGCCATCTTCGGTCCAGGTGCCCGCGCTGCGCTGAGGTGTGACCGGCAGGACGAGGCTTTCGTAGCCGCCCCAGCTGACGCCGATGCCGAAGTGATGCAGCGCATCGACAAAGGCGCGGATCCGGTCGTCGCCGCAGGGGTGAAAGACCACGCCGAACAGTCCCGCCGCACCGCTGAAATCGCGCTTCCAGAAGGCATGACCGGGGCAGGAGGGCATGGCGGGATGCAGCACGCGTTTCACCTGTGGCTGCCGGGCGAACCAGGCGGCCATCTCACGCCCGGCCTTGTCGAAATGCTCCATCCGGATCTTGAGCGTGCGCAGACCGCGCAGCGCAAGGGCGACCTCTTGCCCGCCGGTCTTGTCACCCACGGCCATCACGGTCTTGCGGATGGGCATGGCGTGCTCGGCCGTGCTGGCGATCATGCCCATCATGCAATCCGAATGCCCGCTGAGGTATTTCGACATGGAGGCCACCACCACGTCCACACCCAGCGTCAGCGGCTGGCAGAAGATCGGCGTCGCCCATGTGCCGTCGAGGATCGACGGAATGCCCGCCGCGCGGGCGGCACCGGCAATGGCGGGGATGTCTGGCACCTCGAAGGTGCCCGAGCCCGGCGCCTCGAACATGACTGCGCAGGTGTCGGGGCGGATCAGGCCGGCGATCCCGGCGCCGATCATCGGGTCGAAAAAAGTGATTTCGACCCCCATGCGGGTCAGCACCGTGTCGCAGAAGGCGCGCGTGTTGCCATAGACATGATCGGCCACCAGCAGGTGGGAACCCGGTCGGGCATATGTCAGCAGGGTCAGCGTGATCGCGGCCACCCCCGAAGAAGTCAGCGTCACCCCCTGCGCCCCTTCCAGCCGCGCCAGCATCTGTTCCAGCTTGGCGGTCGCTGCATTGCCGTATCGGCCGTAGTACGGTGTTCCACTTTGGTAACGGGCGTCGCGCGCGGCCTCGAAGGCGGCCAGCGTGTCGAACACCATGGTCGAGCCAAGCTCGATCGGCATGTTGACGTGTCGGCCCTCGGCACGGTCCGGGCGGCCCCACCGGACCAGCCCGTCAGCGATTGGTGGATCTGAAAGCGGCATCGTTTTGACTCTTGTGACGGATTGATTTCAGGATGACAGTGACGGCACATTGTGTCAATATTCAGAATACTTGTTTTCTATGTCGGCACAAAAAAGGTGAGCCATGAGCGAACATCAAGGGAAACTGACCGCAAGCCACTGGGGCGTCGGGCTGGCCACCGTCGAAGGTGGCAAGGTCACTGCCGTAAACGGGCATCCGGGGGATCCGGCGGCTTCGCCGATCAACCAGAACATCCCCGGCAGCCTGCATGGCCGCGCCCGCGTCCGGCGGCCAGCCGTCCGCAAAAGCTGGCTGGAGGGCAAGCCGGGGGCCGTGCCGCGCGGACAGGACAGCTTTGTCGAGGTGGACTGGGACCGCGCGCTGGACCTGATCGCGGCAGAACTGACGCGGGTGCGCGAGACGCACGGGAATACCGGCATTTTTGCGGGCTCTTACGGATGGTCCAGCGCCGGGCGCTTTCACCATGCGCAGTCGCAGCTGAAACGCTTTCTGAACACGATCGGTGGCTTTGTCCGCTCCGAGGGCAACTACAGCTACAATGCCGCGCTGGGTCTGATGCCGCATATCGTCGGGCCGTATCGGTCTCATGTGGCTCGGGCCACGCGGTGGCGCGTGATCGCTGAACACAGCGACCTTGTAGTGATGTTCGGCGGCATGGCACTGCGCAACACGCAGGTCAGCGACGGCGGCGTGGCCCGCCACCGGATGAGCGACAACCTGGCCGCCTGCGCCAAGGCCGGGGTGTCCTTTGTCAACATCAGCCCGCTGCGCAGCGATGCCGAAGACGTGCTGAAGGCAGAGTGGATGCCGGTCCGACCCGGCAGCGACACCGCGCTGATGATGGGATTGGCGCATACCCTGCTGGTCGAGAACCTTCATGACCCGGAGTTCCTGAACACCTACGCCGTCGGCTTCGACAAGGTGGAAACCTACCTGCTGGGCCACGAGGACGGCGCGCCCAAGGACGCCGACTGGGCCGCGGAACAGACAGGGATCGAGGCCGAGGACATCCGAGCATTGGCACGGCGCATGGCGGCCGGCCGTACGATGATCAGCGTGGCCGCCGGGGTGCAGCGCACGGACCATGGCGAACAGCCGATGTGGATGGCGATCACCCTGGCCGCGATGCTGGGTCAGATCGGCCTGCCCGGCGGCGGCTATACCGTGGGCTACGGCGTGAACGCCAATATCGGCAACATCGAACGACTGTTCCGCTGGGGGACGCTGCCCCAGGGCCAGAACCCGGTACAGGACTTCATCCCCGTGGCGATGATCAGCGAGATGCTGCTGAACCCCGGCGGTACGTACCAGTACCAAGGGCAAGAGAGGGTCTTCCCGAACGTGCGCCTTGTCTGGTGGGCCGGGGGCAATCCGTTCCATCACCACCAGGACCTCAACCGCCTGCACGCCGCGTTCCAGACGCCGGAAACGATCATCGTCAACGAGGTGAACTGGACCGCCACCGCCCGGCACGCCGATATCGTGCTGCCCGTCGCCGCCGCGCAGGAGAGGACGGATTTCGGGGCGGGCAAATCCGACAACGGGCTGGTGCCCATGCCGCAGCTTGTCCCACCCGAGGGTGAGGCGCGCATCGAATACGATATCTACGCCGACCTGGCGGCACGCCTGGGCACCGCTGAGGCCTTTACCGAAGGCAAGTCCGCCGATGATTGGCTGCGCGAGATCTGGGAGGTCACGCGCCACCGCGCGCAGGAGGCGGGATGCGACCTGCCAGATTGGGAGACCTTCCTGGCCGGTGACGTGATTACCCTGCCGGACCCCAGCCCGAAGCAGGTGTTCATGGCCGACTATCGCGCCGATCCGGTGGCCAACAGCCTGCCGACACCCAGCGGCAGGATCGAGTTGTACTCGGAGGCAATTGCCGGGTTCGACCTGCCGGACTGCAAGGGGCACGCCGCGTGGTTCGTGCCGCGCGATCAGGCGGCGGGGCAGGGGGCGCGGTATCCGCTTGCGCTACTTTCCGGTCAGCCAAAGACCCGGCTGCACAGCCAGCTGGACAACGGCGCCTACAGCCTCAGCCACAAGGTGCGGGGGCGGGAACCGGTGCTGATCCATCCCGATGACGCGGCCAGTCGGGGGATCACGGATGGCGACGTGGTGGAGCTGTTCAATGGACGGGGCCGCTGCCTTGCCGGCGCGCGGGTGACGCCAAAGATCCAGCAGGGCTGCGTCTTTCTCTGGACCGGGGCGTGGTACGATCCCGATTTCAGCGCGCCGCAGGCCCGCGACCGGCACGGCAATCCCAACGTCCTGACCCATGACCTGCGGACCTCGGCCCTGACGCAAAGCCCGGCAGCGCATTCCGCGCTGGTGGACCTGCGTCGCTTTGACGAGGACCTGCCCACGGTCGAGGCGCACCAACCGCCACCTTTCGAAGCCGGGGCGTAGGTGCTACCAAGTCCAAAATGGAACGGGAAACAAGATGAGCCAGGCCCCAGCGAAAGAACCCAAGGTCGATTCCACGCTGTCCAAGGGGCTTGCCATCCTCGAAAACCTCGTCGGGTCGCAGCAGGGCAAGGGCGTCACGGAACTGTCCAAGGAATTGGGCCTGACCAAGTCAAACACCTTTCGGCTTTTGCAGACGCTGGCGACGCTGGGCTATGTTCAGCATCTGCCGGACAAGACCTATGCCGCCACGTTGAAGACGTGGCGCGTGGGGCGCGCGTCTGTCGAGAACCTGAACCTGCGCGAACTGGCGGCGCCGGAACTGGCCTACCTGTCGAAGGAAACCGGCGAGGCGGTCTATCTCGCGGTGCGTGAAAGCCTGTCCATCGTCTATATCGACAAGATCGACAGCCAGAAACCGATCCGGTCCTGGAACACGATCGGCGGCACAGCACCGTTGCATTGCGTGGGCACCGGCAAGGCGATCCTGGCCGCCGAATATGACAAGCTGCGCGATCAGGTCGGTGCGGAACTGGTGGCGCATACAGACCGGACGATCACCGATCTTGCCGGGCTGGATGCCGATATCGAGGCAACGCTGAAGCGCGGCTATGCCTATGACACCGGTGAGTTCCGCGACCGCATCCTGAGCTTTGGCGCACCGATCACGCTGCCCGGGGGCGAGCCGGTCGGTGCGCTGGGGATCTCCCTGCCGGACATCAACCTGCCCGAGGGCGGCGTCGACCGTTACGGGGCGCTGGTGTCGCACGCGGCCCGCTCTGTCTCGCAAAAGCTGGGCCACGGCTGAGGGACGTCAGTCTTTCTATTCGGGGAGTTCCACCGGGCCGCCGTGCCTTTCCCAGGTGGAAAAGCCCTCTTTCAGGTGCGCGGCCTCGAATCCCATGTCCTGAAGCGTTGCGGTCGTCAGGGCCGAGCGCCAGCCCGAGGCGCAGTGAAAGACGAATGTCTTGCCCTCCTGGCCGAAGATTTCCTTGAAATAGGGACTGTCGGGGTCGACCCAGAATTCGATCATCCCGCGCGGCGCGTGAAAGCTGCCGGGGATGTATCCGCTGCGCTGTCGTTCGCGCACGTCCCGGATATCGACAATCACCACATCGGGATCGTCCACCATGGCGATCAGGTCCGGCGTCTCGATCTCTTTGATCCGGGCGCGGGCGTCTTTCACCATCTGGGCTGAAGAAATTTTAAGCGGCATCTTGGCGTCACCTGTATTGCTATGCGGAACATCTATTTCGTATGTTGACACGTTTCGGGGCGCTGTGCAAGCTTTCGGACAAGGCTGCCACAGCATTTCGAATTGGAGAATCGACCCATGACACCTTCCGATGCCATTTCGCTTTGGGATGCGTCCGCGCAGGAACCGGACTATCGCGCGCCCTTGGATACGGGTGAGGAGATCCTTGACGTCGCCGTGGTCGGCGGCGGTTTTACCGGGCTGTCCACGGCCCTGCATTGCGCGGAAAAGGGGCTGTCCGCCCATGTCATCGAGGCCGAGCAGATCGGCTATGGCGGGTCAGGCCGCAACGTCGGGTTGGTGAATGCCGCCCTTTGGCTTCCACCCCAGAAAGTACGCGAACAGCTGGGCCAGACCTACGGACCACGATTCATCAAGCGGTTCGGGCAGGGGCCGGAGTATGTTTTCTCTTTGATCGAAAAGCACCAGATCCGCTGCGAGGTCACGCGCAGCGGCACAATCCACGCCGCCCACGGCCCCAGCGGCGTCAAAGACCTGCAGGACCGGCACAGGGAATGGCAGCGCCTGGGCGAACCGGTGGACCTGCTGACCCGGGAGGAAGTGTCCGACCTGATCGGCACCACGCATTTTCACGGCGGCCTGGTGGATCGCCGCTGTGGCACGATCAACCCGATGGGATATTGCCGGGGGCTGGCCCGCGCCGCGCTTGGCGCCGGGGCCAAGATCAGCACGGGCGTCCGCGCGACCGGCCTGAAACGGGATGGCGGCATCTGGACCGTGACCACCGATCAAGGCGAGATCCGGGCGCGGGCGGTCGTGCTGGGCACCAATGCCTACACCGACACGCTCTGGCCGGACCTGAACCGCACCTTCACGATGATCCATTACTTTCAGCTGGCGACCAAGCCGCTGGGGCCGGAGGCCGCTCACATCCTACCGGGTCGGCAGGGGCTGTGGGACACAGGGCAGATCATGTTCAACGTCCGCCGCGACGCCTACAACCGTCTGCTGGTCGGCTCGATGGGTAAGGTGATCGGCAACAAGGATCGCGGGCTGTCGCACCGCTGGGCAAAAAAGCAGATCGCGCGCATCTTTCCGACGCTGGGACCGGTCGAGTTCGAAGAGGCCTGGCACGGCCAGATCGCCATGACACCCGATCACCTGCCGCGCGTGCATGAGCTGGACCAGAACCTGTTCACCGCGATCGGCTACAACGGGCGCGGGATCACCACCGGGACCATGTTCGGCGAAACCATGGCCGGGCTGATGACCGGCATGGACCGCGCCGATCTGCCCTTGCCGATGACCGAACTGTCGACAGTCTCCAGCGCGCCCTTCGTGTCGCGCATCTATCAATCCGCATTCACCGCCAAACAAATCATGAAGGCGATCTGATCATGGCCATTCCAAAGACTCGCGTCGGCGTCGATATCGGCGGCACGTTCACCGATGTCGCGCTTGCCCATCCCGGCGGGCTATCCACCTGCAAGGTCCTGACCAACTACGCGCAACCCGAACAGGCCATCCTGGACGGGATCACCATCGCGGCAGACAAGGCGGGGATCGGACTGGCCGAGATCGGCCAGGTGATCCATGGCACCACGCTGGTCACCAATGCGCTGATTGAACGGCGGGGGGCGCGGCTGGCCTTTATCACCACCGAAGGGTTCCGGGACGTGATCGAGATGCGGTCCGAGAACCGCTTTGAACAATACGACCTGAACCTGACCCTGCCAGTGCCGCTGGTGTCCCGCGAAGAGCGGTTCACCCTGAAGGAACGCATGGGTCCGAACGGTGAGGTGCTGTTGCCGCTGGACCCGGACGAGGTGCGGGCAATGGTGCAGCGGGTGCTGGACGGCGGCTATGACGCCGTCGCCATCGGCCTGATGCACTCCTATGCCAACGACGCGCATGAGGTTCAGATGGCAGAGGCCCTGCGCGCCGCCGCGCCCGACCTGTCGATCTCGATTTCCTCGGTCATTTCTCCGCAGATGCGTGAACTGCCGCGCTTCAACACCGTGATCGCCAATGCCTACGTCCAGCCACAGGTGGCCGATTACTTGGGGCGGCTGGTGGCGCGGTTGCAAGAGGCGGGGGTCTCTGCGCCGGTCTTCATGCTGCATTCCGGCGGCGGGCTGATCTCTGTCGACGTGGCCGCCGAACAGCCGGTGCGCCTGCTGGAATCCGGCCCGGCGGGGGGCGCGATCTTTGCCGCCGATTTCGCGCGCGGTCACGGGCTGGACAGCGTGCTGTCCTTTGACATGGGCGGCACCACCGCCAAGATCTGCCTGATCGAAGGCGCGGAACCGAAAACGGCCAACACCTTCGAGGTGGCGCGCACCTATCGCTTCAAAAAGGGGTCGGGCATGACGGTTTCGACCCCGGTGGTCGAGATGGTCGAGATCGGGGCAGGGGGTGGGTCCATCGCATCCATCGACAGCCTTGGCCGGATCCAGGTTGGCCCTCGGTCGGCGGCCTCGGAACCCGGCCCGGCCTGTTACGGGCGCGGCGGCACGGAACCCACCGTTACCGATGCCAACCTGCTGCTGGGCCGGCTGGACCCAGAGAACTTTGCCGGTGGCGCGATCCCCCTGTCGCCCGACGCCTCGGACAAGGCGGTTGCGGATAGACTGGCGGCGAAGCTGGACATGGGTGTTTCCGACGCGGCCTTTGGCGTGACCGAGATGGTCGATGAGAACATGGCCAATGCCGCGCGGGTGCACACGGTGGAGAATGGCCGCGACATCGAGCACTTCACAATGATCGGGTTCGGCGGAGGCGCCCCGCTGCACGCCTGCCGCCTGTGCGAAAAGCTGGGCATCCGGGAATTGATCATTCCACCGGGGGCGGGCGTGGGGTCCGCCATCGGGTTCCTCAAGGCGCCGTTCAGCTATGAGGCCACGCGCGGCCTGTTCCAGCGGGTCGAAAGTTTCGACGCCGAGGCGGTCAACGCCGCCCTCAAGGAGCTGGAGGCCGAGGCGACCACATTCGTGAACGCCGGTGCCAAGGGCGAGGCGACCACGACACGGCTGACCGCCTTCATGCGCTATTCCGGCCAAGGCTGGGAAATCCCGGTGCCGCTGCCCTACAAGACCTTTGTCGATGCGGATCGGACGCAGATCCTCGAGGCCTTCGAAACCGCCTATCGCACACTGTTCGGCCGGGTGATCGACGGGCTGGGCGTCGAGGTCACCAACTGGTCGCTTGTCGTCGCCTCTGTCCTGCCGGAGACCACGCCGGTTGTCCGGCACGACAGCGGCACCGTCGTCACACCGCTGCGCACGCGGCAGTTCTATGACGCCGCGCGCCGACAGACCGTGGATGCCGTCGAGGTCGACCGTAAGGACATGACCCCCGGCCGCGCGGTCGATGGACCGGCCATCATCGTCGAGGCCGAGACCACCACCATCGTCACCTCGGCCTATCGGGCCGTGGGGCAGGGCGATGGCAGCCTGCGCCTTACCGCCAAGGGAGACACCCAATGACCCCCACTGCGATTGACTACCAGATCATGTGGAACCGCCTGATCGCCGTCGTCGAGGAACAGGCGACAACGCTGATCCGCACGGCCTTTTCCACTTCGGTGCGCGAGGCGGGCGACCTGTCGGCGGGCCTGTTCGACCGGCAGGGGCGGATGATGGCGCAGGCTGTCACCGGCACGCCCGGCCACGTCAACGCCATGGCCGAAAGCGTCACCCATTTCGTGCGCGAGATCGGCGCGCAGAACATATTCGAGGGTGATGTCTTCATCACCAACGACCCCTGGCTGGGCACCGGGCACCTGCACGACATCACGGTGGTGTCTCCCAGTTTCCGGAACGGCCAGCACATCGGTTTTTTTGCCTGCACCGCGCATGTGGTCGACATCGGCGGTCGCGGGTTCGGCCCAGACGGCAACGAGGTCTACGAAGAGGGCCTGCTGATCCCGATCATGAAATTCGCCGAACGCGGCGAGGTGGCCCGAGACCTGATCCGGCTGGTCCGCGCCAATGTGCGTGAACCCGACCAGGTCGTGGGGGACATGTATTCGCTGGCCGCCTGTAACGAGGCCGGGGATCGTCGCCTTCAGGCCATGATGGGCGAATTCGGTATCGACGATCTGCAGGGTCTGTCGGATTTCATCATCGACAGCAGCCGCAAGGCCACGCGAGAGGCCATCGCCAAGGTGCCGAACGGGACGTTCCGGCATTCGATGCAGGTGGATGGCTATGACGTGCCGGTGCAGATGGTGGTCAGGCTGGACGTCGAAGGCCACCACCTGCGCGCCGATTTCGACGGCACTTCCGGCATGAGCCGTTTCGGCGTCAACGTGCCAGAGGTCTATACCCGCGCCTACGCTTGCTACGGTTTGAAATGCGCGATCGCGCCGCAGGTGCCCAACAACACCGGCTCTCTGGAGCCGTTCGAGATCACCGCGCCGGAGGGCTGTATCCTTGCGGCCAAGCGCCCTGCGCCGGTCTCGGTGCGGCACGTGCTGGGCCACCTTGTGCCGGACGTGGTGCTGGGCGCACTGCACCAGGCGCTGCCCGGAACGGTCCCGGCAGAGGGGGCAAGCGCGCTATGGAACATCCAGATTTCCGCGCGGCCCAGCGACCCGGACAGCGGGCTGCCGAACCGCGAGGTGCTGATGTTCAACTCTGGCGGCACCGGCGCACGGCCGCAGTTCGACGGGCTGTCGGCCACGGCCTTCCCCTCGGGCGTGTCCACCATGAGCGTCGAGGCCACGGAACACGTGGGCCCCATCACGATCTGGCGCAAGGATCTGCGCGCGGGATCTGGCGGCGCCGGTGCCCTGCGCGGCGGGCTGGGCCAAATCATCGAGATCGAGCCGCGCGAGGGCTATGACTTCTACTTCAACGCCATGTTCGACCGGGTCGAGAACCCGGCGCGCGGGCGCGACGGCGGCGGCAGTGGCGCACCCGGTCGGGTCGAACTGGCCGATGGCACGCCCTTGCGCAGCAAGGGACGCCAGCAGGTGAAGAACGGACAGCGGCTGAAACTCAGCCTGCCGGGCGGTGGCGGTTACGGCGCGCCCGAAAACCGCGACCGCACAAGCGTCGAGGCCGATCTGAAGGCCGGATTGATCACGCCGGAACAGGCGAAAACAGACTATGGATACGAAGGGTAAGACGATGACGGGGAAACCTCTTGCACTGGTCACGGGCGCGGCCCAGGGGATCGGCTATGCCTGCGCCGAGGCGCTGATCGAAGACGGCTTTGACGTGGTCTTGTCCGACATCCAGGCGGATGGCGTGGCCGAGGCGGCCAGGACGCTGGGCGCCGTTGCTGGGATGGCTTGTGATATGGGCGACGTGGCCCAGATCGAGGCGATGTTCGCCCGGATCGCGGCGGATCACGGCCCGCTGCACGCATTAGTCAACAACGCGGGTATCGCGATGCCCGGCGATTTCCTGACCTATGACCTGAACGCCTTTGAGAAGGTGATCGACGTGAACCTGCGCGGGGTCTTTGTGGCCACGCAACTGGCGGCGCGCGTCATGGTCGAACACAAGATCGAAGGCGCCATCGTCAACATGTCCTCGATCAACGCGCAGGTGGCGATCCCCGCAATCCCGGCCTATTGCGCGTCCAAGGGCGGGGTGATGCAACTGACCAAGGCCGCCGCGCTGGCACTGGCCAAGAACAACATCCGCGTCAACGCGGTTGGCCCCGGTTCCATCGACACGGAAATGATGGCGGGCGTCAACGCCAACCCCGAGGCCTTTCGCGTGGCCATGTCGCGCACGCCGCTGGGCCGCTCGGGCAGCGCGCGGGAAATCGGTGACGTGGTGGCGTTCCTCTGCTCGAAAAAGGCCAGCTACATCACCGGCGAGACGATCTATGTCGACGGTGGCCGCCTTGGCCTGAACTACACCTGCTGAGGCCGCGCAAGATGTCGAGATATCCCGAGACTTACGCCGCGTGGCAGGCTGATCCGGTCGGATTCTGGCAGGAGGCGGCGCAGAACATCGACTGGTTCACGCCCGCGACACAGGTGTTCAACCCCGATGCCGGCGCCTATGGGCGCTGGTTCGACGGGGCGACCTGCAACACCTGTTACAACTGCGTGGATCGGCACGTGGCGGCGGGGCGGGGCGATCAGCTGGCCGTGATCCACGACAGCCCGATCACCGGCCATGTGGCGCGCTACACCTTTGCCGAATTGCAGGACCAGGTCAGCGCGTTGGCCTCTGTTCTGCGCGGGCTGGGGGTGGCCAAGGGCGACCGGGTGGTCATCTACATGCCGATGGTGCCGCAGGCGATCTTTGCCATGCTGGCCTGTGCGCGGCTGGGTGCCGTGCATTCCGTGGTGTTCGGCGGCTTTGCCGCGCAGGAACTGGCCACGCGGATCGACGATGCCGCGCCCAGGGTGGTGATCTCGGCTTCTTGCGGGATTGAGCCGGGGCGGGTGATCGCCTACAAGCCGTTGCTGGACCAGGCGATCGACCTGTCGCAGAACAAGCCCGAACACTGCGTGATCCTGCAACGCGACACCCTGACCTGTGACCTGATCGCGGGCCGGGACCTGGATTATGCGCAGGCGGTGGACGCTGCCATCGCGGCGGGCGCATGGACGGATTGCGTGCCCGTCGCCGCCACGGACCCTCTGTATATTCTCTACACCTCCGGCACCACGGGCCAGCCAAAGGGGGTCGTGCGTGACAACGGCGGTCACATGGTGGCGCTGCGCTGGACCATGGAACACCACTACGGCATCCAGCCGGGAGAGGTATTCTGGGCCGCATCGGACGTGGGCTGGGTCGTGGGGCACTCCTACATCTGTTACGGGCCTTTGCTGCACGGCGCGACAACCATCGTGTTCGAGGGTAAGCCGGTGGGCACGCCGGATGCAGGCGTGTTCTGGAAAGTCATCCAGGATCACGGTGTCTCGGCCCTGTTCGCCGCCCCGACAGCCCTGCGCGCGATCCGCAAGGAAGACCCGAGCGGTGCCCTGATCGGCGAATATGACCTCAGCCGGTTCCGCACGCTGTTCCTGGCTGGCGAACGGTCGGACCCGGCGACGGTGGAATGGGCGCAGACCAAGCTGTCGCGCCCCGTTATCGACCACTGGTGGCAGACGGAAACCGGCTGGCCCATGTCGGGTAACCCCGTGGGCCTGGGCGCATTTCCGGTCAAGCCGGGATCGCCGGGCAAGCCGATGCCGGGGTATGACATCAAGGTGCTGGACGACGAGGGCCATCCGGTGCCGCCGGGAACGCTGGGCAATATCGTTTGCAAGCTGCCGCTGCCGCCCTCGGGCTTTCCGACGCTGTGGAATGCCCCGGAGCGGTTCGTGAAATCCTACTTGGCAGAGTTCCCGGGGTATTACGCGACCTCGGACGCCGGGATCCTCGACGAGGACGGCTATGTCTTCATCATGGCGCGCACCGATGACATCATCAACGTGGCCGGGCACCGCCTGTCGACCGGCGCGATGGAAGAGGTCATCGCAAGCCATCCCGACATTGCCGAATGCGCGGTGGTGGGCAAGGCGGACGTTTTGAAAGGGCAAATGCCGCTGGGCCTGTTCGTGACCAATGACGGCAGCGACCGCGATCCCAAGGCGTTGGAGCGTGAGCTGGTGACGCTGGTCCGGTCCAAGATCGGTGCCGTCGCCGCCTTCAGGACCGCGATCGAGGTCAAGCGCCTGCCCAAGACGCGGTCCGGCAAGGTACTGCGCGGAACGGTTCAGAAAATCGCCGACGGAGCCGATTACAAGATGCCGGCCGCCATCGACGACCCCGCGATCCTTGATGAAATCACCGCCGCGCTGCGGGCCCGGCACCTGATCGGAGAACCAGCATGATCGAACGACTGCACACAGGTCCACGCATGAGCAAGATCGTCAAGCACAACGGCACCATTTACCTTTGTGGGCAGGTTGGTGCCGGGGACACCGTGGCCGACCAGACCCGCGATTGCCTGTCGCGCATCGACGCCCTGCTGCAAGAGGCCGGATCGGACCGCAACCACATCCTGCAGGCCATCGTGTGGCTGGCAGACATGGCCGATTTCGCCGAGATGAACGCGGTCTGGGACGCCTGGGTGCCCGAGGGCAAGGCCCCCGCGCGCGCCTGCGGCGAGGCGCGGCTGGCCCGCGACGCGCTGAAGGTCGAAATCATCGTCACCGCCGCCGAGAAACCCAGCCTTGAGGGAGACCGCCCATGACCCCGGCCGTCGAAATGCGCAACGTCAACAAGTGGTACGGCACCTACCACGCGCTGAGGAACGTCAACCTGTCGGTCGCCAAGGGCGAAAGGATCGTGGTCTGCGGTCCGTCCGGCTCCGGCAAGTCCACCATGATCCGCACCATCAACCAGCTGGAGGAACACCAGTCCGGCGATATCCTGATCAAGGGTGAACCGATCAACGCCGACGCCCCCAACATAGAGGCGATGCGCCGAGAGGTCGGGATGTGCTTTCAGCACTTCAACCTGTTTCCGCACCTCAGCATCCTGGAAAACTGCACCCTTGCGCCGATGCTGGCCCGCAAGATGCCGCAGGGCGAGGCCGAGGATACGGCGATGAAATTTCTCAACAAGGTCCAGATCGGAAACCAGGCGCACAAGTTCCCCGGCCAACTGTCGGGCGGACAACAGCAGCGCGTCGCCATCGCCCGCGCCCTGTGTATGAAGCCGGAAATCCTGCTGTTCGACGAACCGACCAGCGCGCTGGACCCCGAGATGATCGGCGAGGTTCTGGACGTGATGGTGACGCTGGCGCAGGAAGGCATGACCATGATCTGCGTGACGCATGAGATGGGGTTCGCCCGCAAGGTCGCGGATCGGGTCCTGTTCATGGACGCCGGTGAGATCATCGAGGAAAACGACCCCGAGACCTTTTTCACCGCGCAGTCGAACGAACGCACCCGCGCATTTCTGGACCAGGTCCTGACGCATTGACCCTGTCGGTTGGCGTGCCGGGGCAGATCGTGACCCCGGCTCCCTTCTGCGCTCAAAAATTACATAACACGCATTATCGGTGGGCGCGCAGGCGCCATCCGATCAGCGCAAGCCGAAGGCAGATGTGATCCGGGCAACTCTTCTAAGTGGCCCGGATCGACCTTGACGATAATCAGGCCTTCACGTCGACCACAACCCGGCCCTTGACCTGGCCCTTGAGGATGTCACGCCCAAGACCCGGCAGGTCGGCAAGCGTGGCGGGCTGTACCATCGCCTCAAGTTTGTCCATCGGCAGGTCGCGTGCGATGCGCTCCCACGCGCGGACGCGGTTGTCGTAGGGCTGCATGACCGAGTCGATGCCCAGCAGGTTCACATCGCGCAGGATGAAAGGCGTGATAAGGGCCCCTTCGATTGCCGCCCCGCCCGCAAGGCCGATGGCCGCGACCGAAGACCCGTATTGCATCTGCTTGAGCACCCGTCCCAGCATGGCCCCGGCAACGGCATCGACACAGCCGCCCCATTGCTCGGCTTCCAGCGGCTTCTTCGTGACTTCGGTCAGGTCTTCGCGCGCCACGATCTGTGCCGCGCCAAGGCCCTTGAGGTAATCCGCCTGATCCGGGCGCCCCGTGACGGCCGCCACCTCGTGGCCCAGCCTGGCCAGGATCGCCGTCGCCACCGAGCCAACGCCCCCGGCGGCGCCGGTCACCAGAACCGGGCCATCCTTGATGCCCTGATCCTCCAGCGCCATCACGGCCAGCATCGCCGTCAGTCCAGCGGTGCCCACCGCCATCGCCTGTCGGGTGTCCAGCCCGTCGGGCAACGGCACCAGCATGTCGGCCTTCACGCGCGCCTTCTCGGCATAGCCGCCCCAGCGGTTTTCACCGACGCGCCAGCCGGTCAGAACCACCTTGTCGCCGGGCTTGTAGCGGTCGTCATCGGAACTCTCGACCGTCCCGGCAAAGTCGATCCCCGGCACATGCGGATAGCTGCGGACAAGCCCGCCGCCCGGCCCGATGCAAAGCCCGTCCTTGTAGTTCACGGTGGAATATTCCACCGCCACGGTCACGTCACCCTCGGGCAGTTGGTCTTCGCTGACCTCGGTGACGCTGGCGGATGTCTTGCCCTCGTCGTTTTTCTCGACGAGCAGTGCCTTGAACATGTCGTTTCTCCTTAGTTCCAGAATTCGCGAATGGTGACGGCGCACGGGCCGACGGATACCGGCGACAACGGCACGAAACTTGCCGAACCGGGGGCCAAAGCGCCGAAGGTCTGGTGCATGGCTGGCGCCTTTCCTTAGCGAGGGCCGTGCCAGTCGATCTGGCAGATCTCGGCCGAGCGGCCTTCGAAATCCCAAACCCGGCCAAAGGCACGCACGCGGCCCTTCTTGGCGGTGCCCACCGTCACGTCCGATCCCATCCAGTAGTCGGTGTTGGTGATCGTGGTCTCGCGCCCCTTGGCATCCTTGACGGGAACGACCTCGCCCTGGATCTTCTTGCCGACCATCAGGCGACGGGTGTCGCCGTCGTTCTCATAAGAGACCGGCGCGCTTTCGGCACCGAGGAACTCGCTGACCAGGATGCCGAATAGCCCCGTTGTGCCCCGCGCCGCGCCGCTGAAGATACTCACCAGGGCCTCATGCGCCGCCGCGCTGGCCCGGTCGTCGATGAAGACGGCGGCCTTCCAGTTGCCGCGCGCCATCTGTCCCGGAATCTCGATCAGAAGGCCGATGTTCAGCCCCGAGAGATCCTCGTCGCCAAAGCTGCCCTCGTCGATGCGCACCCCGCCCCAGGTCTGGCAATAGCCCTCGGTTGGCGGGTGCTTGCCCAGGCTGACAACGCAGGGGCAGAAGACCGTGCAGTTGCAGTTCAGGATCAGCTCACCCTTGATTGTCCAGTCCGGAATGGCGGTCGCATCCAGTGCCATGTGATATCTCCTCCCTATGAGATCAGCGGCAGCGCCAGGCCGGATGCGATCAGCATCCCGCCCAGCGGTTTTGTCAGGTGGCGCCCGACGTCGGGCAGTTTTTCCAGCGTCATCAGCAGCATGGCCAGCCCCATGAACCCCAGGTTCATCGTGCCCCCCACGAAGGCCAGCGCCATCAGCGCCCAGCAGCACCCGACGCAATCAAGACCCAGCCGCAGCCCGTTGCGGAACGGGCCTTCTTCCCAATGTTGGATGAAAAAGGTCAGCGGCGCGCGGCAGCGCGACAGGCAGGCCTCATTCATGGCGCTGAACTGGTAGAGCCCGGCGCCGATCAGCAGGGCGACGGTCAGCGGCAGCGACAGGCTTTGGCCAAGCCCGCCGATCAGCCCGGCCCTGTACAGCCCGACCTGCACCAGCGCTGCCACGCCAGACAGGCCCACCCACACTGCGATGTATCCGCCAAGCAATTGCCAGAACCCGGTCTTGGTGACCTGTCCAAGATCATCATAGGTGGCCAGTGTGGGCACGGCAGTCGGTGCCATCATTGCCGCGCTCATCAGGACCCACATCGCAAAGGCAGAGGCAAAGCTCGATGTCCCCAGCAACCCGGTGCAGAGGAACTCCACCACCGACGTACCATATGTGGCCTCCAGCGCGCGCAACTCGGCTGGCACGGCCATCGCAAAAAGCACGCACCAGCACAGCAGAAGCCCGGCAAAAAAGGCAATCCAGTGCGCGCGCCGCAGCGATCTGATAGTCAGTGCAAACAAGACCGTTTCCTCCCTCACGGCGTGCGCGCCAAAGCATTGACCAGAAAATGCCTGACAATTAAATGTAAGACAAATGAAATCAGCCAAGCAAAAACAAGGACCTGACCTGCCGGCACAAATTGCCAAGGCGCTCCGGGATGCGATTCTCGCTGGTGAATTGACCGCTGACGACCGTCTGCCGTCCGAATCAGACCTTGCCGAACGCTTTGACGTGTCCCGCCCGACGGTGCGCGAAGCGCTCAAACGGCTGGCCGCGCAATCGTTGATCCGGACCGAACGGGGGGCCTTTGGCGGGGCTTTTGTCCGTCGGTTGTCCTACAAGGAGGCGCAGGCGCTCCACGCGACGTCGTCGACTCTTCTGCTTTCGATCAACCAGGTCGACTTCGACATTGCCTGCGAGGCGCGTTTCGCGCTGGAACGGTCCTGTACGGCGCTGGCCTCGGAACGGCGGACGGCAGAGGATCTCGCGGCGATGCGCGCCGAAATCCGACGCCAGGGCGAACCGGGGCTGAGCGACGAGACCTTCTGCGCCTCGGACGTCGCGCTGCACCGGGCGCTGGTGGATGCGGCCAAGAACCCGATCCTGTCCTATCAACTGGCCGGAGCCGTCGAGGCAATGCAGCCGCTGATGAACATGATCACCTACTCGGCACGATCTCGGGAACAGATCGTGCACCTGCACACCGCCCTGACAGATGCGATCGAAAACCGCGAACCATCCCGGGCCGACGAGGTCCTGAGCGAACTCGCCCTCTATACGCTGGAGCTCGGCAAAGGCGTCATCGTGTCCAGGGCAGAGCGGAAACAGCGTGATCTCCGCGAGGAGATGTTCAGGTCGTGAGGTCTGGCGCGACCTTGTCGCAGACGAGGCACGCTCGGATCCCAGCGGGCCGCGCGACCGCAGGGCCCGCTGCATGCGTGTCGTCGGGGCAGGACAAGGCCCTGCCCCAATCCCCTCAGAACGGGCTGTCGGGGTAGTAGAAGTTTTCGGCATTTTCCGGCGTGACCAGAACCGAACCGATGGTAAAGGTGCCGGAGACAGGCGCTGTCGAGGTCATGGCAATCGCGGTCAGTTCGATTGCCGTGGCGATCATCGACGGCGGATAGGTCACGTCGGCGGGGATCATCTTGTCGCCGTCCATGACGCGCTTGACCATCTCTTTCATGCCTGCACCGCCCAGCACGAACTGGATGTCTTCGCGGCCCGCCGCGTCGATGGCGGCGAGGACGCCCACGGCCATGTCGTCGTCCGAGGCCCAGACCGCGTCGATCTGATCGTGCTTGGACAGGAAATCCTGCATCACGTCAAAGCTGTCGTCGCGGTTCCAGTTGCCGTGCTCCATGTCGATGATCTCGATGCCGGAGCCCTCGATCGCCGCCTTGAAGCCGTCGACGCGTTCGTTGTCGATGGTGGTCGGGATGCCGCGCAGGACGACGATTTTGCCGCCTTCGGGCATCTTCGACACCATGTATTCACCCGATACGCGGCCAAACCCCGGGTTGTCGCCGGCAACGTACAGATCCTCGATCCCTTCCACCGACAAGCCACGGTCCACCACGGTCACCCATGCGCCGCCTTCGGCGACCGCATGCACGGGCGAGGTCAGCGGCTCGGACTCAAAGGGCAGCACGACAAGCGCGTCGATGTTGCGGGTGGCGACCATGTCTTCGATGTCGTTCACCTGCTTGCCCGGATCCGAGGCTGTGGCCAGAACGAAGTCCAGTTGCGGATAGACGCCTTCCAGCCGTTCCACGGCCTCGCGCGCGTGAAAGTTCATGCCGCCGGCCCAGCCGTGGGTCGCCGCAGGGATCGAGACGCCGATCACCTTGGTGTCCTGCGCCATGGCGACGCTTGCGGTCAGGGCGGCCGCAACCAGTCCCGTTGCGAAAGTCTTTAGATAGGTCATGGAGTTCCTCCCGTTGGTTGGCAAAGGTTTCATCCCTTTGCCTTGGCTTCGCGCTGCAGAATGACAGCGAGAATGATGATGACCCCCTGGATCGCGCCGTTGAGATAGGGCGAAACAAGGTCTGTCAGATTCAGGATGTTGTCGATCAGGGACAGGATCAGAACGCCGATCACCGTCCCCCAGACCCGGCCGAAACCGCCCTTGAGCACCGTGCCGCCGATGATCACCGCGGCAATGGCCTCCAACTCCCAGAGGACCCCGGTCGAGGCCGAGGCGGACCCCAGCCGCGGGACGTACATGATCGTCGCCACGCCCACCAGGATGCCCAGCATGGCGTAGGTGGTCATTCGGGTACGGTTGACGTTGACGTTGGAATAATGCGCGACCTCCTCGCTCGATCCGGTGGCGGCGCAGTGACGACCGAAACGGGCGCGGCTCATGACCACCTCGCCGATGATCACGACCAGCGCAAAGACGATGATCGGCCAGGAAATGCCAAGGATGCCGTCGAAATAGACCGGGCGGTAGAAGGTGCGCAGCCCGAAATCGAGACTCAGCGTGCCGCCGTCCGCCAGCCATGTGACAAGGCTGCGGTAGATCCCCATGGTGCCAAGCGTGACGATAAAGGCCTCGATCCCCAGCGTGGTGATGAGAAAGCCGTTCAGCAGCCCCGCCAGCAGCCCGGCGATCAGCGCGGTCGCCATGCCCAGCAGGATGATCGGCACCCCCACGCCCAAGGTCGGCAGCGCCGCGTTCATGACAAGGATCATCAACCCGGCGATGAAGGCCGCCATCGATCCCACCGACAGGTCCAGCCCGCCCGACGTGATGACAAACGTCATGCCCACGGCGATGATTCCGATAAAGGCCGACCGGGCCAGAACGTTGGTGATGTTGCCCACCCCCAGGAAATTCTGGTTCAGGAAGGCACCGATGGCGATCAGGGCCAGCAGCGCGATGATCGGGCCAAGGACGCTCATCGAAGGGAGCGCGCGGCGTGGCGGAGTGTTCACGGTTTCACTGGTCATCAGGCGACCCTTTCCTCGGGATCGGCGCCCACGCCCATGGCGTGCCGCACGATGGCCTCTTCGTTGATGTCTGAGCCGGACAGCGTCCCGGCAATCCGGCCACGACGCATGACCAGAACCCGGTCCGACAGGCCGATGATTTCCTGCATCTCGGACGAGATGACGACGATGCCATGCCCCGCCGCGGCCAGCGTGCGAAGATAGGCATAGATTTGCTGCTTGGTTCCGATGTCGATGCCGCGGGTGGGTTCATCGACGATCAGGATGCGCGGTTCGGATTGCATGACCTTGGCCAGCAACAGCTTTTGCTGATTGCCCCCGGACAGGTTGCCAACTCGCACGTCGCGGCGTCCGGCGCGGATATCGAATTCCCGGATCGCCTCGTCCAGCGCCGCATCCTCGGCTTTCTGGTCGATCAGGACACGGCCGAACTTGCGCAAGGCCTGCAAGGTCAGGTTCTCGCGCATTCCCTTGCCCAAGAGCAGACCGCGCAGCTTGCGGTCCTCGGTCAGGTAGCACAGGCCGTGTTGCAGGGCGTCCGCCGGGCGGCGGATCGTCACCTCGGTCCCGCCGATTTCCACCCGCATAGCGGTGGCCGGGCGCAGGCCGCACAGGCCTTCCATCGCCTCGGTCCGCCCGGCCCCCACCAGCCCGGCTATGCCCAGCAATTCCCCCGCCCGCAGCTCAAAGCTCAGTCCCGCGGCATGGCCCGGCACATCCAGCCCCTCGACCCGCATCATGACAGGTGTATCCGATTCGATGCCGGGCTTGGCCGGATAAAGGTCCGACACGTCACGCCCGACCATCGCGGTCGCCATGTCGTCCTCGCTGAGGTCGCCCGCCTTTGCGGTCAGCACGACCTTGCCATCCCGCATGACCGCCACGCGATCCGCGATCTGCTTTACCTCGCCCAGCTTGTGCGAGGTGAAAACGACGGCGGTGCCAGCCGCGCGCAGCGCCTCGACCTGGTCGAACAGGATGCTGGCCTCTGCATTGGTCAGAACGGCGGTCGGTTCGTCCATGATCAGAACGCGGGCATCGCGGCTGAGCGCCTTGGCGATCTCGACCATCTGCTTTTCAGAGTTCGACAGGCGCGACACCGGCGTATCCGGATCGACATGACACTTGACCTTGGCCAGGTACTCACGCGTCAGCGCACGCATCCGCGCCTTGTCCAGCAACAGGCCGCGCCGCAATTCGCGGCCCAGAAAGATGTTCTGCTCGACGGTCAGTTGTTCGGCCAGGTTGAATTCCTGGTGGATCAGGACGACGCCCGCCGCCTCGCCATCATGCAGCGAGGCGAACCGGGTGTCCGCCCCGTCCAGCAGGACCTGCCCCGAGCTTGGCGGCTGGTATCCGGCGAGGATCTTCATGGCCGTCGATTTGCCCGCGCCGTTTTCCCCGATCAGGGCCAGCACCTCTCCGGCCCGGATGTCGATGTCGATGCCATGCAGCACCTCGACCGGGCCAAAGCTCTTGTGCACGTCGCGCAGGGACAGGACGGAAGGTGTGGTCACAGTGCCACCCATGCAGCGTTGTCGCCGGAGGATTGAACGCAGGCCCGGATAAAGGCCATCCCCTCCAGTCCGGCACCTATGCCCGGCAGGATACCAAGCGCCGCGTCCTTGTCTCCGCCCGCCTGAACATTGCGGATCGCCTCTGCGGCGGCGGTGTAGATATTGGCGAACCCTTCCAGGTAGCCCTCGGGATGGCCCGGCGGGATACGGCTGACCGCGTTCGCTGCGTCAGAGGCCCCGGCCCCCATGCGCGTGATCCGGCGTGTCGGTTCCCCAAGCGGCGTGAACCACAATTCGTTGGGGTTCTCCTGCGCCCATTCCAGCCCGCCTTTCGCGCCGTAGACCCGCAGGCGCAGACCGTTCTCGTTGCCCGGGGCGACCTGCGAGCACCACAACATCCCCCGAGCGCCGCCATTGAAACGCAGCATGACATGCGCGTTGTCATCCAGGCTGCGTCCCGCGCCGAAACTGTGCAGGTCGGCGGAGAGTTCCGCGCCCTTCAGGCCGGTCACGAAACAGGCGAGGTTATAGGCATGAGTGCCGATGTCGCCCACGGACCCGCCGGCGCCCGACCGCGCCGGATCGGTCCGCCACTCGGCCTGTTTTACGCCCTCGGCCTCCAGCGTTTCGGTCAGCCAGTCCTGCGGATACTCGGCCTGGACCACGCGGATCTGGCCAAGGTCACCGTCGGCAACCATCTCTCGGGCCTGCCGGATCAGCGGATAGCCCGTGTAATTGTGCGTCAGGATGAACATCGCCTTGCTGTCGGCCACGGCCCTGGCCATCGCCTCGGCATCCTCTTGCGTGGCAGTGAGGGGCTTGTCGCAGATGACGTGAATGCCCCGATCAAGAAAGGCCTTGGCCGCCGGGAAATGCACGTGGTTCGGGGTGACGATGCTGACCGCCTCGATCCCATCGGCGCGGGCCGCTTCCCTTTCTGCCATCTCCACGAACGACCCGTAAGAGCGGTCAGGATCCAGCCCCAGCGCCTTGCCGCTGGCGGCGGCCTTTTCCGGGGTGGAGCTGAGAGCCCCTGCCACAAGTTCGAAACGATCGTCGATGCGGCTGGCGATGCGGTGGACGCCGCCGATGAAGGCGTCATTGCCACCGCCCACCATGCCCAGTCTGATGCGTGTCATCTCGGGACCCCGTCAATTAGAATTTCGGTAGTAAAGATGTTTTGTGGCGACCCGTTTCCGCCGGGACTGAAGCGAGCGCCCCAACTTCTGTTCCTGCGAAGGCATTTGGCCGCCTCTGCGACTGTTTCGAAGCTCACGGCATCTTCTGACCTGTTCGAGCCGGGCGTGCACCGGTACCCAGTCGTCTTGCCGTCGCGATCAGGCTTTGTCCTACCGCCTCCTGTGTATCGGTGAATGTACCAAACTTCACCGTCAGGCGTTTTGACTGATATTTCCGTCATTCATCGATCCCCAGCATCTTGCGGTTGGCCGCGTCATCGGTGCCGCCATCAGCGAAATCGTCGAAGGCGTGCGGGGTGACGCGGATGATGTGATCCTTGACGAACTGCGCTCCTTCGCGCGCGCCGTCCTCGGGGTGTTTCAGGCAGCATTCCCATTCGACGACAGCCCAGCCGTCGAAATCATTGGCCGCCATCTTGGAAAAGATCGCCCCGAAATCCACCTGCCCGTCGCCCGGGCTGCGGAAGCGGCCGGCACGTTTTTCCCAAGGCTGATAGCCGCCGTAGACGCCCTTGCGCCCGGTCGGATTGAACTCGGCATCCTTGACGTGGAACATCTTGATCCGGTCGGCGTAGATGTCGATGTTATCAAGATAATCAAGGCATTGCAGGACATAGTGGCTGGGATCGTACAGCATGTTGCAGCGCGCATGCCCGTCCAGCCGATCCAGGAACATCTCGAAGGTGTCACCGTCGTGCAGATCCTCCATCGGGTGGATTTCATAGCAGACGTCGACGCCACAGTCCTCGGCGTGGTCCAGGATCGGTCGCCACCGCGCGGCCAGTTCATCGAACGCCGTTTCGACCATGCCCGCAGGCCGCTGCGGGAACGGATAGACAAAGGGCCAGCACAGCCCGCCCGAAAACGTCACGTGCTGACCGATGCCAAGGTTCTTCGAGGCGGTCAGCGCCTTCTTGACCTGCGCGATGGCCCATTCGGTGCGCTCTTTCGGCTTGCCCTGCACCTCTGGCGCGGCAAATCCGTCGACCCATGCGTCATAGGCCGGGTGCACCGCCACAAGCTGGCCGAGGATATGCGTCGACAGGTCGGTGACCTCGACGCCATTGGCGCGCGCCTGACCGACCCATTCGTCGCGATAGGCCTGCGAGTCTGCCAGCTTGTCCAGATCGACAAGCCGCGCGTCCCAAACCGGAACCTGAACACCCTTGTAGCCGTAATCGGCCGCCCATTTGGTGATAGCATCCCATGAGTTGAACGGTGCCTCATCCCCTGCGAACTGTGCAAGGAACAGGCCCGGACCCTTGATCGTCTTCATGATGAAGTCCTCCCAGTCAAACGTAGCGATTGACGATGTTTTCAAGAATTTCCTGCCGCCCCGAAACGGGCTGCGGATCGACCTTGCCCGCCTCGACAGGCGCGGCCACGCTGGCCAGGTCCGAGGTCAGCATCGCCTGAGCCTCTGCCCGGTCCCACCCGGCGTATCGGTCCCGGCGCGGGGCCTCTAGCGCGTCATCCTCCAGCATCTTCGCCGCGGCCTTCAGGCCGCGCGCGCAGACATCCATCGCGCCCGCATGGGCCGCGACCAGATCCACCGGGTCCAGCGATTGCCGCCGCAACTTGGCGTCGAAGTTGGTGCCGCCCTGCGTGAATCCACCGGCCTTGAGGATCTCGTAGTAGGCCAGCGCCACCTCGGGCACGTTGTTGGGGAACTGGTCGGTGTCCCAACCGGATTGATAATCGTTGCGGTTCATGTCGATGGACCCCAGAACGCCAAGCTCGCGCGCCAGGGCCAGTTCGTGCTCGAACGAATGCCCGGCAAGAATGGCGTGGCCCTGTTCGATATTGACTTTCACCTCCTTCTCCAGGCCAAAGCGCTGGAGAAAGCCGTAAACGGTAGCGACGTCGTAATCATACTGGTGCTTGGTGGGTTCCTGCGGCTTGGGTTCGATCAGGATCTGGCCGTCGAAACCGATCTTGTGCTTGTAGTCGACCACCATCGACAGGAACCGGCCCATGTGCTCCATCTCGCGGCCCATGTCGGTGTTGAGCAGGGTTTCATAGCCCTCGCGCCCACCCCAGAGCACGTAGTTCTGCCCCTTCAGGCGGTGCGTCGCGTCAAGGCAGGTTTTTACCGTCGCCGCCGACCAGGCAAAGACGTCCGGATCGGGGTTCGTCGCAGCGCCGGACATGAAACGGCGATGCGAAAACAGGTTCGCCGTCCCCCAGAGCAGGCGCACCTTCGCGCTTTCCATCTTTTCCTCGAAGAGGTCGATAATGGCGTCGAAGTTCGCCTTGCTCTCGGCGAAGGTCGCGCCTTCGGGACGGATGTCCGCATCGTGCCAGCAGAAGAAGGGCACGCCCAACAGGTCATACAGTTCGAACGCCACATCGGCCTTCAGTCGGGCCGCCGCCATGTCGTCGCCGAACCAGGGGCGTTGAAAGGTCTGGCCGCCGAACGGATCACCGCCGGGCCAGGCAAAGCTGTGCCAGTAGGCGACGGCAAAGCGCAGGTGGTCCTCCATGCGCTTGCCCATGACCACCTCGTCGGGGTCATAGTGACGAAACGCCAGACCGTCGCTGTCGGGGTCGAAATTCAGGGGCGCGAGGTCTCCAAAGAAGTCGCTCATCAGGGGGCTCCGTTCTGGTCGTCAGCAGTGGTGTCGGGAAGGTTCTCGCGCACGTAGATCGCGGGAACGATCGGCACGGGTTGCGTCTGGTCCATGCGGTCGGCCATTCGGCGCAGGCATTCGAGGGCCAGCTTGATTTCGTCGTCGGGCCGCTGGTCAATCACCAGGTCGATCAGCCCGTCCTGCAAGGCGCGGCGCGAATGCGGCACCAGTTCGTGCAACACCACGACAGGGCGCGAAACATCCGGCGGCAGGTCTTCGAGCACGCGGACAAGGCCTGCATTGCCGGCGCCTGCGCTGTAGATCGCGGTTATTTCCTGGTCGTCCAGCAGTGCCTGCCGGACCAGGCGTTCGACGTGATCGTGCAGGTCGCGGCCTTCGATCACGGGGGCCATGCTGACCCTGCCGCCGGTTTCGGCCAGGGTTTCACTCATGCCCTGCAGCCGCTCGGCGTGGTCCAGCGCGGCGCGCGACCCGACCACGGGCAGCACCCGACCGCCGCGCCAGCCATGCGCAAGGATCAGCAAGCGGCCCGCGGTGCGCCCGGCCACCACGTTGTCGATCCCGACGTACAGATCGCGCCCGGCCTCGGGCACGTCGGCGACCAGGGTCAGCACGGCGACCCCCTGCTCTTTCAGGCGATCGATGGCTTCGCGCACCTCGGGATCGTCCATCCCGACCAGTGCGACACCGTCCAGCGCATCGCCCGCCAATTCCCCAAGGCACCGCGCCAGCGCCCCGGCATCGAAGGCGCGGACGTTTTTCACGACCACGTCGACCCGTTCGATCAGCAGCGCGTCATGCACCTCGGACAGCACCTGTCGCAGGTACTGGAAAAAGCTGTTGGGACCTTCGGGGATGACAAACACAAAGCGGTAGGTCCGCTTTTGCGACAGGTTCGCCGCCGCGACATTCCGCACATAGCCAAGCTCTTCGATGGCCTTGCGCACGCGCCGCACGGACTTTTCCGCCACACCGCCACGGTCGTTGATGACACGATCCGCGGTGGCATAGCTCACGCCTGCATGGCGTGCCACGTCGCTCAACGTTGGCAGTTGCCGCTTCATGATTTCCTCCCGGCAAGGATCATCGGGGGGATAATGATTGACGTCAATCTTTTTTTGATAGACGTCCATCATTTTGTAATTTTGATCTCGCTTGCGGCAGGGGCGAAGATGTCGGCGGCCACGAGGCCGCCTGACGGAATTCTTCGCAATATGTCTATGTAACGAAAAAAAACAATTGACCGCGGTGATTTTTGTTTTTTATGCACTATGGACAGACTCGGATCATTTGACCTTGGGAGGGGGGATCCAATGACGCAGCCGACAGGCGCCCGTACCATTCTGAAGGCGCGCGGACTCAGCAAGCACTACGGCGGCGTCGTGGCGCTGGATTCCGTGGACATGGACCTGAGAGAGGGTGAGGTCCTGGCCGTGGTTGGCGACAACGGTGCGGGAAAATCCACCCTTATCAAGGTCTTGACCGGCGCCATCGCCAAGACCGCCGGCACCGTCGAGATGTACGGGAAAGAGGTCCACATCAACACGCCGGCAGACGCCAAGGCCGCCGGGATGGAGACCGTCTACCAGGACCTGGCGCTGGTCAACGAACTGTCGATCACCAAGAACATGTACCTGGGCCGCGAGCTTCTGCGAAAGGACTTTACCGGGCGACTATTCGGCGCACTGGATTTCGCCCGGATGGACACCGAGGTCCGCGCCCTGTTCCAGAAACTGGATATCCGCATCGCCGACATCTACCGCGAGGCTGCGGCCTTCTCCGGTGGCCAGCGGCAGGCCGTGGCGCTGGCGAAAACGGTCATGTTCGGCAAGCGCATCGCCATCCTGGACGAACCGACAGCCGCACTTGGCGTGCGCGAAAGCCAGATGGCCATGAACCTCGTGCGCTCGCTTAAGGATCACGGGCTGTCGGTCATCATGATCACCCACAACATGCAGCACGTCATGAACTATTGCGACCGCGTCATGGTTCTGCGGCTTGGCCGGCTGGCAGCCGTGCGGGACGTCAAGGACGTGGATGGCGACGCACTGGTCGGCCTGATCACCGGCACCACCGAAGACAAAGCAGCCTGAAATGAGCGACATGAGCCAGAATTCCTCGACCCAGGTCTCCACCAGCGCCCCCGTCGGCCGCAGCATCGACCTGCTCAAGCACCAGTTCCAGCAGATCTGGCAGGTGCTGGCGGCACTGGTGCTGATTTACCTCGTGTTCTTCGTGCTGTCCGAACCCTTCCGCAGCCTCGACACGCTGCTGTCGATCTTCGGTCAGGCCTCGATCCTTGCCATTCTCGCCTGCGGCACGACCGTCGTCCTGATCTCGGGCGGGCTGGACCTGTCCGTGGGGTCGATCTTTGCCGTCGTCGGCGTGATCGTCGGCATCGCGCTGGCCGAGTACCAGTTGCCGGCGCCCGTCGCGGTGCTGATCGGCCTTGGGGCGGGTGCGCTGTTGGGTGCGCTCAATGGCACCGTGCAGGTGCTTACCGGGGTGCCCGCCTTCATCGTCACGCTGGGCGGGTTGACCGCCTACAAGGGCGTGGCCGAGATCCTGGCCAGCGGGCGCGACCTGTCGCGCTTTCCCGACAGGTTTCAGGTGTTGGGATCCGGCTACCTGGTGCCGATGCTGATCATGTTCGGCGTGGCCCTGCTGACCGGGCTGTTCCTGACCAAAACCCGGCTGGGCAACCATGCCTTTGCCATCGGCGGCAATGAAGAGGTCGCCCGCCTGTCCGGCGTCAATGTCCGCAAGAGCCGTATCTACTACTACATGATCGGCGGGCTGCTGGCGGCAACGGCGGCGATCCTCGAAATCGCCAAGCTGAACTTTGCCATGCCATCCCGCGGCCAAAGCTACGAGCTGTTTGCCATCGCGGCGGTGGTCATCGGCGGCACCAGCCTGTTCGGCGGTCGCGGCGGCGTGGGCAAGACCCTGATCGGCATGCTGATCATGCAGACCATCATCGTCGGCCTGTCCTACCTGGGCGTCAGCACCTCGGTTCAGCGCATCGCCATCGGGATCATCATCATCGCGGCGGTCTACTGGGACGTCTGGCGACGCTCCAGCCGCTAATCCGGCGCAAACAAAGGAATTCTGCCCCGCTGGGAGGACAGCGCGCAGGACACGTCCGCCCAGACAACCGGGCAGACCACACCCCAAGGGAGGAACACAATGAAACTGAAATCTCTCAAGACCATCCTTGCCTCTGTTGCCGTCAGCGCAACCATGGCCGGGGCCGCAATGGCCGAGGATCTGCGGATCGCCTACACCGGCTATTCCACCGACAACACTTTCTGGATCGGCGTCGCCAAGGCCGCCGCCGCCAAGGCGGACGAGATGGGGGTCGAACTGATCGACCTGACCGCCTCTTCCCCCGATGCGGCGGCGCAAAAGGACGCCGTGGACCGCGCCATCAACATGGGGGTCGACGGCATCATCATCGGGTCGGTCGACAATCGCGCCTTTGGCGCCTCGCTGGACATGGCCAAGCGAAAGGGCATCCCGGTGGTCGCCGTGGACACCGGCATCGACCATGACCACATCGCCAGCCTCGTGCAGACCGACAACCTTGCCGCAGCGGGCATCGCGGGCAAGTATATCGTCGACCAGATCGACGGCGGCACCGTCCTGATCCTGGGCGGCTCTGCCGGGCACCAGACCGGAAACGCCCGACGCGACGGCGTGAAGAACGCCGCCGAGGCCGCAGGCCATGAGGTGATTTTCCAGATCTGCGACTGGAAGGACGCCTGCGCCTATGAGACCACGATCAACTTTCTTCAGTCCAACCCGGACATCACGGCGATCTTCTCGGCCTGGGATCCCGGCGCGCTGGCGGCGGTTTCGGCGGCGTCGGAACTGGGCAAGCTGGACGACCTGGTGATCGTGGGTTTTGACGGCAACCCGGCCAACCTCGTGTCGATCGAGGCGGGCGAGCTGGCCGCGACCATCAAGCAGGACAATGCACGCATGGGAGCCGAGGCGGTGCAGAACCTCGTCGGGCTGATCAAGGGCGACGAGGTCCCCGAATTCACGCCGATCGACGGCATCCTGATCACCTCTGAAAACGTGGCGGACTATAAGTAATCCCGACCCTCGCCGGTCGCCCGCCCGCGCGGGCGACCCCCTGGCGCAATTCCAAGGACACAGCCGCAGATGCAAGCATTGGTCATCACAACCATCGGCGAAACAGCGTTCCGGACGGTGGACCCGCCCACCCCCGCCAAGGGAGAGGTGCTGCTGCGCGTCGGGCATGTCGGCCTATGCGGCAGCGACCTGAACACCTTTCGCGGCCTCAACCCCCTGTCCGCCCTGCCCCGCATTCCCGGGCATGAAATCGGCGGAACGATCCTCGGGGCCGGCGCGGACGTGCCCGCCGAATTTGCTCCCGGCAAACGGGCCATCGTCATTCCCTATACCGCCTGCGGCACCTGTTCGGCCTGCCGGCGCAACCGCCCCAACGCCTGCAAGAACAACCAGACCCTTGGCGTCCAGCGTGACGGCGGCATGTCCGACCTGCTGTGTGTTCCGCACGACAAGCTGATCCTGAACGACACCTTGTCTCTGCCGCAACTGGCGCTGGTCGAACCCCTGTCCGTGGGCTTTCACGCGGTGGATCGCGGCCATGTTTCGGCAGAGGACACGGTGCTTGTGCTGGGCGCGGGCATGATCGGGGTCGGTGCCGCGCTTGGCGCATTGGCCCGGGGCGCGCGCGTCATCGTGTCAGAAGTCAGCGACACCAAGAGCGACGTGCTGAAGGCCCTGGGCGCCAGTGCCGTCATCAATCCCATGACCGAGGATCTGCACGCCCGCGTTGCCGACCTGACCGAAGGCCACGGCGCAGACGTGGTGATCGAGGCCGTCGGCCTGCCGGACACCTTTCGCGGCGCGGTCGACATGGCCTGTTTCGCCGGACGCGTGGTCTATGTCGGCTATGCCAAGGCCGAGGTCAGTTACAACACCGCGCTCTTCAACCTCAAGGAACTGGACATCATGGGATCGCGCAACGCGACACGGGCGGATTTCGACGCGGTCATCGCCTATCTCGAAACGTGCCCCGACCTGCCCGACCTGCTGATTTCACGCACTTTTCCCTGGGCCGAGGCCGATCAGTCGTTTCGCTACTGGGAAGACAACCGGCAGGACACCTTCAAGGTGATGATTGACATGCAGGGCCCGTCCAATGGCTGACACATCCGTACTTGCGGCCCAATACGGGCTGACCGGGAAAACCGCGCTGGTCACCGGCGGCGGTACCGGCCTGGGCAAGGCCATCGCCACCAGCCTGGCGCAAAGCGGCGCGAAGGTGGTGATCGCCGGCAGGCGAGAGGACGTGCTGCAAGCCGCCTGTGCCGAGATCGGCCATGACTGCGCCTACCAGGTTCTGGACCTGACCGACATTGCCGCCATTCCCGAGGTCTCGGCGCAAATGCACGCCGCACACGGCTGTTTCGACATCCTCGTGAACAACGCGGGCAACACCGTCAAGAAACCCTTCATGGACTCCGACCTGTCGGATTTCGACCGCGTGTTCGACGTCCACGTGCGCGGCGCACTGGAACTCAGCCGCGCGGTCATCGGCCGGATGCAGGAGGCGGGCAAACCCGGCTCCGTGCTCTTCATCTCGTCCATGACCGCCTACATCGGCCAGCCCAATGTTTCGGGCTACACGATTTCCAAAACGGCGATCAACGGCGTGATCCGCGCTCTCTCCGCCGAATGCGCCGCCAACGGGATCCGGGTGAACGGCGTCGCGCCGGGCTGGATCGACACCGACGTCTTCCGCACGGCAACCAAGGGCGACCCAGAACGCAAGGCCAAGATCATGGGCCGCATTCCCATGAATACGCTGGGCGATCCCGCCGACATTGGCTGGGCCTGCGCCTTCCTTGCCTCTCCGGCCGCGAAATACATCACCGGGCAGGTTCTGCTGGTGGATGGCGGCGGCGCCACCGGTTTCTGAGGTGCATGCCATGACCGACCCCGAGCTGTTTGCCACCATGAAGGACCGTCTGTTCACCGCCGTGATCGGCGATGCCCTGGACACAATGGGCCACCGCCGGCAATTCCTGCCACAGCCGATCATCCCGCAAGAGTCCGAAGAACAGGCCATCGGCCTGGCGCTGGAAAAGGTGGCCACCGAAAACGAGGTCGCCAAGGACATCCAAAAGGGTATGTGCACGCAAGAGGCCTTTGCAACATTTGGCGCTATGTAGGACTCTGTGTGCCCCGAAACAAAAGGCTCTCATCCGGATGTCGCGCGACAATTCCACTTACAAGGAGGCGTTCAACCGCAGCCTCGACTTTGTCGCCACGCTGGGGCCGGATGGCGCATTGCCGTCGGAAATCGAATTGACCCAGCAGCTGGGCACCAGCCGGACAACCGTACGGGCCGTGCTGTCCCATCTGGACGAACTTGGCGTGATCCGCTGGTCCGGCCGTACGAAGACCGTGCTGCGCCGGCCACGGCCTGCCGACTACTTTGCCAAGGAGGAAACCCTGTCGACCAGCGAACGGGTGGCCTCGCAGTTCATGGAATTCATCCTTGGCAGCGATCTGGAGCCCGGCACCATCCTGCACGAAAGCGAGATGGTCCGCGAATTCGGCGCCAGCACCTCGGTCCTGCGCGAATGCCTGATCAAGTTCTCGCGCTTTGGCCTGATCGAGAAAGAGCCGAACCGTCACTGGGTGCTGCGCGGGTTCACCCGCGACTTCGCAATGGAACTGTTCGACGTGCGCGAGATGTTCGAGTTGCGCGCCTTTCGCAACCTGCTGGAAAAGGGGCCGGGCGCCAGCCCGATGACCGATCTCATCACGCTGGACAAGGCGCACGAAACGATCATCGCCGACAGCGAGCGCGAGTACCTGAATTTCCCCAGGCTGGACGAACAGTTTCACCGCGTGCTGATCGACGACCTGAACAACCGTTTCATCGACGATTTCTTCGAGCTCGTCTCGGTGATCTTTCACTATCACTATCGCTGGAACAAGCGCGACGAACGCGAACGCAACCTCGTGGCGGCCCGGCAGCACCTCGCCGTGATCCGCGCGCTCGAGGCCGGGGACGGCGACCGTGCCATGGCGCTGTTCAAGGACCACCTGAATTCAGCCCGCTCGACCCTGCTTACCTCTGTCGCCTGGGACACCGATACATGACCGACGATCATGCCACCGACAGCCGCCTGCTGACGCTTGCGCCGGGCGCCAACATCGCCGTGCTGATCGCGCTTGGCGCGGGCGGGCGCACCGCCTCGGAAACGCTGGGCCATGTCGAATTTGTCCTGACCTACAAACCTGCCGCGGCCAATCCCGGCTGCTACCCGAACTGAGGCCCCCCATGCTGAACGACTCTCACCGCCTCTCGCTGGGCACCGCCGCGCTCGCGGGATTGTACCGCCCGGTCAGCAAGACCGCCGTGCAGGAGGTGCTGACCACCGCCTGGGACAGCGGCATCCGCTATTTCGACACCGCGCCGCATTACGGAAACGGCGCCGCCGAAAGCCTGATCGGGGATTTCCTGCGGGACCGCGATGGCTGGATCCTGTCGACCAAGGTCGGCCGCGTCCTGACGCCGGACCCCGCACCGCCTGCCGTGGTCAACGGCTTTCACAACGGCTGGCCCTTTCGACAGGCGTTCGATTTCACCCATGACGGCATCATGCGTTCGGTCGAGGACAGCTTTCAGCGGCTGGGCCTGAACCGGATCGACATCCTTTATGTCCATGACATCGGCGATCCGGGCGCGGGCACCGATACCCCGGACCACCGGGCGCAACTGCTGGACAGCGGCGTGAAGGCGCTGGAACGGCTGAAGGCCGATGGCATGGTCAAGGCCATCGGCCTTGGCGTGAACACGGTCGAAATCTGCCAGGAACTGGTCGGACAATTCGACATGGACCTGATCCTGCTGGCCGGGCGCCATACCCTGCTGGACCAATCCGCCCGCCAAAGCCTGTTCCCGCAATTGGAAAAGCACGGCGTCCGGCTGGTCATCGGCGGGGTGTTCAATTCCGGCATCCTCGCCACCGGCCCGGTGCCCGGCGCGCATTACAACTATGCCCCCGCCTCCGACGAGATCCTGAATCGGGTCGAGAAGATCCAGACGATCTGCAACCGCCACGACACCCCCCTGCCCGCCGCCGCGCTGCAATACCCGGATCAAAGCCCGCTGGTCGCGTCGACCCTGATCGGCACGGCCAAGGCCAGCTCTCTGAAACGCAACATCGCCCAGTTCAACGATGATCTGCCGCCCGCGCTCTGGACCGACCTCAGGGCCGCCGGCATCATTGGGGGCGGCCCAGCCTGAGATCGTCCGGGCTACAGCGTGCGCAGGCGCATCCGGTCCAGCAGGCCGGTCAGCACGTCGCGGGCATGGCGCCGGTGATCACGGTGCACCTGCCGCGCCTTGACAGGGTCCCCCGCAAGGATGGCGGCATAGACCGCGCGGTGATCCTCGTTCGACTGCACGGGCAAGGGCCGCGCGAACAGGGTCGATGACTTGGCACGCCGCACCTGGTCGCTCATCATGGAAACGATCATGCAGACCCGGGAATTGCCGCCCAGCCGTACCAGTTCAGAATGGAAACGGTCATCCGCCTCGGCCCAGGCCTCGAGGTCTTCCTGCTCGATCGAGCGGTCCATGTCGTTGATCGCCGCGGACAGTGCGGCAAGGTCCTGTTCGGAATAGCCCGCCTTGGCAGCGCTTTCGGCGGCAAGGCTTTCGAGTTCGGTCAGAACATCGTAAATCTCGCGCATGTCGTCCGAGGACACGGGCAGGATGCGCACCCCCTTGCGTGGGCGCAATTCCACCAACCCCTGACCTTCCAGTTGCAGCGCCGCTTCGCGCACCGGGGTGCGCGACATGCCCAGGCGTTCGGCCAGTTCGGTTTCAAGGTGGTCGGACCCGGCGGACAACTCGCCGGAAAAGATCATCTCGCGCAGCCTGCTCACCGCACGTTGTGCGCTTGAGACGGGCTTGGGCGGCTGTCCGTTCAAATGGCTACCCCTTCAACTCGATTTTCTGCCCCGAGGCGGCAGAGGCGTAGATGGCCTGTTCGATCCCGATCACCGTCAGATAGTCCCGTGCGCTGTTTTCCAACGGCGTGCCGTTCAGAAAAGCGGAAACGACATGACTCTGCAAGGCATGGACACAATCGCCGCCAAAGCCGTCCCATTCGTCGGGCGGTAACAGCTGCTCCGGCCCCGTCTCGCCGTGGCGCCGCAGATGAACCGCGCCGTCGCCGCCAAGGCTCATCACCCCGGCGGTGCCTTCGAACAGCGCCTCGCCCATGGTGCGGCGCAGGTTATCGGCGGCGTGGTCCAGATGGCGGTTGCCGTCAAAGATCGCACGCACGCCATTCGTGTGGTCAAAGAGAACGATGCCCGCATCCTCGCCCCGGATCGCCGGATTGAGCCGACGCAGGTCGGCATAGACATGTGTCGGGTTTCCCAGCAACCAGCGGAAGGTATCGACCCAGTGTACCGCGGTCTCATGGATCAGGAAGCGTTCCATCTGCTGGAAGTAGGGTTGCCGATCCAGGTAGGCGCGCGGCCCCTGCCCGTCACCGGGGCGAAGCCGGAACGTCACCTGTTGCAACTCTCCCAGCACACCATCCGCCAAGGCGGCTTTTACCGCGCGATACCAGGGCTGAAAGCGAAAGTTCTCGTGCACCACGACCACCGCCCCCAGCGCTTCGGCCTCGTCGGTGATCGCCCGGGCCTCGTCCAGGTCGCGGCAAAAGGGCTTTTGGCAGATCATGCGTCGAACACCGGACGCCAGCGCCATGCGGATCGTCTCGGCATGGGCGTTGGGCGGCAGGATGATGTCCAGCAGGTCGGGCTGCAGCTCGTCCAGCATTCGCGCCGGATCGTCATAGGCCGGCAGGCCCGTGGCCCGGGCCTTTGCCAGATCGCGGTCACAGGCGCCGACCAGACGCGCGCCGTCCATGCGCGCCCAGCTGCCATAGTGGAACTGGCTGAAATAGCCTGCGCCGATGCAGGCCACGCGCAGAGGAGAGGGGACCGTCGCCGTGCTCATTCGGCGCGGGCCTGCTCCAGCACCCGCCGCACCGCGTCGGCGGCGTCCTCGGTGCTTGCCGTGCCGCCAAGGTCCCGGGTCAGACAGTCACCGCGCGCGATCACGTCCTCGACCGCCCGGCGCAACCGCGCGGCATCGGCGCACATGGCGTCGTGTTCATGCTTGATGCCCAACCAGTCCAGCATCATGGCCGCGGACAGGATCATCGCATGGGGATTGGCCGCGCCCTGCCCCGCGATGTCTGGCGCCGAGCCGTGGCAAGGCTGGAACACCGCCTGTTTCAGCCCGATGTCAGCCGAAGGCGCAAGGCCCAGCCCCCCCATCAGTCCGGCGCCAAGGTCAGACAGGATGTCGCCGAACATGTTTTCCGTCACAAGGACGTCGAAATCCCAGGGTTTCTGCACCATCCATAGCGCGGTGGCGTCGACATAGGCGTGATCGGCGGTCAGATCGGGATAGTCCTGTGCAACCTCGTCAAAGATCCCGCGGAAGAAGGCAAAGGCGCGAAAGACATTGGCCTTGTCGACGCAGGTGACGCGCCCCTGACCGCGCCCGGACTGCTTGCGCTCGCGGGCCAGGTCAAAGGAAAACCGGAAGAGATGTTCCGACACCTCGCGCGTGATCCGCAATGTCTCGCGCGCCTCGGTCTCGGTGACCTCACCCTGGCCCATCGAGTAGAACAGGCCTTCGGTGCTTTCGCGGACCAGCACAAAGTCGATCTCGCGGCCCTCGGGCAGGGTCAGCGGCCCGGCCTGCCCCGGGCGCACGCGCACCGGGCGGACGCCCGCAAACAGGTTGAACGCGATGCGGAGCTCGATTTGCGGCGAAATCTCTGTCCCGTCCGGGTAACGCACGTCCGGCAGGCCCATCGCCGACAGAAGGATCGCATCCGCCTGTTCGGCCACGCGCAGCGACTCGGCGGGCAGTGATTCTCCCGTCTTTGCATAGTGAGCGGCGCCGGCCGGCACCGTGACGAATTCCAAGGCATATCCAGCGGAGTCCGCAGCAAGCTGGTTCAGCAGAGCAATCGTCGGCGCCGTGATTTCCGGCCCGATTCCATCACCCTCGAAGACCGCGATTTTAAATGTGTTGTTCATCTCTGGCTACGCCTCATTCGTGAATTTTCTGTCAGAGACCGCCCGAACTCCAGCCCGGAGTGGCGTTGACAGCGTGTTATTTAATGCATACACAAAAAAACGCAACAACCAACGCAATGCCTTTGGGAGGATTTGAGGACATGCACGTATTTACAAAGAGAACGCTGGCCGCGCTGGCCCTTGCGACCGGGCTGGGCACTGCCGCGCAAGCGCAGGATTACCCCTATCGCGACATAACCACCGCCGTGGTCTGGGGCGCCGGTGGCGGCACCGACACGATCAACCGCATGATCATGGCCGAAATGGAAAAGCACCTGCCGGTCTCGATCAACGTGATCAACCAAACCGGCGGCGTCGCAGGGTCCAACGGCATGGTCTATGTCGCCAACCAGCCCGATGATGGCTACACGCTGGTCGGCCTGTCCGAATCCAACGTCACCGCTGCCGTGCAGGGCGGCTGGGACAAGAAGTTCGACTTCTGGTATCCCTTCATCGTCGGCGGCTCGCCTGACCTGATCTCGGTCCCCGCCGACAGCCCCTACGACACGCTGGCCGACCTGGTGGAGGCCGCGCAGGCGGACCCGGGCAGCATTCCCGCCGCGGCCGGCGGCGCCGGATCGATCCACCACCTGAACCTGCTGGCGCTGGAACAAGGCGCCGACGTGACGTTCAAGTTCATCCCCTACAAGGGCTCCGCCCCCGGTCAGGAAGCCGCGATTGCCGGTGAGGTGGCGCTGGTCGTGACCTCGCTGGCGGAACAGGCGCCGCTGATCGAAGGCGGACAGCTGAAACCGCTGGCCATGCTGACCGCCGACAGCGTCGAGATCGCGGGCACCACCGTGCCCTCGGCCTTTGACAGCTATGCCGGGCTGAGCGAGGTGCTGCCGCTGAAACAGGCCATCGGCTTTGCGGTGCACGACTCGGCCCCCGACGGCGTCAAGGCCACGCTTTCCGACGCCTTCCAGAAGGCCATGGCCTCGGACACTGTCGCGGAATGGGCGGTCGCCAACAACTACGACATCGGCGGCCAGTTCGGCGAAGAGGCACAGGCGCTGTTCTCGACCCTCGAAAGCACCTTTGCCTACACGCTCAAGGATCTCGGCGCGGCAAAGGTCATGCCCGAGGACCTGGGCATCGAGAAACCATAAACACCAGACGCCCCGGCCCGACCGGGGCGCAGCGTTCGGCGGGCGCCCGGGCGTCCGCCGCCTGAGCGGGAGGCAAGGTCTTGGATCAATCGACAGATGAGGCGTTGGCGGATCAGGCCCGCCTGCGGGCGCGGGATTTCTGGGGCGCGCTGGGGCTGATCGCCCTGTCGCTGTTCTTCCTGTGGAAGACGCTGGACATCCCCATGGGCGGCAGCAACGGCGTTGGCGTCAACAGCGCCGCTTGGTACACCTCGGCAGCGATCGTGCCTCTGGGCATCTTCGGCGCGCTTCTTGCCCTCAGCCTGGTACTGCTGGGCATTTCGATCCGCTCCGGCGGGGCCGCGCAGGCGCTCAGCGCGGTTGGCATCGGCTGGAACCCGCGGGAAGTCTGGCGCTTTGTCGCCGTGGCCCTGATGTTGCTGGCCTATATCGCCGGGCTGGTGCCCCGGGTGGATTTCATCCTGTCCTCGGCCCTGCTGATCACCGCCCTGATCTGCAGCTTTCACGGTCACGACCGTCCCCGCCCGCTGCTGCCGCTGCTGACCGTTGCCGCCGCCGGGGTCTATGCCCTTGTGGCCCACATGCCGCGTTCGGAATGGGCGCAGCACGATGACGACTGGGTGGCGCTGGCGCTGCTGGTCGGGTTGACGCTTTGGCACCAATGGACGGGGCACATGGGCCGTGCGTTGCGTCTGACACCGGTCCTTGCCGTCGGCGTTCCCTTGATCCTGGTCTGTGCAATGGCCTTCGGATTTCGCCAGAACGTACCGAACCGGGGCGGCCTGATCTTCGCCAAGATCGAATACACCTACTACGTCCACCTGCGCCCAATCTGGAGTTCGTGAATTGGAGTTTCTTTTCGGACAACTGGCGGGCTTTGGCGCCGCCTTCGCCGCCCTTGTCAGTGACCCCTGGACCTATGCCTACCTGGTGACCTCCGTCTTTCTGGGCATCGCCTTCGGCGCCCTGCCGGGGCTGACCGCGACACTGGCGGTGACGATCCTGACCGGCTTTTTCGGCAACAAGATCCCGCTGGACTATTCCCTGATCGCACTGTTGGGCGCCTATGTTGGCGCGATCTATGGCGGGTCCTACCCGTCGATCCTGCTGAACATCCCGGGCACCGCGGCCAGTGCCGCCACCGCCATGGACGGCTATCCGCTGGCCCGCGAAGGCCGAGGCGCCGAGGCGCTGGGGCTGACCACCACGGCCAGTTTTCTGGGCACGCTGGTCGGAACGCTGGCGCTGCTGATCTTCGTCTGGGTGCTGCTGCTGATTTCCAAGAACATCGCCAGCCCGGAAAAGGCTTTGCTGGCGTTGTTCGGCATCCTGCTGTCCGGCACCCTGATGAGCGAGGACCTGGCCATCAAAGGGTGGATCGCCGGGCTGATCGGCCTTGCGCTGGCGATGGTGGGCATGGACCCGATCCTGAGCGAGACGCGCTACACCTTTGGCTGGTCCTACCTGCTGTCGGGCATCGCCGTCGTGCCTGTGCTGATGGGGGCCTTTGCGATTCCCCAGATCATCGAGGGGATGCGCCATATGGATACCGGCAGGGTCGCCACGCTAACCGGGCGCATCCTGCCCAACATGACCGCGGTGCGCCGCTTCCTGCCGACCATCGGTCGATCCGGCGTGATCGGCACCGGTGTCGGCGCCCTGCCCGGTGTGGGTGAGGACGTGGCCGGCTGGGTCAGCTATGGCGTGGGCAAGACCGTCTCTGCCGAGGGCGACAAGTTCGGCAAGGGCAGCCTCGAAGGGCTGCTGTCCTCTGAAACCGCCAACAACGCCTGCATTGGCGGCGCGCTGATCCCGCTGCTGGTGCTGGGCATCCCCGGCTCGCCCCCTGCCGCCGCGCTGATGGGCGCGTTCAAGATCAACAACGTGATCCCCGGCCCCACCATCGACCCGGACATTATCCTGCGTGTCGTGGCAATCATGGTACTGGCCAGTTTCACCATGTTCGTCATGGGGCTGTTCACCGCCCGCGTCTTCATCAGGATCCTGCGTATCCCACAGACCCTGTTCCTGCCGCTGGTCATGATCCTGACCACCATCGGCTCCTTCAGTGTCGGCGGCGGCCTCAACGACCTTTACCTGATGCTGGGCGTGGGGCTGGTGGCCTACCTGATGAACCTCATGTGCTATCCCATCGCGCCCCTGGTGATCGGGGTGATCCTGGGCGGCATGTTCGACGAAACATTCCGCCGGTCGCTCTTGCTGTCGGACGGGGATCTCTCGGTCTTTGTCTCGCGGCCGGGATCGGCCATTCTGCTGATACTCATCCTTGCCCTGATCCTCGGCCAGTTGCCGGTGGCGAAACGGGCCATGAACCGCCTGAAAGGACGCTCCGCCTGATGTATGCCGTGACCGTGACATTCACCCTGCACCCCGGCACGCGGGCAGAATTCCTGCCGCTGATGACAGAGAATGCCCGCCTGTCGCTGGAAAATGAGCCCGGCTGCCTGCAATTCGACGTCTGCTGCAACGATGCGGCCGATGAGGTCTTTCTGTATGAAGTCTACGACAGCGCCGAGGCCTTCGACGCGCATCTGCAAAGCCCGCATTTCAAGTCCTTCGATGCCGCTGTTGCCGACATGATCGCCGCCAAGACGGTGCACACCTACGCAGAGGTGATCCAATGAGCGGCTGGGAAATCCACGCCGTCAAATACGCCGAGCGCAACGCACGGACCCGGGCGGACAGCTTTCTGTTCGACGACAACCACGATGCGCCGCACGCGATGGATTACTACATCTGGGTGCTGCGCCGCGGGGCAGAGGTGATCGTGGTCGACACCGGCTATGACAGCGAAGAGGCCGCGGCGCGTGGCCGCCCGATCCAGCTGGACCCGCGCGAGGCGCTGAAACCGCTAGGCATCGCGGCAGAGGACGTCACCCGGATCATCGTCACGCATCTGCATTACGATCACGCGGGCGGGCTACACCTGTTTCCCAACGCGACCCTGCACATGCAGGCGGCAGAGATGCAGTACGCCACCGGCCCCTGCATGTGCCACGGCACCCTGCGCGCGCCCTTTACCGCGCCGCATATCTGCGAGGCGGTCACGCGGCTCTATTCCGGAAAGGTCATCTTTCACGACGGCGACGCCAAGATCGCCGAGGGCGTGACCGTGCATTGCATCGGCGGCCATTCGCGCGGCCTGCAATGCGTGCGGGTCCGGACAGAGGCGGGCTGGATGGTGCTGGCCTCGGACGCCGCGCATTACTATGAGAATGTCTTTGCGCGGAAACCCTTTCCCATCGTTGTCGACCTTCAGAACATGCTGGACGGCTTCGACCGGCTGGAGGCGCTTGCCTCGCATCCGCGGCTGATCGTGCCGGGCCATGACCCGCGCGTGCGTCAGCTTTATCCACAGGGCGTGGCGCCGCATGTCTTTCGGCTCGACCACGGGCCGAATGACAATCCGCAAGAGGACGCAAACACATGAAGATCGGTGTCATAGCAGATGATTTTACCGGCGCGTCCGACATCGCGCTGACCCTCGCCGAAGGCGGCCTGCGCACCACGCAATACAACGGCGTGCCCAAGGGCCGGGCCGACGACCTGCCGGAGGCGGCGGTGATCTCGCTGAAATCCCGGACTGCCCCGGTGCAAGAGGCTGTGGCCCAATCCCTGGCCGCCTGCGACTGGCTACGCGAACAGGGGGCACAGCAGATCATCTTCAAGGTCTGCTCGACCTTCGACAGCACGGACAAGGGCAATATCGGCCCGGTACTGGATGCGCTGGCCGACAGGCTGGGGGCACGTGGGGTCATCGTCTGCCCCGCCTCCCCGGAAAACGGGCGCAGCGTCTACCAGGGACATCTGTTCGTCGCCGATACGTTGCTCAGCGAAAGCAGCATGAAGGACCACCCGCTGACACCGATGCGTGACCCCGATCTGCGCCGTGTACTGGCAGCGCAGTCGCGTCATCCCGTGGGTCACGTGCCCATCTCTGCCGTGCTGGCCGGGGCCGAAGCGGTGCGCGCTGCCCTGCCCGATCACGGTCACGCCATCGTGGACGCGATCCGCGACGCGGACCTGCTGACCATCGGCGCCGCCGCGCGTGGCCTGCCGCTGCTTTGCGGCGGTTCGGGCATCGCGCTGGGTCTGCCGGCCAATTTCGGCGCCCGCCCCGCAATCCCGGACTGGCCCGGTGCGCCCGGTCCGGGCGTCGTGTTGTCAGGGTCCTGCAGCCAGGCAACCCGCGCGCAGGTTGCCGTCTATGCCGAACAGGCGCCGGTGCGCGAGATCAGCGCCGAGGACGTGCTGGAGGGCCGGACCGACGCCGAAACCCTCTGTGACTGGGCCCTGGCGCAACGGAGCGCGCCGATGATCTATTCCTCGGCGGACCCGGAAACCGTGGCCGAGGTGCAGGAACGACTGGGCCGCGAGCGGGCCGCCAGCGCGCTGGAAGGGCTCTTTGCCGACCTTGCGGCACAGCTGCGGGTTCGCGGCGTGTCGCGGATCGTCGTGGCGGGCGGCGAAACCTCGGGCGCGGTGGTGCAAGGCCTTGGCGCGGACGCGCTGGACATCGGCCCGCGCCTTGCGGCCGGCGTCCCGGCCCTGCGCATGTCCGGCAGCGGTCTGGCCCTGGCGCTGAAATCGGGCAATTTCGGCCCGCCGAATTTCTTTGCAGAGGCTCTTGCCCGCATGGAGCAAGCCAATGACTGAACACGCCCGGACACGCGAACAGATCTGCCTGTTTGCAAAAAGCATGTTCGACCGGGGCCTGACCTGCGGTTCGTCCGGCAATATCTCTGTCCGGCTGGAGGATGGCTCGGTCCTTGTCACGCCCACCGGCGTTTCGATGGGTTTTCTCGAACCGGCGCGGATCAGCCACCTGGACCCGCAGATGCGGCTGCTGTCGGGCGATGCCCCCACCAAGGAAACGCCCCTGCATGCCGCGTTTTACGAAACGCGGGCAGGCACAGGCGCGGTGGTGCACCTGCATTCCACCCATTCCGTCGCCCTGTCGATGCTGCCAGAGACAGACCCGGACGACGTGCTGCCACCGCTGACCCCCTATTCGATTATGAAGCTAGGCAAGGTAAAGCTGTTGCCCGTGTTCCTGCCCGGTGATCCCGCCATGGGGGACGCGGTGCGCGGCTTGGCGGGCCAACGCTCGGCGGTTTTGTTGGCCAATCACGGGCCGGTCGTGGCGGGCAAGGACCTGGGCGCCGCCGTCTACGCGATGGAGGAACTGGAAGAGACCGCCAAGCTGGCGCTGCTGACACGGGGCCTGTCGCCCCGGATGCTGCCGCCGGAAATGATCCGGGAGCTGCGGGACAAGGGATAGGCCCGTCAGCCCTGGCCGAGCAGCCTCAACAGGATGCGCGCGTCGTGATCCTGCCCTCCGAAGAACACCGCCAGCACGCGCAGGATCCGCCGATCGTCATCGACATCAAAGTAATAGACCGCGCGCCCCTTGGTGACGTTGCGGATCCCGTCGCCCAGATGCGGTCTCAAGGTGCCCTGATGGGGTACGCGGCCAAGCCCCGCCATGTCGGCCTCGATTTGGTTCAGGCGCTCTTCGGCGCGCGCGAATGCGGTTGCCGTGTCATCGCCAAAGGCCTCGGCGGCGGCGACGAGGAAATCGAATATCAGGTCGAGATCGACAGCGACATCCGCCGCGCGCAGGACCTTATAGGCCACGGTCCGCCCGCTTGCGCGCGATCATCTCGGCCGTGCCTTGCCGCCCCTCGTCCATCGACACGAAGGGCCCGGCACGGCGCCGATCCAACACTTCGCACAGCGCATCGGTGGTCCGGGATTGCTCTCGCAACAACTCCAGCCCCTGCTGAAGAACCGCGCTCAGGCTGGAATAGCGCCCCTGCGCCACCAGTTCGCGGGCATAGGCCTCTTGCGATTCGGTCAGGGAAATCGATGCTTTCACGCTCATGTCGGCTCCACCGGGATGCTACCCAGTAGTATCTAGCCTGCCCACCCGCCTTGTCAACGCGCGTCCCGCAAAGGTGATCGTCAGATCACCAGCGATTGCAGGGCCCGGTCCCGCGCGCTGGCCAGGTGCTGCTCCAGCGCCTCTGCCGCCCCGGCTGCGTCCCCCTCGGCCAGCCGGTCCAGGATCGTCATGTGCTCATCCAGCGCCGGGCCGGTTTCCAACAGGCTCTGCGGCAGGTTCAGCCGCGCTAGCAGCATGATCGTCTCGTTGCGGCGGTGCACCTCGGAGATCAGGTCGTTGCCAAGGGCGGCGACGATCTCGCGATGCAGCGAATGATCGGTCTCGATCCGCCGCACCGTGTGATCCGGCCCGGTCACCCGCTGCCGCTGCTCCTCGATCAGGGCGCGGGTCTCTTCCTGAAAGCGGGCGATCTCTGCCGGGTCGACCTTGCGCGCGAAGGCGTGGATGGCCTTCAGCTCGATCATCATCCGCAGCTCGTAGGATTCGGCCACCTCCTTGTGCGTGACCTCGTGGAATTCGACCCCGCGCTTGGGGATCAGCCGCACGATGTTTTCCGCCTCCAGCCATTTCAGCGCCTCGCGAATCGACGAGAGGCTGCATCCCGTGGTCCGGGCGATCTCGCGCTGGCTGATCAGCCGCCCGGTGCGCAGCTGTCGCGTCATCAGGGCAGAGATGATCTGCTCATAGGCCTCCTGACGCAGGCTGCCGCCGCCTTCATCCTCTGTCGAAACCTCTGCCCGGTCAGGGCTGTCGGGCGTCATCTGTTCGGTCATCTGGTGTTCCCGCTGTGGCGGCGCGCAGGGTCGCGTGCGTGAAATTCTTGTCCGACCATATTGACGGAAAGCGGCGAATATGAAAAGTCTCAAATTAGCGCTTATCTGAGCGCTCAGTTGAAACGTCAGAAAATTCAAGCTTGGAAGACCGCCCATGATCCGCCCCGCAACCTCGCAGAACGGCCCCCTTTTCAAGGGCTTTGGCGGTGCCGGTCGTCGGCTGGGCAGTCGCAATCACCTGTTGGTGCTGAACGCCACCGGCCTGACCGAACAGATCGCCCGCCGCATCGCCGCCGCCCTGCCTGGCGCGGTCTTTGCCTCTTATCCCTATGGCATGGGCGTCGTCGGCGCCGATGCCGATGCCGCACGCCGCGCCCTGGCCGGGCTGGCCACACATCCCAACACCGGCGCCGTTCTGGTGATCAGCGCGGACCGGTCGCGGCTGGAAGAGATCACCGCCCGGCTGGACGAGACACCCACCCCCTACGAGGCCTATGCCTTTGACGATGTGGCGCATGACGCCCTCCGCCTGACCGCTCTGGGCATCGAGGCGGGCGCGCGGCTGCGCCACGCCGCCTCCCGACGGGAACGCCACTATGCCGCGATGAGCGATCTCGTCGTGGCGCTGCAATGCGGCCTGTCCGACCCGACCTCCGGAATTGCCGCCAACCCGCTGATCGGCCATCTCGCCGACCGTGTCATCGACTCCGGCGGGACCGTCATCATGGGCGAGACGCTGGAATGGCTGGGGGTCGAGGATCAGCTGGCCGCCCGGGCCCGCACCCCCGACATCGCCAACCGGATCGAACAGGCCGTCACGCGGCGCGAGGCGCTGGCCGTGGCCAACGGCATCGACCTGGCCGGGATCAACCCCAACCGCCGCAACATCGAGGAAGGCCTGACCACGATCGAGGAAAAGGCCTCTGGCTCTGCCGCGAAATCGGGCCGCCATCCGGTCGAAGGCGTGCTGGACTACGCGCAGCCCCCCGCTCATCCCGGCCTGTGGCTGATGGACGGGGCCAGCTATACGCCCGAATCCCTGACCGGGCTGATCGCGGCGGGCGCGCAGGTGGCGCTGTTCTCTACCGGCAGCGGCAACAGCTATGCCAGCGCGCTCTGCCCCACGATCAAGATCTCGGCCAATGCCGGGACGGTCGCCGCCCTGCCCACCCAGATCGATTTCGACGCCTCGGCCCTGATGGACGGCGGCGATGCCGACACCCTTGCCGATGCCCTGCTGTCCGAGCTGATCGCCACCGTCAACGGCGCGCTCACCTGGGCCGAGGTCACGGGTGAGGGCAACGAAGTCATCAGCCGATACGGAGAGGCCCTATGACCAATGCGCTGTGCCTGCGCGTGGGCGACGACGTGGCCAATGTCCTGGCCCCGGTTAGCGCGGGCGATGCCCTGCGCGTGCTGCCCGACAGCACGCCCCTGACCGCCACCGGCGACCTGCCGCAATACCACAAGATCGCCCTGCGGCCCCTGCCCAAAGGGCACCGGGTCCGGCGCGGCGGCATCGTCATCGGCATCACCACCGAAGACATCAAAACAGGCGCGCATGTGCATGTGCACAACCTGCGCTCGCTGCGCGCCAGACCCGCCCGGACAGAGAAGGAAACCGCCTGATGCCATCGTTGCCCATTCTGGAAAAAGGCCGCGCCTTTCGCCGCAAACTGCAAACCGGCCAAAAGGTCAGCGGCGCCTGGTCCACGCTCGGTTCGCCCGAGGTCGCCTGCCTGATGGCGCGCGCCGGGCTGGATTACATCCTGATCGACCTCGAACACGGGCGCGGCGGGATCGAGGGTCTGGCTGCGCAGGTACAGGCGCTGGCAGCCTTCGACACCGCCGTCATGGTCCGCCTGCCCGATCACGACGCGGGCAGCATAAAGCGCATTCTCGACATCGGCGCCAACTGCCTGCTGGTGCCGCAGGTGGACCATGCCGATCAGGCGAGCAGCATCCTCGACGCCGCGCTGTTTCCGACAGAAGGACGGCGCGGGGTGGCCGTGGGCGCCATCGCCGCGGCCGACTGGGGCTATGAACCGGCCGCCTATTACGAACAGGCCAACGATGCGCTGACCGTGCTGGTGCAGGTGGAATCGCCCGAGTCGGTGTCCAACCTGCCGCAGATCCTGTCCCTGCCCCGGCTGGACGGCGTCTTTGTCGGGCCGAATGACCTCAGCGCCTCGATGGGCCTTTTCCGCCAGTTCGAAACCCCGGAGTTCCGTCAGGTCTTTGACCAGGTGCAGGCACAGACATTGGGCGCGGGCAAGATCTTTGGCGCGCTGCCCGTTCCGCTCCCCGGTCTGGACGTGGCGGGGCTGTTCGCCTCGGGCGCGCAGGTCGTGCCCGCCGGATCGGACCAGACAATGCTGCGCGCCGGGGCCACGGCGATCGTCACAGACATGGCCCGCCAGCAGCCGCAAGCCGACAAGGAAACCGCCTGATGACCCTCGACACCACCGTGACAGAGACCTGTCCGCCCACCCTGCCCGCGCCCGGCGACTGGTCCGCCGCCGACAGCTTTGAAACCGTCGATCCCGCCGACCGCAAGCGGCCCGTCGCGCGCTATGCGCTGGCCACCCCGGCGGATGCCGCGCGCATCCTGGACACCGCGCGACAGGGCTTTGCCGACTGGTCCGCCCTGCCGGTAAACCGCCGCTGCGACCTGCTCGAGACCTGGTTCCAGAGGATCGAGGCAGAGGCGGACGCGCTGGCCGGGGAGATGACCGACGAACAGGGCAAGCCGTTGGGTGAATCCAAGGCCGAGATCGGCAAGTCCCTGCGCGAGGCCCGCCAGATGCTGGGCTTTGCTCGGCAGCACGGCGGCCAGACCCTGCCGGGACGCGCGCCAGGTTGGACCAACACCATCCTGCGCCGCCCGCGCGGCGTGGTGCTGGCGATCACGCCGTGGAACTTCCCCGTGCTGACCCCGCTGCGCAAGTTGGTACCCGCGTTGGCCACCGGCAATGCCGTTGTGCTGAAACCGTCCGAATACACGCCCGCCGCCGCCATGCGCCTGGTGCGCGCGGCAGAGGGCATCCTGCCCGAGGGCACGCTGACACTGGTGAATGGCGCGGGCGAGATCGCCGCCGCGCTGACCGCCGCGTCTGAAATCGACGCCATCTCCTTTACCGGCTCTGTCGCCACGGGCCGCAAGATCGGCGCGGTGGCGGGCGGCAACCTCGTGCCCGTCTCGCTGGAACTGGGTGGCAAGAACGCCGCCATCGTCGATGACGTGGCCGATCTGGATGCCGCGTTGGACGCGATCACCGGCGCCGCGATGCAATGCGCGGGCCAGCGCTGCACGGCGATCAGCCGCGTGATCCTGCATGACACCATTTATGACGCCGCCTGCAAGGGGCTGGTCCAACGCCTGAACGCCCTGCAACCGGGACCGGGCCGGGCAGAGGGCACGACCCTTGGCCCGATCACCACGCAGCCGCAGCTGGACCGGATCATCCACCTTGTGCGCGCCGCCGAACTGGACGGCGCTGAGGTGCTGACCGGCGGGCAACGGCTAAAGCCTGAGACCGCGCCGGACGGGATGTTCTTTGCGCCCACTCTGCTGGCTACGGACGACCCGCGGAACCCCGCCAACCGGGACGAGATATTCGGCCCCGTCCTAACCGTCTGCCGCTACCACACCGACGATGAGGCGCTGCGCCTGGCCAATGCCACCGCCTACGGGTTGACCAGCGCGATCTTCACCGACCGCCTCGATTTCGCCAACCGCGCCCTGCGCGAGCTGCAGACCGGCATGATCCACGTCAACCACGGCACCGCGCCGGACGACAACATGCCCTTTGTCGGCATCCGCGACAGCGGGCTGGGCACCGGGTCCGTTGGCCCCTCCACCCTTGATTTCTACACGACCGAACACGCCGCCTACACCGCCGGCTGAAGGAGCAGACATGAAGTTCACGAATATCGAGATCCGCGCCTGCCGCCATGAGCCGGAACAGGCCTACAAGCTGAAAGACGGCAAGCCGATCGACTTTGAATTCCTCGCCATGCGGTTCGACACGGACGAGGGGCTGAGCGTGGAAACCTTCGGCTTTGCCGGACGCAGCGCGCTGGCGATGGGGGCGGTGTCGGCGGAACTGCTGCGACCCTTTTTCCTGGGGCGTGACCCGGATTACCGCGAACAGCACTGGCACGATTACCGCCGCTTCAACCGCGCGTGGAACTTTACCCCCGGCTATGCCTATGCGCCCTATGACATTGCCTGTCACCTGGTGCAGGCGACCGCCGCCGGTATGCCGCTTTACAAGCACCTTGGCGCGGTGCGCGACAGCGTGCCGATCTACGGTTCCTCCCTGACCCTGCCCACGGCAGAGGCCTATGCCGAAGAGGCGAAGGACCTTCAGGCGCGCGGCTGGGCCGCCTACAAGTTACACCCGCCCGCCGACCTCGACATCGCCTTCGAGGCGCACCGCGCCTGCCGCGAGGCGGTGGGCCCCGATTTCCGCCTGATGAGCGACCCGGTCAACAACTTCAACTTCCAGCAGAACATCCACTTTGGCCGGATGCTGGAAGAGCTGAACTACTACTGGCTGGAAGAGCCGATGTTCGACGAATGCCACGGCTCTCTGCGCTCGCTGCGCGACACTCTGAAAATCCCGATCGTCGGCGGCGAAACGGCGGAAAACCACCCCGCCGGCGTGGCCGAGTTGGTGGCCTCGCGCGCCATCGACATCGTGCGCGGCGATGCGTCCTGGTCGGGCGGGATCACCGGACTGATTAAGACCGCGCACCTGGCCGAGGCCCACGGCATGAACTGTGAAATCCACACCGCGATCTATCACCCGCTGGAGCTGGTGAACCTGCATTGCGCAGCCGCCATCCGCAACAACGAGTTCTTCGAGGTGCTGGTCCCCGAACACCTCTTTGCCATCGGCCTGAAGGATCCCATCGACATCCGCGACGGCCAGGCCCACCTGCCGCAGGCGCCGGGCCTTGGCATTGGGTTGGACTGGGATTTCATCGACAACGCCACGTTGAAGGTGCTCTGACATGGCAGATACGGCCCTTCCCCGCACCACGGTCGACGAGGAACGCCAGCGCCGCTGGCGGCAGGCCTCGATCTACGCGCTCCTTGCGCTGGTGACCTTCGTCATGGTCTTCCCCGTGCTCTGGATGATCTCGGTTTCGCTGAAACCGACGACAGAGACCTTCTCGCTGCCGCCGCGCCTGATCCCCGAGGAATTCCACTGGGGCGGCTATGCCAAGGTGCTGACCGATCCGAAGTTCCGCACCTTCCTGATCAACAGCTACGTTGTCGGGCTGGCCGTCACCTTCCTGTCGCTGATCATCGGCACCCTGGCCGCCTTCGGCTTTTCCCGCTACCGCTTCTTCGGCGACCGGGTGGCCAAGCTGTTTGTCATCACCACCCAGATGGTGCCGACGATCACCCTGCTGATCCCCTATTTCGGCGTGATCGTCTTTCTGGGGCTCTATGACACGCTCTGGGGTCTGGTGCTGACCTACCTGACCTTTGCCCTGCCCTATTCGATCATCATGATGAACGGCTATCTCGACACGATCCCCAAGGATTTCGACGAGGCCGCCACCATCGACGGCTGTACGCCCCTGGGCGTGCTGGTCCGCGTGCTGCTGCCCGTGGCGCTGCCCGGCATCATCTCGACCGCGGTCTACACCTTCCTGCTGGCCTGGAACGAGTTCCTGTTCGCCCTCGCACTGACGCGGTCGATGGACATGCGCACGGTGCCGGTGGGGATTTCCATGATGGTCGGAGAGTTCGGCCTCAAGTGGGACGAGATGATGGCCTTTTCGGTGATCGGATCCCTGCCCGTGCTGATCCTGTTCATGCTTGTCCAAAGGTTTGTCGTCAGCGGCCTCGCCGCCGGGGGCGTCAAGGGCTGACCCGCCCGCAACACGGGGCCGGAACAGGCCCCGGATTTCCGCAGAGGAGGAGAAAGACCATGAAACGACACCTGCCCAAATGGGCGCTGGCCGCCGCCACCTCGGTCGCCACGTTGCTGCCCGCCAGCCTGCCCGCCGCCGAGATCGAATGGCTGCAATGGTTCGCCGCCGAGGATCCCACCGGGTTCTATGACCAGCTGGTCGCGGATTTCGAGGCACAGCACCCAGACATCACGGTCAAGCTGGTCACACAGCCCTTCGGCAAGGTCCGCGAAAGCATCGTGACCGACAACGCCATCGGCGTGGGCTCTGACGTGCTGGGCCTGAACATGCCCTGGACCACCGAATTCCTCGATATCGGCATCCTTGAGCCGCTGGACGACTACCTCGCCCGCGATGACAACAGCTTTGCCACCTCCGACCTGGTCGAGGCGCCGATCGGCAAGATCGACGGCAAGACCTGGATGGTGCCGCTGAACGCCTTCCCCTTTGTCATGCATGTCAACATGGACCTGGTGAAACAGGCCGGTTTCGACGCACCGCCCACCAACTGGAAAGAACTGAGCGAACAGGCCGCCGCGATCTCGGCGCTGGAAGACGGGATTTCCGGCCTCGGCCTGCCGTTCAGCTCTCAGCCGCCATCAAACGGCCCGATCCTGACCTTCCTGCCACTGCTCTATTCCAACGGCGGGCGGATCATGGACGGCACCACGCCCAACTTCGACAATGCCAAGGTTGTCGAGACGATGGAATTCATCAAAACGCTGAACGAGGCGGGCGCCATTGCCCCCGGCGCGGCCTCGCGCACCGGCGGTGTCGACCTGGAGGAATTCATCGCAGGCCGCACCGGCTTCCTGATCTCTCCCGGCGTGCATTCCAGTGCGATCACCGGGCGCAATCCTGACATGGATTACACGCTGGTCCGCGTGCCGACGAATGGCACCAACGCCTATCGCGTGCACGGCTGGGAAATCGGCATCTCCGCCGACAGCCGCAACAAGGAGGCCGCCTGGACCTTCGTGAACTACCTGCTCTCGCCCGAGGTCAACGCCCGCGTGGCCAAGGCGTCGAACGCCCTGCCCGGCAACCTTGCCGCGCTAGATGCGGTGCGCGAAGGCGCGGATGACACGCTGATCAAGCAGATGGACATCCTGTCCGGCGACACCCCCGTCGAAGAGATGCGCCAGTCGCCCAAGGCCGTGGCCAGCTGGTCCCTGATGACAGAGGAACTGCAATCCCTGCTGCGCGGCGACCAGACCGCCGCCGAGGCCGCCGCCGCCGTCCAGGCGCGCTGGATGGACCAGATCAAGTAAGCCCGCCGGGCGGGCGCCCCTTTTGGTGCCCGCCCCGCCCTGCTGACAAGGAAAACACCGTGACCAGACCGTTCCGCCTGCTGACCGCTTCCGGCACGCCCTACCTGTTCCTGCTGCCGGGGCTGGTGATCCTCGGCGCGCTGTTGTCGGTGCCGCTCTACAAGGTCGTGGAATACTCGCTCTATGACAACGTGATCGTCGAGCGGAACCCGACCTTCGTGGGCCTCGACAACTATCGCAACATCCTGGGCGATCCCGGATACTGGAGCGCCGGGTTCAACACGATCGTCTTTACCGTCGGCTCTGTCGTTGGCCACATGATCGTCGGCATCGGGCTGGCGCTGCTGGTCAACGCCGACATCCACCCCCGCGCGCGCACCTTCTTTCGCTCGATGCTGGTGCTGCCGTGGATCTTTACCGCCGTGGTCGTGGCGCTGAACTGGCAGCTTCTGCTGAACCCCTTCGGCCTGATCAACTACATCCTCGATTGGCTCGGCCTGATTTCCGAACCGCTGGACTGGCTCGGCAATCCCGACCTGGCGATGTGGTCGCTGCTGCTGATCTCGACCTGGCGCGGCTATCCCTTCATCATGGTCAGCTTCCTGTCCGGCCTGCAGACCGTCCCGCGCGAACTCTACGAGGCCGCCGACATCGACGGCGCCGGGTTCTGGCACAAGTTCTGGCACGTCACCCTGCCACAGCTGAAACCGGTGATCTTTGGCGTGGCGCTTCTGGACCTGATCTGGACCTTCCAGCTGTTCCCGCTGGTCTGGCTGACCACCGGCGGCGGCCCCGGCCGCGCGACAGAGGTGCTGTCCACGCTGACCTTCCGCCTTGCCTTCGTCGACTTCGAATTTGCCCAGGCGGCCACCGTCGCCGTCTCCATCCTCATCATCTCGGCAGCCTTCACCGTGCTCTACCTGCGCAACGAAGCGCGGCGCCTGTAACGCCCCGGAGTATCAAATGTCCCGCATCGAAATCTCAAACCTCGTCAAGATGTACGGCAGCCACAAAGCGCTGCACGGGATCGACATCTCGATCCAGCCGGGAGAGTTCTGCGTGCTGGTCGGCCCCTCGGGCTGCGGCAAGTCCACCACCCTGCGCATGGTCGCCGGTCTTGAAACCATCAGCGGCGGAGAGATCGCCATCGGCGACCGCGTGGTGAACGGGCTGCGACCCAAGGACCGCGGCATCGCGATGGTGTTCCAGAACTACGCGCTCTACCCGGCCAAGACGGTTCGGGGGAACATGGCCTTCTCGCTGAAACTGTCCAAGATGCCCAAGGCCGAGATCGACCGCCGCGTGAACGAGGTGGCCGAGATCCTGGAACTCACCCCGCTCTTGGACCGCAAGCCCGCCGCCCTGTCCGGCGGCCAGCGTCAGCGCGTCGCCATGGGCCGCGCCATCGTCCGCGACCCAGAGGTGTTTCTTTTCGACGAACCGCTGTCGAACCTCGACGCCAAGCTGCGCGGCCAGATGCGCGCGGAAATCAAGCGCCTGCACCAGCGGCTGGAAAACACCATCATCTACGTCACCCATGACCAGGTCGAGGCCATGACCCTGGCCGACCGGATCGTCATCATGCGCGACGGGCGGATCGAACAGCAGGGCACGCCCGACGCGGTGTTCCACGATCCCGAAACCGTCTTTGTCGCCGGCTTCATGGGCAGCCCGCCGATGAACCTGATCGACTGCACCGTGACACCGACGGGTCTGCGGCTGGGAGACACCGACCTTGCCTGCACCACGCCCAAAGGTCTGCGGCCCGGCGATCGCGTCACCTTCGGCATCCGCCCCGACGACATCCGCCCGGCGGCGGACCTGCCGCACGGCGTGACCGCCAGCCTGCCGGTCGACCTGATCGAGCAGTTGGGCACCGAGAAGCTGGTGCATTTCCGCGCCGGTCCGCACGAACTGATCGGCAAGACCGGCGGCCGGGTAGAGCTTGCCGAGGGCACTCGCCAGACTCTGGCCTTTGACATGGCCCACGCCTTCTTCTTCGACGCCGAAACCGGGCACCGCATCCGATGACCCCCGTGAAACCGGTCGGGCTGGGCTTTGGCCTGTTGGGCACCACCAACACGGCGCCCATTTCCGACACTGAGGCAGACGAGATGTTCACAGCCGCCTGGGACATGGGGATCCGCCGCTTCGACACCGCACCGCTTTACGGTGGGCGGCTGTCCGAGGAACGGCTCGGCCGGCTGCTGCGCGGACGCCCGCGCGGCGACTATGTCCTTTCCACCAAGGTCGGGCGCCACCGCGACTATGCCGCCACGGTGGTCAACCCCAAGGACAATCCCGGCGATTGGCACGACTACTCGCGCGAGGCCACGCTGCAATCCGTCGATCACAGCCTGAAACTGCTGGGTACCGATCACCTCGATATCGTCTTTGTCCATGATTGCGACGCGCATCTTGACGATGCGCTGACCGGTGCCCTGCCCGCGCTGACAGAGTTGAAATCGCAGGGCGTCATCCGTGCCATCGGCTGCGGCAGCAATGTCGCCGCCACCCATGCCGCCCTGCTGCGCGAAACCGATCTGGACGTGCTGATGGTCGCCGGCCGCTTTACCCTGCTGGACCAAAGCGCGGCGGACACGCTGTTCCCGATCTGCCTGTCGCGCGGGGTGCAGGTGGAATTGGCCGCGCCCTTCAACTCGGGCATCCTCGCCACCGGCCCGGATGTCGAGGTCACGCGCTTCGACTACCAGCCGCCGGATGCTGCGCTGCGTGACCGGGTGCGCGCCATCCAGACCGCCTGCCTGGCCGAAGGCGTGGCCCTGAAACGGGCCGCGCTGCACTATGCCGCCGCCCATCCGGCGGTCACGCGGCTGGTGCTGGGTCTGATCCATCCGGGCGGCCTGCGCTCCAACCTCGATGACCTCTCCGCCCCGGTGCCCGACACGCTCTGGCCCGCGCTGGAGCGGCTGAACATCCCCAACCCGACGAGCCCAGCACAATGACCACAGCCATCGACGCCCATGTCCACATCTGGGACCGCACGCGGGGCGAAACCTTCATCGCCGAAAAGCAGTTCCCGGTGCTGACGGGCAAGGCCTTTCTGCCCGCCGATCTGGTCCCGGTGCTGGCGGAGACGCGCGCCGAGAGCGCCGTGCTGGTCCACGGCCCGGCCACCGTGAAACACGTGCATTACTGCCTAGACCTTTGCCGGCAGCACGAGATCTTTCGCTCTGTCGTCGGCTGGGTCGACCTGCGCGATCCGGACTGCGCGGCGCAACTGGCCCTTCAGGCCAGCGACCCGGCGTTTCGCGGCGTGCGCTTCACCCCCATGCTGGATGCCGACCCAGAGGGCTACCTGCGCAGCGACGGCGCGCAAACCATCTGTGCCGCGCTGCAAACCGGCGGTCACCTGGTCGAGATCCTCGCCCCGCAACCGCTGTTCGGCGCCGTTGCCGACCTCGCCCGCGCCTTCCCCGACCTGCCGGTTGTTCTGGCCCATTTCGGCCTGCCCGACGGCGCGCCGGAAAGCTATGACAGCTGGCGGCAGGCAATGTCGGACCTTGCCCGCCTGCCCAATGTCCACGTCAAACTGTCCGGCCTGCCGCTGACCGGCGACGTGCAGACAGACACCGACATGACGCAAAGCCATATCGCCGCGATGCTGGCCCTCTTCGGCACCGATCGCCTGATGTACGCCAGCAATTGGCCCGTCGCCACGGCCCTTGCCAGCCCCCGCCACTGGCGCGTCCTGCTGGATGAAACGCTCGACAAGATGAATTTGGGCGCCCCGGACCGGGACGCCCTCTGTCACGACAACGCCGCGCGGCTTTACTGAGGCTTAGCGCCCCATCCAGCCGCCATCGACCACGAGGATCTCGCCGTTCACATAGTCGGAGGCCGCCGACGACAGGAACACCGCCGGTCCGGCGAAATCCTGTGGCGTGCCCCAACGGCCCTGCGGAATACGCTCAAGGATCGACTTGGACCGGTCCGGATTGTCCTGCAACGCCTGGGTGTTGTCGGTAGCGATATAGCCCGGCGCGATGGCGTTCACGTTCACACCCTTGCCCGCCCATTCATTGGCCAGCGCCTTGGTCAGCTGGCCGATCCCGCCCTTGGACGCGGCATAACCCGGCACGGTGATCCCGCCCTGGAAGGTCAGCAGCGAGGCGGTGAAGATGATCTTGCCCCGGCCCCGTTCGACCATGCCGCGCCCGATCTCGCGCGACAGGACGAACTGCGCGGACAGGTTGACCTCGATCAACTCGTCCCACCAGTCGTCGGGATGCTCGGCCGCGGGCTTGCGCTTGATGGTGCCGGCGTTGTTGATCAGGATGTCGGGCGCGACGCCGTCCGCCTCCAACTGCGCGGCCAGCGCCGTGACCGCCGCGCGGTCGGAAAAATCGCACTGATAGGGCGTGAACTTGCGCCCCAGTACCGTCACCGCCTGTTCCACATCCGATCCCGGCTGCAAAGACGCGCTGACGCCCACGATATCCGCGCCCGCCTGGGCCAGCGCCTCGGCCATGCCGCGGCCGATGCCACGCTTGGCGCCGGTGACGACGGCGGTCTTGCCGGAAAGGTCGAAACTGGAAAGGACGGTCATGCAGGGTCTCCCACCTTGATGAGGCTTTTCAGGGCTGTCGGGCTGGTGTCGAGCGATTCAAACGCCTGCTGGATATCGGCCAGCGGGCTGACATCGGTGATCACCGTTTCGGCGTCGATCTTGCCCTCGGCCACCAGCGCAATGGCCTTGTCATAGTCTTCGGCTTCGTACACCCGCGCACCGATCAGGTTCAACTCGCGCCAGAAAAACTGGAACATGTCGATCTGCGGTTTCTTGGCATGGATCGCCACCATGACGATCCGCGCGCGTGTCGCCGCAACCGCCGTCATCGCATCCACGCCGGGCTGGCTGCCCGAAACCTCGAACACCACGTCGGCGCCCTTGGTGCCGGTACGGTCCTCGATCACCGCCTTCAGCTCCGCCTTGGCCGGGTTCACCGTGTCGAACCCCAGCTTGCGCGCGATCTCCAGCCGGGTCTCGTTGACCTCGGAGAGCACGACATTGCCGCCCGCCTCGCGCGCGACCATGGCCACCAACACACCGATGGGGCCGCCGCCGATCACCACCACGTCCTCGCCCGGCTGAACCGCGGCCATGCGCACGTCATGGCAGGCCACGGCCACCGGCTCGATCAGCGCCGCGTGATCCAGGCGCATCCCCTCTGGCAGAACGTGCAGCGTATGCGCGGGAGCATTCCACAGCTCCTGCATGGCGCCATCGGTATCCAGGCCCAGGAATTTCTGGTTATGGCAGATGTGACCATGCCCGCGCTTGCAGGCGGGGCAATCCCCGCAGGGATCCAGCGGGCGCACCACCACGTTCTGACCCGGCGAGACATTGGTCACGCCCTCGCCCACCGCCTCGACCACGGCCGACATCTCATGCCCGACGATCCGGTTCAGCCCCACGCGGGCGTCCATGTTGCCGTGAAACACATGCATGTCGGTGCCGCAGATGCCGCAATAGGCGATGCGCAGCTGCACCTCGCCTGCACCGGGGGCCGGCGCCTCGGCCTGCTCGACGGTAAAGGTGCGGTTGCCGCGGTAAAAGGCGGCGTCGATCTTTGTCATCCGTGCATCTCCTCATGGGCTGCTTGCAATCTGTCCCAGTCGAAGATCACCCCGGTGCCGGGTGTATCGGGCGCCACGGCCCGGTGATCCTCGACCACCAGGGGACGGGTGGTATAAGTGTCGATGGGGAAGGAATGCACCTCGATCCAGCCCTGCCCCTGCCCGGACACAAGGCTGACGTGCAACTCCTGCATCCCGTGGCTGCACACGGTGATCCCGTGCTGCCGGCCAAGCGCGGCCACCTGCAACCAACCGGTGATCCCGCCGCAGTTCGAGGCATCGGGTTGAAGATAACTCAGCCGGGAATCCTCGACCGCGTATTCGAATTCATGGATCGTGTGCAGGTTTTCCCCCATGGCCAGGGGCACCCCCGTCGCCTCGGCGATCCGGCCATAGCCCTTGTAGTTGTCGGGGATGATCGGTTCCTCGAACCAGGTGATGTCATGCGGGGCAAAGGCACGCGCGGCCTCGATCGCCTGATCCTCGGACATGGAATAATTCGCATCGACCATGAAGGTCACGTCAGGGCCGATCAACTCGCGCACCGCCTTCACCCGCGCCACGTCCTCGGCCAGCGTGGGCTGACCCACCTTGATCTTCACCGCGTTGAATCCGCGGTCCAGGTAACCGCGGATGCTGTCCAGCAGTTTCGGCAGCGGAAAGTTCAGGTCGATCCCCCCGGCATAGGCCCGGCAGCGGTCCCCTGCCCCGCCCGCCATCTGCCACAGCGGCTGGCCCGTACGCTTGCCGCGCAAATCCCACAGGGCGATATCCACCGCCGAAATCGCGAATGACGCCACGCCGCCCCGGGCCACGTAGTGCACGTGCCATTGCATCGCGTCGTACAGCGCCTCGACGTCCCCCGCCTCTTTGCCCAGCAAAAAGGGCGCAAGGTCATGTTCGATCATGGCGGCAATCGCGCGCCCGCCCTTGCCGCCGGTATAACTGTAGCCGGTGCCCGTGCTGCCGTCCTCCAGCGTGACGGTCGCGGTGATCAGTTCGAAATGGGTGTGGTCCCCGTGCTTGGCATCGGTCAGCACTTCGGCCAGCGGCACATCGAACAGACGCACGTCCACGCGGACGATACGAGAGGCAGGGTCAGGGTCGGACATCGGGGCGCCTTCTATTTTGATCGTACCAGGTTAAGGGCTTATGCTGGCAATCCGGCGGTTATGTCAATAATATATCGCCAAATTCCATTTTTAGTCGTACCAAAATACTCGAAATTGACTTCTGCGCGCCCTTTGGTCCAATTGCACGGGCCGAAAGGCCGGACCAAAAGGCGGATCGCAACATGCCACGACAGGACGAAACAGGCCGCGCAGCGGACCAGGTGGTGCGCAGCATCGCCGATCAGATTCGCTCGGGCGAACTGGCCGACGGCCAGCCGCTGCCGCCCGAACGCGACCTGATGGAGGCCTTCGGCATCTCGCGCACGGTGGTGCGCGAGGCGGTGCGCACCCTGTCCTCGCGCGGGCTGATCGAGGCGCTGCCGCGCCACCGCCCGGTGGTGCGCAAGCCGGGCTTCGACTCGGCCATCGACGCGGTGGGCAGCATCGTCACCCACCTGCTGGGCGAACCCGGCGGGGTCAAGAACCTCTTCGACACCCGCATCATGGTCGAAGCGTCGCTGGTCCGGCAGGCCGCCAAGGAGGCCAGCAAGGAAGACATCGCCGCGCTGACCGAGGCGCTGGAGGCCAATGGCGCCTCGATCCTCGACAGCGAGGCCTTCTACCGCACCGACAACGCCTTTCACGGCGTGCTGTACCAGATCCCGCAAAACCCCGTCCTGCCCGCCATCCACCGCGCCTATACCACCTGGCTGGCGCCGCAATGGTCGCAGATGCCCCGCCTGCCCGACCGCAATCGCACCAACTTCGACGCCCACAAGGCCATCTACGACGCCATCCTCATGCGCGACCCCGACACCGCGGAAACCCACCTGCGCGACCATCTCGCCACCGCATGGGCACAGGTCCGGGAAACATTCGGCGACGTCTGAGCCGTCAGAAGGCCTGATACACCGTCCGCTTCTGCAGGTAGCCCTCGATGCCGTGCATCCCGTCCTCACCGCCGAGGCCAGACAGCTTGTGGCCGTTGTGATAGCCCTGCACCATGCCGGTGATCCCGGAATTGAGGAAAATCGTCCCGGTCTCCAGCCGCTGGATCGCATCCATGTAGACGCCGGGGTTCTGCGTCCACAGGTAGGACGACAGCCCGTCCGGGCGGGCATTGGCAACGGCAAGCGCCTCTTCGTAGTCCGCAACGCGCACCACCGGCAGCACCGGGCCAAAGATCTCTTCGCGCACGGCGGCCGTGTCGGGCGTGGCGCCGGTCAGCACGGTCGGTTCGTACCAGTGACCGCCGCCCATCCCCTCGGGCCGCTTGCCGCCAAGCGCCACCTTTGCGCCGCCTGCGACGGAGTCGGCCACGATGCGTTCCACCCGCGCCAGCGCGTCGGCGGTGGTGATCGGCCCCATGCCGCCATTGGTGGCCGGATCGCCCAGCTTTACCTTGGATGCATGTTCCAACAGCTTCTCGGTAAAGGCATCGGCCACCGCCTCTTCGACCAGAACGGATTCGGAGCAGATGCAGACCTGCCCGGCATTGGCGAAGCGCGCCGTGGCGCAGGCCGCCGCCGCCTTGTCCAGATCGCCATCCTTCAGCACGATGAAGGGCGCAGAGCCGCCCAGTTCCAGCGACAGCGCGGTGATGTTCTGCGCCGAGGCGCGGGCAATCGCCTGCCCCGCCCGGATCGATCCGGTCAGGGTGATCATCCGCACCACCGGGCTTTCGACCAGCGGCGCGCCCACCTCTGCCCCGGTGCCCGTCACCATGTTGATGACGCCCGCCGGCACGCCCGCCTCCTGCACGATGCGGCAAAAGACCGAGGCCGTGACCGGCGTGGCCTCATGCGGCTTGAGGATCATGGTGTTGCCGGTGACCAGCGCCGGGGCCACCTTTCGCCCGATCAGCGCCAGCGGATAGTTGTAGGCACACAGGCCCAGCGTCACGCCATAGGGCACCTTGTAGATGAACAGCTGCTCGCGCGGGTTGTCAGATGGCAATATGTCCCCGCGCAGACGGCGCGCGGCCTCGGCCGAATAAGTCATGTAGCGGATGGTATCGGTGACCTCTCCGGCGGCTTCGGCGCGGGGCTTGCCCTGCTCCTTGACCAGCAACTCTTCGAACAGGTCACGCTCACGCTCGATCCCGTCTGCGATGCGGTAGAGGTAGGCGGCCCGTTCCACCGGGGGCAGCATCATCCACGCCTTCTGCGCGCGCGCCGACGACTCCAGCGCGCGGTCCACCTCGGCCCCGGTGCAGGCGGGCACCTCGGCCCAGGCCGCGCCGGTGGCGGGGTTCAAAACCTCCAGCCGCGCGCCATTCGACGCCTCGACCCATTCGTTGTCGATGAAGCATTTGTAGAACATGGGGGTTCCTTCAGGTCGTGTGACCGGCCCCGGCCATGTCGGCCAGCATCCGGTCCTTGTCGAAATGCGGATAGGCGTATTCCTGCACCTTGCGCCCCTCGAAGAGCGTCAGCACCCGGTCGCCCAGCATCAGCACCTCGTCGATTTCATAGGACAGGATCAGGATGGCGACGCCGCGTTCGGCCAGATCCTCGATGATGCGATAGATGTCGGCCTTTGCGTGCACGTCGATGCCACGCGTCGGCTCCAGCAGGATCAACAGCTTCAGGTCCTCGTCCAGCCAGCGCGAGAAACAGATCTTCTGCTTGTTGCCGCCCGACAGGAAGCGGATTTCCTGATCCGGTGAGGATGTCTTGGTCGAGGTGTCGCGGATCGCCTTGGCCACGATCCTGTCCACCCGCGCGCCGTCGATCAGCCCGCCCTTCACGGATTTCTCCAGAAACGGCAGGGCGATGTTGTCGCGCACCGACAGCGGCGGCAGGATGCCGTTCTTGTCGCGGTTCTCGGTCACGAGGCCCATGCCCTCACGCACTGCCACCGCGGGCCCGCGCCCCGGTTTCAACACCCGGTCCAAGTAACGCACCTGCCCCTGATACCCGGCATCCAGACCAAAGATCGCCTTGGCCAGTTCCGGCGCGCCGCAGCCGCGCAGGCCCGTCAGCACGACGATCTCGCCTTCGTGCACGTCCAGCGTCACGCCCTCGTAGTTGCCCGGGCTGGTCAACCCGTCGACCGACAGCACCACCTTGCCGGTGATCTGCTTGTGGGGCTTGACGAACTGGTCCAGTTCGGCGCCGGTCATCGACTTGATGACCTCATCCTCCGTCGTTTCGGGGATGCGTTCGGACAGGACGATCACCCCGTCTCGCATCACCGTCACCTGCTCGGCGATACCGAAAATTTCGGGCATGTGGTGCGAGATATAGATGATCGCGATGCCCTCGGCCTTCATCCGGCGGATGAACTCGAACAGCATCTCCTTGTCCTCTTCGGACAGGGCCGAGGTCGGTTCGTCCATCACGATCAGCCAGGCGTCGGACATCAGCGCCCGGATGATCTCGACGATCTGCTTTTCGCCGGAGTTCAACTCTCGCACGGGCTTGTTCGGGTCCAGCTTCAGTCCGAACCGGTCCAGTTGCGCCCGCACCTGCCGCGCCATTTCGCCCTTGTTCAGGAACGGCGTACCGACGTGGCGGATCTCGCTCCCCAGAAAGATGTTGGCGGCGACGGTCAGCTCGTTGATCAGCGACAGCTCCTGGTGGATCATGGCGATCCCGTGCCGCGCGGCATCGGCGGGGGCGGTAATCTCGACCGCCTGCCCGTCCATGCGGATCTCCCCCTCATCCTTCTGATAGACGCCACCCAGGATCTTCATCAGCGTCGATTTCCCGGCCCCGTTCAGCCCGACCAGCGCGTGCACCTCGCCCGCGACACAGGTGAAATCCACGTTGTCGAGCGCGCGGGTGGCAAAGAAGGTCTTGCCGATGCCGGTCATTTCCAAACGTCTGGTCATTGCGCCTTCCTCCGCTGCACGAGGGTATCCAGCAGCACCACACCCAGAAGGATCAGGCCCTTGATGAGATTCTGCAGGTAGGGGTTGGTGCCGGTCAGAACGAGCCCGTTTATGATGATCCCGTACAGCAGCACGCCCAGGATCGTCCCCAGCAGGCGCCCCCGTCCGCCGAACAGAGATGTGCCGCCCAGGATCACCGCCGTGATCGCGTCGAATTCAAGGTACAGCCCCGTCCAGGGCTGCCCCGAGGACACGCGGCCCACGGTGATGATCGCCGACAGGCCCGCCAGCGCGCCGGACAGCACGTAGACCCAGACCAGCGTGCGTTCCGGCATCCGGCCCAGCACGAAGGCGGTGTTGAAATTCGACCCGGCAGCATAGACGTCGCGGCCAAAGGGCGACCGGTAGAGCAGCACCGACAAGGCGACAAAGACCAAAGCAACAAAGGGGATCACGACCGGCATGTTGCCCCAGCTCTGCCCGCCCAACCACAGGAAGGCGCCGTTGAACACGTTGATCGAATCCGCGTCGTAGATCACCAGCGCCAGACCGCGGGCCAGCGCGAAGGTGGCCAGCGTCACCATGAAGGCCGACAGGCGCAACCGCCCGATGAAGACACCGTTGATCGCGCCGATGGCCATGCCCGCCAGGACGGCGGCGGCAAACCCGACCAGCGCGCTGTCGGTGGCGGTCAGGGCGATCACCCCCACCCCGCCGGAAAAGGCCACGTTCGACCCGACGCTGAGGTCGATGCCGCCGGTCAGCATGATGAAGGTCATGCCCATCGACACCAGGAACAACACCGCGATCGAGCGCAGCAGGATGCCGATGTTGGCAAGCGAATAGAAATTGTCGTTGGCGATGCCGAACCCGACCGAGGCGATCACGATCAGCCCGATCAGGACAAGGTAGCGCTGGGTCAGGCTGTCCATCGCCTTGCCCCTGCGCGCAGGCGCTGCGGCCGTGGTTGTGGTCATGGCTCTCTTTCCGGAAATTCGGGGCGGCAGCGGCACATCCGCCGCCCGCCTGTCTTACTTGACCGAGTCGGGGCCGAACTCGAGATAGCCCTTCGCGGCCACGTCCAGCGCCTCGTCGACGTAGTAGACCTCGACATCCTCGGGGAAGCCGTTGTCGAGCGCGAGCTTGTGGTTCTCCTCGGTCATCACCAGCGGCGTGAAGAAGTCATAGACCTTGTCCGGCGTCTCGCCCTTGTGGATGCGATAGGCCATCTGGACAAAGTTCCAGCCCTCTCGCGTGCCCGACAGCAGGATGTCGGCCTTCACGGTGCCGTCCTTCATCTGCTGCAGGATCGGGATATCGCCGTCGTAGCCGTAGAAATCCAGGTCCTTGCCGCTGTTGGTGGCAATGGCGATCGACGGGTACATGTAGGCGTCGGTGACGCCGGAAATCGCGTCGAGGTCCTCGAACTGGGTCAGCCAGTTTTCCGCAATGGACTGCGCCTTGACCGTGTCCCAGTCGGCGGGCTGCTCGGCCACGACCTCGATGTTGTCGCAGGCGCCGATGCCCTTCAGGATGCCCTCGCGGCGCGCCTCGCCCGACGGGTTGCCCGCCTGGCCCAGCATGATCGCCACCTTGTAGGGCTCTCCGCCCGACAGGGCGCACATGGCCAGGCCCTGATTGGTGCCGTTCACCACGTCGCCGAGGGTAAAGCTGTAGTCGGCGCTGTCCATGGGC